>NZ_JAZHRI010000002.1:0-3375000 GCF_043203805.1 Streptomyces sp. LN549 | reverse complement strand
TTCTTACCAGGCTTCGGTTTGGTCAGAGGCCAGTACACCGGCGAATGTTCGGCGGTGGTTAGCTCATGGGTGGAACGTTGACTATTCGGCACGACAGGTTGTTTTCACTAGTACTGCTTCGGCGTGGAACGTGAGGGTGATCGGTCGGGTCGGGCACGCTGTTGGGTATCTGAAGGTACGGCCGTAAAGGTCGTCCTTCGGTTGCCGGCCCCAGTGAACTCGCCTGTAAGGGTGGGGTGATGGGTGGCTGGTCGTTGTTTGAGAACTGCACAGTGGACGCGAGCATCTGTGGCCAAGTTTTTAAGGGCGCACGGTGGATGCCTTGGCACCAGGAACCGATGAAGGACGTGGGAGGCCACGATAGGCCCCGGGGAGCTGTCAACCAAGCTTTGATCCGGGGGTGTCCGAATGGGGAAACCCGGCAGTCGTCATGGGCTGTCACCCACTGCTGAACACATAGGCAGTGTGGAGGGAACGAGGGGAAGTGAAACATCTCAGTACCCTCAGGAAGAGAAAACAACCGTGATTCCGGGAGTAGTGGCGAGCGAAACTGGATCAGGCCAAACCGTATGCGTGTGATACCCGGCAGGGGTTGCGCATGCGGGGTTGTGGGATCTCTTTTTCACGGTCTGCCGGCTGTGAGACGAGTCAGAAACCGTTGATGTAGGCGAAGGACATGCGAAAGGTCCGGCGTAGAGGGTAAGACCCCCGTAGCTGAAACATTAACGGCTCGTTTAAGAGACACCCAAGTAGCACGGGGCCCGAGAAATCCCGTGTGAATCTGGCGGGACCACCCGTTAAGCCTAAATATTCCCTGGTGACCGATAGCGGATAGTACCGTGAGGGAATGGTGAAAAGTACCGCGGGAGCGGAGTGAAATAGTACCTGAAACCGTGTGCCTACAAGCCGTGGGAGCGTCGCGCATCGAGCTTGCTCGGTGCGTCGTGACTGCGTGCCTTTTGAAGAATGAGCCTGCGAGTTTGCGGTGTGTTGCGAGGTTAACCCGTGTGGGGAAGCCGTAGCGAAAGCGAGTCCGAATAGGGCGATTTAGTAGCGCGCTCAAGACCCGAAGCGGAGTGATCTAGCCATGGGCAGGTTGAAGCGGAGGTAAGACTTCGTGGAGGACCGAACCCACCAGGGTTGAAAACCTGGGGGATGACCTGTGGTTAGGGGTGAAAGGCCAATCAAACTCCGTGATAGCTGGTTCTCCCCGAAATGCATTTAGGTGCAGCGTCGTGTGTTTCTTGCCGGAGGTAGAGCACTGGATAGGCGATGGGCCCTACCGGGTTACTGACCTTAGCCAAACTCCGAATGCCGGTAAGTGAGAGCACGGCAGTGAGACTGTGGGGGATAAGCTCCATGGTCGAGAGGGAAACAGCCCAGAGCATCGACTAAGGCCCCTAAGCGTACGCTAAGTGGGAAAGGATGTGGAGTCGCAGAGACAACCAGGAGGTTGGCTTAGAAGCAGCCACCCTTGAAAGAGTGCGTAATAGCTCACTGGTCAAGTGATTCCGCGCCGACAATGTAGCGGGGCTCAAGCGTACCGCCGAAGTCGTGTCATTCCAGCACATACCCCCAACGGGGGCTGGGATGGGTAGGGGAGCGTCGTGTGCCGGGTGAAGCAGCCGCGGAAGCGAGTTGTGGACGGTTCACGAGTGAGAATGCAGGCATGAGTAGCGATACACACGTGAGAAACGTGTGCGCCGATTGACTAAGGGTTCCTGGGTCAAGCTGATCTGCCCAGGGTAAGTCGGGACCTAAGGCGAGGCCGACAGGCGTAGTCGATGGACAACCGGTTGATATTCCGGTACCCGCTTTGAAACGCCCAATACTGAATCAGGCGATGCTAAGTCCGTGAAGCCGGCCCGATCTCTTCGGAGTTGAGGGTAGTGGTGGAGCCGACGAACCAGACTTGTACTAGGTAAGCGATGGGGTGACGCAGGAAGGTAGTCCAGCCCGGGCGGTGGTAGTCCCGGGGTAAGGGTGTAGGCCGTGTGGTAGGTAAATCCGTCACACATTAAGGCTGAGACCTGATGCCGAGCCGATTGTGGTGAAGTGGATGATCCTATGCTGTCGAGAAAAGCCTCTAGCGAGTTTCATGGCGGCCCGTACCCTAAACCGACTCAGGTGGTCAGGTAGAGAATACCGAGGCGTTCGGGTGAACTATGGTTAAGGAACTCGGCAAAATGCCCCCGTAACTTCGGGAGAAGGGGGGCCATCACTGGTGATCCGATTTACTCGGTGAGCTGGGGGTGGCCGCAGAGACCAGCGAGAAGCGACTGTTTACTAAAAACACAGGTCCGTGCGAAGCCGTAAGGCGATGTATACGGACTGACGCCTGCCCGGTGCTGGAACGTTAAGGGGACCGGTTAGCTGACTTTCGGGTCGGCGAAGCTGAGAACTTAAGCGCCAGTAAACGGCGGTGGTAACTATAACCATCCTAAGGTAGCGAAATTCCTTGTCGGGTAAGTTCCGACCTGCACGAATGGCGTAACGACTTCTCGACTGTCTCAACCATAGGCCCGGTGAAATTGCACTACGAGTAAAGATGCTCGTTTCGCGCAGCAGGACGGAAAGACCCCGGGACCTTTACTATAGTTTGATATTGGTGTTCGGTTCGGCTTGTGTAGGATAGGTGGGAGACTTTGAAGCGGCCACGCCAGTGGTTGTGGAGTCGTCGTTGAAATACCACTCTGGTCGTGCTGGATGTCTAACCTGGGTCCGTGATCCGGATCAGGGACAGTGTCTGATGGGTAGTTTAACTGGGGCGGTTGCCTCCTAAAGAGTAACGGAGGCGCCCAAAGGTTCCCTCAGCCTGGTTGGCAATCAGGTGTTGAGTGTAAGTGCACAAGGGAGCTTGACTGTGAGACCGACGGGTCGAGCAGGGACGAAAGTCGGGACTAGTGATCCGGCAGTGGCTTGTGGAAGCGCTGTCGCTCAACGGATAAAAGGTACCCCGGGGATAACAGGCTGATCTTCCCCAAGAGTCCATATCGACGGGATGGTTTGGCACCTCGATGTCGGCTCGTCGCATCCTGGGGCTGGAGTCGGTCCCAAGGGTTGGGCTGTTCGCCCATTAAAGCGGTACGCGAGCTGGGTTTAGAACGTCGTGAGACAGTTCGGTCCCTATCCGCTGTGCGCGTAGGAATATTGAGAAGGGCTGTCCCTAGTACGAGAGGACCGGGACGGACGAACCTCTGGTGTGCCAGTTGTCCTGCCAAGGGCATGGCTGGTTGGCTACGTTCGGAAAGGATAACCGCTGAAAGCATCTAAGCGGGAAGCCTGCTTCGAGATGAGTATTCCCACCCTCTTGAAGGGTTAAGGCTCCCAGTAGACGACTGGGTTGATAGGCCAGATGTGGAAGCCCGGTAACGGGTGGAGCTGACTGGTACTAATAGGCCGAGGGCTTGTCCTCAGTTGCTCGCGTCCACTGTGTTAGTTCTGAAATAACGAACGGCCGTGTTTTGTTCCGGTGTTGGTTAATTTCATAGTGTTTCGGTGGTCATTGCGTTAGGGAAACGCCCGGTTACATTCCGAACCCGGAAGCTAAGCCTTTCAGCGCCGATGGTACTGCAGGGGGGACCCTGTGGGAGAGTAGGACGCCGCCGAACTCCTTTTATGAAAAGCCCCGTGCCCTTGTGGCACGGGGCTTTTCTGCGTTCCCGACCAGAACGGACCGGACCCGGGCCCCGGGACAGATGTCAGCGGGCACGACCTGTACATCTTGGTGTGCCCGCTGATTCGTTGCGTGGACCGGCCTGCCGGTGACGCTACAGTCGCCCCGCTGCCTTGAGAGCCAAGTAGGCATCAGCGAGGGCCGGCGCGAGGCTGTCCGGGGTGGCGTCCACGACGACCACACCATGACGCTGGAGCTGATCCGCAGTCCGGCGCCGACGAGCCTGAGCCTGTGCTCCGGCAGCTGCCTCATAGATAGCGTCCACTGTTCCTCTCGCGCCTGCCATCTCCTCGACGTGAGGGTCTCTTACAGCCGCCAGCAGCACGGTGTGCCGCTGGGTGAGACGTGGGAGTACGCGCAGCAGGCCCTCTTCGACAGGCGCTGCGTCAAGGCTGGTCAGCAGCACGATCAAAGAGCGCCGGGGAGCGTTGGCCAGCGCGGCGGCGCTCAACCCGCGTGCGTCGGTTTCCACAAGTTCCGGTTCCAGCGGCGCCAGAGCGTCGACCATCGCCGACAGGATGTCCCCGGCTGCCCGGCCCCGGACCTGGGCGCGTACACGGCGGTCGTAGGCGAGGAGATCCACACGATCGCCGGCGCGGGTGGCGAGGGCGGTGAGGAGCAGCGCCGCGTCCATCGACGCGTCGAGACGGGGGACATCGCCGACCCGGCCCGCCGACGTTCGGCCGGTATCGAGGGCGATGAGGAGGTGACGGTCGCGCTCGGGGCGCCAGGTCCGTACAGCCACCGCTGACTGGCGTGCGGTGGCCCGCCAGTCGATCGAGCGGGTGTCATCACCGGGAACGTAGGGGCGCAGGCTGTCGAATTCCGTGCCCTCGCCCCTGGTGAGGACACTCGTGCGGCCATCGAGTTCGCGCAGTCTGGCGAGGCGGGACGGCAGGTGTTTGCGACTCGTGAAGGGCGGCAGGACACGCACTCTCCACGGAGCATGATGACTGCCCTGGCGTGCTGCGAGCCCAAGCGGGCCATAGGACCGGATGGTGATCTGCTCGGCCAGGCGGTCGCCGCGGCGGGTGGGGCGCAGAAGCGTGGTGACACGACGACGCTCACCGGGCGGGACGTCCAGTTTGTGACGAGACGCGGTCTGATCCGTGCCAGGAAGCCAGCTGCTGGGAGGCCACGCGTCGCGGAGGTGTGCCCGCAGGCGACGGCGGGAAGGATTGACTACGGTGAGTTGCACCTCGGCGCCGTCACCGAGGCGAACGGTTGTATCGCCGGATCGGGTGAACTGAAGCGGACGCACTGGTGCTGCCAGCGCGTAGTCGCACAGAATAGCTAGAGAGAGCGGGGCGTTGACCGCGAGCATGCCCGTCCAGCTCGGGGCCAGGATCCCTACAGGGAGTGACCCCAGAGCGGCGAGCAGAGCAGTGCGTCCGGTAAGGGCCACCATTACCGCCTCAACGGGGTACGGGGACGTGGGCGAGAACCGCGGTGATGACGGAGTCCGGGGTGACTCCCTCCATCTCCGCCTCAGGCCGCAGCTGGATGCGGTGCCGGAGCGTGGGGAGCGCGAGGGCTTTGACGTCATCGGGGGTGACGTAGTCGCGGCCGGTCAGCCAGGCCCAGGCTCGGGCAGTGGACAGGAGAGCTGTGGCGCCTCGGGGCGAGACACCGAGGGCGAGTGAGGGGGATTCGCGCGTGGCACGACAGATATCTACAACATAGCCAGCGATCTCAGGGGAGACGGTGGTTTGGGCGACTGCGGTGCGTGCCGCCTCCAGGTCGGCCGGCCCGGCGACCGGGCGTATGCCGGCCGCCTGCAGGTTGCGGGGGTTGAAGCCGTCGGCATGCCGGGTCAGGACGTTGATCTCGTCGTCGCGGGTCGGCAGCGGGACCGTCAGCTTGAGAAGGAACCGGTCCAACTGGGCTTCAGGGAGGGGATATGTGCCCTCGTACTCCACCGGGTTCTGGGTGGCTGCAACGAGGAAGGGGTCCGGCAGGGGGCGCGGGATTCCGTCGACGGTGACCTGGCGTTCTTCCATGGCCTCCAGCAGGGAGGACTGCGTCTTGGGAGGAGTCCGGTTGATCTCGTCGGCGAGCAGGAGGTTGGTGAAGACCGGCCCCGGCTGGAAGGAGAACTCGGCGGTGCGGGCGTCGTAGACGAGTGAGCCGGTGACATCACTGGGCATCAGGTCGGGGGTGAACTGGACACGTTTGGTGTCGAGTTCGAGCGATGCTGCGAGCGCCCTGACCAGGAGGGTCTTGGCCACGCCAGGGACGCCTTCGAGCAGGACATGGCCGCGGCAGAGCAGTGCGACGACGAGACCGGTGACCGCAGCGTCCTGGCCGACCACGGCCTTGGCGATCTCGGAGCGCAGCGCTTCCAGGGAGGCACGGGCCGCGGCGTCGCTGCTGACGGTCCCGGTTGTCCCGGTTGTCCCGGTGGGAATGGGGGGCGGGGCGCTCATGAGGTACGGACCTCTCTTTCGAGGGTGTCGAGTTGGTCTGCCAGAAGGACGAGAGCAGTGTCGTCGGAGGGGGCCGAGCCGAAGAGCAGTTGGTGGAGGCCGGTTTCGCCAGGGTCGCGGCGTGCGGACACGGCGGGGAGGAGCGTCGCAGGGGAGTGCGCGTCGCGCGGGGAGACACCGACAAGAGGAGCGATGCGGGTGCGAGTGGCGTTGCGGAGCGCGTCGGCGGCCCGGTCGCGGGCGTTGGCTTTGCGCTGGAGGCGGGCACGGCCCTCGGTGGATTCGGAGGCGCGGATGGCCACGGGCAGCCGTTCGGCGACCACGGGGCCCAGGCGCCGCGCCCGCCAGATGGCGGCAAGTACGGCGGCGAGGGCGAGTTGCAGGGTCGCCCAAAGCCAGCCCGACGGGATGAGATCGATGAAGCTGCTTTCGTCTTCCGTGCTGCCGCGGTCCGTGTTGTCGCGGTCCGTGCTGTTGTCCTTGCCTGCGTCGCTGTCCGCGGCGGAGGGATCGCTGAGCGAGGGGAGGTACCAGACCAGATGCGGGCGCGAACCGAGGAGTTGAAGGGCCAGAGAGGCGTTGCCCGCCTCGTCCAGACGGTCGTTGTAGAGGAGGTCGGGGGCTCCGAGCAGGACGGTGTCACCCGATGCCGGTTGCTCCAGCACGAGCAGGGAAGCAAGGCCGTCGGCCGGGTAACAGGCAATGGCTCCAAGGCCGTTCGACGTGTAGCGGAAGCCCCCTGTCTCTGCGTCGCCGGCCTGGCGTGCGGCGGCCAGGGAACACTGCGGGGCCCGTGTGGAGACCGGGACGGAGGAATTGACGCGAACGCCGGGGGCCAATGCGCCGACCGATGGCGGGCCCGCAGCGAGGAGCACTGTCCGGCCGCCCGTATCGCTGGTCATCGCGTGGAGCACGCTCTGCTGAGATGGCGTCAGAAGATTGGGGGCGGTAACGAGCAGCGTGGCGTCGGGGCCGGCCGCGGACGTGGCGGCCTGGAGCGTGGTGACGACGCGGACGGAAACCCCACGGTCCTTGAGGAGTTCGGCTACGGCCCTGCCCCCGTATCGGTCTGCGGAGCGGGGGTCGAGCCGGCCGTGCTGGTCTCCGGAGCGGGCGGCCGCCAGGGCGATTCCCGCGGCGACGAGAACGAGGAGGGCGAGAAGCAGGCCGCGAGTGCGGGTCCAGACCTGGCGCGGAGTGGGAGAGATGGACGTGGGGCGGGTGGTGGCCGTGGTCATCCGGCAGCCCCCGGGAGCGTGCCGGACAGTTGCGGTGTGGCGGTCTCGAGGTCGAGGTCCAGGGCGAGCACGGCCAGATACGCCTGCCGGTCGGCGGAACGCCCGCCGTACGTGACGTCGTCGAATGCCTGGGCTGCCGCTCGGAGTCGTGCGGCGTGTGCAGGAAGCATGCGGCCGGCTTCGGCGGCGGCTTCGTCGGCGGTGCGCCCCGGGCGGGCATCGAGCAGGGTGCGGTCCTCCAGGGAACGGACGATGGCGCGCATCCGCTCCTGGACGGCTTGGCTCCACCGGCCGGCGGCGGCGTGGGCCTCGGCGGTGGCGCGGTGTTCCGGCGCGCTGCGGGGGCCGCTCTCGAAGAGGGCGTCCGCGACGCGCAGGCTGCTCTGCGGGGTGCCCAGACGCCACAGGAGCCCGGCGATCAGAGCGATGACGATCAGTACGAGTACGACCAGTCCCGCAGGCCCGCCCGGGGCGACGTCGGAGGCGGACGAGACGAGGTCGCCGATCCAGCTCCACAGATGGTCCAGAGCGCGCTGGAGCGGGTTCGGATCGTTCTCGTGGTACATGGGCTTGGACAGTTCGTGCCGTGCGGCCTCGCGGGCGGGAGCCCGTGGGATGTCCACGGGTATGTCGCCGCTCGCCCGGATCAGCAGCTCGGCCGACGCTGCCGTTGTGCCACCCGCCCCCGACACGGTGTCAGCTCCTGTTGTCGTAGCCCGGCAGACCTGCTGCCCGGGCGAGGTCGAGGTCGAGTGCTTCGCGTCGGATGCGCTGGTCCACGTAGAGAAGGGCCGTGACTCCGGCGGACAGCGGATAGATGATCGTTGCGACGACCACGTCGCCGATGGCGGAGACGATCAGGAACGGCCAGCCGAAACTGGTGGCTCCTTCGGTGAGGAGGGAGCTCAGGCCGCCGTCGTCCACGGCCATCGCGATGAGGCCGAACGGGATGCCGATCACCAGCGTCACGATGACCGTCAGCAGCGAGGTGAGCGCGAGAATGCCGAACGTCCGCCACCAGGCGCCGCGGACCAGTTTGGCGGAACGCCGCATGGAAGCGGTGATCGATTGCCGTTCCAGCATCAGTGCCGGGGAGGCGAGGCAGAAACGGACGAGAAGCCACAGGAGCACACCGCCTGCGGCGAGCAGTCCGATGAAGGCGAGGCCGACCCCTGCCGTGTCGCCGATCAGGAAGCCCGGGAGGATTCCCGCCGTCATGATGGCCGCGGCCATGAGGGTCAGCAGGAGGGTCAGGCCCAGGAGCGGGAACAGCCGGGGTCGGGCCTCGGCCCAGGCGTCGGAGAGCGTGACGGGGCGGCCCAGCACCGAGCGGCTGATCACCACGGTCAGTACCGCGGTGGTGAAAATCGTGGCGAGCATCGAGATGAGCAGGGACGGGGCGGTGTTGAGCAAGCTGGAGCGGAGCGAGTCGGTGGCCTGGCGCAGCGCCTCCGAGCCCGTGGCGTTCCGGTCGATCGACGGGGGTTCAGGCAACAGGTACCGCTGCACGAGCAGGTCGGCGAGCTGGGCGATCACGGAGACGGCGAGAGCGATGCCGAGCACCGTGCGCCAGTGCGCACGCATGGTGGATACGGCGCCGTCCAGGATCTCGCCGACGCCCAGCGGCCGGAGGGGGATGACGCCGGGCTTGGCCGCAGCCGGTGGGCGTCCCCACCCGGGGCCCTGCGGGGGAACGCCCCAACCAGGGTGGGGAGGCGGCGTGCCGGGGCCGGTTCCGGAATTGCTCGGCGGGGACCACTGCCCTGCGGGCGGCTGCGTGGAAGACCAGATTCCCGCAGACCCGCTGCCGTCGACGGGCTCGGAAGGGCGGGGGACGCCTGCCTCCTGGCCGTCGGAGGGGGCAGATCCGGGCGAGGCCCAGCCCGGAGTGTCGTTCATTCTCGCTCCTTCACGGTCCTGTCCGCGCATCGGGGCGTCAGGTTGGCAGCCATCGTGCCACGCGTTGGCCCCGTCCGGGCCTGGCGCTGTATCTCCTCCGTTCCTTCATGCGAGGGCGGCTCTAGGGGCAGACTGGACAGATGGCTGATCAGGACGCGCAATCGCCGGTGGGCTTTGAGCCCGCCGCGCTTCCCGTACTTCGCTGGGACGAGCCTCCGGAAGGCCCTGTGCTGGTGCTTCTCGACCAGACGAGGCTGCCGGCAGAGGAGGCTGAACTGGCGTGTACCGACGTTCCCGCGCTGGTGGAGGCGATCCGGACACTGGCGGTGCGCGGTGCGCCGCTGCTGGGCATCGCAGGGGCCTACGGGGTGGCTCTCGCCGCCGTGCGGGGATACGACGTGGCGGAGGCCGCGGGCCTGCTGGAGCAGGCGCGGCCCACCGCGGTGAACCTCGGGTACGGCGTCCGGCGTGCCGCCGCGGCGTACTGGGCGGCCGTCGACAAGGGGGCCGGTGCGGAGCTGGCGGCGGCGGTGGCGCTGGACGAGGCCAGGGCGCTGCACCGGGAGGACGCTGTGGCCAGCGGGCACATGGCCCGGTTCGGGCTAGCTCTCCTGAACGAGCTGCTTCCCGGCGGCGGTCACCGGCTGCTGACCCACTGCAACACCGGGGCTCTGGTCTCCGGGGGCGAGGGAACTGCTTTCGCGGTCGCGCTCGGGGCGCACCGGGCGGGCCGGCTCAGGCGGCTGTGGGTGGACGAGACCCGCCCGCTGCTGCAGGGCGCCCGGCTGACCGCGTACGAGGCGGCGCGCAACGGCATGCCGTACAGCCTGCTCACGGACAACGCCGCGGGGTCGCTGTTTGCCGCGGGAGAGGTGGACGCCGTACTGATCGGGGCGGACCGTATCTCTGCGGACGGATCGGTGGCCAACAAGGTGGGGAGCTATCCGCTCGCGGTGCTCGCGAAGTATCACCACGTACCGTTCATCGTGGTGGCACCGACCACGACCGTGGATCTGCACACCACGGACGGTGCATCCATCACGGTGGAGCAGCGGCCGGCGAGGGAAGTGACGGAGCTCACATTTCCGCAGTCGGGGGTCGACGGGAGAGGAACCGGCGGAGTGCTCGTGGCCCCGGTGGGAACCCCGGCGTACAACCCCGCGTTCGACATCACACCGCCGGAGCTGGTCACGGCGATCGTCACGGAGGAGGGCGTAATCTCCCCGGTCACAGGGGTCGGACTGGCAGAGCTGTGTGCCAGGTCATCGCAGGTAACGATTAGCTAATGGGATGATGTCGATTATGAAGGGACGCGTCCTTGTCGTCGACGACGACACCGCACTGGCCGAGATGCTCGGGATTGTGCTGCGTGGTGAGGGGTTCGAGCCGTCGTTCGTAGCGGACGGCGACAAGGCACTTGCTGCATTTCGTGAGGCAAAGCCGGACCTGGTTCTGCTGGATCTCATGCTGCCCGGTAGGGACGGCATCGAGGTCTGCAGGTTGATCAGGGCCGAGTCCGGTGTGCCGATCGTCATGCTCACTGCCAAGAGCGACACGGTTGACGTGGTGGTGGGCCTGGAGTCCGGGGCCGACGACTACATCGTCAAGCCGTTCAAACCTAAGGAGTTGGTTGCCCGGATCAGGGCACGTTTGCGTAGGTCCGAGGAGCCGGCACCCGAGCAGCTGACCATCGGGGACCTGGTCATAGATGTGGCCGGGCACTCGGTGAAGCGGGACGGACAGTCCATTGCCCTGACCCCGCTGGAGTTCGACCTGCTGGTCGCGCTCGCTCGCAAGCCGTGGCAGGTCTTCACCCGTGAGGTACTCCTCGAGCAGGTCTGGGGATACCGTCACGCCGCTGACACCCGTCTGGTGAATGTGCACGTGCAGCGGCTCCGCTCCAAGGTCGAGAAGGACCCGGAGCGGCCGGAGATCGTCGTGACCGTCCGAGGTGTCGGTTACAAGGCCGGACCGAGCTGACATGTCCCTGGGTAGCACTGCTCCGAAGCCCGGGGAGCCGGGAGTCCGTGCGGAGCGGGCTGCCGGTTCAGGGCACACGTCATCTGCGGTCGGTCGTTTCCTGCAGGGCGGCCGGTTGTTCCATGACCGGGCGCCCGGCGGGCCGGTGCCGCGGTTGCTGATGCGGTGGGTGCGGGGTCCGCTGCTGCCCGCCGTACGGCTGTGGCGGCGCAATCTCCAGCTGCGGGTCGTCGCCGGCACACTGCTGATGTCGCTCGGTGTGGTGCTGCTGCTCGGCCTCGTCGTGATCGGGCAGGTGCGCAACGGCCTGCTGGACGCGAAGGGCAAGGCTGCCCAGACACAGGCCGCCGGTGGGTTCGCGGCCGCCCAGGAGAAGGCGAACGCTCCGCTCACCCCCGGTGGGCGGGGCGGTGACGCCGCGGATGGCACGACGGCCAACAACTCCTGGCGGACCGAGCTCGTCGATCAGCTCGCCAGTGGTGGGAAGAACGCGTTCAACGTGGTGGCGCTCAGCGCCGACGAAGGGTCCCGCGCGCCGCGCGGCTCGGGCAGTGTCGAGGCCGCGAGCATTCCGCAGAAGCTGCGCGACTCGGTGAACAAGGGCCCGGGAGCCTTTCAGACGTACTCGCAGATCAAGTACGCGAACGGGCAGGAATCGCAGCCCGGTCTGGTCGTGGGCAAGCGGCTCTACGACATCGACCGCAATCCGTACCAGCTGTACTACGTCTTCCCGCTGACGCAGGAGGAGAAGTCCCTGACGCTGGTCAAGGGCACGCTGGCGACTGCGGGGCTGTTCGTGGTCGTGCTGCTCGGGGCCATCGCGTGGTTCGTGGTGCGCCAGGTCGTCACCCCCGTACGCATGGCCGCGGGGATCGCCGAGCGGCTCTCGGCGGGCCGGCTCCAGGAGCGGATGAAGGTCACCGGCGAGGACGACATCGCCCGGCTCGGCGAGGCCTTCAACAAGATGGCGCAGAACCTTCAGCTGAAGATCCAGCAGCTGGAGGAGCTCTCCCGGATGCAGCGGCGCTTCGTCTCGGACGTCTCGCACGAGCTGCGGACGCCACTGACGACTGTGCGGATGGCAGCCGATGTGATTCACGAGGCACGCGTCGACTTCGACCCGATCACGGCGCGTTCCGCGGAGCTGCTCGGGGACCAGCTCGACCGGTTCGAGTCACTGCTGTCCGATCTGCTGGAGATCAGCCGGTTCGACGCGGGTGCCGCGGCTCTGGAGGCGGAGCCGATAGATCTGCGGCAGGTCGTGCGACGGGTGATCGGTGGCGCCGAGCCGCTGGCCGAGCGCAAGGGCACCCGGATCCGGGTGGTCGGCGACGAGCAGCCGGTAATCGCCGAGGCCGACGCGCGACGGGTCGAAAGGGTCCTGCGCAACCTGGTCGTCAACGCCGTCGAGCACGGCGAGGGACGCGATGTCGTGGTGCGGATGGGAGTGGCGGGCGGAGCGGTCGCCGTGGCCGTCCGTGACTACGGCGTGGGACTGAAGCCGGGCGAGGCGACCCGGGTGTTCAACCGCTTCTGGCGGGCCGACCCGGCCCGTGCCCGGACGACGGGCGGCACCGGACTCGGGCTGTCCATCGCCGTCGAGGACGCGCGGCTGCACGGCGGCTGGCTGCAGGCCTGGGGCGAGCCCGGTGGGGGTTCGCAGTTCCGGCTGACCCTGCCGCGTACGGCTGACGAACCTCTGCGTGGTTCGCCGATACCGCTGGAGCCCGAGGACTCGCGGCGCAACCGTGAGAACCGGGAGCGGGCCGCGGCGGCTCCCGCCCAGGGCAGCGACCACCGGCTGGTGGCTGTGCCCTCGCAGCCGGGCGGTACGGACCGGGCAGCACTGCCCGTACCGGCCCGCGCACCCATGCCGGCCAGGACCGCACCGGCTTCGGTGCATCCGGCAGCCCTGCCGGGCAACGGCGCGCGTGTGGTGCCGCGCCCCGCCGAGGCGCGGCCGGGCCGTCACAACGACTCTCCGGGGCAGGATCCGGGGCGGGAGGACACGACTCGTGGTCACTGACCGTCGTCAGAGCGGCCGTGGACGTGCGGTGGGGGCGACCGTGCTGCTCGGTTGCGGCGCCGTGCTGCTGTCCGCATGCGGCTCGATGCCCGTCAACGGGGACGTCAAGGCGGTGGACGCCTCGCAGCCCGGTGACTCCCAGGTGCAGGTGTACGCGGTCGCCCCGCGTGACGGCGCCACTCCGAACGAGGTGGTCGACGGCTTCCTGGAGTCGATGACCAGCGACGACTCCGACTTCAGGACCACGCGTCAGTACCTCACGAAGAAGGCGTCGAGCGAATGGAAGCCGAGCGCGCTCACGACGGTCCTGGCCCAGGCGCCGAACCGGAGCGATCGGCCGGTCCACGAGAGCGACCGCAGTACCAACGAGGTCACCTACACCCTGACTGGCGAGATGGTGGCGACGGTCGACGGCCAGAACGCCTATCAGCCGCTCGCGCCGTCTGACTACTCCCGCACCCTTCACCTGGTGCGGCAGAAGGGTCCGGAAGGCAACGAATGGCGCATCGGCAGCGTGCCGGACGGCCTGGTTCTCGGGCAGTCCGACTTCAAGCGGCTCTACCGTTCCGTCAACAAGTTCTACTTCGCCACCGGGCGGACCGAGGCACAGTCCACCCTGGTCGCCGACCCCGTCTACATACGTAACCGGACCGATCCGGCCACCGGCATGGACACGGTGACGCAGGCCGTCCGCAGCCTCCTGAGGGGGCCCACCGACTGGCTGCGGCCCGTGGTCGCATCCCGCTTTCCCGCTGGAACCGGGCTGCGGAAGGGTGTCACGTCCCTGACGCCCGACGACCGCAACGTGTTGAAGGTCCCGCTCGACAAGAAGGCCGACGGGGCCGGGCAGCGCCGCTGCCGGATGATGGCCTCACAGGTGCTCTTCACTCTCCGGGACCTGACCTCCGCACGCGTCGAGCAGGTGGAGCTGCAGCGTTCCGACGGGTCGGCGCTCTGTGTGCTGGGTGCGGACCAGGCCGAGGAGTACGCCCCCGACGGCTCGTCGGGCGGGCCCGACAGCCAGTACTTCGTCAATGGCAAGGGACACGTGGAGCGCATTCCGGGGAGCACCCGGGGCAGCGGTGAGCCGGAGCCGGTGGCCGGCCCGTTCGGCAGCGGCTCGCTGCGGGTGAGCGCGGTCGGCGTGGCCCGGGACGAGCAGACAGCGGCAGCCCTCTCGCAGCACGGGGAAGCGCTCTACGTCTCCTCCATTGCCGCGGACGGTGAGCTTCCGCCCGCGGCGGTGAAGAGCAGGGCCGGCAATGCGGAGGACCGCCTGACGGCGCCAAGCTGGGACGGCCGGGGCGACCTCTGGGTCGCCGACCGCGACCCGCGCGACTCACGGCTGCTGCGGCTGGCCGACGGCACGGGCAAGCCCCAGGAGGTCGCCGTGCCGAGCCTGGACGGCGGCCGGATCACGGCACTGCGCCTGTCCTCGGACGGGGTGCGCATCGCGCTGCTGCTGACGCGGGACGACGGGACGACGACGCTGAAGATCGGCCGGATCGAGAGGACGGGCCCGCAGAGCCAGGAGCAGGTCTCCGTGGTGGATCTGCGGCAGGCCGCGCCACAGCTGGCTGATGTGACCGCGATGTCGTGGTCGGGCGGCAGTCGCCTCGTGGTGGTCGGCAAGGAGCAGGGAGGGGTGCAGCAGGTCCGCTATGTGCAGGCGGACGGGTCGACACCCTCCTCGGGTGTGCTGCCCGGAGTCAACCAGGTGCGGGCCATCGCGGCGGCGGACGACGAACAGCTGCCGCTGATGGCGGACACGGTCGGCGACGGGATAGTGAAACTGCTGCCCGGGGACAACTGGCAGACCGTCCTGAAGGCAGGTTCGGCACTCGTCTACCCGGGCTGAGGCCCGCAGGGGATGGTGGCCGGGCGTTGTCCCGGCGGCGGCCGGGCCGTTGTCCACAGGGGTGGCCGGGCTGCCTCGGCGCGTGCACAGTGGAGTCATGCGCGGGTGGTGGCGGGAGATCACCGGACTGGTCCTGCCGGTGGACTGCGGTGGCTGTGGCAGGCCGCGGACCGAGCTGTGCGAGGAGTGTCGCGCGCAGTTGTACGGCGGGGTGCCGCGCCGGGTGAGGCCTGATCCGGAGCCCGCAGGCCTGCCCGTAGTGCATGCGGCCGCCGGGTACGAGAACGCGGTACGGGCGGTGCTGCTGGCCCACAAGGAGCGGGGTGTGCTTGGCCTCGCGGGAGCCGTCGGCAGGGCGTTGGCGGGTGCCGTGAGGGCCGGGGCGGGGTCGTCGGCCGACGTGGGGCCGCTGCTACTCGTGCCCGTACCGTCGGCGCGGCGGGCGGTCGCCGCGCGCGGGCATGATCCTGCCCGTCGGATCGCGCTGGCGGCCGCGGCGGAACTGCGGCGCGCGGGCACGTCCGCGCGGGTGGCCGGGGTGTTGCGGCAGCGTCGTCCGGTGGCCGACCAGTCGGGGCTCACGGCCCGGGAGCGCCGGGCGAATCTGGCGGGCGCACTGGGGGTCGTGGCCGGGGGTGAGCGTCTGCTTGCCGCCGGTCGGGTGGTGCTGGTGGACGACCTGTTGACGACGGGTGCCTCACTGGCCGAGGCGGCGCGGGCGATCGAGGGGGCCAACGGGTGGCGGAGCGCTGGTTCGGGAGTGCGTCACGCGGCCGTTGTCGCAGCATCTCCGTCCGCCTTCGAAATAAACCGGAACTGGAACTGAACTTGCATCGTTGCAGGTAGTGAGTGGGTAAAAAGACCTGAACGGAGGTACGTGCGAGTAGCGGGTGCCGACATCCGCCCGGGCAGGCTATGTTCGGTTGTGAGGAATGGTGAATGCCAGGCCTCGACGAATGCATCACCAGGTTTCGGGCAGGCGACCCACCGAAGTTCGGAAACCGGGAATTCGGTGGGGTGGAGACCTCGCCGACGGGGGAGGAGGAGGTGGAAGTCACCGAGTCCGCGGCTCCGGCCATCACCGGGGCCTGGTGCAAAAGGGAGATGCTCCGCCGCTGAGCGGAGCGATCCGGGAACGGAGTTCTGCGTGGACATCGTCGTCAAGGGCCGCAAGACCGAGGTGCCCGAGCGGTTCCGCAAGCACGTGGCCGAGAAGCTGAAGCTGGACAAGATCCAGAAGTTCGACGGCAAGGTGATCAGCCTCGACGTGGAGGTGTCCAAGGAGCCGAATCCTCGTCAGGCAGACCGCTCCGACCGGGTGGAGATCACGCTCCGCTCGCGTGGACCGGTCATCAGGGCAGAAGCGGCCGCAGGCGACCCGTACGCAGCGCTGGACCTGGCCACAGGCAAGCTGGAGGCACGGCTGCGCAAGCAGCACGACAAGCGCTACAGCCGCCGCGGCACAGGTCGTATCCCCGCTGCAGAGGTCGGTGAAATGGTGCCGGACGCGGCGTCGTTCAACGGCGACGGCGAACTGGTCGCCGACGAAGCGGCAAAGCCCGTACCCACCACCAGGATCGGCTCGCTCGAGGTACAGGGCGAAGGACCGCTGGTGATGCGCGAGAAGACGCACGTCGCGGCACCCATGTCGCTCGACCAGGCGCTCTACGAGATGGAGCTGGTCGGTCACGACTTCTATCTGTTCGTCGACTCCGAAACGAAGGAACCCAGTGTCGTCTACCGGCGGCATGCCTACGACTACGGTGTCATCCACTTGAGGACCGACCCGCTGGCCGCCGATGAGGCGGGCGGCGCGGGCGGTGCGCTCGGCGGCTGACGCCACCACTTTGTGGTGCCCCTGGAGTGCCTGTGCGCCCCCAGGGGCACCCGCGTGCGACCACAGGATCACCGCTCTGACGTCCAGGCATGAAATCATGGCCGTCCCAAGCCAATCGGTGCTCTGTGAACTGCCGTTGGCGGACAGTTTGTGAACTTCAGGCCGTGGCCTTCAGGGGGAGGAACGATGGCGGACACCTTCGGGCCCGTGCGCGATGCGAATGATGCCGACGGCGCTGCCGGTGCCCATACCGGCGCGGACGACGACAGCGGTTCCCGCAAGGAGCCGATCCGAGTCCTTGTGGTCGACGACCACGCCCTGTTCCGCAGAGGCCTGGAGATCGTCCTCGCGCAGGAGGAGGACATCCAGGTCGTCGGCGAGGCGGGTGACGGGGCGGAGGCGGTCGACAAGGCGGCCGACCTGCTGCCCGACATCGTCCTGATGGACGTACGCATGCCCAAGCGGGGTGGCATCGAGGCCTGCACCTCCATCAAGGAGGTGGCCCCCAGCGCGAAGATCATCATGTTGACGATCAGCGACGAGGAAGCGGATCTCTACGACGCCATCAAGGCGGGTGCCACCGGCTATCTCCTCAAGGAGATCTCCACGGACGAGGTCGCCACCGCGATTCGCGCGGTCGCCGACGGGCAGTCCCAGATCAGCCCCTCCATGGCGTCCAAACTGCTCACCGAGTTCAAGTCGATGATCCAGCGGACCGACGAGCGCCGGCTGGTTCCGGCGCCCCGGCTCACCGAACGTGAGCTCGAAGTGCTCAAACTCGTTGCTACGGGCATGAACAACCGGGATATCGCCAAGGAACTCTTCATTTCCGAGAACACCGTGAAGAACCACGTCCGCAACATTCTGGAGAAGCTCCAGCTGCACTCGCGGATGGAAGCGGTGGTCTATGCCATGCGGGAGAAGATCCTCGAGATCAGGTGACCGGGGCCCGGGGTAAAGCCCCGGGAATGTGCGGTCACGCCAGGACGCGGGCGATTTCCCGGGTGAGCGGCCCGCGCAGCTCCGGCGCGTCGATCCGTTCCACCCGGACCTCCGTGCAACCGACCCAGGAAGCGGCTTCCACCAGCGCCTGCGCCATCGGCGCCACGGCCTTCGCGTCCGCCAGGGACACCTGCCGGGCGACCAGAGTCGTGCCCTCGCGGGCCGGGTCGACCCTGCCCTGCAGCCTGCCGCCCGCCAGCAGCGGCATCGCGAAGTAGCCGTGGATCCGCTTGGGCTTGGGGACGTAGGCCTCCAGGCGGTGGGTGAAACCGAAGATCCGCTCAGTCCGCGCGCGCTCCCAGACCAGCGAGTCGAACGGCGAGAGCAGCGTCGTTCGGTGGCGTCCGCGCGGCTCGGCGGCCAGAGCGGCCGGATCCGCCCAGGCCGGCTTCGCCCAGCCCTGCACCGTGACCGGGACCAGACCGGAGTCCGCCACCACGGCGTCGAACTGTTCGCCCTTGAGACGGTGGTAGTCGGCGATGTCCGCGCGGGTGCCGACGCCCAGTGACTGCCCCGCGAGTGCCACCAGCCGGCGCAGGCACTCGGCATCGTCCAGATCGTCGTGGAGCACGGCATCGGGCAGGGCGCGCTCCGCGAGGTCGTAGACCCGCTTCCAGCCGCGCCGCTCGGTGCACACCACCTCGCCGTACATCAGGGCCCGCTCGACGGCCACCTTCGAGGCGGACCAGTCCCACCACTCCCCGCCGTTCTTCGCGCCGCCCAGTTCCGTCGCCGTCAGGGGGCCCTCGGCGCGCAGCTGCTTGATGACGGTGTCGTAGGCGCCGTCCGGCAGGTCGTGATGCCACTGCGGCCGCGCGCGGTAGGCGCGGCGGCGGAAGGCGAAGTGCGGCCATTCCTCGACCGGCAGGATGCAGGCCGCGTGCGACCAGTACTCGAAGGCGCGGCCACCCGACCAGTACGCCTCCTCGATCGTGCGCCGGCCGACCGCGCCCAGGCGCGCGTACGGAATCAGTTCGTGCGACCGCGCGAGCACCGAGATCGTGTCGAGCTGTACGGCACCGAGGTGCCGCAGGACCCCGGGCACCCCGGCCCGGCGGTCCGGGGCGCCGAGGAAACCCTGGGCGCGCAGTGCGATCCTGCGGGCCTGGTCGGCGGAGAGTTCGGCTGCGGGAGGCTGCACAGTCGTCATGCCCCGCACCCTAGAGGGCGGCACTGACATCCGGGCCGGGACCGCCCCCTCAAGGGCGGGCGGGGGCGTCGGCCGGGAGGTACGCATCGGTGCCGGGCAGGCCGAGGTCGGACGGGAGCAGGCCGCCGATCCACGCATCGCGGCGCACACCCTTGTTGAGCACCCCGGAGCGCTGGTCGCCCTCCATCCGGAATCCGGCACGCAGTGCGACGGCCCGCGATGCAAGGTTGCCGGTCTCGGCCCGCCACTCCAGCCGGTCCCCGCCGAGCGAGGTGAAGGTCCAGCGGGCGGCGCAGAGGACCGCCTCCGTCGTATAGCCGAGACCGCGGTGCTCCCTGGCGGTCCAGAAACCGACCTCGTACGTGCCCGGCCCGGTGCGTCGGTTGATGCCGAGCGCACCGGCCAGGGCGCCGCCGTCGCGCACCACCACGGCGAAGTTGTACATGGAGTCGTCCTGCCAGCCCCCGGGCGAGAGCTGCCGGGCGAAGAACTCCGCGTCTGCGCGGCCGTACGGCGAGGGGACGACCGTCCAGCGCTGGATGTCGGGGTCCTGACAGGCCGCGTGCAGATCCTCCGCGTCGCCCGGGACGAAGGGGCGCAGCAGCAGGCGGTCGGTGGTGAGAGTGATCGGCTCCATGTACGGATTCTGCTGAGCGAGCGGCCGCTGGGCGAGTACTTTTCGGACTTCCCGGCACCTTCGGCGCCCTTCGGCCGTTGACTTGGAAGGGCGCTGCGGGGTCAACGCAGTGGCAGCCCTCCCGGCGCGGCGGGGTCCTCGCTTACGATGGCCGTTGCGGTGGGGCCCACCTGCCGTGCCCGCGCCAGAGTCCATAACACGACCCAGTGCCAGGCC
The DNA here is from genome assembly GCF_043203805.1 of Streptomyces sp. LN549. Lineage (NCBI taxonomy): Bacteria > Bacillati > Actinomycetota > Actinomycetes > Kitasatosporales > Streptomycetaceae > Streptomyces > Streptomyces sp. LN549. The sequence goes on along the minus strand of NZ_JAZHRI010000002.1, from coordinate 3,355,055 downwards.
CGACCGGCAAGGAGACCAGCCTCAGTGTCCGTCTTCAACAAGCTCATGCGTGCAGGCGAAGGCAAGATCCTGCGCAAACTGCACCGCATCGCGGACCAGGTCAGCTCCATCGAAGAGGACTTCGTCAACCTCTCCGACGCCGAGCTGCGGGCGCTCACCGACGAGTACAAGGAACGGTACGCGGACGGCGAGAGCCTGGACGACCTGCTTCCCGAGGCATTCGCGACCGTCCGTGAGGCCGCAAAGCGGGTTCTCGGACAGCGCCACTACGACGTCCAGATGATGGGCGGCGCAGCCCTGCACCTCGGTTATGTGGCCGAGATGAAGACCGGCGAGGGCAAGACCCTCGTCGGCACCCTGCCCGCGTATCTGAACGCGCTCTCGGGCAAGGGTGTGCACCTGATCACGGTCAACGACTACCTGGCCGAGCGTGACTCGGAGATGATGGGCCGGGTCCACAAGTTCCTCGGCCTGAGTGTCGGCTGCATCATCGCCAACATGACTCCGGCCCAGCGCCGCGAGCAGTACGGCTGCGACATCACGTACGGAACGAACAACGAGTTCGGTTTCGACTACCTCCGCGACAACATGGCCTGGGCGCAGGACGAGCTCGTCCAGCGCGGCCACAACTTCGCGATCGTCGACGAGGTCGACTCGATCCTGGTCGACGAGGCCCGTACGCCGCTGATCATCTCCGGCCCGGCCGACCAGGCCACCAAGTGGTACGGCGACTTCGCCAAGCTGGTCACGCGCCTGGCCAAGGGCGAGGCGGGCAACCCGCTCAAGGGCATCGAGGAGACCGGCGACTACGAGGTCGACGAGAAGAAGCGGACCGTCGCGATCCACGAGTCCGGTGTCGCGAAGGTCGAGGACTGGCTCGGCATCGAGAACCTCTACGAGTCGGTGAACACCCCCCTCGTCGGGTACCTCAACAACGCCATCAAGGCCAAGGAACTCTTCAAGAAGGACAAGGACTACGTCGTCATCGACGGCGAAGTCATGATCGTCGACGAGCACACCGGCCGTATCCTCGCCGGCCGCCGCTACAACGAGGGCATGCACCAGGCGATCGAGGCGAAGGAAGGGGTGGACATCAAGGACGAGAACCAGACGCTCGCCACGATCACCCTGCAGAACTTCTTCCGCCTCTACGGCAAGCTCTCGGGCATGACCGGTACGGCGATGACCGAGGCCGCCGAGTTCCACCAGATCTACAAGCTCGGCGTGGTGCCGATCCCGACCAACCGGCCGATGGTCCGGGCCGACCAGTCGGACCTGATCTACCGCACCGAGGTCGCGAAGTTCGCCGCCGTCGTCGACGACATCGCCGAGAAGCACGAGAAGGGCCAGCCGATCCTGGTCGGCACCACCTCGGTCGAGAAGTCCGAGTACCTCTCGCAGCAGCTTTCCAAGCGCGGTGTGCAGCACGAGGTCCTCAACGCCAAGCAGCACGACCGGGAGGCGCCGATCATCGCGCAGGCCGGCCGCAAGGGCGCCGTCACGGTCGCGACGAACATGGCGGGCCGCGGTACGGACATCAAGCTGGGCGGCAACCCCGACGACCTGGCCGAGGCGGACCTGCGCCAGCGCGGACTGGACCCGGTCGAGCACGTCGAGGAGTGGGCGGCCGCGCTGCCCGCGGCGCTGGAGAAGGCCGAACAGGCCGTGAAGGCCGAGCACGACGAGGTCAAGGACCTCGGCGGGCTGTACGTCCTCGGTACCGAGCGGCACGAGTCGCGTCGTATCGACAACCAGCTGCGTGGCCGTTCCGGCCGTCAGGGCGACCCGGGCGAGTCCCGTTTCTACCTCTCCCTCGGCGATGACCTGATGCGTCTGTTCAAGGCGCAGATGGTCGAGCGCGTCATGTCGATGGCCAACGTGCCCGACGACGTGCCGATCGAGAACAAGATGGTGACGCGGGCGATCGCGTCGGCGCAGTCGCAGGTGGAGCAGCAGAACTTCGAGACGCGTAAGAACGTCCTGAAGTACGACGAGGTGCTCAACCGGCAGCGCGAGGTCATCTACGGTGAGCGGCGCCGGGTCCTGGAAGGTGAGGACCTGCAGGACCAGATCCGCCACTTCATGGACGACACGATCGACGACTACATCCGCCAGGAGACGGCGGAGGGGTTCGCCGAGGAGTGGGACCTGGACCGGCTGTGGGGCGCGTTCAAGCAGCTCTACCCGGTGAAGGTCACGGTCGCCGAGCTGGAGGACGCCGCCGGGGATCTCGCCGGTGTCACGGCCGAGTTCATCGCCGAGTCGGTCAAGGGCGACATCCACGAGCAGTACGACGAGCGTGAGAAGACGCTCGGCTCCGACATCATGCGTGAGCTGGAGCGGCGTGTGGTGCTGTCCGTCCTGGACCGCAAGTGGCGTGAGCACCTCTACGAGATGGACTACCTCCAGGAGGGCATCGGCCTGCGGGCCATGGCGCAGAAGGACCCGCTGGTCGAGTACCAGCGCGAGGGCTTCGACATGTTCAACGCCATGATGGAGGGCATCAAGGAGGAGTCCGTCGGCTACCTGTTCAACCTGGAGGTCCAGGTGGAGCAGCAGGTCGAGGAGGTTCCTGTGCAGGACGCGGCGACGTCGCTGTCCAAGGAGGACGCCGTTCCGGCGGCGCGTCCGGAGATCCGGGCCAAGGGGCTCGACGCTCCGCAGCGTCCGGACCGGCTGCACTTCTCCGCTCCCACGGTGGACGGGGAGGGCGGTGTCGTCGAGGGCGACTTCTCCAACGGCGACGGTGGTGCCGGGGCGGAGTCGGACGGCCTCACCCGGGCGGAGCGGCGCAAGGCGCAGAAGAGCGGTGGCGGTGGTGGGCGGCGCCGCAAGAAGTAGCGTGCGCTGATTGTCGTCGTCGGCCGGGGCCGGGCACCGTTGGGTGTCCGGCCCCGGCCGTTGTGCGGGTGCTGCGCTTGCTGGGTGCGGGGGTGGGGCGCCTGCGGCGGGCCTTGTCCCCTACCCGCCCCTTCCCGTAACCGGGGCTCCGCCCCGGACCCCGCTCCTCAAACGCCGGAGGGGCTGGGGGTGAGGGGTCTGCCCAGGCCCCGGACCCCGCTCCTCAAACGCCGGAGGGGCTGGGGGTGGGAGGCCTGCCAGGCTCCCGGCCCCAGGCCCCGCCTCAAGTGCCGGCGGGACCGGGGGTGGGTGCGTGCTCGTGTGGGTGGGTCAGGGGTGGCGTACCGGAGTGTTGCCCAGTTCCACTGCGGCGCAGCGCCAGCGGAGGTCGGGGCCCTGTTCCAGGCGGAAGGCCATGGCGCGGACCTGTTCGCCCGCCGCGATGCTCGCGCAGGCCTCCACGACGCCAGGAGCCGGCTGGGCGCCTCGGCACATGCGGATGACCGGGCGGGCGCCGCGGCTCCCGAGCGGGGTGGTGGGGGCCAGTTCGGCGAGCTGGTCGTAGGCGTCGCCGATCGTGTGCCCGAGCATCCAGTGGACGGGGCGCTGGCCGCTGAGTACCGCCAGGAGGCGTTCCGCGAACCACTGGTGGGGCCGGATCCGCTGGGGCATCCGGCGGCGTTGTGCGGGTACGGCTTCGGGCCTGCGTGCGTCGTGCCGTCCGGCAGGCCGGGTCCTGTTCGTGCTCATCGCTGTCGCCCCCGTGCTTCAGAGGCCCGGATCAGTACCGGGCGGTAACTTCTGCTGGTGATCTTCTACGGGGACGACGGAGGCGGCCGCAAGCGTCGGTAGGCCGGGGGTGGAGCGCCCGGGGTTCACCTATCCGGGTGGCGGGGCCGGTCCGGTGAGGGGGCCCGGGGCGGGCCGGGCAGGGTGAGGACCGGTTGCCGGGTGGACGGGGCGGGGCCCGGACACGTAACCCCAAAGGGGGACGCCCCACGTATCCTGAGGGCGTTCCGACTACGAAAGCGACAGCCATGCGCGTGTACGTCCCCCTGACCCTCTCCGGGCTCGCAGCGGCGCACCGGGCCGGCGAAGTCGGCCCCGGCCCGCTGACCGCCTACGCGGTGACCCCCGCGCTGCGGGAGTGGTACGTCTCCGACGACATCGAGGAGCTGGAGTACGCGGCGCTCAACCGGGCCGCGTCCGCTTCGCTGCGGCTGGTCGCAGGGGACCCCGCGGCCGCCCGCCGCCGCGTCGTCGTCGCCGTCGACGTGCCGGACGGTGACGCGGTCGCCGACCCGGACCACATCCTGGACGCCTCCTCGCTCGGCGAGGTCACCATCGCCTCCGCGGTCGCGCTGGCCAAGGCCGCCGCCGTGCACGTCGACTCGGACGAGGCCGACAAGGACGTCACGGCGGCCGCGGCGGCCCTGGGAGCGGCGGACCTCGGTGACGACGACGCCCAGTTCACCGTCGACGGCGCCGAGGACCACGAGCTGCTGTGGTTCGGTATTCAGGAGATCCCGAATCTGATCGGGTGAGCGGTGGTGGAGGGCCCGTCGGTGGCGCTTCACCGAACTGTTCGTCCGGCTGTCAGTGGCAGCGGGTATTTTTCTTGCATGGGGACGCACGGGAAGCACCGCACACATCTGGTCTGGGACTGGAACGGCACTCTGCTCGACGACAACACCGCGGTCGTCGGCGCGACGAACGCCGCGTTCGGTGAGGTCGGCCTGGCGCCGATCACGCTGGAGCAGTACCGGGAGATGTACTGCATCCCGATTCCCCGGTTCTACGAGCGCCTGATGGGCCGGCTGCCCACGGATGCCGAGTGGGAGCGAATGGACGGGGTCTTCCACCGCACTTACACCGAGCAGCGCGAGGCCTGCGGGCTGACCGAGGGGGCCGCCGAGCTGCTCGCGCAGTGGCAGCTGGCCGGCCGGAGCCAGTCCCTGCTGAGCATGTACGGGCACGAGCACCTGGTCCCCGTCGTGCGGGGATACGGCATCGAGCGGCATTTCGTGCGCGTCGACGGGCGGACCGGGCCGTCCGGCGGCAGCAAGGCGCAGCACATGGAGCGGCACTTCGCGGCGTTGGACGGGATATCCCCCGAGTACACGGTGGTCATCGGTGACGCCGTGGACGACGCGGTGGCCGCGGCCCATGTCGGAGCGAAAGCGGTGCTCTTCACCGGTGGTTCGCACAGCCGGACCAGCCTGGAGGCGGCCGGGGTGCCCGTCGTGGACACCCTGGCCGAGGCTGCGGCCCTCGCCCAGCAGCTGGGCGAGTAGCCGGGCCGGCGAGTAGCCGGCAGCTGGAGGACTCCGGTGACCGGTCCGCGGGACGGCGTACGTCAGGCGACCGGGGCCTTGGTACGGAGCACGGTCAGGAACTCACGCATCCAGGCCGAGTGGTCCGGCCAGGCGCGGGACGAGACCAGGGTGCCGTCCACCACGGCCTCGGCGTCCTCGAAGGTGGCTCCGGCCGTCGCCATGTCCGGCTCCAGCGCGGGATAGGCCGTGACCCGGCGGTTCTTCAGCGCGCCGACCGCTGCCGTCATCAGCGGGCCGTGGCAGATCTGGGCCACCGGGCGGTCCGTGTCGAAGAACGCCGAGAGGATCGTGCGCAGGTCCGCGTCGTTGCGCAGGTACTCGGGAGCGCGCCCGCCCGGGACGACGAGGGCCACGTAGTCGTCCGGGTCGACCTCGGAGAAGGCCAGATCGGCGGGCCAGGTGTAGCCGGGCTTCTCGGTGTAGGTGTCGAAGCCGGGCTCGAAGTCGTGGACCACGAAGCGGAGCGTCTTGCGCGAGGGGGCGGCGATGTGGACCTCGTAACCCTCCTCGCGCAACCGCTGGTACGGGTAGAGGACTTCGAGGGACTCGGCGGCGTCGCCGGTGACGATCAGGATCTTCGGTGCCATGGCAGGGCTCCCCAAGGTGCGTCGGCCTGTTCCGCTTACCGGTACCAGAGTGCGGCAGCGACGGCCCGCGCGCTGTCCAGAGTGTCAAAGTCCGGGGCTTTCTTTTGTACACATGCGGCTCGTGACGGTTACGGGGGCGGGCGAGATAGCCTGGACCCCGTGATCAGCGCGATACGCCTCGGGGGCAGCGAAGCCCCCGGCCTGCGCCCGGAGTGCCACAGCACCCGGGCCATGACTGATCCCCTCAGCCCGGCCCGACTGCCAAAAATGGCCAATAAGGTCCCGGGCGTCTCTCATAGCGGCATAGCGTCGACTCAGACCGGAAACCCCGTGTCGTGGCGGTACGTCGTCTTTTTCACCTACGTCACGCAACGGCGCGCGACAGGAGCCAGAGGACATGCAGACCAAGCTGGACGAAGCCAAGGCCGAGCTGCTCGCACGGGCCGCCAAGGTAGCTGACAACAGCCCGGGCGGTGGTGTCGGTGGCCCGGGCGGTACCCCCCGGGTGCATGTCGCGGCCACCGGGGCCGACGACGGCACCGGGGCCGGGCAGGAGCGTCCCCGTCAGGACGTGCTGCTCGCCTATCTCCAGCGCTACTACCTCCACACCGCTCCGGAGGACCTCGCCGGCCGGGACCCGGTCGACGTCTTCGGGGCCGCCTCCTCGCACTACCGGCTCGCCGAGAACCGCCCGCAGGGCACGGCCAACGTCCGGGTGCACACCCCGACCGTCGAGGAGAACGGCTGGACCTGCAGCCACTCCGTCGTCGAGGTCGTCACCGACGACATGCCGTTCCTGGTCGACTCCGTCACCAACGAGCTGTCCCGTCAGGGCCGCGGCATCCATGTCGTGATCCACCCGCAGGTCATCGTCCGCCGCGATGTGACCGGCAAGCTGATCGAGGTCCTCACCGAGGGCGTCGGCATCTCGACGGACCCCCAGGCCGGCCGCAAGAACGCCAAGGGGGCGAAGGACACCAAGGCCGAGCTGCCCCACGACGCACTCGTCGAGTCCTGGATCCACGTCGAGATCGACCGCGAGACCGACCGCGCCGACCTCAAGCAGATCCAGGCCGACCTGCTGCGCGTCCTGTCCGACGTACGGGAGACCGTCGAGGACTGGGAGAAGATGCGCGACGCCGCGCTGCGCATCGCCGACGACCTGCCCGGCGAGCCGCTCGACGACCTCGCCGACGACGAGGTGAACGAGGCCAGGGAGCTGCTGCGCTGGCTCGCCGCCGACCACTTCACCTTCCTCGGCTACCGCGAGTACGAACTGACGGACACCGACGCGCTGGCCGCCGTGCCCGGCACCGGCCTCGGCATCCTGCGCTCCGACCCGCACCACAGCGAGGACGAGGCGCACCCGGTCAGCCCCTCCTTCGACCGGCTGCCCGCCGACGCCCGGGCCAAGGCCCGCGAGCACAAGCTCCTCATCCTGACCAAGGCCAACAGCCGGGCGACCGTGCACCGCCCCAGCTACCTCGACTACGTCGGCGTGAAGAAGTTCGACGCCGACGGCAACGTCACCGGTGAGCGCCGCTTCCTGGGACTGTTCTCGTCCGCCGCCTACACCGAGTCCGTGCGCCGGGTGCCCGTCATCCGCCGCAAGGTCGCCGAGGTGCTGGAGGGCGCGGGCTTCTCGTACAACAGCCACGACGGCCGCGACCTGCTGCAGATCCTGGAGACGTACCCCCGCGACGAGCTGTTCCAGACGCCGCCCGACCAACTGCGCTCCATCGTCACCTCGGTGCTCTACCTCCAGGAGCGGCGCCGGCTCCGGCTCTACCTGCGCCAGGACGAGTACGGGCGTTACTACTCCGCGATCGTCTACCTGCCGCGCGACCGCTACACCACCGGTGTGCGCCTGCGGCTGATCGACATCCTCAAGGAGGAGCTGAACGGCACCAGCGTCGACTTCACCGCCTGGAACACCGAGTCGATCCTCTCCCGGCTGCACTTCGTCGTCCGGGTGGCCCCGGGCAGCGAACTGCCCAGCCTCACCGACGCCGAGGCCGACCGCATCGAGGCCCGGCTCGTCGAGGCGGCCCGCTCCTGGGCCGACGGCTTCCAGGAAGCGCTGGGCGCGGAGTGCGGTGAGGAACGCGCCGCCGAACTGCTGCGTCACTACGGGCACTCGTTCCCCGAGGGCTACAAGGCCGACCACTCGCCGCGCTCCGCCGTGGCCGACCTGGTCCACCTCGAAGCCCTCAAGGAGAACGACAAGGACTTCGCCCTCAGCCTGTACGAGCCGGTCGGCGCCGCGCCCGGTGAGCGCCGGTTCAAGATCTACCGGACCGGTGAGCAGGTCTCCCTGTCCGCCGTCCTCCCGGCGCTCCAGCGGCTCGGTGTCGAGGTCGTCGACGAGCGTCCGTACGAGCTGCGCTGCGCTGACCGTACGCACGCCTGGATCTACGACTTCGGGCTGCGGATGCCGCAGGCCACGGCCAACGGCGGCTACCTGGCCGACGACGCCCGCGAACGGTTCCAGGAGGCCTTCGCCGCCGTGTGGACCGGCGAGGCGGAGAACGACGGCTTCAACGGGCTGGTGCTGAGCGCCGGTCTGAACTGGCGGCAGGCCATGGTGCTGCGCGCCTACGCCAAGTACCTGCGCCAGGCCGGATCCACGTTCAGCCAGGACTACATGGAGAGCACTCTCCAGAACAACGTCCACACGACCCGGCTGCTGGTCTCGCTCTTCGAGGCCCGGATGTCGCCGGAGCGCCAGAGCGCCGGTACGGAGCTGACCGACGGGCTCCTCGAAGAGCTCGACGGCGCCCTGGACCAGGTCGCCTCACTCGACGAGGACCGGATCCTGCGGTCCTTCCTCACCGTCATCAAGGCCACTCTGCGCACCAACTTCTTCCAGCGCGCGGACGACGGCAAGCCGCACACCTACGTGTCGATGAAGTTCGACCCGCAGTCCATCCCGGATCTCCCGGCGCCCCGCCCGGCGTTCGAGATCTGGGTCTACTCGCCGCGTGTCGAGGGTGTCCACCTGCGCTTCGGCAAGGTCGCCCGTGGCGGTCTGCGCTGGTCCGACCGGCGCGAGGACTTCCGTACGGAGATCCTCGGCCTGGTCAAGGCGCAGATGGTGAAGAACACCGTCATCGTGCCGGTCGGCGCCAAGGGCGGCTTCGTCGCCAAGCAGCTTCCCGACCCGGCCGTCGACCGTGACGCCTGGATGGCCGAGGGCATCGCCTCGTACCGCACCTTCATCTCGGCGCTGCTCGACATCACCGACAACATGGTCGCCGGCGAGGTCGTGCCGCCCAAGGACGTCGTCCGGCACGACGAGGACGACACCTACCTCGTCGTCGCCGCCGACAAGGGCACCGCGAAGTTCTCCGACATCGCCAACGAGGTGGCCGTCGCGTACGGCTTCTGGCTCGGTGACGCGTTCGCCTCCGGCGGTTCGGCCGGCTACGACCACAAGGGCATGGGCATCACCGCCCGCGGCGCCTGGGAGTCCGTCAAGCGGCACTTCCGGGAGCTCGGCCACGACACGCAGACCGAGGACTTCACCGTCGTCGGCGTCGGTGACATGTCGGGAGACGTGTTCGGCAACGGGATGCTGCTCTCCGAGCACATCCGGCTCGTCGCCGCCTTCGACCACCGGCACATCTTCATCGACCCGAAGCCGGACGCCGCGACCTCGTACGCCGAGCGGCGCCGCCTCTTCGACCTGCCACGCAGTTCCTGGGCCGACTACGACAAGGAGCTGCTCTCCGCGGGCGGTGGCATCCACCCGCGCAGCGCCAAGTCGATCCCGGTCAACGCGCACATGCGCGAGGCGCTCGGCATCGAGGCCGGGGTCACCAAGATGACGCCCGCCGACCTGATGCAGACCATCCTCAAGGCCCCCGTCGACCTGGCGTGGAACGGCGGCATCGGTACGTACATCAAGTCCTCCGCCGAGTCGAACGCGGACGTCGGGGACAAGGCCAACGACGCGATCCGCGTCAACGGCGAGGACCTGCGGGCCAAGGTCGTCGGCGAGGGCGGCAACCTCGGCGCCACCCAGCTCGGCCGCATCGAGTTCGCCCGTACCGGCGGCCGGATCAACACCGACGCGATCGACAACAGCGCCGGTGTGGACACCTCCGACCACGAGGTGAACATCAAGATCCTGCTCAACGGGCTGGTGCGGGACGGCGACATGACCGTCAAGCAGCGCAACAAGCTGCTCGCCGAGATGACCGAGGAGATCGGCCACCTGGTGCTGCGCAACAACTACGCGCAGAACACCGCACTCGCCAACTCGGTCGCCCAGGCGCCCTCCCTGCTCCACGCCCAGCAGCGCTTCATGCGGCGTCTCGGCCGCGAGGGGTACCTCGACCGGGCCCTGGAGTTCCTGCCCACCGACCGGCAGATCCGCGAACTGCTGAGCGCCGGCAAGGGACTCAGCCAGCCCGAGCTGGCCGTGCTGCTCGCCTACACGAAGATCACGGCGGCGCAGGAGCTGATCGGGACGAGCCTGCCGGACGACCCGCATCTCCAGAAGCTGCTGCACGCCTACTTCCCGCAGCAGCTGCGCGAGCGGTACCCGGACGCGGTCGACGGGCACGCGCTGCGGCGCGAGATCATCACCACGGTCCTGGTGAACGACACGGTGAACACCGGTGGTTCGACCTTCCTGCACCGCCTGCGGGAAGAGACCGGTGCCTCGACCGGGGAGATCGTGCGGGCGCAGTTCGCGGCCCGGGAGATCTTCGGCCTCGGTGAGGTGTGGGACGCCGTCGAGGCGCTCGACAACAAGGTCCCCGCCGATGTGCAGACCCGGATCCGGTTGCACTCGCGCCGGCTCGTGGAGCGCGGCTCGCGCTGGCTGCTCGGCAACCGGCCGCAGCCGCTGGAGATCGCCGCGACGATCGACTTCTTCCGTGACGGTGTCGAGCAGGTCTGGGCCGAGCTGCCCAAGATGCTGATGGGCGCCGACCAGGAGTGGTACCAGGGAATCCTGGACGAGCTCACCGAGGCGGGTGTTCCGGACACGCTGGCGCAGCGCGTCGCCGGATTCTCGTCGGCCTTCCCGGCGCTCGACATCGTGGCGATCGCCGACCGCACGGGCAAGGACCCGCTGGCCGTCGCCGAGGTCTACTACGACCTCGCGGACCGGCTGGGCATCACCCAGCTGATGGACCGGATCATCGAGCTGCCGAGGGCCGACCGCTGGCAGTCGATGGCCCGTGCCTCCATCCGCGAGGACCTGTACGCCGCGCACGCGGCGCTCACGGGCGACGTGCTGAGCGTGGGCAACGGCTCCTCCTCGCCGCAGGAGCGGTTCGAGGCGTGGGAGGAGAAGAACGCGGCGATCCTGTCGCGGTCGCGGTCCACGCTGGAGGAGATCCAGGGGTCGGACGCGTTCGACCTGGCGAACCTGTCGGTGGCGATGCGGACGATGCGGACGCTGTTGCGTACGCACGCGTAGGGATTGACGGGTGGGCGAGGCGGCTGCCGGGTGGGTCCCGGTGGCCGCCTTCGCCGTGTCCCGAGGTGCCGGGCGGGCTGAGCCGGGGTGGTGGGCCGCCCGGAGCCGCCTGGCGGGGCGGCGTCGGGGGTGGGCTATTTCTTGCCGGTGAACTTCTCGTACGCCGCGACGACTTCCTTGGCCGGGCCGTCCATCCGCAGAGTCCCCGCCTCCAGCCAGATCGCCCGGTCGCAGGTCTCGGTGATCGACTTGTTGTGGTGGCTGACAAGGAAGACCGTGCCGGCCTGCTTGCGCAGTTCGATGATCCGTTCCTTGCTGCGCCGCTGGAACTTCGCGTCGCCGGTGGACAGCGCCTCGTCGATCAGCAGCACGTCGTGGTCCTTGGCGGCGGCGATGGAGAAACGCAGCCGGGCGCCCATGCCGGAGGAGTACGTGCGCATCGGCAGGGTGATGAAGTCGCCCTTCTCGTTGATGCCGGAGAAGTCGACGATGCCGTCGTAGCGTTCGCGGATCTGCTCGCGGCTCATGCCCATCGCGAGCGCGCCGAGCACGACGTTGCGCTCGCCGGTCAGATCGCTCATCAGCGCGGCGTTCACGCCGAGCAGCGAGGGCTGGCCCTGGGTGTGGACGCGGCCCTTCGTGGCGGGCAGCAGTCCGGCGATCGCCTTCAGCAGCGTCGACTTGCCTGAGCCGTTGGAGCCGATCAGGCCGATCGCCTCCCCCTTGTACGCGGCGAAGCTGACGCCCTTCACGGCGTGCACCTCGCGCACCCCGGGGGACTGCCGGCGGGAGGCGAGCCGACTGAGGGCCGAGGTGGCGCTGCCCTTGCCGGTGCGGGCGCCGTTGACCTTGTACGTGATGTGGACGTCGTCGACGACGACGGTCGGGACCCGGAGGTCTGTGCGGTCAGCCACGTCCGTAACTCTCCTCGGCCTTCCAGAAGTAGATGAATCCGCCCACGCCGCACACCAGCGCCCAGCCGGCGGCGATGGCCCACACATGCGGGGGCAGCTGTTCGTTCCCGAAGCTGTCGATGAGGGCGAACCGCATCAGGTTGATGAAGACGGCGGCCGGATTGACCTCCAGCGCCAGTTTGACGAGGTGCGGGACCCGATCGCCCTGGAGCATGGTGCTGACGCTCCACATCACGCCCGACGCGTACATCCAGGTGCGCAGGATGAACGGCGTCAGCTGGGCGATGTCCGGAGTCCGTGCGGCCAGCCGGGCCATGACCATCGAGATGCCGGTGTTGAACATGGCCTGCAGGGCCAGGGCCGGCACCGCCAGCAGCCAGGCGGGCTGCGGGTACTGGCCGAAGACCAGCAGGATCAGGACCAGCGCGCCCAGCGAGAAGAGCAGCTGCTGGAGCTGTTGCAGGGCCAGCGCGATCGGCAGCGAGGCGCGCGGGAAGTGCAGGGCCCGTACGAGCCCGATGTTGCCGCTGATCGCACGGGTGCCCGCGGTGATCGAGCTGCTGGTGAAGGTCCAGATGAAGACGCCGGTGACGAGGAACGGGACATAGTCCGGAACGCCGTGCTTCGTCTTCATCAGGACGCCGAAGATGAAGTAGTAGACCGTCGCGTTGAGCAGCGGGGTCATGATCTGCCAGATCTGGCCGAGCTTCGCCTGGCTGTACTGGGCGGTGAGCTTGGCGGTGGCGAACGCGGTGATGAAGTGCCGCCGCCCCCACAGTTGCCGGATGTAGACCGGCAGGGTCGGGCGGGCTCCGCTCACGGTCAGTCCGTGGCGGGCCGCCAGGGCGGCGAGCTCGCCCGGGGCGTACACGGGCGGGGAGGCGGACGGCTGGGCGTCCACCGGGGCCTGGGCTGTTGTCTGGCTCACCACGATCGCTTTCGACGGGAAGGCGGGAAGGCGGGAATCGAACCGATTCGACGGAACGGAACCGTATCGTCGTAACGCCGAGGGTAGGACGCACTGACGTCGCTACGCAACCGTTTCGTCGTCGCGGACTATGATTCGGCCATGACCACCGACCCGGGAAGCCGCCGCCGTGCCCCCGCCGGAGCCGCCGTGCTGCGCGAGGACGTGACCGATGCGATCCGCACCGCGGTCTTCGAGGAGCTGGCCGCGGTCGGCTTCGCCCGGATGTCGATCGAGGGCATCGCGCGACGGGCCGGCGTCGGCAAGACCGCGGTCTACCGCCGCTGGAAGTCCAAACTGCACCTGGTCCTGGACCTGGTCTCCGCCGTCGCGGTGCAGGGCATGCCGGCCCCGGCCACCGGTTCGCTGTACGGGGACGTCCGCGCCGTGCTCGAACTGGCCGCGTACGCACTGCGCCACCCGCTCGCCTCCCAGGTCATCCCGGACCTGCTCGTCGAGGCGGCCCGCAGCCCGGAGATCTCCGACACCATCAAGGCCGCCCTGCTCGACCCGCAGCAGGGCATCGCCGCCGTGGTCGTGCGGGACGCCGTCGCGCGCGGGGAACTGCCGCGGGACAGCGATCCGGACCGCGCCCTCGACCTGATCGTCGGGCCCCTCTACTGGCGGCTCGCGGTCGTCAGGGGCGAACTGCCCGCGGGCTATCTGGACGACCTGGCGGCCTCGGCCGTGGCCGCGCTCACCCGCTGACCGCGGGGCGGGGCAGGGCCGCGGCGCCGGCGCCCGGCGTCAGCACGACGACCGCGACATCACTCGTTGGGGACCGTAACCGGTGACCCCCGGCCGTTCACGGGGTTGAGCCATACGGATAGCCAGGCCCCCGATGAACGGACGTGCTCACCATGCCGCCACGGCTCAGTGTCGTTGTCCCCGTCTACAACGTGGAACCCTTCCTGACCGACTGCCTGAAGTCCCTCGCGGAGCAGACCGTCACCGACCTCGAAGTGGTGATGGTCGACGACGGGTCCACGGACGGCAGCGCGGCCCTGGCCGCAGAGTTCGCCGCACAGGACGACCGCTTCCGGCTGGTCAGCCAGGAGAACGGCGGGCTGGGGCACGCCCGTAACACCGGCGTGCGCAACTGCGACCCCGCCGGCCGCTACCTCGCCTTCGCCGACAGTGACGACGTCGTCCCGCCGCACGCGTACGAACTGCTGCTCGGCGCCCTGGAGCAGACCGGCTCGGACCTGGCGTCCGGCAACGTGCTGCGGCTGCGGGCCGACGGCCGGCTCCAGCAGTCGCCGATGTTCCGCAAGCCCATGGCGACCACGCGGCTGCGCACCCACATCTCCCGTGACCGGCAGCTCGCCGGGGACCGGATCGCCTGCAACAAGGTCTTCCGCCGCTCCTTCTGGGACGAGCACGCGTTCGCCTTCCCCGTCGACGCGCTCTACGAGGACATCCCCGTCGTGCTGCCCGCGCACTTCCTGGCCGGCTCCGTCGACATCGTGAAGGACCCCGTCTACCACTGGCGGGACCGTCCCGGCTCGATCACCGCCGGCCGGGCCGTCGTCCGCGGCATCCGCGACCGGGTAGCGCACGTACAGGGCGTCTGCGCCTTCCTGGAGGAGAACCGCACGGCCGCCGACAAGAGCCACTACGAGGCGCATGCCCTCGCCAACGACCTCTGGTACTTCATGGAGGTCCTGCCCGAAGGCGACGACGAGTACCGCGACGCCTTCCTGACGCACACCAACGCCTTCATCGACCAGGTCGAACCGGCGGTGCTCGACGGGCTCCCGTTGCGGCTGCGGCTGATGTGGCACCTGGTGCGGGAGCGCCGCACGGAGGAACTGCTGGCCCTGCTCGCCTTCGACAAGCGGGAGCCCGGCGCGTTCGCCGTACGGGGCCTGCGGCGCCGGCGGGCCGCCTACCCACCGCTGACCCGTCCGGTGCCGGGCCGGGTGCTGCGCGTCGGCGACGCCGATCTGCCACTGGTCGCCCGGCTGCGAGACGTGCGCTGGCAGGACGGCAAGCTGCACCTGAAGGGATACGCGTACATCCGCAACCTGCCCGTGGCCTCGGGGCCCTCCGAATTCCGGGCCGGCTGGCTGCGGGCAGGCGGGCGGCAGGTGGTCCCGCTGCGGCTGCGCCGGACCGGCGAGCCGGAGGCCACCGCGCGCTCCCGGCAGAGCCTGCACGACTACGACCGGTCCGGCTTCGAGACGGTTCTCGACCCCGCCAGGCTCCGCATCGCTGCGGACGGCCCGGCCGACCACGTCACCTGGCGCCTGGAGATCGGCGTCGCGAGGAACGGGATGCTGCGGCGTTCCGCACCCAGCACCGCGGAGGCCCCCGTGACCCCGCCCGTGTACCGCCCGGACGGCGATCACCGGATCGTGCCGGTCTTCGACGCCGACCGGCTGGTCCTGCACGCCGAGCGGATCGACGCACGTTTCGAGACGCACCGCGAGGGCGAGCCGGGCGACGGGACGCACCGCGCGGGCGAGCCGGGCGACGGGACGGCCACGGTCGTCGTCGAGGGCATGCTCCGGGACCGGCTCGGCGGCCAGGACCTGCGACTGGGCCTCACCCACCGCCCCTCCGGCACAACCTTCGAGTGCCCGGTGACGGTGCACGAGGACACCGCGCCCTCGGCGGCGGGCTGGCGGCGCTTCACCGCCGGGATTCCGCTCACCGCACTCCTCGACGCCAGGCCGGCATCCACCGGGGAGCAGACGGGCATCCCGTACAGCGTTCATCTCATCGGCCCCGGCGGCCGCCGGACCCCCATCGATGTGCCGGGTCCCGTCCCGACGGGCCGCTATCCGCTCGCGCCGGTCGCCGACGAGCCCCGCGAACTTGCCCTCACCGTGAGTGCGCGCGGCAATCTGCTGATCAGCGACCGCCCCGTGCAGCCCACCGTCGAACTCGCCGCCTGGACACAGGACGGCAAGCTGCTCCTGGAGGGCGGTTTCCCGGACGACCCCGGGCGCCCCGTCGAGCTCGTGGCCCGGCACAGCGGCCATCACGAGGAGGCGGTCTTCCCCGTCGCGTTCACCGGGCCGCAGGACGAGCGGCGGTTCACCGCCGAGCTGCGGCCGGACGCCGTCGAGATGTGCGGGGGCGGAGAGCTGCCGCTGGGGGAGGGCAACTGGTACTTCTTCCTCCGTGAGAAGGGCGCCGCCGACGAGGCCCGCGAAGCCGCCCTGCGCCTCCCGGCCGCCGTCCATCACACCCTGCCCGCGGCCCGCACCCTGGCGGGCCGTTCGTACGTCATCGAGCGGCGCTTCCACGACCAGCTGCTGCTGAGCTGCGCACCCCCGCTCGGCGTCGCGGAGCGCGGCCTCCGCGCCAGGCGGCTGCTCACCAGGGCCTACGCGGCACAGCGGACCGCGGCGCTGCGCGAGACGGTGCTGTTCAGCAGCTTCGACGGCCGTCAGTACTCCGATTCACCGCGCGCCGTCCACGAGGAGCTGACCCGGCGGGGGACCGGTCTGGAGCATCTGTGGGTGGTGAGCGACGGGCAGGCGCGCACCCCGGCCGGGGCCACCGCCGTGGAGCACGGTTCGGCGGCCTGGCACGAGGCCCTGGCCCGCAGCCGGCACATCGTCACCAACACCCAGCTGCCCGAGTGGTTCGAGCGGCGCGAGGGCCAGACCGTCGTCCAGACCTGGCACGGAACCCCGCTCAAGCGCATCGGCCTCGACCTCGCCGGCACCGCCCAGGCGAACCCCGCCTACATCGCCACCCTCGAACAGCGTGCCCGGCAGTGGAGCTTCCTGGTCTCCCCGAACACGTACTCCACCCCCGTGCTGCGCCGCTCCTTCGGCTTCGAGGGCGAGGTCCTGGAGTGCGGCTATCCCCGCAACGACCTCTTCCACGCCCCGGACCGGACCAAGATCGCCGCCGCGGTACGCGAGACCCTCCAGATCCCCGACGGCAAACGGGTCGTGCTCCATGCGCCGACCTGGCGCGACGACCAGCCGAAGAACCGCGGCCGCTACACCATGGACCTGCGGCTCGACCTCGCCGCCGCAGAGCGCGAACTGGGCGCGGACACCGTTCTTCTGGTGCGCCGTCACTACCTGGTCGCCGACCGGCTGCCGGACAGCGGTACGGGATTCGTCCGCGACGTCTCGCGCTACCCGGAGGTCGGAGAGCTGATGCTGATCAGCGACGCGCTGGTGACGGACTACTCCTCGCTGATGTTCGACTTCGCGCAGACCGGCCGCCCGATGCTCTTCCACACCTACGACCTGGAGCACTACCGCGACACGCTGCGCGGGTTCGCCTTCGACTTCGAGTCGCGGGCCCCCGGCCCCCTGATCCCGGACTCCGGGGATCTCGTCGAGGCGCTCCGTGACCCGGTCCGGGCGACCGCGGGACACGCGGGGGCGTACGAGGCGTTCCGGCGGGACTTCTGCGACCTCGACGACGGCCGGGCGGCCGCCCGGGTGGCCGACCGGATGCTGTAGTCCGCACCCCTGTGCCGCACCGCACCCGGACCGGTGCGGAAGCGGGGTGAACTGCGGGGTGATGCGGTGGTGAACGTGAATTGACGCACGGACTGTCCGAACTGCGTGAACCGTTCGAGTGATTCGGAGAATGTGGCGTTTGCACGGATGCGCAGGGAATCCGAGCCGTCGTCCGGACAAGTATGTTCATCGGTGCGTTGCGCGGCGTCCTCGGGTTGCTACGTTCTGTTTTCATGGGTATCCGAATGTGGTGCGAAACCTTGGATGTGCGACGGGCCAGAGCTGCTGTACTTGTTGCTGCGGCGGTCGGCCTTCTCGCTCGCACGGTCATCGCGGCGAATTCTCCCGGGCCCGCCGATGTGCGCTTCTTTCAGGGCTTCGCCAAGGCCATCGCCGTACACGGACCCATTCGAATCTATGAGCAGTCGCTGCCCGGACTGCCCGTCTACAACCACCCGCCGCTGGCCGGCTGGATGCTGCTCGGACTGAACAGCCTTTCGGAATTCGGAATTTCGTTCGCCACGCTGATCAGGTGGCCTGCCTCGATCGCCGATTTCCTCTGTGTCCTGCTCGTGTTCGAAATTGTCCGCAGGCGTGCCGCGCTGCGTACCGCGGTGCTGTGCGCGACCGGAGTGGCCCTCAGCCCGGTGCTGATCGCCACCTCCGGCTACCACGGCAACACCGACGCGGTCGCCGTCATGTTCGCCCTGGCCGCCGCCCACCTGCTGGCCGACCGCAAGTCCCCACTCGCTGCGGGGGTGGCCGCGGCGCTCTCGATCAGCGTCAAGTTCGTCCCGGTCGTGGCGATCCCGGTGCTGCTCGTCGCCGCGCTGCGGGCCGGCCGGCCGGTGCTGGTCCGCTTCGCCGCCGGGTTCACCGCCGTGTCCGCGCTCGTGTGGGGGCCGGTCCTCGCGACCGTGCCACAGGACCTCCTGAGGAACGTGCTGGAGTACGCGGGCGGCGGCTACCGCTTCTGGGGGCTGGTCCGGTTCGCCGACGTGTTCGGCCTGCCGGAGTCCGTCATCACCTTCATGCAGGGCGGCGGCCATTTCCTCCTCGTCCTGCTGTGCGTGGCCGCCGGCGTCCGGCTCGCGTGGCTGCGGCCCGCGCAGCTGCCGGGTGCCGTCGCCGTCACGCTCGGCTTGCTGCTTCTTCTGTCCACCGCCTCCGGCCTGCAGTACCTGACCTGGGCGGCGGCCGGAATGTTCGCCCTCGGGTTCTGGGAGGGGGTCGCGTACAGCTGTGTGCTCGGTCTGACGGCCGTCCTCGGCTACAGCGGACGCTCCGCCGTGCGCTGGGGCGAGCCGGTGCTGTACCTGGGCGCCGCCGGCTGGATCGTCCTCGCGGCCGGGCTGGCCACCGGCGTCCACCGCCTCCTCACCGCGCGGCCGGGCGTGGACCCGGCCGGCCGTTCCGGCCGCGACGAGGTCTCCGCTCCCCGTACCTCCCAGCCCTCCGGCTCCGCCGTCACCTGACCGCCACGCCGGAGCGGCGCCCGTCACCGTCCCCTCCCTGACCACAGTCACGAGCACCGAGCGCAACTGGAGAAACGCCCCGTGAAGGAAAGCCCGAGTCCCAGGATCGGCATCCTGGTGGTCGCGTACAACGCGGAGACCACGCTGGAGAAGACCCTCGACCGGATTCCGGAGGACTTCCGGTCCCGGGTCGACGAGATCCTCATTCTTGACGACGCGAGTCATGACGCGACCTTCACCGCCGGCTGCCGCTGGTCGCTGGCCGAGGGAATGCCGCGGACGGTGGTGATGCGGCACACCAAGAACCTCGGTTACGGGGGGAATCAGAAAGCCGGATACGCGCTGGCGGCCGCGCACGGACTCGACATCATCGTGCTGCTGCACGGCGACGGACAGTACGCCCCCGAACTGCTCCCCGAAATGGTCGCCCCGATCGAACGCGGCGAATGCGAAGCCGTGTTCGGATCGCGGATGATGAAATCAGGCGGCGCCCTCAAGGGCGGAATGCCGATGTACAAGTGGCTGGGCAACCGCATTCTCACTCGGCTGGAGAACGGACTGCTCGGCTCGAAGCTCACCGAATTCCACTCCGGATACCGCGCCTACAGCGTCGAGGCGCTGAAGAAGCTGCCCGTCGACCGGAACACGGACGCCTTCGACTTCGACACCCAGATCATCGTCCAGCTGCTGAACGCGGGAATGCGGATCAAGGAGATCCCGGTTCCCACGTACTACGGCGACGAGATCTGCTACGTCAACGGCATGAAGTACGCGAAGGACGTCGTCAAGGACGTCCTCGAATACCGCCTGGCCGTCAAGGGGTTCGGCACCTGTGCCTGGATCCCCAAGCCCGTCGAGTACGCCTTCAAGGAAGGCGACGGCTCCTCGCACGCGGTCATCCTGGAGAAGATGCGGAAGATGCCGCCCGGCCGGGTCCTGGACCTCGGCTGTTCCGGCGGGCTGTTCGCACAGCGCCTCGAAGCGCTCGGTCACGAGGTGACCGGGGTGGACTACGTCGAGGTGCCCGGGGTGCGCGAGAAGTGCACCCACTTCCATCTCGCCAACCTTGAGGAGGGGTTGCCTGACGGGATCGGCACCGGCTTCGACTACGTGGTGGCCGGGGACGTCATCGAGCACCTCTCCCGCCCCGAACGGGTGCTCGCCGAGGTCGCCACCGTGCTGCGGCCCGGCGGCGAGGTGCTGCTCTCCGTGCCGAACTTCAGCCACTGGTACTCCCGGCTGCGGGTCGCGGTCGGGGCCTTCGACTACGACCGCCGCGGCATCCTCGACGAAACGCATCTGCGCTTCTTCACCCGGTCCAGCCTGCGCCGCACCGTACGGGCCGCGGGCTACGACGTCCTGGACATCGCCTCGACCGGGGCGCCGTTCTGGTCGCTCCTGGGCCGCGGGCCGCTCGCCGCCGTACTCGGCGGGGCGTCGAGGCTGCTGACCAGGATCCGGCCGACCTTGTTCGGCTATCAGCACGTCGCACTGCTCACCCCGCATGCGGCCGAGACGATCATCGCTGGAGAGCACGTCGATGTACAGGACATCCTCAACCGACAGTACGTCCCCGCCGACCGGGTCGGCGTCTGAGGCGACGATCCCCGAACCCACCCCCGCCCCGGCATCCGAGTCCCGGGCCACCGCAGTCAGGAGCAAGGCCTTGACCCTCCCCAGTCTCATCCTGCTGCTGTTCGCCGTGTTCTCGTCGGCGGGTGGCCAGATCATGCTCAAACACGGGATGAAGGGCGCCGTCGCCACCGCCGGGCGGGACGGCGGCTCGGTCGCGCTGCGCGCCGCCACCAGCCCGTGGGTCGTGCTCGGTCTGGTCGTCTTCGCGGTGTCCGCACTCGCCTGGATGTCGACGCTGGCCAAGGTGCCGCTCTCCATCGCCTATCCCTTCAACGCCCTCGGCTACCTGCTGATCGTGGGGGCCGGGGCCACGGTGCTGCACGAGCGGACCTCGATGTGGACCTGGGGCGGTTCGCTGCTCGTGGTGGTGGGCCTCGCCACGGTCATGGCGGGCCAGCAACGCTGAGACCGAGCCGGACACGCCGAAGGGACCGCCACCCGGTGGCGGTCCCTTCGGCGTGTCCGGCTCGGTCAGACCGTCGTGGACGGGGCGGGCTCCTCGCCCAGCAGCACCCGGCGCACCACACGCTCGGCGGCGCGGCCGTCGTCGTACGGGCAGAAGCGGGCACGGAAGGCCGTCAGCAGTGCCCTGCTCGCCGGACCGTCCCAGCTGCCGTCGTTGAAGAGCCGCGCCAGCTCGTCCGTGGTCGTGGCCACGGCCCCCGGGGTCTCGCCGGGCTTGCCGGACAGCAGGTCGAAGACGACGCCGCGGACCGTGCGGTACGTCTCCCAGTCCGGGGCGTGCACCACGATCGGGCGGTTCAGGTGTGCGTAGTCGAACATCACCGAGGAGTAGTCGGTGATCAGCGCGTCCGCCGCCAGACAGAGGTCCTCGATCCGCGGATGGTCGCTGACGTCGATGACCGACGGGTTCTCGGGCAGCCCAGCGCCCTCGTAGAAATAGTGCGCACGCACCATGACCACGGTGTCCGGGCCGACCGCGGCGCAGAACCGTTCCAGGTCCAGGCGGCTGGTGAAGGCGGCCTCGTAGTCGCGATGGGTGGGTGCGTACAGCAGGGCGCGCTGCCCGGGCCGGATGCCGAGGCCCTCGCGGACCTCCCGGACCTGTTCGGCGGTCGCCGACGAGAGGACGTCGTTGCGCGGGTATCCCGTCTCCAGGCTCCGCGCGGCGCCCGGGAAGGCGCGGGCCCACACCTCGGTGGAGTACGGATTGGCCGAGACGCTCCAGTCCCACCGGTCGACACGCTTGAGCAGCCGGTCGAAGTTCAGCCCCTGGGCCGCCGCCGGATAGTCCTGCTGGTCCAGGCCCATGATCTTCAGGGGGGTGCCGTGATGCGTCATCACATGGACCTGGCCGGCGCGCTTGACCACGTGGTCGGGGAAGTTGACGTTGTTGAAGAAGTACGTGGCGCGGGCCACGGTCGCCCAGTAGCGGCGGGTGCCGGGCACCACGTGGTCGATGCCCTCCGGCAGGGACTCCACCTGGTTCCTGGAGACCACCCAGACCCCGCGCACCCCCGGCGCAAGCTCCCGGGCCTTGCGGAAGACGGCCTCCGGATTGCAGCTGACCCCGCGGTTCCAGTACGCGGCGTAGACGGCGAGCCCGCGGTCCAGCGGGAGTTTGCGCTGCCACCAGTAGTAGCGCTTGCTCAGACTGCGCTTGGCCCGGTCCCGCACCGCGTCCGGCGCGGCCCGGAGCCCGCGGCGCAGGGCCAGGCCAGCGTCGAGGGCGCGTAGCGCGGCGTACCGGCCACCGCCGATCAGCCGGGGACGCAGCCCGCGCGCGCCGCCCGGGAAGCGGTGCCCGTCGGGCCGGTACGCGCGGTGGAAGGCGGCGACGGAACGTACGTAGCGCCTGCGCCGGCGCGTCACCGCGGGATAGCCGGACAGCAGCTCCTGGACGGCCCGTTCGAAGAGCAACGGCTGCACCGCGAGCAGCCGGGGGCGCTCGCGGACGAACTCCATCAGCCCGGCGTACGCGTCCACGAGCTCGGCGGGGGCCGCGTCCGGCGTCGCCTCGTCGTCGAGGCCCGGCAGGTAGCGCTGCTGGCGGTGCTCCACGCAGGCGGTGGGCAGGACGGCCACGGAATCGGCCGCGGCGAGCGTCTGGAGGGCGTACATCCGCTCCCCGTGCCGTCCCGGCCCGAAGGACAGCTTCTCGCCCTCGTGGAGGGTGCGGCGCACCGCCCGGTTCCAGGACACCGGGGCGATGTCGAGCAGCGCGGACTGTCCCGGCGTGGCCAGCGGGCCATCGGAGAGGCCGCCCAGCAGTTCCAGCGACCTGCTGGGCCGGGGGCGCCCGCGGAACGGCCTCTTGTGATGCCCGAACAGCAGCAGATCGGGGTCGCCGGCCGTCCCGAGCCGGTCGGTGACGGCCCGCAGCGCGTCCGGCAGGAGGACGAAGTGGGCCTCCAGGAACATCAGATAGTCCCCGACGGCCCGCTCGGCCCCGGCGTTGCGGCACCCGTCCGGACCCGCGCCGTCCGGAAGGTGGATGGCCTGCACCCTGCTGTCCCGGGCGGCGAACTCGTCGAGCAGCAGCCCCGAACCGTCCGGCGCCCCGTCGTCGACGCCGATCACCTCGATGTCCGTGAACGGCTGGGAGAGCACCGACTCCAGGCATTCGCGCAGACTTCCCCGGGCGCGGCGGACGGGGACGATGACACTAAGGCGGGGCATACGGACTCTTTCTCGGACACGGGCGGGCGGAGCAGCAGGGATCGGGGCGCTCCGCATCCAGATGCGCGCGCCGACAGTGAGGACGGGTACTGCGTAAACGCCCGATGGAGTGACAGGGTTACGCCGGGCCCCTGCGGCCTCGCGAAACGCCAGTCAGGGGCAGCCCTGTTGGAGTAAGCAGGACTGCCCCTGACTGACGTGCGTATGTGCGACTCGCGCGGTGGTGCGGCTACTTGACGGCGCCCGCCATCACGCCGGTCACGAACTGTCGCTGGAAGGCGAAGAACACCGCGAGCGGGATCACCATCGACATGAAGGCGCCGGGCGCCAGCACGTCGATGTTGTTGCCGAACTGCCGTACCTGCTGCTGGAGCGCCACGGTGATCGGCGGGGAACCGGAGTCCGCGAAGATCAGCGCGACCAGCATGTCGTTCCACACCCAGAGGAACTGGAAGATCCCGAGCGAGGCGATCGCCGGTCCGCCCAGCGGCATCACGACCCGGGTGAAGAGCCGGATCTCGCCCGCTCCGTCGAGCCGCGCCGCCTCCAGCAGCTCCCGCGGGATCTCCGCGAAGAAGTTGCGCAGCAGGAAGATCGCGAAGGGCAGACCGAAGGCCGTGTGGAAGATGATCACGCCGAAGGTCGTCTCGAAGATCCCGACCGCGCCGAAGAGCTTGGAGACCGGAATCAGGGCGACCTGCACCGGGACCACCAGCAGCCCCACGACCACCAGGAACCACCAGTCGCGGCCCGGGAACTCCATCCAGGCGAACGCGTATCCGGCGAGCGAGCCGATCACCACGACCAGCACCGTCGACGGGACGGTGATCAGGACCGTGCTGAGCAGCGAATCGGTGAACGTCGAATTGTCCAGCAGCCGGGAGTAGTTGTCGAAGGTCAGCTCGGACGGGACGGTGAAGATCTTCCACCATCCGGTCGCCGCGATCCTGTCCGCGCTGCGCAGCGAGGACAGGAACAGTCCGACGGTCGGCATCAGCCAGAACAGGGCCACCAGGATCAGGACGACCCGCATCACACCGCCGCCGGCCAGGGTCGCGATCCGTGCGCCGAGGGGCCGCCCGGCCTTCGCCGTGCCGGTGTCCGGGGCGTCGCCCGTTCCGGCGGGCGCGGCCGTGGTCGAGGGTGTCGTCATCGGCGCCCCTCCTTCCGTATCCGCCTGATGTTGAACAGCATCACCGGGACGACCAGCAGCAGGAGAAGTACGGCGATGGCGCTGCCGATCCCCAGATCCGCGTCCGTGCCGAACGACGACCGGTAGAGCTGGAGCGCCAGCACGTTCGCGTCGTCCTGAGAGGAGCCCGGCGCGATGATGAAGACCAGGTCGAAGACCTTCAGGACGTTGATCATCAGCGTCACCAGCACCACCGCGAGGACCGGGGCGAGCATCGGCACGGTGATCCGGCGGAACACCTGCCACTCGTTGGCCCCGTCCACCCGGGCCGCCTCCAGGAGTTCGCGCGGCAGGCCCGCCAGGCCGGCCGCGATCAGCACCATGGCGAAGCCCGCCCACATCCAGACGTAACTCCCGATGATGCCGGGCGTCACGAACGACGGTCCGAGCCAGTCCACCCCGTTGTACGGCTCCTTGAAGTTCGAGGCCGGCAGCCGGAGTTCGGCCCCGTCCGCGGAGGCGGGCAGGGTGAACACCCCGTCGGCACCCGCCGTGGCGGAGGCGACCACCTTGCCGTCCTTGACGGCCTCCACCTTGATGCCCTTGAGCCCGAGCTCCTTGGCGTCGATGACGTTGGGTTTGCCCCCGCCGCCCTTGGTGAAGTCCAGCCATGCGGTGCCGGTGATCTTCCCGTCCCCGCCCGTCTGCGGGGCGCGGGCCGGTTTCGCGTCGGTGGGCATCTTCGCGGGCAGCACCCCGACCAGCGGCAGCTGGACCGGCTCCCCGGCCCGTACCGGCACCTTCGTCACGAAGGAACCGCCGCCCTCCGCCTTCAGCGGATGGACGGGCAGCGGGTGGGCCTTGGGGAAGCCCGCCGACTCGGAGAACGTGTCGTGCACGCCCACCCATACGGCGTTGGCGACCCCGCGTTCCGGTGCCTGGTCGTACACCAGCCGGAAGATGATGCCGGCGGCGAGCATCGAGATCGCCATCGGCATGAAGACGATCAGCTTGAACGCCGTGCCCCAGCGGATCCGTTCCGTCAGCACCGCGAAGATCAGTCCGAGTACGGTGGCGACGGTCGGGGCGAAGACCACCCAGATCGCGTTGTTCTTGACCGCCGTACGGATGGTGTCGTCCGTGAACAGCGCCTTGTAGTTGTCGAACCCGGCGAATCCGGTGCCCGCCTGGTCGAAGAACGACCGGTAGACGGAGTACACGATCGGATACACCACGAGCGCGCCGAGCAGCACCAGCGCGGGCAGCAGGAAGAGCGCCGCGATGGTCCTGCGGGTGCCGGTCACGCTCCTGCGGCTGGGCGCCTTGCGGCGGGGCGGCTCCCCGGGTGCGGGCTTCCTGGGGGCGGGTACCGAGGTCCCGCCGGGCGGTTGCTTGTCGGCGGGGGGCGCCTCGTCGGCGCCCCCCGCTGCGGCTGTCGTCATCGCGTCAGCTCTTGTACGCCTTGGCCGCGTCGGACTCCAGTTTCGCCTGGGTCCCCGCGATGTCCTTCGGGTTCTTCAGGAAGTCCTGGAGGGTCTTCCACTCGCCCTTTCCGGGCGTCCCGCCGAACGACTGCGGGGCCTGGTCGGACATGTCGAACCGGACGCCGTCACCGGCCGCGATCAGCGCCTTCGCCATCGTGCGCTGCACCTCGTTGGGGTACGCGGCGGAGTCCAGGGCCTTGTTCGGCGAGATGAACCCGCCCTGCTCGGCCCAGATCTTCGCCGCGTCGGTGGAGGCCAGCCAGGTCAGCAGGGCCTGGGCGCCCTTGGTGTCCTTCAGCGCCACCGCCGCGTCCCCGCCGGTCACCACGGGCGACTCGGCGCCGACCGCGGGGAACGGGAACACCTTGGCGTCCGTACCGATCTTGGCCTTCGTCTGCGAGATGTTGATGCCGACGAAGTCACCCTCGAAGACCATGGCGCCCTTGGGCTGGTCACCGCCGGTGAAGGTCTGGGTGACCGAGGCCGGGAACTCCGTCTGCAGCGCGCCGTCGGCGCCGCCCGCGATCAGGGAGGGCTTGCCGAAGAGCTGGGCCAGGGCGGTCAGCGCGTCCTTGACGGACGGATCCGTCCACTTGATCTTGTGCTGGGCCAGCTGGTCGTACTTCTCCGGGCCCGCCTGGGAGAGGTAGATGTTCTCGAACCAGTCGGTGAGCGTCCAGCCGTCCGCGCCGGCGACCGAGACCGGGGTGACACCTGAGGCCGACACCGTTTCGGCGGTCGCCAGGAAGTCCTTCCAGGTCTTCGCCTCGGACGCTCCCGCGTTCTCGAACACCTTGGCGTTGTACCAGATCAGGGACTTGTTGGCGGCCTTGAAGTACACGCCGTACTGGGTGCCGTCGACCGCGCCCAGGTCCTGCCAGACCTGCGAGTAGTTCTTGGCGAGCTGGGCCTTGGCCTCGGCCCCGACCGGCTTGGCCCACTTCTTCTCGGCGGCCTGCTTGATGGCGCCGACCTGCGGGATCATCGCGACATCCGGCGGCTGACCGCCCGCGATCTTCGTACCGAGGAAGTTCACGATCGGGTCCTGCGCCGGGACGAAGGTCACCGTCGCGCCCGTGCGCTTCTCGAACTCCTTGAGGACCTTGACGAAGTTGGCCTGCTCGGGCCCGGTCCAGACCGCGGCGACCGAGATCTTCTCGCCGTCCAGTTTCGGTAAAACGACGCTCGACGGGCTTTCCGCGCCCTTGGACGAGCCGTCCCCGCCCGTCGTGTCTTTTCCGCCGTCACCGTCGTCGCCGCAACCGGTGAGGGCCAGCGCGCCGATGGCGGTGAACACCATGGCGGCCCTGCGAATCCGAAGCGTTGTGCGCATCCCTGCCCCGTCTCTTCTGTGCGCGTGCACGGACCGGCGCCCATCGGTCTTCCGATGGTGCCGGTCATTCATCACATCGTCCTGTGCGCACAGTCCTACGCCCGGTATCCGGGCGCCGCAATACCGTCAGTGGGCCCAACTCTGTGATCGTGATGGGCTCGTGACGTGAGGTCAGGGCAGGTATGAGGCTATTGCGGACGGCTGGACCACCCGGGGGGTCCAGCCGTCGTCCATGCGTGCTCGGGCGGTAGTGGTGGCAGGGACGGTCGTTCAGGAGTGTGCGGGCGGTAGCGGTGGCAGGGGCTCGGCGTTCACCGAACGGGCCGCCCGCTCCAGCGCACTGGCCAGCAGCGCCAGGTCCGTCGGCCCGTTGCCCAGCTCGCGGACCGGGCGACGGGTGGGCGGATCGCCCATCCGCTCCCACTCCAGCGGTACGACCGTGGGCCGCAGCGTCGCCGTGCGCGGGATACGGCCGGTCACCCGGCCGCCCTGGAACGGCGTCACCCGCCCGTCGGGATGGCCCAGCCGCCCACGGCCCGGCGCCGGCTCGTCCGGCGACGGCGGTACCGCGGGCGGATCGAGCACCACGCGCAGCCGCGCCCCGCGGGCCAGTTCGGTGTCCTCCGTGCGGTCCGGGCGGGCGGAGGTGGCGACCAGGTGGATGCCGAGCCGGCCGCCGTCCCTGGCCACCGCCTCCAGCGCCCGTACGACCGAACCCGCGGCCGGCCGGCCCGGGCTGCCCAGTGCCGGGGCGATCAGCGCGTCGAAGTCGTCCACGAGCACGACGAGCCTGGGCAGCGGCGAGGGCCCCGGGTCCTTCGCCCGTGCCGCGGCGGGCCGCAGCCGCAAGGTGCCGCTCACCGCGGACTCGACGTCACCGCGCTGCTCGGACGGGCCGGAGGTCCGCTGCCCGGCCATGCGCTGCACCATCTCGTGCCGGCTGTGCCAGTCGGCGAAGTCGAGCCCGCCGAGAATCTCGGCCCGCCGCTTCAGCTCACCGCCGAGCGCCTGGGCGAACTCCCGCATCCGGACCGGATCGGAGGCAACCAAGTGCGTGAACGCGTGCGGGAGTTCGGTGCAGGGGCGCAGACTCTCGCCGCGCTCTCCACCCGCCCCGTCGACCAGCAGGATGCCGAGCCGGTCGGGCCGGTCGGCGGCGGACAGCGAAGCGGCCACCGCCCTCAGCAGTTCGGTACGCCCACTGCCGCCGGGCCCCTCGATGAGCAGGTGCGGCCCCTCCTCGGAGAGATCCACACTCACCGGGCCCCGGGGCCCGGCCCCGAGCACCACGACGGGCCGCCCGGCCGCCCCGGCCGGGACGCCCGCAGAGGCGGAGGCGGGCCGGGGGTCGGGTGCGGGCACCCGCCCGGACTCGGCACCGCGCGCGGCGACCTGGGGCGCGTCACCCTGGCGCGGCCCGCTGACCCGGTTCGAGGAGCGCCCCGATCCGGCGGTACGCAGGCTGTCGGCGCCCGTCACATCTCCCGCCCCGCCCCAGGAGCGGGTGTCGGAGCCCGGCAGGGTGCGGGAACTCGGTGTGTCCCCGGGCCCCCCCTCGTGACGCTGCGCACCCACGCGGGGATGAGGGGTGCGGCCGGTTCCGGGGGCGTCCGTGGCGCCGGGGTAGGGCGTGCGCCCCGCGCCGGCGCTGTCGGGGTACGGGGTGCGGCCGGAGCCTGGGCCGTCGTACGCGTCGCCATGGGGGGAGGCGTGGCGCGGCACGCCCACGTGGGTGTCGTTGTTGCGCGGGTACGGGGTGCGGCCCGAACCGGTGGGTTTCGGGTACGGCGTGCGGCCGGAGCCGCGGTCGTCCGTCGTGGTCGGGTACGGCGTGCGGCCGGAGCCCGGGGTGCGGCCTTCGTCGTCCGCGCCCCGTGGTGCGCTCGCGTGCGGCGGGTCGGTGGGGGTGCGCTGGGCGCCCACGCGGGGGCCCGCGGCCTTCGGGTGGGCAGTGCGGGCCGAGCCGTGGTTGTCGTCGGCCGCCGCTCCCGTACCGCCCGTCCAGCTGCCCGCGCCGCGGACCGTCGCCCCGGGCTGGTCGTCCGCCGCCGAGGCCCACCGGGCCATCAGGGAGGCCGGAGTGGCGCGGGCCAGGCCCAGCTCGTCCAGGAGGCGGGCGGACGGCGGGAGCGCCACCGCCGCGCGGTGGCCCGGCAGCGCGGTCGAACCCTCGGCGCGCAGCGGGGCCAGTGCCCGCGCGAACCGCTCGGCCCAATGCGCCGACACCGCGTCCACCGCGGCCATCGTGCCGTGGCCGGCCGCCCGGCCGCCCGCGGTGCGCAGCAACCGTATGGCCGTCGCCACATCACCGCTGAGCATGGCTACGGCCCCGCACTCGCGGAAGGCGATCGAGGCATGGCAGGCCGCCTCGTACGTCGCGGCGACCGGCGAGGTGGGCGTGGCGGACGGGGTCTCCGCCAGACAGATCAGATGGATGCCCGCCGCCGCACCCGCCGCGGCCAGCCGGGCGGTGTTCTCGCGCAGCACCGCGGAACCGGGGTCGCCGTCGACGATCACCACGGTGAACGGGCCCTCGTAGTGCCGGGCGGCCTCGGCGACCGTACCGGGATCGAGGCTCGCCCAGCCGGGGCCGAGCGGGCCCTCGTCCAGGCGGCGCACCAGCTCCGTCATCCGGGCGTCCGCCTGCTCACGGTCGTACGCCAGCAGCAGCCGGCAGTCCTGGCCGTGCATCGGCCGCAGATGCGGCAGCCAGCCGAGCCAGGCCCACTCCCGCCGCCGCTCGTCCGTACCGCGTGCCCGGTCCGTGCTGATCAGCACGATCTCCAGATCGGCGGGGGAGTGCAGCGCGGCCAGCTGGGCCACGGCGGAGCGGGCGAGCCCCGCCAGCCGCTCCCGCGGCCCGGCGAGCCCCAGCGAACCGGCCTCCCGCAGCCCCACCGTCACCGGCACGGCGGGCAGGTCGGCCCGCTCCGTCGTGCCCAGCCGGACCACCAGCGCCTCCGGGTGCGCGGCGTCGCGCTCCCACAGCCGGGGGCCCGGGCCGAGCGCGGTCAGCAGGACGGAGGCCGGATCCGGCCAGGTGCCCTCGGGGGCGGTCGGCCGTGCGGTGAACGTCGCGGGGGGAGCCGGGGGCCCGGCCTCGTCGGGCACGCTCTCGTGCACCGGATCGCCCTTGCCGCCCGCGAGCCGGCGGGCCCAGGCGCCTATGCCGCCGCGCCGGGGCGCCCCCTCGTCCGGCACCCGGCCGGTACGCGCGGAGCCGGAGCGCGGCCGTGCCGGGGACCGCCCGTCGGGGCCGGCCGAGCGCTCGTGTTCGTGGGCGGCGTCCGGGCCGTCGTGTTCCTCCGGCCCGCCGTACGCCGGCTCGTAGCCGTGGTCCGGGGGCGCGAGGGCGGCGGCCGGCGCCGCGGCCACCCGCAGATGACCCTCGCCGTCCGGCGCCGTCCCCAGCGTCGGTGTCCGTGCACCGGAGGTGAGCCGGAGCGTCGATTCGCCGAGCCGGAGCAGCGCGCCGGGGTTCAGCCGGACCGGACGGTCGCGGACGTCCGTGCCGTCCAGCGAGGTGCCGTTGGTGGAACCGAGGTCGGCGACGGAGACCCGGCCGTCCGCGGAGACCGTCACCGCGCAGTGCAGCCGGGACACATCGGGGTCGTCGAGCGGGACGTCCGCGTCGGCCGAGCGGCCGATCCGGATCTGCCCGCCGTGCAGCAGGTGGACCCCGCCCGCGTCCGGCCCCGCGACCACGTGCAGCTGGGCCGGGACGGCGTCGTCCGGCGTCTCCTCCTCGCCCGGGACCTGGAGCGAGAGCACCGCCCCGTCGACCAGGGGCGGCTCACCGAGCGCGCACCGCTGCGCGTCGAGCCGCTCGCGCCCGGCGAACAGCACCACCGCACCGCTGCCGAGGGAGCCGTCGGGTCCGGAGACGGACGCGGCCAGGTTGGATGCCACGGTGGCCAGCGCCGTCCCCGCAGGGGCGGTGACCAGCACGTCGCAGGCGCGCGCCGGGGTCTGGCCGCTGCGCGGCGCGAGGACGGTCAGCCGGATCTGCATCGCCGTCAGCGGTCCCTTCTGCGCGGGTGTCCGGCAGGGGAGACGCCCTGTGATTCCCCCCACCCGGCACGGACGCGTCGTCCGGTACAGGTTCGTCACGTACCGCAGGGCTCCCGACCCCACAGTTCCGTGCTGGAGGCATCCTCGCACCTGCCACTGACAACACGCCCGGGGGTCACCGCTAAGTGATCTTGAAACGTCGGCTGTGCGCCCAAAAGTGCCTGCTTGGCCGGTTCCCCGGGCACTCGCAAGAGGCCCGGGCAGCACTCGGCGTGACCCGGGCCGTGCTCCGGACCGTGGTTTGGAGCCGTTCCGCCGGATCTCCGCGCGGCAACCATCCGCCCCGGAGGCGCGTCTTCCTCCGCAGTCGGTGCGGCAGGGCGGCGGGCGGACCGCATGCCTCCGGGAAATTATGGAGAATTACGAGAAATGCGGTCAAAAAGGTAACCTGCCCGACCCGGCCGCTCACTCCGGCCGCCCCACTAGAGTGGGCCGGAACTCGGGACGGATCCGGGGGACCGCAAGCACCACGATCAGCAGGGAGCGCATGACGTGCGGCCGGTAGGCAGCAAGTACCTGCTCGAGGAGCCGCTGGGACGCGGCGCCACGGGCACCGTCTGGCGCGCCCGCCAGCGAGAGACCGCAGGCGCCGAGGCGGCCGTCGCCGGCCAGCCCGGCGAGACCGTGGCGATCAAGGTCCTCAAGGAGGAGCTCGCCAACGACGCGGATGTCGTGATGCGGTTCCTGCGCGAGCGCTCCGTCCTGCTGCGGCTGAGGCACGAGAACATCGTGCGCACCCGCGACCTGGTCGTGGAGGGCGATCTCCTCGCCCTCGTCATGGACCTGGTCGACGGCCCCGACCTGCACCACTACCTCCGCGACAACGGCCCGCTCACCCCGGTCGCCGCCTCGCTGCTCACCGCGCAGATCGCGGACGCGCTCGCCGCCAGCCATGCCGACGGCGTCGTCCACCGCGACCTGAAGCCCGCCAACGTGCTGCTCGACGAGCGCGACGGCCAGATGCATCCGATGCTCACCGACTTCGGCATCGCCCGTCTCGCCGACTCCCCGGGGCTGACCAGGACCCACGAGTTCGTCGGGACGCCGGCCTATGTGGCGCCCGAGTCGGCCGAGGGCCGCCCGCAGACCTCCGCCGTCGACATCTACGGCGCCGGAATCCTGCTGTACGAGCTGCTCACCGGCCGTCCGCCGTTCGCCGGAGGCACCGCGCTCGAGGTCCTGCACCGGCACCTCAGTGAGGAACCCCGCCGCCCCAGCACCGTCCCCGCCCCGCTGTGGACGGTGATAGAGCGCTGCCTGAGCAAGGACCCGGACCGCCGGCCCAGCGCCGAGAACCTCGCCCGTGCGCTGCGTACCGTCGCCGCCGGCATCGGCGTGCACGCGAACTCCGCGCAGATCGCGGCCGCCGACGGTGTGGGCGCCCTGCTCGCGCCCGACCCGGCGCCCACCGCCGTCCCGGAGACACCGGGAGCGGCCGACCCCACGCAGGTGCTGCCGAGCAACGCAGGCTCGTACGACCCGAACGCGTACGACCCCAACGCGGCCACCAGCGTCATGCAGCAGAACGCCGGGCCGGGCGGCGGTCACGCCGACCCGACCGCGGTCATGCCGCCCGTCCCGCCGCGCCCCGAGGACGCACCCCAGCCCGACGGACCGCACCCGTGGCAGTCCCAGCTCCAGGCCGCCCGCGACCGCAACGAGCAGACGCAGGTCCAGTACCTCGACCCGAGCCAGGACCCACTGCGCCGCCGCCCCCAGCGCCAGCAGCAGCAGCCGCAGCAACAACAGCAGCCGCGCCGCCAACAGCAGTACCCCCAGCAACAACAGCAGCCGCAGCAGTACCGGCAGCAGCCCCAACAGCAGTACCAGCCACAGCAGCAGCAGTACCAGGCGCAGCAACAGCGCCAGCAGTACGCGCCGCCGCAGCAGCCCCAACAGCCCCAGCAGCCGGCCCAGCGCGCGCCCCGCGAGCCGAGGCAGCGCAACGCCAACCCGATGAAGATCCCCGGCCTCGGCTGCCTGAAGGGCTGCCTGTTCACGCTGGTGCTGCTCTTCGTCGCGAGCTGGCTGATCTGGGAGCTCACCCCGCTGAAGGACTGGATCGGCCAGGGGCAGAGCTACTGGCACGCGATCACCGACGCCTTCGACACCGTCACCGGCTGGATCTCGAAGCTCGGCGGCGACAGTGGCGACAGCGGCGGCAGCGGAACCTGACGGGCCCCCGGACAACCGGGCACCCGACCGGACTCTGTAGCTATATCGACTTCTGCGGACCAATTCCGAGGCAATTCGCCCGCAGAAGTGAAGGTTGGCGCCATCCAGGGCACGCAACCCCCCGATCGCCGCGTAACTTTGTCGACCGGGGGTTGTTGTGCGACGGTCCATCGCCAGCCGCTGAGGGAGCAGTCTTGGCACGGAATATCGGCAGCCGGTACACCGCCCACCAGATTCTGGGGCGCGGCAGCGCCGGCACGGTGTGGCTCGGCGACGGCCCCGAGGGGCCCGTCGCCATCAAGCTGCTCCGCGAGGACCTCGCGTCCGACCAGGAACTCGTGGGCCGCTTCGTCCAGGAGCGCACCGCCCTGCTCGGGCTCGACCATCCGCACGTCGTCGCGGTCCGCGACCTCGTGGTGGACGGCAACGACCTGGCCCTGGTGATGAACCTGGTCCGCGGCACGGATCTGCGCACCCGGCTCGACCGCGAGCGCCGGCTGGCCCCCGAGGCCGCCGTCGCGATCGTCGCCGACGTCGCCGACGGCCTCGCGGCGGCGCACGCCGCCGGGGTGGTCCACCGCGACGTCAAGCCGGAGAACATCCTGCTCGACATGGAGGGCCCGCTCGGCCCCGGCAACTCCCACCCCGCGCTGCTCACCGACTTCGGTGTGGCCAAGCTGATCGACACCCCGCGCCGCACCAAGGCCACCAAGATCATCGGTACGCCGGACTATCTGGCCCCCGAGATCGTGGAGGGCCTCCCGCCGCGCGCCGCCGTCGACATCTACGCCCTGGCGACCGTGCTGTACGAGCTCCTCGCGGGCTTCACACCCTTCGGCGGCGGCCACCCCGGCGCCGTCCTGCGCCGCCACGTCACCGAGACCGTCGTCCCGCTGCCCGGCATCCCCGACGAGCTCTGGCAGCTGCTGGTCCAGTGCCTCGCCAAGGCCCCGGCCTCCCGGCTGCGCGCCTCCGAGCTGGCGGCCCGGCTGCGCGAGCAGCTCCCGCACCTGGCCGGCATACCGCCGCTGGACGTGGACGAGCCGGACGACGAATCCGAGTCCGAGCCGCACGGCCAGACCTACGACGAGCAGCAGTACACCCCGGCACCCGAGGAACCCCGCCGCCGCGGCGCGGTCCCGCTGGTCCCCGGATCGTCCCCCGACTCCAACCGGGACACCCACACGAGCATGCGCGTCCCGGCCCCCGACGAACTCTCCGGCGGCCCCCGCGGCACCGCCCGCGCCCCCCGCGCCCCGGGCAAACCCCGCCCCGGCTCGGCCCGCAACAAGTCGGCGGCCATCCGCAAACGCCGCCTCACCCTGAGCGCAGCGGCCCTGGTGCTGGTCGCGGCGGTGGGGGTGGGCGGCTACGTGGCCCTGAGCGGGGACGACGCGGGGTCTCAGTCCCCCCAGGACACGAAGAACTCGGCACCGGCGGCGCCGTAGCGGGGTGGGAGGCGAGGAGCGGAACGGGGCAACCGGCGCCCGCGCCCTGACGGCGCAAGCGTCTCTTCGGTGAGGCGCATGGTTGTCCGTGGTGTTTCTGAGCAGCTCAGATCGGAGACAGTTTCGCTCTCCGCTCGTTGGCTTGAAGCGCGTGGTAGCCATCACCGGCTACTTCGGCAAGAAACTGATCATGCCCGCTGTATGTGGCCCCATCCGGCGCCATGTATGGGACAGCCCTTAGCCGAATAGCCGATGGGGCATAGTTCCTGGCCGATCCTCTCCTCGTAAAGCCCCGCCAGAACGTCCCTGGCGGGGCTTCAATTTACTGTCGCGAATTCATCAAGGCCACGGCTTGTTGCCATCACCGTCAAGCCTTACGCAGGGGGCGGAGGTGTCCACGGGCGGATTTCTGACCGGCGCGAACCTACCCACCCATCCGCGGACCCCTGGCTGGAGAGAGGGGGATTCCTTATAAGGGTCCAACCCCTCTCTCCCCCAAGACCTCTCAACCACTCACGATCAACGCTCCCAGCTCGCGAGTTGATCGATGAGGACCCTAAGCGCTTCCTGCAGGAACCTAGGTCCGCTTGCTGCATGAAGAACAGAGCCGTCAGACCAGTAATGCAGCCAGCAGTCCTGGGATGTTTCCACCACCACTCGATCCAGCACGCAACCTTCGGCAGTTGTTCCCGAAAGGTCGAAACTGACTAGCCAGCCCGGATTGTCAATTGTCTCGATTTTGATGCCAGAACTATGCTCCCACTCCCCATTGCAGTGGCTTGCATACCAGTCTTCGAGCCTGGCCAGCAGATTCAGGTCGTTCATTTCGACCGGCCTCCTTCCCAATCACCGCGCCGTCTCCTCCCATGGTTCTGTTGCTCTAGCAGTTCCATTGGGAAGGTTCACGTGGGGCGTCGGTATTACTTCACCAGTGGCCTTGTCATAGTGAGCGAGCCCTTGCATGTCGACACGCTTTACCATCTCCCAGGGGGCGGGGTTGCGGGGGTTCGACTGCTCGGCCCATTCGGCGTAGTGATTCACCTTTCCAGTTGATGCGTCCCTCCGGAAAGTCACATGGGGGCCTTCGGCATTTGGATCCGGCCGCAAGCCTTTAGGACGCCCACCAGCTGCGCAATTGTGAACGAGGACCGGCGTGGCCCCCGCCAACACATAGTACGTATGCACAACCCCGACCGTCAGGTCGTAAGTGACCCCCGACGCCCGGTAATTCCGCACCGCCGACACCACCACCGTCGCCCCGCCCGGACGGTGGAGTTCCGTGCCCGGCTTCAGGTTTCTGGCATCGGTCCAGCGGTGGTGGGTGGCGTCCCAGAACGGGTGGTGCCACGTGGTCGTGAGCTTGACGGGGCGAGGGGTGGTGGCGCCCGCAGCGGGAGCCGCGACCGGCCCGACTGCGTGTGAGGCGGCCGGTTCAGGGGTCAGGAGGAGGTCCGTGAACTCCTTGTCGTCCTTCGTGACGATGTGGCGTTCGACCTTCTCGGCAGCCGTGACCTCCGTCTGCGGGTCCGTGGAAGTGACCTCGTCGCCCGGTCTCAGGTCCGCGATGGGTTTTGTCGTGCCGTCCGCCAGCAGGACGGGCGTATCGCCCCTGAAGCTGTGCTTCGTGCAGGCGGCCGCAGCCGATTCCATGGCCTTGACCTGGGAGCTGGCCGCCTTCGCCGAGGCCTCGGCGGCCCGGACCAGGTCCTCGGCCTCCTTGACCAGCTTGTCGGCCTTCTTCAGGGCCCGCCAGATCTTGAACGCCTTCCAGCCGGCCTTGATCGCCTTCGCGATCTTGCCCCAGGGCACGGCGTTCAAGGCCGTGTTGACGCAGCCCATCACGTCGCCCTTGGTGAAACAGTTCACCGCGTCCGTGAGGCCGATGACGTCCGCGACCAGGCTGATGACCTTCTGGGTCAGGCCCTCCCGCTGCTTTTTGGCCGCCGCGGCGACGGCGCTCGCCGTCTTCACCTCCTGGGCCGCCTTGGCCGCCTCCGCCTGCACGTTCTGCGTCGTGTTGCCGATGTGGCCCCGGCCGCCGTTGTCGTCGTCGACCGCGAGGCCGTCGGAGCACCGGCCCTTGTGGCAGGTCGTGCGGTTGGGGCCGCCCGGGTCGACCGGACCGTCCTTGATGATCCGGCCGGAGCCGTCGCCGTACGGTGTGCCGATGCCGCACAGGTCCGCCGGGCACAGGCCGGACGGGTCGCTCAGGGTGACGGGGCTGTTGTTGGCGTACGCGTACGCGTTCCCCAAGGCCGCCACGGCGAAGCAGGGCAGCTGGACGTTCGCCCTGCTGAACAACAGCGAGTCCGACCGCGTTCTGTTCAAGCGGTTCGCGGCCAACCCGTCGATGACCATCACGTACAACCACGTGCCGGCCACGCCCAGCGCCCTGGCGGCCACGGTCAACTCCTCGTCCTACGGCTGTGACGTCACGGCCCCGTACCCGGTGATCGGTAAGACCGTCGCGACGACGCCGCCCGCCCTCACCTCGACGGTGAGCGACGCCGACAAGGACGCCCTCGCGGCCACGTACACGTACTGGGTGGACGGCACCAGCACCAAGAAGACCCTGACCTCGGCGAACGTGGCCAGCGGCCAGAAGGCCCCGGTCAGGCTGCCCGCCTCCTTCATCACCGGCCTCAAGGACGGCAGCACCGTCGACTGGCAGGTCTCCACGACCGACGGCAAGGACACCAGGTCCAACAGCTCGGTCTGCCACTTCACGGTGGACCAGCGGGCTCCGGTGATGCCGGTGGTCAAGTCGGACGGCGGCGTCTTCCCGGAGGAGTCCCCGGGCGCGGCGGCCGGGACGGCGGGTACGTTCACGGCGAGCGTGGCGCCGGGCTCGTCGAACAACACGGCGTCCAAGTTCGTGTTCGGTCTCGACGTGAAGCCGCCGACGAGCAACCCGCCCGCCGCCCAGGTCAAGACGGCCGTCAACAATAGTGCGTCCTACTCCGTCACCCCGTCCGCCCCCGGCACGCACATCCTGTGGGCCTACGCGCTGGACGCGGCGGGCAACGCCTCGGAAATGGCCGCGTACGAGTTCATCGCCCAGGGGCACGCGCCGCGCACGTACGCGACGCTGAAGGACGCGTTCAACAACACCGCGATCTCCGCCGACACGAACCCGGGAGCGGCGAACGCGGACGGGGCCGGGCACAGCTTCTCGGCGCAGGATCTCGCAGTCGCGGGGTGGAAGTCGGGCGAGAAGATCACGGTGAACGGTGCGGACTTCACGCTCCCCGTCTTCGGGGCAGGTGCGGCCGACAACGTCCTGGCCGCGAACCAGACGATCCGGATGAACGCCGCGGCCGGTGACGCGCTCGTTTTCCTGGCCACCTCGACCGGCGCCCGTACGGAGGCCGACCGTAACGCCGCCGACACGAGCAGCCCGGTGATCCAGGACGGCACCCCCGTCGCCGGCACGAACTGCAGCCTCGCGAACGGCACACCGACGGACTGCGAGGCGGCGACCGGAGCCGTGAGCTACACGGGGGAGACCGCTCCGGAGCCGTACTTCCTGTCGGCACCGGACTGGTCGACCGGGCCCAACGGCCTGGCGACCGTCAGCCTGCCGCACACCAACAAGACAGGCACGCAGACGTCGTCCCCGCTCAAGATCTACACCTTCGCGATCCCGCTGCGCCACGGATCGACGGTCGACTCGGTGACGCTGCCCGACATCAGCGACAAGGCGGTCACGGGCATCCCGGGGCTCCACATCTTCGCGATGGCGGTACGCGACACGGCAGCCGCACCGGCGGGGGCGGCGGCCGGAGCGGCGTGGAAGGGGGCGTGGAGCGCGCCGGTGGAGGGGAGCTACAACTACAACAACGGAGTCGACTACAGCGATCAGACGATCCGGACGCTCGTCTACCCGTCGGCGAATGGAACCGGTGCACGGTTCCGGCTCTCCAATGAGCGAGGCGTAAGTCCTCTGGTCATCGACCACGTGACGTTCGCACTGCAGACGTCAGGCAATGGGGCCAAGCCCGACGGCCCGCCGGTCGACCTGACCTTCGGGGGCGGGAATCGAGGGGTCACCGTTCCTGTGGGGGGCACGGTCACCACTGACATGATCGCCACCCCGATCGCCGCAGGGAAGAGCGTGCTCCTCAGCTTCCATCTGGCGAACGCAGTCACCTATCTCCCGCAGCACAGCTGGGCATCCAATCACAGTGTCATCTACGTCGCCCGCGTGGGATCCGGGGATCACACCGCCGATGCGGATGATGCAGCCTTCGTCGGGGACGGTGTCGTCACTGGGCGGTTCACCAACGTGGTCGCAGGTATGGATGTTCTCGCTCACGATGGGCAGCCCACTGTGGCCGTGGTCGGAGACGGTCTGGTGGCCCCCGTCGGGGCCGGAACCGCGGCAAATACTGTGATGCCCCGCTTTGCCGAGTGGATCTGGGACCGTCTGCAACGGAACTCTGCCACCGCGGGTATCGGCGTCGTAGGGACACCGGTCGAAGACAATCGGCTGACCACGGACCAGTACCGAGGGGGCGTCGCCCTTCTCTCCCGGATCGATCGAGACGTGCTGACCGTTCCAGGCCTCAAGACCGTGGTCATTGCGCAAGGGCTTCAAGACATCGCGGGCGGATCCGATGACGCAACGGTCACGAGCGCTTACGCCACGGTGCGGGACATATTGAGGGCGCGGGGGATCAAGACCGTGTTCGCCACGCTGACTCCCTGTAGCGGGTACGCCCCGTGCACGACAGCCGCGGACGCCAACCGTGTGAACGT
The DNA here is from genome assembly GCF_043203805.1 of Streptomyces sp. LN549. Classification (NCBI taxonomy): domain Bacteria; kingdom Bacillati; phylum Actinomycetota; class Actinomycetes; order Kitasatosporales; family Streptomycetaceae; genus Streptomyces; species Streptomyces sp. LN549. Next base: position 3,315,392 of record NZ_JAZHRI010000002.1, on the reverse strand, counting down.
CAACGGCTGGATCTCGGAGCAGCAGGACTTCACCGCCCCGTACGTCGACACCGTGGATATGGAAGCGGCACTCGCGGTGCCGGATGCCACGAGCACTCTGGATCCGCCTCCTCTGCTCCTCGGCAACGGCGCAGCACCGGCCGACTTCGACGCCGGTGATCATGTGAACCTCACCCGAAACGGATACATCGCGGCGGCGGACGCCTTCGGGCCTTCGGTCCTGGTCCCGGACGTTCTCCCGGGCGGCTAGGGCCTCTCGTTTGGATCATGCCGGGCTCGCGGGCTCCGGCGCCGCACCTCGCGGCGTTGTCGTCAGTCGGCATGGCTCCGCCATGACTCCCTCCTCCGCCTTGCGATGCACGGCGCCGGAGCCCGCTCCCTGATCCGGCCTGATCCAAACGAAAAACCCTAGGGCCGGGAGGGGCGCTCGTCCTGAAGCCGCTGTCCCGTCCCTCCCGGGCCCCCTTCGACGGGGTCCGGGAGGTCTGCTGCCCGCCGTACGCGATCGTGATCATGCCGTCCGAGGAACGCCCGCGCCGACAGCCGTTACGCTGGACCCGTGGCAGTCGTCGATATTTCCGAAGAGCTGAAGTCCCTCTCCTCGACCATGGGGTCGATCGAGGCCGTCCTGGACCTGGATGCGCTGAGGGGTGACATCGCCGTGCTCGAGGAGCAGGCTGCCGCTCCGTCCCTGTGGGACGACCCGGAGGCGGCGCAGAAGATCACCAGCAAGCTTTCGCACCTCCAGGCGGAGGTCCGCAAGACCGAGACCCTGCGCGGCCGGATCGACGACCTCGAAGTGCTCTTCGAGCTCGCCGAGGACGAGGGCGACGCCGATGCGCTCGCCGAGGCCGAGTCCGAGCTGGAGTCCGTCCGCAAGGCGCTGGACGAGATGGAGGTCCGCACGCTCCTCTCCGGTGAGTACGACGCGCGCGAGGCCCTCGTCACCATCCGCGCCGAGGCCGGTGGCGTCGACGCCGCGGACTTCGCCGAGAAGCTCCAGCGCATGTACCTCCGCTGGGCCGAGCGGCACAACTACAAGACCGAGGTCTACGAGACGGCGTACGCCGAAGAGGCCGGCATCAAGTCGACCACCTTCACCGTCGAGGTCCCGTACGCCTACGGCACGCTCTCCGTCGAGCAGGGCACGCACCGGCTCGTCCGGATCTCCCCGTTCGACAACCAGGGCCGCCGCCAGACGTCCTTCGCCGGCGTCGAGGTGCTGCCCGTGGTCGAGCAGACCGACCACATCGAGATCGACGAGTCCGAGCTCCGCGTCGACGTGTACCGCTCCTCGGGCCCCGGCGGTCAGGGCGTCAACACCACGGACTCCGCGGTGCGCCTGACCCACCTGGCGACCGGCATCGTCGTCTCCTGCCAGAACGAGCGCTCGCAGATCCAGAACAAGGCGTCCGCGATGAACGTCCTCCAGGCGAAGCTCCTCGAGCGCCGCCGCCAGGAGGAGCAGGCGAAGATGAACGCGCTCAAGGGCGACGGCGGCAACTCCTGGGGCAACCAGATGCGTTCGTACGTCCTGCACCCGTACCAGATGGTCAAGGACCTGCGTACGGAGTTCGAGATGGGCAACCCGGAAGCGGTCTTCAACGGCGAGATCGACGGCTTCATCGAGGCGGGCATCCGCTGGCGCAAGCAGAGCGAGAAGTAGTCCCCTAAGCCGGGACGTACACGAAGGCGGGCGCGGGAGCCTCGGCTCCCGCGCCCGCCTTCGTGTACGCGACGGAGTGGTCAGGAAGCGGTGCGGCCGAGGCACTGCTTCAGTTCGTCGACCTCGTAGAAGTAGCTGCCCTTCGCCACCGGCGCGCAGCCCTTCTTGAACGCGGTCTGCTTCTCGTTGTAGAGCATCCGCACGAGGTACTTGTTCCCCTTCCGGAACAGGTCCCACTGGATGTTCGTGGCCATGGACGCCACCGACTCACCACGCCACGGGTTGTCGGCGTACGTGTACGGCTTGGCCTCCGACACGGGCTTCGTGCTGCCCGGCAGGCCCATGAGCGCGGCCAGCGGGATGATCTCCTCCGCGTGAGTGAAGCGCAGCTCCGCGCCGGCGTTGCTGGTTCCGTTCCGCTTGGCGTCGATCTTCGTGAAGAAGTCGTCGAGCAGGACGTTCGCCATCTTGTACGTGATGTCGCTGTCGTTGAAGCCCGGCCCCTTCTCGTAGAAGTCCTCGGCGTCGCTGAGGTACGCGAACCACTTCGCGTCACGGGGGGCGATGTAGCGCTTCATGTTCCAGTCGCCCTCGTCGGCCATGGCCGGAGCGATGCTGTAGAGGGCGTAGACCGCCTGGGCGGCCTCCACCTCGGTGCCGATCGAGTCGAACTCGCCCGCCGAGATCCGCCTGACGAAAGCCGGCTTGAAGATCTTCTTCAGTACGTTACGGGCCGCGGTGTGCGAGGCCGGCTGGTCGGTGATCCCGTCGAGGGTGGCGGCGAGCCGCTCGTCGTTGTCCACGTAGTCCCGGTACTCCGCGCCGCCGGCCGACTTGTGGAAGTAGAGCAGGTCGGCATCGGTCCTGGCAGGAGTGATGAGCGGCGCCAGGGCCGGGTCGTTCTCGGCGAGGGCCTCCGCGAACAGGTTCCCGCTGTCGACGGCACGGTCCTTGCCGGAATTGGTGACGTTGATCTGCTCGGAGTCCGCGGCGATCTGTTTGAAGAGGCCGGGAAGCCTCTTCTCCAGTCGCGCGGCGGTGTCCTGGATCTCGCGCACGCCCCGTCCGCTGAGCTGCCCGTAGCCGATCTTGTCCATGGCGGCGAGCAGTGCCTTCGTCTCCCCACCGAACTGCTCCCCGGTGCGAGTGAGTTGCCCCTCGCTCCGCGCCGTGTCCCACAGCGCAAGGATCAGGTCGCCGTCCTCGCTGTCGGAGGCTGCGCGGGAGCCGTGGCGGGAGACGTTCTCGGTGAACACGGGGACGAAGCCCTTGGGGGCGTGCTGGTACGACCGCGGGTTCTCCTGCGGTGCGTACGGGGTCTTGGTGGCGTAGTAGCCGGAGGAGTCCGACTGGGCCTGCGCCGGCAGCGCCGCCGGTATCAGGGCGGAGACAGCGAGCGTCAGGGAGAGTGCGGCGGTTCGCTTCTGCATGGGTTCACCGGGTTCGGGACGGGTCGGTTCGGTCGGATACCCAGATCATGATCCTTTCGGGTGAACCGGGCATGGCCTCAGGGCGACCGGCAGGCGTACGAAACGAGCCCGGAGCGAAGGGGAGTTGGCGTGGCGAGTTGCGCAGGCGGCGTGGTGAGTGCGTCACAGTCGCGGCCCTGAATGAGGGTCAACTCTGATCAAAGCGGTGCACATTGCACAGAACGGCCTTGACGTAATCCTTAACTCTGGACAGGGTGCTAGGGCAGCATGCGTATGTCTGGGACGGGTGTGATCGGGGGCGGGCGGCATGGCCACGGCACGACGTAGGCCGGCGTTCGGAGCAAACCCCGTTGGGCCATGCCCCGCATATGGCTGCTCCATTGACGAGAACAGCTACTGGGGGTAGCAGCACATGACGAAGAAGACGCGAGTCCGCGTCGCGCGGATAGCCGCGGGTGCGGTCATCGCCGCCGGCGCCGCACTCACCGTCGCGGGCGCGGCGCAGGCCGTCGGCACCGGTGAATCCGACACCACCATTATCGGGAGCCTGACGGGCGAGGGCGACTCCGAGGGCAACACGCTCGAGGGTTCGGCGTCCGAGGGTGGCGACTCCGAGGGCAACACGCTCGAGGGTTCGGCGTCCGAGGGTGGCGACTCCGAGGGCAACACGCTCGAGGGTTCGGCGTCCGAGGGTGGCGACTCCGAGGGCAACACGATCGAGGGTTCGGCGTCCGAGGGTGGCGACTCGAAGGGTGGCGACTCCGAGGGCAATGCGTCTGAGGGTGGCGACTCCGAGGGCAATGCGTCGGAGGGTGGCGACTCGAAGGGTGGCACCTCCGAGGGCAATGCGTCGGAGGGTGGCGACTCGAAGGGTGGCACCTCTGAGGGCAATGCGTCGGAGGGTGGCGACTCGAAGGGTGGCACCTCTGAGGGCAATGCGTCGGAGGGTGGCGACTCGAAGGGTGGCACCTCTGAGGGCAATGCGTCGGAGGGTGGCGACTCGAAGGGTGGCACCTCTGAGGGCAGCGCCTCCAACGGTTCGGCCTCCGCGGGCACGACCGACGGCGGTGTGACCGGCGGTGACACCGGCTCCACCACCGGTGACGCCGACACCTGCACCGTCTCCCTCGACGGTGCCGAGTGCGTGGACTCCGACAACACCGACACCGACTCGGTCGGCAACCAGCCGGTCGAGCAGGGCAAGGGTAAGGACGAGCTCGCCGAGACCGGTGCCGCCGAGACCACGTTCCTGCTGGTCGGCGCCGCGACGATGATCGCCGGAGGCATCGGCTTCCGGATCCTCCCGCGCCTGGTGAACGGCCGCACCGCCGCCTGACGGGCAGCAGCGGTACGCGTACACGTACGCAAGCAGGGGCCCCGGATACCGATCGGTATCCGGGGCCCCTGTGCGTGTATCGGCGCGTACGAGGATGAACGTTTTGCCGGCCCGGCAAAAGGCAGAAGCGCGGGCGGACAGGCTGGCGGGTGCGCTACACGGTCTGGTGCGCCAGCAGCGCCAGCGCGGCCAGCAGCACCACCATCAGGGCGATCAGCATCGCCGGGCTGAGCCCCGCGAACGGTCCCTGCTCCTGTTCCTGCTGCAGTCGCGCGCGGCTCGCCCGGCATACGGGACAGCGCCCCTCGTTCACGGGCGCCGCGCAGTTCGCGCACACCAGTCGGTCGTAGGTCATGCGCTTTCCTCCTCCCGCGCGGCGGAGCCGCACAAGCCTTCTCTCCGCACAACGCTCACGGGAACGCGACCGTTCCCCCTACCACTGTGCCAGCTCGCAAGGCTTTCGGCGCGGCCCGCCGGATACCTCCCGGTCCGATCCCGGTCCGTTCCTGTTCCGGCCGAGCCCGACCGCCTGCCGTTTCACCGTAAATCACCCATCCCGGTACGTGCGCCTGCACGCGTGAGCCCGGTTCGCGTATGGTCACGCACACCTACTCCCGGCCGACCGTGGTGCATCCGTGATCCGATTCGACAACGTCTCCAAGACCTACCCGAAGCAGAGCCGTCCCGCTCTACGGGATGTGTCTCTCGATATCGAGAAGGGCGAGTTCGTCTTCCTGGTGGGCTCCTCCGGCTCCGGCAAGTCCACCTTCATGCGTCTCATCCTCCGCGAGGAGCGCGCCAGCCAGGGCATGGTCCACGTCCTCGGCAAGGACCTCGCGCGCATGTCCAACTGGAAGGTGCCGCACATGCGCCGCCAGCTGGGCACGGTGTTCCAGGACTTCCGCCTCCTTCCCAACAAGACCGTCGCGGAGAACGTGGCGTTCGCCCAGGAAGTGATCGGCAAGCCGCGCGGTGAGATCCGCAAGGCGGTCCCGCAGGTCCTCGACCTCGTCGGTCTCGGCGGCAAGGAGGACCGGATGCCCGGTGAGCTCTCCGGTGGTGAGCAGCAGCGCGTGGCGATCGCGCGGGCCTTCGTCAACCGGCCCATGCTGCTGATCGCGGACGAGCCGACCGGCAACCTCGACCCGCAGACCTCGGTCGGGATCATGAAGCTGCTGGACCGGATCAACCGGACCGGGACCACCGTGATCATGGCGACCCACGACCAGAACATCGTCGACCAGATGCGCAAACGCGTCATCGAGCTCGAGCAGGGCCGTCTCGTACGCGACCAGGCGCGCGGCGTCTACGGCTACCAGCACTGAGCACCCAGCACTGAAAGGACGCCATGCGCGCCCCAGTTCGTCCTGTCGGAGATCGGCGTCGGCCTCCGTCGCAACCTCACGATGACCTTCGCCGTCGTCGTCTCCGTCGCCCTCTCGCTTGCCCTGTTCGGCGGCGCGCTGCTCATGCGCGAGCAGGTCAGCACGATGAAGGACTACTGGTACGACAAGGTCAACGTCTCCATCTACCTCTGTGGCAAGGGGGATGCGGAGACGGTGGTCCAGTGCGCCAAGGGTGCGGTCACCGATCCGCAGAAGAAGCAGATCGAGAGCGATCTGAACAAGATGGACGTCGTCGACACGGTGATCTACGAGTCGTCCGACGAGGCGTACAAGCACTACCAGGAGGAGTTCGGCGACTCCCCGATGGCCGGCAACATCACGCCGGACCAGATGCCGGAGTCGTACCGCGTCAAGCTGCACGACCCCACGAAGTACAAGGTCGTCGCCACCGCCTTCGCCGGGCGTGACGGGGTGCAGTCCGTCCAGGACCAGAGAAGCATCCTGGACAACCTCTTCGGTCTGATGAACGGCATGAACGTCGCTGCGCTCTTCGTGATGGCGCTGATGCTCGTCATCGCCCTGATGCTGATCGTGAACACCGTCCGGGTGTCCGCGTTCAGCCGACGGCGGGAGACGGGCATCATGCGGCTCGTCGGTGCCTCAGGGTTCTACATCCAGATGCCGTTCATCATGGAGGCCGCGTTCGCCGGCCTGATCGGCGGCGTGCTGGCCTGCGTCATGCTGTTGGCCGGGCGCTACTTCCTGATCGACGGGGGTCTCGCCCTCCAGGACAAGCTGAACCTGATCGACTTCATCGGCTGGGAGGCCGTCCTCACCAAGCTCCCGCTGGTCCTGGCGATCGGGCTGCTGATGCCCGCAGTTGCCGCTCTCTTCGCACTGCGCAAGTACCTCAAGGTGTGACAAGCGCCCTGTGCGGCGCGCGGTCAACGGGCCGTGCGCCCACAGGGCGTTGTCCTAGACTCGGCGCCATGCCGGGCCCCGAGTGTCGTGTCGGGCCCCGCGGTCTTCGCCGCGGGGCGGCCCTGACATTGGTCTTCGCGAGTGTGCTCGCCACGGCCGCCGCGACCGGCTCGCTGCCGCACGGGGACGGGCGGGGCACCGAGGTGGAGGCCCGGTCCGTCGCAGCTTCCGCCGACCGCGACGCGGTGGCCGACGCCGCAGCCGAGGCCGTGGCCGACGGCAAGTCGGGTACGGAGGCGGCCGAGGAGGTCGTCAGCCGCAGCGGGGACCGCTGGGGCGCGGTCTACGACGAGCGGGAGTACCAGGAGTTCGAGCAGGCCCTCGACGGCTCGTACACGGGCGTCGGGATCGCCGCCAGGCGCTCCGCCGACGGGCTGGTCGCGGTCGCCCGGGTCCAGCCGGGCAGCCCCGCCGAACGGGCCGGAATCCGTGCGGGCGACGTGCTGCGTACGGTCGACGGCAGCCGGGTCGACCGGCGCCCGGTCTCCGACGTCGTGGCGCTGCTGCGGGGTGACCGCACCGGCGCGGCCGCCGGGACCACCGTCGTGCTGGGCGTCCAGCGGGGCTCCGTCACCCGGACCGAGACGCTGCGGCGGGCCCGTCTCGCCACCGAGGCCGTCTCCGTGCAGCAGCTCGGACCGGGCCGTTCCGATTCCTCCGCAGCTGTACTGATCGAGGTCGACTCGTTCACCAAGGGATCCGGCGACGCGGTCCGCGACGCGGTCCTGGGGGCGCCTGCGGGCGCCGGCGTGCTGCTGGATCTGCGCGGCAACTCCGGCGGACTCGTCACCGAGGCCGTCACCGCCGCCTCCGCGTTCCTGGACGGCGGCCTGGTCGCCACGTACGACGTGCACGGCGAGCAGCGTGCCCTGTACGCCGAGGCGGGCGGAGACACCGAGCGGCCCGTCGTCGTCCTCGTCGACGGCGGGACCATGAGCGCGGCCGAGCTCCTGACCGGCGCGCTGCAGGACCGGGGCCGGGCGGTCACGGTCGGTTCGCGGACCTTCGGCAAGGGGTCGGTCCAGATGCCTAGCAGGCTCGCGGGAGGCTCCGTGGCCGAGCTGACCGTGGGGCACTACCGCACTCCGGCGGGCCGCAGCGTCGACGGCCACGGCATCACCCCGGACCTCGCGGCCAGCGTGCGGGCCCAGCAGCGGGCCGAGACGGTATTGAGTGGCCTCGGGGGTGGGTCGTAGTGCGAAAATGGCCGCACTATGGCTAAGGAAAAAGACACCGGGCGCAAGATGGTCGCGCAGAACAAGAAGGCGCGCCACGACTACACCATCCTCGACACCTACGAGTGCGGCCTCGTGCTCATGGGCACCGAGGTCAAATCTCTGCGCATGGGCCGGGCCTCCCTGGTGGACGGCTTCGTGCAGATCGACGGCGGCGAGGCGTGGCTGCACAACATCCACGTCCCCGAGTACGTCCAGGGGACCTGGACCAACCACTCCGCCAAGCGGAAGCGCAAGCTGCTGATGCACCGGGCCGAGATCGACAAGCTGGAGTCGAAGTCGCAGGAGACCGGGCACACGATCGTGCCGCTCGCCCTGTACTTCACCAACGGCCGGGTCAAGGTCGAGATCGCGCTGGCGAAGGGCAAGAAGGAGTACGACAAGCGGCAGACGCTGCGCGAGAAGCAGGACACGAGGGAGACGAACCGGGCGATCTCGGCGGCCCGCCGCCGCCAGCGGAGCGCCTGAGCGCACCGCGCCAGTGACTGCCGGCCGGTGCGGCAGGAATACGCTGGCATCGTCGTGCGTTGGTCACGTACGATGGCACTGCACCCCACGGGGTGTGTACCACCTTTGAAAAATCAACATGGGGATGATCGGTTTCGACAGCGGATGTCGAGGCAGGGGAAGCGAGTCGAGGAAGCGACAATGATCTCGTAAACCATATGTCGCAAACAATAATCGCCACTTCAAAGCGCGATTCCTCCGCCTTCGCCCTCGCTGCCTAATTAGCAGCTAAGCGAAGACTCTGCGGAGTGTCAGCCCGGGGTTGATCCCGACCCGGATCCTGGCATCAATTAGGGATCTAAACTTCTAAGCCCGGTCACGGGGCCTAGAAGGAAATCAAACAGTGACTGGGCCTGTCGGAGGCTTGTTCGCGTGACCTCCGGGGCCGAGAAAAGCGTAGCGAACTGCACTCGGAGAAGCCCTGGTTCCGCACCGTTGGACGCGGGTTCGATTCCCGCCATCTCCACAATTCCCATGTGAACGAGGACCCCGCTGCCACCGGCAGCGGGGTCCTCGTTTTTTGTCGCTGCGGCACCGCGGCGCCAACGGCCACGACCGGCGCGCAGGGGCGTGCGCCCCGGCGTGCGCTCCCGCGTCGTGCTCCCACGGCCGACCCGCTCGGGGCAGTGCCCGCACCACGGTTCGAAAACAGATGTATCTCTCATGAGGAACAACACCTCTCCGCGGGCCGGAGTGGCGTCGGCGTGCGCTACATTCATGGCCCGGGTGCACTGTGGTAGGGGGCGCACGTGGACGGGGTGGGGGCCCCGTCCGGCGGCACATATCCGGTCAGTTGCGCGCACCCGGTCCTGAGTGGGGGAAGTGCGTACAACTGTGGAAACTTGGCGTGAAGGTGCCCGTACGGGGCACACCCACGAGCCGAACGAAGTCACCATCCAGCTCGACGGACTGGGACGGCAGCTCTCCGAGCTGATCCCGGAACCCAGCGCTCCGGAAGGCTCCGACGGTCCGGTCTTCGTCGACGAGAGCGGCCGGCGCAGCAAGACGCTCCGACGGCTCGGCTGGGTCCTGGCCGCGATCTGTGTCGGTTACGCGGTGACGCTCGTCGTCGCCCTGCTCGGAGGCAACTCCACCGCGCCCTTCCTGCCGCTTTCCGGCCAGGAGGAGCAGCAGAAGGCGGAAGAGGTACGGACGCCGGCCACGCTCGGGGAGAGCCCGGGTGCCCAGGCCTCGCCCGGGGCGACCCAGGACGTCCTGCCGTCCGCCACCCCGGAGACCGGAGGGAGCGCGGCCGGCACCGGCGGCGTCGTCGGTGCCGGAAGCTCCTCGGCCACGGGGACCGGATCCTCCGCCCCGGCCCGCGTCGCACCGTCCGCGCAGCACACCGGCGCGGCATCGAGCACCGGTGCCGGCGAGCCGGCCGGCGAGACGTCCGCCTCCGCGCCGGCCTCCGGCTCCGGGACGCCGAGCGCCGGTCCGGCGACCACATCCCCGGGCCCCGTGACCCCGCCGGCCACCACACCGGATCCTCCTGTGCAAGAGCAAGAAGGCGCCAGCTAGATGACCACCCCCGCCCCGCGGGTCAGGCACCACCGTAAGAAGCAGACCCGGCGGCGCAGACTCCCCATGCGCTACATGCTGCCGTTCCTGTTCCTCGTTGCCCTGCTCGCCATGTTGATGCTGCGCGGTTACGTGCACAGCGGGATCCTCGCCGACCACCGGATCCAGCCACCGGCGGCCACCGACCGGGTGCCCGAGCAGGTTCTGGGGGGCGGCCCGGTCATCGACGCGCGCAGCGCCACCGAGCCCGCCGAGACGCTGCGGATCCCCGACCGCCGGATCGTGCTGACCTTCGACGACGGCCCCGACCCGGTGTGGACCCCCCGGGTGCTGGACGAGCTGAAGAAGTACCACGCACACGGCGTCTTCTTCGTCACCGGCACCATGGCCTCGCGCTACCCCGACCTGGTCGAGCGCATGGTCGAGGAGGGGCATGAGGTCGGGCTGCACACCTTCAACCACCCCGACCTCTCCTACCAGTCCACCGGCCGCATCGACTACGAGCTGTCCCAGAACCAACTGGCGCTGGCGGGCGCGGCCGGCATCCGTACCTCCCTGTTCCGGCCGCCGTACTCCTCGTTCGCCGACGCCATGGACGACAAGTCCTGGCCGGTCACCCAGTACGTCGGCAGCCGCGGCTACCTCACTGTCGTCAACAACACCGACAGCGAGGACTGGAAGCGGCCAGGCGTCGAGGCGATCATCGACCGGGCCACCCCCGAACACGGCGAGGGCGCCGTCATCCTCATGCACGACTCCGGGGGCGACCGGTCCCAGACCGTCACCGCCCTGGGGAGGTTCCTGCCGAAGATGCAGGAGCGCGGCTACGAGTTCACCAACCTCACCGACGCCCTCGGCGCCCCCAGCGCACACACCCCGGTCACCGGGTACGCGCTCTGGAAGGGCAAGGCGTTCGTCTCCGCCGTGGTGGTCTCGGAGCACATCACCGATGTGATGGTGGTGGGTCTCGCCGTCATCGGGGTGCTGGTCCTGGCCCGCTTCGGCCTGATGCTGCTGCTGTCCTTCGCGCACGCCCGACGGGTCCGCAAACGGGACTTCAGCTGGGGCGAGCCGCTCACCCGCCCGGTGTCCGTCCTGGTGCCCGCGTACAACGAGAGCAAGTGCATCGCCAACACGGTCCGCTCGCTGGTGGCGAGTGACTATCCGCTCGAGGTCATCGTCATCGACGACGGTTCCACGGACGGCACCGCGGACCTGGTCGACCGGATGCGGCTGCGCCACGTCCGGGTGGTGCGCCAGCGCAACGCCGGGAAGCCCGCCGCCCTGAACAACGGCATCGCGCACGCCCGTCACGACATCATCGTGATGATGGACGGTGACACGGTCTTCGAGCCGTCCACCGTCCGTGAGCTCGTGCAGCCCTTCGCCGACCCGCGGGTCGGGGCCGTCGCGGGCAACGCCAAGGTCGGCAACCGCGACTCCCTGATCGGCGCCTGGCAGCACATCGAGTACGTGATGGGCTTCAACCTCGACCGTCGCATGTACGACATGCTGCGCTGCATGCCCACCATCCCCGGCGCGGTCGGGGCGTTCCGCCGCGAGGCGCTGAAGCGGATCGGCGGCATGAGCGAGGACACCCTCGCCGAGGACACCGACGTCACGATGGCCCTGCACCGGGACGGCTGGCGCGTCGTGTACGCGGAGAACGCCCGCGCCTGGACCGAGGCACCGGAGTCCGTGCAGCAGCTCTGGTCGCAGCGCTACCGGTGGTCGTACGGCACGATGCAGGCCATCTGGAAGCACCGCCGCGCGGTGATCGAGCGCGGCCCGTCCGGCCGCTTCGGACGCGTCGGGCTGCCGTTCGTCGCCCTGTTCATGGTCGTCGCCCCACTGCTCGCCCCGCTCATCGACGTCTTCCTGCTGTACGGGCTCGTCTTCGGCCCCACCGAGCAGACGGTCGTCGCCTGGCTCGGCGTCCTCGCTGTGCAGGCCGTCTGCGCCGCGTACGCCTTCCGGCTCGACCGGGAGCGCATGACCCATCTGCTTTCGCTGCCCCTCCAGCAGATCCTCTACCGGCAGCTCATGTACGTGGTGCTGCTCCAGTCCTGGATCACCGCTCTCACCGGCGGCCGGCTCCGCTGGCAGAAGCTGCGCCGCACGGGGGTCGTGGAAGCGCCGCGTTCCATGCCGAGCCAGGGGACCGGACGCAGCACCGACCGGAGGCCCGTCGCGTGACGTACCCCAGCCCCACCCCGCCCGAATCGGGCCCGCGCGAGAACCACGAGCCGTACGAGCCGTACAACGCGTCCGAGCCGTACAACGCGTACGAGCCGTACGCCGCGTACAGGCCGAATAGCGGCTACGACCCCTACAGCCCGCGGACTCAGCCGTTGCCGCAGCAGGTACCGCCGGCCCTGGTCGTGCCGCCGCGGACCCCGGACGCACCGGTCTCCACACCGGGGGCGGAACCCGTGCCGGGGCCGAAGAAGCCCGGCCGGGACCGCTACTTCGACCTGCTCAGGGCTCTCGCGCTGTTCCGCGTCGTCCTCTACCACCTCACCGGCTGGGCGTGGCTGCCGATCGTCTTCCCGTCGATGGGCGTCATGTTCGCCCTGGCCGGCAACCTCATGGCCCGCTCGCTGAAACGGCCCGCCGCACAGGTGATCCGCAGCCGCGTCCGCCGTCTGCTGCCGCCGCTCTGGCTGCTCGGCGCGATCGGGGTCACCGGCATGGTGCTCCAGGGCTGGGCGCCGGACGCCGACGGGCACCCCGGCTGGTGGTGGACCCATCTGCTGTTCTGGATCCTTCCGCTCAGCGATCCGCCGTTCGCCGAGGAACTGCCGGGCATCCACGGCTTCCTGGGCGAGACCTGGGGAAGCGACCTCGCCGGACCGCTCTGGTACATCCGCGCGTACCTCTGGTACGTCCTGATGTCGCCGCTGATCCTGCGGGGCCTGCGCAAGATGCCCTGGCCGACCCTGCTCGCCCCCCTGGTGCTGGCCTTCATCATGTCCAGGGAGATGATCTCCACCCCGGAGCGCATCGACTCGGCGATCACCGACTTCAGTACGTTCGGTGCCTGCTGGGTGCTCGGGATGGCCCACCAGGAGGGGATCCTGAAGCGGCTGCCGTCCTACCTCGTGCCGTCCCTCGCCCCGGTCGTCGCGGCGCTGGGGCTGTGGTGGGCCTCGCACGAGGGGTTCCGGGCCGGTTTCGACCTGGACTCCATTCCGTTGGCGCAGGCCCTGTGGTCGTTCGGCTGCGTCCTGCTCCTGCTGCACTACAGCCCGTCCTGGACCCAGTGGCCCAAGCGCCTGCAGGCCTGGGACACCACGATCACGCTGCTCAACTCACGCGCGGTCACGATCTACCTCTGGCACAACGTCTGCATCCTCGTCGCCGCGACGATGTACGACCGGCTGTGGGCCGTCGACTTCCTCGGCGACAACGTGCCCTGGCTGCTGGAGAGCTGGGTACCGGTCCTGATCTTCGCCTGGGCGCTGATCGCGGTGTGCATCCTGGCGTTCGGCTGGACCGAGGACGTGGCGGCGAAGCGCCGGCCGCAACTGTGGCCGAACGGCGCCCCGAAGAGGATCCGGCGGCCGGGCACGGCACGGAACCGGCCCGAGCGGCAGTCGGCCCACGGCCGCTGAACGCGGCCGCTGACCACCGTCTCACCGGGCCGCCCCCGGCCCGGTGAGAGCAAGGTTGCGCACCGGTCACCTCGCGGCACCACACCGAAACGCACGCTCTCTAGCGTCGGGGACAACACCCCGACCACCCGTGGAGGCGCGTGATGGCTGGCCGTTGGATCGAGCATTGGGAGCCGGAGGACGAGACGTTCTGGCAGGAGAAGGGCGAGCGGATCGCCCGCCGGAACCTCTGGTTCTCCGTACTCTCCGAGCACATCGGGTTCTCGATCTGGACCCTGTGGTCGGTGATGGTCCTGTTCATGGGCCCGGAGTACGGGGTGGACCCGGCCGGGAAGTTCTTCCTGATCTCCACCGCGACACTGGTCGGGGCCCTCGTGCGGGTGCCGTACACCTTCGCCGTCGCCCGGTTCGGCGGCCGGAACTGGACCGTGTTCAGCGCGTTCACCCTGCTGGTGCCGACCGTCGCCGCCTTCATGGTGATGGAGCCGGGGACCTCGTACACCACCTTCGTGGCCGTTGCCGCGCTGACCGGTATCGGCGGCGGCAACTTCGCCTCTTCGATGACAAACATCAACGCCTTCTTCCCGCTGCGCAAGAAGGGCTGGGCGCTCGGACTGAACGCGGGCGGCGGCAACATCGGGGTGCCCGTCGTGCAGCTCGTCGGGCTGCTGGTGATCGGGACCGCGGGCGCCATGCACCCGCGGATCGTGCTCGGCGTGTACATCCCGCTGATCGTCGTCGCCGGGCTGTGCGCCGCGAAGTTCATGGACAACCTGGCGCCCGTGCAGAACGACACCGGGGCCGCGAAGGACGCCGTGCGCGACCCGCACACCTGGATCATGGCGGTGCTCTACATCGGCACCTTCGGCTCCTTCATCGGCTACAGCTTCGCCTTCGGACTCGTCCTGCAGACCCAGTTCGGCCGGACCCCGCTGCAGGCCGCCTCGCTCACGTTCGTCGGCCCGCTGCTGGGCTCGCTCATCAGGCCGGCCGGCGGCTGGCTGGCCGACCGGTACGGCGGCGCCCGGATCACCCTGGCGAACTACGCCGCCATGGCCGTCGCGACCGGTGTCGTCGTCTACGCCTCCGGCATCGAATCGCTCACCGTGTTCCTGATCGGCTTCACCGCCCTGTTCGTCCTCACGGGGCTCGGCAACGGATCGACGTTCAAGATGATCCCGGGCATCTTCCACGCCAAGGCGATCGCCCAGGGGCTGCGCGGCGAGGAGGCGGCGGCCCAGGGGCGGCGGCTGTCCGGGGCGGCGATGGGGCTCATCGGCGCGGTCGGGGCGCTCGGCGGCCTCGCCATCAACCTCGCCTTCCGGCAGTCCTTCCAGACCTCGGGCACCGGAACGGCGGCCTTCTGGTCCTTCCTCGCCTTCTACGGGGTGTGTTTCGCGCTCACTTGGGCGGTATACCTTCGCCGCACCGCGGCGGTCCCTGCGAAGCCCCAGCTCAACTACGCCGAAGTGTGATGATGGCCCAGGACCTCTCGTTTGGATCATGCCGGGCTCGCGGGGTCCGGACGAAAGGGCCTATCGATGTCGGGTGACGTAACGGGCGGGAAATACGGGGGAACCGAGCCTGTCACGCTTCGTTGGCAGGCTCGGCCCTCCGCACCATTGAGCAGCAGCGGGACGAGAGCCGGGTAGACCATATGCACGACGACGAACAGCACGGGCCCCTCGCGGGCTTCACGGTCGGTGTCACCGCCGCGCGCCGGGCGGACGAGCTCGGCACGCTGCTGCGGCGGCGGGGCGCCACCGTGGTGCACGCACCCGCCCTGCGGATCGTGCCGCTCGCCGACGACAGCGAACTGCTCGCCGCCACCAAGGAACTCATCGACGTCGTCCCCGATGTGGTCCTCGCGACCACGGCGATCGGCTTCCGCGGCTGGATCGAGGCCGCCGACGGCTGGGGCATCGGGGAACGGCTGCTGGACACCCTGCGCGGGGTCGAACTGCTGGCCCGCGGCCCCAAGGTCAAGGGCGCGGTACGCGCCGCCGGGCTGACCGAGACCTGGTCACCGGCGTCCGAATCCATGGCGGAGGTGCTGGAACGGCTCCTGGAGGAGGGCGTCGAGGGCCGCCGCATCGCCCTCCAGCTGCACGGCGAACCCCTCCCCGGCTTCGTGGAGTCGCTGCGCGCGGCCGGCGGCGAGGTCATCGGCGTTCCCGTCTACCGCTGGATGCCGCCCGAGGACATCGCCCCCCTCGACCGGCTGATCGACATCACCATCGCCCGCGGTCTGGACGCACTCACCTTCACCAGCGCCCCGGCGGCGGTCTCCCTGCTGCGCCGGGCCGAGCAACGCGGGCTGCTGACCGACCTGATGGGCGCCCTGCAGGGCGACGTCCTCTCGGCCTGCGTCGGACCGGTCACCGCCCTCCCGTTGCAGGACCGCGGCGTCGACACCGCCCAGCCGGAGCGCTTCCGGCTCGGCCCGCTCGTTCAGCTGATCTGCCGCGAACTGCCCTCCCGGGCCCGGACCCTGCCGGTCGCCGGGCACCGCGTCGAGATCCGCGGCCACGCAGTCCTGGTCGACGACGAACTGCGCGCGGTGCCGCCCGCCGGCATGGCCCTGCTGCACACCCTGGCCCGCAGGCCGGGCTGGGTGGTGGCCCGCGCCGATCTGCTGCGCGCCCTGCCCGGCAGCGGTACGGACGAGCACGCGGTGGAGACGGCGATGGCCCGGCTGCGCACCGCGCTCGGGGTGCCCCGGCTGATCCAGACAGTGGTCAAACGCGGCTACCGGCTGGCCCTGGACCCGGCATCGGACGCCAAGTACGCCGACTCCTGAGCGCTGCGAAACCATCGGTGCACCATTGCGACCTGCGGTTACGGTGGACGGATGAGTAGTGACACCCATCGCCTCGACGCCGGCGTGCGGCTGCGGCCCGTGACCCTTGCCGACGCAGGACCCCTCGCCGAATCGCTGACCCGCAGCCGTGCGTACATGCAGCCCTGGGAGCCCGTGCGGCCCGACGCCTTCTACACCGAGGAGGGGCAGCGCGAGCGGCTGGCGGGTGTGCTGGCGGACCGCGACGCGGGGCGTGTGATGCCCTGGGTGCTCTGCGACGCGCAGGACCGGGCGATCGGCACGTTCACGCTCAACGGCGTGGTGCTCGGGCCGTTCCGCAGCGCCGCCCTCGGCTACTGGGTGGACGTGGACTTCGCGGGGCGGGGGCTGGCCACCGCCGTGGTGCGGCTCATCTGCGAACTGGCCCGGGACGAGCTGCGGTTGCACCGGATCGAGGCCGCCACGCTGCCGTACAACGAGGCATCGCAGCGGGTGCTCGCCAAGTGCGGCTTCGAGCAGATCGGCCTGGCCCCGGGCTATCTCCACATCAACGGCGAGTGGCGCGACCACCGGCTCTTCCAGCGCGTCCTGCACGACGGCCCGGTGACCGGGGCGGAGGCGGTGTCCGGAGCCTGAAGCCGCCCCGGATCAACCGCCGTGCCCGGCTGCCCGGCGCACGTGGCGGTGGCCCTCCCGCGGCCATGGCGGGCGTGCGGGCAGCACCTCGGCGAAGCCGTATCCGGCCTTCTCCGCCACCCGGCACGATGCCTCGTTGTCCACCTCGTGCAGCAGGTCGAGCCGTACGAGTCCGTCCCCGGCGAACGCCGTGAACGCCCAGTCGGTGAGCGCTTCGAGGGCCTGCGGGGCGATGCCGCGGCCGCGGGCGTGCGCCGCCGTCCAGTAGCCGACCTCGGCCGAACCCGACCCTGGCGCGGGGTACGCGAGGACGACGTTTCCGGCCGGCCCGTCCCCGAGTGCCGTGTCCACCACGGCGAAACTGTGGCGCAGCCCGGACGCCCGGCCCTCGTCCTGGTCGCGCAGCCAGCGTGCCGCCGCCTCCTCGTCCTCCACCGGGGCGCGCGACCCTGCCTGTACCGCCGGGTCGCGGTACGCGTCGAGCAGGACCGTGAGGTCGCCCGGAAGCCAGGGGCGAAGCACCAGGGAGCCGGCCCGGAGGGGGCCGTTGCGCAGATGATCGTCCATCAGGTCATCGTACGAGGGGAGTTGTCGCGGCCCGCGCGACAGGGGTTACGGCCGGGGGCCGCGCGGGGCACTCTGGTGGGGACGGCGACCGGACCCGAGGCGGTGGCATGCGCATGGCGGCGCGCAAGGGCTCGTACGACCGGCGGTTCGACTCCGGGCGGCTCTGCCTGGACCTGGTCGCGACGGCGGCCGGGAGCCCGGGCACCGCCGACCCGCTGGACCGGTCCGAGGGGCTCGCCGACTGGCTGGTGGCCGCCGGGGCCGTACCGCGGGGCACCCGGCTCGACCACGTGGACGACCACTGGCTCGTGCGGTTCCGCCAGCTGAGGAGCGCCATGGACCGGCTGCTGACCGCGCAGCTCGGCGGGCGGGCGGCGGACGGCGCCCTGGAGCGCGTCAACGCGCTCGCGGCGGCCGCCCCGCCCGGCCTGTGCGCCGTGCGCGCCGGGAACGGCGCGCTGGTACGCGGCCTGAGCACCGAGCCCGGCTGCGGGGCGCTGCTGGCCGCCGTGGCGCGGGACGCCGTGGACCTCCTCACCGACCCGGTCGCCCTGGCCGGGCTGCGCCGCTGCGAGGGGGACCACTGCCGCCGCGTCTACCTGGACACCTCACGCGGCCGGCGCCGGCGATGGTGCTCCAGCGAGGTCTGCGGCAACCGCGAACGGGTCGCCCGGCACCGTCGGCGCCACACGGACCCGGCCGGCGCGTCCCCGGAACACGGGGGGAGTCCGGAGCACCGGGGCAGCCCGGAGCCGTAAAGAATCTTGGACGCGCATTGAATGGATCGCCCCGCATCCCCGTATCGATGGCCAAGGAGCTCGACAGGGTCTCGACCGGGAGGTTCGTGTGCGCAAGGATGCGGCCGTGGCCGATGACCGTCCGCACAGGGCCCGGCATCGCAGTGCGCCGCCCCCGTCACCCTCCGCCGTCCCCGACGAGGAGCTGATGCGGGCGCTCTACCGCGAACACGCCGGACCTCTGCTCGCGTATGTGCTCCGCCTCGTCGCCGGCGACCGACAGCGCGCCGAGGACGTGGTGCAGGAAACGCTCATCCGTGCCTGGAAGAACGCCGGTTCGCTCAACAGGGCCACCGGTTCCGTCCGGCCCTGGCTGGTGACGGTCGCCCGGCGCATCGTCATCGATGGCCACCGCAGCCGGCAGGCCCGGCCGCACGAGGTCGACCCGTCGCCACTGGAGGTCATTCCCGCGGAGGACGAGATCGACAAGGCGCTGTGGCTGATGACGCTCTCGGACGCGCTCGACGATTTGACCCCGGCCCACCGGGAAGCATTGGTCGAGACCTACTTCAAGGGCCGTACGGTCAACGAGGCGGCCGAGGTGCTCGGTATCCCCAGTGGCACGGTGCGCTCACGGGTCTTCTACGCACTGCGCTCGATGAAGCTCGCACTCGAAGAGAGGGGGATCACGGCATGAGCGACCAGGAATGGGAGCCCTTCGGGCCCCGGCCGGCCGGTCCCTCCGGTCCCCCCGACCTCTTTGCCGCCGCTCCCGGCGGCCCCGTGGACGAGGCAGGACACGACGCGGCGGGCGCCTACGTCCTGGGCATCCTGGACCCGGCCGAGGCCGCCGCCTTCGAGGCACACCTGGCCGGCTGCGCCCGCTGCGCCGCCCACCTCGACGAGTTCGCCGGCCTGGAGCCGATGTTCGCGATGCTCGCCGAGTCCCCGGCCTCCGTACCGGGTGCCCGCCCGGTCCCGCACGTTCCCACGCCGCCCGCGCCCCGGTTGCTCGACACCCTGATCGACGAGGTGGCGGCCAAGCGCGCCCGGCGCACCCGGCGGGTGAGGTATCTGGTGGCGGCGGCAGCGGCGCTGGTCATCGGCGGCCCGGTGGTCGCGGTGATGGCCACCGGCGGTGGCACGAGCAGCGTGGAGGCGGCCGATCCGCACCCCACCAGCCCCGCCGAGGACGCCTTCTTCCACCACATGAAGGAGAAGGCGGAGGCGACCGACCCCGTCACCGCGGTCGACGCCACGGTCGGCATGGAGCCGAAGGCCTGGGGCACGCACACCGTGCTGGAGCTGAAGAACGTGAAGGGCCCGCAGAAGTGCAGGCTGATCGCCGTCTCGAAGACCGGCGAGGAGGAGGTCGTCACCTCCTGGTCCGTACCGAAGTGGGGCTACGGCATCGCGGACTCCACCCACCCCACCGCCAGGTACCCGCTCTACGTGCACGGCGGGGCCGCCATGGCGCGGGCGGACATCGACCACTTCGAGGTCCGTACGTTCGACGGCGAACGGCTGGTGAGCGTCGGCGTCTGAGGGCCCGGCGCGATCCCCGACACGCAATCGATATCCCGGAGCGCAAGATCGATGCCCGCGGCAGGTGCGCGACGGCCCCCCTTCGCATAGGGTTGACGGCTGCCCAATGCACGTCAGAAAGGGGCCTCGGTGGCCGCGCAGGATGCCGCTGTCGATTCGTTGCGGGACCGGGAAATCGGTGTCGAGCAGGAACATCTCGACCGTGTTTACCACCGCCTCGAGGAGAAGATCCACGAGGCGGAATTTCTCATGAATGACGCCGTCAAGCGCGGCCAGGTGGGTACACCGGGAGCGCTCGCCGAACGTGACGCCCAGGTGTTCCGCGCCGGAATCCACCTCAACCGGCTGAACAGCGAGTTCGAGGACTTCCTCTTCGGAAGGATCGACCTGCTGCTCGGCAAGGACGGTGAGCGCGGCCCGGACGGCGCGTTCACCTCCGTCGAACCCGCCGACGACGTCGTGCGGGAGGACAGCACCGCCGATATCGCCGAGACGCTGCACATCGGCCGGATCGGGGTCCTCGACTCCGACTACGCGCCGCTGGTCATCGACTGGCGGGCCCCGGCGGCCGCACCGTTCTACCGCTCGACGCCGAAGGAACCGGGCCGGGTGGTACGCCGCCGGGTCATCCGCTCCAAGGGCCGCCGGGTCCTCGGGGTCGAGGACGACCTCATGCGTCCCGAGCTGACCGCTTACCTGGGCGGCGAAAAGCTCCCCGTCATCGGTGACGGCGCGCTGATGGCGGCGCTGGGGCAGGCCCGCAGCCACACCATGCGGGACATCGTCTCCTCGATCCAGGCCGAGCAGGACCTGGTGATCCGGGCCCCCGCCGCCTCGGTCACCGAGGTCTCCGGCGGCCCCGGCACCGGCAAGACCGCGGTCGCCCTGCACCGTGCCGCGTACCTGCTCTACCAGGACCGGCGGCGGTACGCGGGCGGCATCCTCGTCGTCTCGCCGACGCCGCTGCTGGTCGCGTACACCGAAGGCGTGCTGCCCTCGCTCGGCGAGGAGGGCCAGGTCGCGATCCGCGCGGTCGGCTCGCTGTCCGACGAGGCGGCCGGCACCGAGGGCGCCACCACCTACGACGAACCGGCCGTCGCGCGGATCAAGGGCTCGTCCCGGATGCTCCACGTGCTGCGCAAGGCGGCCCGCGGGGCGCTGGAACAGCCCGTGCCGCGCCCTGCGGCCCAGGAGGGCCAGCTGGCGTTCGGAGAGGCCGAGGCGGCCCCTCAGGAGGCCGGTACCCCCACCCGGCTCAGGGTGGTGGCCTTCGGCGCCCGCGTCGAGCTGCACGAGGACGAGCTCCGGCGCATCCGCAACAACGTGCTCAGCGGCACCGCGCCGGTCAACCTGCTGCGCCCGCGCGCCCGCAAACTGCTGCTCGACGCGCTGTGGAACAGGTCGTCGGGACGGGGCCGCTACACCGATCAGGAGCTCGCGGCCGAACTGCGCTCGTCGTTCGACGAGGACGTCTCCACCGAGACGCCGTTCATCGAGTTCCTGAACGCCTGGTGGCCCGAGCTCACCCCGCGCGGGGTGCTCGCGGCGATGGCGGACGAGAAGCGGCTCGGCCGGTGGGCGCGCCGCACCCTCAACCAGGGCGAGGTGCGCCGGCTCGCGCGCTCCCTGAAGCGGCTGGACGCGGAGGGCCGCGGGCCGCTCTCCGTCCACGACGTGGCCATCCTCGACGAGCTCCAGACACTGCTCGGCACCCCGAACCGGCCCAAGCGCAAGCGCGAGTTCGACCCGCTGGACCAGCTCACGGGTCTGGAGGAGCTGATGCCGCAGCGCGAGGAGACCCAGTGGGAGCGGGCCGAGCGGCTCGCGGCGGAGCGCACGGAGTACGCGCACGTCATCGTCGACGAGGCGCAGGACCTCACGCCCATGCAGTGGCGGATGGTCGGCCGCCGCGGCCGGCACGCCACCTGGACGATCGTCGGGGACCCGGCGCAGTCCTCCTGGTCCGATCCGGACGAGGCGTCGGCGGCCCGTGACGAGGCGCTGGGCAGCCGGCCGCGCCGGAACTTCACGCTGACCGTCAACTACCGGAACCCGGCGGAGATCGCCGAACTCGCTGCCAAGGTCCTGGCGCTCGCGATGCCGGGCATGGAGTCCCCGGCCGCGGTCCGCTCCACGGGCGTGAAGCCGCGCTTCGAGACCGTGCGGGACGGCGATCTGGCCGGCACGGTGCGCGAGGAGGCGCGGCGGCTGCTCGGCGAGGTGGACGGCACGGTCGGTGTCGTCGTCGCGATGAACCGGCGGGCGCAGGCCCGTGGGTGGCTCGCGGAGCTCGGCGAGCGCGTGGTGGCGCTCGGCAGCCTGGAGGCGAAGGGCCTGGAGTACGACGCGACGGTGGTCGTCTCGCCCGCGGAGATCGCGGACGAGTCCCCGGCGGGGCTGCGGGTGCTGTACGTGGCGCTGACACGGGCGACCCAGCAGCTCACCGTCGTCTCGGGGGAGCGGGACCTGCCCGACGAGGACGGGGTGCCGGACCTGCTCAGGGACTGACAGGCCCCCGCTCAGGGACCGATCAGGCTCCGGGAAGCGGGGTGCGGGAGCCTTTTTTCGGTCAACCTGCGCTGGGGGAATCACTTCCCCAGGGTGTTTGTTAGCCTGGAGTCGGCACCGGCTCGATCCAAGCCCCCGGGCCCAACCTTAGTCGCTTCGAGCGACCACTTGCCGCGAGGCGAGCATGGCGGGTCGGTGCCGCTCAACTGAAGAAGACAGACCCGCGTCACCCTCCGGTGACGCGGGTCTGTTTCTGTTTACGGGCCCGGTTCACGGGCCCGACGGGGTTCCGCCGAACCCCTCATATCTCGTATGGTGGAAAACACTTTCCGAAGAGCGGCAGTCATTACCGGCTACTCGTCGGTAGGTGCGAATATCGGAAGGCGTGTCCGGCGGCGACAGATCCGGCCACGTATAGCAATGAAGCTAAGGAAAGCGAAGGACTCGGCCATGGCAACGGCGCCCAGCGTCTCGTACTCGATGACGGTCAGGCTGGAGGTGCCCGCGAGCGGCACAGCGGTCTCCCAGCTCACCACGGCCGTGGAGTCCTCCGGCGGCTCGGTCACCGGCCTCGACGTGACCGCTTCCGGCCACGACAAGCTGCGGATCGACGTCACGATCGCCGCCTCCTCCACGTCGCACGCCGACGAGATCGTCGAAGGCCTGCGCGACATCGAGGGCGTCATCCTCGGCAAGGTGTCCGACCGTACGTTCCTGATGCACCTCGGCGGCAAGATCGAGATGGCGTCGAAGCACCCCATCCGCAACCGTGACGACCTCTCGATGATCTACACCCCGGGTGTGGCCCGGGTCTGCATGGCGATCGCCGAGAACCCCGAGGACGCCCGGCGCCTCACCATCAAGCGCAACTCCGTCGCAGTCGTGACGGACGGCTCCGCGGTGCTCGGCCTCGGCAACATCGGTCCGATGGCCGCCCTGCCCGTGATGGAGGGCAAGGCGGCCCTCTTCAAGCGCTTCGCCGGCATCGACGCCTGGCCGATCTGCCTGGACACCCAGGACACCGACGCGATCGTCGAGATCGTCAAGGCGATCGCCCCCGGCTTCGCGGGCATCAACCTGGAGGACATCTCCGCGCCGCGCTGCTTCGAGATCGAGGCCCGGCTGCGCGAGGCCCTCGACATCCCCGTCTTCCACGACGACCAGCACGGCACCGCCATCGTCGTCCTGGCCGCCCTGACCAACGCCCTGCGCGTGGTGGGCAAGGGGATCGGGGACGTACGGGTCGTCATGTCCGGCGCCGGAGCGGCCGGTACGGCCATTCTGAAGCTGCTCATCGCCGCGGGCGTCAAGCACGCGGTCGTCGCCGACATCCACGGTGTGGTGCACGCCGGCCGCGAGGACCTGGTCTCCGCCGACGCCGACTCGCCGCTGCGCTGGATCGCCGACAACACCAACCCCGAGTCCGTCACCGGCACCCTCAAGCAGGCCGTCGCGGGCGCCGACGTCTTCATCGGCGTCTCGGCCCCGAACGTGCTGGACGGCGACGACGTCGCGGCCATGGCCGACGGTGCGATCGTGTTCGCGCTTGCGAACCCGGACCCCGAGGTCGACCCGGCAATCGCACGTCAGACGGCGGCGGTTGTGGCCACCGGCCGCTCGGACTTCCCCAACCAGATCAACAACGTCCTGGTCTTCCCCGGCGTCTTCCGCGGCCTGCTGGACGCCCAGTCCCGCACCGTCAACACGGAGATGATGCTCGCCGCTGCGCGCGCCCTCGCCGACGTCGTCGCCGAGGATGAGGTGAACGCGAACTACATCATCCCGTCGGTCTTCAACGACAAGGTCGCCGGAGCGGTCGCGGGAGCTGTCCGGGAGGCCGCGAAGGCGGCCGGTGCGGCTGTGACGGGCCCCACGTCCGTCTGACATCCGGCGCGTCGCGGGTCGCGGCGCCCCAAACGCCCCTTTAGGGTGGGCGGGCGACGCGTCCCGCAGAGCCCCGCACCCGCTGCGGACCGCTTTCGGGGAGTCGACGGAACGTCACCACGACGAGGCAGTGGTGCTTTTCGTGTGACTCCGGAGGGTGCCGGATTGGCTTTCCCGCCGCAGGTGGGGGCAGGATGCTTCCTCAGGACTACGTCCAGGGGAGACCCCACAGGGCGCGAGGTTAAGAGGGTCCGGTTGCCGGATCCCTCTTAGGACAGACCCGGGTCCGGGAACTGTCCGAGGGCCCTGGCAGCATCGGCTTCGATCTCACGCCTCACAGGCAAGAAGAACACGGGAGTAACAACATGAACCGCAGTGAGCTGGTGGCCGCCCTGGCCGACCGCGCCGAGGTGACTCGCAAGGACGCCGACGCCGTGCTGGCCGCGCTCGCCGAGACCGTCGGTGAGATCGTCGCCAAGGGCGACGAGAAGGTCACCATCCCCGGTTTCCTGACCTTCGAGCGCACCCACCGTGCCGCTCGCACCGCTCGTAACCCGCAGACCGGCGACCCGATCAACATCCCGGCCGGCTACAGCGTGAAGGTCTCCGCGGGCTCGAAGCTCAAGGAAGCCGCCAAGGGCAAGTAACACCCCTGGGCACGACGAAGGGCGGTCACCCCAACCGGGGTGGCCGCCCTTCGTCGTACGGGCCGCAGAACGCCGTTCCGGGCCCTCCAGAGGCGCAGTCCCGGGGGCGCGGGCCCCCGGGACGCGTCCTCAGACCAGCGAACCGCCCGGCAGCTCCACCTTCGCGCCGAGCTTCTCCAGCTTGTCCATGAAGTTCTCGTAGCCGCGGTTGATCAGGTCGATCCCGTGCACACGGGACGTCCCCTGGGCCGCCAGGGCGGCGATCAGGTACGAGAAACCACCACGCAGGTCCGGGATGACCAGATCCGCGCCCTGCAGCTTCGTCGGCCCGGAGACGACCGCGGAGTGCAGGAAGTTGCGCTGGCCGAAGCGGCAGTCGGAACCGCCCAGGCACTCGCGGTAGAGCTGGATGTGCGCGCCCATCTGGTTGAGCGCCGAGGTGAAGCCGAGCCGGGACTCGTACACCGTCTCGTGCACGATCGACAGACCGGCGGCCTGCGTCAGCGCCACGACCAGCGGCTGCTGCCAGTCGGTCTGGAAGCCGGGGTGCACGTCCGTCTCCAGCGCGATGGCGTTGAGAGCGCCGCCCGGGTGCCAGAAGCGGATGCCCTCGTCGTCGATCTCGAAGGCACCGCCGACCCGGCGGAAGGTGTTCAGGAACGTCATCATCGACCGCTGCTGGGCGCCGCGGACGTAGATGTTGCCCTCGGTCGCCAGCGCCGCGGACGCCCAGGAGGCGGCCTCCAGGCGGTCCGGGATCGCCCGGTGCGTGTAACCGTCGAGCCGGTCGACACCGGTGATCCGGATGGTCCGGTCGGTGTCCATGGAGATGATCGCGCCCATCTTCTGCAGTACGCAGATGAGGTCCTCGATCTCCGGCTCCACGGCCGCGTTGGACAGCTCGGTGACACCCTCGGCGAGCACCGCGGTCAGCAGCACCTGCTCGGTGGAGCCGACCGACGGGTACGGCAGACGGATCTTGGTGCCGCGCAGCCGCTGCGGGGCCTCCAGGTACTGGCCGTCCGCACGCTTCTCGATCGTCGCGCCGAACTGGCGCAGCACGTCGAAGTGGAAGTCGATGGGCCGGCCGCCGATGTCGCAGCCGCCGAGCCCCGGGATGAACGCGTGGCCCAGCCGGTGCAGCAGCGGGCCGCAGAAGAGGATCGGGATGCGCGACGAGCCCGCGTGGGCATCGATGTCGGCGACGTTCGCACTCTCGACGTGTGTGGGGTCGAGGATCAGCTCACCCGGTTCGTCACCCGGACGGACCGTCACGCCGTGCAGCTGCAGCAGCCCGCGCACCACCCGCACGTCGCGGATGTCGGGCACGTTGCGCAGTCGGCTGGGCCCGCTGCCGAGCAGCGCGGCGACCATTGCCTTCGGCACCAGGTTCTTGGCGCCTCGGACGCGGATCTCGCCCTCCAGCGGGGTTCCGCCGTGGACAAGCAGGACATCGTCTGTGCCGGTCATGAATCTCGCGTTCCGGAGTGGTCGGGCAGGGGGCCAACCGAAAGGGTAATGGCCCGGCACCCCCCTTCCCTAAGAGAGCGGGGGGTGGGCGAACGTCATGAACCGGCCACAACACACTGTGCTCCCCGGATCTTGCGGAGGGTTACCGTCCGGATGGGCGGCCGGCCGTGCGCTCCTTGTGCACCCGTGCGCCCTGAGCTGCGCTCGGGCACCCTGCGGGACGAGCGGGTCACTTGACCCCCCGCGAACGCCGAAGATGCGGGATCATTTCTGCCATGACGGAGGTGTCCTCGCTCACAGGGCGACTGCTCGTGGCCACACCCGCCCTCGCCGACCCGAATTTCGACCGCGCGGTGGTGCTGCTCCTCGACCACGACGAGGAGGGCTCGCTCGGTGTGGTCCTGAACCGCCCGACCCCGGTCGGCGTCGGCGACATCCTCGCGTCCTGGGCGGAGCTGACCGGTGAGCCGGACGTCGTCTTCCAGGGCGGCCCCGTCTCCCTGGACTCGGCGCTCGGCGTGGCGGTGATCCCCGGCGACGAGGGCCCCCTGGGCTGGCGCCGGGTGTACGGGGCGATCGGCCTGGTGGACCTGGAGACGCCCCCGGAGCTGCTGGCCGCGGCCCTCGGCTCGCTGCGGATCTTCGCCGGTTACGCGGGCTGGGGCCCCGGCCAGCTGGAGACGGAACTGTCCGAGGGCGCCTGGTACGTCGTCGAGTCGGAACCCGGCGACGTCTCCTCGCCCCGTCCGGAGAGCCTCTGGCGGGCGGTCCTGCGCCGCCAGCGCAGCGAACTGGCCATGATCGCCACGTATCCGGACGACCCTTCGCTGAACTGATGCCCGGTCTTTCAGTACGCTTGGCGGTTATGAGCACTCTTGAGCCCGAGCGCGGGTCAGGCACCGGAACCCTCGTGGAGCCGACACCACAGGTGTCGAACGGCGACGGCGACCACGAGCGCTACGCCCATTACGTTCAGAAGGACAAGATCATGGCGAGTGCCCTGGAGGGCACCCCCGTGGTCGCACTGTGCGGCAAGGTCTGGGTACCGGGGCGCGACCCCAAGAAGTACCCGGTCTGCCCCATGTGCAAGGAGATCTACGAGTCCATGGGCGCCGGCGGCGACAAGGACAAGGGCAAGGGCGGCAAGGACAAGAAGTAGTCCCACCCGCACCACCGGACAGCCCGGGAGAGCCCCCGGGGCACGCAGTCGCGTGCCCCGGGGGCTTTTCGTCGTGCGGGCCCGGCGGCGTTGCACGGGCTGCTTCCGACGGTCACAGAGTGGTGGAGACCACTTGTCGGCGCCCTGGTCCGGACCTACCCTCCTGCAAGTTGTGCAGAACGAAACGTGCGTTGCATATGTTGCAACGCCTACCGGTAGGGGTTCCCGGATGAAGCTTTCTGCCCGAATTGCCGCCCCGGCCGCGGCGCTTGTGCTGGCCGGCCTGACCGCCACCGCCTGCGGTGCGCCGCAGACCTCCGACACCGGCGCCAAGGGGGACGAGAAGACCGGCACGCTGCGTGTCTGGCTGTTCCAGGAGGTCGGCAACAAGCCCAAGGAGAAGGTCGTCGACGCCGCGGTCGCCGGCTTCACGAAGGCCCACAAGGACGCGAAGGTCGAGATCGAGTACATCCCGGTGGAGACCCGCGCCCAGCGCGTCAAGGCCGCGTTCAACGACCCCGAGAGCGCCCCGGACCTCATCGAGTACGGCAACACGGACACCGCCGGCTACGTCAAGGACGGCGGACTGGCCGACGTGAGCGCGGAGTTCGCGGCCTGGGACGAGGCCAAGGACACCGACGCGACCGCCAGGCAGTCGGTGACGGTCGGCGGCAAGGTCTATGGGGCGCCGCTCTTCGTCGGCGTACGGGCGCTGTACTACCGCACCGACGTCTTCGCGGAGCTGGGGATCGAGGCCCCCAAGTCCCAGGCCGAACTGATCTCCACCGCGAGGAAGATCCACAAGAAGAAGCCGGACCTGTACGGGCTCGCGGTCGGCGGCGCGTACACCTACGGCGCGATGCCGTTCATCTGGGCCAACGGCGGCGAACTGGCCGACGGGAGCGGTTCCTCGTACAAGGCGGCCATCAACAGCGACAAGGCGCGCAAGGGCATCGAGGCCTACACCTCGCTCTTCGGCGACGCCAACTGCCCGGCCGCCAAGTGCGCCGCGATGGGCGGCAACGCGACCGTCACCGCCTTCGCCGCCGGCAAGGCCGCCATGGCCATCGGCGGCGACTTCAGCCACGCCGCCGTCGAGGCGGGCACGGTGAAGGGCAAGTACGCGGTCGTGCCGCTGCCCGGCCTGGCCGAGGGCTCCGTCGCCCCGGCGTTCGCGGGCGGCAACAACATCGGCGTACTGAAGAGCACCGCGCACCGCACGCTGGCCGTCGACCTGATGAAGGCGCTGACCGGCAAGGGGACCCAGGCCAGGATGTTCGACGCGATGGGCTTCCTGCCGACGTACACGGACGTGCGGGCCGATGCCGCGAAGCGGGAGCCTTTCGTCGAACCGTTCGTCAGGACGCTCGGCGCGGGCACCAGGTTCGTCCCCGTCTCACCGGCCTGGGGCCAGATCGACTCCTCGCTGATCCTGCCGACGATGTTCCAGGAGATCGTCAGCGGCCGTAAGGACGTGGCGAAGGCCTCGGACGACGCGGCGAAGAAGATGGACGCGGCGTTCGCCGACGCGGGCTGACGATGACGGCGAACAGTACGGCGTACAAAGCGCCCCCCGTACCCGGAACGGACGGTCCCCCTCCCCGCCCGCTCCGGCGCCGCGGCCGCCCGGCCTCACCCGCCCGGCGGCCGGGCTGGACCCCCTGGCTCTACCTGCTGCCCGCACTCGTCATGATCGGCGGGCTGCTGGTCTACCCGATCTACCAACTGGGCCTGATCTCCTTCCTGGAGTACACCCAGGCCCAGGTCAGCGGCGGTGAACCGGCCACCTTCCAGGGCTTCGGCAACTACGCGACGCTCTTCCGGGACAGCCAGTTCCGGCAGGTGCTCCTGGCCACCGTGGTCTTCGCCGCGGCCTGCGTCCTGGCCACCCTGCTGACCGGCTGCGCGCTGGCCGTCCTGCTGACCCGGGTGCGGGCCGTGCCCAGGCTCGCGCTGATGATGGCCGCGCTCGGTGCCTGGGCCACCCCGGCGATCACCGGCTCGACCGTCTGGGTCTTCCTCTTCGACGCCGACTTCGGGCCGGTCAACCGGGTGCTGGGGCTCGGCGACCACTCCTGGACGTACGGGCGCTACAGCGCCTTCGCGCTGGTGCTCCTCGAAGTCCTGTGGTGCTCGTTCCCGTTCGTGATGGTGACCGTGTACGCGGGCATCCGGGCGATCCCCACCGAGGTGCTGGAGGCGGCCGCGCTGGACGGGGCCTCGCAGTGGCGGATCTGGCGGTCGGTCATGGCGCCGATGCTGCGGCCGATCCTGGTCGTCGTCACCATCCAGTCGGTCATCTGGGACTTCAAGGTCTTCACCCAGATCTACGTCATGACCAACGGCGGAGGCATCGCCGGCCAGAACCTGGTGCTCAACGTGTACGCATACCAGAAGGCGTTCGCGTCCTCGCAGTACAGCCTCGGTTCGGCGATCGGCGTCGTGATGCTGGTGATCCTGCTGGCCGTCACGCTGATCTATCTGCGCCTGGTGCGGCGCCAGGGGGAGGAACTGTGAGCCTGCCGTCCCTGTCGCGCGTCCGCCGGCCCGGCCGGCTCGCCGCCGAGGCCGCGGCCCTGGTGATCGCCGCGGTCGTCGCCTTTCCGCTGTACTGGATGGTGCTCTCCGCCCTCAAGCCGGCGGGTGAGGTCCAGTCCGCGCACCCACGGCCCTGGACGCTGTCGCCGTCCCTGGACTCCTTCCGCCGGGTCTTCCAGCAGCAGGACTTCGGGCGGTACTTCCTGAACAGCCTGCTCGTCGCCGGCACGGTCGTCGTGGTCTCCGCGCTGATCGCCTTCCTGGCGGCCACGGCGGTGACCCGGTTCCGGTTCCGCTTCCGGACCACTCTGCTGATCATGTTCCTGGTCGCGCAGATGGTGCCGGTCGAGGCCCTGACGATCCCGCTGTTCTTCCTGATGCGGGACTTCGGCCAGCTGAACACGCTCGGCTCGCTGATCCTGCCGCACCTGGCCTTCTCCCTGCCGTTCGCGATCTGGATGCTGCGCGGCTTCGTCAAGGCGGTCCCCGATGCCCTGGAGGAGGCGGCGTACATCGACGGGGCGAGCCGTACCCGCTTCCTGTGGCAGATCCTCTTCCCACTGGTCTTCCCGGGACTGGTCGCGACCAGCGTCTTCTCCTTCATCTCCACCTGGAACGACTTCCTCTTCGCGAAGTCCTTCCTCATCAGCGACACCTCCCAGTCGACGCTCCCGATGGCGCTGCTGGTCTTCTTCAAACCCGACGAAAACGACTGGGGAGGGATCATGGCAGCCTCGACGGTGATGACCGTGCCCGTGCTGGTCTTCTTCGTACTCGTACAGCGACGCCTGGTCTCGGGACTGGGCGGAGCGGTTAAGGACTGACGACATGGACATGGAACTGATCCCGGCGCCCGTGAGCGTCGGTGACCAAGGGCGGTGCGGATTCGTCCTGGACCCGTCCACCACCGTCGCCGCTGCGCCCGGCACCGAGGGCACCGAACGGTGGCTGCGCGCCACGCTCGGCGCCGCCTTCGGTCTGCCGCTCGCACCGGGCGGCGAGGGGGTCGCGCGCGCCATCCGGCTGCGCATCGACCCGTCGTTGGCATCCGAGGGCTACCGGCTGACCACCCAGCCCGACGAGAGCGTCGTGATCACGGGCGGCAGCGCCGCCGGAGTCTTCTGGGGCGCCCAGACGCTGCGTCAGCTGCTGGGGCCGGAGGCCTTCCGCCGGGCGCCCGTCGACGGCCGCACCGAGACCGCCCTCGCGTTCACGGACATCGAGGACCGCCCCCGCCTCGGCTGGCGCGGTCTGATGCTCGACGTGTCACGGCACTTCCTGCCGAAGGACGACGTCCTGCGCTACCTCGACCTCCTCGCCGCCCACAAGCTGAACGTCTTCCACTTCCATCTCACCGACGACCAGGGCTGGCGCGTCGAGATCAAGCGCTACCCGCGCCTGACCGAGGTGGGCGCGTGGCGTTCGCGCACGAAGTACGGCCACCGGGCGTCCGAGCTCTGGGACGAGACCCCGCACGGCGGTTACTACACGCAGGACGACATTCGCGAGATCGTGGCGTACGCCGCCGAGCGGCACATCCGGGTCGTCCCCGAGATCGACATCCCGGGCCACTCGCAGGCCGCCATCAGCGCCTATCCGGAGCTGGGCAACACCGACGTCGTCGACACCGCCGCGCTGTCCGTCTGGGACAACTGGGGCGTCAACCCGAACGTGCTCGCCCCCTCCGACCACACCCTGCGCTTCTTCGAGGGCGTCTTCGAGGAGCTGCTGGAGCTCTTCCCCGCGGCCACCTCGCCGTTCATCCACGTCGGCGGCGACGAGTGCCCCAAGGACCAGTGGAAGCAGTCGCCGGCCGCGCAGGCCCGCATCGAGGAACTCGGCCTCGCGGGTGAGGACGAGCTGCAGTCCTGGTTCATCCGTCACTTCGACACCTGGCTCACCGCGCGCGGCCGCCGGCTCATCGGCTGGGACGAGATCCTGGAGGGCGGGCTGGCCGAGGGCGCGGCCGTCTCCTCGTGGCGCGGGTACGCGGGCGGCATCGCGGCCGCCGAGGCCGGGCACGACGTCGTGATGTGCCCGGAGCAGCAGGTGTATCTGGACCACCGTCAGCACGGCGGCCCCGACGAGCCGATGCCCATCGGATACGTCCGCACGCTGGAGGACGTGTACCGCTTCGAACCCGTACCGCCCGCGCTCTCCGAGGAGGCGGCCCGGCACGTCCTCGGTGCCCAGGCCAACGTCTGGACCGAGGTCATGCAGAACCGGTCCCGCGTCGACTACCAGGTCTTCCCCCGCCTCGCGGCCTTCGCCGAGGTCGTCTGGTCGGCCCTGCCCGCCCCCGCTGACCGGGACTTCGCGGACTTCGAGCGCCGAATGTCCACGCATTACGCACGACTTGACGCGCTCGGTGTCGACTACCGTCCGCCGGGCGGCCCGTTGCCGTGGCAGCAGCGCCCCGGCGTCCTTGGACGCCCGATCGAGGGAACACCCCCGAACGTGTGAGTCCGGACTCGGTCCGGTTGCCGCCACCACGGTCCCCGGGACCGTGGTGGCGGTGCCGTTCGGGCCCGCGAGCCCGCCGGGGAGCCCTCGCCCACCGGAACGGATATGTCGTACAAGCGCGTGTAAGCACGGCAATTCGCACTCTGTGCCGAAGAGGTGCGAAACGGGATCATTCCCCTGGTCGGGGACGGATACTCCCTTCGTGGACCCTCGCGTCGGGCCGGTCCGAAGATGTGCCAGAGTTGCCACGTCCGGGCCTTGAGCACGTACCGTACGGCGAAACAGGCGGGACAGCCGGGACACCGGGAAGGGGCAGCTGGGTTGACCACGCACGCACCGCAGGCGACGCAGTCCGTCACGCTGCCTGCCTCGCTGGACGAGGCCGTGGCGGCACTCGGCGCCATGCCTGCCGCCGTCCCCGTGGCAGGCGGCACGGACCTGATGGCGGCCGTCAACAAGGGGCTCCTGCGCCCCTCCGGGCTGGTCGGCCTCGGCCGGATCAGCGAGCTCCGCGGCTGGCACTACCAGGACGGCCACGCCCTGCTGGGCGCCGGTCTCACCCACGCACGCATGGGGCGGCCCGACTTCGCCGCCCTCATCCCCGCGCTCGCCGCGTCCGCACGCGCGGCCGGCCCGCCCCAGATCCGCAACGCAGGAACGCTCGGCGGCAACATCGCCACCGCCGCACCGACCGGTGACGCCCTGCCGGTGCTCGCCGCCCTGGAGGCCGAGCTCGTCATCGCGGGCCCCGGTGGCGCGCGCCGCGAGATCCCGGTCTCCCACCTGCTGGCAGGCCGCGAGATGCTGGAGCCCGCCGAGCTGATCGGCTTCGTCCGCGTCCCCCTGCTGCACGCCCCGCAGGTCTTCCTCAAGGCGACCGGACGCACCGGCCCCGGCCGTGCCACCGCCTCCGTCGCGATCGTGCTCGACCCGGCCCGCCGCGGGGTGCGCTGCGCGGTCGGCGCCATCGCGCCGATGCCGCTGCGGCCGCTGGAGGCCGAGCGCTGGATCGCCTCACTGATCGACTGGGACGGCGAACGAGGCCTGGCCCCCGACGCGCTGGCCGCCTTCGGCGAGTACGTCGCCGCGGCCTGCATCCCGGACCACGTACCACCGGCCGACGGGGGAGAGGCGCCACCGCTGCCCCCCGCCGTACTGCACCTGCGGCGCACCGTCGCCGCGCTGGCCCGACGCGCGCTGGGGAGGGCACTGTCGTGAGCAACGAGGACCACACCGATCAGCACGGGGGCTGGGAGCCCACCCCGCAGAGCGGCGAGTACGACGCGGAGGCGACCGCCTTCGTCCACCTGCCGCCGGAGGACCTGGCGAACATCCCGCTGGCCGCGCCCGGCCAGGGATACGTGCCGCCGATGATCCTTCCGCTGACCCCAGCGGCCGGACTCGACCCGGCGGCCACCGGCAGCTGGCTCGTCCAGACGCCGGACCAGCAGGACCAGCACGGCCGGCCCGACCCGCAGGACCCCGGTGCGGAGTCCGCGCCCGCCGCGGTGCACTGGCCGGACCCCAACCAGCAGCAGACGGCGTACGGATACCCGCAGCCCGGTCCGCAGGCGTCCCAGGAGTACCCGGACCGGTACCCCGGGGACCCGGCCGCAACCGGCCAGTGGAACTTCGCCGAGTCCGGTGACCCCGCCGAGGCGGCCGGCCACACCGGACAGTGGACGATCCCCGTCGCCGACGGTGAGCTCCCGGAGGAGTCCGGCGAGTTCTCGGCCTCCGCGCTGGCCGCAGGCCTGTACGCGAACCGCACCCCGCCGGCCACGCTGCCGGGCGGTGCGCCCGCGCCGTGGGCGACGCAGGAGCCGCAGCCCGGTGCCAGGGACACCCCGGTGCTGGGGACGGACCTGGGCCACCTGCCGGAGCCCGCCTCCGACGGGCCGGCCGACGTCCCCGCGGACGAGCCCGGCACGGACCCGGTCGCCGACGCCGTGGCGGAAGCCGAGCCGGGCACGCCCGAGGACGCCGCGCACCGGACCCCGGTGGACGAGGCCGAGCCGGACACCACCCCCGAGGACGCGCAGCAGCCCGTCCCGGAACAGCCCGACGCGGCGGCCCAGGACGACGCGGTGCCGGACGCGGCGGTGCAGGACGAGGCGGCCCCGGACGCCCCCGCCCCCCTCGACCTGCCCAGCGAGCAT
This sequence comes from Streptomyces sp. LN549, assembly GCF_043203805.1. Taxonomy (NCBI): domain Bacteria; kingdom Bacillati; phylum Actinomycetota; class Actinomycetes; order Kitasatosporales; family Streptomycetaceae; genus Streptomyces; species Streptomyces sp. LN549. The sequence goes on along the minus strand of NZ_JAZHRI010000002.1, from coordinate 3,280,643 downwards.
CCCGCCGCCTCCTACGTGCTCCATGTGAACGGCGCCGACCGGCCCGTCACCGATGCCTGGATCGGCGAGTCGCTGCTCTACGTGCTGCGCGAGCGCCTCGGGCTCGCCGGCGCCAAGGACGGCTGCTCGCAGGGCGAGTGCGGTGCCTGCAACGTCCAGGTGGACGGCCGTCTCGTCGCCTCCTGCCTGGTCCCCGCGGCCACGGCGGCGGGCAGCGAGGTCCGTACCGTCGAGGGCCTGGCCGTCGACGGCGAGCCGTCCGACGTCCAGCGGGCCCTCGCGGACTGCGGTGCCGTCCAGTGCGGCTTCTGCATCCCCGGCATGGCGATGACCATCCACGACCTGCTGGAGGGCAATCACGCCCCCAGCGAGCTGGAGACCCGTCAGGCGCTCTGCGGCAACCTCTGCCGCTGTTCCGGCTACCGCGGCGTGCTCGACGCCGTGAACGAGGTCGTCGCGGGCCGCGAGGCCGCCTCCGAGGCGGCCTCGGCACCCGCGCAGGAATCCGCGGAGCCGGACGAGGCCCGCATCCCGCACCAGGCGCCCCCGGGCGCGGGTAGTGTGCAGGCCCATCTGCAGGACGGAGGCATGGCGTGAGCAACGACGCGGCCACCGCTGCGGGCGCGACCCACACGGCGATCAGCATCCCGTCACTGGACGGCCCGGGCGGCCCCGACACCGAGCAGCCGCTGCTCGGCCTCGGCGCCTCCCTGCCGCCGGCCGACGCCCGCGCGAAGACCGAGGGCACCTTCCCGTACGCCGCCGACCTGTGGGCCGAGGGACTGCTCTGGGCGGCCGTGCTCCGCTCCCCGCACCCGCATGCCCGCATCCTGTCCATCGACACCTCGGCCGCCGCCGAGATGCCGGGCGTCCGCGCGGTCGTCACCCACGAGGACGTCCCCGGCGAGAGCGCCTACGGCCGCCGCGTCGTCGACCGCCCCGTCTTCGCGTCCGACCTGGTCCGCCACCACGGCGAGCCGATCGCCGCGGTCGCCGCCGACCACCCGGACACCGCCCGGCTGGCCGCTGCCGCGATCGCCGTCGAGTACGAGGTGCTGGAACCGGTCACCGACCCGGAGAAGGCGTTCGCCGCCGAGCCGCTGCACCCCGACGGCAATCTGATCCGCCACATCCCGCTGCGTTACGGCGACCCGGAGATCGTCGGCGAGGTCGTCGTCGAGGGCCTCTACCGCATCGGCCGTCAGGACCCGGCCCCGATCGGCGCCGAGGCCGGACTCGCCGTGCCCCGCCCCGACGGCGGCGTGGAGATCTACACCGCGTCCACCGACCCGCACACCGACCGGGACCTCGCCGCCGCCTGCTTCGGCCTCGAACCCGACCGGGTGAAGCTCGTCGTCACCGGCGTGCCCGGCGCCACCGGAGACCGCGAGGACCCCGGCTTCCAGCTCCCGCTCGGCCTGCTCGCTCTGCGTACCGGCTGCCCGGTCAAACTGGCCGCCACCCGCGAGGAGTCCTTCCTCGGCCACGCCCACCGCCACCCCACGCTGCTCCGCTACCGCCACCACGCGGACGCCGAGGGCCGCCTGGTCAAGGTCGAGGCCCAGATCCTCCTGGACGCGGGTGCGTACGCCGACTCCTCGTCCGAGTCCCTGGCCGCCGCCGTCGCCTTCGCCTGCGGCCCGTACGTCGTCCCGCACGCCTTCATCGAGGGCTGGGCGGTCCGTACGAACAACCCGCCGTCCGGGCATGTCCGGGGCGAGGGCGCGATGCAGGTCTGTGCCGCGTACGAGGGCCAGATGGACAAGCTGGCGGCCAAGCTCGGCATCGAACCGGCGGAACTGCGGCTGCGCAACGCCCTGTCCACCGGCGACATCCTGCCCACCGGCCAGACGGTGACCTGTCCCGCCCCGGTCGCGGAGCTCCTGCGCGCCGTACGGGACTACCCGCTGCCCTCGCTGCCCAAGGACTCCCCGGAGGACGACTGGCTGCTGCCCGGCGGCCCCGAGGGTGCGGGTGAACCCGGCGCCGTGCGGCGCGGGGTCGGGTACGCGCTCGGCATGGTCCACATGCTCGGCGCCGAGGGCGCCGACGAGGTCTCCACGGCCACGGTCCGGGTCCACGACGGCGTCGCCACCGTCATCTGCGCCGCGGTCGAGACGGGGCAGGGCTTCTCGACGCTGGCCCGTCAGGTCGTGCAGGAGACGCTGGGCATCGAAGAGGTGCACGTCGCGTCGGTCGACACCGACCAGCCTCCGGCGGGTCCGGCGACGCACGGCCGCCACACCTGGGTCTCCGCAGGAGCGGTCGAACGCGCGGCGAAGATGGTCCGCACCCAGCTGCTCCAGCCGCTGGCCCACAAGTTCGGGATGTCCACCGAGCTGCTCCAGATCGCCGACGGAAAGATCACCTCGTACGACGGGGTGCTCTCCACGACCGTCGCGGAGGCGATGGACGGCAAGGAGCTCTGGGCCACCGCCCAGTGCCGCCCCCATCCCACCGAGCCGCTCGACGAGTCCGGTCAGGGCGACGCCTTCGTCGGCCTCGCGTTCTGCGCGATCCGCGCGGTGGTGGACGTCGACATCGAGCTCGGCTCGATCCGTGTCGTGGAGATGGCGATCGCCCAGGACGTCGGCCGGGTCCTGAACCCGTCCCAGCTGGCGACCCGGATCGAGGCGGGCATCACCCAGGGCGTCGGCACCGCCCTGACGGAGAACCTCCGCACCGCCCGCGGTCTCATCCGCCACCCCGACCTGACGGGCTACGCCCTGCCGACGGCACTGGACGCACCGGACATCCGCATCGTCAAGCTCGTCGAGGAACGCGACGTGGTGGCCCCCTTCGGCGCCAAGCCCGCCTCGGCGATCCCGGTCGTGACCTCGCCGGCCGCCGTGGCCGCGGCAGTGCGCTCGGCCACCGGCCGCCCGGTCAACCGCCTACCGATCAGGCCCCAGGCGGCCGTCGCCACCCCCAAGTCCTGAAGTCCGGGCAGCCGTTGCCCTCCGGGTTGCTCCCGCAACCCGGAGGGCGCCGGATCCTCGCCGCTGACTAAGGTGATCTCCGAAGCTTCGAGGGGGAGATTGCTGTGCTGCCGTGCGATCCGGATGCAAGGAGACCGGCGACATCCGCCCGCGCACGAACGGGCTCGATCCGGACGGTACTTCCGATGGCTCTGGCCCTGCTGGCGCTCGGGGCGGGCACGACGCCCGCGCACGCGGACACGGTGCTCTCCGACCAGTGGCACCTCACCCGGATGAAGGCCCAGGAGATGTGGCGGACCAGCACCGGGAAGGGCGTCACGGTCGCGCTCATCGACACCCGGGTGCGCGCGGTCCCCGAGCTCTCCGGCCGGCTGCTGCCCGGCAAGGACTTCCGGAACGGTGCCGCCGGTGAGCGCGACGACCTCGGCACCACCGCCGCCTCCGTGATCGCCGGTACGGGCAAGGGGGCCGGCGGCCGGGACAGCGCGTACGGGCTCGCCCCCGGGGCGAAGGTGCTCCCGCTGGAGGTCTCCGCAGGCCAGGGCACCGGCAACCTGGCCGCGCAGGACGAAGCGATCAACGCCGGAATCGCCCCGGCCCTCCGCTACGCGGCCGACTCCGACGCGAAGATCATCAGCGTGTCGCTCTCCGCGTCCGCCGACGACGAAGCGGTGCGGTCGGCCGTGGACTACGCCCGGAGCAAGGGCAAGCTGATCTTCGCGGCCGTCGGGGAGTCCGTGATCGACTCCCCGCTGGTCGGATACCCGGCGGCGACGCCGGGGGTCGTCGGCGTCAGCGCCGTCGGCAAGGACCTGAAGGGCCTCAAGAAGGCGGGCGCGGGCCTCGCCGTGGACCTCAGCGCGCCCGGCGAGGACATCATCAGTGCCTGCGCGGGCAGCACGGGGCTGTGCAGGACCAAGGGCACCGCGGTGGCCACCGCACTCGCCTCCGCCTCCGCCGCGCTGATCTGGGCCGAGCACCCTGCGTGGACGGCCAACCAGGTCCTGCGCGTCATGATCGACACGGCCGGCGGCCCGACCAGCGGGGCCGTGCGCAACGACTACATCGGGTACGGGATCGTGCGTCCCCGTATCGCGCTGAAGACCCCGGGTGACCCGGGAGCGGCCGACCGGGACCCCATCCCCGACTACCGCACCGCGTCGCCCACCCCCAGGCCTTCGGCCTCCGCATCGCCGGCGGCGGGCGCGCCGGTGTCGCAGGAGCCCTCCGGACCGGCCGAGGCGGGTGCACCCGCCACCGGTCCGGAGAGCGGCGGTCACAGCGGTGCCTTCTGGCTCGCGCTCGCCCTGTGCGCGGCCGGACTCCTCTGTGTCGGCTTCGCGGCTCCGCCGCTGCTGGCCGACCGGCGGCGGCGTTCCCGGCAGACGGCCGCTCTCAGTCGTCCTTGAGCCGCCACGCGGCCGTGCCACCGCCCACGGCGAGCACGGCCCCGCCGGTGGCGAGCGCGGTCAGGAACCTGCGCCGCCCCTGATCCATCGGTGCGGCGCCGGGGCCGGCCGGGACGAGCCGGGCCGCCTCCGACTCGTACCGGCCGATCAGCGCCGCCAGGGCGCCCTGCCGCCAGACCTTCTCCGAACGCCGCGGCGTCGCGAACGCGCGGGCGATCTGCTCCGGGCCGGGACGCACTCCCGGCTCCTTGGCGAGGCAGGGGGCGATGAGGGCCCGCAACGGCTCGGGTACCTGCGCCAACTGCGGCTGCCCGTGCACGACTTCGTACTGCACCGCGGCAACGTGGCCGCCCGTGAAGGCGCGTTGCCCGCCCGCCGCGTACACCAGCACCGCGCCCAGGGAGAAGACGTCGGCGGCCGGACCCACCCGGTGGCCGAGCACCTGCTCGGGCGCACCGTAGCCGGGTGTGACGGGGATCTGCCCCGTGGTCGTGAGGGTCAGCCCGTGCTCCGGGCGGGCGATGCCGAAGTCGATGATGCGGGGCCCGTCCGACGTCAGCACGATGTTCGCGGGCTTGAGGTCGCGGTGCACGAGACCGGCGCCGTGGATCTCGTGCAGGGCGTGGGCCAGGGCCGAGGCCAGGACGTGCACCGTCGCGGCGTCGAGCGGGCCGTGGACGGCGACGGCCTGCTCCAGGTCGGGGCCGGCCAGGAACTCGGCCGCGATCCAGGGCCGCCCGCCCTCGACCTGCGCGTCCAGCACCCGGGCCACGCCTGTGCCGGTGACGGACCGTGCGGTGTGCGCCTCGCGCACGAAGCGCTGCACCAGCTGCTCGTCGTGGGCGAGTTCGGGCCGCAGCGACTTCACCGCGGCCCGGTGGCCGTGGCTGTCCTGGCCGAAGTAGACCTTGCCCATCCCGCCCTCGCCGAGCACACCGAGCAGACGGTACGGGCCGAGCCGGAGCGGGTCTCCTGGGCCGAGCGGTTTCATGACGGGTCCTTCTCAGGGAGGCCGGGAACGGGTGCGTGGGCGTGCGGCGGCGGGGTCAGCCGCCCAGGCGCAGGGCGTCCACCTCACGCCAGGTGCCGTTGCCGACGAGTGTGTCCTTGCCGGGCATGAGCGCGAAGTTGCGGATCGAGCTCTCCAACGAGCGTACGTACGTGTGGCCGCTCAGCTCGATCGCCCCCAGCCCCGACTGGTCCGCGTAGTAGAGGTGCTTGCCCGAGACGACGGGCGGCGCCACCGCGGTGGTCGCGCTGCCCTCGGGAACGGCGGCGTCCCAGAGGAGTTCGCCGCGTTTCGTCTCCAGGGCGACGATGCCCCGGCCGCCCTCGGCCGCGTACACGACACCGTCCCGCACGGTCGGCGGCCCGTAGTGGTCATCGCCGTTCGTCACGCCGCCGAAGTCGCGGTCGCGGCCGAACTCCCACACCACCGCGCCGTTGGACAGGCCGATCGACTGGAGCACGGTCGACCCGATGTAGAGGTGCTTGCCGTCGTCCGCGAGCTGCGCCCCGCTGCTCACCAGGGTGGAGAAGCTGTCGGCCGCCGCCTCCAGGGACGTGCGCCACAGCTCCTTGCCCGAGCCGGTGTCGTACGCGCTGAGTATGAGGTCGTAGGAGGTCTGTCCGACCACGATCCGGTCCCCGACGACCTTGCCGAACGCCCCGCTGTAGCCGCTGCCCTTCTTCCACTCCTTGAGGGGGGTGCGCCAGCGGAGCTTTCCCGTGCGGGCGTTCACCGCGTACAGATGCCGGTCGAACGTCTTCGCGCTGTCGTCCCCGGCCGTCAGGTACACGGTGTCGGGGGTGGCGCAGAGGAGTTCGGCGCTCGCACCCTTCGGCAGCTTCAGGGCCGACAGTGTGGTCACCGTACGGTCCTGCCGGCCGGTGTCCGTGTCGACCGTGACGACCGAGTAGTCGTCGGTGGTCACGCCGACTGTCCAGTAGAGCAGGGAGCCGTCCGTGACGGCCCGGCCCTCGAACAACGTCGGGAAGAACATCCAGAGTTCGCTGCCGTCCGCCGGGTCGATGCCGCGCAGCTGGCCGCCCGTCGTCACGACGATGCCCTTGCCCACGAACAGGGGCGGCATCGCGTCGTCGGCCTTCCCCCGGCCGCTGGTCCACAGCAGGTCCCACGGCCCCGGCGGAGAGGCGGCCGTGCCCGTACCGGATACGGCCGGCGTCGGCGAGTTCTTCGCTGTGCCCTTCGCTGTGCCCTCTGCGTCGGATCTGCCGGACCGCAGCCACAGCCCGCCGCCCACGACCGCCCCGGCCGCCGCCGTGCCGGCCAGGACCAGGAGGCCGCGGCGGGACGGCCCCGCGCGCCGGGGCGCGGGTGCGGCGGTGGCGGTGACGAGCGGCTCCTCCGGCGCCGGGAGCCGTTCCGGGGACGCCTGCCAGACCTCCGCCGCGCGACGGGAGATCTCCGACAGGAGGGGGTGGGGAAGGTGGTCGGCGAACTCGCCGTGCCCGTCGTGGAGCGCGGCGGCCAGCGCGCCGGTGGCCGGTCGCAGCGCCGGGTCCTTCGCCAGGCACCGGGCGAGCACCGCGGCCAGCGCCGCCGGTACACCGGTCAGGTCCGGTTCGGCGTACCGGACGCGGTAGAGCAGATCGGCGGGCTGTCCGCTGCCGAAGGGGCCGCGGCCGGTGGCGGCGAAGACGAGGACACCGGCGAGTGCGAAGACGTCACCGGCCGGGGTGTGCTCCTGTCCGGTGGCCTGCTCCGGGGACATGAACGCGGGGGTGCCGGCGGCCACGCCCACGCGGGTGAGGCGGTCGTCGCCGAGGGCGCGGGCGATGCCGAAGTCGATGACCTTCGGTCCGTACGCGGTGATCATGACGTTGGACGGCTTCAGGTCGCGGTGCACCACGTCGGAGCGGTGGAGCTGCCCGAGCGCACCGCACAGCGCCGCGCCCACGGCCCGTACCGCGGCCTCGGGAAGGGGGCCGCTCACGGCGACCGCGTCGTCCAGGGGCGGGCCGAGGACGTACTCCGTCGCCAGCCAGGGCACCTCGGAGAGCGGATCGGCGTCGACGACCTGGGCGCCGTGGAGGCCGCCGATCACGCGGGCCGCGTCGGCCTCCAGCCGGAAGCGGGTGCGGAACGCGGTGTCGGCCGCGATGTGCGCGTGCACCGTCTTGAGGGCGACGGTCGCGCCGCCGGGTGTACGGGCCAGGTAGACGGTGCCCATGCCGCCACTGCCGAGCCGGGCGGCCAGCCGGTAGCCGCCGATGTGCGAGGGGTCTTCGTGGAGCAGGGGTTTGATCATCGGTCAGGCTCCGAGGGACGGGCGTACGTCGGCTGCAAGGATCTCCGCGGACTGCCGGGCGATGGCCGCGACCACCCGGCCGGGCAGCCGCAGCGCGCCCGCCCCGGAGGCGGGTTCCAGGACGGTGGCGACCGGGGCGGCGGTCGCCGTCGGCGCGAGGGCTTCGAGGACGTCGGTCGCCCGGGGGCGGGCGGCGGGGTCGCGGGAGAGGCAGGCGGTGACGAGCGGGCGCAGCAGGAGGGGGAGCTCGTCGCGGTCGGGGACGGTGTGACCGGTGGCCGCGTACGCCAGGACCGCGCCCAGTGCGTAGACGTCGCCGGGCGGCCGCGGGCGTCCGCCGGCGGCCTGCTCGGGCGGGAGGCTGCCCGGGTCGAGGCCGGGGAGTCCCGAACGGGCGGTGCCGTCCTCGGCGGCGGCGCGCGCCGCTCCGAAGCAGGTGAGCCGCGGGCCGTCCCCGGCCAGCAGCACGGCGGCGGGCGACACCCCGGCATGGGTCACCCCGGCCGCGTGGGCGGTGGCCAGACTCTCGGCGAGGCAACGGCCCAGGATGCGCAGGGTCTCCTCGGGCAGCGGCCCGCCGTTGACGGCCAGGGCCGTGGGCAGGGGGAGTGCGGGAACGTACGGGCGCGCGCACCACACGGCCGCTCCGGGCTCCGCGTGCTCGGTGACGGGGGCGGCCCACGGACCGAGCAGGAACCGGGCGGCCTGTGCCTCGGTGAGGAACCTGGCCGGATCGGTGCCGTCGAGCGGCATGCTCACCAGCACGGTCCGCTCGCCGTCCGGGGTGCGGGCGATGAACCGCCGCTCGGGAACGGCGGCGGCGCCGGGGCCCGTCGGGTCCAGCCGTGCGATGACGAGGTAGGGGCCGATCTGCCGGGACGGAGCAAGGTGCGGCAACTGCATGAACGGATATCCCCCCGGACGTCATCAGAACAGGAGCAGCCTACTCAGCGATCAGGGTCGGGAACTTCGTGGGCGAGGCACGGAGCCGTTCGAGCGTCCGAAAAATCATATATTCCTGTACTGAGTGCCGTAATGGCCTTAGATGAGGAGTCAGCTGTATGAGCGCTCTGTTCGTCATCGCCTACGAGGACCTCGCCACCGCCGACCAGGTCCGCGACAAGCTGCTGTCCCTGAACCGCGAGCACCTCGTCGAGCTGGAGGACGTGGTCGTCGTCGAGCGGCGCGCGAGCGACGGCAAGCGCTGCACGAGGACGCGGCGGCGCCGGTCGCCTCCTGACCGCGGTCCGTCCGGACATGCCACCGCCCGCCCCTCTGCGCTTCCGTGTGAGGGGCGGGCGGTGGTGTGCGGAGACCGTGACCGGATTCGAACCGGTGTAACTCGAGTTGCAGTCGAGCCCCTGAGCCTCTCGGGCACACGGTCGTGCGTTGTTGCGACGTCCCGACCGTAGGCCTGGGGCGGCGCGGCGTACAAGAGTGCGGGCCGCCGTGCAACGCGACTGCCATACGGCGTTCACGATCGGCGAGGGCTCACGCGCTCCGGTCCTACGACCAAGGGACGAGATCCGGAGCGACTCGCGACAGGGTTCAAGCAGGAATTCGCCCCTTACTCTTGGGCTCATGACCGCCCTGGAACCGCGCGACGCCGATGTCTCGCCCCGCACCGAAGACGCCGACGCCACCCTTGGGGCAGCGGAGGCCGCAGCGCCGGACGGTGTCCTCGGACGGACCTACCGGGCGCTCAGCATCGGCATCGTCTCCGTCGTGTTCCTGATCGCCTTCGAGGCGACCGCCGTGGGGACCGCGATGCCGGTCGCCGCCCGTGAGCTGCACGGCATTCCGCTGTACGCGTTCGCGTTCTCCGCGTACTTCACCACCAGCCTCTTCGCCATGGTGCTGTCCGGGCAGTGGGCCGACCGGCGCGGGCCGCTCGCACCGCTCGCCACCGGCATCAGCGCCTTCGGCGCCGGGCTGCTGCTGTCCGGGACCGCGGGCACCATGTGGATGTTCATCGCGGGCCGGGCGGTGCAGGGGCTCGGCGGCGGGCTGGTGATCGTCGCGCTGTACGTGGTGATCAGCCGGGCCTACCCGGAGCATCTGCGGCCGGCGATCCTGGCCGCGTTCGCCGCGAGCTGGGTGATCCCGTCCGTCGTGGGGCCACTGGCCTCCGGGAGTGTGACCGAGCACCTGGGCTGGCGCTGGGTCTTCGTCGGCATCCCCGTGCTGGTCGTCTTCCCGCTCGTGCTCGCGCTGCCCGCGATCCGGCGGATGGCGTCCGGCCCCGCGGACCCGGCGGCGCCCGTCGAGCCGTACGACCGCCGGCGCATCGCGCTCGCGCTGGGCATCTCGCTGGGCGCCGGTCTGCTCCAGTACGCCGGACAGGAGCGGAACTGGTTCTCCCTGCTGCCGGCCGCCGCCGGTGTGGCCCTGCTCGTCCCCGCGATCCGCGGCCTGCTGCCCCCGGGCACCGGCCGCGCGGCACGCGGGCTGCCCGCGGTGGTGCTGCTGCGCGGGGTGGCGGCCGGATCGTTCATCGCCGCCGAGTCCTTCGTACCGCTGATGCTGGTCACCCAGCGCGGGATGTCCCCGACGATGGCCGGACTCTCGCTCGCCGCCGGCGGCGGGACATGGGCGCTGGGCTCGTACGTACAGTCCCGGCCTCGCGCGGAACCGCACCGCGAGCGGCTGATGGTGGGCGGCATGGTGCTGGTCGCCGCGGCGATCGCGGCCGCGCCGGCCGTGCTGATCGACGGGGTGCCGGTCTGGACGGTGGCGGTGGCCTGGACCTTCGGCTGCTTCGGCATGGGCATGGTGATCGCCTCGACCAGCGTGCTGCTGCTGAAGCTGTCCGCGCCCGAGGAGGCGGGGGCGAACTCCGCGGCCCTGCAGATCTCCGACGGCCTCTCGAACGTCCTGCTGCTCGCCGCGGGCGGCGCTGCGTTCGCGGCGCTCGGCGGGGGAGCGGTGGGGGCGGTGCACGAGGCGGTGGAGGCAGGCGCGTCGGGCTCGCACCCGGGGGCGTTCGCGGTGGTGTTCCTGCCGATGGCGGGGGTGGCACTGGTGGGGGCGTGGGTGGCTACGCGGGTGCGGACGAACGCGTAGCACCGCGTGGTACCAAGCGGTACCTTCCGCTCTTGGCTGGTCTGAATCTGCGGATCACCGAAGAGGAGCTGGACGCCCGCTTCGACGTGGACGAGGCCGAGCGGTTCGTCCTCGACGTCTGCCAGGGAGCACTGGACATGCCCAGGATCGCGGAGCAGCTGTCCGGGTTCGCCAAGTGGACGTCGCCCTGTGAAGCGGGTCTCAGCGGTGCCGGACCACGGCTGGTTCGTACGGGGTTCGGCCCCGCCCCCCGGTAAGGTGGCCCGGTTGTCGTATCGCGTACGGGCCCGTCCCGGTCCGTGCGGACAGCACCACACGTACCCGAGAGACCCGAACCGGAGACCGTGACTACTACCGCCTCCCACCACCTCTCACCCGCCTTTCCCGGCCGCGCCCCCTGGGGCACGGCCGGGAAGCTGCGGGCCTGGCAGCAGGGCGCCCTCGAGAGGTACATCCAGGAGCAGCCGCGCGACTTCCTCGCGGTCGCGACCCCCGGCGCCGGAAAGACCACCTTCGCGCTGACCCTCGCCTCATGGCTGCTCCACCACCACGTCGTGCAGCAGATCACCGTCGTCGCGCCCACCGAGCACCTGAAGAAGCAGTGGGCCGAGGCGGCCGCCCGGATAGGGATCAAGCTCGACCCCGAGTACAGCGCGGGCCCCGTGAGCAAGGAGTACCACGGGGTCGCGGTCACGTACGCGGGCGTCGGCGTCCGCCCCATGCTGCACCGCAACCGGTGCGAGCAGCGCAAGACCCTGGTGATCCTCGACGAGATCCACCACGCCGGTGACTCGAAGTCCTGGGGCGAGGCCTGCCAGGAGGCGTTCGACCCGGCGACCCGCCGGCTCGCCCTGACCGGCACGCCGTTCCGCTCCGACACCAACCCGATCCCGTTCGTCGCGTACGAGGAGGGCAACGACGGCATCCGCCGGTCCTCGGCGGACTACACCTACGGCTACGGCAACGCGCTCGCCGACGGCGTCGTCCGCCCCGTGATCTTCCTCAGCTACAGCGGCAACATGCGCTGGCGCACCAAGGCCGGTGACGAGATCGCCGCCCGGCTCGGCGAGCCGATGACCAAGGACGCCATCGGGCAGGCCTGGCGCACCGCGCTGTCGCCCACCGGCGACTGGATCCCCAACGTCCTCAGCGCCGCCGACAAGCGGCTCACCGAGGTCCGCAAGGGCATCCCGGACGCGGGCGGGCTCGTCATCGCCACCGACCAGGAGTCGGCGCGCGAGTACGCCAAGATCCTCAAGAAGGTGACCGGCGAGAAGCCCACCGTCGTCCTCTCCGACGAGAAGGCCGCGTCGAAGAAGATCGACTCGTTCACCGAGGACGGATCGCGCTGGATGGTCGCCGTCCGCATGGTGTCGGAGGGCGTCGACGTGCCGCGCCTGGCCGTCGGCGTGTACGCGACCACCATCTCGACGCCGCTCTTCTTCGCCCAGGCCGTCGGCCGCTTCGTGCGCTCCCGCAGGCGCGGCGAGACCGCCTCCGTCTTCGTACCGACGATCCCGATGCTCCTCGACTTCGCCAACGAGATGGAGGTCGAACGGGACCACGTCCTCGACAAGCCCAAGAAGGGCAGCGACGAGGAGAACCCGTTCTCCGAGGAGGACAAGCTCCTCGCCGACGCCGAGAAGCTGGAGGACGAGGAGACCGAGGAGCAGCTGCCGTTCGAGGCGCTGGAGTCCGACGCGGTCTTCGACCGGGTGCTGTACGACGGTGCCGAGTTCGGCATGCAGGCACACCCGGGCAGCGAGGAGGAGCAGGACTACCTCGGCATTCCGGGGCTGCTCGAACCCGACCAGGTGCAGTTGCTGCTCCAGAAGCGGCAGACCCGGCAGATCGCGCACAGCCGGCAGAAGCCGGCCTCGGAGGCGGACCTGCTGGAGAAGCCCGCCGAGGACCGGCCGGTGGTCACGCACAAGCAGCTGCTGGGACTGCGCAAGCAGCTGAACACCATGGTGTCCGCCTACACGCACCAGAGCGGCAAGCCGCACGGCGTCATCCACACCGAGCTGCGGCGGGTGTGCGGCGGGCCGCCGAGCGCGGAGGCCACGGCCGGGCAGATCGAGCAGCGGATCAAGAAGGTCCAGGAGTGGGCCACCCGCATGACGTGAGTCGACGGGGGCGTACGACGCACCGGCCCGGGGCGGGAACAGCGGTTCCTGCCCCGGGCCGGCGTCATGCGCGGGCCGCTACCAGACGTGCGATGCGGACTGAACGGACGTCGCCACGCACGGCACTGTGGCGGACGTCGGGGACGAGGCCACGATCTGCAGTGACCAGTTGGTGGAGCTCGGGGGAGTGGGCAGTACCACGGAGTTGGTGCTGTTGCCCGCCGCGAGCGTGCCGGAGGTGAGCTTCAGCGGGCCCAGTGTGATCGGGTTGCCGCCGCTCATGCCGGGGTTGGTCTTGGCGGAGAACTGGACCTGACTGGTGACGCCGCCCACGGTCTTGGTGAGCTTGAGCGTCGTCGTGATGCTGTTCGGGTCGGCACTGGTGCCCGCCGGCATCGTGATCGCCGAGGACGTGATCTTGATGGTCTTCGTCGTGCCGTTGTCAGCGGCGGTCAGGGTGGCGAGACCGCTGCCCCAGGTGCCGCAGTTGTAGGTGGCCGTCGCGATGAGCGGGGTCACCGCGGAGGCCGTCGGGGCCGAGAGGGCGAGCAGTCCGGCTGTCGAACACGCCGCCGCCAGGATCAGCGGCAGGCGTCTTCGGCCGGACGCGTGGGTTGAAGAGATCGACATGACGGGTGGAACTCCTTCCGGTTTGAATTCCGCGGATCCGCCGTCTCGCTGCACTCGGTGCATTCGCTGTACGTACGGATCTGCGTGCCGGGCCCGGCATGTCGGGTGCAGTGAAACGGTGATCTTCGAAGAAGTCAACAGGTATGTGAAAAACGTCAGCCAAAATCCCTTTGGGGCATTTCAGAAAAGGATCAATCGGCTCTCTCTTGACTTCTCTGCACGTGACCTCCTCAATGTGCGCAATCAATGGTCCATGAAAGGGTGTCAGGTGATCCGACGACGAAGACCCGGTGTGACCGGTCTGCTCGCGGCCTGCTTCGTACTGTCACTGGGCTGCGTCGGGGCGACGGCCGCACCGTCCCCGTCCGCCGGTCCGGCGGCCGCGGCCGGGACGGTGACCCCGACCGTGCACTGCGTCCTGCCCGCGGGTCAGGGAGAGGCGACCGGTCCGCAGGAGATGACCGTCGATCTGTCGCCGGCCGTCGTCGAACCGGGCGGAAAGGTGCACGCGACGGTGACGCTGGGCCCGTCCCCGGCCACCAGCGCCATCGCGCTGGAGGACGTGCCGACGATCCCCAGTCTCGACCTCGCGATGTCCGGCGGGGCCACCGGGACCGTCACCGTGCGGGGCGCCGAGTTCTCGATGGACGTCCCGGCCGGGACGTCCATCGAGATTCCGACGTACGAAGGCGACTTCCTGGTTCCGGCGGACGCCTCGGGTGAGATCTCGTTCGCCCCGATCCGTACGCTGACGCAGACCAAGGTGTTCGGATCGGTCTTCGAGACACCCTGCGACATCGTCGACGGCGGCGGTTCCATCGGCACCGTCACCGCGGAGGGCTCCGCGTCCGAACCCGCCACGCTGACCGCTCCCGCCGACCCGGTGCGCCCGAACACCGCGGTGACGCTGGGCGGTTCGGGATGGACCCCGGACGCGGCCCCCGTGCCGTCGCTGTGCGCGGTGGGCGGTGGTGGCTGCGACCCGCTGAAGTTCACCGCCCACACCCTGAGGATCGACTCCTACGGCACACTCACCGGCACCGCGACCCTCGGTGAGGCCGGAGCCGTGCCCGACGGCAGCTACGAGGTGAAGGTCAACGACGGCACGAAGGAGGCCACCGCCCCCCTCACCGTCGAAGCCGTCGCGGCCGGCAACCGGGAGATAGAGCTGTCGTCGGACAGCGGCCCGGTCGGCAGCGTGATCACCGTCAGCGGCCGGAACTACAACCCGGACCGCTGGATCAACGTCATCGGCCTCGACGCCTCGGGCACCACGCTCGACGACAGCGCGGTCTACGTGAAGAGCGGCGCGGACGGCACCTTCGCCGTCGAGTTCACCGTCATCTCCGACGCCGTCGCCGCCGTCCAGGCGGACGAGGGCAACGACCCGGCGACCGTGCGCACCGCCCCGTTCACCGTCACCACCGGTGGCGGCGGGGGCGGAAGCACGGCCGAGCAGCAGCTGAGCACCCAGGTCAGGGCGGGAACGCTCTCCATGACCCAGGACGGTGACACCGTCGACTTCGGGACGACGGTCCTGGGCGCGGACAGCGGTGTGCAGAGGACCCACCTGAACCGGGTGGAGGTGCAGGACGCCCGCGGCGTCAACAGCGGCTGGTCCCTGACGGCCACCCTCACCGACTTCACGAGCGCCGACGGGAGCACCATCCCGGCCGGTGCGGTGCGGTGGGCGCCGGCCTGCACGGCACAGGACGGGAGCGTGGGGGCGCCGGTCGCCGGATCGCCCACCGTGCTCGGGGGCGAGGCGGCGAGCCTCTGCCGGATGAATCCGGACGGATCACGTCCGTTCACCGGCGGGAAGTTCGACGCCGAGGCGGGGCTCGCCCTCACGGTTCCCGAATTCACCCGGCCCGGAGATTACGGCGCCATCCTGACCCTGACCCTGCTGTGAGTTCGTAAAGGTCATCGGAGTCATCAAGGCCACCAGGGCCTCAGGGAAAGCACCGACGACGCCCGTCTGTTCCGTAAGGCAATGGAGCAGGCGGGCGTCGTGCATTCCGCATTCGGATCAGTCGCATTCCGTTTCCTTTGGAGGAGCCGCATGTTCGCGCATCGCAGACTCACCGGAAAACAGGGCCGCCCGGCATGGCGCCGCGCCGTCGCCCTCGGCGCCGGAGCCGTACTCGCGTGGACCGGGGGGACCGTCGCACTCGCCCCCCTCGCCCACGCAGGGACCATCACCCCGACCGTCCACTGCACCCTGCCCGCCGGTCAGGGCGAGGCGACCGGGCCGCAGGAGTTCAGCATCGAGCTGACGCCCGATGTCGTCGACCCGGGTGGCAAGGTCCACGCGAAGGTGACGCTCGGCCCGTCGCCCGCCACCAGCGGACTCAGCCTCAACGACGTGCCCACCACCCCGAGCGTCGACCTCGCCATGTCCGGCGGCGCCACCGGCACGGTCACCGTCACCGGGCCCGAGGTCTCCCTCGACGTCCCGTCCGGGCAGCCGATCGAGATCCCGCCGTACGAAGGGGACTTCCTCGTCCCCGCCACCGCGAGCGGCCCGATCACCTTCACCCCGCTGCGCAACGTGACCCGCACGAAGGTGCTCGGCTCCACCTACACGACGACCTGCGAGGTCACCGCGGGCGGCGGCTCCATCGGCACCGTGACCGCGGAGGGCAGCGCCGGCCAGCCGGCCACCCTCGTCGCCCCCACCGCACCGGCCCGGCCGTCCACGTCGGTCGCCCTGTCGGGCAGCCGCTGGACCGTGGGTGCCACCCCTGTGCCGTCGCTCTGCGCGACGGACGGCGGCGGCTGCGACGCCGGGAAGTTCGCGAGCAGTTCCCTCGCGATCAACGGCTCCGGACAGCTGACCGGCAGCGCCGTGCTCGCCGCGGCCGGCACGGTGCCGGACGGCTCGTACCTCGTGAAGGTCGGCGACGGTACGAAGGAGGCGACCGCACCCCTGACGGTCCAGGCCTTCGTCCCCGATGGGCCCCGCGCGATCGCCCTGTCCCGCGGCAGCGGACCGGTCGGCAGCGTCGTCACCGTCAGCGGCAGCGACTACTACCAGGACCGGTGGATCAACACCGTCGGCCTCGACGCGACCGGAACGACGCTCGACGACACGGCCGTCTACGTGAAGAGCCGCCCCGACGGCACGTTCGCGGTGGACTTCACCGTCTCGGACCCGGCGATCGCCTCGATCCAGGTCGACGAGGGCAACGATCCGGCCACCGTACTGACCACGCCGTTCACCGTGACCGAGGCCACCGCGACGCTCTCCGCAGGCGCGGCCAAGGTCAAGCCGGGCGGCACGATCAGCGTGTCCGGTAGCGGATGGCCCTCGGGCGTCACCCCCGCCGCCGCCCTGTGCGCCGCCGACGGCAGCGGCTGCGCCACGGCCGGGATCAGCGGCTCCACCCTGAGGATCACCGCCGACGGCACACTCACCGGTACGGTCACCGCCGCCGGATCCACCGCCCGCGGTGTCTACGCCCTCCAGGTCACCGCCGGCAGCGCGCAGGCCCTCACCCAGCTGACCGTCGCCCCGACCTTCGTCGTCCTCACCCCGGCCGCCGGACCGAAGGGCACCGCGGTCACCGTTCTCGGACAGGGCTTCGCGAAGGTGGCGACCGTGTCGATCGTCGGGCTGCGGGCGAACGGCTCGCAGACCTCCGACCCGGTGCGCACCAAGGTGGTCGGCCTCGACGGGGCGTTCTCGCAGACCTTCACCGTCAACGCGGCCGACACCGTCGCCCTCAGGGTTCGCGAGGTCCTCGTCAACCCGCGCACCGAGACGGCCGCCTTCACCGTCCAGGACGGCACCGTCCCCGTCGGGGCCTCCTTCGCGCTCTCGCCGCCCGAAGGGCCGCCCGGCACGGTCGTCCAGGTGACCGGCCGGGGCTTCGCACCCGTCGCCACGGTCTCCGTCACCGGACGCACCGCTGACGGCAGGCAGACCGCCGATTCCTACGTCACCCGGATCATCGGACTCGACGGCACCTTCGCGCTCAACTTCACCGTCCGGGACCCGGCGACGAAGGCGATCAGGGCCTGCGAGGTACTCGTGAACGGAAAAACTGTCCAGCAATTGTTCACAGTGAGTTAACGCCGGTTCACCTCTGGTGTACGGAGCGTCGCGAGGGAGTCGGCCGACATGGACGCGCGTAGATGTGCGTCGGTCGGCCGGCGCCCCGCTGACCGGCGCTTATGTCTTTCGGGCACAACCGCGTTTCCGTGAGCGCCCGGATTCTGGACGAGGTCTTCCGCTGAGCGGACTGGCTCGCTACTGTCCCAAAAATGTGAACGCCCCGTGGCAACGCCGCCGCGGAGCGCAGCCGGTGCCTGGCCAGGCCGGCGGCCTCTCCGTGCGTCGCCGCTGGGACCGGTGACGCACAGTCCGTGGGAACAGCCGCCGCCGCTCACCAAAGAGGGAGAGGGCGTCGTGACCGCGGAGACCTCCCAGACGCTCGACCGAGGACTGCGCGTCCTCAAACTGCTCGCCGACACCGATCACGGCCTGACGGTCACCGAGTTGTCCAACAAACTCGGCGTCAACCGCACCGTGGTCTACCGTCTGCTCGCCACCCTGGAACAACACACCCTGATCCGAAGAGACTTGGGCGGCCGGGCGAGAGTCGGCCTGGGCGTGCTGCGGCTGGGCCGCCAGGTGCATCCGCTCGTACGGGAGGCCGCGCTGCCCGCGCTGCGTTCCCTGGCCGAGGACATCGGGGCCACGGCCCACCTCACGCTGGTCGACGGCTCGGACGCGCTTGCGGTCGCGGTCGTCGAACCGACCTGGACGGACTACCACGTGGCCTACCGGGCCGGCTTCCGCCACCCCCTCGACCGGGGCGCCGCGGGCCGGGCGATCCTCGCCGCACGGCAGAAGCCGGTGGGCGAGACGGCCTTCACCCTCACCCACGGAGAGCTCGAAGCGGGGGCCAGCGGGGCCGCGGCCGCACTGATGGGGGTGACGGGGGTCGAGGGCAGCGTCGGTGTGGTGATGCTCGCGGACGCCGTCCCGGAGCGGGTGGGGCCCCGGGTGGTGGACGCCGCACGCGAGGTCGCGGACGCACTTCGCTAGCGCGGGGCCCTTGGGCGGGCGGCAGCGGGGGCCTGGTCCTTGCCCCGGTCCGGGGCGGAGGGTTTCGTCCTCAATCTCCCCCATAGCCTCAAGGGCATGGGGGGACCCCCTCGACGGGCTTGTTTGTGCGGGTTGCCCGCGGGGTGGCGCGGTCCCTCGTGGTGGGGGTCCGGTCCCCCTCCGGGGCGTCTCCTCGGACGACGAACGTTCCGCGGGTACGTGAAGCGGGCCCGGGTGTCTGTTCGTCGTCCTGCGGGGGCTCCCCTGCACGGCCCCGGACCCGGCCGCCTCGCGTCTGCGGCAGCAGTACCGCCGACGTGCACACGCGGGCGGGACCGGGTGGGGCCGTGCAGGGGAGTCCCCGCAGGAAATGGCGTACGACCCGGGTCCCCCGCGTCACCGGGTGCACACGCCATTTCCGAGGAGACACCCCGGAGGGGCCCCACCCCCACCCACCGGACGTGGCGCACCCCCGCGGGGCAAGCCGCACCCCAGCCCGTCCGGCGATCGAGGACGGAACCCCCCGCCCCGGACCGGGCACACCTCGCGGAGCCACCCGAGCTCCACCGGGGCCGGCCGGTTAGATTGGGCGGGTGTTCACACGTCGCTCGCGCCCCCGCACCCTCGCCCTGTGTGCCCTCCCGGTCCTCGCCCTCTTCGGCGTCGCCGCCTTCGCGCCGCTGCCGTTCACGCTGGCGCAGCCGGGTACGACGGCGAATGTGCTCGGCGACGACCACGGCACCCCCGTGATCAGCATCGAGGGCACTCCCACCCGGCCCACCAAGGGCCAGCTGCGGATGACGACGATCGTGGCCACCGGGCCCGAAGCCGATGTCGGGATCGGTGACGTGGTCGACAGCTGGTTCCGTACGGACCGGGCGGTCATGCCGCGCGACTCCGTCTACCCGTCCGGCGGCTCCGAGAAGGAGATCGAGAAGCACAACCTCGACGACATGGCGAAGTCGCAGGACTCCGCGGTCGACGCCGCTCTGAACTACCTCGGCAAGAAGCCGGGCTCGGTCGACGTGACCCTCCACCTCGCCGACGTGGGCGGCCCCAGTGCCGGCCTGTTCTTCGCGCTCGGCATCGTCGACAAACTCGACGGCGACGGCTCAGGCGGCGATCTCACCGGCGGCCGCACCATCGCCGGTACGGGCACCATCCAGACGGACGGTGAGGTCGGCGCGGTCGGTGGTGTCTCGCTCAAGACGCAGGCGGCCCGGCGGGACGGGGCGACCGTCTTCCTCGTACCGAAGGCCGAGTGCAAGGAGGCGAAGTCCGAACTGCCGAAGGGGCTTCGGCTGATTCCGGTCACGACTCTGAAGGGTGCGGTGTCCTCGCTGAGGGCGCTGGATCACGGGGGGAAGATCCCGAGCTGCTGACCGGGTCCGCAGCAGGGCCGCCCGGATCGCTTCCGGCTACGCCGGTCGCGGTGCGCGCGGCGTCATGACGGTCGGTTGCGGGAGGACGCGCAGACCCACTTCGACCATGGTCCAGCCCAGCCGGGTCCGCAGGTCCTTGCGCGGGGCGCGGCGGCGGGCGAGGCGGAAGTCGTGTGCCTGGCCGCGCAGTTCGGTGGAGCGGATGCGGTGCAGCTCAAGGTGCGTCTCGGGATGCATGGCGTGGTGGTCCCTTCAGTCGGTCGGGCGCGGGAAGACGTGCAGATGGGTGCGGACGACGGCGGATCCCTCGGTGCCCTCGGGGACGCGGCCGCGGTAGCTGTTGATCAGTTCGTGGATCTTCTCGGAGAGCTCCTGGGAGAGCTCCGGGGTGAGCCGCACCTTGAAGTCGCTCAGGTTCGAGGCCGCGTACCACTCCTGGGGCCACTCGTGCATCGTGCCGAGCCAGGTGTTCAGCTCCTGCGTGTGCGTCGACGCGACCTCGTGGAGTACGACACCCATGGCGCCGCGCACCTCGGGGTCGGGATCGTGCAGGAACTCGGGGTCGAAGGAGGCGCCGGCGTGCACGGCCCGCCACCAGCGCTCGCGTCCCTTGCCGCGCGTCGGGTCGTCCTCGACGAAGCCGTACGTGGCGAGCTGTCGCAGGTGGTAGCTGGTGGCGCCGCTGGACTCGCCGAGCCGCTCGGCGAGACCGGAGGCGGTGGCGGGCCCGAACTCCCGCAGGGCGTTGAGCAGCCTGATGCGCAAGGGGTGGGCGAGTCCGCGCAGGGTGCGGGCGTCGATGCTGAGGACCTTGGGGTCCGCTGCGGTTCCGGCCCTGTCTTCGGGCTCCGTCGTTGGCATGCCTCAACCATAGAGTTACAAAGAGAGCTTTGCAACGGGTCTTTGCAACATTCTCTTTGTAACTCTGGGCAACCCCCGTGCCCCCGGAACCGGCTCTCCCGTCACCCCGCCTTGATGAACCCCTCCTCGATCAGCCACTCCTTCGCCACCTCGTGCGGGTCCTCCCCGTCGACGTCCACCTTGGCGTTCAGCACCTGTGCGACCTCCGTGGTCAGCCGTGCGCTGAGCGGGTCCAACAGTTCGGCGATCACCGGGTACTTGTCGAAGGTCGCGGTGTGGATGACGGGCGCCGCGTTGTAGTTGGGGAAGAAGTGCTTGTTGTCCGCCAGCACGTCCAGGTCCATCGCCTTGATGCGGCCGTCCGTGGTGAACACCTCGCCCAGCAGGCAGGAGTCGGACTTCGACACCTGGGTGTAGATGATTCCCGCGTCCATCTTCTTGATGTTGCCGGCCGGGATCGACATCCCGTACGCCTTCTCCATCCCGGGCAGTCCGTCGTTGCGCGAGGCGAACTCGTTCTCCACGCAGACCGTCACCGCCGAGGGGTTCTTCTTCGACAGCGCGGCGACGTCGGAGAGCGTCTTCAGGTGGTACTTCGCGTTGTTCTTCTTGCTGATGGCGAGTGCGTAGGTGTTGTTCAGGGTGGACTGCGGCAGCCACGTCACCCCGTTCTTCCGGTCCGCGTCGCGCACCGCCTTCCACTGATCCAGCGGGTCGGTGATGGGCTTGGAGTGGCCCAGATACGTGATCCAGCCGGTGCCCGTGTACTCGTACATCGCGTCGGCGTCGCCCTGGATGATCGCCTCGCGGGCGCTGATGGAGCCGGGCAGGTTCGTCCGGTCCAGCACCTCGGCCCCGGCGGCCTTGAAGATCAGACCGATCATCTGGCCCAGGATGATGTTCTCGCTGAAGTTCTTCGAGGTGACGGTCAGCGAGGCGCCGTCCAGCGGGTGCCTGAGCCCGGCCGACCCCGGCACCACGTCGTCCACCATCGGGGAGCCGCTCTTCAGCCCGCATCCCGCCAGCGCGAGGGCCAGAGCGGCCACGCCCGCCAGGACCGTACGCACGCGTCGCGTCCTCACTGCCCCACCTCCAGTCCGCGCGGCGTCAGCGCCACCTCGACCAGCGAGGCCAGCCAGTCCACCAGCAGCGCCAGCACCACCGTCAGGACGGAACCGAGCACCAGCACCGGCATGCGCTGCGTCTGGATGCCGGAGGTGATCAGGTCACCGAGGCCGCCGCCCCCGCCGAACGTCGCCAGGGTCGCCGTACCCACGTTGAGCACCAGCGCGGTCCGTACTCCGGCCAGGATCAGTGGGACGGCGAGCGGGAGTTCGACCTTCCGGAGCGTCCCCATGGCCGACATGCCGATCCCGCGCGAGGCCTCCACCAGCGTCGGCTCGATCGCCTTCAGCCCGGCCACCGTGTTGGAGAGCACCGGCAGCACCGCGTAGATCACCATGCCGGTGATCGCCGTCGACGGGCCGATGCCCAGCCAGATCACCAGCAGCGCCAGCAGACCGATCGCCGGGGTCGCCTGCCCGATGTTGGCGATCGCGGTGACCAGCGGTGCGGCCTTGCTCAGACCGCGCCGGGTCAGTGCGATGCCCAGCGGAATGGCGATGATCAGCACCCAGAACGTCGAGATGGCCGTCAGCCGGACGTGCTGCCACCACCGCAGCTGGACCGTGTCGCCCGCCAGGGAGTTCTCCGCGATCGAGTCGAGGTCGACGTTGGTGATCCATACGTACGTGATGACCAGCACCACCGCGAGCGCCGCGGGGACGACCACCAGCTTGCGCCAGGTGAGGCGGCGCGGGGGCCCGGCCGGTGGCGGGGCCGGTTCCTCCTCCTCGTCATGGAAGGCGAGCCCCTTGACGTCGTGCTCGCCCGGCGGGCGGTCCCGGTCGGACGCGGGGGCCTTCCTGGGGGAGTGGGGGCCGGACGGGGAGTCGCTGCTCATGCGCCCGCGCCCCCCTCCAGCTCCTGGACGGTCTGGTGGGTGCGCAGCTCCTCCAGGTCGTGCTGGTGCTCGATGGCGGTGAGCCGGTCGGCCTCCAGGAGCTCGTGCACGGAGTTCATCAGGGTGTGCATGTCCACGACGCCGATGAACTCCCCGCGCCGCCCGGTCACCGCGACCCGCCCGCCGCTGTCGGTCAGCACCGCCTCCAGCGCGTCGTGCAGCGTGGCGTCCCTGGTCACCGTGTCGTGCACCAACTGCCCGGCCCGCGCCAGCGAACCGCGGGCCCGCATCAGGTCGCCGCGCCGCAGCCACTTGTACGGGCGGTTCCTGCGGTCCAGCATCAGCAGCTCGTTGTGCGGCCCGCTGCGCAGCTTGTTGAAGATCGACTGGAGCGGGTCGTCGACCGTCACCGTCGGGAACTCGGCGATCTCCACCTCCCGGACCCGGGTGAGGTTGAGCCGCTTCAGTGCCGCACCGGCCCCGACGAACCCGGAGACGAAGTCGTCCGTCGGGTTGGTGAGGATGGCCTCCGGGGTGTCGAACTGGGCGATGTGGGAGTGCTCGCGCAGCACCGCGATCCGGTCGCCCAGCTTGATCGCCTCGTCGAAGTCGTGCGTGACGAAGACGATCGTCTTGTGGAGCTCGTGCTGGAGCCGGATCAGTTCGTCCTGGAGGTGGTCGCGGGTGATCGGGTCGACCGCGCCGAACGGTTCGTCCATCAGCAGCACCGGCGGATCCGCGGCCAGTGCCCGTGCCACGCCCACGCGTTGCTGCTGACCGCCGGAGAGCCCGCGCGGATAGCGGTCGTGGAACTCGCGCGGGTCAAGACCGACCAGGTCGAGCATCTCCTCGACCCGGTCCTTCACCTTCGACTTCGACCAGCCCACCATCTTCGGTACCAGGGCGATGTTCTCGGCGACCGTCATGTGCGGGAACAGCCCGGACGACTGGATCGCGTAACCGATCTTCCGGCGCAGTTTCACCGGGTCGATGTCGGTGACGTCCTCGTCGCCGATCCTGATCCGTCCGGAGGACGGCTCGATCAGCCGGTTGATCATCTTCAGGGTCGTCGACTTCCCGCAGCCGGACGGGCCCACGAAGATGACGGTCTCGCCGGCCTTGATGTCCATCGACACGTTGTCCACGGCCGGGCTCGGGTTCCCCGGATAGTGCTTGGTCAGGTCCTCCAGCTGGATGGTGGCGCCGGAGGTGGCGTTGACGGCCGGCTTCGGTTCGGCCTCGGCCGCGGTCTCAGACACGGATCCCCCTCGGGATGGTGAGCCGCCCCAGCAGGACGTAGGCGGCGTCGAAGAGCAGGGCGAGGACGACGATGCCGAGCGTGCCCGCGAGTACCGAATTGATCGCGTTGGCACTGCCCAGCGAGGCGATACCGCGGAAGATCTCGTTGCCGAGACCGGGCCCGGAGGCGTACGCGGCGATGGCGGCGATCCCCATCAGCATCTGGGTGGAGACCCGGATGCCGGTGAGGATCGGCGGCCAGGCGAGCGGCAGTTCCACCTTGCAGAGCCGGCTGATCCGCGACATCCCGATGCCCTTCGCCGCGTCCACGAGCGAGGGATCCACGCCGCGCAGCCCGACGATGGCGTTACGGACGATGGGCAGCAGCCCGTACAGCGTCAGGGTGATCACCGTCGGCGCCACCCCGAGCCCGACCAGCGGGATCAGCAGACCGATCGCGGCGAGGGACGGAATGGTCAGGACGGTCGCCGTCGAGGTGATCGCCACCGAGGAACCCCAGCCGCTGCGATAGCTGACCACCCCGATCAGGACGCCGAGCACGGTCGCGATGACCATGCACTGAAAGACGGCGCTGACGTGCTGGAACGCGTCGGTGAGCAACTGCTGGTGCCGATTCCCCAGGTACTCCCAGAAGCTCACACGTCACTCCTCGGCTCAGTCGGTGTCCTGCGCCGCCTGCTCGACGAGCGGGATGATGCGCAGGGGTACGGGGTTCTCCATGACGATGGCCGTGGAGGCCCGGACAATGCCATCAAATCCGACAACCCGGTCGATCACCCGCTGGAGATCGGCGTTCGAACGGGCCACCAGCCGGCAGAACATGTCGCCCTGTCCGGTGGTGGTGTGCAGCTCCAACACCTCCGGTACGCCGCCCAAGTGGGCCCGCACGTCGGCGCCTTGGCCCTGCTTGATCTCCAGTGTTGCGAAGGCGGTGACGGGATAGCCGAGGGCGGCCGGGTCGACGTCCGGACCGAAGCCGCGGATGACGCCATTCGACTGAAGGCGGTCGAGGCGCGCCTGCACCGTCCCGCGCGCCACGCCGAGCCGGCGCGAGGCCTCCAGGACGCCGATCCGGGGCTCACGTGCCAGCAGCACGATGAGCCGCCCGTCCAGATGATCGATCGCCACGGCCGGCCTCCGGGGGGTCACTGTGATGGTCATCATGTACAGATAGCCCGCCCATCATCGCGAAGTGCTGGGCAGATTGACCAGCGAATTCACGAACTGTTGCGCACCTTGCGAAGCGGCGGGACCCTTCGGACATGACTGAGACGATGCACAGCACCCCCGACACCGCCCGGCAGGCCGATCCCTTCCCGGTCAAGGGAATGGACGCCGTCGTCTTCGCCGTCGGCAACGCCAAGCAGGCCGCGCACTACTACTCGACGGCCTTCGGCATGAAGCTGGTCGCCTACTCCGGACCGGAGAACGGCAGCCGCGAGACCGCCAGTTACGTCCTCACCAACGGCTCCGCCCGCTTCGTGTTCACCTCCGTCATCAAGGCGTCCACGGACCACGGCCGCTTCCTCGCCGACCACGTGGCCGAGCACGGCGACGGCGTCGTCGACCTGGCCATCGAGGTCCCCGACGCCCGGGCCGCGTATGCCTACGCCGTCGAGCACGGCGCCCTCGGCCTCGCCGAGCCGCACGAGGTGAAGGACGAGCACGGCACCGTCGTCCTGGCCGCCATCGCCACGTACGGCAAGACCCGCCACACCCTCGTCGAGCGCAGCGGCTACGACGGCCCCTACCTCCCCGGCTTCGCCGCCGCCGCCCCGATCGTCGAGCCGCCGGCCAAGCGCACCTTCCAGGCCGTCGACCACTGCGTCGGCAACGTCGAGCTCGGCCGGATGAACGAGTGGGTCGGCTTCTACAACAAGGTCATGGGCTTCACCAACATGAAGGAGTTCGTGGGCGACGACATCGCCACCGAGTACTCCGCGCTCATGTCCAAGGTCGTCGCCGACGGCACGCTCAAGGTCAAGTTCCCGATCAACGAGCCGGCCGTCGCCAAGAAGAAGTCCCAGATCGACGAGTACCTGGAGTTCTACGGCGGCGCGGGCGTCCAGCACATCGCGCTCGCCACCAACGACATCGTCGCCTCCGTGCAGGCGATGCGCGCGGCCGGCGTCCAGTTCCTCGACACCCCGGACTCGTACTACGACACCCTGGGCGAGTGGGCGGGCGAGACCCGGGTGCCGGTCGAGACCCTGCGCGAGCTGAAGATCCTCGTCGACCGCGACGAGGACGGCTACCTGCTGCAGATCTTCACCAAGCCGGTCCAGGACCGGCCGACGGTCTTCTTCGAGATGATCGAGCGCCACGGCTCGATGGGCTTCGGAAAGGGCAACTTCAAGGCCCTGTTCGAGGCGATCGAGCGCGAGCAGGAGAAGCGCGGCAACCTCTGATCCGTCGTTGATCCACAGCGGAGGAGCACCGCGACGGGCGGGCCGGACATCCGGCCCGCCCGTCGCGGCACGTGCCGGCTCCCCGCGTCAGCGGCCCGCCGGTGACTGCGCGGCCGACGGCTTCGCCGGAGTGTGTGCGGCACCGCCCGCGCCCCCGGCAGCGGCCTTCGGCGCGCCCGGCTTGGCCTTCTTCCCCGGCGGGCCCGCCGCCGGTGCCGGAGCGGCCTCGCCGGGAGCCTGAGCGGGCTCCCCGGGGGGCGCCGCGGGTTCCACCGGACCGGACTCCGGCTCGGCAGCCGGCGACGGCTCCTGCGACGGCTCCGGGGCCGGCGGCGCAGCCGGCTGCATGTCCTGCGGACCGCCCGCCAGGGGCAGCCCCAGCGTGTCCAGCGCCTCCTGGGCCCGGGGCGCGTCCAGCGGCGAGAACTGCGGGTTGGTGCGCAGGGCCTCCTCCAGATGGCGGCGGGCCGGCCCGAAGTCCTTCAACGCCCGCTGGACCATGCCCAGGTGATACGCGTACGAGGCGTTCTGACCCCCCGAGTCGACCGCCCGCTCCGCGTACTCCAGCGCCGAGTCCGGATCGCCCGAGCGGTGCAGCGCCCAGCCCAGCGCATCGGCCACCGCCGCGCTGTGGTGGCCGCGGCCCCACTCCGCCCGCAGCAGCTCCACCGCCTCGGCCGCGTCGCCGTGGGCGGCCTCGAACCGGCCCAGGAGCAGGGAGTCGTCCACGCCCCGCGCCTTCGTCCGGGCCAGCGCCCTGCGCAGCTGCGTGTACTGGTTCACCGAATCGCCGTCCAGGCCGAGCGACTCGTACAGCTCGCCCAGCTCCAGCATGTAGGCCGGGCGCGGCGACTTCGTCAGCGCCGCCTGGTAGTCGCGCTGGGCCTCGTCGGTGCGCCCGAGGGCCGCCAGTGCGCGCGCCCGGCCGGCGAGGGCCGGGTGATGGGCGGGATCGGTGCGCAGAGCGGCCCCGTACTGGGCCACCGCCTCCTCCGGCTCACCCCGCTCCCAGGCCAGCTCGCCCAGCCGGGACAGGCAGGCGGCCTTCTCGGCGGGCGTCTTCGCCCGGTTCGCGGCGTCCTGCGCGGTGGCCAGCGCGTCTTCCCGCCAGCCCCGGTCCCGGTACATCTGCGCCGTCAGCCCCAGCGACGGGACACCGGACCGCAGTGCGGCGTACTTCTCCACGGCCTTGGTCGCCGACGTGTAGTCACCGAGGCCGTTGTACGCGTCGACCAGCTCCGGGTACACGGTCCACTGCTTGGGCTGCCGGGACCGTACCGTCTCGCCCCACTTCTTCGCCGTCACGTAGTCGTGCCGGGCGTTGGCGAGCGAGGCGAGACCCACCCAGGCCGCCTCGTTCCCGCGCTCTCCCGGCTGCACGTCCAGGGACCGCTTCAGCGCCTGCTCGGCCCGGGCGTAGTACGCCGCGTCCGAGGCCCGCTGCCCCCATTCCACGTACGCCGACCCGAGCACCGCCCACGACTGCGCGTCCGAAGGATGCGTCCCCACCCACTTCTGCCGGTCCCCGATGAGCGCCGTCAGATCGGAGAGCGAGGCGGGGGAGCCCGCGGCCGTCGCGCTCATCGCCCGCGAGACCGGCCCCGGCAGGGGCGGCGCCGCGTCCTGGTCGTCGTCGGGCACCGCGACCACCGCCCCCGTCACCAGCACCGCCCCCGCCACGACGCCGAACGCGGCCCTGCGCAGGGTCGTGCGCAGGGAGGCGGGCGGCGGCTCGGCCAGGGACGCGAGGTCGGGCGGGGACTCGTAGGGCGCGGTGGAGGGAGTCTCGAGGTCGTGGTCCGGCCCGTGGGCCGTCGGGGTCTGCTGTGGCGTGACGTCCATGCCGATCACTCTGCGTCAGTACGAAGATCACACCGCGCCTTGCGAAGGCTGCCGCAGACGGGTTCACACCAATGGGCCCGGGTGCCAGTCTTGGATCATGGACGATCTTCTCGAACTACTGCGTGCGGGTCTGCCGGCCGAGGCCCTGATCACCGATCCCGACATCACCGCCGCCTACGCCAACGACATGGCGAGCTTCTGCGACGCGGGGACCCCAGCCGTCGTCACGCTCCCCCGCACCGTCGAGCAGGTCCAGCACATCATGCGCACCGCCACCGCGCTGCGCGTCCCGGTCGTCCCCCAGGGCGCCCGCACGGGCCTGTCCGGCGCGGCCAACGCCTCGGACGGCTGCATCGTGCTCTCCCTGGTGAAGATGGACCGGATCCTGGAGATCAGCCCCGTCGACCGCATCGCCGTCGTCGAGCCGGGCGTCATCAACGCAGTCCTCTCCCGGGCGGTCAACGAACACGGGCTGTACTACCCGCCGGACCCCTCCAGCTGGGAGATGTGCACCATCGGCGGCAACATCGGCACCGCGTCCGGCGGCCTGTGCTGCGTGAAGTACGGGGTCACCGCCGAATACGTCCTGGGCCTCGAAGTCGTCCTCGCGGACGGACGCCTGCTCACCACCGGCCGCCGCACCGCCAAGGGCGTCGCCGGATACGACCTCACCCGGCTCTTCGTCGGCTCCGAGGGCAGCCTCGGCATCGTCGTCAAGGCCGTGCTCGCGCTCAAGCCGCAGCCGCCGCAGCAGCTCGTCCTGGCCGCCGAGTTCCCCAGCGCGGCGAGCGCGTGCGACGCCGTCTGCCGGATCATGGAGCGCGGCCACACTCCGTCACTCCTCGAACTGATGGACCGTACAACAGTCCGTGCGGTCAACAAGATGGCGAACATGGGGCTCCCCGACACCACCGAGGCACTCCTGCTCGCCGCCTTCGACACCCCGGACCCCTCCGCCGACCTCGCAGCCGTCGCCGGACTCTGCACCGCCGCCGGAGCCACCGAAGTCGTCCCCGCCGAGGACGCCGCCGAGTCCGAAATGCTGCTCCAGGCCCGGCGGATGTCGCTCACCGCGCTGGAGACCGTCAAGTCGGCGACCATGATCGACGACGTCTGCGTACCGCGCTCCCAGCTCGGCGCCATGCTCGAAGGCACGGCTGCCGTCGCCGAGAAGTACGACCTCACCATCGGCGTCTGCGCACACGCGGGCGACGGCAACACCCACCCCGTCGTCTGCTTCGACCACACCGACGCCGACGAGTCCCGGCGGGCGCGCGAGTCCTTCGACGAGATCATGGCGCTCGGCCTCGAACTCGGCGGCACCATCACCGGCGAACACGGCGTGGGCGTACTCAAGAAGGAGTGGCTCGCCCGGGAACTCGGCGAGGTGAGCGTGGAACTGCACCGGGGTATCAAACAGGCCTTCGACCCGCTGGGCCTCCTCAACCCGGGCAAGGTCTTCTGACGCCCCCGGACAGGCCCTCGCCCTCTCAACTCTCCCCGTCCTGCGACTCGTCCGACGGCCACGGGTCGCTCATCCACAGGTCGTCGGCCGGCAGCGGCGCGAGCAGCTCGGCCAGCGCCTCGTCGATGCCGAGCCGCCCGGACTCCGTACCCGGCGGAACGACGCCCAGAGTCCGTTCCACCCAGGTGGCCACCGCGGCCGACGGCACCTCCAGCAGGGCGTTGCCGTCGGGCGAGGTCAGTGCCACGCAGATGACGCTGCGCCCGTCGACCTTGGTGGGCCAGATCCGCACGTCCCCGTGCCCGCACGGCCGGAACACCCCCTCGACCAGCAGATCGCGGGCGAACGTCCAGTGAACGGGGGCGTCCGAACCGATGTGGAAGGTGATGTGCACGGCGTAGGGATCCTCGGTGCGATACGTCAGCCGGGCGGGCACGGGAATGCTGCGCTCGGGCGACAGGACCAGCTTGAGCTCCAGCTCTCGTTCCACGACGGTGTTCATGAGGTGCGTCCTTTCGATGCCTGTGGGCCGGTCGCACGACCGCCCGCACAGGGAGAGAGCGCCCTCCCCGCCATCCATTACGCGACTTCGGGAAAGATATTTCGGAGGGACCGGAAAGTGGCCCAAACACCAGGACCGGCCCGGTGGCGGGCGGGCGTCTGATAGATGTGGACCCTTGTATTGGGACCGACCGGCAATTGGGGGGTGGGCGACGCCGCCCCCGACCGCCGGCCGGTCCAAGGCCTCGAAGAGATACGGGACCACGGTGATGAGCGCCCCAACCCCGGCACCCGGTGACGACAGCCCCCGCGAGGGGTACTACCCCGACCCGTCCATTCCCGGATACGTCCGGTACTGGAACGGCGCTTCGTGGGTGCCCGGCACCAGCCGGCCCGCCCCGCAGCAGGGCGAGCCCCTGCCCACGGCACCCGCCGGGGAGGAGGCCGCGCCGTACGCCGCCGCGCCCGGAACCGCCGCGGTGGACGAGACCGGCCCGGTCTTCTTCGACGAGGGGCCGTACGAGGGGAACCGCCCCGAACCCGCCACCGCCTGGCAGGCCGACGCCTCCCGGCAGACCGGCTTCGGCGGCGAACGCGACCGGCGGGTCTCCTGGGGCGGCGCGCCCGCACCCGCACCCCAGGACGGGCCGGCGGAGGCCGGTCCGCGGACGCCCGCGGGCGGTACGCCGGACGCCGGCGCCCCCGGCGGTGCCGGACCTGCGGGCCGGGCCCCCGCCGACCCGCGCCGTCCCGCACCCGCGGACCCCACCCGCGGCGCACTGCCGGGCATGCGCGACGGCAGCGGCCAGCCCCCCGAGAACACCGTCGCCATCCGGGTCGACCGTCCGGGCCGCTCCGCCCGCTCCGGCGGCGGAACCGGTGACGCGTCGCGCCCTCCCGCCGACGGCACCGTCACGATCCGCGCCGTGGGACCGGGCGGCAGGGCGCCGGGCCCCCGTGATGCGCAGCAGCCGCCCGAGGACGGCACGCTGACGATCCGTGCGATCACCCCGGGCACCGCACCGGCCGCGCCCGCCGCCCCGCAGCCCGCCGCGCAGGCCCCCGCGCCCGCCCCGGCCCCCGCGGCGCTCAACAGCCCGCTCACGCCCGGCCCCGGCGGCGGCTCCACCTCCTGGGCGCAGCAGGCGCATCAGCTGGCCCGGCCCGAACAGAACGCCCGGCCGCAGCCGCAGGCGCCCGCACAGCAACAACGGCCCGCGTTCCCGCAGCAGTCCCAGCAGGCACCGCAGCCCGACCAGCCCGTCGTGCCCTGGAAGCCCCCGGTCGACGACCACTTCCAGCAGCTCGCCGCGGCCCGGACGGCGGCCCGCCCGGCGGCGCTCGGCAAGCGGTTCGCCGCCCGGCTCATCGACACGGTCGTGCTCGGCGCGTTCGTCGGCGCTGCCGCCGTGCCGCTCGCGGCCCGGGCGACGGACCACGTCAACGAGAAGATCGACGCGGCCAAGCTGTCCGGCGAGACCGTCACCGTCTGGCTGCTGGACTCCACCACGGCCTCGCTGGCCGGTACGGTTCTCGGCCTCTTCCTGGTGCTGGGCGTCCTCCTGGAAGTGCTGCCGACCGCGAAGTGGGGTCGTACGCTCGGCAAGAAGCTCTGCGGACTCGACGTACGGGACATCGAGTCCCACGACGCGCCCGGCTTCGGTGCCGCCCTGCGCCGCTGGCTGGTCTACGGGGTGCTGGGCCTGCTGGCCATCGGCGTGGTCAATGTGCTCTGGTGCCTGATCGACCGGCCGTGGCGCCAGTGCTGGCACGACAAGGCGGCCCGCACCTTCGTCGCGGGCTGAGGTGGCGTACCGAAGCGGACCGGGGAGCGACCCGTACGGCTGACGGCCCTTCGGGTGAGGGCCGTCGGACGGAATCCGTTCCCCCGAACGCACCTGAGCCGTTGCGGGCGCCCGTGGGGCGAGGTGCACTGCCCGCATGAGCAACGATCAGCCGACGTCCGGTCAGCCGCCCGAGGACGACCCGTTCTCCAAGAAGCCGCACGGGTCCCAGCCGCCGCCGTCATCGGGCTCGCCCTACGGCAGCGCGCCGCCGCCCCCACCGCCTTACGACCCCGGTCCGTACGGCGGCGGCCAGTACGGCGGAACGGATCCGCTGGCCGGCATGCCACCGCTCGCCGAGCCCGGCAAGCGGATCCTGGCCCGGCTGATCGACTTCCTGATCATCTCGATCCCGCTGTACCTGATCTCGCTGCCCTGGGGCGGCGCGGTCGAGATGTCGGACAACAACGACGACGACAACGTCAGTGACGTCTTCGCCCAGACCTACAGCGGGCATCAGTTGCTCTGGTCGCTGATCGCCCTGGTGGCCTACGTCGCGTACGACACGTACTTCACGCACAAGGACGGCCGCACCCTGGGCAAGCGGCTGCTGAAGCTGCGCGTCGCGATGCTGAACGACGGCAGGGTGCCGGACACCGGCAGTGCGTTCCTGCGGGCCGTGGTGCTGTGGGTGCCGGCGCTGCTGTGCTGCCCGTGCCTGTGGTGGCTGATCAACATCGTGCTGATGTTCACGGACAAGCCGTACAAGCAGGGTCTCCAGGACAAGGCGCCCAAGACGGTGGTGGTGGTCACCAACTGACAGATCGCCGGGAGGGCGTCGGCACCCTCCCGGCGGCGACGGTCAGCGCCGCAGCGAGTGCTCGCCCACCCGCTCCGATGCGGCGCGTGCGGCCGGGATCCTGCTCTGTACGGGGCCGGGGGTGCGGCCCTCGGGTTCGGCGGCGGCGGGGACGGTGTCACGGTGTGCGGACACCGTGGCACCCGTCCTCGCCGCTTTCGCCGTGTTCGGGCGTGCCGGCCGGGGAACGGTGACGGCCACCAGCAGACCGAGCGCGAGCGCGGCCGTACCGATGACGGCGATGCCGATGCCCGATTCGGTCCGGGACAGCAGCAGCATGGCGAGGGTCGAGAAGACGACGGTCACCGAACCGTAGGAGAGCTGTGCAGCAGTGGGACGCGGCATGGCGGTATCCGTCCTCGGGACGTCGGATGGGCGGTCTCTCGACACGGTCTCGCTGTCGAGTGACTCTACGACGGTGGATGCCCGAGCGGAACGGGTGGTAAGCGTCACCTAACCCACGGTACCGTTGCACAGGGGGCGCACGGAGTCATCTCGCGCGCCGATGGGGCGCGTTGGCGCGCCGGTCGGGGGTGGATCGATCGTCCGGATAACGGAAATGCGCTCCTGCATAGTGCACTTGGTATGTTCAAGTCAAGGTCTGTCTTTTCTTCTGTAACTCCGGTCAAATGTCGTCACTTGTGGCGCGTTTCCGCGCGCGGCCCCTTCACACCTCCGAGGCCGCAGCCGCGGGCGCCGGGGAGGACTGCATCACGTGATCATTAAAAGACGGGCGCTTCGCACCGGGGCGGTTGTCGTGGCCATGGCCGCGACCGCCGCCACCGCATCCGCCTTCGCCACCGCTCAGGCAGATGACCAGGCGTCAGGCACTGCCGCCTCCGCCATAGACCGCCGGGACCCGGGGTCGGCCAAGGGCAACGCACACGATCTGGACGGCCCGTTCAGCAAGCAGCAGGACGCCCAGCGTCAGGCCGCTCTGGAACAGGTCATATCCGGCGACAAGACGGTGTCGACGCGCGGCGGTTCCAAGGTCGTCAAGCTCGATGACAAGAAGTACGTCGAGCTCGGCCGGGAGAAGACCGACAAGATCTTCACCGTCCTGGTGGAGTTCGGCGACCAGGTCGACAACACGACCATGTTCGACCCGGACGGCGACGGCCCCAAGCCCGCCGTCCCGAAGTACGGCGGCACGCCGGGACCGGCGCACAACAAGATAGCCAAGCCGGACCCCGCGAAGGACAACAGCACCGCCTGGCAGGCCGATTACAACCAGGCCCACTTCCAGGACCTGTACTTCGGCGAGGGCGCCGGCAAGAACTCGCTCAAGACGTACTACGAGAAGACGTCCTCCGGGCGCTACTCGGTCGAGGGCGAGGTCTCCGACTGGGTCAAGGTCCCGTACAACGAGGCCCGCTACGGCTCGAACTACTGCGGTTCGAGCAACTGCGCCAACGCCTGGGACATGATCAAGGACGGCGTGAACGCCTGGGCCGCCGACCAGAAGGCCAAGGGCCGTACGCCCGAGCAGATCAAGGCCGATCTCTCCCAGTACGACCAGTGGGACCGTTACGACTTCGACAACGACGGCAACTTCAACGAGCCCGACGGCTACATCGATCACTTCCAGATCGTGCACGCCGGCGAGGACGAGTCCGCGGGCGGCGGCGCCGAGGGCAAGAACGCCATCTGGGCGCACCGCTGGTACGCCTACGGCACCAACGCCGGCGCGACCGGCCCGGGCGAGAACAAGGCCGGCGGCACGCAGATCGGTGACACCGGCATCTGGGTCGGCGACTACACCGCACAGCCCGAGAACGGCGGCCTGGGCGTCTTCGCCCACGAGTACGGCCACGACCTCGGTCTGCCGGACCTGTACGACACGACCAACACCGCCGAGAACTCGGTCGGTTTCTGGTCGCTGATGTCGGCCGGTTCCTGGCTCGGCACCGGTAAGAACAGCATCGGTGACCTGCCCGGCGACATGACCGCCTGGGACAAGTTCCAGCTGGGCTGGCTGGACTACGACGTGGCCAAGGCCGCGACGAAGTCCACCCACAAGCTGGGTGTGTCCGAGTACAACACCAAGAACAAGCAGGCACTCGTCGTCGAGCTGCCCGACAAGGCCGTCACCACCGCCGTCACGACGCCCGCCGAGGGCGCCAAGCAGTGGTGGAGCGACATGGG
Organism: Streptomyces sp. LN549; assembly: GCF_043203805.1. NCBI lineage: Bacteria > Bacillati > Actinomycetota > Actinomycetes > Kitasatosporales > Streptomycetaceae > Streptomyces > Streptomyces sp. LN549. The sequence continues at coordinate 3,245,681 of NZ_JAZHRI010000002.1, read as the reverse complement.
TGACAACCTCAACAACACCCTGTCCCGCTCGGTCGACCTGACCGGCAAGTCCAAGGCGTCCCTGGACCTTTCGGGCTGGTGGGACATCGAGGCCGACTACGACTACCTCTACACCGAGGTCTCGGACAACGGCGGCACCAGCTGGACCGCGCTCGACGGCACCGCCGACGGCAAGGCCATCCCGCGCGACGCCAGTGACAAGCCGGCCCTGACCGACGTCTCCGGCAAGTACCAGAAGCTCTCGTACTCGCTGGACGGCTACGCCGGCAAGAAGATCGACATCCGCTTCCGTTACACCACGGACGGCGGCGCGGGCGGCGTCGGCTTCGCGGCCGACATCATCGCGGTCAACGCCGACGGTGCCGCGCTCTTCACGGACAACGCCGAGGGCGACGACAACGGCTGGACCGCCAAGGGCTTCTCCCGGGTGGGCTCGTCCTTCACCAAGGACTACCCGCAGCGCTACATCGCGGAGAACCGCCAGTACGTCTCGTACGACCAGACCCTCAAGGTCGGCCCGTACAACTTCGGGTTCTCCAAGACCCGTCCGGACTGGGTCGAGCACTACCCGTACCAGAACGGCCTGCTCATCTGGCTGTGGGACAGCTCGCAGAAGGACAACAACGTCTCGACCCACCCGGGTCACGGCCTGATCCTGCCGATCGACGCGCACGCCAAGCCGCTGACGTGGGCGGACGGCACGGTCATCCGCAACAAGATCCAGCCGTTCGACGCCCCGTTCAGCTGGTACCCCACCGACGGCTTCACGCTCCACAACGGTGACGTGGCCAAGAAGATCAAGCCGCAGCTCGGCGTTCCGGTCTTCGACGACCACAAGGGCACCTACTGGTACGAGGAGAACGAGACCGGCAGCGTGCAGGTAACTGACACCAACACCCGGATCTCGATCATCAACGAGCCGCTCAGCGGCTCCACGGTGACCGTCCGCGTGGGTCCCTCGCACAAGTAATCCGGTAAAACAGCAGGTCAAAGCATGATCGGCCGTCGCCCTCTAGCGGGCGGCGGCCGATCGTGTTTAGGTGCCTCTTGTTCGGATTCTTATTGACACGACGTCTCACGGGGGAGCGCGGAGCATGGCAGGCGGAGGATTCAGCAAATTGCCGAACGGCAGTGTGGTCGTCGCGATCACACTGCCGAGTCCGGCGGGAGGCGTGGGACCGGACACCCCGGTACGCGTCCTGGTGCACGCGGCCAACCGGGCCCGCGCACTGACCCGGCTGCGCAATCTGGGCCTGCGCGCCGTCTACCTCCGCGGCAACGCGGAGCCGCCCACCCCGGACGAGATCACCGCCGTCCTGCACCACCCCGACGGCCTCCTGTGGCGCGCGAGACCCGAGCGGGCCCAGGAGCTCTGGCACCCGATACGAGCCCTGCTGAGGCCCGCTCTGCCGGCCCGGCAGAGCTGACGGGCCGAGCCCCGGACCCGCTTCTCAGACCACCGGCTTGCCGGAGAGCACCACGCCCGCGTCCCGCAGCTCGGCCAGCGCCCGGTCCGTCGTCGCCTCGGCGACGCCCGCGGTCAGATCCAGCAGTACGTGCGTGGCGAAGCCCTCACGGACGGCGTCGAGCGCGGTGGCCCGGACACAGTGGTCGGTCGCGATTCCGACCACGTCGACCTCGGTGACCCCACGGTCGCGCAGCCACTCGGCCAGCCCGGCACCGTTCTCGTCCTGCCCCTCGAAGCCGCTGTACGCGGCGGCGTACGCACCCTTGTCGAAGACGGTGTCGATCGCCCCGGAGGCGACCGCGGGGGCGAAATTGGGGTGGAAGCCCACCCCTTCCGTACCGGCGACGCAGTGCACGGGCCAGGAGTGCTCGAAGTCCGGGTGCTGCGAGAAGTGGTCACCCGGGTCGATGTGGTGGTCACGGGTGGCCACCACGTGCCGGTAGCCCGGCTGGGCCTCACCGATCAGGTCGGTGATGGCGGCGGCGACATCGGCGCCCCCGGCCACCGCGAGGCTCCCGCCCTCGCAGAAGTCGTTCTGGACGTCCACGACGATCAAGGCGCGGTGCATGGCGGGTGTCCTTCTTCGGTGGGGGAGGGGGCGGCGGTTACGGGGGTGGCACCGAGCCTAGAGAATCCGGCGCGGCTTAGGGAGGGGGTGCCCGCGCAAATCAAGCACGTCCAGGCAAAAGCGAGCCCGTCCGGCCATTGAGGACAAAGCGATCACCGGGCGGCCCCGGCCCCCCGCACCGCCCCGTCACACGTACTCGGTGGGCAGCACCGGCTCGCCCCGCGACAACTGCATCGCGGACATCGGCAGCCCCGCCCGCGCCGCGATGTGCCGCTCCCGTGCCGCGTCCAGCGGCTCGCGTGCGACCACCTCGCCGTCCCTGACCAGTTCCACCAGCAACTGCCGGCCGGCCAGCTCCGCCGGGACCGGACCGGTGCCGATCACCTCGGCCTCGGCCACTCCGTCCTCGTCCAGCCGGCGCGCCGCCCACTTGCGGCCGCCCTTCGAGGACTTCGCGCCCAGCGACTTCTTCGCCACCGGCCGCAGCTCGTCCGCCGGATCGGCCGAGGAGGCGCGGGCCACCAGCTTGTAGACCATCGAGCAGGTGGGGTGCCCGCTGCCGGTCACCAGCTGCGTGCCCACCCCGTACGCGTCCACCGGCGCCGCGGCCAGCGACGCGATGGCGTACTCGTCCAGGTCCGACGTCACCACGATCTTCGTCCCGGTGGCGCCCAGCTCGTCCAGCTGCTGGCGAACCCGGTGCGCGACCAGCAGCAGGTCGCCCGAGTCGATCCGGACCGCACCCAGCTCCGTCCCGGCCACCTCGACCGCCGTACGGACCGCCGCGGTGACGTCGTACGTGTCGACGAGCAACGTCGTGTCCCGGCCCAGCGAGTCGACCTGGGCCCGGAACGCGTCGCGCTCGGAGTCGTGCAGCAGGGTGAAGGCGTGGGCGCTCGTGCCGACCGTCGGGATGTTGTAGCGGAAGCCCGCGGCCAGGTCGGACGTGGTGTCGAAGCCGCCGATGTACGCGGCACGGGCCGAGGCCACCGCCGAGAGCTCGTGGGTGCGCCGGGCGCCCATCTCGATCAGGCCGCGCCCGCCCGCCGCCGCCGACATCCGCGAGGCCGCGGCGGCGATCGCCGAGTCGTGGTTGAGGATCGAAAGGATCACCGTCTCCAGCAGCACGCACTCGGCGAAGGAGCCCTCGACCCGCAGGATCGGCGAGCCCGGGAAGTACACCTCGCCCTCCGGGTAGCCCCAGATGTCGCCGCTGAAGCGGTAATCGGCCAGATAGGCGAGCGTGGGCCCGTCGACGACGTTCTGGTCGCGCAGGAAGGTGAGCATCTCGTCGTCGAAGTGGAAGTTCTCCACCGCGTCCAGGACCCGCCCGATGCCCGCGACGACGCCGTAGCGCCGCCCCTCGGGCAGCCGGCGGGTGAACGCCTCGAAGACCGAGCGCCGGTCGGCGGTGCCGGCCTTCAGTGCGGCCTGCACCATCGTGAGCTCGTACTGGTCGGTGAAGAGCGCGGTCGACGGCACACCGACCCGTCGCCCAAGGTCCGCTGAGTTCATGCCGGGGATGCTACCCCTATTTCGTCAAAGTGACGAGATGGGGGTGTCGGGCCCGCCGCGCCACCGGCCCCGTTTGTGCGATGCACCCTCCCGAGTGGCAGCATGGGGTAGGTGAGCGTCGCCCCCGTAGAGATCGAACGTCCCGAATCGGCCGAGGAGAACCTCGTTGTCCCCGAGCCCGACGTCCCCTGGGTGACGCTGGTCCACAACGACCCGGTCAACCTCATGAGCTACGTGACCTATGTCTTCCAGGCCTACTTCGGCTACTCCAAGGACAAGGCGCACAAGCTGATGCTCGACGTCCACCAGAAGGGCCGCGCCGTCGTCTCCAGCGGCAGCCGCGAAGAGATGGAACGCGACGTACAGGCCATGCACGGCTACGGACTGTGGGCCACCCTCACCCAGGACCGGAACTGACACCCGCACCGCAGCGTCCAGCACACCCGCCCCGCCCGACCACCATCGGAGAGAACCCATGGCCGGCCACTTCGAGGCCACCCCCGGCGGCGGCGCGGCCGTCGCGCTCGACGAGGTGGAGATCGCGATCCTGCGCTCCCTCGCCGTCCAGTTGCTCGAACTCATCGGCCCCGGCGACGAACCCGCCGAGGGCGAGGACCCGCTCGCCGCCCTCTTCGCCGAGGGCCCCAGCGAACCGCCCACCGACCCCGCCCTGGCCCGCCTCTTCCCCGAGGCCTACGGCGACGACGACACCGAACTGCGCGCCGCGTCCGCCGAGTTCCGTCGCTTCACCGAGAACGACCTGCGCACCCGCAAGCGCGACGACGCCCTCGTCGTCGTCCGCACCCTCGACGCGCTCACCCCGCAACCGGGAGGGGCGTCGCGCAGCGACTCCGGCGAGGGTGGTGGGCGACGGGCGGGCGGCGCCGCCGTGCTCACCCTCACCGCCGACGAATGCCGCAGCTGGCTGGGCTCCCTCAACGACCTCCGGCTCACCATCGGCACCCGCCTGGAGGTCTCCGACGAGGACGGCGGCGAGGACGGCTCCCTCTACCGGCTGCCCGACAGCGACCCGCGCAAGCCCATGGTCATGGCCTACCTCTGGCTGGGAGCGCTCCAGGAAACACTTGTCGAAACGCTGATGTCATAACGCGACGCACCTGCGGGACTGCTCTGTGTTCGCTCAACGGACGCTCAAATCCGAATAACGATCGAGTCACCTGATCGGTCTTTTTTGCAGCACCAGGACACCGTTGTCCGCTTTTTCCTGTGGTGTGCGCCACATAATGTCCGATGGGTCGCCGATGTGCCCGTGATAAATCTTCACGACCACTCGGGGACGCCACCCCTGTTCCCGGGTAGGCGCTACGAGCCGGCGACCGCCGGTGGCACTCCATCCATATCCGGGGGGATCAGGACCTGATCCGCGGCCGAAAGGCGCGGATCAGCGTGGAGAAAGGCGCACCACATGACATCGGCGCAGGTCGACGACAAGGGACAAGAAGGCCCGCACGCCGCAGCCGCGGATGCCACCACTTCCGCCGAGGGCTATCAGAGAGCACTCGGCGCCCGCCAGATCCAGATGATCGCGATCGGCGGAGCCATCGGCACCGGCCTCTTCCTCGGCGCGGGCAAAGCCATCGCCAAGGCGGGCCCCAGCCTCATCCTGGCGTACGCCATCGCAGGCCTGGTGATCTTCTTCATCATGCGGGCACTGGGTGAACTCCTCATGTACCGCCCGGTCTCCGGCTCCTTCTCGGAGTACGCCCGCGAATTCATCGGCCCCTTCGCCGGCTTCGTCACCGGCTGGACCTACTGGCTGTTCTGGGTCGTCACCGGAATCACCGAAGTCACCGCAGCAGCCCAGTACATGACGTTCTGGTTCGACATTCCGCAATGGGTGTCCGCACTGATCTTCACGATCATCCTGTACGGCGTGAACCTGATCTCCGTAAAGCTGTTCGGGGAACTCGAATTCTGGTTCTCCATGGTCAAGGTCACCGCCATCGTCGGCATGATCCTGATCTGCGCAGGAATTCTCACCCTCGGCTTCTCCGACGCCGGCGACACCGCATCCGTCACCCACCTGTGGTCCGACGGCGGCTTCTTCCCGCACGGCATCAAGGGCACCCTGATGACCCTGCAGATCGTGATGTTCGCCTTCCTCGCCGTCGAACTCGTCGGCGTCACCGCAGGCGAGTCCAAGGACCCCAAGACCGTCCTGCCCAAGGCCATCAACACCGTGCCGTGGCGCATCGCCGTCTTCTACGTCGGCGCCCTCATCATGATCCTCTCGGTCGTCCCCTGGACCGAGTTCTCACCGGACGTCTCCCCGTTCGTCGAAGCCTTCAAGAAGATGGGCCTCGGCCTCGGCGCGGGCATCGTCAACTTCGTCGTCCTGACCGCCGCACTCTCGTCCTGCAACTCCGGCATGTACTCCACCGGCCGCATGCTGCGCGACCTCGCGCTCAACGGACAGGGCCCCAAGTTCTTCACCCGGCTGACGAAGAGCGGCACACCCCTCATCGGCACCACCGTCTCCGCCGCCCTCATGCTCGTCGGCGTCTGGATCAACTACCAGTGGCCCGGTGACGCCTTCACCTACGTCGTCTCCTTCGCCACCATCTCCGGCATGTGGGCCTGGATCATGATCCTCGTCAGCCAGCTCCGCTACCGTCGCCTCGCCGACCGCGGAGCCCTCCCGCAGTCCACCTTCCGGGCCCCCGGAGCCCCGTACACCAGCGTCTTCGCCCTCGTGTTCATCGGCGTGGTCATCGTCATGATGGGCATCGACAAGGACACCAGGATCTCGCTCTACTGCGCCCCGCTGTGGGCCCTGATCCTCGGCGTCTCCTACCTGGTCCTCAAGGCCCGCAACCCCGAGAACAAGGCCTTCGCCGGCCGCTGAGCCACAGGCCCCCGAAGGGGGGCCGATTCCACGATGCGGGCCCCTTCGTACCACTCCTCGGTACGCAGGGGCCCGTCGTCCTATCCTGGGCGCCATGCTGACCATCACCCAGGCGCTGTACGACCAGATCGTCGCGCACTCCCGCGCCGACCACCCCGACGAGGCGTGCGGCGTGGTCGCCGGGCCCGCCGGAACCGGCCGCCCCGAACGCTTCATCCCCATGCTCAACGCGGCCCGCTCGCCCACGTTCTACGAATTCGACTCGGCCGACCTCCTCAAGCTCTACCGCGACATGGACGACCGGGACGAGGAACCGGTGATCGTCTACCACTCCCACACCGCGACCGAGGCCTACCCCTCCCGCACCGACGTCACGTACGCCAACGAACCCGGCGCCCACTATGTCCTCGTGTCGACCGCCGACGCCGACGAGGCGGGGCCCTTCCAGTTCCGCTCGTACCGCATCGTGGACGGCGAAATCACCGAGGAAGACGTCGAGGTCGTCGCCGCGCACCCCGCGTCCTGACCTCGGCACCAGCACCCTCCCGCGGCAGACGGACAGGGCCACGCATCCGGTCCTGTCCACCTGTCGAACACAAACCATCCATCAGGTGAGATCACATGCCGGATCCCGGACCGGGAATCGATACGATGAGCCCATGGTTCCCCATGACGTGAGCGACAAGACGCCGGGCACGCTGCTCGTGGCGCGCCTGCACGTCGACCTGTGCCGACTCGCCAGCGCGATCTGTACGAACCACCGGACCGCCGGCCGCGAGGCCTGAGCCGGGCCGAGGCCCGGCGCCGCCCCACCGGACGCCGCCCTTCACGTACCACTCCCTGCGCGGGGGCAGAGCCGCGCGCCGTACGCCGACCGCCACCACTCCGCTTCGACAGGAGCCCACGCCATGGCCATCGAGGTCCGCATCCCGACCATCCTCCGCACCTACACCGACGGCGCCAAGGCCGTCGAGGGCAACGGGGACACCCTCGCCGACCTCTTCACGGACCTGGAGAGCCGCCACACCGGCATCCGTGAGCGCATCGTCGACGGCGAACAGCTCCGCCGCTTCGTCAACGTCTACCTCAACGACGAGGACGTCCGCTTCCTCGACGGCATCTCCACCAAGCTCAGCGACGGCGACAACATCACCATCCTCCCGGCCGTCGCCGGCGGCATGAACTGATGCGCTATGACAGCCCGCTCGCCGCAGTGGGCAACACCCCGCTCGTCCGCCTGCCGCGGCTGTCACCGGCGGACGACGTCCGCATCTGGGCCAAGCTGGAGGACCGCAACCCCACCGGCTCGATCAAGGACCGCCCCGCGCTCCACATGGTCGAGCAGGCCGAGAAGGACGGCCGGCTCACCCCCGGCTGCACCATCCTCGAACCCACCAGCGGCAACACCGGCATCTCCCTCGCCATGGCGGCCAAGCTCAAGGGCTACCGCATCGTCTGCGTGATGCCGGAGAACACCTCCCAGGAGCGGCGCGACCTGCTCGCCATGTGGGGCGCCGAGATCATCTCCTCCCCGGCGGCGGGCGGCTCCAACACCGCCGTCCGCGTCGCCAAGGAACTCGCGGCCGAGCACCCCGACTGGGTGATGCTCTACCAGTACGGCAACCCCGACAACGCGGGCGCCCACTACGCCACCACCGGCCCCGAGATCCTCGCCGACCTCCCGTCGATCACCCACTTCGTGGCCGGCCTCGGCACCACCGGCACGCTCATGGGCGTCGGCCGCTACCTGCGCGAACACGTCGACGGCATCAAGATCGTCGCCGCCGAACCGCGTTACGACGACCTCGTCTACGGCCTGCGCAACCTCGACGAGGGCTTCGTCCCCGAGCTCTACGACGCCTCCGTCCTCACCACCCGCTTCTCCGTCGGATCCGCCGACGCAGTCACCCGCACCCGCGAACTCCTCCAGCAGGAGGGCATCTTCGCGGGCGTCTCCACCGGCGCCGCACTCCACGCGGCGATCGGCGTCGGCAACAAGGCCGTCAAGGCCGGCGAGAGCGCCGACATCGTCTTCGTCGTCGCGGACGGCGGCTGGAAGTACCTGTCGACGGGCGTCTACACCGCCCCGACGACAGAGGCGGCTATCGAAACACTGCAGGGACAGCTCTGGGCGTAGCGCCCACGCTTTCAGCCTCCCGAACGCCGGGGGCCCAGACCACACAGGTCCGGGCCCCCGGCGTTCGCCGTTCCCGGGGGCTCCGCCCCGGACCCCCGCTCCTCGATCACCGGAGGGGCTTGTTTCGCGTCCCCTTCCATCGAACCGGTGACAGCACAGGTGAGTTCCCCCACAACGACACACTCCGAAGGAGCGACCGGCTCTTTCGCGCCTTACGCTCAACGAACCGCACGAACCCTCCCCGTTCCCACGTCTCGGAGGTTCACGCTCCATGAAGCTCACCGTCGTCGGCTGCTCCGGCTCGTTCCCGTCCGCGGGATCGGCATGCTCGAGCTACCTCGTAGAGGCCGACGGCTTCAGGCTGCTCCTCGACATGGGCAACGGCGCCCTCGGCGAGCTGCAGCGCCACGTCGGTCTCTACGACCTCGACGCCATCTTCCTCAGCCACCTCCATGCCGATCACTGCATCGACATGTGCGCGTACTTCGTCGTCCGGTACTACCCGCACGACGGCGGACGCCCGGCCCGCATCCCGGTCTACGGCCCCGACGGCACGGAGCAGCGGCTCACCACCGCGCACGCCGACACCCCGTCCGACCACGCGATGAGCGAAGTCTTCGACTTCCACACCCTGAAGCCGGGCTCGTTCGAGATCGGCCCCTTCTCGGTCCGTACGGAGAAGCTCTGCCACCCCGTCGACACGTTCGGCATCCGCATCGAGCACGGCGGCAGCTCGCTCACGTACTCCGGCGACACCGGCATCTGCGAGGCCCTGGACGAGCTGGCGGAGGGCGCCGACCTCTTCCTCTGCGAGGCGTCGTTCGTCCACGGCAAGGAGGACATCCCGGACCTCCACCTCAACGGCCGGGAAGCGGGCGAGCTCGCCTCCCGTGCACAGGTGGGCCGCCTGGTCCTCACCCACATCCCGCCGTGGACCGACGCCGGCCGCAACCTCTCCGACGCCCGCGAGGTCTTCGACGGCCCGACGGAACTCGCGGTCCCGGGCGCGGTCTACGAGATCTAGGCCCTTCGGCCCTTCGGCGGGCGCACGCACGACGAAGCCCTCACCTTCCGCCGGGAAGGTGAGGGCTTCGAGCTGTGGTGCCACGGACCGGGCTTACGCCTTGGTCAGGTCCTCGACCTCTTCCTCGGGCTCGCGGCCCGGGGTGGTGAGGTTGAACTTGGTGATGGCGAAGCGGAAGACCACGTAGTAGATCGCCGCGAAGACGAGGCCGATCGGGATGATCATCCAGGGCTTGGTCGCCAGGTTCCAGTTCAAGAAGTAGTCGATCGCACCGGCGGAGAAGCTGAAGCCGTGGTGGACACCCAGACCCCAGGTGACGGCCATCGAGACGGCAGTCAGCACGGCGTGGATCACGTACAGCAGCGGCGCGATGAACATGAACGCGAACTCGATCGGCTCCGTGATGCCGGTGACGAAGGAGGTCAGCGCGAGGGACATCATCATGCCGCCGACGGCCTTGCGGCGCTCGGGGCGGGCGCAGTGCGTGATCGCCAGGGCGGCGGCCGGCAGCGCGAACATCATGATCGGGAAGAAGCCGGACATGAACTGACCGGAGGTGGGGTCACCGTGGAAGAAGCGCGGCAGGTCGCCGTGCCACATGCCGCCCGCGGAGTCCTTGAAGGAACCGATCTCCTGCCAGGCCACCGTGTTCACGAACTGGTGCATACCGACCGGCAGCAGGGCGCGGTTGACGACACCGAAGATGCCGGCACCGACAGCACCCAGACCGGTCATCCACTCACCGAAGTTGGTGATGAGGTCGCCGATCGGCTCCCAGACCAGGCCGAAGAGGACGCCCATGATGGTGCCGACGAAGGCCATGATGATCGGGACGAGGCGGCGGCCGTTGAAGAAGCCGAGCCAGTCCACCAGCTTGGTGCGGTGGTAGCGCTGCCATATGACGGCAGCCAGGAGGCCCATGATGATGCCGCCGAAGACCTTGGGGTCGTTGTACGTCGCCGCGACGTCGACGCCCTTGTTGGCCGTCGTGTTGACGACGGCGTCGGAGGTCGGGAACGCGGTCAGCACGTTCTTGTAGACCAGGAAGCCGACGAGGGCCGCGAGCGCGGTGGAGCCGTCGGCCTTCTTGGCGAAGCCGATCGCGATACCGACGCAGAACAGCAGCGGCAGGTTGGCGAAGACCGCGTCACCGGCGGTCGCGAAGACCGTGGCGACCTTGCCCCAGCCGAGGCCCTCGGCTCCGAAGACGTCGGGCTGGCCGAGACGGAGCAGAATGCCCGCGGCCGGCAGCACGGCGATCGGCAGCTGGAGGCTGCGTCCCACCTTCTGCAGGCCCTGGAACAGGCCGGAGCCCCGCTTCTTCGCGGGGGCCGCCGTGGCGGTGGCCGTACTCATCAACTTCCTCCAGTAGGCAAGGCGCCGCCAGGGACAGGGTGTTTGGGTGGGCGACGACTCGAGGAACGCGACGTTCGAAACGTCACGTGGTCTGGACCACTGAGTGGTGTAGACCAGTTGTAGCACGGTGAGGGTTAGATAAGGAACCTGCAAATTCCGACTACTTCGCAGCAGCCATCACGCACGCACAGTGACATGCCGAAGGCCCCCGGACCGGAGGTCCGAGGGCCATGGCCGGCCAGGGCATAAGCCCTGGTCGGAGCAGCTACTTCGTGAGGTTCTTCTCGATCTCCTCCTCCACCTCGTCGGGCTCGCGGCCCGGCGTCTGGAGGTCGAACCTGGTGATCGCGAACCGGAAGATCACGTAATACACGGCGGCGAACGCCAGCCCGATCGGAATGATCAGCCAGGGTTTCGTCGCCAGACTCCAGTTGATGACGTAGTCGATCAGACCCGCGGAGAAGCTGAAACCGTCCTTCACCCCGAGCGCCCACGTCACCGCCATCGACACACCGGTCAGCACCGCATGGATCGCGTACAGCAGAGGCGCGACGAAGAGGAACGAGTACTCGATCGGCTCCGTGATCCCCGTCACGAACGACGTCAGGCCGACCGAGATCATCATGCCGCCGACCGCCTTGCGGCGATGCGGCTTCGCGCAGTGATAGATCGCCAGCGCCGCCGCAGGCAGCGCGAACATCATGATCGGGAAGAAGCCCGTCGTGAACTGACCGGCCGTCGGGTCACCCGCCAGGAACCGGTTGATGTCACCGTGCACCACCGTGCCGTCGGGCTTCGTGAAGTCCCCGAACTGGAACCAGACGAACGTGTTCAGGAACTGGTGGAGGCCGAAGACGAGCAGGGCACGGTTGGCGATGCCGAAAATGCCCGAGCCCATCCAGTCCAGATCCACCAGCCACTCGGAGAAGCTGGTCAGGGCGTCACCGACCGGCTGCCACAGCCAGGCGCAGAGAGCCGCGAACAGCAGACCGACGAAGGCCATGATGATCGGGACGAGCCGGCGGCCGTTGAAGAAGCCCAGCCAGTCCACCAGCTTCACCCGGTGATACCGCTGCCAGAGCCAGGCCGACATCAGGCCCATCAGGATGCCGCCGAACACCCCGGGGTTCTGGTACTCGGCCGCCGTGACCTCGGCGCCCTTCGTCACACATGTACCGAACCAGGTGCCGCCGGAGACGAACGTCGAACCGGGGTCGCAGTCCACCGGGAACGCGTGCAGCACCGCGTAGTAGACGAGGAAGCCCGTCACCGCCGCCAACGCCGTCGACCCGTCCGACTTCTTCGCCATGCCGATCGCGACACCCACGCAGAACAACAGCGGCAGGCCCAGCCCCGAGTCCAGCAGCGCACCACCGGCGGCCGCGAACACCTTGGCGAGATTGTCCCAGCCGAGACCCTCGTCGCCGAATACGTCCGGCTGGCCGAGCCGGTTGAGAATGCCCGCCGCCGGAAGGACGGCGATCGGGAGCTGAAGGCTGCGCCCCATCTTCTGGAGGCCCTGGAGGAGGCCGTTCCACCACTTCTTCTGTGGGATCGCTGCGCTGCTTGAGCTCATCGGCGTCCTCCCGGAGCAGGTCACGTTTGGCGGGTGTTGCAGACTGGTGTAGACCAGTTGCGGTACGGTGCGGAGCCCGCCCGGAAGACAGGGCGCCGGTGATCGTCATCTTTGGTGATGGATCGGCTACTCGCTCGCGAAGTTGGGCCAACCGTGCGTTACCGTGACGAAACGGACCCATGGTGGGCCGTCGCACGTACGTGAAGAACCAGGGAGAAGGCCATGGCCAGCAAGGCTGAGAAGATCGTCGCCGGGCTCGGCGGAATCGAGAACATCGAAGAGGTCGAAGGCTGCATCACCCGCCTCCGCACCGAGGTCATCGACCCGAGCAAGGTCGACGAAGCCGCGCTCAAGGCCGCCGGAGCCCACGGCGTCGTCAAGATGGGCACCGCGATCCAGGTCGTCATCGGCACCGACGCGGACCCCATCGCCGCCGACATCGAAGACATGATGTGACCCACCGCTGAACTCCTCGGGCCCCCGGCCCGAGCCCCACAGGCCCCGCCCCACCAGGACGGGGCCTGCGGCGTACCCACCCCCCCACGGCACTGGAACGGCCCACACCCCGCACCCGATAAAGTCGACGCCATGTCTCGTATCGACGGCCGCACCCCCGACCAGCTCCGCCCCGTCACCATCGAACGCGGATGGAGCAAGCACGCCGAAGGATCCGTACTCATCTCCTTCGGCGACACCAAAGTCTTCTGCACCGCCTCCGTCACCGAAGGCGTCCCCCGCTGGCGCAAGGGCAGCGGCGAAGGCTGGGTCACCGCCGAATACTCCATGCTGCCCCGCTCCACCAACACCCGCGGCGACCGCGAATCCGTACGCGGCAAGATCGGCGGCCGCACCCACGAGATCAGCCGCCTCATCGGCCGCTCCCTGCGCGCCGTCATCGACTACAAGGCCCTCGGCGAAAACACCATCGTCCTGGACTGCGACGTCCTCCAGGCCGACGGCGGCACCCGCACCGCCGCCATCACCGGCGCCTACGTCGCCCTCGCCGACGCCATCACCTGGGCCCAGGGCAAGAAGATCATCAAGCACGGCCGCAAGCCGCTGACCGGCACCGTCTCCGCCATCAGCGTCGGCATCGTCGACGGCACCCCCCTCCTCGACCTCTGCTACGAGGAAGACGTCCGCGCCGAAACCGACATGAACGTCGTCTGCACCGGCGACGGCCGCTTCGTCGAGGTCCAGGGCACCGCCGAGGCCGAGCCCTTCGACCGCAAGGAACTCAACGCACTCCTCGACCTCGCCACCGCCGGCTGCGTCGACCTCACCGCCCTCCAGAACGCCGCCCTCGCCCGCACCCTCGGCGAGTAAAGAAGCAACCAAGTCCCCACGCACAGCGTCGATACGAATACGGGCGCACGGGTCGAACCGTGCGCCCGTCCGCGTATCCGCACCCGGGAGGACCACACCATGGCCACGCGCCACCGACGTCACCGCCGCACCGCACTGGCCATCACCGCCGCGCTGATCACCGTCACCGCCGCAGCCGGCTGCAGCGCCCTCGACAAGACACTCGACTGTGTCCGCACCGCCGACGCCATCGCCACCAGCGTCGACAACCTCCAACAGGCCGTCGCCAACGCCTCCAGCGACCCCACCCAGGCCTCCGAAGCACTCGACGAGATCGAGAAGGAACTCGGCAACCTCGGCGACAAGACCGACAACGCAGACCTCAGCAAAGCCGTCGACGACCTCCAATCCGGCGTCGGCAACGTCCGCGACTCCATCGACAAGGGCGACGCCACCCCCGACATCACCCCCGTCACCGACGCGGCAACAGAGATCGGAAAGGTCTGCACCCCGTAAGACGCAGTCACCCCGGCGGCGACAATGGACCCATGACCCGCCTCATCCTCGCCACCCGCAACGCCGGGAAGATCACCGAACTCCACGCGATCCTCGCCGACGCAGGCCTGCCTCACGAACTCGTCGGCGCGGACGCGTACCCGGAGATCCCCGACGTCAAGGAAACCGGCGTCACCTTCGCCGAGAACGCCCTCCTCAAGGCCCACGCCCTGGCCCAGGCCACCGGCCATCCCGCCATCGCCGACGACTCCGGCCTCTGCGTCGACGTACTCGGCGGCGCCCCCGGCATCTTCTCCGCCCGCTGGTCCGGCACCCACGGCAACGACCAGGCCAACCTCGACCTGCTCCTGGCCCAGCTCTCCGACATCGACGACACCCACCGCGCGGCCCACTTCGCCTGCGCCGCCGCCCTCGCCCTCCCGGACGGCACGGAACGCGTGGTCGAGGGCCGCCTGCTCGGCACTCTGCGCCACACCCCGTCCGGCACGGGCGGCTTCGGCTACGACCCGATCCTCCAGCCGGAGGGCGAGACCCGCACCTGCGCGGAGCTGACCCCGGCGGAGAAGAACGCGATCAGCCACCGCGGCAAGGCGTTCCGGGCGCTGGTGCCGGTGGTGCGGGAGTTGGTGGGGTAAGGCCCTCTCCGTGAACGCCGCAGGCCCGGTTCGCTGTGGAAGCGAGCCGGGCCTGTTGCGCGGTGCGGCCGGTGGGATTCGAACCCACACAGGATTTCTCCCAGATGCCCCTAAAACACCCGCCGATACCAGTTTGGCTACGGCCGCATACGTGGATCCATCGTAGCGGGCAGGGGTGTTCGTGGCACAGACAGGCCGCCGCTCCGAGACTCGGAGTCGACTGTCTTCGTCCGGCACCAGGTTTCCGTGAGCGCGTGGCAATTCGGGCAGAGGTATCGAACCGTGGGAAGAGGTGTTTGATCATGACGTGGACGGCCGCTTGCGACCGCGGTAAGTATCCGTAATGGCGTGACAGTTGGGACACAGCAGGCGCAAATTGTCGGGCCGATTGTCCCACCAGTCCCCGTTCCGGTGGTCCACCTCGAGCCGGAGCGGCAGGTTGTTCCAGACGGTGCCCGTGCCACACACCGTGCATCGTTCTTCTACGCCCGTGCGGATGAGCTCTCGGCGGAGCCGTTCCCCGGGCGTCCGTCCGTCCAGTGGGGTCCTCAGAACCAGCAGATTCCCAGGCCGTCCTTTCGGGCGGCGAGGCGGCGGCGAGAAGTGTGCCGTGTCAATGCTCAGCGCACGGATCCGTCGGCTGATGTGGGTGTGATTGCCTCCGACCGGGCTGATGCCAAGACGCCGGAGGACCTCTTTGAGGCTGGTGGACTGGCTGACCACCTCGCGAAGCCGAGCCTCGCTGTGATGGATCCGGCCTGTCGCGAAGTGCGAGATGTCGATGCCCCACTCAGCCATCTTCTTCCGCAGATGGCTCCGGCTCCCCGGCGTAGGCGTACCCCCGCACCACCGCACAGCATCATTGGCGTTCGTCGTCTCGCGAGCCGCCTCTTCGAGCAACTCGCGCGTGTACCGACCCGGCACGTTCCCCTCCGCATCCGGCCGCCCGTTCGCGGCCTCGTACGGAGTAACGAACCGTTTATCGGAGAGTCACGTCCGATATCCGACAAGATGTGGAATGGCCCGCCCCGCTTCGGCGGCAACCGAAGCGGGACGGGCCATTCCCCGTGCAGGACGGGTCAGAACTTCGGGTCCGGCGTCTGGGCCGCGACCAGTTCCTCCGCCTCCGCGCTCGTCTCCACCGACGGGGGCGACCCCGCCAGCGGCTTGTTGGCGGTCTCCTTCATGCAGGCCACCGCGATCACGCCGACCAGTGCCGCCGCCATCGCGTAGTACGCCGGCATCAGGTTGCTGCCCGACCAGCTGATCAATGCCGTGATGACCAGCGGCGTCGTACCGCCGAAGATCGACGCGCTCAGGTTGTAGCCCACCGACAGGGACCCGTAGCGGACGTTCGTCGGGAACAGGGCCGGGAGTGCGGCGGACATCGTGCCGAGCATGCAGACAAGGGAAAGGCCCAGCATCAGCATGCCGATCGTGATCGCCGGGATGCCGCCCTGGCGGATCAGGAGGAAGGCCGGCAGGGAGAGGACCAGGAAGCCGACCATGCCCGTCATGAGGAGCGGCTTGCGGCCGAAGCGGTCGGAGAGTTTGCCGACCTGGCTGATGATCAGCATCAGGAACACCATGACGGCGAGCAGGATCAGCAGGCCGTGGGTCTCGCTGTAGCCGAGTTCGTCGGAGAGGTATGTCGGCATGTACGACAGCAGCATGTAGTCGGTGATGTTGTACGCGCCGACCAGGCAGATGCAGAGGATCAGCGTCGGCCAGTAGTTGCGGAAGATCTTGGCGAGGTCGCCCTTGGCGGTGGTCTCGATGCCGTCCGCGGCCTCGGTGGCGTGGGCGGTGCCGCCCTCCAGTTTCTGGAAGGCGGGGGTCTCGTCGAGGCGCAGTCGCAGGTAGAGGCCGACGAGGCCGAGGGGTCCTGCGACGAGGAAGGGGATGCGCCAGCCCCAGGCTTCCATCTGGGTGTCGTTGAGGAGGGCGTAGAGGGCGGTGACGAGGCCGGCGGCGCCGACGTAGCCGGCGAGGGTGCCGAATTCGAGGAAGCTGCCGAAGTAGCCGCGTCGTTTGTCGGGGGCGTATTCGGCGATGAAGGTGGAGGCGCCGCCGTATTCGCCGCCGGTCGAGAAGCCCTGGAGCATCCGGAAGAGGATGAGGAGGACGGGGGCCCCGACGCCGATGGTGTCGTGGGAGGGGATGAGGCCGATGGCGAAGGTGCCGACGGCCATGAGGATCATGGTGAGGGCGAGGACCTTCTTGCGGCCGATCTTGTCGCCCATGGGGCCGAAGAACATGCCACCGAGGGGTCGTACGAGGAAGGCGACGGCGAAGGTGGCGAAGGACGAGAGGAGCTGGGTGGTGTCGTTCCCGGACGGGAAGAAGACATGGCCCAGAGTGGCGGCCAGGTAGGAGTAGATGCCGAAGTCGAACCACTCCATGGCGTTACCGAGGGATGCCGCCTTGACCGCGCGCTTGACCGCCTGGTCGTCCGTGATGGTGATGTCCGTCCGGCGCAGCTTGGGGTTCTGGCGCTTTCGGATGGCACGGAAGAGGGCGGGGTGGCGTTTGACCGCTTCGGGGTCGGCCGCCTGGTGGGGGTCGGAGGCCGCCATGGCCGGGTCCTTTCCTCGGTGGGTGTTCCAGGAAAGGCTTCTGCGCGGTCTTGGCTGGTGCAAACCGATTCGCCCGGGGATTGGGATGTCCATCACATGTTTTCGGCCGTTCGGCCCAGTCCCCGGGTGGTTTCGTGCGGGTTCGGCAGGTAATCAGATGCCGAGGTCCTTGATGATCTTGGCGACGTGGCCGGTGGCCCTGACGTTGTAGAAGGCGTGTTCGACCTTGCCGTTCTCGTCGACGACGATCGTGGAGCGGATGACGCCCATCACCGTTTTGCCGTAGTTCTTCTTCTCGCCGAAGGCGCCGTAGGCCTCCAGGGTCTCCTTGGCGGGGTCGCCGACCAGGGTGACCTTGAGGTTCTCCTCGTCGCGGAACTTCGCGAGCTTCTCCGGCTTGTCGGGGGAGACGCCGATGACGTCGTAGCCGGCGGCGGTCAGGAGGTCGAGGTTGTCGGTGAAGTCGCAGGCCTGCTTGGTGCAGCCGGGGGTGAGGGCGCGCGGGTAGAAGTAGACGATGACCTTGCGGCCCTTGTGGTCCGCGAGCGAGACGTCGTTCCCGTCGGCGTCGGGGAGGGTGAAGGCGGGGGCGGTGTCGCCGGGCTGGAGTCGCTCGCTCATGGTTCTCCTCGTTGGTACGTGGGGTGTACGGGACCGAGCGTAATAGGGGTGCCGCCGGGTGCGGGGGCGGTCGAGCTGACAGACTGTCGATGAAGGTTTACCGGACGAGGACCACGGAGGCGGCGCAGTGTCGGATGCCAGGAGCCCTGCGCAGATCGAGGCGGACATCATCAGCAGGCGCGAGCAGCTCGCGGTGGTGCTCGATGAGATCGGGGTGCGGGTGCACCCGAAGACGATCATCGGTGACGCGAAGGCGAAGGCGGCCGAGGTGGTGGACCGGACGGCCGGGCGAGCGTTCGTCGCGGTGAACCGGACGGTGTCGGATGTGAAGGCGCAGTTCGTGTCGGAGGACGGCGCGCCGCGTCTGGAGCGGGTGATTCCGGCGGCGTTGCTGGTGGTGGGTGTGATGGGTCTGCTCACTGTGTCCAGGGGGCGGAAGAAGCGTTGACCCCCGAGGGCGTGTGTGTGCCTTGCGGCCAGGTAGGTTGCGGGGCGTGAGCGAGAACACCGACGACAAGCTGCCCATCCGGATGCTGCACGACCGTGTGCTGGTCCGGTCCGATTCGCCTGAGGGCGAGCGGCGTTCCGGCGGCGGGATTCTGATTCCGGCGACGGCTGCGGTCGGGCGTCGGCTGGGTTGGGCCGTGGTGGTTGCGGTGGGGCAGAACGTGCGGACGGTGGAGCCGGGTGACCGGGTGCTGTACGACCCCGAGGACCGTGCCGAGGTCGAGGTGCGGGGCGTGGCGTATGTGCTGATGCGGGAGCGGGATCTGCATGCGGTGGCTGCGGACCGCTTTGAGGGTTCGGTGGATTCGACGGGCCTGTATCTGTAGTCCCGGATTGTGGTGCGTGAGGCCTGGTGACCGTTGTCACCAGGCCTTTTGCCTGTTCTTTGCTACGGTGGTGTGACCCCGACGAGACGCGCCGTACCGGGCTTCCGCAAAGACGACGCACCCGTGTTGTTCGTGTGTTCTGTGTCGTCGGAGGTGCTGTCGTGGCGTGGGTTCTGTTGGTGGTCGCGGGTCTGGTGGAAGTGGCCTGGTCGATCGGGATGAAGTACACCGAGGGGTTCACCCGGCTGTGGCCGAGTGTGTTCACGGGGCTGGGGATTGTCGCGAGCATGCTGTTGCTGTCGCATGCGGCGCGGACTCTGCCGATCGGTACGGCGTACGGGGTGTGGGTCGGTATCGGTGCTGCGGGTGCGGCGGTGCTGGGCATGGTGGTGCTGCATGAGCCGGTGACGGCGGCCCGGATCTTCTTTGTGTGTCTGCTGTTGGTGGCTGTGGTGGGGCTGAAGGCGACTTCGGGTCACTGACGGCTGGTGGCGGTGAGGGCTCGGGTGCCGCGGGCGCCTTCGAGGAAGCCTCCGCCGCCTCCGTTGTCGCCGCCGCCGTTGTTTCCGCCGCCGTTGCTCCCTCCGCCGGTGAATCCTCCGCCGGTGTTGTTTCCGCCGCCCGTTGCTCCGCCGGTGTCGGTGCCGCCGATGGGGGTGTCGGTGGTGCCGGGGGTGGTCTGTGGGGTGGACGGGGTGGTGGGGGGCGTGGTGGACGGGGTGGTGGGGGGTGTGCTGGAGGGGGTCCGGGAGGGTTTTCCGGTGGTGCCGGGTGCGGTGTTCTGGGCGGTGGGCAGTTCGGTCTCGTCGGTGCCGCTCTCCAGGTCGAGGTGGAAGTTCTCGACGGGGGTGCCGCGCAGGGCGGTCCTGGTGTACTGGGCCCAGGTCTGGGCGGGGGCGCCGCCGCCGTTGATGCGGGGGAGGCCGAGTGCTCCGTAGAGCGATTTCTGGGCGCCGGTGTCGGGGTTCTGGCCCATGACGGCGATGACGGTGGCGAGGTCGGGGGTGTAGCCGGCGAACCAGGCGGCCTTGTCCTCCTCGGCGGTGCCGGTCTTTCCGGCGGAGGGGCGGCCGGAGCCCTGGGCCGCGGTGCCGGTGCCGCCGTCGACGACGCTCTGCAGGATCGAGGTGGTGGTGTCGGCGGCTTCGCGGGTGACGGTCTGTTCGGTGGT
This sequence comes from Streptomyces sp. LN549, assembly GCF_043203805.1. Lineage (NCBI taxonomy): Bacteria > Bacillati > Actinomycetota > Actinomycetes > Kitasatosporales > Streptomycetaceae > Streptomyces > Streptomyces sp. LN549. The sequence goes on along the minus strand of NZ_JAZHRI010000002.1, from coordinate 3,225,514 downwards.
GCGGTCGGGGAGTTTGATGCTCTCGCCGTCCTTGGTGACCTTGTCGACGAGGACGTGGGCGCCGTGCTTGCCGTGGTTGGCGAGGGTGGCGTAGGCCTCGGTCATGTCGAGGACGCTGGCGGTGGCGGGGCCGAGGGCGATGGAGGGGGAGGCGGTGAGGTCGGGGGTGTCCTTGGGGATGCCGAGGTCGATGGCGGTCTGGCGGACCTTTTCCGGGCCGACGTCCTCGGCCATCTGGGCGTAGACGGCGTTGACGGATTTGTCGGTGGCGGTGCGGACGGTGATGGGGCCGTAGCTGATGTCGTCCTCGTTGGCGGGGGCGTATCCGGTGGGGCCGTCGGGTCCTTGGACCATGCGTTTGTTGGTGCCGTCGTAGATGGTGCTGGGGGTGATGCGGCGGCCGTCCTGGGTGGTGGAGCGGTTGGCGACGGCGGAGGTGAAGACGAATGGTTTGAAGGTGGAGCCGACCTGGTAGTCGCGGCGGGTGGCGTTGTTGACGTACTGCTTGGTGTAGTCGATGCCGCCGTACATGGCGAGGACGCGGCCGGTGGCGGGGTCGATGGAGGTGCCGCCGACGCGGACGTTGCGGTCGGTCTTGTTCTTCTTGCTGGTCTTGGAGATGACGTTGTCGTCGACGGCCTTGATGAGGGCGTCCTGTTTCTCCTTCTCCAGCGTGGTGGTGATGCGGTAGCCGCGGGTGGCGAGGGTCTGCTCGTCGAGGATGTCGTTCTGGACGAGGTAGTCCTCGACGGCCTGGACGATGTAGCCGCGTTGTCCGGAGAGGCTGTTGGCGGGCTTGACGGGGCCGGGTTCGGGGAAGGTGAGGGCGGCGCGTTCGTCGGCGTCGAGCCATTCCTCCTTGACCATGCCGTCGAGTACGTAGTTCCAGCGGGCGACGGCGGCGGGTTCGTTCTCGGGGTGGGTGACGACGTCGTAGGCGCTGGGGGCGTTGAGCAGGGAGGCGAGGTAGGCGCCTTCGGCGGTGGTGATGTCGCCGATGTCCTTGCTGTAGTAGGCCTGGGCGGCGGCCTGGATGCCGTAGGCGTTGCGGCCGAAGTAGCTGGTGTTGAGGTAGCCCTCGAAGATCTGGTCCTTGGACTCTTCGCGGTTGAGCTTGATCGCGATGAAGAATTCCTTGACCTTGCGGACGATGGTCTGTTCCTGGCCCAGGTAGTAGTTCTTGACGTACTGCTGGGTGATGGTGGAGCCGCCCTGTTTGCCCTTGCCGGTGAGGGTGTTCCAGCCGGCCCGGATCATCGCTTTGATGTCGACGGCGCGTTCGGAGTAGAAGTCGCGGTCCTCGGCGGCGAGGACGGCGTGCTGGACGGTGCGGGGGACCTGGGCGAGTTTGATGTTCTCCCGGTTCACGTCGCCGTCGCGGGCGATGACGCTGCCGTCCTTGTAGAGGTAGACGTTGGACTGGGCGGTGGCGCTGGCGTTGGCGGGTGGGATGTCGACGAGTTGGTAGCCGGCGATGAAGCCGCCGATCAGGACCAGTGCGATGAGGAGGAGGCCGCCGAGGACCATGCGCCAGGTGGGGATGGCGCGGCGCCAGCCGGTGCGTTTGGGGCGCTTGGGTTTCTTCTGCTTCTTCGTACCGGTGTCGCCGGTGTCGCCGGTGTCGCCGGTGCCGGCGGTGCCCGCGGTGGCCGGGGTGTCCTGTTCCGCGCGGGCGGCGGCGTCGACAGACAGGTCTCTGGGGTTCCAGCCTCGGTCGCCCGGGTCCCCGTTCTGCTGCTGTGGCTCGTCGCTCATGTCGGTGCAGACTCCTCGGCCGCGGTCAGTTCCCCCATAGTGCACTTTTATGCGGAATATCCATCGGATCGACCTTCGTAAAGCGGTCGCGGCGGTTGCCCCGACTGGACTAGGCTCCTGCGCTTTGGTGTCCGCGCGCGGCGGGGCACCCGATCGCGGGGGGTGGTTGCTGTGCGGCTCTATGCGGTGGTGGCGGCGGGCGGGTTCCGGCGCTATGCCACGTACCGGATCGAGACGGCCGCGGGGGTGTTCACCAACACGGTCTTCGGGTTCATCCTGGCGTACACGTATGTGGCGCTGTGGGACGAGCGACCGCAGCTCGGCGGTTACGACATGTCGCAGGCGCTCACGTACGTGTGGCTGGGGCAGGCGCTGCTGATGACGTGCGTGATGATGGGCGGGGGTTTCGAGGACGAGCTGATCGAGCGGATCCGTACGGGTGACATCGCGGTCGATCTCTACCGGCCGGTCGATCTTCAACTGTGGTGGCTGGCCGGCGACTTGGGCCGGGCGGCGTTTCATCTGCTGGGGCGCGGCATCGTGCCGATGATTCTCGGCTCGCTGGCCTTCGACCTGGCGATGCCCGAATCGCCGGGGACCTGGGTGGCCTTCCTGGTCGCGGTGATGCTGGGTGTCGTGGTGAGTTTCGCGATCCGCTATCTGGTGGCGCTGTCGGCGTTCTGGCTGATGGACGGGGCGGGCGCGGCGCAGATGGCGTTCCTGGCGGGGATGTTCTTCTCGGGGATGCTGCTGCCGCTGAATCTGTTCCCGGGGCTGCTGGGTGAGGTGGCGCGGGCGCTGCCGTGGTCGGCGCTGCTCCAGGTGCCGGCCGATGTGTTCCTCGGCAAGCACACGGGCTGGGGTCTGGTGCGGGTGTACGCGTTCCAGGCGGGTTGGGCGCTGGTGTTGCTGCTGGCGGGGCGGTTGCTGCAGTCGGTGGCGACGCGAAGGGTGGTGGTCCAGGGTGGCTGAGGTGGTGGACGCGGTGGACGTGGCCGTGGGGGAGGCGCCCGGGGCGGTGTTCGTCCCGCGGTCGCGGGTGGCCGAGGGGGTCCGGGCGTATGGGCTGATTGTCGCGATGTGGCTGCGCTCGACGATGGCGTACCGGGCGTCGTTCGTGATGACGACGTTCGGGAACTTCCTGGCGACGGCGTTCGACTTCGTCGCGATTCTGCTGATGTTCTCGCACGTCGACGCGCTGGGCGGTTACACGCTGGCGGAGATCGCCCTGCTGTACGGGGCGGCGGGTACGTCGTTCGGTCTGGCGGATCTGCTGATGGGGTCGATGGACCGGCTGGGCCGCCGGGTGCGGGACGGGACGCTGGACACGCTGCTGGTGCGGCCGGTTCCGGTGCTCGCGCAGGTGGCGGCGGACCGGTTCGCGCTGCGCAGGCTGGGGCGGGTGACGCAGGGGCTGCTGGTGTTCGGCTATGCGCTGGTGACGCTGGACATCGACTGGACGGTGGCGAAGGTGGTGCTGGTGCCGCTGATGGTGCTGAGCGGGGCGGCGATCTTCGGGGCGGTGTTCGTGGCGGGGGCGGCGTTCCAGTTCGTGGCGCAGGATGCCTCGCAGGTGCAGAACTCCTTTACGTACGGGGGCGCCACGCTTCTCCAGTACCCGCCGACGGTCTTCGCGACGGACCTGGTGCGCGGGGTGACGTTCGTGGTGCCGCTGGCCTTCGTGAACTGGCTGCCGTCGTTGTATGTGCTGGGCAGGGAGTATCCGCTGGGTCTGCCGGACTGGGTGGCGTTCCTGCCGCCGCTGGTGGCGGCAGCGTGCGGGGCGGTCGCGGGTCTGGCGTGGCGGGCGGGGCTGCGGGCGTACCGGAGCACGGGAAGTTGACGGAGTTCGAGCGAGAAGGGGCAACGGGCATGGACACGGACACGGACTTCATCGAGCTCGATGGTGTCGAGAAGGTCTTCGACGTCCGCCGCAGGACGGGCTTCCTGCGCAGCGAACGGCGTGAGGTGCGGGCCGTCGACGGGATCAGCTTCCGCGTGGCGCGCGGTGAGATGGTCGGCTACATCGGCCCGAACGGGGCGGGGAAGTCGACGACGATCAAGATGCTGACCGGGATTCTCACCCCGAGTGCCGGTGCGCTGCGGGTGGCGGGCATCGATCCCTCCCGGGAGCGTACGAGGCTGGCGCAGCGGATCGGTGTGGTCTTCGGGCAGCGCACCACGCTGTGGTGGGACCTGCCGTTGCGTGACTCGTACCGGCTGATGCACCGGATGTACCGGATTCCTGATGACCGCTTCCGCGTCAACATGGACCGCTGTATCGAACTCCTCGATCTGGCCGAGCTGTTGGATGTGCCGGTACGTCAGTTGTCTTTGGGTCAGCGGATGCGTGGTGACATCGCCGCGGCACTTCTGCACGATCCGGAGGTGTTGTACCTGGACGAGCCGACGATCGGCCTCGATGTGGTGTCGAAGGCCAAGGTCCGTGGTTTTCTGCGGGACTTGAATGCGGAGCGCGGTACGACGGTGCTGCTCACCACGCACGATCTGACCGACATCGAGCAGCTGTGCAAGCGGGTGATGGTGATCGACCACGGTCGCCTGATGTATGACGGTGCGCTCGCCGGGCTGCATGAGGTGGGCGAGAGCGAGCGGATGCTCGTGGTGGACCTGGAGCGTGAACTCCCTCCGATCCGGCTGGAGTCGGAGCCTTCGGTGCGTACGGTGAAGGTGGAGGGGGTGCGGCAGTGGCTGGCGTTCCCGGCGTCGGCTTCGGCGGCGCCGCTGGTGGCGCGGATCGCCGCGGAGTACCCGTTGATGGACCTGTCGGTGCGGGAACCGGACATCGAGGCCGTGATCGCGAAGATGTACGCGTCGGCTACCGGCCTGTAGATCGGTGACGGGAGCGTACGCGTTCAATAGGCTGCGCGTATGACAAGCGAACTTCCGGATATGCGCGCCTCCGATGCCGAACGTGAACGGATCGCCGAGATCCTGCGTGAGGCGGTGGCCGAGGGCCGGTTGCGGATGGAGGAGTTCGAGCAGCGGCTCGACGCCGCCTACAAGGCCCGTACGCATGGTGAGCTGGAACCGCTCGTCCGTGATCTGCCCGCCCCTGGTGGAGCGGTGGCGCCGGTGGCTGCGGGGCAGCCCCGGACGGGTTCGATGGCCCGTTGGCCGGACCGGATCGGAAAGCCGGCGACGTCCGGTGGCGGCTTCGCGCTCTGGGGCGGGTTCCGGCGCCAGGGGAACTGGACCGTCGGCCGGGTGTTCACCGCGTTCGCGATGTGGGGCGGCGGCACCATCGATCTGCGCGAGGCGAACTTCGAGGCCCGTGAGGTGGTCATCCGCTGCTTCACGATCATGGGTGGCATCCATGTGACGGTTCCCCCGGACCTGAACGTGGACGTCCGCGGCATCGGCATCATGGGCGGTTTCGGGGAGCACTCGAGGGACGCCGGGATTCCCGCGCCGGACGCTCCCCGGGTGCGGGTCACCGGTTTCGCGCTGATGGGCGGCGTCGGTGTGGAGCACAAGCGGAGCAAGGCGGAGAAGCAGCGCGCGCGGGACGCGGAGAGGCAGCGCCTGGGGGACGCGGAGCGCCCGCGGCTGGTGAAGGGCGACGACGGCCGCTGAGGGCTGTCCCGCCCGGACAGGCCCCGGGGCCGTTCTTATCCCCCGCCGGGCCCCGCGCCGCCCCCGCCGTCCCCTACAGTGCGCCCGAAGGCGGCTGTGTGCGCAGCAGGTCGGCCACGTCGGCCAGCGATCCCAGGCGCCGGTAGCCGGCGTCGTTCAGGTGGACGTGGTCGCCGGAGTCGTAGGCGGGCAGCAGCCGGTCCGGTTGCGAGGGGTCGCGCACGGCGTTCTCGAAGTCGAGCACCTGGTCGAAGATCCCGCCTGCCCGGATCGTCTCGTTGACCCGGGCGTGTACGGCGTTCTGGGCGGGGGTCCAGTTGCGGTAGCCCTCGTACGGCATCAGGGTCGTGCCGATGACCCGCAGTCCGCGGGTGTGCGCGCGCTGGGTCAGGGCGCGCAGGGCGTCCGTGATCCGTGCGGGGTCCGTCTCCTGGGGGAAGGCCTGGATGTCGTTGATGCCGAGGGCGATGACGACGGTCTTCGCCCCGGTGACGCTCAGGACGTCGCGTTCGAAGCGGTCGAGTGCGCGCGGCCCGATGCCGTTGCGCAGGATGCGGTTGCCGGCGATGCCCTGGTTGACCACCGCGTACCGGCCGTGCAGCCGGTCGGCGAGGACGTCGGGCCAGCGGTTGTTCGCGTCGGTGGTGGAGCCGGTGCCCGCGGTGAGCGAGTCGCCGAACGCCACGAGGGTTCCGGCGGCGGCCTTGCCCCGTACGTCGACGCCGGTGAGGTAGCGCCAGTCCGTGGTGCGCCGGGTGCCCTGCGGGTCTTCGGTGAAGGACGTCTGGTGGCTGTTGGGGTGGATGGTGACCGGGCCCCGGGCGGTGGGGGTGCGCAGGGTGACGACGAGATCGGCGTCGGCGGCGACCGGGACGGCGACGGGGTCGCTGACGATCTGCCCGCCGGTGGCGACCGTCACGGAGGGCGCGCCGTGGAACGTGACCGGGAGGGCGTTCACGGTGACGCGGTCGACGAGCAGCGGATGCGTACCGAAGAGGTTGGAGAGGGTGATGCGGGCCGCGTCGCCGCCGATGCTGGTGTGCACGACGTTACGGATGGTGCGCAGGGCCGGGTGTGTGCCCTGGTCCGGGTCGATCTCCCCGCGTACGGGGGCCGCGGCCCAGGTGGCGAGCCAGAGGCCGGTGGAGTGGGCCGGTGCGGCGGGTGCCCGGGCCACTCCCTGCGGGCCGGGGGCGGCGGCCGGCTTCACCCGGGGCTGCCCGGAGAACAGCAGGGAGCCCGCGAACGCCACGACGGCGGCGAGCGCGGCGGTGCCCACCACTAGGGCTAGGAGCAGGGCGTACTCGTGGCGCCTGGGCATGGACGGTGTGTCTCCTCGTTTGTTCGTGGGGCCGTAACCATGATGCGGCAGGGCGCGGGGAACTCGACGTGCGGCCCGGGAGTAGGTCAGGTAAGGACAATGCGTACGGGACGCCGGGGGCGACGGTTACGCGGACGGGTGGAGCGGATGGAACGGATCGAAGGCACGGCCGAGGACGCGGCGGACGAGGCCACGGGCGCGGGCGGCCCCGGGGAGGGCCCGGAGCGGCGGGCGGGCACCCGTCCGTCGGCGTCCCTCGCCTCGTTCGCGTACACCGCCGCGGATGAGGAGAAGCGTCGTGGCGTACGCCGTATGAAGACCACGGCCACTGGCCTCCTTCTGCTGGTCGCGCTCGTGTACGTCCTCGCCATCTGGGCGAGGAAGGAGGGGGTGGGCGGCTGGCCGGGCTTCGTCGCGGCGGCCGCCGAGGCGGGCATGGTGGGTGCGCTGGCTGACTGGTTCGCCGTCACGGCCCTCTTCAAGCGTCCGCTCGGACTGCCGATTCCGCACACCGCCATCATTCCCACGAAGAAGGACCAGTTGGGGGCCTCGCTCGGTTCCTTCGTCGGCGAGAACTTTCTGTCGGGCGGGGTCGTCCGCGACCGGATCCACTCGCTCGCCATCGGTGGCCGGCTGGGTGCCTGGCTCGCGGAGCCGGAGCATGCGGACCGGGTCACGGCCGAGCTGTCGACCGCGTTGCGGGGTGCGCTGACCGTGCTTCGTGATGCGGATGTGCAGGCGGTGGTCGGTGAGGCGATCACCCGGCGGGCGAACGCGGCGGAGATCGGTCCCGGCCTCGGGAAGATGCTGGAGAAGGTCGTCGCGGACGGCGGGCACCGCAAGGTGGTGGACCTGGTCTGTGTGCGGGCGCACGACTGGCTGGTGCAGCACGGTGACTCGGTGATGGACGCGGTGCAGGGCGGTGCGCCGGGCTGGACCCCGCGGTTCGTCGACAAGCGGGTGGGTGAGCGGGTCTACAAGGAGCTGCTGCGGTTCATCACCGAGATGCGTGACATGCCGGGGCATCCGGCGCGCGGCTCGATCGACACGTTCCTGACGGACTTCGCGGCGGATCTCCAGACGGATTCGGAGACCAGGGCCCGGGTGGAGCGGCTGAAGTCGGAGATCCTGGGGCGCGGCGAGGTCCAGGACGTCATCGCCTCGGCCTGGTCGTCCGTCCGCACGATGGTGATCGCGGCTGCGGAGGACGAGCGGAGCGAGCTGCGGCTGCGGGCCCGCGCCTCGCTGATGGCGCTGGGTGCCAGGCTGGCGACGGACGGGCGGCTCCAGGCGAAGCTGGAGGGCTGGGTGGAGGACGTGGCGGTGTACGTCGTGACGACGTACCGGGCGGAGATCACGTCGCTGATCAGTGACACGGTGGCCGGCTGGGACGCGGACCAGACGTCGAAGAAGATCGAGGCCCACATCGGCCGTGACCTGCAGTTCATCCGGATCAACGGCACGGTGGTGGGTGCGCTGGCGGGTCTGGCGATCTATTCGGTGTCGCGGGCGCTGGGGGCGTGACAACGCGGCCCGGATCGTCCGGCGCATCGGACACCCGGCGACGGTCCCGCAGATGTCGCACGGTGGCGTGTACGTGGACGGCACCGCCCGCGTGACCGTAGAGCGTCCGCCGGTGGCGTGAGGCCGGGTGCGTGTCCGTCCTGTCGATTGGTGCGGACACGCACCCGGGTTACGCGGGGGAGTGCCCATGGGTACGCACCCCGCCCCGTCGGCGTTCAACCCGGCGGAAGGAACTTTCTCAGGCCGCGCGCCGGGTGACCGCCCAGGACGCGGCGGCCACCGTGCCCGCCACGGCGAAGACCGCGGGCCAGGCGCCGATCCTCTTGGCGAGCGGGTGTGAACCCGCGAAGGCGGCGACGTAGGCGGTGGTCAGGCCGACGGCGGCACGCGGCCCGGCCTGCCGGTTCCACTGGTACGCCGCGACCGTGCCCGCAGCGGCGAGGGCGACCCCGCCCAGCGGGCGCTTCCCGGTCCACCGGGCCGTGGCGTAACCGCCGACCAGTCCGCCCGCCGCCACTGCCGCTGCCGGAACCTTCGCCATCGCAGCCACCTCCGCCTGTTCGTCGTCCGTCGTCCGGTACTGCTTCTCGGCTCCGAGGCTAACGCCGTCTTCGGGCATCCCGTCGCCGAGGGGGTGCACAAGCGTTTACCCTGGGGGTGAACAGACGTGCACCCCCTCGTTTCCTTGCCGCCGAGCACCGTACGGAGACACATGTCCGCGGACATACCGGTCCCAGCCGCCCCCGCGACCCCCGACGTCCGGCCCCCGCACCCCCGCTTCGCCGTCGGCGTGCTGGCCTTCTGCGGGGTCGTCGTCGCGGTCATGCAGACGATCGTTGTTCCGCTGCTCCCGCACATCCCCGAGCTGACCGGCGCCACGCCGACCGCCGCGAGCTGGCTGGTCACCGTCACCCTCCTCACCGGCGCGGTCTTCACCCCGGTTCTCGGCCGGGTCGGTGACATGTACGGCAAGCGCCGGGTGCTGGTGGCCTCGCTCTGGGTGCTGGTCGTGGGCTCCGTGCTGTGCGCGGTCAGCTCCCACATCGGGGTACTGATCACCGGCCGCGCCCTGCAGGGCGCCGCGATCGCCGTCGTGCCGCTGGGCATCAGCATCCTGCGCGACGAACTGCCGCCCGAGCGGGTCCTGTCCGCCGTCGCGCTCATGAGCTCGACGCTCGGGATCGGCGCTGCGATCGGCCTGCCGGTCGCGGCGCTCGTGGTGGAGAACTTCGACTGGCACACGATGTTCTGGGTCTCCGGCGTGATCGGTCTCATCGACATCGTGCTGGTGCTGCGCTGCGTACCGGAATCCCCGCTGCGCAGCCGCGGCCGTTTCGACGCGGTCGGCGCGCTGGGCCTGACCGCCGCCCTCGTCTGCCTGCTGCTCGCCGTCACCCAGGGCGCCGACTGGGGCTGGGGCTCGACGCGGACGGTCGGCCTGCTCGTGACGGCCGTGGTGGTGGCGCTGTTCTGGGGCGCGTACGAGCTCCGTGTGCCGACGCCCATGGTCGACCTGCGGGTCTCGGCGCGTCCGGCCGTCCTGCTCACCAACATCGCCGCGCTGCTGATCGGCTTCGCGTTCTACGCGAACTCGCTGGTCACCGCCCAGATGGTGCAGGAGCCGAAGGCCACCGGTTACGGGCTCGGCGCCTCGCTCGTCGTCAGCGGCCTGTGCCTGCTGCCGGGCGGAGTGGCGATGGTGGCCCTGTCGCCCGTCTCGGCCCGGATATCCGCCAAGCACGGACCGAAGGTCAGCCTCGCGCTCGCCGCCGGGATCATCGCCGTCGGCTACGGGGTGCGGTACTTCACCAGCCACAGCCTGTGGCTGATCATCGCGGGCGCCACCGTGGTCGCCTCGGGCACGGCCATCGCGTACTCCGCCCTCCCCGCCCTCGTGATGCGCGGGGTCCCGGTCAGTGAGACCGGCGCGGCCAACGGTCTGAACACCCTGATGAGGTCGATCGGACAGGCCTTCTGCAGCGCGACCGTCGCCGCCGTCCTGGCAGGCATCACCTTCCGGGCGGGCGGCAGGACAGCACCGACGCTCCACGCGTACCAGCTGGTCTTCGTCATCGCGGCGGGCGCGGCACTCGCGGCCCTGACCGTCACGCTGTTCCTGCCGGGCCGGAAGCCGGCCCGGACGGGTACGGTCGAGGAGAGCCGCAAGGCACCGGGCACCCGCAAGGAGGGTGTGCGGACCACGGAATTCCAGGAGGGCGCATGACCGGCGGCCAGGCCACCGCGACGGCCCCCGTCCCCGCGGAGACGGGCAGTGGCCGGGACGCGATCCTGCGCGCCGCGCGACGGGCGTTCACCCAGCGCCCGTACGCCGAGGTGACGATCCGGCAGATCGCTGCGGATGCCGGCGTGAGCCCGTCCCTCGTGGTCAAGCACTTCGGCCGCAAGGAGGAACTCTTCAACACCGTCGCCGACTTCGGCCCGGCGGCCGCGGAGCTCTTCGACGCCCCGCTGGACGTGCTGGGACGCCACATGGTCGTCACGCTGGTGACCCACCGCCGCGCACTCAAGTCCGACCCTCTCCTGCGCGTCGTGTTCTCCCTCGGCAACCAGGACGAACGCTCCCTGCTGCGCGACCGCTTCCACGAACAGGTCACCGACGCCCTGACCGCCCGGCTCCCCGGCCACGACCGCGCCCTGCGCGCCGAACTCCTGGCCGGCCACCTCCTGGGCCTCGGCGCGACGCTCGGCCTCCACCGCGAGGGCGCGGGCGCCCACGCCACCGCGGAACGCATCGCCGACCTCTACGCGCCTGCGCTCCAGAAGCTGATCACGGGCTGAACGCGGGCTGAACAAAGGCGCGGCGCGGTATGGTCTGGGCCAACCGACGAGGGGGGCCTCACATGTCTGTTCGCATCCGCATCCGCATGTCCACCGCCGCACTGGCCATGACAGCCGCCCTGGTGGGCGCCCTGGCCGGCTGCACCGAGGCGAGCACGTCACAGGGCCCCGGGGGCGATGTCCCGTACGTGGCACCCTCGGCGAACGCGTCGGCGGTGAACAAGGAGATCGAGCGGGACGAGGCCGACGCGGAGGCCGCGGAGGCGGAGAAGGCGTACGCCGAGCAGCAGGCGGCGGCCGACGGGGCCGCGAAAAGGCCCGCGGACGTACGCGACTCCTTCGCCGGCCTCCAGGCCACGTACCAGGACGGCTGCACACCCGGAGACGGCAACTGCGCCTACTTCCTCGGCCGGGTCAACGACGAACTGGCCCGCCTGGACCGGTCGATGAACGCCGACAACAACGGGCCGAACCACTTCAAGGTGCCGATGGGCTGGATCAGCGCACTGCGCACCACGCTGGCCGGCGACACCTCCACGGCCAACCTGGAGAAGCACCGCAAGCAGCTGATCGGCACGCGCGACCGCGTCAACGTCTGGATGCAGGGCCACCCGGAGGACTACCGCTGACCGACCGGCCCGCGGCCCCGCCCCGCGCGGGGCGGGCAGCCGGTCACCGCTCGAACGACGCCAGCACCGTCAGCACCTCCGCGATCCGTTCACGCGCCCCGGCCTCCGTGATCACTCCATCGGCGCCGACCAGCTGCCGGTCCACCGCGACCCGCACACAGGCCGGCTCGACGACCACCGCACCTGTGTAACCGAGCACGGTCCGCAGCGTGGCCTCCGCCCCCTGACCGCGACCGGGCGCCGCCGCGCTCACGTAGGCCACCGGCTTGTCGCAGATCTCGGTCCCGCCGACTGTCCAGTCCAGCAGGTTCTTGAACGCCCCCGGCAAGGTCCCGGCGTACTCCGGTGTACAGACCAGCAGCGCGTCGGCCGCGTCGATCGCCGCGCGCAGAGCGGCCACCGGCTCCGGCAGCGGCTCGGCGTCGTCGTCGGGGTTGAAGTGCGGGAGGGCCGCCAGACCCTCGTACAACACGGTCCGAACACCCTCGGGCGCCACGGCCTGCGCGGTACGCAGCACGGTCTCGTTGGAGGAGCCCACCCGCAGGCTGCCGGACAGGAGAAGGATCACGCGTGGTGTCGACATGTCCGGCCAACCCCGGGGACCCGGTCCTCATTCCCCGGGGCGCGGGCCGGTTCGAGGTGCGGCCCGGAGAGGTGAGCCCCCGGAGACGTGAGCCCCCGGCACCTACTTCCGCTTCGGCCCCAGCTCCAGCTCCGCGACCACCTGGTCGCCGCTCAGCTCGCCGGTCGGACGGAAGCCGAGCCTGCGGTAGAACTCCTCGGGGCCGTGCGCGCCGGGCACGTAGGTCACGGTCGTCCGGGTCTTCCCCCGGCGTCGCAGCTCGTCGTTGACGGCATCGACGGCGAACCGCCCGTATCCGTTGCCCTGTTGTGCGGCAGCGATGTTCAGCCGCCAGAGTCCGGAACGGAACGCGTCATCGGGCTTCTCGGGGGCGAACTGCACGTCGAGGAAGGCCATGACGAAGCCCACGAGCGTCTCGCCGTCGGCGATCAGCCGCGGCCACGCGATCTCCGGGGTGGCATAGGCCTGGGCCAGCGACCAGGCGACGGGCTTCACGAGTCCGTCCTGGTCGGGCCGGACGGCGAGCGCGCAGGCTGCTTCGACGTTGTCGGATGTGACCGGCACGAGCCGGAGCGATGAGGACATCCCCGCAACCTACATTCAGGCCCGGAGCCGTACCCGGAGTGAGTGACCTCCGACGGGTCCGCACCGGGACGGACCGTGTTGTGCCACGCGCACGACCGCGCCAGGATCGGCGGTGCCGTACGGCCGGCCGTGCCCGGCCCGCCACCGCACCGAACTCGCCCTGGAGGCCGGACCGTTCATGAGTGACTTCAGTATCCACAGCGGACAGGCGCACCACGCCTGGGACCGGACGATCGCCCCCGTCGCCACGCTCGCCCCCGGCGACGAGGCGGTCCTGGAGTTCCAGGACGCGAGCGGCGGGCAGCTGGGGAGGGCCTCGGCCGCCGCGGACCTGACCACGCTCGACTTCGGCACGCTCAACCCCGTCACCGGACCGCTGCACGTGGCCGGCGCCGAGCCGGGTGACGCGCTGGTCGTCGACATCCTCGACGTACAGGTGGGGGAGTGGGGCTGGACCGCCTGCCTGCCCGGCTTCGGGCTGCTCGCCGACGACTTCCCCGATCCGCACCTGCGGATCTCCGCCATCGGCGACGGCCACGCGGAACTCCTGCCGGGCCTGCGGATCCCCGTCGTACCGATGATCGGAACGATCGGCGTCGCCCCGCCGGAGCCCGGACCGCACTCGGTCATCCCGCCCCGCCGCTGGGGCGGCAACATGGACATCCGCCACATCGGCCCCGGCGCCCGGCTGATCCTGCCCGTCGGCGTGGCGGGCGCCCTGCTCTCGGCGGGCGACGCGCACGCCGCGATGGGCGACGGCGAGGTCTGCGGTACGGGGATCGAGACCCGGGCGACGGTGCGGCTGCGCGTGGACGTCCGCAAGGGCGCGGCGCCCCGCACCCCCGTGATCGAGACCGACCCGGTGAGCGCCCGCGCCGGCGCGGCCCTGGCGACGACGGGCATCGGCCCGGACCTGATGGAGGCGGCCAAGGACGCCGTCCGCGCGCTGATCGACGAGATCACGGCCCGCACGGGCCTCGCGCCGCAGGACGCGTACCTGCTGGCGAGCGTGGCGGCGGACCTGAAGATCTCCGAAGTGGTGGACGCGCCGAACTGGGTGGTCACGGCCCATGTGGAGCGGGCACTGCTGGCCGGCGGGTAGACGCGGACGGGACGGCGTGCGGGCGTTCACCCCACCCGCCGTCCCGCAGACGCCCGGTCAGCCGGTCGCGTTGCGCCAGACGGTCAGGTCGATCGTCATGTACTCACTGGGCGAGTCCTCGGGGGAGTGGCCCTGGTACGTCAGGAGCGCCAGGTGCCCCGTGCCCGTGGTGACGCAGACCTGCCGCCCCTTGGAGAGCTTGTCCACATAGATGTTGGTGGTGAACCGGGTCTCCGAACGGCAGGTCGCCAACGACCCCTCCTGTCCCGGGTCGAGCAGGGCGAGGCGCCCGCCGTCTCCCTCGGCGTCGAGGTATCCGCCGGTGTCGTAGGACAGTTCGTACCCGCCGTCCTCGCCGTCCTGGGGGCGGATGTCCTCGTCCCCGAACGTCAGGTGGTATCCGGCGGTGAGGTTGATGCCGGGGAAGTCAGCGGGCTCGGGGTCCGGCTTGGCGGAAGGCTTCGGATCGGTCGAGGCGTCCCCGCTTCCCTCCTCCGTTGCCGACGGCGAACCCCCCTGCTGCGGAGTGCTGTTGTCCTTGGGTGACTCGCTGCCCTGCGACTTCTTCCCGTCGTCCTTGATGAGGAAGTACGCCGTTCCGCCGCCCGCGATGCCGACGACGAGCGCGACGGCGATGACGATGGCGGCGACCCGGCCGCCGCGGCGCTTCGCGGGCTGGGGAGCCGCCGGTCCCTGGGGCGGGAGATGCCCGGGGTACGTCTGCGCCTGCGTCGGGTACCCGGTGGGGTACTGGCCCGGGGCGTGCGCCTGCGGGACAGGGCCCGGCTGGTAGGGCTGCGCGGGCTGGGTGGGAGCGGTGTGTGCCTGCCCCTGAACCGGATACGGGGTCTGCGGGGCCTGCGGCGACTGGCCGGGCGGCGGAGTGACCGGCGGACCGTACCCCGGGGGAGGGGTGCTCGGCGCCACCGGAGTGGTGGGCGAGTAGGCGACGGCCGGGGCGGCGGCCGGCGGCGGCGGGGTCTGGGCGGGGGCGGGCGCGGCCGCCCGTACGGTGATGTCGGCGGCCACCGGGCTCGGCAGCCAGTCCTCGGGGCGCCGCAGCACCGTTTCCGCGTTCGCGGTCTGGCAGAGCGCGATGACCTCGGCGACGGAAGGCCTGGCCTCCGGGTCCTTGGCCAGGCAACGGCCGACGAGCTCCATCAGCCGCTCCGGGACACCGGTGAGGTCCGGCTCCTCGTGGACGATCCGGTAGAGCACCCCGTGCGAGGTCCCCTCGCCGAAGGCCGGCGACCCCGTGGCCGCGTACGCCGCGACCTGGCCGAGCGCGAAGATGTCGGTGGCCGGAGTGACCCGGCGCCCCGCGGCCTGCTCCGGAGCCATGAACGACGGGGTGCCGATGGTGACGCCGCTGCCGGTGAGCGAGGTCGCGTCGGCCGCGTACGCGATACCGAAGTCGATGACGCGCGGCCCGTCCGCGGCGAGGAGCACGTTCGACGGCTTGAGGTCGCGGTGCACGATGCCCGCGCCGTGAATGACGTGCAGCGCCTCCGCCATCCCGGCGATCAGCAGCAGTACGGCCTCGACCGGCAGCGCCCCGTGCGCGACGACCGCGTCGGCGAGCGAGGGCCCCGGCACGTACGCGGTGGCGAGCCACGGCTGCGCACCATTGGTGTCGGCGTCGATGACGGGCGCGGTGAACAGCCCCTGCACACGCTGCGCGGACTGCACCTCCTGCGCGAACCGCCGCCGGAATTCGGGGTCTTCGCCGAACTCGGGCCGGATCACCTTGATGGCGACGGGCCGCCCGCCGGGCGTGTACGACAGGTACACCTTGCCCATGCCGCCCGCACCGAGTTTGGCGGCGAGACGGTATCCGGCGATGGTGGCCGGGTCGTCGCCCGCGAGTGGCTGGAAGACCGGGGAGGCGCTGCCCCGGTGTGGCTGCTGACCGCTCATGAACTCGTAACTCCCCCGAAGAACGCTGTTGTCGACAGGGCACCTTACCCAAGTCCAGACGTCCTGCCGCCGCTCACGAGGGCTGTTCCCGGTTCCGTACGGCTGTGTCGTACGGATGACCCCTCGGCCGTGCTGCGGGTGATTGGTGCAGATCGATGCGGAGAACGCGAACCGCACGCCCGTGGCTTCCTCCGACAGCTCCCACAGCCGCTGCCCGGTCCCGGCGCCGGCCGCCTCTGCGGGCAGCTCCACCCGCGTGGGTGCGCCGCGCAGTTCCGCCATGCCGTCCGGTCCGATGAACTCGCCGCCCCGCGCACCCGGGTCGGTCGCCGCGTACAACTGCGGAAGGGCGCCCCGGTCCGGGCGCTGGACGCCGCCTCGGGAGGGCAGCGCGAGCCCTCCTGATCTCAGGGCGCCCTGAGGGGATCGCGGGAGCGCCTCCCCACGCGGAAGCGACGATTCCCGTTGCACGGCGGGAACGGCTGTTTGATCATGACCCGACGGCCGCCGACGCAGCGGCGGCCGGTCAACGGACGAAAGGCCCTCCGTGCGCAAGCTCGTGTACTACATCGCCTCCAGCCTCGACGGCTTCATCGCCGGGCCGGACGGTGCGGACCCCACAGGACCGGACGGATTCTGGCCGGTCCCGGAGGACTACATCGGGCACATGATCGCCGAGTACCCGGAGACCCTGCCGGGACCGGCCCGGGCCGCGCTCTCGATCACGGCGGAGGGCACGCACTTCGACACCGTCCTCGAAGGCCGGCGGTCCTACGGGATCGGCCTCGACGCCGGCCTCACCGACGCCTACCCGCACCTGCGTCACCTCGTGTTCTCCCGCACGCTGGGCGACAGCCCCGACCCCGCCGTGGAGATCGTCGCCACCGATCCGGTCGCGCGGGTGAGGGAGCTGAAGCAGGAGGAGGGCAAGGACATCTGGCTGGTCGGCGGCGGCGAGCTGGCCGGTTCCCTGTACTCGGAGATCGACACACTGATCGTGAAGCTCAGCCCGATGACCATCGGCGCGGGCATCCCGCTCTTCTCCCACAAGGCCACGTTCGACCCGACCGCCTGGACGCTGACGGATCACACCGTCCTCGGCAGCGGGGCGGCGTTCCTCACGTACGAGCGCGCCACGGCCACCAGCACCGTCACCGACTGACCGGCCGGTCCGCTCCGCCGATCCCGTCGAGGGACCCGGAGATCAGGGCGTGCGGCACCCCGGGCTGTTCCAGATGCAGATCGTGCCCGGTCCCGGGGATGCTGACGGCCGGAGTGGGGGTGTGTGGCGGCGGTCCCCTGCGGGTGACCGGACCTCTCTGCCTGCGGACGCACACCCGTACCCCCGTACACGCCAACCCCCGTACCCCCGTTCACACCCGCACGCCGACCGGCCGAGGCGATGGCCCCTGCCGGTCGGCGCTGCGCGCTATGGCGTGGCAGTGTCCGCGCCACGGCGCCGAGTCAGGCCGCCGCGCACGTGGCGCCGCTGAGGGTGAACGCGGTCGGTGCCGCGTTCGTGCCGCTCTGGCCGCCGGTGAAGCCGACGGTGACCGAGCCGTTCGCGGCGATCGTGGAGGTGTACGACGCGGGGGCGACGCTCACCGAACCGCCGGTCTGCGTGGGGGTTCCGCCCCACATGTTGGTGACGGTCTGGCCGTTGGCGAAGGCGAAGCCCAGCGTCCAGCCGTCGATGGTGGTGGTTCCGGTGTTGCGGATGGTGATCTCACCCTGGAAGCCGCCCGACCACGTGTTGACGACGCGGTAGCCGACCGAGCAGCCGACGCCCGGCGTGGTGCCGCCCTCGTCCGTGGTGACGCTCACCGTCGCCGAGCGTGCCGAACGGTTCCCGGCGGCGTCGCGGGCGTACACGGCGAACGTGTACGCGGTGTCGGCGGTGAGACCGGTGACGGAGACGCTGTTGGCGGCCGAGGCGGCGACGGTCGTCTCCGAGCCGCCGTTGACGCGGACGACGTCGTAACCGGCCACGGCAACGTTGTCGGAGGCCGCGGTCCAGGTCAGCGAGGCGGAGGTGGCGGTCACCGCGGAGGCGGTCGGGGTGCCGGGTGCGGTCGGGGCCTCGGTGTCCTGCGAGGTGCCGCCGCCGTAGACGGTGGCCTCGCGGGAGGTCTGGGCGATGCCGTTGGCGCCGTGGAAGATGCGCTCACCCCACGAACTGAGCTGCGTCGGGTCGAAGCCGATCGTCAGGTCCAGGATCGGGTCGGTGTTGCCGCTCCAGGACCATGCGATGTAGCCGAGCTTCAGCTCCTCGGCGGTGGCCATCATGGTGTCCTCGTCCGGGTCGCCGTACTGGTCGGCCGGACCACCGAACTCGCCGATGAGCAGGGGCAGTCCGGCGTCCACGAAGGCGTGGAGGTAGTCGGTGACCTTCTGGGCGGTGTTGTAGACGCTGTACATGTGGATCGAGAAGATCAGGTTGCCGGTGGAGTCGGCGTCGTAGACGGCCTGGGCGTTGTCCCGCATGACGCCCTGCCAGTCCTGGCCCCAGTTGGGCGCGTCCACCATGATCGTGTGCGCGAATCCGGCGCTCCGCAGCTTCTGGATCGCGGCGGTCGTGGGCGCGGTCCAGCCGGCCGGGTCGGTGTTGCCCCAGGGCTCGTTGCCGATGTTGATGACGACGTAGTCCTCCTGGCCGGCGAGGACGTCCTTCAGGCTGATCCAGTAGTCGGCGGCGTGGTCGAGCGTGCCGGCGGCTGAGTCCTCCCCGTATCCCGTGGTGTCGTGCACCTCGAGTACGCAGATGAGCCGGTTGGCCCTGCACTGGGCGATGACGGCGGCCACGTCGGCGGGGCTGTTCTTGCTCCAGCGGAAGCCGTCGGAGAGAACGACGCGGACGGTGTTGGCGCCCGTCGCCTTGATGTCGGCCAGCGACTGGGTCTCGCCGGGGTACCAGGTGTGGGCGTGGTTGACCCCGCGCATGACGAAGTCGTTGCCGTTGCCCTCGACCAGGCGGCCGTCGCTGATGTGCAGCCCGGTCGCGGCGGCGCCGGCCGCCTGTGCCGGGGCGAGGCCGCCGAGGGCGAGGAGCCCGAGGACGGTGGCCAGGACGGTCAGGAGGACGGTGACGGGACTCTTGTGCCTTGCGCTTCTCGCTGTGCTCCGTGCTGTTCTCACTGCGGCTCCAGGGGGTGGACGGATCAGGAACTGGGCATCGACAGACGTTCCTTGGCTGCGTGGGAGCGCTCCCACATTTGCGCGCTCCCATGAAGCCATTCAGTCAGGGGCACGTCAAGACATCGGACAGGGTCCGATGCGGGGGAGCCGGATCGGACCCTGTCCGCCATGAAGAGCTACCGGAACCAATGGCCGACAAGCGCGGGGGCCTCCGCCTGGGCCGAGACCTGGTGCGCGATGCCTGCCCGCTTGCCTGCTTGCCTGCCTGCTTGCCAGCTTGTCTGCTGAGTGCGGATGGGCTCAGGGGGCGGCGTGCGGCCCGTCCCGGCCGCACGCCGCCCCGGGTTCAGGGAACGAGGACCAGCCGCCCCCGCAGTAAGCAGTCCGATGCCCACGCCGCCTACGCCGCCTACCTCGCCGAGTGCCCCGCGCGGCACCTGCTGGACCGGATCAGCAACAAGTGGGTCAGCCTGATCGTCAACGCGCTCGCCGACGGACCGCAGCGCTACACCGATCTGTCCCGGACCCTCGTGAGCGTCAGCCAGAAGATGCTCACCCAGAGCCTTCGCGCCCTCGAACGGGACGGCCTCGTCACCCGCACCGTCACCCCGTCGGTACCGGTGCGCGTCGACTACGCGCTGACACCCCTCGGCAAGAGCCTGGTCCCGGTGATGCAGACGATCAAGGCATGGGCTGAACAGAACATGGACGAGGTCCTGGCGGCGCGGGCGGGCTACGACGCGACGCCCTGACCACCGAACGGGCTTCGCCTAAGGGCTGTCCCGCAGTTCGGGACCCCACCACGGCTCGGGCCGCTCGGAGCGGGACATGGGGAGCCGCCGCAGCTTCACCGGCCCGGGATCAGGTGTGGCGCTCCACGGGCCCGTCATCTCCTCGCCGTTCAGGTAGCGGTGGAGCCATTCGGCGAAGCTCATGGGGTACTCGGTCCAGATCCGGTTCTCGTCCTCGACCAGGAGCCGGGGAGTGGTGGATCCGGCGTCGAGGAAGAGTGTGTCGTCGTCGGCCCTCGCCAGCGGCCAGAGCCCGTCGGCGGTGCCGAAGCCCAGCGTCCTCGGTGCGACCAGCGGCTGGGGGTCCTCGTCGGCTTCGAGGTGGAGCTGCTCCCAGGGGATCTCGGACCAGCTGCGGACCGTCTCCTGGATCCACTCCCCGAGGTTCCATCGGCCGGTCGCCGGATGGGGCAGGTAGAGGTCGTCGTTGAGCTCGATCGGCGCGTACGCATCGACGAGGAACCGGTAGTCGGAAGGCAGCCGGACCCCGAGCTCCGCATGGAGCCGGTCCCAGGCGCCCGGGTCCGCATAGTGGTTCTCCGCCGGGCCGAGCATGGCCAGGACGGCCGTCAGGTGATCGGACACGGGGCTCCCAGTACGGCAGGCAGACGCGAAGAGATGGGCAGAGTCGCGATTCTTCCCGGTTCGGCCATGGCCCGCTCGCCCCGGCCCACTTGGCGGGCGGGCGGCGACGGCATGGTGGTCGCCAGGGACGTCCGGTAGAGCTGCTGAACGTGATCGGGTGGTGTCGGAGTCGCTGCGAGGTACGAGCAGGACGCCGGGCTGACCGACCAGGCATTCCGAAACCGTCTCGACGAAACCCGGTCGACCGCTCGGGCGGAGTTGCCTACGCTGCACCGGGTGATCCCTGCCCTGCGCGTCCGCCGGCTCTTCCACACGCTGGAGGAGTACCAGGGTGTGGACGTCTTCCCCGCCGTCGTCGATCCGTGGCTCGACGAGCACGCCGATGCCGTCCGGGAGGCCCTCGCGCCGTTGGCCACCTTCGGCGGGTGGGCACGGACCACGTACGAGTTCGGCGATCCCCTGGAGACGGCGTACGCGCTGAGCCGCGTCAGCGACGCACTGATCTACGACTCCCAGCCGCTGCTGCCGGCGGGTTCCGAGGCCCCCTGGGCGCACGACCTCCACGAGCCGGAGCGGTGGCCGCATGTCCCCCTTGACCAGTACCTGGCTGTCTTCGCCCGGCTCGGCATGAACCCGATTGGTGACGTCGCGTTCGAACCGTTCTTCCACGAGGTCGTCCATGTCGCACAGACCGAGCACCCGGGGGCGCCGGCCGAGATCACCGGGACGGTCTGGCCGGGCCTGATGTTCGGGGAGATGCTGTTCAGCCGCACCGGTGTGACGGTGCGTGCCGGCGCCCAGCACCTGGTCGCGGGTATCGCGGACCTGTCGCCGCTCCACGACGTATTCATGCGCCGTTACCGGGAGACCTCTGACGGGTCGTTGGGCTGGGGCAGCAACTCGCAGTGGAGAACCGACTTCCGCCGCGATTACGTCACCGACGCCGCCTTCCACTTCGCCGTCGACGAGGAGCCCGACTCGGACCTGGACATCCTCGGCGAGCCGAGGGGATTGACTCCGGCCGAGCGATCGGATCTGGTGCGGCACCGTTGCCTGACCCGTCCCCTCCAGGATCCGGATGCCTGGCAAGACGCCTGCCCGGGTGGGCGGCTCACGGTCCGACGGACCTGATCAGCTCGGCGGTCAGGCCCCGTCGTGCGGACGTCACGTGTTCACGTTCAGCGGTTCCGCCGACAGCGGTGGAACCTGGCGGGGTGCCTCGGACGTGCCGGGGAGGGAAGCGGAATCCTGCGTGAAGTCACCCGGAATCGATCACCGGAATTCCGACGTGGATCTCGGCTCGGCATCATGGCGTGAGCGAAGCCGGACCGACTGGTCCGCGGCTGCTACCGTCACGCCGCATTGTCCCCAAGGTTAAGGACTCACGTCGGTGATCAACCAACTGTCGCGATATACCCGGCATATGGCCATGCTGGTCATACTCGGTGTCCTGATGATTCTGCTTTCCCAGATGGGTCCGTCGTCGTCCGGCTTCCTCCTGACGGGAATCGTCACCGCCTTGGTCGGGGTAGGCCTCATCGTCCTCACGGTCGTGGGCGGACGTCGGCAGCGCCGATAGGCGACACCCGTCGCCATGGGCTGCTGGTGCCGCCTCGTGCGGTGGGGGACTTGCGCGGCACGACGGACGAGGCAGCGGTGGCGGTGTCGGCTCATGCCATCATGCCGCCATGACGCCATGGATTGTGGTGATAGCCGTAGCCCTCATGGTCGTGCTGATTGCACTGATCCGTAGGGGCGTCCTGTACCGGTGGCCGCTGTACCTGCGTGTGCGCATCGAGATTTCGAGGCGCCGCCGCGGCAATGGCAAGCCGGGGGCCCCTGGAACGGGCGGGATCACGTCCGACTTCACGGCTGGGCTCTGACGGAGTCGTTCGATCGCGAGTCGGCGGAAGCAGGTCATGACGCGGGCCAGGTCATGACGCGGGCCAGGGCCATCACGCGGGCCAGCTCGTCACCATGGGGTTTGCCCCGCTTGGGGACATCTCTTCAGTCGGGGCCACGGCCGTGGCCCCGACTGGATTCCGGGGTTGCAGTTGCCGTTGCGGCAGCTTCTACCGTCCTGACCAGGGCCGGAAAGACCGGCCCGGTGACGCGTTCGTGAGGGAGCGGCTATGGAGTGGCCGATCGCGGAAGTCGCCCGGATGTCGGGTGTGACCGCCCGGACCCTGCGGCACTACGACGAGATCGGCGTGCTCTCGCCGGCCCGGATCGGCGCAGGTGGCTACCGCTACTACGGCGAGTACGAGCTCCTGCGGCTGCAGCAGATCCTCGTACTGCGGGCGCTGGGCCTCGGGCTGCCCGAGATCGGCCGGATCCTGACCGAGCAGGTCGACGAGGTGGAAGCCCTGCGCGGTCACCACCGGCGACTGCTCGCCGAACGGGACCGCCTCGACGCCTTGACCGGAACCGTCTCCCGCACGATCGCCGAACTGGAGCAGTCCAGAAAGGACGGCCAACCCATGACCATCAACCGACCGGAGAACCTGTTCGAGGGCGTGCAGCCCTCCCAGTACGAAGAGAACATGCGCGACTTCCCCGGACTCGCCGAGGAGGTCGGCCGGCGGGCCGCCACGATGACGCAGGGCGACGCCGATGCCGGACACCGCGAGCGCACGGCGCAGATGATCCGTCTCGCCGAGCTGATGGGCGCCGGCCACCAGGCCGACGCCGACCCCGTACAGGCCGAGATCGACGCCCAGTACAGGGCGCTGACTGAGCTGCGCGCCGTCTCCACCGAGGAGTACCGCGCGATCGGGCGCGCCTGCGTGGACAACGACGTCTGGCGCGCCGCGTACGAGGCCATCGCCCCCGGCCTGGCCGCCTTCCAGCGGGACGCCATCGAGGCGTACACCGCATCCAGGCTCGGCTGAGCCGGAGCCGGAGCCGGAGCCGGAGCCGGAGCCGGAGCCGGAGCCGGAGTGGGGCTGCCGCCGCGGACGGACCCGCGGCGGCAGCCTCGTCCGCATCGCGCCGGAGGCACCCGCCGGGTGGGCCGTCGGAGGAGCCCACCCGGCAGGGCCACCTGACTGGGCTTGACGTTGCCCCTGGGGGAAAGGTTTACGTTCGTCACACCATGAGGATCAGTGAAGTCGCGCGGAGCGCGGATGTGACGACGAAGACCGTTCGCTACTACGAGTCGTTGGGGCTGATAGCCCCGGCCCGGCTCGCCAACGGCTACCGGGACTACTCCGAACACGACGCCCGCCTGGTGCGCGAAGCCCGGGAGCTGAACCGCCTGGGGATTCCGGTCGAGCGAACGCGCCCCTTCCTCGATTGCCTGACCAAGGGCCGGGATCACGCGGACGACTGCCCGTCCTCCCTGGCCGGTTACCGCGACGCCATCGACGATCTGACCCTGCGGATCGAGGAACTCACCGCCCGCCGGTCCGTACTGGCCCGGCATCTGCACGAGGCCGCCCATCGCAACAGCCGCGCCGACGGAACCGGCGTCGAAGGGAACGCCGTGAACGCTGCGAGTCACCTCACCGATCTTCCGGCGGACCTCCCCGTCCCCGAGGACGACGGAGCGGCCGCGCACCTTCCCGGCCGGGCGGTTCCGGAGATCGAGCTGCCCGACACCGCAGGGGGCACCGTCTCGCTGCACGCGCTGGGGGAGGGCCGGTCGATCGTCTACTGCTACCCGCTCACCGGACGACCTGACACAGATCTTCCCGAAGGCTGGAACAACATCCCCGGAGCCCGAGGCTGCACCAGCGAGGCATGCGACTTCCGTGACCATCACACCGTCCTCGAGGCCGCCGGCGCGAGCCACGTGTTCGGCCTGTCCAGCCAGGGCACCGCCTACCAGAAGGAGGTCGTGGACCGGCTGCGACTGCCGTTCCCGATGCTCTCCGACGCGGACTTCCGCCTGTCCGCCGTGCTCGGACTGCCCACGTTCGAAGCCGGCGGAGTGCCCCTCTACAAGCGCATCACCCTCGTCATTCGTGACGGCGTGATCGAGCACGTCTTCTATCCGGTCTTCCCGCCGAACACGCACGCCCACCAGGTACGCGGATGGCTCCGGGACAACCCGGCGACGTAACCGGGTACAGGCTTGACGATGCCCCGGAGCGACCGACAACACGGCCTCCAGGGAGCGGATGAGCCGCCCCGGACCGGCCGGACAGCCGGACGCCGAGCGGCTCCTGAGGTGTCGTACGGCGACGTTAGGGTGTGGATCATGCCGGACGACTCCCCTCTCATACAGAGCCTGCGTACCGCGGTCGCCGCCGCGCCCGCCGACGTACCCCTGCGGCTCCACCTGGCCGAGCTCCTGCTGGATGCGGACCGCTCCGACGAGGCCGTCGCCGAGGCGGCCGTGGCCCTTCAGCACGCGCCGGGCGACGCCCAGGCCCGCGCCCTGATGGCCCGGGCGATGGGCGCGCCGGCACTGTCCCCCGCACCGCCACCGTCCCCGCCCCCGTCCCCGGAGCAACCCCCGCGGCCGCGCACCGGGTTCGACTGGAAGGCGGCCGAGGACCAGGTCGGGGACGCCGTGCCGCCGCGGTTCGCCGAGACGCCGGTCCGCGCGGACGGGCAGGACGACTCCGGGGACGCCGACGCGTGGGACGTGGAGGGGCCCGGCACCGTACGGCTGGCCGACGTCGGCGGCATGCAGGACGTGAAGGACCGCATGGACGCCGCCTTCCTCGCCCCGCTGCGCAACCCCGAGCTGCGCAAGCTGTACGGCAAGAGTCTTCGCGGTGGGCTGTTGCTGTACGGCCCGCCCGGCTGCGGCAAGACGTTCATCGCGCGGGCGGTGGCCGGTGAACTCGGTGCCGCGTTCCTGTCGGTGTCCGTGAACGACGTGCTCGACATGTGGATCGGCAATTCCGAGCGCAACATGCACGAGGTCTTCGAGACAGCTCGCCGGCAGGCGCCCTGTGTGGTCTTCCTGGACGAGCTGGACGCCCTCGGCGCCAAGCGCAGCCGCACCGCGCACGGCGGCATGCGCAATGTGGTCAACCAGCTGCTCACCGAGTTGGACGGCATCGACTCGGCGGCGAACGAGGGCGTGTTCGTGCTGGCCGCCACCAACGTGCCCTGGGACGTGGACAACGCTCTGCGCCGTCCCGGCCGCCTGGACAGGACGATCCTCGTCCTCCCGCCCGACGGACCCGCCCGGGAGGCGATCCTCCGCTACCACCTGCGGGACCGGCCCATCGAGAACGTCGACCTGGGCAAGCTGGTCAAGATCACCGACGGTCTGTCCGGCGCGGACCTGGCCCATGTCTGCGAGGCGGCGGCCGAGCGGGCACTGCTGGACTCGGTGCGCACCGGAACCGTACGGATGATCAACATGAAGGACCTGCTGGCCGCCGCGAACGAAGTCGCACCGTCCGCCGAACCATGGTTCGCCTCAGCGCGCAACGTGGCGATGTTCGCCAACGAGGGCGGCATGTACGACGACCTGGTGGCGTACCTGAAGAAGAGGCGCAAGCTGTGACCACGACCCTGCACCCCGCCGTGGAGCGGGCCGACCTGCTCATCGATCTCAAGCGGTACGAGGAGGCAAGGGAGCTGCTGGCCCGGCGGCTCGCGGAGGCCCCCGACGACATCCGGGCCTGGGTCGAACTCGCCCGGAGCCATGTCGAGGACAAGGAGGACGGCGCGAAGGCGCTGGAGGCGACCGAGCAGGCTCTCGCCCTGAACGCCGAGGACATCGGGGCGCTCCTCATGCATGCCCGCGCCCTGCGCGTGGGGGGCCGCTTTCCGGAGACGGAGGGCGTGCTGCGCGAGGTGATCCGCCTGGCCCCCGACTACTGGTTCGGCTACGCACGGCTCGCCGACTGGCTGTGGCGCATCAGGGCGATCCGGTCCGGACAGGGCACCGGCGAGATCCAGCGCGACGCCCTTCAGGCCGCCCTGCGGGAGGCCGACCTCATCGCCCAGGAGGCCATCCGGCTGGGCCCCGAGGAGGTATACGCCTACGAGGTGGCGTGGCTGATCGCCGACATGTCGGCCGACCGGAGCGTCGCCGACCGGATGGACGAGGCCATCCTCCGGCTCGACCCGCAGCACGAACTCGCCCTGGCCCGGCGGACGAAGAAGGCGGCGACCGCCCCCGGCGTCAAGGCGAAGGAGGCCGCCACCCTCTACGCCGACGCGCTGGCCTCCGCCCCCGGCTCCGCGCCGATGCAGCAGGGCCTGGACGTGGCCTCGTACCGCCTGCTGCGCGGCGTCCGCTGGCTGGCCCTGCTCTGTCTCGCCCTCGCCGCCGCGGGCATCGACCTGTTCGCGACGGACGGGGAGACCCAGCGGGAGCTGCCGCTGGTCCTTGGCCAGCGGCTGTGGGATCTCGTCCCCATGGCAGCCGTCTGGGCCCTGGGCGCCCTGCTGCGGTACCGCCGCCTGCGCGCCGGAATCCGGGTCAACCTGCACTCCCTCATCCGCCGTTTCGCCTGGTCCCGTGTCGTCCTGGCGCAAGCCGCGTGGGCCATGCTCTGTGCGCTGCTGATCACCCAGCTCCCCTGGACGGAACGCACGGTTCCGCTGGTGCTCTTCTGGGCCGGCCTGGTGCCGTCGGTGGCGACGATGTGGTTCGACCGACCGAAGACCCGCTGAGCCGGGACGAAGAGGGGGAGTTGGAGTGAAAGCGACAGTGGCCGGGACCTGCGTCATCCTCGATATCGGCGGCGTACTGGAGCTCACACCGGAAACGGGGTGGGCGCAAAAGTGGGAAGCACGGCTGGAGTTGCCGCCGGGCACGGTGCGCGAGCGGATGCGCGACGTCTGGCAGGCCGGGAGCCTCGGGAGCATCGGCGAAAGCGAGGTGCACGAGCAACTGGCAGCCCGCTTGCGGCTCGACGCGCCCCAGGCCGAAGCCTTCATGGCTGACCTCTGGACGGAATACCTGGGCACGCCCAACGAGGAGCTCATCGCCTATGTGCGAGGGCTCCGGGGAAAGTGCAGGCTGGGCATCCTGAGCAACAGCTTCGTCGGTGCCCGGGAGCGGGAGTCGGCGGCGTACCACTTCGACGAACTGGTCGAGCAGATCGTCTACTCGCACGAGATCGGCATCGAGAAGCCGGACCCACGGGCCTTCGAGGCCGCGTGCGCCGCGCTGGAGGTGGAACCCGAGAGCTGCCTCTTCATAGACGACATCGGAGCCAACGTGGAGGCAGCCCGGGCGGCGGGCATGCAGGCGCACCTGTTCGAGGACAATGCCCGAACCATCGCGCGCATCGCGGCACATGTGGACGCGGGGCCGCGCATTGCAGGGCATGCTCCGGCCGGATGAGGCGGGGCGACGCGAAGCTGGTCGGACCGAACTCCCTTCCTCCGGAATGGCGGGCCTTACGCGCACGAGGAGAGGCACCCTCGGGTCCGGGCCGGATGACCGAGCTGTGCGTTCCAACCGAGGGGGAACCATGACTGACCGCGACTGGTACGACGACAGCGAGCACGACGACGCAGTCCAGCGAGCCGAGCGCGCAACGCGGTTCGGCTGGGCGACCATCGCCGGCGCGGTGGGAGCGCTCGGCTGCGCGCTGGTCGCCTTGGCCGTTGTCGGCGTGGCCGCGGTGGTCGCGTGCTTGTACGTCGTGATGGCGGCGGACCACTAGGGTCACGCCCGGTCCGCCCGACCCGCGCGAGGAGCTCGCCGCCCTCGGCATTGCCCTCGCGGCATGGCCACTCGGTCGCGCGCTCCGGGCGAGGCGTGGCCGGCTTCGGCGGCCTGCTCGGCTCGGTCGCGCTCATTCCCTTCACCGGCCCGGTCAGCCTTCTGCTCCTGCCGGTCGGCCTGTTCGCACTGCGTGGCTGCCCGAGGTGCTGGGCCATCGGCCTGATGCAGACCGTCCTCGCGGGGCCGCCTGCGGCAGACCTGCGAGGACGGTCAGTGCAAGCTGACCGTCGCGGACCGGGCCCGGGCGGAGCGTCCGGCCGAAGCGGTCTCGCCTTGACGGAGCGGTGGGATCGGACACCGCGTACGGGACTCAGCGATGAGCGAGGTCAGGACGGTCCGCTCCAGCCGAGCCCTGGTCGGCCCCAGTCAGTAATGCCACCTGTTCGCGCCGGCTTCGTAGCCGCACGTGATCTTTCGTCCGGCCGCGTCGGTCGTCGTCGCGCCGACGTCGGCCTTCCGGCAGAACTGTCCGGCGTGGTAGCAGTTGCCCGCGTTGGATCGGATACTGCAGAGCTGTGCAGTGGTGGAGCTGCCGCCCGTCGACGTACTCCCGTCCGAGCCGGAACTGCCGCCGCCGGACGAGGACGATCCGCCGCTACTGGACGTGGCACCGGACGAGGGGCGCGGCGGATGCGCACACGACTCGTTCACCCCCACGATCTTGAAGGCGAGCTTGGTTGCCGTGCGGTACGTGCCGGCCGAAGGACTCTGCGAGCACACCTTCCAGTTGGAGGTGCGCACCACGGAACGCCTCAGCTCGCTCGCGTCGACGTACGACACGGACTTGACGTGGTGTCCGCGAGCGTCTGTTACGGCCTTCCGGAGGTTCCACCCGGTGTAGTTGCTCACCGTCTCCATGACGACGGGCGGCTTCGAGGGGATCGCGGAAGGGGATTTCGAAGCCGTGGCGGAGGGGGAGGCCGAAGCCGTCGCGGAAGGTGAAGTCGATGTGCTCGCCGAAGCGGAAGCCGAAGCGGAGGTGGAAGTGGAAGCCGAGGCCGAAGCCGTGTCCTCGTCCCCGCCGGAGCACCCTGAGATGGTGACGGAGAGGGCCACGAGCCCGACCGCCAGAGCTCCGTAAGCCCGGCTCGCCCTGCTCCTGCTCCTCACGCCCCGGGCACCGTTGGATATCGAAGACCTCGGCGCACCCCGAAGAGACATATGACCCCCATAGTTCTTGATCACTGCCGCCGACCCGCGCATGCGTGCGACGCCGTGGATGGGTGCCGGCCCCTGAAGGTGTGACCCGTCCAGAGCGCCAGAACGGTGAGAGCTTAGGACTTTTGTGATGATCCTGTGCAGGCAATCTCGATATTCCGTGAAGACGCTCCGGCTTCTCCGGCGCCCCGGCATCAACCGGCTCAACTCTCGCCGAATGGCATGCTCACGCCACTAGGGTCGCCGGATGGGACTTTTCAGCCGCCGCAAGGAAAGCAGCAACGGGACACACAGACTGCTGCTCATCAAAGACGGACACGTGCAGAACGTGCCGACCTCCCTGTACGGGATGGACCTTGTCCAAGAGGTGAGCCGCCTCCTGGGGTCCGAGCACATACGGTCGACCAAGCTCGGTGACGACCTGACCCTCTGGTACGCCGAGATCTCGCCCGGCCGGGCCCACCCGGGTGCGCCCAACCCCGCCGCGAGCCGACTCGCAGCCGAGCACTGTTCGCCGCCGGTCACCGGCCCCGCCGTGGTCACCGGCGAGATGCTGTACGGGGCTCCGTATCCGCTGGACGTGGACAAGGCAGCACAGCTCACGACCCGCCTGGCCGGCTAGCGGTCGGCGGCCTCACCCCGCCTCACCGCGGCTGTCAGCACCGTACCCATCTGGGCCGAACCCGCAGGCCCCGCAGACGGAAGGGCGCTCCGCGTCAGGCCCACCTCACGGCGAGCAGACAGTACGTCCTCGGGCGCGCTGGGGTGCCCGCCGTTCCGTGACCGAATCGGTCGTCATTCGTGCTTTCCGCGAGCGGCGCCCCTGTACAGGGTGGTGCAAGGGGTTTCATGCGACGCGTACTGCTTGGTCTTCTGGTACTTCTTCCGTTGCTCGCCGGCTGCTTCGCGCCGAGTCCGCCGCGCATCGAGGCGAACGAGGATCCCGAGGAAGCCTTTCGTGTGCCGTTGCCCGTGCCGACGGACGCCTCGGGCGGTTGGGCGCTGGTGAACCGTCGCCTGGGGATCATCGGCCAGGACAGGGTGGCGGTGAGGATCGACGGGGACGGGAAGGTTCTCTGGCGTACGACGCTGCCGGCTGAGTTCGCACTCACCGGACGGGCGGGGCGGGCGTATGCCGTCGCCACCCCGTCCGCCAGTGTCATGACGCTCGTCGGCGCAGCTTCATCCGGCCGGTTGCCGCCCTTGGCGACACTCGATTCCGTCACCGGCAGCCTCACGATGCTTGCCGCGCCTTCGGCTCGTCCCCCCGGGAAGCTGCGGTTCGTCACAGTCGTGTCGACAACAGCGAACCCATGGCAGGCGGTGGCCGCCACGTGCCTGCCCGGGGCCTCCTGCACGGTGACCGCCTGGGACACCTCCACCGGCCTGGTCCTGTGGAAGCACCGCACCCACGGCCCGGCCGTCTTCGCCGCCCCCTGCAACCAGGAGGGGGAGCGGGACGGTGTGGCCGGCCGCTGGGCGTGCGATCCGCTGGCCTTCGTCGCCGACGGCCGCCTCGTGCTCCTGCGGCGCGGTGAGGACCGGCTCCGCTCAAGGCCCGTCGAGCTGCCCCGAGGTGACATCGGGCAGGTGATCCCCACCCTCTACCGAGTCCTCGTGACGACGGCCCCGCACGGACCCGGCTGCCGGGCACAGGCAGCGGCGTACGACCTCACGACCGAGTCGCCCACCCCGGTCTGGCAGCGCACCTTCACCTGGAACCAGCCCCAGGCGGCCGTCCACGAAGGCTGCCGCAGGGATCCGTCGATCCCGCTCCTCATGGCCTACCGACTGACCCTGCCGGACGTGGCGGGCGCCTTGGTCGGGGACGACTTCCACGGAGAGTTCCCGCTGCGCCTGAAGCCCGGCGAGTACCCCGTCGCCGACCGCAACGGCATCGTCGCCTATCGCGCGGACGGCAGCTACCGCGATCCGAACCCCGCCCCGTCCCGTACCCCTCAACGCCGTCCCAAGGAACTCGACCCCACCGCAAAGCAATTGGGGCAGGGCGTCTGGTACCTCCCCGGGAGGGGCCGGAAGGGCGAGATCGTCGCCGTCGACGTCTACGGCAAGATCACCTGGAGGCGCAGCACCAGCGGGCTGCCGTTCTTTCTCACGAGCAACTGCCTTGTATATGCCGACGGTTCGAGTCTCGTAGGGATCGGTGCGTCGACCTGACGAGCTACTTCAAGAGGGCGCAGCTGCACTGAAGCCCGCGGCCACGGAGCGTAGCGCAGTACAACGGAGCGCCATGGAGCGCCATGGAGCGCCATGGAGCGCCATGGAGCGCCATGGAGCGCCATGGAGCGCCACGGAGTCCACGCAGGTTTCCGAAGCTCGACCGCCGGTTACCGGAAAGTCATATGCGGCGCGGTACGGCTCCGTCCTGCCAGCGGTAGAGGTCGCGCAGCAGGGAGATCTCGGCGCCGTGATGGATCAGCTCCCTGTTGACGTGCAGGACCCTGTTCTCCATGGGAAACCGCTCGGGACCCACCGTGGGTGGATTGTCCAGGTCGGCGTCCGAGAGCTCGCGGACCCCCGCGTTCCATCTCCCATACATCTCATCGAGCTGTTCCAGCGCCCCGTCAGCGGTCCCCGCGTAGGCGAATGTCTGGGAGTCGACGTCCTTGCCGCCGAAGTACCATCCGACCCGATAGCCCAGGCACGAGACGATGATGTGCGCCAGCCGCCAGGCAATCGTGGTCACCGGTGCCGGCACCGGGGCAGGGGACGCGGAGTCCATCGTCCATTCCCCCGAGCCTTCCAACATCGGTGCGGCCGACGTGCCACGTGGGCGGAGGCTCCAGCAGCCGCACACCGGCTCCCAGAAGTACTCCTCGTCAGTAAGGCCGTCCAGCCGTGGCCGCAGGTTCTTGCGCCAGTACCAATCCAACTGCTCCGCGAGCCGCTCGCTTCTTGTCATTTCCGCACATTACAAACAGTGGAGACTTGGCTGCGACCTCGCGGACGCCGTCGCCGGCCGGGTACGCGGCATGCCCGTAGGGACGGGCCGCCTACTCGCCACGGTGGCAGATGACGAATCCGGGGAAGGGATACCGTCCGGGCCGGTCGCCGACCTTGCCGATCTCGTCGATCGCTGCGCGGATGTCGCGCAGTTGGCTGGTGGTCATCTGCAGCGGTGGCTCGTCCGGCTGGTAGGTGGTCAGGACCGGATAGTCCACGCAGGGCTCGCTGGTCATCTCGATGTGACAGCCGAGGATGTGGGTGACCGGCCGGGTACCGGCGAACGCGATCAAGCGGTCGACAGTTCTGCCGAAGGCAGCCCAGTCCGCTACGTACAGCCGCCCGGGATACACCGTGTCGCCGGTGAGCAGAATTCCGGTGTGCGGGTCGTAGTACGTGACGGCCGCCTCATGATGGCCGGGCGTGGCGAGGCACTCCAGCACTCGGCCGCCGAGGTCGACCCGGGCCACCCGGTCGGGGGCGTCGTCGAATCCGAAGTACTCCCAGGCACTGTCCAGGTCCGCCCGGACCACCGTGGTGCGGGGGCGGTCGGCGAACTGGGCGTCGCCCGCGATGTGGTCGCCGTGGGCGTGGGTGTGCAGGACGAGCAGCGAGTAGTCGTCCCGGGGGTGCTCGGCCAGCCAACGCCCGATCAGTTCATCGACGACCCGGCGGAGCGGAAAGAACTCGGCGGACTCGGTGGCCCCGGTGTCGATGAGTACGGCTCGGGCGTTCCCGAAGATCAGGAACAGGAACGGCGCCTCATAATTGATCGCCATGTTCTGGCGCAGGATGAACGTGTGCTCGTCGTATGCGTGGACCTGGATATCGGGATCGTTGTTGTGCTTCGCCGACGGCGATCCGTGGATCCAGTCGACGTCCAGCACACGAGGCTCGGGGACATCGGACCCGAAATCGACGAGCTGCGTACTTCGGTCCATGACATCTCCTGAGAGCGTCGTCTTGGCAGGCCGGGTACGGCGCACATCTCGTCCGGGGCAGGCGCTGACGCGCAACCGAGCGGAACCTACTACGCGCAGAACCGGCTGATCAACCGCTCAGCGATCAGACCACCCTTACTCGGACGGCCGCGGAACTCGGTCGAATGCACTGCAAGTCCCTTTCATAGACGTCTCCCAGAACGTCTATGACCTGGATTCTGATGTCCAACACGGAGAGATTCTCCAGAGCCTTGGGGCCGAGGGCCAGCAGTTCCATGCCTTCCCTGCCGACGTTGGTCATCGGCACGGCCGCACCCGAACCGAGGTGCAACATAAAGTAGTCGTCGTCCCAGCTGAGTCCCAGCGACGCCAGTGACCCGACGGCTGTGCCCCAGGACATCCAGCCCGAGGGGATGACGGCACTGCCCGAAGATGCCGAGGATGCCTGGATCCGGTAGGCGACGGAGCGAACCACAGCTCTGCCCCCGCCCGCGTTGACCAGCGAGACGGTCCTCAGCGATTCGGCCAGCTCGCTACTGCGCCCCTTGACTCCGGACCAACCCAGCACGGGCTGCATGGTCTGGGAAAGCTGAGTCCGGGTCACAACGATGCCGGCCAGGAGAGCCACTACGGCTGCGCATGTCGAGGCGTCCAACACTGTGAGCCGCCACGGCCAGTCGTCACGGACGCCTGCATTCAGATTGGCTTTGACGATCTCCCAGGCCAGATTGGCCAGCGCGAACACGAGTAACGCTCTGGGCCATCGCAGGGTCCTGCCGCTGGTCGAGATCCGCCGCTGGTCCCACTGTGACTCTTCCACGTGCCCTCCCGTATCCGCGTCTCCCCACCATGCGGCGAGCCGCTTCGGGGGGCAACAGTGTCTGGTCGGGCGGGTTGGGGAGCCTCGGCGGAGGAGGCTGCCGTCGTGGTTCGTGGAGCGGATGCCGACCGCGACCGGCTTACCCCACCACCCGAGCAGTGACCGGCAGCCCACGTGAAAGGCCCCGTTCCTGCCGTGGCAGGAACGGGGCCTTTCACATGGAGCGCTGGGCAGGCCTTGCACCTGCATCTCCCCGCAGGAAGCGGGGCGTCTTTCCTTGGACGACCAACGCACGGGCAACCTCACCGCCGAAACGGGACGCACCTTCAAGATCAACTATAGCCCACTTCCTCGGTCATGGAGCCTGCCGGGAGGCGAGGACACCACGACCGCAGGCGGCGAAGCCGGCCGTCGTCGCGTGTACGAGAGCAGCAAGAGGCCCTCCCCGAAGCGCACGGGAAGGGCCAGGACGTTCCGGCCTTCTACAGACCCCGGTCCCGGTTCCACCGGCTCACGTGAACCGCGTAGAAGACGTTACCGATGCCCATGGTGAGCATCAGCAGCCAGAAGTGGGCCCACAGGCTTTGGCGCCGCCGCCGGACAACGAAGCCGCCGGCGACTGCCGAAGCCGAAGCGGAGGACGAAGTCACCACGTTGTTGTTGATGATGATCGGTGGCATTGCTGCCTGCGGAGGCTGCGGATCCGAAGCAGTCGTCATGGCGATTCCTCTGTGTGAAGTTCAGGGTGCGGACGCACGGTAGAGCCGCAGCACCCGTTGCCGATCCGGAACGGCCGTCATTCACCCGGTCGAGGGTTCGTCGCTACGGCTTGCTTGACGCTTTCGGTTGCGGTGGATCGCGGGAGCGGCCGGTCCGTGGCAAGGGGCCGAGGACGGCGCGAAATGTCGCTCAAAGTCCGGTGTACTGAGACCGCGTCGGCTCCATAGAGTTGTCACTCGGGCCGGATCGAGGGAGGGCAACGGATGGACGCGGAGATCACCCTTTTGGCGGGCACCGCCGGGACGACGATCGCGACGCTGCTGGCGAGCGATACCTGGAACGGCGTTCGGAACGGCGTGATCACGCTGTGGCGACGTGTCCGGCCGGACCACGAGGAACAAGTCGCCGCCCAGCTCGACACGTCGCGCCGGGACCTCCTGGGCGCGCAGACCGATGGTGACGAGGAGACCGAGCGGGAGATCGCGGCGGAGTGGCAGGGCCGTATTCGCCGTCTCCTCGTCGCCCACCCCGAGCTGGTGGCGGAACTGCGCTCCCTGCTGACCGAACTCGACCCCGGCACACTCTCCATCCCGACCGTCACCCAACGTGCGACCGCATCCGGCAGTTCACGCGTCTACCAGGCCGGCCGCGATCTGAATGTCGACCAGCGGTGACCGGCCGCAACGACGGCCGGGCCACTGACCAGGGGCGCGTCTACCAGGCTTCCGGTGACCAGCACATCACCGAGCACCACCATCACGGCGCCGCCTGGGCCGGCCCGGACTCGGTGCGTCATCCGCCCATCGGCCGGGCTCCGGCGATCCTGAGGGATCGTGGCGAACTCATCGGACGCCTGAAGGAGGCGGTAACCGAGGACGCCGGAAGCAGCGTATTCGTCCTGCATGGCCTGGGAGGGTGCGGAAAGACGGCCGTGGCGTGCGCACTCTTCGAACACGCCACCCGGGAACGCGGACGCCTGGGCCTGTGGGTCAACGCCTCCGATCAGGCATCCCTGCGGGCCGGGATGCTTGCTGTGGCCGCCGACCGCGGCGCCGGCGACGGTGAGCTGATGGCCGCGCGCAACGGCTTACGCGCGGCAGCGGACTTGGTCTGGGACCATCTCGACCGGTCCGACGTGCCATGGCTGCTGGTGCTGGACAACGCCGATGACCCAGCGGTGCTACGGGACGGCGGATGGCTGCGCACCAGCCCTCGCGGAACCGTCCTTGTGACCACACGGCAGGCCGCCGGCCACTGGTGGCCCGCTGCCGAGCTGCTGTACGTGGATGTCCTGCCGCGTGAGGAGGCGGCTCAGGTCCTGCGCGACCTCGCCCCCGGAACGGGTTCCGCCGAGGACGCGGCCGCCATTGCCGACAGCCTCGGCCGCCTGCCGCTCGCCCTGACTCTGGCCGGCGGGTTTCTGGCCCACCAGGTGATCGCACCCTGGACGATGGAGGAATACGGGCGTCGCCTGCAGGAGCGTCCGGATCCCATCGAACTGATCGACCAGGGAGCCATTGAGGCGGGCAACGACTCGCGGCACCTGGTCAGCGGAACGTGGCAGCTCTCGCTGAACGCCCTGGCCGGGCAGAACCTGCCCGAGGCCGTCACCCTGCTGCGCCTTCTGGCCTGCTGGTCGAACGACCCGCTGCCCCTGTCGCTGCTGGCCAACGCCCGGCCAGACCTGCCCCTGCCCGCCGACCGGGTGGAACTGGCGCTTCGGGGGCTGCTCGACCACTCGCTCACCGAACTCGTTCCCGGCGATATCCGCTGCCTGCGTACGCACGGAGTGCTGCTCGACAGCGTCGCGCGCGTCACTCCGGCCGGTGAACGCGACCAACTCGCTGCCGCCGCGGCGGAACTTCTTCTGCACTCTCTGCCCGCGTCCCCGGAACGCGGCTTGCGCGACAGCCTGCTCGCCGTCCTCACCCCGCATGTCCTGGCGCTGCTTCGTCGTGTCATCACCTGGCCCGAGACCGCGAACGGCACCGCCGAGTCCGCTGCCACCTGCGCCCTGCGTCTGGCGACGGCCCAGCATCGTTCCGGCGATTACGCATCTGCGCTGGCCACGGCCGAACAGGCGACGGTTCTCACGCGACGACGACTGGGAAACGATCATGTCTTGGTGCTGCGTCTGAGGCAGCGGATCGGGAAGGCGACCGATCGTCTGGGGCGCCTCGATGAGGCAGCGAATTCCCACCGCGAGCTGCTCGACGAACTCGAACGGGTCTGCGGCCCCGAGTCGCTGGACACCCTGACCACCTGCCTCCATCTGTCCCGCCCCTTGGTCTGGCTCGATCGACTGACGGAAGCGGTGCAGTTGATGCACCGGGCGGTTGCCGGGCGAGCGGCACTGCTGGGCCCATGGCACCCGCTGACGCTGGAGGCGAGGGCGTGTCTGCTCGAACTGCCTCCAGGGCCGGACCTGGACCGTGAGGCACTGGCAGGACCGGATGTGGTCGCCGACTGTCGCCGTGAGCTGGGCACCGACCACCCAATCACGCTGTCGGCCGACCTCAACTGCGCGGGAGCGCTGCTCAACACCGGAAAGCACACCGAAGCACTGCTGTCGGCCCGCCGTGCGCTGGCGGCACACGAACGCCGGTTCGGAGCCGACTACCCCATCACAATGGCGACACGAAGCCTGCTCAGCAACGTCCTGCACACGGTCGGCGAGCACCGGGAAGCCATCGAACAGGGGGAAGTCGTCAGGGAATGGCGCGAGCGGGTACTCGGCCCGGAGCACCCGTGGACGAAGGGGATCCAGGACAAGCTCAGGCGGTACCGGCGTTCCCTGGCGGAGGCGACGCCACCGGACCCGAACTGACACGCGGCGGTTCGGGGCCCGTTCAGGACTCGGCGTCTGCTACCGGTACAGACTCCGTGATCCACACGGGCCCATCCCCACACATCACCTTGATTCCGTCCGCCGGCCGCAACGACGTCCGTAGAACCCGCAGACGACGGTCGGCCACCGTGGCAATCGGGCCGGATCTTCCCGAACTGCCG
The DNA here is from genome assembly GCF_043203805.1 of Streptomyces sp. LN549. Classification (NCBI taxonomy): domain Bacteria; kingdom Bacillati; phylum Actinomycetota; class Actinomycetes; order Kitasatosporales; family Streptomycetaceae; genus Streptomyces; species Streptomyces sp. LN549. Next base: position 3,187,931 of record NZ_JAZHRI010000002.1, on the reverse strand, counting down.
AACCTGATGGCGCGCACCTGGTTGTGGATCTCTGCCCTGGCATTGCTCCAGTCGATCTGCGAGAACTCGGGTTCCATCCACCCCGCGTAAGTGGCCGCCCCTTCGTCCTGCGGCGTACCAGGCGAACCAGCCACGGCCAGCGACAGCGCGCGGGGCAGAAGCTGCTCGATGTATCGGTCGACCTCTTCCCACAGCAACTGGGGGGCGACATCGTCGCTCAACGCGATCCCTGCCTCCTGAACCAGGATCCCGCCGGAGTCGAATGTGCTCTCCATCCAGTGGATACTGACGCCGATTTCCTTGTCGCCGTTCCGGATCGCCCAATTCACCGGAATGGGACCTCGATATTTCGGCAGCATCGACGTATGCACGTTGATGGCGCCCAAATTCGTCGACCGAAGCACCGCCGACGGCAACTTCCAGGGGAATCCGTAGCAGACGATGAGATCGGCCTGGTACCCCGCGACGATGTGGGGCAGCATGCTCTTCCGGCCCGGAATCAGTAGGTCCATCCCGTTCGGCAGCGCATCGACGATCTCGCCCACGACGTCTCCCGCACCGCGTCGCGTCGGTTCGCCCGGTCGCAGTGATCGCGCATGGAGGTAAGCGACGGGCGTGTGCCCGGCCCGCTCGCACACGCTGTGCAGGAGGGCGAATCCCTGTGCAGAGTACGAAATCAAGACGATGCGCATGTGTGGCCCTTATGGTGCGACTGGCATTCGACCGAAACTTCACACCCATTCCGGACTCTCCGTCGAGTTCCGGGCAGGGGCATTCAGTCCTGTTCCTCGGTCACGGTCGGCGGAGGCAGTTGGGCGACCCGGCGGCTGAAGAAGTCGCCCAACGACTCACCGACCTGGTGCATTTCCTGAATCGTTTTCCGCCACCGGGAGATGACGTACGGATCGTCGAAGCGGATACCGCCGGCGAGCTTCCCGTCGTCGTCGTATAGCACCTCGTACATCACCGAGGAGCCGAGGACCACGATCTCCGGAAGCGGATGCTGCGCTTCGTACCGGAGAATGCCGTCTCCGCCGAGGACTCTCGTATCTTCCCCGCACTGGGCCTTCAGGTTCAGCAGGTGAAGCTCCCACTGGAGGTACGGAGAGATGGGCTCCTCGACACAGCGGACACGGTGGAGGGCGAATCCGCTTCCGGCGATTCGCCGGAGGTACTCCTCGTAGTGACTCCGCTGTCCCTCGATCAGTGCCAGGGACTCGTCCCAGTGCCCCTTGCGGAAGGCCTCCCAGCTCTCCACCCCGGGCTCCTGGAAGCTCTGCTGACGTTCGAGCTTCCAGAACCCCTCGGAGCCGGAACGCCAGAAATGGCGGCCGAAGTCCTCGGAGTAGTCGTCAAGCCCGAGGCGCTGACCCGGGCCGTCGGCCTGTGGGCTAAGCATCAGGAAGGTCTGCCTTCGCCGCAGCGGCTGTCCTGCGGGGGATGACGACGATCCGTTCATCCGGAGCGACAACAAGCCCCAGGGGAAGGCTCGACAGGTAGGAATCGGTGAGGTCGCGGCCAACGACGGCGATGTCCCCGTTCTCCAGTTCCCAGATGTCCGGGCACCCCTGCTCGCCGCCCGTGGTCCCGAGCTCGGTGGGGGATTTACCCAGGCGGCGCACCAGCGGCGAAGAAGGATCGGCTTCCCAGCCCCGAATCATCACGGTTCTCCATTCAGTCCCCCCGAAGGTAACCGAGATCACACCTTGCATAATGTCAGGCAGCGACTTCCGGCCACCCGAAGTGATGGCACGACGCGTCCGCTTTACGGCCTCCGCCAACCATCCGAAGCGCGTTTGACCGCGTAGCCGCACAGGCGGGTGCCGTAGAGGTCCAGGGCGTCGTCGGGGTCGGTGGCGTAGTGGTCGGCGATCTCCGCCCACCCGTCCCAGCCGTAGAGGCGGGCGTGGCGGCGGTCGTCGTCGGTGCGCTGCGGTTCGCGTAACTCCGTTGCCGTGGCGCGCTGCCGAAGCCACGCCTGCCATGCGGGGTTGCCGGTGGGTCCGGCGATGCAGGGGTGGGCATCAGCCGACAGCACTTCGTGCGGAGCGACAGTCACCCGGTCACGGAGCTGCGCGGTGATGTACGCGGCCGGCCGCGCAGGGCGCCAGCCGACCCACCAGGAGGTCAGCTCGGCAGCGATGTCGTGGGCGTCGAGCCCCTGGTCGATCAACGGCCGAAGTGCGTAGGCGAGTCGGCGCAAGCCCTCACCCTGGGCCCATGGGAGGTGTGGCCGGACTTGAGCGGCGATCCGGATGTCGGCGGCGACCTGTAGCGGGCTCCTCGGCGTCGAGTTGCCGGGGCGGGAGGTGGTCCGCGACCTCGCGCGCCTGCGCGGGGTGTCCTTACACTTCTCCGCTGCCTCAGGCTTAGGTACGCGGGGGTGGGCACCAAGAGATTGGGGCTCACGCACCCGACGGTCAGGGCCCTCCGCCGCTGACGTGTGCACAGGCGGCACGGGCACCCCGACCACTCGCGCCCTGAACCCCTGACCGCCGATCCGGTTGCCGTGTGCCCGGTCGTAGACGTACGGGATGGTGGCCGCGTAAACCGTTGCCGTACCCGCGTACGGACGCCCGGGAAGTCGCAGATTGCGTCGCGACCCGTGCCGCGCCCAGACCAGCGCTCCCAGCTCCCGCAGATATGAGACGTGACGCTTGACCGTCGCCCTCGACAGAGCGCAGCGGGCGGCCGTTCCGTCGAGGTCGTACAGGACGGTTCCCCTGATGTAGTCCATCCGCGCGGCCAGGTCACGCGCGATGCGTAACGTCGCATCCCCGGTCCTTGGATGGAGTCCGGCCTCCTCGACCAGCCACACCACAGCTCGCAACCACGCCCGGGGCTGCGCATGCCGGGCCGTAGTTGCGGACACCTCCTGCAACGGGCGGGGGACTGGTTGCCAGTTCGGGTCGGGGCATGACTGGGAGACGCGGCACGGGGCCGCGCCGAGAACACGACGCATCACGGTCCAGGGAATGGAGGAAGGGCAGGCCGCGGCAGAAGTGCCGGGCGCATGAGGGGAGGTAGGGCACAAGGTCGGTGCACGGGTGGCTTCAGACACAAGAATGATCCCATGAGAGGGTCAAACATGTGGCGAATCAGGAAGACGCGACAGGTGCGACGCTTCTGTCGTCCGCCGACCTCTCGGTATCTTTGCCCCCACGACGCGGAGGCGAAGGAGAGACATGGACAGCCCACCCGAGCGACTGCTTGACACCGGGGGTGTCGCGGAGGTCGCGGGGATCACGGCAGCCACCGTCCGCCTGTATCTCAAGCGCACCCGCAAGCGCGCGACCGACGAACTTCGCATCAGGCCGGCGGACTTCCCTCTCCCCGACGCTCAGTTCGGCCGCTCGCCCGCATGGCGAGAGAGCACCATCAGGGCTTGGCTTGCAGTCCGCCCCGGGCGTGGTCGCGCCACTCCGGGCGTGTAGGTGGTCCGCGGCGGACTACTGTTCTACCGGCTCCGGACGTTCTTCCCTCTGTGCGCAACTGCACTGCGGAACACAGGGAGGGGTGGCGGCGTCGGTCGCCGATGAAGGTTGCGGGCCGTGGCCGGCTTCCGTCCGTCCAGGGGCGTTTGCGTGGAGAGGGAGCGTCACTTCAGCCGGTCGTGATCGCCTAGTGGGCCGGGCAGTTGCATCAGCGCCCTGCTCCTCGGAGAGGCACGGGTTGGCAAGTTCATGCAGCAGCACCGCAGTGATTGCCTCGACGGCATCGGCGTTCAAGATTCCGAGGTAGACGTACGGTCTGCCGGTGGAGGGCATCGCCGGTCGGATGCTGCGGTAGCTGCGCTCCGGGATGCCCAGCCTTGCGAGGGCGCCCCTCAATCCCTCACTTGCCGCCAGGGCGGCCGCGTAGCTGTCTCGCCGCTGTGAAGGGCCGACATCGTTCACTGGATCCCTCGGGGCGCGTGAGGGTGCCTGCGGATCTCTACGGAAGCGTCGGTAGCGCGCGAGTAGTCGCCCACGCTTCGGGCTGCCTGCCGTTGCTCGGCGAAGTCGAAGCAGACGCTGCAGTTGGTGGACGGTGCCGGCGGTGCAGGTGGGACGGGAGGTTCGAAGGGCTGGGCGATTGCCGACGTCGGGGTCTTCATGGTGGCAAGAATGGGCCCCCCTATGGGACGTATCTCCGCGCAGTACAGGGACAGTTAGGCGCGCTATCGCTACGGTCCAAGAAAGCCCAAATGTCGCAGGGGGAAGTCTTGAACGTCGCACTACGATCGGCTATGTCGGATGCGCGCTTGTCGCCTCGCAGGCTTGCTGCTCGCATCGGGGTGGCACCGAAAACTGTAGAACGATGGCTGGCGGACGCCGAGTTGGTGCCCCACGCAAGGAACCGTAATGACGCCTGTCAGGCACTGAAGGTGGATGAACAGATGATCTGGCCAAAGGCTGTGCAGGACCGGGTGAAGTCGGGTCACGACCGGGAGCTCGTTCAGTCCTATCCCTATCGGTCCGCGTGCCCGTCGACCGTGTGGGGTGATTTGATCGAAGGAGCTACGGAACAGATTTACCTGGCCGGATACACGAACTACTTCCTGTGGCTTGAGCAGCCGGCCTTCGTCGAGACCCTTCGCAGGAAGATCGACACGGGGTGCCGGGTCCGGTTCCTCCTGGGGGATCCGGACTGTGAGGTAACCCGCCAGCGCGAGATGGTTGAGGACGTCGCCCTGAGCGTCTCAACACGCGTCCGGATCACCCTGGAACACTTGGAGCGTCTGGGGGCTGCCAGTCGCGTGGAGGCCCGATTTAGTAGCCATGAGGACGCTGTCAACCACGTGTCTCTGTCGGTATTCCGATTCGATCAGCAGGCGCTGGTCACTCCGCACCTTGCACGGCTTGTTGGCCACGATTCGCCGTTGCTCCACCTCCGACGTCAGGGTGACGGCGGGATGTTTGACCGGTTTGCTGAACACGCTGAGGAGCTATGGGGTCGCGGCGTTCCCGTGTCCGCCTGAAGCCAACTGACGTGCGGTGCACCTAATCTGGTGGCTCACTGCCCGCCGCCGCCTCGCGGGTGACGGGCTGTCCGACGGCTCTTGCAGAAGCGGAAGTAGGGACTTCGCGGACACAGCCTGGCGAATCGCGCGGGGTCACGGCCACTCGACCGACTCAGCGCGCATCACTCTGGGCAGAGGGGCTCTCCCCTCGGGCATTATGCCTCCATGACGCGGGGAAGCACGCCGGAGGAAGCCGGAGCTAGCAACCGACTGATCGGCGGCCGGTACGAACTTTACGAGCAGCTCGGTGCGGGAGGTATGGGCGCGGTCTGGGCGGGACGTGATGTCCTCTACGGGCGGGCGGTGGCCGTGAAGGAAGCCCTGGCCGCGCACCGCGGCCAGGGGGAACGGGTTCGGCGGGAAGCCACTGCCGCAATGCGGATCAACCATCCGTCGGTGGTCACTGTGTACGACGTGGTGGAGCAAGACGGGCAGCTGTGGATCGTCATGGAACGGGTCCACGGCGAGTCGCTGGCCTCCCGCCTAAGGCGCGAAGGGGCCGTCCCGGAGCAGGAGGCCGCGCGGATCGCGATCAGGGTTGCTGAAGCCTTGGCGGCCGCGCACGCCCAGCATGTGCTCCATCGCGATGTGAAGCCGGACAACATCTTGCTCGACCCCGGCGGACGGGTGGTGCTCACCGACTTTGGGATCGCCTACATCGTGGGCGAGGAATCGCTGACACGCTCGGGCGGGTTCATCGGATCGGCCCCCTATACGGCCCCGGAGCGGATGGCCGGCCGGAAGGCCGAGGAGTCTTCGGATCTATGGTCGCTTGGTGTCGTTCTATTCGAGATGGTCGAGGGCTGGTCACCCTTCGCACGCGATTCAGTGATGGCGACAGTCGGCGCTGTCGTGGAGGGAACGCCACCCCTGGAGCACGCTGTCGGCCTGCGCGGGCTGATCACAAGCCTTCTTGCGCAGCTCCCGGAGGAGCGGCCCGGTCTTCAGCAGGTAATCGCAGAACTGAGCGCGGCCGTCACGGCTGCAGAGGCCCACTCCAGCACTGTGGCGGATCGTTCGACGGGCGGGCCATCCGGCTCCCGTGATGAGGACAAGCCGTCAACTACGGGCAGGAAGAAGCGGAATGGGCGCACCGAGGAAGAGGCCGTGGCAGGGTCCCGGAAGCCTGCAGGGTTCCGAATTCGTCGTGGAGCGCTCGTCGCCGGTTCGGCGGTAGTCGTGGCGGCTGTCGCCCTGCCGTTCGGATTCTCTGCCCTACGGGAGTCGTGGTACGACAGCCGTCCCCCAAACCAGACTCAGCCGTCGAAGAGTTCGCACAGTCCGTCGGCGACTCCTTCGACCAGGTTCGTGCCTGTCCGCCAGGCCGACTTCGAACTGCGGGTCCCCGCGGACTACGAGCGGAGGCCGAAGAATTCCAACGCGCAGTACGTGTACACGAACGGCAGATTCAAGATCATCGTCACGGGTGGGCGGGACGGGGCAGCCCAGAGTAGCGACGATCCTATGACCTACCAACGGGATAAGGAATTTGAGTTGGAGCCGTTCCGTGACTCGATGTGGGCCACCTCCTCCGGCCTGCGGACCACCCGCGTCGCCGGGCATTCTGCTGCCGAGGGCGCCTTCACATGGACGACGGCCGACGGCGAGGACGTCTACGTCCACAACACGGCCGTGCTCGTCGCGGGCCACTTCCACGTGATCCTCGTCATGGGCCCGGAGTCCCAGCGTGAAGCAGTGAAAAAGCTCCAGGCCCAGGTGATCGGCACCTACGTACCTGGATGAATGCTTCAACGGTTCAAGCGGAATCGGCCCTCGCCCGGCCGCTTGTTGTCGGCTCGGCGTGGCTTTCAAGGCGTGCGTTCAGGGCACTCTTCGTCGGGATTGAGTCATGATCCACACAAAGTGTTGATCGGAAACCAGAAATCGGCAGCATGTTCGCATGTCGCCCTCGAAGTCCATCCACTTTGGCCCGCCTCCGAACGCGCGCGAGGGAGATTGGTTCCGTACGCACGATGCTCTCTATGCCGCTGACGTGCACAGGTTTAGGGGCCGAGGCATCTCCGGAACGTCGCACGAGGGAGTCGACTCCATCGTGGCCAGCGGTGGTTACGCCGGCGATGAGGATCTGGGTGATGTGATCGTCTACACGGCCCAGGGCGGGGATCCTGATGAGCGCGGATGCATTACGGCAGACCAGGAGTTGGCTGGAGTCAATGAAGGGATGTTGATCAATTATCGGGAGGGATTGCCCATCCGATACGTGCGCGGCTTGGGAATCAAAAGAGGCAAGGCGACAAAAGGATACAAGTATCGCGGACTCTACCTCGTCGAAGACTACTGGAGTGTACTGACGGACCGCGGGCACATTATGTGGCAATTTCGCCTGGTGAAGTCCTCAGTAGGTGAGCGTTGGGATTCGGGGGAATTAGGCGAAGCGAATGAAGTGCCCGCACTTACACCGCTAGAGAAGGTGGCTGCGAAGTATGTGAGTACCCAGCGGCGGGTGCGAAACACTGCTGAGGCGCGTGCCATAAAGGATCTCTACAGCAACATCTGCCAGATGTGCAACATTCCGTTGGTGGTCGACGCAAACGGCGCGCGGTACAGCGAGGGGGCGCACATACACGCACTCGGCAGACCGCATGGTGGTCGTGACGTACGCAGGAACATTCTGTGCCTCTGCCCGAACTGCCACGTGCTCTTTGATAGCGGGGCGCGACTCATCACTGATGATCTCAAGATCGTGGATGCCCTCACCCTGAAGGTGATTGGTGACCTGAAGGTGCTACCTGGGCATGAAGTAGACCCTGCGTGCTTGCATCAACACCGCAGTCGGTGGGCGGACCGGTCGCAGGGTCTCTAGGTCAAGGGTTACCCCGCGGCGATTGCTGAGTATGTCCAGACGTCTGCTGTCATCTCGTGGTGCAGCTTCCAGGTAATTGCCATGGGGTTGCTCCCCTTGTGCGTGACGTAATCGGCTGGGCCAAGCAGCATCCAGGGCTGAGGTCCTCCAATGTCTGTCTTCTTGTAACGCCGGACGAAGAGGAGTACGTGAGTGTTCTTCTCTCGGTGTGTCTGGTAGCGGAGGCCTGTTGGGGACGCCTCTGATGTTTGGTTCTGGGACTCCCAATGGAAATCGGACTCGTTCAGGGCGTAGTCCTTGTACCGGGTTTCGGGAGAGAAGTCCTTCTCATCCTTTTCTAGGGTGATGAGAAGGGCATCCGTCTGGATGTTCTCGCACCACTTCACGCCCTCGCGGAAGTGCCCGGGCATGAAGCCGTCCACGGTGGACTGGCCCAGTGCAGGGAGGATTTCTTCACGGCTGTACGAGGCGTGAACTGCCAAGGGTAGATCTGCGTGCGCGCCGAGCAGAGGGAGGGGTAGATGGTCGGCCAAGTCGAGAACGTGGCCCAAGACCTGGCGGACCTCGTCCCGGAACGCGTGCTGCGTGCGCAGGGTGTCGAAGCCCTCTTGGTAGCTCGTGAAATCGCCGCCCAAGGGCCAGAGAGAGAAGAAGAGCATGCGGGCGTACGCCTGCTCTTGGGCGGGCAGTTGGTCGTACGCGGGGGCGTCGTCGACGAGGAGCTTGGTGTAGGCCGCGACGCGTGCTGGGTCATCGACATGGAGGAACGCCGATACGCGCTTCAGGAGCGTGGCCTCACCGTCGGGAGCGGTCGGATCGAGGAGCTTGGCGCGGCGAAGGAGGCCCGTCCAGGAGTTTCCGTTGCCTCGATAGAGTTCCTTGAGCTCTCGACCGCTCTCCTTGAGGTAGTCCGCGAGTCGGGGCTCCGCGTACGCCGCGACCTCGCGAGCGAGCTGAGTGACGTTGACGCTGATCTGGTCGCGGATGTTATCGAGGATCAGAGCCTTGGCCTTCGTCTCAAGGATGATCTGGCAGCCAGACGGCAACTGAGGGAAGTCGTCTTCGATGTTGGCGAGGAGACGGTTTCGCGTCAGGTTAGTCAGGGCGCGAAACTGCTCCTCGAACCGGAACTCCTTGCGGTGCTGACCGATGAAGTCGAGAACGGTGAGAACTGCCTTGTTCTCGGTACGGCGCAGCCCACGTCCCAGTTGCTGAAGGAACACCGTGGCGCTTGAGGTCGGCCGCAGGAGAAGGAGGGTGTCGACATCGGGGATGTCGAGTCCTTCGTTGAACAGGTCGACAGAGAAGATGACTTGTAGCGCCCCCGAGCGGAGCTCGTCGAGCGCCGCCTTGCGCTCGTGCTTGGGTGTCTCGCCGGAGAGTGCCACGGCGTTGAGCCCGGCGCGGCGGAAGAAGTCAGCCATGAACTGGGCGTGTGCCACTGAGACGCAGAATCCCAGCGCTCGCATTACTCCAGGGTCGGTGACCTTGTCCTTCACAGCTTTGACTACGAGCCTGGCCCGGGCATCGTTACCTGTGAACAGATTGCTGAGAGCGCTCGTTTCGTATGCTCCCCGCTTCCAGGTCAGGGCGCTCAGGTCAGTGTTGTCGGTGACGCCGAAGTAGTGGAACGGGCTCAGTAGCTCGTTCTCAAGCGCCTCCCAGAGCCGCATCTCGGCTGCGATCCGGCCGTCGAAAAACTCACCCAGGATGTCCAGCCCGTCCATTCGTTCGGGAGTGGCCGTGAGCCCGAGTAGCTCCTGTGGGGCGAAGTGCTCCACGATCCTGCGGTAGGTCGTCGAGGTGCCGTGATGGAACTCGTCAATCACGATGACATCAAAGTGATCTGGAGCAAGGCGTTCCAAGGCGCGTTCGTTGAGTGATTGAACACTCGCGAAGACGTGATTCCAGTCCTCGGGCACTTCGCCGCTATAGAGGAGCTCGCCGAAGTTCGCATCGACCAGCACATTCTGGTACACGCGGAGGGACTGTTCCAGGATCTCCTTGCGGTGGGCAACGAAGAGCAAGCGGAGATCTCGGCCAAACTTCTGTCGCAAGTGCTTGTAGTCCAGGGCTGCCATCACCGTCTTCCCTGTACCCGTGGCGGCGACGAGTAGATTGCGGTTCCGCTCGTGAACGGTGCGCTCGACTTCAAGGCGTTCCAGCATGTCGCGCTGGTGAGGGTAGGGGCGGACTTCCAGCCCGGAGAGCGTGATGACGTTGCGGCCCTGTTGGCCGGCTGGGCCACCAGCGTGGGAGAGCGCCTCATCCAAACGCTGTGCGTCGTTCTCGGGGTCGTACGACTCGAAGGAGCGCTCGCTCCAGTAGGCGTCGAAGGTCGCCTCGAACTTGCGCAGTACCGACGGAGTGGCGATCGATGACAGCCGTACGTTCCATTCGAGGCCATCGAGGAGTGCGGCTTTCGAGAGGTTGGAGCTGCCGACGTACGCGGTGTCGAAGCCACTGTCCCGACGGAAGAGCCACGCCTTGGCATGCAGGCGAGTCGAGCGGAGCTCGTAGTTCACCTTCACTTCGGCGCCGAACTCGCGAACCAGTCGGTCGAGGGCGCGGCGCTCTGTGGCTCCGATATATGTAGTGGTGAGAACCCTGATGGGAACGCCGCGATCGCGGGCGGACGTCAGTGACTGCTCAAGCACCCGTAGGCCATGCCACTTCACGAACGCGCAGAGAAGGTCCACGCGGTCTGCAGTGGCCAGCTCCGCCCGAAGCTCAAAGCCCAGGCTCGGGTCCTCGGGCGAGTTGGTGATGAGCGCGGTCTCAGAGAGAGGAGTGGCAGGTCGGATGGCGTAGACGCCCGGTGCCTCCTGCTCTGCGACGGCGAGAAGCTGTCGAGGCCCGTCCACGACCACATCGGCCCTCTCAGTGGCACCATCAATGGTGCTGAGAGATTCCAGGATGTGGTTCGCGGCCACTACCTGTTGCGCTGGCTTGAGGCCTTGGAGTGTTAGAAGCACGCTATGCGCGATGTGGCGGGACAGAACGTGAGGCATGGACTCGACGCCCACGGCGCCATCGATCGCGTGCCAACCCGCGCTCGCTAGCTGCTTCATTTGCTCTTCGAGCCGTCGGGTGATCAGCGTCTCGTACAGCCCGGCAACGGGCGCCGCTTCCTTTGATGAAGCCTGGCTGGGCATGGCCGATCCCCCTCATCGCGATACCTATGTACGCAGTTGTATCAAGGGGAACTGACAAGCCCTGGCCGAGCCGGGGGCGGATTCGTTGACTACGAACGGAACGGCCTGAGCGTGGCACGGACCTTCTCCGCCGCGCCCCAGTCGTGGTCGTACTGGGCGATGACGGCCAAGTGCTGCCGCAGCTGGATGATCGGCATCCTGGTGGGCCAGTCGTCGTCGAGCCCAGTCAGCTCCGCGTACCGCGCGAAGAACGGCTTCGCCTCGGGCGGGTGCGGCGAACTCCACAGATGGGCCAGATCCACTTCGGGCCACATGTAGGAGACCGCAGGGTCGATCAGAGCGGGCTGTCCGTCCCTGGTCGCGAGGATGTTGTGCGCCCACAGGTCTCCATGGGTCAGGCAGGCCGGCCGGGAAGGCAACAATTCGGGCAGCCGCTCGCACAACAATTCCAGCGCCCGCCGGTCCCGTTCGTCCAGCGCCGCCCGTACCCGGGGTTCCGGCAACCAGCGGAGAAGTCGGCTCCGGGCGAAGAAGGTGTGTCCGTCGGTGCTCCAGGTGTTGTCCTGCCGGGAGCGCCCCAGCCAGTTGTCACGGGACCAGCCGAAGCGGTCGTGCACGGTGGTGGTATGCAGCCGTGCGAGGGTGTGGGCGAGTTGCTCCCAGAAGTCCTCCCGGGCCGGACGAGCCTCCAGGACAGAGAGCACCAGTACGTCCCGGCCCGCGCGCACCACGTCCGGGGTGGCGGCCCCGCCCAGCTCGCGCAACGCCCGAAGCCCTTCGGCCTCCGCTGCGAACAGGCCGTCAGCAGGCGTTTCGTGGAAAGCCTTCACGAATATGGGTGGGCCCTCGCGGCGGGTTGCGATACCCGCGAGGGCGGCCACGCCGCCCTCGGCCGGGATCACCGAGACCGCATCCCTCAGCCCCGCTCGGTGCAGCCGGTCCAGAAGCAGGGAAGGGGTGGACATGGGCGTGGACGCTACATCACGGGCCGGTGTCTTCGTCACCTCAACCGCTGTCGCACCGCCAGGGTGGAAGGAGCTCCACAGCACGGTGTCAGGCGTGCTCGGACGGCCCCGCCCTCAACTCCCGCACGTACCCGACCCCCCGCTTCCCACCCAGTAGCAGTTCCTCTCCCGTCGGGACGAACCCCGTCCGCGTCAGGACCGACCGTGAGGCAGTGTTCGTGAGCGTGGCCCCCGCGCGCAGCGTCGTCAGGCCGTAGGCCGTGGTGCAGAGTGTGAAGAGCTCCCGGATCGTCGTCGTGGCCAGGCCTCGGCCCGTGGCCTTCTCGGCCAGGCGAAAGCCCAGTTCGGCCGCGCCGTCCGCCACGTCCACCACGTTGAACCGGCCCAGGATCTCGCCGCCGTCCTCCGTCACCAGCAGGTGGAAGTGGCAGGCGCCTGTTGCCTGTTCGGCGAGGCGTTCCGCGAGGCGGTCGGCGAAGTGGGTGAAGTAGTCGTCGCCGCGGTCCGGCACCGAGGCCGCGAAGAAGGCGCGGTTCTCCTGCTCGAACGCGAGGAGGGCCGGGGCGTGTTCGGGGCGCAGGCGCTGGAGTTCGGGCATGGCGGCAGGGTATGCGGGCGGACGGGCCGAGGGCTCGGGGTTTTGTGGGGGCGCGGGGACCCGGTCGCCCGGGCTCGACCGGCTGCGGGCGGCCGCTGTTACGGCCCACCGGATGCGGCGTGGGCTGTTTGTCCTCGAACTGGGCCGAGGGCGGCCCGCCCGCTACGATCGCGGCTCGTCGCTGGGGAAGGGGTGGGGCCATGACAGAGGCGCGTAGTGCGGTGGAGTGCACGGTCGTGGAGTTGCGATACGAGTTGGGGCGGCCGGACTGGTCCGACGCCTTCCACGCACGCGGGAGGGTGCGGGGGATCAGAGGGCGGCTGCAGGGGCTGCTGGTGCCGGTGCTCTTCGCAGCGTCGGCCTGGCTGATCTCGGACACCCCCTTGGTAGCGGTATGTGCCTTCATCGGCTGCCTGATCGGTCTCGTCGTCAGGACGGGTGTCCTGGCCGCGCGGCACGCCAAGATGGGCGCCACGATGGGCCCTTGGACCGTGACCGTCGGCGACTCCGACGACGCCGTGTGCTTCACGGGCGCGCACATGGCGACGCGCCGGGGCTGGCGGAGCCTCGGCGGGTATGTGGAGACCGCTGCCGGATTCGTCCTGCTGACGCCCGCGCCCTACCTGCTTGTGGCGCACTATCTGCCGAAGCGTGCCCTGGGCAGGGACGACACCGATCGGCTGCGCGGCATACTCGACCGCCGCCTGCCCCGGCGCGCCGCCCGCCCGCCTCAGCACTAGGCACTGCTTCTCGGCCGGGTTGCCGGTGGAGACGGGTGGCCCGGCGCGCTCTCGCCGCGGTGGGGGCACGACCATCGGCCTGGCCGCGGCTGCAGCCGATCCGCTCCTATGAACGCGGTGTGCTGTCCGAGCGCCACTTGGTGAGACGAGGGTGCCCCGGCAGTTCGCCGCGGCCGGTGGCCCACAGCAGGGTGGGCCAGGGATCCGCGCCGCCCGGAGCCTCGGGAAACAGACGGGCGAGCACCCGCGAGCAGAGAGCGGAGGGCGGGGCCCAGGCAAGCCCGAAGCCTTCCGCCAGATCGTGCATGTGTACCAGCGTCTCTTGCAACGCCAACGCCGCGAAGCCTTCGGGGTCCGACACGCCGGCGGCGTGGTGGGCGCGGACCCGGGGCGGCGTCGTACGCACCATGGCGACCAGCAGCGCGCCGCACGCCTCCAGCACCTGCAGCAGGCCGGCCGGACCCGCATCACGTTCCGCGAAGACGAAGACCGGGGGGCCGTCCGGCCTCTTCCGGTTCAACGCGAAAGGCACATGGGTGTCCAGCGGCGGGCTCTGCGGCCCCAGCTGTACGGCGTAGTAGAGCAGGTCGTTGGCGAGGTGCTCGGCGGTCTCCCAGCAGTCCCACTCCAGCGAACCGGCCTTACCGCCCCACCCCTCCGCGGGTGCGTCCCGAAGGATGCCCACGGCGAGCCGCACGGCAAGGTCGACGTCGTCCGCGGTGACGGGGGACAGAACTGATTCCGTTTCGGCTGATTGAGACATGACAGCACCGTATCGCGAAGGAGCCGGCGCCCCGTCGGGCAGCGGCAGCGGCAGCAGTCGGCCGCACAGGCCCGGATCGGTGAACAGGTCGTCGTACGGAAGACCGATGCCGAGCCCTTCGGCGAGCGGGTGGAAGACGTCGCGTATCGCTGATGCGCCGGCCTCATCGTCGTCCCGGGTTGACGCCCTGAGGCCGTAGTTCGGGGTCGAAGCGGTGAGGCCGCCCATCCGGTCCGGAAGCTCTCGCGGAGTTACGCGCCCCCGTGGCAGTCCCGGTACGACCGCCCCGAGCCGCACCAGCACGCCGCGCTCCTCGCCGGCGGCCACGGGACCGCGCGGCCGCGGGCTGCCAGGGTCGTCGCGTACTGGGGGAGCAGGTCCGGGTCGGACGGGGAGGCGGCCTCGGAGGCGGCGAACGCCTCGTACGACGGGACCGTGCCGGTCACGATGCCGAGGTTCGGGGTCCCCGTCGCATGCAGGTCGCGCAGGGCCGCCTCCAGGCGGGCCAGGTGGTCCGGGTGCGAGGCGTACTCGCTGCCGAGGCCCGGGTACGCGGTGAGGAGCTCGCGCAGTTCGGGTTCCGGCCAGTGGAGCACCGCCACCGGGAACGGGCGGGACAGGGCCGTGCGGTACGTGCCCAGTTCGGCGCGGAGGCGGGTGATCTCGGCCCGGAGCTCGCCCGGGTCCGAGGAGCCCAGCGCCCACAGTCGTTTCGGGTCGTGGAGTTCGTCCAGCGGGACGGCCGCCGTGTGCAGGGCGTCGGCCAGCTCGTCCCAGGCGTCGTGCGTGACGCCCATCAGGCGGCGTACCCGGTGGCGGCCGGTCAGCAGCGACTGGGTGGCGTACGGGACCTCCTCGCCCGGGGCGATGAGGAGGGTGAGGGCCGTGGAGAAGAAGTCGTGGGCCGACTCCAGCTCGTCGTGGGCCTCCAGGGTCTCGGCCGCGATCTCCCAGGGGGCAGCCTCCAGCGGGCCGGCCGCGCGGATCCCGTCGATGATCGCGCGGGCCTCGGCCTCGTGGCCGTACTCCCACAGGTTGGCGGCGTTGAGCGCCTTCACCAGGTGGGGGTGTTCGGTGTCGGGGTCGCTGAGCAGGGCGTCGTAGAGCGTGGTGGCGCGGGCGCGGTCCCCGGCGAGTTCCAGATGGGCCGCCGCTTGGAGGAGCAGCGGTTCGTGGTCCTCGGGGTACTGCGCTGCGGTGCGCAGCAGGCGCTCGGCTTCGGTGGTGTGGTCGGCAGGCGTGTCGGGGCGCATGAACCACACGGTACTGCCGTCGAGGCGTTGTACGGAGGCCTGTTCCGGCCCTGGAGAGTTACGGGCCCTGGCCCTATCGTGCGGGCCGTGCGTGAGCGGATGCGTGAGCGGATACCGGTGGTGGTGCAGCGCGATGCGCGCGGGAGGCGGCTGGCCGCGCGCGGGCTGTGGACGGGCGCGGAGCTGGTGGTGACCTTCGGCGTCGTCCTGCTGCTGCTCGTCGCCCATCAGTTGTGGTGGACCAACCGGCAGGCCCGCGCCGAGGCCGCCGACACCGTGCAGGCCCTTCAGCGGGACTGGGGGGAGCCGGAGGGGGCGGATCCGCCCGTGGCGGAGGCGTCGCAGGAGCCGGCGGACGGCGACAGTCCCGCCGTGGGGGAGCAGGACGGCGGGGGCGGGGAAGAGCGGACCGCCGCCGCATCCGCTCCCCGACGGTCCCAGGCGTACGCCGTCATCCGCATCCCGCGCATCGGGCTGACCGCGCCCGTCGCCCAGGGCATCAGCAAGCGCGGTGTCCTGGACAAGGGGTACGTCGGCCACTACCCGCGCACCGCGCAGCCCGGAGGCGCCGGGAACTTCGCGCTCGCCGGGCACCGCAACACCCATGGCGAGCCCTTCCGCTACATCAACCGCCTGCGGTCCGGCGACCGGATCACCGTCGAGACCCGGGACGCCGTCTACACGTACACGGTGGACAAGACCCTCGCCCGGACCCAGCCGGGCGACGGCGGTGTCGTCGCCGCCGTGCCGCGCAGCAATGTGAAGCCGTATGTGGGCTACCGGGCGCCCGGGTCCTATCTGACGCTGACGACGTGCACGCCCGAATTCACCTCCCGGTACCGGCTCGTGGTGTGGGGGAAGCTGACCGGCGTGCGGGAGCGCCGACCATCGGGGTGAGGTCGTGCGGGTGAGGTCGTAAGGTTCTCCGACGTGCTGAGACGACGTCCGCAGTTGTTGTGGTTGCTGGTTCCCTACGTGCTCTATCTGGGGGCGCTGCCGTTCGTGAACCGGGTTGATCCCGTCGTTCTCGGACTGCCGTTCCTCTTCTTCTGGCTGCTCGGGGCGACCCTGCTGACCCCCGTCGCCGTATGGCTGACCCGGCGGGGTGACCGCCGGTGAACGCCACCGTCGCGACCTCGGTCTTCGGGGTCTTCATGGTCGCCACCGTGGCCCTCGGACTGCTCGCCGTGCGCGGCCGGCGCGGGGGAGAGGGCGGTGGGCTCGCCGAATGGTCGGTGGGCGGGCGCAGTCTCGGGACCGTCTTCATCTGGGTGCTGATGGCCGGTGAGGGTTACACCAGCTTCAGCTACCTCGGCGCCGCCGGCTGGGGCTACAACTACGGGGCGCCCGTTCTGTACGTGGTCGCGTACATGTCCTGCGGATACGCCGTCGGCTATGTCGTCGGGCCCATGCTCTGGGCGTACGCGCGCAAGCACGGACTCGTCGGGGTCACCGACATGGTGGCGCACCGCTTCGGCCGGCCCTGGCTCGGGGCGCTCGTCGCCGTCCTCGCGACCGTCTTCCTGCTCCCGTACATCCAGCTCCAGATCACCGGCATGGGCGTCGTCGTCTCGACCATCTCCTACGGCGCCATCAGCCTGAACTGGGCCTACTTCATCGCCTTCGCCGTCACCACCGGCTTCGTCGTGGTGAGCGGGCTGCGCGGAAGCGCGTGGGTGTCCGTGCTGAAGGACGTGATGGTGATCGCCACGCTCGGCTTCCTCGCCGTCTACGTACCGCTGCACTACTTCGACGGCTACGGGCCCTTCCTCGACCGGCTCGTCACCGAGAAGAGCGAGTGGCTGACCTTTCCCGGGCACGGGGACAGCGGCCTCGGACAGGCCTGGTTCATCACGACCTCCTTCCTCAATTCGCTGACCGTGGTGATCTTCCCGACGACCGTCGCCGGCTACCTCGGCGCCAAGAACGCCGACGTGCTGCGGCGCAACGCGATGTGGCTGCCCGCCTACAACGTCCTGCTGTTCGTGCCGATGCTGCTCGGCATGGCGGCGCTCTTCGTCGTCCCCGGGCTCGTCGGGGCCGAGTCGAACCTGGCGCTCTTCAAGCTGGTCGTGGATTCGCTGCCGGCCTGGTCGGTCGGGATCATCGGCGTCGCCGCCGCGCTCTCCTCCATCGTGCCGATGGCCGTCTTCATGCTGGTCATCGGCACGATGTGGGGACGCAGCGTGCTCTCGCTCGTGCCGCGCTGGGAACGGCGGCAGAAGGGCGCGGCCCAGGTGGTCGTCGTGGTCGCGGGGAGTGCGGCGCTGCTGCTCACGTACACCGCGCCGAACACCCTCGTACGGCTCTCGCTGATCTCGTACGAGGGCATGGCGCAGCTGCTCCCCATGGTGCTGCTGGGGCTGATGTGGCGGCGGCTGACCCTGCTCGGGGCGATGAGCGGGCTGGTCGTCGGGGTGGGTGTGGTGTGCGGGTTCGTGTTCACGGAGAACGATCCGGTGTGGGGGGTGAACGCCGGCATCGTCGCGCTCGGGGCGAATCTGGCCGTCGCGCTGGTGGTGACGTACGCGGGGGCCGCGCGAGCGTGACGAGCGGCCGGACGACGAGGTGCTCGCGAGGGACGAGATCGAGGACGAGGAGGAGCTCGTCCCGGCGGGATGAGGGCGCGCGGTCAGGTCCGTTCCCGCAGCAGCAGCACGCTGACCGTCGCGACCAGTGCCAGCACCACCGACAGCAGCAGCGCTCCGTCCGCGCCCGAGCCCGTCGTCGCGATGGCGATGGTCACGGCGACGCCCGCCGACGAGCCGATGTAGCGAGCGGTGTTGTTCGCGCCCGAGCCCATGGCCGCCCGTTCCTGCGGCACCGATTCGATCGCCAGCCGGGGCAGCGCGGCGTTCAGCAGACCGCTGCCGACGCCCGACACGACCAGGGCCGGGATCAGTCGGAGCCACACCGCCGCGCCCGGGTGCGCGCCGGCGTCCAGCGCGCCCAGCAGGGAGACCACCCCCACCGCGTGCAGGGCGAAGCCGGCGGCCAGCTGGTGACGGGCCGCCACCCGGCCCGTCAGCCGGCGCGCCTGCAACGCCACGACGAACGCCGTGCCCGACCAGAGCAGGAACAGCCACGCCGAGCCGAGCGCCGACAGCCCGAGCGCCCGCTGGAGCAGCGTCGGCAGATAGCTGAACAGGCCGATCACGGACAGGCCCGTGAACAGTCCGCCGGCCGCGGAGGCCAGGAACGGGCGGCTGCGCAGCAGCGCCGGGTCGATCAGCGGGGCCACCGCCCGGCGCTCCACCGCGAGGAACACGAGGGCCAGCGCGAGCGAGGCGAGCAGCAGCAGTCCGACGGGGGTGCGCAGCCAGCCGTCCCGGCCGAGCGTCAGCGCGGTCAGCAGCGCCGTCATCGCGAGCCCCAGCACCGCAGCGCCCGCCAGGTCCGGGCGGCCGCCGCGTGGGGCCCGGGACTCGTCGAGTGCGCGGAAGGCGAAGGCGGCCGTGAGGAGGGCGGCGAGGCCCAGTACGACGTACGTCAGCCGCCAGTCGACGGAGCCGAGCGACCCCGCCAGCAACGGGCCGAGCGCGATTCCCGCGCTCACGAACGCGCCCCAGACCCCCGTCGCCCTGATCCTTGCCGCACCGGCCGGGAACGCCCCGACGAGCAGCCCCAGGCTGGTGGCCAGGATCGCGGCGCTCGCCGCCCCCTGGGCGACCCGGGCCAGCGTGAACGTGAGGGTGTCGGTCGCGAGCGCTCCGAGTCCGGTGGTGAGGCCGAGGGCGAGCGTGCCGATCAGGAAGAGTCTGCGGCGGCCGTAGTCGTCGGCGAGGCTGCCCGCGACCAGCAGGACGGCAGCGAGACCGAGCGGGGTGCCGTTGAGCAGCCAGGCCTGGCCGGAGGGCGGGGTGGCCAGGGCGTCCGAGATGCCGGGGACCGTCGTCATCGGCGAGGTGTAGTTCATCAGCGCCACGGCGGTGGCGGCGGCGGTGATCGCGAGAGTCGGCCCGGGGCGCGGGCGAGCGGGCGGTGGCGGGGGGACGGTCGCCGGCGCGGGGTGGGGACGTACGGGCTGGGCCATGGCATCGCTCCGGGGCTCGCAGGGGTTCGCACGGTCGTCGCGCGACCGGTCCGCGGGGGATCGCGGCACCTCTCGCAGTGAGTTCGTTGAATGAACTCGTGTCGACGATGCCGACGCTAGCACGGTCGGTTCATTCATCGAACCTTGGAGGAGTAAAGTGACCCCATGGCTCTCGGCAAGGACTACGCGAACCAGCAGTGCTCCCTCGCCCGCGCACTCGAAGTGGTCGGCGAGCGCTGGACCCTCCTGGTGGTGCGCGACGCCTTCTACGGCGTACGCCGGTACAACGACTTCCTCGTGCACCTCGGCATCCCGCGTGCCGTCCTGGCCACCCGGCTCCAGTCCCTCATCGAGGCCGGGATCCTGCAGAAGCGCCGCTACCAGGAGTCGCCGCCGCGCGAGGAGTACGTCCTGACCGACAGCGGCAAGGCGCTCTGGCCGGTCATCCGCACCCTCGGGGCGTGGGGACGCGACCATCTCCCCGGCACCCTCCCGGTGCGTGTCTTCGTCCACGTCGACTGCGGTACGGAACTGGGCGCGTACGGCGAATGTCCGGCCTGCTCCGTCCCCGTACCGCCCGAGGACGTCGAGATGAGGCCCGGTGACGGGCTCGACACGGACACCGACAATCCGGTCGGCCGCGCACTGCTCACGCCCCGTCGGCTCCTGATGCCCCTGGAAGCCGATCGTGTATAACGGTTAACAGTTGAAGTGCCGCGCCACCGCGCGGCCGCAGGAGAGCGGAAGGGGAGGGAAGCATGGACGACGCACGCGCCATGAACCGCATGCGCGGCGCCCTCGCCCGGGTCATTCGGCCCGCCGGACTCCTGCTCTTCTTCCTCACCGAGGTCCTGCTCGCCGAGGGCGGCAGCCTCTCCGCCGCCGTCGCGCTCGCCGCCACCGCGGCCGCCGGCACCGCGCTCGTCGCCTGCTCGGTCATCAGCGCGCGCTGCGCCGCCCCGGTACCCCGCACCCGGGTCCGTACCGCCATGCGCGACCGGGAGAAACGCACCGCGTTCCTGCCGCAACGCGACCCCGACGCCAAGGGGCGCCGCCGCCCCCGAGCCCCCGGCCACGTCCTCCTGACGGCCGCGTAGGGCTCGCCCCCTCCCTCTTTCCCGCCGCCCAGGTGCGTACGCCATGTGCGCGCACGCAGGGCGCCCCGCGCGGATCGTCATGCCGAAGCTGATCCACTTCCCGGCACGACGAGACCCCCGGAGGGCTCATCCATGTCCGCCTTCATGTCCGCATTCGCCAGCCTGGTCGGCGCCCTCGCCGACCTGCTCCACCCGCTCTTCCAGGACGCGTCCACGGCCGCCGCGATCATCCTGTTCACCGCACTTGTACGACTCGCCGTGCACCCCCTGTCCCGGGCCGCGGCGCGCGGACAGAAGGCTCAGCGCCGGCTCCAGCCGCAGATCGCCGAACTGCGCAAGAAGCACAAGAAGAACCCCGAGCGGATGCAGAAGGCGCTCATGGAGCTGCACAAGGAGGAGAAGGTCTCCCCGCTCTCCGGCTGTCTGCCGAGCCTCCTGCAGATGCCGGCCTTCTTCCTGCTCTACCACCTCTTCTCCAGTACGAAGATCGGCGACGAGGCCAACGAACTCCTCGGCCACCAGCTCTTCGGCGCCCCGCTCGGCGAGCGCTGGCGCGACGCACTCGCGGACGGCGGGATGTTCGGGGCGCAGGGCCTCGTGTACGTGGGGCTGTTCGTGATCGTCGCCGCCGTCGCCACGTTCAACTACGGGCGGACCAAGCGCCAGATGGCCGCCAACCCCGTCACCCCGGCCGCCGGCCCCGACGGACAGCCGGTCCCGGGCATGGGTGCGATGACCAAGGTGATGCCGCTGATGTCCTTCTTCACGCTCTTCACCGTGGCCTTCGTGCCGCTGGCCGCCGCGCTGTACGTCGTCACGAGCACCACCTGGACCGCGATCGAGCGGGCCTACCTGTACCGCGACATGCCCGCCGCGGGCGCCGCCATGGCCACGGCGGCGTAATCCAGGACGCGAGTGCGCCGGTCCAGTGTGTGAACAGGGTCTTGCGGAGTGATCGGATGTCTTGGAGCATCGGACAAGCCTGCGATGGCCGCAACCCATCCGGCGGGCCCGATCCCGACCAAGGAGAGAAAGACCGTTGAAGCTGCTTCGTGTGGGTACGGCAGGCGCGGAACGACCGGCGCTGCTGGACGAGGACGGAACCCTGCGTGACCTGTCGGGGATCGTCACCGACATCGACAGCGCGCTGCTCGCCGACGAGGACGCGCTCGCCCGGGTGCGGGCCGCCGCGGCCGCGCCCGGGGAGCTGCCCGCGCTCGACGCCGAGGGGCTGCGGGTGGGTCCGCCGCTCGCCCGGATCGGCAAGATCGTGTGCATCGGGCTGAACTACCACGACCACGCCACGGAGACCGGCGCCCAGATCCCGGGTGAGCCGATCCTGTTCTTCAAGGCGCCGGACACGGTCGTCGGCCCCGAGGACACCGTGCTCGTGCCGCGCGGCAGCGAGAAGACCGACTGGGAGGTCGAGCTCGCCGTCGTCATCGGGCGCACCGCCCGGTACCTGGACTCCGCGGAGGAAGGGCTCGCGCACGTCGCCGGATACGCGGTGGCGCACGACGTCTCCGAGCGCGCGTTCCAGATCGAGCGCGGCGGCACCTGGGACAAGGGCAAGAACTGCGAGACGTTCAACCCGCTGGGGCCCTGGCTCGTGACGGCCGACGAGGTCGCCGACCCGCAGGCCCTGCCGATGAAGCTCTGGGTCAACGGCGAGCTGAAGCAGAACGGCACGACGGCCGACCAGATCTTCCCCGTCGGCGAGGTCGTGCGCTACCTGAGCCACTTCATGACGCTCTACCCGGGCGACGTGATCAACACCGGTACGCCGGCCGGAGTCGCGATGGGGCAGCCCGAGCCGAAGCCGTATCTGCGGGCCGGAGATGTCGTGGAGCTGGAGATCGCGGGCCTGGGCCGGCAGCGCCAGGAGCTGAAGGGGGCGTAGGGGGCGGGGCGGTCCTTTGGTCCCGGGTGCGCCCGGGGGGGGGCCGCTTTGTCCTCAAGTGCCGGACGGGCTGAGAAGACGGAAGGACGTCTTCAAGCCCCGGACGGGCTTGATCTTGCCGGGCCCGGCTTGATTCGTGAATTGGCTGAGCTCGATTCGGGGGTCGAGGAACATCGGAACGGACACCGGCCGTCCGCGCTGGTGCTCTTCGACACGAGGTGCAGGGACGCCGCCGTCACTCAGGACGCCCGGCGCCGGCCACGGGCTCCTGTCTCTGGCCCCAGCCGCGAAGTAACGGTCGAGCTCGTTGTCAGTCGGTGGTGGCCTGGTAGAGCGTGGTCCAGAAGTCGTTCATGGCACGCGGCGAATCCGGGGTGGACAGTCCGACCTGGGTGAGCAGGACTCCGGTGAGCTGGTTGGTCCTGTCTGCGTAGGCGGTGGTGCCGGTACCGCCGAACCAGCCGAACTGGCCGATGGGCGCGTAGTCGCCGCGATAGGTGCGCACCGCCATCCCGAAGCCCCAGCCTCCGCTCGACCCCTGGCCGGACGACAGGTGGGCGACGTTGCTGAACATGGCATCCCGGGCGGCCAGCTGCCCGGGCGAGAGGCGGTTGGTGGTCATCAGCTCGACGGCGGCCCGGGACAAGATCCGTTCACTCCCGTGCATCCCGTGGTTCAGCAGCATCTGGAAGTAGGCGTGGTAGTCGTCGGCGGTGGAGACCAGCCCGCCTCCGGCGCCCTGGAACGCGGGAGGCGCGCTGGACCTTCCCCCCGCCGCCTCGTCCCACACGACGAACTCGCCGGTCCGAGGGTCGGGCCCGTACAGGGGCGGCAGTCGGTCGATCTTGTCGGCGGGCACGTGGAAGGCGGTGTCCTTCATCCCCAGCGGATCGAGGACGCGTGTCCGCAGGAACGTCTCCAACGACTGTCCCGTGACCCTGGAGACAAGTACACCGACCACCTCGTTGCTGAGGTCGTACTGCCACCGCACTCCGGGTTGGTACTGCAGCGGCAACTCGCCGAGGCGGCGCATCCACTCGTCCGGCTCGGGCGCCGGCCCGGATGCCACGCTGTAGTCGAGACGCTCGAAGGTCGCGGCCCTGATCGGGGAAGCCATCGACTCGAAGTCCACTCCGAGCCCGAACGTGGAGGTCAGCAGGTCCCGTACGGTGATCGGCCGCTGTGCCGGCACGGTGTCGTCCAGCGGTCCGTCGGGCCGCTTCAACACCTGCCGGTCAGCGAGTTCGGGCAGCCACTGATCCACCGGGTCGTCCAGCCGCAGCCGACACTCGTCAAGCAGGATCATCGCCGCCGCCATCGTGACCGGTTTGGACGTGGACGCCATCCGGAAGATCGTGTCCCGGCGCATCGGCGAGCCACCGTCATGACGCATCGTCCCGATCGCTTCGACGTGTGTCTGGCCGCCGCGGCTGACCAGCGCGACAAGGCCGGGAATCCTCTTGGACTCGACATGCCCGGCCAGCACCTCGCGCAGTCGGCGCAGCCCCGCTTCGGAGAAGCCGCTGTTGCTTGTTCCCATGATGAATCCCCTGTTCACGGAGTTGGTTCCCACGGCGGCCTCGGTGGCTGCCTGGCCCTTCGAGCGGCCATGTGAAGAGCCTGCGTCCTTGACCCAAGGTCAAGGTCAACCCCCTGTCGCTGTCAGGAGGTTGACCGGCACCGGCCGCAGGTGTTCCGGTTCTTCTCGGTGGCAGGGGGGATGGGCTGGAACCGGTGCGCGCTATCCTCGCCCCTGTGATCGTCCGGGCTTCCCGGCCGTCGCTGACGCGGTTCGCGAGACCGCAGCCGCCCACGAGCTGGAGGTGCGCCGAGCCGATGGCAGACGGGCTCACGATCGGTCAGGCGGCGGCGTTCGTCGGGGTCACGATCAAGACCGTGCGGCACTATCACCGGCTCGGCCTGGTCGCCGAGCCGGAACGCGACGGTTCCGGCTACCGCCGTTACCGATCGGGCGAGTTGTTCCGGCTGGTCCAGGTCCGGACCCTGGCCGCGGCCGGCGTGCCGCTGGCCGAGATCGGTGACCTGCTCGACGCCGATCCCAAGACGTTCGCCGCCACGCTGGACGACGTCCATCACCAGCTCACCGAACGGATCGAAGACCTGATCGCGCGCCGCGACAGGCTGCACCGTCTCGACCACGGCGACCGGGCCCTGCTGCCCGACCGAGCCTGCACGGTCTTGGACCGACTCGCCGAACTCGGCTTCAGTCCCGACTACGTGGCCGGTCAACGGGAGGCTCTGGTGCTGGCCCGAGCGCTGGTCCCGGAGATCTTCGACAGCTTCCTGACCCGGCTTGAACATTCGCTCGACGATCCCGAGTTCGTCGAGCTGACCAAGCGTGGTTGGGATGCGAGGTCCTGGGATCCGGACGACCCGCGGATCGAGGAGCTGGCGTCCACGCTGGCCGACAAACTGCTGACCAACCGCGCGCTGCTGGCGATGCCGACCGGGTTTCACGACCAGTCCGACGCCGCCTCCCGGTACGCAATGGTCAACCACCACCGGGAAGACCAGTCACCGTCCATCGCCCGGTTGAACACGCTGGTCGAGGCGAACCTGCGCGCAGCCGGCATCGCCGTTCCGCGTCAGTTGAGCAGTCGGGGCAACAGCCGGCCAGTACCGGCGTCCCCGTAGACCGTCTCCAGGACGAAGTCCTTGCGGACAGCACCGCGGCGACGCGTACGCGATAGCACCGCGGCGACGCGTACGAGAGCGGGTGCCCTCGCCCTTCACCGGGGCCCGGGGCCCGGCGAGGTCCAGCTCCTCGACGCTGACGCCCAGGATCTCCTTCGCGCGGGCAGTGGTCTCTTAGAGCATCCGCCACAGCGTCTTCTCCCGCAGATGTTCCTCAACCCGAATCGCGCAGCGCACGCGCTGGACGCGTCAAGGCGGGAGGGGTGGGTGGCGGCGCCCACCCCTCCGTGCGAGCCGGAGGGCCCGCCCCGCTCAGTCGCTGATCTTCGTCGCGAACTGCTCCAGCGCCTCGACCACCAGTGCGTGGTCCTCCGCCTGGGGCAGCCCCGACACCGTGACCGAGCCGATGACGCCCGCGCCCTCGACCGCGATCGGGAACGAACCGCCGTGCGCGGCGTACGTGTCCGGGTCCAGGCGCGAGGCCTCGTCGAACGTCGTCCCCTTGGCCCGGAACCGCGTCCCGACCAGGTAGGAGCTCTCGCCGTACCGCTCGACGACCTTGCGCTTGCGGTCGATCCACGCGTCGTTGTCCGCGCTCGAACCCGGCAGCGCGGCATGGAACAGCTGCTGGGCCCCGCGCCGGATGTCGATCGCGACCGGGGCGTGCCTTTCCCGGGCCAGGGTGACGAGCAGACCGCCGAGCGCGTACGCGTCGTCGTAGCCGAAGTGCGGCAGCGTCAGCCGGCGCTCCTGGGCGATCAGCTCGGAAATGGTCGGAGCGGTGGGGTTCATGCGGTCTGCTCCTCGGTGGCGTGAGCGGCGGCGGGTGCGGATGCCGTGGGCAGGGCGACCGTGACCCCGTCGCGGGCGGAGCGGCGGGCGGCCTCCAGGACGTCCAGCGCGGCTGCGGCCTGGAGGGCGGTCACGGGATTCTCGCCCCTTCCGCGCAGCGCGTCGGTGACCGCCGCGTAGTACGCGGGGTAGTCGCCCGGCAGCGTACGGACCGGGGTGCCGCCGCCCGTGAGCGGGGACTCGCCCGAACCGAGCCGGCCCCACAGCGCCTCGTCCTCCACGCCCCACGGACCGTCCGCCGACGGGCGCGCACCCTCGCGCAGGGCGGCCTCCTGGGGGTCGAGGCCGTACTTCACATAGCCGGCGGCCGACCCGAGCACCCGGAAGCGCGGACCGAGCTGGGCGGTCGTCGCGCTGACGTACAGATGCGAGCGGACCCCGTTCGCATGGGTGATCGCCAGGAAGGTGTCGTCGTCGGCTGCCGCGCCCGGACGGCGTACGTCCGACTCCGCGTACACCTGGACCGCCGGACCGAACAGGGCCAGTGCCTGGTCGACGACATGGCTGCCCAGGTCGTACAGGAGCCCGCCGATCTCCTCGGGGTCGCCCGACTCGCGCCAGCCGCCCTTCGGCTGCGGGCGCCACCGCTCGAAACGCGACTCGAAGCGCTGCACCTCGCCCAGCTCACCGTCCGCGATCAGTGAGCGCAGGGTGAGGAAGTCGTTGTCCCAGCGACGGTTCTGGAAGACCGAGAGCAGCAGACCGCGCTCCTCGGCCAGGGCGGCCAGCTCCCGGGCCTGGGCGGCCGTACCGGCAATCGGCTTGTCCACGACCACCGGCAGACCGGCCTTCAGCGCGGCCGTCGCGATCGGGACGTGGGTCTTGTTCGGCGACGCGATCACGATCAGGTCGAGCTCGTCCGCGCGCTGCCACAGCTCTTCCGGCGATGCGGCGAACCGCACACCGGGGAACTCGGCACGGGCCTGCTCCCGGCGCTCCTCGTTCGACGTGACGACCGTGTCCAGGACGAGGCCCTCGGTCGCGGCGATCAGCGGGGCGTGGAAGACGGAACCCGCCAGGCCGTAGCCGACGAGTCCGACACGCAGGGGGGTCCCGGACGATCCGGAGGTCTCGTGAGTCGCGTGGTCAGTCATGCGTTCCACTTTGGCAACGCTGTTGCCAAAGTGCAAGCGCGGGAGACAATGGGTCCGTGAACAGGAGTAACAGCGGCGCGAACCTGCCGGCACTGCGCAGCCACAACGCGGCGCTCGTGCTGGACCTGCTGCGGGCGGCGGGCGAGCGCGGCATCAGCCGGCTCGAACTCGCCGGGCGCACCGGGCTCACCCCGCAGGCCGTCAGCAAGATCACCGCCCGGCTGCGGGCCGAGGGCCTGGCCGCCGAGGCGGGCCGCCGCGCCTCGACGGGCGGCAAGCCGCGGACCGTGCTGCGGCTGGTGCCGGACGCCGGTCACGCGGTGGGGCTGCACCTGGACCGCGACGAGCTGACCGTGGTGCTCGTCGACCTCGCAGGCTCGGTGGCCGCGAGCCGTACGGCCCTGCTCGACCTCGGCGCCCCGGCGGACGAGGTGCTCGGGGCGGCGGCCGGGGCGGTCGCCGCGGTGCGGGGCGACGGTGCGCTGCCGGTGCTCGGGGTGGGGGTCGCCGTGCCGGGGCCCCTCGACCACCGGGGCGGGGTCCTGCACCGCGTCACCGGGTTCCCGCAGTGGGACGGCTACCCGCTCCGGGAGGTCCTGGCCGCGCGGACCGGGCTGCCCGTCGTCATCGACAAGGACACCAACGCCGCCGCCCTCGGCCTCGCCCTCCAGGAGCCCGGCCCCGCCGACTTCGCCTATCTCCACCTGGGCACCGGCCTCGGCTCCGGACTGGTGCTCGGCGGGGCGGTGCACCGCGGGGCCCGCACCGGAGCGGGGGAGTTCGGCCACCAGACCGTCCAGCTGGACGGGGTCCTGTGCAGCTGCGGCGGACGCGGCTGCATCGAGGCGCTCTGCCTGGCCGCCGTCGAGCGGGGCGACATCGCCGAGGCCTCACGGGTGCTCGGGACGGGCGCCGCCAACCTGGTCGGGCTGCTCGACATCGACCGGGTGGTGCTGGGCGGGCGCACCGTCGCCGCCGACCCCGACGCGTACGTCCGAGGGGTACGCGCGGTGCTCGACGAACGGGCCCGGCGCGACGGGTCCGACGGGATGCCGGTACCGGTCGTCGCCGCCGGCGGCGGGGACCGGCCGGTCGCCGAAGGGGCGGCGCAGCTGATCCTCGCGCCGCTGTTCGGCCGCGTCGGCGGCGCGGACGGGGGAGGCGGCGATCTGCGGGCAGATGTCCCCGGACCGCTCCCCGACCGTACGGAACTGGGCTGATCGAGCGATTCGGCGCGGCCGGGCGGGCGGGCCGTCGGCATGTCTGCGGCGAGCGGCCCCTGCCCGCGTGGCAGCGTCACCCATCGAACCGGTGAACTCCGGGGCCCGGGGCGAGCCGTCCGTTTCCGCGAGAAGTCGAGAAGTGAAGGCTGCCCCACGATGCCCCCCACACCGCCCCCGGCGACCCCTTCCCCCGAACCCTCCGTCCCGGCGCGCCCGCCGTCGCCGCCCCCTGCGGGCAGCCGGCCCCGGCACGGTCTCGTGCTCGGGCTGGCCGCGGCGAGCGTCATGCCCGCCGTCGTGCTCGGCGGCCCCGCGGCCGCGTCCGCAGCCCCGCAACGCAACACGGCAGCCACCCCGGCCTCCGGCCTCGCCCCCGCCTCCCTACCGGGCTCCGTCACCGCCGACCAAAGGCCCGCCTGCGGTGACCCGGGGGCCGCGGACTTCCCGATCGACACCCGTATCCACGGCGGCCCGGACACCTACGCCTCGGGCGGTGGCTACGGCACCTGGTTCCTGGACCTGACCAACACCACCGCCGAGCCCTGCAATGCCATCCACCCGGTCCTGGTCCTCACCGACGAGGACCGCGCACTGACCTCCGACCAGATCCAACTGGAGTTCTCCGAACGCGCCCACCCCGGCGTCGAACACCGCGTCAGCTGGGAGACGACCGACCGCGACGAGCACATCGGCGTCTTCGGCGGCGAGGGCGACGACTCCTTCGCCGGCTTCACCGTGCCGGCCGGCCGGACCGTCACCGTCCAGGTCAGGCTGGCGTTCACCTCCGACACCAGCCCCGGCCGGATCACCGCGAACGCCGCGATCGTCCAGCGGCAGCGCAGCGAGAGCAGCCGCGACGACAGCGACGCCGCGAGCAAGAGCCTCGACGGGGAGTGGGTCGGTGAGTCCGCGGACTACCCGTTCACCGTGGTCGAGGACGACGGCAGCGGGACCGGGACGGACGACGGCACGAGCGACGTACCCGATGAGACCGGCGAGGTGGGCAAGGAGACGGAGGGCGACGGCCGTGAGACCGGGGAGGCGGGCAAGGAGACGGAGGGCGACGGCCGTGAGACCGGGGAGGCGGGCAAGGAGACGAAGGGCGACGGCCGCGAGGCCGGCGAGGTGGGCAAGGAGACGAAGGGCGACGGCCGAGTCCCCGCCAGGCCCGACTCCAACCCCACCACCGGAACCACCGGCACCCCGCGCCCGCTCGCACCCGGCCGTGACCCGGCCGGAGTTCCGGAACTCGCCAGGACCGGGATCTCCGTACCGGTCCCGCTGTCCGCCCTCACCGTCTCCGGTCTCCTGATCGGCGGCGGAGCCGTCGTCATCAGGGCGCGCAGGACGCGCCGAGCCCCGCACTGATCCGAACGAGAGCCCCCGGTCGGCAGCGAGCCGCCCCGCACCGCCGGCTTCCGGCCGTCGAGTACCGCCGCGACACCGGTGTTCACGTCTGCCTGCCACCATCGGTCCGTGGACCACCCGCAT
Source organism: Streptomyces sp. LN549 (assembly GCF_043203805.1). Lineage (NCBI taxonomy): Bacteria > Bacillati > Actinomycetota > Actinomycetes > Kitasatosporales > Streptomycetaceae > Streptomyces > Streptomyces sp. LN549. Next base: position 3,158,286 of record NZ_JAZHRI010000002.1, on the reverse strand, counting down.
GACCAGGCACCTGGCGCACCCATCCGCTCCGGCATCCCGGAGCGCGGCCGTATCCCCCGGTACTGCGCGGCAAGGCCCGTCCTGCGCGGACCCGCCACGATCACGAGCATGATCAGGCAGTACCTTCCGGTCGAACGGACAGCCTAAAATCGGGGACGTCGGCGCTGCACAACGCGGTGCCGCCGGCGTCCCCGCACCTGGCGTACGGCAACTGGAGTCCCACATGGCAGAGCGCAAGCCGATCTCGTCCTGGCTCACCGACATGGACGGAGTCCTCATCCACGAGGGGACGCCGATCCCCGGCGCCGATGCCTTCATCAAGAGGCTGCGGGACTCGGGGCTCCCCTTCCTGGTCCTCACCAACAACTCGATCTACACCGCGCGCGACCTGCACGCCCGGCTGAAGCGCATGGGCCTCGACGTCCCCGTCGAGAACATCTGGACCTCCGCGCTCGCCACCGCCCAGTTCCTGGACGACCAGCGGCCCGGCGGTACGGCGTACGTCATCGGCGAGGCGGGGCTCACCACCGCGCTCCACGACATCGGCTACGTCCTCACCGACCACGAGCCCGACTACGTGGTCCTCGGCGAGACGCGTACGTACTCGTTCGAGGCGCTCACCAAGGCGATCCGGCTGATCAACGGCGGCGCCCGCTTCATCTGCACCAACCCGGACGAGACCGGCCCGTCCGCCGAGGGCCCGCTGCCCGCGACGGGCTCCGTCGCCGCCCTCATCACCAAGGCGACCGGCAAGGCCCCGTACTTCGCGGGCAAGCCCAATCCCCTGATGATGCGCACCGGGCTCAACGCGATCGGCGCCCACTCGGAGTCCAGCGCCATGATCGGCGACCGGATGGACACCGATGTGCTGGCCGGTCTGGAGGCGGGCATGCAGACCTTCCTGGTGCTGACCGGGCTCACCACGGTGGCGGACATCGACAAGTACCCGTTCCGGCCGTCCACGGTCGTCGACTCCATCGCCGACCTGGTCAACCTCGTCGAGGCGGGCTGACCCGGTTCCCGGCGGGGGAGCGGGCCCGTACGGCCGCTTCCCCGCACTCCACCGGCCCAGCGTCCGGCCCCCTGCGGATGCGGAAAGCCGCGGCACGCGTGAACCTGCCATAAGGAGGTTCACGATGCGTTCAATACCCCTCACGTTCTGTGCCGCCGCGGTGGCCGCGGCGACCCTGATGCCCGCTTCCGTCGCACTGGCCAATTCCGACTCCGACCACGAGGACTCACGGTCCCGGGTCACGCTCACCGTCTCCCCGTCCTCCGTCTCCCCTGGCGGCGAGGTCGACCTCGAGGTCGACGGCTGCAAGGGCAAGGAGGCCAAGGGGAGCTCCGACGCCTTCGTCTCCGAGGCGCGCTTCTCGCCCGGTGACGACCGGACGCTCTTCGCGGAGGCCCGGGTCCGCTCCGACGCCGAGCCCGGCGACTACGACGTCCAGGTGGTGTGCAAGGGCGACAAGCACGCCAAGGCGTCCACCGTCCTGACCGTCGTCCACCGCAGCCGGCCCATGCCCGTCGCCCCGGTCCGCGCGGGTGGCGGAGGCACCGCGGTACTCGCCGACCAGGCCGCCCAGCAGGAAGGCCCCGGCACCGTCCACGCGGTGGTCGGCCTCGCTCTGGCCGCCGTCGCGGCCGTCGCCGTCGCCTTCCGCAGCGTGCGGCGCCGCCGCCCGGCCGCCGACTGACGTGTCCGCCTCGGACCGCTCGGCGGGGCACGGCAGGCTGCTCACCGGAGTGGCCTGGGCCGTGCTGCTGCTGGGCCTCTGGCTCTGGGGTCGCGGGATCACCGGTGGTTCCGGAGCCAGTTCCGCCCCGACCACCGGCGACGTCGCCGCGGTCGGGCGTCCCCTCGGCGTGCCACTGCCCCCGGCCCACGACCCGATCGAGGGTGTCGCGCCGCGGAGCGTCGAGGTCCCGTCGATCGGGATCCGGGCCCCCGTCGTCTCGCGGGGACTGGACAAGGAGGGGGCGATCGAGCCGCCGTCCTTCGACACGCCCCAGACGGTCGGCTGGTACGGCAGCGGCACCGAGCCCGGCGCCAAGGGTCCGGCCCTCTTCGTCGGCCACGTCGACACCGAGACCAAGCCGGCCGTCTTCTACGGGCTCAGCGCGGCCCGCCCCGGTGCCAAGGTCGAGGTGACCCGGACCGACGGCACCGTCGCCGAGTTCACCATCGACGACGTCCAGGTCTTCACCCGCGAACGCTTCAACGCCCGGAAGGCGTACGGGCCCCGCAAGGACGGCCGGGCCGAACTCCGGCTGATCACCTGCGGCGGGACGTACGACCGTGCGTCGAAGTCGTACACGGCGAACGTGGTCGTCTCTGCCTACCTGACGGGCGAGAAGTCACGGGAGAAGGCACAGGAGGAGGCGCGGGAGCAGGCCGGACCGCAGGCTCGTGGGGCGGCGGGCCGGAAGGCGGACGCGCCGAGCGGCGGCTGATCTCTTCGGTATCCGGCCCGGCCGGCTGCCCGGTTCTCCGGGCGCCGGCCGGGCCGGTCCTCGACCGCGGGGCGCGGGCCGCGGGAGTGGCCCGGCGCGGACACGGGAGGTCGGTGGCGTCCGGGTCCGCCGCACGCCCCACTGTAGGGGCGCGAACTCCCGGCGCACAGAGCGTTTCTGACGTTACGTCGATAACCGGTCACCCTCCGCACGCGGGCGGGCCGGTCAGAGTGTGGTGAACCCGGCGTAACGGCTCCTCGACGAAGTCGTGAGAGGCCGGGCCGGTACCGGGCCCTGTGCCAGGATGGACGGCGATGCGACAGTGCACCGCCGTCGCACCGGAGGGGGAGCGGATGTACGGCAGCCACAACGGCCGGTTCGGCATGCGGGGGGTGTGCGCGGCCGCGGCCGGCGCCGCGCTCCTGCTCGCGGGATGCAGCTCTTCCGACGACGGCGACGGCGAGGGCGGCTCCGGTGGGGGGAAGAACCCGGCGGCCATCGGGCAGCAGCCCAAGGGCAGCGATCCGTACTGGGTCAACCCCGACGGGAACGCCGCCCGGCAGGTCGCCCGCTACACCGGGGACGGCAACGAGAAGGACGCCGCCCTGATCCGCCGGATCGCGCGACAGCCGGTCGGCGAGTGGATCGGCCCGGACAATCCGGAGGCCGAGGCGAAGGGCTTCACGGAGGCGGCCGAGAAGGCCGGCCGCGAGGCGGTGCTGGTCCTCTACAACATCCCGCACCGCGACTGCGGGCAGTTCTCCAAGGGCGGCGCCGCCGACGGCGACGCGTACCGCGCCTGGCTGGAGGGTGTCGCCAAGGGCATCGGCGACCGGGGCGCGACCGTGATCCTGGAGCCGGACGCGGTGCTGCACCTGGTCGACGGGTGCACCCCGCAGGAGTTCCACGAGGAGCGCTACGACCTGCTCAAGGGCGCGGTGGAGCGGCTCAAGAAGGTGCCGGACACCCGCGTCTACCTGGACGCGGGCAACGCGGGCTGGCACACCCCGGACGCACTGTTCCAGCCCCTGCAGCAGGCGGGCATCGGCGCGGCCGACGGGTTCGCGGTCAACGTCTCCAACTTCCAGACCACCGCGGTCAGCCGGGAGTTCGGCAAGCAGCTTTCGGCGAAGGTCGGCGACAAGCCTTTCGTGATCGACACCAGCCGCAACGGCAACGGCCCGTACACCGGCGGCTCCCCCGAGGAGAACTGGTGCAACCCGCCGGGACGGGCCCTCGGCGAGACGCCGACGGCGTCCACGGGCGACGAGCTGGTCGACGCGTACCTCTGGATCAAGCGGCCGGGCGAGTCCGACGGCGACTGCCGGGGCGGCCCGAAAGCGGGCGCGTGGTGGCCCGAATACGCACTCGGGCTGGCCCGCCGCACGAGCTGACGCCTTGTTCCTTCCAGGAGCGTCCGCCCCTGGAAGGAACAAGGTCTACGGCACCTCCACCCACATCCCCTCGGACGGTGTGCCCCTGCCGTCGGTGACGAACAGCATGTACCAGCCCGACGGCACCAGCGCCCGGTTCTTCGGCACCGTCACCGAGATCCCGCCGTCCGTCTGCTTCAGGTCCAGCGCCACCGAGCGCTGGTCGGTGTCCGTGACATGGGTGACCGCGCTCGGCCGCATCAGCTTCGCCGACTTGATGGACGGGGCCCGGTTGCTGGTGAACACCGCCGTGCCGCCGCGCTCGATCCTCTTCGGTCCGGCGGTCAGCTCGGGCCGGGAGCCGCGGTACAGGTACGGCGGGGTGTAGATCTCGATGCGCTGCTCGAAGACGCCCGGCCGGGTGTTGGCCTTGTCGGAGTAGAGCGAGTCGGAGCCGAAGATCATGACCCGGCCGTCGGGCAGGAGCACGGACCCCGAGTGGTAGTTGCGGCCCACCGCCGGGTCGGCGACCCGCTTGTACGTGTCCGACTCCGCGTCGTACAGCCGGGCCTGGAGCACGTCGGAGCCGCCGCGGCCGCGGTAGTCGTTCGAGCCGCCGGTGACCAGCAGGGAGTCGTCGGGCAGCAGGGACGCGCTGGGGTAGCGGGTGCCCTCGTCGAGCGCGGCGCCGTCCTTGAACTCCGGGGCGGCGTCCTTCAGATCGACCAGCCGGGACTTCCCGCTCGACCTGTCGGACTCGCCGACGCCGCCCCCGCCGATCACCATGAACCTCTCGTCCTGGGCCGGGGGCAGCCGTACCGTCGCCGAGGTCTCCATCTTGTCCGGGTCGCTCAGTCCGGGGATCCTGGTGAACCTGTTCGTCGCCAGGTCCCAGACGCCCGGGTCGCGGCCCACGGTGGCGGGGCCGTAGCCCGCGTTCGAGCCGGAGTAGAAGAGCTTGCCGTCGTTCAGGAGGAAGATCGCCGGATACGTGGGGAACTTCCGGACGATGCCGGTGTACTCCCACTTCCTGGTCTCCGGGTCGTAGATCTCGTCCTTGCCGGGGACGATCTGCCCGATCTCGTCCAGGCCGGACAGCGCGAGGACCTTGCCGTCCTTCAGGGTGGTGAGCGTCGGGTACCAGCGGGCCTCGTTCATCGGGTCGACGGTGATGTACTTCTCCGCCACCGGGTCGAACTCGTAGGCCTCACGGATGCCCTGGAAGTCCTTCTTGTCGAGGGCCAGCTTCTGGGCGATCCCGTAGACGTTGCGGGTGTCGGAGCCGGACAGACCCGCTATTCGGTAGTTGTCCTCGGTGCCCGTCTCGTGCTCCGTACCGGACTGCTGCGCCTCGACGTAGATGCGGCCGAGCCCGGGATCGTTGCGCAGGAAGGCGCCGGTGTTCCTGTCGAAGACCTTGGTCGCCTTCTCCACCAGCACGGGGTCCTTGGAGACGAAGGTCTTGCCGTTCTCCTTGCCGGTGAACCGGGTGCCCGCCGGCAGGGTGATCGGCTTGTCCGGGTCCTCGTTGTGCACGATCATCAGGCCGCCGGCCTTGGTGACGTCGCCCTGAAGCTTCTCGTACCGCCTGGTGCCGCCGGCTATGAGCAGTCTGCCGTCGGGCAGTTGGGTGTGACCGGCGCAGAACATGTCCTTGGGCGTCGGGATGTTCTTGAAGGCGTTGGTCTCCGGGTCCCACAGCACCGACCGGAAGCTCTTCGCGTCGAAGTTCTTCTGGTTGTTGCCCGAGCCCGCGACGAGCAGCACCTTGCCGGTGTGCAGCAGCGCCGCGTGGATCGTGTTGATCCGGAACTCGGAGGGGACGTCCAGGAAGTCCCAGTGGCCGTTGGACGCCTTGTAGTCCGACGTGTTGATCTTGTACTCGTGATAGCGCTCGGTGCTGAAGCGGTACAGCCACGGCCCGTTCGCTCCCGCGAGCGCGAGAACCACCGCCGTACTGATCGCCATGCGGCGGGTACGGCGGCTCGGACGGTACTTCATGGTCTACGTCCCCCAAGGGCGATCTGCATGGTCTGTTCGTTGCCGGCCCAGTGGGGCCCGTCCTGCTGGGTGCGTGCCGGAGGTCCGCTCACCGGCGGCGGGCCCGCGCGGCGCTTCTTCTTCTCGGCCCGCATCGTGTACCGCCAGCCGAAGATCGGCGCCGCGGTGATCAGCAGGGCCAGGGCGGCCCAGGTGAGCATCGCCGGGTGGCTGTGGCCGAGGACGAAGGACGCCACGATGGAGCCGGCGAAGACGAGGATGAAGAAGAGGTGGATGCGGAAGGTCCCGAAGAGGGTGTCCGGGCTGGAGGAGTCGCCCTTGGGCGTCACGACGAACGAGCTCTTGCGGCGCAGCACGGCATCCATCAGGGAGCGTGCGTAGACCGGCGCGGAGAGCGCGGACATCATCATGCCGGCGAGACCGCCGGAGCCCTCGGGCTCGTGCGGCGAGACGTTGTGCCGGCGGTTCCAGATGTACAGGCCGATCTGGAGCGCCGAGGCGTTGCCGTACAGCATCATCCAGACGGTCGGGTCGATCTGCACACCCGAGGCGCCCATCCCCAGGAACAGCGCGCAACTGAGCGCCGCGAGAATCCAGTTCATGGCGGACATCGGGTAGAAGATGATCATCATCGTGTAGTTGAAGAGCTTGCCCGCGGGCAGGGAGAAGAAGCCCTTCCAGTACTGCTTGAGGATCGTCTCGTACGTCCCGCGCGACCAGCGCAGCTGCTGGGTGAAGAAGTCCGTCCACGCGGTCGGGCCCTCGCCCACGGCCAGCACGTCCGGGGTGTAGACCGAGCGCCACTTGCGGCCGGTGCGCGGATTGCGGGCGCGGTGCATCTCGAAGCCGGTCGCCATGTCCTCGGTGATCGAGTCGTACAGACCGCCGATCTGTTTGAGGGCCGAGATCCGTACGGCGTTGCTGGTGCCGACGAACATCGGGGCGCCGTAGCGGTTGCCCGCGCGCTGGATCAGCGCGTGGAAGAGGAACTGCTGGGACTCGGCGGCCTTGGTGACGAAGGTGTCGTAGTTGCCGTAGACCTGTGGGCCGATGACGAAGCCGACATCCGGGTCGCGGAAGTAGCCGAGCATCCGCTCCAGGTAGTTGGGCATCGGGACGTGGTCGGTGTCGACCGATGCGAAGAAGTCGTACGCGTCACCGTGGGCGTCGAGCCAGGCGTTGTAGTTGCCGTGCTTGGTCTTCGCCCGGTGCGGACCCTTGGCCTGGTTCCAGTGCGCCACGCCCTTGCGGGAGAAGTGGTGCACGCCGAGCCGACGGCAGACCTCCTTCACCGCCGGGTCGTCGCCCTCGTCGAGCAGCCAGACGTGCATCAGCCCGCGGTGGCGGATGCGGACGGCGGCCTCCAGGGTCTTCGTCACCATCTCCAGGGGCTCCTTGCCCGGGACGAAGGAGGTGAGGAAGGCGACCCGGGTGCCGGTCTCCGGCACGACGGGGACCGGATCGCGCGCCACCAGCGTGGCGTGCGCGTTGGAGAGGACGTTCAGGGTGCGGAAGAGCTCGATCAGACCGATCGAGACCAGCATCACGATGTCGAGGATCAACAGCGTGTCGTTCTTGAGGTTCGGGTCGCGCTGGGTCCAGTGCTCGGGCTGCATCAGCCAGGCGAAGAGGCCGAGCGACACGAGCGGGGCGGCGCCCAGCAGGAGTGCCGCCCGGATCCGGTGGGGCTCCTGGGAGAGGAGCGAGCGGTACTTCACGGTGTACGGCTTGGTGGGGTCGGGCTGGGTCAGAGGCCCGGCAAGCCGGCTGTAGTGCTCGTAGTCGTACCGAGGCAGCGCCTTCTTCTGTCGCCGCCGCTGGCCCCCGGTCCGCAGCTGCGGGGGTATCCGAAGCTGTGTGGTCCGGGAAGGGTCGTGGTCCTGCCGGGCGCCTGGCGGCGTCGACGTCATGGGTCATCCCCCTGCACGCAGGCGGGGCTGCGTGGTCGGTCGGTTGTTTCGTCTCGTCCGCCGCGCGTCCCCCTGGAGCGCGACCGACGGTTCAGTGGCGGGTCACTTGCCTGAGACAGGCGAGGCCGCCCGTCCGGTTGCATGATGCCTGCTCGGCGTTTGCTTGTGCATGACGCCTTCCCCTCGCATCGGACACAACCGGAATATTGCCCTCCGTTTCCCCCAACTATGGGCCCCACCGGCGTGGTTGGCGCCGATGAACCTAAGACAGACTGGCCGACCCCAGCCGCGATCGCAAGGGTGAAAGGGGTTAGTACCCGCTCAAATGCGCGATTCGTGGGGCTCTTGTGGAGAGGTGGTGTGGAGGCGTATGAGGGGGTGCGCGGGGAGCCGTCGCGCCGTCGGCCGGCCGGTGGGCGCTTGCCTTTCAGGCGTGCGTGGGCTGTGCGTGAGCAAATTGTCACCGAGTGGCGCCTGTGCGGGGCGGTGATGTGCACGGAGAACGAACAAGGCCCCCTCACGCGTGGTGAGGGGGCCTTGACTCTGCGTGCGCCGCCAGGGACTCGAACCCCGGACCCGCTGATTAAGAGTCAGCTGCTCTAACCAACTGAGCTAGCGGCGCCTGCTGACCTGGAGAACTCTACCCGATCTCCGGCTGTGCTCCTGACCATTTCCCCTCCGTCACGGCCTGTCGGATGGTCGTTTTTTCTCTTCTGTCCGTCAAAATGCGATATGTCAGGAGAGTTGAGACACTGACGCCCGTACAGATGCGCCCAAAGATCTTGACGAGTGCGGAGGGAATCGCATGACTGTGCCGGCCTTCGAGGAGTACGTACCTGCCATCGACTGCACCTGTGCGGGATGCGCCGTTCAACGGCGCACCGCAGCCGCGGGACTGCCGACGCGCTATGGAGGACATCCCGCCGCGCACGGCGCGCGGCGGGCGATGGTGCTGGTCACCGCTGCCGGAGTGGTGCTGAGTGCCGGTCTCGCGGAGGCGGCGGGCGCGGCGGCCGACCCGGCCCCCGTGACGGACCCGGGCCAGGCGGCCGACGCGGCCGCGGCGACCGACGTGGCGGCCGCCGGCGTGGCGGCCGTTCCGGTCGAACCGGGGCCGGACAGTCCGCAGGGCGGACCGGGACCGTTGCAGGGTGCGGGAGCCTCGGGACCACCGGCGTCCCAGGCGGGCACGCCCGCGCTGCGCAAGGCCACCCGGGCCGACATCATCAACCGCGCGAAGAAGTGGGTCACCGCGCAGGTCCCCTACAGCATGGAGAAGTACTGGTCGGACGGGTACCGCCAGGACTGCTCCGGCTATGTGTCGATGGCCTGGAACCTGGCCGGCAACGAATGGACCGGCAGCCTCGCCGCCTACGGGACGCGCATCGCCCGGGAGGAACTCCAGCCCGGCGACATCCTGCTCTTCCACAACCCGGCCGACCCCGGGAAGGGCTCTCACGTCACGATCTTCGGCGGCTGGACCGACTACACACATACCCATTACACGGCGTACGAGCAGACCACGCCGCACACCCGCAAGCAGACGACGCCCATGGCGTACTGGACCAACTCGGGCAGCTACGTCGCCTACCGGTACAAGGGGCTGACGACCGGGTCCGGCGGCAGCGACTCGACGAAGACGCTGTTCCCGGGTGCCGGGAAGTTCGGCGCGGGCGCGAAGAACGACTACGTCACCCGGCTCGGCAAGATGCTCGTCGACCGGGGCGGCAAGCGCTTCTACAAGGTCGGGCCCGGCCCCGCTTGGGGCAGCGCGGACCGGCTGGCGACCCAGGCGTTCCAGAAGGCCCAGGGCTGGAAGGGCAGGGAGGCCGACGGCGTCCCCGGCCCCGACACCTGGCGCCTGCTGGTGAGCGGAACCGGCCACGACATCCCCGCCGCGGGCGGCACGGCCGGAAACGGCGGCTCCGCCGAGGTCCCGGCTTTCCCCGGGCGGGGCTATTTCAGGCCGGGTCAGTCCAACAGCCATGTCGACAGGCTCGGCAGACAGTTGGTGAAGAAGGGATACGGCAAGTACTACCTGTCGGGCCCCGACTCTCGGTGGACCGAGGCGGACCGACGCAATGTCGAGGCCTTCCAGAAGGCCCAGGGCTGGCGGGGCACGGAGGCCGACGGCTATCCGGGTCCGGAGACCTGGCGGCGACTCTTCGCGTGACACGACGCACATGACGGAGGCGGGAATGCGATCCACGGTGTCGGACAGCTCCGGGAACCCGGAGAACCTGGAGAACCGGGAGAACCCGGAGTACGGGGAGGAGAGGTACGGGGCGGTCCCGGTACGGGAATGGGTGGGGCCGGACGGAGCGGGCCGGGTGACGGACGCCTGGGCCGCGGCGGGGGAGCGGGCCGGGTCGGGCGGCTGGGCGGCGGAGGACGAGCAGGCCGGTCCTGGCCCGGGTCCGGACGCGGGTCCGGACGCCGGTCCCGGCGTGCCCGCTGCCGGTCCGGCCGAGGTGCCGCCCGGCGCGGTCGAGGTGCCCGACGCGTCCGCGCCCGACGCGCCCGTGCCGGGCAGGGACTCCGTCGTCGACCTCGTGCTCGACCTGGTGCCGGGCGAGGGTGAACGCGCGGGCTCCTCCTTCGGCGCGACCTCGGCTTCGGTGTCGGTTCCGGCGGCGGACCCGGGTCCGTGGCCTGCGCCGACGCCGGTCCCTGATCCGTGGCCTGCCCCGGCGCCGGTCCCTGATCCGTGGCCTGCCCCGGCGCCGGTCCCTGGTCCGTGGCCTGCCCCGGCGCCGGTTCCGGCGGTGGATACGGCGGAGAACGATGCGGTGGCGAAGATGCCGGAGGTGCGAGAGGTGCCGGAAGTGCCTGAGGTGCCTGAGGTGCCTGAGGTACCTCAGGTGCGAGAGGTGCGAGAGGTGCGAGAGGTGCCGGCGGTTTCCGCCCTTGGCCCCGTCCACCGGTCCGCCGACGGACCCGACGCCGGTGGGCCGCCGCTGCGCGACGCCCGGCCGAGCGCCTCGGACCTGGTGCCCGCTCCCGCGCCGGAGGCCGATGCGTCGCCCGGCGGCGATCCGCGGGACGTGGCACGGGCAGCGGCTGCCGAGGCAGGTGTGCTCGTCATGGCGGGGGCCGGATCCGGAACGTACGGGCCGGGAGCCTCCGCCCCCGGAACCGCCGGAACCGCCGGAACCGCCGGAACCGCCGGAACCGCCGGAACCGCCGGAACCCCCGGAACCATCGGAACCACCGGAACCCCCGGAACCACCGGAACCACCGGAACCATTGGAACCTCCGGAACTCACGACGCCTCCGCGTCCGTTCCCGTTCGGGGCGACGCGCCTGACACCGCGGCCGTGCCCGGGCCGGGGCTCGCCCCCGCCTCGCTCTTCCCGGAGTTCACCGGCGAGGACACCGGCGAGTTCCGTACCGACGCCCGTACGGACACCGTCCGGCACCAGGCGGTCATCGCCAACGAGCGCACCGCCTCCATCCCGGTGCACCTGCTCTTCCGCGAGGAGCCCGAGGCCGGGGAGGACGCCACGGCGCTGCCCGTCACCGTCGTACGAAAGGCACCCGGGGGCGAGCAGCCGGCCGGTGTCCGGCGGCCGCCGGTGCCGAGGACTCCGCAGGTGCGGCCCTCGACCCGGCCCGCGCCGGTCGCCGACCCCCGGCTCCACGAGCGGCCCGGACCGGCACTGCCCGGCTGGGTCGCGGTGCTCACCGGACTCGGCGGGATCGCCGCCGGCGGTGGAGTCCTGTGGTGGACCGGGGCGTTGCCGGCCCGGGTGCTGTCGCGGATCGGGGTCGGCCCGCGACCGTTCGACGGACTCGGCTCCGGTGCCTGGGCGGCGCTCGCGCTGCTGGCGACCGTGGTGCTCTTCGCGTTCGGCGGTCTGAGCCGGGGCCGGGTCGGGTACACCTGGGTGCTCACCCTCTTCGGCCGGTACCGGGGCACTGTGCGGCGGACCGGGCTGATGTGGGTCAGCCCGCTGCTGCTGCGGCGCCGGGTCGACGTGCGGCTGCGGCACTGGCGCAGCGAGCCGTTGCCCGCGATGGACGCCAACGGCACCGCCCTGCGGGTCGTCGTCCTCGTCGTGTGGCGGGTCGAGGACACCGTGCGGGCGACGTTGGGGGTCGAGGACCACGAGGAGTATCTGCGCGAGCAGGTCGAGGCGGCCATGGCGCGGGTCCTGTCCCAGCTGCCGGCCGACGCCTTCCACGAGGACGCGCACACCCTGCGCAACGCGGAGGCGGTCGGCGACGCCCTGACCCGGATGCTGAAGGCGGACTGTGAACCGGTCGGCATCGAGGTGTACTCGGCGCAGCCGACCGGAATCGAGTACGCACCGGAGGTGGCGGCGGCCATGCAGCGGCGTCGGATCGCCGCGATCGACGCCAAGCACCGTGACAGCGTGCTGACTTCGGTGGTGGACGCCGTGGACGACACTGTCAACCGGCTCACCGCCCGGGGCCTGGTGGAGCTCGACGACTACGAACGGAAGTCCCTGGTCAAGGACTTGACGGTGGCCTTCTACACCGGCCGCAGTGGTGGTGACAGCGCCTGAGACGTCCTGCCCGGCACCTCGGAGACAACCGGAATCCAGCTCTCATTGGTCTGGACATGTTCATGCTGCGTCAATAATCTAGGACTTGGTCTAGACCGCACAACACGCGCGTAGCAGTGCTCATGGAACCTCCCCCACGTCTCCGAGGAGCGGCAGCAATGCGTAAGAAGACAGGCGCGGCCCTGGTCGGCCTTGCGGTAGCGGGCGTCTCGATGTTCGCGACCAGCACAGCCAGCAGCCACGGCTACACGGACAACCCCATCAGCCGTCAGAAGCTCTGCGCCAACGGCACGGTGACGAACTGCGGCAACATCCAGTGGGAGCCGCAGAGCGTCGAGGGCCCCAAGGGCTTCCCGGCGGCCGGCCCCGCCGACGGTGCGATCTGCTCCGCCGGTCACGGCGAGTTCGCCCAGCTCGACGACCCGCGCGGCGGCAACTGGCCCGCCACCAAGGTCACCGCGGGCCAGGGCTTCAGCTTCCGCTGGCAGTTCACCGCCCGGCACGCCACGACCGACTTCCGCTACTACATCACCAAGAACGGCTGGGACCCCACCAAGCCGCTCAAGAGGTCCGACCTGGAGTCCCAGCCCTTCATGACGGTGCCGTACGGCAATCAGCAGCCGCCGTCGACCCTGACCCAGCAGGGCACCATCCCCACCCAGAAGACCGGGAAGCACATCATCCTGAGCGTCTGGAACATCGCCGACACGGCCAACGCGTTCTACTCGTGCTCGGATGTTCAGTTCTGACGCCTGGTCGGTTACCGTGCGGCGCCATGGGGAGCGCAGGCACCGTCGCGGAGCTCGTACAGCGCCAATGGGGCGACAACCGGCCCGGGTTGAGACATGAGGGCACCGTCCTCAGTCACCACCAGGTCGCCTCGGGTGCTGCCGCACGGGCCGCGCTCCTGGCGGATCTGCTGCCGACGGGCAGCGAACCGCACCTCGGAGTGCTGCTGGACAACACTCCCGAATTCCCGCTGTGGTTGAGCGCGGCGGCCCTGGCCGGGGCCGCCGTCGCGGGCATCAACCCTACCCGCCGCGGCGCCGAGCTGGCCCGCGACATCCTGCACACCGAATGCCGGGTGCTGATCACCGAGCGCGCCCATCTGCCGCTGCTCGACGGCCTCGCCCTGCCGGGCGTACGGGTGCTGGTCACCGACACCGACGCGTACGCCGCGCTTCTCGCCCCCTACGCCGGGGCGCGGCCGGGTGACACGGTCCTGAACCGGCCCGCGCCCGCGACCCGGATGCTGCTGTACTTCACCTCGGGGTCCACCGGTGCGCCCAAGGCAGCGGTCTGCACCCAGGGGCGGCTGGCGGCGGCCGGGCGGTCCCTCGTCGGCCAGTTCGGGATCCTGGGCGAGGACGTCCACTACATCTGCATGCCGATGTTCCACGGGAACGCGGTGATCGCCGACTGGGCCCCCGCCCTGTCCGCCGGGGCCGCCGTCGCGCTGCGCCGCCGCTTCTCCGCGTCCGGATTCCTGGCCGACGTACGCGCGCACGGCGCCACGTACTTCACCTATGTCGGCCGTGCCGTGCAGTATCTGCTGGCCACCCCCGAGCGCCCCGACGACCGCGAGCATCCGCTGCGGCTCGGCTTCGGCACCGAGGCGGGCGCCGCGGACGCGGCCCGCTTCCGGGAGCGCTTCGGGGTGCGCCTGGTCGAGGGGTACGGCTCCTCGGAGGGCGGGGCGGCGATCCAGCGGACGCCTGACACCCCGCCGGGTGCGATCGGCCGGGCGTCGGACCGCGACGACCTCGCGGTCGTCGACCCTTCGAGCGGCCGGGAGCGGGTGGCCGCGGTGTTCGGTGAGGGCGGCCGGCTCATCAACGGGGACCGTGCGATAGGCGAGCTGGTCAACCGCGGCCGGACCCCCTTCGAGGGGTACTGGCGCAACGAGGCGGCGGACGCCGCCCGGGTGCGCGACGGCTGGTACTGGACCGGGGACCTCTTCTTCCGCGACGCCGACGGCTTCCTGTACTTCGCGGGCCGTACGGAGGACCGGCTGCGGGTCGACAGCGAGAACCTGGCCGCCGCGATGATCGAGAACATCCTGGCCCGCTGGACCGACGCGGCGGCCGTGGCCGTCTACGCGGTGCCCGACCCGGTCGCGGGGGACCAGGTCATGGCGGCGCTGGCGCTGAGCGAGGGGGCCCGGTTCGACCCGGAGGCGTTCGCCGCCTTCCTCCGGGGCCAGCCCGACCTGGGGACGAAGATGGCCCCCCGGTTCGTGCGCATCGTCCGGTCGATGCCGGTGACGGCGACGAACAAGGTGCACCGGGTCGGGCTGCGGCGCGAGGGATTCTGGTCCGGGGGACCGCTGTGGTGGAACGGTGCCGGCGGGGCGTACGAACCGTTCGGTGACGGACAACTCGCGTCGCTGATGCGGGAGTACGAGGAGCACGGGCGCCATGACCTGCTGTCCTCACACGGCGGAGGGATCTGAGACGGCCGCCCGCCGCAGATGCGTCACCGCCAGCACGGCCCCCACCAGCAGGAGCAGCCCGCCGGCCACCGAGGCGTACTGCATGCTGTGCACGAAGGCGTCACGCCCGACCGCGATCAGTGAGCCGTCACCGGTGGACAACGCACCCGGCAGCGTCTTGCGGGCCACCTCCGGCGCCGCGCCCGGCATGTCCGCGGTGTAGACCGCGGTCGCCACCGCACCCAGCAGCGCCATCCCCATCGCCCCGCCGAACTCCTGCCCCGTCTCCAGCAGGGAGGCAGCCGAACCCGCCTTCTCCGGCGGGCTGGTGGACATGGCCAGGTCCGAGACGAGCGCCATCACGGTGACGATCCCGCAGCTCAGCACGGCCGAGCCGATGAGCAGGACGGCGAGGGAGTCCGTACCCGACAGGGCGAGGACACCGAATCCGGCGGCGGCGATGACGAAGCCCGCGCAGATCACCCGGGCCCGCTCGGTCCGCTGGGCGATGGCGGTGGCCGCCGGTGCGGCCGCGCCCACCGCCAGCGACGGGGCCAGGCTCCACAGCGCGGCCTCCATCGTGCCCATCCCGAGCACCGACTGCAGGTACTGCGTGGTGAAGAAGGACGCCCCCATCATGGCGAACGCGGCCAGCGCGTTCAGCCCGATCCCGGCGGCGAAGTTCCGGTCGCGGAAGAGGTCCTTGCTGATCAGCGCGTCGGTGCGGCTGTGCTGGCGCCGGACGAAGAACCAGCCGAGGGCGAGCCCGACGGCGACGATCAGGCCGTTGCGCAGGTCCAGCCCCTCGGCGGCGGTCTCCTTGACCCCGTAGACGACCGGCAGCACGGAGCCCATGGACAGGGGCACGCTCAGGAAGTCGAAGCGCCCGGGGTCCGGGTCCTTGAACTCCGGCACCAGCACCGGCACCAGGACCAGCAGCAGCACCATCGCCGGCACGTTGATCAGGAAGACCGAACCCCACCAGAAGTGCTCCAGCATGATGCCGCTGAGCACCGAGCCGAGCGCGATCCCGCCCGCCATGGCACCGGACCAGATGCCGATCGCCCGGCCGCGCTGCTTCTCGTCACTGAACATGTTCCGCACCAGGCCCATGGTCGACGGCATCAGCGTCGCACCGCCGATCCCGAGCAGTGCCCGGGCCGCGATGAGCATCTCGGGGCTGGAGGCGTAGGCGGCGCCGACCGATGCCGTGCTGAAGGCGACCGCGCCGAACATCAGGAGCTTGCGGCGCCCGATCCGGTCGCCGAGCGAGCCCATCGTGATGAGGAGGCCGGCCAGCGCGAAGGCGTACACATCGAAGATCCAGAGCTGCTGCGTGGCGCTGGGTGCGAGGTCCCGGTCGATGGACGGGATCGCGAAGAAGAGGACGGACACGTCCATCGAGACCAGGAGGAGAGGGAGGAGCAGGACCACGAAAGCGGTCCACTCCCGACGGCCGGCGAGATCCCCGGGGGCGGCGGTGGTGCGCGACGAAGTTGGCATGCCAGGAAATATACGAGTGTTTAAAACAGCTGTCTAGTACAGACGTGTAAAACATCTGTACATCACCGCGGGCAGCACAAAACACGCGAGGCGGTCCCCGTTGAACGGAGACCGCCTCGCGTGTTGTCTGTGCGCCGCCAGGGACTCGAACCCCGGACCCGCTGATTAAGAGTCAGCTGCTCTAACCAACTGAGCTAGCGGCGCCTGCTGACTCGAAAATAATACCTGGTCCTCGGGGGTGCTGACGACACGCGTCCACGACCCTGCTGACCTGCGCATTCGTGATCCCGGCGACGTCGTGGCGTCAGTGCGGACGCATGCGGTGCCACATTTGGCTCGTCGTGGCGCCATGGGTGTGCCACTATGGCACCACGAACAAATGAGCCCTCGGTCTCGCGGAGCGAAGGGCTCGCGTCACGTGTGGTGGCTGATCGAGGGGGACAGGTCATGGAAGCAGTACAGGAGGAGCGGCAGTCGGCGGCACCTGCCGCCTTCACCGCCTTCGCCCGCTTCGTGCTCTGCGGCGGCGGAGTGGGAATCGCCTCCAGCTTCGCCGTGGCGGCCTTGGCCTCCTGGATCCCCTGGGCTCTGGCCAACGCCCTGATCACCGTGGTCTCCACGCTCCTCGCCACCGAACTGCACGCCCGATTCACCTTCGGCGCGGGCGGGCGTGCGACCTGGCGTCAGCATGGTCAGTCGGCCGGCTCGGCAGCGGCGGCGTATGCGGTGACCTGCGTGGCGATGTTCGCCCTCCCGCAGCTGGTGGAGTCGCCGGGGGCCGTGCTGGAACAGGTCGTCTACCTGTCCGCCTCCGCACTTGCCGGCGTCGCGCGGTTCGCGGTGCTGCGCCTCGTCGTCTTCGCGCGCAACCGCTCGGTGGCCGCGGCCACCGCCCGTCCCGCGCATGCGGTCGTGGCCCACGCCCTGGTGCCGGCCGATGCCGCGGAGCTCTGCCGCGCCGCCTGACCTGCCGGAGTGGCGGAGGGTGGGGGCTGCCGGTTACGAGACCCTAGAGGGCCAGTGACAGCAGTACCGGCGCCGCCCGCCGGTTCAGCGCGTCCGCCGCCGCACGCAGGCGGTGTGCGTGCTCGACCGGCAGGGACAGTGCCAGGCATCCCGCCGACGACCCCGCCGTCAGCGGCACCGCGGCGCACACCGTGCCGACCGCGTACTCCTGGAGGTCGAGCACCGGCACCGTCGCCGGCTGGCTGTCCAGCTTGGAGAAGAGGACCTTCTCGCTCGTGATCGTCCGCGATGTCAGCCGGGCGATCTTGTGCCGCGAGATGTGGTCGCGCCGCCCGTTCTGGTCGAGCTGGGTCAGCAGGCACTTGCCGATCGCGGACGCGTGCGCCGCCGAGCGGAAGTCCACCCACTCGTTGACCGCGGGCGTTTGCGGGCCGTCGGCGTACTGGGTGACCCGGATCTCGCCGTCCACGTACCGGCTGATGTAGACCGCGGCGCCCACCGAGTCCCGCAGCTGGACCAGCGTCTGCTGGAGCTTGGCCTCCAGGGCCTGTCTGCGGGCCGCGCCGGAGCCGAGGAGCAGCAGCGAGGCGCCGGTGACGTACGCGCCGTCGGTGATCTGCTCGACGTACCCCTCGCGGCGCAGCGTCAGCAGCAGGGAGGCGAGATGCCCGACGGGCAGTCCCGTCTCCCGGGCGATCTGGGTGTCCGTCACGCCGTTGCCGTGCTTGGAGACCGTTTCGAGAACACGAAGGGCGTACTGCACCGAATGGAACGGCGCGGTCGGTTCGGGCTTCAACGCCACGGTTTCCCCCTACCAGGTTGTGACCGCAAGCTCTGCCACCACGATAGCCGCCAAGAGGCCTTTCAGGGGCGGCTGTTGACTACTCGCTGGTGCGCCCCGGTCCCGTAAGCTGGGACGCACCCGTCCGGCATATGCCAGAGTCAAGAGCGATCGACGGATACCGAGGTCACAGCACCGCGTTGAGGAATTCGCGAGTACGTTCGTGTTCGGGATCGGAGAAGATTTTTTCCGGCGAACCCGACTCCACGACCCGCCCGGCATCGAACATCAGCACCTTCTCCGACACGTCCCGGGCGAAATTCATCTCGTGGGTCACGCAGAGCATGGTGATGTCGGTGTTCCTGGCGATGTCGCCCAGCAGTTCAAGCACCCCCGCCACGAGTTCCGGGTCGAGCGCGGACGTCACCTCGTCCAGGAGCAGGATCTCCGGCTCCATCGCCAGCGCCCGCGCGATCGCGACCCGCTGCTGCTGGCCGCCGGAGAGCTGGGAGGGGTGCGCGTCGACCTTCCCGGAGAGACCGACGAGGTCGAGCAGCTCCCGCGCCCGGGTCTCCGCCTTGTCGCGGTCCATGCCGAGGACGTTGACGGGCGCCTCGGTGATGTTCTGCAGCACCTTCATGTTCGGGAAGAGGTTGAACTGCTGGAAGACCATCCCGATCTTCTTCCGCGCCTCGCGCAGATGCTTCTCGGACGCAGGCTTCAGCGAGCCGTCCGGCGCCCGCATGTGCGACAGCGGATCGCCGTTGATCCGGATCACGCCGTCGCTGACCTTCTCCAGCGTCATCAGCAGCCGCAGGATCGTGGTCTTGCCCGAACCGCTGGGCCCGATCAGGGTGACGTGCTCGCCGCGCTCGACCTCGAAGTCCAGCTGGTCGAGGACGACATGGTCGCCGTACCGCTTGACGACCTTGTCGAAGCGGACCAGCGGGTGTCCGGTGCTCCGGGGGGCGGGGATCGCGACGACGTCCTCGGGGGCCGTGGCCGCGGTCTTCTGCAGGGGGAGAGGTTCAGTGGCCAAGGCGCTTCTCCAGCTTTCTCATCAGGAGTGACGTGGGATAGCTCGCGACCAGGAAGACCAGTCCGGCGAGCGTGAACACCTCGGTGTACGCGAAGTGGTCACCTCCGTACTTACGGGCTTCGAAGACCATTTCCTGCACCGTGATCACGGCGAGGAACGGGGTCTCCTTGAACATCGAGATCGCGTAGTTCCCGAGCGCGGGCAGCACGTTGCGCACCGCCTGCGGCAGGATCACGGCCTGCCAGGTCCGCCGGGCCGGCAGCGACAGCGCCCGGCAGGCCTCCCACTGGCCCTTCGGCACCCCGTCGATCCCGGCTCGGTACACCTCCGAGGTGTACGTGGCGTAGTGGATTCCCAGCACCACGATGCCGATGGTCAGCGGCTCCACCGAAGTGAACAGCGCGGCCGAGCCCACCAGCTGGACCAGCAGCGGGGTGGAGCGGATGAACTCCATCACCACCTTCACCGGCACGGTCACGAACCGGGTGGGGGCCCGCCCGGCGACCGCGATCGCCAGCCCGAGCACCGCGGCGACGAGCGTTCCGAGCACCGTGGCGAGCAGGGTGACCTTGAAGCCCTGGAGGACCAGGGGCAGCGCCTCGCCGGCCGCGTTCCAGTCGAATCCTTCGTTCACCGGGCACCTCCGGCGGCCGGGGCGGTCACGGCACTGCGGGACCTGAGCAGGCTTCCCCCGCCGCTCGCCAGGCCGAGCCGTCGCTTGGCGGACCGTTCCAGCAGGTTCATCAGCAGGGTCAGCGCGTAGGCCAGCACGAAGTAGCAGGCCAGCAGGGTCACATACGCGGTGAGAGTCTCACCCGTACGGCTGCGCAGCTTCTCGATCGTGGTCATCAGATCGGCCGCCGAGATCAGCCACAGCAACGGCGTGCACTTCAGCAGCTGGATGAAGAGGTTGGTGAAGGACGGGATCATCTGCACCCACGCCTGCGGAAGGATCACCTTGCGCATCCGGTGCAGAGGCGTCATGTTCAGCGCGACCGCCGCCTCGTACTGGGCCCGCGGTACGGAGTTGATGGCACCGCGCACCACCTCGGCGCCGTATGCGCCGTAGTTGAGGCCGAAGGCGACGACACCGCAGAGCAGCGGCGTCAGCTCGTACCCCGTCAGCGGTGGCATCGCGTAGTAGAGCCAGAACAGCTGGACGTACAGCGACGTGCCGCGGAAGAACTCCACGACCACGCGCGAGACGCCGCGCGAGACCAGCTGCCGGCTGATCGACATCAGGCCGAGGACGAACGACAGGAACAGCGCCAGCAGTGCGCCCAGGACGGTGGCCTCCAGGGTCACCCACAGGCCCGAGCGCAGCTGTGGCAGATCGTCGGCGAAGGCCGAGAAGAAATCACTCATGCGGTGGGTTCCGTCCCTGTCAGCCCTTGCACAGATCAGCCGTCTTCAGCGTGGCCGGCGGGAGCTCGGTGGCCCCGAAGCCGTAGTCCCGCAGCAGCTCCACATAGCGCGACCTGTCGGAGACGATCTTCTTCAGCTCGCGGTTGAAGGCGTCCCGCAGCTCCTCGTTGCCCTTGCGGAAGACGGCGCCGCCGGGGCTGTACTGCTTCACCCCGTCGAGCTCCGGCAGGAAGGCCTCGGTCACCTCGGTGTCCGGGTTGGTCTTCGCCAGCCAGCGCAGCGAGATGCCCGTCAGCAGGAACGCGTCGACCCGGCCGCCCTTGACCGCGTCCGCGCCGTCCTGCGGCTTCTGCAGCGACTTGATCCTGCCCTTGGCTATCCCCGCACCCTCGGCGTACGAGCCCTCGACCGCGCCCGCCATCACGCCGACGGTGATCCCGGCGGCCTTCGCGGACGCCAGGTCGGTGACCTTCTTCGGGTTGCCCTTCTTCACCATCAGCGCCGTCGGCGAGATGAACTCCGGCTCCGAGAAGAGGGCGTTGGCGCAACGCTCGGGGGTGATCGCCATACCGGCGCTGACCACGTCGTACTTGCCGGCCTGCAGGCCCGGGATCAGCCCGTCCCATTCGGAGAGCGTCGGGCGCAGTTCGTCCACGCCGAGCGCCTTGAAGATCTCCCGGTGCAGGGCGGGCGCCTCGCCCTTGAGCTCCTTGCCCTCCATGTAGCCGTACGGGGCCTCGTCGGCGTACGCGACCCGGACGAATCCCTGCTTGCGGAGCTTGTCGAGCGCCCCCTCGCCGTCCGCGGAGTCGGCGCCGGTCTTGCTGCACGCGGCCAGCAGGCCGGGGACGACGAGCAGACCGCCCACGGCTGCCGATCGGTTGAGAAAGCCCCGGCGGGACAGGTTCGGGAAGTCAGCCATGGTTCGCAATCTCCTGAAGGGGTCGAACAGTCCGGACAGGGTTGGCGCCTGCCCGATCCCGTACGTCTATGCAGGAAGCGGCCGCATGTAACCGAACGGTGGCCGGAGGGTGACCTTCCCGTGTCCGACTGCGGGCGGAGTGCAACGGGCCGTGTGCGCGGCGTATCGCGTTGCGGGGTGCGGTGAATGACGGGGTGTTATCCGCAGATGTCCGTCATGGGGCAGTGAAGTGGGGCGCGGAAGGCCTGGGTTGAGGTCACGCTTCCTTGTCCGTTCCCGGGATGTAGCCGAGCCGCTTGTCCACTGCGTTCGGCAACGGCTCCCCGGTCGCCCACCGTTCGTACATCGCGACGAACTGCTCGCCCAGCCGGTCACGCCAGCCGGCCGCGTCCCCGCTCATGTGCGGCGACACGATCAGGCCGGGCACGTCCCACAGCGGGCTGTCCGGGCCGAGGGGCTCCCGCTCGAACACGTCGAGCGCCGCCCCCGCGATCCACCGCTTGCGCAATGCATCGACGAGATCGTCCTCGACCACCATCGGGCCGCGCCCCACGTTGATGAACCGGGCCGAGGGCTGCATCAGCCCGAAGAACCGGCTGTCGAACATGCCGCGCGTCTGCGGGGTCAGCGGCGCCGCGCAGATCACCCAGTCGGCCCGGGCGGTCAGCCGGTCCAGATCGCCGGCCCCGTGGATCGTGCGCCGGGGCGTGCGTCCCACCAGCGCCACCTCGACGCCGAGCGCCATCAGCAGGCGGGTGATCTCGCGCCCGACCGGACCGGCGCCGACGACCACCGCACGGGACCCGGCGACCCGGGCGGTGTCGCGGTGGCGCCACCGCCGGCGCCCCTGGAGCGCCAGGGTGCCCGGAAGGTCCTTGGCGAACGCCAGCACGAGGCCCGCCACGTACTCGGACATCGGCTGCTCGAAGACGCCCCGCGCGTTGGTCACCACGGTGTCGCTGTCCACCAGCTCCGGGCAGAGCAGCCGGTCCACGCCCGCACTCGCCGTGTGCACCCAGAGGGGGCGCGGCCCGCCGCCGGGCCAGGCGGCGCGTACCGCGTCCGAGGCCAAGTCCCAGACCAGCAGGACGTCGGCGTGCGGGAGGGCCCCGGCCAGACCGGCCCCGTCCGTGTACCGCACCCGCACCCGCCCGGTCAGCGCGCCGAGGCGGGGCGGCGGATCGGCGTCCAGGACGAGCAGGACGGGCTCCGGCATGGGGGTGGTTCCTCCGCGTCGGCTGGGGTCGGCTGAGGCTGCGGACGCACCACGCTCGCAGCCGCACCCCACCCCGTCAACAGGCCGGAGCGGTGACCGGGGCGGATGGGGGAATACTGGATGAGAAGCGGGGAAACGGGTCAGTGTCGCGGGTCGCCTGCCGCGACCGTTGCCGCACTGGACATCAGTACAGGTTGCCGCACTGGACATCAGTACAGGAAGGGTGGACATGACGACCGTCGGATTCCTCTACCCGGGCCACTTCGCGGAGGACGACTACCCGCGCATGGAGATCCTGCTCGACAGCACCATCAGGCTCGTCGTCCGGCACACCGAGAGCCCCGACGACGCCTACCGCGAGGACGCCCTGCGCGAGCTCGGCGCCCCGGGCCGGCTCGCCGCCGGTGTCGAGGAGCTCCAGCGCTCCGGGGTCCAGTCCGTCGTCTGGGCCTGCGACGGCGGTAGCTTCCTGTACGGCCCGCAGGGCGCCCGCGACCAGGTCATGGCCGTGGCGCGGGCGGCGGGCGTCCCCGCCTCCAGCACCTCCATCGGCTTCGTCCACGCCGTACGGAAGCTGGGCGCCAACCGGGTCGCGGTCGCCGCGACCTACCCCGAGGACATCGCCACGCACTTCACCGCGTTCCTCCGGGCCGCGGGCATGGAGGTGGTCGCCACCCACGCTGCGGGCGTGGCCGGCGCTGCCGAGGCCGCGGTCTGGGGGTTCGACCGGGTGAAGGAGCTGGCCGCCGCGGCGGACCGGCCCGAGGCGGACGCCGTCCTGCTGCCGGACACGGCCCTGCACACCGTCGCCCACCTCGCCGAACTGGAGGAGTTCCTCGGCAAACCCGTCCTCACCGCGAACCAGGTGGCAGCCCGGGAGGCCCTGCGGCTGGCCGACCGCCCCGCCTGGGCGCCCCGGCTCGGCACCCTCTTCGAGGCCCGCGAATCGCCGCCGGCCCCGGTGGAGTGGGGGAGCGGACGGTCGTACGCGCACGGCAACCGGTCGTGACGGAGGGCCCCTCCCGGGAATAAGCGGAGTCGACCTCCTGTTGGTGTGCTGCGGACCGAAGGACAGCTGAGCACCACCGGAGAGGCCAGGACGTGGACGAGATTCGAGGCGACGAGATCCGTGGCAAGGCGGAGGGGACGGCACCCGTGCCCCTCTCGGTCCTTGATCTCGTGACCGTGGGCCAGGGCCGCACCGCGACCCAGGCCCTGCGTACCGGTGTCGAGATCGCACAGCTTGCCGAGCGCCGCGGCTTCCACCGCTACTGGGTCGCCGAGCACCACTCCATGCCCGGCGTCGCCTCCTCCTCACCGGCCGTGATCCTGGCCCACACCGCCGCCCGTACCGATCGCATCCGGCTCGGCTCGGGCGGCGTCATGCTGCCCAACCACGCCCCGCTCGTCATCGCCGAACAGTTCGGCACGCTGGAGGCCATGGCCCCCGGCCGCATCGACCTCGGCCTCGGCCGCGCCCCCGGCACGGACGGCGCCACGGCTGCCGCCCTGCGCCGCACCGAACGGCTCAACGAGGGTGCCGACGACTTCCCGCAGCAGCTCATGGAGCTGACGCGCTTCCTGGACGACGACTTCCCCGACGGCCACCCCTACGCCCGCATCCACGCGGTCCCCGGCCCCGTCCAGGCCACCTCCGAAGGCGGCGTCCAGTCCCCGGCCCGCCCGCCGCTGTGGCTGCTCGGCTCCTCCGGCTTCAGCGCCCGGCTGGCGGGCATGCTCGGCCTGCCCTTCGCGTTCGCCCACCACTTCTCGGCCCAGAACACCGTGCCCGCCCTGGAGCTGTACCGGGAGTCCTTCAAGCCGTCCGCGGTGCTGGACGCCCCGTACGCCCTGATCGGCGTCGCCGCCCTGGCCGCCGACGACGAGCGTGAGGCCCGCCGCCAGGTCCTGACCGGCGCCCTGTCGATGCTCCGCCTGCGCTCGGGCCGCCCCGGCCTGGTCCCGACGCCCGAGGAGGCGGAGGCGTACGCCTTCAGCCCGATGGAGCGGGAGTTCGTCGACAGCTGGCTCGTCAACATCGTCCACGGCACCGCGGACGAGGTCCGCACCGGCCTCGACGACCTGGCCAAGCGCACCGGCGCCGACGAACTGATGATCACCGCCAACGCCCACAGCGGCGAAGCCCGCCTGCGCAGCTACGACCTCATCGCGGACGCGTACGGCCTGCCGGGGGCCTGACGGCCTTCGAGCCTCAAGCAGCTCGAAGCGCTGCTCGGCGTCACGCTGTTCACCCGGTCCCGAGCCGGTATGACGCTCACCGAAGCGGGTGCCGCGCTCGCCGGATCGGTCCCCGCAGTCCTCGATTCCTGGGGCTCCGCCCTGCGTACGGCCAAGGGCGCCGCCGCCCGCGCCGACCGGGTGCTGCGCATCGGCTTCGTCGCGAGCGGGGCCGACGAACTGACGCAGCAGATCATCGCCGCCTTCGCCCGGCGCCGGCCGGGCTGGCGGGTCCAGCTGCACCAGACCGCCTGGGACGACCCGACGGCCGGACTGGCGGCCGGTGACTCCGACGCCGCGCTGCTGAGGCTGCCGTTCCCGGGACAGGAGGCGCTGGACGTCGAAGTGCTGATCACCGAGGACCGTTGGGTGGCGCTGCCCGCGGGCCACCGCCTCGCCGGCCAGGAGGTGATCGCGTTCGCCGACCTCTTCGACGAACCGTTCGTGGCCACCCCGGAGGAGTCCGGCTGGTGGCGCGAGTACTGGCTGGCCTCGGACGAACGGGACGGGCACCCGGTGACGGTGGGAGCCGTCGCCCACAACCCCGACGAATGGCTGAACGCGATCGCCAACGGTTACGGCGTCAGCCTCACCCCGGAGGCCACGTCCCGCTTCTACCGGCGCCCCGACGTGGTCTACCGCCCGGTCAGCGGCGTCAGCCCGTCCCGGGTGGGAGTGGCGTGGCCGCGTACCCCGGTCGTTCCGGACGCGGTGCGGGACTTCGTACGCGGCTGCGTGGAGCTGCGGCCGGGCGCGGGAACCGGTCCCACGGCGGCGGGCTGACCGCCGCGCGGGCGGGGCCTGCCTTCGGGGCCCGGGCGGGCCGGGGCCGCTCAGGCCTTCAGCGCCCGTGCGCCGAGCAGTTCCGCGATGGCTTCCGGCGCGACCGCGCGGGAGTAGAGCCAGCCCTGTCCGGTGTCGCAGCCGATCCGCCGCAGCCGTTCCGCCTGGCCGGCCGTCTCCACGCACTCCGCGGTGACGGTCAGGCCCAGCCGGTGGGCCAGCTGGACCATGGCCTCGACGATGGTCTCGTCGGCGGGGCTGGGATGCGTGCCGTCCTCGTACCGGAAACCGCGGACGAAGGCGCCGTCCAGCTTCAGTACGGAGACCGGCAGGCGGCTCAGATAGGCGAGGTTGGAGTAGCCGGTACCGAAGTCGTCGATGGCGATCCGGACCCCCATGTCGCTGAGCGACTGCAGGGCCTGCAACGGCCGGCCCGCCGACCCCATCACCGCGGACTCGGTCAGCTCCAGTTGCAGCAGCGCCGGGTCCAGACCGGTCTCCGCGAGGATCTCCGCGACATCGGTGACCAGGTCGGAGTCCCAGACCTGCCGGACGGCGACATTGACGCTGATGAACAGCGGCGGCTCGTCCGGGTGGTCGAGCTGCCACTGCCTGGCCTGCCGGCAGGCCGCCCGCAGCACCCACCGGCCGAGCTGCACGATCGAGCCGTCCTCCTCGGCGATCGCGACGAACCGATTCGGCGAGAGCAGGCCGAACTGAGGGTGGTTCCAGCGCACCAGCGCCTCCACACCTCGTACGACACCGTCGGCCATGCAGACCAGTGGCTGGTACTCGATGGTGAACTCACCGCGTTCGACCGCCGGGCGGAGATTGGACGACAGGGCCTGGCGGGTCATCCGGTGGGCATTGCGTTCGGGGTCGAAGAGGGTCCAGCGGGCCTTGCCGTCCGCCTTCGCCCAGTACAGCGTCGTATCCGCCGCCTGCATCAGACCCGTGGCCGAGGTACCCGCGACGGGCCGCTCCACCACGCCGATCGACGCCGAGACCGAGAGCCGCTGACCTGCCAGGTCGAAGGGCTGCTGCAACGCGGCGAGCACCGTGCGGGCGAGTTCGGTCAGCTGCTGCGTACCGGTGGACTCCTCGACCAGGATCGCGAACTCGTCCCCGCCCAGGCGCGCCACGAGATGGGCGCCGGTGGGGTGCGGGCCCTCCTGCTCGGCGCAGTCCGTGAGCCGGGCGGCCACTGCGGCCAGCAGCCGGTCACCGATCCGGTGTCCCAGGGTGTCGTTGACGGCCTTGAAGCCGTCCAGATCGAGGTAGCAGAGCCCGATCCGGCCCCGCCCCGGCATGCTGTCGTCCTGGTACGGCGCCGTCTCCAGGACCGCCGAGAGCCGCTCGAAGAACAGTGTCCGGTTGGGCAGCCGGGTCACCGGGTCGTGCATCTGGAGGTGGCGCAGCCGTTTCTGGAGCTCGCGCCGGTCGCTGACGTCGGCGACGGAGAGCAGGACCTGGCCGGGTGCGGCCCCGTCCCCCTGCTCCGGTGCTGCGGCCATCGGCACGACGGTGATCTCCGCCCACAGCGAGCGCCCGTCGGGGTGCTTGAGCCGTCGCGTGCAGCGGAAGCGGGAGCGCCGGCCGTGCAGCACCTCGCGGTACGCGTGCCAGGTTCGGCCGTCCGCGGCGAGGTCGACCAGATCGGATGCCGACTGGGCGGTCAGTGCCGCCGCGCCGACACCCGTCAGTGCGGCCAGTGCCTCGTTGGCGGTGACGATCAGGCCCTCGTGGTCGACGACGGCCATCGGGAGCGCGGCAGCCCGGAACGCGGCCCGGTAGTCGTGCGTCTCGGTGGGGTCCCCGGCGGACGGCCACGCCTCGTCACGTTCCGTGACGGATGGCGGTGGGGAAGAGAGTGCTGTGCCTGCCGCGGGCCTGGGCCCTTCGGAGGTTCCGCTCACCGTTCGCTCCCGCCGTGCAGTTCTGTCCCGGACACCTCTGGTCGGACTGGCCCGCCGCGTGGAGCGCCGTCGTCAGAGGCGGAAACCGCGCAGGAAAGCGAGGTGAAGCATAGAGGCTGGCACCTCGGCCGTTCCAGCGCCCCGACCGTTGGGGGCCCCGCGTCCGCTGCACTTGAGCCATTCGCGGGGTGATCCGGTTTGCCCGCGACTGATTGTTTCTGTGCGGATCTGTTCTCTCCCGTTGTATCGGTGATCGATTGTGACTGTCCGTGAAGAATGCATGCGGTTCGGCCGCTGACCCGACTGGGGCAGCTCAACAGGACGTACCTCCCGAAACGCCAGAAGGTGGTCAGGAGGGTCCTGGAGCCCGCACCCCGTAACGGAGGTAGATGTGCCGCGTCAGCAAGGGCCCGGAGGGATGGTGAGACCGAGTCCGCGAGCGGTGACGGCCGGGCTGATCTCGCTCCTGGCGCTCGCCGCCACCTCTCTCGTCGCCGGCCCCGCGGCGGCCGTCACCGGAGAGGCGACCCCCTGCGCGCTGCCCCGGACCGAGGCTCACCACTCGCTCGGCCTGGACGAGTGGAACGGCGCCTACCCGCGCCCCGACCACACCCTCGACGCGGTCATGGTCTTCCTCTCGTTCCCTGACGCCCGGCCCGTCACCACTCCCGCCGAACTCGCCGCCGACCACTTCCCCGCCACCACCGAGTTCTTCCGGCGCGCCTCGTACGGAAAGTTCAACCTGCGCCCGCACCCCCTGCGGCAGTGGATCCGGATGCCCAAGCCGTCGGTCTGGTACGGGATACAGCGCGACTGGGACGACGACCGGCGCAGCGCCTACCTGCGCGACGCGATCGACGCGGCCGACCCCGAGGTCGACTTCTCGAAGTACGACGTCGTCTACCTCGTCGCCGACCCGGACGCCCCGGGCGTCGACTCCGACGCCACCAAGGTCGTCAACTTCGACCGGCCGCTGCACGCCGACGGTACGGACATCAGGCGTGTCGTGACCGTCTTCGAACAGCACCCGCCCGACCACAACGTCCTCGCCCACGAGACCGGACACGTCTTCGACCTGCCCGACCTCTACCACCGGCCCTCGGACGGCAAAGGGGACTGGGACACCTATGTCGGCGACTGGGACGTCATGGGCAGCCAGTTCGGCCTCGCGCCGGACCTCTTCGGCTGGCACAAATGGAAACTGGGCTGGCTCGACGACCGGCAGGTGATCTGCATCCAGAGCGACCGGGTCGTCACCCTGGAGCCGATGGCGGCCGTGCCCGTGCCCGGCGCGTCCATCGGGACCCGGCTCGCCGTGATCAGGACCGGCGAGGGCAGTGCGGTGGCCGTCGAGGCCCGCAGCGCCACCGGCAACGACAGTGCGACGTGCACCGAAGGTGTGCTGCTCTACCGGATCCGCAACGGGACACCGTCGGGCGGTGGACCGGTCGACGTCCTCGACACCCACCCCGGCACCGACGCCTGCTGGGACCGCTCGGTCTACCCACCGCTCGCGGACGCCCCGCTGAAGGTCGGCGAGACGTACTCCGTCCCCGGCGGACACACCACGGTCGAGGTCGCCGACCGGACACCGTCGGGCGCGTGGACGGTCCGGATCACCACGGGAACCTGAAGCGGTGGATGACGGTGGTGGATGTCAGCGGTGGATGACAACGAAGAAGCCCCCTCGCTCTCGCGAGGGGGCTTCTCCCGTCTGTGCGCCGCCAGGGACTCGAACCCCGGACCCGCTGATTAAGAGTCAGCTGCTCTAACCAACTGAGCTAGCGGCGCCTGCTGACGTCGTAGACCTTAGCACCCTGATCCGGGGGAGGAAAAATCGAAATTCGGGGCGCCGAAGCGTGCGCCGACCGGGCCACCCGGACGCAGGCCCAGAGCAGGACGTCCGGCCCCGGCAGCCAGGGACTGCGAGTGTCGGGGGCGACCAGCCAACGGGGCCCGGAGGAGGCCGTCCCGCAGGTCAGGGGCGGGACGGTCACCGCGTCCCCGGCGCCGTGGCAGAGCAGCGGGGGCACCTTCGGGCCGCTGTCGTCCGGACCCGCCAGGTCCCGCCCGGACCGGGTTCCCGGGCCGGATCCCCACTCCTCCCAGTCCAGCAACGACGGCAGCCGCTGGGCGGTGCCGGGGGAGGCGAACAGCAGCATCCGGCCGCGGTGCGTGGCGACCGGACCGGAGCCCGGACCATCGGCCCACAGGTGCTCCAGCATCCGGCGTCCGAAGAGCGTCGGCACGTTCACCACGTCGAAGGCGGAACCGCACGGCAGGACCCCGGGCGAGGAGGGGTGCGACTCCCACTGGGTCAGGGTGCTGCGCGGATACGCCGCGGCTCCGGCCAGCCAGGCGGCGCCGGCCGCGGTCACCTGAGCCGTCTGCTTTCCGGCCTGTTCGCGCAGGACGGCGAAGATGTCGGCTTCCTCGGCGGCGTGGTGGCGGGGCCCGTCGCCGTGATGCAGGGTCGTTTCGTCTGGCAGCCAAGCGGTCATATGCACAGGTCTACCCGGAGTGATCACCCGGATTCCGAGAGTTGCCTGAAATCGGGACAGGCTGGGGTGGTGAGGAGTATCTTGCGCACCTGGCATATGCCAACGGTTGTACCCGGAGTCACCGCGGGGCCGATGCTTCGCAGCAAGGGGCCGGTGCTTCGCAGCATGCGGTGCGGGGAAAGGCCGTTGCGGAGTCAGGACCTCGGGTCGTTCAGCAGGCTGCGGCCGAACTCGACCATCTTCACCGCATAGTCCTCGGTCCACTCCGCCCGCTGCGCGATGTCCGCGGTCGTCAGCCGGTCGAACCGGCGCGGATCCGCCAGCTGCGCCGCCGCGATCGCCTGGAACTCGACCGCCCGGTCCGTCGCGGCACGGAAGGCCAGCGTCAGCTCGGTGGCGCGGCTCAGCAGCTCCTTCGGATCGTCCATCGACTCCAGGTCGAAGAAGTGCTCAGGATCGGCGACCGCTGCCGACGGCTCGAAGAGCAGAGGTGCGGGGCGCAGCCGCTGCTGCTCGTTCCGCTCGGGTTGTGCCATGTGGTTCTTCCTCCTCCGGTGGGCCCGACGGCCACCCTCCATTGTCCAGCCCGGCGCAAGGGCGCCTGGTCCTGTCCGCGAAGTCCCGGGGGCGTGCGACGGCCCGCTTCCGATCCGTCGTGCCCCCGTGCGCCCCCGCCGTCAACGTCCCCAGCGCACCCGGTGTTCCGCCAGATGCGCCAGCACCGCGTGATTGGCCTCCCAGCCGTCCGGAAACTTGACCGTCACGCCCAGCTGGACCGGCTCCGTCGACGGGTGCTCGTCCAGCAGGTCCGAGACCCCCTCGCGGCACACCACGATGCAGGCGTGCCGGTGGCGGGAGGCCAGCACGCACAGCCGGCCCGTCTCCAGGTGGAACGCGGTGGCGTCCGGGCGGCCTGACAGCGGGTGCAGGACCACCGTCACATCGAACTCACGGCCCTGGAGCCGGTTCGCGGTGTCCACCGCCACCCCCGTGACCCCGAGCTCGGCGAGCGCCGCCCGGACAGCGGCCGCCTGGTCGCGATGGGCCGTGCCGACCGCCACCCGCTCCGCCGTCACCGGCGCCGGGTCCGGGGAGCGCTCGCTGGTCGCCGCACCACCCCGGTCGAGCAGCCGGCGCACCACCTGGGCCACGGCCCGTACCGCTTCCGGGTCGGTGCGCGGGGTGTGCCGGGCGGGGAGCTCCAGCAGACCCCAGCCGGACTCCGCCGCCTCGTCCAGCACCCGGTCCGCCGCCGAGCCGTCGGACGCGACACCGAACGACAGCAGCCGGTCGCCGTGGTCCGTACCGCTGCGGAACGGGGTGTACGGGTAGAACGCGTCCGACACCAGCGGCGCCGCCGAGGCCGGCAGCCGCCAGGAGACCGGCAGCCGGTGCTGCGGCAGCTCCGGATTGTGCGCGAGCAGCGTGGAGACCGCGCTGGCCGACGGGTCGTAACTCAGGCCCGCCCACTGGTCCGCGCCGACGATCGAGAACGGGTCCAGCTGGCCCGGATCGCCGACGAACAGCGCCCGCTCGAAGAGCCCGGCGACCGCCAGCAGCGCGTCCGAGCGCATCTGGTACGCCTCGTCGACGATCGCGTGGCCCCACGGCTCGACGTTCTTCACATGGGCCCACTTCGCCGCCGTCGAGATGACGATGTCGAGGCCGGCCAGATCCCCCGCCTTCGCCGACTTCCGTACGTTGGCCAGGCCGTCCAGCACCTTGTCGTACGGATCGGAGTCGTTGCTGTGCAACCGGCCGACCGGAAGGCCGGGGTCCTTCTCCGCGAGCCGCACCACCAGGTCGTCGACCTGGGCGTTCGTCTGCGCGACCACCATCAGCGGGCGGCCGGCAGCGGCCAGCTCCAGCGCGGCGCGCACCACCAGGGTCGACTTGCCCGCACCCGGCGGGGAGTCCACCACGATGCCGCGGGCCGAGCCGTTCAGCGTGTCGTCCAGGATCCGGGCGGTGGCCAGGCCCGCCGCCGCGCCCGGGTCGAATACGGCCGTCACAGCAGGTCCTCCGTGGTCACGGGGTCAGGGCGCTCGGCAGCCGCCGCGCCGCCCGGCGGGCCGCCGTGGGTCCACGGGGTCTCCTCCGGATCCGGCAGCTGCGGGCCGCCGCGCTGGTCGTGCTCGAAGAGGGTCCAGGCGATGACGTCACCCGGCTCCGGCACCGAGCCCGGGGCGGGCTCCTTGCCGCGGCCCATCCGGTCGGTGATCCGCAGCACCAGCACGGGTGCCGTGTCGTCCCCCGCCGGACCGTAGCCCGCGAACTCGGCGGTCTGCGGCTTGCCGTCCAGCGAGCGGTAGACCTTCACGCGCTCGCCCAGGTGCGGCTGCTCGGCCGTGCGGACCGTGACCAGAGGGCGCGGCGAGGGGCGCTTGGACTCGCTGTACGCCATCTCCACCGCGGTCACCTCGCCGAGGAACGCCTCGCCCGCCAGCCGCCGGCCGGCCAGCACCAGCGGATCGTCCAGCGCCTCCTGGGCCTCCAGCTGGGCCTGCGCCGTCTCCCGCGCGGCCAGCTTGCGGGCCGCCGTCACCGCGTCGTCCCGGCGCGGCTGCGGCGGCTCGCCGGCCCGCACCCGGTCGCGGTGGCCGGTGAACGACCAGCGGTCGCGGGTCCAGCGGTCCTCGGCCCTGGACCCCTCGGGCAGTTCCCGCAGCAGGTCCAGGCCCTGCCACACCGCGTCCCAGGTCGGCCTCAGGACACCGGCCAGCAGTCCTCGGATCTCCCGCTCGGCCGCGGTCAGTTCCGCAAGCCGGGCATCGGCTGCCAGACCGTCCTCGGAGGCGGCCAGCGAAGTGCGCGCCCGGTCGTACTTCTCGATCGCGGGGGCCAGCAGCCGGTTGTCGAAGTCGGGGTCGGTGGCCGGTCCGGCCGGCGGGCACAGCAGCTGGCCCCCGGCGTCCCTGGCCAGCTCGGCCCGGAGCGCTGCCTCGGCCCCGGACTCGCCCGCCGGCGGGTCGATCCACGCGAGCAGGGCGCCCAGGTGCTGGTCCTCCAGGGAGGACTGGCCAGTCGCCCAGTGCCTGCCCAGCAGATCCGTGCCTGCCAGCAGCAGCGAGGAGCCGGGCACCCGGGCCCGCTCGCCGTAGTGCGTCAGCCAGCGGCCCAGCAGCGGGACACGGGCGGGCGCCGGATACGGGGTGTCGGGGTCGTCCTCGGCGGTGCGCCGGAACCGCATGGAGCGGCCCAGCAGCCGGACGAACTCGATGCCCGCCCGGCTCGGCACGATCAGCTGCGCCGCGTCCGTGCACAGCTCCGTCTCGACCTTGACCTTCTTGCCGGTGCCGGGGTCGGTCTCGCTCCGTTCGGCGGGTTCGATCACATCTGCGTACGACTCGATGTACGGCAGGACCGTCTCGGCGAGCTCGGCCAGGAACGCGAACCGCAGGTCCCGGTCGCGCGGCTGGGCCACGGCCAGCAGCCGGGGCGCGTCCCGGTCCGTGCCGACGAGAGCGCCGAGCGGGGCGCCGGCCTCGCCCGCCGTGGTGAGCGGCACCAGCACGAGCGGGCGGTCCCCGAGGTGGCGGTGGCGGACGGTGGCCATCGGCTGGGCGCGGCCGCTCTCCACGGCCTCCAGCCGGGCCAGAGTGCCGATCAGCGACATGCGGTGCTGCCCTCCAGAGCCTCGGCGCGCAGCGCGGCCGCGCGGAGCAGTGCGGCGACCGTCGGGTCCGCCGGATCGCCCTCCTTGCCCGCGGCCGCGGCGAGTACCCCCGCGACCGTGGTCAGCCCGCCCAGCTCGCCCCGCACGCTCCGCCCGAGTGCCTCGACCGCACCGGCGGCGCGGGCCTTGGACCGGCAGTGGAAGGCGAGTTCGCAGGCGGCCAGGCACTCCGGTGCGTACGCCGCGGTGACGGACTCGACGGCGGTGTCCAGCTCATGGGGGGAGCACTCCGGGTCGAAGGTGGTGCCCTCGGGCAGGGCCGCCGCGATGTCCTCGATCCGGGTGAGCCGGGTCAGCTGCCTGCGGGTGACCGCGCGCTGCTTGCGCACGTCGACGACGGACGCGGTCGGCAGGTTGGAGAAGTCCTTGGGGCAGACCAGCAGCACCCGGTGGCCGACCTGAGCGCCGTCGGTCGCCGCGGCGACCCGCTCCAGCGCCAGGACGTACACGGCGGACTGGCGGGCGGCCGCGCCGACCTTCGCCGCGTCGGCGGAGCCGTCGATCATGGGGAAGGACTTGATCTCGACGACGGTCCAGGTGCCGTCGGGGTGGACGACCACCGCGTCCGGTTCCAGATAGGCGGGTGAGCCGGCCACGTCCAGGGCCAGCATCGGGTGGTCGAGCAGCGCCCAGCCCCCGGACGCGGTCGCCTCGCGCAGGGCGAGCGCGGTGCGGGCGGCGCGGCCCTCGGGGCCCGCGGCCGTCAGATCGGGCACAGGGACGTCCCCGGGCGGTTCGCCGGGCTCGCCGAACCCCTGGTGCAGCAGGCGCATCAGCTCCGTACCCCCGTCGGCCTTGACCCTGGCCTCGAAGGCGTTGCCCCGCATGAAGGCGAACTGGGACTGGCCGAAGGCGGCCGGTGAACCGAGTGCGGTGGCGAGTGCGCCCTTGTCGACCCCGGCCCCGTCGAGCAGGGCGCGCCGCTTGCAGCCGGGGTTGGCGGCCAGGGCGGCCAGCGCGCGGGCGTCCAGCGGACGGGGCGCGACGGCCGGGCCCCTCAGCTCAGCGAGCCGCCTTCGCAGCGTCACCGCCTGCGGCTCTTCCTGCGGAGGCCGGGACGTCGGCCGGGGCAGGTGGGCCGGCCGGTGCTGCTGCATCGGTGGGATCTGCGGAGGTGGTCCGCTGGCCGGGGATTCGCTCACCCGCGGAAGTCTTGCATCCGGCACTGACATCCGGGGACTTCATGGCGGGGGACACCCGTGCGAAGCGGGTCAGGGCCGCGTGCTTGATCCGGTCGGCGAGACGCGACACGGGCCTGGCGAGCAGTGCCCCGACGCCCATGACGGCGGCGCCCGCGACGGCGTCGAGGAAGTAGTGGTTGGCAGTGCCCATCACCACGATGACGGTGATCAGCGGGTAGGCGATGCCGGCGGCCCGCAGGAGGGGGTGCCTGCAGTGGCGCCAGATGAGGATGCCGCACCAGAGCGCCCAGCCGACGTGCAGGCTCGGCATCGCCGCGTACTGGTTCGTCATGCCGCCCATGCCGCGCGGTGCGCTCGCCTCGGTGCCCCACCAGCCGTACGAGCTGTACTGGGCCATCGTGTCGACGAAGCCGTGCCCGGCGGCCAGCAGCCGCGGCGGGCAGGTCGGCATCAGCGTGAAGCCGATGAGGCCGAGCATCGTGGATGTCATCAGCCAGGTCCTGGCCCGGCGGTAGGCGGCCGAGTGGCGGCGGAACATCCATATCAGGACGGCCGGGGTGACGAGGTAGTGCAGGGAGGCGTACGCGAAGTCGGCGGGTATGCCTATGGAGGGGTGCGCGGTGAACAGCCGGTTGAGCGGGTGCTCGGCATTGAGGAAGAGGGCCTGTTCCAGATGCAGGATGCGCAGCCCGTGGTCGACGGCGGTGGACACGTCCCCCCGGACCAGGAGTCTGCCGCCGGAGTACGCTGCGTACACCAGGGCCAGGAGCGGGAGCTCGGTCCACCAGCGGGGCCGGGGGCGCGGCACGGGCGCGGTGGTGGCATGCGGCATCCGGAAGTTCTCCATCATGTGTTCATGCGGCCGACGGCGGGCGTTCAACCGTACGGTGCAGGTCGGCCGCGATTCCCCCGGGGGTGCCCTTTCGGCGCCCCTCAGCTGCTCGGATTCATCTGTGGTCAGTGGGACGCCGATGCGGCCCCACAGGTTGCCTCTCGCGAAGGTACGCGATGATGGAAATCCGGACGATCCGTTTCCCCGCTCCGCCCGTTGTATCCGTTCCATCCCGGACGGATTCGTCCCCATCGATGTCCAAGATCTCAGATCCCGCATCTCAGGTCCCAGTTTTTCAGGGAGAGCTGTCACATGGCACCGCGCATCCTGCTGGCCCGGCACGGCCGGACGGAATGGTCCGTCAAGGGCAATCACACCGGCAGGACGGACATTCCGTTGCTCGACTCGGGGCGCGAGGGGGCCAAGCTCCTCGGTGAGCGGCTCCACCGCAGGCCGTGGGTGGACCTGCCCGGGCTGGAGGTCCGCACGAGTCCGCTCGTGCGGGCGTCCGAGACGTGCGGAATCGCGGGGTTCGGCGACCGGGCCGAGCCGTGGGACGCGCTGATGGAGTGGGACTACGGGGCGTACGAGGGGATGACGCCTGCCGAGATCAAGGCGGCCCGCCCGGACTGGTTCATCTGGCGCGACGGGGTGCCGGAGGGGGAGACCCTGGCCCAGGTGTCGGCCCGCGCCGACGAGATCGTCGAGTGGGCGCTCTCGGCCGACCGTGACGTCCTGGTCTTCGGCCACGGCCACATCCTGAGGGTGCTGGGGGCGCGGTGGCTGGGCGAGGACGCGTCGTACGCGGCACGCCTGCGGCTGGAGCCGACGGCGCTGTCGGTCCTGGGGTGGGCGTACGGGGCGCCGGCGCTGGAGCGCTGGAACGACACGGGGCACCTGGAGGGCTAGCGGTTCGCTTCGGCCCGTCCGGCGTTTTGAGGGCGGAACCGGTGCGCCCGTCCCTGGGCGCTGGTCCTTGTCCTCAATCGCCGGACGGGCCGGTTCGTGCGCCCCGGCCCGGGCCGGGGGTTCCGTCCTCAATCGCCGGACGGGCTTGAGTCGGGCGGCGCTTCCGTCCTGTGCGGCCGGACGGGGTTGAGCGAGGTGGAGTTCCCGTCCTGTGCGGCCGGACGGGCCGGCGTTCCCGTCCTGCGGCCGGACGGGAATGGGCGGGCCGGTCTTCCCGCCCTGCGCGGCCGCGCCCGGCTGTCTGCCCGCTATCCGCCCGCTGCGGACATCGTGTGGCGGTCCAGGAAGTCCTTGACGTCCACCGAACCCCGGCCCCGGGGACGCAGGACCTTGACCGCGTCCGCCAGCATCGACCGGATGCGGGAGGACTGGACCTGGTCCAGCAGGTCCAGCACCCGGTGCCCCGTCGCCGCGGCCTCCTCCGTGAGGCCGGCCAGGGCCAGGTCCGTCGTCAGCTCCGCGCGGTACAGCGCCAGGTTCCGGGTGAAGTGCGGTTCCTGGAGCCGTGTCGCCCGCCGCGCATGGCGCGCGGCCCGCGACCAGTCGCCCAGCGCCGACCAGCACTGTGCCTCCAGCATCTCCAGCTCCGCCTCCCGGAAGAAGGTCATCCACTCCGGGTCCGCCGCTGACGGTCCCCGGCCGAACGCGGTGTGCGCCCGGCCGAGCGCCCGCTCGCAGCCGGTACGGTCCCCGAGCCCGGCCCGGCCCCCCGCCTCCCGCAGCGCGAGCAGCGCCAGCAGCCGCGGTGAGCCCAGGGGCTGCGCGGCCCGCTGCCCCGCCTCCGCCGCGCGTACGGACTCGCGCGGCCGGCCCATGTCGCGGGCCAGGAAAGACGCGTTGCAGAACGCGTGCGCCTCCAGCGCCGGGTCCCCGGCCACCCGCGCGGTGGCCAGCGCCTCCGCGTAGTGCGAGCGGGCGTCGTCGAACCGGCCCGAGTCATGGGCCAGCCAGCCCACCGAGATGGCCAGCTCACCGGCGCCGGCGTGCAGCCGGTCCGCCGTGGAACGCCGGGTCGCGGTGCCGGAGTCGAGCAGCGCGTACGCAGCCCGCAGCGGCTGGGAGGCCCGCCGGTAGAGACCGTCGCCGCCGTGCCGGTCGTCGAGCAGGCGGATCTGCCGCACCGCCTTCTCGACGGCTCTCACCTCCGCCTCGCCGACCCGGCGCTGCGCGGGCACGGAGGCGGCGGCCGGGGGGCCGAGACCCAGGCCCAGGGAGACGGCCGCCACCGCGGTGGTGCCGCTCGTCATGAATGCGCGACGCAGCACGTCGCTCTCCTCGTCGGTGTCGCTGCCGAGCACGAGCAGCGGGGAAGTCGGGGGTGGCGGGGCGTCCGCCGCGGACCGGGCCCCCCGGCCGCGTACCGATTCGCGCGGTGAGAAACCCAGGTCCGCCAGGGTCGCCCCGGGGAACATGTGCAGGAAGACCCGCTCGTACGCGTAGTTGGGACAGCGGATCTCGCCGGACTCCACGCGTCCGATGTACCGGGCGTCGCACGCGACCTGCTCGCCGATCTCGCGAGCGGACCTGCGTACCGCGGCAGCGAACTCTCCGGCGGAGCGCTGTCCGCGCAGCCGCCGGAAGGCGACGTTGGGAACTGCCGGTGTCGTCACCATGGCGGGGCCCTCTCTGGTGCGAGCCGGGCGCCTGTTTCCGGTGTCCCGGCGGAGCAAGAACGTACCTGCTGTGACGAGTCGCACACGCTGCGTTTGCTAACAAATCGGATATCTCGCCCACGATCCGCCATGAACTGCCACCCTTTGCGGGGGTGCTGCACCGTAGCCCTTGACGCGGTCGGCGCGTTGGTCCACGTGGAGACGGAGTCCGGCTCCGCCCGGCGATGAGAGGAGAGGTCCCTTGTTGCACCTCGGTATGGCGACCGGATCGCGAACGACCGCGACGACGGCGGCCACCACGGCGACGACGGGCACCACGGCATCCGCCGAGGGGCCCGGCGCCCCCGGCGCGCCCCCCGAGCCCGAACCCTGCGATCTCGTGACCGTCCCCGCCCGCCAGGGTCTGGAGGCCGTCGACATCCTGCGGCGCGGCGCCGACCGGAAGGCGGTCGGACCGGTCATCCACGACGGGGCCTGCGCCACCCTCGGCTTCCTGGTGCCCCCCGGCACCGCGCAGGCCTGGGACGTACCGGGCAGTGCCTGTACGCAGACCGACGGCCGCGGGCTGCGCATCCCCGCCGAGCCGCCGGCCCCGGGCAGCGGCTGGCTGCTGCCGCCCGCCGACAACACCCCGGTCACCGACCCGGCCGTGCTGCGGGCCGCGCTCGACCAGGCGGCCCGTCTGATCGAGGCGGCCGACAACTGCCGCTGACGGCCCCACCGCGACGGCCGACGGCGTGAGCTCTTTCCTGCGCCCATAATGGCCGGGCGGCGGGTGCCTCGAT
The DNA here is from genome assembly GCF_043203805.1 of Streptomyces sp. LN549. Taxonomy (NCBI): domain Bacteria; kingdom Bacillati; phylum Actinomycetota; class Actinomycetes; order Kitasatosporales; family Streptomycetaceae; genus Streptomyces; species Streptomyces sp. LN549. The sequence goes on along the minus strand of NZ_JAZHRI010000002.1, from coordinate 3,119,341 downwards.
CAGCCCGTCGCGGCCGGTCCGGACCGGCCCGGACGCGAAGAGCAGTGAGCAGGGACGAGTAGCAGTGGCACGTCGAGGAGCGGCCGGCGGTGCGGGTGACCGCAAGCAGCGCGCGGACCGCAGGACCGACCGCAAGGCGGCACGCGGCTCCGAGCGCCCCGAGGGCAACGTCACCGAACCGGTGGACGGCGGCCTCGCCGAGCTCGTACCCGACCGGGAACGCCGGCGCGCCTGGACCCTGACGATCGACGGTGCCCCGCAGTCCCACGTGGACCTGGACGATCCGACGTACCTCTCGTTCGAGTACCAGCGGCGGATCGGCCACGTCGCCGATCTGGTCGCGCCCCCCGGCCGGCCGCTGCACGTCGTGCATCTGGGCGGCGGGGCCTTCACCCTCGCCCGCTACATCGCCGCGACCCGCCCCCGCTCCACCCAGCAGATCGTCGAGGTGGACGCCGCCCTCGTCCAGCTGGTGCGCCGGGAGCTGCCGCTGGACCCGCAGGCCAGGATCCGGGTCCGCGCCACCGACGCCCGCGCCGGGCTCGGCAGGATCCAGGACGGCTGGGCCGACCTCGTCATCGCTGATGTCTTCAGCGGGGCCCGTACCCCCGCCCATCTCACCAGCACCGAGTTCCTCGCCGAGGTGCGCCGCGTCCTGAAACCCGGCGGGAGTTACGTGGCCAACCTCGCCGACGGCCCGCCGCTGGCCCATCTGCGCGGCCAGATCGCCACCGCCGCGACCGTCTTCCCCGAACTGGCGCTCGCCGCCGACCCGACCGTGTTCCGCGGCCGCCGCTTCGGCAACGCCGTGCTGCTCGCCTCGGACGTGACGCCGAAGATCGCGGAGCTGACCCGCAGGGTGGCGACCGACCCGCACCCGGGGCGCGTCGAACACGGGCGGGCGCTCGCCGACTTCACCGGCGGCGCGGCCGCGGTGCACGACGCGGACGCCCGGCCCTCGCCCGCGCCCCCGGCGTCAGCCTTCGACTGACCGCGGGGCGGACGGCGTCACGACTTCACGATCTCGACCTGCGGCGGATGGTCGTTCCAGGTGCAGAAGACCGACACCGTCGTGCCGTCGTCCTTGGTGAAGTTCACCCGGATCCAGGTCGTGTTCGTCCAGACCTGCACCGACCAGCCCTGCTCCGGGGTCGCCGAGACCAGTTTCGCCGAGTCCGTGCCGAGCTCGAAGACGATCCGGCCGCCGTCCGTCCCGTAACTCCTCGCCGTGCCCGACGCGGTGGCCGTGGCCGTCGGCCGCGGAGTGCCGGCGGGGGTGCGCGACGGTGCCCGGGACGGGGTCGTGGACGGCTTCGGGGTGGTCCGGGGTGTGGCGCGGGGCGTCTTCGACGGGGACGGCTCCGGGCGATGGGTCGAGGACGACAGGGTCTCGGCGCTGTCCCGGTCGCTCCGGGGCCCCGCCGCGATCGGCACCGCGCGCGGCGGGTCGTACGCCGTACCCGCCATCACGGTGTGCACCCCCCACCACGAGAGCGTGACCGCGGCGCCGGTGGCGAGCGACCACGCGAGCGCGTGTACGAGACCTCGTTGCATCCGGCACATCCTGCCCCACGGTCCCGGCCCTGTCGTCACCACCGCCACCGAGCGGACCGAGCGGGCCCCGATGGCGTACGGTGCCGCCCATGCCAAGTGTGCTCGTGGTCGAGGACGACCAGTTCGTACGATCCGCCCTCATCCGGCACCTGACCGAGGCCTCCCACACGGTACGGAGTGTCGGCACCGCGCTCGAAGCGCTGCGCGAGGTCGCCCACTTCCGGTTCGACGTGGTCATCCTCGACCTCGGGCTGCCCGATCTCGACGGGGCCGAGGCACTGAAGATGCTGCGAGGCATCACCGACGTGCCGGTCATCATCGCGACCGCGCGCGACGACGAGAGCGAGATCGTCCGGCTGCTCAACGACGGCGCCGACGACTATCTGACCAAGCCGTTCTCCGTGGAACACCTCTCGGCCCGGATGGCGGCCGTACTGCGCCGCTCGCGGGCGGCCGGCGGCGAGGCCCCGCCGCCGCGCGTCATCCAGGTCGGCGGGCTCTCCATCGACCCGCTGCGGCGCCTGGCCGAACTCGACGGCACGGAACTCGACCTCACCCGACGCGAGTTCGACCTGCTCACCTTCCTGGCCGGCCGGCCGGGTGTCGTCGTCCCGCGCAAGGAACTCCTCGCGGAGGTCTGGCAGCAGTCCTACGGGGACGACCAGACCATCGACGTCCATCTCTCCTGGCTGCGCCGGAAACTGGGCGAGACCGCCGCCCGGCCCCGCTATCTGCACACCCTGCGCGGCGTCGGCGTGAAACTCCAGCCGCCCGCCGCACCCCCGGAGCAGCCCGCATGAGATGGGCCCTGGTCAAGGTCTGCCTGGCCGTCACCACGATGGTCGTCGTCGCCTTCGCCGTCCCCCTCGGTCTCGTCATCAAGGAGATGGCGCGCGACCGTGCCTTCTCCGACGCCGAACGGCAGGCCGCGACGATCGGCCCCACGCTCTCCATCACCACCGACCGCACCGAGCTGGAGACGGCCGTCCTCACCACCGAACCCGGAGCCGCGGGCCGGATGGCCGTCCACGTACCCGCCTCCGGCGAGGCCGACGGCGTGGCGGTGGAGATCGGCAGCCGGCGTGCCACCCGCAAGGACCTGGAGACCGTACGGGAGTCGGGGCGGGCCTCCATCACCGAGGTGGCGGGCGGCTCCGCGCTGCTCCAGCCGACCTCGCTGGGTTCGCGGGGCACCGTCGTCGTCGAGGTGTTCGTGCCGGAGGACGAGGTCTCCAACGGCGTCGCCACCGCCTGGCTGATGCTGGCGGGGGTGGGCATCGCGCTGATCGTCGGTTCGGTCGCGGTGGCCGACCGGCTGGGCGTACGCATGGTGGAACCGGCCCGGCGGCTGGCGGGCGCCGCACAGGACCTGGGGGAGGGGCGGCTCGGCACCCGGGTGCCGGAGGAGGGACCGACCGAACTCCGTTCCGCCGCAGCCGCGTTCAACTCCATGGCCGACCAGGTCGTCCAGCTCCTCGCCAACGAGCGTGAACTGGCCGCCGACCTCTCGCACCGGCTGCGTACCCCGCTCACGGTGCTCCGGCTCAACGCCGCCTCGCTCGGCGAGGGGCCGGCGGCCGAACAGACCCGCGCGGCGGTCCAGCAGCTGGAGCGCGAGGTCGACACGATCATCAGGACCGCCCGCGAACAGCGCCCCCAGTCCCAGGGGCAGAACGGTGGACCCGGGGCCGGATGCGACGTCTCCGAGGTGATCCGTGAGCGGATGGACTTCTGGTCCGCGCTGGCGGAGGACGAGGGCCGCGAGGTGCGCCTCGCGGGAGTCGACCGTACGGTACGGATCCCGGTGGCCCGTCCCGAACTGGCCGCGGCACTGGATGCGTTGCTCGGCAACGTCTTCCGGCACACCGCGGAGGGCACCGCCTTCGCCGTCGACGTCCACCACAGCGGGGACGCGGTGATCGTGCTCGTCTCGGACGCGGGCGGCGGCATAGCGGACCCGAAGGCCGCACTGGCGCGCGGCAGCAGCGGGCGTGGCGGCGCGAAGGGGGCGGTGGGCTCGACCGGGCTGGGCCTCGACATCGTCCGCCGGGTCGCCGAGTCGACCGGGGGCGACGTGCGGATCGGGCGCTCGGTGCTCGGCGGCACCGAGGTGCGCATCTGGATCGGGCTCGACGGGCAGCAGCCGCAGCGGCGCGGGCGCGGCCACCGGGTGGGGCGGCAACGGCGCGGGGTCAGCCGCGGCGCAAAGCTCCCATTCCGCTCCGGTGCGGGCCCGAACCTTTAGACCGGCCGATGGGCTCCTTAAGCCAACCCTAAGAACATCAACTCCGGTCCGAATCGCGCTGTTTGTCGGATCCGGTGCCGCTAGCGTGCTCCCGCATCCCCCACTTCCGTATGACGAGGCAGGAACGCGATGGGCACCAGCACGCACCGGCGAACGGCGAGCACCAGGACCAAGGCGATCGGCGCGGTCGTCGCCGCGGCCGTGATCGGCGGAACGGTCTTCGCCCTCACCGGCACGGCCCAGGCGGCGGCAGTCGGCGCCGCGTACACGAGGACCAGCGGCTGGACCGGCGGATACACCGGGCAGTACGTCGTCACCAACGAAACCGACACGGCCAAGTCCGGCTGGACGCTCGAGTTCGACCTGCCGGCGGGCACGAGGCTCAGCTCCCTGTGGAACGGCGAGCACACCGTCAGCGGCAGCCACGTCACCGTCGAGCCGGCCGGCTGGGACAAGGAACTCGCACCCGGCAAGTCCGTCACCATCGGCTTCGTCACCAGCTCCGACGGCACGGCCGCCGACCCCACCGGCTGCCTCATCGACGACGCCAAGTGCTCCGTCGACACCGGCGCGACACCGGAGCCGAGCGGCCGCCCCACCGAGACCGCGACCCCCACGGCGATCCCCACCCCGACCGCCTCGGCCACCCCGACCCAGAAGCCGACCGAGACCGCGACGCCGACGCCCACCCCGACCCCCACGAAGACCGACGGCGGCCCCGCGGCGAGCGGTGCGGGCTTCGCCCCGTACGTCGACACCTCGCTCTACCCGGCGTACGACCTGGTCGACACCGCGGCCAAGACCGGTGTGAAGGAGTTCAACCTCGCCTTCATCACCTCCGGAGGCAGCTGCGCCCCGCTCTGGGGCGGGGTCACCGGGCTCGGTGACGACCACGTCGCCTCCCAGATCGGCGCCCTGCGCGCGGCCGGCGGCGACGTCCGGGTCTCCTTCGGCGGCGCCTCCGGCTCCGAGCTGGCGCTGAACTGCACCTCGGCAGCCGATCTGGCCGCGGCCTACGGCAAGGTCGTCGACACCTACGAGCTGACCAAGGTCGACTTCGACATCGAGGGCGGGGCGCTGCCCGACACGGCGGCCAACTCCCGCCGCTCCCAGGCCATCGCCCAGCTGCAGAAGGCCCACCCCGGCCTCGACGTCTCCTTCACCCTGCCGGTGATGCCCGAGGGCCTCACCCAGCCAGGCGTGGACCTGATCGCGGACGCGAAGAAGAACGGCGTGGACGTCGGCGCGGTCAACGTCATGGCGATGGACTACGGCGCCTCGTACAGCGGCGACATGGGCGCGTACGCCATCCAGGCGGCGACGGCCACCCAGGCCCAGATCAAGGGCGTGCTGGGCCTCTCCGACGCCGACGCGTGGAAGGCCGTCGCCGTCACCCCGATGATCGGTGTGAACGACGTCAGCACCGAGATCTTCAAGGTGGAGGACGCCACCCAGCTGGTGGCCTTCGCCAAGGAGAAGGGCCTTGCCTGGCTCGCGATGTGGTCGGGCACGCGGGACAAGGAGTGCGCGGGCGGGGCGAAGCCCTCCGCGGACGCGTCGTGCAGTTCGATCGCGCAGGAGCCGCTCGCCTTCACGAAGGCGTTCGGCGCCTACAAGTAAGCCACCACCCCCGCCCGCGCATCCCGGCCGGTCCCCACACTCCCCCCACAACCGGCCGGGGTGCGCGCCCCTTCGCCCGCGCAGGCCGCGTCAGTCAGTCCCGCGCCCGGTTCGCCGCCGACAGCACCGCCGCCACCGACGCCACCACGCTCGAAGGGCCCTGGCCCGCGCCCCAGCACTCCGCATCGCCGACCCGGCACCGCGCATACGCCGTCACCGGCCCCTGTGGCCCCTGCGAGCCGTGCTCCGCGAAGTCGAGGACCGTGACCTTCACCCCGGCACCCTCCAGCGCATGCGTGAACGCCGACACCGCGCCACCGCCCGTGCCCTCGTAGTCGCCCTCGCGCCCGTCCACCCGCAGCGTGCAGACGAAGCGGTGCTCACCGGCCGGGCCGCTCTCCGTCGACCAGGAGGCCAGGGCGACCGAGCCGTCCCGCCCGGGGGCCAGATACGTCGCGTCGAACAGGTTCCACAGGTCCTTCGGCGTCGCCTCAAGACCGCTGTCGTCCGTTGCCTCCTGCACCGTGCGGGAGAAGTCCGACCGCATCCTCGCCGGCAGGTCCACCCCGTGGTTGCTCCGCAGCAGGTGGGCGATGCCGCCCTTGCCGGACTGGCTGTTGACCCGGATGACCGCCTCGTACGTACGCCCCACGTCCGCCGGGTCGATCGGCAGGTACGGCACCGACCACAGCTCGGAGTCGCTGCCCGCCCGGTGTGCGAACCCCTTGCTGATCGCGTCCTGGTGGGTGCCCGAGAAAGCGGTGTACACCAGGTCGCCGCCGTACGGATGGCGGGGCGGCACCGGCAGCCGGTTGCAGTGCTCGACCGTGCGGCGGATCTCGTCGATGTCCGAGAAGTCGATCATCGGGTCGACCCCCTGGGCGTGCAGATTGAGGGCCAGGTTGACCAGGTCGACGTTGCCGGTGCGCTCCCCGTTGCCGAACAGGCAGCCCTCCACCCGCTGCGCCCCCGCCAGTACGGCGAGCTCCGCGCAGGCCACGCCCGTACCGCGGTCGTTGTGCGGATGGACGGAGAGGATCACGGAATCACGCCGGTCCAGATGGCGGTGCATGTACTCGATCTGGTCCGCGTACACATTCGGTGTCGCGATCTCCACCGTGGCCGGGAGGTTGTGGATGACCGGCCGGTCCGGCGAGGCGTCCCACAGCTCGGTGAGGCTGTTGCAGACCTCCAGGACGTAGTCGGGTTCGGTCAGGATGAAGACCTCGGGCGAGAACTCGAAGCGGATGTCCGCGTCCGGCCTGGCCCGCGCCAGCCGGTCCATCTGCCGCCCGGCGTCCAGTACGACACCGTGCACCTCGGCCCGGCTCCGCCCCAGGACGACGTCACGCCAGACGGGCGCGGTCGGGATGTAGAGGTGGACGACCACCCGGCTCATCCCCGCGACGGACTCGAAGGTCCGCTCGATCAGCTCCGGCTTGGCCGGGGTGAAGACGACCACGGTCACGTCGTCGGGTACGGCCCCGCTCTCCGCCAGATGCCGTACGAAGTCGAAGTCGGTGCGGCTCGCGGACGGGTAGCCGACCTCGATCTCCTTGTAGCCCATCGCGACGAGCAGATCGAACATCCGGCGCTTGCGCGGGGTGTCCATCGGCTCGGAGAGGGCCTGGTTGCCGTCGCGCAGGTCGACGGGGACCCAGAGCGGGGCGCGGTCGATACGGGCCTGCGGCCAGCTCCGGCCGGCCAGCGGGATGTCCACCCGGTCGAAGGCCGACCGGTAGCGGTGCGAGGGCATCGAGCTGGAGCGCTGCGGATTCCAGTGCGGCGCGGCCTCGGGGACGGGCCCCCGCGGGGTGCAGACGGTGGGGAAGCTGTGCATCGGTGACAGGACGTCGGAGATGAACTCGGACGTGAGCTCGGACATGAACGTGGTCTCTTCTCGCATCGCCGGATGCGACCGGCACAGCACGGCACCCCGCGGCGGGGTGCCGATCGCTTCAGGCCCCGCCGCGGCAGCCGAGAAGAAGGAGACCGCGGTACGTCATGATCGGTACAGTAGCCAGAAAGCAAGTCCTCAGACAACCTGACAGGTGAAACCCGTGTCCTCGCTCGGTCCGCTCCGCCCCAGCCCCCTGGTCGAACAGGCCACGAGCCATCTGCGCGCGCAGATCACCGAGGGGCACTGGCCGGTCGGCACGAAGATCCCCGGGGAGACCACGCTCGCCAAGACCCTGGGAGTCGGCCGCTCCACCGTGCGCGAGGCGGTGCGTACGCTCGCGACGCTCGGCCTGCTCCGGTCCCGCCAGGGCGCCGGGGTCTTCGTCATCGCCGACCACGCGACGGAGGAGTGGCCGGTCCGGCTTCGCAGGGCCTCGGTCACCGACGTCTACGAGGTGCGCATGCTCATCGAGGTCCAGGCCGCCCGGCTGGCCGCCCGCCGCCGCACCGACGAGGACCTGATCGCGCTCGATGCGGCGCTGGCGGCACGGCGGGCGGCGGGCGCCGGGCCGGACCCCGATTTCGTGGACGCCGACATCGAACTGCACCGGGCGGTCGTGGCGGCCGCCCACAACCCCGTACTCACCGATCTCTTCGGCGAGTTCGCCCCCGCGCTGCGGCAGGGGCTGATCGACCTCGTGGAACTGCTCGGACTGCGCCGCGACGACCCGAACCACGGTGAGGCGCAGCACCATGCGCTGGTCAGGGCGGTCGTGGCGGGCGACGCGGAGTCGGCGGGCCGGGCCGCCCAGGCGGAGCTGGAACACACATTGGCCCGCCTGCGCACGGCCTGACCGCCCGCAGCCCGCCGGCCGCACTCCTGGACGCCGGGGGACCCCGGGCGAGCCGGCGTGCCCGGGGGCCCTGGGCCCCGGGCCCTGGGCGATTGCGGTCGTCCCGGCCGCCCGAGCTCTCTGCTCGGCCCGGTTCGACCCGTTGATCAGGACGTCCAACTGGCCCGGCTCGTCCTGGTGTTCCGGACCCTCCCGGTGGCCCGGGTTGTCCGGATCGGCGGCTTCCGTGCGGGCGCCGTTCCGGTCACCCGCCGGGCCGCTGTTTCGGCCACCGCCCGGCGCTCGAGTTCGGGGAAAGAACGCGGAGGTGCCTCTGGGTGCCCCTTGGGTGCGACGTCCCGTTCACCTTCCGGCGGGCCCTGCGAGAGGAATCGGGGGTGGCGAGGAGTGTTTCCGGACGCTGACGGAAATCCGGCGCGATCGGACCGGCTTGTCGGCGCCGACCGCAAGATCCACTCTCAACAGGGCTCTCACCTGGGGGAATTCAGGAGTGAATCAGTCCGCTTCGCATGGTTGCACGCTTTGGCAAGCCTTCGGCCGGACACGGTCTCGTGACTTGCAGGACACGCTCGCGCAACGGAAGCGTCTTCAACTCTTGACACCCACCCCTCCCAGGCAGCAACCTTCCGACATCGACGCATGGGAGCGCTCCCATATCGCAAGAGGATTTCTCGCGCGAACGGCACTGCCCGTGTCCTCCCCCCCTGAACCATCCGGCACCCGCACTCACCAGCGCGTATGCCACGCAGTGAGCCAGTCCCACCCTGGAACAAGGAGTAGTGGAATGCGTATCACCCGCACCGCCGCCGGTCGGAGCCGCAGAGTCGCGGTCCTGGCCACCACGGGCCTGACAGCCACGGCCTTGTTGCTGACCGGCTGCAGCAGCGACTCGGACTCGTCGGACGACACGTCCTCCGACGCGAACGGGAAGATCACGCTGACCGTCGCGGACTTCGGGCAGTTCGGCTACAAGGAAGCCGGCCTCTTCGCGAAATACCACGAGCTGCACCCGAACATCACGGTGAAGGAAGAGACCACCGCCGAGGAGAAGAACTACTACCCCAAGCTGCTCCAGCAGCTGAACTCGGGCAGTGGTCTGGCTGACGTCCAGGGCCTCGAGGTCGGGCGCATCAAGGAGCTCGTCGACACGAAGGCGGACCAGTTCGCCGACCTGAGCAAGGTCATCGACGTCAACGAGTGGGTGTCCTGGAAGGAGAAGCAGGCCACCACCAAGGACGGCAAGGTGATCGGCGCGGGTACCGACATCGGCCCGATGTCGCTCTGCTACAACGCCGAGCTCTTCAAGAAGGCCGGTCTGCCGACCGACCGCAAGGAGGTCGCCGCAAGGATCTCCGGGGGCTGGGAGGACTACCTCAAGCTCGGTGAGGAGTACAAGAAGAACGCGCCCGCGGGGACGTACTTCATGGACTCCGCCAGCGCGATGTTCAACGCCGTCGTCAGCTCGAACGCGAAGCAGTACTACGACGAGAGCGGCAAGGCGATCTACGAGGACAGCCCCAGCGTCAAGCAGGGCTGGGACCTGGCGGCCGAGGCCGCGGACAAGAAGCTGACCCAGGGCCTCGCCCAGTTCGGCGACCCGTGGAAGGCCGCCCTGCGCAAGAGCACCATGGCCACCGTGGCGTGCCCCGCCTGGATGGCCGCTCAGATCTCGATCGCCGCCGGTGACGGCAACAAGGGCAAGTGGGACATCACCACCGCGCCCGGTTCGACCGCCGCCAACTGGGGTGGCTCCTTCCTCGGTGTGCCGACGTCCGGCAAGCACGTCAAGGAGGCCGGTGAGCTCGTCAAGTGGCTGACCGCGCCCGAGCAGCAGGCCGCGGTCTTCAAGGCGACCGGCCTCTTCCCGTCCAACAAGGGCGCGTACGACCTGCCCGACGTGAAGAACGGCAAGCTCGCGTACTTCAACGACGCCCCGATCGGTGAGATCTACGCGGACGAGGCCAAGTCCATCCCCGAGGCGATCATCGGCCCGAAGGACGGCGTCATCAAGGACAGCATCTCCACCCAGATCAACAACATGGAGCAGCGCGGCACCAAGCCCGACAAGGCGTGGGACGCGGCGACCGAGGAGATCGACAAGGCGATCGGCTGACGTTCGCAGCAGCGGGCGGCCCCCGGGCCGCCCGCACCTGCGTGTCCCCACCCCATGGGGCGCCGGGGTCCGAGGAACGGTAAGCCTCGCGGAGGGCTTGCACGGGGCGACCGGGTACCTCCCGGCCGCCCCGTGCAAGCCCACCGCACGCGCTTGTCGCCGACGACCCGGCCACCCGGCCCGGCCCCGTACCCGGGTATCCAAGCAATCCAGGGAAGGACTCCCGCCCGTGGCCACCTCGACTCCCACCCGGGACGCATACGCCCCGCCACCCCGGAAGAAGCCGGTCGACGCACGTCGGCAGGCGTGGCGGAGCCGCCTCTGGCGGTTCGACGACAAGGCATCGCCGTACGCCTACATAGCCCCGTTCTTCCTCGTCTTCGGTGCCTTCGGGCTCTATCCGCTGATCTACACCGGCTGGATCGCCCTGCACCGGGTCGAGATGACCGGCCTGGACCAGATGGAATGGGTCGGCTGGGGCAACTTCGACAGGATCCTGCACGACTCGGAGTTCTGGACGGCCGTCACCAACACCTTCCTGATCGGTGTCATGTCGACGGTCCCGCAGCTGCTCGTCGCGCTCGGTCTGGCGCACCTGCTGAACTACAAGCTCCGTGCCAGCTCCTTCTGGCGGACGGTCATCCTCACCCCGTACGCCACCTCGGTGGCCTCCGCGGCTCTCGTCTTCGCCCTGGTCTTCCGGGCCGACGGCGGTCTGCTGAACTGGGCGCTGGAGTTCGTCGGTCTCGGACACACCAACTGGGCCAACGGGCCCTGGACGTCCAAGATCGCCATCTCCATCATCGTGATCTGGCGCTGGACCGGCTACAACACCCTGATCTACCTCGCCGCGATGCAGGCCGTGCCGTCCGATCTGTACGAGGCCGCCTCGCTCGACGGCGCCTCGCGCTGGCAACAGTTCCTCAAGGTGACCATCCCCTCGCTGCGGCCCACGATCCTGTTCACGATCGTCATCTCGACCATCGGTTCCATGCAGCTGTTCGGTGAGCCGCTGCTGCTGGAGGGCGGCACCCTCGGCGCGATCGGCGGCAATGAACACCAGTACGAGACCCTCAGCGTCTACCTCTTCAACTACGGCTGGAACCTGGGGCATCTCGGTCCGGCCGCCGCAGTGGCCTGGGCGATGCTCGCCCTCCTGCTGATCATCGCCGCGGTCAACTGGCTCATCGGCCGCTTCGTACGCAAATCCGCGGTCTGACCGGGAGCGATATCCATGACCATCACCAGCCCCACCAAAGTCCCGGCCCCCGTCCTCCCGGCGCGCACCGCGCACCGCGCGCCGAAGCGCCCCAGCCGCTTCAAGCCCGGTGCCGGGCAGCAGATGAAGGGCGGTCCCTTCGCCTACATCGCGCTGACCGTCGTCGGAATCGGCTCGCTGCTGCCGCTGTACTGGACCCTGGTGGCCGCGTCCCACACCCAGGACGAAGTACTGGCCTCCACCCCGCCGTTCCTGCCCGGCGACCGGCTGTTCCACAACCTCGACGCCGCCTGGAACCAGGCCCACCTGGGCAAGGCGATCGTCAACAGCTTCATCGTCTCCGGCTGCATCACGGTGGCGACGCTGTTCTTCTGCACCCTGGCCGGCTACGCCTTCGCCAAGATGCGCTTCCGCGGCCGCGGGGCGCTGATGACCGGGGTCATCGCGACCCTGACGATCCCGCCGCAGCTCAGCGTCGTCCCGCTGTTCATGATGATGGCCGACCTCGGCTGGAGCGGAAGCCTGGAGTCGGTGATCTTCCCGACCCTGGTCAGCGCGTTCGGCGTGTTCTTCATGCGGCAGTACCTGATCGAGGCACTGCCGTACGAGCTGATCGAAGCCGCCAAGATCGACGGTGCGAGCAACTTCCGCATCGTGCGCAGCGTCGTGCTCCCGGTGGCCCGCCCCGCGATGATGGTGCTGGGCATGCTCACCTTCGTCCAGTCGTGGAACGACTTCTTCTGGCCCTACCTCGCACTGAACCAGGAGAACCCCACCCTTCAGGTCGCCCTCGGCCTGCTGAAGGCCTCCTACACCCCCGACGAGGGCATCGTGATGGCCGGCGCGCTGATCAGCACGCTGCCGCTGCTCGCGGTGTTCGTCGTCTTCGGCAAGCAGATCGTCGGCGGGATCATGTCCGGCGCCGTCAAGGGCTGACGTTCCCCCGGCTACTTCTTCTTCCCGGAACTCCCGTACGACCCGTACCTGACCGCGGGCCGTACGGGCTCCGGAGTTCCACCCCCTTCCCCGCCCCTGTCCGTCCACCCCTGGGAGCGCTCCCGCATGACTGCCGTACGACCCGACATCGCCCCGAAGCAGGCGCCCGAGGCAACGCAATTCCCGACGGGCTTCGTCTGGGGAGCGGCCACCGCCGCCTACCAGGTCGAGGGCGCCGCTGCCGAGGACGGCCGCACCCCTTCCATCTGGGACACCTTCAGCCACACCCCTGGCAAGGTCCACAACGGTGACACCGGTGACATCGCCGCCGACCACTACCACCGCTTCCGCGACGACGTGGCGCTGATGAAGCAGCTGGGGCTGAAGGCGTACCGCTTCTCCGTCTCCTGGTCCCGGGTGCAGCCCACCGGCCGCGGCCCCGCCGTCGAACGCGGCCTGGACTTCTACCGCAAGCTCGTCGACGAGCTGCTCGAAGCGGGCATCGCCCCCGTCGCCACCCTCTACCACTGGGACCTGCCCCAGGAGCTGGAGGACGCCGGCGGCTGGCCCCAGCGGGTCACCACCGACCGGTTCGCCGACTACGCCGCGATCATGGCGGGCGCGCTCGGCGACCGGGTGGCGACCTGGACCACCTTCAACGAGCCGTGGTGCTCGGCCTTCCTCGGATACGGATCCGGTGTGCACGCTCCCGGCCGCACCGAGCCCGCCTCCGCCCTGCGGGCGGCCCACCACCTCAACCTCGCCCATGGCCGGGCGATCGAGGTTCTGCGCGATCAACTCCCCGCTGGTGCGCAGACCTCGGTCACCCTCAACCTCCACCAGGTCCGCCCGCTGACCGCGAGCGCGGCCGACGCGGACGCCGCCCGCCGGGTCGACGCGGTCGGCAACCGGATCTTCACCGGCCCGATGCTGCGCGGTGAGTACCCCGAGGACCTGCTCGCCGACACCGCGCACCTGGTGGACTGGTCGAAGCTGGTCCAGGACGGCGATCTGGCCGCCATCTCGCGTCCGGTCGACGTGCTGGGCGTCAACTACTACACGCCGACCCTGGTCTCCATGCCGGAGAAGGGCGAGAGCGGCAGTGGCAACGATGTCCACGGCGCGAGCGCGTTCTCCCCGTGGCCCGGCTCCGAGCACGTCGCCTTCCACCTCGCCGAGGGGAAGGAGCGCACCGCGATGAACTGGTCGATCGACCCCGACGGGCTCTACAACCTGCTCATGGACGTCACCCGCGACCACCCCGGCCTGCCGCTGATGGTCACGGAGAACGGCGCCGCCTTCGACGACTACGTGTCGCCCGAGGGCCGGGTGGAGGACCCCGAGCGGATCGCCTACCTGCACGGCCACCTCGACGCCGTGCAGCGGGCGGTGGCCGACGGCGCGGACGTCCGCGGTTACTTCCTGTGGTCGCTGATGGACAACTTCGAGTGGGCCTACGGCTATTCGAAGCGTTTCGGCACGGTGTACGTCGACTACGCGTCCCAGCGCCGCATCCCCAAGGCGAGCGCCCACTGGTACTCCGATGTGATCCGCCGTCACGCGCTGCCGCAGGGCGGCCTTTCCTGACGGTTCCCCTCCCGGCGGACACCGCCGGTCGCGGTACCCGCACCACCCCTGAGACCCGGCTCCGTGCCGGGTCTCAGTCGTGTCCGCGCCCGTATCGGCCGCGCCTGCCCCGGGCCGAGGCGGGCAGCTTGACCACGCGCGTAGAGTGGGAGCGCTCCCATGTCACGGGTCGGGAGCGGCCGACCTGGCCCGTTGAGTGTCAAGGGATCCAACACCAGGACTTGGTTTGGTTATCCGACTGTGAGAAATTGACCGCGAACGGGAGGCAGCCATGGCGGCAGCGCGAGTACGGAGCGGGGGCCGGCCCACGCTCGAAGAGGTCGCGGCACGGGCAGGGGTGGGGCGCGGCACTGCCTCGCGGGTCATCAACGGCTCACCGCGGGTGAGCGCGCACACACGGGAGGCAGTGGAGGCGGCCGTCGCCGAGCTGGGGTACGTACCCAATCGCGCCGCCCGCGCCCTGGCCGGTAACCGGACGGACGCCATCGCGCTCGTCGTGCCCGAGTCCGAGAGCCGCTTCTTCACGGAGCCCTACTTCTCCGACATCGTCCGCGGGGTGGGCGCCGCCCTCGCCGACACCGAGATGCAGCTGCTGCTCACCCTCGTCGGCAGCGACCGCGAACGCCGAAGACTCGCCCAGTACCTGACCGCGCACCGCGTGGACGGCGTCCTGCTGGTCTCCGTGCACGCCGACGACCCTCTGCCCGACCTGCTGGAACAGCTCGGCATGCCCGCCGTCATGAACGGCCGCAGGTCCGCCACCGAGCCGCTGCCCTCGGTCGACTCGGACAACTTCGAGGGCGCCCGCGGCGCTGTCGAGCACCTGGTCTCCCGGGGCCGCCGCTCCATCGCCACCATCACCGGGCGGCTGGACGTCTACGCCGCCCAGCGGCGCCTCGACGGCTACCGCAGGGCCCTGGCCGACGCCGGCCTCGAACCGGACGAGCGGCTGATCGCCCCCGCGGACTTCTCCGAGGAAGGCGGCGTCCGGGCCATGCGCGAACTGCTCGCCCGCCGTCCCGACGTGGACGCGGTCTTCGCCGCGTCCGACCTGATGGCCGCGGGTGCCCGCCAGGTGCTGCGCGAGGCCGGCCGGCGCATCCCGGACGACGTGGCCCTCGTCGGCTTCGACGACTCGTCCGTGGCCCGGCACATGGACCCCGCGCTGACGAGTGTGCGGCAGCCGATCGAGGAGATGGGCCGGGAGATGACCCGGGTGCTCCTCCAGGAGATCGCGGGCGAGAACACCGAGCGGCCGCAGATCGTGCTCCCGACCGAACTGGTGGTCCGGGACTCGTCGTGAGGGCGGCTGCGCGGCCGGCGGCCTGATCAGCCACCGGCCCCCATCAGCCACCGGCCGAGTCGGTGACCGTCCGCCCGTTCCGCAGGCCGATCACCCGGTCACAGGCCCCGGCCGCCTGCTCCTCGTGCGTGGCGATCAGGACCGTGGTCCCGTGGTCGCGCCCGAGCCGCACGATCAGGTCCATGACCGCGGTTCCGGTGGCCGAGTCCAGGGCCCCGGTGGGCTCGTCGGCCAGCAGGAGCCGGGGCGTCGCGATCAGGGCGCGGGCCAGGGCGACGCGTTGCTGCTGGCCGCCGGACAGCTGCGCGGGGTGGGAACTTCTCGCGGTCGGCCAGCCCCACGGCCTCCAGCAGCTCACGGGCGCGCGCGGGGGCGTCGAAGCCGGCCCGGCGGGGCAGTACGGGCGCCAGGACGTTGTCGATGACCGTCAGGGCCGTCAGCCGTGGTCGCGGCTGCCGTCGAGCACCTGACGGAACCTCAGCCGGTGCCGGGTGCGGGGCAAGCAGTCCGGGGCCTGCGGCGGGTGGGCGTAGAAGTCTTGCCGGGCCGCTGACATCGAGTCGCCGACGGCGATCACCACGTACGCGCCCTCGACTGGCGGCCGGCCCGTCCGGCGGCGTACATCACGGCGGCCCTGAACTGCGACAGGCAGGCCGATGGGGCCGACCGGCATGTGGCGTCCGGGCACGCCGGTGTGGCCCCGTCGGCGGCGTTCTCCCGGGTTGTGGCGGACGGACGGGAGTCGTCGGCCGAGGCGGGTGGGGTCGTCGCCCTGGTGGATGCTGACGTCCCGTCGCTGGGCGTAGACGGGCTGACGCGGGAGGAGGTCGTCGAGCTCCGCTCGGCCGCAACGGCCGATCCGGGCCTGGTCCTTTCCTCTTTTTGCTGTTCGGCAACGTACGCGCCGTGCTCCTGGACACGGGCGCCAGCGCCGACCCGGAGTTGTTCCCGCTGCGCACGACCGTCGACCGGCTGATCACCGAGTGGCTCGACCGGCATCCGCGCGAGCGGTACGGCCTGGTGGTCGCGCACACTCATGGGCATGGCGACCACGTGGCCGCCGATGCCCAGTTCACCGACCGTCCTGAGACCACCGTGGTCGCCCGCGAGGAGGAGGCCGTGTGCTCCTTCCTCGGCTTCGGAAACCGCTGGCCGACCGGGGCCGTCACCTTCGACCTCGGCGGGCGGGTACTGGGCGTCCTCGGCTCCCCCGGCCACCACAAGAGCGCGATCACCGTCCACGACCCGTGGACCGGCATCATGTTCACCGGCGAAACGGTTCTGCCGGGCCGGTTGTACGCGTTCGACTTCACCGCGTTCCGCGCCACTCTGGCCCGCCTGGTCGACTTCGCCCAGGTGCACACGGTGGCCCACGTGCTCGGCTGTCACATCGAGATGACGAGCCACCCGGGCCGCGAGTATCCGATCGGCGCCGTCCATCAGCCCGACGAGCACGCGCTCCAGCTCACTGCGGCTGACCTCGCCGCCGTCCGGGATGCCGCCGAGGCCGTCGCCAACCGGCGCGGCATCCACCGGTTCGACGATTTCGTCATCTACAACGAGCCCCGCCCGGTCGACCAGCTCCGTCTGTTGGCCCGGGGAACGGCCCACAAGCTCCGCTCGGCACTCACCCGGCGCCGCCGGACGGGCGTGAGTCTCCCGTAAGAGGTCGCGCAGCGGGGGCGATCACGGTCTGCACGATGCGGAACAGCAGCTCGTGGCGGTTCACGATGCTCTTGGGGTACGCCCGGCCGCCGCAGCCACATTCCCTCAGCGTCGGGATGGGGCTCGCCCCTCTCCTCGGCGCGGACCTGTTCCCGAAGTTCGGGCAAGAAGAAGGCCTGACCTGTTTTCACAGGTCAGGCCTTGATCATTCAGGGTGAGTAACGGGACTCGAACCCGCGACATCCTGGACCACAACCAGGTGCTCTACCGTCTGAGCTATACCCACCATGTCCGGGCGTTTCCGACCGGCCGAGAAAAAGTGTACAGGGTCCGAGAGGGTGCTCGCGCCCCCGTTCTTTTGCCGCCGGTCCCGGCCCCCGAAAGGGCCGTGACCAGCGACTTTCCCGAGGACCTAGGCCGAGGGCTGCGACAGGCGCGCAGCGATCGACTTCGCGCGCTCCGAATCCGGACCCGGCTGCGGGACGAAGACGGCCTCGCGGTAGTACCGCAGCTCCGTGATGGAGTCACGGATGTCCGCGAGCGCGCGATGGTTGCCGTTCTTGTCCGGACTGTTGAAGTACGCCCTCGGGAACCAGCGGCGGGCCAGCTCCTTGATCGAGGAGACATCGACGATCCGGTAGTGGAGGTAGCCCTCCAGCGACGGCATGTCCCGCGACAGGAAGCCACGGTCGGTACCGACCGTGTTCCCGCAGAGCGGTGCCTTGCCGGGCTCCTTCACATGCTCGCGGACATAGGCCAGGACCTTCTCCTCGGCGTCGGCCAGGGTGGTGCCCCCGGCCAGCTCGTCGAGGAGGCCCGAGGCGGTGTGCATCTGCCGCACCACCTCGGGCATGGTCTCCAGCGCCGCGTCCGGCGGGCGGATCACGATGTCCACCCCTT
This sequence comes from Streptomyces sp. LN549, assembly GCF_043203805.1. NCBI lineage: Bacteria > Bacillati > Actinomycetota > Actinomycetes > Kitasatosporales > Streptomycetaceae > Streptomyces > Streptomyces sp. LN549. Next base: position 3,101,446 of record NZ_JAZHRI010000002.1, on the reverse strand, counting down.
CGCCGAGCACGTTCAACTCCGAGTCGGTGACCAGTGCGGCCACCTCGATGAGTGCGTCTTCCGTCAACGAGAGCCCGGTCATCTCGCAGTCGATCCACACCATGCGGTCGTTCATACGCCCCACCCTACGGGGCGCTCCGCTGTCCCGGCAGGGCCGGGCGGCCCGCGGCGTACGCCTCGGAGCCCGGCTTTCCGTGCTCCCCGCGGCCCGCGTCCGCAGCGGCCGTGGACGGACCCGCCGGTGCCGGCACCGGGGCACGACGGCTCGCGGAGGTGCTCTGGGCGGGCACCACCGGTTCGGTCGCCGTGACGACCTGCTCCGGAACACCGCTCTGCGGACGACGGGCCCGGTACGCGGCCCGGTACGCCGCAGGCGAGGAACCCAGCTGGCGCCGGAAGTGTCCGCGCAGCGCGACCGGCGAGCGGAAGCCGCAGCGGCCCGCGACCTCGTCGACCGAGTAGTCGGACGTCTCCAGCAGTCGCTGCGCCTGCAGCACCCGCTGGGTGATCAGCCACTGGAGCGGTGCGCTGCCGGTGAGCGAGCGGAACCTCCGGTCGAAGGTCCGCCTGCTCATGTAGGCGCGCGCGGCCAGCGTCTCCACGTCGAACTGCTCGTGCAGATGCTCCAGCGCCCAGGCCACGACCTCGGCGAGCGGGTCGGAGCCGATCTCTTCCGGTAAAGACCTGTCGAGATAGCGCTCCTGGCCGCCACTGCGCCGCGGCGGCACGACGAGCCGGCGGGCCAGTGCCCCGGCGGCTTCCGTGCCGTGGTCCGAGCGGACTATGTGCAGACAGAGGTCGATCCCGGCTGCGGTCCCGGCGGAGGTGAGCACATCACCGTCGTCGACGAAGAGTTCGCGCGGATCGACGTGCACCGACGGATAGCGCTTGGCCAGCGTCGGTGCGTACATCCAGTGCGTGGTCGCCGGGCGGCCGTCCAGCAGCCCGGCCGCGGCGAGCACGAACGCCCCCGTGCACAGCCCCACGATGCGCGCGCCCTCTTCGTGGGCGCGGCGCAGCGCGTCGAGCGCCTCCACGGGCGGCGGTGAGGTGATCGAGCGCCAGGCGGGCACCACGACGGTGCCGGCCCTGCTGATCGCCTCCAGCCCGTAGGGCGCGGTCAGTTCGAGTCCCCCCGTGGTGCGAAGCGGTCCTTCTTCGCCGCTGCACACGAGCAGCCGATAACGCGGAACTCCCGCGTCCTGGCGGTCGATCCCGAACACCGAGAGCGGAATGGAGCTCTCGAAGATGGGGCCACCGCTGAACAGCAGCACGGCGACCACCTCACGGCGTCGGCGCCCGCTCAGCTTCCGTACAGCCTCCGTTGCGGTGGCGGAGTCCTGGCTCATGACGCTAAGCCCCCCTCGGTGTTCGCGTCTTTCTGGTCCTTACGGGCCTGTCGCACCTGCACATGTCCCCTCGGTCGTGCACGAGTCCCCAGCCTTCGACACCCAAGATCGAATCTACTGCGTCCCGTGGTGCCGTCGTGACAAGTTCACCAACCGGCTTTATGTCGACAAGGCAACCTGGCGGGAAGCATTCGATCACGAAGCGTTTCACTCGTGAGTCGTGCAGGGAAGTGCGCCTGGCGTTCATGGCCCGTCCCCATGGGGTGGAAGCGTACCGCTTGGTCTCTTCCTGCCTGCTGGCAAGGGGGTTGATCGGCCAATTCGACAAGGATTCGACCGAGACTTGAAGTTGGCTGAAAACATACGGTCGCGTGTGCGGAAATCAATCGTTCTACCGGCGCACGACCCGAGAGGTGCGGTCACTCCTGTGCGCCCCCTCGGCCGAACGGGAGCCCGCGTGGGCGGCCGTACGGGCGGATCGGCGGAGCAGTGCCCGGCAGACCGCGGTGACGGCGGCCAGGCCCAGCGCGACGGTCGCGGCGCCGCCGGCGGAGTCGCCGTGGGCGATGAGGACGGCGGGCACCAGGAGGCAGCCGAACACCCCCCAGCGGACCACATCGGTCACCGGCCGTGCGGCGGGTTCCGGATGGGCGGGCGGGACGGGTGCGGGCACGGGAGGCTCCCTGGGGCGGCTCGGGTGGCGCTCCGGTCGGTACGGAGCGGCGGAGGGCGCCGCAGCGGGTGTGCGGGACGCGGTCACGTGGCTAACGGGCCGGGCCCCGGCCGGTCACCGATTGCGGCCGTCCGGGTCCCGCGACGTCGGTGTACTGCGCAACCGGCATTGCCATACGGGGCGGTCTCGGGCATGCTCCGTGGAACGTCGCACGCGCTTTGCGCGGGTCTGGCAGTGGAGGAGTGGCGCCGTACCCTTGGGGGTAAGGGGTTGGGAAGATGATTCCCGGACACCACTACACCGCCCGCTGACGCACCTTCTCCACGTCGCTCTCCTCACGAGGACTCTCTTCGCCGAGACACCGATGGCCGGTCACGAAATCCCCGAACCCGCGGACCGCAAGCAGGTAGCCGACCCCCGGTCGGACCAGCAGGCGGCCGAAGAAGCATGTCACTCCTGCGATCCTGCCTTCCGGCACGGTGTCGTCGTCGGTTTCGACGGCTCGACCTCCAGTGAGCGGGCCCTCGCGTACGCCATCGGCATGGCCCGGCGGACGGGCTCCGGCCTGATCATCGTCCATGTCGCCAACCGGCTGCCGACCACCGTGTGGGCGGGCTGCGAGCCGCCCGTCTTCGTGGACGTCCCCGATCACCGCACCGAGGTCCTCGGCCTGGAGCTCGCCTGCGCGGACTACCTCTCCGAGGTGCCGTGGGTGCTCGTCGAGCGCGGCGGGGACATCTGCCACGAGCTGGAGGAGGTCGGCCGGGAGTACTCGGCCGATGCGATCGTCGTGGGCTCCACACACGGGATCGTCGGCCGGATCTTCGGCTCGGTGGCGGGCCGGCTGGCGCGCCGGGCGCAGCGCCCGGTCGTCGTCATCCCGTAGTTGTTCGTTGAACGGTAGTCGCCCGCTCCGGTAGTCGCCCGCTCCGGCAGCCGCTTGCTCCGATAGCGGCCCGCTCCGGTAGCCGCCCTCGTACCCCGTGCCCCCTGCGCCTGTAGCCGCCCCGGCGCCCCTGTGAGCTGGTATCCCCACCGCCGCATCGCTGCTGACGCTGCCCGCGGTCTGCTCCGGATCGGTTCCGCGCGGGGGGTGATCGACTTCGGCCAACGGCCGGTCTCTTTCCGTCGCGGCCGAGCGGGCATGGCGTCAACTCGACTACGGAAACAGCGGAAAAGGCGAAGCTACCGGTCCGTAGAGGTGGATTGTGCGTTTGTGAAGGGTACATAAACGCCACTGGAAACAGCACGATTGCATGTGAAGGGAGCCCGCCGTGGACAATGACGTCTCTGCGGGAAACACCAGCACCTCCACCCTCGGCCAACTCGCCCTGGGACTCACACTGTTGGCATTCGGGATCGGTCACACCGGGGCCGTGGACGGGGTGACGGCGGCCGATGCCGTCTCGCTCGCGCTGTATGTCGGCGGTATCGCCCTGTTCGTCGCCGGACTCCTGGAGTTCCGCGGCGGCAACGGCTTCACCGGCACCGCCTTCGCCGGGCTGGGCGCCTTCTGGTTCACCTGGGGCACCGGTGCCGACGCCCGCGTCTCGGACCATGCGGCAGGGCTGTTCCTGCTGCTCTGGGCCCTGTTCGCGCTCACGCTGACGCTCGGGGCGTCCGGTCGCGGTCTGCTCGGCCAGGGGACGTACGGACTGCTGTTCGTGGGGCTTCTGCTGCTGGGCGTCGGGCAGTTCGCGGACAGCGGCTTCCTGGGCAAGGCAGGCGGCTGGGTCGCCGCTGTCGCCGGTCTCGCCGCCTGGTACGGAGCGACGGCCGCGCTGGCCCACTGGCCGACGGCGGTGCCGAAGCGTGCTGCCGGCCGAGGAGTGACGGCCACCGGCTGAGGCAGCGGCCCGCGGGCCGGTCCGGGGGCGGCACCGGCCCGCACGGGAGAGCGGCCCCGTACCCACGACAGAAGTGGGTGCGGGGCCGCTCTCGGCGTCCGTGGCGGCGTGACTACTCGACGGTGACGGACTTCGCCAGGTTGCGCGGCTTGTCGATGTCCCGGCCCATGGCCAGTGCCGTGTGGTACGCGAAGAGCTGGAGCGGGATGCCCATCAGGATGGGGTCCAGCTCGTTCTCGTTCTTCGGGACGAGGATCGTGTGGTCGGCCTTCTCCTGCTCGCGGTGGGCCACGGCCAGGATGCGGCCGCTGCGGGCCTTGATCTCCTCCAGGGCCGCGCGGTTCTTCTCCAGCAGGTCGTCGTCCGGGACGATCGCGACCGTGGGGAGCGCCGGCTCGATGAGCGCGAGCGGGCCGTGCTTCAGCTCCGAGGCGGGATAGGCCTCGGCGTGGATGTACGAGATCTCCTTGAGCTTCAGAGAGGCCTCCAGCGCGACGGGGTAGCCCCGGACACGGCCGATGAACATCATCGACTGCGCGCCCGCGTACTCCTCGGCCAGCTTCTTGATCTCGTCCTCCGACTCGAGGATCTGACCGATCTGCTCGGGGAGCCTGCGCAGCCCCTCGATGATCCGCTTGCCGTCGGAGACCGACAGGTCGCGGATGCGGCCCAGGTGCAGGGCGAGCAGCGCGAAGGCGACCACGGTGTTGGTGAAGCACTTGGTGGAGACGACGCAGACCTCGGGTCCCGCGTGGACGTACATGCCGCCGTCGGCCTCGCGGGCGATCGCCGAGCCGACGACGTTCACGACGCCGAGGACACGGGCGCCCTTGCGCTTGAGTTCCTGGACGGCGGCCAGCACGTCGTACGTCTCGCCGGACTGGGAGACGGCGACGTAGAGGGTGTCGGGGTCCACGACCGGGTTGCGGTAGCGGAACTCGGACGCGGGCTCGGCGTCCGCGGGGATGCGGGCCAGCTCCTCGATGAGGCCGGCGCCGATCATGCCCGCGTGGTACGAGGTGCCGCAGCCCAGGATCTTGATCCGGCGGACCCCGCGGGCCTCGCGGGCGTCCAGGTTCAGGCCGCCCAGGTGCACGGTGGAGAAGCGGTCGTCGATGCGGCCCCGCAGTACGCGGTCCACGGCGTCGGCCTGCTCGGAGATCTCCTTGTGCATGTACGTGTCGTGGCCGCCCATGTCGTACGACTCGGCCTCCCACTCCACCGTGGTGGGCGTGGCCGTCGTGGTCGAGCCCTCGGTGGTGTACGTGCGGAAGTCGTCGGCCTTGAGGGTGGCCATCTCGCCGTCGTCCAGGGTGACGATCTGGCGGGTGTGCGCGACCAGGGCCGCGACGTCGGAGGCGACGAACATCTCCTTCTCGCCGATGCCGAGCACGACCGGGGAGCCGTTGCGGGCGACGACGATGCGGTCGTTGAAGTCGGCGTGCAGGACGGCGATGCCGTACGTGCCCTCGACGGACTTCAGCGCCTCGCGGACCTTCTCCTCCAGGGTGTCCGCCTGCGAGCGGGCGATCAGGTGGACCAGCACCTCGGTGTCGGTCTCGGAGAGGAAGACGATGCCGTCGGCGACGAGCTTCGCGCGGAGCTCGGAGGCGTTGTCGATGATGCCGTTGTGGACGACGGCGACCTTGGTGTCGGCGTCCAGGTGGGGGTGGGCGTTCTCGTCGCTCGGGGCGCCGTGGGTGGCCCAGCGGGTGTGGGCGATGCCGGTGGTGCCGGTGAAGCGCTTGGGTACGCGGGCCTCCAGCTCGCGGACCCGGCCCTTGGCCTTGACCACCTTCAGCGCGGCGGGCTTGCCGGCCGCCGGCTTCCCGGTGATGACGATGCCCGCGGAGTCGTAACCCCGGTACTCCAGCCGCTGCAGACCCTCCAGCAGCAGCGGGGCCACATCACGCTTTCCGATATAGCCGACGATTCCGCACATAGGGTCTCTGCCTCTCCATCGACGTACAGATGCAAACGAGTAAGGACATACAGGTACAAACAGGTGAGTGGGTGCCCGGCCGCGGGCCGGCCTCAGCCGTAGACGATGCGGCGCAGCTGGCGGAGCGAGAGCTCCGGCGGCGCGACCGCCCGGTGCGGCAGCTCGGCCGAGATCCGTTCGAAGATCTCCGTGTTGACCAGGCCGCCGGACTGCAGTTCACGGTGGCGCCGGCGGACGAAGGCGTCGGTCGTCTCGTCGAAGTAGGCGAGCACGTCGAGGATCACCCGGGCCGCCTCGCCGCGCGGGAGCGCGGTGCTGCGCACCAGGTGGTCAATGAGGTCGTCGTACGACGAGCGGCGTTCGAGCACTCGTCGATATTGCGGCGGAAGAGGCTCCGGCGCAACAATCCTGCCCGATATCGGGCAGGGATCCAGTCGATCGGTGCTCCATTTTGGTTTTCTGGATGATTTCGGCACGCCGGTGCCGACATGCGCGGCACCCTCCGGGGTCGTCGGGCGCCGAGGGGCGCGGGGGAGGTGGGGCCGATTCGGCCAGATGCCCATGACGGCTCGGCCACGTTCAGGCGCGGTCAATGCGGGGAAGTGGTCTACACCTTGACCATCCGTGAGGCACGCGGTACGCATGGTGACGGTTCGAATGGTCAGGAGATCCAGGTATGGACCAGCAGAAAGGGACCCGGCTTGTGAGACTGCACACGGCGCAGCGCAGTGCTCTTCCCCGTGCTCTACCCCGTCTTCTCGGCTCGCTGCTTCTCGTCACGGCGGCCGGTATCTCCACCGCTTGCGTGGCCCCCACGGCGTCCGCGGCGAGCGGCGGCCCGGCCGCGTCCGAGCCACGCCCACTGGGCCAGGTCGTACCCGCCCCCGCCTCGGTGAGACCGGGCGGATCCCCGTACTCCATCACCGGCGCCACCAGGATCCGGGTCGACGGCTCGTCCGGCGAGGTCCGGAAGATCGGCGAATACCTGGCGGGCGTGCTGCGCCCCTCCACCGGATACTCCCTGCCGGTCACCGAACGGTCCGGCTCCGACGGCATCCGGCTCCTGCTCGGCTCCCACGACAGCGCGCTGGGCGCCGAGGGCTACACCCTGACCGCAGGGCGGGGCGCCGTCACCATCACCGCCCGCAAGCCCGCAGGGCTCTTCCACGGCGTCCAGACGCTGCGTCAGCTGCTGCCGGCCCAGGTGGAGCGCGACAGCCGCCAGAAGGGGCCGTGGAAGGTCTCGGGCGGCAGCATCACCGACACGCCGCGCTATGCCTACCGGGGCGCGATGCTCGACGTCTCGCGCCACTTCTTCTCGGTCGCCGAGGTCAAGCGCTACATCGACCAGATCGCGCTGTACAAGATGAACACGTTCCACCTGCACCTCTCCGACGACCAGGGCTGGCGCATCGCCGTCGACTCCTGGCCGCGGCTGGCCGCGTACGGCGGTTCGACGGAGGTCGGCGGCGGACCCGGCGGTCACTACACCAAGAGCCAGTACAAGGAGATCGTGCGCTACGCGGCCTCCCGCTATCTGGAGGTGGTGCCGGAGATCGACATGCCCGGCCACACCAACTCCGCCCTCGCCTCGTACGCGGAGCTGAACTGCGACGGCGTCGCGCCGCCGCTCTACACCGGGACCCAGGTCGGGTTCAGCTCGCTGTGCGCGGCCAAGGACGTCACGTACCGGTTCATCGACGACGTCATCCGTGAAGTGGCCGAACTGACGCCCGGCAGGTACATCCACATCGGCGGTGACGAGGCGCACTCCACCAGCCACGAGGACTACGCCAAGATCATGGAGAAGGCGCAGGCCGTCGTCGGGAAGTACGGCAAGACCGTGATGGGCTGGCACCAGCTCACCGGGGCCGCGCCGGTCGAGGGCGCGGTCGCCCAGTACTGGGGCTACGACAAGACGAGCGCCGCGGACCGGCAGCAGGTGGCGGACGCGGCGAAGAACGGCACCAGGCTGGTGCTGTCGCCGGCGGACCGGGTGTACCTCGACATGAAGTACAACGACCAGACCGAACTGGGCCTGAAGTGGGCGGGTCTGGTCGAGGTGCAGCGCAGTTACGACTGGAACCCGGCGACGTATCTCGCCGACACCCCGGCGGACGCGGTGCTCGGCGTCGAGGCGCCGATCTGGGCGGAGACGCTGACCGACAGCGACGACATCGACGTGATGGCGTTCCCGAGGCTGCCCGGCGCGGCGGAGCTCGGCTGGTCCCCGGCCGAGACGCACGACTGGGACACGTACAAGCTGCGGCTGGCGGCGCTCGGGCCGCGGTTCACCGCGCTGGGGATCGACTACTACCGCTCGCCCCAGGTGCCGTGGCCGGCGGAGCCCGCTGCGGCGGGGTGAGCCGTGGGTTCGTCCGGCAGCCGGGGGCGTGATGTCCTCGGCCGCCGGATGGACTCGGTTCCGCCGGCGAGGCTCGGTTCCGCCGGACGGGCTCAGTCGCCCGAGGAAGCGGCCTCCGCTTCCTCCCGCAACTGCTCCTCGCTCAGGCCGCGACGCCAGTAGCCCACGAACGTCACCCGCTTGCGGTCGAAGCCGCGCTCCCGCACCAGGTGCCGCCGCAGCGCGCGCACCTTCGACGCCTCGCCCGCGATCCAGACGTACGGGATCCCCTCGGGCAGTTCCGCCGCGCGCACGGCCTCCGCGGCGTCCGGCGCGTCCTCGTCCCGCACCAGCCAGCTGATCCGGGCGTCGGCCGAGGTGTCGACCGTCTGGCGGTCCCCGGAGTGCGGGACCTCGAACCAGACCCGGGCCCGCAGCCGGGCCGGCAGCCACTCCAGGGCGGCCGTCGCGGCCGGCAGTGCCGTCTCGTCGGCCCAGATCAGCACCCAGTCGGTGTCCTCGGGCGGACGGAAACGGACCGCCGTGTTGTCCTCGACGGCCGGTCCGAGCGCCTTGAGGACGTCGCCGGGGGAGGCCGCGGCGGCCCAGCGGCAGGCCGGACCGCCGTCCTCGTGGAGCGCGAAATCGATGTCGATCTCGGTGGCCGAACCGCCGGCGGTACGACGCTGCGCGCGGACCGTGTACGAGCGCAGCACGGCCCGTACCTCGGCCGGAAGTGCACGCCAGGGGGCGAACCAGTTGCCCTCGATATCGACCGGAACGACTGGTTCCGGCTGTCCGGGGTGCGGAAGGAACAGCGACAGGCTCTGATCGCGGCCCCCGGAGGCGAACCCTTCGAGCCCCGCTCCGCCGAACGTGATCCGGAGCATGGACGGACCCAGCCGCCTGGTGCGCAGGACGGTCAGACCGAAGAGCCGGAAGGGATCGGCGGGAGGCGCGGCGGCGGTCTTCATGGTCAGGCGGTCTTCTTGGCGTCCTCGATGGCCTTCGCGAGGTCTTCGAGGATCGGCGCGCACTTGTCGTAGCTGTAGATCGGCTCGGTGGTGCGCGGGATGACCTGGCCGGCCTTGACGGCGGGCAGCTGCGTCCAGGTGGGCTTGGAGGTCAGGGCGCCGGGCTGGAGGGCCGAGGACCGGTTGTCCATCATGATGATGTCGGCCTCGTACTTGTCGACGTTCTCCCAGCTCAGCTCCTCGAAGAAGCCTGCCGCGTTCACCTTCGGCTCGACGAACTTCACGCCCAGCTCCTGGAAGTACAGGGTGTCGGCGGACGTCTTGGCGAGCGAGACGTAGAAGAGGTCCTGGCTGGCCGAGCCGATCATGACCTTGAGGTTCGGCTTGGACTTCGCGGCGGCGCGCAGCCGGGCCGCGGCCTTCTCGAAGCGAGCCTTGGCGTCGGTGACCGTCTTGGTCCTGACGTCGGCGCCGAGCGAGGCTGCGAGGTCCTCGTGGCGCTGGATCGCCTTGGGGATCGTGGTCTGGGCGGCCCACAGAGCGACGCTCGGGGCGAGCTTCAGGATCTTGTCCTTGGACGCGTCCGGCACGTACCAGAGGGCGTCCTTCTCCCACATCGCGGTGACCAGCAGGTCCGGGCCGAGGGCCGCGAACTTCTCGACGTTGAACTCGCCCCAGACGTTGCCGAGGATCTCGACCTTGCTGATGTCCAGGTCGCCGGCCTGCACGTCGGCCTTGCCGTCCGTGGTCTTCGTCGGGCCGAAGACGGCCTTGACCTCGACGCCGTAGTCGTGGAGCGCGGCGGCGACACCGGTGAAGGCGACGATGTTCTTCGGGACGGACTTGGCCTCGGCGGTCTGCCCGCGGTCGTCCTTGAAGCTCCACGGCCCGGCGTCGGCGCCCTTGGCGGCGGTGGAACCGGAGTCCTTCGAGTCACTGTCACCACAGGCCGCCAGCACGGCGCCCAGACCAACGGCGCCGCCCATGGCCAGCAGGCCGCGGCGGGTGGGACGGGACACTCGGGCAGTGCGCATGACGGAATCCGCTTTCGTACGAGCCGGAGACCGGCCGGTGACAAGTTCGAGGGAAGGTTAGCCTAACCTCAGGTCCTGTCCAGTCGGCCGACGGCCCCACCCCCGTTCACCAGACGATGACGCCGCCGTCCACATCCCGGGCGCGCACGGCGGCCGCCGTGATGTTGGCCAGCCGCGCCGCCACGTAGTCGTCGAAATAGCCGCTGTGCGCGGCGAGCGCCGCGATGTGCCCGCGCAGCAGCTCGCACTCGGCAAGGAAGGCCGGGATGTCCTCCGGATCCACGCAGAGGTTGGCGGTGGCCAACTGCGGGAGGAACCGGGCCCCGAGGTCGCGCACCGGCTGCGAGCCCCACAGCTTGGTCCGGCTGCTCTCGAAGCCGGAGAGGGTCAGTCCGTGGTCGGGATCGTCCAGGAAGTGGTCCTCGCCGCTCCGGCCGCGTACGTAGGTGTGCACCAGCAGGGTCATCCGCCGAACATCGCCCGGCAGCTGTCGAGCCCCTCGACCGTGACCTCGACCGAGCGGTGTTCCTCCCATCGCGCGCGCTCCAGGCGCAGCCGCTGGAGCGTGACCCGTTCGCCCCGCAGCGCCGCGACCGTCAGTCCGTCCGGGAGATAGCCGAGCCGCCGCGAGACGCCCAGCGAGCGCGGGTTGTCCGTCATCGCGGCCGAGACGGCCGTACCCGCGCCGAGACCTGCGAAGGCGAGATGCAGGGCGGCGGCCCGCATCTCGGTGCCGATGCCCCGGCCCTGGTGTGCGAGCCCCAGCCAGGAGCCGGTCATGACCTCCCCGGTCACCGCGAAGTTCTCCGCCATCAGGTCCTGCCGTCCCACGACCCTGCCCTCGTGCAGGACAGCGAGGCTCAACGACCAGTCCCGCACCGACCAGTTGGCGATGCTGCTCAACACATGCTGGAACACTGCCCGGCCGCGCTCGGCGGGCGGGCAGTCGGTCCAGGGGACGGTGAAGGGCATGGCATCCGGGGCGTGCACCCCGTCGGCGGCGACCGAGGCCAGCTCGTCCAGCAACTCCAGGTCCGGGAGGCGGAGTTCCAGGCGGGGGGTGCGGATGCGGAGCCCGTACAGGGGCCAGTGCTGCGGCTTCATGGATGGACTCTGCCGGGAGCGGGCGGCCGCTGTCGAACGAATTGCGCAGCGGCCCGAGCCCGGCCGCCACGGGCGGGGCTGCGTCGTGGAGGCGTGGACGCGCGGGCGAGGTCACCCGGCTGCGGCAGGCGGCCAGTCACCGGGCAGCTCGTACTGCCGGCCCGGACGCCAGGCGGGCGGTGCCTGGAGAAGGTACTCCAACGGCGTTCCCGTGAGCAGGTGTTCCAGTGCCCATTGGTTGGCCGAGTGGGCGATCACCAGGATTCTGCCGCCGTCCCAGCCGGTGGCCAGGTCGTGGAGGAAGGCGTGGGTGGCCGCGACGACTTGGCGGTAGCTCTGGCCGCCGGGAAAGGGCACGTCGATGTGCTGGAGGCGGTGGGCGGCGATGTGGGGGCGAGGGGTTCCGTTGAGGTCGCCGTAGTCGCACTCACGCAGCCGGACGTCCTGGTGGATCGGGGGCCGGCCGCCGGGGTACGCGGTCCGGGCAGTCTGGACGGCCCGGCGCAGGTCGGAGGTGAACACGGCCGCGAAGCCGTCGCCCGGCCGGCGTTCGCCCAGTTCACGGGCCTGGCGGCGGCCCAGGTCCGAGAGTTCCCCCGGGAGCCAGCCGGTGGCGATGCCGGCCTCGTTGTCCGTGGTGGTGGAGTGGGTCTCGTAGACGATCTCAACTGTCATCAAGGCTCCTGGACATCTGCCGTCGTGTGGTCGCGCGGGCGAGAGCGCCCTGCCGTCACCCGGTACGTCGCTCATGACGCGCCCGCGCGAGGTCGTACGCGCCGCGGAGCAGCTCGTAGGTGACTTCTTCCGCCCGCGGGCCCGGATTCACCACCGCGAGCCAGCCGGCGGAGCCGTAGACGGGGTGCGCCCTCACAGCATCGGTGGTGTCGGGGGCGTCGTCTAGGGCCGGTTCGTTCGGCGCGTGGCCGGTCCGATCGGTGAAGGCTTCCCGGCCGGCGGCGATGTTGACGCGGAACGTGTCCGGGCGGTCCAGACGGGAGCTCTCGTCGCCCGGGTAGTTCTTCGTCACGATCGTCGCGAACGGCTGAGCCGTTGTCGGCGCGGCAGCGTCGGGGGAGTAGGAGAAGAAGGTGTCCCCCCAGCTGATCCCGGGCGAGCCGTCGCCGGGTTCCGGCCTGAGGACCTGGACTCCGTCGAGGTCCTGCATGAAAGCGATGATCTGGTCGATGGTCATGTCCTCAAGCGTTTCATTAAGGTGCATGTGGAGACCTGGGGCCGATTGGCAAGGGAGAACGGGTGTCCACTCTCAAATCGTCGGCCATGCGCACCGTCGATGTCGCGAGGCGTGCCGGCTGCTCGGTCCAGCAGGTGCGCAACCTCGAACGCGACGGCGTGCTGCCGGTTGCGACGCGTACCGCCGCCGGCTACCGGGTCTACCGGGAGGTCCACCTGCACTCCGCGCTCGCCTACCGGGCCCTCGCGGGCGGGGTGGGACCGGTCGAGGCCAAGCGGACGCTGCGGGCCGCCCACCGGGGTCCGCTCCCGGAGGTGCTCGCCCGTCTCGACGCGGCGCACGCCCGGCTCGACCGGGAACGTACGGACCTCGCGCTCGCCCAGGAGGCGGCCGAGGCGATTTCCGCCGAGTCCGTCGAAGACGCTCGCCCCTCGGACGTGATGAGCGTCTCCGGACTCGCCGCCGCGCTCGGCGTGCGCCCCTCGACGTTGCGGCACTGGGACGCCGAGGGGCTCGTCGTGCCCGACCGGGTCCCGCCGCGGGGCACCCGACGCTACTCACCGGCCCAGGTCAGGGACGCCCGGATCGTCCATCAGCTACGCGGAGCCGGATACCGCATCGACCCCCTCCGGACCCTCATGCCGGTCCTGCGGCAGGGGCACCGGCCAGAAGACGTCCGGGCAGCACTGGCGGCGCGGGACGCGAACATCGCTCTCCGCTCCCGGGCCCTCTTCGATGCCACCGTCGCACTCGGTGCCGTCCTGGGCAGCGCGGCGGCTCACGACGGATGATCAGCGGTCACTGCAGCGTGTCGGGTCATTCATGGGCACCGTCCACACGTCTTGGTCCATCGTGTGACGAGCGTCCTAGGAACCGTGCCTCAGGCGGGGAGTGGTGATGCCTCAACGGGCGGTGCCTGCTTCGCCCGCCAGGAGCCGGCTCGTGAAGCCCGCTCGACACAGGCGCTCGTAGGCAGCCGTCTCCTCATCGGGTACCGGGTCGCCGACGAGGAAGCCCTGAGCTGGATAGATCATCAGGCGCTGCAACGCGCCGACCAGCATGTCGATGACCATGCGGTCGTCCTGGAGGGAGGCCAGGTACTCCTCGAACGTGCTCGGGTCCGACGCGCTCACGAACTCGACCCCCGGCCACAGCTTGCGCGCCGTGGCGTGGGCGCGTCGTTCTTCGTACGGCTTGCTGATCAGCAGGACGGACGAGACCTCGACACCGGCCTCTTCGAGCAGCGCCCGGGAGAAGCGGATGTTCTCGCCCGTGTTGCGAGCGCGCGGTTCCGTGAGCACGGCACTGTCGGGTACGCCGAGTTCGAGTGCCCGCTCCCGATAGTGCACGGCCTCACCGCGGGGCATGCGTGCCAGGGTGGTGCGGCTGGTGGCACCGGTGAAGACGATGAGGGGAGCCATACCCCGCCGGTAGAGACTCACGGCCGCGTCGGCGACCCCGAGGTCATGGCTTCCGAGACCGATCGCCACCGAGCAGGGGCGCGGGTCATGGTGCATCAGGTGGTGGTCCCAGAGGAGTTGGGCGTCCCGCCGCGACTGGTCGGAGATCATCGTGGATCTCCTTCGCCACGAGCCGAGTCCGGAACCTCGAAGTCGTACGACCATCGTCGCGGTTGTGGCCGCGCCCGGAAGCCACGCGGCGAAGGGCGACCCCGAGGCGGAGGGCGCCGACCTCGTGCCCGGTGCGGCGCTTCGCTGGCCGCCGTGTGAGTGCGGGCACTCTCTGTGCCCCGATTACATGGTTCCGGAGAGTGAGGCGTGAGGGTGCGGTCGGGTCCTCCGGTCATTCGGATCGGGATGGTCGTCTTCGATCGAGCCCACGACATGGTCGGCGTCGTTGACGCATTCGGCGGCCAGATGGTCACGTTGTCGCGTCCCACCGGTGTCACTTGGCAGAGCCGGTCGGCAGCCGTGCGGCCCGGCACGGCGTACGAGCGTCGGCAGTTGCGGGCGATCACCGAGCTGTGGAAGCAGCAGCACAAGGGCCTGGCCCGGTGACCGGTCGCGGCATCAGGTGGGGCGGATCCGGCGCCCGGACCCGCCCCACCCGCACGCCGCAGCCCGTCAGGCCGGCAGCCCCAGCTCCCGCGCGATCAGCATCCGCTGCACCTCGCTCGTGCCCTCGCCGATCTCCAGGATCTTGGAGTCGCGCCACATCCGGGCCACCGGGTACTCGTTCATGAAGCCGTAGCCGCCGTGGATCTGAGTCGCCTCGCGGGCGTTGTCCACCGCCACGGTCGAGGAGTACAGCTTGGCGATCGCCGCCTCCTTCTTGAACGGCTCACCCGCCAGCAGCCGAGATGCCGCGTCCCGCCAGCCGATCCGGGCCATGTGGGCCCGCATCTCCATGTCCGCGATCTTGAACTGGATCGCCTGGTTGGCGCCGATCGGCTTCCCGAACGCGTGGCGCTCGGCGGCGTACTTCACCGACTCGTCCACACAGCCCTGCGCGAGGCCCGTCGACAGTGCCGAGATGGCGATCCGGCCCTCGTCCAGGATCCGCAGGAACTGCGCGTAGCCGCGGCCCTCCTCGCCCAGCAGGTTCTCCAGCGGGACGCGGACGTCGGAGAAGGAGAGCTCCCGGGTGTCCGAGGCGTTCCAGCCGACCTTGGAGTACGGGGCGGCGACCGTGAAGCCGGGGGTGCCGGACGGGACGATGATCGCGGAGATGCGCGGGGCGCCGTTCTCCTTGCGACCGGTCACCGCCGTGACCGTCACCAACTCGGTGATGTCCGTGCCGGAGTTGGTGATGAAGCACTTGGAGCCGTTGATCACCCACTCGCCGGTCGCCTCGTCGCGCACCGCCGTCGTCCGGGTGCCGCCCGCGTCCGAACCACCGTCCGGCTCCGTCAGGCCGAACGCGCCGAGCGCCTCGCCCGAGCAGAGCTTCGGCAGCCACTGCCGCTTCTGCTCCTCCGTACCGAAGCGGAACACCGGCATCGCACCGAGTGAGACCCCGGCCTCCAGGGTGATCGCGACCGACGAGTCGACCCGGGCCAGCTCCTCCAGGGCGATACCGAGGGCGAGGTAGTCGCCGCCCATCCCGCCGTACTCCTCCGGGAACGGCAGCCCGAACAGGCCCATCCGTCCCATCTCGCGCACGATCTCGTACGGGAACTCGTGGCGTTCGTAGAAGTCGCCGATCTTCGGCGCGACCACGTCGTGGGCGAACTCCTCGACGGTGCGTCGCAGTTCCTCGTGCTCGGCGGTCAGCCGGTGGTCCAGGGACATCGGGAAATCACTGCTCCTTGTGGGAGAGGGCGCGGACGGTACGGGACGGGCTCGGTCGGCCCAGATGTCCGGCGAGCCACACGCTCGTGGCGGTGAGCTCGTCGAGGTCGACCCCGGTCTCGATGCCGAGGCCGTCGAGCATCCACACGAGATCCTCGGTGGCGAGATTTCCGGTCGCGCTCTTCGCGTACGGGCAGCCGCCGAGGCCGCCCGCGGAGGCGTCCACGGTGGAGACGCCGTGCTGGAGCGCGGCGAGGGTGTTGGACAGCGCCTGTCCGTACGTGTCGTGGAAGTGCACCCCGATCGTGTCGGTGTGCACGCCTTCCTCGTTCAGCTGGGACAGCAGGGTCTGTACGTGGCCGGGCGTCGCGACCCCGATCGTGTCGCCGAGCGAGAGCTCGTCGCAGCCGAGGTCCATCAGCGCCTTCGCGACCCGGACGACCTGGTGGACGGGGACCTGGCCCTCCCAAGGGTCGCCGAAGCACATCGACAGATAGCCGCGCACATGCACCTTGTCCGCCTTGGCGCGGGCGACGACGGGCTCGAACATGGCGAGCGACTCGTCGATCGTGCGGTTGAGGTTGCGGGCCGCGAACGTCTCCGTCGCCGAGCCGAAGACGGCGATCCGGCGCGCCCCGAGTGCCAGCGCCCGGTCGAGCCCCCGCTCGTTCGGCACGAGGACCGGCAACGCCACGTCGCCCACGTCCCCCATGTCGCCGAGCATCGGGAACAGCTGTTCCGCGTCCGCCAGTTGAGGCACCCACTTGGGGTGGACGAAGCTCGTCGCCTCGATCGTGGTCAGGCCGGCGACCGCGAGCCGGCGGATGAACTCCGCCTTCACCTCGGTCGGCACGACCGCCTTCTCGTTCTGCAGCCCGTCACGGGCGCCGACCTCGTGGATACGGACCCGGGCGGGCAGGTCCGGTGCGGCCACGGTCATCGGCAGGGTGCGGTCGGTGGCCGTCATGCTGTCTCCCCGGTGGTGGAGGCCACGGGGACGACCACGGCCAGTACCTGGTCCATGGCCACCGTGGTCCCGGCGGTCACATCGAGCTCGGTCACGGTGCCGGCGTGCGGGGCGGAGATGACGTGCTCCATCTTCATCGCCTCCACGACGAGGAGGCTCTGCCCCGCCGCGACCTCGTCCCCGACGGCCACCTTCACCACGGTCACGGTCCCGGGCATCGGCGCGGCGAGCGTGTCCGCCCCGGAGCGGGCTGCGCCGGACAGCGACGCCTCCACCGGGTCGTGGTCCCGGACGTGCCAGGTGTCGCCGTCCCGGCCCAGCCAGTGGCCTTCCGGGGAGGCGGCGTACGCGAACGTGTGGGTGACACCGGCGAGTTCGAGCGTGATCCGGCCCCCGTCGGCCGACAGGGTCCTGGCCGTCTCCGCGCTGCCGGGCAGCGGGCCCAGCGGACCGCAGGTGCCCGATTCGGGGGCCGGCGGCTGCGCGCCCTCACCGACGTGGCCGAAGGTCAGCTCTACATCCGCGCCGCACGGCCGCAGGCCGACCTGGACCGGGTCGTGGCCGGGGATCCGGAAGTGCCGCACCGTGCGCGCCGGGGTGCCGCCGAGGCGCCAGCCGTCACCGGCCGAGAAGGGGTCGGCCCAGGCTCCGGTGGCTGCGGTCCGGGTGTCGGCGGGGGAGTGCTGCCGCAGCAGCGCCGCGGCCGCGTACACCTCCTCCGGGACCCCGTCCGGGACCAGGGCGTCCACCTCGCGCTCCACCAGGCCGGTGTCCAGCTCGCCCGCCACCACGGCCGGGTGGCCGAGCAGCCGGCGCAGGAAGCCCGCGTTGGTGGGGACGCCGAGGACGACCGTGTCCGCGAGCGCCGCCCGCAGCCGGCGCAGCGCCGTGGCCCGGTCGGGGCCGTACGCGATCACCTTCGACAGCATCGGGTCGTACAGGCTGCCGACCTCGCCGCCCTGGGCGAGCCCCGAGTCCGTCCGCACTCCGCCGCCCTGCGGCTCGTGCAGGGCCAGCACGGCGCCGCCCGAGGGCAGAAAGCCGCGGGCCGGGTCCTCGGCGCAGATCCGGGCCTCGACCGCATGCCCGGTGAGCGTGATGTCGTCCTGCCCGTAGGGGAGTTGCTCACCTGCCGCGACCCGTAGCTGCCACTCCACCAGGTCGAGGCCGGTGATCAGCTCGGTCACCGGGTGCTCGACCTGGAGGCGGGTGTTCATCTCCATGAAGTAGTACGAGGCCGGGTCGTTGCCCGGGACGATGAACTCCACCGTGCCCGCGCCCACGTACCCGCAGGAGCGGGCCGCCTGGACGGCCGCCTCGCCCATCGCCGCGCGCGTCTTCTCGTCGAGGAGTACGGACGGCGCCTCCTCGATGATCTTCTGGTGGCGGCGCTGGAGCGAGCACTCGCGCTCGCCCAGATGCACCACGTTGCCGTGGCCGTCAGCCAGTACCTGGATCTCGATGTGGCGCGGCCGGTCGATCCACCGCTCCACGAGCAGGGTGTCGTCGCCGAACGAGGCACGCGCCTCGCGCCGGGCGGCGGCGATCTCGTCCCCGAGCAGCGCCGCGTCGCGGACCAGGCGCATACCCTTGCCGCCGCCGCCCGCGGAGGGCTTCAGCAGGACCGGCATACCGATCTCATGGGCGGCCTCCGCCAGTTGGCCGTCGGTCAGCTCGCTGCCCGTGGAGCCGGGCACCACCGGGACGCCGGCCGTGGCGACCGTCTCCTTGGCCCGGATCTTGTCGCCCATCAGCGAGATGGCGGCGGCGGGCGGCCCGATGAAGACCAGCCCGGCGTCCGCGCACGCCCGTGCGAAGCCCGCGTTCTCGGCGAGGAAGCCGTAGCCCGGGTGCACGGCCTGCGCGCCCGTGCGGCGGGCCGCCTCCAGCAGCCGGTCCGCGCTCAGATAACTCTCTGCGGCCGGCGCGGGTCCGATCCGTACCGCCGTATCGGCTTCCCGTACATGCCGGGCGTCCGCGTCCGCGTCGCTGAAGACGGCGACGGAGCGCACCCCCAGCTCGCGCAGGGTCCGGATGACCCGGACCGCGATCTCGCCGCGGTTGGCGACGAGAACCGTGTCGAACATCGTCATCAGTTCCTCACATCCGGAAGACGCCGAAGCCGGCATCGCCCAAGGGGGCGTTGGCGCACGCGGTCAGGGCGAGCCCCAGCACCTGCCGGGTCTCCATCGGGTCGATCACGCCGTCGTCCCAGAGCCGGGCGGTGGCGTAGTACGCGTTGCCCTGGGTCTCGTACTGCTCGCGGATCGGGGCCTTGAAGGACTCCTCGTCCTCGGCGCTCCAGTCGTCGCCGAGCTGGTCGCGCTTGACCGTGGCGAGGACGGACGCGGCCTGCTCGCCGCCCATGACGGAGATCTTCGCGTTGGGCCACATCCACAGGAAGCGGGGCGAGTAGGCCCGGCCGCACATCGAGTAGTTGCCCGCGCCGTAGGAACCGCCGACCACCACGGTCAGCTTCGGTACGCGCGTGCAGGCGACGGCGGTGACCATCTTGGCGCCGTGCTTGGCGATGCCGCCCGCCTCGTAGTCGCGGCCGACCATGAAGCCCGAGATGTTCTGCAGGAAGACCAGCGGAATGCCGCGCTGGTCGCACAGCTCGATGAAGTGCGCGCCCTTCTGGGCGGACTCGGAGAACAGGATGCCGTTGTTCGCGACGATGCCGACCGGATGGCCGTGGATGTGCGCGAAGCCGGTGATCAGCGTCGTCCCGTACTCCGCCTTGAACTCGGCGAAGCGCGAGCCGTCGACGACCCGGGCGATCACCTCCCGTACGTCGTACGGGGTGCGCGAGTCGACCGGGACGGCGCCGTACAGACCGGCGGGATCCACCTTCGGCTCGTCGGCCTGCTGCACGGACCACGGCAGCGCGCCCCGGTCCGGCAGGGTGGCCACGATGTTGCGCACGATCCGCAGCGCGTGCGCGTCGTCCTCCGCGAGATGGTCGGTGACCCCCGACGTACGGGAGTGGACCTCGCCGCCGCCCAGCTCCTCGGCGGTCACGACCTCGCCGGTCGCGGCCTTCACCAGCGGCGGCCCGCCCAGGAAGATGGTGCCCTGGTTGCGGACGATCACGGCCTCGTCGCTCATCGCGGGGACGTACGCGCCCCCGGCCGTGCAGGACCCCAGCACCGCAGCGATCTGCGGGATGCCGGCCCCGGACATCCGGGCCTGGTTGTAGAAGATCCGCCCGAAGTGCTCGCGGTCCGGGAACACCTCGTCCTGCATCGGCAGGAAGGCGCCGCCCGAGTCCACCAGGTACAGACAAGGCAGTCGGTTCTCCAGGGCCACCTCCTGGGCCCGCAGGTGCTTCTTCACGGTCATCGGGTAGTACGTGCCGCCCTTGACGGTCGCGTCGTTGGCGACGATCACGCACTCCCGGCCGCTGACCCGGCCGATCCCGGCGATCACCCCGGCGGCCGGTGCGGCGCCCCCGTAGAGCCCCTCGGCCGCCAGCGGGGCCAGCTCCAGGAAGGGCGAGCCCGCATCGAGCAGGGTGTCCACCCGCTCCCGGGGCAGCAGCTTTCCGCGTGCCACATGCCGGGCGCGGGCCTTCTCACCTCCGCCGAGCCTGGCCGTGGCGAGCCGCTTGCGCAGCTCGTCGGTGAGCGCGTGATGCGCCGCCTCGTTGGCCTGCCAGGCCTCCGAGGCGGGATCGGCCGCGCTCGCCAGCACCGGTGCCTGCTGCATCCTGTCGAGCCCCCTTGCCCGTAACGCAGTGGTTAATGGTCGTTAACACCTTCAGGTTAACGACCGCTAACCCCTCTGTCTAGAATGGTTGCTCATGAGCACCCATGCCGCCGCCCGCATCGCGGCCCCCACCCGCCGCGAGCAGATCCTCAAGGAGGCTGCCCGCCTCTTTGCCGAGCGCGGCTTCCACGGCGTCGGCGTCGACGAGATAGGCGCCGCCGTCGGCATCAGCGGCCCCGGCCTCTACCGGCACTTTCCCGGCAAGGATGCGATGCTCGCCGAGCTGCTCGTCGGCATCAGCGAGCGGCTGCTGGCCGGCGGGCAGCAGCGGGTCTCCGAGGACGCCTCCGGCGACGGTTCCCCCGAGGCGCTCCTGGACGCGCTCATCGAGGGTCACATCGACTTCGCGCTCGACGACCGCCCTCTGATCACCCTGCACGACCGCGAGCTGGACCGCCTGCGGGACACCGACCGCAAGCGGGTGCGCAGGCTCCAGCGCGAGTACGTCGAGGTGTGGGTGGCCGTCGTCCGCGACCTCTACCCGGCGCTCCCCGAGCACGAGGCCCGCGCGGCGGTCCACGCCGTCTTCGGCCTGCTGAACTCCACCCCGCACCTCGGCCGCCCCGGGGCCCTGCCCGACCGTACGGACACGGCGGCGCTGCTGCACCGGCTGGCGCGGGGTGCCTTCGCCGCGGCAGGGGCCCGGGAAGAGGCCTGAGCGAGCGCCCCCGGTCAGGAGCCGGCCGCCTCCCGGGCCGACACGGTGACCCGGGCCACCCGCATCGGGTGACCGGCCTCGGTGGCGGGGCCCGCGGTGGCACCGTCGGCCGACGGCAGCGCGCCGCCCATCGCCACGTTCAGGATCAGGAACTGGCCCTTCTTCAGTGCCCGGTCCCAGGTGGCCGCGTCCATGGCGGACGCCCTCACCCGGTGGTACACCCGGCCGTCCAGATACCAGCGCAGCTCCTCGGCGCCGGGTGCGGTGTCGAGCTCCACGGCGTACGAGTGGAACGCGCCGCGGCAGCCGGAGCACTCCTGCCGGGGGCGGGGGTGAACGGGCGCCCAACTTCCGACGGGGTCTCGCGGCAGGTCCGGATCGGGGCCCCGCCGGGCCGGCTGCCGCGCTCATGGAACCACCGGTCCGGCGCCGGACGGCCCGGACCGCCCACCGCTCAATACGACCGGCACACGGCGCACATCCCACGGCACAATGGGTTCATGCCGATACCCAGCCGCTCCGCCCTCGTCGAACATCTCGTCCGCACCCGCATCGCGGGAGATGTCGCGACCCCACGGGACAACAACCTCTCCCACTACCGCAAGCTGGCCAACGGCGACCGCCACTTCTGGCTGGGACTCGAACTCGGCGACCGGTGGCGGGATGAGCAGGACGTCCTGGCGGTCATGGCGGAGCGGTGCGGGGTGAGCGACGACCCGGAGCACCGCTTCGGGCAGGACACGATCGATCCCGAGCTCACCGTCGACGCCCTGGAGCGGGCCGCGGCCCGGCTGCGCAAGGCGGCCGACGGGTCCGAGCGGGTGCTGTTCGCCACCGGCCACCCGGGCGGGCTGCTGGACGTGCACCGGCAGACGGCGGCGGCGCTGCGGGCGGCCGGCTGCGAGATCATGCGGATCCCGGGCGGGCTGACGGCGGACGAGGGCATGGTCTTCCAGTTCGCGGACGTCGCCGTGCAGGAGCGCGGCGCGACCCTCTGGCACACCCACTCCCCGGCCCCCATGGCGGCGATCCTGGACGGCCTGGAGCGGGAGGGGCGCCCCATGCCGGACCTGGTCGTCGCCGACCACGGCTGGGCCGGGTGCGCGGCACAACGCGGACTGGACGCCATCGGATACGCGGACTGCAACGACCCGGCACTCTTCCTGGGGGAGTCCGAGGGCACCCTCCAGGTGGCCGTCCCGCTGGACGACCATGTGCTGGACCCGCGGTTCTACGACCCGATGACCGAGTACCTGCTGGACGCGGCCGGACTGCTCTGAGGGGGCGGCGGGCGGCTCAGGGCCCGGGAGGCGCGGGGGTGGCACGGGCGTACCGCGCGGCGAGTTCGCGCAGGTGGTCCACCAGCTCGGCGGGCTCCGTCACGGTGAAGTCGTGACCGAGCATCCCGAGGTGGACGGCGAGGCTGTCCAGCGAGTCCGCCCCCGTGGCCAGCACGCAGGTGTGCTCGTCGACGGCCTCCACCACGCCCACCGCCGGGTTGATCCGCTCCAGTACGGCTGCCGCCGGCGCGTGCACCGTGACCCGCGCCCGGTGGCGCCAGGCCGCCGCCGACGCCTTGCCCGCCACATAGGCGGCGGCGTCCCCCTCCGGGTCCTCGCGCGGCGCGAAGCGCGGGCCCGACGGCGTGCGCGGCGTGATCCGGTCCACCCGGAACATCCGCCAGTCGTCGCGGTCCACGTCCCACGCGACGAGATACCAGCGGCGCCCCCAGTTGACGACGCGCTGGGGTTCGACCAGCCGGCGGGTCGGCGTCCCGGCATGGTCCCGGTAGTCCAGCCGGAGGCGTTCGCGGTCCCGGCAGGCCGATGTCAGCGTCATCAGGAGCTCGGTGTCGATGCCCGGATCGGCCCGGTCGGCGGGCACCGGCACGGTGTACTGCTGCAGCGCCCGCACCCGGCGGCGCAGCCGCGACGGCAGCACCTGCTCCAGCTTGGCCAGCGCCTGGAGCGAGGTCTCCTCCATGCCCGGCATCGCGCTCCGCGCGACCGTGTGCACGGCGATCGTCACCGCGACCGCCTCGTCGTCCTCCAGCAGCAGCGGCGGCATCGCCGCCCCGGCGGCCAGCCGGTAGCCGCCGGCCGATCCCCGGGTGGCGTCCACCGGGTAGCCGAGGGTGCGCAGCCGCTCGATGTCGTTGCGCACGGTGCGGCCGCTCACCCCCAGCCGTTCGGCGAGTTCGGTGCCCGGCCACTCGCGCGGCGACTGGAGCAGGGACAGCAGTCTGAGCAGGCGTGCGGAGGTTTCCAGCATGGTCCGAACACTGCTCCTTCATTAGGAACGAACCTTTCCTGATGCCATCCTAGAGTTCTGTCCATGGAGAACAGCAGCGCCACCGCAGCCCGCACCGCCCACAACGCAGCCGCCACGGAGATCCGCCCCTTCCGGATCGAGATCCCCCAGGCCGACGTCGACGACCTGCGTCACCGCCTCGCCCGCACCCGCTGGAACACCGGCCTGCCGGGCGTCGAGGGCTGGACGCGGGGCGTGCCCGCCGACTACCTGAAGGACCTGGCCGCGTACTGGGCCGACGGATTCGACTGGCGCGCGGCCGAGGCCCGGCTGAACGAGTTCCCGCAGTTCCTCACCGAGATCGACGGCCAGGACATCCACTTCGCCCAGGTCCGCTCGGCGAAGGCCGACGCCCCCGCGCTGCTGCTGATCCACGACTGGCCCGGCTCGTTCGTCCAGTTCACCGACGTCATCGAACCGCTCTCACGCGACTTCGACGTCATCGTCACCTCGACCCCCGGCGTCGGCTTCTCCGGCCCGCTCACCTCCACCGGCTGGAACACCGGCCGCATCGCCGCGGCGTTCACCACCCTCATGGACCGGCTCGGCTACGCGCACTACGGCGTGCAGGGCAACGGCGGCGGCGCCTGGATCGCCGCGGAGATGGGCCGCCTCGCCCCCGACGCCGTCACCGGCATCCACGTGAACGGCCTGGTCACCTTCCCCTCGGACGACCCGGCGGACTTCGCCGGCCTCACGGAGTCCGAGCAGACCCGGCTGGAGCGCCTGCAGGACTTCCGCGACGACAAGATGGGCTTCAACGCCATCCAGTCGACCCGCCCCGAGACCCTCGCCTTCGGCCTGCACGACTCCCCGGTGGGGCAGCTGGCCTGGATCACCGAGAAGTTCAAGGAGTGGACCGACCCGGCGAGCGAGCTCCCCGAGGACGCCATCGGCCGCGACCACCTGCTGACCAACATCAGCGTGTACTGGTTCACCGGTACGGCGGGCTCGTCCGCGCACCTCTACTACGAGATGGCCCACGACCCGTCCGCGTGGGCGCCGAAGGACCGCGGCACCGTCCCGACCGCCGTGGCGGTCGCCCTGCCGGCCGACGTCGCGATCCGCCGGTTCGCCGAGCGCGACCACCACGTCGTGCGCTGGACCGAGTTCGACCGCGGCGGCAACTTCCTCTCGCTGGAACAGCCCGAGCTGCTGACCGAGGACGTCCGCGCGTTCTTCGCCGGCCTTCGTTAGACCCCGGGGGAACCCTCGCCGGGCCCGGCCGCCGGACTTCCCCAGGCGGCCCGGGCCCGGCGCCGCTGCTCCAGACCCGGCGTCGGGTCCAGGTACACCCGCCGGATCGACGGATACCGCTCCCGCAGCTGCTGCTCCGCCTCCTCGCAGGCCCACTCGACCTGCTCGGCACTGGCCACGTCCCGGAAGTCGACCTTCGCGGCGATCAGGATCTCGGTCGGCCCCTGGATGAGTGTGGTCAGTTCCAGTACGTCGATGATGTGCGGCACCGAGAGCAGCTCCTCGCGCACCCCCGCCCGCATCGACTGCGGAACCGGCCGTCCGATCAGCAGCTGGGCGTTGGACCGGCCGAGCACCCAGGCCACGTACACGAGCAGCGCACCGATCAGGATCGACGCGACCCCGTCCCAGACGCCGGAGCCCGACAGCTGGCCCCCGAGCAGCCCGCCCGCGGCCAGCAGCAGACCCACCAGCGCCGCGGAGTCCTCCATCACGACGGCCTTGACCGCGGTGTCGGGGGTGAGCCGGAAGTAGCGCTTGGCGGGAGTCCCCAGCCGGCCGGCCTCGCCGCGCACCTGCCGCAGCCCGGTGCGCAGGGAGTAGCCCTCCAGCAGGAAGGCCACGGCGAGCACGATGTACGAGACGAGAGGGTCGCCGAGCTCCTCGCCCGCGACCAGGGTGTGGATGCCGTCGTAGACGGAGAAGACTGCGCCGCCGACGAACGTGGCGACGGAGGCCAGCATCGCCCAGATGTACCGCTCGGGGCCGTAGCCCAGCGGGTGTTCCTCGTCGGCGGGCTTCTCGCTGCGCTTGAGCGCGGTGAGCAGCAGCACCTCGGTGACGGTGTCGGCGACCGAGTGGGCCGCCTCGGAGAGCATCGCGCTCGATCCGCTGATCAGCCCCGCGACGGCCTTCGCCACGGCGATGCCGAGGTTGGCGACGGCCGCGACGATGACGGTGAAGGTGGACTCGCCACCGCTCGCCGCCCCGGACCCCTCACCGGACTCCCCACCATCAGCCGCATCGGCTTTCACGTCGCTCATGGTGGGGAGTATGTCGGAATCGGCGGGGTGCGGCCCGTTCAGTCCCCGCGCGGGACCCGGACGACGCCCTCCTGGATGACGGTGATCGCCAGCCGGCCGTCCTGGGTGTAGATACGGGCCTGGCCGAGCCCGCGCCCGCCGGACGCGGACGGTGACTCCTGGTCGTACAGCAGCCATTCGTCGGCCCGGAACGGCCGGTGGAACCACATCGCGTGGTCCAGGCTCGCCCCCACCACGTCGCCGACCGCCCAGCCGCCGCGCCCGTGGGCGAGGAGCACCGAGTCGAGCAGCGTCATGTCGGAGACGTACGTCGCCATGCAGACGTGGAGCAGCGGGTCGTCCGCCAGCTTGCCGTTGGTGCGGAACCACACCTGGGAGCGGGGCTCGCGCGGTTCGCCGACGGTGCCGAACGGCGGGGCGTCCACGTACCGCAGGTCGACAGCGGACCGTGCCTCGATCAGCCGGTCCACGACATCGGGGCTGCTGAACCGGTCCGCGTACCGCGGCAGCATCTCGGCGGCCGTGGGCAGTGTCTCGGGGTCGGGCGCGGCCGGCATGCCGGCCTGGTGCTCCAGCCCTTCCTCGTACGTCTGGAAGGACGCCGAGAGGTGGAAGATCGGCTGCCCGTGCTGGACGGCGACGACCCGCCGGGTGGTGAAGGAACGGCCGTCCCGGATGCGGTCGACGCTGTAGACGATCGGCGCGCCCGGGTCCCCGGCCCGCAGGAAGTACGCGTGCAGGGAGTGGGCGGGCCGGTCCGCGGGGACGGTCCGGCCCGCGGCGACGAGCGCCTGGGCCGCGACCTGTCCGCCGAAGACACGGGGCACGATCGCTGATCGGCTGGTGCCCCGGAAGATGTCCTGCTCGATCTGCTCCAGGTCGAGCAGATCGAGCAGGTCGAGCAGTGGGTCTGGTGCTGCGTTCATGGAAGGAACGTAGCCGCTCTACAGGCCCATGGACTTGGCGATGATCGACTTCATGACCTCGCTGGTGCCGCCGTAGATGCGGTTGACCCGGTTGTCCGCGTACAGGCGGGCGATCGGGTACTCGTTCATGAAGCCGTAGCCGCCGTGCAGCTGGAGGCAGCGGTCGATCACGCGGTGCGCGACCTCGGTGCAGAACAGCTTCGCGGAGGCGGCCTCGGCGGCGGTCAGCTCACCGGCGTCCAGCGCCTCCAGCGCGCGGTCGGCGACGGCCTGGGCCGCGTCCACCTCGGCCTGGCAGGCGGCCAGTTCGAACTTGGTGTTCTGGAACGAGGCGACGGTCTTGCCGAAGACCGTGCGGTCCTGCACGTACTCCTTGGCGAAGCGGACGGCGGCCGCGGCCTGCGCGTACGCACCGAAGGCGATGCCCCAGCGCTCGGAGGCCAGGTTGGTGCCGAGGTAGCCGAAGCCCTTGTTCTCCTCGCCGAGCAGGTCCTCGACCGGGACCTTGACGTCGACGAACGCCAGCTCGGCGGTGTCGGAGACCCGCAGGCCCAGCTTGTCGAGCTTGCGGCCGATCGAGTAGCCCGCGGACTTGGTGTCGACGGCGAAGAGGGAGATGCCGAAGCGGCGGTCGTCCTCGCGCGGGGCGGAGGTACGGGCGCAGACGATCACACGGTCGGCGTGCACGCCGCCGGTGATGAAGGTCTTGGAGCCGTTGAGGACGTAGTGCGTGCCGTCCTCGGAGAGCTTGGCGGTGGTCTTCATGCCCGCGACGTCGGAACCGGTGCCCGGCTCGGTCATCGCGAGGGCCCACATCTCCTCGCCGGTGGTGAACTTCGGCAGCCAGCGCTTCTTCTGCTCGTCGGTGGCGAGCATCTTGATGTAGGGCAGGCCGAGCAGCGTGTGCACGCCGGAGCCGCCGAAGGACACACCCGCGCGGGCGGTCTCCTCGTATATGACGGCTTCGTACTTGTGCGAGTCGATGCCCGCGCCGTCGTACTCCTCGTCCACCGTGATGCCGAAGACACCCAGCTCGCCGAGCTTCAGGTAGAAGTCGCGCGGGGCCTGGCCGGCCGCGAACCAGTCGTCGTACACGGGCACGACCTCGGCCGCGATGAAGGCGCGGATGGTCTCCCGGAACGCCTCGTGGTCCTCGTTGAATACCGTACGGCGCACGGGGTGCCTCCCTGGTCGGCTTCGCTGGGCTTGGCTAAGCGCTTGCTCAGCCTTGGTTAAAAGTTACCCGGCGGTCACCGAAGCTGTCCAGGGTGATGCTGAGCACGCCGAAGGTGATGCTGAGCACGCCGAAGGTGATGCTGAGCACGCCGAAGGGGAGGGTGCCGACCGCCCCTCCCCGGTCCCTGGCGCCGGCCCCCTCAGATGCCGAACCGGGCGGCGATCCCGTCCAGCACGCAGTCCAGGCCCGTCTCGAACGCCCAGGTCGCGTCGTCCTTGCGGGTGGCCCGCAGCCCGTAGCGCTTGTACGTGGGATAGCGGCCGGTGTCCATCAGGTACATCATCTGCGGCGCCAGGCCCAGCCGGGTCTCGTCGCCGGACGACCAGCCCGCCGACTCCGTCCACTCCCGCAGGGCCACCTCCGACTGACCCGCACCGTGCGCGAAGGCGCTGACCGTTCGGAACGCGACCATCATCGCGTCCTCGTCGAGGCCGAGTCCGTCGAGCGCCGCCAGCTGCCGTTCGGCGATGGCCAGCCGGCCGGGCGTGAGCACGAAGAGATGGGTGGGCAGCTGCCCCACCCACGGGTGCCGCAGCATCGTGTCCCGGGTCAGCAGCCCGAACGTGCGCAGCACCTCGCGCCACTGGGTCACCTCGTCGGGGATCCGCATCTCCGTGGCCACCCGCTCGGCCATCAGCGCCCACAGGTCGTCCTTGCCGGAGACGTGACGGTAGGCGGCCATGGGGGCGACGCCCAGTTCCGTGGCGAGCCTGCGCATGGTGACGGCGGCGAAGCCCTCCGCGTCGGCGATCTCCACGGCGACGGCCCCGATCCGCTCCAGGGTGAGCGAGGCGCGGGGTGCGGCCGCCGGCTGCTCCAGGCGTTGCCAGAGGGACGTGTCCGGCCCCGTCCTGCTGCCCGTCCGGCCGTCCTTGCCGCTGTCCTTCTTCTGGCCGGCCATGGACGGGCTCCTCTCGATAGGCGGTCAGCGTACAGCGTATCCGTCAGTAGACGACGTACACATGGACGTGTACGTTGTACGCCACGGGATACGCAGTACACATCCACTGCTTCCGATCGCCGCTTCCTCATTCATTGCTTCCAGGGGGACCCATGACCAGCACCCGCCCGCATCTCCGCGTCGCCGTCGTCGTCGGCAGCACCCGCGAGGGCCGCTTCGCTCCCGTCGTCATCCAGTGGCTGAAGGGACACCTGTCCCAGCGCGACGACATGACGACGGATGTCGTGGACCTCGCCGAGACCCCGCTGCCCACCGTCCTGCCCGCGTTCGGGCAGCCGCCGGCGCCGGGTACGGAGGAGGCCCTCGCCCTGGTGTCACCGCGCCTCGCGGCAGCCGACGCGTTCGTCTTCGTCACACCGGAGTACAACCACAGCTTTCCCGCGTCGCTGAAGAACGCCATCGACTGGCACAACGAGCAGTGGCACGCCAAGCCGATCGCCTTCGTCTCCTACGGCGGCCTCTCCGGCGGCCTGCGCGCCGTGGAACAGCTCCGCGTCGTCATGGCCGAGCTGAACGCCACGACCATCCGCAACACGGTCAGCTTCCACAACGCCTACGGACTGTTCGGTACGGACGGCACCGTCGACGACGCCCAGGTCGACGCGGCGGCCAAGGCGCTGCTGGACCAGCTGGCCTGGTGGGCGCACGCGCTGCGGGACGCCAGGGCCGCAGCCCCGTACGCGGCCTGACGACTCATCACCGGATACGGGGCGACCATGAGCCAGCACACGAGCGACACGCACGACCGGCAAGGACCTGAGGCCACCGAGCCACCCGCCGACGAGAGCGGAGGCCCGTCGAAACTCGTCCTGTTCGGCCTCCTCCTCGGTCTGATGCTCGGCCTGCTCGACGGCACGATCGTCGGCACCGCCCTGCCCACGATCGTCGGCGACCTGGGAGGCCTCGACCACCTGTCCTGGGTGGTGACCGCCTATCTGCTGACCGCCTCCCTCTCCACTCCCATCTGGGGCAAGCTCGGCGACCTGTACGGGCGCAAGGGCAGCTTCATCTGGTCGATCACGGTGTTCCTCGCGGGCTCCGTACTCTCCGGGCTCGCCCAGGACATGGGCCAGCTCATCGCCTTCCGGGCCGTGCAGGGACTCGGCGCGGGCGGCCTCATGGTCGGCGCGATCTCCATCATCGGTGTCATGCTGCCGCCCTCCCAGGCGGGCCGCTCGCAGGCGATGATCGGGGCCATGATGCCGGTCGCGCTGGTCGGCGGGCCGCTGCTCGGCGGCCTCCTCACCGACCAGCTGAACTGGCGCTGGGTCTTCTACGTCAACGTCCCGATCGGCGCGCTCGCCCTGCTCGTCGTCGGGCTGCGCCTGCGCCTGCACACCGAGCGGGTCAAGGCGCAGATCGACTACGCGGGGGCCGGCCTGCTCTGCGCCGCCATCCTGGCCCTCACCCTGCTGGGCAGCTGGGGCGGTACGACGTACGCCTGGTCGTCACCGCAGATCATCGGCCTAGGCGTGACCGGCGCCGTCGCCCTGGCCTGGTTCGCCCGGGTCGAGCGGCGTGCCGCCGAACCGATCATCCCGCCCCGGCTGTTCGCCGACCGCAACTTCACGGTCGCCCAGGTGCTCACGTTCCTGGCGGGCGCCGCCATGCTCGGGGCGTCCGCCTACCTGCCGCAGTACATGCAGTTCGTCCGCGGCGCGTCCTCGACGGCCAGTGGCATGCTGCTGCTCCCGCTGATGGCGGGGATGTTCGGCGCGCAACTCCTGATCGGGCGGCTCCTCGCCAACGGCGGCCGCTACCGCCCCTATCCCATCCTCGGCGGTGCACTGACGGTCGTGGGCGCGCTTGCGCTGCTGACGACCGGCACCACGACTCCCACGGCGGCGACCTCCGCACTGACTCTCGTGCTGGGCGCAGGCATGGGCCTGCTGATGCAGAGCACGCTGCTCGTCACCATCAACAGCGCGACGCCGCGCGACATGGGCGCCGCCACGGGAACCGCCACCCTCGTCCGCACGATCGGGAGTTCGCTGGGCATCGCGGTGCTCGGCGCCGTGTACACGAGCCGGGTCCACTCGGCCGGTATGCCCGAAGGCGGTACGGCCTGGACGCCCGAGGCGGTGCGCGGGATGCCGGACGAGGTCCGGGACGCGGTACGGACAGCGGTCACCGAGGGCCTGCACGGGGTGCTGCTCGGCGCCGCGCTGCTCGGGGCCGTGATCTTCCTGGCGGCCTGGCTGATGCGGGAGGTCCCGCTTCGGAGGGAGTGACGAGGCCGGGGGATCCGCCCGCCCGGCCGTGCGCAGGGGGATCCGATAGCGTCGCGTGCCCGATACGGCAAGGGTGGCGATTCAGCCGTACGGCCGGGAGGAATCGGTCCATCCGGCCATATGGGCTGGGCAGCCGGCCGCTCGGTACGCAAGCTGTTGGTGTCAGGTGGCCACGGAAACCGGCGGCCACACAGGTCCCGCCCGAGGCGGGACAGGCATCTTCAACGGGGGATCACATGAAGAAGGTCATGACACGTCCGCGCGCCCTGATCGTGGGCGGAGCGCTGCTGGCCGGGGCGCTGACGGCGACTGCGGGGACCGCGACCGCGGCTCCGCAGCCGTCGGGGGACACGGCCGTGAGTACGAGCCGGGCGGCGGCAGTTGCGGCGCCGTCGGCCACGGCGGCGTCCTACACGGTCAACGTGTGGGCGAGAGTCAACCATCGCACGGGTCCGCACACGGCATCGTCCCTGATCGGGACCCTGGGGACGGGTAACCACGCGGCGCTGTGCTGGACCTACGGCGACACCGTGACCGCCGAGGGCGTCACGCACAACATCTGGATCAAGGTGTACAACTACGCCGCCGAGAAGTGGGGCTACTCCAGTGGCATCTACTTCACGGGCGACAAGCGCGGCAACCTGCCGTTGAGCGCTCAGTGCTGATCCACGGCATCTCCGCCTGACCGTTCGCCGGGGAGTCCGTCGCCGCAGGATTCACTGCGGGGGCGGGCTCCTCGTCGTAGCGGGTGGCGGCTGCTCGTTGTGCCGTCCCGGGAAGCGGAATCTGAAACGGAACGGGAAGCGGAACAGGAATGGCTCAAAGAGGCCGCCGGCTCAGCGTGCAGTGTCCGTACTCCTTCGGCGCTGCCCTGAGCAGAGCTGCGTCCCCGGAGGCGGCGCGGGATACGTCTCGCGGCCGGCCCGACGGGCCCACCGGGTCTCCGGACCCCACCGAGTGCTGAGCCTGACCTGACGGCGGCCCGGTCGGTGACCGGGCCGCCAGGACCGTGTGCGGCGCGGTCATCCGCAGCAGGGCAGCCCTCAGCGGGCCGCCGCGAAAGCGTCGACGCCCGTGAGGTCGGCCGACAACGCCCAAAGCCGGGCGGCCTGTTCGGGGTCGGTCGAGTGGGCGTGCACGCCGCCTTCCGTTCCATCGGCGGCCGGCTCGGCGATGTCGCAGTCCTCGCAGTACACGCCGCCCATGCCCGCCAGTTGGGGAGAGGCCGCCGCCCAGACCTGCGTTGCCGCGCCCTGGCCGGGCGTCTTGAAGGTGGGATCGGTCGGGGTGCCGTTCTCGTCGATCCAGCCCGCGTCGACCATGTCCGCCTTCGCGAGGTGGCGTTGGAGCGGGGTGAGGATGCTGCCCGGATGCACGGCGAAGGCCCGGACTCCGGCGTCGCGGCCGAGTGCGTCGAGGTGTACGGCGAACAGTACGTTGGCCGCCTTCGCCTGCCCGTACGCCGCCCATCTGTCGTAGCCGCGCTCGAAGTGCACGTCGTCCCAGCGCATCCCCATGCCGTGGGCACCGGAGGACACGGCGACCACGCGCGCGCCACCGCGGGCGATCGCCGGCCAGAGGTGGTTGATCAGCGCGTAGTGACCGAGGTGGTTAATGGCGAACTGTGCCTCCCACCCCGGGCCGACCCGTGTCTCGGGGCAGGCCATGATCCCGGCGTTGTTGATCACGATGTCGATGTCGCGCCCGGAGGCCAGGAACCGCTCGGCGAAACCGCGGACGCTGTCGAGGTCGGCCAGGTCGAGGTCGTCGGTCTCCACGCCGTCGATGCCCTCGACCGCCTCCTGAGCGACCGCCCGTCGCCGGGCGGGGACGACGACGCGGGCTCCGGCAGCCGCCAGTGCACGGGTTGCCTCCAGGCCGAGCCCCGAGTAACCACCGGTGACGATCGCGGTGCTGCCGGACAGATCGATCCCGCTCAGGACGTCTTCCGCGGTGCTGCGGGCGCCGAAGCCCGATCCGATCTTGTGCTGAGGTGTCGTCATGAGGGGGACGCTAGATGCTGGAACGCACTCTAAGTCAAGGGCGGTTGGCGGCCAGCGGCCGCGCGGGCCGCGGCTCACTCCTGCCGAAGGGCGAGCCACAACTCCGTACGTACGTCCATGTCGTCCAGGTCCACGCCCAGCAACACCGCGCACCGCGCGATGCGTTGACGGACGGTGTTGCGGTGGACGGACAGGGCCACCGCCGTACGGTCCCAGCTGCCGTGCAGGGAGAGCCAGCAGCGCAGGGTCTCGGCGAGCGGCGCGGTGAGCGGGGCGAGGAGAGCACGGGCGTGAGCGGCCGCCGGGCCGGGCGGGAGCAGGGCGGCGAGACCGGTGACCGGCGTGTCCACGGCCAGCGGGGTGCGGGTCGCCTCCGCCCGGCCGAGTGCCCGCGCTGCCTGGGTGTCGGCGGCGTCCAGGGCGTCGGCCGGGGCGGGGGCCGAGGCACCGAGCGTCCAGCCCGGCTGCTGGGTGATCCGGTCACCGCCGGGGACCAGGACCCGTACCGCCTCGGCGCCCCGGCCCGCGTCCACGAGCGCCGAGCCCAGGGCGGCGCCGAGTGCGCCCGCCGCGAGCGGGTCCACCGCTTCGCCGCCGCTGCGGCGCGCGTGCACCACCGTCCACCGCCCGTCGCCGCCCAGCAGCGGCGCGACGTCCGCCGGGTCCGCGCCCAGGAGCAGCCGGACCAGTGCCGCCGAGCGGCCGGCCTCGTCGGCGCCCTGGTGTGGGGCGGCCAGCAGGGAGAGCAGGACGACCGCGACCCCGGCGATGGTGTGGTCGCCCGGCTCGCGGTGGTCCGTCGCCAGGGTCAGGGCGAGTCCCTGCCCGCCGCCCAGCGCGTACGCCGACAGGTGGGCGGCGCCCGCGGTGTCGGTGGCCGATGCGGGGGCGGGGCGGACGGACGGGGCGACCACCCGGGAGAGCCTGGCCAGCGCCGCCCGCACCTGCGGGGACGGCGGCCGGCCCGCCGCGTGGAGCTCCTCGCCCTCGGCCGTCAGCAGGGCGGCCCGCCCCGACAGCCGGACCGCCAGCTGGTGCAGCACCGCGGGAACCGGGTCCGGGCGGGCCGCCGCCGTCGCCAGCGCCTGCTGGGCACGGGTCACCCGGCGCAGCTCACGGTGGCGGGCCTCGGCCATCAGCGCCCAGACCGCCCGCGCGATCGCGGTGAACGGGGTCCCGGGCGGCACCTCCACCAGCGGCAGCCCATGGCGGTCGCACGCCGCCACCAGCTCCGGTGGCACCGTGTCGTGCACCGGCCGCACCCCGAAACCGAGCGCCGCCGCCCCCGCCTCCACCAGCCGGGCCACATAGGTGTCCGGGTCCGTGAGCAGCACCCCGGCGCTCAGCAGCAGCTCACCGCCGAGGAGATACGGGTACGGGTCCGCCATCTCCGAGGTGTGCACCCACAGCAGCTCGGCATCGGCCGGCCCCGCGATCCTGCGCAGCCCGAGCTCCTCCAGGGCCAGCAGCCCGGCCAGCGGAACGGGCGGGGTGGGCGGTCCCGCGGGGGCGTCGGGCGGGGTGGGCGGTCCCGCGGGGGCGTGGGGCATGGATGTTTCATCCGTTCGGCGAGGCAAGAATGGATGAAACATACACTTCAGGGTTGCCGCCCCGCCGCCTAGCGTCGTCAGCGGACCCGTATGCCTGTTTCCGTGCCGTTGCGAGGGATCCGGCACACTCGAAACAGCGCGTCACCGAAGGAACCGAAGGAAAGGCCCCCACCTCATGAGCAGCAACGAAGCGCCGCGCGGCCCCGTCGACTCCTCCCGCGTCCCGCGGTACGCCGGGCCCGCGACGTTCGCCCGGCTGCCCCGCCTCGACGAGGTCGGGACGACGGACGTCGCCGTCGTCGGTGTGCCCTTCGACTCGGGTGTCTCCTACCGGCCCGGCGCCCGCTTCGGCGGCAACGCGATCCGGGAGGCCTCGCGGCTGCTCCGCCCGTACAACCCGGCACAGGACGCCTCGCCGTTCGCCCTCGCGCAGGTCGCCGACGCCGGGGACATCGCCGCCAACCCCTTCAACATCAACGAGGCCGTCGAGACGATCGAGGCCGCGGCCGACGATCTCCTCGGCACCGGCGCCCGGCTGATGACGCTCGGCGGCGACCACACCATCGCGCTGCCGCTGCTGCGCTCCGTCGCCAAGAAGCACGGACCCGTCGCACTCCTCCACTTCGACGCACACCTCGACACGTGGGACACCTACTTCGGCGCCGAGTACACCCACGGCACCCCGTTCCGCCGGGCCGTCGAGGAAGGCATCCTCGACACCTCCGCGCTCTCCCACGTCGGCACCCGCGGCCCGCTGTACGGCAAGCAGGACCTCACCGACGACGCCAAGATGGGCTTCGGCATCGTCACCTCCGCCGACGTGATGCGGCGTGGTGTCGACGAGATCGCCGACCAGCTGCGTCAGCGCATCGGCGACCGGCCGCTCTACATCTCCATCGACATCGACGTGCTGGACCCGGCACACGCCCCCGGCACCGGCACCCCCGAGGCCGGCGGCCTCACCTCCCGCGAGCTGCTGGAGATCGTGCGCGGGCTGTCCTCCTGCAACCTGGTCTCCGCCGACCTGGTCGAGGTCGCCCCCGCGTACGATCACGCCGAGATCACCTCCGTCGCCGCCTCGCACACCGCGTACGAGCTGACGACGATCATGACCCGGCAGATCGCGGAGGCCCGCCAGAAGTGAGCCACGACCACCACGACGAGCGGCCCGAGCTCACCCCCGGGCAGATCGCCGCCGCCCTGAGCCCCCCGACCGGACGCAACGGCGGCGACCTCGTCGTCGAGACCCTCCAGGGCCTCGGCGCGACCACCGTCTTCGGCCTGCCCGGGCAGCACGCCCTGGGCATGTTCGACGCGCTGCGCCGCTCGTCCCTCACGTACGTAGGCCTGCGCGTCGAGAACAACGCGGGCTTCGCCGCCGACGCCTACGGGCGCATCACCGGCGAGGTCGCCCCGCTCCTCCTGTCCACAGGCCCCGGCGCGCTCACCTCGCTCGCCGCCCTCCAGGAGGCGGCGGCCGCGTCCGCCCCCGTGCTGGCGATCTCCAGTCAGATCCCGACCGCGGGCCTGGGCGGCGGCCGCCACGGCTACCTGCACGAGCTGCGCGACCAGAAGGCGTCGTTCCGCGACATCGTGAAGTCGGTCCACACCGTCCGTACCGCCTCGCAGATCCCGTCCGCGATCGCCGCCGCCTGGGAGTCCGCGCTCACGGCCCCGCACGGCCCGGTCTGGATCGAGATCCCGCAGGACGTGCTCATCGCCGAAACGACGCTGCCCGTCGTCACGGCGATGGACGCCACACCGCGCGAGGTGCACGCCCGCCCCGAGCTCATCGCGGTCGCGGCCCACCTGCTGTCGAACGCGGAGCGTCCGGCGATCATCGCAGGCGGCGGAGTCGTGCGCTCCGACGCGTCCGGCAAGCTGCGCGCCCTCGCGGAGAAGGTCAGCGCGCCGGTCGTCACCACCTACGGCGGCAAGGGCGCCTTCCCGTGGGAGCACCCGCTCTCGCTCCAGTCCTGGATCGAGGACCGGCACACGACGGACTTCCTGGAGGACGCCGACGTCCTGCTCGTCGTCGGCTCCGGCCTGGGCGAGCTCTCCTCGAACTACTACACGTTCGCCCCGCGTGGCCGGGTCGTGCAGATCGAGGCCGATGCCGGGAAGCTGGAGTCCAACCACCCGGCCCTCGGCATCCACGCCGATGCCCGCGACGCCCTCTCCGACCTCCTCGAAGCGGTCACCCCGCGCGAGGACCCGGCCGCCGCCGAGCGCGTCACAGCGGTGCTCGGCCGGGTACGGGACCGGATCGCCGCCCAGGAACTGACCCTGGAACAGCACCTCGTCGCCGGGATCCGGGCCGCCCTGCCCGACACGTCCCCCAGCTTCTGGGACATGACGATCCTCGCCTACTGGGCCTGGGCCGCCTTCGACGCCCGCCACCCCAACACCATGCACTCCGCCCAGGGCTCCGGCGGCCTCGGCTACGCCTTCCCTGCGGCCATCGGCGCGGCCGCCGCCGACGTGACGAAGCCGGTCCTCGCGGTCTCCGGCGACGGCGGCGCGATGTACTCGATCGCGGAACTCGCCACCGCCCGCCAGTACGACCTCCCGGTCACCTGGCTGATCGTCGACGACGGCGGCTACGGCATCCTGCGCGAATACATGACCGACGCCTTCGGCGAGACCAGCGCGACGGAACTGTCCCGCCCGGACTTCGTCGCCCTCGCCGAGTCCTTCGGCGTACCCGCGGTCCGTACGAGCCCCGAGACGCTCGCCGACGACCTGGCCAAGTCCCTCGCCGCGCCCGGCCCCTCGGTCGTCGTGCTCCCGGCACTGCTGCGGATGTTCGAGCCGACGCACCTCTAAGGGCCGTCTCGCGGAAGTGCCCGGGACCCTCAGGGCCCGGGCACTCTTGCGTACGGCTTTCCGGCCGTCCACGGGTCGACTCCGGAGGGTGCGCCGGGGCCGGACTCGCCGGCCGGCTGTCGAAGGACGTCACCGCCGCGCTCAAGGAGCCCGGTTCCGGACCGGGACGGTCGTCCCGGTATCAGGACCCGGCCCGAAGACGACGGCCCGCCTCGGCCTGAAGGCGGAGGCCCGTCAGGGTCAGCTCCAGCACGGCGAGGAACTGCTCCTTGTCGTCGTGCCCGTCGAACTCGTCGACGATGTCGTGCACGAACGGATAGCTCCCGGCGTCGAGCGCACGCCATGTCGCGGCGTAGCGGCCGAGGAACTCGTCGCGGTCCACGAGGCCGTCGACCACCTCCTGGGGCGGCTCCTGCCCCAGGTCGGCGGCGTTGGCGACCACGACACCCACGATCGCCGTCACGGCGTGGAACCGCTGCCGCGGCGTGAGGTCGAGTCGGAGCGTCCGCTGCCCCAGCTCCTCGTAGAGCCGCAACGCGTTGCCCTCGACGTCGATGTTGCGCATGAAGTGCGCACCCAGCCACGGCCGGTCCACGACCGCGTCGAACAGGGTGACGGCCATCACGCGCAGGTCGTCGATCGGGTCGCCGCTGTCCTCCTGCCCCTCGACTGCGGCCAGCACCCCGCCGAGCACGTGGTCGATGGCGCGGTCGAGCAGATCGTCCTTGCCCGAGACGTACCAGTAGATGCTGCCGACGCCGGTGCCGAGCCGGGCCGCGAGGGCGCGGAGAGTCAGCGCCGGTGCGCCCGCTTCGTCGAGCAGGGCCACGGCCGCGGTGAGTACGGCCTCGATCGAGTGCGACCCACGCTGACGTCCCCGGGAAGGGCGATCGGCGGGTCGTGGTCGCGGGCCTGTCATGGAGCCCATCCAATCACAGCTTGCATATTTATCGAACCACGTTCTATGGTCGAACCACGTTCCATTGTAGAACGTCGTTCGATAGTCGGCGGCGTTCCGAAAGGAGGCCCGCCATGACCACCACTGCCACCGCGCCCACCGCGCCACGCACCTATCCGTCCCTGCGCGCCGCATGGATACCCCTGGCCGCGCTCTGTCTGGCCTTCTTCGTCGAGATGGTCGACAACACGCTGCTCTCGATCGCGCTGCCCACGATCGGCCGGGACCTCGGCGGCGGCACGACCGCGCTGCAGTGGGTCACCGGCGCGTACTCGCTGACGTTCGGCGGCCTGCTGCTGACGGCGGGATCGATGGCCGACCGGCTCGGGCGCCGGCGCGTGCTGCTGGTCGGCCTGGCGGTGTTCGGCCTGTTGAGCCTGGGCGTCGCCGCGGTCTCCACCGCGGGGGAGCTCATCACCCTGCGGGCCGGCCTCGGCATCGCCGCGGCGGCGATGGCCCCCATCACCAACTCGCTGGTCTTCCGGCTGTTCGACGACAAGGCGCTGCGGATGCGCGCCATGACCCTGATGATCATCGTCGGCATGTCCGGCTTCGTCCTCGGCCCACTGCTCGGCGGCACCGCCCTGGCCCACGTGCGGTGGCAGTGGCTCCTGCTCGTCAACGCCCCGATCGCCCTGATCGCGGCCATCGGCGTCCGGCGCGGCGTCCCGGCCGACCGGCCGCAGGACCTGACCCGCGACAAGCTCGACCTGCCGGGCGCCGCCCTGAGCGTCGCCACCATAGGCCTCGCCTGCTACTCGCTGACCAGTGGCGTCGAGCACGGCTGGCTCTCCGGGACCACCCTCGCCTCGCTCCTCGGCGCCCTTGCCGCCGGGATCGCGTTCGTGTGGCACGAGCGCCGCAGCGCATCGCCCATGCTGGACCTCCGCCTCTTCTCCGACGGCACCGTCCGCGGCGCCGCCATCGCGCAGATCGGCACGGCGATCGCGATGGCCGCCGTGATGTTCGGCCTGATCCTCCACTTCCAGTACGCCTACGGGTGGAGCCCCGTACGGGCCGGTCTGGCGAACCTGCCGCTCATCGTGACCATGATCGCCGCGACCCCCCTGTCCGAATGGCTCGCGGCACGGTTCGGCCACCGCATCGCCTGCCTGGTCGGCGCGGCCTGCCTGGCCGGCTCCCTGGCCGGACTGTCCTGGGGGGTCGACCACGGGTACGGCGTCATCGCGGTCTGCATGGTCGTGATGACGATCGGGCTGCGCACCGTCATGACGATCTGCGCCATCGCGCTCGTCGACGCGATGCCGTCCAACCGCACGTCGATCGGCACGGCGCTCAACGACACCGCCCAGGAGGTCGGAAGCAGCATCGGCACCGCCGTGGTCGGCACCCTGATCGCCGCGCTGGTCACGACGCAGCTGCCCGCGGGCACCTGGAGCGACGCCCTGGTGGCCTCGTTCTTCCACGGCGAGCGGATCACCTACGCGGTGCTGGCCGTCGTCGTCGGCCTGATCGCGGCCGGCGGTGCACTCACCCTCACCGACTCCCGCGTCGCCGAGGAACCCCACTGAGACGTCCGGACCGCCGCGCGCCGCCCCGTCGCGCCCGCATGGGGCCGGGGACCTACGCCCAAGGTCCCGTATTTGTTGCGGAGGGATGAAATCCGCAGCACCCCGCGTTGGTGCCTTGCGTCGGAGCAGGAAGATCGGGAGGCACCGGGTGTCGGACGCAGGGGAGCAAGGGAGCGGCGGGCAGCCGGGCGGCTGGGCACGGAGGCTGTGCGGTTACGCCTGGCGCTACCGGCGCAACGTGCTGCTGGCGCTCGGCTCGTCGCTCGGCGGCATGGCGGTGATGGCCCTCGTCCCGCTGGTCACCAAGGTGATCATCGACGACGTGGTCGTCGGTCACACCCGGTCCCTGGCCGTCTGGACCGGACTGCTGATCGTCGCGGCCGCGCTCGTGTACGTCTCCACCTACATCCGCCGCTACTACGGCGGCCGGCTCGCCCTCGACGTCCAGCACGACCTGCGGACCGAGATGTACGGGACGATCACCCGCCTCGACGGCAGGCGCCAGGACGAGCTCTCCACCGGGCAGGTCGTCGGCCGCGCCACCAGCGACCTCCAGCTGATCCAGGGGCTGCTGTTCATGCTCCCGATGACCATCGGGAACATCCTGCTCTTCCTCATCTCCCTGGTGATCATGGCGTGGCTCTCGCCGCTGCTGACCCTCGTCGCCGTCGCCGTCGCCCCCGCCCTCTGGTTCATCGCCCGCCGCTCCCGCACCCGCCTCTTCCCTGCCACCTGGTACGCCCAGTCGCAGGCCGCGGCCGTCGCCGGAGTCGTCGACGGGGCCGTCTCCGGCGTCCGCGTCGTCAAGGGCTTCGGGCAGGAGGAACAGGAGACCGGCAAGCTGCGCGAGGTCGGGCGCCGACTCTTCGCCGGCCGGCTGCGCACCATCCGGCTGAACTCCCGTTACACCCCCGCCCTCCAGGCCGTCCCCGCGCTCGGCCAGGTCGCGATGCTGGCCCTCGGCGGCTGGCTCGCCACCCGCGGCGAGATCACCCTCGGTACGTTCGTCGCGTTCTCCACCTACCTCGCCCAGCTCGTCGGCCCCGTCCGGATGCTCGCCATGGTCCTCACCGTGGGCCAGCAGGCCCGCGCCGGTGTGGAGCGCGTACTGGAACTGATCGACACCGAGCCGTCCCTGCAGGACGGCACCAAGGAGCTCCCCGCCGACGCCCCGGCCAGCGTCGAGTTCGACGACGTGCGCTTCGGCTATGACGAGGACCGCCCCGTCCTCGACGGCTTCTCGCTGACCATCGAGCCCGGCGAGACCGTCGCCGTCGTCGGCGCGTCCGGCAGCGGCAAGTCCACCGTCTCGCTGCTGCTGCCCCGGTTCTACGACGTGACGCACGGCGCCGTCCTCGTCGGCGGACACGACGTGCGCGAACTGACCCTCGACTCGCTGCGGGCCGCCATCGGACTCGTACCGGAGGACAGCTTCCTGTTCTCCGACACCATCCGCGCCAACATCGCCTACGGACTCCCCGGCGCCACCGACGAACAGATCGAGCAGGCCGCCCGCTCCGCCCAGGCCGACCGGTTCATCGCCGAGCTCCCCGCCGGCTACGACACCAAGGTCGGCGAGCACGGGCTCACCCTCTCCGGCGGCCAGCGCCAGCGCGTCGCACTCGCCCGCGCCATCCTCACCGACCCCCGGCTGCTCCTCCTCGACGACGCCACCTCAGCCGTCGACGCCCGCGTCGAGCACGAGATCCACGAGGCGCTGCGGCAGGTCATGGCCGGCCGCACGACCCTGCTGATAGCCCACCGCCGCTCCACGCTCAACCTCGCGGACCGGATCGCCGTCCTGGAGGACGGACGGCTCGCCGACATCGGCACCCACGAGGAGCTGGAGCGCCGCTCCGCGCTCTACCGGCGCCTGCTCACCGACCCGGACGAGCTGGGCGGCACCTCGCCCGGCCATCTGCCCAGGGGCGCCGCCACCGACCGGGCCGGGGACCGCGCACTCCAGGAGGAGATCGACGCGGAATACGACGCCGAGCGCGGCATCACCCCCGAGCTGTGGGTCCGCAAGGAGGAGGAGCGCGAGACCGACGCGGCCGGCACACCCGCCACCCCCGAGCTCCTCGCCCAGGTCGAGGCCCTGCCCCCGGCGACCGACACCCCGGATGTCGACGAGGCCCGCGCCGTGCACGCGGAGAAGTCCTACGGACTCCGCCGGCTGCTGCGTGGCTTCGGACTGCCGCTGCTGGTGAGCCTGGCGCTGGTGGCCGTGGACGCCGGGGCGGGACTGCTGCTGCCGGTGCTGATCAGGAACGGCATCGACGAGGGAGTCACCCAGCTGGCGCTCGGCGCGGTCTGGACCGCCTCCGCGTTCGGCCTCCTCGTCGTGCTCGTGCAGTGGGCGGCCCAGGTCGGCGAGACCCGGATGACGGGCCGCACCGGCGAGCGGGTGCTCTACTCGCTGCGGCTGAAGATCTTCGCGCAGCTCCAGCGCCTCGGCCTGGACTACTACGAGCGCGAACTGACCGGCCGGATCATGACCCGGATGACGACCGACGTGGACGCCCTGTCCACGTTCCTCCAGACCGGTCTGGTCACGGCGTTCGTCTCCGTCGTCACGTTCTTCGGCATCATGGTCGCGCTGCTGGTCCTCGACGTGGAGCTGGCCCTGGTCGTCTTCGCGACGCTGCCGGTCCTCGTCGTCGGCACGTTCTTCTTCCGCCGCAAGAGCGTCAAGGCGTACGAGCTGGCCCGTGAGCGCATCAGCGTCGTCAACGCCGACCTCCAGGAGTCCGTCTCCGGCCTCCGCATCGTGCAGGCCTTCCGCCGCGAGCGGGACGGCGCCGCCCGGTTCGCCGCGCGCAGCGACCACTACCGCGAGGCCCGGGTCCGCGGCCAGTGGCTGATCTCCGTGTACTTCCCGTTCGTGCAGCTGCTGTCGGCGGTGGCCGCCGCCGCCGTACTGATCGTCGGCGCGGGCCGGGTCGACAACGGCACGCTCACCACCGGTGCGCTGGTCGCCTACCTGCTCTACATCGACCTGTTCTTCGCGCCCGTGCAGCAGCTCTCGCAGGTCTTCGACGGCTACCAGCAGGCCACCGTCTCCCTCGGCCGCATCCAGGAACTCCTCCAGGAGCCGACGTCCACCAACGACCGGGACGAACCGCTGGACGTGCTGTCGTTGCGCGGCGAGATCGCGTTCGAGGACGTGTCCTTCGCGTACGGCGGCGAGGAGGCCGCGCTCACCGGAATCGACCTGCACATCCCGGCCGG
This sequence comes from Streptomyces sp. LN549, assembly GCF_043203805.1. Classification (NCBI taxonomy): domain Bacteria; kingdom Bacillati; phylum Actinomycetota; class Actinomycetes; order Kitasatosporales; family Streptomycetaceae; genus Streptomyces; species Streptomyces sp. LN549. The sequence continues at coordinate 3,058,338 of NZ_JAZHRI010000002.1, read as the reverse complement.
GCAGACGGTCGCGTTCGTCGGCGAGACCGGCGCGGGCAAGTCCACCCTCGTCAAGCTCGTCGCCCGGTTCTACGACCCGACGGGCGGCCGGGTCACCGCGGACGGCACCGATCTGCGCGACCTCGGCCTCACCGCGTACCGGCACCGGCTCGGGGTCGTACCGCAGGAGGCGTACCTCTTCGCCGGTACGGTGCGTGACGCCATCGCGTACGGGCGGCCGGAGGCCACCGACGCCGAGGTGGAGGCGGCAGCCAGGGCGGTCGGCGCGCACGACATGATCGCCACCCTGGACGGCGGCTACCTCCACGAGGTCGCCGAACGGGGCCGCAACCTCTCGGCCGGCCAGCGCCAGCTGATCGCGCTCGCCCGCGCCGAGCTCGTCGACCCCGACATCCTGCTGCTCGACGAGGCCACCGCGTCCCTGGACCTCGCCAGCGAGGCCCTGGTCAACCAGGCGACCGACCGCCTCGCGGGCCGGCGCACCACCCTCGTCGTCGCCCACCGCCTCACCACCGCCGCCCGCGCCGACCGGGTCGTGGTGATGGACCACGGCCGGGTCGTCGAGGACGGCACCCACGACGAACTCCTCGCCCGGGACGGGCACTACGCCGTGCTGTGGCGCACCTTCATAGGGGAGGACGAGCCCGCGGGAGTGTGAACCGCAGGCCCTGCGGCGGGTTCGGTGCTACTCGCGGATGCCGGAGATCTTTCCGGTCGTCAGGTCCGACTGCACCTTCAGATACGTGTACGTGGGGTCGGTCGCCGACCCCCAGGTGAGCCGGACCGTCGACCAGGTGTGGCCGGCGCCGCTGTCGCCCGCGGTGACCCGGAAGGCCGCCGGGGTGTTCTGGGCGCGCAGCACACCATCGGCGTGGTTGGCCGCCTCCCAGTCGCGCAGCTCGGCGCGCAGGCCGGACGTCAGGTAGAAGTCCCGCAGCGAGGTGGCCAGTCCGCCGCCGCCCTCGGTGGCGACCGCGTCGATGTACGCGCCGTAGAAGTCGGCGACCTGCTGGTACGCCGGGGCCGCGAGTGCGCTGCGGGCCGTCGCCGCGGTCGGTGCGCCCCGAGTGACGGCGGCGGCCGGGACGGCGGCCACCGCGGTCAGGAGGGCGGCGGCGAGCAGCGTGCGGCCGATGACGCGCCGGCCACGGGGGCGCCCGGCGGTGCGGAGTGGGGTCATAGCGGTTCCTGCCTTTCGTGCGGCTCTGTCCTGTTGGGCCCATCGTGTGCCGATCCGGCTGCGCGGAATGCGGACCGCGCCGGGTGCAACCTCCGGATGGCCTCCCGCGTCGTACGCACGTACACGTGTGCGCGTCCAGGTGTCGGATAGGGGCGCGGGCGTTCGATGAGGTGATGGGGTTGCTGGTGACCACAGGGACTGAAGGACATGGCGGGCGCTCGGTACGCGGGGTCCCGTTCCGCCTGCTCGCCCTTGCTCTGGCGACCGCCCTCGGGCTCGTCGTCGGCGGCGTGGAGGCGAGCAGTGCCGATGCCGCCTCGGTCTGTGCCGGACGGCCCGCGAAGACGGTGAAGTTCGCGACGGGAGAGCTGCGCGTCTACCGGACCCGCGCCTACGTCTGCGCCACCGCCGTCGCGGCCAAGCCCGGCAAGCGCCGCCGGATGTCCGTACAGGTCCAGCCCCGCGGCGGCCGGCCCGTCGTCGACAGCGGCTCCTTCACCCAGCAGGCCGGACCGGTGACCGTCCACGCGCTGAACCGCTGCGTCCGGGCCTCGGGCACGATCGCGGGGAAGACCGGGACGACGGGCTGGATCCTGTGCTGACCGGGTGACACGAGCACATGCCCGGGCAACAGGGGCTGGTGGTACGGGTATCGCCCCGCTAGGTTCACGACGTCTGTTGTGAATCATGGGGAGGGTGAATGCGTAAGGCGCTCAGAGGGTTCCTGTCGCTGGCGGTGCTCATCGGCACAGTGAGTGCGACGGGTGCCTCGGCCGGGGCGGCCACCGCCGCAGAGCCGGCCGCGGTCCGTTCCGCCGTCAGTGACAGTGGCACGAGCACGGACATCAAGGACCGCATCCTGGCCATCCCGGGAATGAGTCTCATCGAGGAGAAGCCGTACGCGGGATACCGCTACTTCGTACTCAACTACACGCAGCCGGTCGACCACCGGCACCCGTCCAAGGGAACGTTCCAGCAGCGCATCACCCTGCTGCACAAGGACACCTCCCGCCCGACGGTGTTCTTCACCAGCGGCTACAACGTCTCCACCAACCCCAGCCGCTCGGAGCCGACCCGCATCATCGACGGCAACCAGGTCTCGCTGGAGTACCGGTTCTTCACCCCGTCGCGCCCGTCGCCCGCCGACTGGTCCAAGCTCGACATCTGGCAGGCGGCCAGTGACCAGCACCGGGTCTTCACCGCGCTGAAGGGGATCTACTCCAAGAACTGGCTGACCACCGGCGGTTCCAAGGGCGGTATGACCGCGACCTACTTCGAGCGCTTCTACCCGAAGGACATGGACGGCGTCGTCGCGTACGTCGCTCCCAACGACGTGGTCAACAAGGAGGACTCGGCGTACGACCGGTTCTTCGCCACCGTCGGCACCAAGGAGTGCCGCGACAAGCTGGAGGGCGTGCAGCGCGAGGCGCTGGTCCGCCGGGAGCCGCTGGAGAAGAAGTACGAGCAGTACGCCGCCGACAACGGCTACACCTTCACCACCGTCGGCAGCCTCGACAAGGCCTACGAGGCCGTCGTCATGGACTACATCTGGGCGTACTGGCAGTACAGCCTGCTCGCCGACTGCGACACCATCCCGGCCGACGCCGAGAGCGCGACCGACCAGGCGATCTGGGACTCGATCGACTCGATCTCCGGCTTCTCCGCCTACGCGGACCAGGGCCTGGCGAACTACACGCCGTACTACTACCAGGCCGGCACCCAGCTCGGGTCGCCCGACATCAAGCAGCCCTGGCTCGGCGGGCTCAGCCGTTACGGCTACCAGCCGCCGCGCAACTTCGTGCCGAGCTCCATCCCGATGAAGTTCCAGCCCTCGGTGATGCGCGACGTCGACACCTGGGTGAAGCACCACGCCAGCCACATGCTGTACGTGTACGGGCAGAACGACCCGTGGGGCGCCGAGCGCTTCCGGCTCGGTGCGGGCGCCCGTGACAGCTATGTCTTCACGGTGCCCGGCGGCAACCACGGTTCGAACGTCGCCGGTCTGGCCTCGGCGGAGAACGCCACCGCCACCGCCGCCATCCTGCGCTGGGCGGGCGTCGCCCCGGCCGCCGTCCAGGCCGACCCGGCGAAGGCCAAGCCGCTCGCGAAGTTCGACGCGCGGCTCGACAAGAAGGACCTGACGACCGAGCACCGGCTCGGCACCAGGCGCCCGTAACGGCGCCCCGCGCCGGCGGCGGCCCGTTCATGGGCCGCCGCCGGCGCGGGAACCGTCTAGTACGTCAGCCCGTAGCCCACCGGGTACAGCACCTGCGAGGGGTCGTCCGCGCGCTGCACCGGCACCGGGAGCCTCCCCTCCGGCTCTGCCCGGCCCGCGATCACCCGGGCCGCCGCCCGCAGTTCGACGTCGGTCCAGGAGTACGAGGCCAGGCTCGCCGCGTATCCGGTCCCGGCCAGCCGGGCGATGTCGTACGGGTTGCGGATCGCGACCGTGATCACCGGGACGCCGGTCGCCGCCAGCTCGCTCACCAGGGTCCGCTGTGAACTCGTCGCCGTGACGTTGTACGTCCCCACGATCACCGCGTCCTTGCCCTGCGCGGCCGCCACCGCCGCGTCGATGTTCGCCCGCGTCGGCGTGGTGCCGGTGGACAGGGCGGTCGCCGTGTACCCCAGCTCGTTGAACTCTCCGGCCAGGGTGGTGGTCGGCGGCCCCGTCGTACCGGACGGTGAGGCCGGATCGGCGCCCACCACCAGCAGGTTCTTGTGCGAGCGGCGCGACAGCGGCAGCAGCGCACCGTCGTTGGCCAGCAGCGTGGTGGTGTGCTCCGCGATCCGGTCGGCGGTGGCGAGGTGCGACCGGGTGCCGACGGTACGGTCCACACCCTGGTGGCTGACGAACGGGTCGTCGAACAGACCCAGCTTCGTCTTCAGCCGCAGGATGCGCAGGATCGATTCGTCGAGGCGGGCCTCGCTGACCTCGCCGCTCTTCACGGCCGCCAGGAGGGCGTTCCAGGAGACGTCCAGGCTGGGCGGGTTGAGCAACTGGTCGACGCCCGCCTGGAGGGCCAGCACCGGCACCCGCTCGTCGCCGTACTTCGTCCGTACGCCCTCCATGCCGAGGGAGTCGGTGACCACGACGCCGTCGTAGCCGAGCTCCTCGCGCAGGATCCCGGTGAGGATCGGCTTGGACAGCGTCGCCGGGTCCTCGGCCGGGTCGAGCGCGGGCACCACGATGTGCGCCGTCATGATCGAGTCGATGCCCGCGGCGATCGCCGCCCGGAACGGCGGCTCGTCCAGCTCGGCCCACTGCTCGCGGGTGTGGCTGATCACCGGCAGGCCGGTGTGGCTGTCGGTGCTGGTGTCGCCATGGCCCGGGAAGTGCTTGGCCGTGGACGCGATCCCGGCGCTCTGGTACCCCTTCACCTGGGCGGCGACCATCCCGGCCACGGACTGCGGGTCGGAGCCGAAGGAACGGACGCCGATCACCGGGTTGGCCGGGTTGACGTTGACGTCCGCGTCCGGGGCGTAGTTCTGCCGGATGCCGATCGCGGCCAGTTCGGCGCCCGCGATCTGCCCGGCCCGTCGCGCGTCGGAGCGCGAACCGCCCGCGCCCAGCGCCATCGCGCCCGGCATCAGCGTGGCGGGCTCGCCGACCCGGCACACGATGCCGTGCTCCTGGTCGGTGGAGATGAGGAGCGGCAGGCGATTGGCGCCCGCCAGGCCGGCCCGCTGGATGCCGTTGGAGAGATCGGCGATCTGGTGCGGGTCACGGGTGTTGTGCGCCCACGCGAAGTAGATGATGCCGCCCACGTGGTACTTGGCGATCATCTCGGCGGCGGTGCGCACCCCGATCTCGGCGAGGTTGGCGTCGATGTCCGCCTGGTCGGGCTCGGTCGCGGAGTGCCCGTAGACCCGCATGACGAAGAGCTGGCCGACCTTCTCCTCCAGGCTCATCCGGGAGATGAGCCGCTTCAGCCGCTGTGTGGTGGCGGCGGAGGTGTGGCTGCTGCTTGCGGGCTTCTGGGCGGCGACGGCGCCGGGGGCGACTGCCATGCCCGCAGCCGCCGCGACAGCGGTGGCTGCGGTGGCGGTGAGGAGGGTGCGTCTGGAGGTGCGGTCGTGCACGTGAGCTCCTTCGGCCGTACTAGGTGGTGACGAGGGGTGGTGAAAGAAACTGCCAAGGATCACGGATATCCAGAAAATAACTTCCGGTCAAGGGTGCGGACCGATTTGAGCGCGTCCGGAGGTGTCGGGGGCGTGCCGAGCGGTGGCACCCTGAACTGCGAACCCGACCTCGGGGGAGTGTCCGAGGTTGCGCGAGGGGGCCCGCGATGGACGAACAGTCGGATCTGAAGGCCTTGGCGGCAGTGCTCGACGCGTACGAGCCACCGCCGGCCGAATGGACGGACGAGCTGTGGGAGTTGTACGAGCGTGCAGAGGCCGAAGAGTGTGTGCTGCGCATCAGACCGGCCCACTGGGCGGACGATCTGTGGGAGCAGTACCAGCGCACGGAGGTCCCCGAACCGCACGCGCCGCTCACTCAGGAGCAGGAACGTCTCTTCGCGCAGGGGCGTGAGCGGGAACGCTGGATGTCCGCAGTGCAGCATCTGCTGGATTCCCTGGGCGGGAGGCTGAAGGAGACCGGGCTGCGAGAACCCGCCTCGGCTGCCGCGCTGGCTGAGCGTTGGGTGCGGATGAACCTGTACGCGTTCGCCGGGGTGCGCTTGTTGTACGGGCTGGGCGCGCCGCACGGTGAGGCGGCACTGCTGCGTCTCGTGGTCGATGACACGGTGGACCGTGCCGACCGGCAGGTTGTCCGCGAATGGCTCATGATGCTGCGCAGGCCGCGCCACAGTGCGCTGGGCCGACAGCCCCAGGGGGGCGAGACACCACTGCTGCCTCCGGCGGTACGCAACCTGGCCGATGCCTGGAAAGCCGGTACTGATGCGCCGGGTGTGATCGCGTGCAATCCGGAGAACGCCGCCGCTGTCCGTGCTGCCCTGGAAGCGCTTCTCCCGGCCCGGCGGCCGGCTGTACCCGAGCCACCGCCCGAGATGACGGGAGTGGGGGACGAGGACGAGGAGGAGAGGCCCGACTGGATCGACGTGAGGACCCTGTTGCGGGAACTCATGCCGTATCCGCGGAATGTCACCCGGGAGCGCATGGCCGAAGTGCGCCGTGAGGCTGAACTCATGGGCCTGGAGTCCGATGGTGAGGGCTCTGCCGAGCGGTGGGCCATCCGAATCGGCGCATGGCTCGCCGGCTGGATGTTCTCTTGGCTCTGCGAAGCGAGGCGGGAGCCGACCGACCTCGCTCCGTGGGCCGTGGACCTTGCGGAGCAGTACGTGCTCCGCGGATTCGCCGCCGAGGACGCCGAGCGCTTCCTGGACCTCTGCACGGACAGCGACCCGCGCAGCGCGGCCGCGCTGGTTCGTCTCAGGGAGTCGGGCGCGATCTGAGCGGGACAGTCCTCAGTGCAGCCCCACACCCGCCCCGTGCGCCTGAAGTGCCGAGACGGCCGCCGTGATCGCCGGACGGCGCGCCGCCTCCGTACGCCACAGCGCGTACAGCCGCCGCACCGGTACGGGATCGATCCGCACCGCCACCACCCCCTCCGGCAGCGGTCCGCGGCCCAGTCGGGGGATCATCGCCACTCCGAGACCTGCGGCGAGCAGGGCGAGTTGGGTGTGGTTCTCCTCGGCCTGGTGGCGGATGTCCGGCTCGTACCCCGCCGTGCGCAGCGTCCGTACGAGCCAGTCGTGGCAGACCGTCCCAGGCGGCTGGCAGATCCACCGCTCCTTCGCCAGCTCCTCGCGCCGCACCCCGTCCCGGCTGCCCGCCAGCCGGTGGCCCGCGGGCACCAGCAGGTCGCACCGGTCGTCCCCGATCACCGCCTGCGCCACGCCCTCCGGAGCGGGCAGCGGGGCGATGTCCCAGTCGTGCGCGACGGCCAGGTCGATCACGCCCTTGGCCACCAGGTCCACCGAGAGGTGCGGGTCGACCTCGGTCAGCCGCACGTCGAGCTTCGGGTGCTCACGGTCCAGCTCCGCCAGCACCCCGGGCAGCAGCCCGCGCGCCGCCGAGGCGAACGCGCCGATCGACAGCCGCCCCGTCGGCAGCCCCCGGCGCTCCTCCAGCGAGGTCTCGGCGCGCTCCACGATCGCCAGCAACTCCTGGGCGGCGGAGGCCAGATGTACCGCCTCCTCGGTCAGTGCGACCCCGCGGCCGCGGCGCTCCAGCAGGGTCGTGCGGGTCTCCCGCTCCAGCTTGGTGATCTGCTGCGAGACCGCCGACGGGGTGTAGCCGAGCGCGGCGGCGGCGCCCGCGACGGAGCCGTGGACGGAGATGGCGTGCAGCGCGCGCAGCCGGGCGAGATCGAGCACCGGAGCCTCCGGGATCCTCGGGAATCATTAGTGATACTCAATTCCACCATGAAGAAATCCGCGCTGGTGCTACATGGTCCGCGCACGCGATCCTCGGTGCATGCGTCCTCTCCACATCGCCCTGGCCGTCCTGGTGGCCGCCCTCTGGGGCGTCAACTTCGTCGTCATCGAGCTCGGGCTCGACCACTTCCCCCCGCTGCTCTTCTCCGCCCTGCGCTTCCTGGTCGCGGCGCTGCCCGCGGTCTTCTTCGTCGGCCGGCCGAAGGTCGCGTGGAAGTGGATCGTGGGGGTGGGGCTGGCGCTTGGCGTGGCCAAGTTCGGCTTGCTCTTCATCGGCATGGACCGGGGCATGGGTGCCGGACTCTCCTCCCTGGTCCTTCAGGTGCAGGCGGTCTTCACCGCGATCCTCGCGGCGCTCGTGCTGGGTGAACGGCCGGGGCGAGTGCGGGTGCTGGGGATGGTGGTGGCCCTCGCCGGTATCGGGGTGGCGGCCGTCGACGAGGGGGCGAGCGGGCCCGTGCTCGCGTTCGTCCTGGTGATCGCCGCGGCGGCCTGCTGGGGTGTGTCGAACGTCCTGACCCGCAGGGCCGCCCCGCCCGACTCACTCAACTTCATGGTCTGGGTCTCGACCGTGCCCGTCCTGCCGCTGCTCGGCCTCTCCCTGCTCTTCGAGGGCTGGGACCGCGACCGGGACGCGCTCGCCGCGCTCGACTGGAGCGGCGCCGGAATCATCCTCTACGTCGCCTGGATCGTCACGATCTTCGGCTTCGGGGCCTGGGGCTTCCTGCTGAGCCGCTACCAGGCCTCGTCCGTGGCCCCGTTCACCCTGCTCGTGCCGGTCTTCGGGATGTCGTCGGCCGCGCTGCTGCTCGGCGAGTCGGTGAGCCCGCTGCGGTGGTGTGCGGCGGCGCTGCTGGTCGGCGGGGTGGCCCTGACCTCGCTCGCGGGGGCGCGGCGGACCCGGGCCGCGGCTCCGGAGACACCGGAGCCGGCCCCCGTGCCGCTCTAACTCTTCGGCGCACCCAGCCGCAGCAGGTGCTCGCGCCCCGCGCTCAGCAGTCCGGGCAGCTCCGCGGCCTGCGGGTGCCAGCGCTTCTCGTACTCCCAGCAGACCCAGCTGTCCGCGTCCAGCGTGTCCAGGCATGCCCGCAGCGGCAGCACCCCCGCCCCCAGGGCCACCGGCGTGGTGTCCTCGGCCGAGGCGATGTCCTTCACCTGTACGTACCCGAGGTGCGGGGCCAGCACCGCATGGCTCGCCACCGGCTCCTCGCCCGCCAGCCAGGTGTGCATGATGTCCCACAACGCGCCGATGCTCCCGTGCCCCACCGTGCCGGCCACCCGGGCCACATCGGCCCCCGCGCGGTGCGAGTCGTGGGTCTCCAGCAGGACGCGTACGCCCATGTCGGCGGCGTACGGGGCGGCGGCGGCCAGCCGGCGCGCGGCGGTCGCGTCGGCCACGGCCGGGTCCTGGTCGCCGCCGCCCGGGAAGACCCGGACATGGTGCGCGCCCAGGTCATGGGCCAGCTCGATCAGGCCGGCGAGCTCGTCCAGCACCGGCTGGTCGTCTCCCGCGGCGGCGGCCCGTACATAGCCGGCCACGGTCAGGATCTCGACCCCGCCCCGCTTGAACTCATCGGCCACATCGGCCCGTTCGGCCTTCGAGAGCCCGGGATGCACCGGCTCCTCGAGGTGGGCGCGCAGCTCCACCCCCTGGTAGCCGTGCTCGGCGGCCAGCCGGACGACGTCGGATACCGGCAGTCCCGGCACCCCGAGAGTGGAGAAAGCGAGCTTCACGTGCGTGTCCCTTCCGTCGGTACGTGCCCCTCACCGTACGGACCGGGGCACATCCGGCGCGTACCCCGGTCCCGGGATGACTCACCCCCGGGGCGCCGCCGTTGACCCGCGGACCATCAGCTCCGCGGCGATCGTCGCGATGCCGCCCGGCGGCGGGGCCTCCTTGCCGGTCGCCAGCCGGCCCGCCCGGGCCCCCGCCTCGACGAGCGGCAGCCGTACGGTCGTCAGGGCCGGGACCACGTCCACCGAGAACGGCAGGTCGTCGAAGCCCGCCACCGAGATGTCCTCGGGGATGCGCAGCCCGCGGTCGCGGATCGCCGCTGCTGCGCCCAGGGCGACGGTGTCGTTCGCCGCGACGACGGCCGTGATCTCCGGTTCGCGGCGCAGGAGTTCGAGCGTGGCGTCGTAGCCGGACCTGCGGTCGTAGGAGCCGTGCACGGTGAGCCGCTCCTCGTCGCCGACGAGCCCCACGGCCTTCATCGCGTCGCGGTGGCCCTCCAGCCGGTGGCGGGTCGTGGTGCGTTCGACGGGGCCCGCGACGTAGCCGATGTCGCGGTGGCCCAGCGAGAGGAGATGCTCGGTGAGGCGCCGGCCCCCGCCCCGGTTGTCGAAGGCCAGTGCGGCCACCACGGAGGCGTTGTCCGGCAGCGGGGGCCGCCCGCACAGCACCACCCGGGTCCCCGCGTCCGCGAGTTTCGCCAGCTTCGCGGACATCGCGGCCTGGTGGGCCGGGTCCTCGACCGCGCCGCCGGTGAGGACGACCGCGGCGGCGCGCTGGCGCTGGAGCAGGGTCAGGTAGGTGAGTTCGCGTTCCGGGGTGCCGCCGGTGTTGCAGACGATCGCGAGCTTCTCGCCGCCCGCCCGGCCCGATCCGTCGCCCGGACCGCCGATCTCCGTCTGGGCCGCGCCCGCCATGATCCCGAAGAACGGGTCGGCGATGTCGTTGACCAGGATCCCGATCAGGTCGGACGTGGCCGCCGCGAGCGAACTCGCGGGCCCGTTGAGCACGTAGTCCAGGTCGTCCACCGCACGCAGGACCCGCTCCCGGGTGGACGCAGCCACCGGGTAGTTGCCGTTCAGCACGCGGGAGACGGTGGCCGGGGACACCCGGGCGCGAGCCGCCACGTCCGCCAGGGTGACTGTCATCGCATTCCTCCGAGGAGTGATGAGGGGGATTGGACCAAACCAGGAGTGGACCAAACCAATCAGCGTGCCCCCTCTTGTCCAGGCCGCTGTCGGCAGGCTAGCGTCATACCGCATAGAAAGCGCTTGCTACGGCTGTATGGAGGAACTTTCGTGACACGCAGGACAGTGCGCATCGCCATGAACGGCGTCACGGGTCGCATGGGATACCGGCAGCACCTGGTGCGCTCGGTCCTCGCGATCCGCGAGCAGGGCGGCCTCGACCTCGGCAACGGCGACGTGCTGTGGCCCGAACCGGTCCTCGTCGGCCGCCGCGCCCACGCGCTGGAGGAACTCGCCGAGCGCCACGGCCTGACCGAGTGGTCGACCGACCTCGACGCCGTCCTCGCCGACGACACCATCGACATCTACTTCGACGCCCAGGTCACCTCGGCCCGCGTCGAGGCGATCAAGAAGGCCGTCGCGGCGGGCAAGCACATCTACACCGAGAAGCCCACCGCCACCGACGTCGAGGGCGCCCTCGACCTGGCCCGCCTCGCCCGGGACGCCGGCATCAAGCACGGCGTCGTCCAGGACAAGATCTTCCTGCCCGGCCTGCTGAAGCTGAAGCGCCTCATCGACGGCGGCTTCTTCGGCGAGATCCTCTCCGTGCGCGGCGAGTTCGGCTACTGGGTCTTCGAGGGCGACTGGCAGGAGGCCCAGCGCCCCTCCTGGAACTACCGCGCGGAGGACGGCGGTGGCATCGTCGTCGACATGTTCCCGCACTGGGAGTACGTGCTCCACGAGCTGTTCGGCCGGGTCACCACCGTCCAGGCGCACGTCCAGACGCACATCCCCGAGCGCTGGGACGAGCACGGCAAGCCGTACGCCGCGACCGCGGACGACGCCGCGTACGGCATCTTCCAGCTGGAGAGCGGCGCCGTCGCCCAGATCAACTCCTCCTGGACGGTCCGCGTCAACCGCGACGAACTCGTCGAGTTCCAGGTCGACGGCACCCACGGCTCCGCCGTCGCGGGCCTGCGCAACTGCCGCGTCCAGCACCGCTCGGCCACCCCCAAGCCGGTCTGGAACCCCGACCTCCCGGTCACCGAGTCCTTCCGCGACCAGTGGCAGGAAGTCCCCGACAACGCGGTCTTCGACAACGGCTTCAAGGCCCAGTGGGAGCTGTTCCTCCGCCACATCGTGCTCGACGAGCCCTACACCTGGGACCTGATGGCCGGCGCCCGCGGCGTCCAGCTCGCCGAGCTCGGCCTCAAGTCCTCCGCCGAGGGCCGCCGTTACGACGTCCCGGAGCTGACCCTGTGACCATCCACCTCCCGCAGGGCGCACCGGAGTTGATCTCGTGACCATCCACCTCCCGCAGGGCCCGTACGAGCCCCGCACCACCCCGCTCGACCTCGCCCCGGGCGGCGCGCCCCTGGCCTCCCGTACGGTCTTCTCCGCCGCCCATGTCGTCGCCGACCCGTACGCCGACATCAGCCCCGACTCACCGGCCGCCGTCGACTGGGACGCCACCCTCGCCTTCCGCCGCCACCTCTGGTCGCACGGCCTGGGCGTCGCCGAGGCCATGGACACCGCCCAGCGCGGCATGGGCCTGGACTGGGCCGGCGCGGCCGAGCTGATCCGCCGTTCGGCGGCCGAGGCCAAGACCGTCGGCGGTGCCATCGCCTGCGGCGTCGGCACCGACCAGCTCCCCGCCGGACCGGCCACGCTCGCCGAGGTGCGCTCCGCCTACGAGGAGCAGCTCGCCCTCGTCGAGGAGAGCGGCGCCCAGGCGATCCTGATGGCCTCCCGCGCGCTCGCCGCCGCGGCGAAGAGCCCGCAGGACTACCTGGAGACGTACGCACACCTCCTGCGCCAGGCCACCGAACCGGTCGTCCTGCACTGGCTCGGCCCGATGTTCGACCCGGCGCTGGACGGCTACTGGGGCTCCACCGACCTGGACGCGGCCACCGAGACCTTCCTCCAGGTCATCGCGGAACACCCCGACAAGGTCGACGGCATCAAGATCTCCCTCCTCGACGCGGAGCGCGAGATCGACGTCCGCCGCCGCCTCCCGGGCGGGGTGCGCTGCTACACCGGGGACGACTTCAACTACCCCGAACTGATCGCCGGCGACGACCGCGGCTTCAGCCACGCACTGCTCGGCATCTTCGACCCGCTCGGCCCGCTGGCCGCGCACGCGGTGCGGGTCCTGGACACCGGCGACACGAAGGGCTTCCGCGAACTCCTCGACCCGACCGTCGAGTTGTCCCGCCACCTCTTCCGGACGCCGACCCGCTTCTACAAGACGGGCGTGGTATTCCTCGCCTGGCTGGCCGGGCACCAGGACCACTTCACGATGGTGGGCGGACTCCAGTCGGCCCGCTCCCTGCCGCATCTGGCGAAGGCTTACGAACTGGCCGACCGACTGGGCCTGTTCCCCGACCCGGAGCTGGCCGAATCCCGGATGCGCGCCCTGCTCACCGTGCACGGAGGCGCCCGATGACCGAGACCCATCCCGACCTCTCCCGGCTCTCCATCAACCAGGAGACCATCAAGCAGTGGTCGCTGCCCGAGCTCGCGGAGGGCTGCGCGAAGGCGGGCATCGGCAAGGTCGGCCTGTGGCGGGCCCCCGTCCAGGAGTACGGCGTCGAGGCCACGGCCCGTCTCCTCTCCGACGCGGGCCTGTCCGTCACCAGCCTCTGCCGCGGCGGCTTCTTCACCGCCCTCGACCCGGCCGGGCGGGCCCGCGCCCTGGACGACAACCGCGCGGCGCTCGACGAGGCGGCGGGCCTGTCCACGGACACCCTGGTCCTGGTCTCCGGCGGCCTTCCGGAGGGCAGCAAGGACCTGTACGGCGCCCGCGAACGCATCGCCGACGCGCTGGCCGAACTGGCCCCCTACGCGGCCGAACGCGGCGTACGCCTGGCCATCGAGCCACTGCACCCGATGTTCGCCTCGGACCGCTGCGTCGTCTCCACCCTGTCCCAGGCCCTCGACATCGCGGAACGCTTCCCGGCCGAGCAGGTCGGCGTGGTCGTCGACACGTACCACCTCTGGTGGGACGACCAGGCCCCCGCCCAGATCGCCCGCGCGGGCGCGGGCGGCCGGATCCACTCGTTCCAGCTGGCCGACTGGATCACCCCGCTCCCGGCCGGCGTCCTGCTGGGCCGCGGCCAGCTGGGCGACGGCAGCGTGGACTTCCGCGCCTTCCGCACGGCGGTGGAGGCCACCGGCTTCGACGGCCCCATCGAGGTGGAGATCTTCAACGAGGCCCTGTGGGCACGCGACGGCGCCGAGGTCCTGGCCGAGGTCGCGGCCCGCTACCTGGAGCACGCCTGCTGAACCCGTGGATCGGCCGCTGCGGCCTCCCGGGCAGAAAGATTGCCAAGGCGTACAACCCTTGAGCACCCTGCCGGGTCATATCTGTTGTCGGACGCTTCCGGGGAGGGATCCGGGGGGATTGGGAAGCCCTGACCGAGGGGGAAAGCGAGTGGGGTCCGGTCGAGAGACCGGGCCCCGTTTCGCTGTTGCCGTGCGAGCCCGCCGCCGGCGACCTGGACTCGGCGGTCGCCGAAGCAGTGGCCCTGGGAGCCGCCGTGGCGGAGTCCCAGCCGCAGGAAGACGTCCGGGTACTCTCCGACCCGGCCGGCCACCCCTTCTGCCTGGGCCGAGACGACACGTAGGGAGCGCCCGCTCAGCCTTCTTCCGCCGGCCATGGGCGCCGCGCGACGAAGACGAACTCCCTGCCCGGCCTGTCAGGTGCGTCGCGTACGTCCTCCACCGTGAATCCCTGTGCGGTCAGGTCCGTCTCGACCTCCTGCCGCTCGCGGAACCGCAACGTCGAATCCGACGTGAGCACCTGCCCGTCCGCCGTCAACGCGCAGGTCTCGCGGAACGTCACCAGCGGTCCGTTCACCTCGACGACCTCGAACCAGCTCTCGACCGTTCCGACCCCCGGGACCTCCGTCACCTTGTACGAGGCCTCACGGGTCCACTCCTCCCAGGCGCGCCTGGCCGGGACGCGGGTCTCGAACACCAGGTGGCCACCGGGCCGCAGGGCTTCGTACGCCGACCGGAGAGTCGTCCGCCATGCCTCAGGGTCGGCGATGGCCTGAGCCACGTTCGCCGTCATGGCCGCGAGATCGACCTGGAGCGGCAGAGCGGCAGCAGCGTCCCCGTCGACCCACCGGACCCGTCCGCCGCCTGGTTTGGCCCGAGCCACGTCGACGGAGGCACGGGCGGGATCGACTCCGACGACCTCGAACCCACGCCCGGCCAGCAGCAACGCGAACACACCCGTCCCGCAGCCGATGTCCAGCACGCGACGCGCCCCGAACTCCTCGGCGATCCGGAGGTAGGCGTCGAGATCACTGCGGTCCGGGTCCAGCGGGTCGTAGAGCGCGGCAAGCCGTGGGTCTCCGTAGCACTCGTCAGCCATGAGGCCGAAGATATGCGGACCCGGACATGGGCACCACCGGTTTCGGGACCGGCGAGAGCCTTGCGGACGCGGACGCGGATGGGGGCGGGGGACGCGGACGGGGACGGGGGCGGGGGCGCCCAAGGGGGAGTCGCCCCCATTTGTGTGATGCCTGAGTCTGACGGGATCCATCGACGGGGGTACTGCCAACTGGTCCTGGAGCTGGACGTGTTGTGGAGAACCGGAACCTAGATTCGACTGCATGAACCCCAGACGTCGCAGAGCCGCCGTGGCCACTCTGCTCACCCTGGCCCTGTCCGTGCCGCTTTCGGGTGCCGCGTCGGCCGCCCCCGTCGGCCCCGTGGAGATCGCACCCCGAGTCGCCTACAGCAGCGGGTTGGAACTGCCGCCGCTCACCGGTCCGTACCCCGTGGGCCGCCGCACCCTGCACTTGACCGACCGGAGCCGCACCGACCCGTGGGTGCCGACGGCCGGCAACCGGGAGCTGATGGTGACGGTCTCCTACCCCGCACGCTCGGCGAGCGGGCCACCGGCGGCGTACATGACCGACGAGGAGGCACAGCTCCTCCTGGAGGCGAGGGGACTCGGCGGCGTCGTGCCCCACGCAACGGTTGCCGGAGCACGTACCCACGCTCAACTGGGCACTCGCCCGGCGCCAGGACGATTCCCCATGGTGCTGCTCTCCCCGGGGTTCTCGATGCCGCGGTCCACACTCACCTCGATCGCGGACGATCTCGCGAGTCGCGGCTACGTCGTCGCCTTGGTGGACCACGCGTACGAATCCGTCGGGACTGCCTTTCCGGGGGGTCGGATGCTGACCTGTGTGGCCTGTGAACAGGTCGGGACGCGGGAGGAACAGGCCGCCGCAGTGCGCGTCCGGGCCAAGGACATGTCCTTCGTCATCAGTGAGTTGACCCACGGCCAAGGGTCCGGAGCGCTGTCCCGGGTGATCGATCCGAGCCGGATCGGAATCGGCGGGCATTCCATCGGGGGCGCGGCTGCGGCGGCGACCATGGCCGCCGACCGTCGCGTGCGGGCGGGGGCCGACCTGGACGGTGACTTCTTTCTGCAGCCTGCCGCGACAGGCCTCGGCGGGCGCCCGTTCATGATGATCGGCGCCGCGTCCACCCACAGCCCCGGGAACCCCACGACCGACTGGTCCAAGGCGTGGAACCACCTGAACGGCTGGAAGCGCTGGCTGACCGTTGACGGTGCCGAACACTTCTCCTTCACGGATCTGCCGTATCTGGCTGGGCAGTTGGGCCTGTCGGACCCCGCCGTACCGCTCTCCGGAGAACGCGGGTGGCGCATAACCCGCGACTACGTGTCAGCCTTCTTCGACCTTCACCTGCGAGGCATGTCGCAGCCACTCCTGGACGGCCCCGCTGCCGCGTATCCCGAGGTCGCACTTCAGCAGCCGGGACGCGGGCCCCTGCATTAGCACTGCCGCCCGTTCAGCGCGTGGCGGCTCCCTCCGGCGGGGGCGCGGGGACGAGGTCCCCCTCGTACGCCTCCCGCGCATCCCGCAACTCCGGCAGATGCTCCGCCGCCCACGCGCAGCAGGCGGCCATCGGGGCGAGCAACGTGCGTCCGAGGGCGCTCAGTTCGTAGTCCACCCGGGGCGGGATGCCGCCACCGACGGTACGGGTGACCAGGCCGTCCCGCTCCATCGACCGCAGCGTCTCGGTCAGCACCTTGGGCGTGATGCCGCGCAGCGGGACCTCCAGTTCGGAGAAGCGCCGGGGGCCGGCCTCCAGGCACCTGATGATCTTCGGTGTCCATTTGCCGCCGATCCGGAACGGCGAGGTGACGTGGGAGCAGCCGGTGAACATTTCGGGATCAAGTGGTTGGCTCACCCTGGCGAGCGTACGTAACTATCGTTGCGGAAACCATGGGGTGCGGAGCTAGCTTCCGAGGCACCGGCCGGCGATCCGTCGGCCCTTGTCGAAGGGGCCCTCATGAGCAGCAGAATCGTCGTCTTCGGGGCGGGCGGCCGCGCCGGCCGGCGCGCCGTCGCCGAGGCGGCCGCGCGCGGCCATCAGGTCACCGCGGTCGTCCGGGACCCGGCCAAGTACGGGGATCTGGCCGGTGACCGCGTGAGGGTGGTCGTCGGCGACGTCACCCGGGCGGACAGCGTCGCGGAGGTCGCCGCCGGACATGACGCGGTGATCAGCGCCGCCGGCCGGCTGGACATGCCTTCGGACGAGTTCTACGTGAGGGCCGCCCACGCCCTGCTGGACGGCCTGGCCCGTGCCGGGGTCGGGCGCCTGGTCCTCATCGGGATCGGGTCCGTGCTGGAGACCGAGCCGGGCGTGGCCGTCCACGACGCTCCCGGCTTCCCGGAAGAGGCACGGGCCTTCTCGCTCGGGCACGCGGCTGAACTGGACGCGCTCCGAGCCGCCGAGACGGACATCGACTGGCTCGTCATCGCCCCGCCACCCGTGATGCTGGACGACGAGGCCCCGCGGACGGGCCGGTACCGGACGGGCGGCGAGCAGGTGATGGCCGACGGTGCCCCGGTCTTCTCGTACGCGGATCTGGCGGTCGCCCTGATCGACGAGATCGAGACCCCGAAGCACCACCGCTCGCTCACCGCGGTGGCAGGCTGACCGCACCGGCCTCTGGCCCCGGGGGCTCGTCCCGATGCGCCTCCTCAGGTGTGGCCCTCGCGATGTCAGCCCCGCCCGGTACCGTCACGACCATGTCCACCAGGTCCTCCACGACGTCCTCCACGACATCGTCCACGCCGAACATGGCCGTACTGGAAGGCGTACTCGAGCGCATCACGTACGCCAACGAGGAGAACGGGTACACGGTCGCGCGCGTCGACACCGGCCGGGGGAGCAACGACCTGCTCACCGTCGTCGGTTCGCTGCTCGGGGCGCAGCCCGGTGAGTCGCTGCGGATGGAGGGGCGGTGGAGTTCCCACTCGCAGTACGGCAAGCAGTTCACGGTCGAGAACTACACGACGATCCTCCCCGCCACCATCCAGGGCATCCGCCGCTACCTCGGCTCCGGGCTGATCAAGGGGATCGGTCCGGTCATGGCCGACCGGATCACCACGCACTTCGGCGTGGACACCCTCGACATCATCGAGCAGCAGCCGAAGCGCCTGGTCGAGGTCCCCGGGCTCGGGCCGAAGCGGACGAAGATGATCGCCGCCGCGTGGGAGGAGCAGAAGGCGATCAAGGAGGTCATGATCTTCCTCCAGAGCGTCGGCGTCTCGACCTCCATCGCCGTCCGTATCTACAAGAAGTACGAGGACGCGTCGATCTCCGTCGTGAAGAACCAGCCCTACCGGCTGGCCGCCGACGTCTGGGGCATCGGCTTCCTCACCGCGGACCGGATCGCCCAGGCCGTCGGTATCCCGCACGACAGCCCGGAGCGGGTCAAGGCCGGACTGCAGTACGCGTTGTCGCAGTCCAGCGATCAGGGGCACTGCTTCCTGCCCGAGGAGCGGCTCATCGCGGACGCGGTCAAGCTCCTCCAGGTCGACACCGGGCTGGTCATCGAGTGCCTGGCCGAACTCGCCGCGGAGCCGGAGGGTGTCGTACGGGAGAAGGTGCCCTCGCCCGAGGGCGGTGAGCCGATCACGGCCGTGTATCTGGTGCCCTTCCACCGGGCGGAGATCGCCCTGGCCGCGCAGGTGCGGCGTCTGTTGCGGACGCCGGAGGAGCGGATGCCCGCCTTCGGCGACGTGGACTGGGACAAGGCGCTGAAGTGGCTCGCGGGACGTACCGGCGCGACGCTGGCGCCCGAGCAGGAGGCCGCCGTGCGGCTCGCGCTCAGCCGGAAGGTGGCCGTGCTGACCGGGGGACCCGGCTGCGGGAAGTCGTTCACCGTCCGGTCGATCGTGGAGCTGGCCCGTGCGAAGAAGGCGAAAGTGGTGCTGGCCGCGCCCACCGGGCGGGCGGCGAAGCGGCTCTCCGAGCTGACCGGGGCCGAGGCCTCCACCGTGCACCGGCTGCTCGAACTGAAGCCGGGCGGCGACGCGGCGTACGACCGGGACCGTCCGCTGGACGCCGATCTCGTCGTCGTCGACGAGGCGTCCATGCTCGATCTGCTGCTCGCCAACAAGCTGGTCAAGGCCGTGGCACCAGGTGCCCATCTGCTGCTCGTCGGCGACGTGGACCAGCTGCCCTCCGTCGGCGCGGGGGAGGTGCTGCGGGATCTGCTCGCCGACGGCAGCCCCGTCCCGGCCGTCCGGCTGACCACCATCTTCCGTCAGGCCCAGCAGTCCGGCGTCGTCACCAACGCCCACCGGATCAACTCCGGCATACCGCCCCTCACCCAGGGACTCAGCGACTTCTTCCTCTTCGTGGAGGACGAGACGGAGGACGCCGGAGTGCTCGCGGTGGATGTGGCGGCCCGTCGCATCCCGGCCAAGTTCGGACTGAACCCGCGCCGGGACGTGCAGGTGCTCGCCCCCATGCACCGCGGCCCGGCCGGGGCCGGCCATCTCAACGGGCTGCTCCAGCAGGCCATCACCCCGGGCCGCCCCGATCTGCCCGAGAAGCGGTTCGGCGGCCGGGTGTTCCGCGTCGGCGACAAGGTCACCCAGATCCGCAACAACTACGACAAGGGGGAGAACGGCGTCTTCAACGGGACCGTCGGCGTCGTCACTGCCCTTGACCTGGACGAACAGAAGCTGAGCGTGCTCACGGACGAGGACGAGGAGATCAGTTACGACTTCGACGAGCTCGACGAGCTGTCCCACGCGTACGCCATGACGATCCATCGCTCCCAGGGCAGCGAGTACCCGGCCGTCGTCATCCCCGTGACGAAGAGCGCCTGGATGATGCTCCAGCGAAACCTGCTGTACACGGCCGTGACGAGGGCCAAGAAGCTCGTCGTGCTGGTCGGCTCCCGGCAGGCGATCGGCCAGGCGGTCCGCACGGTTTCCGCAGGCAGACGCTGTACGGCGCTGGATTACCGGCTGCGCGGAGGCATCGAAGGAGGATCCTCGGAAAAAATGATCGATCAAATCGGTGGGAAACATCACGCAGGTCTTCCGCAACCGCAGTCAAGGGGGCAGGATGAATAAGTTCGCGGCACTCAGTGCCGCGAGTAGGTCCAATGGACGACCCCGAGTGCACTCTCCTGAGCCAAATGGGGGAGGGTGGAGACAGTCAGGGAACCTCGAAGAAGAGGCACTACGTCGGTGAGGGATGACGTGAGCGAGCACACCAACAACGCTGTAGTACTGCGGTACGGCGATGGCGAGTACACCTACCCGGTGATCGACAGCACCGTCGGCGACAAGGGCTTCGACATCGGGAAGCTCCGGGCGAACACCGGTCTGGTGACGCTGGACAGCGGATACGGCAACACCGCTGCTTATAAATCGGCCATCACCTACCTCGATGGCGAGCAGGGCATCCTGCGGTACCGCGGCTACCCCATCGAGCAGCTCGCCGAGCAGTCGACGTTCCTTGAGGTCGCGTACACGCTCATCAACGGTGAGCTTCCGAAGGTCGACGAACTGTCGGCCTTCAAGAACGAGATCACCCAGCACACACTGCTGCACGAGGACGTCAAGCGGTTCTTCGACGGCTTCCCGCGCGACGCCCACCCGATGGCCATGCTGTCCTCGGTCGTCAGTGCGCTGTCCACGTTCTACCAGGACAGCCACAACCCGTTCGACGAGGAGCAGCGCCACCTCTCGACGATCCGGCTGCTGGCCAAGCTGCCGACCATCGCGGCGTACGCGTACAAGAAGTCGATCGGTCACCCGTTCGTCTACCCGCGCAACGACCTCGGCTACGTCGAGAACTTCCTGCGCATGACCTTCTCGGTCCCCGCCCAGGAGTACGTGCCGGACCCGGTCGTCGTCTCGGCGCTGGAGAAGCTGCTCATCCTGCACGCGGACCACGAGCAGAACTGTTCGACCTCCACCGTGCGTCTGGTCGGTTCCTCGCAGGCGAACATGTTCGCCTCGATCTCCGCCGGCATCTCGGCGCTGTGGGGTCCCCTGCACGGTGGCGCCAACCAGTCGGTGCTGGAGATGCTCGAGGGCATCCAGGCCAACGGCGGCGACGTCGACAGCTTCATCCAGAAGGTGAAGAACAAGGAGGACGGCGTCCGCCTGATGGGCTTCGGCCACCGGGTGTACAAGTCCTTCGACCCGCGCGCCAAGATCATCAAGGCCGCGGCCCACGACGTGCTGTCCTCGCTCGGCAAGTCCGACGAGCTGCTCGACATCGCGCTCAAGCTGGAGGAGCACGCGCTCAACGACGAGTACTTCGTCTCGCGCAACCTCTACCCCAACGTGGACTTCTACACCGGTCTGATCTACCGGGCCATGGGCTTCCCGAGCGAGATGTTCACCGTGCTCTTCGCGATCGGCCGGCTTCCGGGCTGGATCGCCCAGTGGCACGAGATGATCAAGGAGCCGGGTTCCCGCATCGGCCGCCCGCGCCAGATCTACACCGGCGAGGTCCTGCGCGACTTCGTCCCGGTCGAGGGTCGCTGACCTCCGCACCACCCCCGCACCACCCCGGCCCTGTGGGCCGGTTGCCTTCGCCCCGACTGCCGCGCTTTCGCACAGAGCGCGGTGTCCGGGGCGATTTGCTTGCCCGGAGCATGTCGCCGCGCCTGCTCGTGCTGCCGCGCCTGTGCGTGCCGCCGCGCTTGCTCGTGTCGCCGCCCCTGCCCGTGCGGTCCGCACGGGAGCGCTCCCGTACGAAAGCGAGAAGCGCCTCGCCATCGATCCCCCCACGGGCCGACAACGAGGCGCTTCCCATATCCCGGAGCGGATTCCCCCCACGGGATCCGGCCGGGCGTTCAGAGGGAGCCGAAGCTCCTGGGTTCCTCGGGTACTGCTGGTTCCTGCGCTTTTCCTCGTACCGCCTGCGCGTGCCGCCTGCGGTCTGCCGGGGTACGTACGAACGGGAGGGCCGCTCAAAGCTCCCCGCGCACGTGCCCCGGCCCACGCTTGCCCGGAGCGTCCCCCAAGACCCTCCGTCGGACGTCCCCCAAGACATCCTTTGGCATCGCACTCTAAGACTCGCGAACCTGCCGAATGGTTACCCTTGAACCAGTGTGATCTAAGTCTCTTTGTGGAAGTTACGTGAAGGACCGCAGGCGCAGGCTGTTCGTCACGACGAAGACCGAGGAGAAGGCCATCGCCGCTCCCGCAATCATAGGGTTGAGCAGGCCAAATGCCGCAAGGGGTAGAGCGGCAACGTTATAGCCGAATGCCCAGAAAAGGTTGCCCCTGATGGTGGCCAGGGTGCGTCGGGAGAGCCGGATGGCATCGGCTGCCACCTTGAGATCTCCACGAACGAGGGTCAGATCGCTCGCCTCGATCGCGGCGTCCGTGCCGGTGCCCATCGCCAGACCGAGGTCTGCGGTGGCCAGCGCCGCCGCGTCGTTGACCCCGTCACCGACCATCGCGACCGCTCGCCCCTGAGCCTGCAAACGTCCGATGACGTGGGCCTTCTCCTCGGGCAGCACCTCGGCGCGGACCTCGTCGATTCCCACCGCGCGGGCCACCGCCTCCGCCACCGCCCGGTTGTCGCCGGTCAGCAGGATCGGCTTCAGGCCGAGCGCGCGGAGGTCGGCGACGGCCGCAGCGCTGGATTCCTTGACCGCGTCGGCGACCTCGAAGACACCGCGTGCCTCGCCGTCCCAGGCGACCGCGATCGCGGTACGGCCCTGGGCGGCCGCCTCCGTCACCGCGGCGGCGAATGCGTCGGGGAAGTCGATTCCGGCGTCGGTGAGCAGCTGCTCGCGGCCGACGAGGACGGTGTGGCCCTCGACGACGCCCTGGACGCCGAGGCCGGGGATGTTGGCGAAGGCCTCGGGGGTGGGGAGGGGTGCTTGGGTGCGGTCGGTGGCTCCGGTGGCGACGGCCTGGGCGATGGGGTGTTCGGAGGCGTGTTCGAGGGCGCCGGCGAGGCGCAGGACGTCGGTCTCGGTGACTCCGTCGGCGGTGTGGACGGCCTGGAGGGTCATCTTGCCGGTGGTGACGGTGCCGGTCTTGTCGAGGACGATGGTGTCCACCCGACGCGTGGTCTCCAGTACTTCGGGGCCCTTGATCAGGATGCCGAGCTGGGCGCCGCGTCCGGTGCCGACCATGAGGGCGGTCGGGGTGGCGAGGCCCAGGGCGCACGGGCAGGCGATGATCAGTACGGCGACGGCAGCCGTGAACGCGGCCGTCACGTCGTCCGTCACCAGCAGCCAGGCGACCAGGGTGACCAGGGCGATCACCAGGACCACGGGGACGAACACCGCGGAGATCCGGTCGGCCAGCCGCTGCACCTCGGCCTTGCCGTTCTGTGCGTCCTCGACCAGCTTCGCCATCCGGGCCAGCTGGGTGTCGGCGCCGACGCGGGTGGCCTCGACGACGAGCCGGCCGGAGACGTTCACCGTGGCGCCGGTGACGGAGTCCCCGGCCCGCACGTCGACGGGGACGGACTCACCGGTGAGCATGGACGCGTCCACCGCCGACGCGCCCTCGACGACGGTGCCGTCGGTGGCGACCTTCTCGCCGGGGCGGACGACGAAGCGGTCGCCGGCGGCGAGCCGGTCCACGGGGACGCGTACCTCCGTGCCACCCCGCAGGACCACGACGTCCTTGGCGCCCAGGTGCATCAGCGCCCGGAGGGCGGAGCCGGCCTTCCGCTTGGACTTCGCCTCCAGATAGCGGCCCAGCAGGATGAAGGTGACGACCCCGGCCGCGACCTCCAGATAGATGGTGGAGGCGCCCTCGGCGCGGGAGACCGTGAAGTCGAAGCCGTGCCGCATGCCAGGCATGCCGGCGTCGCCGAGGAACAGGGCCCAGAGCGACCAGCCGAAGGCGGCGAGGGTCCCGACCGAAACCAGGGTGTCCATCGTGGCCGCGCCGTGCCGGAGGTTGGTCCAGGTGGCGCGGTGGAAGGGCAGCCCGCCCCAGATGACGACGGGGGCGGCGAGTGCGAGGGAGAGCCACTGCCAGTTGTCGAACTGGAGGGCCGGGATCATCGCGAGCGCCACGACGGGGGCGGCGAGGACGGCAGAGACGATGAGCCGTTGCCGCAGTGCGGCGAGAGCGAGGGACGGGGCGTCGTCGGTCTCGGCCCCGGTGCCGCCGTCGGTGTCGGTCCCGGTCCTGGTCCCGGTGCCGGCGTCGGCACCGGTGCCGGCGTCGTCCGTGGTGCGGGCCCCGGCGTGGGGCGCCGGGGCGGGGGGAGCAGGGGCGGCCGGTGTCGGTTCCGGGCGATGTACCGGCTGCGCCGTGTAACCGGTCCTCTCGACCGTGGCGATCAGATCAGCGAGGCCGGTCCCGGGGCCGAAGGCGACCCGGGCCTTCTCGGTCGCGTAATTGACGGTGGCGGTGACCCCGTCCATCCGGTTCAGCTTCTTCTCGACGCGGGCCGCGCACGACGCGCAGGTCATCCCGCCGATCGTGAGCTCGGCCTCCGAGCTCTCCGCTGCCGGGACCTCGACCTCTGTTGCGCTGTGCATGTCCGAACTCCTGAAACGCCGACCGGGCCGTGCCCCACCAGTATCTGCTGGTCGGCCCGGCCCGGCGGCAAAGGGGTGATGCGTTTGCGGTGGATCCCGTAGCGGTCAGGCGGCCAGGCCGACGAGCTCGTAGCCCGCCTCGTCGACGGCTGCGCGCACGGCCTCCTCGTCCAGGGAGGCCTGGGAGACGACCGTCACCTGCCCGGTGGACGCCACTGCCTTCACCGAGGTGACACCCTCGATGCCGGAGATCTCCTCGGAGACTGCGCCCTCGCAGTGTCCGCAGGTCATGCCGGTCACCTGGTAGACGGTGGTCACTCCGCCCTGCGCGGCGCCCGCGCTGTCGTGGCAGGAACCGCTGGGCGAGCAGCAGGAGCCGGTCGCCTGGGGGAGCTGGGTCTCGGCGGTCATCGTGTTCTCCTCTTTGACGAGCACAAATGGATGTGGCGGCAGGGGCCCAGGGGGACTCCGGGAAGGCCGGTGCGCCTCCACACTCATCACTGTATACCCCTAGGGGGTATAAATGCGAGTGGTTCCCGGGGGTGGTGGGCCAACCGGGTGAGGGGCGGTCAGTCCCGGCGGCCCCGGTTGCCCGGACGGGCGGCGACCCAGGCGCGGATGGTGTCCGCGTACCAGTAGGGCTTACCGCTCTCCACATGGTCCGGAGCCGGAAGAAGGCCGTGTTTGCGATAGGAGCGGACGGTGTCCGGCTGCACCCGGATGTGTGCGGCGATGTCTTTGTAGGACCAGAGCCCTCTGTCCGTCATACGTGCCACCTCTCTGCGCCGCAGCGGTGGCCTGGGGGCCGTCGGGGAAGCTGCGGCACGGACGCTGTCGATCACTCAGCCTCTGGCCGGTGAACGAGGGCGACGGGAAGTGGGGTGGGCCTGTCGACCGCCTGTGACGGAAAACCCGCGTAACGAAGACATGTGTGACGAGCAGGACACCTCTGAGACAGAAGGGATGCAAGGTGCCAAGGCGACTGCGCCTGTCCGGCGGGCGCGCCCGGGCCCGAGCCCCGGGCGCACCCCGGCCGTCAGGCCCGCCAGAGCGCCGACCAGGTGCGCGGGCCGACGAGGCCGTCCGGGACGAGCGGCGGGTGGTCGGCCTGGAACCGCTGGACCGCGGCGAGGGTCCGCGCGCCGAACACGCCGTCGACCGCCTCCCACGGCAGGTAGCGCCGGTTGGCGAGCATGCACTGCACCTGGGAGACGCGCTCACCCTGTTCGCCGAACGTGGTCAGCCCGTCCCCGTCGTAGAAGGCGCAGACGGGGCTGGAGCCGGGCGGGGGCGCGTTGTTCTCGTCGGCTGCGGCGCCGGGCGCCATGGCCAGGGCGGCGGCCAGGACGAGCGCGGCCAGGGCCGGGCCCCGGGCGGCGCGGCGGAACGGCGGAGTCATGCGGATCACGGTGGGGTACTCCTCGAACGATGCGGTGACGGTGGCCGGTGCCAGTGGAAGCGGCCCCGTCCTCTCGTCGAGGACAACACCGCGTACCGCCGTCACGTCACTCCCGAGACGGCGGTCAGGGCGTGGCCCGCCCCGGTCGGCCGAGGCCGCACTCGCCGCCGGGGCCGTCCTTGCCGCTCTTGAACCGGGGGCGCGGCGGGCAGGGAAGGCGGGTAGGGAAGGAGGTATGACGATGCGAGGAGAGCCGGGACACCACCTGCCCGCGGGCAGTACGGCGAGCGGTCGCTACGCCCTGGACATCGGTCCGGAGCGGGCCGGCTGGGAGCGGTCGAGCCTCCGGGTGGTGGAGCTGGAGCCGGGAGGTGTTCACACACTTGTCACCGGAGAGTGCGAGTGGATCGTACTGCCGTTGACCGGTGGCTGTACGGTGCACACCTCAGATGAGATCTTTGAACTGCTGGGCCGGAAGAGCGTGTTCAGCGGGGTATCCGACTTCGCGTACGTACCGCGTGACGCCCATGCACAGATCGCCTCCGGCGCAGGCGGCCGCTTCGCCCTGGCAGGAGCGAAGTGCGAGCGACGACTCCCCGCTCGCTACGGCCCCGCGCCGGAGGTACCAGTCGAGCTGCGCGGCTCGGGCAACTGCTCGCGCCAGGTCAACAACTTCGCCGCGGCGGACACCTTCGACTGCGACCGGCTGATCGCCGTCGAGGTCCTCACCCCGGGCGGCAACTGGTCGTCCTACCCGCCGCACAAGCACGACGAGCACCACCCCGGCGAGGAGTCCGTCCTGGAGGAGATCTACTACTTCGAGGTGGCGGACGACGGCGTCGGCTACCACCGGGTCTCCCCGTCCCGCCCGGGCGGTACGGACGTCCTCGCCGAGATCCGCACCGGGGACGCCGTCCTCATCCCCGACGGCTGGCACGGCCCGTCCATCGCCCCGCCCGGCCGCACGCTCTACTACCTCAACGTCATGGCGGGCCCGGGGGAGCAGCGGGAGTGGCTGATCCGCGACCACCCCGACCACCGCTGGATCCGGGACACCTGGCCCGCACAGCCGGTGGACCCGAGGCTTCCGTTCTACGGGAGCGAGGCGTCCGGGTGACCCCACCACGACGCCCACACCCCGACCGTCCTCCTTGTGTCTACGCCGGGACCGAAACGGCAGACACAGTGTCGGGGCCCCCTCCGGCGCGGGCGTGGTGGGATGTTGATGTAGCCGAAAAGGCCACTCGCCCGTCGGAGGCCCCAGCACGGGAAGAGCACGACCGCCGCCTCACCTACCGACGCCTCACGACCGACGCCGCCACCTCTGAAGGAGACACAGTATGAAGACCGTCAACCACTGGATCGGTGGCAAGACCGTCGAGGGCGCGTCGGGCAACTACGGCCCGGTCACCGACCCGGCCACCGGAGCCGTCACCACCCAGGTCGCTCTCGCCTCCCTGGAGGAGGTCGACGCCGCCGTGGCCGCCGCGAAGGACGCGTACGCCACGTGGGGAACCTCGTCGCTGTCCGCCCGCACCGCGATCCTCTTCCGCTACCGTGCGCTGCTGGACGCCCACCGCGACGAGATCGCCGCCCTGATCACCGCCGAGCACGGCAAGGTGCACTCCGACGCGCTCGGTGAGGTCGCCCGTGGTCTGGAGATCGTCGAGCTGGCGTGCGGAATCACCACCCAGCTCAAGGGCGAGCTGTCCACCCAGGTGTCCACCCGGGTCGACGTCTCCTCGATCCGCCAGTCGATCGGTGTCGTCGCCGGCATCACGCCGTTCAACTTCCCGGCCATGGTGCCGATGTGGATGTTCCCCCTCGCCGTCGCCTGCGGCAACACCTTCGTGCTCAAGCCCAGCGAGAAGGACCCGTCGGCCGCCAACCTCCTTGCCGAGCTGGCCTCCGAGGCCGGCCTGCCGGACGGTGTCCTGAACGTCCTGCACGGCGACAAGATCGCCGTCGACGGCCTCCTGAACCACCCGGACGTCTCCGTCGTCTCCTTCGTCGGCTCGACCCCGATCGCCCGCTACATCCACGCCACCGCCTCCGCCAACGGCAAGCGCGTCCAGGCGCTCGGCGGTGCGAAGAACCACATGCTGGTCCTGCCGGACGCGGACCTCGACGCCGCGGCCGACGCCGCCGTCTCCGCCGCGTACGGCTCCGCCGGTGAGCGCTGCATGGCGATCTCCGCGGTCGTCGCGGTCGGCTCCGTCGCCGACGACCTGGTCGCCCGGATCAAGGACCGCGCCGAGAAGATCAAGATCGGCCCCGGCAACGACCCGACGTCCGAGATGGGCCCGCTGATCACCGCCGCCCACCGCGACAAGGTCGCCTCCTACGTCACCGGCGCGGCCGCCCAGGGCGCCGACGTCGTCCTCGACGGCACCGGCCACACGGTCGAGGGCTTCGAGGACGGGCACTGGATCGGCCTCTCCCTCCTCGACAACGTCTCCACCGACTCGGACGCGTACAAGGACGAGATCTTCGGCCCGGTCCTGTGCGTGCTGCGCGTCGACACGTACGAGGAGGGCGTGGCGCTGATGAACGCCTCGCCGTACGGCAACGGCACCGCGATCTTCACCCGCGACGGCGGCGCCGCGCGTCGCTTCCAGCTGGAGATCGAGGCCGGCATGGTCGGCATCAACGTCCCGATCCCGGTGCCGGTGGGCTACCACTCCTTCGGTGGCTGGAAGGACTCGCTCTTCGGCGACCACCACATCTACGGCAACGACGGCGTGCACTTCTACACCCGCGGCAAGGTCACCACCACCCGCTGGCCGGACCCGGCCGACGCCCCCGCCGGCGTCGACCTGGGCTTCCCCAGCAACCACTGACACCGCGCCACCCGCACAGCACTGCAGGGCCGCTCCCCCGGGGCGGCCCTGCAGTGGTTCGTGGGAGGTCAGCGACCGGTACCGGCCGCCTCCTCGATCATCCGCTCCATCGGTACGACAGCGACCCGCCCCGAGACGACGAACGCCAGCACCATCGCCGCCACCAGCACCACCGTGCCGGCCCACACCATCGTCTCGACCGGCACGGTGTACGCCCCCACGGCCCGCACCGCACACTCGGCCAGCAGCGCCGCGCCCCACACCGCGGAGAACCGCACCTCGGCCCGCCGGAACGCGTCCGACTCCGTCGAAAGCCGCAGCCAGGCCGCGGACTTGGCAGCCTCGCCCCGCGTCAGCCACGGCCGCAGCCCGGCCGACATCATCGGCCGCCCACGCAGCGCGGTCACCAGGACCACCAGACCGATGGTGCTGCTCACCCCGCTGTCCTTGAGGAGCATCAGCCGCGGGTCACCGGCCACCAGACTCAGTAGCAGCCCCACCACGTTGACCGCCACCATCAGCGCCGCGAGCGCGTTGAGCCGCCGGTCGCGCACCACACCCCACACCGTCCGCACGCCCGGCACCACACTGCTCCAGGCCAGCGCACCGAACGTCCCCATCCCCGCCGCCTTCAGCACGTAGTACGAGGCGAGCGGCACCGCCACATCCACGAGCAGCGGCATCATGCTGTCCAGCAGGGCTTTGCGCGGGGAGAACGGAACGGCGCCGGCCGGAGCGTCGGCGACAGGTGCGGTGACTGTGGCGACCGGGGTGCTCATGACGGGTTCCTCCCGTATCGGCGGCGCCCTCGCGGCTCCCGCTCTCGATACGTACAGACTGGCCGTCGGACCCCGGTCACCGGCAGAGCCGGGTGTACTGACCTCTGTATGACGAATGTCAGTGTCCGCGAGTGACACGGCCCGGCCGGACCTCACATGGCGGACCGTCAGGAACGCTTCGCTCGGGGTGGCTTCGGAAACCCGTTCGCCCGCGAAGGCCCGCCGGTGCTGGGATGTCCCCATGACCGCACCGACACCGCCGCAGCACGAGATCCGCGCGCTCCACACCGGCACGACCGTCACCGTCTATCAGGCGTACTCCCCGGCCCTCGGCGTCCCCGCCGCCCGTGACGGCCGCTTCCCGCCTGCCTGGAAGCGTGACCGCATGACGTGGATCAAGCCGAGCTTCCTGTGGATGATGTACCGCTGCGGCTGGGCTGCCAAGGAGGGGCAGGAGACGGTCCTGGCCGTCGAGATCAGCCGCGAGGGCTTCGACTGGGCGCTGGCCAACGCCGAACTCTCGCACTACGAGCGGGGCGTGCACCCCGACCGCGCCACCTGGCAGCGCAGCCTCCGCCGTGCCCCGGCCCGCGTCCAGTGGGACCCCGAGCGCGACCTGCACCTGAACCGGCTCCCGTACCGCTCCCTCCAGCTCGGCCTCGCGGGGGAGGCGTCGCGGCGGTACGCGGACGAGTGGACGGTGGCGATACGCGACGTCACCCCGCTGGCCAGGGAGATCCATGAGCTGGTCCGGGCGGGCCGGGACGACGCGGCGGCCCGGCTGCTTCCGGCCGAACGGCCGTACCCGGCACCGGAGGCAACCCCGGGAACCGGCTGAGCCGTCCGCACCTCCGCCCGCTCGGTTCGCACGCCCTGGCTCAGGCCTGCCGGTGCCCGCAGAGGTGAACCAGTTCCGCGGGCGTGCGCCGGGTGGTTGGCCAGCGCCTGCGGCCGGTCGAGGCTCACCCGTCATCGCCGAGAGATGCGCTCCATCTGCCACGGGAGAAGTGGCACACACCATCCGGTCCGATGTGAACCCGCGCGCCGAGCAGGGGCAGCGATCCCTCAGTGTTGAGGCGGTTGCGGATGCGTTCCACAGCGGTCCACAGCTTCCGCGGCCCGCTCTGGTGCACTTCTGGCGGGTCGGTCCACTCGGCGGATGCGCGGGCCCATGACCCGTCGGGATGGACGAGGTAGGCCGTCCGGGTCCGGTTGCCGAGTTCTTCGTAGGCGAGTTCCACGCCGGGCACGGTGAGTTCCAGCATGGACCGCAGTTCCCAGGAGTTCGCGACGTCCACCACGGGATAGCGGCCCGTGCTGACCTCGTCCCCGTCCGTGGTCCGCGCGGTGCCGAACAGTTCGGTGAGCTCGGGCGGGTGGTCGTCCCCGGAGCGAGTGACCATGAAGCCGGCCATGTCCTGCTACACGCGTCCGACCACGTCACCGTTGGCGTGCTTCCAGCCAGTGACGATCAGACAGGTTCGCCCGAGGGTCGTGGCGATGCGCCCACCGGGTGCCATCGCTCCGAGCAGCGGCCTCAGCCCCGTACCGGCGGGCAGGCCGACCGTGGACACGATCCGGTCGTACGTACCGGGCACGTGCTCCGTCGCATCGGCGGTGACGAAGTGGGGGAAGATGCCGAGTCCGGCTAGGCGTTCTCCGGCCGCACGGGTCAGGTGGGCGTCTACATCCAGGCTGGTCACGTGCTGGTCCCCGATGCGCCGGGCCGCGTAGGCGGTGAGCCCACCACTCCCGGTCCCCAGGTCCAGGGCCGACAGCCCTTCTCCCAGCCGTCCATGCCGGAGCATGCGCACCACGAGGCTCGGCATCGTTGCCGATGACGTCGGCCGACCGTGCACCCGATCCCCGATCTGGGCATGATCGGCGTGCAGGGCGCTTGAACAAGAATGGTAGTGAGGGATGAGCACCCCCAAGCTTGAGGCCACCACGTGGCGCAAGAGCAGTTACAGCGGTCAGGGCGGCGACTGTGTCGAGGTGGCGGACGGGGTTTCCGGCATCGTGCCTGTGAGGGACAGCAAGGACTCCACCGGGCCCGTGGTCTCCTTCAGTGGTCGCAGTTGGTCAGCGTTCATCGCTGATGTGAAGGCGGCACGTGGCACCCGCTGACCGTCGCCCCGGCGGTTATATCGGCAGGTGAGGCGGGGTGCGTCGTACGGCGACGGTGTAGGCGTGCCCGCCGGCCAAAAGCAGGGAGGCGGGCACTCGTCGGGCGCCCCGAGTGAAGCCAGGCGTGCAGACTTGGAGCGGATCAGTCTCCGGCGATCCTCTAAAGGCTATGAACACGGCTTGCCATGGGTCGCGGCGATCTGCACGCGCGAGTTGTTGACCCGCAGGGTTGTTGACTCGGCTGATGGGTGGCTTGCAGTCACCCCAGACCGCGGCCTTGTGCGAGAAGGAGGACGGCCAAGGCTGACCCTGTGGCCGGCGTTCCCAACGTGGCAACCGCTCGGATGCAACTTTCCGTACTGAAGTCGATTTCAGGGACGACTGTCCGGCAGGGGCGTTCGAGGCCGACCCGGCCGGTGAGAGGCGCGTCGCGCATACAACCGTATCGCCCCGTCTTCGCTGCCGGTGGCCAGCAGGGAGCCATCGGGAGAGAAGGCCACTGCCTTGACCGCTTCGCTGTGGTTCAGGGGCTCGTGAGCCAGGAGGCCCGTGGCTGGGTCCCACAGCCGCACCGCCCCCTCGTCAATTCCGGTGGCAATGACTGAGCCGTCCGGGGAGAAGGCCACATCGCAAACGGCGAAGTGATCGTCGACCATGGGCTCGCGCACCAGGAGGCCCGTGGATGGGTCCCACAACCGCACCGCCCCGTCGGCACCGGCGGTGGCAAGTAGGGAGCCATCCGGGGAAAAGGCGACCGAATTGACGCAGTTGGTGTGCGCCAGCCGGGGGCGCGGTTGACTGCGAAGGCGCCATCGTGTCCGTCGTGGCGTCGCCTGCTGCTCGATGGGTGGGAGAGTGAGGGGGCCACGGACCAGGCGGCCGGTGAACGGGTCCCACAACCGCACCGCCCCGTCGTCGCTGCCAGCGGCCAGTAGGGCCCCGTCCGGAGAGAACACCACCGTGCCGATATCGGAGCTGCCTTCGGTGAGAGGGCTGCCGACGGCACGCCGGGTGGCCGGGTCCCACAGCTGAACCGTCCCGCTTTCGCCGCCGATGGCCAGCAAGGCCCCGTCCGGAGAAAACGCCAGCGTGTAGACCAACAGCCCGGTATCGCCGCCGAGTTTCCCGACCCGCTCTCGTGTGATCGGGTTCCACAGCATCACGGTGTCGTAGGCATGGCCGCCATCGGCGGCCAGAAGGGATCCGTCTGGCGAGAACGCCACCGCGGAAACATCGTCAGATTTACTGTTAAGTGGCTTGCCGACCGTGCGGCGCGTGGCAGGGTCCCACAGCCGAATCTTCCCGTTGTCGTCGCTGGTGGCCAGAAGCGATCCGTCGGGCGAGAACGCTACCGAGGTGATCGAGGCGTTGCCGGCCAAGGGCGTTCCGACCGGGACGAACCGGCTGAGGGCCGTGTGGTAAGGCAAAGTCTCATTGGGTGCGGACGGTGGGTACCCCGGCACGTCTGTCGTGGGTTGCCTGTGCTGGGGGCGGTGGATGGCGCGGAGCCGGGAGTGGGCGTCTGTTGCCGTGCTGGGTCGGTCCTCGGGCCGCTTTGAGAGGAGCGCGAGTACGAGGTCGTCGAGGACGTGGGGAATGTCGGGGCGTGCCTGGCTGGGGGGCGTGGAGGCGCGGTGGACGTGGGCGTTCATCATGTCCACCGGTCCTTTCGCGTCGAACGGTGGTGCTCCGGTGAGTAGTTCGTGCAGGACGCAGCCGAAGGAGTACAGGTCCGAGCGGGCGTCGCCGGGGTGCCCGGCGAACCGTTCCGGTGGCATGTACGCCAGGGTGCCCATGACCTTGCTGGACTTGTTCGTGGATTCCGTGAACCGGGCGATCCCGAAGTCGAGGATCTTGATCTGCCCGGAGGTGGTGAGCATCAGGTTCGCAGGCTTCAAGTCCCTGTGTACCACGCCTTCGTCGTGGGCGAGGGCTAGGGCTGCGGTGACCTGCACCGCCCAGTCGATCGCGTCTTCCACCTTCGGCGGATTACCCTCGTGCAACAGCGACGCCAGGTCCCGGCCTGCCAGAAACTCCATGACCAGGAACAGGGAGCGATCCGCTTCGTCATACCCGAGGTCGAACACTGTAACGATCCCGGGATGGTTGAGTGCCCCCGCGGTGCGCGCTTCGCGGAGGAACAGGTCCACGCCCGAGGTCTCGCCCGTCCCGTGCGGGAGCAGCTTGACGGCTACCCGGCGCCCGATGACCCGGTCGTGACCTTCCCAGACCTCGCCCATCCCGCCCCGACCAGCTAACCTCACCAACTCATATCGACCCGCCAGCACGCGCACCGTCATTCGCACATTCTCCTCGCTCAGCGATATGACACCCGAACCTGCTCAACGCGAGACTGAACCATGAACATCCCAACCGTTCCAAACGGCACCTGTGTTGAGGTGGCGGACGGGATTTCTGACATCGTGCCTGTGAGGGACAGCAAGGACTCCACCGGACCTGTGGTCTCCTTCAGTGGTCGCAGTTGGTCAGCGTTCATCGCTGATGTGAAGGCGGCACGTGGCACCCGCTGACCGTCGCCCCGGCGGTTATATCGGCAGGTGAGGCGGGGTGCGTCGTACGGCGACGGTGTAGGCGTGCCCGCCGGCCAAAAGCAGGCAGGCGGGCACTCGTCGGGCGCCCCGAGTGAAGCCAGGCGTGCAGACTTGGAGCGGATCAGTCTCCGGCGATCCTCTAAAGCCTATGAACACGGCTTGACGTGGATCAAGCCGAGCTTCCTGTGGATGATGTACCGCTGCGGCTGGGCTGCCAAGGAGGGGCAGGAGACGGTCCTGGCCGTCGAGATCAGCCGCGAGGGCTTCGACTGGGCGCTGGCCAACGCCGAACTCTCGCACTACGAGCGGGACGTGCACCCCGACCGCGCCACCTGGCAGCGCACCCTCCGCCGCGCCCCGGCCCGCGTCCAGTGGGACCCCGAGCGCGACCTGCACCTGAACCGGCTCCCGTACCGCTCCCTCCAGCTCGGCCTCGCGGGGGAGGCGTCGCGGCGGTATGCGGACGAGTGGACGGTGGCGATACGTGATGTCACCCCGCTGGCCAGGGAGATCCATGAGCTGGTCCGGGCGGGCCGGGACGACGCGGCGGCCCGGCTCCTGCCGCACGAACGGCCCTACCCGGCACCGGCGGAGACCCCTGGCACGGGGATGAGGGGTGCGCCCGCCCCGTCCGCTCAGTGAGGGATGCCGTCGATCAGTTCGCGTGCACCCTGACGCAGGAGGGCCACGGCCACGGAGGTGCCGAGGGTGGCGGGGTCGAGGCGGCCGGCCCATTCGTGGGCGTTGAGGACCGTCTTGCCGTCGGGGGCGAAGACCTTGGCCCGGAGCGAGAGTTCGCCGTTGCCCTCCACCTGTGCGTAACCGGCGATCGGCGAGTTGCAGTGGCCCTGGAGAACGTGGAGGAACATTCGCTCGGCGGTGGTCTCGCGGTGTGTGGCGGGGTCGCCGAGTGCGCTCACCAGGTCGATGAGTTCGGCGTCACCCTCGCGGCACTGGAGGGCCAGGACACCCGCGCCGATCGGCGGGCACATCACCTCGGGCGACAGGACCTCTGTGATCACGTCGGTACGGCCGATGCGCTCCAGGCCGGACACGGCCAGGAGCAGTGCGTCGGCCTCCCCGGCGGCGAGTTTTTCCATGCGGCGGTTCGCGTTGCCGCGCATCGGCACGCAGTCCAGGTGCGGGTGCGACGCGGCGAGTTGGGCGGATCGCCGCACGGAAGAGGTGCCGATCCGGGTGCCGGGCGGGAGCTGATCCAGGCGGACTCCGGCCGGGTGCACCAAGGCGTCCCGGATGTCGTCGCGCTTGAGGAACGCCGCGAAGGTGGTCCCGGCGGGCAGGGGCCGGTCGGCGGGGATGTCCTTGACGCAGTGCACAGCGAGGTCGGCGTCACCGGCGAGCAGTGCCTGGTCGACCTCCTTGGTGAACGCGCCCTTGCCCTCGACCGCGCTCAGGTCGCCCATCCATTTGTCGCCGGTCGTCTTGACCGGGACGACTTCGGTGCGGGTGGCGGGGTGAAGCGCGGCCAGTTCGGCGCGCACCCGCTCCACCTGAGCGAGGGCCATGGGCGAGTCGCGGGACACGATGCGGATCAGATCAGCGGCCGACATGGCGCCCATGATAGGCCGTCAGGTAGGTCGCTTTCGCCCGGCACCGGCGACTACTCGGGAGCGGCCCCGGCCGGGCGGGCTGTAGTGAATCATGGTGCTGGGGTACCGGGTGCGACGGGCGGCCGAGGGGGAGCGGGATGATTTCCGAGCCGGAGATGGCGGGGGAGTTCGGCGCGTCCGCCGAACGTGAAGTGCTGGACCATTCCGGCCCGCAGGCGGCGGGAGACCGCCCGCCGCGAGCTCCCAGGCCGCAGGCCCGGTGGTTGTGGGCGCTCGGCGGGGCCGTGGTCGCGTCGGCTGTGTGGGGGGCGGTGCTGTTCGCGGACGGACCGCGTGACGGGGCGCCCGACATGCACGGATACCGGTTGGGCCAGGACCCCTGCGGGGCCGTCCGACTGAAGTCGATCGGGGCGGCGATCTCGCCGAGGGCGCCCGGGACCCGCTTCGAAGCGGGGATGCTCCGTCATGACGCTCTCGACCAGGCCCAGTGCTACATCCCCTTGCGGGCAGAGAGCGAACAGCAGCGGTCGGACAAGGGCTGGAACGTCAGCTACACCGTCACGATCAAGGTGGCGCTGCACAAGAAGACCGACCCGCGC
This sequence comes from Streptomyces sp. LN549, assembly GCF_043203805.1. Taxonomy (NCBI): domain Bacteria; kingdom Bacillati; phylum Actinomycetota; class Actinomycetes; order Kitasatosporales; family Streptomycetaceae; genus Streptomyces; species Streptomyces sp. LN549. The sequence continues at coordinate 3,022,143 of NZ_JAZHRI010000002.1, read as the reverse complement.
GTCGAGTTCGAGGCGGGGCGGACCGCGACCGAACTCGGTGTGGACCCGGAGACGGAGGTGGAAGTGGTGCCGGGACTCGGTGACAAGGCGTACCTGCTCTCCTTGGAGGGTGGGGAGCAGGAGTTGCGGGTGCTGGACGGCGGGGCGGTCCTCTCTCTGGGCATCACGTCCTCCCTCAATTGGCAGGACGATGGCCAGGCGCCTGATGACGCGGGGAAACTGCCAGATCTGGCCCCCCACAAAGCCGCCATGATCAGCGACATGCGCGACCTGATGTCCGACCTCAAGAGCTGAAGCCCCGCTCACCCACCGCACCGAACCTCCACGTCAGCATCGCGAAGCCCCCTTCGTCCGCCGCGCCCGCCGAGCGGTACGTCGCCTGCGCGGCCTCGTTGTCGAGGTCCACGCCGACCCACATGTCGTAACAGCCCCGCTCCTCGGCCACCGCCGCCAGCGCCCGCGTCAGTGCGCGGCCGATGCCCCGGCGGCGGTAGGGCGCGTCGACGGCGAGTTCGTACAGGCACATCTCCGTGCCCTTGTCCGGATGCAGCATCTCGATGCCGGACACGAAGCCCGCCGGTACGCCGGCCACGTACGCGATCACCATCAGGTGGCCGTCCGCGGCGAGGAAGCGGGCCGCCCATTCCGCGCGCGCCGGACCGTCGTAGAGGTGCTGGGCCGCTTCGAGTTCGGCGACGGTCGTGGCGCGCCGGATTTCCACCGGGTTGTCCATGGAACGCCTTTCGGGGGTCGGGCCGCGGGCCGCGCGGCGGGCATACCGCGAGCGGAGTACGCCGGGGGAGTGCCGTACGCCTTGAGGAGGCCGGACACTTCCGCCTGACGGCAGCGTAGGCGGGGCAGCGGTCCGCTTAGGCTCGACACCATGGAGACCCCTATTGCGCGTACGCCCAGGTGGCGGCGTCTGCTGCCCCGCTCCCGAAGCCGGTGGGCGGCGGGTGTCGCCGCGCTCGTCGTGCTGGCCGGTGCGGGCACCTGGACCGCCGTGGCCGACGACAGCGCGCCGGCCGTGCACCGGCAGGACCGGATGATGCGCGTCGACGGGGTGTCCGTCGACACCTCGTACTTCACCACCGGCGGCACACAGCGCCGGCCCGCCGTCCTCATCGGCCACGGCTTCGGCGGCAGCAAGGACGAGACGCGCGCCCAGGCCGAGCAGTTGGCCGCCGACGGGTATGCCGTCATGACCTGGTCCGCGCGCGGGTTCGGGAAGTCCGGGGGCAGGATCGGACTCAACGCACCCGACGGCGAGGTCAAGGACGTCTCCCGGCTCATCGACTGGCTCGCCGCCCGCCCCGAGGTGCAGCTCGACGGCAAGGGCGACCCGCGCGTCGGCGTCACCGGCGCCTCCTACGGCGGAGCCGTCTCGCTCCTCGCCGCCGGGTACGACCAGCGCGTCGACGCCATCGCCCCGGAGATCACGTACTGGAACCTCGCCGACGCGCTCTTCCCCGACGGGGTGTTCAAGAAGCTGTGGGCCGGCATCTTCGTCACCACCGGCGGCGGCTGCGGGAACTTCGAGAAGCAGCTCTGTGACATGTACGAACGCGTCGCCGTCAGCGGGAAGCCGGACGCTGCCGCGCGTGCCCTGCTCGCCGAGCGGTCCCCGAGCGCCGTCGCCGACCGCATCAAGGTGCCCGCGCTCATCGTGCAGGGACAGACCGACTCCCTCTTCCCGCTGGGCCAGGCCGACGCCATGGCCAAGGCCGTCAGGGCCAATGGCGCACCCGTCGCCGTCGACTGGATCGCCGGCGGACACGACGGTGGCGACATGGAGACCGGCCGGGTGCAGAAGCGGGTCGGGGACTGGTTCGACCGGTATCTGAAGGGGGACGAGGGCGCCGACACCGGCCCCGCCTTCCGCGTCACCCGGACCGGCGGCATCGACTCCACCGACGGGGCCGCCCTCACCCGCGGCGCGAGCAGCGACACCTACCCCGGGCTGCACAGCGGCCCGCAGAGCATCGAAATGCGAGGCGGCACGCAGAAGTTCAGCAACCCCGCCGGAGCCAACCCGCCCGCCATCTCCGCCGTTCCCGGTGTCGGCGGCGGCCTCGCCCAGCTCTCCACGCTCGGCGTCGGGCTCTCCATCGACTTCCCCGGGCAGCACGCCACGTTCGACTCCGCCCCGCTGGCGGCCTCGCGGCGCATCACCGGCTCCCCGACCGTCCGCGTGAACGTGAAGGCGGGACAGGGCGACGTGGTTCTCTTCGGCAAGGTGTACGACGTCTCGCCGGACGGGAAGCAGCAGGTGCTCCCCTCCCAGCTCGTCGCCCCCTACCGGATCACCCCCGAGCAGCAGGGCAAGCCGCTTGAGCTGACGCTGCCCGCCGTCGACCACGAACTCGACTCCGGACACCGGCTCCGGCTCGTGCTGGCCGCCACCGACCTCGGCTACTCGTCCCCGGCCGCGCCGACCACGTACACCGTCTCCCTCGACGGACCGCTGACCATCCCCACCGCGCCCGGCCTGAAGACCGCTGCTGCCACGCTCCCCTGGTGGACCTGGGGGCTGCCGGCCGCCGCTGTCGTGATCGCCGCGGCCCTCCTGCTCACCGCCCGGCGCCGTACCGCCACACCCGCCCCGGACCCCGCACTCGCCGACGTACCCCTGCAGATCACCGGCCTGTCGAAGAAGTACGCCAGGTCCGCCGACCGGTACGCGGTCAAGGAGTTGTCGTTCCGCGTCGAGAAGGGGCAGGTGCTCGGGCTCCTCGGGCCGAACGGCGCGGGCAAGACCACCACGCTGCGCATGCTCATGGGGCTCATCACGCCCGACGACGGCGAGATCCGCGTCTTCGGACAGGCCATCCGGCCCGGTGCGCCCGTGCTGTCCCGCGTCGGGTCCTTCGTGGAAGGGGCCGGCTTCCTTCCGCACCTGTCCGGCCGCGCCAACCTGGAGCTCTACTGGCAGGCCACCGGACGGCCCACCGAGGACTCGCACATCGAGGAGGCCCTGGAGATCGCCGGGCTCGGCGACGCACTGGCCAGGGCCGTGCGTACGTACTCGCAGGGCATGCGGCAACGCCTCGCCATCGCCCAGGCCATGCTCGGGATGCCGGACCTCCTGATCCTCGACGAGCCGACCAACGGGCTCGACCCGCCCCAGATCCGCGAGATGCGGGACGTGATGATCCGGTACGCGGCCGGCGGCCGTACCGTCATCGTCTCCAGCCACCTCCTGTCCGAGGTCGAGCAGTCCTGCACCCACCTGGTGGTCATGGACCGCGGCCGGCTCGTCCAGGCCGGTCCCGTCGCCGAGATCACCGGCTCCGGCGACATGGTGCTGGTCACGTCCGCCGAGGAGATCACCGAACCGCTCGTCGAGAAGATCGCCGCCCTCGCGGGGATCGGCTCCGCCGTCCGTACCGATGACGCGCACGGGCTGCTCGTCCGGCTCGACGGCGCCACCTCGCCGCAGCTCGTCACCGAACTGGTGCGCCTGGACGTTCCGTTGACCGGTGTCGGACCGCACCGCCGCCTGGAGGACGCGTTCCTCACCCTGATCTCCGGAGGCTCCGCATGAGTACCGCAGCCGAAGTCGCCGAAGCCCCCGAGGCGCCCGGATACCGCGCCCGGCGCACCCTTCCGCTGCGCGTGGAGGCCGTACGCCAGCTGCGCAGGCGGCGCACCCTGCTCATGGGCGGGGTGCTGGGCGCGCTTCCGTTCATCCTGATCATCGCGTTCGCGATCGGCGGCACCCCGGACGGCGGGCCCGGGGGAGGCGACCGGCTCACCCTGATGGACACCGCGACCGCGTCCGCGGCCAACTTCGCGGCGACCTGCCTGTTCGTCTCGGCCGGCTTCCTGCTGGTGGTCCCGGTGGCGCTGTTCTGCGGCGACACGGTGGCCTCCGAGGCCAGCTGGTCCTCGCTGCGCTACCTGCTGGCGGCGCCCGTGCCCCGGGCCAGGCTGCTGTGGAGCAAGCTCGTCGTGGCGCTCGGCTTCAGCCTTGCCGCGATGGTGCTGCTCCCGCTCGTCGCGCTGGCCGCGGGAGCAGCCGCGTACGGCTGGGGACCGCTCGAACTGCCCACCGGGGGCGCGCTCGCGACCGGGGACACCGTGCCCAGGATCGCGCTCGTCGTCGCCTTCATCTTCGTGTCGCAACTCGTCACCGCGGGGCTGGCGTTCTGGCTGTCGACGAAGACGGACGCCCCGCTCGGCGCGGTCGGCGGGGCGGTCGGACTTACCATCGTCGGCAACGTGCTGGACGCGGTCACCGCGCTCGGCTCCTGGCGCGACTTCCTGCCCGCCCACTGGCAGTTCGCGTGGGCCGACGCGCTCCAGCCCGACCTGGAGTGGGCCGGCATGGCGAAGGGCGCGGCCATCTCGGTGACGTATGCCCTGATCCTGTTCGCCTTCGCCTTCCGGGGGTTCAGTCGTAAGGACATCGTTTCCTGACCTTGACATTCCGCCGGAACACCGTCCGTCGTTGCCGCATCGAGATCGTTCCGCAACTTCTTCGACGGCTCCGACGCCCCCGCTCGCGCGTCACATTCACAAGTGGTGACACGACGACACGGGGGGACGAAAGATGGAACGCCGGACACGGATGTACCGAGGCGCAGTGGGTCTGTTCCTCGTAGGGGGCGTACTGCTCACGGGCTGCTCGGGTGGGACGACCCACGACACGAGTACGGCCGAGAGCGGCAAACGGGCGCCCGCGCCCGCACCTGCCGCCACGGGCGGGGCGGCAGGTGCGGGCGGGGCGGCCGAGGACGCGGCGAAGCCGGCGGACGGCGCGGAGAAGTCGGACGAGCTGAGAGAGGCCGCTCCGCCCGACTACCTCTCCACCTTCGCGCTGGACGTGGACACCGCCTCGTACGGCTACGCGCGCCGCACCCTCGCCGACGGCAGGCTGCCGGGCCCGGAGACCGTACGGCCCGAGGAGTTCGTCAACAGCTTCCGCCAGGGCTACCAGCGCCCGGACGGCAACGGCTTCACCGTCTCCGTCGACGGGGCACGGGCCGGCGGCGAGGACGGCGACTGGTCGCTGGTACGGGTCGGCCTGGCCACCAGGGCCGCGCCCGGCAACGCCGAACGGCCGCCCGCCGCTCTCACCTTCGTCGTCGACATCTCCGGATCGATGGCGTCGTCCGACCGTCTCGGCCTGGTGAAGACGTCACTCGGCACCCTCACCGACGAGCTCCGCGACGACGACTCGGTCTCCCTGGTCACCTTCAGCGACGAGGCGAAGACCGTACTGCCGATGACCCGGCTGCGGGACCACCGGGGGAAGATCCACGACGCCGTCGACTCCATGGAACCCGCCGACTCCACCAACGTGGGGGCAGGGGTCCGGCGCGGCTACGAGGAAGCCGTCAAGGGCCACCGCAAGGGCGCCAACAACCGCGTCGTCCTGCTCTCCGACGCACTCGCCAACACCGGTGAGACCGACGCCGACGCGATCCTCGAACGGATCGACTCGGCCCGCCGCGAGTACGGCATCACCCTCTTCGGGGTCGGGGTCGGCAGCGACTACGGCGACGCGCTGATGGAACGGCTCACCAACAAGGGCGACGGTCACACCACCTACATCGCCGACGAGGAACAGGCCCGCAAGGTCTTCGTCGACCAGTTGCCCGCACACATCGAACTCACGGCGCGGGATGCGAAGGCGCAGGTCGCCTTCGATCCGAAGACCGTGGAGAAGTTCAAACTGATCGGGTACGAGGACCGCAAGGTCGCCGACGACGACTTCCGCGACGACAGCGTGGACGGCGGCGAGATCGGCCCCGGACACACGGTGACGGCGCTCTACGCCGTACGCCTGCGGGACGGAGCCTCGGGCCATGTCGCCACCGCGACCGTGCGCTGGCTGGACCCCAGGACCCGGGCGGCGCAGGAGCGGACAGGATCGGTCGAGACCGGCGCGATCGACGGCAGGCTGTGGGGCGGCAGCAGCACCAGGCTCCAGGTGACGGCCGTGGCAGCCTACTTCGCGGACAACCTGCGCGGCGGTGAGCTCCCGGGAGCCCCCTCGCTCGCCGCACTCGCCTCCAGGGCGAAGGAGCTGGCCGCCGTCACTGAGGACGACTCGGTGGAGAAGCTGGCCACCGCCATCGGCCGGGCGGACCAGCTCAAGGGCGGCCACGAGGACACCGGAACGCGCACAGGAGAGGGCGAGATGGACTGACAGCTCGGCCGCCACCCTGAGGGGCGGCTCGCACATCCTTGCGGAATCGGGCTGTGCGAGCCGCTCAGCCGAGCCATGATGGGCCCGTGGCCTCCCTGTTCCTGACCCTCGCCGTGATCACGACCGGCCTCTACGCCGGCTTCATGCTGACGTTCCTCCTCGCGGTGATGCCCGGTCTGGCCGCACTGCCGGACGACCGGTTCACCGCCGCGATGCGCCGCTTCAACGAGAAGGTCCCCGGACCGGTCTTCCTCGTCCTCTTCCTCGGGGTGATCGCCTTCCCGGCCGTCGTGACCTTCACCGAGAACGGCGAGCACGAGTGGCCGCTGGTGGCCGTGGCACTGGCGTGCGCCGTCGTCTCCCACGTCGTGACGATCGCCGGCAATATTCCGCTGAACAAGGCGCTCGCCGAGTCCGAAGGCGGCGACGACAGCGCGGCACGCGTCGCGTTCGAAGCCCGCTGGAACGCCTTCCACCGCTTCCGGACCGCACTCTCGCTCGCCGCCTTCGTCCTGCTGGCCGCCGCCGCGCACTGATCCTTCCGGGTCTGCGGCCTCCCTCCGCCGCCTGCTGGACACCTGGCGCACGCCGGGCGGTCCGGCGATTACCATTCCGCTGAATTGGTCACCCCACAGGGGACATTGACTGCGATCACTGCCTGTGGGGGGCGGCATGGTTATGCGGTTCGGTCTGCTCGGCCCGGTACTCCTCCACGACGGCGCACGCGCCGCCGGAGTGAGCAGCCCCAAGGGGAGAGTGCTGCTCGCCGCCCTGCTGCTCCAGGCCAATCGGCCGGTCGCGCTGGAGCACCTCAGGACCGCCCTCTGGGGTGAGCACCCGCCCGCCGGCGCCCAAGCGGCGCTGCCCAATCACGTGACCCGGCTCCGGCGGCTCCTCGCCCTGGCCGACGGCGGAGCGTCGAGCCCGGAACGTTCTTCTTCGCTGCTGGTGCATGGTGGTCTCTCCTCGTCGACGACAGTGATCGCGGCAACGGGCCGGCCGGCCGGCTACCAGCGGTACAGGGCCCACACCTGGTTCCAGTTGTTGTCGTCGGCGTTCTTGTGGTTCCACTGGACGACGTCCGTGCCGTTGTTCAGGTCCGAGTACGGGACGTCCATGACGAGCCAACTGGCGTTGTTCCAGAGGGCACCCTCGTTCGCGACCTTGTCGTTCTGGCCGAAGGACCACTGCTGGCTCGCGCCCCCGTGGCAGTCCCAGACCCGGATCGGTGCCCCCGGGTCGGTGCGCCAGTCCGCGGCCTCCAGGCACTTGCCGCTCTCGGCGTTCACCAGGGTGGTCCCGGCGCTCTTGTTCAGGTCGTCGAGGTACCAGCGCTGGTTCAGGCCGTCGTTGCAGTCCCACTGCTGGGCCACGGCGCCGTTGTAGTCCTGACCGCCGGGGATCTCCAGGCACTTGCCGCTGTTGGTGTTGACGACCTCGAAGTAGCCGTAGTCCGTCGCGGCGGATGCGGGGGAGGCGGCCAGTCCCATCAGCAGCCCGGTGGCGCCTGCGGCCGCAACTGCGGCACGTCGAACCGACCTCATCACGTTCGTCTGCACGGTCCACCCGATTCATCTCGCGGGACCGCACCGTGCGGCCCCGATGCGGCGATCCTGGGGTGGGCCCTTAACCGTTGCTTATCCGTTCGATACCCGGGCCGTCCCGCCGCAGGTGAAGCGGTGTGCCACGCAGAAGACCGGTCCGGATTCCAGGGGAGTCCGGACCGGCCGTCCTGCCGCACACCTCACGCCAGGTGGAACACCTCGGTGAGCGGCACCATGGCGTCGTCCGCCGCCTCCGACTGCTCGAAGAAGTCCGCCATGTCACGCTGCCACCGCTCGTTCACCTCGGTCGTGGCCATCGCCTTGCGGGCCGCGTCGAAGTCCTCCGTCTCCAGATAGCCGACGAGCAGCCCGTCCTCGCGCAGGAAGAGCGAGTAGTTGTGCCAGCCCGCCGCGGAGAGCGCGGCGAGCATCTCCGGCCAGACGGCGGCATGACGCTCGCGGTACTCGTCGATGCGGTCCTTGCGTACGTTCAGCAGAAAACAGACGCGCTGCATGATCGGGACTCCCGGACGGTGGGCGCGCCGGTGCGAGGCCGCAGGGCGCACGGACTGAAGGGTCGGCTGAGAGATTGACTGAAAGGTTTCAATCAGGCTCGTCGAAAGCTAGACGGATCTTGTGTGCGCGGTCAATGGGGCGCCGCGGCGGGCAGCGGGAGTGCGGTCGACGGGGCCGGGTCGGGCGCGTGGTGGCTCTTACGCCACCACTACGCTCCGCTCGCTAGCGTGCCTCCGGCCCACGGAAAAGGCCCTCCGGTCGGAGGGCCCCATGGTTGTGCGGCTGTGCGCCCCCGGCAGGACTCGAACCTGCGGCCAAGCGCTTAGAAGGCGCCTGCTCTATCCACTGAGCTACGGGGGCCGGGTGTTGGCCGCGGTGGCCTGGAGCCCTGGGACCCGGGCGGTCCGTGACCTTGCCGGGACAAGGATAGGGCTCCGATTGACTTGGCCCGGTTGCTTCACCTGCGTGGCACGATGTGGAGGTTCGGTGAAGCGAGACGATAATCGCAGGTAGGTGCGATTCACGCATCGCTTTTGGCGCCTCACGCGCCGGGTGTTGTGCACTCGTTATGCCTGCGCCCCACTCGTCCCCTCTGTCCGGACGGAGGAACCGGCGCGCAGAGGTGGCTATACGCTTCAAAAAGGCGCCAAAATTGGGCATTCTTCGCATGTGGTGACCTTGGACGTACGGCCTCAGCTCATCGACGCACTTTCCGCCCTGCGCGACCGTGTCGCTGCCGTGCGTCTTCCACTCCCGCTCCCAGGAGCTCCACGCGCCCGGCAGACCAGGATCGAACTGCTCGCCCAGCTCGACGACTACCTCCTGCCCCGGCTCAAGGACCCCGAGGCACCCCTGCTCGCGGTCATCGGCGGATCCACCGGCGCCGGCAAGTCGACGCTCGTCAACTCCCTCGTCGGACGCCGGGTCAGCGAAGCCGGAGTGCTGCGGCCGACCACGCGGACACCCGTGCTCGTCTGCCATCCGGACGATCACCACTGGTTCGCAGGGATCCGGGTGCTGCCGCAGCTCACCCGGGTCTGGCTGCCGCCCGAGGAGTCCGCCGACCCCGGCCAGTGCGACGACCTCGACGGACTCGACGGGAGCGCGGCCGAGGAAGGGACCGCGCTGCGCGTCGAGACCGCCGCCGGACTGCCGCGCGGCCTCGCCCTGCTGGACGCCCCCGACATCGACTCGCTCGTCGTACGCAACCGCGTCCTGGCCGCCGAACTCATCTGTGCGGCAGACATCTGGGTCATGGTGACCACCGCCTCCCGCTACGCCGACGCCGTGCCGTGGCATCTGCTGCGTACGGCCAAGGAGTACGACGCCTCCCTCGTCACCGTCCTCGACCGGGTGCCGCACCAGGTGATCGCCGAGGTGTCACGGCAGTACGGCGCGCTGCTCACCAAGGCCGGACTCGGCGAGGTGCCGCGCTTCACCATCCCCGAACTGCCCGAATCGGCCGGCGGCGGCAGCGGACTGCTGCCCACCACCGCCGTCGCTCCGCTGCGCGCCTGGCTCACCCACCGCGCGCAGGACCCGGCGGCCCGTCAGCAGGCGGTCGGGCGGACGGCGGCCGGGGTCATCGACTCCCTCAACGTCCGGATGCCGGCCCTGGCCGGAGCCGTCGCGGCGCAGTACGCGGCCGCCGTCCGGCTGACCGGTGTGGTGGAGGACGCGTACGGCAAGGAGGGCGCACGCGTCCGGCGGCGGCTCCAGAACGGCGGCGCGCTCGCCGGGGACGCCCGGACCCGGTGGCGCGGCTACCCCCTCTACAGCACCTCGCAGGAGGTGCTCGACGCGCTCGTGGACTCCCTCGCCGCGCTCCTGGAGTGCGCGGTGGCCGCCGCCGACGAAACGATCCGTACGACCTGGCGGCGAGAGCCCGCAGCAGCCGACCTGGGCTTCGAGGCGGCAGACCGGGAAGTCGGCGGCTGGGGGCCCGCCGAGGACATCCGGGGCCGGATCGCCATGACCGTACGGCGGTGGCGCCGGGTCCTGGAGGAACTGGCCGAGGAGGAGGTGCGCCTCATGGAACGCAACACCGCGCCCGACACCGAGACCGTCGCCACCCTCCTCGCCGCAGCGCTTCTCGGCGGACGCCGGGCCCGTACCGCCGGAGAGCAACTGGCCGAACGCATCGGCGTCCAGGGCGCCCTGCGGCTGCGCGACAAGGGGGGCGCGCTGCTCACCACCTACCTCGACCAGGTGCTCGGCGGTGAACGCGACCGCCGGCTCGCCCCGCTGGACGCGCTCGACGTGGCCCCCGAACCGCAGGCCGAACTGATCGCCGCGCTGTCCGTACTGCAGAAGGAGAGGTGGCAGCGATGACTGCCGTCACTGACGAAGGTTCGGGACAGAGCAGGGGACGGACCCGGGCCCCGGAGCCGGAACCCGGGCGGAGCCCGGACGGCGGAGCCGCCCCCGGCGAGAACCCCGGTCACGACCAGGGCAGGCCGCCCGGCGGCTGGGACGACGGACTCATCGCCCGCCGGGCCGCCACCGCCAGCGACGAGGCCGCTCCCGACGAGACCCGGGTGGCGGACCCGGCGGACGACGTACGGCCCCAGGTCGAGGCGTACGTCTCCTCCGGCAGCCCGCTCAGCCCGCGCCTGGACGCGCTGCGCGAACTCGTCGGCCTCTCCAGGGCCCGGCTCGACCGGACCGCCCTCGCCGAGGCGGGCCGGGTCCTGGACGAGGCCGCGGCCCGGCAGCGGCTCTCCTCCCGCCACACCGTCGTCGCCATCGCCGGAGCGAGCGGCAGCGGCAAATCGACCCTCTTCAACTCCCTCGCGGGCACCCAGATCTCCGAAACCGGACTCCGCAGGCCCACCACCGCCGCACCCATCGCCTGCTCCTGGACGGACGGTGCTGCGGGGCTGCTGGACCGGCTCGCGATCCCCGGACGGCTCAGGCGCAGGCCGCAGGCCGGCGGCACGGCGGCCGACGAGGCGCTCCAGGGCCTCGTCCTGGTCGATCTGCCCGACCACGACTCGGCGGCGGCCGGGCACCGCGACCAGGTGGACCGGGTGCTGGCGCTCGTCGACGCGGTGATCTGGGTGGTGGACCCGGAGAAGTACGCGGACGCCGCCCTGCACGAGCGCTATCTGCGGCCCCTGGCCGGACACGCGGAGGTCACCTTCGTGGTCCTCAACCAGATCGACCGGCTGCCCGGCGAGGCCGCCGACCAGGTCCTGGACGACCTGCGCCGGCTCCTCGACGAGGACGGCATGGCGCTGGGCGAACACGGCGAACCCGGCGCCACCGTCCTGTCCCTGTCCGCGCTCACCGGCAACGGAGTGGGCGAACTGCGTGAGCTGCTCGGCCGGTTCGTCCAGGACCGCACGGCGGCCACCCGCCGGCTCTCGGCCGATGTGGACGCCGCTGCGGACCGGCTCCGCCCGGTGTACGTCGCCGAGGGGCGGCCGGGACTGGGGGAGGAGGCCCGGGAGGAGTTCACCGACCGGCTCGCGGAGGCCGTCGGCGCAGCCGCCGCCGGACAGGCCGCCGAACGCGAATGGCGCCGTAACGCCGGACGGGCGTGCGGGACGCCGTGGCTGAGGCTGTGGCGCTGGTACGAGTCCACGCGGCAGCCCGGCGGCCTGGACCGTGGGGGACTCACCGCGCCGCCCGAGGAGCAGCTCACCGCACGCCAGCGGGTCGAACAGGCGGTGCGCACGGTGGCCGACGACGCCGCCGACGGGCTGCCGGGACCCTGGGCGCAGGCGGTGCGCGAGGCCGCGGTGCAAGGGGCGCAGGGACTGCCCGAGGCGCTCGACGAACTGGCCGGGCGGGCCATGGGGGTGGGGACGGAGGGCCGGGACACGGACACGGACTCCGGCGTCGGCGGCACGGCCGGTGCCGGGACCGGCGTTCGGGGCGGTGCGGACCAGGGGCACGCGGGCCGCGGTGCGAAGCCCCCGAGGCCGGCATGGTGGCCGGCCGCCGTACTGGCCCAGGTGGCGATGACGCTGCTGCAGATCTTCGGCGGTCTTTGGCTGGCCGGCCAGATCATCGGCGTACTGGAGCCGGGGCTGTTGACGCCTGCTCTGGTGATGCTGGCGGGCATCATCGGCGGCCCGCTGGTGGAGTGGTCGTGCGCGGCGGCGGCCCGGGGGCCCGCGCGACGGTACGGCCAGGAGGCCGAGCGCAGGCTGCGCGAGGCGGCAGCGGCCTGCGGGCGGGCCAGGGTCCTCGATCCGGTGGCGGCGGAACTGGTGCGCTACCGGGAGGTGCGCGAGCGTTTCGTGGCGGTGACGGAGTTTTCCACAACGGGCCGTTAGTCCACAGGCCGCAGCAGGAATTCCGCCTCCCCTTCAGCATGGGATCAGTGACCGGACGCAAGAGTGCGGTCACCGATTTCCGGACCGAAGGGGAGGCGGAGTCATGAACGAGACCTTGGTGACGCTGGTGGGAAACGCCGCGACCGGCGTGGAGTTCCGGGAGACCGCGGGCGGGGGAATGGCGCGCTTCCGGTTCGCGGTGACGCCGCGGCGGTGGGACCGGGAGAAACAGCTCTGGACGGACGGGCACACCAGCTTCTACACCGTGTGGGCCTGGCGCACCCTGGCGTCGAATCTCTCGGGTTCGGTGGCCGTGGGGGAGCCGTTGGTGGTGCACGGCAGGCTGAAGGTGCGCGAGGAGGAACGGGAGGGGCAGCGCCGGACCTTCGTGGACATCGAGGCGGTGGCGGTGGGACACGATCTGACCCGGGGGACGTCGGCGTTCCGGCGCGTGGTCAGGGGCGATCCGGCGCTGACGGCGCGGACCGGCGGCCGGGAGGCCGGCGAGCCGGACCGATGGGCCGTACGGGACCGTCCGGCGGACCGGGAACAGCCCGCGGAGCGGGCGGAACCACGGGATGCGGAACGTGAGCCGACAGCGGCCGGCCGGGCGAAACGCCCCGCCACACGGCGCCGGACGGTACGTCAGGAAGGCCATCCGGAACTGGTGTCGGTGCCCTGACGGACCACTCGTGGGAGGAGGGCGACGACTGCATGGCGACCCGAGTCCCCTCCCGCTCCGAGACGTTGGCCGGGATAACGATTCCGATTCGGAATGGTTGTCGGACGGTATGACGGGGGACTGTGCTTCGCTCGGTCCTTAGGATTCCTCAGTACTCACAGGGCACTTGAGTGGGCTGGCGGGACATTACCCACACGCGTACCGGACGCGAGGGTCTCGCCCGGAGGGGAATTCTGTGTTTTCTGTTTCTTCAGCGACTACCTCGTCATCCACGACGACGGCAGGCCCTCGACGAACCCGGGGCATAGCCCGGCTGGCCGCCTCGGTGGTGGCATCAGGTCTGGTCGTGGCCGGCGTCCTCACCGGCGCGGGCGGCGCGGTCGCCGACGAGGCACCCCCGCACCAGGGCGGCGCGACCGCGGTCCTGGACGGGCTGAAGACCTTCGGCAGCGCGACCCTGCACACGGACGGCGAGGACCAGAAGCTGCCGGCCGGGCTCTTCGAGATGACCGTCGACGGCGGCGGCACGTTCAAGACGTACTGCATCGACATCCACAACCCCACCCAGGACCAGGCGAAGTACCTGGAGACCCCCTGGGACCAGACCTCGCTCGGCACGAACAAGAACGCCGGCAAGATCCGCTGGATCCTGGAGCACTCCTACCCGCAGATAGACGACCTGCCGGCGCTCGCCGAGAAGGCCGGCACCGGCCCGCTCACCGAGCGGACAGCGGCTGCCGGCACCCAGGTCGCCATCTGGCGCTACTCGGACGACGCCGACGTCGAGGCATCCGACCCCCAGGCGGAGAAGCTCGCCGACTGGCTGGAGACGACTGCCACCGACAGCGCCGAGCCCAAGGCGTCCCTCGCCCTGGACCCGGTCGCGGTGTCCGGCCGCTCCGGTCAGCGCGTCGGCCCCGTCACGGTCCGCACCAACGCCGGCCAGGTCTCCGTGACCCCGCCCGCCGACTCCGCCAGCGGCGTGAGGATCACCGACAAGAAGGGCAAGGCCGTCACCACGGCGGTCAACGGCTCCGAGCTCTACTTCGACATCCCGGCAGGCGCCGCCGACGGCACCGCCTCCCTGACCGTCCAGGCCACCACCTCGGTCCCCGTCGGCCGGGCCTTCGCCGGCGCCACCAAGAGCCAGACCCAGATCCTGGCCGGCTCCAGCGAGTCCACGGTCTCCGCCGGCGCCACCGCGACATGGGCAGGCAAGGGCGCGATCCCGGCGGTCACCGCGAAGAAGAACTGCGCCAAGGGCGGCGTGGACGTCACCGCGAGCAACAAGGGTGACGAGGCGTTCACCTACGAACTGGCCGGGGCGGAGCACACCGTCGAGCCCGGCAAGTCGCAGACGGTGACCGTGCCGGTCGCCGAGGACCAGGCGTACGACGTCACGGTCACCGGCCCGGACGGGTTCAGCCGCACCTTCAAGGGCGTCCTGGACTGCAAGACCACCGGCAGCGGCACCGACGGCCTCACCACCCAGACCGCCGAACAGCCCACCACGACCACCGCCACGGCCGGCGGCAGCACGGCGGGCGCCGAGGGCAACCTCGCCGAGACCGGCAGCTCCAACGCCACCCCGATCATCGCGGGCATCGCGATCGCCCTGGTCGTCATCGGCGGCGGCGCGGTCTTCATCCTCCGCCGGCGCAAGGGCCAGTCCGCGGCCGAGTAACGCGCGGCAGGCGCAAGGGCCTTCACGTCCCGCTCACGACCCCGGTACGGCTTCGGCCGGCCGGGGTCGTGGTGTACCGCGGCCGGGATCACCTCGTTCGCGACGGGGACCGTGGCCCAACGCGGTACCAGGTCGCTAGGAGCCGGCCGGAGGGATGACCGACTGGGCGGTCCTCAAGACCGCTGACGGGCCGACTCGCCCATGGACCTTCCTCGGCCCGCACCGGCGTTTGTCGAGGACCGTCCGTGAGCGGGAGCTCATGGACGCTCGAAATACTGGAGTACCCCGCCAGCGGAGAAACACAGTGCTCCCGCGAGGGTGCCCCAGTTGGCGATGTCGATGTTCACGAGGCTTCCCGTGGCGGGGCGGGTGAAGGCGGCCAGTGCCGCGCCGAGGAAGAGCACGGACCCGAGTTGGTTGACCGCGACGATCCACCAGCCGAGATCGCGGGGACGGATTCCCGGCCGGCCGTGGCAGACCTCGACCAGGGCAAGATGCCCCGAGACAAGGAACAGGGTGCACCCGACCATGTCGGGGGCCCAGACCAACCTGTTCACCTGCTGCACCGAAAGCCCCTGCAACAAGGAACTGAGCAGGTTGATGCCGAACACAAGCGTTCCCACGAACAGCACGAAGGTACTCAGCCAGTCGATCCGGCCGGGCTCGTAGCTCCACCACCTCCAGCGCCGAGCGGCAAGCGTCCCGATTCCGTTGTCCTGGCGAGGAGCGTTGACCGCTTGGAGAAGCGACGCAAAGCCGCCCGTGTTGAAGAACAGGCCGCCGACGAAGTAGATCCAGGCACCTGTCGCGCCACCTGTGCCGAACTGCGCCACTGCGGCCCCGGAGGCGAACAAGCCCCCACCCACCGCGAACGCACTCGCTGCAATGGCATTCAGCCTGCGGAGACGGCCGACCGACACACTGTCCGCTCTTCGGGAGCGGGCCTTGGGCTCGCCTGCGGCCCGCACGGTGAGCAGGCCGCGCTTGCGCGCCAGCCGCGACTCCCAGACCGCAGTGCCCCCATCGCCGAGGCGCCAGGTCAGCCGCGTCGTGAACGGCCCCGCCCCCTCAGCGGTCCTCTCGATTCGGCTCACCGCTCGACCCTAGCCTTGTGGTGGGCAAATGCCCGTATATGGCTCGAACCGCGTTGGTGTGTGAGTAGGCGGCTGGCACCGGCGAGCACCCTGATAGCGGCAACGACCTTGAGAACGGCTCGATCAGCCTGATTCTGGAACGCGACGACAAGCTGTAGGGCGGCCACCACACCGCCCCAGTGCCAGTGCAGTTCGGGATACGGGCAGCGCGCCGAATACGAGAAGGCGGAACCGGCCGGATTCGAACCGGCGTCCTCGCGGTTTTGGAGACCGCGCGCGACGACCTCTGCGCTACGGCTCCGCCTCTTGCGCCATCCTAAGGAGGGACTCCCACTGCTGCCGAGGCGGAAGGGGAGTGCCGGGCGGACTCCCGGCAAAGATTTCCGGGTGCCAGGCGTTCACGCGTCCAACCGCTCCTCCAGACGGATGGTCACGGTGTCCCCTTCCTCCTTGCCGATTAGGTAGGACGGGAGCAGGCGGGGGAACTCATCGCTGCGCACCGAGTCCCACCGGGCAGGGCTCAGGAACCGAGCGAGCGTTGCCTGGCACGGCACCACGGTTACGACCGCTGCGACGCCATCGGGTGATGTGGGTCAGCCAGGCGGGTGACAGCGGCCCTCGCAGGCTGCTCCGGGGTCGGCCGGTGCCCCAGGATCGGTGCCGCCGCCGAGTCCGGCGGAATATGCATCGACCGGGTCTGTGCCGCGCGAGCGGTGCGGCGACGGCTGTTCGAGGAGTCCGATCCCATGCGTTCACGCGTCATCGCTGTCATGGCCGCCGCGGCCGCGGCCACCGCGGTACTTGCCCAACCCGCCCACGCCGCCCCGCTGGTCGACGGGGTCTACCGGTTCGCGGCCCTCCAGGACGGCCAGTGCCTGACCTATCCGAAACCGGGCGGGTACAGGGGCGCGGTGTCGCTGGGTGACTGCACGGACAACGCGAACACCTCGGCGAACTGGCAGGTACGGCAGCGCCCCAACGGAACGATGGAGGTCTCCACGGCCGGCTCGAATCCCCGCACCTGTCTGAGCCTGAACGACGATTACCGGGTGGCGGCCAACAACTGTGCCGGCAGGTATGCCGAGTGGACCGTCTCCATCGGCTCCGCCGGACCGGGCAGCGTCGTGTGGGCCGACATCGAGCACACCCCCAGCGACGGATCCGGCTCGTGGGGGAAGCTGGTGGACGATGCCGGCGTCACCGGTCGCATCGTGGTGAGGCGAGCCCCCATCGAGCCGCACTTCTGGACACCGCAGCAGGTCGGCTGAGGACGCGGCGGACCTCGTCCGCAACTCGATCTACTTCGACGGTCACGGCACCACACAGGCCCTCGTCGTCCTGTTGCTCTACCTGGCCGTCCCCGCAGTGGCCCTCGTCCTCCTGTACCGGTTCCGCACGCCGAAGAGCCCCATCACTCCGGGGACCGAGGCCGAAGCAACCGCGGTGACCGTCCCCGTAGGGGCCCTACCGTAGAAGCCGACGACAGATCCCGCAGCAAGCAGGTCCATGCTCGGATCCCGCCCTGCAACCACCCAGTGCGCGGTGGAATCCTGGGGGCCGAGAGGCCGTTTGTGGGTGGTACCCAACTGCCTGCCTCAGCGTGTCCCTCGCGCAGGAAGGCGCCGGCGCTGTTTGAATCCTCGGCATGACCAAGCGTGACGACGGGGCCCTGTTCGGTAACCGGTTCTTGACCGTGCCCGCTCCCTCGGAGACTTTCCCCGAGGTGGGCATGGCCGCGACGGACGCGATGAGGCTGGTGGATGTGGATCTCGCGATGGAGGGAGATCCACAGCGCAACCTCGCCACCTTTGTCACCACATGGATGGAGCCGGAGGCGCAACGGCTCATCGCCGAGAACCTCCACCGCAACTTCATCGACCACGCCGAATACCCCATTTCCGCCGAGATCGAGCAGCGTTGCGTGCGCATGCTCGCCGATCTCTTCCACGCGCCGGGCAAGACGGCCGGATGCCGGACCCAGGGATCCTCCGAGGCAATCATGCTCGGCGCGCTGTCGCTGAAGTGGAAGTGGCGGGAACGCCGCAAGGCGGCCGGCCTGTCGATCGACCGGCCTAACTTGATCTTCGGCGGGGACGTCCACGTGGTGTGGGAAAAGTTCTGCCGCTACTTCGACGTCGAGCCGCGGATCGTTCCGCTTGCCGAAGGCAAGTACACGATCGGCCCGGAGGACGTGGAGCCCCACCTCGACGAGAACACGATCGGCGTCGTCGCAGTCCTGGGCACCACGTTCACCGGCCACAAGGATGATGTGGTCGGCATCGACAAGCTCCTGCGGGACGTCCGGAAGGAACGGGACCTCGACATTCCGATCCACGTCGACGGAGCCAGCGGCGCCTTCGTATGGCCCTTTCTCTACCCGGAATCCAAATGGGACTTCCAGCTCGAACAGGTCCGTTCCATCAACGTCTCGGGTCACAAATACGGTTTGGTCTACCCCGGTATCGGCTGGTTGATCTTTCGCGAGGAGTCCGACCTGGCCAAGGACCTCGTGTTCTACGAGAACTACCTGGGTAAGACCGACGCGACGTTCACACTGAACTTCTCCACCGGCGCGTCGATGGTGCTCGCGCAGTACTACAACTTCGTCCGGCTCGGTCGCCAGGGCTACACGTACGTGATGAAGATGATGCAGGAGAACGCACGTGCGCTGGCGGACAACCTGCGGAGCAGCGGCCGTTTCGAAGTGATCGGCAGTGACCTCGAGCAGCTGCCCCTGGTCGCATTCCGTCTCGCTGGCAAGCACGCCTACGACGAGTCCGACGTTGCCTGGCAGCTCTCGGCCGAGCGCGGTTGGATGGTGCCGGCGTACACGCTCCCGCCCAACGCGGAGCGGGTGAAGATCATGCGCGCCCTGGTCAAGGAAACCCTGAGCCGGGAGCAGATCGATCGCCTGAGCCAGGACATCGAGGACGCGTGTCGCACGTTGGACGACAAGGGCATGACCCATGAAGCCGAGCGGGCCCAGGTCAAGCGGGGAACCGGCTACTGACGCGCTCTTAAAGCCAGCCGTGCCAGAACGAACGCTCAGTCACCCGATGCCCGGTGTGCAGCCCCCAGGATCGTGGCCCACGGGAGCTCTCGATCTGCCGGGCCCCGACGAGGTTCGTCCAGTGGCCCGACGTCAGCCCCGTACACCAGCTCCACACCCGCCTTTCGCAGAGTCTTGATGTGCCCCTCCCACGCCGGGTGCCGCGCATGTGCCGCGTTGATCCGAGGGAACACCACCACCGGGACGTCGACGGTGCCCAGCGCTTCACCCACTTGCGTCCGGGCTTGATTGTCGGCGATGCCCGTCGCGAGCTTGGCGACGTAATTCGCGCTAGCTGGGGCGACGACGTAGCAGTCGACAACCGGGTGGGGGCGGGGCTCAGTTGGCAGGCGAGGCGTATCCCGAACCAGCAGGCTGGTCGGCGCCTCCAGTCGGTCCAACTCGCCGGTTGCCTTCATCCACCGGCCGGCATTCGGGTGAGGGTTACGGCTACCTGCCAGCCGAGGGCGATGGCTGGCTCTACCAGTCCGGTGCGTAGCTGCTCGACTCCATCGGCTGCTGTGCCCACAACTCCCAGCACTCCGCGACTGCCTACGCTCACCGTTCCACCGCCCCGTCTCGGTCCGCCCCAGCTCCAGCAGTACAGCAGAGAAGTACCGCAACCACTGCGAGGCAAGGTAGACGCCGTCGCCCTTGAGGCGACAGTCGCGGAGGATCTTCCAGGTCTTCCTGCGAGCGAAGACGTGCTCCACGCGGGCGCGGACCTGTTTGTGGGACTTGTTGTGGGCCTGTTTCCAGTCGGGCAGTTCCTCGCCTTTGCGTCGCCGGTGCGGCATCACCAGCCCGGTGCCCGGATAGCCACCGTCGGCGATTGTCATGGTCTTGCCGACAGCGGCCTTCGCTCCGGACTCTTCCCACGCCTTGCAGTCGTTGCGGTTTCCGGGCAGAGGCCGGCCGACCACCACAACGAGCCGGATGTCGGCGTCGATGACGACCTGGTGGTTCGTGGAGTACCGGTAGTTCTTGGACTGCTCGGCAATCGTGTGGTCGCGGGTGGGCACAAGGGTGCCGTCCACGATGAGCACAGTGTCCTTGCGGAACCGCCTGCGGGGTTGCAGCGCGAGCAATGGGCCGAGGTGGTCGATGATGCGGTCGGCCGCGGACTTTGAGATGCCGAAGAGAGGGGCGAGCTGGCGCAACGTCAAGTTTGTGCGCCAGTAAGCCACTACCAGCAGCACACGGTCCTCCAGCGGAAGTGACCACGGGCGGCCATTACGGACCGGATCCGCGCCTTCGCGGCGCAGGGCTGTCACCAGCTTGCCGAAGAAACGCGGGCTCAGCCCGGTGAACGGGGCCATCCAGGACGGCTCCGACGCCGTGATCACACCAGACATCGCAAGATCATCCCACCTGGTGGGAGCGTTCCTGAGACGGTATGTGACGGGGTCACAGCCAGGCTGCCCGCTCGGTACGATCGGGACCGCCATCGCCATCCACCACGTAGGACAGTGCCTCTGCGAAGCTGGTGCCCAGCTGCCACAGGAAGCCCGGTCCCACGGCGATGACACGCCCGCTCGCCGCTACGTATGACCTGTACTGGATTGACCACATACCCAGAGGGCTGTAGTTCTCCCCGTATCGGCGCCTCAGCCTCTGAGCCTCCGCAGACGCGTCGATGCAGGCGTCAACGGGATCCAGGTGCAGCGACGAGGAAGGAGCACGAGCCGGAGAACTCTTGATCGTCAGTTCGCCGAACTCTGCCCAAACCGCTATCGCCACGTCGTTGAACTCGAACCCCACCGCCACGAGTCGTTGTGTCCAGGTCTCAGTGTCGATCCGTCGTCCTGCTCTCCACCCGGCAGCCCTGAGCGCTTCCAACACCGAGGGCCCGCAGCCCGTCAACAATCCACCGATGCGCTCTATGCGCCCACCCCGTCTACTCAGCGAACCTGCTTTCACGCAAGTCTTGCAGGTGCGGACCCGCACTTCGCAGGGCGGAGCGGCACGTGCCGGCAGGTAGATCACTTACGGGACAGCCCTTTAGTCGATCACAACCCTGCGGAGACGACCGTCCCAGCCACCCGGAGTCGCAAGGGTCGGTGACACTTGCTTCACTTCGATTCTCATCTCCATCATCGACTCGTCGGCTTCCACGAGCCGGACAGAGAATTTCCGCTCCGGGAATGTGTCGACGAGTCGTGCATGCCAGGACTTGACGAGAATTGACCCGAGTTCGCGGTGCAGTGAGTCGAAATCTTCACTGTGCACAGGCACCGCGCTGAACAGGTGGCCCAGTTCGAACAGGTTGAAACTGTCGACGACCTCCGCCCAGGAGAGCTCCTCCCTGTCGGGAATCGCACGGCCGGTAGTGGCGGACAGCCTCTCCCGGATCTGCTCCTCGTCATTCCCGCTCAGGCCGAGGAAAACCGCGCCATGAAGTTCGACGAGGCGAGGCCAGTACAGGAACGAGTACATGAGTGCGTTGACCGTGTCGCCCGCCTCGCTCAGATACGAAACGGGGTCATCTGTCTCGACATCCGGAAAGAACTGACGAAGGTAATTGATCAGCATGTGACTACAGTCCTGCCTGCTTGGCCATTTCGAGATCGTAGCCCTGCGTCGGCCATTCGCTGAGCGGGTCAAGACCTGCTTCGTTTGATTCCTCCACAGGCCCCTTGCCTTGGCTGATCTCGGGTTGCTTCTGCGGGGCGTGATTCCGCTGCGGCGTCTCCGGCAGCCCTGGGCCGTCTGTGGGCCGTGCGGCGCCGCCCACGGCCGACAATCAGCGACCGACAGTGACAGTCCAGCTACCGGGGCTCGGCCGGAAGCCCCAGGTCAGGCCCGCCCACCGATACGGGTTTCCGTCCTGTCGCAACGCCTGCTCGGTCGCGTTCAGTCTGAACAGGCGAGCAGGAGGTGGTTGAGCTGAGCCGTCGCCGCGACAGCTACATGCAGAGGCAACGAGCGTGCCTGTGACACCAACCACCGCAGCAGCTAACCCGATGAGAGCGCTTCCCATTTGACCCCCGGTGGCTGAGAGAACCACGTCACTGGCATTCTGCCCGCGATGTGGTGGCGGCGGATGTTTTCTCGGGCCTTGGCGCAAGCAAAGTGCCTCATCTGGGCAGGCCGGGCACTGGATGAGTTGGTGAAGGGCAAACCGCGGAAGAGGCAGCTGCAGGAGCACGCGCGGAGGCTCGGGTTGCCCCCAGCTCTCCCGCGCTTGTGATGAGCGCGTACCTGGGCGTGATTTTGTCGGGGTGAATGGGAGCCACTGCATCGGCGAGTTTGGGGTTCTGGCACAGATCTTGGGGACCGGTCGCAGAGAGTGACCGTTTCGTTCGATTTGAAAGGGTGGTCGCGAGCCCGGCTGTCCGGCCCGAACGCTCACCTCGTAGCCTCCGCGTATGACTGCTGATCCGTTCCGGTGCCGCTGCGTCCTCTGCCATGACTACGGCGACCGAGACGAAGCGGACCGCATGGATCTGACGATCATCGAGAATGTGCAGCAGCACGGATGGCACGTCGTCATGGTTCCCGAGGATGACATCGGTCCTGGATTCGCCTACACGATCGGTCTCGCACACACTTACGGCGCTTCTGAGCTCGCCATGTTCGGACTCGATATCCACGCCATGCACGGCATGCTCAACAGCATCGGAGAGAAGTCCGCCGCGGGTGCTGTACTGGCTGACGGCCAGAGGCACCCTGGCGTTGTCGACGGTCACCACGTCGCGCTCAGGCGCGTTGACCTCCGCTGGTACCGGACCTTCTTCGGGCGGGCCATCGGGTTCTACCGGCGGCCTCCTTTCCCTGTTCTGCAAGTCGCGTGGCCCGACGCGGATGACCGTTTTCACTGGGAAGAACAGGCTGAGGAACGGCATCGCCAGTCGCAGCCTCAGTTGTGGCAGCCGCCGAGTGAGCACCCTGTCGGGATCTGGACGACCGAACTCTGACTATTCACGGGCCGACCGGCGACAGACCAATGCCGTCGCGAAGGCTACTGAAGTAAGAGCATCTTGCGGAGTCGGGAGCACATCGACCACGCGATGGTCTTCGACGCTGGTCAAGACGGTGGAGTAGGTCTGGCCGCGACGGATCGCGAAGTCGTCGACTCCCAGCACCCGTGGCGTGCTGAACCGTGGATCGGGCAATGCCATGACCCTGCGTAACAAGGTCATCCGTCCCGCGCCGAAGCCCAGCTGGGCGGCCAGCCGAGCGCCGGCCCGCCCGGCCAGCGCGAGCCCCACTTGCTCCAGGGCGTGGTTGAGCCGGGTGGTGAACCGTGCGTGCGGGGCGGCGAGCCGGGAGAAGGGCTCGGCGAACGTCCGGCAGGGACAGTCCGCCACTCCGCAGATGAAACGCTGGACCGTCAACCGGATCACGAAGCCCTGTTCAGCGAGCGGAAGGTCCTTCAGCCTGCGCTGATAGCGGTCGTGGACTCGGTCCGAGAAACGACCACAGTCCGGACAGGCCGCCCCCACCGCGCGGCCTCTCGCCATCACCTCGACCGTGCCGAACGCGGCCGTAACCGCCTCGACGTTCACATCCTCGATCCCGTCGAACACCAGCGAGTCCCAGAACGGTGCATCGGTCTGCATGACCAGCACCATCACGGTCAACAACTGGCCACGGCAGTGGCCGACGGCCACCTGAGGGAGCGTCAATTCCGATGGGGGACGACAGGGCGTACGCGGTCTCGCGCGAACCAGTCTTCTCACAATCGAACAGCGAGGTAACGCTCCGCGACGACTCCCCAAGATCTGTGCCAGAACCGAGTTTGGGAGCCACTTTGCTCCATCTGCGACGAGGATGGGCCCGACACAGGTCCATGATCGTCAACGGGTTCGGGAGCCACCCCTGTCGGGTGACATCACGCCTGTGGATGTGGAGTGTCCGCCGTGGTCCGGAGGTGTTTGGCGATGGTTTGGTTGCCCCGGTCCTGTTGGTCCGTGTCCCTGACAGGCGCGGTTCGGCAAGGCCCGCCTCGCGTTCGGCCGGCTATTGGTCGGCGGGGTGCTTAAGGACGTGCGCTCAGCCGTCTACGGGGATCGGCCGGTTCGGTGGGCCGTCGGTCAGCAAGGACGCCAATAGTTTCGGCAGCTCAGCCGGCCGCAGTACATCCGAGGTCGCGGCCAGTTCCGCTATGGTCCACCAGCGGTGCCCGGTGATCGCGGCCTTCTCGATCTCCTCGAAAGCCGAGGTATCGACCTGGAACGCAGGCGTCCGGGCCATGTAGTAGCGCTGGCGAACCTCATAAGCGACGCCGCCCCGGACCGCTGTCCACGGACGCCCTCGCCAAATCTCCGGACCCAGCGAGAGGTTCGTCAGCCCGGTTTCTTCTCGCAACTCCCGCAGGGCTGCCTGCTCGTGGCTTTCGCCTGGCTTGAGTCCGCCTCCAGGGGTGAACCACCGAACGGAACCGTCCCCCTTGTTCAGGGCAGAGAACAGCAGTAGCCGACTGGCGTCGTCCAGCAACACCACGCGCGCGCTCGGGCGCGGCACCAGGCTCCCCTCGGGATTCATCACCTCGTCAGATTAGAACCGCAGTCCCTGGGTGAACAACGGAGTTGGTCACCGGGCTGAGCTTTCACGCAAGTCTGGTCGGAGCCGGATTCAGAGAGCCTCATGACCGTGCGGTGGCCTGGCGGTCGGCTTCGGTGGACTGGAAGCGGTAGGACTCGGTGCCGGTCTGGATCAGCGTGCAGCGGAACGTAATGCGGTCGGCGATGGCCGCGCAGAGCCGGCGGTCGCCGAAGGTCTTGTCCCACTCGGCGAACGGGGAGTTCGTGGCGACCGCGGTGGCCTTGCGCTCCTCGCGTTCGGTGAAGATCTGGAACAGCAGCTTGGCGCCCTTCTTGTCCAGGTTCGCGTAGCCAAACTCGTCCAGGCGGAGCAGGTCGACCTTGGTGCAGCGGGCCATGAGCGAGGACAGTCGCCTGGCCGCCTCGGCGAAGTCGAAGTCCTCCAGCCGCTTTGGCCGGGGGAATTTCGCCGCGCGGACGAGCCTTTGCTGACGGCGGACGTCGCGGTGCCGGCGCGCTCGTCGTCCTTCCCGAGGGAGGGCCGCACGCCGGGGCAGGCGTCGTGAACAGTATGGCTGCGATCGCCATCAGGGTCAGCCATGCCGTCGAGCAGCCGGAGTCGCGGCAGGCGACTTCGGAGGAGGCGTCTCTCCTCGGCATCCAGAAGGCCGCTCTTGTCACCCACATCAGGCGGACGTACTACAGCGACAAAGGCCGGCCCGTGGAGACTGCCGACATCGTCGTCCCCGCTGCTCTGTGCGAAATCGTCTACGAGGTCCCCGTCAGCCATTGACGGGCGGTTCTGGTCGGATTCCGCAGGCAACTCCGTTCTGCCCTGGTCGGGCTGGGTGACCGCGCCGCGATCGACGATCTTGGTTGTACCGTCTGGGCGGACAGACACGGGGGAGGGGCAGGGTGACGGGTGTTCTCCGGTTCAGCTGGGAACTGAGCGGCTCCGGGTGGGCCACATGCCGAATTGCCGACGGCGGTTCGGAGCAGAAGTGCTTCGTCAGCTACTGCACCGACGCTCTGTCCGACCTACTGCATGCGGTGTCAGGCCTCTATGGAACTGCAACCGACCAGCGCGTCTCCTTCGACCTCGAACCGGCCGTAGAGAGGTGGCGGCTCCAGCGTCGGGGGGTGGATGTACACATCGCCATCTATCGGTTCTCGGACCTGGACAAGAGCTGGGACGCGCCTGACGCGGAGGGCGCCCTCTCCTGGAGCTCCACGCAACCCCGCCGAGTGTTCGGCCACGTAGTGATGGAGGCTGCCGCGGCGGTGCTGGGGCTCCATGGCGAAGTCGGCTATCGAGAGAAGTGGGTCCAGCACCCATTCCCTGTCGCGGCTCTACAGGATCTTCGGCGGCTGCACCTGCGGGACGACGAGTGTCTCCACGAGGAATGTCAGGCCGGCCGTGATTCATGACGTCGCCGGCGGGCGAAGACCAGGTCCGACGAATGGTCTACGGCCACCGAGTGATCGTTTCCGGGCCGTCCCTGGGCCGTGCGAGGGCGCTCAGCGGTGACCGAACGCGACAGTCAGTGACAGATCACCTACGAGCGCAGACACACGTACGGCCAGGTCACAGCCACCCACCGATACGGGTTTCCGTCAAGAGGTAGCAGTCAGGCAAGATGGGGTGTATCTGCCCACTCATCGATTGCCGGACGGTTTCTCTTGGCTGAGTACATCTACACGATGCGCAAGACACGCAAGGCGCACGGCGACAAGGTCATCCTTGACGACGTGACGCTGAGCTTCCTGCCCGGCGCGAAGATCGGTGTGGTGGGTCCCAACGGTGCCGGTAAGTCCACGGTGCTGAAGATCATGGCGGGCCTGGAGCAGCCGTCCAACGGTGATGCCTTCCTGTCGCCCGGGTTCAGCGTCGGCATCCTCATGCAGGAGCCCCACCTCGACGAGTCGAAGACCGTTCTGGAGAACGTCCAGGACGGCGCCGCCGAGATCATGGGCAAGCTCAAGCGCTTCAACGAGGTCGCCGAGCTCATGGCGACCGACTACTCCGACGCGCTCATGGACGAGATGGGCAAGCTCCAGGAGGACCTGGACCACGCCAACGCGTGGGACCTGGACGCCCAGCTGGAGCAGGCCATGGACGCCCTGGGCTGCCCGCCCGGCGACTGGCCCGTCACCAACCTCTCCGGTGGTGAGAAGCGCCGCGTCGCGCTCTGCAAGCTCCTCATCGAGGCGCCCGACCTGCTGCTGCTCGACGAGCCCACCAACCACCTCGACGCCGAGTCGGTGAACTGGCTGGAGCAGCACCTCTCGAAGTACGCGGGTGCCGTGGTCGCCGTCACCCACGACCGGTACTTCCTGAACAACGTCGCCGAGTGGATCCTCGAGCTCGACCGCGGCCGCGCCATCCCGTACGAGGGCAACTACTCCACGTACCTGGAGAAGAAGGCCACCCGCCTCAAGGTCGAGGGCCGCAAGGACGAGAAGCGGCAGAAGCGGCTCAAGGAAGAGCTGGAGTGGGTGCGGTCGAACGCCAAGGGGCGCCAGACCAAGTCCAAGGCGCGTCTCGCCCGGTACGAGGAGATGGCGGCCGAGGCGGACAAGATGCGGAAGCTGGACTTCGAGGAGATCCAGATTCCGCCGGGCCCGCGGCTCGGTTCCATCGTCGTCGAGGTCGAGAACCTCTCGAAGGCCTTCGGCGACAAGGTCCTCATCGACGACCTGTCGTTCACGCTGCCGCGTAACGGCATCGTCGGCATCATCGGTCCGAACGGCGCCGGCAAGACCACGCTGTTCAAGATGATCCAGGGCCTGGAGGCGCCGGACACCGGTTCCATCAAGGTCGGCGACACGGTCAAGATCTCGTACGTCGACCAGAGCCGCGCCAACATCGACCCGAAGAAGACGCTGTGGGCGGTCGTCTCGGACGAGCTGGACTACATCAACGTCGGCCAGGTCGAGATGCCGTCGCGGGCGTACGTCTCCGCCTTCGGCTTCAAGGGCCCGGACCAGCAGAAGCCGGCCGGTGTGCTCTCCGGTGGTGAGCGCAACCGCCTCAACCTGGCGCTGACGCTCAAGGAGGGCGGCAACCTGCTGCTCCTCGACGAGCCCACCAACGACCTCGACGTCGAGACCCTGTCGTCGCTCGAGAACGCGCTGCTGGAGTTCCCCGGTGCGGCCGTGGTCATCTCCCACGACCGTTGGTTCCTGGACCGCGTCGCCACGCACATCCTGGCGTACGAGGGCGAGTCCAAGTGGTACTGGTTCGAGGGCAACTTCGAGTCGTACGAGAAGAACAAGGTCGAGCGTCTCGGTGCGGACGCGGCCCGCCCGCACCGTGCCACGTACAAGAAGCTCACGCGAGGCTGATCGTCTTGGCACGTCACATCTACAGCTGCCCGCTGCGCTGGTCGGACATGGATGCCTTCGGCCACGTCAACAACGTGGTCTTCCTCCGCTACCTGGAGGAGGCGCGCATCGACTTCATGTTCCGGCTGGCGCCGGGGGACGGCTCGCCGTCCTTCGCGGGCGGTTCCGTCGTGGCCCGGCACGAGATCGACTACGTGCGCCCGCTGGTCCACCGGCACGCGCCGGTGACCGTCGAGTCATGGGTCACGAAGATAGGCGCCGCGTCGCTGACGATCGCCTACGAGATCAAGGATCCCGAGCAGGTGTACGTCCGGGCTTCGACCGTCGTCGTCCCGTACAACCTGGCCGAGGAGCGCCCCCGGCGGATCTCGGCGGAGGAGAAGCTCTTCCTTCAGGAGTATCTGGCCGAGGAGCCCGCGGCAGTATGACCGCGCCTGTGCAGTCCCTGCAGTTCGCCGACGCGAGGGAGGCCGCGGATCTCGCGGCCTTCCTCGGCCGGCTGCTCCACTACGACCGTGCCGCGGCCGTACGGCTGCAGGCGGGCGGCGGCGCGCTGGCCGTGTTCGGCCGGCCGCCGTCGTTCGAGGTTCTGGCGATCCGGGCGGTGCGGCTCGAAGGTACGCACGAGTTCGACGTGACCGTGTCCGCCGGTGAGCTCCTGGAGTCACTGGAGGAGTCGACCGGCTCCGGCGCCGTCCCCGCACCGGTGACCGGGCCTCCGTGGACCGGTGTGCTGCCTCCGCGCGGCGGCTGGCAGGAGCGCCCGGGGCTGCCCGGTCCTCTCGACCTGCGCGCGGCACTGACCGCTGCCGTGGCGGAGTTCCGGACGCGCGACGAGGCCCTGCCCGAGGACCGGCGTACGCGCGCGGAGCGGGATCTCATCGGGCGCGACATCTGGTCACGGACCGTCGGCGGTACGGAGCTTCCGCTGCGCGCCGTGCACGCGGCGCAGGCTCTCGGTTTCCTGCGGGCCGCGCCGGACTTCCCCGTGGCCCTGCTGACGACCGGTGCGTGGCTGCGGCTGCGTACCCCCTACGGATCCATCGCCCTGCGGCGTGCCGGTGCGGCGGGGGGCCTGGGGGCGCTCGCCGTCTCCGTGGGCGGGTAGGCGGGCAAGGCGCGTCACCAGCGCATGTGGACGTCCTCGGCCCAGCCCAGCAGCCGTTCCACCGTGATCTCCGTGCCGTCGTCGGTGCGGACACGCCCGTCGTAGTAGCCGAAGCACTGGTCGGTGCGGTTGTCGATCAGGCCGGTCTCCGTGCGTGTCGACCGGTTGTGGAACGGAGTGAACGTCAGGTCGACCTGGTCGGACGACGGCGTACGGATGGTCCAGGGCGCGAGCCGGTCCGTCGTGGACCACTGCCAGTCAAGTTCCTCACCGATCTTCGTCAGCCGGCCGTCCACGCAGAGCCCGTTCTCCGTGGAGCCGGTGCCCGCCGTCCAGCGTCCGCCGAACTGGAGGCCCACCGTGTGCCCGTCGGTGCGTCCGGACGCGGCGCCCCAGTTCCAGTCGACCGTGCGCGGCCAGCGGCCGCGGCCGTGGTCCAGGACGGCCCAGGTGTCGTCCCCGTCGAACTCCAGGAACTCGCTGCCGATCCTGACCCGGCCGGACGCGGGGAGTGCGGTGTGCTTGGAGGTGTACTGGAACCGCCGTTCGCTCCACGGTACGACGACGGAGAGCGACTCGTGCTCCGGCGGCCGGGCGACCAGGATGTCGACCTCCAGCGGCAACCGGTCCGGGGTCAGGCAGCGGGCCCTCAGCCGGGTGCCGGCGTTCTCGTCGCGGATCTCGACACGCACCTTGCCGCGGGACGGGCGCTCGGGACCGACCACCACGTCCCTGGAGCCGGGGGCGCCCGCCACGGTGTCGGGGAGCTCGACGCCGAAGCCGCCGGGGATGATCGCGGTACGCTCCAACTCCAGCCCGCCCGGCGCGTATTCGAGCAGATAGACGCTGTTCAGAGCGAGGAAGTCGAGGTCACTGACGGTCAGCGCCACCAGATGGGTGGGCGTCGTCACGCACCAGTACTCCCAGCGCTTCGTCCGGCCCCAGCCGCGAAGACTGGCGCGGTGAAGAGGCACCCGGGACCAGCCGACCGCAGCCGGATTCAGACTGCCGTCGGGCAGGCAGAGGTCGACCGGCTCGGTGATCTCGCGTTCGGACGTCGTCATGCGCGGATCCTATAGCGGGCCCCGGGCCGTGCCCCGGCAGGACTGGGCAGGCCTGCCCGGGACTCTGAGGCCGGCCCGGGCCCCTTCCCCGGCAGCCCTGTTCGGGATCCTGCGGCGGCGTCCTGGCCCGTCCCCGGCAGGCTTGCTCGCTCCGGCCCGGGGATCGACATCCGGCGGTGGAGTACCGGATTGCCCAAGCATTCGATCGGGGCTCAGCCCTCGGTGTTCACCATCGAGGCGGCCGCGTAGGTGAGGTAGTCCCACAGTTGCCGGTCGTGCTCAGGGGCCAGCCCGAGTTCGTCCAGCGCCACCCGCATGTGGCTCAGCCAGGCGTCGTGCGCGGCGCGGTCCACCCGGAACGGTACGTGCCGCATCCGCAGCCGGGGGTGTCCGCGCTCCTCGCTGTAGGTGCGGGGGCCGCCCCAGTACTGCATCAGGAACAGCGTGAACCGCTCCTCGGCCGGACCCAGATCCTCCTCCGGGTACATCGGCCGTAGCAGCGGGTCCCCGGCCACGCCCTGGTAGAAGCGGTGGACCAGGCGCCGGAAGGTCTCCTCGCCGCCGACCAGCTCGTAGAAGGTCAGCTCCTGCAGCGTGTCGTGCGGATTCTCAGTCACCCGTCCATGGTCGCAGACGCGCCCGCCGGGCACGGCGGCCCGGGGCGCGGATCACGCCATCCCTCCTCGCCGTGGGCCGGTGGCTGGGGGCGGCCGAAGTCCCTTCCTGTAATTCGTTATGCGAACTAGTATGGTTCGTGATGCGAATGATTTGTGGTTCGTGGCGCGAACGATTAGTTCCGATCATGGTGGGAGTGGGAAACATGGCGAGTGGAATCAGGCGCGGCGAAAACGTGGATCGTACGGTTGTCGTCATCGGCGGGGGATACGGCGGCGCCGCGGTCGCGAAAGCGCTCGACGAGGAGACGGACGTCGTGCTCATAGACCCCAAGGACGCGTTCGTGCACGCGGCCGGGGCGCTGCGGGCGCTGGTCCGGCCCGACTGGGCGGGTCATATCTTCTTCCCCTACGACACCCTGCTGCGGCGTGGCACCGTTCGTCGCGAGCGTGCCGCCTCGGTGGATCCGGGCGGCGTCACCCTGGCCTCGGGGGAGCGGATCGAGGCCGCCCATCTGGTCCTCGCCACCGGTTCGGACTACCCGTTCCCGGCCAAGATGGACACCGACCTCTCCGGCGAGGCCCTGGAGCGCATTCACGAGGCCCATGCCGAACTGGCCGCCGCCGACCGAGTCCTGATCGCCGGCGCCGGACCGGTCGGGCTGGAACTCGCCGGCGAGATCAAGGCGGTCTGGCCGGACAAGCACGTGATCATCACCGACCCTGCCGGTCAACTGGTACCGGGCTTCCTTCCGGAGTTCCGTGAGGAACTGCGCCGACAGCTGGACGCGCTCGGTGTCGAGCTGCGACTGGGCACCGCCCTGGCCGGGCAGCCGCCCACCGGACCGGGCCGGGTCAAGTCCTTCACCGTGGCCACCACCGATGGCGAAGAGATCTCCGCCGACATCTGGTTCCGCTGCTACGGCGTGCACACCAACAGCGACTACCTCGCCGACGGCCGGGTCGCCGTACGAACCCCGCAGGGCCGGGTCCGGGTCACCGAGACGCTCAACGTCGAGGGCCACGACCACATCTACGCGCTCGGGGACATCACGGACCTGGCCGAGGCCAAGATGGCCGGCTATGCCATGAAGCACGCCGAGGTGGTCGCGGAGAACATCCTCGCCCGGGTGCGCGGAGAGCGGCCCACTGCCTCCTACCGGCCGTCCCCCGTGCCCTCGGTACTGCTGCCGCTAGGCCCCGGCGGCGGGGTGGGTCAGGTGCCCACGCCCGACGGGCCCACCCTCCTGCCGGCGTCGGCTGTCAGCGAGTACAAGGGTGTGGATCTGTTCACCGGGCGGTTCGCCGCGCTGTTCGGAGTGACGCGCTGACGCCGGACGTGCGGATGACCCGGATCATCCGCACGTCCGGTCCGGCAGGTTCAGGGGGTGAGCGGGGTGCCCTCGTCCGGCTCCATGAAGACCACCGGCACCCTGTTGCTCAGTACCAGCCGGCCGAGCAGCGTCGCGAGCTGCTCACGGTCCGCCTCGTCGAGGTCCGCCGACAGGGCGTCCACCCGGCGGCAGGTCTCGGCGTAGAACGCGTCCGCCAGGGCGTCGCCCGCCGGCGTCAGGGCGACCCGGACCGCGCGGCCGTCCTCGGGGTCGGGTTCGCGGCGCACCAGGCCGCGCTGGACGCTGCGGTCCACCAGGCCGGTGAGGCTGGACTTCGCCAGCCCCAGCATCGCGCCGAGCTCGCTCATCCCGTACGGCTGCAGCATCAGCACGCACAGCAGCTGGCCCTGCTGGGCGGTGATTCCGTGCTCACGGCCGGAATCGGCATACACGGCATTCACCAGGAACGAGGAGCGCACCAATGCGGTGACGACCCCCATCTGTCCGTGCTCGGCCTTTCGCATTCGACCAGAATACGGCAGGCCGTGACGGTGCGACCTCGACGGGAGTGGCGCTTTCGTGCCTGCCTGCTGACATTCGTGGTGCGAACTATGTGCGGAGCGGGTGATGCGGGCTTCCTCCGACAGCACGGCGGCCGGCGACGGGGTGGTCACCCCCTCGCCGGCCGCGTATGCGTCCGAGTGGTCAGTCCCGGCGGATCGTGATCGTCGTCCACGCCCCGACGTGCACCTGGTCACCGTCCTGGAGCGGTACGGGGACGTAGGGCTGGATCGGGTCCTCGGCGCCGTTGAGCGTGGTGCCGTTCGTCGAGTTCTGGTCGACGACGGCCCAGGTGCTGTCCGGCTGCTGCACCAGTACCGCGTGCTGGTGCGAGACGCCCGGGTCCTCCGGGGGCACGGACAGGTCGATGTCGGGGGACTCGCCCGTGCTGTGCCGGCGGCGTCCGATGGTGATCTGGTTGCCGGTGAGCGGCAGTTGCTGCTCCGGGGAGTACGCCGGGAGGTTGAGCCCGGTGGCCTCGGGGCCGCTGCGCTGCATCATCGCCAGGAAGTACTCACGGTCGGGTGCGATGACCGCGGTCCAGTTCATGGACTGCGGAGCCTGGACCTGACCCTGCCCGGGGCCCTGACCTTGGCCCGGTCCTGGGCCCTGACCCTGCCCGGGGCCCTGGCCCGGATACGGCTGCTGCATCGGTGTCTGCGGGCCCTGGGCCTGCGAGGGCGGCGACAACAGCCAGTCGTCACCGCCGGTCCGGGGCGCCTGCGGCTGCGGCGGGGCCGGCGGTCCGGGCTGCTCGAAGACCGGGGGAGCCGTCTGCTGGAACGCGGGCGGCGCGCTCTGCTGCTGGAACGGCGGGGGCGGACCCTGCTGCCCCTGCTGCTGGAACGGCGGCGGGGGAGGCGGGCCCTGCTGTCCCTGCTGCTGGAACGGCGGCGGGGGCGAGCCCTGCGGCGAGTTCTGCTGTTGGGCGTGCTGCTGGCCCTGCGGGAAACCCTGCGGGCCGCCCTGGTGCCCTTGCTGCTGGAACGGCGGCGGGGGAGGCGGGCCCTGCTGTCCCTGCTGCTGGAACGGGTGAGGGGGCTGCTGACCAGGTCCCGGAGGGCCGGGCTGGCCCGGGCCCGAGGAGAGCGGCTCGGCCGAGCGGTTCACCTGCGAGGGGCGCGAACCCTGGTACTCGAACGGATCGCGCGGCTGCGGCGGGCCGGGCGGCTGCTGGGCCTGGAACCCCGGCGGCAGGTTGAGGCCGGGGACCGGACCGCCGGGACCGCCCGGGCCACCCGGAACGCCGTGCTGCGGTGCCAGCGGCGTGTACGACGTCGCGGTGTTCGTGAGGAAGTTCCAGCGGCACTCCTCACAGAAGGGCGCCATGACCTCCCGCGGGGTGCGGCACTGGGGGCAGAGTTCGGCCTGCTGGGTCGCGTCGGGGCCGTGGCCCTGCGGGTATCCGTAGCCGGGCGCGGGTGGCGGAGGGGGCGGCGGGGGAACGGCGCCCGCAGGCGCGCCCGGCCCGGCCACGCGGTGGCCGCAGACCTCGCACCAGTCCTCGGAACCCGACTGGTGTCCGTTCGGGCAGGTCGGCATGTCGGCGCTTCCCCCTCTCCTCGTCCGGCCCCGGGGGCCGTCATTTTCCTTGCGCAGCCGCCCGGCGGACCTGGCCGGTCGGGCGGCTCATCAGTTCGGATATGTGGTTATTTCTTGACGCGAACCGTCTTCGTGGAGCGCGTTTCGAGTGTCATCTCGTCCGCTTCCGCGACTTTCGCCTTCAGTCGCACAGTACCGGTCGCCGCGTCGACGACATCTACCACCTTCGAAAGCAGTTTCGCAGTGTCCTCGTTCCCGGACGCCGATGCCAACTGCACCGCCCGGCCCAGTTTGGCCGTCGCGCCGTCGAAGTCTCCCGACTTGCGTGCATCGAGCCCCTGCTGGATGGCTTGTGCCAGTTCCGCCTGACCCGTGTAGTGCGCGACCTGCGGATTGATCGAGGTCGACGCCACCATGTCGTCCGTCCACACCGCCCGTACCAGCCCCTGCGAGAGCGTCTGGGGCGTCCCGCCCGCGGGGGCCGGAAGGATCAGCGAGACGCGGGCCGCCAGCATCTCCTGCCCGATGCCGGCCTCCGGCACCTGCACGCACACGTGGTAATCGCGGGACTCGTCGCCCCAGGAACCGGTGGGATAGTCGCCTGCGCGGGGGCCGGCCTCCGTGCGCCGGTCCGTCAGTTCGGCCACCGTCGGCGCGACCTGCTTCACGAACTTGATCTCCACACCGACCGGGGTCCAGAGCCGCAGCGCGACGTCCGCGACCTCCTTGCCCATCGCGTTCTCCATCATCTGCGTGAAGTCCGCGGCCAGCCCCGACGGGTCGGCGACGATGTCGGCCGTGCCGAGCAGCGCGGAGGCGATCGCTGTGACCTCTTTCACTTCCCAGTCGGTGCCCACGCCGCGGGCGTCACACGTGAACCGGCCCGCGCACGCGTCGAGCGCGGCCCGCAGATCCTCCGGGGCCTCGTGCTCGTTACGCCCGTCCGTCAGCAGGATCCCGTGCCGGATCTCCACGTCGGCGGCGCCGAGCAGCCGGTCCGTCAGCCGCAGCCAGGTCCCGATCGCCGTACCGCCGCCCGCGCTGAGCCGGCGCAGCGCTTCCTTCGCCTGGGCCTTGGTCTGCGCATCGGCGACGGCGAGCCGCCCGTTGCCCGGGTAGACCTCCTTGGCCACGTGCGTGCCGCCCACCACGGCGAAGGACGTGCCGTCGCGCAGGGTGTCGATCGCCGCCGCGGTCGCGTCGCGGGCATTGCGCATCTTCGTGGGCGGGTAGTCCATCGAACCCGAGCAGTCCACCATGATCACCACGGCTGCGTTCGCGGCGCCGCCCGGCAGCTGTGAGGTCGCCGCACCCGTCAGCGGAACGCCACCTGTGGTGCCGCCCCCGGTCGAGGTGACCGTGATGATGCCGTTGACCTCACGGCCGCCCTCGGGCAGATATTCGTTCTGATACACCTCGACGGAGAACTGCGGCACGTTCGACTTGGAGAAGTTGGCCATCTGATCGGCTCCTTGAGGCTCCACGTGTCAGATGAAGACAGATATGCGGGCAAAGGTATCGGGGGCGCGGGGGGCGGACGGAACGGGACTTGGAGGGACCCACGGCGCTAGGCGGATCCTGCCCCTTGCGGCGCTACGGCGAACGGCACCAGGGCCACTGTTACGTTGTCGTGGCCCCCGCCGTCCAGGGCGTGCCCCACCAGCACCTGGGCGCCGTGCAGAGGCCGTTCGAACGCGTCCTCGGGTACTGCTGCGGCCATTTCGGCCGCGGACTCCGCGTAGTTCCACAGACCGTCCGTGCACACCACCACGAGTCCGGGCCGGTCAGGTTTGAACGAAGCGGTGTGCGGCTCCAGTTCGTAGGCGTCAGCGCCGAGCCAGCCCGTGATGGCGTGGGCGCGCTCGTCGGCGTACGCCTCCGCCTCGTTCATCAGGCCGGCCGCGACCATCTGGGCGGCCCAGGAATCGTCCTCGGTGAGCCTGGCGGGCGGACTGCTCCGGTCCTTGGGCACCCAGTACACGCGGCTGTCGCCGACCCAGCCGACGACCAGCAGGCCGCTTGCCATGATCGCGCCGACCAGGGTGCATGCCGGGGCGTTCTGATGGCGGTGCGGATCGTGCTCCTGGGCCTGACCGGGTTCCTGCGCCAGCCGGTTGACCGACTCGGCGGCGGCGACGATCGCCTCGTGCATCGCCTGCTGCGGATGTGTGCCGCGCGGCAGCGACTCCAGCAGCGCCTCGTTGGCCGTGTACGCGGCGGCGGCCGAGGCCTCGTCGGGCCTGCTGGCCGACGACACCCCGTCGCAGACGATCGCGACGACGGCCGGGGAGCCGTCCGGCAACGCGGTGGTCGACACCCCGAAGGAGTCCTCGTTGCGGTGATGACGCAGTCCGCGGTCGCTGACCGCGGCGACCGACTCGAGCTCCTGCTCCATGTGGTCGCGCTCGCGCGGCTGGGCGTGGCCGCAGTTCTCGCAGTAGCCGTCGTTGTCGACATGGCCGGCCCGGCAGGCCACACACACCTTGGTGCCGGCCGACGGGGTCAGCGTGGGGTCGGGGGCGGTACGGGGATCGGGCGCGGCCTCCGCGGAGGCCGCGGGCGCGGCCAGCTCGAAGTCGCCCGACGCGTCGGGCCCGTCGAAGCGGACGCCCTGCGCGGCGCCGAAGGGCTCCGGTGGCGCCGAACGCTCCGCGCCCGGGGCGGAGCCGGGGACCCGACCGGGCTCGGACTCCGCCGCCCCGGGGGCCGGCCCGAAGCCGGCACCCGGCGGGGACTTCCCGGCCGGGGTGACGATGGCGATCGTCGGGTGGTCCTGCGGCGGCTCGGGCACGGCCGAAAGGTCGTACCCGCACGCACCGCAGAACAGGTCCCCCGGCTCCAGCGGCTCCACGCAGCCGGGACACCTCGACAAGGCAGTCTCCTGGTGCTTCTGCGACATGTTCACACCCACGTTCGGGGGCGGAAGCGGTTGGCCCGCTCCACCAGTTCGATCCTCTCGTCACCGGGCTCCGCAAGCCGGGCGAGCATCCGGTACGACCTCTCCAGCCCGAAACGCAGGCCGCGCTCGTCCAACTCACTGCCCAGCAGCGTCTTCGGTCCCTGAGCCCCGGCGTACGGGGCCGACTTCGGGTCCGAGGGCCGAGCCGTGGGACTACCGGAGAGTACCCAGTCGAGAGCCGTCCCGAGCACCTCGGTCGACAACTGCTCGCGGCGCACCGCGTCCAGGCCGAGCCCGGCCAGCCCCGAGACCTGGGCCGACGCCGCCATCAGGTCGGTGATCAACGGCTCGTCCGGGGCCCGTTCCCGCAGCCGGGCCCGCACCGCGGCGACCCGGGCCGCCGTGAAGTGGATCGACGCCTCCGGCACCGACTCCAGGGTCCTGACGGCACCGCTCCGGTCCCCGGCGGCGATCTGCACCCGGGCCAGGCCGAACGCCGCGCTCACGAAGCTCGGGTCGGTCATCCACACCAGCCGGTAGTACTCGGCGGCGTTGTCCAGCTGGCCCAGGACCTCCGCGCAGATACCGAGGGCCAGCTTCGGTGCGGGCTCCCCGGGAAACGCGTCGTAGACCGCGTCGAAGGACAGCGCCGCGTTCTCCTTGTCACCGGACACCAGGGAGGTGAGTCCGCGGTACCAGACCACCCGCCAGTCGTCCGCGTGCTTCGTCTCCAGCGAGGCCAGGGTCTCCGTCGCGCCGCCGAGGTCGTTCATCTCCAGGGCGGCCCGCAGTTCGCGCAGCCGCGTCTCCAGCGAGGCGGCCGGCACGGCCTGCAGTGCGGCAATCAGTTCGGCGGGCGCCGATGCCATCACCCCGGCGAGGAAACCCGCGTTGGGGTCACTCGCGTCGACGCGGGGGACCGGCAGCGCGAGCGAGGTCCCGCGCACATCGAGCCCGGCAAGCCGGGGTCCGTTCGCGCTGTTCGGCCCCGGAACGGTGCCCGGCGACGTGCCCGGACCCGTGACCGGGACCCGGGGGGCCGGAATGCCCGTCTGGGCCTGCGCGTACGGGAACGGGGCGCCGTTGCCTTCGCCGCCCGGAGCGCCGCCGCGGACGTGTGTGGCGGTGGAGGGCAGTGGTCCGGCCCCCGCGACGAACCCGGGAGGCGGGCCGGCGGGCAGGGCGCCCGGGACACCGCCCGGCGGCGCCACCGGAGCCGGCGGGGAGGCGGGCGGCGCCGGCGGCGCTCCGCCGCCCCGCCGCCGCCCGAAGAGCCCGGACCGGCCGGGCTCCGGCGACCTGGCACCCAGGCGGGAGACGTCACCGGTCCGGGTGGTGAAGAGCTCGGTGTCGGTGACCCGCAGCTCCGCACCGAACAGTGTCGAGAGCGCCGGACGCGGGCGCCCGGTCTGCAGCGACACCACCTCGCGCAGCACGCCCGTCAGCTGCTCCGCCATCTCCGCGGCGGAGGCGAACCGCCGAGCCGGATCGGGATCGGTCGCCCGCACCAGCAGTCGGTAGAACGACTCGTAGGTCCGGAACACTTCGATGTTGTCCGGGTCCGGAAGCGAGTCCACGAAGACGTTCGTGTACCCCTGGAAGTCGAAGGTGAGCACCGCGAGCGTCCGCGCGACCGTGTACAGGTCGGAGGCCACCGAAGGGCCCGCCTCCCCGACCTCCGGCGCCTGGTACCCCACCGTGCCGTAGATGGCCGACTCCTCGTCGTCCATCCTGCGGACCGCGCCCATGTCGATCAGCTTCAGCTGGTCCTCGGTCTGGATCGCGTTGTCGACCTTGAAGTCGCAGTACAGGAGGTTGCGGCTGTGCAGGTGGCCCAGCGCCTCCAGAGCCTCGATGCCGAACGCGCACGCCTGCTCGACCGGCAGTGGATCCCGCTTCCCGGCCGGGGTGCGGCGGTCGTTGGCGATCTCCTTGAGCGCCTTGCCGCCGACGTACTCCATGACGATGTAGCCGTCGAGGGAACCGGTCCGCTGGTCGAGGTGCTCGACGAAGTTGTAGATCCGGACGATGTTGGAGTGCTCGATCTCGGCGAGGAACCGGCGCTCCGAGATGGCCGCCGCCATGGCGTCCTGGTCACCGGTGTCGAGCAGACCCTTGAGCACCACCCACCGGTCGGAGACGGCCCGGTCCACCGCGAGGTAGACCCAGCCGAGGCCGCCGTGCGCCAGACAGCCTGCGACCTCGTACTGCCCGTGGACGATGTCGCCCCCTTGGAGCTTGGGCACGAAGGAGTACGGGTGGCCGCACTTGGTGCAGAACCCCTCCGTACGCCCCGGCCGCTCACCCCGGGCCCGGCCCACCGGCGCCCCGCAGTCCGAACGCGAGCAGAACCGCTTGCGCTCGGGCACCTCCGGGTTCTCCATCACCGCGGTGCGCGGATCGGGGCGCGGCACGTCCGGTACGAGCACCAGCCCGGCGCCCAGCCGGTTGCGGCCCGAGGAACCGGTCGACTTGGCGGAGGAACGCACCGAGACCGAACGCGAGGTGGTGCTTCCGGACAGCGCGCGCGAGAGCCGCCCCGACACCGAACGCCGCGACGTCGACGAGCGTGAGGAGGACCGTGAGGACATCCTCGACGAGGACTGCGAACTGCTCCGGGCCGAGGTGCTGTTGCTGCCCCGGCCGCCGCCCGCGATTCCGGTGGGCGGTGAGCTCACCATGCCGTTCGGCGACACGACCGGCGCCAGACCGCACGTGTCGCAGTACAGCTCACCGCCGCCCATGTCCTCGTAACTGCCCTCGCACGCGGGGCGCTGGCACTGCGTACTCATGGTCATTCCCCCTGTTCGCCCCGCCGCCGCGGCGGCCACGATGCTCCGTCACTACCCGTTCCGCACACCCTCTGCCCCAAGATCCCCGGACGTCTCACGGGCGCCCCCGCCGGTCCTCGGGTCCGGACGGCCCGCGCCCGGCCAGCATGTCCAGCGCCGCGTCCTGGTAGCGCTGCACCGACAGTGCGGCGACCCGCAGATCGCACGGCGCGCTCCACAGCATCCGGCGCGCCGCGTCGTAACGCTCGATGAGGACCGGGTCCTCCGCCAGGCCGTGCCGGGCCACCTTCGCCTTGTACGCGTCGAGCCGGCCGCGCAGCTCCGCCCGGACGGCCAGCGGCGCCGTGACCGCCGTCAGCTGCTCCCGGGCCCGCAGCAACTCCTCGTCGGCCTGCCGCTCCAGGGACTCCAGAAGCGGTGAGAGCCGGTGCCACTGCGCGTGCCTGCGGTACTCCGACGCCGCGGCCAGACGCTCCTGGAGCGCCGTCGGCGGGCCGTTGACCGCGGGCACCTCGGACGCGGCGATCTTCGCCAGCACCTCACCGCGCGCCGCCCTGGCCTCGGCCAGGGTGCGGTCGGCCCGGGACAGGACATCGCGCAGCTGGACGAGGCGCTGCTCGGCGTCCTGCCGGACCGCGAGCACCGCCTCGACCTCCCGCCGTACCTCGTCCAGCGCCCGCGCCGCCCGGTCGTAGCGTGTCGTGTCCGGGCGGCCGCCGCCCGGCGCCGAACTCCCCGGCCCCGGCAGCCAGAACGCCAGCGGGTCGGAGATCACCTGCACCCGCAGCGTGGTCAGCTCCTGGACGATCGACTCCAGGTCGTCGCCCGACGGGTGCTCCCCGGGCCGTACGCCGACCGAGTGCGCCAGTGAGTGGGTGCGGCGCAGCTCGGCGGCGAGCAGGTCTATCCGGGCGGGCATCGCGGACCACACGGAGTCCGAGGCGACGATCATGTCGAGCGAGCGCGCGTACAGCTCGTTCATCCGCTGGACCAGTTCCTCCAGCGAGAAGCGCTCCGAGAGCCGGGCCGGGCCGGTGAGCGCCGGATCGTGGGCAGCGGCGGCATGCGCCACCGTGACCCCCTGGCCGCGCAGCAGCTCGGTGAGCGCCACCAGGTCCTCGCGGTTGGGCTGACGACGCCTGGCCCGCACCTCGCGCGCACGGTTCAGCGCTCCCGCGTACGCGTCGAAGTAGGTCCACAGCAGCGTGATCGACTGCTCGGTGGTGCTCCAGCGCTCCTTGGTGACACCGGTGAGGTCGGCGCCCTCCAGCAGACGGCGCCCGGCGTGGTCCTGCAGGGCGAGGAGCGAGGTCTCGATCGCCTCGTGCTCCGCGCCGAGCCGGGCCAGCGCACGGTCGGCCTCGTCCCGGTCCATGACCGGTCCGGGGGGCCGGGCCGCGTAGCTGGGGAAGGGGCCCGCGACGCCCATCGATCACCTCTCCGCTCTTCCTGCCGGGCGGGGGCCCGGCAGGATCAGTGCTGCCAACCCGCCGTCCGGGTGTCTGTGTCCCCCTGATCCGGCCTGATCCAAACGAGACGCCCTAGTCGTTCCGGTACTTGGGCGCCGGTGGTTCCTCTATTCCAGGCAGGCCGGCGGCCAGCCAATGGCGGTACGAGATCATCCAGGGGCTGTTCGCGCCACCGGTGCGGTAGCCGACCAGCACCTTGTTGACCCGGGACACCAGGTCGTCCGCGCCCTTCTTCGTGGCCACGCCGTAGTACTCGGTGGTGAAGGGGTCGCCCTTGAGCTCCACGGCAGGGTCCTGGGCGGCCTGGCCGGCCGCGAGGGCGTTGTCCGTGACGACCGCGTCGACCTCGCCCAGCTGGAGCCGCACCAGGCAGTCCAGCTGGTTGGGGACGGTGAGCTTGTCCTCGTCGGCCTCGGTGCCGTCGTGCTCGTCCTTGAACACGGAGCCGAACGACTCCTTCTCCAGGGCCTCGTACGCGGTGGAGCCTTCGGCGGTGCAGACCCGCTTGCCGGCCAGCGAGGAGTTGAAGCCGGTGATCGTCGAGTCCTCCTTCGACGCGAGGACCTGCTGACCGGCCTGGAAGTAAGCCGTGGAGAAGGACACCTGGTCCAGCCGGGCGCAGTTGATCGTCATCGTCCGGACGACGACGTCGACCTTGTCGTTCTCCAGCGCGGCGATGCGCTGGTTGGTGGGGATCGCCCGGAAGATCACCTGGTCCGCGCTGCCGAGGATGTCCTTGGCGATGGCCCGCACCAGGTCGATGTCGAAGCCCTCGAGATTCCCGGACTCCGGGTTGCGGAAGCCCCACTGGAAGCTGTTCTGGTCGACGCCGGCGATCAGTTTGCCGCGCGTCTTGATCCGCTGGATGGCGTCGCCGTCCACTTCGGCGGGCGGCAGGCTGGCCTCCGGGGCCGTGCAGTCGTCCGCCCGCGCCTGAACGGCGTGGGCCGTTCCGGGCCCCGCCCCCTGCGCGTCGAAGGCGTCCTTGCCGCCGTGGGAGAGCGGCAGCAGGGTCAGCGATGCCGTCACCGCGCAGGCCGCGGCCATGGCGGTCACCCCGCCCCAGCCGCGCAGCCGGCCCCAGCGGGCCGTCCCCGGGCCCCTCTTCGGGTCCTTCGCTGTCATCGCTCCCCCTGTCACCGGAACTCCGAGAGCCTGCGGTTGATCCCGACGATCGCCGCCACCGCGCCCAGTACGGCGAGGGCCGCGGCCCCGATCGGCAGCCCGCCCAGGGCTCCGCGTCCGTCCTCGGCGGCCTGGGTGAATTCACTCTGCTCGTGGGCGAGCGCCTTCCGCAGCGCCTCGTCCACGCGGCTGAAGGACTGCCCCGTCGAGTTCTCCGACCCGATGATCTGCTCCAGCGCGGTGTCGT
Source organism: Streptomyces sp. LN549 (assembly GCF_043203805.1). Classification (NCBI taxonomy): domain Bacteria; kingdom Bacillati; phylum Actinomycetota; class Actinomycetes; order Kitasatosporales; family Streptomycetaceae; genus Streptomyces; species Streptomyces sp. LN549. Next base: position 2,979,551 of record NZ_JAZHRI010000002.1, on the reverse strand, counting down.
AGTCGCCGCCGTCGTCGGTCTTGCGGGCGGTCCGGTGGCGGCCCTGCCACTCGGTGACAGCGGTGACGGCATCCGCCACGGGCTTGCCGCCCGCGGCGTCGTGGGTGTCCTCGGCGAGCTTCGTGGCCTTGCGCAGCTCTTCGCCGAGTGCCTTCATGGCCGTGCCGTAGTCGGTCTCGTACTTGTCGTTCTTGCCGTCCGGGGTGAGCACCGCGCCGCGGGCGACCACCGTGAGGTTCTCGCTGGAGCGCGCCTTCAGCGAGTCGATGCGCGCCCGGTTGAGCACGTCCAGGGACTGCTGCCCGTGCGTGTCGGCCTCGGCCAGATCGGACCGGGCCACCGTGTGCCCCACCGCCAGCCACAGCAGCACCACGGTCGCCGCCGCGGTCGCCGCGAGCAGTCCGTGGTTGAACACCCGGTTCGTCCTGCGGTAGTTGCGCCGCTGCGCCCAGAACAGCACGGCCAGCGCGATGACGCCGATGCCGAGCGAGAGGAACGGCCACGTCCGGGCGGAGCGGTAGTCCTGGTCGAGCCGGTCCGTCTCGGCCGTGTAGAGCCGCTCGGCGGCCGGCAGCAGCTCGTTCGCCATCTTCTGGTTCGCGTACCGGAGGTAGGCGCCGCCCAGCGGCAGCCCCTGCCGGTTGTTGGCGCGGGCGCGCTCGATCAGCCCGGTGTAGCGCGGAAGTTCCTTGTTGAGCGTGGTGATCTCGTGGCCGGACGTGGTCGACGCGTCCGTGTTGGCCGCGGCCTTCACCAGCAGCCGGGAGGCGTCGTCGATGTCCTTCACATACTGGTCGTGGACCGCCTTCGGTTCCTGCGGTCCGGCCAGGAAGCCGCTCGCGGCCGCCGCGTCCGCATCGGCCAGCGAGCGGTAGATGCCCGCCGCGTCCGCGCTGAGCGGCTGACTGTGTTCCACCACGTCGTTCGCAGCTGCCGCGCGGTCGCTGATCTCGAACGCGGTCACGGCACCGAACGCGACGACGAGCAGTGCCAGCACGGCTCCGATGATCTGGAGCCGGCCCGGCTCGGTGGTCGCCGCGGCACGCAGCCGCTCGGTCACCAGGGCCCGGACGCTGTGCGGCGGTGGCGCGGGTACGGCCGCCGCCGGCGCAGGCTGCTGCTCCGGCGCGTGGTGCGGCGCCGGTCGTACATTCGGCGGGTATGTCACTTGACCTCCCCCTCGGTCACTGACGGTGGCCCGCCCCCCGGCCGATCGGGGGACTGGTACCCGGCCAGAAGTATGGCCGCAGGGACCGGTGTCCACATGGTGAACGCCCGGATCCTGCACCGGTCCATGAAGCAGCCAACCGTGATCAACCGCAGTCACACAGCATTCGATCAAGATCGACGCCGTCGATCAAGACGATCGGCGGCGCAATCCCCGAAGCGGATCGATCTCCCCATTCATGAACACGTCCGGGGCAACTGATCGGTTCCCGTACGCAGAAGACGTCCCGTAACCCGAAGGCTACGGGACGCCTCTGACACGTTCCGGCGCGGCAGTCCGTCAGACGTACTGCGCCCGCAGCCTGGCGTGCACCTCAGGCGCCGCGCCCGTGCGGTCCAGGCCAAGCAGCCCGGCACCCAGCACCGGGGACTCCTTCATGACCCGCACCACCGCCTTGGGGGCGTGCACGGAGAGGAGTTCGGCGATCCGGTCGTCCAGCTGAGGGTGGCGGGCGGCCAGCACGCTGCCGCCCAGCACCACCGGAGCCTCCTCCCCGAGCAGCCCGAGGCGGGACAGCGCGACCGAGGACAGCGCCACGACCTCTTCGGCCAGCCGGTCCACGAGCCCGCGCGCCACCGCGTCGCCCGCCGCGGCGGTCGCGAACAGCACCGGCGACAGCTCATGCCGCCGCGCGGACTCGATCCGGCCCAGATGCAGCGCCTCGATCAGCGCGTACATCGAGTCGAGCCCGAAGTGCGCGGGCAGCGCACGGGCCAGTTCGGTCGGTTCACCGCGGCCGTCCTCGGCACGCGCGGCGAACCACATCGCCTCCTCGGAGAGCCCCGAACCACCGCCCCAGTCACCGGAGATCCGGCCGATCGCGGGGAACCGTGCGGTCCGCCCGTCCGGCACCATGCCGACACAGTTGATCCCCGCACCGCACACCACGGCCACTCCGCGCGGCTCATCGGCCCCGGCCCGCAGGATCGCGAAGGTGTCGTTGCGCACCTCCACCGTGCGACCCCACGCGCGGGCGCGCAGGGCATCGGTCAACTGCGCCTCCTCGACCGGCAGATCGGCGTTGGCGAGACAGGCGGAGACATGGGCGACGGACCCGGCGTCCGCACCGGCCGAGGCCAGCGCCTGCTCCACCGCGGCGCCGAGCACGTCCACGGCCGTACCGACACCGACCACCGGCGGCTGGAAGCCGCCGCCGCGGGCCGTGGACAGCACGGTGCCGTCCTCACCGATGAGTGCCACATCGGTCTTGCTGTTCCCCGCATCGATCGCGAGGACCGAACCGTTCACGCCCACGCGAGGTGCTCCCGGTTGTGCGCGATCAGCTTGTCGGTGAGCGCCTCGGCGTACTCGAACTGGCCGATCAGGGGGTGTGCGAGCAGCGCCTTGAACACCCGGTCGCGGCCACCGCGCAGGGCGGCCTCCAGAGCGAGGTCCTCGTACGCCGTCACGTTGGCGATCAGACCGGCGTACAGCGGGTCCAGCTCGGGTACGGCGAGCGGCGTCGCACCCGTCCCGTCGACTCGCGCCTGCACCTCGATGACCGCGTCGTCCGGCAGGAACGGCAACGTCCCCTTGTTGTACGTGTTGACCACCTGCACCGCGGGGCCGCCGCCGCCGAGCAGCGAGGCCGCCAGGTCCACGGCAGCCTCCGAGTAGAAGGCACCGCCGCGCTTGGCGAGCAGCGCGGGCTTCTCGTCCAGCGCCGGGTCGCCGTACATGGCGAGGAGTTCCTTCTCCATCGCGGCGACCTCGGCCGCCCGCGAGGGCTTGGTCCCGAGCTCCCGCACGACCTCGTCGTGCGCGTAGAAGTAGCGCAGGTAGTACGAGGGGACGACGCCGAGCCGGTCCACGATCGCCCGCGGCATGTGCAGGTCGTCCGCGATCGCGTCGCCGTGCTCGGCGATCAGCCGCGGCAGCACGTTCTCGCCCTCGGGGCCGCCGAGACGCACTCCGAGCTCCCAGCTCAGGTGGTTCAGCCCGACGTGGTCGAGGTGCACCTCACCGGGGGTCACGTCGAGCAGCCGGGCGAACTTGCGCTGGAAGCCGATGGCCACGTTGCACAGACCGACGGCCTTGTGCCCGGCCTGGAGCAGCGCCCGGGTGACGATGCCCACCGGGTTGGTGAAGTCGATGATCCAGGCGTTCGGGTTGGTGCTCCTGACGCGTTCGGCGATGTCCAGGACGACGGGGACGGTGCGCAGGGCCTTGGCGAGGCCGCCGGCCCCGGTGGTCTCCTGGCCGATGCAGCCGCACTCCAGCGGCCACGTCTCGTCCCGGTTGCGGGCGGCCTGGCCGCCCACGCGCAGCTGGAGCAGCACCGCGTCGGCGTCGGCGACGCCCGCGTCGATGTCCGATGTGGTGACGATCCTCCCCGGGTGGCCCTGCTTGGCGAAGATCCGCCGGGCGAGGCCGCCGACGAGTTCGAGCCGTTCGGCGTCCGGGTCGACGAGCACGAGCTCCTCGACCGGCAGGGTGTCCCGCAGCCGTGCGAATCCGTCGATCAGTTCAGGTGTGTAGGTGGACCCGCCACCCACTACTGCGAGCTTCATGAATCAGCCCTTTACTCCGGTCAGTGTGACGCCCTCGACAAATGCCTTCTGTGCGAAGAAGAAGACGACGATCACAGGGGCCATGACCAGAACGGTCGCGGCCATGGTCAGGTTCCAGTCGGTGTGGTGTGCGCCCTTGAAGGACTCAAGTCCGTAACTCAGCGTCCAGGCCGCCGGGTTCTCGGAGGCGTAGATCTGCGGGCCGAAGTAGTCGTTCCAGGCGTAGAAGAACTGGAAGAGGGCGACGGCGGCGATGCCCGGCTTGGCCATCGGGATCACGACGCGCAGCAGGGTGCGGAATTCACCGCAGCCGTCCACCTTCGCCGCGTCGAGATACTCGTTGGGAATGGTCAGCAGGAACTGCCGCAGCAGGAAGATGGAGAACGCGTCGCCGAACGCCATCGGGATGATCAGCGGCCAGAGTGTGCCGGACATGTCCAGCTGTTTGGCCCAGAACAGGTACATCGGGATGACGACGACCTGCGGCGGCAGCATCATCATCGAGATGACGAGCATCAGCGACAGGTGACGGCCGCGGAAGCGGAACTTGGCGAGCGCGTACGCCACGGGCAGCGAGGACACGACCGTGAGGACGGTGCCGAGGCCCGCGTACAGCAGGGTGTTCTTCCACCAGGTCAGAAAGCCCGGGGTGTCGAACACCTCCTTGTAGTTGCTCCACTCGAAGGGGTGCGGCCACAGGTCACGGGTCAGTGCCTGCTGGTCGCTCATCAGCGAGGTGAGGAACAGGAAGACGAACGGCAGCACGAAGAAGAGCGCGGCCGCGACGCCGAGCGAGTGCACACCGATCCAGTGCAGCAGTGCCTTGCGGCGCGCTACGCGTTCGGCCGGGGTGACGGGGTCACTCGCCGGGCCGGCGGCCTTCGGGGTGTCGAGAACCTGCGCCACGTCACTCACCTGCCTGGATCAGTCCGCTGCGGCGCCGCATCAGCAGTGCGGTGAACGCCATGGCGAGGACGAAGAGAACGAGCGCGACCACACAGGCGGAGCCGTAGTCGAAGCGCTGGAAACCGAGGTTGTAGACCAGCTGCGGAAGCGTCAGTGTCGACTTGTCGGGATAGCCGGGTTCGAACTGCTGCCCCGAGCCGCCCATGACACCGGACGCGACTTTCCCGGCCACCAGGGGCTGGGTGTAGTACTGCATCGTCTGGATGATGCCGGTGACCACGGCGAACATGATGATCGGCGAGATGTTCGGCAGCGTGACGAAGCGGAACCGCTGGTACGAGGAAGCCCCGTCCAGCTCCGCCGCCTCGTACTGCTCCTTCGGTACGTCGAGGAGCGCGGCCATGAAGATCACCATCAGGTCGCCGACCCCCCACACGGCGAGGGCGGTCAGCGCCGGCTTGGACCAGGTGGCGTCGGTGAACCAGCCCGGGGTCGGCAGTCCGAGCTCGCCGAGGATCGAATTGACCGGTCCCGTGCCCGGGTTGAGCAGGAAGACGAAGCCCAGCGTGGCCGCGACCGGCGGGGCCAGGTACGGCAGGTAGAAGAGCGTCCGGAAGACGCCGGTACCCGTCTTGATCTTGGTGATCAGCATGCCGATGCCGAGGCCGAAGACGACCCGGCAGGTCACCATGACCACGACCAGCCAGAGCGTGTTGCGCAGGGCGGGCCAGAACAGCGGGTAGTCGTTGAAGACGAACGACCAGTTCTGCAGCCCGCTGAACTCGGGGGCCGAGAAACCGTCGTAGCTGGTGAAGGAGAAATAGAGCGTGGAGATCAGCGGGTAGGCGAAGAAGACGCAGAACCCGATCAGCCACGGCGACATGAAGGCCGCCGTCCGAAGCGCCGCGCGGCGGCGCTTCGAACGGAGTGTGTACGTGCTCATCGTGGTGCTACTTCGCCTGTGCGATCGCGGCGTCGATTTCCTTGGCGGTCTTCTCCAGGCCCGCCTTCAGATCCTTCTGGCTGCCCTTCTCGACGTCGAAGCCGAGGTTCTGCAGGGACGTCAGGTACGCGCCGCCGTTCACCGAGGGCGGGGTGGTGGTGGACTTCGGGTCGGCCGCGATGTCCAGGAAGGTCTTGAAGCGCGGGTCGTACTTCAGCTTCGGCGACTTGAGCGCGGCCAGCGTGGACGGCACGTTGTGGATGGCGTTGGCGAAGTTCACCACCGCGTCGGTGTCGGTCGTCATGAACTTCACCAGCTCCCAGGCGGCGTTCTGCTTGCTGGAGGTGGCGGCGATCCCGGCGATGGTGCCGGTGATATAGCCCTTTCCGTACGTGTCGGCCTCGTCGTCGGCGACGGGCATCGGGGCCACGCCGATCTCGAACTTCGGCTTGGTCTCCTCGGCCATGCCGAGCCGCCACGGGCCGTCCATCTGCATGGCCACCTGGCCGGTGTGGAACGGGTGCTTGGCGCCCCACTCGTCACCGAAGCCGGTACGGAACTTCTCCAGCTTCCGGTAGCCGCCGAGCGAGTCGACCAGCTTCTTCTGGTTGGTGAGCATCGACGTGAACGCCGGATCCTTGGCGATGTTGGACTTGCCGTCCGCGTCGAAGTAGGTCGGGTTCCAGCTGCCGAGGTAGTGCTCGGTCGTCGACTCGTAGCCGTGGTAGTTCGGCATGAAGCCGAGCTGCTCGTACGAGTCACCCTTGGTCTTCGTCAGCTTCTTGGCATCGGCGGCGAACTCGGACCAGGTCTTCGGCGGGCTGGTGATGCCGGCGGCCTTGAACGCGTCCTTGTTGTAGTACAGGCCGTACGCGTCGCCCAGCAGCGGCACCGTGCAGCGCACGCCGTCGAACTGCGTGTACTCGTTCATCGCCTTCGGGAAGGTCGCGTCCGCGTCGATCCCGTCCTTCTTCAGGAACGGGTTGAGGTCGACGAAGGCCTTCGACGAACAGAACTTGCCCACGTTGTTCGTGGTGAACGACGAGACCACGTCCGGAGCCTTGGAACCGCCCGCGCGGAGCGCCTGGTTGATCTTGTCGTCGGTCATGTTGCCGACGACCTTCACGTGGATGTTGGGGTGCGCCTTCTCGAAGGCGTCGACCGTGTCCTGAATTCCCTTGACCTCGTTCGGGGCGCTCCAGCCGTGCCAGAAGTTGATGGTCGTGTCCTTGGACGCGTCATCACTGGCACCGGAATTGCTCTGCCCGGTACAGGCGGAGGCGAACAGGGCTATCGCGGCGGTCACGGCGAGCGCGACGGCCGGCTTCCGGCGGTTTCCGGACATGGTGGTGTCTCCCGATGAAGGGTTGGGGCAGGGAAGGAGGGCGTACGTGGACGGGGCGGGTTCAGCGCGAGGTGTCGAACACTTCGTCGCGGGTGGTGGCGAGCGCGCTCTCCAGCGCGCCGCGCAGTACGGGTCGGTGGGTCACTTCGCCGGTGATCAGCCGGGGCCGGGACGCCGCGAGCTCGGCGAGCTCGGCCGCAACCCGGCCGCGCAGCGGTTCCCCGCCGCGCGCGATCAGTTCACCGGACAGCACGACGAGCTCGGGGTCCAGGACGGCGACCATCGAGGCGAGACCGGTGGCCAGACCGGTGGCGAACAGATCGAGCAGCCGGCCGTACGGCCCGCCCTCACCCTGCTCCACGGCCGCGGCCGCCCGGCCCACCAGCTCGGCCGCGATCTCGTGATGGGTGCCCGGGCCGCGCACCGCCTCGTCGTCGATGCCGAGCTCGCGGGCCAGCCGGGCGAGCACCTGGGCGCCCGCCAGCTCCTGGAAGCCGCCCGCGTTCGCCTTGGTGACCTGGCGGACCAGCGGGGCGCCCGGTACCGGCAGGAAGCCGACCTCGCCGGCGCCGCCGGTGAAGCCGCGGTGGAGCCGGCCGTTGATGACGAGGGCGGCACCGAGCCCTTCCTCGTTCCACAGCAGCACGAAGTCGTCGTGCCCCCGCGCCGCGCCGAGCCGTTGTTCGGCCACCGCGACGAGGTTCACGTCGTTCTCGTACTCCACCGGCATCGGCAGGAAGGCCGCCAGCTCGTCCAGCAGGGTGGGGGAGTGCCAGCCGGGCAGGTGCGAGGCGTACCGCAGCCTGCCCGTGCCCGGGTCGAACGCGCCCGGCGTACCGATGACGACCCGGTGCACATCGGACCGCGTCAGCCCGGCCTCCTTGACCGCCCCGTCCAGCGCGTCCGCCACCTGGCGCACCACACTGTCGGCGCGCCGGCCCGGCGTCCGCAGCTCGAACTCGCCGACCGTCCGGCCCGTCACGTCGGCGACGGCGGCGACGATCCGCTGGGCGTTCACATCGAGCCCCGCGACATGGGCGGCCGAGGCGTTGACGGCGTACAGCTGCGCGTTGGGCCCGGGCCGCCCGGCCGCGGTCCCGGTGGCGACGACCAGTCCGGCCGCCTCCAGCCTGGCCAGCAGCTGGGAGGCAGTGGGCTTGGAGAGCCCGGTCAGCTTCCCGATCCGGGTCCGCGACAGGGGGCCGTGCTCCAGCAGCAGATCGAGTGCGGCGCGGTCGTTCATGGCGCGCAGAACGCGGGGGGTGCCCGGCGTGGTTCCGGCCATGATCACTGCACCTGCCCTCTGTTAGGAAAGTTTCCTATTCGGTGAGAGGACCGTAGGACGCGCGTCACCAGGGCGTCAATGGTCTGCACCGCGGTGGCAACCAAAGCGTTACCTGGGCGGGGAGGCGCCCGCGCGGCCCGGACCTTCGCCAGGCGGTGTCACGGGGCTGTGTATTCCCAACACTCACCTTGATGAACCGAGTTGTCCCGGCATTGGTTCGCTCGCGGGCCGTTGCGGCGGAGGTGCTCCGGCGGGGGTGTTCCCCGCGGGGTGGCCGGAGCTGTCCGCGGAACGCCCCACTCCCGCCCGACCGAAGCTGCCTGATGTCCGTGACACGACGGGCAGCGGCGGCTCAAGGAGGCGCGGACGTCGACCACCGTCGACTGCTCCGGCACAACACTCGGGGGCCCGGCTCCGTACCGCACCACGTATGCCTACGACGCGGCGGGACTGCGGACCTCCGAGACCCAGTACGACGCCGGGTACGACCAGTACCTACTGCTACACCAGCACCACTCAGCGCCGCACGCTGACCGCCACCACCAAGGCGACCGGCACGGCGCCCTGTACGGGAGTCGCCCCCACGTACACGTACGACAAGGCGGGCAACACGATCAAGCGGCCCGGCGCGTCCGCCGCGCAGGACCTGAAGTGGGACCCGGAGGGGCGTCTGGCGCTGCTCACGGAGGGAACCAGGAAGACGGGGTATCTCTACGACGCGGACGGCTCGCTGCTCATCCGCCGGGCCACCGGTGACGGGGAGAGCGTCCTCCACCTGGGCGGCACGGAGATCCACCGGAAGGTGACGGGCAGCACGACCAGAACCTGGGCCACCCGCTCGTACGCCGTGGACGGTACGGCCGTTGCCGTCCGGAGCAACGAGTCGGGCAGCCAGCGGCTCATGTTCCTGGCCGGGGACAACCACGGCACGTCGAGCATCGCCCTCGATGCGACGACCCAGGCCGTCACCAGGCGCTACTTCACGCCGTTCGGCGGCAGCCGTGGAGCAGCGGCCGGCACCTGGCCGAACGACAAACAGTTCCTCGGCAAGACCGCGGACACCGCCACCGGGCTCACGCACATCGACGCCCGCGAGTTCGACCCGGCCATCGGGCGGTTCCTCAGCGTGGACCCGCTGCTGGAGACCGACCGGCACCAGTCCCTGAACGGATACGCCTATGCCGAGAACAACCCGGTGTCGCTGTCGGACCCGACCGGCCTCGCCGTGTCCTGCTCCGGCAACGAGTGCTCACCGGAAGTGATCGCCGTCGAGGAGACCGCGGCCCCGCCGCTGGATCAGAGCGGTGGCTCGGGCACCAACGGCACGGCATCCAGCAGCAGTACCGGAAACACCTGCGACGCACGGTGCCAGGGAGCGCTCCTGTACGAGCAGCAGCGACTGCTCGCCCTGCGGCAGGCGCGCGCGGATCAGATCCGGATGTTGATGTACGGGGTCATGCCGCCGGCGACGAGACTGCTCCCCACGGTGGACCTGAGAGGCTGCAACGAGGACTGCCGGGCGGAGTTCCTGCGTCTGCACATCAAGAACATGCCGACGGGTAGTGGTTCGCACCGGGGCTTCAGTCTCTTCGATCCGGCGAACAACTTGTTGATCGGGCTGGGACAACGCGCCAGACGTGATTACGAGGTGTGGAAGGATCCCAAATTCCAGACAGCGATTATCGGCGTGATGTACCAAGGCGCGGCGGAGCTGGCCGGCGCCTCATGCAAGAACAAGCCGGACATCACGGTCTGCACGACGAACGCGCCGCTGTTCGGGCGTGGGGGGACGACCCTCGGGAGTACCTATGTCACGGCGCCAGGGGACATCAACAACGTGGACGCGGACAAGCTGAGACACGAGCGCAAGCACGTGAAGCAGTGGCAGAAACGGGGGTTCAAGTTCGCATACGACTACGCTCAGGAAGGGCTCTTCGACCCATGCGAGAACGCATACGAAGAGGCGGCGGGTTTTGCCGATGGCGACTACCCATGCACTCCGTGAGGGGGGAATGGCGAAGTATCCGCCTCGCGGCCGCAGCGCTTCTCTTCTCGGCCTCACTCTCCTCGTGCCAGCTGGCGCAGGGACCTCAGCCCATGCACTTCGGGTTCAGGATGGAGGGCAACGACATCCTCGTCGCCTATCCGATCTGTCCGTCGGAAGCCGTCTTCGGCGCCCAGATCGTGGTGAGTGTGGACGGACCTGGTCGTGGTGACGGCTTCGAAACCCGATGGCGGGCCACGGGCCCCCGATCGGACGCTGTCCGCAGGGGGGTGTTCGTCGTGGGGAGCGGTCGCAGTTTCGAGACGGAGACGAAGCCGCTGACCAAACGGCTGCCCAAGGCCTTCTACGTCGACGCGATTCTGGGCACGCGAGGGCACGAGGTGAAGGGGGACGAGGGTTCGGTCGACGTTGACAAGCTGAAGTCCGTCAAGCTTGGTGCTGACGAGTACAGGACGTCCAGGGGCAAGACCATGACCCGCGCCCAGATCAACGCCCAGCGCACCTGTCCCACGAAGACAGGATGACCCCACCCCCGCACCACGCACGAGGGGCGCCCCGCAGACCTCGCGGGGCGCCCCTCGGACGTGCGGGACCGTGCTACTTCGAGATGTTCGTCGCGGACGGAGGAATCGGCGTCGCCGCCAGGGACTGGGGCGAGGTGGCCGAGGCGTAGGCGGAGGGGGCGGCCATCGCCGCCGTGGGGTCGGCGGCCGAGGGCTCGTCGGGCTGGGCCGGGATGCCGCCGACCATGCGGATGCCCGCCGCGTCGAAGGCGCGCTTGATACGCCAGCGCAGCTCGCGCTCCACGCCCAGGGCCTTGCCCGGCATCGTCTTCGCGGTCACCCGGACCGTCATCGAGTCGAGCAGTACCGAGTCCAGGCCCAGGATCTCCACCGGGCCCCACAGGCGCTCGGTCCACGGGTCGTCCTTGGCCATCAGCTGGGCGGCCTCGGTGATCACCGTGCGTACCTGGTCGAGGTCCTCCGTGGGGCGTACCTGTACGTCGACGCCGGCGGTGGACCAGCCCTGGCTGAGGTTGCCGATCCGCTTCACCTCACCGTTGCGGACGTACCAGATCTCACCGTTGTCGCCGCGCAGCTTGGTGACCCGCAGGCCGACCTCGATGACCTCGCCCGAGGCGACGCCCGCGTCGATGGTGTCGCCGACGCCGTACTGGTCCTCGAGGATCATGAAGACGCCGGACAGGAAGTCGGTGACGAGGTTGCGCGCACCGAAGCCGAGCGCCACCCCTGCGACCCCCGCGGAGGCCAGCAGCGGGGCCAGATTGATCTCGAACGCGCCCAGGATCATCAGAGCGGCCGTGCCGAGGATCAGGAACGAGGCCACCGAACGGAGTACCGAACCGATCGCCTCCGAGCGCTGGCGGCGCCGTTCCGCGTTGACCAGCAGACCGCCGAGCGCGGTGCCCTCCACCGCCTGGGCGCTGCGGTTCATGCGCTCGATGAGCTTGGTCAGGGTGCGGCGGACGGCGATGCGCAACGCGATCGCGATGGCGGCGATGAGCACGATCCGCAGACCGGTGTTCAGCCAGGTGGACCAGTTCTCCTCCACCCAGCCCGCGGCGTTGCCGGCCTGCTTCGCCGCTTCGTCCAGCGAGCCACCGGGCTCGGGCGACGGGGCTGCGGCCAACAGGGCGGACAGGGGCACGGCGAAACCTCCAGTTGGGCGAGCGCTGAACAACCACACTAACGGGGCATCCGGAATGCTCCGTTGCCGTGATCGAGGGGAGAGACGCGTCTCACCCGGGGATATGGAAGGGGTAAGGGACCTGTCCGGCGAGGGCGGTGGCGGCGGTCTGTGCGGGCGGCCTGTGGCCGATCGCACACCGGGCGCGATCGCGGCGGCAGGGGCCCCGAAGCGCCTGTTCCGGCGCGTCCCGGTGTACGGGCGACAGGGCCCCGGAGAAAAATCCTTCCGGCCCGTTACCCGCACGTGGTGGCGCTCCGACCAGGCAGGAGGGGAGACTGAGATCGGATCGTCCCGGCGCGAGCCACGCGCCGCCGGCGTACAAGGAGGCGTCCACGTGCCGCATGTCCTGGTTCTCAACGCGTCGTACGAGCCACTCGGCGTCGTACCGCTCCGCCGCGCGCTCGTCCTCGTCCTCGAGAACAAGGCCATTTGCCTCGAGGAGTCCGGCGCCTTCATGCACAGTGCCACCCGTGCCGTCCCGGCGCCCAGCGTCGTCCGCCTGAAGCGGTTCGTCCGCGTCCCTTACCGGGGGCCCGTCCCGCTGACCCGCCGGGCGCTCTTCGCCAGGGACGGAGGGCGCTGCATGTACTGCGGCGCCGCCGCGACCAGCGTCGACCACGTCATTCCGCGCAGCCGCGGCGGGCAGCACGCCTGGGAGAACGTGGTGGCGGCCTGCCGCCGCTGCAACCACGTCAAGGCCGACCGCCATCTGCCCGAGCTCGGCTGGCGGCTGCACCAGCAGCCCGCCCCGCCGACCGGACTGGCCTGGCGGATCATCGGCACGGGACACCGCGACCCACGCTGGCTTCCCTACTTGCAACCGTTCGGCGCGGACGACGCGATGGCCCGGATCGACGGCATCTCGGCCTGAGCACCCGGGCCCCGGTCGTCCCGGGGCCCGGCGGGGTGCGTCAGTCGTCCTGCCCGGCCACCGCGTACGCCTGGACCGACCAGAGCGAGTAGCCGTACTCGGTGGCCCGCCCGTCGCCCTGGATCCGGATGAAACGGGTGTCCTTCGCGTCCATCCGGACCGATTCGTGGCCCCCGCCGCCGTTGCGGACGGTGGCCGCCGTGCGCCAGGTGCGGCCGTCGGCGGAGACCTGTACGCGGTAGCGGGAGGCGTAGGCGTCCTGCCAGTCCAGCACGACCTGGCCGATCCGGGCCGTGGCCGGCAGTTCGGCCTGCCACCAGGCGCCGTCCTCGGCCGGTGAGGACCAGCGGGTCTTCGGGTCGCCGTCCGAGGCCGCTGCCGCCGGGAAGTCCGCGGTCTCGTCGCCGGACGAGGAGGCGGTGGCCGTACGCAGCAGATCGGGGCCTGCCGTACGGGGGAAGGCCCGGACGGTCAGGGTGGTCTCCTCGGTGCCGAAGGAGAACGGCACCTGGTACTCACCCGCGGGCGTGTCCGCGGCGACGGTGATCTCCACGGGCACCCCGGTGCGGGAACCGCGCGGCACGGTCGTCTGCTTCGGCACCCGCACCTTGATGCCCTTGGGCGCCTTCGCGGTGAGTGCGCCGCGCACCTCGGCCGGGCGGCGCGCTGACAGCTGCGCCTCGACCCGCTGCGGCTTGCCGCCGATCTCGGCGTCCGTCTCCCCGCGTGCGAGATCGAGCCGGGCGGCGGGTTCGTCGCCGAACCACGGGACGAGCGAGCGCACCCGGGGAGCCGTTCCGGCCGACGGGGCGGCGCCCGCGAGCGGGGGGATGATCAGGGGCGGTGCGCCGGTGATCGCCGGGGTGGCGGTCGGCCAGCTGATCCGGACCGCGTCGGCCCGCACACCCTGGCCCGGCGACTGGGTCCAGCCCCGCGCCGACAGGGTGCCGAGGCTGCGCCAGCCCTCGCCGGGCACATGGGCCTGGACCGTGGCCCCCGACGCGGTCGTGTCGTCGCCGGGCACCGTCATCGCGGTGACGGCCTCCAGCGGGCGCACCCGGGCGAACCGCACCGTGTAGCTGCCCGGAGCCTCGGCCACCGTGCCGTTGTCGCGGTCCGAACCGGTCCAGGCGTCGGCCTCCTTGCGCGCCCGGTCGAGGAACGGGCCGAGCACGCCCTTGCCGACCGTCGCGCCGCCCGCCCGCACGGCCTTGAGAGCCGGGTCCAGAGCCAGCGAGGCCTCCCAGGCGGCCGCACCGTCGTCGCGTGACTGCGCCTGGAGCAGATCGACGGCCAGCTCGCCCGCCCTGCCGTAGCGGGCCAACTGCTCGCTCCACGGCCGCACTTCTTCATCCAGCCGCCCGTCGGCCAGCCCGGCCAGCCGCTGCGGGGTCTCGCGCATCACCGTGAACGCGGCCCGCAGCCGGCGTGCCGCCTCGTCGCGCGCCGGGGAGCCGTCGCCCGTACGGGAGTTCCAGAATGCGGCGAACAGCGGCTGCAGATACGCCGATTCGTCCCCGCCCAGCACCGAGCCCGTGCTGTTGCCCGCCAGTGCGCGCAGCGCGTCCCGGCTGCGGGCGTCGCCGTCCGCGAGATCGTCCAGGGCGGCCTGCCAGGACTCCTGCGGCTGGTACCCCTTCGGATTCCAGGCGAAGTCGGCGGCGGTGAACAGCGGGATCCGGGAAGCGGACGGCTGCTCCATCGCATTGGCCAGCAGCGCCGCCGAACCGATGGCGACCGCCGGGTCCCGGCCGGTGTACGGGCCCAGGAAGATCCGGTCCTGCGCGTAGTCGTTGACGGGGTAGTTGTCCATCGTGACCAGCGGATGGCGGAACGTGGTGCGGGCACCGGCCAGTTCGCCGCCGGTGATGGTCCTCGGTACGACCCCGACCCCGGTCCAGGCGACCTGCACCCGCTCGTCGAGCTCCCGGGCGAGCGCGGTGCGGTAGTCCGTCGCCCCGTCCTGGTAGAACTCCGTCGGCATCATCGACAGCGGCTCCGAGCCCGGGTGGCGGTCCGCGAGGTGCTGCGCCACCGCGCTCACGACGCGGGCCTGCGCCCTGGCCGCCGCCTCCGGGCCGCTGCCGAAGGTGTCGGCGTCGGCCGAGCAGTGCCATTCGCTGTAGCTGACGTCCTGGAACTGCACCTGGAAGACCCGCACGCCCAGCGCCCACATCGCGTCGATCTTCTTCGTCAGCGCCTTCACGTCGCGGTCCGACGACAGGCACATGGACTGGCCAGGAGCCACGGCCCAGCCGAGCGTCACATGCTCGGCGGCGGCCCGCTCGGCCAGCGCGCGGAATTCGGCACGCTGCCCGGCGGGATAGGGATCGCGCCAGCGGTCCTGCCGGTACGGGTCGTCGCCGGCCGCGTAGAGGTACCGGTTCTGCTTGGTGCGCCCCATGAAGCCGAGCTGGGAGAGCCGTTCCTCCTGGGACCAGGGCTGTCCGTAGAAGCCCTCGGTCATCCC
Organism: Streptomyces sp. LN549; assembly: GCF_043203805.1. Lineage (NCBI taxonomy): Bacteria > Bacillati > Actinomycetota > Actinomycetes > Kitasatosporales > Streptomycetaceae > Streptomyces > Streptomyces sp. LN549. The sequence goes on along the minus strand of NZ_JAZHRI010000002.1, from coordinate 2,964,278 downwards.
GCGTACGGCGCCGGCCGGCCAGTCCCGGACGGTGACGCCGGCGATGCGGCCGCCCCCGGTCAGCTGACGCAGCGTCTGCACCGCGTGGAACAGGCCGTCGTCACCGACGCCGTCCACGGCGACGGTGTCCCGGCCCGCGACCCGGCCGACCGCGATCCGGTAGCCGCCGGACGGGAGATCGGTGCGGTCGGGTGCGCGCAGCGTGCGCAGTGCGTCGACGGCGCCGTCCCCGCCGAGCCGGATGACGGGCCCGCTGCCGGGCAGTTCCTCGTGGACGGTCCGAACACCCGCGTCGCGCAGCACCTGGCGGAGCGCGTCGACCGCGTACGGGTCGGCCCGGCCGTCGGCGAGGAGCGTCACCTCGCCGGAGAGCGGGACCGAGGACCCGGACACCTTGATGCTCTGCGGCCGCGGCCAAACGGCGGGCGGCGCGGCGTCGTCGGTGCGGTCCGGGGTGGTGACGGCGGGGGTACCGGGCGGCGAGGGGGCTGCGACGGCGGCCGGGGCCCCCGCGGAGAGCAGCCCGCCGAGCACGGCCACGGCGACGGCCGTCGCGTGCTTCCTGCGCCTGAGCTGCATGCCTGTCTCCCCTCGCTTCCACCGGTGGGCACCGAGCCCACCACCCGCGCGCGAGGGTGTCAATGCGCATGGTCGTTGTAGGGTAAATGCCCGCTATGTCGGGTGGCGTGAAGGGTGCGCCGTGATCAGCGGTGCACGCGAAAGACAGCGCCGAATGGCCGAAATCAGCGGACGTCTTACGGATAACCGGCCCCCGGGGAACGGATTGTGACCCGGAGCACGTTGAACTCGTTGTCATAACGCCTACGTCTGCGGCCGCGTCCGCTGGGTAGGCCTGCTGTGTCCTGTTCCCCACGGCCAGGAGGCCACCATGCCCGCCGCAGCGCAGCTTCTGCTCTCCGCCCTGACCCAACAGGTGCCGGGTGCCCTGACCGAACAGGCGCCGGGTCCCGCCCCGCTGATCAGCGCGTGCCCGGCCACCGTTCCCGGCCCCGGCCCACTCACCAGCGAAGCGCCGCTGGCCGACGCCATACCCCTGACCAGCGAGCCCCCGCTCGCCGATGCCACACCACTGACCAGCGAACCCCCGCTCGCCGTCCTCGCCCCGCTGACCAGCGAGCCGGCTTCCTCCGGCAGCGCTCGGGGCATGGAGTCCCCAGGAGTCTGAATGGGCTTGTCCCGGCTCGCCGCACTGCACGGCGTCGCCACCTCCTTCTCCCCGTCCGCCGATGTCACGGTGCCCGTCCCCGAGGGCACGGTCGTCGAGGTGCTCGCCGCGCTCGGTGTCGACGCCGCCACGCCGGAAGCGGTACTGGAGGCGCTCGCCGCCGCCGAGTCCGCGGCCGGCTCCCGGCTGCTCCCGGCCACGCTGGTGGTGTGGACCGGGGAGCCGCTGCCCCCGGACCTGACCGCACTGCCGCCCGGCACGGTGCTGACGGTCCGTCCGGAGGAGCCCGCTCCGGCCCCGCCGCCGCCGATGCACATCCCCGCCGGGGGTACCGTTCCGGCCGTTTCCGGCCCGGGCGCCGTCCGGGCCGCCGCGGACCCCGGAACGCCGGGCGCAGGCACCCCCGCGACACGTGGGACGGCCCCGCCGCGAACCCCCGCCGTGCCCGGCTGGTGGGCCGAACCGCCGCTGGGGGTGCACCGGCTGACCGTCCGCGCGCCGGGTGCGCCGGCCGAGACCTGCACGCTCGTGGTGGCCCCGGCCCGGGTCCCGCAGCCGCCCGGGCGCAGCCACGGCTTCCTCGTCCAGCTCTACTCCCTGCTCTCCGCCCGCTCCTGGGGCATGGGCGACCTCGGTGACCTCGCCGACCTCGCCTCCTGGTCCGGGCGCTCCCTCGGCGCCGGCTTCGTCCAGGTCAACCCGCTGCACGCCGCGGTCCTCGGCACCCCCACCGACCCCTCGCCCTACCGCCCGTCCTCGCGGCGTTTCCCCGACCCCGTGCACCTGCACATCGAGTCCGTCCCGGAGTACGGGCACGCGCCCGACCCGGCCGCCCTCGACGAGCTGCGCCGCCGCGCCGCAGAGCTCAGCGACGCCGTGCTGAACAAGGGCGCCCTGATCGACCGGGACGCCGTCTGGGCGCTCAAGCGGCAGGCCCTCGACATCCTCGTCGCCGTCCCCCTCACACCCGGCCGGCGCGCCGCCTACTGCGACTTCCTCGCCGAGCAGGGGCAGGCCCTGGAGGACCACGCCCTGTGGTGCGCCCTCGCCGAGGTGCACGGCTCCGACTGGCACACCTGGCCGGCCGGCCTGCGCGACCCCCGCTCCAAGGAGACCGCCCGCGCCCGCGCCGAACTGCTGGACCGGGTCGACTTCCACTGCCGGCTCGCCTGGCTGACCGACGCTCAGCTCGCCGCGGCCCAGCGCGTCGCGAAGGACGCCGGGATGGCCGTCGGGATCGTCCACGACCTCGCCGTGGGTGTGCACCCCGGAGGCGCCGACACCTGGGCCCAGCAGGACGCCTTCGCGCACGGCATGTCCGTCGGCGCACCCCCGGACGCCTTCAACGCCCGCGGCCAGGACTGGGGGCTGCCGCCCTGGAGACCCGACGCGCTCGCCGCGTCCGGCTACGCCCCGTACCGAGGACTGCTGCGCGGGCTCCTCGCCCATGCCGGTGCCCTGCGCATCGACCACGTCATGGGTCTGTTCCGGCTCTGGTGGGTGCCCGAGGGGCGCCCGCCCACCGAGGGCACCTACGTCAGCCACGACGCGGAGGCGATGCTCGCCGTCCTCGTCCTGGAGGCCCACCGCGCCGGCACCGTCGTCATAGGGGAGGACCTCGGCACCGTGGAACCGGGCGTCCGCGAGGCACTCGCCCGCCGCGGCGTCCTCGGCACCTCCGTGCTCTGGTTCGAGCGGGACTGGTCGGGCACCGGCCGCCCGCTCGCCCCCGAGGAATGGCGCGAGGACTGCCTGGCCACCGCCACCACCCACGACCTGCCGTCCACCGCCGCCCGGCTGACCGGCGACCATGTGGCGCTGCGCCACCGCCTCGGCCTGCTCACCCGCCCGCTGGACGAGGAGCGCACCGAGGACGGCACCGACACCGCGGAGTGGCTCGGCCTGCTCTCCCGCCTCGGCATGCTCCCCGAGGGCGGCGGCGACGAGGAGGCCGCCGTCCGCGCCGTCCACCGCTTCCTGCTGCGCACCCCCGCTCGCATGGCCGGGGTCTGGCTCCCGGACACGATCGGCGACCGCCGCCCGCAGAACCTGCCGGGCACCTGGGACCAGTACCCCAACTGGCGGCTGCCCATCGCCGACGCCGAGGGCCATCCGGTCACCCTGGAGGAACTCGCCGCCTCACCCCGGCTGCACCGGCTGATGGAAGTCCTCAGACCTCGCCAGGAGCCCCCGAGGACCCGTACGGCACCCCCGGGCGAGCGGCCCTCGTAGGCGTTCGCTACGTTTGCACCGTGGACAAGAAGAACGCTATGCGCGCCGGCGCCGTCGCCGCCGGAACGACGCTGATGATGCTGCTGATGTCGTCCCCCGCGCTCGCGCTCACCCGCGACGACGGCGACGACCCCGGTCCGGGCCTGAGCGTGATCGACACGATCGGTCTGTTCGTCGTGGCGCCGATCGCCCTGTTCGCGGTCATCGCGGGCCTGGTCATGGTCCTCGACAAGTCCAAGAAGCAGGCCTGAGGGCTGCTCAGGACACCCCGGACATCCCGGGTGCGCCGCCGGTACAGAGGTACCGCGCGGCGCATTCGCATGTCCGGACCCGGGGCGGAGCCCAGCGCGCCCGGTAGGTTGCGGCCATGATCGAGTGGGACGTCAAGAAGCTCCGCATCCTGCGCACCCTGCGCGACCGGGGCACCGTCACCGCGGCCGCCGAGGCGCTGTTGATGACTCCGTCGGCCGTCTCCCAGCAGCTCTCCAACCTCTCCAGGCAGCTCGGCGTACCGCTTCTGGAGGCGCAGGGACGGCGCGTCCGCCTGACCGACGCCGCCCATCTGGTGCTGCGGCACGCCGAGGCGGTCTTCGCCCAACTGGAGCGCGCCGACGCCGAACTGACCGGATATCTGCACGGCGAGGCAGGCGAGGTGCGGATCGCGGCGTTCGCCACCGCCGTCCCCGCCCTGGTCGTGCCCGCCGTGCAGGCGCTGCGTGACGAGGACCGCCCGGGGCCGGACGTGCGGGTCCGGGAGGCCGAGGCGGCGCAGGCGTACGAACTCCTCGTCGCCGGTGAGGTGGACCTGGCCCTCTCGCTGGCCGCCCACGCCCCGACCGCCCGTGACCCCCGGTTCGCCGTGCTGCCGCTGCTCGCCGACCCGCTGGACGTGGCGCTGCCGGCCGGCCACCGGCTCGCCGCCGAGCCCGGGCTGCGGCTGGCGGACCTGTCCGCCGAGCCGTGGATCTTCGGCGGATCGGGACCCTGGTCAGAGATCACCACGGCCGCGTGCGAGGCCGCGGGCTTCGTCCCGGAGCAGGCGCACAGCGCCTCCGGCTGGACGGCGATCCTCGCCATGGTCGAGGCGGACATGGGGGTCGCGCTGATCCCGCGCATGGCGTCGGCGGAGCGGCAGGGCCGGGACGGTGTGGTGATGCGGGTCCTCGGCGAGGACCGGCCCCGTCGCCATGTGGTGGCCGCGGTCCGGCAGGGCGCCGAGCAGGGCCCGGCGGTGGCCCGGGTGCTTGAGGCGCTGCGCGAGGCCGCGAAACCGTTCAGTCAGCCTTAAAGTTTCATGCGAAAACTTTCGATGGACCTAACGGCTCCGTCGTACGACAGTGAACGCATGACCTTCGAACAGAATGAGAACCGCCACGACGACCCCCACGCCAACGACGCGGCCCCGTACGGCGGCGGTGACCCGTACGCCGACTACCGCACCACCGACCTCCCCTTCACCGAGCTCATCGACCTCGCCGACCGCCGCCTCGGCGCAGGCGTGATCGCCGCCAACGACGAGTTCTTCGCCCAGCGCGAGAACCTCCTGGTCCGGGAGCGTGCGGTCTTCGACCCCGAGCACTTCGGTCACAAGGGCAAGATCATGGACGGCTGGGAAACCCGCCGCCGGCGCGGCGCGGACGCCGCCCACCCGTTCCCCGCCCCGGACGAGCACGACTGGGCCCTGATCCGCCTCGGCGCCCCCGGCATCATCCGCGGCATCGTCGTCGACACGGCCCACTTCCGCGGCAACTACCCGCAGCGCGTCTCGGTCCAGGCCACGTCCGTCGAGGGCTCGCCCGGCCCCGCCGAACTCCTCGCCGACGACGTGAAGTGGGAGGAGATCGTCCCGCCGACCCCCGTACGCGGCCACGCCGCCAACGGCTTCGAGATCACCGGCGGCCGCCGCTGCACCCACCTCCGGCTCTGCCAGCACCCCGACGGCGGCATCGCCCGCCTCCGGGTGCACGGCGAGGTGCTCCCCGACCCGTCCTGGCTCGCCACACTCGGCACGTTCGACCTGATCTCGGTCCTGAACGGCGGCAGTTACGAGGACGCCTCGGACCGCTTCTACTCCTCGCCGACCCAGATCATCCTGCCCGGCACGTCCCGCAAGATGGACGACGGCTGGGAGAACCGCCGCCGTCGCGTCCGCGACACCAACGACTGGGTCCGCTTCCGGCTGCCCGCCCAGGGCGCGGTCCGCGCGGTCGAGATCGACACGGCCTACCTCAAGGGAAACGCGGCCGGCTGGATCGCCCTCCAGGGCCGCAACGGTGAGACGGGCGAGTGGTTCGAGATCATCCCGCGCACCGGGCTCCAGCCCGACACCCTGCACCGCTTCCCGCTCCGCGCCCAGGCCGTCGTCACTCACGTCCGGCTCGACGCCTTCCCCGACGGCGGCGTGGCCAGGATGCGTCTGCACGGCTCGCTGACGGAGTCGGGCGCGGCCGAACTGGCCCACCGCCACGAGGAGTCGGGCGGCTGAGAGCGGTACCGCAATCCCTGCTCCCGCCCGGCGGACGGCTGCGCTGCGGCGCCCGCCCGCCGGGCGGGTCTCCACGCCCCTCCCGGCCCTAGGGTTTTTCGTTTGGATCAGGCCGGATCAGGGAGCGGGCTCCGGCGCCGTGCATCGCAAGGCGGAGGAGGGAGTCATGGCGGAGCCATGCCGACTGACGACAACGCCGCGAGGTGCGGCGCCAGAGCCCGCGAGCCCGGCATGATCCAAACGAGAGGCCCTAAGGGCTGTCCCGCAATTCCTGGCGGGCGCGCGACGACAGCTACGGCACCTCGCGGCGTTGTCGGAACGCCCGAATACATCCAGTATTCGGGCGTCCCTCCGCCTTGCGATGCACCGCATCTGACGCCGCGCGCTGATCCACCAGGAATTACGGGACAGCCCCTAGGGGGACGCCCGGGGAAAGGCCCCGAAGGACGGACTAGTCTGCCCACGGTCGGTCCCGTTACTTCGCTCCCGTGGGGATGGCAGATGGCAGAGCTCGTGCTGTGCACCGGACTGGATCCTGACGAACCGGAGTCCGTGACGCTCGTCGTGATCGTCGCCGAGGGAAGGGCCCCGGACGAGGACGCCGTCGCGAGGCTCGGACTCTACGGATACGAAGGCGACGGCTGCCTCTGCTTCGTGCGGACGGACGGCTGGGCCGAGCGGCGGCTGGACGGCGAGCTGCTGACCGTGGACATCGTCGCGTACCCCGTCGTGCTGAAGGGCCTTGAGGCCGCCGAGGACCGGTTCCCCGAACGGTCGGCGGCCGATCCGGAGGCGGTGCGGCTCCTGCGGGTGAGCGCACGGGTCAGCCCCGGTACGTACGCACAGGCCGCGGACATCACCGCCGTACTGACCGCACCCGCCGGGACGCCGGCCGAACAGGTCCTGGCGGAAGCCCGGTCGGGCGAGCACTGGCCGCTCATCCTGGCGCCGCAGCCGGAGTGATCCGGTCACGGCCTGAACGCGAAGGGGCGCCCCCCGAAGGAGGCGCCCCTCACCTGTGCGGTGGTTGCGGCACTTACGCGGTCGCCGCCTCCGCGTCCGCCGAACGGGCCTTCAGCGCACGCTCCACACCCGACCGGGACTCCGACATCAGCCGGCGCAGCGCGGCGCCCGGTTCGGCCGAGGCCAGCCAGGCGTCCGTGGCGTCCAGGGTCTCCTGCGAGACATGGAGCGCCGGGTAGAGACCGATGGCGACCTGCTGCGCCATCTCGTGGCTCCGCGAGTCCCAGACGTCCTTCACCGCGGCGAAGAACTTCTCCGCGTACGGGGCCAGCAGCTCGCGCTGGTCGGTCTGGACGAAGCCGCCGATGACCGCCTCCTGGAGGGAGTTCGGCAGCTTGTCGGACTCGACGACCGAGGCCCACGCCTCGGCCTTCGCCTCCTGGGAGGGACGCGCCGCACGGGCGGCGGCCGCGTGGCGCTCGCCCGCCGCGGTCCGGTCGCGCGCGTACTCGGCGTCGATCTCCTCGTCGTCGAGCAGACCGGTGGCGGCCAGCCGTTCGACGAAGGCCCAGCGCAGCTCGGTGTCGACGGCCAGGCCCTCGATCGTCTCGGTGCCATCGAGCAGCGCCTGCAGCAGATCGAGCTGCTGCGGGTTGCGGGCCGTGGCCGCGAAGGCGCGGGCCCAGGCCAGCTGGTGGTCGCTGCCAGGCTCGGCCGCACGCAGGTGCGCGAGCGTCGCCTCGGTCCACCGGGTCAGACCCGCCTCGCGCCACTCCGGCGCCGCGTACATGTCCAGCGCCATCTTCACCTGACGGTGCAGCGACTGCACGACGCCGATGTCCGACTCCTTGCCCACCCCGGACAGGACGAGCGAGAGGTAGTCGCGCGTGGCCAGTTCGCCGTCACGGGTCATGTCCCAGGCGGACGCCCAGCACAGAGCCCGCGGCAGCGACTCGGTGAAGTCGCCCAGGTGCTCCGTGACGACCCGCAGCGACTCCGCGTCGAGGCGGACCTTCGCGTACGAGAGGTCGTCGTCGTTGAGGAGGATGACGGCAGGGCGCGCGGTGCCGGCCGGGAACGGCACGGTGGTGCGCTCGCCCTCGACGTCCAGCTCGATCCGGTCGGTACGGACCAGCTTGCCGGCCCCGTCCAGGTCGTAGCAGCCGATGGCGATCCGGTGCGGCCGCAGCGTCGATTCACCCTTCGCCCCTGCGGGCAGCGCGGGCGCCTCCTGCAGGACGGTGAACGAGGTGACGTGACCGTTCGCGTCCGTCTCGATCTCCGGGCGCAGGATGTTGATGCCGGCCGTCTCCAGCCACGCCTTCGACCAGGTCTTCAGGTCGCGGCCGGAGGTCTCCTCCAGCGCGCCCAGCAGGTCGGACAGGCGCGTGTTGCCGAACGCGTGCGCCTTGAAGTACGCCTGGACGCCCTTGAAGAACGCGTCCATGCCGACGTACGCCACCAGCTGCTTCAGGACCGAGGCGCCCTTGGCGTACGTGATGCCGTCGAAGTTGACCAGGACGTCGTCCAGGTCACGGATGTCCGCCATGATCGGGTGTGTCGACGGCAGCTGGTCCTGGCGGTACGCCCACGTCTTCATGGAGTTGGCGAACGTGGTCCAGGAATGAGGCCACTGCGATCCGTCGGCGTACGCAAGGCAGGCGACCGCGGTGTAGGTGGCGAACGACTCGTTCAGCCACAGGTCGTTCCACCACTCCATGGTGACGAGGTCGCCGAACCACATGTGGGCCAGCTCGTGCAGGATCGTGTCGGCCCGCGTCTCGTAGGCCGCGTCCGTCACCTTGGAGCGGAAGACGTACTGGTCGCGGATGGTGACCGCGCCCGCGTTCTCCATCGCACCGGCGTTGAACTCCGGGACGAAGAGCTGGTCGTACTTGGCGAAGGGGTACGCGTAGTCGAACTTCTCCTGGAACCAGTCGAAGCCCATCCGGGTCACGTCGAAGATCGCGTCCGCGTCGAGGTACTCGGCGAGCGAGGGGCGGCAGTAGATGCCGAGCGGGACGGACTGGCCGTCCTTCTCGTAGCTGCTGTGCACCGAGTGGTACGGACCCACGATCAGCGCCGTGATGTACGAGGAGATGCGCGGCGTCGGCTCGAAGGACCAGACGTCGTCCTTGGGCTCCGGCGTCGGCGAGTTGGAGATCACGGTCCAGCCGGACGGGGCCTTCACGGTGAACCGGAAGGTCGCCTTCAGGTCGGGCTGCTCGAAGCTCGCGAAGACGCGGCGCGCGTCCGGGACCTCGAACTGGGTGTACAGGTAAGCCTGCTCGTCGACCGGATCGACGAAGCGGTGCAGACCCTCACCCGTGTTGGTGTACGAGCAGTCGGCGACGACCTTCAGCTCGTTGGAGCCCGCCACCAGGTGCGGCAGGGTGATGCGCGAATCGCGGAACACGGCCGCGACGTCCAGGGCCTTGCCGTTCAGCTCGACCTCGTGCACCGCAGGGGCGACCAGGTCGATGAAGGTCTCCGCACCGGCTTCGGCGGAGTCGAAGCGCACGACGGTGACGGACCGGTAGGTCCCGCCCTCCTGCGCTCCGGAGAGGTCGAGATCGATCTCGTACGCGTCCACGGTCAGCAGGCGCGCCCGCTCCTGTGCCTCTTCGCGGGTCAGATTCGTGCCAGGCACGCGGTCATCTCCTTGATATGTGATGTTTCCCGCCATCCTTCCACGTGGCCCCTGTCAGAGCGATGTCCGTTTTCCGCCGGACCGCGCCGGGCGGGCGGGCCATTCTCGTCATATGACCAGTTACGAGGCACGCGCGATCGACCCGGCCGCGCTGAAGGAACTCCGGGACACCGACGACGCGGGACGCGCCTGCGTCCCGTACACCGCCACGGACGCGGGCAGCCCGCTGCGCTGCTGCCTGCGGGGCAACGAGGTGGGGGAGGAGATCGCCCTCGTTTCGTACGCTCCGCTGCGGCGCTGGGCGGCCGCGACCTGGGCCCGCCCCGGTGCGTACGACGAGCAGGGCCCGGTCTTCATCCACGCCGAGGAGTGCGGGGGACCCGACGCCGGCCGGCCCGGCTACCCGTTCTCGCGGGCGGGCGCGCTGCGCACCGTCCGCCGCTACAACGCGGAGGGACACATCGTGGGCGGCCGGCTGATGGAGATCCCGGCGGACGAGGAGCGCGGCTTCGACGAGGCGATCGCGGAGGCCTTCGCCGCCCCGGAGGTGGCGCTGGTGCACGTCAGGGCCGTGGAGTACGGCTGCTGGCACTTCGAGGTCCGCCGACCGAACTGAAGCCCCTCCGGCGACTGAGGAGCGGGGGTCCGGGAGCGGAGCCCCCGGACCCCCGCGGGAGGGCTGAACGCGGTCAGCCCGCGAGCTCCGCCGCCACCAGCTCCGCGATCTGCACCGCGTTCAGCGCAGCACCCTTGCGCAGGTTGTCGTTGGAGACGAACAGGGCCAGACCGTGCTCCACGGTCTCGTCGACCCGGATGCGCCCGACGAAGGACGCGTCCTGGCCGGCCGCCTGGAGCGGGGTGGGGATCTCCGAGAGTTCGACGCCCGGCGCGTCCTTCAGCAGCTCGTACGCGCGCTCCACGCTGATGGGACGGGCGAAACGGGCGTTGACCTGGAGCGAGTGGCCGGAGAAGACCGGGACCCGGACGCAGGTGCCGGACACCTTCAGCTCCGGGATCTCCAGGATCTTGCGGGACTCGTTGCGGAGCTTCTGCTCCTCGTCCGTCTCGAAGGACCCGTCGTCGACGATGGAACCGGCCAGCGGCAGCACGTTGAAGGCGATGGGGCGCTTGTAGACACCCGGCTCGGGGAAGTCGACGGCTCCGCCGTCGTGGGTGAGCTTGTCGGCGTCGGCGACGACCTTGGAGGCCTGGCCGTGCAGCTCGGCGACGCCGGCCACTCCGGAGCCGGACACCGCCTGGTACGTGGCGACGGTCAGCGTCTCCAGGCCGGCCTCTTCGTGCAGCGGGCGCAGCACGGGCATGGCGGCCATCGTGGTGCAGTTCGGGTTGGCGATGATGCCCTTGGGGCGGTTCGCGATCGCGTGCGGGTTGACCTCGGAGACGACCAGCGGGACCTCGGGGTCCTTGCGCCATGCGGAGGAGTTGTCGATCACGACGGCGCCCTGTGCGGCGACCTTCTCGGCGAGCGCCTTCGACGTCGAGCCGCCGGCCGAGAAGAGCACGATGTCCAGGCCCGTGTAGTCGGCCGTGGAGGCGTCCTCGACGGTGATGTCGGTGCCCTCGTAGGCGATGGTGGAGCCCGCGGAGCGTGCGGAGGCGAAGAGCCGCAGTTCGGCGACCGGGAACTTCCGCTCGGCCAGGATGCTGCGCATGACTGTGCCGACCTGACCGGTGGCGCCGACGATTCCGACCTTCACGGGGACTCCTTCAAACGTACGAACGGGCACGGTTGCCGCTCCATGATGCGTATGTCCACGGCTTCCTTGTCCAATCCATTGTCCGACCTGCGGACGGGGTGCGGACAGCGCAGTGGGGCGGGCGCCCGTTGAGCGCCCGCCCCACTGTCGTACGGATCACATGGTCACCGCGATGCGGCTACGGCGTGACCTTCTCGATCACGACGCTGCCGGTGCCCGCGGCGGTGCCGCGCGCGTTGACCAGCTGGACCTCGCCGAAGAACTGCCGGCCCTCGGGGGCCGCCCCGGCGACCGCGACCTCGGCACCGACCTGGGCCGATGCGCCGGAGGCCAGGTCGACGGCCTTCGACTCGTCGACGTTGATCGCACCGAGCGACGGCGAGTAGTACACGTCGCGGTAGTCGTACTCGGTGGTGCCGGCCGGGACGTCGTACCCGTCGATGACGACCGTGTACGTGCCCGCGGCGGGCTTCAGCAGACTGACGGCCTCCTCGGAGCCGGCCGTGGTGGAGGCACCCACCTGGGCCGCGCCCTTGTAGACGTACAGGTCCAGGTCGGCGTTGGCGTCCGAGGTGCCGCCGATGGCGACGTCCAGCTTCTCGACGCCCTCACCGATGGTGACCTCCTTGACGTACTCGCCGCCCGTGGAGATCGACGGACGCTCGACGTCGGCCGAGCCCAGCGAGCCGCCCTTGAGCTTGCCCGCCAGGTCACCCGCGTTGTTGGTGACCGTCCAGTTCACCGCGGCCGGGGTGCCGATCTTCGCCTCGGCGATGGTCTGCACCGCCGGGTCGAAGGTCGCGCCGAGCAGCGAGACATCCAGCTTGTACGGGTTGTCGAGCAGCGGCGACGTGCGCCGGGCCTCGACCTCGATCTCCCAGACACCGGCCTGCGGGTCGGCGTACGAGCGCACGTCGGGGCGGCAGGTGTTGGCCGGGTTCTCGTAGTTCGGGTAGCAGAACGGCGTCCCGCTGTCCTCCACCGCGACCCCGTACGGGTGGATGGAGATGAAGCGGGTCTGGCTGCCCGAGCGCAGGGCGCTCATGGCGACCTCAAGGGTCTTGGAGCCCTCCGGCACGTTCACGAAGTACGACGTGGTGCCGTTGCGCTGCACCGAGCCGGACGCCGTGTACGCGTAACCCGGCTTCACCAGGTCCTTGGCGACGACGACCGTCGTCAGGATCTGCTGGTCCACACCGGAGGTCTTCGCGTCGTCGAGCTGCAGGATCGCGCTGTGCACGCCCGCGCTGCCCGGCTTCGCCTGGACCTTGACCGTCACCGGCTTGCCGAGCGGCAGCGAGACGGTGCTCGGGCCGGTCAGCTTGAAGGTGCCGTCGGAGTACTTCCAGGAGAGCTTGTGCTTGACGTCCTTGTCCGGGCCCGTGGTGCGGGTGACCGTGACGTCGTACGACTTCGTCTGGCCGGCCTTGAGGCCGCCCTCGCGGTCGTACAGGCCGGTGCCGAAGCCCGGGGTCTTCAGCGCGAAGTCGATCGCGGTGTCGACCGGGGCCTTCACCGTGTACTCGTGCGCCGGGGCGCCCTGCTTCTCGATCTGCTTCCAGGCGCCGACGATGTTGATCAGACCGGCACCCTGGGCGTGCGCGGGCACTCCCTTGATCTGGGTGGCGGTGCTGGTCAGCGCGGTGCGCAGATCGGCCGGGGGCAGCTCGATGTGCTTCTGCTTCGCGGCGGACAGCAGCAGTGCGGTCGCGCCGGCGGCCTGCGGGGAGGCCATCGACGTGCCCTGGAGCATGGAGTAGCCGGCCGGGAGCGAGTAGCCGGCCTCCTTGACCGGACCGCCGGGCAGCCAGGTCTGCGTCGAGTTGATCGCCGCGCCGGGGGCCGTCAGGGTCGGCGTGAAGCCGCCGTCCTCACGCGGACCGCGCGAGGAGAACGGCATCATGTCGTACTTCTTGGTGACGCCGGAGCCGTAGTTCGCGGCCCAGGTCTCCTTCGAGATGGACGCGCCGACCGAGATGACGTGGTCGGCGAGGCCGGGGTCACCGATGGTGTTGACGCCCGGACCGTCGTTGCCGGCCGAGATGACCAGCTGGACGCCGTAGATGTCGATGAGGCGCTTGTACAGCTCCGAGCGGGCGTTGTTGCCGTCGTTGAGCGGCGGCAGTCCGCCGATCGACATGTTGACGACGTCGACTCCGCGGTTCACGACGAGGTCGATCATGCCCTCGGTGAGGGCGATGTTGGTGCAGCCGCCGGACCAGGTGCAGGCGCGCGAGGAGACGATCTTCGCGCCGGGCGCGGCACCGCTCATCTTGCCGCCGAACAGGCCGTTGGCAGCGGTGATGCCCGCGACGTGCGTGCCGTGCTCGGACTCGATGACGCCGATGCTGACGTAGTCGGAGGTGTTGCCCGCCGCGTCGTACACGACGTCCTTGCGGGTCTCCACGACGAAGGGGATGCGCTCGACGACGTCGGTCCGCGGGTCGTCCGTACCGAAGTAGGAGACCTGGTGCTTCTCCTTGTACGGCTTCAGGACGGCGTCGTCGGAGAAGTCCGCGTTGTTGTTCAGGTCCACCCGGGTGGTACCGGTGACCGGGTCGTACAGGACGCCCCACGCGTCGGTGGTGTCACCGTCGCGGTTGAGGTCGCCGGCCATGTCGCCACCCTTGGTGGCGGCCTCCTCGAACACGCTGATCTTGTACGAGCCCGCCGGGGCCGAGTAGGTACGGCCGTCGTGCGTGAACGTCGGGCCGGACACGGCGTCCGTCATCTGCAGCCAGGTGCCGTCGTCGTCACTGACCGGGTCGGTGGCCGTCACCCAGTCGGTGATCTTGCGCTCACCGGTGGTGGTCTTCTGCAGCGCGGGGTGGCCGAGGTCGACACCCGAGTCGAGGATGCCGATGGTCACGCCGCGGCCGTCGGCCTTCGGGTGCTGCTTGACGAAGTCGACCGCACCCGTCTCGAAGGACGGGTTGTACGGGTTCTTCGCCGGGGTCTTCTTCCCGGGCGCCGAGTAGGTCCCGGTCGACTTCACCGCGGTCCGGCTGCCGGTCGCCCGGTCGGCCGCGGGAGTCGGGTCGTCCAGAACGATCTCCTGCTTGAGATCGATGCCGTGGACGGAGGTCAGCTTCGAGGCCGCCTTGATGGTGGCCTCGGCGGACGCGGTCGGCACGGTCGCCCGTACGTACCCGAGCTTGTCGTACGCACGCCCCAGCACGGAGCCCTTGACGGCGTCCAGTTGCTTCGTGACCTGCTCGGTCGCACCCGGAGCGGTGGCGACCATCATGGTGATGTTCTTCTCGCCCTTGGCCTCGGCCTTGGCGAGTACATCGGCGTCGGCCGTGCCGAGCTTGTCCGCCGTGGCGTTGCCGGCGGCCGCCTTGACGGGGGCGGTGGCCGGGTCGTCGGCCGCGAAGACGGGAGCGGCGCCGGTGGCGGCCAGTGCGGCCACCAGTCCGGCGGCGGCCGCGACGCGGGCCACGCGTCTCGCCCCGGGTATGTAGCTGGGGGATTCGGAGGTCATCAGCATCCCTGTATGTGAAAGAGAGAGTCCGGAAATCGGTACCGGATGACCGCTCACCCTTTCGTAAATGACAGGGGTTTGTGGAGAGTTGTGAGGGGCGAGTTATGGACATGGCGGACTTCCGCCACTGGGGCCGAAGCGTCACGTGGGACGAAGTGGTGGATACGGGGCGCGTGGGGGCCTCACCTGGGCAGGATCATCACGTACGCGGCCGGTTCGCGGTCGGCCGCCGCCATCAGCGCCGTCCGGACGACGGTCGCCTGCTGCTCCCTCGAGTCACGAAGCTTCATCGGCGCGAGGTTGACGACGGTGACGCCGAGCCTTTCCAGGTGCTCGCGCCGGGCGGTGTACGCGGACCACTCGGCCTCGTGCTCCTCCTGGCGGTGGCCGTCGTCGAGCCGGCTGTGGCGCGGGGCCCTGGTGTCCAGTTCCACGGCGACCGCCTCCTCGGGCCAGTAGGCGTCGACGGCGCCCAGGTGCGGACCGCCGGGCAGTCGCAGGTCCACGTTCCACAGCGGCTCCGGGAGCCCGTGGGCCCGCACCATGTCGTACAGCCGCTCCTCCGCCAGCGCCCGGCCCTCGGCGAGCAGCGAGTCCACGGCGTTCACCACCTGGGGGCGGCCGAGCACCTTGGCGCGGTTCAACTCGCCGACCAGGACGGCAGGTTCGCAGTGGCCGCCGCGGACCGCCTCGGTGAGCAGCCGGCGTACGGCATGGGCGTCCGCGAGACCCGCGACGGCGTCCGCGAGAGCGCGGGCCACCGGCGCCACCGGCATCCCGTCCAGCTGCTCGGGCCGCGGCGGCTCGGACGTCCGCACCAGACGGACGTACCGGACCGACCGCAGCCGGCGGCTGCGGGGCACCAGTACGTCGATGCGGTCCGTGGACACGACGGGTGGCGCGGCGGCGAAGCCGTACAGCGAGAGCGCGGCCAGCCCGGTGACCATCGCCTCGCCGTACCCGGCGTCCGTGCCGCCGGCCTGCGCCGGCACGGTCCGCCGCCCGGAGGCCGGTGGCCGTCCCGCGTACAGCAGGGCCGATCGCAGGCGCTCCCGGCCGCTGAGCGGCCGCGGGTGCAGCACGAAGACGCCGGGCAGTGGCTGCTGCCACGGCCCACCGGTCCGGCACTGCTCGCCGGCCTGTGCGGGGGAGACCCCGAGGGCCTTCAACCGGGCGGCGGACAGGACGCGTTGCCGGACCTCGGAGGTGATGCGGAGGTGGCAGGGGGAGAGCGGGGTGTTCTGGGCCATGCTCCGGTTTATCCCGCCGGTGGCCGAGGCCTTAACCCCTGTTACAGGCCCGTCGACATTTCAGGACAACGCCGTCCTGAAGTACGGACGTTCGACTGCCGAAAAGGTCCGACCCGCCTGGGATTATGAGCGGCGCCGAGGGGGCGCGCCGCCACGGCCGGGCGCCGCACGCGCACGCCCCTCGGGCTCCGATCCAGCCCGTGCGGCGTTCGAGGACGGACCCCTCGCCGGGGTGCGGGGCACCCGGGCGAGGGCCGTCACGCCGGACGGGCCGAACCATCAGACCTCGGCAGCGTCACACGCCTGAGCCCGCAGCCCCCGGGCCAGGTCGTCCCGGGCCTCGAGCACCAGCCGCCGCAGCGCAGGCGCCGCGTCCGCGTGCGCCGCCAGCCACGCGTCCGTCGCCTCCAGCGTTGCGGGATCGTCCTGAAGGGCCGGGAACAGGCCCTTCACCACGGCCATCCCGATCTGGATGGACCGCTCGGCCCACACCCGCTCGATCACCTCGAAGTACGTGCTCGCGTACGGCGCCAGCAACTCCCGCTGCGACGACTGCTCGAACCCCGCGATCGTCGCCTCCACCAGCGCGTTGGACAGCGCGTCCGACTCCACGACACCCGCCCACGCCTGAGCCTTGACCGCGGCCGACGGCCGCGAGGCCAGGCACCGCACCTGGTGGCGCTTGCCGGACGCCGTGTCGTCCCGGGCCAGTTCGGCGCCGATGGCCGCCTCGTCGGCCGCGCCGTGCGAGGCCAGCGGCGACAGGAACACCCAGCGCAGCTCCTGGTCGACGTCGAGCCCGTCGATCCGCGCCGTGCCGTCGAGCAGCCCGGACAGCAGCTGGAAGTCCGTGTCCGAGGCGGCGACCGCCGCGAAGAAGCGGGCCCACGCCAGCTGGTGTTCGCTGCCCGGCGCGGCGAGCCGCAGCTCGCGCAGCGCGCCCTCGGCCAGCGCCCGGCCGCCCTCCTCGCGCCATGCGGGCGCCGCGTAGTGCACCAGCGCGGTCCGGGTCCAGGCGTGCAGCATCTGGAGCACACCGATGTCCGTCTCCCGGCCGGAGAAGGCCAGGACCAGCGAGACGAAGTCGCGGGCCGGCATCAGCCCGTCCCGGGTGAGGTTCCACAGCGCGGACCAGCACAGCGCCCGCGCGAGCGGATCCGTGATGTCGCCGAGGTGCGAGCGCAGCGTCGCCAGGGACACCTCGTCGAAGCGGACCTTGCAGTACGTCAGGTCGTCGTCGTTGACCAGGATCAGCTCGGGCCGCTCGGCCCCGGCCAGCTCCGTGATCACGGTGCGCGGCCCCGCCACGTCCGCCTCGGCCCGGGCGTAACGCACCAGGTCACCGTCGGGCGTGCGCCGGTACAGGCCGACCGCGACCCGGTGCGGGCGCAGCTCCGGGTGCGACTCGGCCGCCTCCTGGAGGACCGCCAGCTCGGTGATCCGGTCCGCGGCGTCGTAGACCGCCACCGGGGTCAGCGAGTTGACACCGGCGGTCTGCAACCAGGAGCGCGACCACGAGGCCATGTCCCGCCCGGACGTCTCGGCCAGCACCGACAGCAGGTCGCCCAGCTGCGTGTTGCCGTACGCGTGCTTCTTGAAGTAGCGCCGCGCGCCCTCCAGGAACGCGTCCCGCCCCACGTACGCCACCAGCTGCTTCAGCACCGAGGCGCCCTTGGCGTACGTGATGCCGTCGAAGTTCAGCTTGGCGTCCTCCAGGTCACGGATGTCGGCCGTGATCGGGTGGGTGGACGGCAGCTGGTCGGCGCGGTAGGCCCAGGACTTCCGGTTGTTGGCGAAGGTGATCCAGCCGTCCTTGAACCGCGTGGACTCCACCATGGCGAAAACGCCCATGAAGTCGGCGAAGGACTCCTTGAGCCACAGGTCGTCCCACCACTGCATGGTGACGAGGTCGCCGAACCACATGTGCGCCATCTCGTGTAGGATGACGTTGGCCCGGCCCTCGTACGCCGCCTGCGTCACCTTGCCGCGGAAGATGTACTCCTCGCGGAACGTGACACAGCCCGGGTTCTCCATCGCACCGAGGTTGTACTCGGGGACGAAGGCCTGGTCGTACTTGCCGAACGGGTACGGGTAGTCGAAGTTGTCGTGGAAGAAGTCCAGTCCCTGCTTGGTGATCAGGAAGACGTCGTCGGCGTCGAAGTGCCGGGCGAGTCCCTTGCGGCACATCGCGCCGAGGGGGATGTCCAGGGTCGTGCCGTCGTCGAACGTACGGCTGTAGGAGTCGGTCACGTAGTGGTACGGACCGGCGACGACCGCCGTGATGTACGTCGAGATCGGCTTCGTCTCGGCGAACCGCCACACCCCGCCGTCGCGGGACTCCTCGGCCCCGTTGCTCCAGACCGTCCACTCCTCGGGAGCCGTCACCTGGAAGCGGTAGGGCGCCTTGAGGTCGGGCTGCTCGAAGTTGGCGAAGACGCGTCGCGCGTCCGCCGGCTCGTACTGGGTGTAGAGGTAGACCTCGCCGTCCTCCGGGTCCACGAAGCGGTGCATGCCCTCGCCGGTCCTGCTGTACGCGCACTGCGCGTCGACCACCAGGACGTGCTCGCCCTCCGTCAGGTCCGCCAGGGTCACCCGCACTCCGTCGAAGACGGTTGCCGGGTCCAGCGCCGTGCCGTCCAGGGTCACCGCGTTCACGGACGGGGCGATCAGATCGGCGAACGTCGTCGCACCGGCACGCGCCGAGCGGAACCGGATCGTCGTCACCGAACGGAAGGTCCGCGGACCGGAGGTCTGCTCGCCCTCCCCATCGGGCCCACCGATCGCGGAACGGACGTCGAGCACGACGTCGTAACCGTCGACGGTCAGCAGCTCGGCCCGCTCACGGGCCTCGTCGCGGGACAGGTTCTCACCGGGCACGAGCACACTCCTTTGTGTCACCTTCGAATATTTTGATCCTCCCATGCCGCCTTCCGGTCACGCGTTCGGGAATGGCGGGGGCGCCCGGCGGTGTTCTCGGTCACAGCATGCGAACGGCCCTCATGAGGAGAGAGATGTCTGACAACAGCACGGTGACCGGCAAGACCCCCGCCGATTTCTGGTTCGACCCGCTCTGCCCCTGGGCCTGGATGACCTCCCGCTGGATGCTGGAGGTGGAGAAGGTCCGCGACGTCGAGGTCCGCTGGCACGTGATGAGCCTGGCCGTGCTCAACGAGGACAAGCTGGACGAGCTTCCCGACGAGTACCGCGACATGCTGGAGAACAAGGCCTGGGGCCCGGTCCGCGTGGTGATCGCCGCCCAGCAGAAGCACGGCGACGACATCGTCGGCCCGCTGTACACCG
Organism: Streptomyces sp. LN549; assembly: GCF_043203805.1. Taxonomy (NCBI): domain Bacteria; kingdom Bacillati; phylum Actinomycetota; class Actinomycetes; order Kitasatosporales; family Streptomycetaceae; genus Streptomyces; species Streptomyces sp. LN549. Next base: position 2,945,010 of record NZ_JAZHRI010000002.1, on the reverse strand, counting down.
CGCTCGGCACGCGTTTCCACAACCAGGGCGAGGGCCCCACCCGCGACGCGATCGTGGGCGCGCTGAAGGACGTCGGCCTGCCGGCCGAGCTCGTGGAGTACGCGGACTCCGACGCGTACGACACCGAGCTGCGCGCCTCCCACCAGGAGGGCATCGACAAGGTCGGCCAGGACGTCGGCACCCCGGTCATCGCGGTGCCCGGCGCGGACGGGGAGCAGATCGCCTTCTTCGGCCCGGTCGTCACCCCCGCCCCGAAGGGCGAGGACGCGGCGAAGCTGTGGGACGGCACGCTGCTGGTCGCGTCGATCCCGGGCTTCTACGAGATCAAGCGGACCCGGACGCAGGGCCCGATCTTCGACTGACCGTCCCGGGGTGCGGGGTCCGGACGGATCCCGCACCCCGTCGCGTCACCCGTACAGCGCGTGCAGCCGGGGCAGCCGCCGCGCGATCTGCTCCGCGTCGTCGAAGTCGAAGCCCCCATCCGGGTCCAGCACCGGGTAGTCGATCGTGAACGAGGCCTGGGGCCGAAGCACATGCGACAGGGGTCTGACAGTGGGCCCGTGCCCGAGCGGGCCCGAGCCGCGGTCGGCACAGGCCGAGTTCACACACCTGTCATGCGGGACCCTTGCCGCGGGCTCGAACTCTCGTTCATGATCGGCGGCATGCCAGCCGACGCCCGCACGGCCAGGGAAGCGGAACCGGACACGGCCCCCCGCGTGCCGCGCCGGGTCCGGATCGGTTACGGGCTCGGCTCGCTGTGCACCGGCACGTTCGCCACCGTGCCCGGACTGATCCTGCTCTACTACCTCACCGACGTGCTCGCCGTGCCCGCCGCCGTCGCGGGCGCCGCCGTGTTCCTGCCCAAGGCCTGGGACGTCCTGATCAACCCGCTGGTCGGTGCCGTATCCGACCGCAGCCGACTGAGCGGCGGTCCGCGACGGCCCTTCCTGCTGATCGGCGCCTGCACCCTGCCGCCGCTCTTCGCCCTGCTCTTCGCCGCGCCGCCGCTGCGGGGCGCGGCCGCCGCGGGCTATGTGGCGGCCCTGTTCCTGCTGGCGGCCACCGCCTACGCCGTCTTCCAGGTGCCGTACGTGACGATGCCCGCCGAGATGACCGAGCACCCGGACGAACGCCGCCGGATCCTCGGCTGGCGGGTCGCCTTCCTCGGCGTCGCCATCCTGCTCTCCGGGGCGCTCGCCCCCGCCATCGCGCACGCCGACGGGGACACCCCGGCGAGCTACCGGCTGATGGGCCTCGCGGTCGCCGTGCTCCTGGCCGTCGGCATGTTCGGCGCCTGGTTCACCACCCGCGGGGCCCCGGCCGTCGCCCGCAGCGAGGCCGAGCCGACCCTGCGCGCCCAGCTCGCCGCGGCCCGCTCCAGCCGGCCCTTCCGCAACCTCCTCGCCATGTGGACGCTCCAGGCCCTCGCGATCGGCGTGATGCTCGCGGGCGTCCAGTACTTCGCCACGTACACCCTCGGCTCGGCCGGTGCCGTCACCCCGCTCTTCGCCTGCCTGATCGGCCCGCTGGTGCTGTGCATGCCGCTCTGGAGCCGGCTGGCCCGGCTGCGCTCCACCCGGTACGCCCAGTGGTGCGCCTCGCTGCTCTACCTCGCCGGGGCGATCGCGCTCGCCTTCACCCGGCAGGGCGGACCGGCCCTCGGCTACGTGTCCGTCGCCGTCATCGGGATCGCCTACGCCGGGCTCCAGTTGCTGCCGCTCACCATGCTGGCCGACACCCTCGCCGACGACGTGGCCCGGACCGGTAGGCGGCGGGCCGCGACGTTCACCGGGCTCTGGACCGCAGCCGAGACCCTGGCCTTCGCGCTGGGCGCCGGGGTGTTCGCCCTGGTGCTGGCCGTGACCGGCTTCCGGTCCTCGGACGCCGGTCACCGGGTGGACCAGCCCGAGGCGGCGCTGACGGGGATCACGCTCGGCATGAGCGTGCTGCCCGCCGTCCTGGCCGCGGCGAGCCTCTGGCTGCTGCACCTGTACCGAGTCCCACTCCAGGAAGAGCCCGCCCATGCCGACTGACCCCGCACCCGCCGTCCCCGCCCCGGACGTCCTCGCCGAACTCGCCGCCCTGCGCGGCGCCGACGCCCCCACCCGGGGCGGCCGCACGTTCGCGTACGTCTACGACGCGGGCCTGGAGGGCCTCGACGAGCTGGCCGCCGCCGCGTACAGCGCGTACGCCACCGTCAACGGTCTGGATCCCACGGTCTTCCCGAGCGTCGCCCATCTGGAGAACGACGTGGTGCGGGCGGCGGCGGAACTGCTGGGCGTGCCGGGAGTCCAGGGCACGTTCACCAGCGGCGGCACGGAGTCGATCCTGCTCGCGGTGAAGGCCGCCCGCGACCATGCCAAGGCCGAACGCGGCGTGGCCGAACCGCAGTTGGTGCTGCCCTCCACCGCCCACGCCGCCTTCCACAAGGCGGCCGCCTATCTGGGCCTGGACACGGTCGCGGTGCCCGTCGACCGCTCCACGTACCGGGCCGACGCCACGGCCATGGCCGCCGCGATCACCTCGCGCACCGCCCTCGTCGTCGCCTCGGCCCCCTCGTACGCGCACGGGGTGATCGACCCGGTCCCCGAGATCGCCGCAGCCGCCGCCGAGCAGGGCGTGCTGTGCCATGTGGACGCCTGCATCGGTGGCTGGATCCTTCCCCATCTGCGGCGCGCGGGCCGGGAGATACCGCCGTTCGACCTCTCCGTGCCCGGTGTCACCTCGCTCTCCGTGGACCTGCACAAGTACGGCTACGCAGACAAAGGCGCGTCCGTGGTGCTCTACCGCGACGCCGGCCTCCGCCGCCACCAGTACTTCGCCCACGCGGGCTGGCCCGGCTACCCCGTGGTCAACCCGACCGTCCAGGGCACCAAGTCCGCCGGACTGCTGGCGCAGGCGTGGGCGGTGCTGCGGTACGTCGGTGAGGACGGGTACACCGCGCTGGCGGGGCGGGTCGCCGAGGCGTCCGACCGGCTGCTCGCCGGGCTGCGCACGATGGGCGGCGTCAGGGTGCTCGGCGATCCCGCGGCCGGGCTCGTCGCCTTCACGCTCGTGGACGGACCGGACGGCACCCCGGGCCTGAGCCTGCTGCTGCACCTCGCGGACGAGATGCGGGAGCGCGGCTGGTACCTCCAGCCGCAGCTCTCCTTCGACGGCCTGCCGCCCAATCTCCACCTCACCCTGACCCCGGCGACGGTCGGCCAGGTGGACGCCCTGCTCACCGATCTCGCCACGGCGCTGGATGCGGCCCGCGCCCTTCCCCCGGTCACGGTGGATCCCGCACTCGCCGAACTGGCCGTGGGGCTCGATCCGTCGAAGCTCGGGCCCGACGAGATCGAAGCGGTCCTGGCCTTCGCGGGGCTCACCGGTGACGGCGGCCTGCCGACGCGGATGGCCCCGGTCCTGGTCCTGCTGGACGCGCTTCCCGGACCGCTGAAGGAACGGCTGCTGGCGGAGTTCGTGGGATCGGTCTTCCGGCTCTGACGCCCCGCCCCCGGGGCCGTCGTCGAACTGCCGCCTGCCGCCTGCCGTACGACGAAAGGCCCGAGCGCCGGCCGCTGTTGTGACGCCACCGTGACGCGATATGTGACCTGGAGCACAGCCGGGGCGGGTGGCCCCTGATCTTCTGGGCGCATGCGTACCGCCACCCCTCTCGCTCTGTGTGCCGCCCTCGCGAGCACCGCGCTGCTCGCCGGATGCGGGACGGAGACGGCCGGCGGCTCGGGGACCCCTGCCGCCTCCGCCACGTGCGCAGCCGCCTCGCCCGTCGCGGATCCCTCGGGCCGGACATGGGACAACGTGACCCTCGTCAACCGGCTCTGCGGCCCGTCCGCGGCCCCGGTCACCGAGTTCGAGGTCACCAACACCGAGAAGGAAGCGCTCACCTTCACCATCACGTTCACCCTGATGAACGAGTCCGGTCAGGCCATGGACAACACCACGCGCACGGTCGAGTCGGTGAAGCCCGGCCAGACCGTGCGGCGCACCCTCGACACGGACGACGAACCGGTCATGGCCCGCGGGAGACTGGCCCGGATCATGAAGGTGCGGACCGTCGCGGCGGACGAGGCGTCCTCCGGGGCCGGCACCTGCCCGCCCTCCGGGATCCGCGTCACGGCCGACCAGGGCGACGCCGCCATGGGGCTGCGCGTGGTGGGCCTCCACCTGCTCAACTGCGGCACCGCCGCCTACGGGGTCGAGGGGTATCCCGGACTCCAACTGCTGGACGAGGGCCGCGAGCCGGTGAGCGGCGTGCGGATCCTCCACGGCACCGACAAGATCTCCACCGGGATCGGCGGCGATGCCGCGCCCCGGCCCGTGACGCTGCAGCCGGGCGAGTCCGCGTACGCCAGCCTGGCGTGGCGCAACACCACCGGCGCGGGCGACGCGGTGAACGCCCCGTACGTCAGGGTCACGGCGAAGGCCGGCGCCGCGCCCGTGACGGTGACCCCGGAACTCGACCTCGGGACCACGGGCCGGCTCGGCGTCGGCCCGTGGACCAAGGACGACACGTCGGCCCGGTGAGTCGGCTCCCCGGGGCCGCCCCCGAGCCCCCGCCGTACAACAGAGGGCCCCCTGCGAGTCACGTCCTCGCAGGGGGCCCTCCTTCGTCCGCCTGCCCGGTGAAGGTTGAGAAGACGATCACGAGGCAGGACGTTCCCGGTGTGCCGAGGGTCAGGGGGCGAGCAGCAGGACGTTCGCGCGCTCCTTGGCGGCCGCGTACCGCTTCGCCACGTCCTGCCAGTTGACGACGCGCCACATCGCCTCGATGAAGTCGACCTTCTGGTTCTTGTACTGGAGGTAGAAGGCGTGCTCCCAGGCGTCGAAGACCAGGACCGGGACCGAGCCCTGGCCCACGTTGCCCTGGTGGTCGTAGACCTGCTCGACGATCAGCTTGCCGCTGACCGGCTCGTACGCGAGGACGCCCCAGCCGGAGCCCTGCGTGGTGGCCGCGGCCTTCGTCAGCTGTGACTTGAAGCCCGCGAAGGAGCCGAAGGAGTCGGTGATCGCGTCCGCGAGGTCGCCGACGCCGTCCGCGGCGAGGGGCTCGCCGCCGCCGTCGCCGGTCATGTTGTGCCAGTAGATCGAGTGCAGGATGTGGCCGGAGAGGTGGAACGCGAGGTTCTTCTGGAGCCCGTTGACCGCTCCCCAGGCCTCCTTGTCGCGTGCCTCCTCCAACTGCTCCAGGGTGTCGTTCGCGCCCTTGACGTACGCGGCGTGGTGCTTGTCGTGGTGGAGCTCGATGATCTGCGGGTTGATGACCGGTTCGAGCGCCGCGTAGTCGTACGGGAGTTCCGGAAGCGTGTACGTGGCCATGGTTCGAACCCTCCAGATGCTGCTCTGTTGTTATTGCAACCTATATGCAAGAGCAGGCTAACAGCAGGAGTGGCTGAGGGTGGATCGGCCCTTCGGCGTAGGACCGCGGCCTCGCACCCGCTCCGGCGCATACGAAAACGCCGGGCGGGCCGGAGTGATCCGGCCCGCCCGGCGTTCTCGTGTACCGGGGTTACTCGTCCGTCGCCGCCGCGGAACGCCGCTGCCGTACGACTCCGACCGCGATCAGGACCGCCGTCAGTGCGCCCGTCGCCAGCAGTTGGTCGCGGGTGTCGGGCTGGCGGAGCATCAGGAAGAAGATGCCGGCCATGGCCAGGAGTGCCACCACGGTCAGGCCGGGGAAGAGCCACATCCGTACCACCAGCTTCTCGGGCGCCTCCCGCTCCGTCCGGGCGCGCAGGATCAGCTGGGAGACCGCGATGAAGATCCAGACGACCAGGATCACCGCGCCGATCATGTTGAGCAGCCAGGGGAACACGTCGTCCGGCCGCCAGTAGCTCAGCAGCACGCACAGGAAGCCGAACACCGACGAGACCAGGACAGCCGTGCGCGGCACGCCGGAGGTGACCCGGCCGAGCCGCTTGGGGCCCTGGCCACGGGCGACCAGGGAGCAGCCCATGCGGGAGGCGCCGTAGATGTTGGCGTTCATCGCCGAGAGCAGGGCCACCAGGATGACCACGTTCATGATCTCCGCCGCCCCGTGGATGCCGAGGTGCTCCAGGGCCGCGTAGAACGGACCAACCTCCACCACCTTCGGGTCGTCCCACGGGACCAGCGTGACGATGACCGCCATCGAGCCGACGTAGAACAGCGCGATCCGCCACATCGCCGTCCGCACGGCCTTCGCGACGCCCTGCACCGGGTTCTCGGACTCCGCCGCGGCGATGGTGACGGTCTCCAGACCGCCGTACGCGAAGACGGAGGCGAGCAGTCCGATGACCAGGCCCTCGGAGCCGTTCGGCATGAAGCCGCCCTCGCCGCTGAGGTTGGCGGTCCCGGGGGCGTCCGTGCCCGGAAGGACCCCGAGGACCGCCAGCACGCCCAGCACCAGGAACAGCGTGATCGCGGCGACCTTGAGCGCGGCGAACCAGAACTCGAACTCACCGAACTTCGTCACCGAGGCCAGGTTCGTCCCCAGGAACACCACCATGAACAGTGCCACCCAGGCCCACTCCGGGGTCCCGGGCAGCCAGCCGGTGACGATCTTGGCGGCGCCGATGCCCTCCAGGCCGACGGCCACGCAGAGCAGCACCCAGAAGGCCCAGCCCGCCGTGAACCCCGCCCACGGCCCGATGGCCCGCTCGGCGTGGACGGAGAACGAACCGGAGGCCGGATTGGCCGCCGACATCTCGCCGAGCATGCGCATCACGAGCATGACCAGCAGGCCGGACACCGCGTAAGCGATGACGATCGACGGGCCCGCGGCGGCGATGCCCGCCCCGGAGCCGACGAACAGCCCGGCGCCGATGACACCGCCGAGGGCGATCATCGACAGGTGGCGCTGCTTGAGTCCGTGGGTGAGGGCCGAGTCGCCTCCGGCGTCGGAGGCGACAGCCGGGGAGCCTGTGGGGGGAGGCACGGAGGTCCGAGACATGGACGAGCTCTGTTCGGTCGGTGAGACGGGGGGACGTGTACACAGTCTGAACGCGTGCCCCGTTCACGGGGAACAGCCGTCCGCTATACGGGCACCAGGCTCACACACCGTGCACACCCGGCCGCGTGGGACCGGTCGCCGCCATGAACGGTCGTTTTAGAGGGAATTCACAGTCCGGACTCGGCCGGTCTTCCCGGCCCGAGGTGGCGCTGACTGCCATCACCTCAGTGATGAGCATCACGCCCCGACGTGATTGCGGGCCGTGCTTTGTGTGAATCCCACCAATCCTCCAACCGCCGCTTTGTGGGCCGCTGATGGTGATCCGGCGATGCTCCGTCGGCTAACGTCAGGCTCAGTCTGTCCCCACCTGCCCTCACCCCGCGGAGTCCCGATGAGCACTGCTGCCGCCGCCCCCGTCCGTACCGGAGCGGTCCTCGCCGACCTGCTGCCCGCCGCCCGGCACCGCTACGCGGTGGACACCGCCCTGGTGCTCGGCGGCGCCGCGCTGACCGGCATAGCGGCCCAGATCGCCGTCCCGGTCCCCGGCTCCCCGGTCCCGGTCACCGGCCAGACCTTCGCCGCGCTCCTGGTCGGCACCGCGCTCGGTGCCCGCCGCGGCTTCCTGGCCCTCGCCGTGTACGCGCTCGTCGGCATGGCCGGCATGCCGTGGTTCTCCGCCGGCAGTTCGGGCGCGGGCGGTGCCTCCTTCGGCTACGTGCTCGGCATGCTGCTCGCCGCCACCGTCGTCGGCGGCCTCGCGCGCCGCGGCGGCGACCGCTCCGTGCTGCGCACCGCGGGCACGATGGTGCTCGGCTCGGCGATCATCTACGCGGTCGGCGTGCCCTACCTGGCGCTGTCCACCGGCATGTCGGCGAGCGCCGCGATCGCGGCCGGCCTGACGCCGTTCCTTCTCGGCGACGCGCTGAAGGCCGCGCTCGCCATGGGCGCGCTGCCCGCGTCCTGGAGGCTCATCGGCCGTCGCGGCTGACGCCACCGCTTGCGTAAGCACCTCCGAAGAGGCTCGCCGGGTCGTATCGCGACACCAGACCGGCGAGCCTCTTCTGCGTCTCCGGGTCGTGGAGGCCCGCGGTACGGTCCCCGCCGCCGAAGGAGAAGTTCAGCGAACGGCCGACGACCAGCGACCCCAGGACCGCCGCCACCTGCTCGTACAACGCCCGGACCGACGGCACGTCCGTACCGTCGAGCGGCGACAGCAGCCGCAGCAGAAAGCCGGCGTCCCGGTACGGCACGGCACTGTCCGGGTCCGGCGCGGCGGCCAGGGCGCCGCCCAGGTGGTTGAGCTGCACCACGGTCATCATCGGCGCCTTCCGGCCGGTCAGCTCCAGCACCCGCGCCGCACGTCCGGGATCGATCCCGCTCAGCATCAGTCCGTCCCCGTAGTAGGCGTGCGGGAACGGCGGATCACTGTGGATGGTGTGGCTCTCGGGGTACGGCATCTCCCGCAGCGAGTCCGCCAGTGCGGGACCGATCGCCCGCAGCGGTGCGACAAGGCGTTCGCCCTCGGCCGCCGAGCCGGTGTACGCGACCCGCACCGAGATCACGTACCGGCCCCGCAGTTCCGGCGGCACCTGAGGGAGGTCCGGGTACACGAGAGCGCCGGCCGAGGAGGTCAGGGCCGTGGGCACGGACCGGGTCCACTCCAGGTACCGCCGGAGCACCTCCGTACCGGCCTCCCCGTCCCCGTCGAAGGCGATCGAGCCGCCGTACAGCCGGGCCACCGGGACCAGCCCCGTCTCCATCCCGGTCACCACGCCCAGCCGGTGCCCGCCGCCGCGCAGTCCCCAGAACAGCTCCGGCTCCTCCTCTGCGGTGACATGACGCAGCGCTCCGTCCCCGGTCACCACGTCGAACGAGCGGACCGAATCGGCGGCGTAGCCGAACTCCCGGGCCAGCACGCCGAGACCTCCGCCGAGCGTGTACGAGACGGCCCCGACGCCGGGGGAGGAGCCGTTCAGCGGGGCGAGCCCGTGCGGAGCGGCGGCCTCGATCACCTGGCCCCAGGTCACGCCCGCACCGATCCGGGCGGTGCGGCGCACCGGATCGACCAGGACGGAGTCCATCCGCCGGGTGTCGATCAGGACCCCGCCCTCGACGGCCCCGGCCAGGCCGTGCCCGGTGGCGTGGACGCCCACCCGGAGCCCGTCCCGGGCGGCACGGGACACCGCGGTGCTTACGTCCTCGGCCCCGGCGGCCTCGACGACGAGGTCCGGGCGGATCGCGAAACCGGTCTGGTAACCGGTGGGGGCGGCAGTCATGGCGGAGGCTCTCCAGTCGCTCGCTCGATGCGCTTGCGAGGGAGAGCCTCCCCGGTATACCTGACAACGACCGTCAGGTATGGGTGATCACCTTTCGGCGGTCACGGCCGGCGCACCGCTCCGGCGCCTGCGCGCCTCCCGTACCAGCGAGATGCCCACCACCAGCACCGCGACCAGCAGCGAGAGCAGCACCTGCTCGCGTCCCGCGTCGTCGGTCAGCATGTAGACCAGCACGAACGAGATCATCGCGATGGTCGCCCAGGTCAGGTACGGGAAGAGCCACATCCGTACGACCAGCTTCTCGGGCGTCTCGCGCAGGATGATGCCGCGCATCCGCAGCTGGGTGAAGCAGATGACCAGCCAGACGAAGAGGGCGACCGCGCCGGAGGAGTTCAGCAGGAACGCGAAGACCGTGTCGGGCCACTGGTAGTTGAAGAAGACGGCGACGAAGCCGAAGACGACGGAGGAGAGGATCGCCGCCTGCGGCACGCCCCGCTTGTTGGTCCGCGCGAACGCCTTGGGCGCGTCGCCGCGGCCACCGAGCGAGAAAGCCATCCGGGAGGCCGTGTAGAGGCCGGAGTTGAGGCAGGACAGCACGGCCGTCAGCACGATGACGTCCATCACCTGGCCGGCGTGCGGAATGCCGATGACGTCGAGCGCGGCGACGTAGCTGCCCTTCTCGACGATTGACGGGTCGTTCCACGGCAGCAGCGTCAGCACGATGAAGATCGAGCCCAGGTAGAAGACGGCGATCCGCCAGATGACGCTGTTGGTGGCCTTCTGGACGGCGCGCTGCGGGTTCTCCGACTCACCGGCCGCCAGCGTCACGATCTCGCTGCCCATGAAGGAGAAGACGACCATCAGCACCCCGGTGAGGATCGCGCCCGGACCCTCGGGGAAGAAGCCGCCGGTGTCGGTGAGGTGGGAGAGACCCGATCCGGCGTGGTCCGATCCGGGCAGCACGCCGAAGACGGCGAGCAGACCGACGATCACGAACGCGCCGATCGCGACCACCTTGATCCCGGCGAACCAGAACTCGAACTCACCGTACGAACCGACCGAGACCAGGTTCGTCGCGGTCAGCACCAGCATCACGATCAGGGCCCAGCCCCACTGCGGGACGCCCGGCACCCAGCTCTCCAGGATCTTGGCACCCGCCGTGGCCTCGACGGCGAGCACCACGACCCAGAAGAACCAGTACAGCCAGCCGATCGAGAAACCGGCCCAGCGGCCCAGCGCCTGGTCGGCGTAGGTGGAGAAGGAGCCCGAGGCGGGGCGGGCGGCCGCCATCTCGCCGAGCATCCGCATCACGAAGACGACCATCAGGCCGACCAGTGCGTACGACAGCAGAATGGCCGGCCCGGCGGCGGCGATGCCGGCCCCGGAGCCCACGAACAGGCCCGCGCCGATCACACCGCCGATCGCGATCATCGAGAGGTGACGGTTCTTGAGACCGGCCTGGAGCCCGCCCTGGGACTCCGTCCGGTCCGAACGGTCCGGCCCGTCGGGCTGGTGGCCCGGCCCTGCCAGAGTCGTCTGCGACGTCATGGATCGAATCCTTACGTTTCCGGATCACTCGGTTGCGTTGCCGGCCGCACCGCGGTGGCGGAACGGCAAGCGATGCATTGAAGCCCGGCGAACCCCGAAAGCGGAACCCCTTCCTCCGGTTAGTTGACCGGATCGTTGCCTGAGTGGCGTTGCGCACACAGGGCCCGCACATCAGGGGCACACCGCACCCCGTCGTCGGTTACCCGGCGTCGCTCGTGCCACACTCCTCACATGCGCGTGTACCTCGGATCCGACCATGCCGGTTACGAACTCAAGAACCACCTCGTCGAGTGGCTCAAGGCACAGGGCCACGAAGTCGTCGACTGCGGTCCCCACATCTACGACGCCCAGGACGACTACCCGCCGTTCTGCCTGCGTGCCGCCGAGAAGACGGCCGCGGACCCGGGCAGCCTGGGCATCGTGATCGGCGGCTCGGGCAACGGCGAGCAGATGGCAGCGAACAAGGTCAAGGGCGTCCGCGCCGCACTCGCCTGGAGCGAGCAGACCGCCGCACTGGGCCGCGAGCACAACGACGCCAACGTGATCTCCATCGGCGGCCGGATGCACACGGCCGAGGAGTCCACCAAGTTCGTCGAGATCTTCCTCTCCACCCCGTACTCGGGCGAGGAGCGGCACACCCGCCGCATCGAGATGCTCACGGCGTACGAGAACACCGGCGAGCTCCCCCCGATCCCGGCCCACCACCCGCAGCAGGGCTGACCGTCCCCACCCGTGCCGCCGGTACCCCCGGCGGCACAGCCATTTCGTCAAGGAGAACCGCAGCCGTGCCCGAGGGACACACCATCCACCGCCTCGCGGAGGACCACCGGGACCGGTTCGCCGGGTGGCCGGTGCGGGTGAGCAGCCCGCAGGGCAAGTTCTCCGACAGCGCGGCCCTGCTCGACGGGCGGGTGCTGGACGGAGCGGACGCCCACGGCAAGCACCTCTTCCTCGGCTTCCAGGACACCGGCTGGGTCCACATCCACCTCGGCCTGTTCGGCAAGCTCGGATTCGGTACGGTCCCGGCCCCGCCGCCCACCGACACGGTCCGGCTGCGCATCCTGAACGACGAGCACCACGCGGATCTGCGCGGCCCCACCACCTGCGCCCTGATCACCGACGCGGAGAAGCGCGCGATACACGACCGGCTGGGCCCCGACCCGCTGCGCCCCGGCGACGACGGCGAGCGGGCCTGGCAGCGGATCTCCCGCAGCAGGATCACCGTGGCGGCCCTGCTGATGGACCAGAAGGTCGTCGCGGGCGTGGGCAACGTCTACCGCGCGGAGGTGCTGTTCCGGCACGGCATCGACCCGTACCGGGCGGGCAGGGACCTCGCGCGCCGCGAGTGGGACGCGATCTGGACGGACCTGGGCGCGCTGATGCGCGAGGGCGTACGGAACAACCGCATCGACACGGTGCGCCCCGAGCACCTGCCCGAGGCGATGGGCCGCCCGCCCCGCGTGGACGACCACGGCGGCGAGGTGTACGTCTACCGGCGCGCCCGCCAGTCGTGCCACATCTGCGGTACGGAGATCCGCACGGCGGACCTGGCGGCCCGGAACCTGTTCTGGTGCCCGGGCTGCCAGTCCGCGTAGCGACGGCGCGAAATCCAGCCCGTCCGGTGATGGAGGACAAGGCCCCTCACCGGACGAACCGACCCACCTAGAACCCGCGCGGCAGCCACGGCGCCACGTCGGACAGGAACGCCGACGACGCCTCCGCCACCGCACCGGCCCGCAGTTCGCGCACCCGTCCGGCCTGGGCCAGCGAACCCAGTGCCTCGCCGCCCAGATACGCGGAGCCCAGATCCCGTACCGACAGCGCCAGATCAGCCGCGTCCTCGGTGCGCTTGCACGACGCGCCGCCCTTCGCGTCGACCGTCAGTCGCCAACACCCCTCGTTCCAGGGGCAGAAGGTGTCCTCGACCTCGAACACCACGTCCAGCGGGCCCCGGTAGGTCCGCGCCTCCAGCGCGGCGCCCACGTCCACCAGCCGCACATGGAGCGAGTCCCGCAGCCGGATGTCGCACCGCCGTACGTCCGACACCAGATGCAGCACCGCGTCGTCCGTCGGCCTGTTCCGTGCCTCGACCGTCGATGTCAGGTCGATCGCGAAGAGGAACCGCCACAGCGCCGCGTATGCCGCCGGGTCGAGCGCCGCCAGATCGCTCACCACGACGCGCCCCTTGGGACCCGCAGCGTCCCAATCCGGCTTGATGTGGTAATTCGTGTAGCCGACGAGTTCGCCGTCACGTTCCGCCAGCAGGCACTGCAGCGCCGAGCCGCCCTCGCGTGAACTCGCGGGATCAATCAGAGACTTGCGCTCCCAGCCGGGGCCGTGGGCCGGGGTGCCCGGCCGGCCCGGCACCAGCCGCGCGTACACGCTCTCGCACGCGGCGACCGCCTCGTCCTCGCGCGCGTACCGCAGCCGGACCTCGTCCGTGCCCTCGGGCACGCTCAGCCGCACCCGGTCCGTGTCGATCGTCAGGGACATCTGGCGGGTCGCCGCCCCGTACCCGAACCGGCCGTAGATCGCCGGCTCCGACGCCGTCAGCACGGCGACCGGCTCACCCAGCGCCCGTACGTCGTCGAGCTGGCGGCGCATCATCGCGGTCAACAGCCCGCGCCTGCGGTGCGTGGACGCGACGCTCACCATCGTGACCCCGGCCGCAGGCACCAGCGCCCCGCCGGGCACGGCCAGCCGGAAGCTGAACGCCCCCGCCGTCGCGACCACGTCGTCGCCGTCCCAGATCCCGATCGACCGCTCGTACTCGGTAACGGACTGATACTGCTCCCGTTGCTCGGCGGGCTCCTGGGCCCCTCCGAACGCGAGCTCCAGGGACGAAAACCACTTGTTCCATTCGGACTGCTGCAATACGCGGAGCTCTGTAGTCATAAGCCATGCCTACCAGGGCTTTCTCAGCTGGGCGAGTCGTTTTCGAACGCGTGGTCACAGGGGTCCCCCTGCACCGGAGCCCGCCGGGTGGATAAGGTCCCCGCAATGGCCCGACGCGCAGGAGCAGAGAGATACCCGGCCCGATTGCGGAAATCGGCACACCGGGTACGCACCACGCTGCGCAGGTCCGGGGTCGACTACTTCCGCGGGGACGGATCGGACTGGATCGCCCTGGCCGGCCTGCTGCTGACCATCCCGGCGATCACCTGCGCCACCCTGTGGAACCCGATCTGGTGCTCGCCCACCGCGCTCGTCCTGCCGATCGTCGCCGGCGGACTGCTGCTACGGCCCGCCAGCCTGCTCGGCCTGTACGCGACCGCCGCCGCGGCCCTGATCGTGGAGGCCCTCTGGCTCGGTCCGTACGAGGACGGCCCGGCCAGGGTCACTCCCGGCACCGTGCTGACGGTCGCCGCCTGCGGATTCCTTGGCCTGATCCTCGCCCAGTTCCGTGCCAGGGTCGGCGTCCCGTGGCGGCGCGGCGGCACCATGCTCTTCGACCTGCGCGAACGCATCCGGGTCCAGAGCGCGCTGCCCCGCCTCCCGCAGGGCTGGCACCGCGAGATGTCGCTGCGCCCGGCGGGCGGCCAGTCCTTCTCCGGGGACTTCGTCGTCGCGGCCCGCACCAACGGCGGCCGCACCCTGGAGGCCGTGCTCACCGACGTCTCCGGCAAGGGCATGGACGCGGGCTCCCGGGCCCTGCTGCTCTCCGGCGCCTTCGGCGGACTTCTGGGATCACTGCCGCCGCACGGCTTCCTGCCCGCGGCCAACGGCTATCTGCTGCGCCAGGACTGGGACGAGGGCTTCGCCACGTCGATCCACCTGGTGCTGGACCTGGAGTCCGGTGACTACGAGCTCCTCTCGGCAGGCCATCCGCCCGCCCTCCAGCTCCACGCCGGCAGCGGCCAGTGGGAGGAGATGGCGGCGGAAGGCCCGCTGCTCGGGGTGTACGACGGGGCGGAGTTCGACGCCGTGAAGGGCCATCTGGCCCCCGGCGACGTCCTGATGCTGTTCACCGACGGACTGGTGGAGGCCTCCGACCGTGACATCGCGGAAGGCATCGACCGGCTGACGGGCGAGGCCGACCGCTATGTCACCACGGGCTTCGAGGGTGCGGCCTGGCACCTCATCGAGGCCTGCGCCAAGGACGTCAACGACGACCGGGCGCTGCTGCTGCTGTCACGCAGATCCTGAACCGTGCAGGACCGGTTCGAACCGGACGTACGTCAACACGGGCCCGGCCCGTCACCGGATCGGGAGCGGAACCGCCTCGCGCCCGCCGGGCAGGAACCCGGCCAGCCAGTGCGAGCGCCCGGCGGCCAGGGGGGCCAGGACCGCGAGGACGAGTACATAGCCCGCGATGAACGGGGAGAGCCGTTCGTCCAGCCCCGCGCCCGCCGCCATCGTGGCGAGGATCAGGGCGAACTCGCCGCGCGCCACCAGGGTCGTGGAGATGTTCGCCGTGGCCTGCGGGCCGAACGCGTACACCTTGGCGGCGGCGAGCCCGGCCGCGACGTTCATGGCGAGGGTCACCGCCACGGCGGCCAGTACCGGCCACAGCACGGTCGGCAGATCGCCGGGGTTGATGGAGAGGCCGAAGGCGAAGAAGAAGATCGCGCCGAAGGCGTCACGCAGCGGGTGGACCAGCTTGAGGATGCGGGTTCCCGAGGTCGTGCTGCCGAGCATCAGGCCCACCATGAAGGCGCCGATGGCGTCCGCGACCCCGAACCACTCCGAGACGCCGGCCACGAGGACGGCGGCGCCGAGGAAGGAGATGACGAGGAGCTCGTCGTCCCGGGTGTTGATGAGTTTGCCGATGACCTTGGTGCCGAACCGGGCGGCGAGCGCGAGGACCAGCAGGAATCCGAAGGCCTTGCCGCCGTCGATCGCGGCCGATGCGAGGCTGTCGGCGCCCGAGAGGATGGGCTGGAGGGCCGCCAGGTACAGAGCGAGGAACACGTCCTCGACGACGATGATGCCGAGGATCGGTTTGGTCTCCGGATTGCCGATGCGGCCGAGGTCCACCAGGACCTTGGTGACGATGGCCGAGGACGAGATGCCGAGCACCCCGGCGAGGACCAGCGCCTCCGACGTGCCCCAGCCGAGCGCGAAGCCGAAACCGAGCCCGGCGCCGACGTTCAGGGCGAGATAGGCGCCGCCCGCGACGGCCATCTTGCGGCCGCCCGCTTTGAGGTCGTCCAGGTGGAATTCCAGGCCGAGGTAGAAGAGGAGCAGCACCAGACCGAGTGCGGAGAGCATCTCCAGGTCGTGCGGGTCGGCGACGAGAACGATGCCGGGGGTGTGCGGGCCGAGCAGGATCCCGGCCAGGATGAACAGCGGGATGGTCGGCAGTCCGATACGGCTGCCGACGCGGGCGAGGACGGCGGCGGCGAGGAAGGCGCCGCCCATGGCGATGAGCGTGTCTGCGTGTCCGATGAGCTTGATCCTTCGTCGGGTCAAGAGAGCGTCAAGAAATCGTCAGTAATTAGTTTACCGAACGATTGACGTTGCAACTATGACCGTCGGTGGCCCCGCGACGAAGGGCAGGCAACGAGGGCGGTTCCTCGTAGGGTCGGGGCATGACCGCACCACGCGCACAGCTGACCCTGACCGAAGTCGAGGCCATCGCCCGCGAGGCCCATGCCGCGCAGCGGGACAAGGCGGGCAGGCCGTACAGCGAGCACCTCGCGGCCGTCGCCGAGGGGGTGCGGGCCCGGGGCGGCAGCGACGAACAGATCGCCGCGGCCTGGCTGCACGACGCGGTCGAGGACGACGCGCTGTCGGAGCGGTGGCTGGCCGGGGCCGCGCTGCCGCAGCAGGTCAAGGACATGGTCCTCGCCGTCACCAAGCGGGACGGCGAGGATCTGCCGGCGTACTCCCGGCGCATCCTGGCCACGCCCGGCGCCCTGCTGATCAAGGAGGCCGACCTCGCACACAACGCCGACCCGGCCCGCCTCGCGGTGCTGGACCCGGCGACCCGTACCCGGCTGACCGAAAAGTATGCGCTGGTACGGGGGCTGCTCGGCCTCGCAGTCCCGCAATCGCCCGCCGACCAACGGGATTGAGCCAACACGTCGGAGCCCGGCCCGGTAAGGGGCCGGGCTCCGAGGGATCCCGAAGGCTGACGGGAGTCTGCTGCTCTCAGAGCTTCGCGGAGTCCCGTCGGAACGCCCAGTTCATGTCCGGCTCGGTCACGCACCGCAGGACACGCCGTACCGGCGGCGTGCACATCAGGGTCACCCCGGTCGAGGCGACGACGGTGACCAGCACCAGACCGGTCGGCGAGATCAGCCAGTCGTTCCGGTCGAAGACACCGGCGTATTCGGCGCCCTTGACCATGAACCCGTGCAACAGATAGCCGCAGATCGTGCCGCCTCCGAGCACGGTGAACCACATGTGGCGCTTCGGGACCCAGGACAGGAAGCCGGCGGTGAGCAGCGTCGCGCTGCCGAACAGCAGGAGCGTCATGAGCACGCCCGACCACCAGGGTGCGCCCAAGTCCTGGGCGGAGTAGTCACGCAGGAACCAGTCGGTCGTCATCCGGGGCGCCACCCAGTAGGCGAGGGTCAACGCGCCGGCGAACAGCGGCAGGGCCAACAGCCGCACCTCGCGGCGTTGGACCAACTTGAAGTGCTCGGGCTTGAGTTGGAGGCCGAGCACGAAGAACGGCAGGAACTGCAGTACGCGCGGCAGGTCGAGGTGCTCGGTGATGTCAGGGGTGACCGAGGCGAGGACGGCGATGACGAGGGAGACCGTCAGCGGGTAGCGCATGCTGCGCCACAGCGGGGTGGTGAGCCGCCAGATGAACAGCGCGATCAGGAACCAGGCGAGGTACCACGGGTCGGTCAGGCTGATCGCGGCGTCGGGCTCGTAGCCCGCGTACCGCCGGAACAGCGTGTAGGCCGTCTCGAACACCACGTACGGCACGGCCACGCTGGTGATCAGGCGCTTCGCCTTGGCCGGGCTCATGTCGAACGAGCGTGAGAAATAGCCGGAGATGATGATGAAGGCCGGCATGTGGAAGGTGTAGGTCACCATGTAGAGGGCACGGGCTGTCCTGCTCCCCTCCATGACCGGCACCCATGAGTGAGCCACCGCGACCAGCACGATGGCCAGGTACTTGGCATTGTCGAAGTAGGCGTCACGCCTCTTCGCGGCAGCGTCCTGCCCAGGCCGGCCCGGGGCCGGCGCGGGGCTGTCGTCCGTGGCCACCGCTGCTTGGGGTCTGGGCTCCGACTCCCGGGTCGCCGGTGGGAGCGTGGCCCTCTGAAATACGTTCGGAGCTTGGAACATCTCAGGCACCCTAGACGCCTCGATTGCAATTCGTAAAACAGTCGTCGGACTACTTCGCGTTCCCGTTCGATTAAATGCCAAACCATCGAAAACTGTCCGTTATGCACGTGTTAATCCTCCTTAAATGGTGCATATCGGCAGGCGGTTGGGGATGGTGAATTACGTCTCGCCCGGACGTCGGAATTGCCTGTGAATGAACTGTGTGGATACAGAAACGATCACCGTCGCAATTTCCTGGGCGCAGGGAGTTCCCGCTGCCGGGCGATCCGGCGTGATGCCCGGCAGCCGCGCCGCCGGCGCTCGGTCCTGCTCCGTCAAGTGACCGGCGCGCAGGGGGCGCAGGGGGCGCAAGATGGCGCGATATCGACAGGTCGATTCCTCACCTGGCAGCGACCACAGGGGAGTTGGTGGCACGATGGACGCCAACGGAGGAGTGCGCGGCCGCACACCTCCGGGCCGGCAAGGCGGACCGACCGAGGGTGTGAGCAGTCGTGGCCATTTCACTGTCCGTGGTGCTTCTTTTGGCGATCATCCTGGTGGTCCTGATCCGAGGTGGCTCCATCAAGGCCGGACCCGCGATCGTCGCGGTGCTCTTCGGCTTCTTCCTGGCATCGACCGGCATGGCGCCGTCGATCCAGAAATTCATGGACTCGATAGCGCAGAGCATCAACCAGATCAGCTTCTGACGGATCGGCTACTGGCCGGGGCCGCTCCCTGCGTGGGGCGGCCGGAACCGGCCGGGAACGCAAGAGGCCCGGTCCGGCGGACATCCCCGAGGGGATCCGCCGGGCCGGGCCCGAAGCATGGAGCGGGCGACGGGAATCGAACCCGCGTAGCTAGTTTGGAAGACTAGGGCTCTACCATTGAGCTACGCCCGCATGCAGCGCACCGCAGGTCACGGGGACCGCGGCACGAGAAGCATCGTAGCGGGTCGCGGCCGTTGTCCGCACACCTGATTGCGGCGCGCGGCTCGGAGTCCGGCGACGTCCGCGTAAAGCGTCCGATGCACTGCCCGTCTGCATGTACCCTACGTGTCGCACCGACGGGGTGTGGCGCAGCTTGGTAGCGCGTCCGCTTTGGGAGCGGAAGGTCGTCGGTTCGAATCCGGCCACCCCGACCACCGGCAAGATCGCATTGTGGGAGTTCTCCCCCTTGCCGTTACTATGCAAAATGCGTGCCCGTGTGTCTGATGTACCGGGCTCGGTCCGCGAAGCCGCCTCCTGTGCGGTGGAGCAGAACCCCAAGAAGTCAGCCACCAAGGAGACCGAACCGTGAAGAGCGCCGTGGAGACCCTGAACCCGACCCGGGTTCGGCTCAGCATTGAGGTGCCCTTCGAGGAGCTCAAGGACAGCCTCGACGCGGCGTACAAGAAGATCAACCAGCAGGTCACGGTGAAGGGGTTCCGCAAGGGCAAGATCCCCAACCGGGTCATCGACCAGCGGTTCGGCCGTGGCGCAGTGCTGGAGGAGGCCGTCAACGACGCGCTCCCGAAGTTCTACACCGAGGCCGTCAACGAGGGTGAGCTCAACGTCCTCGGCCAGCCGGAGGTCGACATCACGGAGCTGAAGGACGGCGAGCTGCTCTCCTTCACCGCCGAGGTTGACGTACGCCCCGAGATCGAGATCCCGGACTACTCCGGCATCGAGGTCACCGTCGACGCGCTTGAGGTCAGCGACGAGGACGTCGAGAAGGCCGTGGAGCAGCTCCGCGAGCGCTTCGCCTCGACCAACCCGGTCGAGCGCGCCGCCGCCGAGGGCGACGTCGTGACGATCGACCTGCAGGCCAAGGTCGAGGGCGAGGTCCTCGAGGACGGCGTGGCCGAAGGTGTCTCGTACACCATCGGTTCCGGCGAGCTCCTCGAAGGCATCGACGACGCCGTCACCGGCCTGGAGGCGGGTGGCGAGGCCACCTTCACCTCCGCGCTGAAGGGCGGCTCCGCCGAGGGCAAGGACGCCGAGGTCACCGTCAAGGTCACCGCCGTCGCCGCCCGTGAGCTCCCCGAGCTGGACGACGACTTCGCCCAGATGGCCAGCGAGTTCGACACGCTGGAGGAGCTGAAGGCGGACAGCCGCAAGCGCCTGGAGAACACCAAGCAGTACGACCAGGCCACCCAGGCCCAGGAGCGCGTCCTGGAGGAGCTGCTGAAGCTCGCCGAGGTCCCGATCCCGGAGAAGCTGCTCGCGGACGAGGTCCAGACCCGCAAGCACAACCTGGAGCACCACCAGCTCGGCCAGATGGGTCTCGACCTCGAGAAGTACCTGGAGATCCAGGGCAAGACCCTCGAGGAGTTCGAGGCGGAGACGTCCGAGCAGGCCATCAAGGGCATCAAGACCCAGTTCATCCTGGACGAGCTCGTCAACAAGGAGAAGCTGAACGTCAACCAGGAGGAGCTCACCGAGCACCTCATGCGGCGTGCCGCTTCCTCCGGCATGAGCCCGGACCAGTTCGCCCAGGCCGTCGTCGAGGGTGGCCAGGTGCCGATGCTCGTCGGCGAGGTCGCCCGCGGCAAGGCGCTGGCCGTGGTCGTCGAGGCCGCCAAGGTCGTCGACACCAACGGTGAGATCGTCGAGCTGGAGGACGACGAGGAGGAGGCCACCGAGGTGGTCGAGGCCGCCGAGGGCACCGCCGACGTCGCCGAGGAGAAGACCGAGGCCTGAGCCTCGCGCTGAACCCCGTACGACGGGCTCCGGACGCCACCGCGTCCGGAGCCCGTCGTCGTATCGGCGGACGTCCCCCACAACCCTTGTGCGGACTGCGGACCTTGCGCTCCCAGCGAACAGTTGCGGAAGCGGGATGGCGTTGTCCCACCTGCGCGTTAGGGTCCATGAAGAGGAAGGGTCGGGGAGTCCCGGCCCACCCGGTACGAAGACGCTGAGACGGCCGGAGCCGTCAGAGACGAGCAGGTGGATACGTGACGAATCTGATGCCCTACGCCGCCGGAGAGCCGTCCCTCGGTGGAGGCCTCGGTGACCAGGTCTACAGCCGACTGCTCGGCGAACGCATCATCTTCCTCGGTCAGCAGGTCGACGATGACATCGCCAACAAGATCACCGCGCAGCTGCTTCTCCTTGCCGCCGAGCCGGACAAGGACATCTACCTCTACATCAACAGCCCCGGTGGTTCGGTGACGGCCGGCATGGCGGTCTACGACACCATGCAGTACATCCCGAACGACGTCGTCACCATCGGTATGGGCATGGCGGCCTCGATGGGCCAGTTCCTGCTCACCGGCGGCGCCGCCGGCAAGCGCTTCGCGCTCCCGAACACCGACATCCTCATGCACCAGGGTTCGGCCGGTATCGGCGGTACGGCCTCGGACATCAAGATCCAGGCCCAGTACCTGCTGCGCACCAAGCAGCGGATGGCGGAGATCACCGCCCGCCACTCCGGCCAGACCGTGGAGACGATCATCCGCGACGGCGACCGTGACCGCTGGTACACCGCGGAGGAGGCCAAGGAGTACGGCCTCATCGACGAGATCATCACGGTCGCATCGGGCGTTCCGGGCGGCGGCGGCACCGGCGCCTGATCC
This sequence comes from Streptomyces sp. LN549, assembly GCF_043203805.1. Classification (NCBI taxonomy): domain Bacteria; kingdom Bacillati; phylum Actinomycetota; class Actinomycetes; order Kitasatosporales; family Streptomycetaceae; genus Streptomyces; species Streptomyces sp. LN549. Next base: position 2,923,478 of record NZ_JAZHRI010000002.1, on the reverse strand, counting down.
GGTCAGTACCGGATCGCGCCCCGCCGCACCGCTTTTCTCTCGTACGCCGAGACACCCAGCCACAGAACGCCACCAGGATGGTGAACACCCACATGAACAACTTCCCCGGCGCGTCCGCGAGCGGCCTCTACACCGGCCCGCAGGTGGACAACCGCTACATCGTCCCGCGCTTCGTGGAGCGCACCTCGCAGGGCGTGCGTGAGTACGACCCGTACGCGAAGCTCTTCGAGGAGCGCGTGATCTTCCTCGGGGTGCAGATCGACGACGCGTCCGCCAACGACGTCATGGCGCAGCTGCTGTGCCTGGAATCGATGGACCCGGACCGGGACATCTCGATCTACATCAACAGCCCCGGCGGCTCGTTCACCGCGCTCACCGCGATCTACGACACGATGCAGTTCGTGAAGCCGGACATCCAGACGGTCTGCATGGGCCAGGCGGCCTCCGCCGCCGCCGTGCTGCTCGCCGCGGGAACGCCGGGCAAGCGCCTGGCGCTGCCGAACGCGCGCGTCCTGATCCACCAGCCGTCCTCGCAGACCGGCCGCGAGCAGCTCTCCGACCTGGAGATCGCGGCCAACGAGATCCTGCGCATGCGGGCCCAGCTGGAGGAGCTGCTGGCCAAGCACTCCACCACGCCGATCGAGAAGATCCGTGACGACATCGAGCGCGACAAGATCCTGACCGCCGATGACGCCCTGGCCTATGGTCTGGTCGACCAGATCGTCGCGACCCGTAAGAGCGCGGCCGGAGCGGCCGCCTGACGTCGGCCTTTACCCCTTGGTACGGCAGGGTCACCCGGTCTCGGCCGTGTGAACCGTGCCAAGGGGGGCCCGAACGGGGGGCCAGGCAAGGTACCGTCGGATAGAGGCACCAGGAGCCGCTGAACCAGGCGTCTCCCAGGCGAAGGGGAAGCACCTCGTGGCACGCATCGGTGATGGCGGCGACCTGCTCAAGTGCTCGTTCTGCGGAAAGAGCCAGAAGCAGGTGAAGAAGCTCATCGCAGGACCCGGTGTGTACATCTGCGACGAGTGCATCGATCTCTGCAACGAGATCATCGAGGAGGAGCTCGCGGAGACGAGCGAGGTCCGCTGGGAGGAACTTCCCAAGCCTCGTGAGATCTACGAGTTCCTCGAGGGGTACGTCGTCGGGCAGGAGCCCGCGAAGAAGGCCCTCTCGGTCGCTGTGTACAACCACTACAAGCGGGTCCAGGCCGGCGAGAACGGCGGCGGTTCGAACCGCGACGACGCGATCGAACTCGCCAAGTCCAACATCCTGCTGCTGGGCCCCACGGGCTCGGGCAAGACGCTCCTCGCGCAGACTCTGGCCCGCATGCTCAACGTCCCGTTCGCCATCGCCGACGCGACGGCGCTGACGGAGGCCGGCTATGTCGGCGAGGACGTCGAGAACATCCTGCTGAAGCTGATCCAGGCCGCGGACTACGACGTCAAGAAGGCCGAGACCGGGATCATCTACATCGACGAGATCGACAAGGTCGCCCGTAAGAGCGAGAACCCGTCGATCACCCGCGATGTCTCCGGCGAGGGCGTCCAGCAGGCCCTGCTGAAGATCCTGGAGGGCACCACCGCCTCAGTGCCGCCGCAGGGCGGCCGGAAGCACCCCCACCAGGAGTTCATCCAGATCGACACGACGAACGTGCTGTTCATCGTGGGCGGCGCGTTCTCCGGACTCGAGAAGATCATCGAGTCCCGGGCCGGCGCCAAGGGCATCGGCTTCGGCGCCACGATCCGCTCCAAGCTGGAGATCCAGGCGAGCGACCAGTTCCAGGAGGTCATGCCGGAGGACCTGGTGAAGTTCGGGATGATCCCCGAGTTCATCGGCCGCCTCCCGGTCCTGACCTCGGTCCACAACCTGGACCGCGAGGCCCTGCTCCAGATCCTCATCGAGCCGCGCAACGCCCTGGTGAAGCAGTACCAGAGGCTGTTCGAACTCGACGGCGTGGAGCTGGACTTCGAGCGCGAGGCGCTGGAGGCCATCGCCGACCAGGCGATCCTGCGCCAGACCGGCGCGCGCGGCCTGCGCGCCATCATGGAAGAGGTCCTCCAGTCGGTGATGTACGAGGTGCCGTCCCGCAAGGACGTCGCCCGGGTCGTCATCACCTCCGACGTGGTCCGCAACAACGTCAACCCGACCCTGGTCCCGCGCGAGCCGCGGACGATCGGCAAGGGCGACGACGGGCGGCACGAGAAGTCCGCGTAGCCGCGGTTCCGTACCCAACGCGAAGGGGCGCCCCGCCGGTTCAGCCGGCGGGGCGCCCCTTTGTGCTGCGCGGATCAGATCTTGGTGCGTGAGGTGTTGTAGAGCTTCGCCGCGACCGCGGCGACGTCATCCTGCGACATGGCCTGGTTCTTCATGGCGAGACCCATGTCGATGCCGGTGACGATGCCTACGGTGCTGTAGTCGGCCCAGATGCAGATGGGTGCCTCCAGCGTCTTCGGCCCGTTCTCGACGGTGCCGTCACCGCCTTCGTTGTCGATCTTGACGTTCTGGCACCTCATCAGGGCACCCTTGAAACCGGCCGGGGTGACGTCCTTCGGCGAACCGACCAGCTCGGCCTTGGTCTTGCTGTCGCCCTTGGTCATGTTCGCCTTGGCCCGGTCGAACGAGCTGTTGATCACCGAGGCCGGGTCGCTGACCTCGCCCCAGTAGCCCTGAAGGTTGATGAACTTCAGGCTCAGGTCCTTCTCGGAGCCGCCCTGGTAATCCGCACCGGCCGCGTTGGGGTTCTTGACTCCGGCAGCCTCGATCTTGGTCTTCTCGTCACCGGTCACCGGGCCGCTGGCGCTGTCGCCGCTGCTGCCCTTCTTGTACCCGTCCAGCGTCGCCGCCGGCGTCAGCTTGTACCCCTTGGTGGAGTCCGCGACATCGCTGTTGCTGGCGCCCCCGCCCGACGTCAGGAAGTACACCCCACCCGCGATGACCGCCAGCGCCACGATGACGCCGCCCACGATCAGGCCCGTCTTCTTCTTCGGCTGGCCGGCCGGGGGGAACGGGGGCTGCTGGCCGTAGACCGGCTGGCCGCCGTACGGGGGAGTGGGGGGCTGCTGGCCGTAGGGGCCGGGCTGCTGGGCCTGCGGGTAGCCGTAGCCCGGCTGCTGGGGCTGCTGCTGCGGCGGAACGCCCTGGGGGGCCTGCTGCGGGTAGCCATAACCGGGCTGCCCCTGCGGCGGGCCCTGCGGCGGCGGGCCGCCGTAGGGTCCCGGCTGCTGGCCGTACGGTCCGGGCTGGCCCTGCTGCGGCTGGCCGTCGTACGGGCCCGGCTGGTTGTAGCTCATCTGCGGTGTCCCCTGTTCGTCATGCTCATGCGTTCTTATGCGTTCCGAACATCCTGACGGACGGCCCGTGGCCGTGGGGCACCGGGAGGGAGACCGTTACTGAACAAACCGGTTTCAGTGCACGCTTGTGACGGCCCTAAACTGTGGGGCGTGACCGAGAACGCAGCGCAGCAGCCAGCCAGCACCCCCGAACTGCCGACCCAGTACACGCCGGCCGAGGTGGAGGGGGAGCTGTACGAGCGCTGGGTAGAACGCGGTTACTTCGAGGCGGACGAGAACAGCGACAAGCCGCCGTACTCCATCGTCATCCCGCCGCCCAACGTCACCGGATCCCTGCACCTGGGACACGCCTTCGAGCACACGCTGATCGACGCCCTCGTCCGCCGCAAGCGGATGCAGGGGTTCGAGGCGCTCTACCAGCCGGGCATGGACCACGCCGGCATCGCCACTCAGAACGTCGTCGAGCGCGAGCTCGGCAAGGAGGGCAAGTCCCGCCACGACCTGGGCCGCGAGGCCTTCGTCGAGCGTGTCTGGCAGTGGAAGAACGAGTCCGGCGGCCAGATCTCCGGACAGATGCGCCGCCTCGGCGAGGGCGTCGCCTGGTCCCGTGAGCGCTTCACCATGGACGAGGGCCTGTCCAAGGCCGTCCAGACCGTCTTCAAGCAGATGTACGACGAAGAGCTCATCTACCGCGCCGAGCGCATCATCAACTGGTGCCCGCGCTGCCTGACCGCGATCTCGGACATCGAGGTCGAGTACCAGGAGGACGACGGCGAGCTCGTCTCCATGCAGTACGGCGAGGGCGACGAGACCATCGTCGTCGCCACCACCCGCGCCGAGACGATGCTCGGTGACACCGCCGTCGCCGTCCACCCCGACGACGAGCGCTACAAGCACCTGGTCGGCAAGCAGATCAAGCTGCCGCTGACCGACCGGACCATCCCGGTCGTCGCCGACCACCACGTCGACCCCGAGTTCGGCACCGGCGCCGTCAAGGTGACCCCGGCCCACGACCCGAACGACTTCGAGATCGGCAAGCGTCACGACCTGCCGTTCCTCACGGTCCTCGACGAGCGCGCCGTCATCACGGCCCCCGGCCCCTTCCAGGGCCTGGACCGCCTGGAGGCCCGCTCCGCCATCGTCGCCGCCCTGCGCGCCGAGGGCCGGATCGTCGCCGAGAAGCGGCCGTACGTCCATTCCGTCGGACACTGCTCGCGCTGCAAGACCACCATCGAGCCGCGCCTCTCCCTCCAGTGGTGGGTCAAGGTCGCCCCGCTCGCCAAGGCGGCCGGTGACGCCGTCCGCGACGGCAAGGTCAAGATCCACCCGCAGGAGATGGAGAAGCGGTACTTCGACTGGGTCGACAACCTCCACGACTGGTGCATTTCGCGCCAGCTCTGGTGGGGCCACCGCATCCCCGTCTGGTACGGCCCGAACGGCGAGGTCGTCTGCGTCGGACCTGACGACGAGGCGCCCACCGGTGAGGGCTGGACCCAGGACAGCGATGTCCTGGACACCTGGTTCTCCTCCGGCCTGTGGCCGTTCTCCACGCTCGGCTGGCCCGAACAGACCGACAGCCTCGCGAAGTTCTATCCGAACTCCGTCCTGGTCACCGGCTACGACATCCTCTTCTTCTGGGTCGCCCGGATGATGATGTTCGGCCTGTACGTCAACGACGGCGTTCCGCCGTTCGAGACGATCGTCCTGCACGGCATGGTCCGCGACGAGCACGGCAAGAAGATGTCGAAGTCCTTCGGCAACGTGGTCAACCCGCTGGACTGGATGGACAAGTACGGCTCCGACGCGCTCCGTTTCACCCTCGCGCGCGGCGCCAACCCGGGCACCGACGTCCCGATCGGTGAGGAGTGGGTGCAGGGTTCCGCCAAGTTCTCCAACAAGATCTGGAACGCCACCCGCTTCGCCCTGATGAACGGCGCGACGATCGAGGGCGAGCTGCCGTCCGCCGACGAGATGTCGGTGACCGACCGCTGGATCCTGTCCCGCCTCAACAAGACGGTCGCCGAAGTCGACGCGTACTACGACGACTTCCAGTTCTCCAAGCTCAGCGAGTCACTTCGGCACTTCGCCTGGGACGAGGTCTTCGACTGGTACCTCGAGCTGTCCAAGACCACGTTCTTCGGCGGCGGCCGTCCGGCCGAGGTCTCGGGCCGGGTCCTGGGTGAGGTCCTCGACGTGATGCTGCGCCTGCTACACCCGGTCGTTCCGTTCGTCACGGAGACCCTCTGGACCGCGCTCACCGGCCGCGAGTCCGTCGTCATCGCCGACTGGCCGAAGGACAGCGGCTTCCGTGACGACGCGGCCGAGAAGGAGATCGAGCTCGTCCAGCAGGTCGTCACCGAGCTCCGCCGCTTCCGCAACGACCAGGGTCTCCAGCCCGGCCAGAAGGTCCCCGCCGAGCTGACCCTGACCGGCACGGCGCTCGCCCCGCACGAGGCGGCCATGCGTCAGCTCGCGCGGCTCCAGCCCGCCGGCGAGGGGTTCCACGCCACCGCGTCGCTGCCGATCGCCGGAGCCACCGTCGCTCTCGACCTGTCCGGCACGATCGACGTCGAGGCCGAGCGCAAGCGCCTGACGAAGGACCTGGGCGCCGCCGAGAAGGAGAAGGCGCAGGCCAACGGCAAGCTGAACAACGAGGCGTTCCTCGGCAAGGCCCCGGACAACGTGGTCGACAAGATCCGTGGCCGGCTCGCCAAGGCCGAGGCCGACATCGAGCGGATCGCCGGCCAGCTGGCGGCCCTGCCGCAGGGCTGAGACCGGGACGCGGCGGAGCCCCCGTACCCCTCACGCGAGGGGTGCGGGGGCTTTCGCGTACCCCCGCCACCGGGCGCTGCGCCCGATGTCCGATCCGGTCCGTAGACTGGCCCCGTGAGTGAGCCCCGCCCTTCCGACCGGCACGACGCGTCCGACTCCGACGAGACCTTCGCGGAGATCGTCGACGAAGCGACCCAGCGCGACCCCGACCTGGCGGTGATCGAGGCCGGGAGCCGTACGCTGCGCGCCGCCTCCGGACCGCCCCAGGGTGACGAGGTGCCCGCCCGCCCCGCCGATCCGGAGGTGGACAAAGCGCTGCGCGCGGTGGAGCAGGAGCTCGCCGGGCGCTGGGGCGAGACCAAGCTGGAGCCGTCCGTGGCGCGCATCGCCGCGCTGATGGACGTGCTCGGCGAGCCGCAGCGCGCCTACCCGTCCATCCACATCACCGGGACCAACGGCAAGACGAGCACCGCCCGCATGATCGAGGCGCTGCTCGGCGCCTTCGATCTGCGGACCGGCCGCTACACCTCGCCGCACGTCCAGTCGATCACCGAGCGGATCAGCCTGGACGGCTCCCCGATGGACCCCGAGCGGTTCGTCGAGACGTACCAGGACATCAAGCCGTACGTCGAGATGGTCGACGCGCAGCAGCCCTACCGGCTCTCCTTCTTCGAGGTGCTCACCGGCATGGCGTACGCGGCCTTCGCCGACGCACCGGTCGACGTCGCCGTCGTCGAGGTCGGCATGGGCGGCAGCTGGGACGCGACCAACGTGATCGACTCCACGGTCGCCGTCGTCACCCCCATCTCCCTGGACCACACCGACCGGCTGGGCTCCACGCCCGGCGAGATCGCGGTGGAGAAGTCCGGGATCATCAAGCAGGGCGCGACGGTCATCCTCGCCCAGCAGCCGGTCGACGCCGCCCAGGTCATGCTGAAGAAGGCCGTCGAGGTGGACGCCACCGTGGCCCGTGAGGGCATGGAGTTCGGTGTCGCCTCCCGGGAGATCGCGGTCGGCGGCCAGCTGCTGACGCTGCGCGGCCTCGGCGGCGAGTACGACAACATCTTCCTTCCGCTGTACGGCGCCCACCAGGCGCGCAACGCGGTGGTGGCGCTCTGCGCGGTCGAGGCGTTCTTCGGCATCGGTGCCGAGCAGACCGGATCGCTCGACGCCGACATCGTCCGCAAGGCCTTCGCCTCGGTGATCTCGCCGGGCCGCCTCGAAGTGGTCCGCTCCAGCCCGACCGTCGTCCTGGACGCCGCGCACAACCCGGCAGGCGCCCAGGCCACCGCGGAGGGGCTCTCCGAGGCGTTCGGCTTCTCCCGGCTGATCGGTGTGGTCGGTGCCAGCGGCGACAAGGACGTCCGAGGGCTCCTGGAGGCCTTCGAGCCGATCTTCGCCGAGGTCGTCGTCACCCAGAACTCCAGCGCACGCGCGATGGACGCCGACGAGCTCGCCGCGGTCGCCGTCGAGGTCTTCGGCAACGACCGGGTCCAGGTCGAACCCCGGCTCGACGACGCGCTGGAGGCGGCGATCACCCTCGCCGAGGAAGAGGACGAGTACGCGGGCGCCGGGGTGCTGGTGACCGGATCCGTGATCACGGTCGGCGAGGCCCGGCTGCTTCTGGGAAGGCGCTGACCCCCGTGCGTACGCTCTGTGCATCGACGCTGATCGGTGAGTTCTTCGTGATCGGGTTCGCCGGACTCGTCGCGATGAAGTCCGACGACCTGACGTCCGCCACGGTCTGGACGGTCTGCGGCATCGGCATGCTGCTCTCCGTGCTGCTGTGCGGGATGATCACCCGTCCCGGGGGCATACAGCTCGGCTGGGCGCTCCAGATCGCGCTGGTCGCCAGTGGCTTCGTCGTCCCGATGATGTTCATCCTCGGCCTGGTCTTCGGCGGCCTGTGGTGGGCCTCCGTGCACTACGGCCGCAAGATCGACGAGGCGAAGGCCCGATGGGCCGCGCAGGAGGCGGAGCAGGCGCCTGCCGCCGGCTGAGAGGCTGTCGGGCGGCCTGCGACCGGGCGGCCAAACCCGGCCGCCGGCCCGTCACCGTACCCCTGTAACCTCGCCTCACCGCACCCGTATGCCTGCAAGGAGCCGCACATGACCCAGCGCACCCTCGTTCTTCTCAAGCCCGACGCCGTCCGTCGCGGTCTGGTCGGCGAGATCGTCGGCCGCATCGAGCGCAAGGCCGGCTGGAAGATCACGGCGCTGGAGCTCCGTACCCTCGACCGCGCCACGCTGGAGCAGCACTACGCCGAGCACGTCGGCCGCCCGTTCTACGAGCCGCTCGTCGAGTTCATGCAGTCCGGCCCGGTCGTCGCCCTGGTGGCCGAGGGTGAGCGGGTCATCGAGGGCGTGCGCGCCCTGGCCGGCCCCACCGACCCGATCGCCGCCGCGCCCGGATCGATCCGTGGCGACTTCGGCACCATCACCCGGGAGAACCTCATCCACGCCTCGGACTCCGAGGAGTCCGCAGAGCGAGAAATGAAGCTGTTCTTTCCGGGACTTTCCTGACCTTCGATCAGCCGAACAGCGCTCATGACCTGGGGCGACCGAAGTAATTCGGTCGCCCTTCGGCATACGGCCCCCGATCGCGGGAACGCATCACTCCGACGTAACGTCACCATGAGTGGAACGGCCACCCGTTCTGCTCAGCTTGGCGAAGGGCCCTCGCGCTGTGTCGGTGTATCCGGCACTACGATGGAAGCTTCCACGCCCGCAGCGCTCATCTCGCCTACCAAAACAAGCCATCACCGCTTTCGCTTGGGAAGGCCCGACGCATCCTCATGGGGAACAAGGGGAACTCAATGTCGTTCATCGGCCGTGACATGGCTATCGACCTCGGGACTGCCAACACGCTGGTGTACGTCAGGGGGCGCGGCATCGTTCTGAACGAGCCGTCCGTCGTGGCCATCAACACCAACACCGGCGGCATCCTCGCGGTCGGTTCCGAGGCCAAGAAGATGATCGGCCGTACACCGGGCAACATCGTTGCCGTACGGCCCCTGAAGGACGGCGTGATCGCCGACTTCGAGATCACGGAGCGGATGCTCCGCTACTTCATCCTGAAGATCCACAAGCGCCGCTACCTGGCCCGCCCGCGGGTCGTCGTCTGCGTGCCCTCCGGCATCACCGGGGTCGAGCGACGCGCCGTCATCGAGGCGTCGACGCAGGCCGGCGCACGCCAGGTGCACATCATCGAGGAGCCCATGGCGGCGGCCATCGGCTCCGGCCTGCCGGTCCACGAGGCCACCGGCAACATGGTCGTCGACATCGGTGGCGGCACCACCGAGGTCGCGGTCATCTCGCTCGGCGGAATCGTCACTGCCCAGTCCATCCGGGTCGCCGGTGACGAACTGGACAACGCGATCATCCAGCACATCAAGAAGGAGTACTCGCTCCTGCTCGGTGAGCGCACCGCCGAACAGATCAAGATCACCATCGGTTCGGCGTTCGAGCTGGAGAAGGACGAACACACCGAGATCCGGGGCCGCGACCTCGTCTCGGGGCTGCCCAAGACCGTGGTCATCTCCGCCACCGAGGTCCGCAAGGCGATCGAGGAGCCGGTCAACGCGATCGTCGACGCGGTCAAGACGACGCTGGACAAGTGCCCGCCGGAGCTGTCCGGCGACGTCATGGACCGCGGCATCGTCCTGACCGGCGGCGGCGCGCTGCTGCGCGGCCTCGACGAGCGGCTGCGCCACGAGACGGGCATGCCGATCCACATCGCCGAGGACCCGCTGGACTCCGTCGCGCTCGGATCCGGCAAGTGCGTCGAGGAGTTCGAGGCGCTCCAGCAGGTGCTGGACGCCCAGCCCCGACGGTAGAAATTCCACGGCCCTCCGCGCGGACGCTGCCGCTCCGCGCGGAGGATCGTTGATATACAGGCACGAACATTCCTACGAGGAAGGCACGGCCGCCGCACGTGAGGGACACACGAGAGAGCCGGCTGCTCCTGGTGCTGCTGATCGCCATCGCATTCGCACTGATCACGGTGGACATCCGCGGCGGCGAGGAGTCACCGGTGGACGGCGCCCGGCAGGCCGCCGCCACGGTCTTCGGACCTGTTGAGAACGGCGTCGCGGCAGCCGTCGACCCGGTGGGCAACGCCATAGGGGCCGTACGCGCCTCCGGCGACCGCCACGACAAGATCGCCGCGCTGGAGAAGCAGAACGCCGAGCTCAAGGCGAGGCTGGGCAGCGACGACCGCAACCGCAGCCGGGTCCGCGAGCTCGACAAGATGCTCAAGAAGTCGGACGCGGGTCAGTACGGCATCAAGGCCGCCGAAGTCATCGCCATAGGAGCGGCCCAGGGCTTCTCCTGGACGGTCACCATCGACGCCGGCTCCAAGGACGGCCTCAAGCGCGACATGACCGTCCTCAACGGCGACGGACTCGTCGGCCGCGTCACCACCGTCGGCCCGGACACCGCCACGGTGCTCCTGGCCAACGACCCCGACTTCACCGTCGGCACCCGCATGGAGTCCACCGACGAACTCGGCTTCGCCACCGGCCAGGGCTCGCGCCCGCTGTCCGTCCAGTTCCTGAACGGCAAGGCCAAGGTCAAGAAGGGCGACCGCCTCGTCACGTTCGGCTCCAGCAAGGACAAGCCCTTCGTGCCCGGCGTCCCGGTCGGTGAGGTCGTCCGCGTCGACCCGTCCGGCGGCGACCTGACCCGTACCGTCTACGTCCGCCCGTACGTCGGCTTCACCAAGCTCGACATCGTCGGCATCGTCGTCCAGGCACCCCGCGAGGACCCCCGCGACACGGTTCTGCCGAAGAAGGCCGTCAAGCCGGCCAAGCCGAAGCCCACCCCGACCGTCACCGTCACCATCTCGCCCAACGGCGACATCGTCGACACCAACGGCAACGTCGTCGGGAACATCCACCAGAGCGCGAGTCCCAGTGGCAGCCCGGACCCGAACCCCAGTGGGAACGCCACGCCGAACGCCGACAACGCGGTAAACGAACAGAGGTAGAGCTGATCCCCATGCGTGTCAACCGGACTCTGCTCTCCATCGTTCTGGTCGTGATCGCCCTCGTCGTCCAGGTATCCGTACTCGCCCGGCTCCAGCTCCCCGGTGCCGTGCCCGACCTGCTGCTCATGGTCGTCGTCGGTCTGGCCCTGGTGTACGGGCACGTCAGCGGGGCGCTCATCGGCTTCGGCGCGGGGCTCCTCGCCGACCTGGCACCCCCGGCCGACCACGCCGCCGGACGCTACGCCCTGGTGCTCTGCGTCATCGGCTACCTCGCCGGACTGGCCAGGCCCGAGAACGGACAGCTCAAGTCCGCCTTCGTCCCGATGGCCGTGGTCGTCGCGGCGGCGATCGGATCGACCCTGCTCTACGCGGGCGTCGGCGCGCTCGTCGGCGACACGGCGGCCCGCCATGTGGGCCTGGGCAGCCTGCTGTTCACCGCGGCCGTCTACGACCTGCTTCTCGCGCCGTTCACCGTTCCGCTGATCATGGCGATGGCCAGACGCACGGTGAACGACCCGCTCACCGAGTCCTCCTCCGGCCGCGGCGACGCCGCAGCCGGCTGGCTCGCCGCGGGCACCGGGCTCCGGATCGGCAGCCAGCGCGGACTGCGCGTCAAGGCCGCCCGCAACCGGGCCGCACGCGCCGGACGGATCAAGGGAGTCAAGCGACTGTGAGGCCGCATTCCTCCGGGGGTAACCCCCGTACCCCCAGCCCGACCACCACCGGGGGCGCCCCGTGACCAACATTCCCGAGACCGGGCGGAGCCAGCGGGTCCAGATCCGCCTCATCGTCATCCAGGTCCTCGTCTTCTCCCTGCTGCTCACCCTCGGCGGCCGCCTCTGGTACCTCCAGATCCGCAACGGCCAGGAGTACTCCGACGAGGCGAAGAACAACCACGTCCAGCAGGTCGTCCAGCCCGCCGCCCGCGGCTCCATCCTCGACGCCCGCGGGGTGCCCCTCGCCGACAACGAGACCCGCCTCGTCGTCTCAGCCAGCCGCACCGAGCTGCTGAAGATGGACGACGACGGCAAGGGCGTCCTGACCCGGCTCGCCGGCGTGCTCGGCATGAAGCCCAAGGACGTCCTCGACAAGGTCCGGCTCTGCGACGCGAAGACTCCGCAGCCCTGCTGGAACGGCTCGCCCTACCAGCCGATCCCGGTCACCGACGAGGCCACCACCCAGCAGGCCCTCCAGATCCGCGAGCGCGCGGAGGACTTCCCCGGCATCACCGCCGAGCCCACCGCCGTCCGCCGCTACGCGGCCCCCGGCAAGGCCAACACCGCCCAGGTCCTCGGCTATCTCTCACCCGTCACCGACGAGGAGATCACCAAGGCCCAGGACACCGACTCGCCCTACCTCCGCTCCGACCAGGTCGGCCGCTCCGGCCTGGAGCGCACGTACGACAAGGAGCTGCGCGGCAAGGCGGGTGTCACCCGCTACGAGGTCGACAACCTCGGACGGGTCATCGGCCAGGCCAAGAACGACAAGGCGGAGCCCGGCGCCAGCGTCGTCACCTCCATCGACGCCCGTGTCCAGGCCGTCGCCGAGTACGAGCTCAACCAGGCCATGAAGGTGGCCCGTACCGAGTTCGACACCAACACCGGCGAGAACTACAAGGCGGACTCCGGCGCCGTCGTCGTCATGGAGGCCAAGACCGGCCGGGTCGTCTCCATGGCCTCGCTGCCCAGCTACGACCCCAACGCCTGGGTCGGCGGCATTTCCGGCAAGGACTACGCCAAGCTGACGGGCAAGAACTCCAACTTCCCGCTGCTGAACCGGGCCATCCAGGGCCAGGCCGCCCCCGGCTCCATCTTCAAGGTCATCTCCTCCACCGCCGCGGTCAACGCCGGGTACCCCTTCGACGGCAACTACCCCTGCCCCAGCTCGTACTCCATCGGCGGCCAGACCTTCAAGAACTTCGAGTCCCATGGCTACGGCAGCATCACCATCGGCCGCGCCCTCGAAGTCTCCTGCGACACCGTGTACTACGGCCTCGCGCACAAGGAGTGGCAGAAGGACGGCGGCAACAACCCCAAGAAGAACGCCAACGACTGGTTCTACAAGACCGCCCACCAGTTCGGCCTCGGCAAGGAGACCGGCATCGACCTCCCCAACGAGGTCAGCGGCCGCGTCCCGGACCGCGAGTGGAAGAAGAACTTCGCCAAGGCCAACCACGACGCCTGGTGCAAGCAGGGCAAGAAGGGCGGCACGTACGTCGAGAAGATCGCGTACGAGAACTGCCTCGAGGGCGACAAGATGCGCGCCGGTGACTCCGTCAACTACTCGATCGGCCAGGGCGACACCCTCGTCACCCCGATCCAGATGGCCACCATCTACGCGGCCATCTCCAACGGCGGCACCCTCTACGACCCCACCGTCGGCAAGGCGATCGTCAGCGGCGACGGCAAGACCGTCCAGGCGATCGAGCCCACGTCGCACGGCAAGCTGCCCTTCACGCAGAAGACGCGCAACGAAATAGACGAAGCCCTCGCGGGTGTCGCGACCCGCGGCTCCGCCGCCTGGCGATTCGGCGGCTGGCCGCAGGACAAGATCCCGATGCACGCCAAGACGGGTACGGCCGAGGTCTACGGCAAGCAGACGACCTCCTGGTTCGCCACGTACACCAAGGACTACTCGATCGTCATGACGATCTCCCAGGGCGGTACGGGTTCCGGAGCTTCGGGACCCGCCGTCCGCAACATCTACAACGCCCTCTACGGCCTCGACGCCGCGGGCAAGCAGGACCTCAAGAAGGCCCTGCTGCCGACGCCGCAGAAGTCCCTGCCGAAGATCCAGACGGACGGCACCATCGACGCCCCGAAGATCAAGCCCTACGACCCCGAATCGCAGAAGCCGCCGGGCGCCCAGACGCTCGCCGCGGTCCTGGGGAGGCGCGACTGATGGCAGGCTTCTCCGTCCAGCGGTACGCCCCCGAGCGCTCCACCTGGGGCAGGCTCACCGCCCGCGACTCCGTCGTGCGCCGCCTCGACTGGCCGCTGCTCGGCTCGGCGATCGCGCTGTCCTTCATCGGCTCGCTGCTCGTCTACTCCGCGACCCGTGGACGTGACTCGCTCACCCACGGCGACCCGTACTACTTCCTCTTCCGTCACGCCCTCAACACGGGCATCGGCTTCGCCCTGATGGTCGGCACGATCTGGCTCGGCCACCGGACCCTGCGCGGTGCCGTGCCGATCATGTACGGCCTGTCCGTGGTCCTCGTGATGGCGGTCCTCACCCCGCTCGGCACCACTGTCAACGGCGCCCACGCCTGGATCCTCCTCCCCGGCGGCTTCTCCCTCCAGCCCTCCGAGTTCACCAAGATCACCATCATTCTCGGCATGGCGATGCTGCTCGCCACCCGCGTCGACGCGGGCGACCAGCCGCACCCCGACCACCGCACCGTCGCCAAGGCCCTCGGCCTGGCGGCGCTCCCCATGGCGGTCGTCATGGGCATGCCGGACCTCGGCTCGGTGATGGTCATGGCCGTCATCGTGCTCGGCGTGCTGCTGGCCTCCGGGGCGTCCAACCGCTGGGTCTTCGGACTCCTCGGCGCGGGCGCAACCGGAGCCGTCGCCATCTGGCAGCTCGGGCTGCTCGACGACTACCAGATCGCCCGGTTCGCCGCCTTCGCCAACCCGGCACTCGACCCGGCCGGAGTCGGCTACAACACCAACCAGGCCCGTATCGCGATCGGCTCCGGCGGCCTCTCCGGCACCGGCCTCTTCCAGGGCACCCAGACCACCGGCCAGTTCGTCCCCGAGCAGCAGACCGACTTCGTCTTCACCGTCGCCGGTGAGGAGCTCGGCTTCCTCGGCGCCGGACTGATCCTGGTCCTGCTCGGCGTCGTCCTGTGGCGCGCCTGCCGCATCGCCCGCGAGACCACCGAGCTCTACGGCACGATCGTGGCCGCCGGAATCATCGCCTGGTTCGCCTTCCAGGCCTTCGAGAACATCGGCATGACGCTCGGCATCATGCCGGTCGCCGGACTCCCGCTGCCGTTCGTCTCCTATGGAGGCTCCTCCATGTTCGCCGTCTGGGTGGCCATCGGACTGCTCCAGTCGATCCGGGTGCAACGGCCGATAACGGCCTGAGCCGTTGCGGGTCCACTGCCCATCCGCGTACATCACGTCTAGATTCGATTCATGGCGGACTCGAAGCGTGAGATCGAGCGGAAGTACGAAGCCACCGACGCCACCCGGCTGCCCGACCTGAGCCGGGTGGCCGGGGTCGCGGCCGTCCACCGGCAGGGCGTCATGGAACTCGACGCCGTCTACTACGACACCGAGGACCTCCGGCTCGCGGCCGACAGCCTCACCCTGCGCCGTCGCACCGGCGGCGGCGACGCCGGCTGGCACCTCAAGTTCCCGGTCGCCTCCGGCATCCGCGACGAGATCCGGGCCCCGCTCTCCGAAACCCTGCCGCCCGACCTCGCCGGACTGATCCGCTCCCGGGTCCGCGACACCGCCGTCGTCCCCGTGGTCCGGCTCCGCTCCGCCCGCGACGTCCACCTGCTGAACGGCCCGGACGGCGGACCGCTCGCCGAACTCAGCGTCGACGAGGTCCGGGCCGAGCGCCTCCACGGCGGCAGCCGCAGCACCGCCTGGACCGAGATCGAGGTCGAACTCGCCGACGACGGCGACCCCGCCTTCCTCGACGCCGTCGAACGGCGGCTGCGCAAGGCCGGGATACGGCCCTCCGCATCCCCCTCCAAACTGTCCCGCGCCCTGGTCGAGACCTCACCGAAGAAGAAGCGGCAACCGCAGCCCAGCACGCGGCCGCACACGGCGGGCGACCACGTCCTCGCCTACGTACGCCACCAGATCACCGCGATCGTCGCCCTCGACCCGGCCGTGCGCCGGGGCCTGCCCGACTCCGTGCACCGGATGCGGGTCGCCACCCGCAGGCTCCGCAGCGCGTTCCGTACGTACCGAAAGGTCCTCGACCGGACGGTCACCGACCCCGTCGGCCAGGAGCTGAAGTGGCTCGCGGCGGAACTCGGCGTCGACCGCGACCAGGAGGTCCTCGACGACCGCCTGCGCACCCGGCTCGACGCCCTGCCCCGCACCCTGGCCCTCGGCCCGGTCCGCGCCCGGCTGCGGATCTGGTCCACGGCACGCCGCAGCGGCTCCCGCCGCCGTACCGTCGCGGTCCTCGACGGCGCCCGCTACCTCACGCTGCTGCACACCCTGGAAGCGGTCCTCGCCGACCCGCCCCTGCTGCCCGCGGCCGCAGCCCCGCCCGGCAGGGTGCTCGCCCGCGCCGCGCACAAGGACCACGCACGCCTCGCCACCCGGCTCGCCCACGCCCTGGACCTCCCGCCCGGCCCGGACCGCGACCACGCCCTGCACGACGCCCGCAAGGCGGCGAAACGCGCACGGTACGCAGCGGAGGCCGCCCGCCCCGCCCTCGGCAAACCGGCCCGTAAGGCCGCCAAGCGGCTGAAGGCCGTTCAAGGCGTCCTCGGCGATCACCAGGACAGCGTGGTCGCCCGCGACGCCCTGCGCGCCCTCGCCGTCCAGGCCCACGCGGCGGGGGAGGCCTCGTTCACCTGGGGACTGCTGTACGGACAGGAGGAGGCGACGGCGGCGGCACGCGAGCGGGAGCTGCCCGGGGTGTGGGCCCGCGCCTCCCGCGCGGAGATCCGGACGGCGTCCGGAGGCTGAGCGGCGCGGTACGCTGGATGGTCACCCCTGCCAGCTCTCGAAAGTTCGCGATGTCTGTCGATTCGGTCTTCCCACAGCTCGAAGCTCTGCTCCCGCATGTGCAGAAGCCCATCCAGTACGTCGGCGGTGAGCTGAACTCCACCGTCAAACCGTGGGACGAATGCGACGTCCGCTGGGCCCTCATGTACCCCGACGCATACGAGGTCGGACTCCCCAACCAGGGCGTCATGATCCTTTACGAGGTACTCAACGAGCGTCAGGGCGTCCTCGCGGAGCGTACCTACAGCGTCTGGCCGGACCTCGAAGCGCTGATGCGCGAGCACAACGTGCCGCAGTTCACCGTGGACGGCCACCGCCCGGTCAAGGCGTTCGACGTCTTCGGTCTGAGCTTCTCCACGGAGCTCGGCTACACCAACATGCTCACCGCCCTGGACCTGGCCGGCATTCCGCTGGCCGCCAAGGACCGCGGCCTCGACGACCCGATCGTGCTCGCGGGCGGCCACGCCGCGTTCAACCCCGAACCGATCGCGGAGTTCATCGACTGCGCGGTCATCGGCGACGGCGAGCAGGCGGTCCTGGAGATCACCGAGATCGTCCGCGCCTGGAAGGCCGAAGGCCGCCCCGGCGGCCGCGAGGAGGTGCTCTTCCGCCTCGCGAGGACCGGGGGCGTCTACGTCCCCGGCTTCTACGACGTCGAGTACCTCCCGGACGGCCGCATCGGCCGTGTCGTGCCGAACAAGTCGGGCGTGCCGTGGCGGGTGTCCAAGCACACCGTCATGGACCTCGACGAGTGGCCCTACCCCAAGCAGCCCCTCGTCCCGCTCGCCGAGACCGTGCACGAGCGGATGTCCGTGGAGATCTTCCGCGGCTGCACCCGCGGCTGCCGCTTCTGCCAGGCCGGCATGATCACGCGCCCCGTGCGGGAGCGAAGCATCACCGGCATCGGCGAGATGGTGGAGAAGGGTCTCAAGGCGACGGGCTTCGAGGAGGTGGGCCTGCTCTCGCTCTCCTCCGCGGACCACACCGAGATCGGTGAGATCGCCAAGGGCCTCGCCGACCGCTACACCGAGGACAAGATCGGCCTCTCGCTGCCCTCCACCCGAGTCGACGCGTTCAACGTGGACCTGGCCAACGAGCTGACCCGCAACGGCCGTCGCTCCGGTCTGACCTTCGCCCCCGAGGGCGGCTCCGAGCGCATGCGCAAGGTCATCAACAAGATGGTCTCGGAGGAGGACCTGATCCGTACGGTCTCCACCGCGTACGGCAACGGCTGGCGCCAGGTGAAGCTGTACTTCATGTGCGGTCTGCCCACCGAGACCGACGAGGACGTCCTCCAGATCGGCGACATGGCGGTCAAGGTGATCGCCAAGGGCCGCGAGGTCTCCGGGCAGAACGACATCCGCTGCACCGTCTCCATCGGCGGCTTCGTCCCCAAGCCGCACACCCCGTTCCAGTGGGCCCCGCAGCTCAGCGCCGAGGAGACCGACGCCCGGCTGACCAAGCTCCGCGACAAGATCCGCGGTGACAAGAAGTACGGCCGCTCGATCGGCTTCCGCTACCACGACGGCAAGCCCGGCATCGTCGAGGGCCTGCTCTCCCGCGGCGACCGCCGGGTCGGCTCCGTCATCCGCGCCGTCTACGAGGCCGGCGGCCGCTTCGACGGCTGGCGCGAGTACTTCAGCTACGACCTGTGGATGAAGAGCGCCGAGAAGACGCTGCCCGACTTCGGCGTGGACGTCGACTGGTACACCACTCGGGAGCGGACGTACGAGGAGGTCCTGCCCTGGGACCACCTGGACTCCGGCCTCGACAAGGACTGGCTCTGGGAGGACTGGCAGGACTCGCTCGACGAGACCGAGGTCGAGGACTGCCGCTGGACGCCGTGCTTCGACTGTGGGGTGTGTCCTCAGCTCGACCTCGACATCCAGATCGGTCCGACGGGTAAGAAGCTCCTGCCACTGACGGTCGTGAAGTAGATCGTCCTGGCATGACATGACATGCCGGCCCGGCTCATGCCGGGTGACATCTCGGTGACGAAGGCCCGGTCGGGGAAACCCCTGGCCGGGCCTTCGCGTCATGAGATGCATGGAATACGGAAAGCACCAGGCGCCCGCGCGGTACGAGGGCGGTGACGGCTGTCTGACCACGCTCGTCAGGATTCCGGTGAGGATCGTCGTCCTCGTCCTCGTCCTGCCGGTGCGGATGGTCTGGGACGCCCTGGTCGCGGGTGTCCGTGCTGCCGACCGGATTCTGCTGCGCCCGCTGGGGCGGGCGCTGGCGTGGCTCTTCGAGGTACTGGCCGAGATCCCGGCTCGCTGGCTGTACGCACACGTACTGACCCCGCTGGGGCACGGGCTGCGGTGGCTGGCCGCGGCGGTGTTCGTGTGGCCGTGGGTCGCGCTGTGGCGGTACGTGGTGGTGCCCGGGGTCCGGTACGGGATCGTGGTGCCGCTCGTCCGGCTGTACGAGCAGGTCCTCACCCCGCTCGGGCACGGGTTGCGGTGGGTCTGGCAGGCGCTTCTGCTTCCGGCCGGACGCGGTGTCGCCACCGCCGTGCGGTGGCTGCTCACCGTCGTGTTCGTCATGCCGGTGGTCCTCCTGTGGCGCTACGTCCTGAAG
This sequence comes from Streptomyces sp. LN549, assembly GCF_043203805.1. Taxonomy (NCBI): domain Bacteria; kingdom Bacillati; phylum Actinomycetota; class Actinomycetes; order Kitasatosporales; family Streptomycetaceae; genus Streptomyces; species Streptomyces sp. LN549. Next base: position 2,904,145 of record NZ_JAZHRI010000002.1, on the reverse strand, counting down.
CCGCTGGGGCTGGCCGCAGCCTGGCTGGTGGAGCACCTGATCGTGCTGCCGCTGGTGTGGACGTACCGGGAACTGCTCACCCCGCTGGGCCACGGCATCGCCTGGCTGCTCGATCTGCTGGTCCGCGGCATCGAAGCCGGCTGCCGGGGGCTGTGGGCCGTCGTCCGGTGGCTGGTCAGGGTGCTTCTCGTCAGTCCGGTGGTCTGGGTGTACCGGCGGATCCTGACCCCCGTCGGCCGGGAGATCGCCGCCGCGTTCGGCGTTGCCTGGCGGGTCGCGGGTTTCATTTCGCGGGCCGTGGGCCGGGCCCTGGCCTGGCTGGCGTGGCATCTGGTCGGGGCACCGGTGACCTGGGCCTACCGCACGGTGTGCACCCCGGTCGGGCACTTCCTGCGCGACGCCGTGTTCGCCCCCGCAGGGCGGGCCGCCCTCGCGGTGGGCCGGACGGCACGGCATACGCTGCGCACGGCCCGCGAAACCGTCCGGCAGGCCAGGCGCGACGCCTGGCGGGCCCTGGTCGGCGGGGCGCGCGAACCCGAGCCCCGGGAACCGGGAAGCGTCCTTGCGCGTACTCTGGGTAGTACAACGACTGTGCCCAGCGCGGCGCCCGAACCAGAGATCTCCCTGCGGAAAGAGAAATCCGTCCAGCAGGGGTGAGCCGGAGCGGACACCCCGGGGCCACCCGTATTTCGAGGGCGGCGTGTCACCGCGTCCGCTCCGCACCGAGGAGAAGAACCACTGGGCAAGCGACAGCCCGAAGGCCCGCCGCCCGCACCGGCAGTGCAGCGCATCCGACTGCGCTACACCAAGCGCGGCCGCCTCCGGTTCACCAGTCACCGAGACTTCCAGCGTGCCTTCGAGCGGGCGCTGCGCCGCTCCGAGGTGCCCATGGCCTACTCGGCGGGCTTCACCCCGCACCCCAAGGTGTCGTACGCCAACGCCGCACCCACCGGCACGGGCAGCGAGGCCGAGTTCCTGGAGATCGCCCTCACCGAGGCCCGTGATCCGGGCACGCTGCGCGAGCTGCTCAACGACTCGCTGCCGGACGGTCTCGACATCACCGACGCCGTCGAGGCCCGCACCTCGGGTCTCGCCGACCGGCTCACCGCCTCCATCTGGGAGATGCGGCTGAACGGGGTGGCGGTGGAGGACGCCGAGAGGGCCGTCGCCGCATTCAACGCGGCCGAGACCGTCGAGGTCGAGCGCCGTACGAAGAACGGCATCCGGAGCTTTGACGCCCGGTCCGCGGTCGTCGACCTGCAGGCTCTTGATCATCAGCCTGATAGGCCGGGGGACAAGGCCTGTGCGATACTGCGGCTGGTTGTTCGGCACGTGACACCTGCCGTTCGGCCTGACGACGTCCTGTCCGGTCTCCGCGTTGTGGCCGACCTGGCGCCGCCGGTCCCCGCAGCGGTGACCAGGCTGGCGCAGGGGCTCTTCGACGAGGAGTCCGGCACGGTGACCGACCCGCTCGCGCCTGACCGCGAGGCAGCCCCGGCCGCTCTACCCACGGCCACCGGGACCGCCGTCGCGACAGCGCCCGAGGGTGCAGGTTCCGCGTAAGGCGGTCGTTGTAGCGCAGCCCTCGGACTCGGGAGCCACCTGGGCCGGGCTGTGCGCTGACCCATAAGACTTTCGCCAGGCCGTGCGCACAACGCGTACGGAACCGGCGAGCCAGACATTCAGTTCCCGTGCGGCGCCCGCGCCCCGGACGGCGGTACCGCGTACACCAGGCGGACCGTGCCGGACCGGAATCAGGCGCGGCGCCCGGGAGCCCGACGGGAGAACCGCCCGCATGCCTCAGCCCACCGAACCCGGCGCGACCGGGAACGCAGAAGACAACAACACCCCCGGGGACAAGCTGCCGCCGCGCCGCAGGCGCCGCGCGGCATCCCGCCCGGCGGGCCCGCCGGGCGCGGGCGCACAGGCCGGAGCCGAGGCGTCGGCCATACCGGCCGTTGACGCCGGAGTGTCGGAAAGCAGCACCGAGAACACCGCAGAGGCCGAGGCCGCGCCGCCCGTTCGTGCGCGTCGTCGCGCCGTCCGTAAGGCGACCGCCCCGGCGGGTGCGCCGCAGGCTGCCGAGGCCGTCGAGGTCGTGGAGCCGGTTGTGGCGCCGGTCGAGGAAGAGGTCGTGGAGCCGGTCGAGGCGCCGCGTGCGCGTCGTCGCGCCGTCCGTAAGGCGACCGCCCCTGCTGGTGCGCCGCAGGCCGCCGAGGTGGCCGAGATCGTCGAGGAGGCCGTCGCTGCCGAGGCCGTCGCGGCCGAGCCCGTCGTCGCCGAGGCGCCGCGTGGCCGTACCCGCCGCAGGGCCTCCGCCCCCGCCGGTGCGCCGCAGGCCGCCAGCACCGAGGCCGCCGCCGAGCCGGCGCAGCCGGCCGAGGTCACCGAAACGGCCGAGTCCGCCGAGTCCGCAGAGCCGGTCGAGGCCCCGCGCGGCCGCCGGCGTGCGTCGCGCAAGGCGACCTCTCCCGCGGGTGCCCCGCAGGTCACGGAGGCTGCCGAGGAGCGCACCGAGACCCAGCCGGGCGAGAGCCTGCCCGAGGCAGCCGTGGAGGAGCTGGCCGCCGAGACCGCCGAGGTCGAGGAGGCAGCCCCGCGCGGTCGTCAGCGCCGCAGGGCCACCGCCGCCGCCGGCCGGCCCGAGTTCACCGGCAAGGTCGAGGAGCCCGCGCGCAAGAGCCGACGCGCGACGCGCCCCGCCGTCGCCGTGTTCCAGGCGCCGGTCTTCGCCGAGCCGATGTTCCAGACCCCGGAGACCGCGGCCGCCGCAGCGGCCGCCGCCGGTCCGGCCTCGCACGACGAGGAGCCCGAGGACGAGATCACGACGGTGGAGGAGCAGCCCGCCCCCGCCGAGACGGCCGCGCCCGCCGAGGCCGCGCCGCAGGGCGGTTCGCGTCGCCGTCGCCGCCGCCGCGGTGAGGCCGCCGAGGCCGAGCCCGCCGCCGCACCCGCCCCGGCCGCCGCCCCGGTCCAGGAGCAGGCCGAGGACGAGCAGGAGCCTTCGAGCGAGAGCGACGCCGAGCAGGACGGGGAGGACACCGACGAGTACGGCGACCGCCCGTCGCGCCGTCGTCGTCGCGGTGGCCGTCGCCGCCGTCGTGGTGAGTCCGCCGAGGACGACGCCGCCGAGCAGCACGTGGACGACGCCGCCGAGCGTTCCGACGACGAGCACGAGCATGAGCATGCTCAGGAGTCCGAGGACGAGGGCGACGACGAGCAGGACGACCACGAGTCCGGCGCCTCCGGATCGAGCAGCAGCCGCCGTCGTCGCCGTCGGCGCCGTCGCAGCGGCGACTCCTCGTCCGACGCCGAGAACGGCACGGACGACCCGGAGCGCACGGTCGTCAAGGTCCGCGAACCCCGTAAGAAGGAAGCCGAGCGCGAGCCCGGCACCGGCTTCGACGAGGTCCAGTCCATCAAGGGCTCGACCCGTATGGAGGCGAAGAAGCAGCGCCGTCGCGAGGGCCGCGAGCAGGGCCGCCGTCGGGTTCCGATCATCACCGAGGCGGAGTTCCTCGCCCGTCGCGAGGCCGTCGAGCGCGTCATGGTCGTCCGCCAGAACGGCGAGCGCACCCAGATCGGCGTCCTCGAGGACAACGTGCTCGTCGAGCACTACGTCAACAAGGAGCAGGCCACCAGCTACGTCGGCAACGTCTACCTGGGCAAGGTCCAGAACGTCCTGCCGTCCATGGAGGCCGCCTTCGTCGACATCGGCAAGGGCCGCAACGCCGTCCTGTACGCCGGTGAGGTCAACTTCGAGGCGCTCGGCATGGCCCACGGGCCGCGCCGTATCGAGACCGCGCTCAAGTCGGGCCAGTCCGTCCTCGTCCAGGTGACGAAGGACCCGATCGGCCACAAGGGCGCCCGCCTGACCAGCCAGGTCTCGCTGCCGGGCCGCTACCTGGTCTACGTGCCCGAGGGTTCGATGACCGGGATCAGCCGCAAGCTGCCCGACACCGAGCGTTCTCGGCTCAAGACCATCCTCAAGAAGATCGTCCCCGAGGACGCGGGCGTCATCGTCCGTACCGCCGCGGAGGGCGCGAGCGAGGACGAGCTGCGCCGCGACGTCGAGCGGCTGCAGCAGCAGTGGGAGGACATCCAGAAGAAGTCGAAGAGCAGCGGCAGCTCCAACGCGCCGACGCTGCTCTACGGCGAGCCGGACATGACCGTCCGGGTCGTCCGCGACATCTTCAACGAGGACTTCTCCAAGGTCATCGTCAGCGGTGACGAGGCGTGGGAGACCATCCACGGCTACGTCTCGCACGTGGCGCCCGACCTGACGGACCGGCTGTCGCGGTGGACCTCCGAGGTCGACATCTTCGCGACGTACCGGATCGACGAGCAGCTCATGAAGGCGCTGGACCGCAAGGTCTACCTGCCGAGCGGCGGCTCGCTGGTGATCGACAAGACCGAGGCCATGGTCGTCGTCGACGTCAACACCGGCAAGTTCACCGGGCAGGGTGGCAACCTCGAGGAGACCGTCACCAAGAACAACCTGGAGGCGGCCGAGGAGATCGTGCGCCAGCTGCGGCTGCGCGACCTCGGAGGCATCGTCGTCGTCGACTTCATCGACATGGTGCTGGAGTCCAACCGGGATCTGGTGCTGCGGCGTCTGCTGGAGTGCCTGGGACGCGACCGTACGAAGCACCAGGTCGCCGAGGTCACCTCGCTGGGCCTGGTCCAGATGACCCGCAAGCGGGTCGGCCAGGGTCTGCTGGAGTCCTTCTCCGAGACCTGTGTCCACTGCAACGGGCGCGGCGTGATCGTGCACATGGAGCAGCCCACCTCGGCAGGTGGCGGCGGCACCGGCAAGCGTTCGAAGAAGCGCCGTGGCGGTTCGGGCCAGGAGCACGACCACGACCACGACCACGAGCACGTCTCCGAGGCGGACACCGACGTCGAGACCGAGGCGGAGGTGGCTGCGGAGGTGGCCGCTCCGCTGGCGCTTCCCGAGCCGGAGTTCGTCCCGGACGAGGAGCTGTACAGCAGCCCGGCCGAGGCCGAGGCGGCCGCTTCGCGCGGCCGTGGCCGGCGTCGGGCGACCCGTAAGGCGACGGCCCCGGCCGGCGCCCCGCGGTCCGCGTCCGCCCCGGCCCCGGTGGCCGAGCCGGTCGTGACCCCGGAGCCCGTGGTGGAGCCGGAGCCGGTCGTGGCACCGGAGCCGGCTGCCGAGACCCCGGTTGCCGAGGTCCCGGCCGAGGCGCCGCAGGGCCGTACGCGCCGTCGGGCGACCCGTAAGGCGACCGCCCCGGCGGGTTCGCCCGCCCCGGCCGCCGAGCCGGTCGTGGTCCCCGAGCCCGCCCCGGTTGCCGAGGAGCCGGTGTCCGACGCCGACCCGGTCGCCGCGGAGGACCCGGTCGTCGAGGCGCCGCACGTCGAGGCCCCTGCCGAGGAGCCGGCCGCACCGCCGCGTGCCCGGCGCCGGGCGACCCGTAAGGCCACGGCGCCCGCGGGTTCCCCCGCAGGTGCCGAGGACGCCGCGGTCGTCGTGGTGACGGGTGCCGAGCCGGCCGTCGAGCCGGAGTCCGCCACCGAGGCCGAGGCCGAACCGGCACCGGCCAAGAAGGCGGCCCGCAAGACCGCGAAGAAGGTCACGGCCAAGAAGGCGGCCGTCAAGAAGACGGCGGCCAAGAAGACCGTCGCGAAGAAGACGACGGCCAAGAAGGCGGCGGCGAAGAAGACGGTGGCGGCTGAGCAGTCCTCGTCCGCCGTCACGGCTTCGGCCGACGAGGTCTGATCTCCTCGCACCGCGCGTGACGCAGTCAGGCCGGTCCCTCCACGGGGCCGGCCTGCTGCGTTCCGGTGCCGGCCGCTCCCGCCCCCACACGGAAGTCTCAGCACATGCACAGGATCCAGAAGGCTGTCGTACCTGCCGCCGGGCTCGGTACCCGGTTTCTGGCGGCGACGAAGGCGACGCCCAAGGAGATGCTGCCGGTGGTCGACAAGCCGGCGATCCAGTACGTCGTGGAGGAGGCGGCCGCCGCGGGGCTGACCGACGTGCTGATGATCACCGGGCGCAACAAGCGTGCGCTGGAGGACCACTTCGACCGGAACCACGAGCTGGAGTCGGCGCTCACCCGCAAGGGTGACGGCGAACGGCTGGACCGGGTCCAGGAGTCCAGTGACCTGGCGACCGTGCACTACGTCCGGCAGGGCGACCCGAAGGGTCTCGGGCACGCCGTCCTGTGCGCGGAACCGCATGTGGGCGCCGAGCCCTTCGCGGTTCTGCTCGGCGACGACCTGATCGACCCGCGCGACCCGCTGCTGGCCCGCATGACCGAGATCCAGGAGCGCGAGGGCGGCAGCGTCGTCGCGCTGATGGAGGTCGCACCCGAGCAGATCCACCTGTACGGATGCGCCGCGGTGGAGACCACGCCGGAGGACGACGTCGTCCGGGTCACCGGACTCGTCGAGAAGCCGGAGACCGGCGACGCCCCCAGTAATCTGGCGGTCATCGGACGCTATGTCCTGGACCCCGCCGTGTTCGGAGTGCTGCGTGACACGGAGCCGGGCCGGGGCGGCGAGATCCAGCTGACCGACGCGCTGCAGCAGCTGGCCGCCGACGAGAGGCTCGGCGGTCCGGTGCACGGCATCGTCTTCCGCGGCCGCCGCTACGACACCGGCGACCGCGGCGACTATCTGCGGAGCATCGTCAGACTCGCCTGCGAGCGCGAGGACCTGGGTCCGGACTTCCGTACCTGGCTGCGCGCCTTCGTGGCCGCCGAGCTCTGAGCGACCGCCCCCGCACGCACCCCATCCGAGCCATCCACACCATGGACCGAGGAGAACCCTCATGATCGGCATGATTCTGGCGGCCGGCGCAGGCCGCCGTCTGCGCCCCTACACCGACACGCTTCCCAAGGCCCTGGTGCCGGTCGGCCCCGAGGGGGACGAGGAGAGCCTGACCGTCGTCGACCTGACACTGGGCAACTTCGCCGAGGTGGGCCTGACGGACGTCGCGATCATCGTGGGCTACCGCAAGGAGGCCCTGTACGAGCGCAAGGCCGCCCTTGAGGCGAAGTACGGTGTCACGCTCACGCTGATCGACAACGACAAGGCCGAGGAGTGGAACAACGCCTACTCCCTCTGGTGCGGTCGTGACGCCCTCAAGGACGGCGTGATCCTCGCCAACGGCGACACCGTGCACCCCGTCTCCGTCGAGAAGACGCTGCTCGCCGCACGCGGCGAGGGCAAGAGGATCATCCTCGCCCTCGACACGGTGAAGCAGCTCGCCGACGAGGAGATGAAGGTCGTGGTCGACCCCGGGAAGGGTGTTCGGCGGATCACGAAGCTGATGGACCCGGCCGAGGCCACCGGCGAGTACATCGGTGTCACCCTCATCGAGGGAGAGGCCGCCGAGGAGCTCGCGGACGCGCTGAGGACCACGTATCTGCGTGACCCGGACCTGTACTACGAGGACGGCTACCAGGAGCTCGTCAACCGCGGCTTCAAGGTCGACGTGGAGCCGATCGGCGACGTCATGTGGGTCGAGATCGACAACCACGAGGACCTGGCCAAGGGCAGGAAGATCGCGTGCCAGTACTGACCCGGCTGATCCCCGCGCCGGTCGTCGTCGACATCCGGTCGGGCGCGCTGGCCGATCTGGCGGTCGTCCTCGCCGATCAGCGGATCTCCGGCTCGGGCAAGCTGGCGATCGCGATCAGCGGGGGTTCCGGCCGGGCGTTGCGGGAGCGGCTCTCGGACAGTCTGCCGGGCGCTTCCTGGTTCGAGGTGGGCGGCGGCACTCTGGACGATGCCGTCAAGCTCGCGGAGGCCATGAAGTCCGGCCGGTACGACGCCGTCGTCGGCCTCGGCGGCGGGAAGATCATCGACTGTGCGAAGTTCGCCGCGGCGCGCGTCGGGCTGCCGCTGGTCGCCGTGGCGACGAACCTGTCCCACGACGGTCTGTGCTCACCGGTGGCCACGCTGGACAACGACGCGGGCCGTGGCTCGTACGGTGTCCCGAACCCGATCGCCGTCGTGATCGACCTCGACATCATCCGTGAGGCACCGGTGCGCTTCGTGCGGTCCGGGATCGGTGACGCGCTCTCGAACATCTCCGCGGTGGCGGACTGGGAGCTCGCTCACCGGGTCAACGGCGAGGACATGGACGGGCTGGCCGCCGCGATGGCCCGGCAGGCCGGCGAGGCCGTGCTGCGCCACCCCGGGACCCTCGCGGACGACGGCTTCCTCCAGGTGCTGGCCGAGGGGCTGGTGCTGACCGGAATCTCGATGTCGGTGTCGGGGGACAGCCGTCCCGCATCCGGCGCCTGCCACGAGATCAACCACGCCTTCGACCTGCTCTTTCCCAAGCGTGCGGCGAGCCACGGCGAGCAGTGCGGGCTGGGCGCGGCGTTCGCGATGCACCTGCGCGGCGCGCATCAGGAGTCCGTACGGATGGCCGAGACGCTGCGGCGCCACGGCCTGCCGGTCACCGCGGAGGAGATCGGGTTCAGCGCGGAGGAGTTCGTCTCGGTGGTCGGCTACGCACCCCGGACCAGACCCGGCCGCTACACGATCCTGGAGCATCTGGACCTGTCCCCGGACGGGATCCGGGACGCCTACGCCGAGTACGTCAGGGCTGCCGGGTCCTGAAGCCGGGCCCGGGAACGGAGCCCGGTTTGACCGGGCTGTACAGGTCCCCGTAATCTTGACCGTCGGCGTTTGTTTCGCCACACCTCTGAGCACTCACCTCCCGCTCGTTCGGGAGAGGCCGCTCATCCAATCCGGATCATCACGGGTCCCCGGACCCGTGTGAGCGGCTGGCTTCAGAGGTTTCCGCTTCGAGTGAGAGTGAGATCCGCGTGTACGCCATCGTGCGCAGCGGTGGTCGCCAGCACAAGGTTGCTGTCGGCGACATCGTTGAGGTTGACAAGATTCCCACCGCCAAGGTTGGCGACACGGTAGAGCTCTCTACCCTGCTCGTTGTCGACGGCGACGCCGTGACCAGCGACCCGTGGGTGCTGGACGGCATCAAGGTCCAGGCCGAGATTGTGGACCACCACAAGGGCGCGAAGATCGACATCCTTCGCTACAAGAACAAGACCGGTTACCGCCGTCGCCAGGGTCACCGCCAGCAGTACACGGCGATCAAGGTCACCGGCATCCCCGCGGCTGCGAAGTAAGGGACTGAGAACACATGGCACACAAGAAGGGCGCATCGTCCACCCGGAACGGGCGCGATTCCAATGCTCAGCGGCTCGGCGTGAAGCGCTTCGGCGGTCAGGCCGTCAACGCCGGTGAGATCCTGGTCCGCCAGCGCGGCACCCACTTCCACCCGGGCACGGGCGTCGGCCGTGGCGGCGACGACACGCTGTTCGCCCTCGCCGCCGGTGCGGTCGAGTTCGGCACGCACCGTGGCCGCAAGGTCGTGAACATCGTTCCGATCGCCGGCTGATTTTCGGCGCTCGTCGAGCGGTATGACGTGGAGGCGGACCTCACTTCCTGTTACGGGAAGTGGGTCCGCCTTTCGCGTGTTGCTCCTACAGGAGCACGAGCGAGACATTTCTGCACGTATGTAACTGGAGGTTCCAACCATGACCACCTTCGTGGACCGCGTCGAGCTGCATGCCGCCGCGGGTAACGGGGGCCACGGCTGCGCCTCCGTTCACCGTGAGAAGTTCAAGCCGCTCGGCGGCCCGGACGGCGGCAACGGCGGCCGTGGCGGCGATGTGACCCTGATCGTCGACCAGGCCGTCACCACGCTCCTCGACTATCACCACCACCCCCACCGCAAGGCCACCAACGGCCAGCCCGGTGCCGGTGACAACCGCACCGGCAAGGAGGGCCAGGACCTGATCCTGCCCGTGCCGGACGGCACCGTCGTGCTCGACACGGACGGCAACGTGCTCGCCGACCTGGTCGGCCAGGGCACCATGTTCGTCGCCGGCCAGGGCGGCCGCGGCGGCCTCGGCAACGGCGCGCTGGCCTCCGCCCGGCGCAAGGCCCCCGGCTTCGCGCTGCTCGGCGAGCCCGGTGAGAGCCGGGACATCGTCCTGGAGCTCAAGACCGTCGCCGACGTGGCCCTGGTGGGCTACCCGAGCGCCGGCAAGTCCTCCCTGATCTCGGTGCTCTCGGCGGCCAAGCCGAAGATCGCCGACTACCCGTTCACGACCCTCGTCCCGAACCTGGGCGTGGTCACCGCGGGCAGCACCGTCTACACCATCGCCGACGTACCGGGCCTGATCCCGGGCGCCAGCCAGGGCAAGGGCCTCGGCCTGGAGTTCCTGCGGCACGTCGAGCGCTGCTCGGTGCTCGTGCACGTGCTGGACACGGCGACGCTGGAGTCCGACCGTGACCCGCTCTCCGACCTCGACATGATCGAGGAGGAACTGAAGCTTTACGGGGGTCTGGAGGACCGGCCCCGCATCGTCGTCCTCAACAAGATCGACATCCCGGACGGCCAGGACCTCGCGGAGATGATCCGCCCGGACCTGGAGGCCCGCGGCTACCGCGTCTTCGAGGTGTCGGCGGTCGCCCGTACCGGTCTCAAGGAGCTCTCCTTCGCGCTGGCCGGCGTCATCGCCGAGGCGCGTGCCGCCAAGCCGGTGGAGGAGGCGACCCGTATCGTCATCCGGCCCAAGGCCGTGGACGACGCCGGTTTCACCGTGGTCCTGGAGGACGACGGCATCTACCGGGTGCGTGGCGAGAAGCCGGAGCGCTGGGTGCGCCAGACCGACTTCAACAACGACGAGGCCGTCGGATACCTGGCGGACAGGCTGAACCGGCTCGGTGTCGAGGACGCGCTGCGCAAGGCCGGAGCCCGGGCGGGCGACGGGGTGGCCATCGGGGCCGAGGACAACGCCGTCGTCTTCGACTGGGAGCCGACGGTGACGGCCGGTGCGGAGATGCTCGGCCGCCGTGGCGAGGACCACCGGCTCGAGGAGCCGCGTCCGGCCGCGCAGCGTCGGCGCGACCGTGAGGAAGAGCGCGACGACGTCAGCAAGGAGTACCAGGAGTTCGACCCGTTCGCGTAAGGCTCGGGGCTTCTTGAAAGCCGGGCACGGCCGGATCATCCGGCCGTGCCCGGCTTTCGTGCTCGCTACTCTCGTTCGTCGGCGAGTTCCTCCGCCTTCTCCAGCATGCGGTCCACCACGCGGCCCGAGGCGTGGCCGTCGTCCAGGTCGCAGAAGAGCTCGTGGAACCGCTCGTAGCGCTCCTCGTGTGCGGCCGCCACCTCGTCGATGTCGCGGATCGCGCCGATCAGCTCCTCGGACGTGCTGATCAGCGGGCCGGGCGCGTCGTTCTCGAAGTCGAAGTAGAAGCCGCGCAGCTTGTCCCGGTAGTGCTCCAGGTCGTAGGTGAAGAAGAGCATCGGCCGCCGGAGATGCGCGTAGTCGAACATCACGGACGAGTAGTCCGTGATCATGACGTCGGCGATGAGGTAGAGATCGGCGATGTCGGGGTACTCGGACACGTCGAAGACGAATCCGTTCCCTGCCCCGGGGATGCTGTCCACCACGTTGGAATGGCGGCGGATCAGCAGGATGTGATCGTCACCGAGACGCTCCCGCGCCTGCTGGATGTCCAGCCGCAGATCGAACTTGAACTGCCCCTGCCGGTGTGCCAGGTCGTCGCGCCAGGTCGGGGCGTAGAGCACGACCTTCCTGTCGTCCGGGAGCCCGATCCGTGCCTTGATCTCCTTGGCCCGGGCCTTCAGGTCGGGTGCGTAGAGGTAGTCGTTGCGCGGATAGCCGGTCTCGACGATCTCGCCGTCGTATCCCATGGCCCGCTTGAGGATCGGGGTGCTGAACCGGTTGGAGGACACCAGCATGTTCCAGCTGCGGGACTCCTGCTGGAGCTGGTCGTGGTACTGCGGATTGAACTTCGGCGCGTCGATGTCCAGGCCGATCTTCTTCAGCATGGTGCCGTGCCAGGTCTGGACGATGACCTGCCCCGGCCGGCGCTCGATCCAGTGGGGGAGATGGGCGTTGGTCACGATGTACCGACAGCGAGCCAGCGCGTCGTACCACTCGGTTCCCCAGAAGCGGACCTTCTCGGCCGTCGGCGGGAGGTCCACCTGCCCGTCCCTGACCAGCCACAGGTGCTCGACATCCGCATTGCGCCGGAGCAGCTCCTCGTGGATGGCGCGAGGGCTGTCGGAGTACTGCTTGCCGTTGTAGCTGATGTACAGCACGGCGTCGCGCAGCGGCTTCGCGCGGCCGGCCTCGTACACCTCGCGGTGCAGCTTGTCCTGCCGGTAGCGGCCGCGTTCGAGGATGGTCAGATCGGAGGGGCACTGCAGCTGGGGGAAGTCGTACCAGCGGGACTCGAAGTGGTACTCACGGCCTGCGTGTTCGCCGGAGACCGGGAAGGCCGGCACCGCGAGGCGGTCGATGACGAAGGGTACGTCGGGGCTGCCGTCCCCGGACCGCAGGTAGAAGTTCCACCGGCCGCTCTTCAGCGGGCGGGGGCCGTTGGGGCTCGGCATGGCCGAGGGCGTGAACCTGGCGACGAACGTACCGTCCGGGAGGACCTGCAGCGGCACGGTCTTCTCGTCGAAGAAGTCACGGGCCTTGATGAGGAAGGAGGGATCGCTCAGATCGGCCGGCGTGGAACCGTGGACGATGTACTCGCCCTCGACCATCTGCACAGCGGTCATCCTGGCCTGGACCGGGCGTCCGGAGAACTTCAGATAGCCGTTGCTTCCCGCGATCAGCGCGAGCTCGTTCCGCTCGGCGGCCTGGGCGAGGGTGGCGGGGAGCCGGATCTGGCGGTCGGCAAGTCCGTCACGGACCACGGTGCCGAACCGGCGCTCCGTCCCGTCCGGGGCGGTGGCGACGAGCTCGGTGCTCCAGTTGCGCCGTGAGGCCAGGGCCGGGTTGGCGCCCTCCGTGGCGGTTCCTTCGTCGGCCATGTCCTGGTGCTCGGGCAGCAGCGCGACATCCTTGAGCGGCACCAGGACCCGGAAGGAGGCGCGGCCGTCCGGAGCGGGCTTCAGGACGGTGGGGTAGGAGATGACCTCCCCGCTCTTGCGGTTGGAGACTTCCAGGTTCACCGACTCGCCCGCCGTCAGCGGGACGCGGATCTCACCCTCGATCTCCACGCTCTCGTCCACGGCACGGTGACCGGTGATCAGGGCGCGTACCCGCTCGACACGCAGCTTCAGGGCACCCGTGGAGGTGTTGGGGAGCAGCCGGAAGTTCTCGTCCAGCCACTGGTACGGCGAATGATTGGCCGCACCCGCTCCACTCGCGTGCACGGCCCGCTTGCGGACCAGCCCCGCGGAGGCGATGCCCAGGCCGACGTGCCAGGTGCCCTCCACCCACTGGCCGCCCTTGCGGAGCTTTGCGGGGTCGAACAGCAGCTCCCAGCCCGCCCAGTCGTAGTTGTTCTGCTTCCGGGGGGACACCGCGGTGCACTCCGGGCTGTAGACGTTGCGCAGGGGCAGCACCGTACGTCGTCGCGAGCCGTGCTTCTTGAGCGCCAGAACCTTGACGGCGCTGTGCTTCGTCGACTGGTCGATCCGGTCGATCCACGCATGGCCGGACAGACGCAGTTTCCCGTTCTCCCAGGTGACCTTCTGGAGCGGAGCACGGGGCGTGAGGTCGGGGTCGATCCGTCGAGCCCGCTTGGGTATCAGGTCGGCACTGTGGTCCAGGGCGGAGAAGCTTGCGTACTTCCGGAGCCGCCCCTCGATCTCGACCGGGTCGCCGCGCCGCTCGGAATTGATCAGCTCGACCAGCTCGGTCATGGCGTGCTTGCGCACCAGCAGCCATTTGATCCGCTGGGTGGCGGTCAGCTCCATGACCACCTGCGGATCCACCTGGTTCAGGAACTGGTTGATGACCCGCAGGAACTCGGCGCGGAACTCCTCGTCCCCGTCGGGAAGCACGTTGAGGAAGATCCGCAGATCGCCCTTGAGGACGGTGCGGTCGTACTCGCGCTTCAGCGCCGCGGCCTCTTCCCCGGGCTGCTTGCCGAAGAAGCGGCTCACCGACTCCACCGCGGCAGAACGGTCGCGTACGGCCTTCGGTTCGGTCCTGCGCTGGGTGATGGACGGGGTGCCCTCACCCTCGCGCAACCGCCAGTAGTACGTGGGGGTGCTGATGATGTCGACGGCCTCGGCCAGGAACTGCGCGGGCACGATGACCGGAACGTCCTCGTAGAGCACACCTTCGGGGAAGGCCAGCCGGTGCTTCTCCCAGAACGAGCGCCGGAAGACCTTGTTGCAGGCGATCTTGTCGTTGAGCAGCTTCCTGTTCACGGACACATGGGTCCGCTGGACGGCGCCGCCGGCGAGGATGCGGTGCATCGGGGACTGCCACACCTTGGTCCTGTTGATGTGCAGCACGTTGCCCGTGATGAAGTCCGAACCGCTCTCGTCCAGACTTGCCAGCATGAGGCGGTAGGCGTCCGGCGGAATCATGTCGTCGCTGTCGACGAACGCGACGAACTCGCTCTCGGGGGCGAGCAGTCCGAGCCCCGTGTTCCGTGCGGCGCCGAGGCCGGCGTTCTCCTTGGTGATCAGCCGGAACCGCGGGTCGCGGGCCTCGTACTCGGCCGCGATGGCGGCCGAATTGTCGGGGGACCCGTCATTCACCATGATGACTTCGAGGTCCTTGAGGGTCTGCGCAGCCAGTGAGTCCAGGCAGGCGGGCAGATACTGCTCCACGCTGTAGATCGGCACGATGACACTGAGACGAGGGGCCATGGGCTGCAGTTTCCTTTCGGGTCAGACCCGCTCGAACAGCTCGAGCGCCTGGGCTGGGGTGGGTGCCGTCCTGCGGTCGGCGAGCGGTACGACGGGAAGGAGGTTCTCCTCGTTCAGGAAGACTCTGCGGACGACACGCTCCGAGGCCCGCCCGTCGTCGAAGTCGCAGAAGCGCTCGCGGAACGCGCTGCGCAGAGCGGCGGACGCCGGGCTCTGCCACTCGCCGGACCGAAGGATCTCGGTGAGCTGTACCTGACTGGTGGCGACGGCGCCGGGGGGCTCGGCCATGAGGTCGAAGTAGCTGCCGCGGACGACCTTGTACGTTTCCCAGTCGTCGGCGAAGATCACGATGGGCCGGTCGAGGTTGGCGTAGTCGAACATCGCCGACGAGTAGTCGGTGATCAGGGCGTCGGCCGCGAGGTAGAGCTGCTCCACGCTCCGGTACGCGGAGACGTCGATCACGCGGCCGCTGGCCTGGAGCTCGGCGAGCCGGCCGGTGGCCTTGTAGAAGTAGTGGCCCCGCACCAGCAGTGTGACGTCGGGGCCCAGCTCATCGGCCAGTTCCTCGAGGTCGATCCGCGGAGTGAATTCCTTCTGGTACTCACGGTGGGTCGGCATGTACAGAAAGACCTTGGAGCCGTCCGCCGCACCGAGTTCGCGACGGGCCTGCGCGACCTCCTGGGCTCCGGCGTTGATCAGCACGTCGTTGCGCGGATAGCCGGTCTCCAGTGAGGTGTACGAGCACGGATAGACCCGCTCCCACACCGAGGTGGAGAAGTTGTTGGACGAAAGGCTGTAGTCCCAGCGATCGCACCGCCGCAACAGGTCTTCCATCTTCATGCTCGTGGAGGCCGGGTAGTTGGCCTGGTCGAGGCCCATCGTCTTCAGCGGGGTGCCGTGATGGGTCTGCAGATGGATCTGGCCCTGGCGCTTGACCAGCGCGTCCGTGAAATTCACGTTGTTGATGAAGTACGTGCCGCGGGCCAGCGCCGTCCAGTACTCGCGGGAGCCGACGACGGCCACCTCGACGCCCTTCGGCACCCGGCTCACGTGCTCCGCGCGCACCGCCCAGACCCGGCGGATGTGCGGGGCCAGCCGGGCCAGCTCGGCATCGATGGCCGCGGGGTTGCACGAGTAGCCCCGGCTCCAGTAGGCGGAGAACACCGCGAGGTTCGCGTCCATCGGCAGCCGCAGCTGGGACCGGTAGAACACCCGCATCGCGGCCTGCTTGGCCCGGTCGACGCGCTCGCTGTTGCGCGCCCGTGCCCGGTGGCGTACCCGGTTCGCCCGGGTGACACCGGTCAGGGCCAGATAGGAATCCTTGCCGAGCAGCGCGTACTTGTAACCGCGGCCACCGCCCGGACGCTCGAATCCTTCGGGCAGCCGGCGCTTGTAGTCGGCGGCCGCCCGGTGGAAGAAGTCGGACCGCGCATTCTTGGGGAGGCGGCCCGGCTTTTCCATGACGGTGAGATAGTGGTCGACCATTTTGGCGAAGAGTGCGGGGCGCCAGGAATCGTGTTCCGGATGGTCGTCCAGATAGGCGAATACGCGGTCGTACTGGTCGAATACGTCGAAGTGCTTGCGGCTGACCGTGCGAAGGATGTTTCCGCCTTCACGTCGTTGCCGGTAGAGCACGCACGTGCGGTCGAGCAGTGCGATGCGTTCCGCCGCGACCAGGGTGGTGTACGTCCAGGGGGCGTCCTCGTAGTACCCGGACGGGAACCGGAACCCGTGTGCCTCGACGAAATCGCGGCGGTAGGCCTTGTTCCAGACGATCTGCAGCAGGTCGAGCAGCTCGGGCCGCTCCGACAGGGGGAAGGCCACGGGCTCGCCGGGGCCGAGGAGATCGGCCCGCCGGTTGGGCAGCAGCCGGCCGTCCCAGTAGCTGCGCATGTAGTCGTAGATCAGGATCTCGGGGTCGTCCGTCGCGTCCAGCCGGCCGGCGATGGCGCTCAGCGAGCCGGGCGTCAGGGTGTCGTCACTGTCGAGGAAGAGCAGATAGTCGCCGGTCGCCTGTTCGATTCCGGCGTTACGGGCGTGTCCCAGCCCCACGTTCTCGCCGAGATGGAGCACCCGGACCCGGGCGTCACGTGCCGCGTACTCGTCGAGGATGGCACCGGAGCCGTCCGGCGAGCAGTCGTCCACGGCGACGATTTCGAAGTCGGTGAAGTCCTGTTGCAATACGGAGTCGAGGCACTCCCGAACATACGCCTGCACGTTGTACGCAGGCACGATGAGTGTCAGTCGAGGCATCCTTCACCAGTCCAGAGAGCCGTCTACGGGGTCCGTGCGTAGGCGTTGATTCGCATCAAGGAATCATGGGGGGAGCGCCTGAACACCTGAACAGCGTAATTGATTGCCATCCGCCTGCCGTGGTCTCGTGTTTGTTCCGGCCTCACCGGCCGGGTTCCATGGATGTCACCCGGACAAGACTTCACAGCGACGATAATACTGATCTGATTATTTGTCCGATTCAAATTCCGTGCACGTAGAGTGAACCTTTCCGTAGAGCCGTGCGCGGAGGTGGTCGTTTACAGAGGGAGAGACGCACAGAATGACGTGGATGGTTACGGGCGGGGCCGGATACATCGGTGCGCACGTCGTGCGGGCGATGCTCGCCGGAGGTCTGCAGGTGGTCGTGTACGACGACCTGTCGACGGGCAACGCCGGGAGCGTGCCCGACGGGGTGCCCCTGGTCACCGGCAGCGTGCTGGACCGGCAGGCCCTGGACGCGACGATCCATGACCACGCCGTGACAGGCGTGGTGCATGTCGCGGGCAAGAAGCAGGTCGGCGAGTCCGTCGAGCGGCCCCTCCACTACTACCGGGAGAACGTGACCGGTCTGGAGGTGCTGCTGGAGAGCATGGTCGCGGCCGGAGCCGACCGCCTGGTGTTCTCCTCGTCGGCCGCCGTCTACGGCATGCCCGACGTCGACCTCGTCACCGAGGACACCCCCTGCGCGCCGATGAGCCCGTACGGGGAGACCAAGCTCGTCGGCGAATGGCTGATCCACGCCGCCGCCCGGGCCCACGGACTGCGCTGCGCCTCGCTCCGCTACTTCAACGTCGCCGGCGCGGCCACGCCCGAACTGGCCGACGGCGGGGTGTTCAACCTCATCCCGATGGTCTTCGAGCGCCTTCAGGCCGGCGAGGGTCCGCGGATCTTCGGCGACGACTACGCGACGCCCGACGGCACCTGCATCCGCGACTACATCCATGTGGAGGACATCGCCTCCGCCCACCTCGCGGCCGCCCGCCGGCTGGAGGGGGCCGGGCCCGGCACGGATCTCACGCTGAACATCGGCCGTGGCGAGGGCAGCTCCGTGCGCGAGATGGTCGACCGCATCCTCAGGGCGACGGACCGCGGGGACATCGCCCCCGAGGTGACCGCCCGCCGCGCCGGAGACCCGGCACGCGTGGTCGCGGGCGCGGAGCGGATCCGCGCGGAGCTGGGCTGGTCGGCCCGGTACGGCGTCGACGAGATGATCGAATCCGCCTGGCAGGGCTGGCGCCTGCGCCACCCGTAGAGGCGCGGTCGTCCGTGTCCCGGGACGCCGCCCGCAGATCGAGCGGCTGATCGAGCGGCGGTCGAGTGGGCGCGAAAGGTATGCACGAAAGGTGTGCGCGAAAGGGGTGTGTGACATCCGAGAAATTCGACATCGAGTTCGACATCGAGTTCGGCATCACGCATGTGCATGGCGGTTTTCGTGAACCGGTGAGTGCGAAACGAAGCCGAATGGTTACGGGGGCCCGTCGCTTTTCCTCCGGATGAGTCGGTAAGCGGGTCGACGGAGCTGTTTCGCTGCGGATGAGCGGCCGGATCTGACTAAGGTCACCCGGTAGGTCGCAGCCACTGCGACAGAACCGCCGAATCATCGTGGGGCAGAACTGTGAAGGCTCTCGTACTTTCCGGTGGGGCAGGCACCCGGCTTCGTCCCATTACTCATACCTCGGCCAAACAGCTGGTCCCGGTGGCGAACAAACCGGTGCTGTTCTACGGACTCGAAGCCATCGCGGAAGCCGGCATCACCGAGGTCGGCATCATCGTGGGGGACACCGAGGAGGAGATCCGCGCGGCGGTCGGCGACGGCTCCCGGTTCGGCATCGACGTCACCTACATCCCGCAGTCCGAGCCGCTCGGCCTCGCGCACGCGGTCCTGATCGCCCAGCGCTTCCTGGGTGACGACGACTTCGTCATGTACCTCGGTGACAACTTCATCGTCGGAGGGATCGCCGGTCTGGTCGAGGGGTTCTGCGCGGACCGGCCCGACGCCCAGATCCTCCTGACCCAGGTGCCCGACCCGACCTCGTTCGGTGTCGCCGAACTCGACGGGGACGGCAGGGTCGTGGCCCTGGAGGAGAAGCCGAAGGAGCCCAAGAGCGACCTGGCGCTCGTCGGCGTCTACCTCTTCACCCGGGTCATCCACGAGGCCGTCCGCTCCATCCGCCCGTCGTGGCGCGGTGAGCTGGAGATCACCCACGCCATCCAGTGGCTGATCGACCAGGAGCGCGATGTCCGCTCCACCACGATCCGCGGTTACTGGAAGGACACCGGCAACGTCACCGACATGCTGGAGGTCAACCGCACCGTGCTGGAGACCGTCGAACCGTGTACCCAGGGCGCCCACGTCGACGACGAGAGCGAGATCATCGGCCGGGTCCGGATCGAGCCGGGCGCCCGCGTCACCCGCAGCCGGATCGTCGGGCCCGCCATCATCGGCGCCCGCTCGGTGATCAGCGACGCCTATGTCGGACCGTTCACCTCGGTCGCCCATGACTGCCGGATCGAGGACAGCGAGATCGAGTACTCCATCGTGCTGCGGGGAGCCTCGATCGACGGTGTCCGCCGCGTCGAGGCCTCCCTCATCGGCCACGAGGTCGAGGTGACCCCCGCGCCCCGCAGCCCGTCCGCCCACCGACTCGTCCTCGGCGACCACAGCAAGGTGCAGATCTCGTCATGACCACCCACATCCTGGTGACCGGCGGCGCCGGCTTCATCGGCTCCCACTACGTCCGTACGCTGCTGGGTCCGGGCGGCCCCGGCGACGTCGCCGTCACCGTGCTCGACAAGCTCACCTACGCGGGCAATCCGGCCAACCTCGACGAGGTGCGCGACCACCCCGGATTCTCGTTCGTGCAGGGCGACATCTGTGACGCGGAGCTCGTCGGAGGCCTCATGGCCGGGCACGACCAGGTGGTGCACTTCGCTGCCGAATCACACGTGGACCGCTCCATCGACGGCGGCGCCGAGTTCGTCCGCACCAACGTCCTGGGCACCCACACCCTCGTCGACGCCGCTCACCGGGCCGGCGTCAGGACCTTCGTGCACATCTCCACCGACGAGGTCTACGGATCGGTCGACGAGGGCTCCTGGACCGAGAGCGAACCGCTCGCCCCCAACTCCCCGTACTCCGCCTCCAAGGCGTCGAGCGACCTGATCGCACTCTCCTACCACCGCACCCACGGACTCGACGTGCGCGTGACCCGCTGCTCCAACAACTACGGGCACCACCACTTCCCCGAGAAGGTCATCCCGCTCTTCGTCACCAACCTGCTGGAGGGCCGGCCGGTCCCGCTGTACGGCGACGGCGCCCACGTCCGCGACTGGCTGCACATCGACGACCACGTCCAGGGCATCGAACTCGTCCGCACCAAGGGCCGCGCCGGCGAGGTCTACAACATCGGCGGCGGCACCGAGCTCTCCAACAAGGAGCTCACCGGACTGCTCCTGGAGGCGTGCGGTGCCGACTGGGACACCGATGTCACCTACGTCGAGGACCGCAAGGGCCACGACCGGCGCTACTCCGTCGACTGCACCAGGATCCGCGAGGAGCTCGGTTACGAGCCCCGCAAGGACTTCCGCAGCGGGCTCGCCGAGACCGTGCGGTGGTACCGCGAGAACCGCTCCTGGTGGGAGCCGCTCAAGGAGAGGGCAGTCCTGTGAGCCCGGTCTGGCTGGTCACCGGGGCCGCCGGAATGCTCGGACAGGACCTCATGGCCGCCCTCGCCCACGAGGGCGTCACCGCCGTCGCCGCGGACCGCACGGCCTTGGACATCGCCGACCCCGACCGGGTCCACGAGGTGTTCGCCACGCACCGCCCGGCCGTCGTGGTCAACTGCGCGGCCTGGACCGCCGTCGACGAGGCCGAGAGCCAGGAGGAAGCCGCGCTCCGGGTCAACGGCACCGGACCCGCGGTCCTCGCCGCGGCCTGCCGCGCGTACGGCGCCGTACTGATCCACGTCTCCACCGACTACGTGTTCGCCGGGGACGGCGGACGGCCCTACGCCGAGGACGCCCCCACCGCGCCGCGCAGCGCCTACGGCCGCACCAAACTGGCCGGCGAACGCGCCGTGCTGGAGACCCTCCCCGACACGGGCTACGTCGTGCGCACCGCCTGGCTCTACGGCGCGGGCGGCGCCAACTTCGTCCGGACGATGATCAGGCTGGAGGGCGTCAAGGACACCCTCGACGTGGTGGACGACCAGTGCGGACAGCCCACCTGGACCGTCGATCTGGCCGGGCGGCTGATCCGGCTCGGACAGGCCGCGCTCGACTCCACCGCCCCGGCGGGCGTCTACCACGGCACCAGCGGCGGCGAGACCACCTGGTTCGGTCTCACCCGGGAGATCTTCCGGCTGCTCGGCGCCGACCCGGCCCGTGTCCGGCCCACCACCAGCGACGCCTATATCCGCCCGGCCCCCCGGCCCGCGTACAGCGTGCTCGCGCACGGCCGGTTCGCGGCAGCCGGGATCGAGCCCATCCGGGACTGGCGCACCGCGCTGGAGGAGGCGTTCCTGGCCCTGCTCGCCGCGGAACGCCCTGAGGCCCGTCCGGCGGATCGGGGCCGGACAGGCCTGGTCAGCGACCGGCCCGGCTGAGCGCAGGTCCGCCGGCCCGCACCCCGGCAAGCGGAGGGCCGGCCGTCCGCAGCCGTGCGTAGTACGCCTCGCACTCCCCGTACGAGGGAAGCAGCCCCTGATGCTCCGCCTCGGCCAGCGAAGGCGCCCCGGCGTCCTTCCCGGACAGCAGTGGCGCGATGTCCGCCGGCCAGGCGATGCCCAGCTCCGGGTCGAGCGGGTCGATACCGTGCTCGCGGCCGGGTGCGTAGCCCTCCGAGCACAGATAGAGGACGCAGGCGTCATCGGTCAGCGCCATGAAGGCGTGGCCGAGCCCCTCGGCGATGTAGACCGCCCGGTGATCGGTGTCGTCGAGGCGGACACCCTCCCACCGCTTGTACGTGGGCGAGCCGGCCCGGACGTCCACGATCACGTCGAGCACCGCGCCGCGTACGCACTTCACGTACTTCGCCTGGCCCGGCGGCACGTCGGCGAAGTGGATCCCGCGCAGCGTCCCCCGGCGGGAGACGGAGAAGTTGGCCTGTGCGAGCCCCAGCGGATGCCCCGCGGCCTCCCCGAGGTCCGAGGCCCTGAACCACTCGTGGAAGCTGCCGCGGCTGTCGGGGATGACCTCGGGCTCGTGCACCCAGGCCCCGTGGATGGAGAGCTGGCGCATGCGATCACGTCCTGTTCCTGGGATTCGCCGAATTCTTCGACGGTGGAGCCGACATCTCCTGCAACGAGCCGCGGTACGGAACAGATACGGAACGGGACGGATTCGGACGAAGGCGGGTCCACGGTGCGGAACGCGAAGGCGCCGGATTCCGCGCTCGCGTAGATTGCGGGGTCCAGCGAGGCGAACCATGGGGGATGCGCGTGTCAGGGGCCAGGCAGGGCGTCACGGAGGCCCGCAGGATCGTGGTCAAGGTCGGTTCCTCCTCCCTCACCACCGCATCGGGAGGCCTCGACGCCGACCGGGTCGACGCACTCGTCGACGTGCTCGCCAAGGTGCGCAGCGGCGGCGAGAGGGAGGTCGTCCTCGTCTCCAGCGGCGCCATCGCGGCCGGACTCGCCCCGCTCGGACTGCACCGCAGGCCCAAGGACCTGGCCAGGCAACAGGCCGCGGCCAGCGTCGGCCAGGGGCTGCTCGTCGCCCGCTACACGGCCTCCTTCGCCCGCTACGGCGTCCGCGTCGGCCAGGTCCTGCTCACCAGCAACGACACCAGCCGCCGCGCCCACTACCGCAACGCCTACCGCACCCTGGACCAGCTCCTGGACATGGGCGCGCTGCCGATCGTCAACGAGAACGACACCGTCGCCACCGACGAGATCCGCTTCGGCGACAACGACCGGCTCGCCGCGCTCGTCGCCCACCTGGTCCGCGCCGATCTGCTGATCCTCCTCTCGGACGTGGACGGCCTCTACGACGGTGACCCGAGCATCCCGGGCACCACCCGCATCGCGGAGATCACCGGCCCCGCCGATCTGGCCGGCGTCAGCATCGGCAGCGCCGGCAAGGCGGGCGTCGGGACCGGCGGCATGGTCACCAAGGTCGAGGCCGCCCGGATCGCGACCGCGGCCGGCGTGCCGGTCGTCCTGACCTCGGCGAGCCATGCGGCTGACGCGCTGGCGGGCCGCGACACGGGCACCTACTTCCACCGCACCGGGCGCCGCTCCGCGGACCGGCTCCTGTGGCTCGCCCACGCCTCCACCCCGCAGGGTTCGCTGACCCTGGACGACGGGGCCGTGCAGGCGGTCGTGGAGCGCCACAGCTCGCTGCTGCCTGCCGGGATCGCCGCGGTCGAGGGCGAGTTCACCGCGGGCGACCCGGTGGAACTGCGTGATCTGCGGGGCCGGCCGGTCGCCCGCGGGCTCGTCAACTTCGACGCCAAGGAGATTCCGCAGCTCCTCGGCCGCTCCACCCGCGACCTGGCCCGCGAACTCGGCCCCGCCTACGAGCGCGAAGTCGTACACAGGGACGATCTTGTCGTTCTCCACGCCTGACCGACCCCTGAAACGGCTGAAAGTCCAGCCTTCGGGCAGAGACCTTCACGAAAACCGCCCCAAGCCGGGCCGCGTACTGGTCCACTTTGTAGCAGGGACACTGCGGGGTACAGCAAAGCAACACATTCACAGGAGGCCGCCGGTGAGACGAGCGCGCCCGGGGGCGCCGCCCCGAGGAACGGGTGGCCGCGCCCTGACCAGCGTCGGAGCAGGCCCAGGCTTCGACGGGGGCAGGTCCGCGGACCGGAGGGACGAACGGACCACCGGTCCGGAACCGACGGTGACGGGCCAGGAACGCACCCAGTCGAAGCTGTGGCACATCACGCTCTGTGTCTCCGGTGCCGAGATCCCGCTGAAGGAGGTCAGACGCGGCCTCGAGCAGCTCGCGCACGACCACCCCTTCCTGCTGACCAGCCGCTATGCCAACGACCACGCGGAGATCCGCTACTGGGAAGAGGCCCGCGACCTGCACGACGCGGCGGCGGTGGCCCTGCGGCTGTGGGGCGAGCACCGCTCCAGTGCGGGGCTGCCACCGTGGGAGATCGTCGGCCTGGAGGTCATCGACCGCGAGACGTACCACCAGCGCATCGCCGAGGGGTACGGGCCGCCGCCGGCCGCCCCGGTCGGTGTGCACCCGTACTGACCCGGCCGCCGTCCCCCGGACGGCCGTCTCGCATCACGGGATACGTGACGGATGCCCGCAGCGTGCGCATTAGTCTGCGGGCATGACCACGCTTTCGCCGTACGACAACATGTCCCCGGTCGCCCAGGCCGCCTACCGGGCCCGCTCCGCAGCCGCCGACATCGCGCCACTTCCGCGCGCGGCGAAGGACGACGCGCTGCTGGCGATCGCGGACGCGCTCGAAGTGCGGACCAGCGACATCCTCGCGGCCAACGCCGAGGACGTGGCGCGCGCCCGCGAGGCCGGGACCAGTGAGTCGGTCGTCGACCGGCTCACCCTCACCCCCGAGCGGATCCGGGCCATCGCGGCCGACGTGCGGGACGTCGCGGCGCTGCCCGACCCGGTCGGCGAGGTCGTGCGCGGCTCGACGCTGCCCAACGGCATCGATCTGCGCCAGGTCCGGGTGCCCCTCGGCGTGGTCGGGATCATCTACGAGGCCCGGCCCAACGTGACGGTGGATGCCGCGGCCCTCTGCCTGAAGTCGGGCAACGCGGTGCTGCTGCGCGGTTCGTCCTCCGCCTACGCCTCCAACAGCGCACTGGTCCGGGTGCTGCGCGACGCGGTCGGCGGCTCCGGGCTGCCGGCCGACGCGGTGCAGCTGGTGCCGGGCGAGAACCGTGACTCCGTACGCGAGCTCATGCGGGCGCGCGGCCTGGTCGACGTGCTCATTCCGCGCGGCGGCGCCTCGCTGATCCGCACCGTCGTCGAGGAGTCCACCGTCCCGGTGATCGAGACCGGTACCGGCAACTGCCATGTGTACGTGGACGCGCAGACCGACCTCGACATGGCCGTCGCCATCCTGGTCAACTCCAAGGCGCAGCGCCCGAGCGTCTGCAACGCCGCGGAGACGCTCCTGGTCCACAAGGACGTCGCCGACGCGTTCCTGCCGCGGGCCCTGGACGCCCTCGCCGAGGCCGGTGTCACCGTGCACGGTGACGAGCGGGTCCTGGAGTACGCCGAGGGGTCCAAGGCCACCGTGGTGGCGGCGACGCCGGAGGACTGGGAGACCGAGTACCTCTCGTACGACATCGCGGCGGGCGTCGTGGAGTCGCTGGACGCGGCCGTGGCGCACATCCGGCTCTGGTCCTCCGGCCACACCGAGGCGATCGTGACGACCTCGCAGGCCGCGGCCCGCCGTTTCACCCAGTTGGTGGATTCGACGACGGTGGCGGTGAACGCCTCGACGCGTTTCACCGACGGAGGTCAGTTCGGCTTCGGTGCGGAGATCGGCATCTCCACACAGAAGCTGCACGCCAGGGGGCCCATGGGTCTGCCGGAGCTGACGTCCACGAAGTACATCGTGACGGGCGACGGCCATGTGAGGTGACCGCGGGATGCGGCGAATGCGCTGTCTCCCTGCCCAAAACCACCCCACGGGTCTAGGCTGAAGCTGTGCCGGACGACGTGGGGGGCAGGCCGTTCCCGAACGGCTGGGAGCCCGACGACGACCGCGGGGGCGCGGACGAGGACTTCGCCTCCGTGGTGTTCGACGAGGACTTCGTACGGGCAGCCGAGTTCCACGAACCGACCGCCGTCGAGAGGCTGTTGGCGGCTGCCGAGGCGCGCGCCGAGGCCGATGCCCACCGGGCCAGGGCCGGCGGTGGGCAGCTGGACGACGACCTCTACGACGACGGCTACGGGCGCACAGGCGCCTACGGCGACCCGCTCGACGGGGATGACGACTACGGCGACAGCGGCCCTTACGGCCGTCACGGTGGCGCCCTGCGCCCCTACCGGGGCTCCGCGCGCTGGCACCGGCCGGTGGCCTGGCTGCTGGCGGTGCTGATGGGCGTCGGAATGGTCGCGCTGGCCTTCAGCGCCGTCTACCGCAACACCACGGGCGACCGTCAGGACCAGGTCCCGCCACCGGCCACGAGCGGCGTGGACAGCGCACCGGGGCCCACTGCGGCCCCGTCCGCCGCAGACGGCTACTCCCGCCCGATGGTCTCCGCCGTCCCTCGCACCCCCTGACCCCTCCGAGGCACCCCCTGGGTGCCCGCCTGCGGCCCAGGCGCACCGACACCGGTGGCAGGCGCACCGACACCGGTGGCCCGGGTCCTCGCCGTGCCCGCTCCGGCCGCTGACGTTTCCCCGGTCCTCATCCACCCGACCGGGGGAACGCAGCGGCAGTTCCCGCCCGTCACCGCGTTTACCTCCGCCGTAATCGACCTACTCTGAAGATATGACCCCTCACCCGCTCGAAGAGGGGGCTTCTCACTTGTCCGTGCATGCCCACGCATGGCGGGCAGACCCTGTCCGGAGCCTTTCGGCCGGAAGGGGCGCACCGTTTCGGCCCCGGTCGGTGGCGTGGAGTCGGGAGAAGTCATGGCAGACCGCGGAGATCCACCCGAAGGCCCGTCGGAGAACAGTGCGAGCGGCAGCGAGGACGAGTACCGGTCGCTGGTCTTCGACGAGTCCTTCGTCCGGGCTGCCCGGCTGCAGGAATTTTCCGCCCAGGAGCGCATGGGGGAACACGCCCGTGCCGTCCGGAGCCTGCCGGGCCGTGCCGTCCGCAACGGCTCGCGGGCCGCGCTCGCCCTGGTGCTCCTGATCGCCCTGGCCTTCGGCACCGCCGTCTTCATGGGCTTCCGCCACCCCTACGCGAACCCTGTCACCAGGCGGGCCGAACCGCTGCGGATGACCGTCGTCCCGCTGGCGCCGCGCGGAGTCGTGCCGGCCGGCACCACGGCCGCCCTCTTCGCGAGCAGCCCCGCCGCCCCGTTTCCGAAGGGGGCCGCGGGCATCAGCCTCCCGGTGAACCGGCGGACGGAGAACTTCTCCGACAACCAGGTGTTCACCGCCCTGGCCACGGTCAAGGACTACCTGGTGGCCTCCTCGCTCGACCGAGACGTCCTCGGCGGGAACGCGGTGCGCCCCGTGGAGTCCCTGCTCGACCCGGACCAGATGGGCCAGTTCGACCGGAGCATGAACGAGCCGCACGACGACGGGCAGCACGCGGCGTCAGGCTGGCTGGTGCGGTTCGATGCGGACAAGGTCACCCCTGATCCGGAGATCCGGGTCCGGGGCACCCTGCGGTACGCCGAGGTGGGGGCCGACGCCCTGGAGGTGGTGTCGGACCACACCTTCGCCTATGTGCTCCACCCGGTCGTCTCGGGGCCCCAACAGGCGGGCGGCGCCTCGCTGTTCACCGTACGGCGGGAGATGCGTTTCCGGTTCGACCGGGATGATCTGCGGCTGCACCGGCTGGAGGTGCAGACCAGCTATGTCCAGGCGGGACCGCAGTCCTGCTCAGCCGGCACCACCGGGGCCCTGCGGCCCCTGCTCGCGGGCGAACGGGCGTCCGGCGGCGGCCCGGCGGGCACCGACCCGTATGCGACGGGCCGGCCCGCCGCGGCTCTGTGCGGGACGCTGGCGGTCAGCTCCCCGCCGCCCCGGGCCCCGCAGACGGCCCCTCGGGGTCCTCAGGCCTCGGGGACTGCTGTGAGCCGTCCGTAGCGTCACCCTTGGCCGTCCCGGCCCCCTTGGCGCCGGCGCCCGCGCCGGTGAACTTGTCGCGGAGCTTGCCGCCCAGGTCGCCGGCTCCGCCCGCTATGTCGCCGACCAGCTTCATCAGCGGGTCCTTGCTGCTGCGCACCGAATCGGCGTAGTGCGAGGCGGACTCCTTGAAGGCGTCCGTCACCGACGTGTCCTTGTCCTCGTCGCGCCGCGGGTAGTGGCCGTCCATGATCCGCTGGTAGTCGCGGGTCTCGGACCACTTCTTCAGCTCGGCCGCGCGCACCGTGGTGAACGGGTGCGAACGGGGGAGCACATTGAGGATCTTGAGGACGGAATCGCGCAGGTCGCCCGCCTTCTCGTACTCATCGGCCTGGGCGAGGAACGCGTCCACGTTCATCTGGTGGAGGTGATTGCCGCCGGCGATCTTCATCAGCCCGCGCATCGAGGCCTGCAGATCCTGGCCGACCAGCAGCCCGGCCCGGTCCGCGGACAGCTCCGACTTGCGGAACCACTCGCGCAGCGCAGTGACGATCGCCATGATCGCGACATTGCCGAGCGGGATCCAGGCCACCTTGAGGGCGAGACTGGTGAGGAAGAACAGGATCGTGCGGTACACGGCGTGGCCGGAGAGGGCGTGCCCCACCTCGTGCCCGACGACCGCCCGCATCTCCTCCTCGTCGAGCAGCTCCACCAGGCCCGTCGTCACCACGATGATCGGCTCGTCCAGACCGATGCACATGGCGTTGGGCTGCGGGTTCTGGCTGACGTACATCGGAGGGACCTTCTCCAGGTCCAGGATGTAACAGGCGTCCCGCAGCATGTCGTTGAGGTGGGCGAACTGTGCGTCGCTCACCCGGACGGAGTCCGACAGGAAGAGCAGTCGCAGACTGCGCTCCGGCAGCAGTCCGCTCAGCGTCTTGAAGACGGTGTCGAAACCGCTCAGCTTGCGCAGCGCCACCAGGGCCGAGCGGTCCGCGGGGTGTTCGTACGCCCGGGAGGAGATTCCCGGGAAACGCCTGCGCTGCCTGCTCGGCACCTGGCCATGGCTCTCGTGGCTGCCGTCGGTCATGAATGGGCCCCCTGTTCGTACGAGACGTCGCTCGCCCCCCTGACAAATCCCAGCGTAGGTGCTGGGGCTACGGTGTGCGGGGGGCTGTGGATAACTGAGGAGACGCCCGACATGTCGCACACCGTTGCTCTGCTCGCTGCCGCATCCGAGGACCAGGGGCCGGGCAACACGATCCGCATCGTGCTGATCGCCTCGCTCGTCGGCGCAGCCCTGCTGGCCTGGTTCCTGCTGCGCGGATACCGCAACGACGACAACAACGACTGAGTCGGCGTGAGCGTGCCCGGGGCGCCCGCATACGATGTCCGCGACGTCTTCCCTCCGACTCCCGATCGATAGGTCCTGCCGAAGATGAGCCTCACGAGCACCGCACACCAGCTGGTCACCGTCGCCGCCGAGGGCGAGCACGGTGGTAACCACGAAAGTCTCAGCCCGTACCTCACCGGTGGCGGTGCGTTTGTCGCGCTTCTCCTCCTTCTCTGGATCACCACGCGCTTCAACCGCGACCGCTGAGGCCGAGGCGTACAGCTGTGCCAGTAGGCTCTGCACGCATGGGAGAGCAGGAAGTGCCTACCGGCCGCGGAAAACGCCGACTCGGCGTGATGGGCGGGACGTTTGACCCGATTCATCATGGACACCTGGTGGCGGCCAGTGAAGTGGCCGCCCAGTTCCACCTCGACGAGGTGGTCTTCGTCCCGACCGGGCAGCCGTGGCAGAAGAGCCACAAGCAGGTCTCCCCGGCCGAGGACCGCTATCTGATGACGGTCATCGCGACGGCGTCCAATCCTCAGTTCTCGGTCAGCCGCAGCGACATCGACCGCAACGGCCCCACGTACACGATCGACACCCTGCGGGACCTGCGCGCGGTCCACGGCGACGCGGACCTCTTCTTCATCACGGGCGCCGACGCGCTCTCCCAGATCCTCACCTGGCGGGATGCCGAAGAGCTCTTCTCGCTGTCCCACTTCATCGGTGTGACGCGGCCGGGACACGTGCTGACGGACGACGGGCTGCCGGAGGGGGGCGTATCCCTCGTGGAGGTACCCGCACTGGCGATCTCCTCCACGGACTGCCGCGAGAGGGTCGCCCAGGGGGACCCGGTCTGGTACCTGGTGCCCGACGGTGTGGTCCGCTACATCGACAAGCGCCAGCTGTACCGCGGCGAATGAGCCACGGAGAGGGGCACCGGTGAACGACCGACAGAATCCGTACGACCCGTACTACCAGCAGCCGCAGATCGTCGGCTACGACGAGTACGGGCAGCCGGTGTACCAGCAGCAGCCCGGGCAGCAGCAGTACGACCCGTACGCACAGCAGGGGACTCAGCCGCCGCACCAGGCCCAGCAGCCCCAGCAGCAGGCGCCGCAGGACGGTCAGGGATACGGCTACGACCCGTACGCCCAGCAGCAGCAACAGCAACCTGCCGCGCCCCCGCAGCATTACGACCCGTACGCCGCTCAGCAGCACCAGCCGGCCCAGCAGCAACCCCAGCAGCCGGGTTACGGCTACGACGGCGGTTACGGCTACGACACGGGCCAGCAGCCTGCCGCGGTCGACACCACGCAGCAGTGGAGCATCCCGCAGCAGGCCCCGGCGCCCACTGCCGCTCAGCCGCAGCGGGTCCCCGAACCGCAGCAGGCCCCCGAACCGCAGCGGGCCGCGGAGCCCGAGGCGAGCGTTCCGGGGCCGCGCCGGGGCGACCGCGACTACCGCACGGAGCAGTTCTCCTTCATCGAGGAGCCCGACGAGGACTCCGAAGACGTCATCGACTGGCTGAAGTTCACCGAGAGCCGCAGCGAACGCCGCGAGGAGGCACGCCGGCGCGGTCACAACCGGATGGTCGCGCTGATCGTCGTGGCCGTCCTCGTCGTGCTCGGCGGCGTCGGCTACCTGTGGTCCGCGGACAAGATCCCCGGTCTCTCCGCGGCGGAGAAGGAGAACACCACGGCGACCGGTCCGCAGCGGCGGGACGTCATCGTGGTCCACCTCCACAACACCAAGGGCGGCGGCACGTCCACGGCCCTGCTCGTCGACAACGTCACCACCAAGCAGGGCACCACGGTCCTGCTGCCCAACTCGCTGGCCGTCGCCGACGAGGACGGCACCGCCACCACGCTCGGCAAATCGGTCGACGACGACGGGGCCTCCGGAACCCGTGAGTCCATCGACGCGCTGCTCGGCACGGAGATCAGCGGCACATGGCGGCTCGACACCCCGTATCTGGAGAACCTCGTCGACCTGGTCGGCAACATCGAGGTCGACACCGACACCGCTGTTCCCGACACCAAGAAGGGGGCCGCGCCCCTGGTGAAGAAGGGCAAGGGGCAGACGCTCAGCGGGCCGATGGCCGTGGCGTACGCCACGTACCGCGGTCCCGACGAGGCCGAGGCCAAGCAGCTGATGCGGTTCGGGCAGGTCATGCGCGGAGTGCTGCGGAAGATCTCCGACGACCCGAAGGCCGCCACCGTCACCGTCGAGACGCTGGCCCAGATCCTCGACCCGTCCCTGCCCGAGCAGGACCTCGGCGCCTCCCTGGCCAAGCTCGCCGAGCACGCCAAGATCGGCGACTACAAGACCGCGCTGCTGCCGGTCCAGGACGACGGCACCCTCACCGAGGCTGCCACGGAGAGCGTCGTCAAGGACATCCTGGGCGGCGCGTTCAAGGCCCCGTCCGCGGACGCGGCGGTACGGGTCGGCGTCAAGAACGCCACGGGCAGCGACCGCGGTACGGAGTCCGCCCGGATCGAGCTGGTCAACGGCGGCTACACCTTCGTCAACAGCGGGAAGTCCGGCGCGGTGGCGTCCTCCGAGGTCGTCTACAAGGACGCGGCGGACAAGAAGAAGGCGACAGAGGTCGCCGCGACTCTCGGGCTGCCGGCGAGCGCGGCGAAGAAGGGCAAGCCGGCCGGCAACGCGGACGTGTCCGTCGTCATCGGCCAGGACTACAAGATCAAGTAGGTCGGACGGCCGGACCGGTCCACCGGTCCAGGTTAAGGGGCGGCCCCGGGACGGTTCCGGGGCCGCCCCGCCGCCGTTCCCGAACCGCTCGCGGGCCGGGCGCGGGCGGCTCCGGAGCTGCTCCGCGACGCCGCCGGACGACTCCTGGACGCTCTTCGGAAGATGACTGCGTGGGCTGTCGGCGGTCCGTGAGACCCTAGAGGTTGATCTGACCGCCGACGAAAGCCTGCATGTGACCGCCACGGACCGCTCCATCGAGCTCATCAACGCCGCCGCTCAGGCGGCCGCCGACCGGCTCGCGCACGACATCATTGCGTACGACGTCAGCGACGTGCTGTCGATCACGGACGCCTTCCTGCTGGCTTCGGCCCCCAACGACCGCCAGGTCAAGTCGATCGTCGACGAGATCGAGGAGCAGCTCCAGAAGAAGCTCGGCGCCAAGCCGGTCCGCCGTGAGGGCGACCGCGACGCCCGCTGGATCCTCCTCGACTACGTCGACATCGTCATCCACGTCCAGCACAGCGAGGAGCGCGTCTTCTACGCGCTGGAGCGCCTGTGGAAGGACTGCCCCGAGATCCCCCTTCCCGAGGACGCCGTGAAGACCCGCGGCAAGGCCGAGGAGCACGCACAGCTCACCGGCAGCACGGAAGGTGAGCAGAGCTGAACGGCAGCGGAAGCGGCAGGGGCCGCAGGATCGTCCTCTGGCGGCACGGCCAGACGGCGTGGAACCTGGAGCGCCGGTTCCAGGGCTCCACGGACATCGATCTCACCGAGGAAGGCGTCGGGCAGGCCCGCCGGGCTGCCCGGCTGCTCGCCTCGCTGAAGCCGGACGCGATCGTCGCATCCGATCTGCGGCGGGCCTCGGCCACGGCGGCCGAGCTCGTCGCGATCACCGGGCTCGGTGTCGCGCACGACCCGGGACTGCGCGAGACCTATGCGGGCGCCTGGCAGGGCCTCACCCACGAGGAGATCGTGGGGCTGTACGGCGAGCAGTACGCGGCCTGGAAGCGCGGCGAGCCCGTGCGGCGCGGCGGCGGCGAGCTGGAGACCGAGGTCGCCGACAGGGCAGCCCCCGTCGTGCTCGCGCACGCCGACAAGCTGCCCGACGACGGCACGCTCGTCGTCGTCAGCCACGGTGGCACCATCCGGACCACCATCGGCCGGCTGCTGGGTCTGGAAGCGCACCACTGGGAAGGGCTCGGC
Source organism: Streptomyces sp. LN549 (assembly GCF_043203805.1). Lineage (NCBI taxonomy): Bacteria > Bacillati > Actinomycetota > Actinomycetes > Kitasatosporales > Streptomycetaceae > Streptomyces > Streptomyces sp. LN549. Next base: position 2,871,284 of record NZ_JAZHRI010000002.1, on the reverse strand, counting down.
GGACTCTCCAACTGCTGCTGGTCGGTGTTGGGCGAGGGCGCCCGCGGCTGGCGTCTGCTGGAGCACAACGCCGGCACCCTGCCCGAACCGGTGCTCGGCGACGACGCCTGACCGAGTGCCCGGGCGGCGCCCGCTGGGCGTCTTCGGGCGGCTCCGGCCGGATTTCACTTTCTGGCTGGTCACAGGCTAAAGTTCTTCTTGTTCGCAGCGCGGAAACGCAGGGAAACACAGCGAACAGCGGGGCTATAGCTCAGTTGGTAGAGCGCCTGCATGGCATGCAGGAGGTCAGGAGTTCAATTCTCCTTAGCTCCACAATCAGGATCCCGTCCCCATCAGGGGGGCGGGATCCTTGCTTGTTCCCCCCCGTCCGGGCGGCTGTCCTCAGGCAGGTGCGCGACGCCGTCGGCCGCTGCCTGCTCCCTTGCTTCCGCGGCATCGGCGCAGGGCGGGATCTCCGGCGGGCTGACCCCCTTGCGGGCTCATGGCAGAATCGGACCGCCGGAGGGGAGACGGACACCGAACGGGGAGGAGTGTGCGATGCCTGTGAGCCGCCACGACGTTCCGGACCTGCCCCTCGTCCGCCGGCGCCGCGCATGCGTCGGCCGTCCCGTCCGCAGCTCGCTCCCGGCCACTCGTCTCCCACGGGCCGCCGCCGTTCTCCTCGGACGCCGAACGCCCGGTCGCCTCACCGGGATCCTCCCCATGTGTACGGCCCGCGGCCGCAGCCGGAGCTGATCCATGGGCGCGCACAGGCGGAAATGCGACTGGTGTGGCAGCGGTACGCCCATCGTCAGGGACATGGACCCGGTCAACGCGGACTACCAGTACTGGTGCGAGGAATGCGCACGGGCGCTGGTCATAAAGGGCGACGCCATCGAGACCTACCGGGAGCTGGAGGGGGAGCCGATCTACGGACGGTTGCTGGAGGAGCACTGCACGCTCAAGCGTTTCTACTCCTTCGCCACCGCCTGACCGGCCCCGTGGACCGGTCGGAGAGGGGCCGGGGAGGGGTCGACCGGAATCGATTTGGTGGACGGCCGGGGTGACCGGTAATGTTCTCGATGTCGCCACGGGAGACCGGGCAGCACAACGCGGGGCTATAGCTCAGTTGGTAGAGCGCCTGCATGGCATGCAGGAGGTCAGGAGTTCAATTCTCCTTAGCTCCACAGTGAAGATCGACTGGCGGGCCATCCGAATCGGATGGCCCGCCAGTCGTTTCTGGCAGGTCAACTCCGGCCGCTGCCGAGGGCCTTCCGGCCGGCGCCCGGAGGCAGTGCGGGCCGCTCGGGAGCCTGCTGTTCGATCCGGAGCGCCAGGGCGGGACAACGGCGTACGGCACGCTGTGCGCGTCCGCGCAGATGCATCGGAACCGCGGCGTCCGCCAGTGCCGGATATCCGTCGGGGCCCAGTCTGATCAACTCCGGGACGATGTCCGCACAGAGACCGTGCCCCCGGCAGAGCGTCCAGTCCACGGCAAGTTTCTCGCCGCTCGGAATGGACTCCTCCACATCCTGGTACCCAGGTGCGGGAAGAGGGAGAACCCCCGACGTCTCGCGGCCGCAGCCGCCGTCCAGCACATGCGCGGCCAGGTCGTCGGTGAATGCGGAGAGCGTGGACGACAGAAAGCGCGCAGAACCGTCCGGATGCTTGCAGGCGCCCCGCCCCTTGACCGCCAGCGTCACCTCGCGCAGCGCCTCCAGGGCGGCGGGACCGCCCCCGTTCAGCACGTCGGAGAGCCCGCCGGCGGCGGCCGGCAGCCCGAGCTTGCACGGGCCGCACTGGCCCGCGGTCTCGGCGGCCAGCCAGTTCGCCACGCGCAGGGACTCGCCGAGCGGACAGGTCTCCTGCCCGATCGGCAGGATCGCCCCCGCCCCCAGCGCGCCGCCCGCCGCGGCCAGCGACTCCCGCGAGACGACGGCGTCATGCATGGCGTGCGCACTGATCCAGTTGCCGTGATAGCCGCCCGTCAGTACACCCTGCGGCAGCGGAGGAGCGCCGGCCAGCTGGAGCACGTACCGCAGCGGCACACCCGTCGGCACTTCGATGACCATCGGGCGCGCGACCGCGCCGGAGAGCGTGAGGAGCACCGTGCCGGGCTCGTCCGGCAGGCCGGTGTTCCCGTAGCGGCGGGTGCCTATCCGGGCGGCGACGGCGAGTTGTGCGTACGTCTCCGCGTTCGACAGCAGGGTGGGGGCGCCGCCGACCCCCGACTCGGCGGCCCGTTCGCGGCGCCCCGGCGGCAGGGCCGGGCCACCGGACGCCGCCCGGATGACGGCCGAGGCCTCACCGGAGACCATCCGCTCCGGCGTCCGCACCACCCGGGCCCGCAACGGCTGGCCGCGCCGGTCGGACAGACCCCGCTCGGCCAGTGCGGAGCGCACCGAGGTCTCGGTGGAGTTGCGGGTGACGGCGACGATCAGGGTGCGGGCCCCGAGCGCCTCGGCCGCCAACAGGGCGCCGTCCAGGATGAGGTGCGGTGCGCGGTTGAGCAGCACCGTGTCCTTGCGGCAGGCGGGCTCGCCCTCGCTGCCGTTGATCACGACGACCGGCCGCACCCCGCGCCGGATGGACGCCTTGGCGACGGCCCGCAGCTTTCTGCCGAAGGGGAATCCGGCACCGCCGCGGCCGTTCAGAGAGATGGACTCGGCGAGTTCCGCCAGGCGTTCGCCGGTCATCGGCTCCAGTGGTCCGTGCACCTTCAGGTGCATGCCGAGGTCGAGCCGCTCCACCAGGTCGAAGCCGCTGGTCAGTTGGGGGAGGCCGACGACGCGGACTTCGGGGACGTCGGGGAGGGGGATGTTCAAGGTCGGTCTCCTGCGGGTGCGGTCCAGGGTTCTCCGGCCGGGGGCGGGTAGAACGGCCCCGGGAGCGGTGCGGTGTCGCCGACGGCGGGCAGCGGAGCGGTCGCCCCTCCGGTGGCGTACGGAGGTTCCTGGGCGGGGACGTAGGGGGCGGCGGGTGTCCGCACGGGTTCGAAGGACGGGGCGGGGGGCGCGTACGAGGGGTGCGCCGCTCCCGCGGGCCCGGGCGGCGGGCGCAGTGCCCGGGCCGGCAGGGCGGGTGACGGTGCCGGCCAGTGCCCGGACTGCTGCCGGCGGGCGGCGGTCCCGGCGGGCGGCGAGACCGCGCGGTACCCGGCGGCGATCCCGGGCCCGGGGCCCCTGAGTCCGCCGGACGTACTCGGGAGCGGGCTCGTCGTCAGGCGGTCGGAGCTGCGGGGCGGGGCCTCGTACAGCGGCGGCGCAGGTGCCGGGAGCGTGGTCCGGGGGTGCTCGAACGACGAGGGCAGCGCGGTGCCCCGCACCCCGCTGCCGAGCCCGTCCCGGCCGGTGACGGCGGTGTCCGTTCCGTACGCCCCCGGCAGGGCCGAGGTGTCCGCACCGGGCAGCGGGGCCTCACGGGTCACCGGATCCGGCTCGACGGGCAGGGCGTCCGGCTTGATCAGAGCGGTGATCAGTCCGGTGATCCGCCGCTTCACCGGCACCGGCAGCACGCGCAGACACAGCACGGCCGCCACGGCGACCAGGCACAGGCTGTACATCACGACGACCCAGACAGCGGGCGGCCGGCCCGCGTACAGACCGTGCACCAGCGCGGCGCACCACGCCGGGTAGGACAGTGCGTGCAGCGCCCGCCAGCGTCCGGCGACCTTGCTGGGGCTGGCGAAGGCGCTGCGCAGCGCGCCCGTCGCGGCCGCCACCACCATCAGCAGACCGGCCAGCGCGCCGAAACCGATCAGCCCCGCCGTACCGCCGACCCCGAGACCGAAGGGTATGAGGGCGCCGAGGAGAGCCACATGCCCCAGCGAGACCTTCACCGTGACATGGAGCAGCAGGAAGCCCAGCGAGGCGGCCGCGGCGGTGCGGTGGACGGCCTGGCCTGCCAGCCGCTGGCGTGAGGAGAGGAACAGCCGGTCGGTGGCGAGCAGGCCCCAGCCCACCGCGGCGGTGAGCGAGACCAGCGAGAGGACACCGGTCGTGAAGTCGAGCGTGGCGCGCAGACCGTCGCTGCCCGCCACGGCGAGCAGCGGCAGGAGAACCAGCACAGCGACGGTCAGCCCGCCCTGTACGTGACGGCTCGGCCCCTGGAGCGGGGCGGCCGATGAGCGGATCTTGCGATGAGGGTTCATGGGGGGCGACTCCGAACGGCTCGGCAAAGCGGTCCCGTTGCCGCATGCTAAGGCGCTCCATACCGGCCAGTACGAGGTTTGGGTGGTTGCCCCGATAGAGGGCATTACGCGGAGTAACCCACGCTTCCCGGACGTTCTGCCGCCTGGTTCGCCACCCGTCGTGTCCACGGATCGGCGGTGCCCGGATGGGGGCCGGGCCTGTGCGGTACCCTGACGCCATGCGTGCCGTACGCCTTCTGCTTAGCGAGCCGCGCTGATCAGTCCCGACCGGTGAGAATGCCTGGTCGGCATCAGCGCGGCGTCCCCTCCTGTGCGAGGGGTTTTTTCGTTTCCGTAGACGCGTGTCCGTAGACGTGGGCGCCGGCAGATGACGATCGATGGAGCTTTGAGGATCATGAGCGAGACGAATTCCGCAGCCGACGTTGCTGCGCCGCACCGCTATACGGCAGCGATGGCCGCCGACATCGAGGCACGCTGGCAGGACTTCTGGGACGCCGAGGGTACGTACGAGGCCCCGAACCCGACCGGCGACCTGGCGGGCGACCCGGAGCTGGCCGCCAAGCCGAAGAAATTCATCATGGACATGTTCCCGTACCCCTCGGGTGCGGGCCTGCACGTCGGCCACCCGCTGGGCTACATCGCCACCGATGTCTACGCCCGCCACCAGCGGATGACCGGCCACAACGTCCTGCACACCCTGGGCTTCGACGCCTTCGGCCTGCCCGCGGAGCAGTACGCCGTACAGACCGGCACGCACCCGCGGATCTCGACCGAGGCCAACATCGAGAACATGACGGCGCAGCTGCGCCGGCTGGGCCTGGGCCACGACAAGCGCCGCTCGTTCGCCACGATCGAGTCCGAGTACTACAAGTGGACCCAGTGGATCTTCCTGCAGATCTTCAACTCCTGGTACGACACCGACGCGGACCGCGCCCGGCCGATCACCGAGCTGGTCGCCCAGTTCGAGAGCGGCGAGCGCCCGACCCCGGACGGCCGTGACTGGAGCGCCCTGAGCGCCGCCGAGCGCGCCGACGTCCTGAGTGACCACCGGCTGGCCTACGCCTCCGACGCGCCCGTCAACTGGTCTCCCGGCCTGGGCACCGTCCTGGCCAACGAGGAGGTCACGGCCGACGGCCGCTCCGAGCGCGGCAACTTCCCCGTCTTCAAGGCCAAGCTGCGCCAGTGGAACATGCGCATCACGGCCTACGCCGACCGGCTGCTGAACGACCTGGACGGGCTGGACTGGCCCGAGGCCATCAAGCTGCAGCAGCGCAACTGGATCGGCCGCTCCGAGGGCGCGCGCGTCGACTTCCCCGTCGACGGCGCAGGCAGCATCACCGTCTTCACCACTCGCCAGGACACCCTGTTCGGCGCCACATACATGGTGCTGGCGCCGGAGCACGAGCTGGTCGAGCGGATCATTCCGGCCGCCTGGCCCGACGGCACCCACCCGGTCTGGACCGGTGGCCACGCCACCCCCGCCGAGGCCGTCACCGCCTACCGCAAGCAGGCCGCCGCCAAGTCCGACGTGGAGCGCCAGGCCGAGGCCAAGGACAAGACGGGTGTCTTCACCGGCGCGTACGCGACCAACCCCGTCAGCGGCGAGCAGATCCCCGTCTTCATCGCCGACTACGTCCTGATGGGCTACGGCACCGGCGCGATCATGGCCGTACCGGCGCACGACGCCCGCGACTTCGCCTTCGCGCGCGCCTTCGAGCTGCCGATGCGCTGTGTCGTCGAGCCGTCGGACGACCGCGGCACGGATGCCTCGACGTGGGAGGACGCCTTCGCCTCGTACGAGGCGAAGCTGGTCAACTCCGCCAACGACGAGATCTCCCTGGACGGCCTGGGCGTCGTCGACGCGAAGGCGCGGATCACCGACTGGCTGAAGGAACACGGCGTCGGTGAGGGCACCGTCAACTTCCGGCTGCGCGACTGGCTGTTCAGCCGCCAGCGCTACTGGGGTGAGCCCTTCCCGATCGTGTACGACGAGGAGGGCATCGCCCACCCGCTGCCCGAGTCGATGCTGCCGCTGGAGCTGCCGGAGGTCGACGACTACTCGCCGCGCACCTTCGACCCCGACGACGCCGACACCCAGCCCGAGACCCCGCTGTCGCGCAATGCCGACTGGGTCAACGTCACGCTGGACCTGGGCGACGGGCCGAAGAAGTACCGCCGCGAGACCAACACGATGCCCAACTGGGCGGGCTCCTGCTGGTACGAGCTGCGCTACCTGGACCCGAACAACTCCGAGCAGCTGGTCGACCCGGCGATCGAGCAGTACTGGATGGGCCCGCGCGAAGGACAGCCGACCGGCGGCGTCGACCTGTACGTGGGCGGCGCCGAGCACGCCGTGCTGCACCTGCTGTACGCGCGCTTCTGGTCCAAGGTGCTGCACGACCTGGGCCACGTCTCGTCCGCCGAGCCGTTCCACAAGCTGTACAACCAGGGCATGATCCAGGCCTTCGTCTACCGGGACAGCCGCGGCATCGCGGTCCCGGCCGCCGAGGTCGAGGAGCGTGACGGGGCGTTCTACTACGAGGGTGAGAAGGTCTCCCGCGTTCTGGGCAAGATGGGTAAGTCCCTGAAGAACGCCGTGACGCCCGACGAGATCTGCGGCGAGTACGGCGCGGACACGCTGCGGCTGTACGAGATGGCCATGGGACCCCTGGACGTGTCGCGCCCCTGGGACACGCGCGCGGTCGTCGGCCAGTACCGGCTGCTGCAGCGGCTGTGGCGCAACGTCGTCGACGAGGAGAGCGGCGAGGTCACCGTCGTCGACACCGAGCCCGGCGAGGACACGCTGCGCGCGCTGCACAAGGCGATCGACGGCGTCGGTGCGGACATGGCCGGGATGCGCTTCAACACGGCCATCGCCAAGGTCACCGAGCTGAACAACCACCTGACCAAGGCCGGCGGTCCGCTGCCGCGCCCCGTCGCCGAGGCGCTGGTGCTGCTGGTGGCGCCGCTGGCGCCGCACATCGCCGAGGAGCTGTGGCGTCGGCTGGGCCACACCGACTCGGTCGTGCACCAGGACTTCCCGGTCGCCGACCCGGCGTACGTCGTGGACGAGACCGTGACCTGCGTCGTCCAGATCAAGGGCAAGGTCAGGGCGCGCCTGGAGATCTCCCCGTCGATCACGGACGCGGAGCTGGAGGCGCTGGCCCTGGCGGACCCGGCCGTCGTCGCGGCGCTGGACGGGGCGGGCATCCGCAAGGTGATCGTCAGGGCGCCGAAGCTGGTGAACATCGTTCCGGCCTGAGTTCCGGCCTGAGTTCCGGCCCGGGTTCCGGCCCAGGACTCGCGTCCGGACCAGGCCGGATCAGGGTGCAGGAAGCCGCGAACCCGGCATGATCCACAGGGGAGGCCCTGGTCGGCAGTTGGCGTCATGACGGCGTGAGGGCTTTCCCCTACGGGCAGGTTGGGGGTTCCGATGGAACCCTCCGCCTGCCCGTTCCGTTTACGGTGGAGGGGCGGGTGAAACCGTGCTGTCAGCCGTCACACCATCCGAGGGGCGCTCATGGAAGCCGTGATCCTGATTCTGGGGCTGCTCGTCGTCGTATTCATGGCGTTGGGCGTCTATGCGGCCGTCAAGGTCATCGGGGCGGCCAAGCGTGGCGTGGACCGCACGATCACGCAGGCGCGCCGCACGGTCGAGGACACCACGCTGCGGGCCAAGAGCTACGGGCAGGTGGGCGTCGGCGGTGAGCTGGCTCAGCTCCGTCTCTCGCTGCGCACCTCGATGCGCGCCACGCAGGATGCGCTGCAGGCGGGTGTGGTCGAGGACGCCTCGCTCTCGGAGTCGCTGGGCCTGTTCCAGCGCCTCGGGGTGCACGGCCGCGAGCTGGAGGAGGACCTGAAGCGCCTGGAGCGTGAACCCGACAGGACGACGGTCGCCTCGCTGCTGCCCGGCCTGAAGGAGCGCACCGAGCGGATCACGCACGCCGCGGAGTCGCTGCGATGGGCGGCCCGTGACCGGGCCCGGCAGTTCGCCGACGACGATCTGGAGGCGCTGAACGTGCAGATCGACGTGGAGGCCGGGGCGCTGCGGCACTGGACGACGGAGGAGCCGGCGCCGGGGCGTCCGGCGGACCGCGTTGAGGAGCAGCCCGCCGGCGACCCGGCGGGCGACGAGGGGACTCCGCGGGCCGTCACGGCCCCGGACCCCCGGCTGCGGACGGGATATCCGTGGCAGAAGACGGCACGGCCGGAGACCACGAACTGAGAACGAGAGGCCTGGGCGTCTCCTGAGGCCTCGGGCATTCGGGGTCGTCATGGCCGGCCGTTGGCGGGGTGGCCGGTGACGGGCCGGGACCGCAGGTGAACGGGGATGGAAGGATGCGGCACGAAGCGACCGGAACTGATCATTCAGTCGGGGTCGAACTGCCGAGCCGCCTCCCCGGCAGGTAATCTCCCGCTCATGTCCCGCCATGTCGCGATCGTCACCGATTCAACGGCCTACCTGCCGCCCCAGGCGATGGAACGGCATGGCATCACCGCAGTGCCGCTGACCGTCGTTCTCGGCGACCAGGCGCTGGAGGAGGGCACCGAGATCTCGGCCCGCTCCCTCGCGCTGGCCCTGCAGAAGCGCCGTTCCGTGACGACTTCAAGGCCCAGCCCCGAGGTCTTCGCCGCCGCCTACCGAGCGGCCGCCGAAGCGGGAGCGAGCGCCATCGTCTCGCTGCATCTGTCGGCGGAGTTCTCCGGCACGTACGACGCGGCCGTCCTCGCAGCGAAGGACGCTCCGGTCCCGGTGCGCGTCGTGGACACCGGGATGGTCGCCATGGCCCTCGGGTTCTGCGCCCTGGCCGCGGCGGAGGCGGCGGAGGCAGGCGGCAGCCAGGACGACGCGGTGGCCGCCGCCGAGGAGCGTGCGGCGGGCACGTCGGCCTACTTCTACGTCGACACCCTGGACTATCTGCGGCGCGGCGGCCGGATCGGTGCAGCGCAGGCCCTGTTCGGTTCGGCCCTGGCCGTGAAACCGATCCTTCAGCTGGACGGCGGCCGGATCGAGCTGCTGGAGAAGGTACGGACGGCCTCGAAGGCCATCGCCCGGCTGGAGGAGATCGTGGCCGAGCGGGCGGGCAGCGGGCGGGTGGACATCGCGGTGCATCACCTCGCGGCCCCGGAGCGGGCCGAGCGACTGGCCGAGCGGCTGCGCGAGCGGGTTCCGGGCCTGGTCGACCTGCATGTCAGTGAGGTGGGCGCGGTGATCGGCGCCCACACCGGCCCCGGGCTGCTGGGAGCGGTGATCTCACACCGCTGACTTCACTCCCGGGAGTGGTGGAGTTATGCACAACGGTCCGGTTTTCCACCGGAATTGGGTGTGCTCAGCGGGTTCCGGCAGAAGTGCCTAGCGTCATGAGGCATGGCTTCCCGATCACATCGTGCAACCAATCGCGCCGGTGTCGGCCGCGTCAGCCGCGTCGGCAGCGTCGGACGTGTCAGCGGCATCGGCCGGTTCGGCGGGCCCGGGCCCGGTAGCGGGCCGGGGCGCGATCCGGCCTCGGACGGTCGTGTCCGGAGCGGTGCGGGCACCGGGCCGGGCCGACGGCGGCGGGAGAGGGGGCGCACCGCCGCGGCCGCGGCTTCACGCAGCCGCGCGGACGCGCTGATGGCAGGCGGTTACGGGGGGCGCGTCGCGCGGCCGGTGCTGGGGATGGGCGCGGGTTCGTCGGCGGCCGGCACGGTGATTGCGGCCGGCGCGGCGAGCGGGGCTCGTACGGCGATGGCGGCTCGTACAGCGAGTGAGGCTCGTACGAAGACGGCTCCGCCCACATCCGCACCTCCGCCCGCGCCCGTACCTCCGCCCGCGCCCGTACCTCCGCCCGCGCCCGTACCTCCGCCCGCGCCCGCGCTTGCTTCTGCGTCTGTGTCTGCGCTCGGAGTGATGACGGCACCGCCTGTGCCTGCGATGGCAGACGCGCCGGCCTCATCGACGGTTCCGGTTCCGGTCCCCGGCCCGGTGACCGCGGGTCGGCTGCGGCGGGTCCTTCCCGCGGTGCGTGAGCGGCTTCCGGTGTGGCTCCAGCTCAGGTGCGGGCTGGAGCCGAGGGCCCTGGCCGCGCTGACTGTCGTCCTGGTCGCGGCAGCGGTGTTCGCCGCGACGCACTTCTGGTCCGCGCGCCCCGCATCCGTCCGCGCTCCGGAGCGTGTCGGCGAGGCCGCGCACGCGCCCGTGGCGGAGACGGATACGGACGGGGATGCGGGCGGGGCCGGCACGCCGGAGCCCTCGCCCGGGACGCCACCCGTCACCGGGCCGGGCGGGCAGGTCGTGGTGGACGTGAGCGGGAAGGTGAGGCGGCCCGGGATCCACCGGCTGCCGGCCGGAGCCAGGGTCGCCGACGCGCTGCGAGTGGCGGGCGGAGCCCGGCCGGGCGTGGACCTCGACAGCCTCAACCGGGCCCGGGTCCTCATGGACGGGGAACAGATCATCGTGGGCGCCCCGCCCGGCCCGGCTGCCGCAGGCGGTACAGGAGCAAGCGCCGGCCCGGGCGCCGCCGCCGGGCCGGTGAGCCTCAACACCGCGACGGTGGAACAGCTCGACACCCTGCCGGGCGTCGGCCCCGTCCTCGCCCAGCACATCGTCGACCACCGCACCCAGCACGGAGGCTTCCGGTCCGTCGACGAGCTCCGCGAGGTCAACGGGATCGGTGACCGCCGGTTCGCCGATCTCCAGCCCCTGGTGCGACCGTGAGTACCCAGGACGTCCACACGGCGTCGGGCCGTCGGCTGGGGAGCGCCGACCCGAGACAGGAAGGCCCGGTCGACCTGCGGTTGGTCCCTCCGGCCCTGGCGGCCTGGGCGGGTGCCGCACCGGCCCTGGACGCGCCGGGCCGCTGGGTGGCGGTGGGTGTGGTGCTCTGCCTCGGGGCGGCCATGGCCCTCCTGGCCCTACCAGGCCTCCCGCCCTTCCGCGCAGCACTCGCGGCGCGGAGCGACCGTGCGGAGAGCGGCGGCGGTGGCCGATGGCGGCTGCACACCACGGCTGCCGCGGCGGTGCTGCTCTGCGCGGCGGCCGGGGCGGCGTCCGCAGGTCTGCACAGGGCCGATGCGCGGCAGGGACCCGTGCCCGGGCTGGCCGGGCAGTTCGCGCACATCGACGCGGAGATCACCCTGACCTCCGATGCCCGCCGCACGACCCCCCGGGTGCGCGGAGACCACAGCGCCCCCGCCTCCCTGCTCCTGGACGCCGAGATCGTCCGGCTGACGAGACCCGGCGGCACGGCCGTCCGGCTGCGTACGCCGGTGCTGGTCATCGTCACGCCCGAAGGCGCGGCCGCACGGTGGCAGCAGCTGCTTCCCTCCACGCGGCTGCGCGTCAGCGGCCGGCTGGCCCCGCCGCTGCATGGCGGGGAGCGCGCCACCGCCGTGCTGCGCGCCGAGGGAAAGGGGCCGCCCCGCGTCATCGGCCCGCCCACCCGACTCCAGCGCACGGCGGGCGGATTGCGCGCAGGCCTGCGCACGGCGACGGAAGACCTTGGCCCTGATGCACGGGCGCTTCTGCCCGGACTGGTCGTCGGCGACACCACACGCGTCACACCGGAACTGCACGAGGCGTTCCGGGCGACCGACCTCACCCATCTCATGGCGGTATCGGGCGCCAACCTGGCGATCCTGCTCGTCCTGCTCATCGGACCGCCCGGCAGCGCCCTGCGCGTCGAACGCCGCGGACTGGCACCCGCGTGGGGGATTTCCCTGCGGGGTACCGCTCTGCTCGGAGGCGGGCTCACCCTCGCCTTCGTGCTCGTCTGCCGGCCGGAACCGAGCGTGCTGCGGGCCGCGGCCTGCGGTCTGATCACACTGCTGGCCATCGGCACCGGGCGGCGCAGATCACTGATTCCCGCGCTGGCTGCCGCCGTTCTGCTGCTGGTGCTCTACGACCCGTGGCTGGCGCGCAGTTACGGCTTCGTTCTGTCAGTGCTCGCTACCGGCGCCCTCCTGACCCTGGCCCCTCGGTGGAGCGAAGCGCTGCAAGGGCGGCGGGTGCCACCACGGTTGGCGGAGGCGCTGGCGGCCGCGGCCGCGGCCCAGGCCGTGTGCTCGCCCGTCGTGGTGCTGCTCGCCTCCCGCGTAAGTCTGGTGGCGATCCCGTGCAACCTGCTGGCCGAGTTCGCGGTGGCGCCCGCCACGGTGCTCGGGTTCGCCGTGCTGGCCCTGGCGCCGGTGGCCATGCCGGGGGCCGAACTGCTCGCCCGGTGGCGGGGTGGCCGGCGGGGTGGATCGCCTCCGTGGCCCGGACCGGAGCCGCGCTCCCCGGGGCGGAGGCCGACTGGCCCGACGGCCGGCCGGGGGCGCTGCTGCTGGCCGCGCTGACCGGGCTCCTGGTGTTGTCCGCGCGGCGCATCGGACGCCATCCCTGGCTCTGTTCGGCCGCCGCGCTGCTGCTCGTCCTCGCGGTGCTCCGGCCGGTGCCACTGACCCGGGTGCTGACCGGATGGCCGCCGCCCGGCTGGGCGTTCGCGATGTGCGACGTCGGTCAGGGGGATTCCCTGGTGCTCGCGGCCGGGCCCGGCACGGGCGTGGTCGTCGACGCCGGGCCGGATCCCCGGCTTGTCGACCGGTGCCTGCGCGACCTGGCCATCACCCGCATCCCGCTGCTGCTGCTCACCCACTTCCACGCCGACCACGTTCGCGGCCTGACCGGTGTGCTGCGGGGCAGAACGGTGGGCGTGATCCAGACGACGAGCCTGGACGAACCCCCGGAACAGTCCGCGTTCGTCAGGAGGACGGCCGCGGCGGCCGGCATCCCCGTGGTGCGCACCACCCCTGGTGAGCGGCGGCGGATCGGAGCGCTCGCATGGCAGGTGCTGTGGCCGCCGGGCAGCGCGACCACCGCCGCGGGCCCGGCCGCCGGCCCCGTACCGGAGGAACCGAACGACGCCAGTGTCACCCTGCTCGTACGAGCAGGTGGGCTCACGCTGTTACTTCTCGGCGACCTCGAACCTCCGGCTCAACAAGGCCTGTTGCGCAGTCACCCCACGCTGCCTCGGGTGGATGTGCTCAAGGTCGCCCACCACGGATCCGCGCACCAGGACGCGGCACTGCTCCGCAGCGCGCGTCCGAGGTTCGCGCTGGTGAGCGTGGGCCGGGACAACCCGTACGGGCATCCTGCCGCACGGACGGTCGAGGCGCTCAGATCCGGGGGAGCGGTGGTGCTCCGTACGGACAGAGAAGGTGCGATCGCGGTGACGGGTACCGGGCCGGAACTGCGGGCGGTGGGACGGTCATGACGGCGCGTTCACCCCAGCCACCAGCCACCAGCCACCAGCCACCAGCCGTCGGCCATCAGTTCACGGCGGGCCGGCTCGTTCGCGGTGAACACGCCCTGCGTGACACCTCCGTCGCCGGTCCTAGGACCATCGGCTCAGGGCGCGGAGCCGCTCGCCGGTACAGACTGCCCTCATGGACCCGCGCCTGCCTCAGACCATCGACGCCTACCTGGAGCGCATCGGCGCCACCCGGCCGTCCCGCCCCGACGCCACGGCGCTGCGCGAGCTGCAGCTGCGCCACCTCACCACCGTGCCCTTCGAGAACCTCTCGATCCACCTCGGCGAGGACATCGTGCTGGAGGAGGAGGCGCTCCTCGACAAGATCGTGGGGGACCGCCGCGGCGGGTTCTGCTACGAAGTCAACGGCGCCTTCGCCGCACTGCTGCGGGCGCTCGGCTTCCGCGTCACGCTGCTCCAGGCCCGGGTCCACGGTGACGGCGGGCGGCTCGGCATCCCGTACGACCACATGGCGTTGCGGGTGGAGACGGACGACGGCACCGGGCCGTGGCTCGCCGACGTCGGCTTCGGCGACCATGCCCAGCATCCGCTCGCGCTCGACGACCGCACGGACCAGGAGGACCCGCGCGGCACCTTCCGGATCGTGCGGGCCCCCACCGAGGGCGGCGAGGACTACGGGGACGTCGATGTGCTGTGGGGCGGCGCACCCCAGTTCCGCCTGGACCCGCGGCCCCGGGCGCTGGCCGACTTCCGGGCGGGATCCTGGTACCACCGGACCTCTCCCGATTCCGGCTTCACCCGGTCTCCGGTCTGCTCGCGCGTCACGGCCACCGGGCGGATCACGCTCAAGGGCCACAGGCTTCTCACGACGGTGGGTGGGGAGCGTCACGAGACGCCGCTGGAGAGCGATGAGGAGGTTCTCGCCGCGTACCGCGAGCACTTCGGGGTGTGTCTCGACCGGCTCCCCGCCGAACGGGAGGCGGGCATTTCTCTGCCGAATCGGTGACACGTAGACGGGGCGATCAATTCGGACCTTGGGTAACACCTCCACCCAAGTCCCTGCGAGTCACTCTGTTTGCCTCGAACGCCACAAGGGTGATCGAATGCATGCTCGTCGGCGGGCCGCTGCTCCGACACCGGTGTCCAGCCCTTCGGCCCGAGGTGAAACAGCCCCCGGGAGTGCGTGGAGATGTTCGGCCGTTGGCTCGGAAACAAGGGAGCGACGGGTGCCGTACGCGGCAACGCCCTCGCCGGTCTTGCCGTACCGGACTCTGCGGGCGTCCTCAGCTGCCGGGTGCTCGACCCGGTCAACGAGGCGGTGCAGCAGGCCGAGTTCGTCGTCACGGATGCCGCCGGACGCAAGGTCGTCGGCGGGGAGACGGACCCGTTCGGCAGCGTCCTCGCCACGGTGCCGGCGGGCGAGTACCGACTGGCTGTCACGGCGGAGGGGTTCACCCCGTTCCGCGGTTCGGTCGCGGTCGCCGAGGGGGCTCACACAGGTCTGGGCGATGTGACCCTGCAGGTCTCCGCGCCTCCGCAGCTGCCCGACCCGGGCGAGTGGGAGATCGAGCCGATGCACTCCCAGATCGGTTTCACCGCCCGGCACATCGGGATGGCTCGCATCCACGGCCGGTTCAACACCTTCGCCGGTGCGGTCCGGATCGCCGACCGCATGGAGAACTCGGCCATGCACGTGATCATCGACGCCGCGTCGATCGACACGAACGTCCAGATGCGCGACGACCACCTGCGCTCGGGCGACTTCCTGGACGTCGGCCGCTATCCGACGCTGGAGTTCTACAGCGACCGCTTCGTCCACCGGGGCGGCACCCGCTGGGGCGTGAGCGGCGCGCTCACCCTGCACGGAGTGAGCCGCACGGTGACGCTGGACACCCAGTACCTCGGCATCGGCAACGGCCTGGAGGGCGAGACCCGCGCCGCCTGCCGCGCCACCACCGAGCTGCACCGTGAGGACTTCACCCTCACCTGGCAGACGATGCTGGCCCGTGGCATCGCCGCGGTCGGCTCCAGTATTTCCATCGACATGGACATCCAGATCGTTCCGAAGAGCTGACTGCGGGGCGGCGCCCGGTGCAGCCCCGGGCCCCTACGGAGCCTCCAGCCATCCCTCGTACTCCGCGGCGAACGCGTCGAGCGCCGCGGATTCCAGGCGGCTGTCCGGGTCCTCCACGACCACCAGCCACTGGGCGTCCTCGGCGTCGTCCTCGCCGGCCAGCGCGTCGCGTACGAGTTGTGGTTCCTCGGCGACCCCGAACCGGTCGGCCAGCTCTCCGGCCGCCTCCTCCGCGGCATCGCGGTCGGGCAGCACCAGTACATGTCTCACATCGCTCACCCGCCCATTCTCGGCTACGGGCCGCGGTGCCGGAACGCCAGTCGCGGCCGGGCTGTCAGTGGCCCGTGGGATGCTGGACGGCGATGGCCACCAGAAGGAATTCCACCGACGACCCGCTCGCCCCCCTCACGCTCGCCGTGGGGCAGGAGGACCTGCTCCTGGACCGCGCCGTGCAGCAGGTGGTGGCGGCGGCCCGGGCCTCCGACGCCGACACGGACGTCCGGGACCTCACCTCCGACCAGCTCCAGCCGGGCACCCTCGCCGAGCTGACGAGCCCTTCGCTCTTCGCCGAGCGGAAGGTGGTGATCGTGCGCAACGCGCAGGATCTCTCCGCCGACACGATCAAGGACGTCAAGAAGTATCTCGACGACCCGGTCGAGGAGATCACGCTCGTGCTGCTGCACGCGGGCGGCGCCAAGGGCAAGGGGCTGCTCGACGCGGCGCGCAAGGCCGGGGCGCGGGAGGTCGCGTGCCCGAAGACCACCAAGCCCGCTGAGCGCCTCTCCTTCGTGCGGGGCGAGTTCCGGACGCTGGGACGCTCCGCGACGCCCGAGGCGTGCCAGGCACTGGTCGACTCCATCGGCAGCGATCTGCGGGAGCTGGCGAGCGCGGCATCACAGCTTGTCGCGGACGTCGAGGGCACGATCGACGAAGCCGTCGTCGGGCGCTATTACACGGGGCGCGCGGAGGCGTCGAGCTTCACGGTCGCCGACCGCGCGGTCGAGGGGCGGGCGGCCGAGGCCCTGGAGGCCTTGCGCTGGTCGCTGTCGACCGGTGTGGCCCCTGTCCTGATCACCAGCGCGCTCGCGCAGGGAGTCCGGGCGATCGGCAAGCTCTCGTCGGCACGCGGGGGGCGGCCGGCGGATCTCGCCCGGGAGCTGGGCATGCCCCCGTGGAAGATCGACCGGGTGCGCCAGCAGATGCGGGGATGGACGCCGGACGGGGTGGCGGTGGCGCTGCGGGCGGTCGCGGATGCGGACGCGGGCGTAAAGGGCGGCGGGGACGACCCGGAGTACGCGCTGGAGAAGGCCGTGGTCGCGGTGGCGCGGGCGGCTCGGACGGGGCGGTAGCGCGGTGGCGCGGGCGGCTCGGACGGGGCGGTAGCGGGGGCCCGGGCGAGACGGGACAGGGGGCGCCATGTTCGTATGGCCGCCCGCCCTGTCCCTGTCCTCAATTGAGGGACGGGCTTGACGGGGGCCGGGTCCCGGATCTTCGTGCGTACGCATGCCGAAGGCCCCGGTCGTCACCCTGGGGAGGGGGACAACCGGGGCCTTCGCTTTGCGCTTGGTGCGCCGCACCCGCGTGGCGAACGCAGGTTCGGTGTGCGGCGCGGGGTGCCGGTCAGGAGCGGGAGAGAGGGCCCGCTTGGTCCGTTCCGGCGATCACATCAGAATGCTCAGCCCTGGAGGGTGGCAACCTTGGTGGCCAGCGCCGACTTCTTGTTGGCGGCGGCGTTCTTGTGGATGACACCCTTCGAGACAGCCTTGTCGAGAGCGCGCGAAGCGTCGCGAACGGCCACGGTGGCCTTCTCGGCGTCGCCCGCAACGACGGCCTCGCGGGCCTTGCGGATCGCGGTCTTGAGCGAGGACTTGACGGCCTTGTTACGCAGGCGCGCCTTCTCGTTCGTCTTGTTCCGCTTGATCTGGGACTTGATGTTCGCCACGAA
Organism: Streptomyces sp. LN549; assembly: GCF_043203805.1. NCBI lineage: Bacteria > Bacillati > Actinomycetota > Actinomycetes > Kitasatosporales > Streptomycetaceae > Streptomyces > Streptomyces sp. LN549. The sequence continues at coordinate 2,853,906 of NZ_JAZHRI010000002.1, read as the reverse complement.
AGAGCCTTTTCAGGTTCGTTGGATCTTCGATGTGTGTCCTTGCGGCCCGAGAGCCACGAGGCACAGCTGTCCACGGTACCAGTCGCACTCCGACCGGCCCAAACCGGTCTTCGCGCCGCAGGCGTGGGACGATGGAGGCTACGTACAGATCCGACCGACCCGACATCGACCCGAGACACGGCGTTCGGCGTCTCAAGAATCAGGACCCTGCGTGCCCGCGACTCCTCTCCACGTGCCCGAGCCGAGCCGTACCGACCCGGCGCTGATCCGCAATTTCTGCATCATCGCGCACATCGACCACGGCAAGTCGACCCTTGCCGACCGGATGCTCCAGCTGACCGGTGTGGTCGACCAGCGGCAGATGCGCGCTCAGTACCTCGACCGGATGGACATCGAGCGCGAGCGTGGCATCACCATCAAGTCCCAGGCGGTACGACTGCCCTGGGCGCCCACGACCGGTGAGGGCCAGGGCAGCACCCATGTCCTCAACATGATCGACACCCCGGGACACGTCGACTTCACCTACGAGGTCTCCCGGTCGCTCGCCGCCTGTGAGGGCACGGTCCTGCTGGTCGACGCCGCGCAGGGTATCGAGGCCCAGACGCTGGCCAACCTCTACCTGGCCATGGAGAACGACCTCACCATCGTCCCGGTGCTCAACAAGATCGACCTGCCGGCCGCCCAGCCCGAGAAGTTCTCCGAGGAGCTGGCCAACCTCATCGGCTGCCAGCCCGAGGACGTCCTCAAGGTCTCCGCGAAGACCGGCGTGGGTGTGGACGCGCTGCTCGACCGGGTGGTCAGGGACGTCCCCGCGCCCGTCGGCAACGCCGACGCCCCGGCCCGCGCGATGATCTTCGACTCGGTCTACGACTCCTACCGTGGCGTCGTGACGTACGTCCGGGTCGTCGACGGCTCGCTGAACAAGCGCGAGCGCATCCGGATGATGTCGACCGGAGCCACTCACGAGCTGCTGGAGATCGGGGTGTCCTCCCCGGAGATGACCCCGTCCGACGGCATCGGTGTGGGTGAGGTCGGCTACATCATCACCGGTGTGAAGGACGTCCGGCAGTCCAAGGTCGGTGACACGATCACCTCCCTGCACAACGGTGCGACCGAGGCGCTGGGCGGCTACAAGGACCCCAAGCCGATGGTGTTCTCGGGTCTGTACCCGCTGGACGGATCGGACTACCCGGACCTGCGCGAGGCCCTGGACAAGCTCCAGCTCAACGACGCAGCCCTGGTCTACGAGCCGGAGACCTCCGCGGCGCTCGGCTTCGGTTTCCGCGTCGGCTTCCTCGGTCTGCTCCACCTCGACGTGGTCCGCGAGCGGCTGGAGCGCGAGTTCGGCCTCGACCTCATCGCGACCGCCCCCAACGTGGTCTACCGCGTCGAGATGGAGGACGGCAGCGAGCACACCGTCACCAACCCGAGTGAATTCCCCGAGGGCAAGATCGACAAGGTGCACGAGCCGGTCGTCCGGGCCACGGTCCTGGCGCCCAGCGAGTTCATCGGCGCGATCATGGAGCTCTGCCAGCAGCGCCGCGGCACCCTCCTCGGCATGGACTACCTCTCCGAGGACCGGGTCGAGATCCGCTACACCCTGCCGCTCGCCGAGATCGTCTTCGACTTCTTCGACCAGCTGAAGTCCAAGACCCGCGGTTACGCCTCGCTCGACTACGAGCCCACCGGTGAGCAGTCCGCCGAGCTCGTCAAGGTCGACATCCTGCTGCACGGCGACAAGGTCGACGCCTTCTCCGCGGTCACGCACAAGGACAAGGCGTACGCGTACGGCGTCCGGCTCGTCGCCAAGCTGCAGAAGCTCATCCCGCGGCAGAACTTCGAGGTGCCGATCCAGGCGGCCATCGGCTCCCGGGTCATCGCCCGTGAGACCGTCCGCGCCATCCGCAAGGACGTCCTCGCCAAGTGCTACGGCGGTGACATCTCCCGTAAGCGGAAGCTGCTGGAGAAGCAGAAGGAAGGCAAGAAGCGGATGAAGATGGTCGGCAATGTGGAGGTGCCGCAGGACGCGTTCATCTCCGTGCTGTCGACCGACGAGTCCGCCGGGGAGACCAAGGCCAAGAAGTAGTACGGAGGCGTGGGGCGAGAGACGGCACGGAGTTTCGCCCCCGCTTCCTACCGGCCGGTAGACGAACGGGTCCCCGCATCGCAGAACGCTGCGCCGCGGGGGCCCGTTCGTTATGAAGCGGCGCCCTGTTGCCTCTTACGCGGGGGGCGCGGGCGCTTTACTCTGATCACGGCTTCGTAGTTACTCGCCAGTTAAACAAGCAGGATCAAGCACGCAGACGTAAGCGGAGAGCGCACCGCAACCAGCAGCCCGTCGTGAAGCACTGCCGCAGGCCCGGAGGATGTCGTGAGCGACACACAGACCATGATCGAGAACCGTCCGCCCTCCGTGGCGACCCTCTTCATCGACCGGGTGGCAGCCACCCCGGACGGGGAGGCCTACCGCTACCCCGTCCCCGCCGCCGCCGGTCAGGGTCCCGACGAGTGGAAGTCGCTCAGCTGGGCGCAGGCCGCCGAGCGGGTCTACGCCGTGGCGGCCGGGCTGATCGCTCTGGGCGTGCAGCCGGAGGAGCGCGTCGCGCTCGCCGCGAGCACCCGGGTCGAATGGATCCTGGCCGACCTCGGGGTCATGTGCGCGGGCGCCGCGACCACCACGATCTACCCCTCGACGAACACCGAGGAGTCGGCGTTCATCCTCGCCGACTCCGAGAGCCGGGTGCTGATCGCCGAGGACGCGGCGCAGCTGGCCAAGGCCCGCGAGCGCCGCGCCGAGCTGCCGAACCTCGCGCACGTCGTCGTCATCGACGCCGAGGGCGCCGGACCGGCCGAGGGCGACCCGGAGGGCTGGGTGCTGACGCTGGCCGACCTGGAGGCCCTGGGCGCCGCGCATCTGGCCGAGAACCCGGCCGCGATCACCGAGCGGGTCGACGCGATCACCCCCGAGCAGCTGGCGACCCTCATCTACACCTCGGGCACCACCGGCCGCCCCAAGGGCGTACGGCTGCCGCACGACAACTGGTCGTACATGGCCAAGGCCACCATCGCCACCGGGCTGATCACCAAGGACGACGTCCAGTACCTCTGGCTGCCGCTCGCGCACGTCTTCGGCAAGGTCCTCACCTCCGGCCAGATCGAGGTGGGGCACGTCACCGCCGTCGACGGCCGGGTCGACAAGATCATCGAGAACCTGCCCATCGTCCAGCCGACGTACATGGCGGCCGTCCCCCGGATCTTCGAGAAGGTCTACAACGGCGTCGCGGCCAAGGCCCGCGCCGGTGGCGGGGCCAAGTACAAGATCTTCCTCTGGGCGGCCGGGGTCGCCCGCGAGTACGCCAAGGTCTCCCAGGACAACTTCCGGCGCACCGGCACCGCCTCCGTACCCTTCGCGCTCGGCGCCAAGCACAAGGTGGCCGACACCCTCGTCTTCGCCAAGATCCGTGAGGCCTTCGGCGGCCGGCTCCGCGCCTGTATCTCCGGCTCCGCCGCGCTCGCCCCCGACATCGGCTTCTTCTTCGCCGGCGCCGGCATCCACATCCTGGAGGGCTACGGCCTCACCGAGACGAGCGCGGCCTCCTTCGTCAACCCGGGCGAGGCCTACCGCACCGGCACCGTCGGCAAGCCGCTCCCCGGCACCGAGGTCCGGATCGCCGACGACGGCGAGATCCTCCTGCGCAGCCCCGGTGTGATGCAGGGCTACCAGGGGCTGCCGGAGAAGACGTCCGAGGTGCTGGAGGCCGACGGCTGGTTCCACACCGGCGACATCGGAGAGCTGTCCGTGGACGGCTATCTGCGGATCACCGACCGCAAGAAGGACCTGATCAAGACGTCCGGCGGCAAGTACATCGCGCCGGCCGAGGTCGAGGGTCAGTTCAAGGCGGTCTGCCCGTTCGTCTCCAACATCCTGGTGCACGGCGCGGACCGTAACTTCTGCACCGCGCTCATCGCCCTCGACGAGCCGACCATCCTCGACTGGGCCGCCGAGAACGGCATGGAGGGCAAGTCCTACGCGGACGTCGTGGCCTCCCCGCGGACCGTCGAGCTCATCGACGGCTACGTGAAGCGCCTCAACGAGGGACTGCAGCGCTGGCAGACCATCAAGCAGTTCCGGCTGCTCCCGCGCGACCTCGACATCGAGCACGGCGAGGTCACCCCCAGTCTCAAACTGAAGCGGCCGGTCGTCGAGCGTGCGTACAAGGACCTGATCGACGACATGTACGCGGGCTCCCGCGAGGCGTAGCGACCGGCCTCCCGGCCTGTTCCCGGCACCCGGTCCCCGAGCCCCGCGTGAGGGGCCGGATCCGCGTTCTCCAGGCACTTCGGTAACTCGACGCGTATGCGAAGGGTCGATCTGTCACTCTGTCCGTGTCGTCAGCGGCGCTTAGAGGGTCCGTCTTAACGGAGAACAGGCAGAGCGAGAACAGGTCAGGAGCCGCCCTGTGGGGTCCATTCCCTTGCAGCGGGACATCGTGCAACGTCCCGGAACCACTGGCGCGTCCGCGGGCGCACAGCCCGTCGCGCGGACGAGCCTTCCCGGGAACCTGCTCGCGCCCTCCGCGGCCCGGCGGTTCGTCGCGGCGGCGCTCGCCGAATGGAGCGGGCTCGGGCTGCCCGCGGCCGTCGGCTTCAGCGAGCGGCTTTCCGATGACGCGGCGGTCATCGTCAGCGAACTCGTCACCAACGCCGTCGTGCACGCCGGGACCAACGTCGAACTGCTCTTCCGGCTGGAGGAGGCGACCGAGGACGAGGCCTCCGCGCTCGTCCTGGAGGTCTCCGACCACCACCCGGCCCGCGCGGTGCGCAGCGACCGTCCCGAGGACGGCGCCGGGGGCGAGGACGGACCGGGGGATCCCGCCGAGTACGGGCGCGGCCTGGAGCTCGTCGCCACTCTCGCCGAACGCTGGGGCATCACCTACCGCACCGGCCTCAAGACCGTCTGGGCCCGGCTCCCCGTCGACGACTGGAACCCCTTTCCCGACGCCCGCCCGGAGGCCGGATTCCAGCGCGGACTGCGCGCCGCCGAACTGCTCGCCCCCACCGCCCGCCGCGCCCTGCGCGACGACGCGGACTGGGCGGGCCGTGGCGCGCTGTCGTTCCTCGCCGAGGCCTCGGACCTGCTGGCCGGCCAGCTCGACGAGGACATCGTGGCCGCGCTCGCCGGTCAGTTACTCGTGCCCCGGCTCGCCGACTGGTGCGCGATCTGGCTGGAGCCCGAGACCGCAGGCCGCGCGGCCGTCCCACGGCTCGCCAAGGTCTGGCACGTCGACGAGACCCGCATCCAGCCGCTGCGCACCCTGCTGGAGGGCGACCCGCTCCGGCTTCCCGAGCGGGTCGGGACCGGACCCGTGTCGATGCCGTGGCCCGGCAGCGCGGAGGACGGCGGGCAGCCGGACGGGCTCGAAGGCGTCGCGCTCGCCTATCGGATCACCTCGGGCGGCCGCACCCTCGGAGCCGTACTCCTCGGCCGCGAAGGCATCACCCGGGTCCCCGACGAGGTCACGGCGCTGATCGAGGACTTCGTACGCAGGGTCGGTCTCGCCGTCGGCGCCGCCCGCGCCTACACCCGGCAGGCCACCATCAGCCGCATCCTCCAGCGCGGACTGCTGCCCAGCAAGGTCGCCGACATACCGGGCGTCGCCAGCTCCCTCGTCTACGAGCCAAGCGACGACGGGGTGGTCGGCGGTGACTTCTACGACATTTTCCCGTGCCCCAACGACCGCTGGTGCTTCGTCCTCGGCGATGTCCAGGGCAGCGGCCCCGAGGCCGCCGTCGTGACCGGGCTCGCCCGCCCCTGGCTGCGGCTGCTGGCCCGTGAGGGCTTCCAGGCCGACGAGGTCCTGGTCCGTCTCAACCGGCTGCTCCTCGACGACGCGATGGAGGCCGCCGAGGCGGCCGCGCTCATGGTCGCCGCGGCCGGCGGCCAGCACTCGGCGGACAGCGGACAGTCCCGGTTCCTCTCCCTGCTGTACGGGGAGCTCGTGCCGCTGCCCGGCGGCGGCGCCCGCTGCACCCTGGTCAGCGCCGGGCACCCGCTGCCGCTGCTGCTGCGCCCCGACGGCACCGTGCGGCCGGCCGCCGAACCGCAACTGCTCCTCGGCGTCATGGACGACGCCGTCTACGAGACCCAGAGCTTCGACCTGGCCCCTGGCGACAGCCTCCTGTGCGTCACCGACGGGGTCACGGAGCGGCGCTCGGGACCCCTGATGTTCGACGATGGCGACGGGCTGGCGCAGGCGCTCTCCGGCTGCGCGGGGCTGACCGCGGAGGGGATCGCGGACCGCATCAAGCACGCGGTGCACGCCTTCGCCGAGCGCCCGCCGGACGACGATCTGGCGCTGCTGGTCCTCCAGGCCGAGTAGAGGCGCCGGTAGCGCCGCCCGCCGGCGCCCACCCGGCGTGGCGTCCGGTTGCCGGGCGGCGCGCGACAATGGACGGTATGCCTTCCGTACTGCCCGATGGTGAGCCCGTGCCCGACGACGGGGCGCTGCCCCGCCACGCCCTGGAAGGCGCCGCAGAACGCCCGCTCGGCTTCTACCTCCACGTGCCGTACTGCGCGACCCGCTGCGGCTACTGCGACTTCAACACCTACACCGCGACCGAGCTGCGCGGCTCCGGTGGTGCGCTGGCCTCCCGCGACAACTACGCCTCCCATCTCATCGGCGAGGTCCGCCAGGCCCGCAAGGTCCTCGGCGACGACCCCCGCCAGGTCCGTACGGTCTTCGTCGGAGGCGGTACGCCGACGCTGCTCGCCGCCGCCGATCTGGTCCGGATGCTGGCCGCGATCCGGGAGGAGTTCGGCCTCGCGGACGATGCCGAGATCACCACCGAGGCCAACCCCGAATCCGTCGGACCCGCGTACCTGGCCGAACTGCGCGAAGGCGGGTTCAACCGGATCTCCTTCGGGATGCAGAGCGCCCGGCAGCACGTACTGAAGATCCTCGACCGCACCCACACCCCCGGCCGGCCCGAGGCCTGTGTCGCCGAGGCAAGAGCGGCCGGCTTCGAGCACGTCAACCTCGACCTGATCTACGGCACCCCGGGGGAGTCCGACGACGACTGGCGCGCCTCCCTCGACGCGGCGATCGGCGCCGGGCCCGACCATGTGTCGGCGTACGCCCTGATCGTCGAGGAGGGCACCCAGCTGGCCCGCCGGATCAAGCGCGGCGAGATCCCGATGACGGACGACGACGCGCACGCCGACCGGTATCTCATCGCCGACGAGGCGATGGCCGCGGCCGGCTTCTCCTGGTACGAGGTGTCGAACTGGGCCCGGACGCCCGAGGGCCGCTGCCTGCACAACGAGCTGTACTGGCGCGGGGCCGACTGGTGGGGCGCCGGCCCCGGCGCGCACAGCCACGTCGGCGGCGTGCGCTGGTGGAACGTGAAGCACCCCGGCGCGTACGCGCAGGCGCTCGCCGAGGGGCGCTCACCCGGCGCGGGCCGCGAGATCCTCTCCGCGGAGGACCGGCGGGTCGAGCGCATCCTGCTGGAGCTGCGGCTCGTCGACGGCTGCCCGCTGTCGCTGCTCGCCCCGGCCGGTCTTGCGGCGGCGGGGCGGGCGGTGGCGGACGGGCTGCTGGAGCCCGGCCCGTTCGGGGACGGACGGGCGGTGCTGACCCTGCGCGGGCGGCTGCTGGCGGACGCGGTCGTACGGGACCTGGTGGACTGAGAGAACAGGCTTACGCAGGCGGCGCCGTCACGAAGTCGATCAGCTCCTCCACCCGGCCCAGCAGCTCCGGCTCCAGGTCCCGGTAGGAGCGGACCGTGGACAGGATCCGCTGCCAGGCCGCCCCGGTGTTCTCCGGCCACCCCAGCGACCGGCACACACCCGTCTTCCAGTCCTGGCCGCGCGGCACCACCGGCCAGCCGGCGATCCCGACGGACGACGGCTTCACGGCCTCCCACACGTCGATGTACGGGTGGCCGACCACCAGGACGTTCCCGTCCGAGATCTGCGCCGCGATCCGGGACTCCTTGGAGCCCGGTACGAGATGGTCGACCAGCACCCCCAGACGCGCGTCCGGTCCCGGTGAGAACTCGCGCACGATCGCGGGAAGGTCGTCGATGCCCTCCAGGTACTCGACGACCACACCCTCGATGCGCAGGTCGTCGCCCCAGACCCGCTCCACCAGCTCGGCGTCGTGCCGGCCCTCCACATAGATCCGCCCGGCCCGCGCCACCCGGGCCCGCGCCCCGGGCACCGCCACCGAGCCGGAAGCCGTACGGGCGGGCCGGGCCGGGCCGCCCGCCGACGGGCGCACCAGCGTGACGACCCGGCCCTCCAGCAGGAAGCCGCGGGGCGCCATCGGGAAGACCCGGTGCTTGCCGAAGCGGTCCTCCAGGGTCACCGTCGGGCCCTCTGCCGTCTTCTCGCACCGGATCACCGCACCGCAGAAGCCGGTGGCGACGTCCTCCACGACCAGATCGGGCTCGGCGGACACCTCAGGGGCGGGGGCGGACTTCTTCCACGGCGGGGTCAGGTCCGGCTGGTAGCTGCGCATCGGACGACGATAAGCGGGGAACCGGCTACGACACGCCGAACCGGACGGCGAGGTCGTCGCGCTGGGCCCGTACGAACGAGGCGTCCACCACGGCCCCGTGTCCCGGCACGTACAGCGCGTCCTCGCCGCCCAGCTCCAACAGCCGGTCCAGCGCCGCCGGCCAGCGCGCGGGGAAGGCGTCCGGGCCCGCCTGGGGGTCACCGGACTCCTCGACCAGGTCGCCGCAGAACACGACCGTGGGCGAGCCGGGGACGCCGGGTACCAGCACCGCCAGATCGTGGCCGCTGTGCGCGGGACCCGCGTTCACGAGCAGCACCTCGCGCCCGCCGCCCAGGTCGAGCGTCCATTCGGCGCACACCTCGTGAGGGGGCGCCACCAGCACATCGGCCGACTCGGCCGCGTCGTGCTCGGGCAGACCGTGCCGCACCGCGTCGGCGTGCAACTCGTCCGCACCGCGCCGCAGCAGATCCGCCATGCCCACCGCGCCGTACACCTGTGTCCCGGCGAAGGCCGCCGTGCCCAGCACATGATCGAAGTGGGGGTGGCTGAGTGCGATATGCGTCACCCTCCGGCCCAGCAGCGCCTGCGCCTGGGTGCGCACCTCCACCGCTTCACGGAGTGACGACCCGGTGTCGCAGAGCAGCACTCCGTCGGTCCCGGCCACGAGGGCGACCGTCGCATCCCACACCGGAAGGCGTCGCCGGCCCATTCCGTGTCCGAGTCGCTCCCAGCCGAACTCTTCCCAAGAGGCGTCCATGCGACGACGCTATCGGCAACGACCTGCGCGGTCTCGCGGTAGCGTGGCCGGTCGCCCTTGCTAGGGGGCTACCCCGTCGCCGTACACTGGCCGGGGGATCGCTGGCACTCGTACGCACAGAGTGCCAGGAGAAGTCCCGGGAACGGCCCGAGAACCACCGAGGTACACAGCTGGAGGTGTGCGCGATGCTCAGCGAACGCAGACTCGAAGTGCTGCGCGCCATCGTCCAGGACTATGTCGGCACCGAGGAGCCCGTCGGCTCCAAGGCACTCACGGAGCGGCACAAGCTGGGGGTCTCCCCGGCCACCGTCCGCAACGACATGGCGGTGCTGGAGGACGAGGGCTTCATCGCCCAGCCGCACACCAGCGCGGGACGCATCCCGACGGACAAGGGTTACCGGCTCTTCGTCGACAAGCTCGCGGGCGTCAAGCCCCTGTCGTCGCCGGAGCGCCGTGCCATTCAGAATTTCCTCGACGGCGCGGTCGACCTCGACGATGTCGTGGGACGTACCGTACGGCTGCTCGCGCAGCTGACCCGGCAGGTCGCCGTCGTGCAGTACCCCTCGCTGACCCGCTCGACGGTGCGGCACGTGGAACTGCTGTCCCTGGCCCCCGCCCGGCTGATGCTCGTGCTGATCACGGACACCGGCCGGGTCGAACAGCGGCTGGTCGACTGCCCCGCTCCGTTCGGTGAGACCTCTCTCGCCGACCTGCGGGCCCGGCTCAACAGCCGGGTCGTGGGACGCCGTTTCGCGGACGTCCCTCAGCTGGTGCAGGACCTGCCGGAATCCTTCGAGAGCGAGGACCGGGGAACCGTGTCCACCGTGCTCTCGATCCTGCTCGAATGCCTCGTCGAGGAGACGGAGGAGCGGCTGATGATCGGCGGCACCTCCAACCTCACCCGCTTCGGGCACGACTTCCCTGTGATGATCCGGCCGGTGCTGGAGGCATTGGAGGAACAGGTCGTGCTGCTGAAGCTGCTCGGCGAGGCCAAGGACTCGGGCATGACCGTACGTATCGGGCACGAGAACGCCCACGAGGGGCTCAACTCCACGTCCGTCGTCGCGGTCGGCTACGGTTCGGGCGACGAGGCAGTCGCCAAACTCGGCGTGGTCGGACCGACCCGCATGGACTACCCCGGAACGATGGGAGCGGTACGCGCAGTGGCACGTTACGTCGGACAGATCCTGGCGGAGTCGTAAGTGGCCACGGACTACTACGCCGTACTCGGCGTGCGCCGCGACGCTTCTCAGGACGAGATCAAGAAGGCCTTCCGGAGGCTCGCCCGCGAGCTGCACCCGGATGTGAACCCCGATCCGAAGACCCAGGAGCGGTTCAAGGAGATCAACGCCGCTTACGAGGTGTTGTCGGACGCTCAGAAGAAGCAGGTCTACGACCTCGGCGGCGACCCGCTGTCCGCCTCCGGAGGTGGTGGCGCGGGCGGATTCGGACAGGGCGGCTTCGGCAACTTCTCCGACATCATGGACGCGTTCTTCGGTACGGCGTCGCAGCGCGGACCCCGTTCGCGCACCCGTCGCGGCCAGGACGCCATGATCCGGCTGGAGATCGACCTCTCCGAGTCGGCCTTCGGTACGACCAAGGACATCCAGGTCGACACGGCCGTCGTCTGTACGACCTGCAGCGGCGAGGGTGCCGCACCCGGCACCTCCGCCCAGACCTGTGACATGTGCCGCGGCCGCGGCGAGGTCTCCCAGGTCACGCGGTCGTTCCTCGGCCAGGTCATGACCTCGCGGCCCTGCCCCCAGTGCCAGGGCTTCGGTACGGTCGTGCCGACGCCGTGCCCGGAGTGCGCCGGTGACGGCCGCATCCGCTCGCGGCGCACGCTCACCGTGAAGATCCCCGCCGGTGTCGACAACGGCACCCGCATCCAGCTCGCGGGCGAGGGCGAGGTCGGCCCCGGCGGCGGCCCGGCCGGTGATCTCTACGTCGAGATCCACGAGCTGCCGCACGCCGTGTTCCAGCGGCGTGGCGACGATCTGCACTGCACGGTCACCATCCCGATGACGGCGGCGGCCCTCGGCACCAAGGTGCCGCTGGAGACGCTCGACGGACTGGAGGAGGTCGACATCCGGCCGGGCACCCAGTCCGGCCAGTCCGTCCCGCTGCACGGGCGCGGCATCACGCACCTGCGAGGCGGCGGACGCGGCGACCTGATCGTGCACGTCGAGGTGATGACCCCGACGAAGATGGACCCCGAGCAGGAACGCCTCCTGCGCGAGCTGGCGAAACTGCGCGGCGAGGAGCGGCCCACCGGCCAGTTCCAGCCCGGGCAGCAGGGCCTGTTCTCGCGGCTGAAGGACGCGTTCAACGGCCGCTAGATCCGCGCAACGATGTCGTACGGGCCCGGTTTCCGGGCCCGTACCGCATTGCGGACAAAACGTGGCAGCGGGGTGCGCATCACAGGGCAGGAACGACATGACACGATGCGGTCATGTCATCCGCATTGACCGATCTCTGCCGGTATCCGATCGTGCAGGCCCCGATGGCGGGCGGTCCCTCCTGTCCGCAGCTCGTCGCGGCCGTCGCCGAGGCCGGCGGACTCGGCTTCCTGGCCGCCGGGTACAAGACGGCGGACGGCATGTACAACGAGGTCAAGCAGGTGCGCGGGCTCACCGGACAGCCCTTCGGCGTCAATCTCTTCATGCCGCAGCCGAACCTCGCCGACCCGGCCGCCGTCGAGGTGTACCGGCACCAGCTCGCGGGCGAGACCTCCTGGTACGAGACCCCGCTCGGCGACACCGACGCCAGTGGCGACGACGGCTACGAGGCCAAGGTCGCCATCCTGCTGGAGGACCCCGTCCCGGTGGTCTCCTTCACCTTCGGCTGCCCCTCCCGCGACACCCTCGACGCGTTCGCCGCGGTGGGTACGTTCACCGTCGTCACGGTCACCTCGCCCGAGGAGGCCCAGGCCGCCCAGTGGGCGGGCGCCGACGCCGTCTGCGCCCAGGGCGTCGAGGCGGGCGGCCACCAGTCCACGTTCCGCGACGACCCCCAGATCGACGGCGCCGGGACCGGGCTGCTCTGCCTGGTGGCCCAGGTGCGCGAGACCGTGCAGATACCGATCGTGGCCGCGGGCGGGGTGATGCGCGGCTCCCAGATCGCCGCGGTGCTGGCGGCGGGCGCCGATGCCGCGCAGCTCGGCACCGCCTTCCTGGTCTGCCCCGAGTCGGGCGCCCACCTCCTGCACAAACAGGCGCTCACCAACCCGCTGTTCGTCCGCACCACCCTGACCCGGGCGTTCTCCGGACGCCCGGCCCGCGGCCTGGTCAACCGTTTCGTGCGCGAGCACGGACCGTACGCCCCCGCCGCCTACCCCCAGGTGCACCATCTGACGGCCGCGCTCCGCAAGGCGGCGGCCAAGGCCGGCGACGCGCAGGGCATGGCACTGTGGGCGGGGCAGGGGCACCGGATGGCACGGGAGCTGCCCGCCGGCCGGCTGGTCAGACTGCTGGCCGAGGAACTGGACGCCGCACGGACGGCAGTGAACACGAGGAGTACACAGTGACGGCACCCGTCTTCGTCATCGAACAGCTGCCGGACGGGCCCGGGTTCGTCCTGGAGGGGTCCGAGGGCAGGCACGCCGTCTCGGTGAAACGCCTGCGCGCCGGTGAGGACGTCGTCCTGACCGACGGGCGCGGCCACTGGGCCGAAGGCGTCGTGGCGGCGGCCGAGGGCAAGGACCGGCTGGTGATCACCGGCCTGGAGTCCGTCCACGAGGAACCCCGGCCCGGCGTCCGTATCACTGTCGTCCAGGCGCTGCCCAAGGGCGACCGCGGCGAGGTCGCCGTCGAGACGATGACGGAGACCGGCGTCGATGTGATCGTGCCGTGGCAGGCCGCGCGCTGCATCACCCAGTGGAAGGGTGACCGAGGTCTCAAGTCCCTGGCGAAGTGGCGCAGTACGTCCCGCGAGGCCGGCAAGCAGTCGCGCCGGGTCCGGTTCCCGGACGTGGCGGACGCGGCAACGACCAAACAGGTTGCCGCACTTCTGGCCACAGCCGACTTCGCTGCCGTGCTCCACGAGGACCGGGGGTACGACAGCGAGCCGCTGGCCACTGTCGCCCTGCCCGACCAGGGCGACATCGTGCTGGTCGTGGGGCCTGAAGGAGGCGTGTCGCCCGAGGAGTTGGCCCTCTTCGCAGCCGCCGGCGCCCGGACCTGCCGACTCGGACCGACCGTGCTGCGCACCTCGACGGCGGGCACCGCGGCGACTGCGCTGCTGCTGGGGCGCACGGGCCGCTGGTCGTAGAGGCCGTCCTCCGGGGCAGTTGTGGCCGCAAGCGGTCTACCGCTGCGTCAGGAGCGGTGGGAAGCTGCCCGTATGGGGACATCAAGGGCATGGGGTCGCCGAAGGACCCGTCATTTTCCGGCCGTGATCTGCCTCGCGGCCGCAGCCGTCGCAGGCCTCGCCGCCTGCGAACCCACGGACGGACTGAACACCGCGTCCATCGCCGTGACCACGGACCGCACCGCCACCAACGCCCTGGAGCACGAAGGCGTGCACGTGCAGTGGCTGACCTGCACGGCGAACCTGAACGGAGACGGGGACGGAGCGAAGACGTCGTCCGCAAGGGCCGGTTCGGCCACTGCCTCCACGCGCCGCGTCGCCGACGTCGACTGCAGCGGCAGGACGAAGGACGGCCAGGACATCAAGATCACCGGCCAGGTGCGGCAGGCGGTCGACGGCCGGTGCGTGCGCGGCGACCTGACCGCGAAGGCCGGCGCCCGGACCGTGTTCCGGGCCACCCTGCTCGGCAACTGCGAGGCGCCGCCCTCGACCCCCGCACCGGGCAGCGGCGGGAACAGCGGCGGAGGAGGAGCCCGGCCGACGGTGACCGTGACCGTCACGGTCACCGAGCAGCCCCGGGGGAAGTGAGTTGAGCGGACGGCGTACTCCGGCCAACTCCGTTCCACCGGCCACGGCCGCGGCCTAGGGTGATCGATGTGACACAGCCTTCCTACCTCCGGTATCCCCATGTCCAGGGCGACTCGATCGCCTTCACCGCCGAGGACGATGTCTGGCTCGCGCCGCTCGACGGCGGTCGAGCCTGGCGTGTCAGCGCCGACAACCGCCCCGTCACCCAGCCGCGGATATCTCCCGACGGCACCCTCGTCGCCTGGACGTCCACCCGGGACGGGGCACCCGAGGTACACCTCGCCCCCGTCGGCGGCGGCCCCTCCCGGCGGCTGACCCACTGGGGCGACGCGCGGACTGCCGTACGCGGCTGGACACCCGACGGCGACGTGCTGGTCACCAGCACCGAGGGCCAGGTCTCTCTCCGGCGCAGCTGGGCCCGCGCCGTCCCCGTCGACGGAGGTCCCGCACGGACCCTCCCGTACGGACCGGTCGGCTCCCTCGCGTACGGCCCCGGCGGACGGGTCCTGCTGCTCTCGGCCACGATGGGGCGCGAGGCCGCCACCTGGAAGCGCTACCGGGGCGGCACTGCGGGCAAGCTCTGGATCGCGGCCGAGGGGGACCCGGCGGAGTTCGTACGCGTCCACGAGGAGCTCGACGGCAACATCGAGTGCCCCCTGTGGGTCGGCGACCGCATCGCCTTCCTCTCCGACCACGAAGGCGTCGGCGCGCTCTACTCCTCCCTCCCCGACGGCACGGACCTGCGCCGGCACACCGGCATCGAAGGCTTCTACGCCCGGCACGCCACCACCGACGGCACCCGCGTCGCCTACGCGTCCGCCGGTGAACTGTGGCTCCTGGACAGTCTGGAGAGCGACGGCCCCCGCCGCCTCGATATCCGGCTCGGCGGCCAGCGCGCCGACCTCCAGCCGCACCCCGTGCACGCCGGCAGCCACCTGCACACCGCATCCCCCGACCGCACCGGCCGCGGCAGCGCCATCGGGTCCCGCGGCGCCGTCCACTGGGTCACCCACCGCGAGGGCCCGGCCCGCGCACTCGCCGTCGAACCCGGCGTACGGGCCAGGCTGCCCCACACCTTCCAGGCCGACGGCGACCAGCACGTCGTCTGGGTCACCGACGCCGAGGGTGACGACGCGCTGGAGTGCGCACCCGCCACCGGGACCGGTCCCGGCGCCGTACCGCGCCGCCTCGCCGCAGGCAGGATCGGCCGGGTCCTCGACCTGGTCCCCGCACCTGACGGCAGCCGCTTCGCCGTCGCCGCCCACGACGGACGCGTCCTCGTCGTCGAGCGGGAGAGCGGTGAGGTCCACGAGGTGGACCGCAGCGAGCACGGCGACGCCTCCGGCCTCGTCTTCTCGCCCGACTCCGCCTGGCTCGCCTGGTCGCACCCGGGTCCCGACCCGCTGAGCCAGCTCAAGCTCGCGCACCTGGCCGACCTGTCGGTCTCCGAGGCGACCCCGCTGCGGTTCCGGGACTTCGCGCCCGCCTTCACCGCCGACGGCAAGCACCTGGCCTTCCTCTCCGAGCGGGCCTTCGACCCGGTCTACGACGCGCACGTCTTCGACCTGGCGTTCATCGGAGCCTGCCGGCCGCACCTGCTGACGCTCGCCGCGACCACCCCCTCCCCGTTCGGACCGCAGCTCCACGGCCGCCCGACCGAGAAGGAGAAGGGCGGCGACGGCGAGGACAACCCCACCGCGCTCCCGGTCACCCGCATCGATCTGGACGGCCTCGCCGACCGGATCGTTCCGCTGCCCGTCGAGGCCGCCAGCTACTCCTCGCTGCGGGCCGCCAGGGACGGGCTGCTGTGGCTGCGCCACCCGGTGACCGGAGTCCTCGGCACGAGCGCCGCCACCCCCGACGCCCACCACCCCGAGACCGTCCTGGAGCGGTACGACCTGGAGAAGCTGCGCTGCGAGGAACTCGCCTCCGACATCAGCCGGTTCGCGGTCAGCGGCGACGGCAAGCGCCTCGTCCTGCACAGCCACGGCAAGCTGCGCGTCGTCCCGTCCGACAGCCGGGTGTCCGGGGCCTCCGACGACGACCACGACGACAACAACATCACCGTCGACCTCTCCCGCGTCCGCCGCACCCTCGACCCGGCCGCCGAATGGCGCCAGATGTACGACGAGGCCGGCCGCATCATGCGGGACAACTTCTGGCGCCCCGACATGGGCGGCATCGACTGGGACGGCGTCCTGGACCGCTACCGGCCCGTCCTCGATCGCGTCGCCACCCACGACGACCTCATCGACCTCCTCTGGGAGGTCCAGGGCGAACTCGGCACCTCACACGCCTATGTGACCCCTTCCGGCGGCTGGCGCGACGACTCCGCCCGGCAGGGGCTGCTGGGCGCCGATCTCTCGCGCGCGGACGACGGGAGCTGGCGCATCGACCGGATCCTGCCGTCCGAGACCTCCGACCCGGCCGCCCGCGCTCCGCTCGCCGCACCCGGCGTCGCCGTTCGTGCCGGTGACGCGATCGTGGCCGTCGACGGACACCCCGTCGACCCGCTCACCGGTCCCGCACCGCTGCTCACCGGCTCGGCCGGCAAACCCGTCGAGCTGACCGTCTCGCCGGTCGACGGCGGCGACCCGCGCCACGTCGTCGTCGTGCCGATCGCCGACGAGGAGGCCCTGCGCTACCACGCGTGGGTCGCCGGCCGGCGCGCGTACGTGCACGAGCAGTCCGGCGGGCGCCTCGGCTACCTCCACGTCCCCGACATGGTCGGCTCGGGCTGGGCGCAGATCCACCGCGATCTGCGCACCGAGGTCGCCCGTGAGGGACTGGTGGTGGACGTACGGGAGAACCGCGGCGGCCACACCTCGCAACTGGTGGTGGAGAAGCTGGCCCGCCGCATCGTCGGCTGGGACCTGCCCCGCGGCATGCGGCCCTTCAGCTACCCGGGCGACGCGCCGCGGGGTCCCGTCGTGGCCGTCGCGAACGAGTTCTCCGGCTCGGACGGCGACATCGTGAACGCGGCGATCAAGGCGCTGAACATCGGCCCCGTGGTCGGCGTACGCACCTGGGGCGGCGTGGTGGGCATCGACAGCCGGTACCGGCTCGTCGACGGCACACTGGTCACCCAGCCCAAGTACGCCTTCTGGCTTGAGGGGTACGGCTGGGGCGTCGAGAACCACGGCGTCGATCCCGACGTCGAGGTCGTCATGGCCCCGCAGGACCATGCGGCGGGGCGGGACCCGCAGCTGGACGAGGCGATCCGGATCGCACTGGAGTCGCTGACCCGCACCCCGGCGAAGACGGCGCCGGCACTGCCCGGCACGGAGTGACGCCTGGGGCGGGGCGGGGGACGGGCGCGCCTGTTCCCCGCCCCGCCCCTTCCCGCGACGGGGGCTCCGCCACGGACCCCGCGCCTCGAACGCCCGCGGGGCTGGGTGCCCCGATAGGCTGCCCCGTAACGGATCACCGAGACAGAGGGAGCGCACCCCATGGCAGGAGAACCGCAGCCCGACTGCCTGTTCTGCAAGATCGTGTCGGGTGAGATCCCGGCCACCATCGTCCGGGAGACCGACACCACGGTCGCCTTCCGCGACATCAACCCCCAGGCCCCCACCCACGTTCTGGTCATCCCGCGCGTCCACCACCCCGACGCCGCGTCCCTCGCCGCCGCCGAGCCGCAGATCCTCGCCGACGTCCTGTGCGAGGCCGGACACGTCGCCGCCGACGAGAAGGTCGACGAGACCGGGTACCGGGTCGTGTTCAACACCGGCGCCGGGGCCGGGCAGACCGTCTTCCACGCGCACGCCCACGTCCTGGGCGGCCGCGGTCTCCAGTGGCCCCCCGGCTAGCGACGGCCGCACCCATGTCCGCACGTGAACTCGTCGTCCTCGGCACCGCCAGCCAGGTGCCGACCCGGCACCGCAACCACAACGGCTACCTGCTGCGCTGGGACGGCGAGGGCATCCTCTTCGATCCCGGTGAGGGCACCCAGCGCCAGATGCTGCGGGCCGGCGTCGCCGCGCACGACATCGACCGGATCTGCGTCACGCACTTCCACGGCGACCACTCGCTCGGCCTGGCGGGGGTGATCCAGCGGATCAACCTCGACCAGGTCCCGCACCCCGTCACCGCGCACTACCCGGCGAGCGGTCAGCACTTCTTCGAACGGCTGCGGTACGCCACCGCCTACCGGGAATCCGTCGAACTGACCGAGGCCCCGGTCGCCGCCGACGGACCGCTGGCCACCACGGACACGTACACCCTCAGCAGCCACAGGCTCTCGCACCCCGTCGAGTCGTACGGCTACCGGCTCGTCGAGCCCGACGGGCGGCGCATGCTGCCCGCGAAGCTCGCAGAGCACGGCATCGCGGGACCGGACGTCGGCCGGCTCCAGCGCCAGGGCGCCCTCGGTGATGTCACCCTCGACGACGTCTCCGAGCACAGGCGCGGACAGCGGTTCGCGTTCATCATGGACACGAGGCTGTGCGACGGCGTGTACGTGCTCGCCGAAGGGTGCGACATGCTGGTCATCGAGTCGACCTTCCTCGACGAGGACGAAGGACTGGCCACCGACCACGGCCATCTGACCGCCGGGCAGGCGGCCCGGGTGGCGCGGGAAGCGGGTGTGCGACACCTCGTGCTCACTCACTTCTCCCAGCGCTACCCGGACCCGGAAGTCTTCGAGACCCAGGCCCGGGCGGCCGGGTTCGAGGGCGAACTGACCGTCGCCCAGGACCTGATCCGGGTCCCGGTACCGAGCCGTCACCCGTAACACGTCACAGCACCACCATGCGTAAGAGAGAAACCGTGCACCTCCCCAAAGCAGAACTCCACCTCCACATCGAAGGCACCCTCGAACCCGAGCTGGCCTTCGCGCTCGCCGCACGCAACGGCGTGCCGCTGCCCTACGCGGACACCGAGGAGCTGCGCACCGCCTATCTCTTCGACGACCTGCAGAGCTTCCTCGACCTGTACTACGCGCTGATGGCGGTGCTGCGGACCGAGGAGGACTTCACCGAACTCGCCGACGCCTACCTGACCCGTGCCGCCGCCCAGGGCGTGCGCCACGCGGAGATCTTCTTCGACCCGCAGGCGCACACTGCCCGCGGCGTTGCCATCGGCACCGTCGTCGAGGGACTGGGCCGTGCGCTGGAGCGCAGCGAGGAGAAGCACGGCATCTCCACCCAGCTGATCATGTGCTTCCTGCGCGACCGGTCCGCCGACTCGGCGCTGGAGACCCTGGAAGCCGCGAAGCCGTATCTGCACCGGATCAGCGCCGTCGGCCTGGACTCCGCCGAGGTCGGCCACCCGCCCGCCAAGTTCCGCGAGGTGTACGCCGCGGCCGAGTCGCTCGGACTGCGCAAGGTCGCCCACGCGGGCGAGGAGGGGCCGCCGGCGTACATCACCGAGGCGCTCGACGTGCTCGGCGTGGAGCGCATCGACCACGGACTGCGCTGCATGGAGGACCCGGAGCTCGTGAAGCGGCTGGTCGCCGACCGGGTGCCGCTCACCCTCTGCCCGCTGTCCAACGTACGGCTGCGCGCCATCGACACGCTGGAGGAGCACCCGCTGCGGGCCATGATGGACGCCGGCCTGCTCTGCACGGTGAACTCCGACGACCCCGCCTACTTCGGCGGATACGTCGGAGACACCTTCCACGCCGTCCACGAAGCGCTCGGACTGGAGCGCGAGCAGTTGCGCACCCTGGCCCGCAACTCCTTCGAGGCGGCCTTCCTCGACCACGACGAGGAGCGCAGGGCGCGCTACCTGTCCGAGGTCGAGGCGTACGCGTTCGACTGACCGCCACCCGACGGGCCGGCCGTCCGGAAGGCACTCCTGACCAGGCGCCGGCGGCGCAGCGCGGGCAGGCTGATCTCCGTGACGGCCTGCTCGGGCGCGCCCAGCTTCGGCACCGCGCCGGGCACCGCACCGGTGGTGACCGCGAGCAGGGCAGCCGGAGCGCCGCCCCTGCGGCGCACCGAACCCGGCACCAGCGGACGCCCACCGGTGTGCAGCGCGACCGCCGTCACCGGGACCGCGACCAGCAGGGTCACGGCGCCCAGGATCAGCCCCATCACCGGGAAGCCGGCCCCCTCGGACAGCACACTGCCGAGCACCGGACCACAGGCCACACCGACCGACGAGGCCGAGCCCGCCAGGACCGCCCAGCGCCCGCGCACGTCCAGGGACGCGGCCAGGCCGATCAGATACGACAGGACCACCGGGTAGACGGTGTTCCACAGGATCTCGCCGGTCGCGAACGAGCCGAGGCTCCCGGCCGACGAGCTGAGCACGATGCTCGCCGCGATGACCACGGTGCCCAGACCGATCGGCACCGCCCGTCCGAGCCGGGCGCCCAGCACGCCGGCGCCCATCACACCGAGCAGACCGGCGCCGAGCGCGGCGGCGAACACCGCGCCGATGGTGACCTCGGAGAGCCCGACCTGGTCCACGCCGATGCGGCTGCTGACCCCCCACAGCGCGTTCTGCGCCATGGACCAGACGAGCATGCCGCCCGCCAGCACCAGGCCCGAGCGGCGGTGCGGCAGCCGTCCCGACGCGGGGACGGCCGGACCGGCCGGGGCCGGGCTGCCGAGCCGGGAGGTGGCCGGCCAGACGAGCAGCGCGACCAGTGCGATCGACGCGAACGGGAGCCGATGGCCGCCGCCCAGGTGCGGGATCGTCAGATACAGGGCTCCCGCGGTCGCCGAGACGCTCAACAGCCCCAGGGACGACGTCCGGTGCGGATCACGCTGGGCGGCGATGCCCGCCGCGGCCACAGCGGTCGCCGTACCGGAACCGAAACCGCCCACCACGGCGCCCAGGACCACCAGCGGCACGGAACCCGCCAGTGCGGCGCAGCCGTACCCCAGCACGGCCAGCACCAGGCCGAGCCGCGCCGGTCTCCGCGGCCCGTACGTCTCGACGCGGCCCGCCAGGCAGAAGCCGGCCGAGGCCGAACTCAGCAGCAGGGCGCTGCCGACCAGACCGGCCTGCGCCGTGCTGAGGCCCAGATAGACGGAGAGCCGTCCCACGATGGTGGGGAGCAGATAGGCGGCGAGGTAACCGGCGGTGAACACGGCAACCAGGGGCCACGCGGCGCGAGGGCGCGAGGACATGGGCGTTCCTGAAGACATGCCAGAAGAGGCGGAGAAGGCAGAGGGGGGCAATGCGAGAACTGCGAAGACAGGAGAACTGCGAGAACTGCGAGAAACGCTGAGAATGCGAAGGTTCGGCACACTCGTCGGTTAGGTCGCCAACGGTGGTCGCGGGCCAATTTGTATCAAGTGCTCCCGGCCGACCGAAAGCTGCTCCGGTGTGATCTGCATCACTTATGCGTTTGCCGTGTTTCTATGCGGGTACCAGCGCATGTTTATGCAGGTCAGCCTCTGTGTGCGGAGAACCGCACAGTCCCGGCGCGGACCCGGCGCACAGGCACGGGAGTCGGGCACACTGGCCGGAACCGCCACGACCGGGGAGTGCAAGGTGAGCACCGACATCCCAGCCATCGACCCACTGGACGGGCTGCGCGCGCCGCAGGACCCCGACTGCGACGTCTTCCTCACCGGCACGGTCTTCCTCGACATCATCTTCACCGGACTGGACAGCGCCCCGGTGCGCGGCACCGAGTCCTGGGCCCGCGGCATGGGATCCAGCCCCGGCGGCGTCGCCAACATGGCCACCGCTCTCGCCCGCCTCGGCCTCCGCACCTCACTCGCCGCCGCGTTCGGCGACGACCACTACGGCGAGTACTGCTGGGACGCCCTCGCACAGGGCGAGGGCATCGACCTGTCCCTGTCGCACACCGTCCGCGGCTGGCACTCCCCGGTGACCGTCTCGATGGCGTACGAGGGCGAGCGGACGATGGTCTCGCACGGCCACGAGGCCCCGCCCCCGCCCGCGTTCGCGTCCACGGGAGCCCCCGCCACCCCCCGGTGCCCGCCCCGGGCCCGGGCCGCCATCGCCTCGCTCGCCCCCGGCCGCAGTGAACCCTGGGTCGCCACGGCGGCCCGCCGGGGCGCCGTGGTCTTCGCCGACGTCGGCTGGGACGAGACCGGCCGCTGGGACCTGGACGGCCTGACCGACCTGGAGCACTGCCAGGCCTTCCTCCCCAACGCCGAGGAGGCCATGCGCTACACCCGCACCGACTGCCCCCGCGCCGCCGCACACGCCCTCGCCGAGCGGGTCCCGCTCGCCGTCGTCACCCTCGGCGCCGAGGGCGCGTACGCGGTCGACGCGGCCACCGGGACCACCGCCGAGGTCCCCGCGATTGCGGTCGAGGCCCTGGATCCGACCGGCGCAGGCGACGTCTTCGTGGCCGGCTTCGTCACCGGCACCCTCGCCAACTGGCCGCTCGCCGACCGCATCGCCTTCGCCGGCCTCACCGCCGCCCTCTCGGTCCAGGAGTTCGGCGGCTCGCTCTCCGCCCCCGGCTGGGCGGAGATCGCCGCCTGGTGGCAGCGGATCCGCACCGTCAGCGACCAGGACCCGGCCGCACTCCAGCGGTACGCCTTCCTCCAGGACCTGCTCCCCGCGGCCACCCGCCCCTGGCCGCTGCGCCGGGCCGTCCCGACCATCGGCTTCCGTCCCTAAGGGCTCGACGCCCTTGTTCCGACCGCGAAAACCTCTCGGCGTTGTCAGTACGGAGTCGTAGGCTTGGTGCACACGAGGTTTTCGAGCAGCGAGAACCCTGCAACGGGAGGTATGTGCAGGCCCGAGGGCCGGCCCATGACTCAGACACCCACACAGCCGCAGGCGCGTGCCCACATCAGCATTCCGGCCGCACACCCCATGGTGATGCTCCTGGGATCGGGCGATTCGCTGCTGCGCGTGATCGAATCGGCGTTCCCGGCGGCCGACATCCACGTCCGGGGCAATGACATAACTGCGACGGGCGGCGCGGCGGACATCGCCCTGATCCAGCGCCTGTTCGACGAGATGGTGCTGGTGCTCCGCACCGGTCAGCCGATGACGGAGGACGCTGTGGAACGTTCGATCGCGATGCTCAGGGCCGCCGACACCGGCCAGGCCGACGGCACCGAGACCCCGGCCGAGGTGCTCACTCAGAACATCCTCTCCAGCCGCGGCCGCACCATCCGTCCCAAGACGCTCAACCAGAAGCGGTACGTCGACGCGATCGACAAGCACACGATCGTCTTCGGCATCGGCCCCGCCGGTACCGGCAAGACGTACCTCGCCATGGCCAAGGCGGTTCAGGCCCTGCAGTCCAAGCAGGTCAGCCGGATCATCCTGACCCGCCCGGCGGTCGAGGCCGGTGAGCGGCTCGGCTTCCTGCCCGGCACGCTCTTCGACAAGATCGACCCGTATCTGCGCCCGCTCTACGACGCCCTGCACGACATGCTCGACCCGGACTCGATCCCGCGGCTGATGGCGGCGGGCACGATCGAGGTGGCGCCGCTGGCATACATGAGGGGCCGAACCCTCAATGATGCTTTTATCATCCTGGACGAGGCGCAGAACACCAGCGCCGAGCAGATGAAGATGTTCCTGACCCGGCTCGGCTTCGACTCGAAGATCGTCGTCACCGGTGACGTCACGCAGGTCGACCTGCCGAACGGGACCAAGAGCGGTCTGCGTCAGGTCCAGGACATCCTCGATGGCATCGACGACGTGCACTTCTCCCGGCTCACCTCCCAGGATGTCGTCCGGCACAAGCTGGTCGGCCGTATCGTCGACGCGTACGAGAAGTACGACAGCCAGGGCGACCAGGACGGCCAGGCCGGCAAGGGCCGGGGCCGACGCAACGGGAAGCAGTAGCAGCGCACCATGTCGATCGACGTCAACAACGAGTCCGGAACCGAGGTCGACGAGCAGGCGATCCTCGACATCGCCCGCTATGCGCTCGCGCGGATGAGGATCCACCCGCTCTCCGAACTCTCGGTGATCGTGGTGGACGCCGCCGCCATGGAGCAGCTCCACATCCAGTGGATGGACCTGCCGGGCCCGACGGATGTCATGTCCTTCCCGATGGACGAACTGCGTCCGCCGGCCAAGGACGACGAGGAGCCCCCGCAGGGGCTCCTCGGTGACATCGTGCTCTGCCCGGAGGTCGCCAAGAAGCAGGGCGAGGACGCCGACACGCAGCACTCCATGGACGAGGAGCTCCAGCTCCTCACCGTCCACGGGGTGCTGCACCTGCTCGGCTACGACCACGAGGAGCCCGACGAGAAGGCCGAGATGTTCGGTCTCCAGGCGGCGATCGTGGACGGCTGGCGCGGCGAGCACGGGCTCACCGGCCCGTCCCCCGCACCCACCGTCTCGTGAGCCTGCCTCTCGTCTTCGGAGTCGTCCTGCTGGTCGTCGTCGGCTGGCTGGCGGCCTGCGCCGAGGCCGGCATCGCGCGTACGTCGAGCTTCCGGGCCGCCGAGGCGGTCCGCTCGGGGCGCCGCGGCAGCGACAAGCTGGAACAGGTCGCGGCTGATCCGACGCGCTATCTCAACGTCGCCCTGCTGGTGCGGGTCGCCTGCGAGATGGCGGCCGGGGTGCTCGTCACGTACGCCTGCCTGAAGGAGTTCCCGGAGACCTGGCAGGCGCTGGCCGTCGCCATGGGCGTGATGGTCCTCGTCTCCTACGTCGCCATCGGTGTCTCGCCGCGCACCATCGGCCGTCAGCACCCGCTGAACACGGCCACCGCGGCGGCGTACGTCCTGCTGCCGCTGGCCCGGATCATGGGGCCGATTCCGCAGCTGCTGATCCTCATCGGCAACGCGCTGACGCCGGGCAAGGGGTTCCGCAAGGGCCCGTTCGCCAGCGAGGCCGAGCTGCGGGCGATGGTCGACCTCGCCGAGCAGGAGTCGCTGATCGAGGACGAGGAGCGCCGCATGGTGCACTCCGTCTTCGAGCTCGGTGACACGCTCGTGCGTGAGGTCATGGTGCCGCGCACCGACCTGGTCTGCATCGAGCGCTACAAGACGATCCGGCAGGCGCTGACCCTGGCGCTGCGTTCCGGTTTCTCGCGGATCCCCGTCACCGGGGAGAACGAGGACGACATCGTCGGGATCGTCTATCTCAAGGACCTGGTCCGCAAGACGCACATCAACCGGGAGTCCGAGGCCGATCTGGTCTCCACGGCGATGCGGCCGGCGGCGTTCGTGCCCGACACGAAGAACGCCGGTGACCTGCTGCGGGAGATGCAGCAGGACCGCAGCCACGTCGCCGTCGTCATCGACGAGTACGGCGGCACGGCGGGCATCGTCACCATCGAGGACATCCTGGAGGAGATCGTCGGCGAGATCACCGACGAGTACGACCGTGAGCTCCCGCCGGTCCAGGCGCTGGAGAACGGCTGCTTCCGGGTGACGGCCCGGCTGGACATCGGTGACCTCGGTGAGCTGTTCGGCCTCGACGAGTACGACGACGAGGACGTGGAGACCGTCGGCGGGCTGCTCGCGAAGGCGCTGGGCCGGGTCCCGATCGCGGGTGCCTCGTCCCACGTCGAGCTTCCCGACGGGCGCCGGCTGCGGCTGACCGCGGAGTCCCCGGCGGGCCGGCGGAACAAGATCGTCACGGTGCTGGTGGAGCCGCTGGCTCCCGAGGAGGAGGCGACGGCATGACACCGCAGCAGCTCAGGAAGTTCTGCCTGGGGTTCAACGCGAGCGTGGAGGAGTTCCCGTTCGGGCCGGAGACGTCCGTCTTCAAGGTGCTCGGCAAGATGTTCGCGCTGAGCGCCCTGGACGCGCGGCCGCTGACGGTGAACCTCAAGTGCGACCCCGACGACGCGGTGCGGCTCCGGGAGGAGCACGAGGCCGTGGCGCCGGGGTGGCACATGAACAAGCGGCACTGGAACACCGTGACGGTGTCCGGTCTGCCGGACGCGAAGCTGCGTGAGCTGATCGAGGACAGCTACGACCTCGTGGTGGCGAAGCTGTCGCGGGCGGAGCGGCTGCGGCTCGACCGGGCGTAGGCCGGGTCCGGGCCGGTCACTTCCGCCAGAACAGGTGGTGCACCACGTTGCCGCTCGGGCTCGGGACCCGCTCCAGGTGGAAACGGTCCGTCAGGTCGTCGGGGCTCTCCCACAGCCGTTCGCCGGCGCCGAAGTCGACCGGCGAGACGGCGACGTGCAGCGAGTCGATGAGGTCGGCGTCGAGGAACTCCCGGACCGTGGCGACACCGCCGCCGATGCGCACGTCCTTGCCCTCGGCGGCCTCGAAGGCCCGGGCGAGTGCGTCCTTCGGGGACGCGTCGAGGAAGTGGAACGTGGTGTCCCCGAGCGTGATCGACGGGCGTTCGTGATGGGTGAGGACGAACACCGGGGTGCGGAACGGGGGCTCCTCGCCCCACCAGCCCTCCCAGTCGTGGTTCTCCCACGGTCCGCGCTGCGGGCCGAACTTGTTGCGGCCCATGATCTCGGCGCCGATGTTGTTGGTGAAGTCGCGGGTGAAGTAGTCGTCCAGGCCGAGGGTGCCCCCGGGGTCGGTCCGGTTGGGCCAGTGGGCGGTGGCACCGGCCCAGGAGATGAG
This sequence comes from Streptomyces sp. LN549, assembly GCF_043203805.1. NCBI lineage: Bacteria > Bacillati > Actinomycetota > Actinomycetes > Kitasatosporales > Streptomycetaceae > Streptomyces > Streptomyces sp. LN549. The sequence continues at coordinate 2,827,291 of NZ_JAZHRI010000002.1, read as the reverse complement.
CTCGCCGGGATCGACGTTGCCGAACGGGCGGTCGAGCGTTTGACCCTCCCCGGCGCCGTAGCCGTCTCGGGAGACACAGAAGTTCTGGACGCGGACCAGCTGTTTCATCGGATCCCCTTCCGATTGCAATCTGCAACCGGTTCGTAAGCTATCTAGACTGCTCCCATGTTGCAACCAGTTCCCTCCGGAAAGCTGCCCGTGTCGCCGGGCCGGTCCGGCTGCCCGATCAACATGACGGTCGAGCTCCTCGGGGACCGCTGGAGCCTGATCGTGCTGCGCGACATCATGTTCGGAGGCCTCACCCACTTCCGTGAGCTGCTCAACGCCTCCATGGAAGGCATCGCGTCGAACATCCTGGCCAACCGGCTCGCGAAACTCGTCGAGGCGGGGCTGCTCACCCGCGACGACGACCCGAGCCACCGCCAGAAGGTCGCGTACCACCTCACCGAGGCGGCGGTGCAGCTCGTCCCGGTGATGGCCCAGCTGGGCGCCTGGGGTGCCCGCTGGCTGGACACGGCGCCGGAGCTCACGGTGCGGGCCGAACTGCTGGCCGCCGGCGGACCGCCGATGTGGGAGCGGTTCATGGCGGAACTCCGCGCCACCCACCTGACCGGGGCGCCGGCCCGCACGGACGGCGTGCTGGCGGAACTGACCGCCGCCTATGAGGCCGCGGCCCGGGAGGCGCAGACCCCCTAGGCTTTCGTTTGGATCATGCCGGGCTCGCGGGCTCTGATCCGGCCTGATCCAAACGAAAGACCCTAGGCCCGCCGCAGCCCCGCGGCCACCAGGCCCGCGGCGACGACCAGCAGGCCCGCGGCCACCGCGATCACGGTCCGTACGCCGTCGAACAGGGAGTCCTGGGTCGTCGCCACCACGCCGAGCAGCGGGATCCCGATCGTGAGCCCGACCTGCTGGGTCGTGGTGACCAGACCCGTCGCCAGGCCCTGCTCCGCGTCCGGCACCCCCGATGTGACGGTCAGTCCGTACGCGATGATCGCGCCCAGGTGGAACATGCTGGCGATCGAGACCGCGACCGTGGCCAGCCAGACGCCCGAGTCCGCGCCGAGTCCCAGCAGCGCCGCGATGAACAGGCCCTGGCCCAGCAGGGAGACGGCCAGGGTGCGCCGGGCACCGATCCGGCCGATGACCTTCGGGGCGTACATGCCCGCTGCCACCGAGGCGATGCCCTGCACCCCGAAGACGAGCCCGGTCCCGAACGCCGACAGGTCCAGGACCTCCTGCAGGTACAGGGTCAGGACGAAGACGATGGTGCTCATCATCGAGAAGGTGAGCAGCCCGCCCAGATTGCCGAAGGCCACCGTGCGCCGGCGGAGCATCGGCAGTGAGACCAGCGGTGCCGACGCCCGCGACTCGATGACCGCGAAGGCGGCGAGCAGGGCGACTCCGGCGGCCAGGGAGATCTGCACGTCCGGGCGCCCGAAGCCGTGCTCGGCCGCGGTGGAAAGGGCGTAGATCAGGGCCAGGAGCCCACCGGTGACGGTCACGGCGCCCGGTACGTCCAGCCGCGGCCGGTCCGGCGTACGGGACTCGGTGAGCAGCGCGGGCGCCGCCGCCAGGACGACCACCGCGGCCAGCGTCAGCAGCCCCATCGTGGAGCGCCAGCCGAGTGTGTCGGTGAGGGTGCCGCCGGCCACCATGCCGACGGTGAAGCCGAGGGAGAGCAGGGTGCCGCTGATGCCGAGCGCCCGGTCCCGCAGCGGTCCCTCCGGGAACGTGGTGGTGAGCAGGGACATGCCGGTCGGGACGATGGCGGCTGCGCCGAGCCCCTGGAGCGCCCGCCCGGTGAGGAAGGCGGCCGGGTTCCAGGCGAGCGTGGCCAGCAGCGAGGCCGCGCCGAAGACGGCGAGGCCGGTGAGGAACAGCCGGCGGCGGCCGTAGAGATCGGCGATCCGGCCGAAGAGCAGCAGGAACCCGCCGGACGGCAGGGCGAAGGCGGTGATCGCCCACTGAAGTCCTGACCGGCTCAGACCGAGGTCGTCACCGAGGACGGGAAGTGCCACGTTCAGTACGGAGAAGTCGAGCGACACCATGAACTGCGCGGCGCACAGGACGAGGAGGACCAGCCGGGCCCGGCCGGAGAGCCGGTCCGGGGCGGGTGGTGCGGGGACGGGAGCGGTGACAGCTGCTGGGGTGGGTGAATCGATCGCCATGGGCACGAGCCTGCGGCCGCCGGAATATCTGTGGGGAGCGGGAACTTATCCTGTTGGCCGCACCACCAGGCAGGAGCGGGCCCGGACACCAGGGGGAAGCACGTGGGCACACCGGCCCGGACCGCGGCGGACGCCGGCAAAGCGCATCGCCTCGGCGAGCTGCGGGAGTTCCTGATGAGCAGGCGGGCGCGGGTCAGCCCGGCCGAGGCGGGCCTCCCGGACGGTGGGGCCCGGCGGCGCACCCCGGGGCTGCGGCGCGAGGAGGTCGCGGTCCTCGCGGGGGTGGGGGTCTCCTGGTATCAGTGGCTGGAGCAGGGCCGCGACATCACGGTGTCGCCCCAGGTGCTGGACTCCGTGGCCCGGGTGCTGCGGCTCAGCAGCGCCGAACGCCGTCACCTCTACGTACTGGCGGGGCTCAACCCGCCCGCCCTCGAGGTCGATCCGGCCCACACGGACATGTGCGAGGGACTGCAGCGGCTGCTCGACGGCTGGATGCCGTTCCCGGCGCAGATCCTGGACGCGTACTGGAACGTCATCCGCTACAACGACGCGGCCTCGATGGTGATGGGGCTGCGGCCGGACCGGCCGCAGAACTGTGTGATCGCCTTCTTCACCGATCCGGTCCACCGGGGCGGGGAGAAGGAGTGGTGGGAGACCGCCGCCCGGGTCGTCGCCCAGTTCCGGGCCGCGTGCTCGGAGTGCCCCGACGACGAGGGGTTCCGGGCGATCGTGGCCGAGGCGGCCGAGCGCAGCCCCGAGTTCGCCGAGCTGTGGGGGCGGCGGGACGTCGCGCCGGGCGGGCAGATGCGCAAGGAGCTGGCACACCCGGCGGTGGGCGAGCTGGTCCTGGAGGCCACCCAGTTGCGCATTCCGGCCCGCCCGGATCTGGCGGTCGTGGTGCACATGCCGTGGCCGGGCACCGGCACGGAGGAGAAGCTGCGGTGGCTGGCCTCACCCGAGGGGCGGCGTGGTTCGATGCGTCAGGTGCAGTTGTGAGAGGTCCGGGCTCCCGAGTGCCGCGCCCGTCGCCGCACTTCGTATGCTCGGCACATGACCGATAGCACCGACCTCGGGGCCGAGGACCGCAAGATCGTCACGCTGGCGCGCAGCGCCCGCGCCCGCAACGGTGTGCCGGAGGGCGCGGCCGTGCGGGACGAGACCGGACGTACGTATGTGGCGGGGACCGTGGAGCTGGAGTCGCTGAAGCTCAGCGCGCTCCGGACGGCCGTCGCGATGGCCGTGGCCAGCGGGGCCACGTCGTTGGAGGCGGCCGCTGTCGTCTCCGCGGCGGAGACCCCCTCCGACGAGGACAGGGCCGCCGTACGGGACCTGGGCGGGGCCGACACGCCCGTGCTGCTCGCGGGGCCCGACGGGGTGCTGCGGCTCACCGTGACGGCGGGCTGACCTCCGCAGGACCCCATCGTGTGTACGAACGCCCCGCGCCCCACCGGCGCGGGGCGTTCGTACGGGATGTGCGGGAAGCACGGATCTTGACACCATCTGATGGCCCATCAGTCAGCGCGTTTCGAGTGCATTGACTTCTTCCGGACCGGAGTCATCAATGGCCCCCTGCCGGCGCGGAAGAGCCGCCGCGCCGGATCCCGCAGGAGGGGGCTCCATGCGCCAAGCCATTCGAAGATCCGACAGCCGAGGATCCCGTCGCCGGGACCGTCCGGACCGCGGCCGCCGCTGGGCCGCCGCGCTGGGTGTCGGCGCGCTCGTCGTCACCGGGGGAGGGCTGCTCGCCGGACCCGCGCAGGCCAGTGCGACGGCCTCGGTCGCGGTGGACTTCCCGACCCACTGCATCCCGCCCGCCATCGCCGGCATCCCGCCGATCGACGGGACGACCTCGGCCCGGATCACCGTCGACAACGCCGCCCCGAAGGTCGGCGACACGGTCACGGTGACCTACACCGTCGTCAAGCCTGCCGCGAGCAACCCCGTCGACCTGGCGCTGCCCGCCGACATCATGACGCCGACCGGCAAGGTCACCGTCGGCGGTGCGCAGTCCGCCGACGTCACGGTGGCGGGCCCGAAGAAGAACGAACCGGTGCCCGGCAAGGGCGATTTCCCGTCGTTCTCCATGACCGGCACCTTCACGGTCACCGCGCCCGGCGAGATCACGCTCTCGCCCGGCGACTACAACATCCACACCAGCTACATCATGGAGCTGGACACGCCCTGCACGGTCACCGATCCGCCCGCCCCCGTCTCCCAGACGATCATCGCCACGGACGGCGGCGGCCAGGTCAACGAACGTGCCATCCAGCTCGGTACGGCCTCCGGCGCGGCCGGCGACCAGGTCACCGTGACCGGGTCGAAGTTCACCGCGGGCGCACCCGTCACGCTCGCCGGCCGGGCCGGGGACGCCCAGACCGGTGACACCGCGACGGTCACCGCCGACGGTTCGGGCGGCTTCACCGGACAGCTCACCGTCAACGACCCGGCGACCACCGGCATCGTCGCCTACGAGGGCGCCGGCTGGGACGCCGCCAAGGGCGCGGGCCCCCAGGCCTACACCGTCACCGGTGGCGGCGGTGAGATTCCGGACGGCAGCCAGCAGCTGACCTCGTCGGTCAGGGCGGGCACCCTCTCCATGGCCCAGGCCGGGGACTCCGTCGCACTGTCGGCGGTCGACTTCGGGCAGGGCGGCGCCTCCACCGGCGCTCTGCAGACGGTGACGGTCAAGGACTTCCGCGGCGGCCCCGCGGGCTGGTCCCTGACCGGCAAGGTCACCGACTTCACGGGTCCGGGCGGGGCGACGATCGGCGCTTCCGCGCTCGGCTGGAGTCCGGCCTGCGCCACGAAGTCCGGCAGCCCGAGCACCTGCGCGGCCGGGTCCGAAGGAACGGTCGGCAGCGGGGGAGCCACCCTGGCGTCCACGCCGGACGGCGCGTTCACCGGAGGTGAGTTCACCGTCGACGCACAGCTGTCGCTGGACGTACCGGCGTTCACCGCCGCCGGCTCGTACACCGGAGTGCTCACGCTCACCCTGACGTGAGCGGGAACAACCGATCGCGTGAACGAGAACAACCGATCGCGTGAGCGAGAACAGCTGATCACGTGAGCGAGCACCACTGATCAACCGGTGGGCCGGGCGCGCACCCGGCCGGCCCACCCCGCCCGAGCGTGCACCTGGGGGCCCGCACCGTGCGCAAACCGTCCGTACTCCTGACGACCCTGGCGACCCTGCTGGCCGGGGGCCTGCTCCTGCTCGGCGCGCCCACGGCCGCCGCCGCCGACAACGGCAGCTGGTCGGTCTTCCCCGCCACCGCCGACGCGGGCACGCGGCCGTACTTCTACCTCTCCGCCGACCCCGGCGCCACCCTCACCGACAAGGTGACCGTCACCAACAAGACCGGTGAGCCGCTGGCCTTCCGGCTGTACGCCGCCGACGCCTACAACACCGCACGCGACGGCGGATTCGCGGTCCGGGCGCAGAACGAGAAGCAGCGCTCCGTCGGCGCCTGGGCGAAGGCCGGGCGCGACCGGGTCACCGTGAAACCGCACGGCTCCGTCACCGTGCCCGTGACGATCAAGGTGCCCGAGGACGCCGAACCGGGCGACCACCCCGGCGCGCTCGTCGCTCTCGACGAGCGCATCGACCCCGCCGACGCGGGCGCCGTCGCCGTCGGCATCCAGAAGGCGGTCGGCGCCCGGATCTACCTGCGGGTCAACGGCCCGACGATGCCCGCGCTCTCCGTCGAGGACGTGGCGGTCAAGCACACCCACCCGCTGGTCCCGGGCACGGGCAAGTCCCGGGCCGTCATCTCGTACACGCTCCGCAACCGCGGCAACGTCACCCTCAGCCCCAAGGTCGCCCTCAAGGCAGAGGGCCTCTTCGGCCGCACCCTGCTCGCCCGCGACCTCAAACGCATCCCCTCCGAGCTGCTGCCGCGCCAGGAGGTGCGGCTCACCGAGGAGTGGGCGGGCGCGCCGCAGGTGGAGTGGGGCGAGATCAAGCTGACCGCGAGCGCCCGCGACACCCGCGAGTCCGCCTCCGTCTCGTACTTCGCACTGCCCTGGCTGGTCGCCGGGGCGCTGCTGGCGGTCCTCTCCGGGGGTGCGGCGCTGTGGATCCGGTCACGCCGGAACCGTCGCCGCACGGCCTGAGAAGAGGGTCCGGTGGCCGCGGCGGCCTCCTTGGTGCCCCGCGGCCGCCGGGATCGGGGACAATGGGCGCCATGAGCGCTCGACCTAACCCAGAAGCTGCTGCGCAGCAGGCTGAGAACACCGCCCCCCACCGGGCCGGCTTCGCCTGCTTCGTGGGCCGTCCCAACGCGGGCAAGTCCACCCTTACGAACGCTCTGGTCGGCCAGAAGGTGGCGATCACGTCCAACCGGCCCCAGACGACCCGGCACACCGTGCGCGGCATCGTGCACCGGCCGGACGCACAGCTGATCCTGGTCGACACCCCCGGCCTCCACAAGCCACGCACCCTGCTGGGCGAGCGTCTCAACGACGTCGTACGCACCACCTGGGCCGAGGTCGACGTCATCGGCTTCTGCCTGCCCGCCGACCAGAAGCTCGGCCCCGGCGACAAGTACATCGTCAAGGAACTCGCGGGCATCAAGAAGACGCCCAAGATCGCGATCATCACCAAGTCCGACCTGGTCGAGTCCAAGCAGCTCGCCGAACAGCTGCTGGCCGTCTCCCGCCTCGGCGAGGAGCTCGGCTTCGAGTGGGCGGAGATCATCCCGGTATCGGCCGTCAAGGACGATCAGGTCGGCCTGCTGGCCGACCTGATCGCCCCGCTGCTCCCGGAGAGCCCGCCGCTCTACCCGGAGGGCGATCTCACCGACGAGCCCGAGATGGTCATGGTCGCGGAACTGATCCGGGAGGCGGCACTCGAAGGCGTACGGGACGAGCTGCCGCACTCCATCGCGGTCGTCGTCGAGGAGATGCTGCCGCGCGAGGACCGTCCGGCGGACAAGCCGCTGCTGGACATCCACGCCAACGTCTACATCGAGCGGCCCAGCCAGAAGGGCATCATCATCGGCCCGAAGGGCAAGCGGCTGAAGGACGTCGGCACGAAGTCGCGCAAGCACATCGAGGCCCTGCTGGGCACACCGGTCTTCCTCGACCTGCACGTGAAGGTCGCCAAGGACTGGCAGCGCGACCCCAAGCAGCTGCGCAAGCTGGGGTTCTGAGCCCAGCAGGGAGCGGGGACCGTTCCCGAGCCCCGTCAGTCGTGCGCCGCCGGTCTCACGCGCCCTCCTTCAGGACGCGTGAGACCAGGGCGCGCTGGGCGTCGGTCAGCCGCGGGTCCGCGCAGTGCACGGTGCGGCCGTCGACCGTGATCCGGTAGCTGAAGCCGTCCGGAACGCCCGTCGCGGCAGCCTCCCGGCCGCCGGTGAGTGCCGATTCGGCCAGGGCCTCCCAATCGTGGGCGTCGGCCCGTCCCGAGGTGTCGATCTCGCGGCGGCGCGCGATGCCGGCGAAGCCTCCGGTCCTGCTCACCTGGATCCGCATGCGGTGTCCTTCCTCGACGGACAGGCCTGCCCGGCCCGGTTACGTGGTCGGCACGCCCACCTCCGACCAGGCCTTGAGGACCGCCTCCGCCTCGTCGCCCTCGCCGAAGCGGCTGCGGGCCGCCGCCACGGTGAGCCGGGCGAAGGACGCGAAGTCCGCGTCCACCGCCAGTTCACCACCGGTGAGGACATCGAACCAGAGCTGGCCCGCCCGCTCCCAGGAACTGCCGCCGAGCGCGGTGGCCAGCAGGTAGAACGCGCGGTTCGGGATGCCGGAGTTGAGGTGCACCCCGCCGTTGTCCTCGCCCGTGTGGATGTAGTCGTCCATCGAGGCGGGCTGCGGGTCCTTGCCGAGCACGTCGTCGTCGTACGCGGTACCGGGCGCCTTCATCGAGCGCAGCGCCACCCCCTGGACGCGGGGAGCCAGCAGCCCCGCGCCGATCAGCCAGTCGGCCTGTGCGGCGGTCTGGCCCAGCGAGTACTGCTTCACCAGGGACCCGAACACGTCGGAGACCGACTCGTTGAGCGCGCCGGACTGGCCGTAGTAGTTCAGGTTGGCCGTGTACTGGGTCAGTCCGTGCGCCAGCTCATGGGCGATCACGTCGATGGCGACGGTGAAGTCCAGGAAGATCTCCCCGTCCCCGTCGCCGAAGACCATCTGCTCGCCGTCGAAGAAGGCGTTGTTGTACTTCTCGTCGTAGTGCACGGAGCCGATCAGCGGCAGCCCGTTGCCGTCGATCGAACGGCGGCCATAGGCGCTGAGCAGCAGTTCGAAGGTGGCGCCGAGGCCCGCGTACGCGCGGTTGACGCTGGCGTCGGACGTGGGCTCATCGCCCTCGGCGCGGACCTCGGTGCCGGGGAGGTCCGTGCCGTGGCGGCAGTCGTAGAGCGTGCGGTCGGGCTTGCCGGACCGGTCGCCCTCGGGTGCGGGGGCGATGGTGGACCGTACGACGGTGGTCACCTGGCGGCGGGTGCGCCGGGCGGCGTCCGCCTCCAGGGTGCGGCGGGCCGGGCCCGCCAGGACGGGGTCGTCGGACTGCGACAGCTTGTCGAGGACGTGGGGCGGCACGATGGTGCAGAAGACGGGGTGGGACCCGTGCTGAGATCGAGGCTGCATACACACGACTGTGGCAGCGTGTGACGGCAAAGTCACTGGTTGCTACCTGGATTGACGAAATAGAGTGATCCATCACTGTTCACCCGTTACCGGCGTCCGGTCCCGCATACTGATACGGCACCGACGTCTCGGGCGCCACTGGGCTAACCTCATCGCATCATGCGTTTCGGGCTGCTTCTTCTTAGCTGCCGCGGCGAGGGCCTGTAGTCGTAGGCCGACCCCCTCCCCGCGGAGTCTGGTGTTGCAGCGACACAGTCGGCCGTCCCCTTGCAGGACCCCGAGGAGCCCCACGCCATGACCGTAGTGAACCCCGCGCAGACCCCCGCCGAGAACGCCGTGGGCCGTCCCACGCCGATCACCAACGCCACGGGGCTGCAGAAGCCGTCCGGGATGCCGGTTCACAAGTACGGCCGGTACGAGGCCGTGGAGATCCCCGACCGCACCTGGCCGGAAAAGCGCGTCACCACCGCGCCCCGCTGGCTCTCCACCGACCTGCGCGACGGCAACCAGGCCCTGATCGACCCGATGTCGCCGGCCCGCAAGCGTGAGATGTTCGACCTGCTGGTGCGCATGGGCTACAAGGAGATCGAGGTCGGCTTCCCGTCCTCCGGCGAGACCGACTTCGCGTTCGTCCGCTCCATCATCGAAGAGGGCGCGATCCCCGAGGACGTGACGATCTCCGTCCTGACGCAGGCCCGCGAGGAGCTGATCGAGCGGACCGTCGAGTCCCTGCGCGGCGCCCACCGCGCAACCGTGCACCTGTACAACGCGACCGCCCCCACCTTCCGCCGCGTGGTCTTCCGCGGCTCCAAGGAGCAGGTCAAGCAGATCGCCGTGGACGGCACCCGGCTGGTCATGGAGTACGCCGAGAAGATCCTGGGCGACGAGACGATCTTCGGCTACCAGTACAGCCCCGAGATCTTCACCGACACCGAGCTGGACTTCGCCCTGGAGGTCTGCGAGGCGGTCTGTGACGTCTGGCAGCCCGAGGAGGGCCGCGAGATCATCCTCAACCTGCCCGCCACCGTGGAGCGTTCGACGCCGTCCACGCACGCGGACCGGTTCGAGTGGATGTCGCGCAACCTGTCGCGCCGCGAGTTCGTCTGCCTGTCCGTCCACCCGCACAACGACCGCGGCACCGCCGTCGCCGCCGCCGAACTGGCGCTGATGGCAGGCGCGGACCGGATCGAGGGCTGTCTGTTCGGCCAGGGCGAGCGCACCGGCAACGTCGACCTGGTGACGCTGGGCATGAACCTGTTCTCGCAGGGCGTCGACCCGCAGATCGACTTCTCGCAGATCGACGAGATCCGCCGCACCAGCGAGTACTGCAACCAGATGGAGGTCCACCCGCGCCACCCCTACGCGGGCGACCTGGTCTACACCGCCTTCTCCGGCTCCCACCAGGACGCCATCAAGAAGGGCTTCGACGCCATGGAGGCCGACGCGGCCGCCCAGGGCAAGACCGTCGACGACATCGAGTGGGCGGTCCCGTACCTGCCGATCGACCCGAAGGACGTCGGCCGTTCCTACGAGGCCGTCATCCGGGTCAACTCGCAGTCCGGCAAGGGCGGAATCGCATACGTCCTGAAGAACGACCACAAGCTGGACCTGCCGCGCCGGATGCAGATCGAGTTCTCCCGGATCATTCAGGCCAAGACCGACGCCGAGGGCGGCGAGGTCACGCCGACGCAGATCTGGACCACGTTCCAGGACGAGTACCTGCCCAACCCGGAAAACGCCTGGGGGCGCGTGCAGATCCGCTCCGGCCAGACCACGACCGGTTCGGACGGCCAGGACACGATCACCGTCGAGGCGACCGTGGACGGCGTGGACACCGTGCTCAACGGCACCGGCAACGGCCCGATCTCGGCGTTCTTCGAAGCGCTGCAGGCCATCGGCATCGACGTCCGGCTGCTGGACTACACCGAGCACACCATGAGCGAGGGTGCGAGCGCGCAGGCCGCCTCGTACATCGAGTGCGCCATCGACGGAAAGGTCCTGTGGGGCATCGGCATCGACGCCAACACCACGCGGGCCTCCCTGAAGGCGGTCGTCTCGGCCGTCAACCGCGCCACCCGCTGACCCGGTGCCCGAAAGGGCATGAAGTCGTACGGTCCGTGAACCCCGCCCACCCGCACCCGGGGGGCGGGGTTCGGCCATCTCCCGACGGTTGTGACGATCGAGGTGCTGACGCCGCTTCATGGATGTGGTTAACATCACGTCCAACACGGCAATGTTGCCGGAGGGGGCACCTCCCGTGCCCTTCGGGCTACGGGGGAGTTACGGAGGTGTGCGACGTGCGGTCAGCCCTGGGACAACGCGCCATAAAGCTGCGTATCTGCGGCATTCGCACGATGTGGGACACCGTCGGTGACGGCGAGTTCTTCTGCCCCGGCTGCGGAGGCGACCGCAACTACCGCCGCCTCACCGGGCGCCGCCGCCTGGCCGTCCTCGGAGTGCCGCTGCTGCGCCGCGGCACCGTGGGCCCGGTCGTCGAATGCGCCGCCTGCCACGCCCACTTCGACACCGAGGCGCTCGACCACCCCACCACCACACGGTTCTCCGCGATGCTCAGGGACGCCGTCCACACCGTGACCCTCGGGGTCCTCGCGGCGGGCGGCAGCACCTCCCGTACGGTCCTGGAGACGGCGGTCGAGACCGTGCGCGGCGCCGGCTTCGACGACTGCACGCAGGAGCAGCTCGCCACCGTCGTCGAGATCCTCTCCGCCGACATCGGCCACGGCTCCGCGTTCGACCCCGCGGCCGAGGCGTGCGGTGCGGCCCTTGCCATCGAGCTCCACGAGGCGCTGGAGCCGCTCGCCCCGCATCTCGCCTCCGCCGGGCGCGAATCGATTCTGCTCCAGGGCGCCCGGATCGCCCTCGCCGACGGACCGTACAGCCCGGCCGAGCGCGAGGTGCTGACCACGATCGGCGGGGCGCTGCGGCTCCGCGCCGAGGACACCGCCCGACTCCTCGCGGCGGCAGCACGTACGCCCTCTTGATCCCCTTCTCTCTGCACCGGCCCGGTACTCCCGCGGGAGTAGCCGGGCCGTCTTGCCCTCCCCGGCAGTAGCCGGGAAGTCGGCCCCCAGCGCGACGAACCGCCCCCGGTCCGACGGGAGTCTGGAGATGACCGGACACCCGTACGGAAGGGGGGCCCTTCATGAGGGCCGCAGCACAGGACGAGGGCGAGCGGACACGACCACGGAGCAGGTGGCGCATGCTGCCCTGGGCGATCGTCGCGCTCTGGGTCGCCGTGATCGCGATCGCCGGCCCGCTGGCCGGCAAGCTCGGGGACGTACAGGTCAACCGCGCCGTCGACTATCTGCCGGCGAGCGCCGACTCCACCCAGGTGGCGAAGATCCAGGACACGCTGCCCGGCGGCGAGTCGACCGACCTCGTCCTCGTCTACCACCGCGACGGCGGACTGACCGCCGCCGACCGGGCCGCTGCGGCCCGGCAGACCGCCGAGGTGGCGAGCGGCCACACCCTCACCACGCCGCCCCGGGCGGTGCCGTCCAAGGACGGCACGACGCTGATGTACCCGGTCTCCACGACCGAGCCCGGCCAGGACGACGAGGCGCGCACCGCGTTCGTCGACGAGGTGCGCGAGACCGCGAAGGGCGGCGGCGGGCTGAGCGTCGAGGTCGGCGGACCCGGCGCACTGAACGCCGACGCACAGAAGGTCTACGGCTCGCTCGGCGGGCCGCTGCTCTACACGACTGTCGCCGTCGTGGCGATCCTGCTGATCCTCATCTACCGCAGCCCGCTGCTGTGGCTGGTGCCGCTCGTCGTCGCGGGCGTCGCCGACGCCCTGTCGATGGCGGTCGTATACGGCCTCAACCGGGGCTTCGACGTCACCGTCACCGGCCAGAGTTCCGCGGTGATGACCATCCTCGTCTTCGGCGCGGGCACCGACTACGCCCTGCTGCTCGTCTCCCGCTACCGCGAGGAACTCACCCGTGTCGCCCGGCCGCACGAGGCGATGGCGGCGGCGCTGCGCGGCTGCGGGCCCGCCGTCCTCGCGTCCTCCGCCACCGTCGCAGCGGGCCTCCTGTGCCTGCTGGCCGCCGATCTCACCAGCAGCCGGGGCATGGGGCCCATCGCCGCCGTCGGGGTGCTGTGCGCGCTCCTGGCGATGCTGACGCTGCTGCCGGCCGTCCTGGTGCTCCTGGGCCGCCGGGTGTTCTGGCCTCTCGTCCCCGTGTACGGCACCGAGCCGAAGAAGCGCCGCTCGCTCTTCGCCGCCATGGGCGGCTCCGCCGAGCGCAGGCCCGTCGCCGTGCTCGTCGTCGGCGGCGTGCTGCTGGGCGCCCTGTCGCTCGGCGCGTTCAACCTGCCCGGCGACCTCAAGCAGGAGGACTCCTTCACCAGCAAGCCGGACTCGGTCGTGGCCATGACGATCCTCGCCGACACCTACCCCGGCCGCTCCGCCCAGCCGATCACCGTGATCACCCCCAGCGACCGGGCCGGCGCCGCGCTGGCGAAGGCCCGTACGACCGAGGGCGTCGCCTCCGCCGAACGCGGCCGCAGCGGCGGCGGCTGGACCGAACTGTCCGTCGTCGCCAGGGACCGGCCGGAGTCCGCGGGGGAGCGGGAGACCATCCGCGCCCTGCGCGACGGCCTGGACGGCAGCCACGTCGGCGGGCCCGGCGCCCAGCAGATGGACCTGGAGACAGCCAGCTCCCGGGACCTGAACATCGTCGTCCCGCTCGTCCTGCTCTCCGTCCTGCTGATCCTGATCGTCCTGCTGCGAAGCCTCGTCGCCCCGCTGCTGCTCGTCGCCGCCGTCGTCGCGGTCTGGGGCGCCGCGCTCGGCATCGGCGGACTGCTCTTCGAACCGCTTTTCGGGCTCAAGGGCACCGATCCCGGTCTGCCGCTGCTCTCCTTCGTCTTCCTGGTGGCACTCGGCGTCGACTACGGCATCTTCCTGATGCACCGGGTCCGCGAGGAGGCCCGGGGCGGCGCCGAACCCACCGAGGCCGCGCTCACCGCACTGCGCACCACCGGCGGTGTGATCGCCTCTGCGGGACTCGTGCTCGCCGCCACCTTCGCCGTCCTGACGAACATGCCGCTGACCTCCCTGGTCGAGATGGGCTTCGTCATCGCCGTGGGGGTCCTGCTCGACACCTTCCTCGTCCGCACCTACCTGGTGACCTCGGCGAGCGTGGCCCTGCAGCGGAGGATGTGGTGGCCCGGCGCGCTCAGCCGTACTCCTGCCGCGCCCGCCCCGCGCGAACAGGAACTCGTCAGGGCCCCCTGACAATGCCCCGACCCGTACCGGAGGATGGCGGCGTGTCCACCACCGCACGCCGCCGCGAGCGCATCCTGGCCGTCGTCAACCGCGACCCCATGCACGCGCCGCACAAGACGCGCACCGACGCCCTCGTAGCCGTGGGCGCCGGTGCGCTCTCCGCCGTCCTCGCCCTGTTCGCCGACGCCGCCGCCGCGCCCGACGCTCTCGGCTGGCTCCTGCTGCTGGGCAGCGCCGCACCGCTCGTGTGGCGGCGGCGGAACCCCGTCCTCGTCCTGCTCGCCATGATCCCGCTGCTGATGCTCTACCACGGCCTCGACAACGCCCATACGGCTCCGATGCCGCAGACCTGGATCGCGCTCTACACCGTGGCCGTGACCGGCCGCCCGCTGCGCACCCTGATCACCGGTATCGGGGTGACGTCCGTGATGGTGACGGTGGTGCTCACCATCGACGCCCATCAGGGCCTCGAACTGCTGCGGATCTCCGGGTGGATCGTCGCCGTGCTGTTCTGCGGTGTCGACGTACGCATCTACCGCCAGTACGTCGCCTCGATGCTGGAGCGCGCGGAACGAGCCGAACGCACCCGCGAGGAGGAGGCCCGGCGGCGGGTCGCCGAGGAGCGGCTGCGGATCGCCCGCGATCTGCACGACCTGCTGGCCCACAGCATCACCCTCATCGGCGTGCAGACCTCGGTCGCCTCGCACATCCTGACCGTCGACCCGGAACGGCTCGACCGGCAGGCCGTCGCCGCGTCCCTGGACGACATCGCGGACACCTGCCGGGAAGCCAGGGCGGAGCTCCGGACCACCCTCCAGGTGCTGCGCGACACCGGGAACGGCAACCGGCACGACACGGACGGCCCGCTGCCCGATCTGGCCGCACTGCCCGGTCTCGTACGCGCCGCGGAGGCGGCCGGGGCGCAGGTGGACCTCCGGGTGCGCGCACCGGACAGCCGCCTCGCCCCGGCGACCGGAGCGGCCGCGTACCGCATCGTCCAGGAGTCCCTGACGAACGCGGTACGGCACGCGGGCCCCGGCGTCCGCATCGTCGTCGCCGTCGAACCCGCCGGCACGGGCGCCCTGCGGGTCACGGTCACCGACGACGGCACCGGCCCGGTGGAGGACGGCTCCGCGCCCGGGTTCGGCATCGTGGGGATGCGGGAGAGGGCCCGCAGCACGGGCGGCACCCTGGATGCCGGGCCCCGCTCCGGCGGCGGCTTCGAGGTCTCGGCGCTGCTGCCGTTCCAGAACGAGGGCGAGGGACAGAACCCGGGACCGGGACGAGCGCGTGGCCCGGAACAGAGACAGGCATCGGAGACCGCATCATGATCCGCGTACTGCTCGCCGACGACCAGACCCTCGTCCGGGCGGCGTTCGCGATGCTCGTCGGCTCCGACCCGGACATGGAGGTCGTCGGCGAGGCAGGCACCGGCCTCGAAGCCGTCGCCCTCGCCCGCACCGCCCGTGCCGACCTCGTCGTGATGGACATCCGGATGCCCGAGCTCGACGGCATCGAGGCGACCCGCCGCATCGCCGCCGACGAGGACCTGGCCGGGGTGAGGGTGCTCGTCCTGACCACGTACGACACCGACGACCACATCGTCGACGCGCTGCGCGCCGGAGCCTCCGGCTTCCTGGTCAAGGACACCCGGCCCGCCGACCTGCTCGCCGCGATCAGGACGGTGGCCGCGGGCGAGTCCCTGCTCTCGCCCGGCCCGACCGCCCGGCTCATCGCCCGGGTCCTCAGCGCGCCGCAGCCCCCGACCGGTGCCGGACCCGGCGGCCCCGGGACGCTCTCCGGCCGGGAACGCCAGGTCCTCGCCCTCGTCGCACGCGGACTGAACAACACCGAGATCGCCGAGACCCTCGGCCTCAGCCCGCTCACCGCCAAGACCCACGTCAGCCGGATCATGGGCAAACTGGGCGCCCGCGACCGGGCCCAGCTGGTGATCGTCGCCTACGAATCCGGCCTCGTCGTGCCCGCGGGCGGCGGCGCGGACGGGAACTGACCGGACCGGGTTGCGGGGGCGGCCCCGCCGGGCCGCCCGCGTACCGGACAATGGAGCCATGAGCTTGTTCCGGGACGACGGCGTGGTGCTCCGCACGCAGAAGCTGGGCGAGGCCGACCGGATCATCACGATCCTGACCCGCGGCCACGGCCGGGTACGGGCCGTCGCGCGCGGGGTGCGGCGCACGAAGTCGAAGTTCGGGGCCCGGCTGGAGCCGTTCTCCCATGTGGACGTGCAGTTCTTCGCCCGGGGCAGCGAGCTGGTCGGGCGTGGTCTGCCGCTCTGCACCCAGAGCGAGACCATCTCCCCGTACGGCGGCGGAATCGTCACCGACTACGGGCGTTACACCGCCGGCACCGCGATGCTGGAGACCGCCGAACGCTTCACCGACCACGAGGGCGAGCCGGCGGTCCAGCAGTACCTGCTGCTGGTGGGCGGCCTGCGCACCCTGGCCCGCGGGGAGCACGAGCCGAATCTCATCCTCGACGCCTTCCTGCTGCGCTCCCTCGCGGTCAACGGCTACGCCCCCAGCTTCGTCGACTGCGCCCGGTGCGGAATGCCCGGTCCGAACCGGTTCTTCTCCGTCGCGGCGGGCGGCGTCATATGCGGCGACTGCCGGGTACCCGGCAGCGTCGTACCCTCGGCTGAGGCCGTCACCCTGCTGAGCGCACTGCTCAGCGGTGACTGGGAGACGGCGGACGCGTGCGAGGCGCGTCATGTCAGGGAGGGGAGCGGGCTGGTGTCCGCCTATCTGCACTGGCACCTGGAGCGCGGGCTGCGCTCACTGCGGTACGTAGAGAAATGACCAAGGCAGCACAGGCAGATCAGGCACAGGGAGCGAAACAGTTCATGGCAGTATCTGGGATTTTCGGTGGCCGTAACCGGCGCGACTACAAGACCCCGGAGCCGCACCCGTCCGGTGCCGTGCCCCCGAAGATCCCCGGTGAGCTCGTGCCCAAGCACGTCGCCGTCGTGATGGACGGCAACGGCCGCTGGGCCAAGGAGCGCGGTCTGCCGCGCACCGAGGGCCACAAGGTCGGCGAGGGCGTCGTCATGGACGTGCTCAAGGGCTGCATCGAGATGGGCGTCAAGAACCTCTCGCTGTACGCGTTCTCGACGGAGAACTGGAAACGGTCCCCGGAGGAGGTGAAGTTCCTCATGAACTTCAACCGGGACGTCATCCGCCGCCGCCGCGACGAGATGGACGAACTCGGCATCCGGATCCGCTGGGTCGGCCGCATGCCGAAGCTGTGGAAGTCCGTCGTCCAGGAGCTCCAGGTCGCCCAGGAGCAGACCAAGGACAACGACAAGATGACGCTGTACTTCTGCGTCAACTACGGCGGCCGGGCCGAGATCGCGGACGCCGCGCAGCGGATCGCCCAGGACGTCGCGGCCGGGAAGCTCGACCCGTCGAAGGTCAACGAGAAGACGTTCGCGAAGTACATCTACTACCCGGACATGCCGGACGTCGACCTCTTCGTCCGCCCCAGCGGCGAGCAGCGCACCTCGAACTACCTGATCTGGCAGAGCGCGTACGCCGAGATGGTCTTCCAGGACGTGCTGTGGCCGGACTTCGACCGCCGTGACCTGTGGCGGGCCTGTCTGGAGTTCGCCCAGCGCGACCGGCGCTTCGGCGGTGCGGTGGAGGCGGCACAGAAGGCGGAATCCTCCGGCAGCTGAGCAGCTGAGCAGCTGAGCAGCTGAGCAGCGGGGGCTCCGGGGGCCGCGCCCCCGGAGGTCACCCCTTGGCGCTCGCGCACTCCACGCACGTACCGAAGACCTCCACGGTGTGTGCCACGTTCACGAAACCGTGCTGCGCCGCGATGGTCTCCGCCCACGTCTCCACCGCCGGGCCCTCGACCTCGACGGCCTTGCCGCACATCCGGCACACCAGATGGTGGTGGTGTTCGCCGGTCGAGCACCGGCGGTAGACGGACTCGCCCTCGGTGGTGCGCAGCACGTCGACCTCGCCCGCGTCCGCGAGGGACTGCAGGGTGCGGTAGACCGTGGTCAGCCCGACCGAGTCACCGCGGTGCTTGAGTACGTCGTGCAGTTCCTGGGCGCTGCGGAACTCGTCCACCTCGTCGAGCGCCGCCGCCACCGCTGCCCGCTGCCGGGTCGACCGGCCGCGTACCGGTGCAGCGTTCGTTCCACTGATCGGCGCCGTCGCCACAGGAGCCTCCTCGTGTCGCCCGTACATATGTCGGGCCATTGTGCCAGTACGCACCGGCGGCGGGGTCAGACGTGAACGTCGTCCGCCGCCGGGCGGGTGGCCGGTACTTCCAGGGTGCACCGCTCGTCCGCCGTTTCGCGGCGGCGGGCACGGATCCGGGCCAGTGGGGCGGCGAGCAGCGTCAGGGCGATGAACACCCCGATGGCCAGCAGCACGATCGTCGCGCCGGGGGGGACGTCCTGGTAGTACGAGGTGATGGTGCCGGCCAGGGTCACCGCGACCCCGGTGACGACCGAGAGCACGAACGTCACCTTGAACGACCGGGTGATCTGCTGCGCGGCGGCGACCGGGACCACCATCAGGGCGCTGACCAGCAGCAGCCCGACGACCCGCATCGCGACGGTGACGGTCACCGCGGCGGTGACCGCGATCAGCAGGTTCAGTACGCGCACGGGGAGCCCGGTGACCCGGGCGAACTCCTCGTCCTGGCTGACGGCGAACAGCTGCCGTCGCAGCCCCACCGTCACCAGCAGCACGAACGCCGCCAGCAGCACGATCGCGGTGATGTCCTCGGAGGAGACCGTGGACAGCGAGCCGAAGAGGTACGAGGTGAGGTTGGCGTTGGAACCGGTGTCGGAGAGGTTGATCAGCAGGACACCGCCCGCCATGCCGCCGTAGAAGAGCATCGCCAGCGCGATGTCGCCGCGGGTGCGTCCGTACCAGCGGATCAGCTCCATGGTGACCGCGCCGACGACGGCGACGGCCGTGGCCATCCAGACCGGGCTGGTGGAGAGCAGGAAGCCGAGGCCGACGCCGGTCATCGCGATGTGGCCGATGCCGTCGCCCATCAGGGCCTGCCGGCGCTGCACCAGGTAGATGCCCACGGCGGGGGCGATGACGCCGACCAGCACGGCGGCGATCAGCGCCCGCTGCATGAAGGGAGGGGTGAGGAATTCCATGATCAGCTCAGCAGTCCCGTCCGGACGGGCTCGGAGGCCGCGTGGGGGTGTACGTGGTCGTGGCCGGGCAGTGCGTGCTGCCCGAGTGCCTTGGGGGGCGGTCCGTCGTGCATCACGCAGCCGTCTCGCAGCACGACCGCCCGGTCGATCAGGGGCTCCAGCGGGCCGAGCTCGTGCAGGACGAGCAGCACGGTGGTGCCGGCCGCGACCTGTTCGCGCAGCGTCTCGGCGAGGATCTCCTGGCTGGCCAGGTCGACGCCGGCCATCGGCTCGTCCATGATCAGCAGCTCGGGTTCGGAGGCGAGCGCGCGGGCGATCAGTACGCGCTGGTGCTGGCCGCCGGAGAGCGCGTCCACCGAGTCCTTGGCGCGGTCGGCGAGGCCGACGAGCGCGATGGCGCGGTCGACGGCGGCCCGGTCGGCCCTGCGCGGCAGTCCCAGCTTGGTGCGGGACAGCCGGCCGGAGGAGACGACCTCACGGATCGTGGCAGGCACACCGGCGGCCGCGGTGGTGCGCTGCGGTACGTAACCGATCCGGGCCCAGTCGCGGAAGCGGCGCAGCGGGGTGCCGAAGAGCTCGACACTGCCGCCGGTGAGCGGGACCTGGCCGATGACGGAGCGCACGGCGGTCGACTTGCCGGAACCGTTGGCGCCGAGCAGGGCGACGACCTCGCCGCGGTGCACGGTCAGATCGATGCCGCGCAGGACGGGGCGTGCGCCGAGGGTGGCCGCGGCGTCGCGCACGACGATCACGGGGTCGGGTGTGGTGCTCTGGGGCTCGGGCATGAGCGCCTCCGGTGCTGCTGCGCGGTTCGGGCCGGTCGGGTCGGCCGGGTCGGTGGGGTCGGCCGGGCCGGTGGGGTCGGTGGGGTCGCTCACCTCGCGCCGAGTGCCTTCTGCAGCGCGGCGAGGTTGGACTCCATGACCTCGATGTAGTCATCGCCCTTGGACTTGCCGGTGATTCCCTCCAGCGGGTCCAGGACGCCGGTCTTCAGGCCGGTGTCCCGGGCGACGGTCTTCGCGGTCTTGTCGCTGGCGAGCGTCTCGAAGAAGACGGTGGTGACCTTCTTCTCCTGCGCGATCGAGTGCAGGGCGCTGATGCGTGCGGGGCTGGGCTCGGCCTCGGGGTCGATGCCGGCGATGCCCTCCTGCATGAGGCCGTAGCGCTCGGCGAGGTACCCGAAGGCGGAGTGGGTGGTGATGAACGTCTTGGTGTCGGTGTTCTTCAGCCCGTTCTCGTACGCGGTGTCGAGTGCGTCGAGCTTCGTGACCAGGGCGTCGGTGTTCTTGCGGTAGTCCGCGGCGTGGTCCGGGTCGGTCTTCTCCAGGGACGCACCGACCCCCTTGGCGACCTGGGCGTACTTCACCGGGTCGAGCCAGATGTGCGGGTCGGCGCCGGCCTCGTCGCCCTCGTGCTCGTGGGCGTGCTCCTCGCCGCCGACCTCGGCGCCGTGGTCCTCCAGCGTGGTGAGCTTCGCGGCGTCGACGGTGTGCTCGGACTCGGAGAGCTCGATCGCGTCGTCGACGGCGGGCTGGAGGCCGTGGAGATACACGATCAGGTCCGCGTCGCTGAGGCCGCCGATCTGCCGGGGGCGGAGCTCCAGGTCGTGCGGTTCCACGCCGGGCTTGGTCAGCGTGGAGACGGAGACGTGGTTTCCGCCGATCTGCTCGGCGAGGAACTGCATCGGATAGAAGGACGCCACCACGTTCAGCTTGTCGCCGCTCTTGCGGTCGGCCGCGTCGGACGTCGAGCAGGCGGAGAGCGCGGCGAGGCCGAGGACGACTGCTCCGGCGACGGCGGACGTGGGTATGAGGCGGCGTACGTTCATGACAGTCATTTTCAACAAAAGTGGAAACGATTGTCAACAAGGCCGATGAGATGCCCCTGGAAGTGACTGTCCCGATACCGATTTGATCGAAGGGGCGTGCCCGCCGGTAATCTGAGGACTTCGCCGTTCGTCGCCGTCGTAATGAAGAGAGCACCGTGGCCGCCGACAAGATCGACTCCATCGTCAGCCTGAGCAAGCGCCGTGGCTTCGTTTTCCCCTGCAGTGAGATCTACGGTGGTCAGCGTGCCGCCTGGGACTACGGGCCGCTGGGCGTTGAGCTCAAGGAGAACCTCAAGCGTCAGTGGTGGCGCTACATGGTCACTTCGCGCGAGGACGTGGTCGGACTCGACTCGTCGGTCATCCTGGCCCCCGAGGTGTGGGTGGCCTCCGGTCACGTCGCCACGTTCTCCGACCCGCTGACCGAGTGCACCTCCTGCCACAAGCGCTACCGCGCTGACCACCTGGAGGAGGCGTACGAGGAGAAGCACGGCAAGCCGCCGGTCAACGGCCTCGCCGACCTCAACTGCCCCAACTGCGGCAACAAGGGCACCTTCACCGAGCCCAAGCAGTTCTCCGGCCTGCTCTCGACGCACCTCGGCCCGACCCAGGACTCCGGCTCGGTGGCCTACCTGCGCCCCGAGACCGCCCAGGGCATCTTCACCAACTTCGGCCAGGTGCAGCAGACCTCGCGCAAGAAGCCGCCGTTCGGCATCGCGCAGATGGGCAAGTCCTTCCGGAACGAGATCACTCCGGGCAACTTCATCTTCCGCACGCGCGAGTTCGAGCAGATGGAGATGGAGTTCTTCGTCAAGCCGGGCGAGGACGAGCAGTGGCAGGAGTACTGGATGGAGCAGCGCTGGAACTGGTACACCGGCCTGGGCCTCCGTGAGGAGAACATGCGCTGGTTCGAGCACCCGGCGGAGAAGCTCTCCCACTACTCCAAGCGCACCGCTGACATCGAGTACCGCTTCCGCTTCGGCGGCAGCGAGTGGGGCGAGCTGGAGGGCGTCGCCAACCGCACGGACTACGACCTGAAGGCACACTCCAAGGCCTCCGGCACGGACCTGCAGTTCTACGACCAGGAGGCCGGCGAGCGCTGGACCCCCTACGTCATCGAGCCCGCGGCCGGTGTCGGCCGTTCGATGCTCGCCTTCCTGCTGGACGCCTACATCGAGGACGAGGCGCCCAACGCCAAGGGCGTCATGGAGAAGCGCACCGTGATGCGCCTTGACCCGCGCCTGGCGCCGGTCAAGGTCGCGGTCCTGCCGCTGTCCCGCAACCCGCAGCTCTCGCCGAAGGCCAAGGGCCTCGCGGCCGACCTGCGGCAGAACTGGAACATCGAGTTCGACGACGCGGGCGCCATCGGTCGCCGCTACCGTCGCCAGGACGAGATCGGCACGCCGTTCTGCGTCACCGTCGACTTCGACACCCTCGACGACAACGCGGTGACGGTGCGCGAGCGCGACACCATGAAGCAGGAGCGCGTCTCGCTGGACCAGATCCAGGCGTACCTCGGTGCCCGTCTGCTCGGCTGCTGACACCTCGCACCCGCTCCACCCGCTGCACCAAGCCCCCGGTTCCCCGTACGGAACCGGGGGCTTCGTGCAGACTGGGCACACTCGCCCTCAGGAGGCTCGGATGCCGTCCATGACCACGAGCAAGGTCAGCAGATGGGACCAGCACGGCCGTGAACACGTCGTTCACGTCACGAAGTCGGGGGTGCAGCGGCAACTGAGCTGCGACACCTGCGACTGGCGCAAGGCGGTGCAGTTCCTGCCCTGGCTCAAGGCCGAGGAGCACCTCGCCGAGGCCCACCAGGCAACGGTCGACCCGACGGCGACGTAGGGGGCGCCCGGCGGGCGGCGGGGACGTGCTCGGCCGGGCGGAAAACCGGGTGAGTGGGCCGCCCGGGGCGGGGTACCGTTTGCCGCATGTATTCGTTCTTCCAGATCTACGAGTGAGAGCGCGGCGGGTTTGACCACCCGCCGCCCACCGGACCGATCCAGGGTCTTCTCAGACCTCACTTTCACCACGAATGGGAGAACCCCGTGGCCAAGAGCCGTAACAACCTTCTCGGCGTCGGCGGACAGCGCAAGAAGGTGTCCCGCGCCGAGCAGCAGGGCGCCGGCCCCGAGCGCAACGCCGACCGCCAGACGGCCGCCGAGCAGAAGGCGGAGCTGCTGCGCAAGATGCGCGAGCGCGCCGCCGGAACCGAGCCGTCGGACGCCGCAGCCGCCGCCCCCGCCGAGCAGGACGCACCGGAACAGGACGCGCCTGCACAGAGCTGACGCCTCCTCACGGAGAACAGTTCGCACGACCAGCACCACCGTGGGCCCGGAACACCTCAGGTGTTCCGGGCCCACGCCCGTACCGGCGATCGAGGGCGCCTCACTCCACCCTGCGCGGCAGCCGCAGGCTCAGCAGGGTCGTCAGGGCGACCGCCGCCAGCTGGACCAGCAGCGTCACGATCAGCGCGTCCCGCATGCCCGAGCCCGGCACCAGCGCCAGGAACAACGAACCGAGCGTCGCCACGCCCAGCGCCAGCGCCGCCTGCTGGGTCGTCGTCATGACACCGCCGCCCACACCGGCCCGCTCCGGCGGCACGTCGGACAGGACGATGCGGAACAGGACGGGCAGTTGCAGGCCCTGGCCGAGCCCGGCGATCGCCATCCCCGGTGTCAGCCCGAGCATCCCCAGGCCCGACCAGCCGTGCCACACCGTGAGGGCGAGGACGACGACTCCGGCCGCCTGGATCAGCCCGCCGGCCGTCACCACACGGCTGCCGTGGCGACGCACCAGCCGCGGACCGGCCAGTGAGGCCGCGAAGAACGCCACCGCCATCGGGGCCATCGACAGCCCCGACTCCGCAGGGCCCAGCCGCAGTCCCTGCTGGAGTGCCACGGCGATGACGAACATGAAGCCGCCGAAGCCGATCGAGAACGGCACCACCAGCGCCAGCCCACCCCGCAGCGAGTCGAGCCGCAACAGGCTCGGCGGGACCAGCGGAACCAGCCCGCGCCGGTCGGCCCGCCGCTCCACCCGGTAGAAGGCGACCGCGGCGAACGGGAACAGCGCCAGAGACACCCAGGTCCACAGCGGCCAGCCCGCGGCCCGCCCCTCGGTGAGCGGGGCCAGCAGCGTCACCAGCGAGACGGCGAGCAGCAGCGTGCCCGGCACGTCGATGGGCGCCGGCCGCTCCGAACGGGTCTCCGGTACCGCGCGGGCCGCCAGGAACAGCCCGACGGCCGCCACCGGGACGTTGACCAGGAACACCGAGCGCCACCCCGCGCTCTCGCCGAACACCGACGACAGCGGCGCCGCGGCGACCAGCACCCCGCCCAGGATCTGGCCCGCGACCATGGACAGCCCGGCCGTGGCCCCGTACAGGCTCATCGCCCGGGCGCGCCGGTGTCCGGAGGTGGCCGCCTGGATCGTGGCGAGCACCTGCGGCAGCATCAGCGCCGCCGCGGCACCCTGGGCCACCCGCGCCCCGACCAGCGTCCAGGCGTTCGGGGCGAGTCCGCAGGCCAGCGAGGTGAGCCCGAACGCGGCGATGCCCAGCAGGAAGAGCCGGCGCCGGCCGGCCATGTCGCCGAGCCGGCCGCCGAGGACGAGCAGGACGGCGTACGAGAGCCCGTAGCCCGCGACGACCAGTTCCAGCAGCGCGGGACCCGCGGCCAGGTCGTGGTCGATGGTGGGCAGGGCGACGTTGACGATGAAGAAGTCGATCAGGGGGAGGGCCGCACCCAGCAGCACGGTGAACAGCCCCAGCGCACCGAGCACCGGGGCCGGATGGTCGTGCCGCACCACGGGGGCGGTGGCGGCGTATGTCTTCGGCCGTACAGAGGATTCACTCACGGAACCGACGATCTCTCTCCACGGAGCCTGGTACCAGAGTCTCTTTATCCTGGTACAAGCAGCACCTGGCATGGCAGCGGACTGGCCCGCACCCTGGAGGCATGACGACGATGGTGACGGCAGCGCGGAGCGACTCCGAAGCGCCGCGGAATGCGGCGAAGGTCTCCCCGAATGTGTCCGGGACCGACATCCGGCGGCACGAGCTCGCGGACTTCCTGCGCAGCCGCCGGGAACGGATCACCCCCGAGGAGGTGGGGCTGGTCCGCGGCCGCCGCAGGCGCACCCCGGGGCTGCGCCGCGAGGAGGTCGCCCAGCTCTCCGCCGTCGGCGTCACCTGGTACACCTGGCTCGAACAGGCCCGCGACATCCAGGTCTCGCCCCAGGTCCTCGACGCGCTCGCCCGCGCCCTGCTGCTGGACCGCAGCGAACGCACCCACCTGTTCTCCCTCGCGGGCGCCATCGACCCGGCACCCGGCACGGAGTGCCCGAGCATCACCCCGGCGCTGCGCACCCTGCTGCGGCAGCTGGAGCCGATCCCCGCCTGCGTGCAGAACAGCCGGTACGACATCCTCGCCCACAACCGCACCTACGGCCGGATGCTCTGCGACATGGACGCCGTCGCGGTCGGGGACCGCAACGTCATGCTGCTGGCCTTCACGAACGAGGAATGGCGAACCTCCGTCATGGACGTGGCCGCGGTGACTCGTCTCATGACCGCGAAATTCCGTGCGTCGATGGCCGGACACCTCGCCGAGCCCTCCTGGAAGGCGCTGCTCAAGCGGCTGGAGGCGGCATCACCGGAATTCCGGGAGGCCTGGGCGCGACACGAGATCCTCGGCCCCGGCGCCCGGTCCAAGATCTTCCGCAACGCCCACGTGGGGCTGCTGCGCCTGGAGACCACCGACCTCTGGCTCGGCCCGTCGTCCGGACCGAGGCTCGTCACCTACGTGCCGCGCGACGAGGAGACCCGCGAGCGGCTGGAGCGGCTTCAGGCCCTGGTGCTCGCCGACGAGGACTGACCCGCGGGAGCACCGGGCGGGGCCGTGGCCGCAGACTCCTCCAGCCGTTGCGCGGTCCGGCGGGCGGTGTCCCGGGCCCAGCGCCCGCTGCTCAGCGCGCCGACCAGCAGGACGCACACCCCGCAGCCGGTGATGATCCACCAGGCGGCCCTGCTCGCCGCGACGAAGTCGCCCGCCGACCCGCTGCCGTACGAGGAACCGGCCACCCCTGCCGCGAGGACCGCCCCGATCACGGCGACGCCCAGCGTCTGCCCGATCTGGCGGCTGGTCGAGGCGACCGCCGCGGCCACGCCCGCCTGGGAGCGCGGCATCCCGGAGACGGCCGTGTTGGTGATGGGCGCGTTCACCGCGCCGAAGCCCAGGCCGAACACCACGTACGCGGTGAACATCGACGCGGTGCCGGTCTCCGCGTCGAACGCCGCGAACATCAGCCCGCTCACCGCCATCGCGACACCGGCGACGAGCAGCGGGATGCGCGGCCCGCGGCTGGCGACGAGCCGGCCCGAGAGGGGCGACAGCACACAGACCACCACCGCCATCGGCAGCATGTAGAGGCCGGCGGTGAGCGCGCTCAGGCCCCGCACGTCCTGCAGATAGAGCGTGTTGACGAAGAGGAAGCCGCCGAGGGCGGCGAAGGCGCTGACCGCGATGACGGTGGCCCCGCTGAAGGGGACGCTGCGGAAGAACCGCAGGTCGATCAGCGGGTCGGTGCGCCGGGGCTCGTACACCAGCAGGCCGATGAGCGAGGCCGCCGCGAGCGCGGCGAGGAGCAGGATCTCCGCCGAGGTCCAGCCCTTCTGCGGCGCCTCGATGATCGCGTACGTCAGCGAGCCCAGCAGCGCGATCACCAGCAACTGGCCGACGGGGTCCGGGCGGCGGGCCTTCGGGGCGCGGGACTCGGGGACGTACCGCCAGGTCGCCAGCAAGGCGGCGATGCCGACCGGCAGGTTGATCCAGAAGATCGACCGCCAGCCGACCGAGTCGACCAGGGCGCCGCCGACCACGGGTCCCGCGGCCATCGAGACGCCGACGACCCCGCCCCACACACCGATCGCGCGGGCGCGCTCGCGGGGGTCGGTGAAGGTGTTGGTGATGATCGACATCGCCACGGGGTTGAGCATCGAGCCACCGACGGCCTGCACCATCCGGAACGCGATGAGCATCTCCAGGCTGGGTGCCAGCGAACAGAGCGCCGAGCCCAGGGTGAACAGGACGAGACCGGCCATGAAGACCTTGCGCCGGCCGATCCGGTCGGCGCTGGACCCCGCGAGCATCAGCAGGGAGGCAAGGACGAGCGTGTACGCGTCGATCGTCCACTGCATCCCTGCGACGCTCGCGTCCAGGTCCTGGCGCATGGCGGGCAGAGCGACGTTGAGGACGGTGACGTCGAGGCTGACAAGCAGGAGGCTCATGCAGCAGATCGCCAGTACGAGCATCCGTCGCCGGTGGCTGAGCTCAGGCATGCATGGATAGTACGCCTAACTAACGACTTCCGCTGCCAGTACCCGGGCGACGCCGGCCACCAGCGGATGGTCCCCGGCCGCCCCCGCGTCCCCGTCCGGCTTGGTCGTCAGTACGGCCAGCACCACCGGGGTCCCGTCCGGTGTCCAGGCGATGCCCACGTCGTTGCAACTGCCGTACGATCCGCCGCCGGTCTTGTCCGCGACCGTCCACTCCGGCGGCAGCCCGGTCCGGAAACGGGTCCCGCTGGTCCGGCAGTTCAGCAGCCAGCCGGTCAGCCGCTCGCGGTCGCCCGGTTCCAGTACGTCCCCGAGCACGAGCCGGGCGTAGTCGCGCGCGATCGCGGCCGGTGTGGTGGTGTCCGTGCGCCGCCGGGGCTCGGCCGAATTGAGCTCGGGCTCCCACCGGTCGAGCCGCGTCGTCGGGTCGCCGATCGAGCGGCTGAAACGGGTGATCGCACGCGGCCCGCCGAGCTCGCGCAGCAGCAGGTTGCCCGCGGTGTTGTCACTGTCGCAGATGGCCGCGTCGCAGAGCTGGGCGACGGTCAGCCCGCTCGCGATGTGTTCCGGTGTGTCGGTGAACGGGGAATCGACCACGCAGTCCGCCTTCGTGTACCGGACGAGCCGGCCGAGCACCTCGCCGTCCCGGTCCAGGTCCCTCAGCACGGCCGCCGCGGCGAGCGTCTTGAACGTGGAGAGTACGGGGAAGAGCTCATCGGCCCGGTGGCGGACTGCGGCCCCGGTGGCCAGGTTGTACGCGAACGCGCCGACCCGGGCGCCATGGACGCGTTCCAGCTCGCGCAGCCGGACGGTCGCGGACCCGCGCCCGGGTGTCCGCGCGGCGGCCCGGGAGGGACCCGCGGCGGAGGCGAGCAGTGCACCGGCCGCCCCTGCGGTGCCCAGTGAGAGCAGCGCGCGGCGGGTGGGGGCCGTGCGGGTCGTCGAGGTCGTGGATACGGTCCGGCCTAAGGATCGGGGGGAGTGCATGTTCATCAAGTCCTTCGTTCGCTGCATCGGTACAGACCCGCTCACGCTACGTGCGGGGTCCGACAACGGGGTCCGCGCCACCCGGCCCGCCCCCGCCGCCACCGGAGCAGTTCCCGGCGTACGCGACAATGGGGGAATGACCACGCTCGCCCCCTCGCCCCAGCTGCTCCGCATCGGCCCGCACACCGTGCAGCCACCGGTGGTCCTGGCCCCCATGGCCGGCATCACCAACGCGCCCTTCCGCACCCTGTGCCGGGAGTTCTCGGGCGGCAAGGGGCTGTTCGTCAGCGAGATGATCACGACGCGGGCGCTGGTCGAGCGCAACGAGAAGACCATGCAGCTCATCCGCTTCGACGCGACCGAGACCCCGCGCTCGATCCAGCTGTACGGAGTCGACCCGGTCACGGTCGGCAAGGCCGTCCGCATGATCGTCGACGAGGACCTCGCCGACCACATCGACCTGAACTTCGGCTGCCCCGTCCCCAAGGTCACCCGCAAGGGCGGCGGCTCGGCGCTCCCGTACAAGCGGCCGCTGCTGCGCGCGATCCTCAACCAGGCCGTCTCCAACGCGGGCGATCTGCCCGTCACCATCAAGATGCGCAAGGGCATCGACGACGACCACATCACCTTCCTGGACGCGGGCCGGATCGCCGTCGAGGAGGGTGTCACGGCCGTCGCCCTGCACGGCAGGACGGCCGCCCAGCACTACGGCGGCACCGCCGACTGGGACGCCATCGCCCGGCTCAAGGAACACGTTCCCGAGATCCCCGTCCTCGGCAACGGCGACATCTGGTGTGCGGACGACGCCCTGCGGATGATGCGCGAGACCGGCTGCGACGGTGTGGTCGTGGGCCGCGGCTGCCTGGGCCGCCCCTGGCTCTTCGGCGACCTGGTGAGCGCGTTCGAGGGTACGGAGACGAGGCAGGCGCCCTCCCTGCGCACCGTCGCGGACGTCATGCTGCGGCACGCGACGCTGCTGGGGGAGTGGATCGGTGACGAGACCCGCGGCGTGATCGACTTCCGCAAGCACGTGGCCTGGTACCTCAAGGGTTTCGCGGTCGGTTCCGAGATGCGCAAGAAGCTCGCGATCACCTCCTCGCTCGAGGAGCTCGGCTCCCAGCTGCACGAGCTGGAGCTGGACCAGCCGTGGCCGGACGGTGCCGACGGCCCGCGCGGACGCACCTCGGGCAACAACCGGGTGGTGCTCCCGGACGGCTGGCTGAAGGACCCGTACGACTGCGCGGGCATCAGCGCGGACGCGGAACTGGACACGTCCGGCGGCTGAGATCCGCCGTCCGGCGGAGCGGGATCGCTCGGGGGGTGGTGGGGCACTCGGTGCCCCACCACCCCCTCTGCTCATTTGAGCGTCAGATCTGGCGAGAATCGAAGAGATCCGGCGGGATCTGTCGGCCGGTGGTACCGCATGGGTCACTTTCCCGGCTCGTGGGTGGCGCCGCGTGACCATAACGTCACCAAGGGCTGCCTGGGAGGCGTCCGGATGGTGACATCTGAGCGCCGCTCACGGCGTGATCTCCGCCACGCCTGAAGGTGATGTTGCTCAGATGAGCAGTTTCAGGGGGGCTGCACTTCTCAAATGGTGGCACTGGGTGCCAGGGGGCTCCACTTTGATCGATCGACACTTCCCTCACGTACCGCCACCAACAGGCCCGGAATCGGCTGCGGTGCGTGTTCATTCATTCAAGAAGTGAATGCATTCGCTCGATCGGGTTATGGGCCGTTCCACTTTCGATCTGCTGGCGGACGGGTGGTTGAGGCCGCACGACGCGCAAGCGCACATACCCAGACACCTTCGATCTGGGTATGTTCCTCGCCGTCAGGGCAGCCACCGCGTCGTCGAGGAGTCGAGACCCGTGTCGGAAAACGAAGACCTTCAGAAGTTCGTCTACGACTTCACCGAGGGCAACAAGGAACTGAAGGACCTTCTCGGCGGGAAGGGTGCGAACCTCGCCGAGATGACCAACCTCGGGCTTCCGGTCCCTCCGGGTTTCACCATCACCACCGAGGCGTGCAAGGTCTACCTCGCCAGCGGCGACGAGCCGGCCGCCCTGCGCGACGAGGTGAGTGCGCACCTCGACGCCCTTGAGGCGCGGATGGGCAAGAAGCTCGGCCAGGCCGACGACCCGCTGCTGGTCTCCGTCCGCTCCGGCGCCAAGTTCTCGATGCCCGGCATGATGGACACGGTGCTCAACATCGGCCTCTCCGACGCCTCCGTCGTCGGCCTCGTCGCCCAGTCCGGCGACGAGCGGTTCGCGTGGGACTCCTACCGCCGCCTGATCCAGATGTTCGGCAAGACCGTCCTCGGGGTCGAGGGCGACCTCTTCGAGGAGGCGCTGGAGGCCGCGAAGGAGGCCAAGGGCGTCACCGTCGACGTGGATCTCGACGCGGGTGACCTGAAGAAGCTGGTCAAGCAGTTCAAGAAGATCGTCACGCGGGACGCCGGACGAGACTTCCCGCAGGACCCGCGCGAGCAGATGGACCTGGCCATAAAGGCCGTCTTCGACTCGTGGAACACCGACCGGGCCAAGCTCTACCGCCGCCAGGAGCGCATCCCCGGCGACCTCGGCACCGCGGTCAACATCTGCTCCATGGTCTTCGGCAACCTCGGTCCCGACTCCGGTACGGGTGTCGCGTTCACCCGCGACCCCGCCAGCGGCCACCAGGGTGTGTACGGCGACTACCTGCAGAACGCGCAGGGCGAGGACGTCGTCGCGGGCATCCGCAACACCGTGCCGCTCGCCGAGCTGGAGTCCATCGACAAGAAGTCGTACGACCAGCTGATGCAGATCATGGAGACGCTGGAGACCCACTACAAGGACCTCTGCGACATCGAGTTCACCATCGAGCGCGGCCAGCTGTGGATGCTCCAGACCCGGGTCGGCAAGCGCACCGCCGGTGCCGCCTTCCGGATCGCCACCCAGCTCGTCGACCAGGGACTCATCGACGAGGCCGAGGCGCTCCAGCGCGTCAACGGTGCGCAGCTCGCGCAGCTGATGTTCCCGCGCTTCGACGACGAAGCGAAGACGGAGCGGCTGGGCCGCGGCATCGCCGCGTCGCCGGGCGCCGCGGTCGGCAAGGCCGTCTTCGACTCGTACACCGCGGTCAAGTGGTCCCGCTCCGGCGAGAAGGTCATCCTCATCCGCCGCGAGACCAACCCGGACGACCTCGACGGCATGATCGCCGCCGAGGGCATCCTGACCTCGCGCGGCGGCAAGACCTCGCACGCGGCCGTCGTCGCCCGCGGCATGGGCAAGACCTGTGTCTGCGGCGCCGAGGACCTGGAGGTCGACACCAAGCGCCGCCGGATGACGGTGGGCGGGCGGGTCATCGAGGAGGGCGACGTCGTCTCCATCGACGGCTCGACCGGCAAGGTGTACCTCGGTGAGGTCCCCGTCGTGCCGTCGCCGGTCGTCGAGTACTTCGAGGGCCGTATGCACGCGGGCGCCGACGACGCCGACGAGCTGGTCGCCGCCGTGCACCGGATCATGGCGTACGCGGACCGGGTGCGCCGGCTGCGGGTGCGGGCCAACGCGGACAACGCAGAGGACGCCCTGCGGGCCCGCCGCTTCGGCGCCCAGGGCATCGGACTGTGCCGCACCGAGCACATGTTCCTCGGCGAGCGCCGCGAGATGGTCGAGAAGCTGATCCTGGCCGACACCGACCAGGAGCGCGAGACGGCTCTGGAGGAGCTGCTGCCGCTCCAGAAGGCCGACTTCATCGAGCTCTTCGAGGCGATGGACGGACTGCCCGTCACCGTACGGCTGCTGGACCCGCCGCTGCACGAGTTCCTGCCCGACATCACCGAGCTCTCGGTCCGCGTGGCGCTCGCCGAGTCCCGCAAGGACGCCAACGAGAACGACCTGCGGCTGCTGCAGGCCGTGCACAAGCTGCACGAGCAGAACCCGATGCTCGGCCTGCGCGGGGTCCGGCTCGGCCTGGTCATCCCCGGTCTGTTCGCCATGCAGGTACGGGCGATCGCCGAGGCTGCCGCCGAGCGCAAGAACGCCAAGGGCGACCCGCGCGCGGAGATCATGATCCCGCTCGTCGGTACGGTCCAGGAGCTGGAGATCGTCCGCGAGGAGGCCGACCGGGTCATCGCCGAGGTCCAGGCCGCCACGGGCACGAACCTCAAGCTGAAGATCGGCACGATGATCGAGCTGCCGCGCGCCGCGCTGACCGCCGGTCAGATCGCCGAGGCGGCGGAGTTCTTCTCCTTCGGCACCAACGACCTGACCCAGACGGTGTGGGGCTTCTCCCGTGACGACGTGGAGGCCTCGTTCTTCACCGCGTACCTGGAGAAGGGCATCTTCGGGGTGTCGCCGTTCGAGACGATCGACAAGGACGGCGTGGGGGCGCTGGTACGCAGCGCGGTCGCGGCCGGCAAGGCCACCCGTCCCGACCTGAAGCTCGGCGTCTGCGGTGAGCACGGCGGCGACCCGGAGTCGGTGCACTTCTTCCACGAGGTGGGCCTGGACTACGTCTCCTGTTCGCCGTTCCGCATTCCGGTGGCCCGCCTGGAGGCCGGCCGGGCGGCTGCGGAGTCGCGGGGCAGCGACAGCCGATGACGCGGCAGAGCCACTGATTCCGCCGGCTGCCGTCGGACCGGACGACCCTCATCGGTCCGGCGGCAGCCTCGGAATTCCCGAAGGCGGCGGCACCCTGTGCGGGGGTGCCGCCGCCTTGTCATGTGCACGGGGCACTGTGCGGATGTCATGCCGCCCCGGGCCGGGCGCCAATAGTGAGCGCTTTCTCCAATGGTCGGCACTTCATTGCTTCGTTTAATGCGCAAAGAGATGGGTCCGGAACGGACCGGGGTGCGGTCCAGGGATCCCCATCCCCGGACCGCACCCGGCTTACCCCCATCGGGTGCGGAGCCGCACCGTCACCAACCGCCGCCGAGCGAGCAAAACCCCCCACGGCCTTCACTCGCTCTTCCGGTGGCTCCGGAATCGCACCCGACGTCGTACAGCCTTTCGGGTGACGGTGGTTCGGGGCGAGACGTTTCACCTCTGGCCGAAACCCCGTGGTGACGTGTAGTTACGCTTCGCATACTCTTGCGCGGGGGCAATTGCAGGTGCAAGGGGTGGGGGTTCGGTGCTGCGTATCCATGTCTCCGGATGGGACCTTTCCAAGGTGCGGATGGCCACCGGGCCGGACGCGTTATGGGAGACCATTCTCAGCTTTCACCGGCTGAGAGACCGGCGGGCTTCCACGGTGTTCGGGAAATGGCGCTCCGAAACCCGGCCACGGTTGAATAGTGAAGTACGGCTGCTGTCTGCCGTGGTTCCACCGCGCGGCTATTTCCCGGACTTCCTGACGCCTTCTCAGGAAGGCGCCGAACCGATGGACTTCACCACCGGAATGGAGGCCCTGCGCGACACCCCGCCCGAACGGCTGCAGGCCGAACTGGCGATATTGGGCGCCCAGGGTCCGGCCGGCGGCCGCGGTGCGGCCCGGCGGGCGATCCGGCCGGTGGCGCTGGACACACTGGGGGAGGGGCGCGCCGAGCCCCTGGGCCGGCTCATCGGGGTCCTGCGCGCCTACCACCGGGCCGCCGTCGAACCGTACTGGCCGCACATCCAGGCCCGCATCGAGGCCGACCGCGCGGTCCGCGGCCGGGCGCTCCTGGACGGCGGTGCCGACGAGTTGCTGGCCTCGCTCCCGCCGGTGATCCGCTGGCGGGCGCCCGTGCTGGAGGCGGACTACCCGGTCGACCGCGAACTGCACCTGGACGGACGCGGCCTGCTCCTCCAGCCGTCGTTCTTCTGCCGCGGCACCCCGGTCGTCTACCGCGACCCGCTGCTCCCGCCGGTGCTCGTCTACCCCGTGACCCACGCCGCGGCCCCCGTCTTCGCCGAACCGGGCCCCTGGCTCGGCCGGCTGCTCGGGAGCACCCGGTCGACGGTCCTGAAGGTCATCGGCGACGGCTGCACGACCAGCGAGCTCGCCCGCCGGGCAGGTGTCTCCCTCGCCTCGGCGAGTCAGCACGCCAGTGTGCTGCGCGAGGCGGGTCTGGTCCACACCCTGCGCCACGGCAGCTCGGTCCTGCACACCCTCACCCCGCTGGGCGGCTCGCTGCTGAGGGGCGGCGCGCCGCTCGCCGTGTCCTGAGCTCCTGGCCCCGCCGCGACCGGGAAGGTTTTCCGTCCGTCGCCGCGCGGGAAGGATTTTTCGTCCGGTGCCGATGAGTTTTCGGCGACCCCGGCGTCTACCTGTCGTAACGCGTTCGAGAAACGCACACGGAACACCACCGAGAGAGCGGGACGGCCATGCCTCAGATGATTTTCGTGAACCTTCCTGTCAAGGACATCGAGACGACCAAGGGCTTTTTCGACAAGCTCGGATACTCCTTCAACCCGCAGTTCAGTGACGAGCACACCGCCTGTCTCGTCATCAGCGACACCATCTTCGCCATGCTCCTGGAGGAGCCGCGCTTCAAGGACTTCACCAAGAAGGAGATCGCGGACGCCTCGACGTCCACCGAGGTGATCCTGGCGCTGAGCGCCGAGAGCCGCGAGAAGGTGGACGAGCTGGTGGACACGGCGCTCGCCTCCGGTGGATCGCCCGCCAACGAGACCCAGGACCTCGGCTTCATGTACGGCCGCTCCTTCCAGGACCCGGACCACCACATCTGGGAGGTCGTGTGGATGGACCCGGCGGCCGTCGAGGCCGGCGGCCAGCCGGCCTGATGGCGGGGGAGACAGCCGCGCGGCGCCGGTACGGGCGCCGCGCGGCCGGGGTCGCGCTCAGCTGCGGAACGGCCCCGTGACCTCGTACGTGATGCCGCCGGACGAGCTGCCGCTCGTCCCGCGCTGCGAGGAGAAGTAGAGCCGGGTGCCGTCCGGGGAGAACGCAGGGCCGGTGATCTCCGAGCCGGACTGGCCGCTGATCCGCAGGAACGGGGCGACGGTGTCGTCCGGGGTGATCAGGCAGATCTCCATGTTCCCGCCGTCCTCGGCGATGTACAGGTCTCCCGAGGTGGACCGGGTGACGTTGTCGACGCCGGTCAGCGGGGCGCTGCCGCCGGTGACCAGCGAGTCGTCGTAGACGAGCGAGATGCTGGACGCGTTCGCGTCGTACGCCCACACCCGGTTGTCGCCCTTGGTGGTGAACCAGCAGGTGCCCGCCGCGTAGAAGCAGCCCTCGCCGCCGTTGAACACCTTGGCGCCGGAGACCTGGTAGCGGGTCAGGGTGGGCGAGCCGTCCGGGTCGGGGACCGTCGCCCAGGTCACCGGGCCCGAGGTGCCGGTGCCGGCCACCAGGACCTGGAGGGTGCCGGCGGACAGGTTGCCCCAGGTGGTGGGGCGGAAGCGGTAGAAGCGGCCGTCCGTCTCGTCCTCGGTGAGGTAGACGTACCCGTGGTCCGGGTCGGCTGCCGCCGCCTCGTGCTTGAAGCGGCCCAGCGCGGGGCGCTGCACGGCCGCGTTCACGCCCCAGGGGTCCGTCTCGTAGACGAATCCGCGGCTGACCTCCTCGCAGGACAGCCAGGTGTTCCACGGGGTGCGGCCGCCCGCGCAGTTGTTGTCGGTGCCGGACAGGATCCGGGAGGCGGAGGTGACGGTTCCGGAGGAGTTGAAGCGCACCGCGCTCGCTCCGCCGCCGCTGCCGGCGGACACCTCGGAGTTGGAGACGTAGATCCAGCCGCTGCCGTCGGCGAACGTGGCGCCCCCGTCGGGCGCGCTGTGCCAGGCGTACGAGGTGCCGGGGACGGTCTGCCCCGAGCGGGCGATGATTCTGCTGGTGAAGCCGCTCGGCAGCAGGATGCCGTTGCCGTTGGCGGCCTGCAGCGCGCCGTACGGGCCGGTGGCCGGCTGGGCGGGGCCGGCGAAGGCGGCACCCCGCCACAGGGTGCCGCCGAAGGCGGCCGCCGAGCCGCCGATCACCGCTGTGCGCAAGAAGGTCCGACGTTCCACGATCACTCCACGGGTGACGTGAGGGCCCGCCGGTCCGGTCGGCCCGGCGGGTCGAACGTCAGGACAGTAGAGGGACGCAGTTGACGGAGCGTCAACAGGCGGTGAACGGGCCGGGATCAGTCCGCGCGGACTTCGAAGACCGGCACCGAGACCTCGTCGTCGTCCAGGCAGGCCCCCGTCGCCAGGTCGAAGCGCTGCTTCAGGAGCGGGGAGGCGACGAACGGCTGCCCGCCGTCCGAACCGACCAGCCCGCGGGAGAGGACGTACGCACCGGTGAACGGGTCGCGGTTGTCGATCGCGTACGTACGTCCCGCGCGGTCCACGAACAGCGCGACCTGCCGGCCGTCCGGGAGGAGCGCGGCGACCCCGCGGCCCGGCGTCAGCAGCGAGCGGTCGCAGACCGTGAGCCAGTCGTCCCCGGCGGCGAGCCGGATGACCCGGGTGTCCTGCGCGGTCTCCGTCGTCTCGGTCATCGTCTGGGTCGTCATCAGGAGGCGGTCCCTTCAAGAGTGCGGATGGCGAGAACCGGGCCCGCGAGGATGTCCAGGTCGGGCTTGACCTGGTCGCGTTCCGGGACGAACTTCACCGACGGGTCGGGTGCGTCGGGTGCGTTGACGAAGGTCACGAAGCGGCGCAGCCGCTCCGGGTCGTTGATGGTCTCGGCCCACTCGTCGCGGTAGCCGCGGACGTGGTCGGCCATCAGCCGCTCCAGCTCGTCGCAGAGCCCCAGCGAGTCGTGGACGACGACGTCCCGTACGTGCTCCAGGCCGCCGTCGATGCGGTCGAGCCAGGTCGAGGTGCGCTCCAGCCGGTCCGCCGTGCGGATGTAGAACATCAGGAACCGGTCGATGAGCCGCACCAGTTCGGCGTCGGACAGGTCCTGGGCCAGCAGGTCCGCGTGGCGCGGGGTGGCACCGCCGTTGCCGCCCACGTACAGGTTCCAGCCCTGGGCGGTGGCGATGATCCCGAAGTCCTTGCCGCGGGCCTCGGCGCATTCGCGGGCGCAGCCGGAGACCGCCGACTTCAGTTTGTGCGGGGAGCGCAGGCCGCGGTAGCGCAGCTCCAGATCGATCGCCATCTTCACCGAGTCCTGCACGCCGTAGCGGCACCAGGTCTGGCCCACACAGGACTTGACCGTCCGCAGCGACTTCCCGTACGCGTGCCCCGACTCGAAGCCCGCGTCCACGAGGCGGGTCCAGATCAGCGGCAGCTGGTCGACGCGGGCGCCGAACAGGTCGATCCGCTGGCCACCGGTGATCTTGGTGTAGAGGCCGAAGTCCCGGGCCACCTCGCCGATCACAATCAGCTTCTCCGGGGTGATCTCGCCGCCGGGGATGCGCGGCACGATCGAGTAGGAGCCGTTGCGCTGGAGGTTGGCCAGGAAGTGGTCGTTGGTGTCCTGGAGAGCCGCCTGCTCGCCGTCCAGGACGTAGCCGCTCGCACCGACCGTCGGCGCCAGCGAGGCGATGACCGAACCGACCGTCGGCTTGCAGACCTCGCAGCCGTCGCCACCGCGTGCCGCCTCCCGGCCGTGCGAGTCGAGCAGCTCGGCGTACGAGGTGATTCCCAGGGTGCGGACGATCTCGTAGAGCTCACTGCGGGTGTACGAGAAGCAGCCGCACAGGCCCTTGTCCTGGCTCTGCGGAAGCAGCTGGCCGATGACCTTGACGCAACTGCCGCAGCCGGTACCGGCCTTGGTGCACTTCTTCACCTCGGGCAGCGTGGTGTGCTCGCAGATCGCACCCTTGGTGACGTTGTGGCAGGAGCAGATGACGGCCTCGTCGGGCAGCGAGGAGGGGCCGAGGGTGACCGGGCCGCCCGCGCCGGCCGGCAGGACCAGCTGCTCGGGGGCGACCGGCAGGACCGTGCCCGTCATCGGGCGCAGTGTGCCGTACTGGTCGGCGTCCCCGACGAGCACTCCGCCGAGCAGTGTGCCGTCCTGGCCGATCACCAGCTTCTTGTAGACGCCGGAGCGGGAGTCCGCGTACACGACGTCCAGGCAGCCCTCGGAGGTGCCGTGGGCGTCACCGAAGGACGCCACGTCCACACCGAGCAGCTTCAGCTTCGTCGACAGGTCGGCGCCGGTGAACGCCGCCTCGTTGCCCGCGATCACCGCGGCGGCCGTCTGCGCCATCTCGTATCCGGGCGCCACCAGGCCGTACACCCGGCCGTCCGAGGCCAGCGCGCACTCGCCGATCGCGAAGACCGCCGGGTCGGAGGTGCGGCATTCGTCGTCGACGATGATGCCGCCGCGCTGGCCGACCGCCAGACCGCAGTCCCGGGCCAGCTGGTCGCGGGGCCTGACACCGGCCGAGAAGACCACCAGATCCGTGGCGAGCGACGAGCCGTCGGAGAGCGACATCCCGTTCACCGCGCCGTCCTCGCCCGCGGTGACCTCCTGGGTGCCGACGCCCGTGTGGACGGTCAGGCCCATGTTCTCGATGGTGCGCAGCAGCGCCGCGCCGCCGCCCTCGTCGACCTGGACGGGCATCAGCCGGGGCGCGAACTCCACCACGTGGGTGTCGAGGCCGAGCCCCTTCAGCGCGCCCGCCGCCTCCAGGCCGAGCAGTCCGCCGCCGACGACCGCGCCGGTCGTCGCCGTCTTCGCGTACTCCTCGATCGCGAGCAGGTCCTCGATCGTGCGGTAGACGAAGCAGCCCTCGCTGTCCTTGCCGGGGACGGGCGGGACGAACGGGTAGGAGCCGGTGGCCAGCACCAGAGTGTCGTAGCGGAAGGTCTCGCCGGAACGAGCGGTGACCGTGCGGGCCTCGCGGTCCAGGGACTCGGCCGGGTCACCGATCCGCAGTTCGAAGCCGTGCTGCTCCATGAAGCCCTGCTCGACCAGCGACAGGTCCTCGGGGGTCTTCCCTGAGAAGTACGAGGTCAGCTGCACCCGGTCGTAGGCGGCGCGGGGCTCCTCGCAGAGCACGACGACCCGGGCGGTGCCGGCGGTGGCCGTCAGCCCGCGGTCGGCGAGGGCCTCCAGGAAGCGCTGTCCGACCATTCCGTGCCCGACGACCACGATGGTCGGCACGGCTGCCGCGGTGGAGGTGTGGGCGGTCGGGAGAGTGGACACCGGCATCTCAGAAGCCTCCGTCGTTGGTGAGCAGGTGGAGCAGGGACGTTTCGGCGGGGAGCGGTTCGTCGTCCTGCCAGGTGCGGGCCAGGGTGCCGACCGCGGCGAGGTCGCCGAGCAGCACACCGCCCGCCAGCCGGTCGCCGCGGACGACGACCGTGCGGTACGCGCCGCGGGTGGCATCCGCCAGCCGGATCACGTCGTCGCCGGGCAGCGGCCGGGAGTCGCCGAAGGCGGCGAGATCGAGCGATCCCGTGCCGGGGTCGGCCGGGCCGTTCAGGGTCAGCCGGGTCAGGGCCCGGGTGCCGTCGTACCGGGCGGGCCGCCCGGCCAGCACCTCGGCGAGCACATCGGCCTGCTCCAGCGCCGGGCCCGCGAGCCCGTACACGGTGGAGCGGTGCTCGGCGCAGTCGCCGACGGCATGGATGTACGGATCGGAGGTGCGCAGCTCGTCGTCGACGACGACGCCCTTGCGGACCTCGAGTCCGGCCGCCTGCGCGAGGCCCGTCCGGGGACGCACCCCGCAGGCCAGCACGGTGATCTCGGCCGCCAGCTCGTAGCCGTCGGCGAGCTCCACGGCCCGCACCGCACCGTCGGTGCAGCGCAGCCCGCGGACCCGGCACTCGGTGTGCACCTCGACGCCGAGCGACTCCAGATGGCGCCGCAGCAGTCCTGCCGACTCCGCGTCCAGCTGCCGTTCCATGAGGTGCTCGCCCTGCTGGGCCAGCACCACCTGGGCACCGCACTCGGCCAGTGCGCGGGCCGCCGACACGCCCAGAAGACCGCCGCCGATGACGACCGCGCTCACCCCCGGCCGCACCGAGGCGCGCAGCGCCATGCAGTCGTCGAGGGTGCGGAAGGCGTGCACCCCGTCCGGCATCGTGTTCCCGAGCCCGCGCAGCGGCGGGAGCACCGGGTTGGAGCCGGTCGCCAGCACCAGCCGTCCGTAGCGCACGACGCTTCCGTCGTCGCAGTGCACCAGCCGGTCGTCCCGGTCGATCCGCACCACCCGCACCCCGCGCCTGACCTCGGCCGGGGGGAGCGCGATCACGTCCGCCGGATACCGTCCGGCCAGCACCTCGGCCAGCAGCACCCGGTTGTAGGGGGCGTGCGACTCCTCGCCGATGACGGTGACATCGGGCACCTTGGCGGCGAGGCGTGCGCCCGCCATCCCGGCGCCGATCACCACCACCCGCGCCGTGTTCTCCGTCCGTGTCCTCATGTCAGGAAGCGTGACCGGGGGGTGTTACCCGTCCGGATCCCCTCTGTTTCCCGGGAGGAACCTTGCGCTCAGCATCGGCGGAAGACGCCTGTGAGGGCCGGACGCGGCGCCGAGCTCAGAATTGGCTCAAGAATTCCGGGACGGTTGGACGCGACACGTACCGTTTCCTTAAGGTCGCGATCATGCCTGACATAACCCTGACCACCCTCGTCGTGCTGTGCCTCGCCGCGGCAGCGGCCGGCTGGATCGACGCGGTGGTCGGGGGCGGCGGACTGCTTCTGCTGCCCGCGCTGCTGCTCGGTCTGCCGCACGTCCCGGCCGCCCAGATCCTCGGCACCAACAAGGCGGTCGCCATCGTCGGCACGTCGGGCGCCGCCGTCACCTATGCGCGCAAGGCGCCGGTGAAGGTCGGCACGGCGCTGCGGATCGGGCTGGCGGCGCTGGCCGGCTCGATGACCGGTGCCTTCTTCGCCGCCGGGATCAGCAGCGAGGTGCTGCGCCCGGTGATCATGGTGGTACTGCTGGCCGTCGCCGCGTTCGTGATGCTGCGGCCCCAGTTCGGCCGGTCGGCCGAGGACGGCACGGCGCCCCGGGTCACCCGGGCCCGCACCGTCACCGCGATCGTGCTGGTGGGCGGCGGCATCGGTCTGTACGACGGGCTGTTCGGGCCGGGCACCGGCACCTTCCTCGTGCTGGCGCTCACCGCGGTGCTCCACCTCGACCTGGTGACGGCGTCCGCCACCGCCAAGATCGTCAACGTCTGCACCAACGGCGGGGCCCTGGCGATGTTCGCCTACCAGGGCAACGTGATGTGGCAGCTGGCCGCGCTGATGGCGGTGTTCAACCTGGCGGGCGGCCTGTTCGGGGCGCGAATGGCGCTGCGCAAGGGCAGCGAGTTCGTCCGCGGGGTGCTGCTGGTGGTCGTCTTCTCGCTGGTGGCGAAGCTCGCGTTCGACCAGTGGCAGGCCTGAACGGCGCGGGGTTCCTCAGCGCACGCCGGTGAGGTGGGCGT
The DNA here is from genome assembly GCF_043203805.1 of Streptomyces sp. LN549. Taxonomy (NCBI): domain Bacteria; kingdom Bacillati; phylum Actinomycetota; class Actinomycetes; order Kitasatosporales; family Streptomycetaceae; genus Streptomyces; species Streptomyces sp. LN549. The sequence continues at coordinate 2,785,742 of NZ_JAZHRI010000002.1, read as the reverse complement.
ACGCCACCACGTTGCCCTCGTAGCCCGTCGCGTCGGAGAAGCCGCCACCGCACGTGATCAGGCGCAGCGAGGCGTGCTCCGAGGCCCCGTACACCCGCCGGTCGGGGAAGTCCTCGTTGTCGTACACCTCGATCGCGTCGACGGAGAAGACGGCGGTGCGGCCGTCCTGGCGCAGCACCTCGACGGTGCTGCCCTTCTTCATCGACCCCAGGTCGTAGAAGACGGACGGACCCTGGGCGTTGTCGACGTGACCGGCGACGATCGCCGTGCCCTTGGCGCCGGGCGGCGGGCCGTCCTTGTACCAGCCGACGATGTCCGTGTTCCCGGCCGGCGGTACGTCGAGGCTGCCGTCCGGTCCGAGCCCGAGCCGCATCATCGGGGCGTCCACCCGGATCGCGGGGATGGTGATGCGAACGGGCGCCGACGGCCGGAGCGGCTCGGCGACCGGCGATCCGGGCAGCAGCCCGGGACCGGCGGCGAAGGCGTCGGCGGAGGCCGGGGCAGGCGGGGTCAGCCGCGCGTCGGCGCCGTTCCGGATCAGCCAGAGACCGGCCAGCGCCGCGACGACGAGCAGCCAGCCCTTGGCCTTCTGGGACACGGTCGTCCTCCGTGTGACGGGGGCCGGGATGGGCCCGAGTGAGAAGGGTCCCGCCCCGGTGGCGCGAAGCCACCGGGACGGAAACCGGGCGGTACGGAGAGGTGGAAGTCTCCGTCAGCTGTCGTCCTGCGTGCCGCTCGCCCGGCGACGCAGGAGCCAGGCTCCGCCGACGGCGGTCGCGGCGAGAACGCCGGCTCCCGCCGCGATCTGGGTGATGTCCGGTCCGACGCTGCCGCCGATACCGGTCTTCACATGCCCCGTGGGGGCGGTGGGTGCGGCCGAGGTGTGGTGGCCGGAGGGGGTTTCGTAGCCGCCGGACGAACTCTCGTGCCCGGACGAACTCTCGTGCCCGGCGGAACTCTCGTGCCCGGAGGGGCTCGGGTGAGCGGTGGGGGTGCCGCGGTCCGGGAGCGCGGGGGCATCGGGCACCAGGGCCGAACCGGAAGCCTCGGCCTCGTCGAGACCGGTCGTGTCGTACTCCTCGGAGTCGTAGAGGTCCGTGGGCAGACCGGCACCTGCGGGGGAGTCCGTGTCGGATGACCCGGCGGCACTGTCCTTGTCCGTGGCGGCCGCTGCCTTCACCTCGATCTCCCCGGTGGCCTGCTTGCCGTTCTCGCAGGCCACGTCGATGCTGTACGGCCCCGGCTCGACGTTGCCCGGCACCCGGAACGAACCGGCCAGGACCTCCTTGAGCGTGGCCGGAGCCAGCGCGAACTGCGAGGCGTCCAGGGAGCTCGCGTCCCCCGTGGCGCCCGTGTCGCTCCCACAGGCGGTGGTGTTCACGGTGACGGTGGCGCCCGGGGCGGCACTCGCGGGAGTGATCTCCAGTGGCACCGGCTCATCCCCGTACGCGGACGGGGCGGCGGCGCTGAGGCCGAGCGCGGCAGCGGCGAGGGCCGCGGCGGCGGTGCCGGTCACGAGGCGAGCAGGACTGCGCATGAGGGTTCCTCCGAGCGGGGATGGCGCCGGGCTGGTGTGTCCTGTTCCGAGCTAACGGCCGGTCCGCCATCCATGCCTGCTGACACCAGGTCAGCTTTCACCCGACCGGACCGGCGCCGCCTCCTTGCCGCGCCCCATGCGCGCAGGTCGCGGCGGTGATGGCAGGGGGGAGGGGTCGTCCTTCGGTGTCCGGTGCCGATCGGGTGATGGCCCACCGAAGGGAAGGTGTCGTACGTCACACGCATGACTCGGGTGTCGCCGGGCACACGATGTTCACCCCCCACGGGACGGCGAGTACGGCCGCCCCCGGCCGCCACCCTCACCGGACCCACCCCCCCTGGGTCCGGTGAGGGCGGTTCGTCCTGTGCCGGGCGATGTCCGCTCAGGCGGGCGCGCCGGCGGACCAGGTGATGACGGGCGGCCGGACCCGGCCGCACAGCGGCTGTCCCTTGACGTCGGAGAGCGGCAGCCGTGCGGTGAGGTGCCCGGAGCGCGCGGCCGCTTCGAGGGTGTCCGTGTCGATGTCGGAGAACATCAGCTTGGCCCGCCGGAACATGGAGAACAGCCCGTCCGTGTCGACCGTGCCCCACGACAGGTAGACGAACCGGCCGCCGAGCCGGTTCTGCACGAACGGCCCGCTCACCTCGGTACCGTCCGCGCCGCCGGTGGTGGTGCAGTCCAGGGTCCAGCGGGCGGCGGGGGCGTCGCCCGGGTGCAGCCCGAGGAGTTCACCGGGCCGGTCCTTGCGCTGCACGCCCACGTGGATGTTCTCGCGGCCGGGGAAGTCGCCGCCGGGCCCGCAGGTGCGGCCGGGCAGCTGTGAGCCCTCGATGTGGATCTGCATGGGCGACGGCGGTCCTTCGGCGGGGGTCTGCATGGGTCCATGGTCCACCGTTGCGGCGGGCCGCCGGCCGCCCAGGGTGTCAGGCGGTGTCCCAGGGGGCTGCCTCGTATGCGGCCGTCAGCCGCTTCATCAGCTCCTCGTCGAGCGTGAACGCCGTGTCGTCGATCCGGGCGACCGGCGCCATGCCCTGCGAGTTGGTGACGAACGCGGACCGGTAGGCCCCCAGCCCGTCCTTCGTCACCGGTCGGCGCACCGAGCGCACGCCCGTGCCGGGCAACTCCTGTTCCAGGAGTGCCATGGTGATGCCCGACAGTGCGGGTGCCTGCGGCCAGACGACCGAAGTGCCGTCCCAGAAGCCGATGTTGGTGATCGCGCCCTCGGTCACCTCGCCGTCCGGAAGGGTCAGCAGCGCGTCGTCGAAACCGGCGCGGCGGGCGAGGTCCCCGTAGTACGTCTGGCCGAAGTCGCCGGGGCGCTTGAGGTGCGGCGCGGTGCGCGCGTACGGGACGGACATCAGGCCGACCGGCTCGGGGCTCATCCGGGCCGGCCCGCGCACCGCGACCATGACGGTCGTCGCGGCGGCGCCCGGCGGCCGCAGTCCGTGCACCCGCACCGAGGCGTCCGCCGTCCCCGCGCCCCACAGTGCGTGCCGGATCAGCTCCCGGACCAGGCCGCCGTCCAGGGGGAGTTCGAACAGCTCCCGGTTCGCGGAGTCGAGCCGCTCCAGATGGAGCCCCAGGCCGCGCACCCGGCCGTCCCGGACCTGCATGGCCGTGAAGTGGCCGTAGCCGGAGAAGGCGGCCGTGCGCAGGTCGTCCTCGGTGGCCGGATGCCCGTCGAACTCGGCGTAGGGGAGTGGTGCGGCTGCTGGAGTCGTCATGTCGGCCACCGTATGCCGACACGCGCGGCGCAAGGACCCGGAAGCGCGCGCTTGACCTCAACCACGGTTGACGTACGAACCTCTTCGCATGGACCTCACCACAGCCGGAAACACGGCCACCGCTCTGTCCGAGACCGCCCCTCTCAAGGTCGCCGTCATCCTCGCCAGCAACCGCGAGGGCCGGTTCGCGCCCGTCGTCGCCGACTGGTTCCGCTCCCGCACCGACGGCCACCCCGGCATCGAGACCGACCTGCTCGACGTCGCCGCGCTCGACCTGCCGACCGCCCTCTCCCGCCGTCCCGGACCCGAGGACCAGGCCGTGCTGGCCGAGGTCTCCGGGCGGCTGGCGGCCGCCGACGCCTTCGTCGTCATCACGCCGGAGTACAACCACTCCTACCCGGCCCCGCTCAAGAACCTCATCGACTGGCACTTCACCGAATGGCAGGCCAAGCCCGTCGCCTTCGTCTCCTACGGAGGGGTGTCCGGCGGTCTTCGCGCGGTCGAGCACCTGCGCCAGGTCTTCGCCGAGCTGCACGCCGTCTCGGTCCGCGACACCGTCTCCTTCCACAACGCCGGCGCCCTCTTCGACGACGAGGGCAGGCACCGCGACCCGGTCGGCCCCGACGCGGCGGCGAAGTCGCTTCTGGACCAACTGGTCTGGTGGGGGCGGGCCCTGAGGGGCGCCAGGGCTGCGCACCCGTACGGAGGCTGACTGCGCGGCACCACGACCTGACCGACAATCGGGAGGAGGACCGCTGCCGATCCGAGGAGACCGAAGGTGACCACGTCCGCATGGCTGACCGTACTGACCACGACGGACAGCGAGGAGAAGGCCAAGCTCCTGGCGCAGGGCGCGGTGGAGGCGAGGCTGGCCGCCTGCGTCCAGATCTCCGCGCCGATCACCTCGGTCTACCGGTGGCAGAACGCCATCGAGTCGACCGAGGAGTGGCAGCTGTCCTTCAAGACGACTGCTGCGCGCTACGCCGAGCTGGAGGCCCACCTCCAGGAGGCGCACGACTACGACACCCCGGAGATCATCGCCCTGCCGGTGCTCCGGGGGAGCGCCCGCTACCTCGGCTGGGTGTCCGCCGAGACGGCCCCGGTCACCTCGCTCTGAGTAACACCGGGGGTCGGGCCGAGCGCCTCCAGCCGTACGGCGCACACCTTGAACTCCGGCATCCTCGACACCGGGTCCAGAGCCGGGTTGGTCAGCGTGTTGGCCCGGCCCTCACCCGCCCAGTGGAACGGCATGAACACGGTGTCCTGCCGGATCGCCACGGTGATCCGCGCGGGCGCCACCGCCCGGCCGCGGCGTGAGGTGACCGCCACCGGATCGCCCTCGGCCACCCCGATCCGCTCCGCGAGCCGCGGATGCAGCTCGACGAAGGGCCCCGGGGCGGCGGCGTTCAGCTCCGCCACCCGGCGGGTCTGCGCCCCCGACTGGTACTGGGCGACGACCCGTCCGGTGGTCAGCACCACCGGATACTCCGCGTCCGTCTCCTCGGCGGACGGCCGGTGCGTGACGGGCACGAACCGGGCCCGCCCGTCGTCCGTCGCGAACCGGTCCAGGAACAGCCGCGGCGTACCGGCGTGCTCCGTGTCCGGACACGGCCAGAACACCCCGTCCTCGGCAGCGATCCGCTCGTACGTGATGCCCGCGTAGTCCGCCGGGCCGCCCGCCGAAGCCCGGCGCAGCTCGTCGAACACCTCCTCCGGGTCGGCCGGGAACCCCTTCCCGTGCCCGAGGAGCCCGGCCAGCCCGTGCAGCACGTCCAGATCACTGCGGACGCCCTCGGGCGCGGTGACCGCACGCCGGCGCAGCAGCACCCGGCCCTCCAGGTTCGTGGTGGTCCCCGTCTCCTCGGCCCACTGCGTCACCGGCAGCACCACGTCGGCCAGCGCGGCAGTCTCCGACAGCACCACATCGGCGACCGCGAGGAAGTCCAGCGACCGGAGCCGCTTCTCCACATGCCCCGCGTGCGGCGCGGACACCACCGGATTCGAGCCCATCACCAGCAGCGCCCGCACCTCGGTGCCCAGCGCGTCGAGCAGCTCGTAGGCGCTGCGCCCCGGCCCCGGCAGCGTGTCCGGGTCGACCCCCCACACCCCCGCGACATGGCGGCGCGCCGCCGGGTCGGTGAGCTTGCGGTAGCCGGGCAGCTGGTCGGCCTTCTGGCCGTGTTCACGGCCCCCCTGGCCGTTGCCCTGCCCGGTCAGGCAGCCGTAGCCGGACAGCGGCCGGCCCGCCCGCCCGGTGGCCAGGGCGAAGTTGATCCAGGCGCCGACGGTGTCCGTGCCCTTCGCCTGCTGCTCGGGGCCGCGCGCGGTCAGCACCATGCCGCTCTCGGCGTCGCAGAACATCTCGACGGCCGACCGCAGCTGCGGCACCGGCACGCCGGTCAGCCGCTCCACCAGCTCCGGCCAGTGGGCCATCACCCCGGCCCGCGCCTCGTCCCAGCCGCTGGTGCGCTCCCGCACGAAGTCCTCGTCCACCCGCCCCTGCGACACCACCAGGTGGAGCATGCCGAGCGCGAGCGCCAGATCGGTGCCGGGCCGGGGGGCCAGATGGAGGTCCGCCTGCTCGGCGGTCCTGGTGCGGCGAGGATCGATGACGATCAGCCGGCCGCCGTTCTCCCGCAGTTCGGTCAGATAGCGCAGCGCGGGCGGCATCGTCTCCGCGAGATTCGACCCCACGAGGATCACGCATCCGGTGCGCGGGATGTCCTCCAGTGGGAACGGCAGTCCGCGGTCGAGACCGAAGGCCCGCTGGTGCGCGGCGGCCGCCGACGACATGCAGAACCGCCCGTTGTAGTCGATCTGCGAGGTGCCGAGCACCACCCGGGCGAACTTCCCGAGCGCGTACGCCTTCTCATTGGTCAGCCCGCCGCCGCCGAACACTCCCACCGCGTCGGCCCCGTGCTCCGCGCGCGTCCCGCGCACCCCGTCGGCGATACGGGCCAGCGCCTCGTCCCAGCCGGCCGGCTCCAGCTCCCCGGTCGCCGTGTCGCGTACGAGCGGACCGGTCAGCCGTACCGCGGAGGAGAGCACGGCGGGCGCCGAACGCCCCTTGCCGCACAGTGCGCCCCGGTTCACGGGGAAGTCGGTGCGCTCCTCGACCTCGACGACCGCGTCACCGGCGACCGGGCGCAGGCTCATGCCGCACTGCAGTGCGCAGTACGGGCAGTGGGTCGCGGTGGCGGCAGTCGCGGTGCTGGTCATGACCCCAGACTGCGAGCCGGGTGTTACACGGGTGCCCGCTCCCGGTTACACCGCCGGTACGCGCACCTCAGCCCGCCCGGCCGGCGGCCGTGAGGTGCGCCGCGCCGTCACCGGTCATCCGACGCGAGTGCCTTCGTCACTCCCGGCTCGCGCGGCCCGAGGAAGTGCGGATCCGGCTCGAACAGGGCGTCCAGGGCCGCCTTCCCCGCCGCGAACACCTCCCGCGTACCGCCGTAGTACCAGGTCGCATCGTGTACGGCATCGACCCCGACGCCGTACGCATCGATCCCCGCCGCCCGGCACAACGCGATCGCACGCCGGATGTGGAACCCCTGGCTCACCAGCACGGCCCGCTCGACGCCGAAGATCTTCCTGGCCCGCACGCACGAGTCCCAGGTGTCGAAGCCCGCGAAGTCGCTGACGATCCTGCTGTCCGGCACCCCGTGCGCGACCAGGAACGTGCGCATCGCGTCCGGCTCGTCGTACTCCACCCGGCTGTTGTCACCGGTCACCAGCACGACCTTCACCTTCTTGTCCCGGTACAGCCCGGCCGCGGTCCGCAGCCGGTTCGCGAGATACGGGGACGGCTTGCCGTCCCACAGCCCCGCGCCGAACACCACGGCGACCTGCTGCGCGGGCACGTCCGCCGCCGTCCTGACCCGGGCGTCGGCGACCGTGTGCATCCAGGTGGCCGGGGCCAGCGCCAGCACACAGGCGACCATCACCCCCTGCACGGCCAGGCGCCGCCCCCGCCGGGTCCGCGGCAGCCGCGGCCGCAGCCGGGCTGCGGCCTTCCGCAGCCGGGTCCGGCCCGTCCCTGTTCCCCGTCGCCCCAGTCCCATGGGAGTCCCCCGTTCCTGTTTGTCCCGTGCCGTCGCGAAACGTCCCTTATGGCTTGACGAGCGCGAACCGTCCCCCATGACTTGACGAGCAGACGGCCGAAAGGGTTCTCGGAATCGGCCGTCGGTAGCATCGGCCGATGTTGCTCCCACGGCTGATCGCCTCAGATCTCGACGGCACCCTTCTGCGCAACGACGGCACGCTCTCGCCCCGCACCCTGCAAGCCCTGCGCACGGCAGAGGACGCCGGCGCGGAGATCGTCATCGTCACCGCGAGACCGCCCAGGTTCGTCGACCGGCTCGCCGAGGCCACCGGCCTCGTGGGCACGGCGGTGTGCAGCAACGGCGCCCTCGTGTACGACATCGCGACCCGCACCGTCGTCTCGTCCCGTGTCCTGCCCCTGAGCACCGCGCAGCGGGTGGCCACCCGACTGGCAGCGGCGATGCCCGAGGTGGGCTTCGCCCTGGAGACCGGGAACCAGGTGCTGTACGAACCGGCCTATCGGCTGCGCATGTCCGAGGACGCCGGCGCCGAGCTCCCCGTACCGTCCTTCGCCGACCTGTGGCTGACCGAGGCCCCCGTCACCAAACTGCTCGCCTGGTCGGACCGGCTCGACGCGGACACCCTGCTGGCCGCGGCCCGGCAGGGCGCGGGCGACGAGGTGCAGCTCACCCACTCGGGCGGGCGCGGACTGCTGGAGATCAGCGCGCCCGGTGTCACCAAGGCCGGCACCCTGGAGGTGCTCTGCGCCGCACGGGGTATCGACGCCACCGAGGTCATCGCCTTCGGTGACATGCCCAACGACCTCACCGTCCTTGCCTGGGCGGGCACCGGTTACGCGATGGCCAACGCCCACCCGGCCGTACTCGCCGCCGTGCCGGTGCACACCGCCACCAACGAGGAGGACGGCGTCGCCGACGTCATCGAGCGGCTGTTCGCCGGCCAGGTACGGCCCGCGGCCGCCAACTGACAGCAGGCAGGGCCCCGGCCGGGCTCCGGGCAGGTCCGGCCCCGGGGCGGTCAGCTGACAGCGGGCAGGCGCGCCCGGTGAGGCGGCGGAAAACGCCTGTGACCGGCGCGCAACGACGCGGCAACCTGCGCCCGGCACCATCGGTCCATGACGGAGCCGGCACCGGAACGTCCCCAGGAGTCCCTGTCCCTCGACAGCACGGCGCAACTGTTGACCCGTATCACCGCACAGCTCGGCACCCAGCTCAGCCTCGTCTCCCTGAACGGAATCCGACGGCCCATGGACCGCACCCCGCAGCAGGCCCCGCACAGCAACGTGAGCCCCCTGATGCCCGCCGCACCCGCACTCGTCGCCGTCGCGCACGGCAGCCGGGACCCGCGGGCGCTGCACACGGTGACGGGACTCCTGGACCGGGTGCGGGAGCTGCGGCCGGGGCTCGACGTCCGGCTCGGTCACATCGAGCTCAACGCACCCCTCCTCCCGCAGACCCTGGACGCGCTGGGGGGCGGCGAGGCGGTTCTCGTCCCGCTGCTACTGGGCCGCGGCTACCACGTGAAGCAGGACATCCCGGACGCCGTCGCCGGCGCCCCCGCCCTGCGCACCCGCACCGCCGGCCCCCTCGGACCGCACCCGCTGCTGGTCGAGGCGCTCCACGGCCGGCTCACCGAGGCCGGCTGGCTCCCCTCGGACGACGGGAACCGCAACAGCGCCGTGGTCCTGGCCGCCGCCGGTTCGCGGGACCCCGAATCGGCCGCCGACACACGTCGCACCGCGCACCTGCTCAGCGAACGGCTCGGCGGAGTGCCCGTCGTGCCCGCGTACGCCTCCGCCGCGACGCCCACCGTCCCGGCAGCCCTGCGCGCGCTCGCCGCCCGCGGCCGCCGGCGGGTCGCCGTCGCCTCGTACTTCACCGCCCCCGGACGCTTCGCCGCGGCCGCGGCGGCGGAGGCGCCCTGGATCGCCGCCGCTCCGCTCGGCGCCCACCCGGCCATGGCACGCCTGCTGCTCCACCGCTACGACCAGGCACGGGCGGGTGGCGCACCGGCGCAAGAAACCCTGATGAACACACGATTCCTGGCCTCCGCCTGAGCCCTCCTGTCAGTCCGGCGGATTAGTGTCGCTCTCATGAACGGCACGGACGGCACGGACAACGCGTACGGCACACAGGACCCCGGCACGGCCCCCTATGGCGCCGCCGACGCCGAGCGCTGGGACACCGAACCGGACAAACGGCCGGGCCGCACCGCCTTCCAGCGCGACCGCGCCCGGGTGCTGCACTCCGCGGCCCTGCGCAGGCTCGCCGGGAAGACCCAGGTCGTCACCCCGGGCACCCGCAGCCACCTCTGGGACGCCAGCCCGCGGACCCGGCTCACGCACTCGCTGGAGTGCGCACAGGTCGGCCGCGAACTCGGCGCCGCGCTCGGCTGCGACCCCGACCTGGTCGAAACGGCCTGCCTCGCCCACGACATGGGCCACCCGCCCTTCGGGCACAACGGCGAACAGGCGCTGAACGACTTCGCATCCGACTGCGGTGGTTTCGAGGGCAACGCCCAGTCCCTGCGGCTGCTGACCCGGCTCGAACCCAAGCGGTTCGTGCCCGACACCCGCACCGGCGAACTGGTCAGCGTCGGGCTCAACCTCACCCGTGCCGCGCTCGACGCCGCCACCAAGTACCCCTGGCCGAGAGGCGCCCATCCCACCGACCCCGGCTCGCCGAAATTCGGGGTGTACGAGGATGACCTGCCGGTCTACCAATGGTTCCGCAAGGGCGCCCCGCAGGACCGCAAGTGCTTCGAGGCCCAGGTGATGGACTGGTCCGACGACGTGGCGTACTCGGTCCACGACTTCGAGGACGGACTGCACGCCGGCCACATCGACCCCAACTGCCTGGACGCCGAGCCGGAGCGCCGGGAGATCTGGGCCGTCGCCATCGGACGGTACGTCCCAGCGGACACCGATCCCCAGGAGCTGTCCGACGCACTGGACCGCCTCATCGGCCAGGACTGGTGGCCGCACGGCTACGACGGTTCGGCCGTCGCCCAGGCCCGGCTCAAGGACGCCACGAGTCAGCTGATCGGCCGGTTCTGCCTCGCCGCCGAGAGCAGCACCCGGCAGGCGTACGGCACCGGACGCCTCGGCAGATACGGCGCGGAGCTCGTCGTCCCCCGCGACGCACGCAACGAGTGCGCGGTCCTCAAGGCGGTCGCCGACCGGTACGTCATGCAGCGCGCCGAGCAGGAGGCGATCCGCGCCGATCAGCGGATCGTCATCGCCGAACTGGCCGCGGCGCTGACCGCCCGCGCACCGGAGGGCCTGGAGCCACACCTGCGCGCACTGTACGAGGCGGCCCCCGACGACCGCGCCCGCAAGCGGGTCCTGGTCGACCAGATCGCCGCCCTGACCGACGCGTCGGCCCGTAGCCTGCACCACTGGCTCACCGCACGCCGCGGCTGACCGGACCGTCAGAGGCGCGGCCATGACGTACAGCCGTTCCACCGGTCCGGACGCCCGCCGGGAAGGGCACAGGGCGGCCCTGCCGGCCGGTCCCGGGCCCGCTCCTGCGCGGCGGGCGCGGCCATCGGCTTCTACAGTGGAGCGATCGGTTCGGGGACGGGCGTCCTGCTGGTCGTCGTTCTCGTCACCGTCCTCGGCGCGGGCCTTCTGCGTGGCTCGGCCATGGCGAAGCTCGTCTCGGTCGGCACCGACCTCGGGGCTCACCTGGTCTTCGCCTCCCTCGGACATGTCCTGTGGCAGTGGGGCGCGGCGATGACGGTCAGCAATGTCGCAGGTGGTGTGCTGGGTGCACGTACCGCAGTGCGCAGGGGCGCCGGACTCGTCCGCGCCACCCTGCTCCTCGTGGTGCTGGCCCTGGTCGGCAAACTGGCCTATGACCACTGGGTGTGACCTGATCGGGCCACACCCTCTTTCGCCATCACGCTGCGTGCGGGACGCTCGCAGTTGGCGCCGCGCAGCAAGCACCGAGGAGGCATCAAGTGGTCGACGCACATCGGACGTTCGTCATTGTCGGCGGAGGACTGGCCGGAGCGAAGGCAGCGGAGACGCTCCGGTCGGAGGGTTTCAGCGGGCGGGTCATCCTGATCGGCGATGAGCGGGACCACCCGTACGAACGCCCGCCGCTCTCCAAGGGGTACCTGGCCGGGAAGGAGGACCGCGACAGCGTCTTCGTCCACGAGACCGCCTGGTACGCGGGGGCCGACGTCGAGCTCCACCTCGGCCAGCCCGTCACCGCGCTGAACCGCGAAGCCTGCTCCGTGGAGCTCGGCGACGGCACCGTCATCCACTACGACAAGCTGCTCCTGGCCACCGGCGCCGAACCGCGCCGCCTCGACATCCCCGGCACCGACCTGGCGGGCGTCCACCATCTGCGCCGCCTCGCCCACGCCGACCGGCTGCGCAACGTGCTGGCCGCACTCGGCCGCGACAACGGCCATCTGGTGATCGCGGGCGCCGGCTGGATCGGCCTGGAGGTCGCGGCGGCGGCCCGCGGATACGGGGCCGAGGTCACCGTCGTCGAACCGGAGGCGACCCCGCTGCTCAAGGTCATCGGCCCCGAGCTCGGCCAGATCTTCACCGACCTGCACAGCGACCACGGCGTCCGCTTCCACTTCGGCGGCCGTCTCACCGAGATCGTCGGCCAGGACGGCATGGTCCTCGCGGTCCGCACCGACGACGGCGAGGAACACCCCGCCCACGACGTCCTCGCCGCGATCGGCGCCGCCCCGCGTGCCGCCCTCGCCGAGGCCGCAGGACTCGACATCGTCCCGCGCGCCCAGGGCGGCGGCATCGCCGTGGACGCCTCGCTGCGCACCAGCGACCCGCACATCTTCGCGGCCGGAGACGTGGCCAACGTGGCCCATCCGCTGCTCGGCACCCGGCTGCGGGTGGAGCACTGGGCCAATGCGCTGAACAGCGGGCCTGCGGCGGCCCGCGCCATGCTCGGCCAGGACGTCGCCTACGACCGGGTGCCGTACTTCTTCTCCGACCAGTACGACCTCGGCCTCGAATACTCGGGCTGGGCGCCGCCGGGCAGCTACGACCAGGTCGTGATCCGCGGCGACGCGGGCAAGCGTGAGTTCATCGCGTTCTGGCTGAAGGACCACAAGGTGCTCGCCGGGATGAACGTGAACGTGTGGGACGTCACGGAGACCGTGCAGGAGCTGATCAGGGCCGGACAGCCGGTCGACCCGGACGCCCTCGCCGACCCGTCCGTGCCCCTGGAGTCACTGATCTGAGCGCGCCCCGCTCCGGTTCCCGCACCGCCCCCGTGCCGCGGCCCCGCAGGCCTCGGCACGGGCGGCGGACGCAGCGGACGCACGGGATCACACCCGCGCGCACCATGACTGTCCCACCCCACCCGTAGACTTCACTCGTGGCAGGCAGGATCAATGACGACGACGTGAAGGCGGTCCGGGACGCGGTCCCGATCGACGCCGTCGTTTCCGAGTACCTCCAGCTGCGCAACGCGGGCGGTGGAAACCTCAAGGGCCTGTGTCCCTTCCACGACGAGAAGTCCCCCTCCTTCCAGGTCAGTCCGAGCAAGGGTCTCTTCCACTGCTTCGGCTGCCAGGAGGGCGGCGACACGATCGCCTTCGTGCAGAAGATCGACCACCTGACCTTCGCGGAGGTCGTCGAGCGGCTCGCGGCCAAGGCCGGCATCACCCTGCGGTACGAGGAGGGCGGGTACAACCCCTCCCACCAGCGCGGTGAGCGGATCAGGCTGGTCGAGGCGCACAAGGCGGCCGCCCAGTTCTACGTCGAGCAGCTGGACGGCCCGGAGGCCGAGATCGGCCGCAAGTTCCTCGCCGAGCGCGGCTTCGACCAGGCTGCGGCCGAGCACTTCGGCGTCGGCTACAGCCCCGCGGGCTGGGACCACCTCACCCGCTATCTGCGCGGCAAGGGATTCAGCGACAAGGAACTGATCACCTCCGGCCTCTCCCAGGACGGCAGGCGCGGTCCCATCGACCGCTTCCGCGGCCGGCTGATGTGGCCGATCAGCGACACCTCCGGCGACATCGTCGGCTTCGGCGCCCGCAAGCTGCGCGACGACGACAACGGCCCGAAGTACCTCAACACCCCTGAGACGCCGATCTACAAGAAGTCCCAGGTGCTGTACGGCATCGACCTGGCCAAGAAGGACATCGCGAAGTCCAGCCGGGCCGTCGTCGTCGAGGGCTACACGGACGTGATGGCCTGCCATCTCGCCGGGGTCACCACCGCCATCGCGACCTGCGGCACGGCGTTCGGCGGCGACCACATCAAGATCCTGCGCCGCCTCCTGATGGACAACGGCAGCGCCCGGGTGATCTTCACGTTCGACGGTGACGCGGCCGGCCAGAAGGCGGCCCTGCGCGCCTTCGAGGACGATCAGAAGTTCGCCGCCGAGACCTACATCGCGATCGCCCCGGACAACATGGACCCGTGCGACCTGCGCCTCGCCAAGGGCGACGAGGCCGTCCGCGACCTGGTCGAACCCCGCACCCCGCTCTTCGAGTTCGCGCTCCGCCAGATCGTCGCCCGCTACGACCTGGAGACCCCGGCGGGCCGCGCCGCCGCACTCGACGAGGCGGCCCAGGTCGTCGCCAAGATCAAGACGGGCAGTGTGCAGCGCGAGGTCGCCGTCCAGCTGGCCGGCTTCGTCGGCATCCTGGACCAGGAGTACGTCGTGCACCGGGTCAACCAGCTCGCCCAGTGGGCCCGCGGCCGGGGCGACCGGGGACCCGCACCCGCCACGCGCGGGGGCTCACGGCGCCAGGAGGTTCAGGCGCCCGCCGTCCCCTCGGGCCCCGCGCTCAACCTCCGCAGCCCGGCCCACCGCACCGAGCGCGAGCTGCTCAAGCTCGCCCTGCAGAAGCCCGCCCTGGTCTCCCCGGCGTTCGACGCCTACGGGGTCGACGAGTTCACCGCCCCGCCGTACGCCGCGGTCCGCCAGTGCATCGCGGAGGCGGGCGGCGCGGAGCTCGGCGTCCCCGAGACCCGCGAGTACCTCGTCCAGGTGCTCGACGCGACCCCCAACGACACGGTGCGCAAACTGGTCACGGAGCTGGCGGTCGAGGTCTTCCACGGCAAGTCCATCGACGAGGCGTACGCGGGCGAGCACCTGGTCAAGGTCCGCCTGCGCGCCGTCGACCGCCGGATCAACGACGTCCAGGGCAGTCTCACCCGCCTCGGCAGCAACGTCGCCCCGGACCACCTGGCCGCCGCACAGAACGAGGTCTGGGTCCTCCAGCAGTACGCCCAGTCCCTGCGCAACAACGGCGCCGACGCGCTCTGACGGCGCCGCGGCGGCCTCCGCGCCGGTAACCGGCCGGTCACGGAACGAACTCAGAAAGTCCCCGCACGCCCCTCGTGGCGGCCGTGTGTCGTACCCCACACTGGGTGGCGGTGCCTGAGTCATCGGAGCGCGGCCGGCTCACCGAACGGTGGTCCTCCATCCCCGCGTTCCGGCAGCGATCACCTGGAGGTCGCCCCCGTGCAGACCCGGACCGTGACCGAAACCGAGCGTGTCCCGGCCATCCCCGCGCAAACCCGGGCCGTGCATCACCCCGAGGCCGCGGTGGACCCGCCGACGCCCCTGGCCGCCCCGCGGAACCCGCCCGAAGCGCCACCGGACCCGCCCGAACCGCCCGAGGCCGTCATGGAGGAGTCGGAGCACCCCGAACCGTCGGGGCCGCGCAGCCGCCCGGACACCGGCGGACCGTCGTCCGACCTCTTCCGCCAGTACCTGCGCGAGATCGGCCGCATCCCGCTCCTCACCGCCGCCGACGAGGTGGAGCTCGCCCGCCGCGTCGAAGCCGGCCTGTTCGCCGAGGAGCGTCTGGCCCGCACCCCGGACCCCGACACCCGGCTGGCCGTCGATCTGGACCGGCTCGTGGTCATGGGGCGGATGGCCAAGCGCCGCCTCATCGAGGCCAACCTCCGCCTCGTCGTCTCCGTGGCCAAGCGCTACGTGGGCCGCGGACTGACCATGCTGGACCTGGTCCAGGAGGGCAACCTCGGACTGATCCGGGCGGTCGAGAAGTTCGACTACGCCCGCGGCTACAAGTTCTCGACGTACGCGACCTGGTGGATCCGGCAGGCCATGTCCCGCGCCCTCGCCGACCAGGCGCGGACCATACGGGTCCCGGTCCACGTCGTCGAACTGATCAACCGCGTCGTCCGGGTCCAGCGCCGGATGCTCCAGGAGCACGGAAACGAGCCGACGCCCGAGGAGGTCGCCGCCCAGCTCGACCTGACACCCGAACGGGTCGGAGAGGTCCTGCGCCTCGCCCAGGAGCCGGTGTCCCTGCACGCCCCGGTGGGCGAG
This sequence comes from Streptomyces sp. LN549, assembly GCF_043203805.1. NCBI lineage: Bacteria > Bacillati > Actinomycetota > Actinomycetes > Kitasatosporales > Streptomycetaceae > Streptomyces > Streptomyces sp. LN549. The sequence goes on along the minus strand of NZ_JAZHRI010000002.1, from coordinate 2,770,128 downwards.
GAGGACGATGTCTCGCTCGGCGACCTCATCGAGGACGGGGACGCCGCGTCCCCCGTCGAGTCAGCCGCGTTCCTGCTGCTGCGCGAACATCTGGAAGCGGTGCTCTCGACCCTCAACGAGCGGGAGCGCAAAGTGGTCCAGCTGCGCTACGGGCTGGCCGACGGGCGGCCGCGCACGCTGGAGGAGATAGGACGGATCTTCGGCGTGACCCGCGAGCGCATCCGGCAGATCGAGTCCAAGACCCTCAACAAACTGCGGGACCACGCCTTCGCCGACCAGCTCCGCGGCTACCTGGACTGAACGCGCACGCGTCCGTGCCCAGGCAGCCGCATGGCCAGGCCCCAGGGCCTCTCGTTCGGATCATGCCGGGCTCGCTGATCCGGCCTGATCCAAACGAAAGACCCTAGTCGACCTCGGCGACCGCCTGCGCGAACTGGGCCGCGTACAGCCGGGCGTACGCGCCCTCCGCCTCCAGCAGCTCGTCGTGCGTGCCCTGCTCGACGATCGACCCGTTCTCCATCACCAGGATGACGTCGGCATCCCGGATGGTGGAGAGCCGGTGCGCGATCACGAAGCTCGTACGGCCGTGTGCGAGACCGGCCATCGCCTTCTGGATCAGCACCTCGGTACGGGTGTCGACGGAGCTGGTCGCCTCGTCGAGCACCAGTATCACCGGGTCGGACAGGAACGCCCGTGCGATGGTGATCAGCTGCTTCTCGCCCGCACTGACACCCGAGCCCTCGTCGTCGATCACCGTGTCGTAGCCGTCGGGCAGGGTGCGGATGAAGCGGTCGGCGTGGGCCGCCCGCGCCGCTTCCTCGATCTGCTCACGGGTGACATCGCCCGAGGCGCCGTAGGCGATGTTCTCCGCGATGGTCCCGCCGAACAGCCAGGTGTCCTGGAGGACCATGCCGATCCCCGAGCGCAGGTCGTCACGCGACATCTTCGCGATGTCGACCCCGTCGAGAGCGATCCGGCCGCCGGTCACCTCGTAGAACCGCATCAGCAGATTGACCAGCGTCGTCTTGCCTGCGCCGGTCGGGCCGACGATCGCGACCGTGTGGCCGGGCTCGACGCTGAGCGACAGGTCCTCGATGAGCGGCTTCTGCGGGTCGTAGCGGAACGACACGTTCTCCAGGGACACGCTGCCGCGCAGCTGCCCGGGGAACTCGGCCTCGCCCTTCGCCGGGTCGGCGTCCTGCTCCTCGGAGTCCAGCAGCTCGAAGATCCGCTCCGCCGAGGCCACCCCGGACTGCACCAGGTTCGCCATCGAGGCGACCTGGGTGAGCGGCATGGAGAACTGCCGCGAGTACTGGATGAAGGCCTGCACATCACCGATCGACAGTGCGCCCGAGGCGACCCGCAGCCCGCCGACGACAGCGATCAGTACATAGTTCAGGTTCGACACGAACATCATCAGCGGCTGCATGATCCCGCTGTTGAACTGCGCCTTGAAACCGGCCTCGTACAGCGCGTCGTTCTGCTCGGCGAAGTCCCGCGCCGACTCGTCCTGCCGCCCGAAGACCTTCACCAGGGTGTGCCCGGTGTACATCTCCTCGATGTGGGCGTTGAGCTTGCCCGTCACCTTCCACTGCTGGACGAACTGCGGCTGGGAGCGCTTGCCGACCTTCGTCGCCACGACCACCGACAGCGGCACCGTCACCAGCGCGATCAGCGCCAGCAGCGGCGAGATCCAGAACATCATCACGAGCACGCCCACGATGGTGAGCAGCGAGTTGATCAGCTGCCCCATCGTCTGCTGCATCGTCTGCGAGATGTTGTCGATGTCGTTCGTCGCCCGGCTCAGCACCTCGCCGCGCTTCTGCTGGTCGAAGTACGACAGCGGCAGCCGCGACAGCTTCGTCTGGATGTCCTCGCGCAGTTGGAACACGACCCGGTTGATCACCCGGATCGACAGCCGCGTCGACACCAGCATCAGCAGCCCGGCACCGACGTACACGGCCAGCGCCACCAGCAGCACCTGGCCGATCGCGTCGAAGTCCATGCCCTGTCCCGGGGTGAAGTCCACCTTGGAGAGCATGTCGGCCAGGCCGCTGTCGCTGTTGCGCAGGCCCTCGACGGCCTGCTCCTTCGTCGTCCCCGCGTCCATTCCCCGGCCGACGACACCGGCGAACACCAGGTCGGTGGCCTTGCCGAGGATCTTCGGGCCGACCACAGAGAGCGCCACGCTCAGCGCGACGGCCACCAGCATCACGTACAGGGTGGCCTTCTCCGCCGCGAAGCGCTTCAGCAGCCGCTTCGACGAGCCCTTGAAGTCCATGGACCGTTCGGTCGGCGCCCCGCCCGCCATCATGCGTCCACCAGGCCCGGCCATTACGCGGCCTCCGCTTCCGTCAGCTGGGAGAGAACGATCTCCCGGTATGTCTCATTGCCTTCCATCAGCTCGTGGTGGCTGCCGGAACCGACGACGCGGCCCTCGTCCAGCACCAGGATCCGGTCGGCGTCGCGGATGGTGGACACCCGCTGCGCGACGATCACCACCGTCGCCCCCCGGGTCTCCCGCAGCAGCGCCGCGCGCAGCGCCGCGTCCGTGGCGTAGTCCAGGGCCGAGAAGGAGTCGTCGAAGAGGTAGATCTCCGGCTGCTGCACCAGCGTCCGGGCGATCGAGAGCCGCTGCCGCTGCCCGCCGGAGACATTGGTGCCGCCCTGCGCGATCGGTGCGTCGAGCCCGTGCTCCAGTTCCTCGACGAACTCCTTGGCCTGCGCGATCTCCAGCGCGTGCCACAGCTCCTCGTCGGTCGCGTCCGGGTTCCCGTACCGCAGATTCGTCGCGACCGTCCCGGAGAAGAGGTACGGCTTCTGCGGGACCAGGCTCACGGTCTTCGCCAGCAGGACCGGATCCAGCGTCCGTACGTCCGTTCCGTCGACCAGCACCTGGCCGTCCGTGACATCGAACAGCCGGGGTACGAGACCGAGCAGCGTCGACTTCCCGCTGCCCGTCGACCCGATGATCGCGGTCGTCTCGCCGGCCCGCGCCACCAGGTCCACCGAGCGCAGCACCGGCTCCTCGGCGCCCGGGTAGCGGAAGTCCGCACCGCGCACCTCGAGATGGCCCTGGACAGTGAGCTCCCGCACCGGGTTCACCGGCGGCACCACGCTCGAATCGGTCTCCAGGACCTCCTGGATGCGCTCCGCGCAGACCTCGGCGCGCGGCACCATCATGAACATGAAGGTGGCCATCATCACCGACATGACGATCTGCATCAGATAGGAGAGGAACGCGGTCAGCGCGCCGATCTCCATCCCGCCGCTGTCGATCCGGTGCGCGCCGAACCAGACGACGGCGATCGACGACACGTTCACGACCGTCATCACGGTCGGGAACATCAGTGCCATCAGCCGGCCCGTGGACAGCGCCACGTCCGTCAGCTCGGTGTTGGCGCCCCGGAAGCGCTCTTCCTCGTAGTCGTCGCGCACGAAGGCGCGGATGACCCGGTTGCCGGTGATCTGCTCGCGCAGCACCCGGTTCACCGTGTCGAGCCGCTCCTGCATCGTCCGGAACAGCGGGCGCATCTTCCGCACGATGAGGCTCACCGCGATGCCGAGGACCGGCACCACCGCGAGCAGCACCGCGGACAGCGGGACGTCCTGGCCGAGCGCCATGATGATGCCGCCGACGCACATGATCGGCGCCGACACCATCAGCGTGAACGTCATCAGGGCCAGCATCTGGACCTGCTGCACGTCATTGGTCGTACGGGTGATCAGCGAGGGCGCACCGAACCGGCCGACCTCACGCGCTGAGAACGACTGCACCCGGTCGAAGATCGAGGCCCGGACGTCGCGGCCGAGGGCGGACGCGGTGCGGGCACCGATGTAGACGGCCCCGATGTTGCAGACCACCTGGGCGATGCTGACGACGATCATCACGCCGCCGTACTGGAGGATGTAGCCCGTGTCCCCCTGGACGACACCGTTGTCAATGATGTCCGCGTTCAGGGTGGGCAGATAGAGCGTGGCGCAGGTCTGCAGCAGCTGGAAGACGACCAGCAGCGCGATCGGTTTCTTGTACGGACCGAGATAGGCCCGCAGGATTTTTATGAGCACGCGTGTCTCTCGGAGTCGGCGAGGTCGGGAGTCGACTCATCTTCGGACACCGTCGGCCGGGACCGCGAACGTTTTAATTCAAGTCCAGGTAAAAAAACGGACCGGGTCCATAATTTTCACGTCCGGGCCTCCCCGGAGGCCCGGACGCGTCACCGAAAACACTCGTCTCAGCGCGCGGAGTCGAACGCCCCCGGGTGGATCTGGTCCCGCGTCGCCACGTACTGCTGGCGCACCGCCTGACCGACCGGCAGCTCGTCGCCGGGCTCCAGCACCTGCGCCGCGGCACCCTGCCACGCCGGGGGAGTGCGGGTGTCCAGCGTTCCCTGGGAGACGCCCAGCGCCCAGGCCGCCTGCCGGGCCGCACCCAGCGCCGCGTACTGCGCCGGCTGCGGCACGACCACCTGAGTGCCCAGCAACGCCGGCGCCAGCCCCTGCACGGCCGGCAGCTCGGCGGCGGCGCCGAGCAGGAACACCCGCCGCACCTCCACCCCACGGCCGCGCAGCACGTCCAGCGCGTCGGCCAGCGAGCAGAGCATCCCCTCGAACGCGGCCCGCGCCAGGTGCTCCGGCTTCATCGACTCGCGCCGCAGCCCGCTCAGCGTTCCGGCAGTGTGCGGCAGATTCGGGGTGCGCTCACCCTCCAGATACGGCAGGAGTACGAGCCCCGAGGCGCCCGGCGTCGACTTCAGCGCCAGTGCCGACAGCTCCTCCAGCCCGTCCAGGCCCAGCATCTCGGCGGTGCCGCGCAGCGCGCGTACCGCGTTCGACGTGTGGACCACCGGCAGATGCATCCCGGTGGCATCGGCGAAGGAGGTGATCATCCCCGTCGGGTCGGCCAGCGCCTCGTGGTGCACCGCCATCACCGAACCCGAGGCCCCCAGCGACACCACGGCATCACCGACCGCGACCCCCAGCCCGAACGCCGCCGCCATCGTCTCGCCCGTACCCGCCGAGATCAGCAGCCCCTCGGGCGTCGTCCCCGCCGCGTCGGACGGACCGAGCACCTCCGGCAGCGCCGCCTGGCGCCCCAGCGCGAGCTCCACCAGCTCCGGCCGGTACGACTCGCTGCCTGCCGACCAGTAACCCGTCCCGGAGGCGGCCCCCCGGTCGGTGGTCCGCCGGGCCGGCCGGCCCAGCAACTGCCACACCAGCCAGTCGTGCGGCTGCAGCACCGCGGCGACCCGCTGCGCCATGTCCGGCTCGGTCCGCGCCAGCCAGCGCAGCTTCGACACGGGCTGCGCGGCCTGCGGCACGGACCCGACCGCCTCGGCCCAGGCCTGCCGCCCGCCGAGCCCGTCGATCAGATCGGCCGCGGCGACCTGCGCCCGCCTGTCGTTGCCGAGCAGCGCCGGACGCACGAGATTGCCCTGGTGGTCCAGCGGCACGAGCCCGTGCTGCTGCGCCGACACACCGATGGCCTGCACCCCTTCGAGGAGCCCGCCGGCGGCGGCCTCACCGAGTGAGAGCAGCCATGCCTGAGGGTCGACCTCGGTTGCCTTCGCGTCGACGGGATGTGCGGCGTATCCCTGGCGCAGTACGGCACCCGAGTCCGTATCGCAGACCACGATGTGCGTGAAGGCGGAAGAACTGTCCAAGCCGGCGACTATGCCCATACACAGATTCTGCCGCACCCCCGGAGGTTTCCCGTACCGGTGGTGCGGCAGACGTGGAGATGCCGACTCAGGTGTTGGTCGTTCCCCAGTCGTCCTCGCCGTTGGCCCCGCGCCCGCGCAGCGACCGCACCCGGTCCGCCACCGACGCCGGGACCTTCTCGCCGACCTTCTCCTCGACCGCGTGGTACGCCTTCCCGGCGAACTGGCGACCGCTCTGGGCCGCCGTCTCGCAGGTGTTGCGCACGGCCGGGTTCTGGGCGAACTGGCGTGCGGACTTCTTCAGCTGCTCGTAACGCTCGCGCCCGGCACGCGTGCCGAGTACGTAACCGAGGGCCACTCCGGCGATGAACGTGAGCCGGTACCGCATGGCTGCCACCCTTCCTTCGCTCCGTCTTCGCTCCGTGCGACGTGTGCTGCTCGCCTACCCGCAGGCGCCCGAGATCACCCCGGGCGATACCGATTGGCAAAGCACCCCCCTGCTTGCGCTAATGTATGTGTCGCAGCGAACGTGCGCCGCCCGGCAGCAGCCAGGCAGGTACGTTCGAGGCAACGCAGCAATCCCCTGTAGCTCAATTGGCAGAGCAGCCGGCTGTTAACCGGCAGGTTACTGGTTCGAGTCCAGTCGGGGGAGCGCGATCCCCTGTAGCTCAATTGGCAGAGCATTCGGCTGTTAACCGGAGGGTTACTGGTTCGAGTCCAGTCGGGGGAGCGGAACGGAAGAGGACCCTGCGGGGTCCTTTTTCGTGTGCCCGGGTCCGGTCCGCGAGGATCGCGCCCGGGGGTCGGAACCGTGGTGAGCGTGAGGCTCGCGTGACTCTTTCGCGTCAACTTCTCGTCACCCGGAACCGGGCAGCGAGCAGCGCGGTCTTCATGGTCACGAGTAGCCGGGCACCCGGAGCGAGAGATCGTATGACCGGCTATGCTGCGGCAGACGGCGCGCACACATGTACGCGCCACGCCGAAACGGGGCGGTAGCTCAGCCGGTTAGAGCAGCGGACTCATAATCCGTCGGCCGTGGGTTCGAGTCCCACCCGCCCCACCGAGCGTCCCCAGGCAGAATCGTTCCGAACTGGGGAAACGCGTTTTGCAGGGGCTTTTTGCGTGTGGCGTTCACCTCACGCAGGTGTGGTGAACGCGAGTCCTCGTACATCGGCGACGGCTCAGCAGTAGTACCCCTCGAACACGGCTCGTACCTCGTCGAGCAGCGCGGGGCCGTGCTGTGGCACGGGCGGCTGGCCGCTGCCCGGTCTGATGTCCAGGAGCTGGTCGTTGGACAGGGCGTACACCACGCGTCGTAGCCCGGCCCGCTGGATGACCGCCTCGCACATGCCGCACGGCTGGCAGCTGGTGTACATCGTGGTGGCCGGCCCGCTTCTCGCGGGCCGTTTCGAGCTCGTCCTCGGCCCGCTCATGCCTCGACCCGGCCCGTGTCTCGCGTAGCACCGGTCAGCGGGGCCAGAACACGCCACCCTGCGCTCTCGTACAGGGCCCGGCCCTCCGGCGTCGCGCCCAGCACACCCGCCGTGGCGCCCTGTCCGGCCGCGGCGGTGGCGAGCGTGCTCATCACCAGGCGTCCCAGGCCGCGGCGCTGGTGGGCCGGGTCGGTCTCGACCTGGTCGACAACGGCGGTGGAGCCGGTGACGGCGATCTGACCGCGCGCCGCGAAGGCGCCGTCCGCGGTGCGCACCAGGGCGCGGACCACGCCGTCGCGGCTCCACGTACGCAGCCGGTAGCCGTCGGGGACCTCGGCCCGGGCTGCGCGCAGCGAGGCGGACATCAGGTAGCCGGGGCCGCCCGCGAGGGACCAGCCGGGGGCCAGCCACGGGGTGAGCGTCTCCGGTGACACGAACGTCTTCAGCCAGATGCCCGGCATGGGGGCGTTCTCGGTGATCTTGCGGACGGTCGCCTCGTCGGCGGTGGTCAGGACGTGGCGCATGACGTGCTTGGACAGCCCGACATCGATGGTGAAACCCCCGGGGCGGGCCGCCGGTTCGGCCGCGCCACGTGAAACGGCCCAGCCTTCGACCCACGCTCCTACGGCTTCGGCTGTGTTCCTGAAAGGCAAGGTTCCTCCCGGCGTAAGTGGTGACTCCGTGGTGAGCCTATTACATCAGAGGTGGGGGCGGCCTGCGAGGGGTTAAGGGTTGCCGGAGGGACGGGGTGCCCGCGCGGTCGATCGACACCGGTCGGCCCGCCGTGACTTCGGCGTGGGTGATCTTTTACGTGGCGCTTCGTCCAGTGGAGAATCCGTGCGGCGGGGAAGTAGTGTGGCGAACGCCTGACCGATCCCCTTTCGAGCCGAATCGAGGAGGATCGGGCTGGCCGGCAACGGGCTGGAACGTCCGTTGTTTCGGCGCCTTCGCAGGTGAAGTGGGTCACGTGAATGGGTCCGAGTCCCACTCGCCTCATCGAGGAAGCCCAGGGGGAGCCGTTCCGGCCTGGGAAACGAAATCTCGGCGATTTCGCCTCGGGCAGGCGCCTCTCGCTGGTGAGGTGCGGCAGGGCCCTGGCACAGCTCCTTGCGAGTCGCCGTTTGTGGGTGTGTCGGATGCGGCCGTGAGCCGCACTGAATGGGGTGGGGAATGTCCAGACATCGGCTGTCCAAGAAGAGCCGTTACATCGCGTGGGCGACCGCGGGTGCTGCCGTGGTCGCGGGTGCCGGATTCGCGGCACAGACGTCCATGGCCGCCGGCGCCTGGCCTGCGCAGAAGACCTACACCGGCCGGGCGTTCGACGCCTGTACCGCGCCCTCGCTCAGCGCGATGAAGGCGTGGCACACGGGGTACTACGGCGCCGCCGCCGTCTACATCGGCGGGAAGAACCGTGGCTGCGCCCAGCCCAACCTGACCAAGCCCTGGGTGAAGTCGGTCAGCGCCACCGGATGGAAGCTCATCCCGCTCTACGTCGGCGCGCAGCCGCCCTGCCAGAAGAGCGCGAACCGGGAGAGGTTCACCACCTCCACGGCCGCCTCCGTCGGAGCGAGCAACGCCAAGGACGCCATCGCCAAGGCATCAGCGCTCGGAATGAAGGCCGGCAGCCCCATCTACCTGGACATGGAGCCGTACGCCATCACCGACAAGGCGTGCAACAACGCCGTCCTGACGTACGTGCGCTCCTTCACCAAGACTCTGCGCAACGCCACTTACCGTGGCGGCTTCTACGGCTTCAGCAGTTCCAGCGCCAAGGCCATCGCCACCGCCACGAACAAGACGGACCTGCCGGGCAACCTCTGGTACGCACTGTGGGACAAGAAGAACACGACCACCACGGACTGGCCGTGGCAGCCGACCCAGTTCACCAACCACAGCCGCGCCCACCAGTACATGGTCAACAGCAAGGAAAGCCGCGGCGGTTACACCATCACCGTCGACCGAAACGCATGGGACGCCCCGGTCGCGATCATCGGCTGACGGGCATGGAGGCGCACACCGGGACCACACGGTCCCGGCATGCGCCGTCCTCGTCGACCACCTGAGGTGGACGAGGCCGTCGGTGGTGACGGTCGGGCGGCCGGCGGTGCCTGCCCCGACGACCTTGGTCAGCTTCCATGCGGTGGCGGCGGACTTGGCCGTGTGCGAAGCGCTCGTCGTGGCCGGTCCGTAGGCCTTCGCCGGTGGTGCGACCAGCCGTACCTCCTTGTGGGCCGCGCTGTCGGTGGCCTTCCAGCTCGGCTTCACAGGGACGGCGGCGGTGTTCACGGTGCCGCTGCGCGGGTTCAGGGCGGGTTCGGCGGTGAAGGAGGGGGCCTTCGTCTCCGCGACGACGGTGGCGGAGGCACTGGTCGATGTCTTGCCCGATCAGCCCCCTCGGGACCGGTCGTTACCATTCCCCGTGACCGAATCCCTGACCGAACCGGCGGACGCGGCCGATGAGTCGGCTCCCCGGACCCGGATACTCGCCGACCTGACCCCGCTGCGCACCTCCCCCGACTACCGGCGGCTCTGGTTCGGGAACACGGTCTCCTGGGTCGGCCAGGGCATGACGTCGCTCGCCGTCTCGCTCCAGGTGTACGACCTCACCGGCTCCGCCTTCTCCGTCGGGCTCATCGGATTCTGCTCGCTCGTGCCGCTGGTCGTCTTCGGACTGTACGGCGGAGCCGTCGCCGACACGGTCGACCGGCGCAAGCTCGGTCTGGTCAGCGCCTTCGGGTCGTTCCTGCTGTCGGTGGGGCTGGTGACGTGCACCGTGGCCGGCGTGGAACAGGTCGGGCTGCTGTACGGGGTCGTCGCCCTCCAGGCCGTCTGCTTCGCGCTCAACTCGCCCGCCCGCAGCTCGATGATCGCCCGCCTGCTCCCGGCCGAACAGCTGCCCGCCGCCAACGCGCTGAACTCCATCACCAGCACCACGGGCATGCTCGTCGGACCGATGCTCGGCGGGCTCATCGTCGGCTGGTGGGGGTACCGGGCCGCGTACGGCGTCGACGCGGTCACCTTCACGGCCTCGCTGTACGCGATGTGGCGGCTGCCCTCGATGCTGCCGGAGCGGGGCGAGAAGAAGGCCGGGGACGCGAAACGTGCCTCCGTCATGGACGGGCTGCGGTTCCTCGGGACCCGGCCCACCTTGCGGATGACCTTCCTCAGCGATCTGTGCGCCATGGTGCTCGCCCACCCACGCGCCCTGTTCCCCGTCGTCGCCGTGCTCTGGTACGGGGGCGACGCGAAGACCACCGGACTGCTGGTCGCCGCCCCGGCGCTCGGGGCGCTGCTGGGCGGGGTGTTCTCCGGCTGGCTGGGGCGGATCCGGCGGCACGGCCTGGCGGTGCTGCTCGCCGTCGCGAGCTGGGGCACCGCCGTCGCCGTCTTCGGGCTGACCCGCCAGCTCTGGCTCGGGCTGATCTTCCTGGCCCTCGCAGGTGCCGCCGACACCACCTCCATGGTCTTCCGCAACACCATGCTCCAGGCGGCCGTGCCCGACCAGATGCGGGGCCGGCTCCAGGGCGTGTTCATCGTGGTGGTGGCGGGTGGCCCGCGGCTCGGGGACTTCCTGGCCGGGTCCGTCGCCGATCTGGCGTCCCCGGGCCTCGCTGTGACCGGTGGCGGGATCGCGTGTGTGGTCGCGGTGGCGCTGCTGGCACTGCGGTGGCCCGGGTTCGCGCGCTATGACGCGCGCGACCCCGGGGCCTGACCCGGCGCGGCCGGGCGACCGGTCAGGAAACGTCCTCGATCTTGGGCATGTCGCCCCCGGTCGTCGTGCCGTCGATCAGCGAGAAGGTGGCGCCCTGCGGGTCGGTCAGCGCGGCGAACCGGCCGAAGGGCATCGTCATCGGGCCGAACCGGAGTTCCGCCCCGAGCGCCTTCGCCTTCTCCACCGCCGCGTCGCAGTCCGCGACCGTGAAGTACACGTTCAGATGCGGCGGCACCTCGGGCGGGAACTCGTCCGTCATCTTCATCCGGCCGAGGACTGGGTCCGCGCCCAGGTCGTACAGCGTGAAGTCGACCGCGTCGTCGACCATGCGCTTCACCCCGTACCCGAAGACCGACGGGAAGAAGGCGTCCGACTTCTCCGGCTCCCGGGTGAAGATCTCGGCCCAGGCGTACGCACCGGGCACCGCCCGCGCCTCGAAACCCTCGTGGGTGCCCGCCTGCCACACCCCGAAGGCCGCCCCGCCCGGGTCGCTCGCCAGCACCATCGTGCCGAACTCACCGACCTGCATCGGCTCCACCAGGACCTTGCCGCCGTTCTCGCGGACCTTCGTGGCGGTGGCCGCCGCGTCCGGTGACGCGAGGTACAGACACCAGGCGGCGGGTACGTCCTGGCCGGGCACGGGCGGCATCAGGGCGGCGACCGCCTTGCCGTCCACGTAGGCCTGCGTGTAGTTGCCGAACTCGGGCAGCGAGTCGCCGTACGTCCAGCCCAGTACCTCACCGTAGAAGCGCTTCGCTCCTTCGAGGTCGCCGAACGTCGCGTCGGCCCAGCACGGTGTGCCTTCCGGTTCTGCGGCCATGACCGGTCATCTCCTCAGGTGTGAATGGCCCCTCTGACACGCTAGCCATCCCTCGCCTCCTCTGCGCGTCGGACACGGGTCAGCGCCCACCCGGCGGGTCCGGCCGTACCACCGAGCGGGCGACGCCGAGGTCCACCAGGTCCTGCGGGCGCAGTCGCAGCTGCTCGGCCGTGGCGTGCGCCTGATCCGGGGCGCGCTTCAGGATCGCCGCGGCGAGCTCCGGGGCGATGACGGAGAAGTAGCTGTCCGCGGTCACGTGGGTGCTGCCCGGTGCGGCCAGGGCCAGCGCCCCGCCCGAGCCGCCCTCGCCGATCACCAGGGTGGTGACGGGGACCCGGGCCGCCGCTATCGCCGCGAAGGCGTCGGCGATGGCCGCGCCCGCGCCGGCCCGCTCCGCCTCCGCGTCGTTGGCCGCGCCCGGGGTGTCGACCAGGGTGAGGACCGGGATCCCGAGCCGGTCGGCCAGCCGGATCACCCGGGCCGCGGTGCGATAGCCCGCCGGGCGGGTGGCTGTGCCGCACTGTGCCACGTACGCGACCGGCTCGCCCTCGTGCAGCCCGAACCCGCAGAGCAGCCCCGGGTCCGTGCCGCCGCAGCGGTCCCCGCTCAGGGGGAGCCGCAGGGTGAAGTAGGTGTCCAGATACGCCTCGGCGTGCGGCCGGGTCGCGGACCGGGCCCGGAGCACGGCGTCCCAGCCGGTGCGGGGGAGCCCCGCCGAGGAGAGCGCGGCCGGGACCGGGGCGGGGGTGGGCGGGGCGTCGCGGCGGGCGAGGAGCCGGAGCCAGTGGCCCACCGCGGCCGGCAGCTCGCCGGGTGGGACGACCGCGTCGATCTGACCGGCCGCCAGCTGGCCCTCGGCGGTGTAGGCACCGGGGTCCGCGTCGGCCGGCCGAACCCGGGAACCGGCGAACCCGACCTGCGCCCCCGGCAGCGCCAGGATCACATCGGCGCCCGCACCCAGGGTCGCCCAGCCGCCGCCGGTCGTCGGGTCGCGCAGGACCGCGAGCTGCGCCGGGCCGGCAGCCCGCAGCCGGGCCGACGCACGGGCCACCCGGTGCAGCTGGGTGAGCGCGATCATGCCCTCCTGCATCCGGCTGCCGCCCGTCGCGATGAGCGAGACGAGGGGGAGCCGCCGGGCCGTGGCCTCCTCGTACGCCGCCTCCAGCCGGTCGCCCGTGCGCTGTCCGAGCGAGCCGCCGAGGAAGCCGAACTCGAAGGAGATCAGGACGCATGGCCGGCCGCCGATCGTGGCGGTGCCGTGGACGACGGACTCCTGCTCACCGGTACGGGCGGCTGCCCGGGCCCGGGAGTCGGCGTAGCCGGACCAGTCGAGCGGTCCGTCGGCCGCGGTGTCCCTGGCGGGTGCGGTGGACTCGGTGAAGTCGGCGGTGAGAGCGGTGATCGCCTCCCTGGCCGTCAGCCGGTCAGCCATGGAGGGCCCGCTTCATGATCTTGCCCAGGTCGTTGCGCGGCAGCGCGTCCAGGTAGCGGACCGTGCGCGGTCGCTTGTGCGGGGAGAGCTGGGCCGCGACGTGGTCCGCCAGCGCGGTGGCCGAGGGCGGGGCGGCGGGATCGGCAGGCACCACCCAGGCGACGACCCGCTCGCCCAGGTCCGGATCCGGCTCACCGGTGACGGCGGCCTCGCGGACGCCCGGGTGGTCCAGGAGCGCGTTCTCGATCTCGCCGGCCCCGATCTTGTAGCCGCCGCTCTTGATGAGGTCGGTGGCCTTGCGGCCGACGATCCGTACGTACCCGTCGGGGTCGAGCGTGGCCATGTCGCCCGTACGGAACCAGCCGTCGGCGGTGAGCGCCGCGGCCGTGGCGTCGGGGCGGTTCAGGTATTCGGTGAACAGGTTCGGGCCGCGCACCTGGATCTCGCCGATGGACCCGGGGTCCGCGAGCGGGGTGCCGTCCTCCTCCACCAGGCGGAGTTCGACGCCGAGGAGGGGTGCGCCGACCGTACCGGGACGCGGTTCGCCGTCGGCCCGTACGCCTGTGTTCATCAGCGTCTCCGTCATGCCGTACCGCTCGATGACCCGGCGGCCGGTCGCGGCCGCGATCCGTTCGTGGTCGTGGACCGGCAGCGCGGCCGATCCGGAGACCAGCAGCCGGGCGCCCGCGAGGGCCTTCGCGAGGCCGTCCGACGCCGACGGGTCCGCCAGCACGTCCGCCAGCCGGTGGTACATCGTCGGCACACCGAACAGCATCGTGCCGCCGGAGCCCAGCTCCCGGGCCACGCCCTCCGCGGAGAACCGGCCGAGATGGCGCACCGAGCCGCCCCGGCGCAGCGGGCCGAGGATGCCGAGGATCAGGCCGTGCACATGGAACAGCGGCAGGGCGTGGACGAGGACGTCGTCCCCGGTCCACTGCCAGGCGTCCTCCAGCGCGTCCAGCGAGGCGGCGATCGCCCGGCGCGGCAGGACGGCCCCCTTGGGCGGGCCGGTGGTGCCGGAGGTGTACACGACCAGGGCGGGGGCCTCGGGCGGCGGTTCGGGGAACCCCGCACCGGCGGGGCCAGCCTCCGCGGTCACGGCCTCGCCCTTCGCCGGACCATCCGTGGTCACGTCGAGCCGTTCCAGCGCCGCCAGGGCGGGCGGCAGTACGTCGGACGCCGAGGCCAGCACCGTCGTCGGTGTGCTGTCGGCGACGATGTGTGCCAGCTCCCGTTCGCCCGTCTTCGGGTTCAGCGGTACGGCGGGGACTCCTGCCCGTAGCGCGGCCACCACCGCGATCACGGTCTGCGCGGTGGGTGTGGCCCATACCGCGACCCGGCCCGCGCCGGCGATCCGGGCCGCGAGCGAGTCCGCTGCGGCGGCCAGCTGTGCGTAGGACAGGGAGACTTCGTCGAAACGGACGGCTTCGCGGGCGGCCACCGGGGCGGCCGCGTCCTGGAGTGCAGGCAGAAGTGGCATCACCCTGCGAACCCTAGAGCGCCGAAGCGCCTGCGGTCCTGGAACGGGAGTCGACCGGCCCTTGACCGGCCCTCGGGCGGTCCGTGGACGGCCCTTCACGGGCTCCGAAGGGTGCCCGGATTCAGGCGTCCCGCTGGATGTTGCGCATCCGCCCGTACGCGTACACGCAGCCCGCCAGCGCCAGGTCGGACAGCAGCATGAAACCGATCGAGTAGGAGCCCTTCGAGCTGTAGATCGCCCCCATCACCAGCGGTGGCACGAAGCCGCCGAGGCCGCCCATCGCGCCGACGATGCCGGTGACGCTGCCCACCTTCGCCTGCGGCGTCACCTGGGAGACCAGGGCGAAGACGCTGCCGCTCGCGGTGCCGAGTCCGGCCGCCATGACGAGCAGGGCGATCGTGCCGCCGGGCACCAGCTTCGGGTCGAAGGCCTGGACGATGGCCATCAGGGCGGCGACGCCGAGCGCGGCCGAGGAGACCAGTGCCGGGTGCATCCGGTCCGAGAGCCAGCCGCCGATCGGCCGGAAGATGACCGTGACCAGGGCGAATCCGGCTGCCTTCGTGCCGGCGTCGGTCGGCGAGAGCTCGTACCAGGTCTTCAGATACGTCGGCAGATAGACGCCGAACGCGACGATGCCGCCGAAGCCGATCGCGTACAGCGCGGACAGCTCCCAGGTGACCCGCAGCCGGCCGGCCGAGCCCAGCCGGTGGGCCAGCGAGTCGGTCGGCACCTGGCGGCCCGGACGGTCGTTGACCAGCACCGCCGCCAGCGCCGCGTACACCACGAGCGCGCCGGCGACCACGAGGAAGGGCAGGTTGTCGCCGTGCTCGGCGATCCGCGGGGTGAAGTAGCCGGACAGGGCGACGCCGCCCATGCCCATGCCGAACACCCCGAGCGCGAGGCCGCGATCGGCGGGCGGGAACCACGAGTTGACCAGCGGGATGCCGATCGCGAACGTCGTGCCGCCCAGACCCAGCAGGAAGCCCACGGCCAGCATCGCGCCGTAGGAGTCCCTCGCCGGGATCAGCAGCAGCACCGGCACGACGGTGAGCGCCGAGACCAGCGGGAACATCAGCCGCGCACCGTACTTGTCGGTGAGCGCACCCACCGGGATGCGGCCCAGCGAGCCGACGAGCACCGGCACGGCGACCAGCAGGGACTGCTGGAACGAACTCAGGCCGAGCCGGTCCTTGTAGTCCGCGGACATGGGCGCGATCAGGTTCCAGGCCCAGAAGGTGAGCGCGAAGCCGATCGTGGCCATCACGAGGTTGCGGTACGCGGCGCCGGAGGGCTTGTCGGCGGCCGGAGCCGGTGACTGCTGGGCTGCTGTTTCCACACGGTCAGTCAAGTGCGGAAGGGGGGCGTGAGCCCGTCGGGTTACGCCGAACGAGGGCCCGCAACGGCGGCCTGCCAGGGGGATACCGACGTCTCCGCAGTCGCGATCGGCCGGAAGCTGGGACAATCGCGGTATGGACCGTCTGGACAGGGAAATCCTCGGCGTTCTCCAGGAGGACGCACGGATCTCGTACCGCGATCTGGGGACACGGGTCGGGCTCAGCGCGAACGCGGCGGCCGACCGGGTGCGCCGGCTGCGCCGGGACGGCGTCATCCGCGGCTTCACCGTGATCATCGACCCCGCCGCCGACACCAGGACCGGGCTCGTCGTCTTCATCGATGTGACCCTGCGGACGGACACCACCAACGAGGTGTTCGAGCGGGCGGTGCTGACCCTGCCCGGTATCACCGAAGTGGTGCACGTGACGGGCGGGCACGACTACCTCGTACGGGCCACGGCCGCCGACACCGCGGCCCTGGACGGACTGCTGCGCAGACTCAAGCGCGAGGCCGGCGTCGCCCACTCCAGCACCAGGATCGCGCTCAGAGCGGCGCCTGCCAGATGACGGTCGGCGCGCGCGAACCGTCAGGTTCGCGCCCGTCGTCGGCGACCGCGAGCCGGACCGCGGCCCGGCCGTCGGGCAGCGCGGCCGTCGCGTCCACCTCCACCTCGATCGCCGACACCCCGGGCCGCCGGTGCGCGGCGGCCAGCGCACCGCGCAGCGCGGCAAGCAGCTGCCCGTCCAGCGGGTCCCGTACGAGCGCGTCCACCGCACCGGTGAAGTGCACCGAGGGCTGGAACCCGAGCACCGCGGCCGCGCCGCTGGCCTCCCGCAGCACCCGGCCACGGAAGGTGGTGGGTGCCTCGGCGGGCGGCTGCTGGAGAGCGAAGATGGCCGTCCGCACCTCCTGGATCGTGGAGTCCAGCTCGTCGACGGCCCGGCCGAGCAGCTCGTCCGTGTCCCCGGCGCCGGCCCGCCGGCGGGTCGACTCCAGCATCATCTCGGTGGCGAACAGCCGCTGGACGACGAGATCGTGCAGATCGCGGGCGATCCGGTCCCGGTCCTCGTACACCGCCAGCTGCTCGCGGTCGTGCTGGGAGTCCGCCAGGACCAGGGCGAGCGCGGCCTGGGAGGCGAACTGGGCGGCCAGCAGCCGGTCCACGTCGGTGTACGGACGGGCGCCGCGCCGCCGGGGCAGGGCGAGGGTGCCGATGAGCCGCCCGCCGCTCTGCAGCGGCAGCATCATGCTGGGGCCGAAGCGGGAGCGTACCGGGGTGGTCATCCGGGGATCGGTCGCCGAGTCGTCGACGAAGACCGCCTCGCCGCCCAGCAGCTGGACCAGGACGGGGGAGCCGGGGGCGATCGCCGTTCCCACGAGACCGGCCGGATCCTCCAGAGTGGACGCGACGACGATCTCCATGCCGCCCTCCTCGTTGGGCTGGAGGATCACCCCGGCCGACGCGTCGCTGAGGATTCTGGCCCTTTCGGCCACGGTCATCAGGGCGTCGGAGGCGTTCTCGCCGGTCAGCAGCGTGTTGGTGACCGCTGCCGCGCCCTCGATCCAGCGTTCCCGCTGCCGGGCGCTCTCGTACAGCCGGGCGTTGCCGATCGCGATGCCGGCCTGCGAGGCGAGGACCCGGAGCAGCGTCATATCGGTGTCGCTGAAGTGCCCGGTGTGTTTCTCGGCCAGGTAGATGTTCCCGAAGACCCTGTGGTGGACCCGGATCGGGGCGCCGAGGAACGAGTGCATACGGGGGTGGCCGGGCGGCACGCCGCAGGCGCGGGGGTCGGTGGTCAGGTCGTCGGAGCGCAGCGGTTGCGCCTGCTCGATGAGCGCGCCGAGCAGGCCCGTGTGCCCGTCGGGCAAGTCACCGATGGCCGCCTGCTCGCTCTCGCTCATCCCGGTGACGAACAGCTCGCTGATCGTGCCGCTCCCGGGGTCCAGGACCCCGAGCGCGCCGTAGCGGGCCTCGGTCAGCGCGGTGGCGGTGTCGATGATCTGCTGAAGGGTGGCGCGCAGTTCGAGGTCGGTGCCGACGCTCAGCACCGCCTCCAGCAGCATCGGCAGCCGCGGTGACTCGGGGACACCGCGGCCGGGTGCCGCGCCGCGTGGTTCGTCGGTCATGCGCCGGGCCCGTGCGGGACTCAGCCGGCGAGCGGGTCGAGGACCAGGGGGCTGATCTTGCCGTCCAGCATGGCGCCCAGCCCGAGGACGGAGCAGACGTCGGGCCGCTCGGCGATGTGTACCGGCATGCCCGTCGCGTCGCGCAGCATCTGGTCCAGGCCGGGCAGCAGCGCGCTGCCGCCGACCATCATGATCCCGCAGTCGGCGAGGTCGGCCACCAGATCGGGCGGGCAGTCCCGCAGGATCTTGCCCAGCCCGTCGAGGACCGCGGTCAGCGGGCGGTGGATCGCCTGCCGCACCGCTGCGGTGTCGACCTGCACGGAACGGGCCAGGCCGGTCGCCACGTCCCGCCCGTGGATCTCGGTCACGGCGGGACCGTACGGGGTCAGTCCGTTGCCGCTGAGCGCCAGTTGGAGGGGGCGTACGGACTGGCTGGGCAGCATCAGCTCGTGGTACTGGCGCAGGTGCTGGATCACCGCGTGGTCGATGGCGTCGCCGCCGATGGGGATGCGTACCGCGGTCACGATCGAACCGAGGGAGAGCACCGCGATCTGGGTGGTCGCGGCCCCGCACACCATGATCATGGTGGCGGTCGGCTGCTCGACCGGCAGTCCGCAGCCGACGGCCGCCGCGATCAGGGTGTCGACGAGCTCGACCCGGCGGGCCCCGAGTCCGACCAGGGTCTCGACGGCGGCGCGCTGGGCGAGCGGATCGCTGTCGTGCGGGGTGCAGGCGGCGGCGCGCAGCCGCGGCTTGCGGCGCAGCTGGCGGCGGAGCTTCTCACCGAGCAACTGGCGCAGCATGCGCTGCGCCATGTCGATGTCGACGACGGTTCCGCCGGAGACCGGACGGACCACCCGGATGTAGTCGGGGGTGCGCCCCGTCATCTGCTCGGCGAGCGCGCCGACGGCGATGAGCGAGCCCGTACGGGTGTTGACGGCGGCGGCACTCGGTTCGTCGACGACGAGCCCGAGCCCCTTGATGTACACCCGGGTGCGGGCGGCCCCGAGGTCGACGGCGACATGGCAACGGCGCAACTGCTCAAGGCTGACGGTCACAGGTTCTCCCGAGAGCGCTGATGGGGGACCGACGGGCAGCCGGTTCTCTTCGCATCGTGCGCCGTTCGGGGGCATCGTGCGCGTTGGGATACGCCGGAGGAGGTACGGAGCTGACGGTTCGTCGGACCTGCGGGCCCGGCCCGGACCAAGCCGCCCGGTGGGCGTCGCGAGCCGGACGAGGCCCTGCGGACACGACCTGGCTTCAGCCGCCCGGACGGCCGGGGAGCAGCCGCTGGAACAGCCCCCAGGTGAACTCGGCGACGAACGGGGTACCGGTGGCCCCGTCGGTGATCGCGAGGGCCCACCGGGTCGGCGCACTGCCCTCCATCGGACGGGCCGGCGCGAACGCCCGCGCGACCTCGTTCACGGTGCACGACCAGGGGCGCAGATCCTCGGCCGTACCGAGCGCGGGGGCGGCCGCGCCCGGAGCCCGGACCAGCCACTCGTTCCACACCGCCCCGCCCGGCGCCACCATCACCTCGAACCGCAGGTCCGGCCAGAGCGGCACCGGCCAGAACAGTGCGTCGCACTCCAGATCGCCGATCGTGCGGCGCAGGGACGCCTCGGGCTCGCCGAGCACCGCACGGTAGCGGCGCAGTGCCCCTCGGCCCCGAGGCGCCCGCGACATGGCCTGCCAGCGGCGGTTGGCCTCACGCATCTCGGCGAGAGTGGCACTCAGCTCGTGCCGGGCGTCCTCGACGAGGCCGGGCTGGTGGTCGGCCATCCGGCGCAGCAGGACGAGTTGGAACTCGCGAGGGCCGAAAGGGGCGGCAGTGGTCATGGAGTCAACGGTTCCACACAGGATCCTCACCTGAGCGGCTTTCTCCGTTGTCCGGCTGGCATCTAATCTGCGGGCGCCATGGATTATTGCCAGCCCTGTCAGCGGCATCTCAACGGCGCCCTGGCCTGCGCCGGATGCGGAACCCCCGCGGAGGCGCTGAGCCCCTACGCCGTGTCTGCGCCCTTCGGTCACGAGCCGGAAGCGCGGGACGATCGGGCCGCGCCGCTCCCGTCCGGGGGCCGTCGCCGCCGGGGGCGCGATGCTGCCCGGACACGGGGCGGTACGCACGGCGGACACGGCCCGGGCCGCAGGCGCGCGGCTCCGGACGAGCGGCCGCGCCGGGGCCGCCGGGGCCGCAGCCGTCGGGGCCGTACGGTCCTGCTTGGCCTGCTCGGGGTGGTCCTCGCGGCCGGTGCGCTGAGCCTGGCCGAGCTGGCGACCGAACCGGACGGCGGCGATGGCGCCTCGGACTACGTACGTGAATCGGTGTCCGCCACCACCGCTCCCGCCCCGCTGCCGTCGGTGAGCGACACGGCCGAACCGCCCGGACCGGTGAGGAAGCCCGTGGGCAGTCCCTCGGTCGTCCCGGCCACCGACGCCCACTCCCCGGGCGCCACCCGGACCGGCCGGGCCACGCGCGAGGCGCGCCCCGGCGGCGTCACATCCGCCCCGGCGGCATCCGCCCCGGCCTCCGTACCGTCGTCGGCGGCTCCGTCGGTCACCACCGGTGGTCCGTCGGAGCCGGGCGGTACGGGCGACAGCCCGTCGCCGTCCGCGACTCCGCCGAGGCCCACCCCCACCGCCCCGACACCCACGCCGTCGCCGACCCCGTCGGACGACACCTGCTGGTTCCCGTGGTTCTGCTGAGCGCCTGACGCGGGGAGGCCGTGAGCCGTCGGATCAGGCAGGCGGCTCCATGCCCAGCATCCTGCGCAGCAGGTCCCGCAGTACCGCGCGGTCCGTGTCCGAGAGGCCGGCCAGGGGCTCCCGGGCGAAGTCGAGTGATTCGCGCAGCTCCCGGGCCGTCCGGGCGCCCCTCTCCGTGGGGGCGGCCAGCTTCACCCGCCGGTCGGCGGGGTCGGGCCGCCGCTCCACCAGGCCGCGCGCCTCCAGCCGGTCGACTATGCCGGTCACGTTCGACGGCTCGCACTTCAGCTTCTGGGCGATGCGGCGCATCGGCAGCGGATCGAGCGAGAGCAGCCCGAGGACCCGGGCCTGGGCGCCGGTGAGGCTGTGAGCGGCCGCGGCCTGCTCGTACTCCTCGTAGTAGCGCGCCACGACCGCGCCGATCAGCTCGACGACTTCGAGGGTCAGCGGGTCCGTACGAGTGGTGGCCATGACACCCAGGATAGCCGGTTACTTGACAAGGTGAAATATCCAGGCGCATGGTTGTTTCACAACATGAAGCTTTTCTGCTCCGGCCGAACGGCTTCCCGCACCCCTCAGAGACCGAGGAGACACCGAGCCCATGTCTGCAGCTCTTCCCACGTCCAGCCGTGAATGGCACCTCGTAGCCCGTCCGCACGGCTGGCCGAAGGCCGAGGACTTCGCACTGCGTGAGGCTCCGGTCGCGGCTCCCGCCGAGGGCCGGGTCCTCGTCCGGAACCTGCACTTCTCGGTCGACCCCTACATGCGCGGCAGGATGAACGACGTGAAGTCGTACACCCCGCCCTTCAAGCTGGACCACCCCATGGAGGGTGGCGCGGTCGGCGAGGTCGTCGCCTCCAGCGCCGAGGGCTTCGCGGTCGGTGACCACGTCCTGCACGGCCTCGGCTGGCGCGAGTACGCCGACGTCCCCGCCAAGCACGCGGTGAAGGTCGACGCCTCCCTCGCCCCGCTCTCCGCCTACCTCGGCGTGCTCGGCATGACCGGGCTCACCGCCTACGCCGGCCTGTTCGACGTGGCCTCCTTCAAGGAGGGGGACGCGGTCTTCGTCTCCGGCGCCGCCGGGGCGGTCGGCAGCCAGGTCGGCCAGATGGCGAAGCTCAAGGGCGCCTCGCGCGTCATCGGCTCCGCCGGCTCCGACGAGAAGGTCAAGCTGCTCGTCGAGGAGTACGGCTTCGACGCCGCCTTCAACTACAAGAACGGCCCCGTCGCGGAGCAGCTGCGCGAGGCCGCCCCCGACGGCATCGACGTCTACTTCGACAACGTCGGTGGCGAGCACCTCGAAGCCGCGATCTCCTCGTTCAACGTGCACGGCCGCGCGACGATCTGCGGCATGATCGCCCAGTACAACGCGACCGAGCCGACTCCCGGCCCCCGCAACCTCGCCCTCGTCATCGGCAAGCGGCTGCGCCTGCAGGGCATGCTCGTCGGCGATCACGCCGATCTCCAGGGGCAGTTCGTCCAGGAGGTGGCCGGCTGGCTGGCCTCGGGTGAGCTGAAGTACCGCGAGACGGTCGTCGAGGGCATCGAGAACGGCTTCGAGGCGTTCCTCGGTCTGCTCCGCGGCGAGAACACCGGAAAGATGATCGTCTCCCTCGGCTGAACCGCCCTCATGGGTACGGGTTAGGCTCCTCCCGGGCCGTCGCGATCGTGGGCGCGAGTCGCGGCGCATCAGCAGGAGGAATCCTCAAGCATGACCATTCAGGACATAGCTGTCTCGTACACCGCCGTCGCCACTGCTTCGAGCGGCCGTGACGGCCGGGTCTCCTCGGACGACGGCAAGCTCGACGTGGTCGTCAACCCGCCGAAGGAGATGGGCGGCAGCGGCGCGGGCACCAATCCGGAGCAGCTCTTCGCGGCGGGCTACAGCGCCTGCTTCCAGGGCGCGCTGGGCGTGGTGGCACGCCAGGAGAAGGCCGACATCGCCGGCTCCACCGTGACCGCCGCGGTCTCCATCGGCAGGACCGAGGCCGGCGGCTTCGGCCTGGAGGTCGCGATCACCGCGACCGTCCCGAACGTCGACACGGCGACCGCGCAGGCGCTCATCGAGAAGGCGCACCAGGTGTGCCCGTACTCGAACGCCACGCGCGGCAACATCAAGGTGGCGCTCTCGGTCGTCTGACCGTCTGTACTGCCTGTACCACCCGCACCGTCCGTACACAGCCGAGGGCCGCACCCGAGAGGGGGCGGCCCTCGGTCGTTCGGTACCACGTGCCGGGCACCCTCGTTCGGTATCCCGGACATTGTTCGGGATTCTTGCGCGACCCATTGACGCGCAAGCGCTTCGATTTTACGGTCCGTTCGAAGTTGCGGGCAGCATTCGATATTTCGAATAGTGAGGGCGGGCATGGGACGACCGGGCCTGAATCGCAGGCAACTGATCACGGGGCTGGGCGGCGCGGCCGTCGCCGGCAGCTTCGGCTTCGCGGCGCTGGGAAGCGGTGCGGACGCCCTCGCGTCGAATGCCGCCACCCGGGTCCGCTACTGGAACCTCTTCAGCGGCGGCGACGGCTACAACATGATCGCGATGCTGGACTCCTTCCGTAAGGCCAACCCCGGTATCGAGGTGAAGGATTCGACCCTCCAGTGGGGCAGTCCGTACTACACCAAGCTCGCCATGGCGGCCTCCGGCAGCCGTGCGCCCGACCTCAGCGTCATGCACCTGGGGCGCGTCGCCGGCTTCGCACCGGGGCGGCTGCTGGACCCCTGGGACATGGACCTGCTCGCCGAGTACGGCATCCGGGAACAGGACTTCGACTCCAAGCTGTGGAAACGCGCCGTCATCGACGGCAAGCTCTACGCCCTGCCCCTCGACATCCACGCCCAGTTGTCCTTCTACCGCAAGGACGTCCTGAAGAAGGCGGGCCTCCTCGGCGACGACGGCCTCATCGTGCCGATCACCTCCACCGAGGAGTGGTTCGACGCGCTGAAGGCCGCGAAGAAGGCCACCCGGAGCGGGCTCCAGACCGTCGGTATCCACGCCAACGACCAGAACTTCGCCTGGTGGTTCTTCGTCGCCTTCTACACACAGCTCGGCGGGACCTACTTCAACCCCGCGATGACGGACGTCGTCTTCGACGAGGACAAGGCCACCGAGGTCCTGGAGTTCCTGCGCCGGCACATCACCGACGGGTACGCCACCGCCGGTGCGGCCGACGCCGAGCAGTTCATGAACGGCTCGCCCTTCACCTGGGAGGGCAACTGGTCGGTGCCCGTCTACTCGGGCGCGAAGATCGAGTACGGCGCCTCCCCGCTGCCGCCCGTCTTCGGCATGCAGGCGACCCACGCCGAGTCGCACTCCTTCGTCCTGCCCCACCAGTCGGACCGTGGCGGCTCGTCCGACGAGGGCGCGCACCGGCTTGCCGCGTACATCGTCAAGAACGCACTCGCCTGGGCGGCGGGCGGCCACATACCCGCTTACCAGCCGACCCTCCAGTCCGCCGCGTACAGGAAGCTCACCCCGCAGAACGAGTACGTCTCGGCCATGACCCATCAGGCGACCGAGCCGAAGGCCTGGTTCGCGGGCTCCACCGGCACGCTCGCCACCCGCGTCGGGCCGGTCGTCGCCGCCTCCACCCTCGGTTCGACCAAGCCCGCCGCAGCGGCCCGCCAGATGAAGCGCGTACTGGAACAACTCCTCGCCATGAAGAACCCGATGGACGGCCACACCGCCGCGCAGGGAGGTGCCGCATGACAACGACGAGTGCCGAGGCCGCGTTCGCGCCCGCCGCGCAGCCGGTACCCACCACGAGCACGGGGGACACGGAAGGCGTCCGGGCCCGCGCGGGACGGATGCTCCAGCACGGCGGCTGGTTCGTCGCGCCGTTCCTCGCCCTGTTCGCCCTGTTCGTGATCTGGCCGGTCCTGCGAGGCGTGTACCTGAGCTTCACCGACGCCAACGTCTCGGGGGACGGCGCGAGTTTCATCGGCTGGGACAACTACCGCGAGGCCTTCCACGACCCGCTGGTCTGGGACTCGCTGGGCCACAGCGCGTACTTCACGCTCCTGGTCGTGCCCTGCATCACCGTCATCGCCTTCCTGATGGCGATGCTCGCCCACCACATCGAGCGTGCCCAATGGCTGTGGCGGCTGTGCTTCTTCGCCCCGTTCCTGCTGCCGTCCACGGTCGCGGGCAACCTGTGGCAGTGGCTGTTCAACCCCGGCACCGGCATGGTGAACCACGTGCTCGGCATCGACACCCCCTGGCTCACGGACAAGTCCACGGCCATGCTCGCCGTCGTCATCACCACCCTGTGGTGGACCGTGGGCTTCAGCTTCCTGCTCTACCTCGCCGCGCTCCAGGGCATTCCGGACCACCTGTACGAGGCCGCCAAGCTGGACGGCGCGAACGCCTGGCACCGGATGATGCACATCACGCTGCCGCTGATGCGCCACATCACCGGGCTCGTCATCGCCCTCCAGATCCTCGCCTCGCTCCAGGTCTTCGACCAGGCCGTCGTGATCGCCGACTTCGGCCCGGGGCCCGAGGAGTCGACCCGCACCTTCGTCCAGTACACCCTCGAACAGGGCTTCACCAGCTATCGCGTGGGCTACGCCTCCGCGATCTCCATCATCTTCTTCGTCATCATCGCGGCCGTCGCGCTCGGGCGCATGTGGCTGCTGGGCAAGCGTGAGGAGGGCGTGCGATGACCGTCACGCAGATACGGGTCAAGAGCAGGGCAGGCCGGGTCCGCCGGCCCTGGACCGTCAGCCAGGTGATCCTCACCGTCGTCGGCGTCGCCGTCTCCGCAGTGTGGACGGCCCCGCTCGCCTGGGCGCTGTTCACCTCGCTGAAGTCGGAGACCGAGGCCGTCGAGGTCCCGCCGCACTGGCTGCCGAAGGTGTGGACGGCCCAGGCGTGGAAGGCCATCTTCGAGACCGGCAACATCACCAACTGGTTCGTGAACTCGCTCGTCGTCTCGGTCTGCGTCACGGCCGTCGTGCTGCTCGTCGGCGCGCTCGCCGGGTACGGCTTCGCCCGCACCGAGTTCCGCGGCAAGAACGCCCTGATGGGGCTCGTCATGACCGGACTGATGGTCTCGCCGGCGGTGCTCGGCGTGCCGCTGTTCAGTACCGTCCAGTCGATGGGCATGGTCGACACCTACTGGGGCATGATCCTGCCGCAGTGCGCGCCCGCCGCGATGGTCTACATCCTCTACAAGTTCTTCCAGGGCATCCCGAGGGAGCTGGAGGAGGCGGCGTACATCGACGGTGCCGGCCGCTGGCGGGTGTTCTTCACCATCATCGTGCCGCTGTCCCGGCCATCCCTGTCCGCGGTCGGCATCTTCACCTTCATCGCGTCCTGGAACAACTTCCTGTGGCCGTACATGGTGACCAACAACCCCGACCTGATGACCATGCCGAACGGCATCGCGACCGTCATGAACTCCTACGGCATCCAGTGGGCCCAGCTCATGGCCGGCGGGCTGATGGCCGGGCTGCCGCTGATCTTCGTCTTCGTCTTCTTCCAGCGCCAGATCGTCAGCGGCGTCGCCCACACCGGCCTGGCCGGCCAGTGACCTTCCCCCCTCACCGATCAACGACCGAACCACCGAACACAGCGAGGAAGTCATGACCCGCACCGCCCGCTTCACCCTCGACCCGGCGTTCACCGTCGGCGATGTCGACCCCCGCCTCTTCGGCTCGTTCGTGGAGCACCTCGGCCGCTGCGTCTACGACGGCATATACGAGCCCGGCCACCCCTCGGCCGACGAAGCCGGTCTGCGTACCGACGTCCTGGAACTGATCCGCGAACTGGGCGTCACCGCCATCCGCTACCCCGGCGGCAACTTCGTCTCCGGCTACCGCTGGGAGGACAGCGTCGGCCCCGCCGACGAGCGGCCGCGCCGCCTCGACCTCGCCTGGCGCTCCACCGAGACGAACCGCTTCGGGCTCTCCGAGTTCATCGCCTTCTGCAAGAAGATCGGCCCGCAGGCCGAGCCCATGATGGCCGTGAACCTCGGCACCCGGGGCGTCCAGGAGGCCATCGAACTCCAGGAGTACGCCAACCACCCGGCCGGCACCGAACTCTCCGAACGCCGCATCGCGCACGGCGACAAGGACCCCTTCGGCATCAAGCTGTGGTGCCTGGGCAACGAGATGGACGGCCCCTGGCAGACCGGCCACAAGACCGCCGAGGAGTACGGCCGGATCGCCGCCGAGACGGCCCGCGCGATGCGCCAGATCGACCCGTCCGTCGAACTCGTCGCCTGCGGCTCCTCGGGCCGGTCCATGTCCACGTTCGCCGCCTGGGAGGCGACGGTCCTCGCGGAGACCTACGACCTCGTCGACTACGTCTCGCTGCACGCCTACTACGAGGAACTCGAAGGCGACCGCGACTCGTTCCTGGCTTCCGCCGTGGACATGGAGTCCTTCATCGAGGACGTCGTCGCCACCTGCGACCACGTCGGGGCGCGGCTGAAGTCCACGAAGAAGATCAACCTCTCGTTCGACGAGTGGAACGTCTGGTACATGGCCCGCAGCCAGCAGGAAGCCGAGGCGAACCCCCTCGACTGGCCCGAGGCGCCCCGCCTGCTGGAGGACAACTACTCGGTCACCGACGCCGTCGTCCTCGGCACCCTGCTCATCGCCCTGCTGCGCCACGCCGACCGGGTGACCGTGGCCTGCCTGGCCCAGCTGGTCAACGTGATCGCCCCGATCATGACCGAGCCCGGCGGCCCGGCCTGGCGGCAGACCACCTTCTTCCCGTTCGCCCAGGCCGCGCGGCACGGCCGGGGCCAGGTCCTGGACGTGCGGGTGGACTCGCCCACCTACGGGACGGCCAAGTACGGCGAGACGGACCTGCTGCACGCCACCGCCGTCCGCGACCCGGAGACCGGCGCGATCACCGTCTTCGCGGTCAACCGCGGCCAGGAGGCGGCCCTCCCGCTCGAAGTCGCCCTGCACGGCTTCGACCTGACGGGGATCGCCGAGCACCAGGTCCTCGCCGACGCGGACCCGGACGCCCGCAACACCCTCGCCGAGCCCGGACGGGTCGCCCCGCACGCCGCCGAGGGCACCGTGCTCGACGGGGGAGTGCTGCGGGCCACGCTGGAGCCGATGTCCT
Organism: Streptomyces sp. LN549; assembly: GCF_043203805.1. Lineage (NCBI taxonomy): Bacteria > Bacillati > Actinomycetota > Actinomycetes > Kitasatosporales > Streptomycetaceae > Streptomyces > Streptomyces sp. LN549. Next base: position 2,742,339 of record NZ_JAZHRI010000002.1, on the reverse strand, counting down.
GGAACATGATCCGGATCGTCTGACCGCGCGCCCCGCGTGAAAGGCCCCGCCCCGGGCTCCCGTTAGGCTGACGCCATGCGTGATCTCGGGGTGGGTCTCAGATATTTGATCAAGGGGCAGCGCTGGGTCGCCCAGCACGGCAAGTGGTTCGGCATCGGGCTGCTGCCCGGCCTGATCGCTCTCATCCTGTACGCGGGCGCCCTCGTCGGCCTCGGCTACGGGGCCGACGACCTGGCGGACTGGGCGACCCCGTTCGCCGACGACTGGTCCTCGCCCTGGCTCGGCCTGCTCCGCACCACCCTGACCGTGCTGGTCTTCGCCTTCGGTCTCTTCCTGGCCGTCATCACGTTCACCGCCGTGACCCTGCTCGTCGGGCAGCCCTTCTACGAGTCGCTATCCGAGGAGGTGGACCGCACCGAGGGCGGCGAGGTCCCCGAGTCCGGGCTGCCGCTCTGGCGCGAGCTGTGGATCTCCGCCCGCGACAGCGTGCGCATCCTGGTGCGCGTCGCGCTGTACGCGGTCCTGCTCTTCGCCCTCGGATTCATCCCGGTCGCCGGCCAGACCGTCGTCCCGCTCATCGGGTTCTGCGTCACGGGGTACTTCCTCGCCGAGGAACTCACCGCCGTCGCGCTCCAGCGCCGCGGCATGGTGCTGAAGGACCGGCTCGTCCTACTGCGCGGCCGCCGGCTGCTGATCCTCGGCTTCGGCGTACCGCTGGGGCTCGCTTTCCTGGTCCCGTTCGTCGCCGTCTTCCTGATGCCGGGGGCCGTCGCGGGAGCGACCCTGCTGGCGCGCGAACTGGTGGGGGAGGACGGCGACGACGGCGACGATGGTGATGACACGGCTGCCGACGACGAGGAGGGCGAAGGAACGGTGCCTTCCTCGTCGCCGTACCGCGTGAACGACTGAGCTGACTGGCTCACCCGCAGCGGTCAGCTCGTGTGCACCTCCAGTGCCGTGCGGACCGCGGACTCCAACGCCCCCTCGATCCAGGCGGGCTTGACGGACGTGTGGCAGCCGGCGAAGTGCAACGGCCCCTCGACCGACCGCACATCGGCGAGCAGTTCGGTGTGCTGGCCGGGCAGCAGGACGGACGCCTCGCCATACGCGTACGGGTCGCGCATCCACGACTGGGTGGCACCGGCCCCCGTGTAGAAGACCTCGATGCGCTGCCCGTACACGTCCTGGACCCCGCCCAGGGCGTGCGGGTAGCGCTCGTCGTCGTCCAGGGAGTCCCACTTCAGGGCGTCGTCGGCCCAGCTGTACGAGGCCAGGAGCACACCGCCCTTGCTCCCGTCGACCGGGTGGGAGGGCTGGTACATGAAGCGGTTGGCGTTGTCGGTGACCGATCCGCCGCCGATGACATGGGCCGCCTCGGGCTGGTTGCGGGCGGTCGCGCGGTACGCCGCGTAGTGCACGCGCTGGTTGGGCGGGATGTGCCCGGACGGTACGGAGGGGTGTGCACCCAGCAGTGAACCGTCGGCCGGCGCCTTGCCGAGCCGGTACTCGTCGTACAGGCCGGGCCGGACCTTCTCCAGCTCCTCCTTCCAGTCCTTCTCCTCGAACTCCCACCAGCGGCGGCTGAACTCGAGCAGCACCTTGGTGGCCACGTCGTAGTGGACCTCGGTGATCGCACGCCGCTTGCCGTACGAGAGCGCGGGGGTCACCGGGATGTGGCGCAGTCCTGAGAAGGGCACGGTGACGATCGCCCGGTCGCCGGTGAAGGTCTCCCGCACGACCTTGCCGTCGCGCCCCTCCGACACCGTCTCCACGCGGACGCCGTCCTCCCCGTGACTGATCCTGGCGGCCCGGCGGTCCAGCCGCACCAGGTCCTTGACCCGCGCGTACATGGCGTCGGCCAGCGTCGCCGTGCCGTCCGGCAGCTCGTAGAACGCGGTGTCCGGGCTGATCAGGGAGGCCCCGATGAAGCTGTGCACAAAGGCGAGGGGGAGCCGCGAGGTGAGGTTCTCGACGGTGCCGATGAGGTCGATGGTGCGCTCGTCGAGCCCGGCCGCCTCGGTCAGGAAGCGGAACATCGACCAGTGGCCGTAGTTCTGGATGACCCGGGCCCAGCCCTTGACGAGCTCCGAGCCCTCCTTGCCCTCGAACTCCTTGCGTACGGGGGCGAAGGCCTCGCGCACGATGGCCGAGGCGGTCTTGTCCTCGAACTCGGCAGGGACCCCGAAGGAGCGGTTGACCGCCTGCGGCTTCTTCGCGTAGTCCGCCTTGCGGACCCGGATGCCGTTGACATGGATCCAGGTGTGGTTGACGGGCTGGCCCGCGCTGTCGACGTCGACGAGGTGGAAGCGGCGGCGCTTCAGTTCGAAGCCGTCCATCAGCCCGGTGACGAGCGGGTGGCTGTCCGGGATGCGCATCGCCCCGGCCTCGGCGTACTGCTTGGGGTCGGCGAAGGGCGACTTCGCGTTCTCGTGGCCTCCCGTGCGGAAGGTCTTGATCCGGCCGCCGACCCGGTTGCCGTTGGCCTCGATCACGGTGACGGTGTGCCCGGCCTCACGGAGCAGATGGGCGGCGGTGAGCCCGGCCGGGCCCGCGCCGATGACCAGCACCTTCTTCGGGTCCTTGCCGCTGCGCGGCAGGCCCTTGGAGAGCAGGACGTCGCGGTAGTGCGGCACCAGCGACTCGTCCTGCTCGTCGCGTACGAGGATGGCGCGGGCGACGGTCAGGCAGGCGTCCCAGTCGGAGCCGGGGGCTGCGAGGGGGGCGGCGAGGGAACCGGGTGCGGCCGAGTCCGCCGCGGTCGCGGTGGTCGCGCCGGTCGCGGCGAGGGCGGCGGCACCTGCGGCGGCCCCCGCGATCATGGTGCGCCTGGAGGGAAGGCCGGAAGAGGGCAGGCCGGAAGAGGGCAGGCCGGAATTCGGTTCGGCAGGCTTGGAAGTCATGCGGCCACCCTGGGGGGCGCGGACAGGGGCGCATTGCGTGAACGCGCGTAGATCGCCCGGAATCACTCCCAGGTGCCGCTTAACGATCTTGTATTATCGGCGTTCCCGCAGGTCAGAACACCTGCCTGCGGGATTCGTCGAGGTATGGGGAACGGCGCCGCCTCAGCGCGCCGAGAAGCCGTACACCGTCGTCGACACGTACTCCTCGCCCGGCCGCAGCACCGTGCTCGGGAACTCCGGCCTGTTCGGCGAGTCCGGGAAGTGCTGGGTCTCCAGGGCGATCCCGGCACACGGCCCGAAGGGCCGTCCGTCGAAGTGGTCCGCCGTGTACAGCTGCATGCCGGGCTCCGTCGTCGTGACGGTCAGGACGCGCCCCGAGACCTCGTCGTACAACTCGGCGACCGGGCCCGCCACTCCCTCGTCCAGCACGAAGTTGTGGTCGTACTCCTTGGAGACCGGCTGCGGCTCCCGGAAGTCGAACCGGGTCCCGTCCACCGGCAGGAACTCGCCCGTCGGCAGCGACTCCGCATCGGCCGGAGTGATCCGCCCGGCCGCGATCCGCAGCCGCTGGCCAAGCGCACTGCCGGAGTCGGCGCCCGCCAGGTTCCAGTAGGTGTGGTTCGTCAGGTTCAGCACGGTCGGCGCGTCCGTCGTCGCCCGGTACACGATCCGCAGCGCCCCGTCCTCGTCCAGCGTGTAGGCCACCGAGAGCTCCAGCCGCCCAGGGAACCCCTCCTCGCCGTCCGCCGCGACCAGGGACAGCTCCACCCCGCCGTCGGTCTCGCGGGCGTCCCACACGCGCTTGTCGAAGCCGATGGCCCCGCCGTGCACGTGGTTGCGGCCCTCGTTGCGCGTGACGTGATGGGTCGTCCCGTCGAGGACGAACGCCGCCCCGCCGATCCGGTTCGCATACCGCCCGACCAGCGCGCCGAAGTAGGGCCCCGTGTACCGGACGTACGAGGCGAGATCGGGCAGGCCGAGCGCCACGCCGCCTTGGGTGCCGTCCCGGTCCGGCACCTCGACCGACTGCACGGTGGCGCCGTACGTCAGCACCCGCACGCGCGTACCGCCGCGTTCCAGCGTCCAGCGGTCCACGGCGGTGCCGTCCCCGAGGGTGCCGAAGTGCTCCGTACGCATCACCGTGTTCGAACCCGTCTCCATGATCGAAACTTTAGCCCGGGGGGCGCGCCGCCGTGACATTGCGGTAGGCGATCTCGGCCAGCCGGGCCTGCCCGTTGCGTCCCGGGTGGAACCAGTCCCACTGGCTGAGCTGCTTCCCGGTGAACCGGTAGTCGAACACCGCCCCGCCGTCGTCACGGCAGCGTGAATCCTTCGCGCACACCTCGCGCAGCACCTCGTTGTACGCGATGACGCGGTCCTGCACCGCCGCCCGCCGGGCCACCGCCGAGGCACCCAGGTTGTCTGCGTCGCCCAGCATCGACTTGCAGATGCCCAGCTTCCAGATCTGCTTGCCCAGCTGACTGCCCCGGCCCGTCGACCAGAGCCGCTTGAGGTCCGGCACGCTCGACACGTACACCTGGGCCTTCGGTGCCGCGCTGCGCAGCTGACGCATCGACGCCTCGAACGACGCACGGAAGTCGGCCACCGGCGTCATCGCCCGCACCGAGTCCCGGCAGGCGTCATTGGCGCCGATCATCACCGTCACCAGACCGGGGTCCTCCTTCGCGGCCAGCGCCATCTGCTCCGGCAACTGGGCGATCCGGGCGCCCGTCTCGGCGTGGTTCCAGCTGTGGGCAGCCGCGCCCGAGGTGCCGAGGAGTCGCACCGCCAGGCTGCGCACCGCACCGTCCGTGCCGGTCGACCAGGAGGCCTCGGGACAGTCGGCCAGCACCGAACAGGCGTCGAAGCCACGGGTGATGGAGTCCCCGACCGCGGCGACCGACTCCGGACTGCGGTCCCAGAGCGGCGCGGCCGCCGGCCGCCTGCCCTCTTCGGCCGTCGCGCCCTTCGTCGTCCGGTCGGCCCCGGAGTCACAGCCCGTCAGGACGGCCGTGCCGAGGAACGACGTGACCGCCAGCGCGGCCAGTGCGGTCCGCGAGCGATGCCGTACGGAGCGATCCGGCATGTCCTCGTCCCTTCCTGTCCCATGCCTCCGGCACACCCGTGCGGCACCGGTCGGCGGGCCCGCGCGCCCTGCCGGGTGAATGCTGAGCGAATCATGGGCCCAGGACCGACGGTACGTCACACCTCGGACGCCGCCGCACGGTAGCTTTTCCACGTCGAACCAGTGGCTCCTTCGGCCGCCCGGCTCCACTCGGGTGGCTCTCGAACATCACATCACGTCACATACCCTCCCTTCTCCGGACATTAACTCCCGATACTGTTTACTGATGACAGCCTCGGGAACCGGCCGGTAAGAGGTGGTACGGCGCGAGGCCGCTGGGGAAGGCGAACCTCGTCCCACACTGGAGGTCCCGGTGACGACACGTGGAGTCCTGTACGTCCACTCAGCCCCGCGCGCACTCTGCCCACACGTCGAATGGGCGGTCGGGGGCGTGCTCGGCGTGCGGGTCCAGCTCGACTGGATCAGACAGCCGGCCGCACCCGGCACCTGGCGTTCCGAATTCTCCTGGCAGGCCAGCCCGGGTACGGCGTCGAAGCTCGCATCCGCGCTGCGCGGCTGGGATCTGCTGCGTTTCGAGGTGACGGCGGAACCGTCACCGACCGCGGAGGGCGAGCGCTACAGCTCCACGCCCGAGCTCGGCATCTTCCACGCCGTCACCGGCATGCACGGCGACATCCTGGTCCCCGAGGACCGGCTGAGGGCCGCCCTGGCCCGGTCGCAGAGCGGGGAGACGGACCTGGAGGGGGAGATCGCCAAACTCCTGGGAAAGCCGTGGGACGACGAACTGGAGTCCTTCCGCCACGCGGGCGAGGGCGCGCCCGTGCGGTGGCTCCACCAGGTGGTCTGAGCCCCGCCTTCCCGAACGACGAAGCCCGCCTCCCCTCACGGGGAAGCGGGCTTCACACGTACAGCCGTACAACGATCACACGCTGCGGAACGCCAGCACCACGTTGTGTCCGCCGAAGCCGAACGAGTTGTTGATGGCCGCGATCGGCCCCTCGGGCAGCGGACGCGGTTCGTCGCGCACGATGTCCGCCTCGACCGCCTCGTCGAGGTGGTCGACGTTGATGGTCGGGGGAGCCATCCGGTGGTGCAGGGCCAGGACCGTCGCCACGGTCTCGATACCGCCCGCGCCGCCGAGCAGGTGGCCCGTCATCGACTTCGTCGCGGAGATCGCGACATGGTCCAGGTCGTCGCCCAGGATCTGGCGCAGCGCCTTCAGCTCCGCGACATCGCCCTGCGGCGTTGACGTCGCGTGGGCGTTGAGGTGCACGACCTCGGACGGCTTGAGGTCCGTCTGGTCCAGCAGGTTCTGCATCGCCGCGGCGATACCGCGCCCGGTCGGCTCGGGCTGGGCGATGTGGTGGGCGTCAGCGGACAGCCCCTGGCCCAGCACCTCGCAGTAGACCCGGGCGCCGCGCGCGGCGGCGTGCTCCGCGGACTCCAGGACGACGACACCGGCGCCCTCGCCGAGGACGAAGCCGTCGCGGCCCGTGTCGTACGGACGCGAGGCCTTCTCGGGCTCGTCGTTGCTCTTCGACATCGCCATCATGTTGGCGAAAGCGGCGATCGGCAGCGGGTGGATCGCCGCCTCGGTGCCACCGGCGAGGACCACGTCGGCACGGCCGGTGCGGATCATCTCGACGGCGTACCCGATCGCCTCGGCACCCGACGCACAGGCGGAGACCGGGGTGTGGACGCCCGCCCGGGCGTTCACCTCGATACCCACGTTGGCGGCCGGGCCGTTGGGCATGAGCATGGGCACGGTGTGCGGGGAGACGCGGCGTACGCCCTTCTCCTTCAGCACGTCGTACTGGTCGAGCAGGGTGATCACACCGCCGATGCCGGAGGCGATGACCGAACCCAGCCGCTCGGGCTGGATGTTCTCGTCCTCACCGGCAGGGCCGGTGAAGCCCGCGTCGGCCCATGCCTCACGGGCCGCGATCAGCGCGAACTGTGCCGAGCGGTCCAGCTTGCGGGCAAGCGGGCGGGGCAGGACGTCGCCCGGGTCGACGGCCGCGAGGGCCGCGATCCGGACAGGCAGTTCGGCGAAACGTTCGCCCTCAAGAGGCTTGACGCCGGAACGGCCGGCCATCAGACCTTCCCAGGTCGATGCGGAATCGCCACCCAGCGGAGTGGTTGCGCCGATACCGGTGACGACCACAGTGCGATTGGTCGAGTTCACTGGAAAATCTTCTCCACGTGTAGAGGGTCGTGAATCAGCGGCGCCACCGCCGGGTGGCGACACACGAGTCGGCCGGATCAGGCCTGGTGCTTCAGGATGTAGTCGGCGGCGTCGCCGACCGTCTTGAGGTTCTTGACGTCCTCGTCGGGGATCTTGACGTCGAAGCGCTCCTCGGCGGCGACGACGACCTCGACCATGGACAGCGAGTCGACGTCCAGGTCGTCGGTGAAGGACTTGTCCAGCTGGACGTCCTCGACCGGGATACCGGCGATCTCGTTGACGATCTCGGCGAGACCGGTGACGATCTCTTCCTGCGTGGCGGCCATGTTGGCGCTCCTTCGGTGTGTTTCTGCTGGGTTCGGGCGTCCGGGCGAAAAGACCCGGTGTGCCTAGGGGAGGGTAACGACCGTCGCGGCGTAGGCGAGACCCGCCCCGAAGCCGATGACGAGCGCGGTGTCGCCGCTCTTTGCCTGACCGGTCGCCAGAAGCCGCTCCATTGCGAGCGGAATCGAGGCGGCGGAGGTGTTGCCGGTGGTTTCCACGTCACGGGCGACCACGACGTGCTCCGGCAGCTTCAGGGTCTTCACCATCGAGTCGATGATCCGCATGTTGGCCTGGTGCGGAATGAAGACGTCCAGGTCTTCCGGGGCGATCCCGGCCGCGTCCAGCGCCTGCTGGGCGACCTTCGCCATCTCGAAGACGGCCCAGCGGAAGACCGCCTGACCCTCCTGCGTGATGGCGGGGAACTTCTCCGGACGGTCGGCGTGGAAGGTGTCCCACGCCACGGTCTGCCTGATCGCGTCGGACTTGTCGCCCTCGGAGCCCCAGACCGTCGGGCCCATGGCCGGAACGTCGGACGGGCCGACGACGACGGCACCGGCTCCGTCGCCGAACAGGAACGCCGTCGCACGGTCGCTCAGGTCGGTGAGGTCGCTCAGCCGCTCCACGCCGATGACGAGTACGTACTCTGCCGAGCCTTCGACGATCATGCCCTTGGCGAGGGCCAGGCCGTAGCCGAAGCCCGCGCAGCCGGCCGAGATGTCGAAGGCGGCGGGCTTGCCCGCGCCGACCTTGTGGGCGATCTCGGTCGCGATGGCCGGGGTCTGCTTGAAGTGCGAGACGGTGGAGACGATGACCGCGCCGATCTGATCCGGCATGACCCCGGCGTCGGCGAGGGCCTTGCCGGCAGCCGCGACGGACATCACGGACACGGTCTCCTCGTCGGAGGCCCAGTGGCGGCTGGCGATGCCGGACCGGGAGCGGATCCACTCGTCGGACGAGTCGATCGTCTCGAGGATCACCTCGTTGGGCACGACACGGGTCGGGCGGTAGGCGCCGACACCCATGATCCGGGCGTACGGGGCGCCCTTGCTGGGCTTGATCTTCGACATACTCTCGGGCTCCTTAGACGCCTGCGTGCTCGGCGATGAGCGCGCGGGCCGCGTCGAGGTCGTCGGGGGTTTTGAGCGCGAGGGTCTGCACGCCGGGCAGCGCGCGCTTGGCCAGACCGGTCAGCGTGCCGCCGGGGCAGGCCTCGATGAGCGCGGTGACGCCGAGCGCCTTGAACGTCTCCATGCACAGGTCCCAGCGGACCGGGTTGGCGACCTGGCCGACCAGCCGGGAGATGACCTCCGCGCCGGTGGCGACGGTCTTCCCGTCGGCGTTCGAGACATATGTCACGGTCGGGTCGGAGACCTCCAGGGCCGTGGCGGCCTCACGGAGACGCTCGACCGCGGGCGCCATGTGGTGCGTGTGGAACGCGCCGGCGACCTTGAGCGGGACCACCCGGCGCACGCCCTCGGGCTTGTCCTCGACGAGCGCGGCGATCTGCGCGGCGGTGCCGGCGGCGACGATCTGGCCGCCCCCGTTGACGTTCGCCGGCGTCAGGCCGAGCTTCTCCAGGTGTGGGACGGTGACCTCCGGGTCACCGCCGAGCAGCGCGGCCATGCCGGTCTCGGTGACCGCCGCCGCCTCGGCCATGGCGAGCCCACGGGTACGCACGAAACGCAGCGCCGCCTCGTCGCCGATGACCCCGGCGAGAGCGGCCGCGGTGATTTCACCCACGCTGTGACCTGCGACGACGGCCGGTGAGGCGTCGAGCGCGGCAGCGGAGAGCAGACCGGCGGCGACCAGCAGCGGCTGGGCCACCGCGGTGTCACGGATCTCCTCCGCGTCGGCCTTCGTGCCGAAGTGGGCAAGGTCGAGCTCGATGGCGTCGGACCATGCCGCGATGCGGTCGGTGGCACCGGGGAGGTCGAGCCAGGGAGTCAGGAAGCCGGGCGTCTGAGCGCCTTGGCCGGGAGCGACGAGTACGAGCACCCTCACACTCTCTCTTGTCAATGGTCCGGAACGCCCGTGGGGACAGGGACGAAGAACCGTGGGGGGATTTGTTGATGTCCGACAAAAGCTTAGGGCTGGAGATCCCTGGCGGCCAGGCGCCCCAGAATCAGGGCGATCCGCAGAGTGAACGCCGAGCGGACATCGGACGGCGACCACCCGGTGACGTCTGTCACACGTCGGAGCCGGTAGCGCACGGTGTTGGGGTGGACGAACAGCATCCTGGCCGCGCCTTCGAGACTGCTCGCTTGTTCCAGATACACACTCAGCGTCTCCAGGAGGGCAGAACCCGCTTCTTCGAGCGGTCTGTAGATCTCCTCCACCAACTGATCCCGCGCGGCCGGGTCACCCGCCATCGCGCGCTCCGGCAGCAGATCGTCCGCGAGAACCGGCCGGGGGGCGTCCTGCCAGGCGCCGCACGCCTTGAGCCCTGCGGCGGCCGCCTGCGCGGAGCGGGTGGCGGCCAGCAGGTCCGCCACCACGGGCCCGGCGACGACGGGCCCCGCCGCATACGGGCCGATCAGTGCCTTCGCGACCTGTAGCGGATTGTCGCTGCCGCCCGCGATGACGACCAGGCGGTTGCCGAGCACCCCGGTCAGGACCTGGAGCTTGGCGTGCCGGGCGGCCCGGCGGATCGCCTCCACGGTCAGCTCGCTGTCACCGTCGGGGGCCGTGCCGAGCAGCACGCAGACGTGCTCGGGGGAGTTCCAGCCGAGCGCGGCGGCCCGGGACACGGCACCCTCGTCGGCCTCCCCGGACAGCACCGCGTTGACGACGAGTGATTCGAGGCGGGCGTCCCAGGCGCCGCGGGCCTCGGCGGCCTGCGCGTACACCTGGGCGGTCGCGAAGGCGATCTCCCGCGCATAGACGAGCAGCGCCTCGCGCAGCACCGACTCGTCGCCGGGCGCGGCGACTTCGTCGATCGCCGCCTCCATGACCTCGATCGTCGTCCGCACCATCTCGACGGTCTGCCGCAGCGTGATCGCGCGGGTCAGCTCGCGCGGAGCCGTACCGAAGACGTCGGTCGAGATGGCCTGTGGGGTCTCCGGATGCCGGAACCACTCGGTGAACGCGGCGATACCGGCCTGGGCCACCAGGCCGATCCAGGACCGGTTCTCCGGTGGCATGGCCCGGTACCAAGGCAGCGACTCGTCCATGCGGGCGATCGCGTTGGCGGCAAGCCGGCCGGAGGACTGCTCCAGCCGTTTCAGGGTCGCTGCGTGGAGGTGGGCGGCGTTGGTGGCGGGCTGCTCAGGATCGGGTCGGGGCACGGGGACAAGACTGCCCTATCCGGACGGGTGCCCGAAGGGGCGGGGCGGTCCGCGGGTCGTACCGCCGGGTAGCCGGCCGCGGCCGGTCCTTGTTCTGCGGTGGCGGGCTACCGTGGGGAGGTGATTTCCGTACGTCGCTCGGGCGACCGCTTCAGGGGTGGGGACGGGGCGGCGGGCATCGAGTCCCGGCACTCCTTCTCCTTCGGTACGTTCTACGACCCCGACAACCTCCGCTTCGGCCCGGTCCTGGCCTGCAACGAGGAGCGCCTCGCCCCGGGTGCGGGCTTCGAGGAGCACCCGCACAGCCACACCGAGATCGTCACCTGGGTCGTGGAGGGCGAGCTGACCCACCGGGACTCGGGCGGTCACGCCACCGTCGTGCGGCCCGGGGATGTCCAGCACCTCAGCGCCGCGTCCGGCGTCCAGCACGTCGAACGCAACGACGGAGAAACGCCGCTGACGTTCCTTCAGATGTGGCTCGCACCCCTGGAACCGGGCGGCGAGCCCTCGTACACGACCGTCCCCGGCATCGCCGACTCCACTCCGTACGCCCTGCCGGAAGCCGGTGCGATGCTCCATGTGCGCCGGCTCGCCGAGGGGGAGCGCACGGCGGTGCCGGACGCGCCGCGGGTGTACGTGCATGTGGTGGCCGGGGACGTGCGGATCGGCGACGAGGCGCTGGCGGCGGGCGACGCGGTGCGGATCGCCGGGGAGGAAGGCCTTGAACTGGTCGCGGACGGAGCAGCCGAGGTACTGATGTGGGAACTGCCGGCCTGAGCCGGAGGGAATCGACGCAGATCCCGAGCCGGCCCTCGCCTGCAGACCTTTCTTGGCACTGTCGTGCAGCGATGTCACATGGGCTCAGATCCGGATCCTCCGCACCTGGTCGGACGACGCGCTGACCGGGGGAAGGGGTGCCTCTCGACGAGAGGCACCCCTTCCGCGTTCACCGCCCTCGCGCATCGACGCGATCCCGTGCGGCCACACTCCCTAAGACGCCGAGCGCGTTCCTTCGGCTCTTTCCACGAGCACGTCCGCGACGTCCGCGGCCAGGAGGAAGGGGAGGTGTCGGTTGACCTGGTTCTCGTGGTCCCGGTAGCGGGCGAAGGGCAGCAGGGAAGCCAGCAGCGCCCACTGGTACTCGGCTTCGCCGAGCGGCCAGTTCCTCTGCTCACAGCCCTTGAGGATCGAGCGCAGTTTGGCGACACACAGGAGGACGCGTGCCACGTCCGGGTGCACGTCCACCGGGATGGCCGGCTCCCACATGGTCCCGTCGCGCAGGGTCCCGACGAACCAGGAGCGCACCTGGAGCAGTTGTTCCTGGCTCCAGGAGAACGTCCGGGACCACAGGGCGGATTCGAGGCGGGCGAAGTCCTTGCAGATGTGCCCTTGGTGAGTCGTCTCGAAGTCGATGACGTAGAGGTCGGGGCGTCGGCCTTCGGGGCCGCTGGCCAGCACGTTCTCGCCGTGCAGGTCGCCGTGGCAGACGCAGGTGAGGTAGGAGGCCGTCGTGATGCCGTACTGGCGGTCGTACAGGAGCTTGTCGAAGAGGGCGTCGGTGCCGGGATCCCGCTTGCCGACCTCGGCCATGTGCGCGACCAGCCACAGAGGGTTGGTGACCGATCGTGTGTCCGGATCGGTGGCGAAGGGACTCGATGCCATCGCGGAGTTCTCCAGCACATGCTCCAGCCGGCGATGCTGCCAGGGAATCCCGCCGGTGATCCCGAAAACGTCCGCGACCTCGGGCAGCCCGAACTGCTCCAACTCGGACTCCGCGTTCTTGCCCGGGGCGTAGCTGGTCAGCTCGAAGGCGGCCGGGCGGAGCGCCGGGTACTCGCCCCGCAGGTCTCCGATCGTCCGTTGGGCCTGGCAGAGCCATGGGCCGAGTGCGTCCATGAACACCTCTTCGATGACCGGCTGGAGGTCTTCGGGGTCCGCGGTCCGTACCCACTCCCGGAGCGTCTTCGGGTCCTCGCTGTGACGGAAGACGTAGGAGGTGAAGATTCCCTGGTAGAGGTCGCCGCTGCCGCTGTTGGCGATGGTGGTGCTGCCCACCACGCACTTGCTCGCCCGGTAGACCGGCCGCAGGTAGGGCTCCGCGAACCGGTCGAAGTTCTCCTTCTCCCGGCGTACCTTCGCCACCTCGTCGATCTTCAGGACGCCGACCGGTCCGAAGCTGTCGAGCGCCAGGAAGGTCGGTACGGATCTGCCCGCGAACAGGGCGCCCTGGACCATGGTGCCCTGCGGCCCGGGGGCGAGTTCGGCGGAGATGCCTTGCAGGAGGCGGTTCGAGATCCGTACGGACGCGTCTTCCGGGCCCACTGACAGGAGACCGAATGCCGAGGCGGCGCCGGGCTCCCACGGGTTTCTGGCAACGCGCACCATCCGGATGGTCGTCAGCATCTCCCTGCCCGCCCGCCGCCAGAACGCGAGGGCCTCCCGGTGCTCGTCCGAGGCTCCCGGCTCTCCGTAGTAGCCGGTGGAGGAGTACAGGAGGTCGAGCAGACGGTCCAGGCGGTCGGCCTTCCAACCGGAGAGTTTGAGCAGCATGAGGGCGACGCTGCTGCGGTGCCGCGTTTCCTCGGTCCAGCGGTTGAGGACTCGTGTCGCCCAGTACTCGGCGTAGATGTGCCGGTCGGAGTACTTGGGGTCCTGGATCAGTTCGTTGAAGCGGAGGTCGTTGGGGGCGGTGGGGTCGGGACCGCCCACCAGGAGATGGATGCCGACCGCGTGCCGCATCCATCCGTTGACGTGCGGCACGCGGTTCAGTTCGGTGTCGCGCAGCGCGCCCAGAGCGAGCAGGACGGCTGTCTCGGTGACGTCGAGGAGCAGTTGGCGCCGTGACGCGTGGTACCGGTAGGAGATCTGAATGAGCTGAAGATAGCCGAGCACGTCGGCGAGGGTCTGGTAGCCGCTGGAGTGCCAATGGCTCTCCACCGCGTAGTTCCAGAGCGCGCTGGCCAGCCAGTGCTGACGCAGTACCTCCACCTCGACGGCGGTCCCGCCCTTCGCGTACGCCATCATTTCCGTCCGGCAGACGCTCCGGGCCTCCTTGGCCCGCTGGTGGAGGGCTTGGGCGTCGTCGGTGGGGACGGAGACGAAGGTGAGATGAGTGCGAAGGTCCCGCAGGTCCTCCTCCAGCATCGGCATGAGCGACTCGGCGGGGACGGCGGCGTGTGTTCCGAGGAGATCGGCGATACGGGCGCCCAGCTCGTCGATCAGCCTCCCGACCGTCGCCTCGTCGCTCTCGCCGGTCCGCCAGTCGTCCAGCAGCGTGTCCCAGTCACGCATCGGGTGTACGTGCGGAAGGGGTCGGTGCACAGCGGTGGCCCCGACCGCGGCGGTCTCGCCCCCGGCGGCCACCGAGACGGTGGCGACTCCGCCCTCGGCACCCAGGGCCGGCACGGCGGCCACCGCCGCTGCCGCCACGGCGGAGACGGCCCCCTCCCCGGGGGCCGTGGACGGGGTGGTCGCGGTGGCGGCTGTCGCGGTGGCGGCGGTCGCGGTGGTGGCGGGGCCCGGAACCTGGTCCGGCAGCCGGACGGTGGGCGTGACCTCCGGCTTGATCTGCTCCAGCCGGCTGCGGCAGTAGTCGATGGTCCGTGTGTAGCGGCCGTCGTCGTTCTCGGACTCGAAGAGTTCCACGGCGAGTTCGAACAACGCGCGGGCCCGCGCACCGTCCACCCGGAGGTAGTAGTCGCCCATGGTCGAGGCGCCGTTGGCGATGCGGTACCCCGGTACGTTCGGAAAGCCCTTCGTGAGCTGTTCCTGGGTCCTGATCAGCCCCTCTCGGGCCTTGCGGAACCTGGGCTCCATGTCGGGTTCCGCCTGGACGGCGTCGTTCAGGGCGCTTTCCAGTAAGTCCGCCGAGTATCCGAGAATTTCGCTGTGCACGCCAGCGTTCATCAGCGCTCCCCCAAGCATTGGCGCGTGCGTGCGGTGGCGCCGCAGGCGCTGTGGAGGCCACATTGCAGCAGAGACACAGGACGTGCCGCCATCGTTTCGACCGAAATCAGTCGAAACTCAGCCCGCGGGGTGTATGTCCTCCCGAAGGCGTCGGTCGCCGACGAGGAAGGCGGACTGCGGCAGGACGACGTGCTTTCCCGCCCGGCCGAGGGCGATCTCTCTGCGGGTCGCGCTGATGACGAGGGTGTCCGCGGCCTCGTCCGCGAGGGCGAGCAGCGCGGCGCGTAGCTCGGCGGCCTCGGGGCGGTCCGGCACGAGGTCGAAGACCTCCACGAAGCGGAGCTGTCTGTAGTTCTCGCCGGCCACCTTCAGGGGCCCGTCGATGACCCGGCGCACGTGCTGGAAGGCGACGTTCCCCGCGAGGCCGACGAGTTCCTCGTGGCCGACCTCGCCCAGCTCCTCCACGAGTTCGCGCCGGAGGCATTCGGTGGCCGGCTCGCGGCCGTCCTCGCGCTGGAGCCAGCGGGCGAATCCGAGCACCCGGCCGCCGGGGAGAAAACCGCGCAGGTCCAGTCGCATCACGGAGCGATTGCGCTGCTCGGGCTCGAAGCTCAGCTTCTCCAGGGCGGAGCGCGCTGTTTCCCGGTACTTGACCACTCCGCCCGGCGGGCCGAAGGCGCCGGGACGGGTCGGTGAGGTGAAGAGGACGAAGTGGTCCTCTTCGTGGACCCGCAGCAGCACGGCCACCGAGACCCGGACGCGGAGCCACGGCATGAGGAGGAGCTTCAGGAGTTTCAGGTGCTGCCGGTTCTGCCACAGGGTGCGGCCCGTGTAGGTGAGCAGGGCCAGGATGAGGCCGCCGATTATCTTCTCGACCACGGGTCTCCCTCGGCTCGCCGGTCTGACGTCAATGTAGCTACGGAGGCGCCGACTTGGCGTCCGAACGCACAAGGAGAGGCGGAGCCGCCGGTCAGGCAGCGGGCGCTACCGCCCTGTGTCCCGCCGCCACATCGACCACATCGGCGGCCCGGACCGGAACGTCATCTCCTCGTGCACGGCGAAACCGTGCCGCTCGTAGAACGTCAGATTGCGCCGGTTGCTCGACTCCAGGAACACCGGCCGCCCGTCCGCGTCCGCCTGCTCCAGCAGCCCGCCCAGCACCTGCGCGCCGCGGCCCGTGCCGCGCGCGTCGGCGTGGGTGCCGATGTACTCGACGTACCAGTGCGCAGGAGCGGCCGGATGGCGGTGCTCCAGCGCGAGCAACCGCAGCCCGGTCCTCGGCAGTTGGGTCCGGGCCGCCCGCAGCAGCGTGCCCGCGTTGCGCAGCAGGTAGCTCACCGGGAGCTTCCACTGCCCGGGTTGCGCCCACACCGCCGCCACCGTGCGGTCCGGGTCGGTCCACACCCGGCCCGCCGGGACCTGCTGGGCCAGATGCGCGGTGAACAGCAGCCGCAGCCGCCGGTCCCGGTCGTGCGGCATCAGCCAGGACCAGACGGGGTCCTCGGCGTAGGCGCTGGCGAGGACATCGGCGAGCGCCGGGACGTCGGAAGCGGTGGCGCGGACTATGTCGGTCATGGCCGGGGAGGGTACCGGGCCCCGCGATCACCGACCAGCGAGATGGCAAGACCGGCCGACCGGCCAACCGGGCGCGAGTTTCGGCTATCACCGTGAAGCATCTCGACCCGGCATCGCACCCCATGGAAATCTGCCGGTGCCTCAGGAGTACGTCCTTGGTTCGCCCGCCGTTCGCCCCGGCGGCCTAGTTTTCGCAGGCACGCGCCGACGGTCCCCCCCTTGAATCACTCTCCCCCAGAGGTCCCCCTGATGACTCCCAGCATCACCGAATCCCCGCGTCCCGGCATCGAGAGCACCGCCGGCGAATTCCGCATCACCCGGCGCCGGATGCTCCAGACCGCCGCCGTCACCCTCGGCGCCATGGCCGCCGGCCCGGTCGCCGAGGCGGCCGGCGGGGCGCAGGCCAGTGCGGCCGAGTACCACCTGCCCAAGGGCTTCAACGGAGACATATCCGACCTGAAGCACGTGGTGATCCTCATGCAGGAGAACCGGTCCTTCGACCACTACCTCGGCCAGATGCCCGGTGTACGCGGGCACGACGACAAGCAGGTCCTGAAGTTCCAGGACGGCACCGACGTCTTCCAGCAGCGCGACGCCACCGGCGCCATCGTGACCCCCGCCGTGTCGACCGCCACCTGGAGCGACAACCACAACTTCTACGGTGCCAACGACGGGCGGTGGAACACCTGGGTGAAGGACAAGGGCGACCACTGCATGTGGTACTACACACCCGACTACATGCCGTGGATGTACTCGCTCGCCTCCCAGTACACCGTCTGCGACATGAACTTCTGCTCGCTGCACGGGCCGACCATCCCGAACCGCTACTACCTGATGACCGGTTCGGCGGGCGGCGAGATCACCAACGCCAAGCAGAACGACTACAGCCGCAGCTGGACCACCGTCCCCGAGCAGCTCCAGCAGGCCGGCATCGACTGGCGGGTCTACTCCGACAACAGCGGCAACGGCGTCCGCGGCAGCCTCCAGAGCGGCTACGTCGGCGAGTACGGCTGCAACGTCACCAACAGTTTCGCCTCCTTCGACCCGCGCACGGCCGACGCGGCCGACCTCGAACCCGGCACCGGCAAGATCTGGAAGGCCAACTCCTTCGTCTACGAGGGCGCCACCACGCCCAACGACGACTCCGAGGCGAACCTCGACGCCGTACTCCGCGACCTGATCGCGGCCTGCGAGCCGGGGGCGGAGCACCCGCTTCCCGAGGTCTCCTGGGTGGTGATGCCCGCCGCGTGGAGCGAGCACCCGGGCTTCGACACGGTGCACGGTGAGCGGTACATGAACAAGGTCCTCAAGACGCTCCAGAGCAACGAGGACATCTGGAACCACACCCTGGTGATCATCACCTACGACGAGAACGACGGAAAGTTCGACCACGTCCTGCCCCCGCGCCCCGAGGCGGGCACGCCCGGTGAGTTCTCCGGCACCACTCCGTACGGCTTCGGCCCCCGGGTGCCGATGCTGCTGGTCTCCCCGTGGACACGGGGCGGCTATGTCGCGTCGGAGGTGTTCGACCACACCTCGACGGTGAAGTTCCTGGAGATTTGGGCCGCTTCACTGGGCAAGCCGTTCACCTGCCCGAACATCACCGACTGGCGCCGCTCCATCGCCGGTGACCTGACCAGCGCGATCGACTTCGCGCACCCGCGTCCGGGTCCGGTCGTCATCGCCGACCCGGTCACCGGGACTCCGCCGGAGCTGCCGGAGGACCGGATGAAGCCGCGCGGCCTCTCCTTCCACCCGCACGCCACCTTCACCGAGAACCGCTCCGCCGGCACGGTGACCGCGTCCATGACGCTGACCGGCGGCCCGGAAGGCAAGGCGGTGAGCCTCCAGGTCTTCCCCGACCAGTACCTCGCCTTCGCCAACACGCCGTACACGGTGAGCGCGGCGACCCCGGGTTCGTACACCTGGGACACGAACGAAACCGACGGCAAGTACGCCTTCTCCGTCTACGGACCCGACGGCTTCCTGCGCTCCTTCGCCGGACAGGTGATCCCCGAGGGTGAAAGCAAGAAGCGCATCGGCATTCCGCGCGTCGAGGCGGAGTTGGTCAGGGGCAGGCGCGCCGAGGTCAGGCTGAGGCTGCACAACGATGGTAAGCACCCCGTCCGTTACACCCTGAAGGCCAACGACTACATCGGCGGCACCCGGAAGTTCATCGTCCCCGGCGGCGCTTCCACCGTCGTCCGCTGGCCCACCGAGCACGGCTACTACGACGTGGTGCTCACCGCCAACACCGGCACAGGGTGGACCCAGCGGTACGCGGGGCGTGTGTCGACGCTCTGACGACGGCGGTGACGGACCGCTGACCGAAGCGAGAGGTCCCGGCCCCACCGCAGGGCCGGGACCTCTCATGTCCGGGGCGGCCCGGTGTGGTCTCGCGACGGCCCCGGGCCCGCTGCTACCGGGCGAACTGCGGGTCCTTCGCCTGGTTGTAGATCTCCTTGCCGGATGCGTCGTAGGCATGGACGTAGGGGTTCGGGCCCGCCGCTTCCTGCGGGTCGAGGTGGGACGAGTCGGTGGCGAGAGCTGCCGCGTAGACGAACGCGCCGCCTGCCATGACCGCCGGGTACTGCTTCGGGTCGTCGCCGTAGCTGATGGTCACCTTGGCAACGTTGGGCGCGTGGTGCCCGGCGCCCAGCATGACGAGCTGCTTCTTGCCGACGAGTGAGCCGATGGAGTCGAAGTACGCGATCGTACGACCGGTGCCCCACAGGCGGTTGTTGATGAACGTGGGCGGGGAGTCCGGGCTGTTGCCCTTGTCGCCCTTCGACTCGCACTGCACGTACTGGCCGGCGGAGTCGACGGCGACGACCACGCCGTCCCAGTCCTGCGAGGCGACGGGAGTGCGGACCCCGATCACCGCGTGGTAGCGCGATGCGTCCGAACCCAGGCAGGAGGACAGGATCCTGCTGACGGTTCCCGCGTCGATCGGGGTCGTCTTCCCGCTGGTGACGGTGAAGGTGTCCGGCGTGGACGACGCCTGACCCGAGGACGGCGCCTCGCCGGCTCCGCCCGACGTGGAGCCGTGCGTGGCGCCCGCACTCGGTGATGCGGCGGGGCTCGGGTTTCCGGCGGGGGAGGCGAGAACCGGCTGGGCTTCCCCTGCCCCGCTGAAGACGGCCACGGCCCCGACACTCAGCACCGCAACACCGGTGGCGACCGCCAGCGGCACTCCCCACCTGCTGCGCAGTGAAGCCTGGTTGCCTTCTGAGTCGATCTTCATCAGTAGCTCCTCTCGGGTCCGCCGATGACTCGGCAGATCACGATCGGAAGGAGCCGCAGGAATGCCCTGCTTGTCATTCATCGTGCGACCTCTTCCGCGTTGACGGGATTCCTGGAACTGAATGACGCCGCGACCATGACCCCGTCGACGAGGTCGGCCCCCAGCCTTCGCCGTGCCCGGTGCAGTCGGGACTTCACGGTTCCTACTGCCACCTTCAGCGTGGCCGCGGCCGCTTGCTGGTCCAGGCCCGACCACACACAGAGCTCGATGACCTCGCGTTCGTGGCGGGGCAGGCGGGCCAGCGCCCGGTGGATCTCCGACATACGACGCTCGTCGTCGACCCGGACGGCGACGCGGTCCGCGTGGTCGCCCACCGGCTCGTCGTGCGAGACGAGCCGGTGCAGCAACGCCTCGGCCCGCCTCAGCCGCCGCCTGGTGTTCGACACCAGGCGGTCGGCGATGCCGAGCAGCCACGGCAGGGCCGAGTCGCGGTCGAGTACGGTCTCGGACCGCCGGCGCCAGGCATGCAGAAACACGGTCGACGTGAGGTCTTCGGCCTCGGACCAGTCGGCCGTCCGCCGGAACAGATAGTTGTAGACGCTCTTCCCGTGACGGTCGAAGATCCGGCCGAATGCCTCCCGGTCCCCGTCGACGGCCCTTGCCCACAGGGCCCGGTCGGATATCCCTCCGACCGGGCCGGCGGGATCAGCGTCGTTCAGCTCCATGCCCTGTACGTGTCCGGCAACGGGCCGAAGGTTCCCGCCGATCCTGATCTCCGCACCGTCGGAGGGATCCGGCCCTGCCACAAGGGCGGTCCTCCAGCCGATATGTCATGGCTTGATCCCATTTCGGTGCCGGCCCCACCCCTGCGGAAGCGCTGCTTCTTCACGCGGAAACGTACCGGGCCGCCGATGACGGGGCCCCTGCCGGGGCGACGCCCCGTGGACCGACCGCACCCGTTACGAGAAGACGCACATGGCGTCGGCCCCCGCCAGGGAGGGGGCGCCCGGCGAATGCGCGTGCGGCCCGCCCGGTACTCCCGGGCGGGCCGCGGTGCGCGATGCGGAGGGGGTCACATGGGCGTCGGCTTGATCATCGCGAACACGCCGCCCTGCGGATCGGCGACCACGGTCATCCGGCCGGCCATCATGTCGAACGGCGGCACCAGGACGCTGCCGCCCTGCCGGACCAGCGCGTCCACGGAGGATTCCACGTCGTCGGCCGCGAAGTAGGTCAGCCAGTGCGCCGGGTGTGCCGGGCGGGTCGTTGGCCAGCAGGGTGGCGCCGCCGACCGCACGGTTGCCGACCCGTACCTCCCAGTAGGAGTCCGCGCCGTCCAGCGGACGGATCTCGATGCCGAACACCTCGCCGTAGAAGGCGGTGGCGGCGAGCACATCGCTGGTGTGCAGCTCGTTCCAGGTCAGCGCACCGGCCTCGTTGACCACCTGGGCACCGGAGAAGGAGCCGGGCTGCCACACCCCGAACACCGCGCCCTGCGGGTCGGCGGCGATCAGCATCCGCCCCATGTCGCCGATGTCGGTCACCGGGGCCAGCAGAGTGCCTCCAGCGGCGACGATGGCGTCCTGGGTGGCCTGGGCATCGGTGGAGGCCAGGTAGCTGGTCCACACGGTCGGTGGTTCCGGCATCCCTTCGGGAGCCATCGTCCTGCCGATACCGGCCACTGCCCTGCCGTTCAGCTCACACACCGCGTATCCGCCGAACTCGGCCGGGCTGGGCTGCCCCTGCCAGCCGAGCAGGTCCCGGTAGAAGTCCAGAGTCGCTTGCTGGTCCTTCACCATCAGATCGACCCAGCACGGCGTGCCGGTCGCGTACGGAGTGGTGACTTCGGGCATCTCTCGCCCCTTCTCGTGAGGTTGCTTTCCCGCCACCCTCGGGGCGTGCCGGGAAAGCGACCTCACGACACGCCGGAACCGCCGGCGCAGGTGAGCAGGTTGCTCCATGTCGCCCACCCCGCTGACGGCTTCCCCGGCGGTACGGTCCGCGCGGTTTCGGCGACTGCTCGGAGACAGGCCGGCCACGCCGTGCATTCGTCGCTCCTCACCGGATGGACCGGGACGAGCTCAGTTCGCGCAGAGACCGGCCACGAAGCCGCGCCAGGCGTCGGTCCCGATGACGAGGACGGGCCCGGAGGGGTCCTTGCTGTCGCGGACGGGCACGGAGGCGGCGCAGCCGTCGGCCACCTCGACGCAGTCGCCGCCGGTGTTTCCGCTGTACGACGACTTACGCCATGCGGCGCCGCCGGTGACGGTGCACTCGACGCACTCGCCGCCGGTGTTTCCGCTGTAGCTGGATTTACGCCACTGCGCGGTCTTCAGGTCGGGGCCGGTCTCCATAACGCTCCTCCATCACGCGGGCGATCAGAGCCGCCGAATCCTCCACGGAGAGGGCGGCGGCCTGCAAGTGAGCGTATCGGAGCGAGCCCTCCCGGACCGTGTCGGGGCTGGCGGTCATATGGCCGGAGATGATGTCCTCGGTGTAGACGATGTCCGGGTCGTCATCGAAGCGCATGGTGGTGAACGAGCCAGCCAGACTTGAGTGTTCACCGGCGGCGAAGGGCAGGATCTGGATTCGCATCCAGCGGTGGGTGGCGAAGTCCAACAACCGCACCAGTTGGGCGCGCATGACCTCATGGCCGCCGATCGGCCGGTGCAGTACGGCCTCGTCGAGGATGGCCCATGCCAGCGGCGGCCGTTCGCGCTCCAGGATGCGCTGGCGCTCCATGCGGGCGGCGAGCAGGCCGTCCAGGTCGTCGGGCATCCCGGTGGCCAGCACCGCCCGCGCGTACGCCTCCGTCTGCAACAGCCCGTAGACCAACTGCGCCTGGTAGGTCGAGATGTACGAGGCGCTGACCTCCATCTCCGCGTACGGCTGGAACCAGGTCGGCAGCTGGCTGCGCAGGACCAGGCCCATCAGCCGGGAGAACGTCCCGTCCGTACCGAGCGCGGCGTCGACCCGTTCGGAGAAGTCGCGGGTGGGGATCTTCTTCGTGGTCTCGATCTGGCCGATCAATGATCCCGTACAGAAGATGATCTCGCCCAACTGGGCCTGGTTCAGGCCCGCGGCCTCGCGCAGGCGGCGTAATTCCCAGCCGTAGTAGTCCAGTGGGGAGGCGCTGGGATCGAGTGACTGGACGTTGGCCACGGCGGGACCTCCGGTGTGCAACGCCTCGCGGCGTTCGTTTCCGTACGTAGCCGAGCGTAGTCACCTGCTCGCACGATGGTGACATGAATCACGTAATCGCTCCCCGGACCGAGTCCGAAGAGCCCGTCTACCGCGCCGACTTCGCCATGGGCGAGCACTCGGCCCGGCACCTGCGGCGCATCCTGCGGCTCTACCTCAACGGGTGGGGCCTGGCGGCCGTGGCCGACGCGGCGGAGCTCGCGCTCACCGAGCTGATCGCCAATGTCGTCCGGCATGTCCCCGGCCGCCGCTGCCAGACGTTCATCTTCCGGCTCCCGGGCGGCGAGGGCGTCCGCGTCGAAGTGGCGGACGATTGCCCGAGGATGCCCGTCGTGGGTGCGGGTGACGTCCTCGACGAGGGCGGACGGGGGCTGCTGCTGGTGGATGCCGTCGCGGACAAGTGGGGCGTGGAGGTGCGCCGTGACGGCGGCGGCAAGGCGGTGTGGTTCGAGTGCCTGACCGCCGCCGAGCCCGTTACGCCTTCAGCTCCGCCAGTACCGCGTCCGTGAACGGCGGCCACACCTCGGCGGCCCACGGTCCGAAGGCGCGGTCGGTGAGCGCCACGCAGGCCGCGCCCGCCGCCGGGTCGATCCACAGGAACGTGCCCGACTGGCCGAAGTGTCCGAAGGTTGCGGGGGAGGACGAAGAGCCCGTCCAGTGCGGGGACTTGTGGTCGCGGATCTCGAAGCCGAGGCCCCAGTCGTTGGGGTTCTGGTGGCCGTAGCCAGGCAGGACGCCCTTCAGCCCGGGGTGGACGACGCTCTGCGCCTCCAGCACCGTGCGCGGGTCGAGGAGACGCGGGGCCTGGACCTCGGCCGCGAACCGCGCCAGGTCGTCGACCGTCGAGACGCCGTCTCGGGCGGGCGAGCCGTCCAGCGTCGTCGCGGTCATCCCCAGGGGCTCCAGCACCGCCTGGCGCAGGTACTCCGGGAACGGGATCTCGGTGGCCTTCGCGATGTGGTCGCCGAGGACCTCGAAGCCCGCGTTGGAGTACAGCCGCCGGGTGCCGGGCGGGGCCGTGACCCGGTGCTCGTCGAACGCGAGACCGCTGGTGTGGGCGAGCAGGTGCCGGACAGTGGACCCCTCGGGACCGGCCGGCTCGTCGAGCTCGACCGCGCCCTCCTCGTACGCCACCAGCGCCGCGTAGGCGGCGAGCGGCTTGGTGACGGAGGCGAGCAGGAAGCGGTGCGCGGTCGGGCCGTGCCTGCCGAGGACGGTGCCGTCCGCTCGTACGACGGCTGCTGTCGCGGTGGGGACGGGCCAGTTGTCGATCATCGCCAGGCTCTGCATACGTACGAGAGTAAATGGTCGGCTCCGGAGGTTCTTCAGGCGCTTCGCCCTCGCGGGGCTCCCCGCAGTGGCCTAAGGGCTGTCCCGCAATTCCTGGCGGGCGTGCGACGACAGCTACGGCACCTCGCCGCGTTGTCGGAACGCCCGAATACATCCAGTATTCGGGCGTCCCTCCGCCTTGCGATGCACCGCATCTGACGCCGCGCGCTGATCCACCAGGAATTGCGGGACAGCCCTTAGGCGGAAAGCGTCACGACAGGCCGGGTACGCCCTCCCGAGCGGCATCCTCGGATTCCGGTCGGTCCGGACTGTCGTCCGGGGCGGCGCCACGCAGGGCTGCCTCGACCCGGCGGTTGGAGGTCATGGTCGCTGTGAGGGCGGTCATGGCGAGGAGCAGACCGGCGGCGGCGTAGAGCGGGGTGCGCAGGTCGTACGTGGTGGCCAGCCAGCCGCCGAGGAAGGCGCCGAACGGGGCGGCGCACATGGCGAGCATGCGGGAGGTGGAGGCGACGCGGCCCATCAGGTGGGCCGGGACGATCGCCTGGCGGAGGGACGGGCCGAGCACCATCGTGGCGCCCATGCCCGCCCCGCAGACGGCGAGCGCAAGCCCGGCCACGTACGGATTCGGGGCGGCGGCAAGCCCGAGAACGGCAAGACCCTCGACCGCGGCCGTGCAGGTCAGCGCGGTGCCGGTGCCGAGTCGTCGGCCGAGGAAGGAGGCGATGCCCGCGCCGAGCAGGCCGCCCGCGGCCTCCGCCGTGAGCAGCAGGCCGAAGCCGAAGGTGTGGATGCCGAGTCGGTCGCGCGCGAAGAGGGCGAGCACGGTCTCCACGGCGAGGAAGGCGACGTTCCCGACGGCCGGACGGAGAGCGAGCCCGAGCAGCAACTGATCCCGGAAGACGTACGAGGCCCCGGCCCGCGCCTGTCGAAGCAGTGACTCGCGGGCCTCCGGCAGGGGCCTGGGCATGGCTGGCAGCGACCGTACGAGAAGTGCGGAGAGCGCGAACGACACCGCGTCGGCCAGCAGCGGAAGCGCCCGCCCGAGCGCGAGCAGTGCACTGCCCGCGGGCGGCCCCACGAAGCCGGACGCGGCGGTCTGGGTGCCGCGCAGGCGGGAGTTGGCGCGCTCCAGGAGGGCGGGGGCGCGGCCGAGCAGATCCGGCAGGTAGGCCGTGGCGGCCGTGTCGAAGAAGAGTCCGCCGAGGCCGAGCAGGAAGGCGACGATCGCGAGCAGTGGAATGCTCAGCATGTCGAGCGCGGCCGCCGCCACCGGTATCGCGAGCAGCACCGCTCGTGCCGCGTCCGCGACCCACATCGTGCGCCGGCGGTCCCAGCGGTCCACCAGCGCACCGCCGAGCACCCCGAAGAGCAGCCACGGCAGGGTCCCGGCGGCCGTGACGACCGCGAGCGCCATCGGATTTCGCGTCAACGTCAGAGCGAGAAGCGGCAGCGCGGCGTGCGTCACCCCGTCACCGAGCGAGGACACCGTCTGCGCGGTCCACAGTCGTCCGAATCCGGACGGCAACTTCTTTGCGTCCTGCATCACTCGGAGGCCTCCTCTGCCTGCTCGCGCGGAGCCGGACGGAACAGCGCGAAGGCGAGTGACACGTCCGGCAGCGACGGATCGGACAGCTCCCGGTACTCGTCCGCCAGTGCCTCCAGTCGCGCGCCCAGTTCCCCGAACTGCTCCTCGGTGAGCCGCAGATGCGCCATCCGTACGTACCGCTCGCCGTCCGCCGGTGCCGCCTCCAGGTCCGCCACCGCGTGCCGCATCAGCGTGTCGGGTTGCCCGGCCCCGGGATCCGGCAGCGTGATCGTGCGGGAGGCCATCGCGTAGTACCGCTCCGTGACCCCCCGGACCTTGCGCGTCCGGACCACCTTCACCAGGCCGGCCCGCTCGAGCAGTCGCACGTGATAGCTGGAACTCCCCTTCGCGAGGCCCACCCGTCCGGCGATCTGCGTGATCGTCGCCGGCTCGAAGCGGAGCACGGCCATGATCCGGTGGCGTGTGAGATTGGAGACGGCGCGTAGCTGCTCGTCAGTGGTGACGTGAAACGTCTCGGGGAGATCATCGGCAGGCATGTGCTCAATGGTCAACGACTCTTGACCATTGCGCAAGGGGATTTCGTGCGGTCTTCCGGAAACTCGCATCCGGCAGCGCTTGCTTAGAGTGCACTCCAAGGTTCTAGCGTGGAGGACATGACGGTGACGGAGACGGAGACCGAGACCACGTCGACGCGAACGGACGCCTGCGCATCGGCCCCCCTGCCCCATCGGCGTCCGGACGGCCAGGACCGCTACACCATCAGCGAGGTGGCCGCCTTCACCGGGCTGAGCGCTCATACGCTGCGCTGGTACGAGCGGATCGGCCTGGTGTCGCACGTCGACCGGTCGCACACGGGACAACGCCGCTTCACCAACCCGGACCTGGACTGGCTCGCCTTCGTCGGCAAGCTGCGGCTGACCGGAATGCCGGTCGCCGACATGGTCCGCTACGCGGAACTGCTGCGCGAGGGCGAGCACACCGCCGAGGAGCGGAAGGAACTGCTGGAGGCGACCCGCCGCGACGTCAGGACGCGGATCGCGGAGCTCCAGGACACCCTCGCCGTCCTCGACTACAAGATCGAGTTCTACGCAGGCGCCCAGCGGGTGCCGGAAAGGCCCAGTGCCTGATGACTGACAACAAGATCGCCACAGTGGAGCTCGGCAGCGGTGGCCCGCAGGTCGGCGTCCAGGGGCTCGGCTGCATGGGCATGAGCGAGTTCTACGGCGACACCGACGAGTCCGCAGCACGCGAGACCCTGGAGACGGCCCTCTCCGCAGGTGTCACCCTGTTCGACACCGCCGACGTGTACGGCCTCGGCGCCAACGAGAAGTTCATCGCGCCCTTCGTCGGCGCGCACCGGGACGAGATCACCCTCGCCACGAAGTTCGCCATCGAGCGGCGCGAGGACGACCCGCACTACCGGGGCGTGCGCAACGACCCCGCGTACATCCGGCAGGCGGTCGAGAACAGCCTGCGCCGCCTGAACACCGACGTCATCGACCTCTACTACATGCACCGCCGCGACCCGTCCGTACCGCTGGCGGAGTCCGTCGGTGCGATGGCCGAGCTGGTGCAACAGGGCAAGGTCAAGCAGCTCGGGCTGAGCGAGGTGACCGGTGCGGAGCTGCGCGAGGCGCACGCCGTGCACCCCATCGCCGCCCTCCAGTCCGAGTGGTCGCTCTTCAGCCGGGACGTCGAGCGCAGCGCCGTGCCCGCCGCGGTGGAGCTGGGCGTGACCTTCGTGCCGTACTCGCCGCTCGGCCGGGGCTTCTTGACCGGGGCGTTCGCGGACGCGGGCAAGGACCTGTCGAAGAACGACTTCCGGCAGTTCCAGCCGCGCTTCACCGGCGACAACGCGAAGGTGAACGCCGCACTGCTGGAGCCGGTCCACAAGATCGCCGCCGCGCACGGGGCGACCGCGGCCCAGGTGGCGCTCGCCTGGGTGCAGCAGCGGGCCCAGGTGCACGGGCTGGCCGTGGTGCCGATCCCCGGCACCCGCAAGAGCAGCCGGCTGCGGGAGAACGTCGGCGCGACCCGGCTCACGCTGTCGGCCGAGGAGCTGGCGCTGCTGGAGCCGATCGCCGGCCAGGTGGCGGGGGACCGCTACCCGGACATGAGCTCGACGTCCGCCGCGCGCGAGTAGGGGCTGCGGCGGCAACCGGTGGCGTGTGTCAGGGCAACTGCGACAGAGCGAGACCGTCGATCCGGGAACGTCCGAAGTCGCTGCCGCAGGCCGGGCACCCGCTCACGATGCGGTGCCGGGCCAGATTGCGTCCCAGGACAGGGATCGCCGTTTCGGGGCGGACCACCTCGAACCTGGCGCCACAGACGAAGCACTTGTGCCGCACGAGCTCGGCGAGCACCACGCCCGCCAGATCGTCCGATGCCTCAACGGCGTCCTCCGTCAGATCAGGCAGGACACCGTCGTCGGGCCACACCGCCACGTACGGAGCCTCCGGCCACGCCGCCCACCGGGGGAAGCGCAGAAGCGCCGGCCTGAACCCGACGCCGAACCGCGCGGAGACGTCGGCCATGCCACCGGCAGCCGGGGGGAGAGCCTCGTCCGCGAACACACGAAGCTCTCCCCAGGGCCCCGAGAACAACCGCATCCACCGTCTCCCCGTCGCGCTCGTCCAACACCGGTACGCATGCTCGCATGTCCGTGCCGCCGAGTCGGGTGGACCCTGACCACGGACTCACCCCAGTGCGAACACGGCGAATCCCACCGCCAGCACCCCCGCCACCGCCCGACGGGCGGTGGCGGCCCGCGTCCCCGCCTTCCACGGCGCCTCGAACCTCCTCGCGTACCGTGCGATCAGCACCAGCAGCCCCGCGAACACCGGCATCCAGGCCGGCCGGGCGAGGAGCCAGCCGAGCGTGTCCGGACCGGTCGTCAGTCCGGGCACCGCACCGGCGAACGACGCCGGTACCGCTGCCGCCAGCATCGCCGTCTGGTGCCAGCACAGGATCGTCATCGCCGACAGGTTGATCACCACGACCGGCGCCCAGACCAGAGGCCTGCGCAGCAGTCCGCCGATCCGCCTCCGCAACAGGATCGCCGCACCGCTCTGCGTGGCGGCCAGCGCCAGGACCAGCAACGACGGCGGATGCGAGTTGGTACGTGCCTCGCCCGGCACCCCGACCATCGACGCCGGGTAGTGGAAGAGCAGCAGCAGAACGGCGAACAGAACGCCTCCCCCTACGAGCAGGAACCGGGCGCCCCGCTTCCCGATCCGGCCCTCGCCCCAGGAGACGCCGAGCTGGTACGCGAAGAGCCAGCCGGGAACGATGTTCAGCATGCTCAGCCAGGAGGGCATCGCGTCGCCGAGCGGCCCGTAGCGCAGCAGGTCGACGACGGCGACCGCGCCGAGCAGCGGGGCCGCGGCCCAGCCGCCGAGTCTCTTCGCCATCCGGATGCAGTACGGCGTCAGCGCGGTGACCACCGCGTACACGCCGACGAACCAGAGCGGCTGGATCACCAGCGTCGACCCGGTCCGCAGCGTGTCGCCCGGCACACCGAGCGCGTGCAGCACCGGGATCATCGCCGCCCAGACGGCCGTCCCCCCGAGCACCGGCCGGCCGAGGCGGGCCATCCGGCCACGCAGCCAGGCCCCCGTCGTGGACTTCCTCCGGCGGTAGGAGAGCACCGAGGCGTACCCGCCGACCAGGAAGAAGACGCCCAGCATCTGGAGCACCCAGCTGAAAGGGGCGAGTGCGCCGAAGGCCGAGAGCGGACTGGCGTTGTGCAGGGCGCCGTCGTCGTCGAGCCGGAACCCGCCGAGCAGCCAGTGTCCGGTGGGTACGGCGAGCAGCGCCAGGGCGCGCAGACCGTCGAGGGCGCGGTCGCGGTGGGCGGGGGTGCGCGATTCGATACGGGAGGCGAGGGCGCGCAGGCTCATCGCAGGTCCCCTTCCGTGTCCGAGGCCCCGGTGTACGTGCCGTCCGCGATCGCGGCGAAGGCGTGGAGGGACTCGGTGCCGGGGGCGAAGTAGCCGGTGTGCCCGTGGGCGTCGGCGGCCGGCACCCGGCGGGCGCCGAACTCCGGGGAGGTCGGGTCGGCGCCGTGGCCCAGGCCGGCGAACTCGACGTTCGGCACGTTGTCGATCCAGTCGTCGGGGTCCTTGGCTGCCCAGACCCTGGCATCGGTGTGCAGGTCGCCGACGTTGTCGGCGCGCATCCCGGGCGAGCCGAGGACGACCAGGTCGCCGACGTGCAGCCGGGGCGCGGCGAGGCCGCAGACGACGGAGCCGTAGCTGTGGCAGAACACGGTGGGCGCGGGCACGCCGGCAGCCGTGAGCCCGTCCGTGAACCGGGTCAGCCGGTCCGCGCCGGCCTCGGCGAGCGATCCGGTCGCGGCGTCCACGCCGACGCCGACGGGGGTGGTGTACCCGGCCCAGGCGATCACCGCACTGCCTGGACCGGTCTCCGCGTACAGCGACTTGGCCATGCCGGCCGGTGTGCCGTAGACATCGTTCGTACGGTCGAAGGTCCCGGCGTCGATGTCCGAACCAGGAACCACGACGGACACCCGGTCCGCGGTGGTCAAGTCCCCGAAGACCTCGGCGACTTGACCGCGACCGCGCGGGTCGAACGCGAGGATCCGGCGCTGCGGGTCCGCAGCGAGGCCTGCGTACCGGGGGTCGTGATCAGCCTTCAGTGCCAGGGCGTTGGCCCGGTAGCGCAGTTCGACGGGTACGCCGTCGAGGTTCCCCACGACGAGCGGATGCCGGGTGATCAGGGACTGCTGGTCCTTCTCGCTCAACCCCCGGAAGAATCGGGCCACTTCGGCGGGTGTGTCGCGCGCCGGATCGGGCAGCTCCCGTCCCAGTACGTGGTCCGACCGCCAGGCAGCGGTGCCGGGCGGCGGCCCCGTCAGCGCCTGCTGGGCGTTCCCCGACGCCCAGCCGGCGGTCCCTGTCACGATGGTGGTCGCCAGGGCGACCGCGACCAAGGTCCTCGCATAGCGGCGCATCCGACCCTCCCTCTCCGGCTGAACCGGCTCCCGCACGCCGTTCGGCGCGTCGCAGAGGAAGGTAGGAAGACGACGGGCGCAGGGGCGTCACACCGGGGGGCCAAGTGCGGGGTGATACCGGGGTAGGGGGTGTACGGGGAGCTGACCCGAGGGCGTTCGGGGGGCTGCCCTCACCCCTCGCCCGGTACCACCAGCCCCGCCTCGTACGCGAAGATCACCGCCTGGGCGCGGTCGCGCAGGTCCAGCTTGGCCAGCACCCGTCCGATATGGGTCTTCACCGTCTGCTCCGCCAGCACCAGCCGCCCCGCGATCTCCTGGTTCGACAGCCCCCGAGCTATCAGCCCCAGCACCTCCGTCTCGCGCGGAGTCAGGCCGTTCAGTCGCAGCGCCGGCCCGCTGCGGCCGGCTCCGGACGGCCGCTGCCGGGCGAAGTCCGCGATCAGGCGCCGCGTCACGGACGGCGCCAGCAGCGCGTCGCCGGCCGCCACCACCCGGACCGCCGAGATCAGGTCCGCCGGCGGGGCGTCCTTCAGCAGGAAACCGGACGCGCCGGCGCGCAGCGCCTCGTACACGTAGTCGTCCACGTCGAAGGTGGTGAGCATCAGCACCTTCGGCACATGCACCACGCCCACCGGCGGGTTCAGCAGCTCGCGCGCCGCCGCCAGGCCGTCCATCTCGGGCATCCGCACATCCATCAGGACCACGTCCGGGTGGGTGTGGCGGCTGACGTGGACGCCCTGGCGGCCGTCCGGCGCCTCACCGACCACGTCGATGTCGGTCTGCGCCGCCAGCAGCGCCGCGAATCCCGCCCGCACCATGGCCTGGTCGTCGACGATGATCACACGGATGGTCACGAGTACTCCGGATTCGGGGGCGGGGCAGAAGAGACAGAAGCGGCATCGGAAGGGGGTGAGGCCGGGGGGAGAGGGAGCCGCGCGGCCACCCGGAAACCGCCGTCCGGCAGTGGGCCGGTGTCGAGCGTGCCACCGGTCAACCGTACGCGTTCGCGCATGCCGACCAGCCCGTGTCCCGTGCCCGTCGTCTCCAGAGGAGTGCGCGGAGCGAGCGACGAACCCGTGTGCTCCGGCGGGTCGTTGACGACCAGCACCGTCAGATGCGCACCGTCGGAGCTGACCGACACCCGGGTCCGGGCACCCGGCGCGTGCCGGACCACGTTCGCCAGGGCCTCCTGCACGATCCGGTACGCGGACAGATCCACCAGCGGCGGCAGGTCCGGCAGCCCGGCCGGCAGCGACAGCTCGGCCGGCAGCCCGGCCCGTACCGTCGCCTCCACCAGCTGCTGCACCCGGTCGAGCCCCGGCTGGGGCGCCCGCTCGCCCTCCGTGCCCTCGCTGCGCAGCACCGTCAGCAGGCGCCGCATCTCCCCGAGGGACTCCCGCGCACTCGCGGCGATCGAACCGAACTCCTCGCGCGCCTCGTCCGACAGCCCCTCCAGCCGGTACGGGGCCGAGTCGGCCTGGACCGTGATCACCGACATGTGGTGCGCGACCACGTCGTGGAGTTCGCGGGCGATCCTGGTCCGCTCCTCCAGCAGCGTCCGCTGGGCCCGCTCGGCCTCGCTGATCGTCTCCTGCTCGGCGAGCCGGCGCTGGGCGTCGCCCCGTTCCCGTACCGTCGCGCCGATCACCAGCACCACGGCACTGAGGATGACCAGCAGGAGCGAGTTGTCGGCGCCGCGGTGCGAGGAGACCAGGAACAGGACGAGCCCTGCGGCGCCGGTCGCCAGCCAGACGCCGACCAGGGTCTGCCGCCGCTCGCGCAGGCCCAGCGCCAGGAGCAGGAAGAGGTAGCCGACGAGACCGGGCGGTGTCCACGGCCAGGCGGTGTTCTGCCCGCCGTCCTGCCCGAGCAGGACGACCGCACCCAGGATCTGGGCCGGGAAGATGATCCACCAGGCCTGCAGCGGGCGGTGCGCCAGCATCAGCAGCGGCGCTGCCTGCGCGACGGCGAGCGCTCCCGCGATGCCACCGCCCAGGGCGTACTGGTTGTTCAGGACGGTGATCGTGACCGGGATGAAGGTCGCGGCGAGTCCCAGGACGACGACGTACGGCAGCAGGCGCCGCCACCGCTTCGTGGCGTCGGCCAGGAGCGGTGTCGGGGGATGGGACGGGTGGGACAGCGCATGGCCGATCTCGCGCAGATTGCGGAGGGCGGCGCTCAGCAGACCGTCCGCCGGAGGGTGCGCGGGCGGCGGTGACGAGGGCGGGGGCGGGGCGGATGTGGGCATGGCCTGATCAGGGTAGGCAGCCAAGCCGCCCGGCGGCGTCATACCGGGGTCCCGGTCCGCCGCCGATCCTCTCGTACGGGGGTATCACCCGCCGGCACGAAAGGAGCGGCCGCGGACCGCGGGCCGCTACAGCTCCGCGAGCAGTTGTGCCTTCTTCGCGCTGAACTCGTCGTCCGTCACCAGACCCGCCTGGTGCAGCTCCCCGAGATGGCGGATCCGCTCCGCGATGTCCGCCGGATCCCGTCGTCCCGCGCCCACCAGGGCGGCCGCGGCCGCGACGGGCGTGGTCTGCTTCCTGCGGACGGATTCCAGTACGGCCGCGGCGAAGGGCAGCGACTCGTGCACCGGGCCGTAGCCGAGGCCGAAGATCACCGCGGCCGGGTCCTGGTCCACGCGGGTCGGACGCGCCGCCGTCGGCTGCGCACTCGGGGCGGTGCTCGTCAGCAGGCCCGCGCCCGGGCCGGTGGTCGCCGGTCCGGCGCCCGTACCGGTGGGTGGGCCCACGGACTCCAGTCCGCGCGGCACCAGCCGCAGATAGCCCTCGAAGGCCTCGGGCGAGCGCCATTCGACCCCGCTCAGCTCCGTGACCGGGAACGTCTGGTCGCCGGCCTTCCACTTCTCCGAGGAGGCACCCGTCCAGAACCACCGGAAGGAGATCCGGTCCCCGTCGAAGCTGGCCCTGCCGTCGTACGCCTTGAAGTGCATCGGGGCCTCGGGCGCCGCGACCAGGAACCGGTCGGCGGGTTCGCCCGCCTCGGGTCCCAGCCGTGCGCGCAGCTCGTCCGCGTAGTACTCGGCGAGGGTCTCGCGTTCGGCGGGGAGCACCAGGCGGTAGGGATCGCAGCCGTCCTTCAGCTGCCCGGCCGCCGCCTCCAGCAGTGGATCGGCACCGGGTCTCGGGACCGCACGCAGCACCACCGTGCCCCGCTTGCCCGGGGTCAGCGTCACCGACGACAGCGCCGCATGCGGCACACGGCGCTCACGAAGGCTCTGGAGGAGCCTCGGCGTACGGATACCCCGTTCGAAGCGGATGAGCACGGAGTCGGTGTCGAACTCCCAGGTGGCCTGAATTCCGGCCAGCACATCACCCATGTGCCTCATCGTATGCGGCACTTGCCCGCTCGTCCCCCTTCGGAGGCCCTCGCAATTCGTGGTCCGTCGCGGGTCTCTACGCGCGTCAGACCCGATCGCGCGGTTGGTTGCGCGTGTCAGAACGTCTCATGGCCGGAAATCTGGCTGTGGCAGCCGTTGTCGGTCTGGGCGCAGGTCACGGAGGCGTAGGCGCCGGCACCGATTGCGGCGAAGTTGCCGAGGCTCTCGGTTCCCGGCTCGAAATAGCCGCTGTGGCCGACCGCGTCGCCCGCCGACGCGATCCGCGCACCGAAGTCCGGATCCACCGGGTCGGCCCCGTGGCCGAGGCCCCCGACCTCCAGGTTCGGCACGTCCTCGATCCAGTCGTCCTGGTCCCGCATCGCCCACACATTGGCCCGGGTGTGCAGCTGGCCTGCGTTGTCGGCCCGCATGCCGGGGCTTCCCGCGACCGCGATGTCCGTCACCCGGGCAGGCAGTTGGTCCGCGGCGACGCCGCACAGGACGGAGCCGTAGCTGTGGCAGAACAACGAGACGGGAGCGGTCCCCGGGAGCGAGCCGACCAGTGCGTCCAGCCGGACCGCCCCGCGCTCGGCGAGGTTGCCCAGGGCCGCGTCCATGCCGATGCCGGCCGGTGCGGTGTAGTCGGCCCAGGCGATCACCGCGGTCCGCACGCCGGGATGTGCGGAGTGCTCGGCCGCGTACAGCGACTTGGCCATGCCGACGGGCGCGGCGTTCGTCTTGCTTCCGGTGCGTTCCAGCGTCAGGAGGTTCGTGTCGACGCCCGGGACGATCACCGAGACCCGGTCGGCCCGGTCGAGGTCGCCGAACACCTCGGCGGCGTGGCCACGGCCCGACGGGTCGAACGCGAGGAAGTGCCGGCCTTCGGTGAGCATCGACCGGAAGCGGTCCACCCGGTGCTGCGCCTCGGCGCGGCCGTCGGGGGAGAGCCTGGGGTCGTGCACCCGGGTCTGCTCCGTCGTGCGCGCCTGCTCCAGCGCCAGCCGGTTCGCCTGGTAGCGCAGGGTGACCGGGGCGCCGTTCAGATTCCCCACCACGAGGGGGTACTTGCGGGCCAGCCCGGTGCCCTGCGCGTCCGTGAGCGCGGCGAAGAAGTGCGCCAGCTTGTACGGAGGCGCATCCGCCGACGGGAGCGCGCGTCCCGCTATCGATCCCTTGGCCCAGGAAGCGAGTGCGACGGTGCGTGGCGCGTCGGAGTGCTGATGACGCACGGCGGTCCAACCTGTGGTCGCCAGCATCACGAACACGACCGCGATGGCGAGCAGAGCGCGCCAGGCGGTGAGCGTGGGGGAGGAGTCGAAGGAAGTCACTCCGGCCCACATTAGGAGACGCACGCAAGGCGTCGTTAAGCGGGTGACGCACATCACCCGTCCACGGGGAAGAGAACGCCGTTTCGCTCACGCTGTGTTCGGCCTTGCGGCACGCTCCGACGCGCCCGGCGCCGCCGGGGTGCCGCATCGGGGCGCCGTGGCCCGCCTGTTGTGAGGTCGGTCATGTGTCGCGCCTGAGGCGTGCGGCACACCACCTCAGTTGAGGTGCGCCGTCTCGGCCGGGTGCGCGCGCCAGTCCCCGGCGAGGGCCGGGCCCAACTGGTCCAGATAGGTCTCGGTCAGCGTCCGCAGCGCGTCCATGCTCCCGTCGCGGCCCCGCCCCCACAGCTGCCCGGTCACCCGCATCACTCCGGAGAACGCGGCGACGGCGACGCGCGGACGCGGATCCCGTGTCATGTCCAGGCCCTCGCGCTCGGCGATGAGTCCGGCGATCTGCTCCTCCAGGGCGACGCTGCGCCGCATGTGGGCGGCGAGCAGGGAGGGCGTCGATTCGATCATCTGGTACGTCCGCATGTGGAGTTCGACCGGAATGAGGGCCTCGATGGCCTCTCCGATGCTGTTCCAGGCGCCCAGGACCGCGCGACGCATGGCCTCGAAAGGGGTTTCGGCGGCGGGACGTTGACGCAGTTCGAGGATGAAGCGCGACTCCACCATGTCCTGGACGGCGAAGACGACCGACTCCTTGCCCGCGAAGTAGCGGAAGAAGGTGCGCTGGGAGACCTCGACGGCGTCGGCGATCTCGTCGACGGTGGTCTCCTCGTACCCCTGGGTGGTGAAGAGGTCGAGGGCGGCGCGGAGCAGGGCGTCCCGGGTGCGTCGCTTCTTGCGTTCGCGCAGCCCGGCGGGCCGGCCTGCGGATCGCTGCCCGTCGGTCACTGAACCGGCCCCCTTTTCCCTGCTTTGTCCAGCTCAGCCTACCTGTGAGCTACGTGACAGTTACCGACTTGTGGATCGGTTTGTCAACTGTCAGCGACTGACACTAATCTCCCGCGTATGACTAGTCAGACCACCGTCGAAAAGGCGTCGCAGGAACCTTTCGGCCCCGCACCTGCCAAGGGGCTGCGCGGCCACCCCTGGCTGACGCTCTTCTCCGTGGCCATCGGCGTGATGATGGTCGCGCTCGACGGCACGATCGTCGCGATCGCCAACCCCGCGATCCAGCACGACCTCGGCGCCTCGCTCGCCGATGTCCAGTGGATAACCAACGGCTACATGCTGGCCCTCGCGGTCTCCCTGATCACCGCGGGCAAGCTCGGTGACCGGTTCGGCCACCGCCAGACCTTCCTCATCGGCGTCGTCGGCTTCGCCGCGGCATCGGCGGCCATCGGCTTCTCCGGCAGCGTTGTCCTGGTGATCACGTTCCGCGTGCTGCAGGGCCTCTTCGGTGCTCTGCTGATGCCGGCCGCACTCGGCCTGCTGCGCGCCACCTTCCCGGCCGAGAAGCTGAACATGGCGATCGGCATCTGGGGCATGGTGATCGGCGCCTCGACCGCGGGCGGCCCGATCCTGGGCGGCGTGCTCGTCGAGCACGTCAGCTGGCAGTCCGTCTTCTTCATCAACGTGCCGGTCGGCGTGATCGCCCTCGTCATGGGCGTGCTGATCCTCAAGGACCACCGCGCCGAGAACGCGCCGCGCTCCTTCGACATCGCCGGCATCGTGCTGCTGTCGACGGCGATGTTCTGCCTGATCTGGGCGCTCATCAAGGGCGCGGAGTGGGGCTGGGGCGACCTCAAGACGGTCGGCTTCCTGGTGGCCGCCGTCATTCTGTTCGTCGCGTTCACCCTCGTCCAGCAGCGCGTCAGGGAACCGCTGATCCCCCTGGCGATGTTCCGTTCCGTGCCGCTGTCCGCGGGCACGGTGCTGATGGTGCTGATGGCCTTCGGCTTCATGGGCGGCCTGTTCTTCGTCACCTTCTATCTCCAGAACGTGCACGGTCTGAGCCCGGTCGACAGCGGTCTGCACCTGCTGCCGCTGACCGGCATGATGATCGTCGCCTCGCCGCTCGCGGGCGCCATGATCACCAGGTTCGGTCCGCGGGTTCCGCTCGTCGGCGGCATGGTGTGCACCGCGGTCGCGATGTTCGGCATGTCCCAGCTGACCGTCGGTACCGGCACCTTCACCATGTCGATCTGGTTCGCCCTGCTCGGCCTCGGCCTCGCACCGGTCATGGTCGGCGCCACCGAGGTCATCGTGGGCAACGCCCCGATGGAGCTGTCCGGTGTCGCCGGTGGTCTGCAGCAGGCCGCCATGCAGGTCGGTGGCAGCCTCGGTACGGCGGTGCTGGGCGCGATCATGGCAGCCGGGGTCGACTCCGAGCTTCCCGGCAACTGGAAGGAAGCGCAGCTTCCGCCGCTGTCGCCCGAGCAGCTGGAGCAGGCGTCCTCGGCCATCAAGGTCGGCATGCCGCCGGTCGCCGAGGGGACCCCGCCGGAC
The DNA here is from genome assembly GCF_043203805.1 of Streptomyces sp. LN549. Taxonomy (NCBI): domain Bacteria; kingdom Bacillati; phylum Actinomycetota; class Actinomycetes; order Kitasatosporales; family Streptomycetaceae; genus Streptomyces; species Streptomyces sp. LN549. The sequence goes on along the minus strand of NZ_JAZHRI010000002.1, from coordinate 2,704,704 downwards.
GTCGCGGGCAAGATCGTGGGCGTCGCCCACGACACCTTCGTCTCGGGCATGAGCACGGCCTTCATGGTCGCCGGCATCGTCGCGGTGATCGCCGCCCTGGTCGCCACCCTGACCAAGCGCGGGGAGAACGCCGAGGCAGGCGCGGGCGCCGGTCACATCTGACCTGACCTGACCCGCCCCGGCGCCCCCGGGCGTCAACACAGCGCGTACGACAGCCCCGCCGGAACGTTCCGGCGGGGCTGTCGCCTATCAGGGTGATCCCACCCCGGGCCCCTTCCCGGGCCGCTGCCGCGCGGCTCAGGGTGGGTGCGGAAGATCCACATCAGCACGGGGGTTGATTCACATGCGTACGACCGTTGTCGCGGCCGCCCTGGCCGCCACCGCGCTCATCCCACAGGCTCCGGCCCAAGCCGCACCCGGCCGGCTCGGGGACTGCGGAAGCGGCCAGCTCTGTCTCTGGGCGAAACCCGACTTCACCGGCGCCCGGCAGGTCCACGAACTCTCCACCATCGACATCGAGAGCTGCGTACCACTGAAGGCGGGCGCCACCGTCCAGGCGCTGGTCAACCGCACGGGCCGCCCCGTCACCACCTACCAGTCCGCTGAGTGCGCGGAGACCGGCGAGTTCGACACGTACCCGGGCGGCGGCACCTGGGTCCCGCGCACCCCGTACCAGGTGCGTGCCTTCAAGATCTGGGAGAACTGACCGCATACGGAGAACGCCGCGGGGCGGCGGGACCCGAGGGTCCCGCCGCCCCGCGGCCGTGTGTTCGTCCCTACGCGTCGCCGCCCGCGGCGCCCGGGTCCGCCGAGGCCACGTCCAGCAGGTCGTACCGGTCGACCGCGGTCTTCAGCGCCGAACGGTCGATCTTCCCTTCCTTGGCGAGCTCCGTGAGCACCGCCAGGACGATCGACTGCGCGTCGATGTGGAAGAACCGCCGCGCCGCGCCCCGCGTGTCCGCGAAGCCGAAGCCGTCCGCACCCAGCGACTGGTACGCACCGGGCACCCAGCGCGCGATCTGGTCCGGCACGGACCGCATCCAGTCCGAGACCGCCACGAACGGCCCCTGGGCGCCGGACAGCTTGCGCGTCACATACGGGACGCGCTGCTCCTCCTCCGGGTGCAGCAGGTTGTACCGCTCCACGTCCACGGCCTCGCGCCGCAGCTCGTTCCAGGAGGTCGCCGACCAGACGTCCGCCTTCACGTTCCACTCGTCGGCGAGGATGCGCTGCGCCTCGACCGCCCACGGGACCGCCACGCCGGACGCCATGATCTGGGCCGGGATCTCGCCCTTCTCGCCGCTGCTGTAGCGGTAGACGCCCTTCAGGATGCCCTCGGCGTCCACATCGGCGGGCTCGGCGGGGTGCTGGATCGGCTCGTTGTAGACGGTGAGGTAGTAGAAGACGTCCTCACTGTTCTCGCCGTACATCCTGCGCAACCCGTCCTTGACGATGTGCGCGATCTCGTACCCGAACGCCGGGTCGTAGGCGACACAGGCCGGGTTGGTCGAGGCGAGCAGCTGCGAGTGGCCGTCCGCGTGCTGGAGGCCCTCGCCCGTCAGCGTCGTACGGCCGGCGGTCGCACCGAGCACGAAGCCGCGCGCGAGCTGGTCGGCCATCTGCCAGAACTGGTCACCGGTGCGCTGGAAACCGAACATCGAGTAGAAGACGTACACCGGGATCAGCGGCTCGCCGTGCGTGGCGTACGCCGAACCCGCGGCGATCAGCGAGGCCGTGCAGCCCGCTTCGGAGATGCCGTCGTGCAGCATCTGCCCGGTCGGCGACTCCTTGTAGGCGAGCAGCAGATCGCGGTCCACCGACTCGTACTGCTGGCCGAGCGGGTTGTAGATCTTCGCGCTCGGGAAGAACGCGTCCATACCGAAGGTGCGGTACTCGTCGGGCGCGATCAGCACGAAACGCTTGCCGATCTCCTTGTCCCGCATGAGGTCCTTCAGGATGCGGACGAACGCCATGGTGGTGGCGATCGATTGCTGACCCGAACCCTTCTTCGCGGTCGCGTACGTCTTGTCCTCGGGCAGGACCAGCGGCTTCGCCCGCACCACACGCGTCGGGACGTAGCCGCCCAGACCCTTGCGGCGGTCGTGCATGTACTGGATCTCCTCCGAGTCGCGGCCCGGGTGGTAGTACGGCGGGTTGCCGTCCTCCAGCCGGGAGTCCGCGATCGGGATGTGCAGCCGGTCCCGGAAGCGCTTGAGGTCCTCGGCCGTGAGCTTCTTCATCTGGTGGGTCGCGTTGCGGCCCTCGAAGTTCGGCCCCAGCGTCCAGCCCTTGACCGTCTGCGCCAGGATCACCGTCGGCTGGCCCTTGTGGGCCTTGGCCGCCGCGTACGCCGCGTAGACCTTCTTGTGGTCGTGGCCGCCGCGCCCGAGGTGCAGGATCTGCTGGTCGGTCATGTCCTTGACCATGTCCCGCAGCCGCGGGTCGTCACCGAAGAAGTGGTCCCGGATGTACGCACCCGTCTCGGTGGCGTACGTCTGGAACTGCCCGTCCGGCGTCGTGTTCAGCTTGTTGACCAGGATGCCCGTGCGGTCCTGCGCCAGCAGCGGGTCCCAGGAGCGGTCCCAGACCAGCTTGATGACGTTCCAGCCGGCGCCCCGGAACTGCGACTCCAGCTCCTGGATGACCTTGCCGTTGCCGCGCACCGGGCCGTCGAGGCGCTGCAGGTTGCAGTTGACGACGAAGGTCAGGTTGTCCAGGCCCTCGCGGGCGGCGATGGAGAGCTGGCCGAGCGACTCCGGCTCGTCCATCTCGCCGTCACCGAGATACGCCCAGACGTGCGAATCGGAGGTGTCGGCGATGCCGCGCGCCTCCATGTAGCGGTTCATCCGCGCCTGGTAGATCGCGCCGAGCGGGCCGAGGCCCATCGACACGGTCGGGAACTCCCAGAAGTCCGGCATCAGCCGCGGGTGCGGGTAGCTGGACAGGCCGTTCGGAGCCTTCGACCTCTCCTGGCGGAAGGCGTCGAGCTGCGTCTCGCTCAACCGGTCCAGCAGGAAGGCGCGGGCGTAGATCCCGGGGGAGGCGTGTCCCTGGAAGAAGATCTGGTCGCCGCCCCGGCCGTCGTCCTTGCCGCGGAAGAAGTGGTTGAAACCCACGTCGTACAGCGAGGCGGAGGAGGCGAACGTGGCGATGTGACCGCCCACGCCGATCCCCGGACGCTGCGCACGCGACACCATCACGGCCGCGTTCCAGCGGGTCGCGTTGAGGACCTTGCGCTCGATCTCCTCGTCGCCGGGGAAGAACGGCTCGTCCTTCGTGGCGATCGTGTTCACGTAGTCCGTGCTGCGCATCTCCGGCACGGCGACACGCTTCTCGCGCGCGCGCTCGATGAGCCGGAGCATGAGGTAGCGGGCCCGCTCACGGCCTCGCTCGTCGACGGCGGCGTCGAGGGAGTCGAGCCATTCCTGGGTCTCTTCGGGATCGAAATCCGGGACCTGACTCGGAAGGCCGCCAATGATGATCGGGTTGCGATCGGATCCGGAAGCCACGCTGTTCCTTCGCTGTTCGGTGCTGCTCTACGGGGCCTGGTCACGGGAGTCGTCCCCCGGTGTGTCTGCGCGTACGCCAACCCATCGTGTACCGCGAGGAGGCAAACGTCATCTCTACCGAGAGGTAACCGCCGACTTTCGCGGCTCCGCGTCCCGGACGGGTGCACGGGCCGCGCCGAAGCGGTATCCGGCCGGGGAGGAGGCATCAGGCAGGATGGCCGGGCAGTATGGGTCGGGCAAACCGCAACCATACGCCCAAGGCGGCCAAGCGTTCCCAAACGCTGTTCGACTCCGATTGCCGGACCGAAACCGCATAAGCTGTTCAAGGACGTAAAGGGTGTGGACGGCAGCGCCGGCTCCCGCGGAGGGTCCGCCGACAGTGCGGTGACGTGGCAGGGAACGTCACCGTTTAGGCGGTCTCGTACGCTGGGTACTTGCGCGATCCGCCGCTCCCGTGTGGACTACGGCCAACGCCCCGCGCACGCGCGTGGCTGAAGCATTTTCCGAAACATGATCAGGAGGCAACCCGTGAGCGCGACCGCGGACCACGCGGAGGAGCGGACCAACCCGGCAGCACGCCTGGGGTTCGAGCCCGGACAAGTGGTCCAGGAGATCGGCTACGACGACGACGTCGAGCTGGAGCTCCGTGAGGGCATTGAGGCCACTACCGGCCAGGATCTCGTCGATGAGGAGTACGACGACGTCGCAGACGTCGTCCTGCTCTGGTTCCGCGACGAGGACGGCGACCTTACGGACGCGCTGGTGGATGCCATTGGTCTGCTCGAGGACGGCGGTACGGTCTGGCTGATGACGCCGAAGACCGGCCGTGACGGATACGTCGAGCCGAGCGACATCAACGAGGCTGCCCAGACAGCCGGTCTCGCCCAGACCAAGAGCATCAGTGCGGGCAAGGACTGGACGGGCAGCCGTCTGGTCACGCCGAAGGCGGCCAAGGCCAAGCGCTGAACCGCACTCGCCCCTGAAGGCCCCGGACGGCATCACGCCGTCCGGGGCCTTCGTACATTCCCCGCACGTCCGCAGGAACCTTCCACGGGTGCCGCACGGCCGCCCCACGCCTCTGCGTAGGGTGGGAGTCACCCGGACAGCCCAGCCCGGCGACGTAGCGAAGGGACGCGTTTCATGGCGATCGAGGTCGGCACCAAGGCCCCGGAATTCGAGCTGAAGGACAACCACGGCCGGACCGTGAAGCTCTCCGACTTCCGCGGTGAGAAGAACGTGGTGCTGCTGTTCTACCCGTTCGCCTTCACCGGCGTCTGCACGGGCGAGCTCTGCGCGCTGCGCGACGAGCTGCCCACGTTCGAGAACGACGACACGCAGCTGATCGCCGTCTCGAACGACTCCATCCACACCCTGCGCGTCTTCGCCGAGCAGGAGGGTCTGGAGTACCCGCTGGTCTCGGACTTCTGGCCGCACGGCGAGACCTCGCGTGCGTACGGCGTCTTCGACGAGGACAAGGGCTGCGCGGTGCGCGGGACCTTCATCATCGACAAGGAGGGCGTGGTGCGCTGGACGGTCGTCAACGGCCTGCCCGACGCGCGCGACCTCAACGAGTACGTCAAGGCGCTCGGCTCTCTCTGATCCGAGATCCGGTGGATCTCGCGGCGACCCCGGCCAAAAGCCTGTTTTGGCCGGGAACCGGTCACTAGGATCCACTCGTTGATCGGATGCCAACACGACGTGGAGGCGCCGGCACCGGCCGGCCCCCAAAGAAACCAATGGGAGGACTCGTGGGAGTCAGCCTCAGCAAGGGCGGCAACGTCTCGCTGACCAAGGCCGCGCCCAACCTGACCGCGGTCATCGTGGGTCTGGGCTGGGACGCTCGTACCACCACCGGCGGAGACTTCGACCTCGACGCCAGCGCCCTGCTGACGAACGCCGAGGGCAAGGTCGGCAACGACGGCAACTTCGTCTTCTTCAACAACCTCAAGAGCCCCGACGGTTCCGTCGAGCACACCGGTGACAACCTCACCGGTGAGGGCGAGGGCGACGACGAGGTCATCAAGGTGAACCTGGCCGGTGTCCCGGCCGACGTGGACAAGATCGTCTTCCCGGTCTCGATCTACGAGGCGGAGTCCCGCCAGCAGAGCTTCGGCCAGGTGCGCAACGCGTACATCCGCGTGGTCAACCAGGCCGACAACACCGAGCTCGCGCGTTACGACCTCAGTGAGGACGCCTCGACGGAGACCGCCATGGTCTTCGGTGAGCTGTACCGCAACGGTGCGGAGTGGAAGTTCCGCGCCATCGGTCAGGGCTACGCCTCGGGTCTGCGCGGCATCGCGCAGGACTTCGGCGTCAACGTCTAGCCGGCGGTCCGGGGCGCGCGTCCCGGACCGCACCAGCATGTCCCGTCCGGCGCCGCACCCAGTGCGGCGCCGGACGCGCTCAGCAGGCGGATTCACCGGTTCATCAACGGTTCATCGACTCGGGGAGGACACACATGGGCGTCACGCTCGCCAAGGGAGGCAATGTCTCCCTCTCCAAGGCCGCACCCAATCTCACCCAGGTGCTCATCGGGCTCGGCTGGGACGCACGATCCACGACGGGGGCGGATTTCGACCTCGACGCCAGCGCACTGCTGTGCCAGTCGGGCCGGGTGCTCGGCGACGAATGGTTCGTGTTCTACAACAACCTCACGAGCCCCGACGGCTCCGTCGAGCACACCGGTGACAACCTCACGGGTGAGGGCGAAGGCGACGACGAGTCGGTCATCGTGAACCTCAACGAGGTGCCGGCCCACTGCGACAAGATCGTCTTTCCGGTCTCCATCCATGAGGCCGACAATCGCGGACAGACGTTCGGCCAGGTCAGCAATGCGTTCATCCGGGTGGTCAATCAGGCCGACGGCCAGGAACTCGCGCGTTACGACCTCAGCGAGGACGCCTCGACGGAGACCGCGATGATCTTCGGTGAGCTGTACCGCTACAACGGTGAGTGGAAGTTCCGTGCAGTAGGACAGGGGTACGCGTCGGGGCTGCGAGGCATCGCTCTAGACTTCGGGGTCAACGTTTCGTAAAGCCGCGCACGGCGCGGGGGAGCCCCGTGCTCTTCGGGGGAGACCCTTACACACATGATGGGGTAGCCAGTGGTTCTGAAAACCTTCGGCTGGTCGTTCGCGATTACCGCGATCGGTCTGGTCGCAGCGTGGTTCTACGGGGGGTGGGAAGCCTTCGGAGTGGTGGCGATCCTTTCCGTCCTGGAGATCTCGCTGTCCTTCGACAATGCGGTGATCAACGCCGGAATCCTGAAGAAGATGAGTGCCTTCTGGCAGAAGATCTTCCTCACGGTCGGTGTGCTCATCGCGGTCTTCGGTATGCGGCTGGTGTTCCCCGTCGTGATCGTGGCCGTCACCGCCAACCTGGGACCGATCGAGGCAATCGATCTTTCCTTCAACGACCCGGACCGCTACAAGGAACTGGTCACCGACGCCCACCCGGCGATCGCCGCTTTCGGTGGCATGTTCCTGTTGATGATCTTCCTCGACTTCATCTTCGAGGACCGTGACATCCAGTGGCTGCGCTGGATCGAGCGCCCGCTCGCCAAGCTCGGCAAGGTCGACATGCTGTCGGTCTGCATCGCGCTGATCGTCCTGCTGATCTCGGCCATGACCTTCGCGACCCAGGCGCACCAGCACGGCGGCGGACACGCGGACAAGGCCGAGACGGTCATGCTGGCGGGCATCGCGGGTCTGATCACGTACCTCGTCGTCGGCGGTCTCTCCGGCTTCTTCGAGAACAAGCTCGAAGAGGAGGAGGAACGCGAGCACGAGGCTGAGGAAGAGGCCAAGCGGACGGGCAAGAAGATCTCCGCGGTCGCTCTCTCCGGCAAGGCCGCGTTCTTCATGTTCCTCTACCTGGAAGTGCTCGACGCGTCCTTCTCGTTCGACGGTGTCATCGGCGCCTTCGCGATCACCAACGAGATCGTGCTGATGGCTCTGGGTCTCGGTATCGGTGCCATGTACGTCCGTTCGCTCACGGTCTACCTGGTCCGTCAGGGCACCCTGGACGACTACGTCTACCTGGAGCACGGCGCGCACTACGCGATCGGTGCTCTGGCCATCATCCTGCTCGTCACGATCCAGTACGAGATCCACGAGCTCATCACCGGTTCTGTCGGCGTCATCCTGATCGCCTGGTCCTTCTGGTCCTCGGTCCGGCGCAACAAGGCGATCGCGGCCGACGGAGGCGAAGGCAGTACGGAAGTCTCCGCCGGGGTGTGACCCGGCAGGGAATGAGGAACGCTCTCTGCGGGGCGGCTCGTACGGCGACGGCTTCGGGGAACACCCCGGAACCGGCCCGGAGCCGCCCCGCAGCGGTGCGTGCGTCGCATGTGCCGCGTGCGACCGGTGGGGCCGACACGTATGGGGGTTGGGGATGGCGTTCTGGAACAGCCTGTGGCCGGGGCGGGAGGCGCAGTTCGAGTCGGGCAACGCGGCCACCAACTCCATCGTGCTCTCGCGGCGGCACTCCACGGTCTCACTGACGAAACAGGGCGCGCTGACCGGCAACCTCCGGGTCAACCTCTCCTGGCAGATGCGTACGTCCGACATCGAGGGCCGGTCCCGGCAGAGCGGCCGGCTGCTGCGGCCGTTGAAGCTCTTCCAGCCCGATGTGGTCCAGGCGCACACCCAGGGTGTGGTCAACGTCGACCTGGACCTGGGCTGCATGTACGAACTGGCGGACGGCACCAAGGGCGTGGTGCAGCCGCTCGGCAATCTGCTCGGTGATCTGAATGCGCCGCCGTACATCAAGCTCAGCGGCGACGACCGTTTCGGATCGGCGTCCGGGGAGACCGTCTACGTCAACCTCGACCAGCGTGACCAGATCAAGCGGATGCTGTGCTTCGTCTACATCTACGACCAGACCCCGGCCTTCGAGCGTACGCACGCGAAGGTGACGCTCTACCCGGGCAACGGTCCGCGCATCGAGATCGAGTTGGAGGAACGGGCCCCGCAGGCCCGCTCGTGTGCCGTGTTCACGCTGGAGAACGTCAAGGGCGAGCTGATCGTGCGGCGCGAGGTGAAGTTCGTGTACGGCTTCCAGTCGGAGCTGGACCGGCTGTACGGGTACGGCATGCAGTGGGGGCGCGGCTACAAGACCCGCGCGTAGCGGCGGCCCGTGCGGTGGGTCAGGGCCGTATGAACTGCGGCCCCTGCGGTGGCAGGACGAAATTCGGGTCGGGTGCGTGCGCTGCCGCCGCCGCGGGCTGCGGATAGCCGTAGGCGGGCTGTGCGGCGGCCGGCTGGGGGTAGCCGTAGGCAGGCTGCGGGGCGGGTGCGGCAGGGGCCGCAGCGGGCTGCGGATAGCCGTACGCGGGCTGCTGGTGCTGGACCGTGGCCTGCGCGTCGGGGCCGGGTGCCGGTGCGGGCGGGAACGCGGGACGGGGCGGCGGCGTCGGATCGGGCTCGGCGGCGGCCTCCGACTCGTCCACCGAGATGCCGAAGGCGGTCGCGAGTCCGATGAGGCCGGTCGGATACCCCTGTCCCACGGCCCGGAATTTCCAGCCATCGCCGCGCCGGTACAGCTCGCCGCAGATGATGGCGGATTCCTCGCCGGTCTCAGGCCGCACGTCGAAGAAGGCGAGCGGTTCGCCGCCCGCCGCCGCGGCGTCGTAGAGCAGGATGCGGAGATCGCGCACGTGCCCGAAGACGGCCCCGTCGGAGGACGCGGCGATGACGACCTGGTCGACCGAGGGGTCGAGCGCGTTCAGGTCGGCCTCGATGGTGTCCGTCAGGCCCTCGGGCAGGCTTCGCTTCGGCAGCCGTCGCACCAGGCCGGAGGGGTGGCGGGGCTGGTTGTAGAAGACGAAGTCCTCGTCGGAGCGCACGCGGCCGCCGGAGCCGAGCAGCAGGGCCGAGGCGTCCACATCGGGTACCCCGGTGCCCGGGGTCCAGCGCAGCACGGCCCGTACAGCCATGGCGTCGAGTGGGACGTTCGAGCCTTTCACCATCGCGTGCGTCATGCCCGTCATCCTGCCTGCTGGCTGCCCGTGCGGACAACGTGGGGGTCGCAAGCCGTGTCTCGCGGGTATGTCGGAACGATCCCCTCCGCACCCTTCGGAACCATCGCTAAATGGACGAGTTACCCGGAATTCATGTGGGAAGGGAACTGCCGACACCCCTCCGTACGTACTATTACCGGCCACACGTTGTCCGGCCGGCCAGGTAGTACGGGGGGAATCACATGCGTCATTTCGGGCATATCGCGCCTGCCGCGAGGGGCGATCTGTTCTTCCGGGAGCCGTGCGCCTTCGACGCAGGGTCGCCGGCCCCGGTCCTCGCGGCCGCCCTGGGCGCCACGCTCTACAGCCCCGCCACCCGGCCCAGGCTCGCCGACGACGTCATCAAGCAGGCCCGCCGCGGAGTCGTCTCCATGGTGTTGTGCCTGGAGGATTCGATCGACGACTCCGAGGTGCCGGCCGCCGAGGAGAACCTGGTCCGACAGTTCGCCGACCTCGCGGCGCGCGGCGGTGAACTGCCCCTGCTGTTCATCCGCGTCCGCGAACCGCACCAGATCACCGACCTCGTGCGCCGGCTCGATGAATCCGTCCGATTGTTGTCCGGTTTTGTACTTCCCAAGTTCACGCAAGAGCGTGGCGTTCCGTTCATGGAGGCGCTCACCAAGGCCGAGTCCGCCTGCGGCCGACGGCTCTTCGCCATGCCCGTGCTCGAATCCCCCGAACTGCTGCACCTGGAGACCCGCCAGGAGGTCCTCCAGAAGATCGCCCGCACCGTCGACACCTACCGTGACCGGGTGCTTGCCCTGCGCCTCGGCGTCACCGACTTCTGCTCGGCGTACGGACTGCGCCGGGCGCCCGACATGACGGCGTACGACGTCCGGATCGTCGCCGATGTCATCGCCGACGTAGTCAACGTGCTGGGCCGGGCGGACGGGACGGGCTTCACCATCACCGGCCCCGTCTGGGAGTACTTCAGGCTTCAGGAGCGCATGTTCAAGCCACAGCTGCGCCGCAGCCCCTTCCTGGAGGGCCGGGCGGAGGAGCTTCGTACGGCCCTGATCGAGCACGACCTGGACGGGCTGCTGCGGGAGATCGAGCTCGACCGGGCCAACGGCCTCCTCGGCAAGACCTGCATCCACCCCTCGCACGTCGCGCCCGTGCACGCGCTGTCCGTGGTCAGTCACGAGGAGTTCAGTGACGCGCAGGACATCCTGCGGCCTGAGCGCGACGGTGGCGGGGTGCTGCGCTCGTCGTACACGAACAAGATGAACGAGGTGAAGCCCCACCGCGCCTGGGCCGAACGCACGCTGCGGCGGGCCGAGGTCTTCGGCGTGGCGAAGGAGGACGTCGGCTTCGTGGAACTGCTGGCGGCGGGCGTCGCGGAATGAGCGGTGCGGGTGCGGGGGTTCCCCAGTAGGGACCGCATGCCACCTGGTGAGCGGGTGTGTCACGGACGGCAGGTCCCGGGTTCGGGTGTGTGCACAGACGACGGGTCCGCGTGGGCGGGCGCGTGACAGGCCAACGGAAAGAGACAGCGAACGTGGTGTGGTCGGGTAGCTGGGTCGCGGAGCGGCTGGGCGTCGAGCTGGTGGGCGACGGGGAGCTCCGCGAGCTGCTGGGCCTCGCCCTGCGGCGCAACCCCAAGCGGGCACATCTGCTCGTGTCCAACGTGCTCGGCAAGCATGTGCCGCAGCGCCCCTCGGTGGTGTACGGCGCCGGGGTCGAGCTCGGCCGCCGGGTACGCGAGCTGCTCGGCGAGGACGGGGCACGGCACGCGGTCGTGCTCGGCTACGCGGAGACGGCCACCGGACTCGGTCACGCCGTCGCCGACGGGCTCGGATCGGCGCCCTACCTCCACTCGACGCGACGCCCCGTCGAGGGCGTGGCGCGGGCGGGCGGCTTCGAGGAGTCGCACTCGCACGCCACCTCGCACCTGCTGCTGCCGGAGGACCCGGACCTGCTGGCAGGTGACACGAGCGGCGACGACGGCTCCCCGGACGCGACCCTCGTCCTCGTGGACGACGAGTTCTCCACCGGCAACACCGTTCTCAACACCATCCGCGCCCTGCACGAGCTCTACCCGCGCAAGCGGTACGTCATCGTGGCCCTGGTCGACATGCGCTCGCCGGCCGACCAGGGGCGGCTCGCCGAGTTCGCCGAGGAGATCGGCGCCCGGGTCGACCTGGTGGCGAGGAACACGGGCACGGTCCGCCTCCCGGAGGGCGTCCTGGAGAAGGGGCAGGCGCTCGTCGCCGAGCAGGAAGCGGCGCAGCAGGCGGCGCAGCTCCCGGTCGCGTGGCCCGGGGGAAAGCCCCAGCCGCTGTGCAACCTTCCCCGCCCACACACCCGGATCGACCTCCAGTGGCCCGCCGGAGTGCCCGACGGCGGCCGGCACGGCTTCACCCCCGCACACCGCGCACTCCTGGAACCCGCCCTCCCCGCCATGGCGGACCGCATCGCGCAGGCCCTGGGCGAGCACCCCCGCCGCGTCCTGGTCCTCGGCTTCGAAGAGCTCATGTACGCGCCCCTGCGCCTGGGCACCGCCCTGGAGGAGCGCACCGGCGCCGAGGTCCGCTACTCCACCACGACCCGCTCCCCGGTCCTCGCCGTGGACGACCCGGGCTATGCGATACGCACCCGGCTGGTCTTCCCGGCCCACGACGACCCGGCCGACGGCCCGGGCGAGCGCTACGCGTACAACGTCGCGGGCGGCGGCTTCGACGCCGTGGTCCTCGTCGTCGACTCCACCGCCGACACCCACGCGCTGCACGGCCCCCGCGGCCTGATGCAGCAGCTCACCCCGCATGCCGCCCAGGTCCTGCTGGCGGTCGTCCCCTCGTACGTACCGCCCGGGGCCACCGTCACCGAGCCGGCCCCGTCGTACGCCCCCCAACGGCAGGAAGAACCCGCCATGCTGCCCGAGCCCCTCCGCGGCCCCGCCTTCTCCTCCTACGCACCGGACGAGGTCGGCTGGCTGCTCCAGGACCTGTCGGACACCGAGCTGGAGGCGCCCACGGAGGAGCGCGAGGAGGCGATACAGAGCGGTGGCGCGCACTACGCCGAGTCGCTGCCCGTCGAGTACCAGCCCTCCGAGCAGTACCAGGACCTGTTCAAGGCGGCCCTGGACCTGTCGGCCGCCCGCATCGCCCGCGCCGTCGGCACGGTCACCGAGACGGTCCTCGCCGAGCGCGGCCCCCGCCCCGTTCTCGTCTCGCTGGCCCGGGCCGGTACCCCCGTCGGCGTACTGATGCGCCGCTGGGCCCGCCTCCGCCACGGCATCGACCTGCCGCACTACGCCGTCTCGATCGTGCGCGGCCGCGGCATCGACGCCAACGCCCTGCGCTGGCTGGCCGCCCACCACAACCCGGCCGACATCGTCTTCATCGACGGCTGGACCGGCAAGGGCGCCATCACCCGCGAACTGGCCGCGGCGATCGCGGAGTTCGAGGTGGCCGACGGAATCGAGGGCCTCAACCCGGAGATCGCGGTCCTGGCCGACCCGGGCGGCTGCGTCCGCACGTACGGCACCCGCGAGGACTTCCTGATCCCCTCCGCCTGCCTCAACTCCACCGTGTCCGGGCTGATCTCCCGTACGGTCCTGCGCTCCGACCTCGTCGGCCCCGACGACTTCCACGGCGCGAAGTTCTACCGGGAGCTCGCCGGATCCGATGTCTCCGGCCACTTCCTCGACACCGTCACCGACCGGTTCGGCGAGGTCGCCGGCGCCGTGGACGCCGAGGTCAAGGAGCTGCTCACCGCCGACCGCGCACCGACCTGGGAGGGCTGGGCCGCGGTGGAACGCATCAGCGAGGAGTACGGCATCCACGACGTGAACCTCGTCAAGCCGGGCGTCGGCGAGACGACCCGCGTCCTGCTGCGCCGCGTCCCGTGGAAGATCCTCGCCAAGCGCGGCGCCGGCGCGGACCTGGAACACATCAGGCTGCTTGCGCAGCAGCGTGGCGTGCCGGTCGAGGAGGTCGACGAACTCCCGTACACCTGCGTCGGATTGATCCACCCCAAGTACACGCGCGGGGCGACCGGCGCGGACGGCAAGGCGGTGGAGTCCAAGTGACCTCCCCCGTGACGCTGGTCGCCAGCGACCTCGACCGCACCCTCATCTACTCCGCGGCCGCCCTCCAGCTCCCGATGCCGGACGCCGAGGCCCCCCGCCTGCTCTGCGTCGAGGTGTACGACAAGAAGCCCCTGTCATACGTCACGGAGGCGGCCGCGGCCCTGCTCGACGAGCTGACCCGCTCCCCGTCCACGGTCTTCGTACCGACCACCACCCGCACCCGCGAGCAGTACCACCGCATCCACCTCCCGGGACCCGCCGCAGAGTTCGCGATCTGCGCCAACGGCGGACACATCCTGGTGGACGGCGAGTCCGACCGGGACTGGCAGCGGACCGTGGCCGGCAGGCTGGCCGAGGAGTGCGCCTCGCTCGACGAGATCCGCGCCCATCTCGTCTCCGCCGCCGACCCCGCCTGGCTGCTCAAGGAGCGGGTCGCCGAGGACCTCTTCGCCTATCTCGTCGTCGACCGGCCCCTGCTGCCCGCCGACTGGACCAAGGAACTCGCGGCATGGGCGGAGCCGCGCGGCTGGACCGTCTCGCTGCAGGGCCGCAAGATCTACGTCGTACCGCGTCCGCTCACCAAGAGCGCGGCCATGCGCGAGGTCGCCCGCCGCACCGGCGCCACGCTCACCCTGGCCGCCGGTGACTCCCTCCTCGACGCCGACCTGCTGCTCGCCGCCGACCGCGGCTGGCGCCCCGGCCACGGCGAACTGGCCGACGCCGGCTGGAGCGCCCCGCACGTCGCGGCGACCGCCGAGAGCGGTGTGGCCGCGGGTGAGGAGATACTGCGACGCTTCCTGGAGGCGTCGAGCCTGCGCCGGGCGGCCTGAGCCGAGGGCTTGCGGGCGCGTACCGCTGAGCCGAGGGGCCCGGCGTCGCGTACCGCTGCGACGAGGGCCCGTCGGCGCACGCGGCCGCCAGGCCCCGACGCGCCGCCGAATTCGCTCGAACCGGCCCGCCCGCCGACTACAGTCACCGCGTTCCCGCCCGTCGGGGGAGCACTCGGCCGAGCAGGGAGTGGTGCGATGACCAAGGGCAACCAGACCAAGATCACGGATGAGCTGTACGCGTACATGCTGGCGCACAACCCGCCGCTGGACGCGGTGCAGCGCGAGCTGGTGGAGACCACGTACGCCAGGCTTCCCGACTACGCGGGCATGCAGTCGGCCGCGGAACAGGGCCCGCTGCTCGCCTTCCTCGTCCGGCTGACCGGGGCCCGGCACATCGTGGAGGTCGGGACCTTCACCGGGTTCTCCGCCCTGGCGATGGCCCAGGCACTGCCGGCCGACGGACGGCTGATCGCGTGCGACATCTCGGAGGAGTGGACCGCCTACGGCCGTGAGGCCTGGGCGAAGGCAGGCGTCGCCGACCGGATCGAACTACGGATCGCCCCGGCCCTCGACACACTGCGGGCCATGCCCGCGGAGCCGCACATCGACTTCGCCTACCTGGACGCGGACAAGGAGAACTACATCGCGTACTGGGAGGAACTGGTGCCCCGGATGCGCCAGGGCGGCCTCATCACCACGGACAACGTGCTCTTCCACGGCGGCGTGACGGACCCGCGGGCGACCGGGGCGGCGGCGGCCATCCAGGAATTCAACAACCACGTGTCCGCCGACCCGCGGATGGACAGCGTGCTGCTCACGGTGTCGGACGGACTGACGCTGTCGCGCAAGCGGTAGCGGTGGCGGGGGCCGTCGGGGGCGCGACGGCTCAGCCGCAGCAGCCCCCACCGCAGCAACCGCCGCCTCCGCCACCGGCCGAGGGCGCGGGACCGGAACCGGCCGCACCGCCCACGGCGACGGCCGACAGAAGCTTGACGGTGTCCTCGTGCCCGGCGGGGCAGGAGGCGGGGGCCGAGGACTCGGCCATCGGACGGCTGAGTTCGAAGGTGTCTCCGCAGGAGCGGCAGCGGTACTCGTAACGAGGCATGCCCCCAGGCTATCGGCCGGGACGGGCAACGGGCAGGTGGACCGCCCACACCTTCTACGAACCGTCAGGCCGGACGACGGGCATCTCCCCGACCGCCCGCCGTCGCGCGAGCCGCTGCTCACGCGCGGCTTCCTCGGGATGGCGGGCTCGCCAGTAGGGATTGTCATGGGGGAGCCCGCCACTGACGCGGCCGTACATCCCGAACATCATCAGCATCAGCCCGACCACGAAGCTGAAGAGCACGTTCTGCATCTCGAAGGCGAGGAAGTTGAGCCCGGTGTCGAGCAGGGCGAGATTGACGAAGCCACTGAGGATGAAGGCGATGCCGAGCACCATGTTGAGCGTCGAGGCGAAGTTGCCGCTGATGACCATCCCGATGAACAACAGCAGTCCGACGCAGATCGACAGCACGCTGAGCGCGCCGTTGGTGCTCAGACCCGCGACGGTGTCGCCGCCGGTGTCGAAGAAGCCGACCTTGTCGATCAGTCCCAGGATGCCGAAGACGAGCAGCACCAGACCCATCAGTCCGGCGCCGATCCGGTAGAAGCGGCTGAGCCGGTGGTCCACCGGCAGCTGCTCATCGAGCCGGGTGGCCTTGCGATGGGCGGCCGGGCGTCGTGCGGGACGCAGTACATGGGTGGCCATAAAGCCTCCTTCGTGTACTACCAGGATCTCGCCGGGACGGGGCCGCCGCACGTCAGGGCGGCCGCGACCGCGGAACGCACGCCCTGCCCCGATCGTCAGGCACCGGTCATCACGCGCCGGCGCCGGCGCCGCGCTCCTCACGGATGTCGGAGACGACGCGCGCGGCGGTCTGCCGTACGCCCTCCGTCACGGTCAGGAAGTGCCAGTAGTCGGGGTGCCGACCCTCAAGGGCGGTGACCGCCTGGTCGAGCCGGGCCACCGCGTCATCGAGCGGCTGGGCGTGGCGCGGCTCGGGTGTGTGGCGCCCGGCCATGGCGAGGCGCTGGGCGTCGCGGATGGCGAAACGGGTGCGCTGGATCTCCTGCTGCGGGTCCTTGGCCACGGCGTCCAGCCGCTGCAGCCGGTCACCGGCCGCGGACACCGCCTCGTCCGTGGCGTTGAGCAGGGCCCGTACCGTACTCAGCCGCGACGTGGCGTCCGCCCAGCGCTGCTCGTCACGCGCCTTCGCGGCCTCCTTGAGCTTCTCCTCGGCCTGGCGCACATTGACGGCCGCCTGCTCGGGAACCGGCTGGAGGTCCTGCCAGCAGGCCGCCGAGAACCGTCGCCGCAGCTCGCTGAGCACCGGCTCGACGGAGTCCGACCGGGTCGTCAGGGCCTGTGCCCGCGTACGCAGCGTCACCAGCCGCTTGTCGATCTCGGAGGCCCGCTCGGGCAGCTGCGCCGCCTCTGCGCGTACGGCTTCGGCATCGCGCAGCACCTGATCGGCGCGTTGCAGCGTCTCGGGCACACCGTGCCGGCCGGCGCCCTGGTTGAGCTTGGTCAGCTCGGGGGCGAGGGCGGCCAGCCGCGCGGCGAGATCGTCTGCCCGCAGTCCGGACGCGCGCACCGCGTCGAGAGCATTGCTCGCGGACAGGAGCGCCTGTCGCGCCCGCTCCACCGCGGGGGCGAGCCGGGCGAGCTGAGTCTCGGCGGTCCCCAGCAGCGGACCGAGCCCGGCGGCGAACCGGTCGAGCTCACCCTTGACGCGTACGAGCTCGTCCTTGGCGGCTGACAGCTCGCTCCGGGCACGGGAGGCGACCGAAGGCTCAAGATCATCCCGGTCGAGATCGTGCGCGTCGACGGCCGTGATGTAGGCATGGCTCGCCTCGTCGATGCGCCGCCCGAGAGCGGCGAAGTCATCGACGGCCTTCCGGGCGGCCGGCGAACTGTCCACGGCCGTGATGGTCTCGATGGAGATCTGCAGATCGCGCTGGGCGGTGTCGAGCTCGTAGAAGGCCTCGGCGGCGGCATCCTTCGCGGCCTGAGCCTCGGCCCGCTGCCCCTCCCCGCGCCCACCGAACCAACGCCTCGTCCCGCCCCCGGCGACGGCGGCAGGCAGGGCCGCCACCAGCAGCGGCACGGGCAGCAGCATCAGCAGCAGGGCATCGCGAACGACGCGGCCGCGGCCGTACCGGCTGGCAGGGACATCACTGACGGCGGAACTCCCACCCGCTCTCGCCTGCGGCTTCGCGTGTGTCGCCGTCACATCCCTCTCCCGTGCTGATTCGCCCTGCCCGGTACATTCTCCCACCAGGTAAGGACGAACACACGGGCCTGTTAGTTCGCGCTTCGCACAGTGACTTCGCCGTTGTCGCTGTGCGCCTTCACGGCATGCGGACTGTCGTCACTGCGAGGCACCTTCACGGAGACATTCCCGTTGTCGGCCGACGCGGACACGGCGTACCGGTTCTTGCCCGCCGGCAGATCGATGGTGATGCTCCCGTTGTCACTGACGCTGTCCACCAGATCCGGAACACGGCTGAAGTCGAGCTTCACCGAGCCATTGTCCGAGCGGGCCACCACGGACGCCCCCGAGAGCCGCTCGCCGCTGACGGAGCCGTTGTCGCTCTTCAGCTCCAGCGGCCCGGTGACATCCCGCACGACGACTCCGCCGTTGTCGGAGAAGAGCTTGAGCGGCGTACCGAACCCGGACGCGGTGACCTTCCCGTTGTCCGCATCCACGGTCAGCGCGAGCCCACGAGGCACCTTCACCTGGTGCTGCGCCACGCAGTCACTGATCATCGCGTCGCACTTCACCCGAAGCGTCAGCGTGTCGCCCTCAAGCTTCCACACGGGATCCGGTCCACTCCCGAACACGACCCACCCGTCGACCCTGCGGCTTACAAAGCAGATGTCGGCGGTTCGAAACCGTCCGCGCCCACAGTAAGAAACCGCAGGTGAGAGCCTGAATTGGCCTCCTGGTCCACACGGATCGGGGGGCCTTTTCCATGATCGAGGCCACATAGAGGCCACATCGCCCGCAGATAGGCCCCTGCTCATCACTCGATAGAGGGACTGGATTCGGTGGCCTCGGCACGTAGAGTGCGGGCCATGGGAGGGGCAGGTGTGTCTCCCCGCGCGCGCCTGACACGCGCCTCCCGGTATCTGTGGTGTTCCGGCGGGGAGGCCGGGCCCACAGGAGCGAGGCCCCCACCGGGTTTATCGGTGGGGGCCTTCTGCTGCCCACGGTAAACCGCCCCGCACCCAAGAGGATGCGGGGCGGGGCGTCTTGACTGAGTCATGACGCCATGCGGCGCAATATGGCGGACACGCGAACGCCAATGCACCGCATCGATGCCACGTCCTTTCGGATGTGGCTGTTCAGGATTGCGTGCCTCAGGCACCTAAACAAGATGTAGGGTCTGCCCTACATACATTCGATCTTGGTCCGGTCAGCGTGGACAAATGCCGCGCTCCGTCCCCCCGCCCGACTGGGTACTCACCCGCCGCCGGGCCATCGGAGACAACATCCGCGCCGCCCGCACCACCGCGAAGCTCACCCAGCAGCAAGTCGCCGAACGCATCGACATGGACAGGGCCACCTACAACCGCGTCGAGCAGGGACACAGCGCGGCCCTCATCGACAGCCTCATCCTCATTGCCGACGCCCTCGGGGTACCGCTCGCCGACCTCGTGCGGGAGTAGAGCCCCGGCCGATCAACGGGGGCTGGCCGACCGGGGCCGAATGACCCGCCCGCACCCCGGCCGCCGCCGACCTCGGGTACGGGCGGGAGCTCAACGGGACGGGTAGCTGTAGGTCTTCGGCCGGGGCGGTGGTGTGCACGGCACCCGGTGTACGACGATTGTGATCCCCGGACCGGACGCACCAGGGATCGTGTACGGGACCGACTCGTCGGGGCTGAGCGGCTGGTCACAGCGGTCGCACATCATCGCCCCTCCTCCGCCAGCGGGTTGCCAGGGGCTGGGGTGACGCGGAGGAAACTCGTGATGATCGCCCGGTAGCCACGGTGGTCCGGGTTACGGCCAGCGTGCCGTAGCGCCCAGTCCTCGGCCGGCCCGCGTTCGTCTTCCGCGTCGGACCGGTCCGTGCACGTCGTGCACTCCACCTCGTACAGCGGGCCCGAGGCGCCCTCCTCGCGGTCGACGCTGATCGTCCAGTCCGCGTTCCGGATCACCGATCGCACGGTCATGCCACCGGCTCCGAAAGGGTCGGCGCAGCACCGTACAGGTGCGCGTGCGTCGGGCAGGCGTACACCCGCGTGCCGGCCCCGGACGAGGAATGCACCTCGTCGACGACGACCGGGTCGCGGGTCAGCTGCCCGTCGTGGCAGCAGTACTCAAGCTGCGGGAGTGGTGCCTGTTCGTTCATGGTGATGCCTCTCTCCGACCCGACTCGGCTATGAGCACCATCGTCTGAGGGGCAGTCGGGCGATCCGATACACAGGCTGTATCAGCCGGGCGTATCGTCCCCGCATGAGTAGTCGGGGACTCTGGGCAGACGTTGCCCTGCGCGCCGCGTGGGCGCGTCAGGACTGGGCCGCCATCCTTCGCGAGTACCGCCGCGCCGCCGGGTTATCCCAGCGTGGTCTGGAGTCGCTCGTGGGCATGCCGCAGCCGCACATTTCCGCGATCGAGTCGGGCCGCCGGCAGGTGACGTCAGCCGAGGTACGCGCCCGCATCACCGAAGGACTCAGCGTGCCCCCAGAGCTCACGATGGTTGCTGCCCGGCCGGACCTTGACGACTGGGCGCCGCCCACCGAGCTGCGCGACCGGATCGCGCACGGGCACGCCACCGGCCGTACCGACCTGCGTACCGCGGACTGGATCGGCGAGGTCCTCGCCCGCCACCGCCGTGCCGAGGACGAGGTAGGCGGCCTGGACTTGTGGCCCGTTGTGCGCTCCCAGCTCGATGCCGTGACCCGACTGCTCCCTGGGACGACCGGTCCGGCCGCGGACCGACTGCTGCTCCTCGCCGCCGAGCACGCGCACTGGCTGTCGTGGGTTGCCGCTCAACAGAACCGGCCCGGTGTCGCCCTCGCCTGGATCGACCTCGCGCACGGGTGGGCGGTCGACGGCGGGCACACCGACATGGCGTCGTGGGTGCACCGCATCCGCTCGTACTACAGCCTGCGCCACGGCGACCCCGTCAGGGCGCTCCGCACCGCAGAGGCCGCGCGCCTTACGATCGGCCTGTCTCCGGCCGCAGCCTCAACCGCCTCGCACCAGGCGGCAGCCGCAGCCGCTGCGGTCGGCGAGCGGGACCGGGCCCGGCGCCTCGCCGACGAGGCCCTCGCCCTCGCCCTTCAGGCTGTCGAGGAGGAGGACCGGCCGGGCTGGCTGTACTGGCTCACCCCCGCCCGGGCCATGCTCCAGCTCGCCGACACCGCGTACAGCTGCCGGGACTGGCAAGCCGCCGCCGACGGGATCCGGGCCGCGCTCCCCGAGCTCGTCGGCTACCCCCGTGACCACGCCTACTACCAGGCCCGATTGGAAGACGCGGCCCGCCGGGTCTAGTTCTCGCCGGGCGCCCGCACGGACAGGATCGCCACCCCAGACCCGGCAGGCAGCAGCGCCTGCACGGTGGAGTGGATGGTGGCCACGGTGGGCTGCTCGCCAGGGACGTCGACGAGGTGCTCGCGCTGTTCGAGGCTGCCCGGCTCGTAGTCGTCGGGGCCGACGCCGGGCGGAATGATCATGTACCGGATCTTGTACTCGCTCATGGCGACCGATCGTAGCGGGGGCTGCGGACACGCGAGCGCCCTCCTGGATGTCGGGTCCGGGAGGGCGCTCCCGCCAGAGTAGCGGGGCCAGTTGGGCCCTGTCCCCGGACGCACGAAAGCGCCCCTCCCGCCCGAAGGCAGAAGGGGCGCAACGAGGGAAGCGGGCTACGTGTCCAGCAGGTATGCAGCAGCTGATGTGGCTGCTGCCGGGTTGTCGCGGAGGAAGCCGAGGGCCAGATTGCATTCCCGGCAAAGCAGGCCTCGCACCTCGCCCGTCTTGTGATCGTGATCAACGACTAGGAGATCGGGACAGTATCCGCAAATGCGGCATGCCCCACCCTGTTCGCTGACCATCGCTTCGTACCGTTCTTCAGTGAGCCCGTACTGCTTCAGCCGCCAACTGCGGCTTGACTTGCGTGCATTCTTTCGGTGACGTGGACGAGCGCGAAGGTCCTGCACGATCCGCTCAAGCCGCTTCGCCTTGCACTCATTGCCCCGACCGACCCCGACCCTGATTGGAACCCGCGGCCCGCAAATTGAGCAGTCTGCCACCCCCGCCACAGGATCAGCGTTCGATAGCGAGTGGGTAGGGCGCAGAGAGAGTTCGAGCTGGAGAGGGGGCAGAGTGCCCGCCCGCCGACCTTGCCCGTAGTGCGTGGCGCACAACCCCCGGGCCGTGCGCTTCTTCTTGCATGCGCGCATGGAGCAGATAAGCTCACTCACGCGTCACCTCCTACTTAGGTGATCGCAGAGCCCTCGGATGTTGACGCATCCGGGGGCTCACTGGTATCTCAATTCTACCTGGAACCACCGACATTGGGCGTTGTTCATGTGCGTCTGCGGTCCACGGGCAGGCCGAGGATCGTCGTGTTCGACGTCGGGTCCGGGGCGGTCGGGGTGTCGCGCCGACACATCAGCCCATCCGGATCACCCGGCGGTGGCTGGAGGCTGTACCCGGGCGGGCATGTCTGGCCGTCACGGCCGTCCTTCCCGTCCGTGCCGTCCTTGCCCGCGGGCCCGGGTGCACCCGCTGGTCCCTGCTCGCCCTGCGGTCCAGCCGGGCCGACGGGACCGACGGGGCCAGCCGCGCCCGGGACGCCAGCAGAACCGTCCAGCCCAGACGCACCCGACGGGCCCGGGGTCGGGGTACCTGCCGCGCCGGTGGCGCCGCGCTCGCCCTGCTCTCCTCGAGGACCGGGCGGTCCGGGGATCGGTACGGGCACTTCTGCTCGAGCGGGCAGATCCTCCACCGCGTCCCCCGGGTCGGGTGCGGCCGGGGTGCCACCTCGAGCTTGGACCTGCGCGCGCAGCGTCCGCACGTCGGTAGCCAGGGTGCTAACGGCGGCACCGCGGCGGTCCGCCTCGGCCGCCAGCTGGTCCCCGCGCGCCTCCGCCTTGTCGATCTGGAGGAACGCAATCGCG
Source organism: Streptomyces sp. LN549 (assembly GCF_043203805.1). Lineage (NCBI taxonomy): Bacteria > Bacillati > Actinomycetota > Actinomycetes > Kitasatosporales > Streptomycetaceae > Streptomyces > Streptomyces sp. LN549. Next base: position 2,682,145 of record NZ_JAZHRI010000002.1, on the reverse strand, counting down.
ATCGCGCCGCCCAGGAAGAGGAGCGCCGCCACGACCCAGAGGCCGCGGCGGCGCCGGTAGAACAGATGCTCCGTCCTCGTCATGGCGTCCCCCCGAGCTGGGCGACGAGCATCCGCAGGCGCGTCGTCTCCGCCTTCTCAGCGGCCAACTCGGCGCGCAGGGCAGCCACGTCGGAGCGCAACTCTGTCCGCTCCTCCTGCAACTGGTCCGTCAGACTGTTGTATCCGTTCAACGCTCCGCCCTCCCGGGTCGCCCGCGCCGCGCCCCGGGACCCGTAGGCGGCCGCTGCCGCGGCGAACAGCGAGGCCAGCACAGCGGCCAGCGCCCCGACCATGGCAGCGTCCATACGTACTCCCGTGGTGCTCGGTGGGCAGCTCAGACGCCCTTGGCGAGCGGGTCGGCAACATCGCGCGGCGTGTGCTTCGCCTTCCACCCGGCGAGGAACGCGAGCCCCGCCGGGACCAGCGCGAGCACCGGGGCCTGAAGCCACGCCGGCAGGGAGCCGAGCAGCGACGCGTCCGCCTGCACGTCGTTGAGGACGGCGACGGCCAGGCCGACGAGGAACGTTACGGTCGTGCTCGCCTTAACCTTGGTTTCGATGGGTGCAGCCATGGGTCAGCCCTCCGTGTTGATGTTGACGTCGATGACGGCGGACTCGATCGCGGCAGTGACGGCAGCAACGACCGTCGCGGTGTCGACGCCCTTGCCGACGAGCTTGGCCAGCGCGGTGATGGCCGCGGCCTGCCCAGTCAGTCGCTTGTCCATGGACCGGACGCGGGCCTGCGTGTCCCGCAGCACGGAGAGCGCCTGCCAGGTGGGGTTCGTCTTGAGGTCGGCCGCGTCGGACGGGGCCGCGATGCCGTCCGTCTTCCACACGGCGTTGAAGATGTCGGTCTTGGTGATGCCCGCCATGGGGTCTTCCTCCTGAGTCGGTCCGGCCACGAGCCTCTTGGCCCTGGCCACAACTTCCGGCAGCTGCGCGACGATTCGGGCGCCAGGGCACGACGCGTGCCCGCCCCATTCGGAGCCGCCCATCGCGTGGTAGCCCAGGCCCCTGTCACTCGGCCCGGTCGCGAGGCGCAGCGGTACGCCGTACTTCTTGTGCGCCCACGCCAGCACCTGCGCGTTCCGGTCCAGCTGCGCGTCGGTCAGGACGTCACCGCCCTGCCCCTCGTTCTCCACCGACAGCCACGTCCGGTTGCCGGCCGACTGCGCCCACGCCCGGTCAGCGGTATCCACCCACTGCCGCAGCGCGCCCGCCTTGCCCGTACCGAAGTGGCTGCTGGCTTGCGCGGTCGGGTTGTCGAACCACGCCTGTGACCCTTCGAGGCTGCCCGCCATGATGTGGACGACGACGCCACGAACCTCGTCCTGGCCGTCGGCAGTGAAGTTCCGAACGGAGTGCCACACGGCACCCGGCATACGAGCCATCGAGCCCTCCAGGGCATACGAAAGCCCCGGCCAACAGGCTCGGGGCGTCAGGTGTACGGGGTGGATCAGGCGGCGCGGTACTGGAATTGACCGTGGAGCGTGTGGCCGTTCGCCCAGGTCCACGGCGACAGCGAGTCGATCAGGCCGACCAGGGAGACCGCGGTCGCGTCGACTCGGCCTGAGTCGACGGAGATGCGGAGCGTCGTGGACGTGTTGGCCTGGAAACGGCCGATCAACGTCGCGTTGTCGCTCATCCTCATGCTGACGAACCCCAAGGTGTCGCCAGACGATGCAGCACTGGCCACCGGCAGCCCGAAAACCCAGTTGTCGGACGACAGGGCACCGACCCCAAAGTTCGTCGTCGATCCAAACTGAATGTCGAACGAGCACACGACCAAGCCACCGGTCTGGCAGTAGTCGCACGCCACCGAAGCGTTCCCCAGTGAGGGCAGATGGAGCCCGGTCGTCGTCGACCACGTCGGCGTCCACGTCGACCACGTCGGGGTGATCTCAGCGAGACGCCCCGCCGTGATAGTCATGCCGGCCTGCCATTGCAGCGCCACGGTTCCTCCTACAAAGCGACGATGGACGGGACGGTGAGACGCACATCCGTGCCGCTGGTCTGGGATTTGACGATCCCGTTGACGGACCGGGTGACGGTGAAGGTCTGTGGCGACGACGCCCCGGAGATCGCGGTTACCGTCATCTGCTCTCCGCCGATGGTCACGGCGAAGGGAAAATCTGCCGGGGCCGCGGCCGTTGTCACCCAGACGGGGCCCGACGTCGTTGCCACAGACAGCGTCGTTGCCGTCGACGTAGCCGCGGACGCCAGAGACGACCCATCCGTGTCCGCACGGCCAAGGACCGCATCACCCACGACCCCCACCCGCCACGGAGCGGCGGGCGCGCAGTTGAAAATGAGCGACCACTCGAACTGATCGAGGACTTCGGTGTACCCGCGGATGTGCTGATCGATGGTGGCCGGGGGCAGCCACGCCGGCGGGTTACTGATCTGGAGCCGGTCCCCGATGTCGAGGGCGAGCACCGTATCGACGAGGTGCGGTGCGGCATGGAGCCACACCGCGATCGTGGGGTAGCGGGCCTCGTCGACTGTTCCGAGGTGAACCCGCCATCCGGCGATCTGCTGGGGCTGCGTGTCGTCGTACAGCGACAGCGTGACCGCCTCGTCGTACGGGCCGACCCCGGCGGGAGGCGGGTTCACGGACAGAGGGCCTGTGTCCTGCACGACCCGCCCGGACGACCCGCCAGACCGGCTCACGGTCACGTCGTTGCGGATCTTCTGGTCGTCCTCGGTCGGCTCCAGCGGCGGCGGAACCTCCCCCTTGGCGTTGTAGTTCAGGGCCAGGGCGACTCGCTGGTTGTACAGCGACGCCCGGTCTCGGTAGACGAGCGCGGCCCGGTCGAGGCGCTCGTACAGGATCCCCCCGTCCGTCTCCTCAGCCTCACCCAGAAGGTCGATGAGTGTGTTCGGGCGCTGCGGGCCCATGCGCTCCGACCCCAGCCCGGTGTCCCCGTCGAGCCACGACAGGTCCAGCTGTGCGGCCTCCTCACTGGCGAGCCGGGACATACGGTTCAGGGCTGTTTCGCCGGAGAAGCCATGGTCGGCCTGCACGTAGGCGGCGGTGGTCGCTACCGGAATCACCGCAATGTGACCGACGCGCAGCCCGGTGACCGTCGATCCGAACCGGGTGCTGATCTGCGTGACCCGGCCGACCGTGCCGCTATACGTGCTGCCGATGCCTCCGGCCGGCCCGCCGATGTTGTTCCAGTCCAGCCGCCATGTGACGGTTCCACCGGACTGAGTGACGTAGAAGTGGAAGCGCTGCCAGCCCTCGAAAACGTCCGGGCCGATGGTGACGCCCTGGTCGACGACCAGGTCATCGGCGCTGTTGTACCCGTAGATGTGCGCGGACCCGGCCATCTGCTGGATCTGCCACCGCTGCACCGTGCCCGTCGCCCGCCACGATAGGAACTCGCTCATGGACGCGGGTGCTGCATCGACGGAGTACACCATGTGCACCGACCACTCCGTGGGCGTCACGGCAGGGGCGGGCACCGACCCGTCCATCGTTGCCCCGCCGTCCACTGTGGGCAGCGCGGCCGACCCGGCCAGTGTGTCGTCCTGCCCGAACCGCCACCCGGGCTGCGACACCCGCAGCGGGGTAACTCCAGCGATCGGCGAGTAGGCGAGAGTCGCCCCGTCGTCCTCCTCGCAGGGCCAGTACGCCAGCGGGGCGAACGACGGGATCCGGCGCCTCAGGGTGCTGCCCAACGCCTTCTTTCCCTGCCCCATTCGGCGCAGGATTCCGGCTGCCTCGATCGGCGTCCACACGTCCTTGCCCGACACATCCCAGCGAGGCGGCCACGCGGAGATTTCCCCCACGAACCGGTACTGCCGGTTGCTGACTCCGGCGGTCCCGGTCACGGACCAGACGCGGCCGGCCGAGTCCGTGAACCCAGCCATGCCAGGTGCTTTGGCCCGGAAGTCCGGGGATGCCACGACGGTGCCGCCGATCCCGTTCCGAACCTCGGCCCGGTGAATACGGCCGCGCAGCGGAGTCACGCTCGTTGCTGCGAGGGGCGCCAGCTCAAGAGCTGCCGTTCCTGCGTAAACGCTCGTGACCCCGGCCGCAGAGAACGGGGCCCCGATCACAGTCCACGGCCCGGCCAGGGACTCGGCCCAGTACAGGGTGGCGGTGAACCCTCCCGCGCCGTTGTTCACGTCGAGGGTGGCCCGGAGCGCGGCACGACGCGGAAGCGCTGGCAGCGGCTGCGAGGCGAACAGCGTGGTGGCGCCGTCAGCCGACCAATTCAGGATCACCGTGCTGTCTGCGATCCGGAGCAGGTACGACTTCTGCGACGTGGCGGTGATCCACTTCCCGGTGAGGGCCTGAGACCCGGCCGCGTACCAGTCCGCCGTCGCCTCCACCCGGATATCGATGTCCCCAACGATGTCGAGGGCGGCCACGTCCGGTGTCGTGGCGACACCGGACGTAGTCCCGTCCAACGCGAGATACGACTCCGACCCGGGCACGGACACCCGCACCGGCGTGTTCCTGCCGATCAGCCCGAAGTAGGGGCTCATCGGGTTGCGCGGGCTGTACCTCCCTGAGCGGTTGTTCAGGGTCAGGGAGCAGGTGGACGGCTCAGTGCTGGACGCCTCGTCCGCCGTACCCCGACTGATCGTGATCGGGTCCCGGGTGTACGTGTCCGCAGTGACGTCAACCCAGGTACCACCAACCTGGATCTCCGTCCGCACGTCCAACGGGGTCGAAGGAAACACCACGTCAGCTACCCCTTCCCTGTGCCGAATGCGACCTGGACACTGCCTCGCCCGTCCTTACGGACGATGCCGCGGAGGAGCCGCTTCATCTCCTCGGGCCCGGCCACCTCGATACGAACCACGCTGGTGTTCGCTCCGGTCATCAGGGGCGCCGCCTGTGTGGGGCTCATCTGCCGGCCGACCGCCTGAGTGCTGGCGGCCGAGGGCGGCTGGACCACGGTGGCCATCGCCCTGTCGAGTGCGGCCTGCCCGTCGGCCATGCCCTCCATGATTCCGGCGGGGACCATCGAGCCGACCTGGTCAGCCATGACGCGGCTCGGCGAGTTGGATGCCCAGCGCCTTTTTGATCGCCTTCGCCATGCTGGTGGCGATGCCGGTCATCTGCTTCTCAATCTGCTTCTGCTGGGACTTGAGCCCCGACACCAGGCCGTTCGCTGCCTGGATCCCCGCCCCGTACATGGCCGTCCCTGCCGTGCTGCCCGCCTGGGTGGCAGCGGTGACCAGCTGCCCCTGCGTTGCGTTGATCTGGCCGATCTGCGACTTGGACGCTGTTGCGAGAGCGGCGGCCGCACCGGATCCCTGCTCGACCCCGGCCTGCGCAATCTGTGCGATCAGGTCGGAGCGGACGCCCTTCTTCTTCAGCGTCGCGAGCTGGGTGGCGAACTGCTTCGCCTGCTGCATCTTCGTCGTCAGCGTCGCCAGGATCGACGACGCACTGACCGGCCCCTCCGAACTGGACGTGATGTTCGCCGAGTCGAGGACGCCCTTTTTGACGTCCGCGGCGAGCTTGTCGCGGGCCTTGATCTGGTCGGCGAGGGCCTTCGTCGCGGTTTTGATACGGCCCGCGAGTGAGACCTCCTTGTTTGCCAGGGCCACCAGCTGAGCGTTACCCGTGGCGATTTTCGCGAGAGCGGCAGAGCGCTTCTTGCCCGGGGCGAGCCCGTCGCGCACGATGTCGGCCAGCTTCCGGGACGCCGCCCGGACCTGCTTCGACGACCCAGTCAGACCATCGACGAGACCGCGCGCGATCCACTTGCCCTGCGCCTTCGTCACCTTCGAGGGGCTCGCGATTCCCAAGGCCTTCGCGATCGGGCCAGGGATCATGCTCTTGGCCCAGCCCATGAGCTTGCTGTAGATCCAGCTGCCCATGCCCTGGATGCCGTTCCAGAGGCCCTGGACGACGTTCTTGCCCTTCTCGTACAGCAGCGAGCTCACGTTGCCCAAGCCCTTGGCGATGCGCCCAGGCAGGCCGGTTACCCAGACGACAAGGTTGGCCGCCTTGATGATCGCGGCGTCCTTGAAGCGCTGGAACGCGCCCGACGCGGATGTCCACAGTCGCCCGGCCAGCGACGCCACGGCCCGAATGATGCGCCCCGGGAGACCGGTCACCCACACGACGAGTTGCGCCGCCTTGATGATCGCGGCATCTTTCGCGTTACCGAACCACGTGCCGAACCGGCCGGGCAGCTCGCCAAACCAGTTCAGGATGCTCCCGACCTGCTCAACAGCCCACGAGGTGGCGGTAGTGATGCCGCCCCAGATGGTCGTCCACAGGGTCTGGAACCACGTGGTTTTCGTCGCGATGAGAACGATGACCGCGATCAGGGCCACGATGCCGACGATGATCCACGTGATCGGTGAGGCGAACAGAGCGCTGTTCCACAGCCACTGTGCGCCCGTCGCCACCGTCGTAGCCGCAGACCACACAGCCTGGGCAGCAGCCCACGCCATCATCGCCCCACGCACCACCAGAACCGTCGCAGCGATCCCGCCCAGCGTGTACGCCAGCGGCTCCATGAGCTGCTGGTTCTCCATCGCGAAATCAACGAACGTGCCCGTCACCGCAGCCAGTTTCTGGATGGCCTGCCGCTTGAACTTCTCCAGCGCGGCCGCCGGGGTGTCGCCCACGGTCTTCGCCATCTTGCCGGCCGCGCCGCCAACCTTCCCCAGAGCAGCCACCGCACTGGACGGGTCCAGCGCAAACAGCGACTGCCCGAGGTCCTCGGCCTTGGTGCCGAACAGGGCCACCGCGGCAGCCTGCTGGGCTACCGGGTCATGCATGGCGCGCAGCTTGCCCAGGACCACGTCGAGCCCTGCTGTGGCCTTGTCGCCGCCCTGCCCGATCTGGGCAGTCATGGCCTTTGCGTTCAGGCCCAGTGCCTTGAACCCGACCGCCGATTTCGCGGACCCGTCGACTGCTCGGATCGAGAATTCCTTGATGGCGTCGGCCACCGTGTCCGCGTCCCGGGCGCCGGCCTTGAGGCCCTGGGAGAGCAGTCCCGTAGCGGTCTCCCCATCGAGCCCGAACTTCCGGAACTGGGTGCCGTACTCGGTCATGGTGTCCAACAAATCCCCGGCCTTGTCCGTGCCGGTCTGGAACCCGCGGGCCAGAATGTCGAGCGCCTCGTCCGCGTTGTCCGCCAACCCGGTTTTGATCATCTGCCCGGCCGCGGCTGTCGTGCCCGCAAGGTCCTGATCGAACGTCTGGGCCAAGGCCATCACTTTGGTGGTGACACCCTCCAACCCACCCTCGGCCTGGGACGTGTCCCCGATCTGCTGGTACACGCCCTTGATGGCCTCGTTCACCTCGGCGGTGGACTCGCCCCACGCGTTCCCGTAGACGCTGGCCGACACCTTCGACAGCTCAGCGGCCTCTGCTGGCCCGACACCCAACTGGGCCGTCAGCTTCGCGTTCGCGGCCTCCATGTCGAGGTTCGCCGCGACCCCAACACCGAGGGCCACACCGATGCCCGCACCAATCGTCGCGGACGCTGCGGTGATCCGGTCGCCCATCCGCTGCACAGTCGCCGACGCCCGGTCGCGGGCGACCAGGTTGAACACCAGGGACGTATCCGACACAGCAGCTCACCTCTTCAGTTGTTGGCGGCGGCCTCGTCGGTGGCCCGCTTGTAGTCGTCCAGCCAATCGAGCACCGCATCCGTGGCGTCCACGGTCATCAGGGCCCACTCCCACGGGCGGATCCCGAGGAGGTGGGCAGCGTTGCCGAGCTGCGTCAGTCGGCGATCGGCAGCAGCGCTTTTCCCGTGGCCTCGGTGTCGTCGAAGGCGTCCGCCATCTCCTTGTCGATCATGGCAAGGGACGTCGCCAGCTCGTCACCGTGCTGGCTGTCCAGCACGCTCACCCGCATCTGCTCCCACTCCTGGCGGGAGTACTCCAGCGTCAGCTCGTCCCACGCGAAATCGACGTCCTCGAACCTGGTCTTCGGGTGCTCGCGCCGCAGGTAGGTGAAGAGGAGTGCGCGCCGGCACAGGGAGTTGCCCTGAAGGACATCGGTGGTGAACGTGGCGAAGTTCCGGCCGGTACGGCGTTCCAGGTCCTCCCGCTCCACGCTCATGAGCTTGCGCGGGTCGTACCTCCACCGGGTCGGCTCCGGCTGACCCTCGGGCTGGTAGACGAGGAACATGGCTCTCTCTCTTCTTCATCGGGCCCGCGACGCCAGCCGCCGGGCCATGGATTCCATCGCTTCGTGCACTGCGGCGTGGTAGGTCGCGGCGTCGTTCTCGAATGCCTCGTCGAACCACTGGCGCTTACCGACCTGGGTGCGCCACGGTTCGTGGCCCCAGGTGAGAGTCCGCCACCCGCCATCGCGGCGGTTCGTGCGCTTCGGCGCGTTCGCGAAACCGCGGAGCCCAGGCGTTTTGAAGGCCTTCACGCGGGCGCCGGTCCAGCGACCACCGAGCTTGACCTCGGGGCGGATCTTCTTCGCGATCGTGGACCGCAGACCGGCACCCATTCCGGTGCCGGCCGACGGCATCGCCATGATCGACGACTTGGCCTGTGCGGCCCCGGGGCGCAAGGCGTCGCGCATGTTCTTCGCCAGCTCCTTGCGGAGCTCCTTGCCGTCCTCCTCGCGGCGGATCGCCCGGACCAGGGCATCAAGGCCTTCATGGGTGACCTGGAGGTCGATCGGTGGGCGGCCGGAGGCCATCAGGCGACCGCGCGGGCCACGGCTCCCGACGTCGGGTAGCCGACCGAGACGGACGCCTCGTCGCCAACGGAGCCCTCGATCGGGTTCCAGCCGTTGATCAGGACGTTGCCGGTCCACTCGGGGTTGGATGCGCCCTTGACCGCGCTGTCGAGGCGGACCACGAAGGGGACGACGGTGCCCAGCAAGGGCCACATGATGCTGTCGATCTTCGTTGCGGCAACGTCCTGGAGGAACTCCAGCGACAGCTCACCGCTCTTGAGTCCGCCGAGGACTTCCTTCCACCCGAGGGACGCGTAGGTGGTGACCTCCTTGTCCTCCACCTCCACCGTGAGTTCCGCCTTGCGGGTGTACGAGGAAAGGTCTGTTCCGCCGATGCTGACGAACGCCGCCAGCAGAACCATCTTTGCCATGGTCAGTCACCTGATTCCGAGAGAGACAGCGAACATGAACGAGGGCGTTGTCCCGGACACGGTCCAGGCGACGCGGTAGTACGTATCGGTGATGGCCGACCCGTCCGTGCGGAGGATCTGGCCCCCAGGCACGGTCGCCGCAGTGAACGACAGCCGGGACGTGGGGGTCGTCATGCCAGCCGCGTCGTCCGATTCGACGGACAGCGTGATTGACGGAGTCGTGCCCGCGGCCGACAGAACGTGCACGGCGGCGTACAGGCGTTTCCCGGCGGGGATGGCGCCCAACTGGATCGCGGTGCCGTTGCCGGTCGCGGTCCGGGCGGTGCCGGGCGGGTGGGCGATCTGCCCACGCACCAGCGGCCACGAGCTCTTGACGGTGCCCGTCCACGGGGCGACTTCGCCGACCGCGTCGCCGACGTTGTAGTCGGCGCGCATCCCGGACGTGATGTACGCCAGCGCGCCCACCACGGAGTCCGTAGGGCAGACGGTGTACGGACCGATCCCGCCCAGGGCGGCCCAGGAGGCATCGTCAACCTTCGACGGGTCCCCGGCCTCCCACTGGCCCTCGGCCGAGATCTCGGCCGAGCCGAGCCCGCCGATCACTTCCTTCCACCCGGCCGAGCGGTAGTTGGTGGTCTCCTTGTCCTCGATCTCCGAGGACAGTTCGATCTTGTTGGAGGCGCCGGACAGATCGGCACCCGGCGCGAAAAGCCTGGCATCGAGCAACACGAACTTGGCCACGGCTACCCCTCTCCGATGATCTTGATGATGAATTCGGCGCCCACGTACTGGGTGCCCTGGTGCTCGTACCAGCGGTAGCCCTGCATCCGCACCACGTGCAGGTCGTGCGCCAGGCCACCCAGCGCGTAGTCCCCAGGGGCCCCGCGCGCGGCCTCGATCGCCTGCTTCAGCGACGCAGGCCCGGACCCGTCCAGCAGGGCATCGAGGATGGCCTGAGCGCTCTTGTCGTCGGCCCGGCCGACCAGCACCCGGCAGGTCAGCTCCACCTCGTCAAGGGCACGGCCCATTGCCTTGTCGTAGTCGGTGGAGTACTCCGCACAGAAGAAGTGCGGGGCGGTCACAGCGTCCGGGACGTACCCGGACGACGTCAGTGCTCCCGTTCCGGCCGGCATGACGACGACGCGGGCCGCGTCCGCGATGGCCTCCCGTACAACTGACATCTGCATGGCGCCCCCTCACCCGAACCCAGGCAGAACGAAATGTTCGATGAGGGCCCAGACGTCGGGGTCGCGGCGGGACAGCCGCACGACACCCCACTCAGCCGACCCGGTGACGCCCTCCGGGGAGTCCTTGCGCCGGTAGAGGCGGGCGGCCTGGATCAGGGTGGCCTCGGTGATCTCGTCGGGGACCGTTGGCCAGCCCCAGGGCGCTGTCACGCGCGCCCGCGGCCCCGCGCCCCACCCGCCAGAGGCGAGCAGCAGTGCAGTGATGGGGCGGCCGCGGACGAGGGCGTTGTCCGGGGCTGTGTCGTAGTCGGTCACCGTGGCCCAGGACGAGCCCGAGCCGGTTTCCACCAGGGTCGGGGCGGCGCCCATGTCGTCGAGGAGGAGCCGTTCCCCGCCGTTGCCGCACATCACCCGGCCCGCCAGCGTGAACGTCCTGACGGACGGGACCGTGTCGAGCCAGAACCGGCGCCCGGTCGCCCGGTCAATCCCACGCGACGACGCCGCCAACGCCCCGTCCAGAAGCGCATCCCGGCTGTCGTCCGCTGCCTCGATGTTCAGGCGCGCCTTGAGCAGGTCCCGGTCGGCATACTCGTTCGCCACGGTGGCCCCCTACTTCGTGCCGGGCTTCTTCGCCGCGGTCTTCCTGGTGCTCGTCGACTCCCGCGTCTCAGCCGTGTCCGGCGCCGTCGCGGTCTCCACCTCGTCGCCCACCTCAGAGGCGATGCCGGACGCCACGAGGTGCTGCGCCTCGCCCGTGGGCAGGTCGACCACCTCGCCGGCCGGGGGCCAGTCCTCGCCGTTGCGGGTGCCGGACATGCTGATGTTCATGCGGATACGCATCTCGGTCCTCTCTCGGGAAGGGGCCGGGGCCCGGCACACGGCCGGGCCCCGGCAGGTGGTCAGGCGGCGTTACCGGCGAAGTACTTGATGGCGCCGGTGGTGTCGACCTGGTCGCCGTCGCCGCGCAGGATCGCGCGGTACGTGATCAGGTCGGTGTTGAACGCGAAGTCATCGCTGCGCTCGAAGCGGAGCGATTCGACCTGCCGCACGAAGTACGTGGAGAAGTCGCCGAACAGGATCGACTTCGCGGCCAGCGCAACGGCGGGCACGTTCGGGTCGGTGTACAGCGGCTTGCCCAGGATGGTGTCCGGGGTCGACGCGGTGAGGCCCGGCGCCCACAGGTAGTTGCCCTGCCCGGCGCCGCCGGTGCCATCCCTGAGCTTGCGGATCGACGCGACGGTGGAGTCCCGCATCAGCCACGAGCAAGACGAGCTCTGCCGGTACGGAGAGATCACCGAGTAGTACAGATCGATCAGGTCGTCACTCGATGCGGCACCCACGACGGACGCGGCACCGGTCTTACCGAGAGTTGCAGCCGTCAGCACACCGTTCGGCTGGGACGACCCGGTACCGGTCACCAGGTGCGCGCCGAACCCGTTGCCGAGCGCGCGGCCGGCCTGCATGGCGAGGTAGCCGAGCAGGTCGACGCCCGTGTCGTTCGCGAGCTCGTGCGACACCTGCAACAGGAACCCGTACTTGTACGCGTCGAGGGACACCTGGCCGAACGTCGGGTCGTTCGCGGTCAGCGTGCCGGCCTCGGCCACGATGCCCGCGGACGCGGAGTGCGCCGTGGTCTTCGGGATCTGCATCTGCTCGCCGGTCGCGGTACGCAGCACCGTCGGCCCGGTCGCGAGCACACCCGAGTTCTCGATCATGTGCTGAACGAGCCGGTTGTAGAAGCTGATCGGGACCGTGTTGCCACCCGCAGCCGCAGTCAGCTTGGACAGGGCACGCGCGTCCAGCGGCATCGGGCTGTCCGGCCGCACGTCCATGGACCGGCTACCGGACTGGCCAGTCAGCCAGGCACGGACACGGTCCACCTCGCCCTTCTCGGCACCCTTGCGGGCCTCCGGAGCGGGCTCCGTGGCCAGCAGGGACCGGAACGCCTCGAGGGCGTCCTTGTTCCGCTGCTCGGCCTCGGCCAGCTCCTTCGCGCGGGCGTCGATCTGGTCCAGCTCGGTGTTCAGCCGCTGGTAGGTCTGCTCCTCCTCAGCGGTGAGCTTGCTGTCCTCACCGCCGCGGGCCTCTGCCGCGTCGAGGAGCTCCTTGGTCTGCTCCCAGACGTTCGCGCGGCGCTCCTTGAGGCGCGTGATGTACTCCATGATTGCCCTCCCGGGGCATGACGACGACACCCGCAGCCGGTGGCTGGGGTGTCTGGTGAATGGGGTGTGGAGGTGGGTGTCGCCCTGCCTCAGAAGGTGCTGATGCGGCGCTGGTTGAGCTCAGCGCGCCGCTGCCGTAGCACCAGCGACGGGTGGGTTTCGCCCTGCCCGCCGGGTGCCAAGTCGATGGTGGTGGTGCTCTTCGGCCGGGCCAGGAAGCGGCCGAGCTCGCCCGCGTCAGCCGCGGCTCGAACCTCAGCCAGCTCAGCGCCGGCCTGCTCGGCCAGCGACCGGAGCCCGGTCGACGTGTCCATGTACGCGGGGCTGTTGACCGGGGCGACGTCGACGAGCGCGCCAGAGAGCAGGGTCCGCAGCGGGAACCCGTCCTCGGTCTGCGACCAGTCATCAGAGAACGTCCGGAACGCGAAGCTGCTGCGGCGGACGTCGCCGCGCTCCACCAGCTCCATCACGTCCGCGCGGGACGCGGGTACGTCCACGGTGTAGTCCAGGCCGGTCCCGTCGACCGCGAGCCGCAGCGTCCCGGCCTCCGACGTGCCCAGCAGCCGGTTGTCGTCGTGGTTGTACCGGGCCATGACGTCCGGCCAGCCGTCGCCCTCGCTCTTGGAGAAGAACGCCGGGTCGATCCGCTCAACGAACCCGCCCAGATTCTGGGACAGCTTGTTGAACTTCGCGGCGTACCCGCCGATCTGGCGCTTCGTCTCGCCACCGTCAGCCGCGCGGACCTCTACGAGGCCCCGGGTGAAACGGCGCTCAGCGTCGCTCATGAGAAGACCTCCTGGTCTCAGGTGCTCGCGGCCGGCGGTGCCGGTGCGGTCGTGCCGATGATGTATTCCTCGCCGCCCGCGCCCGGCGGGAGCGGGGCCATGTTCTCCAGGGCGCGGACGCCATCGCGGTTCTGCCAGCCCTGCCCGAGGGCCATGCCGTGCGCGGTGTACCGGTCCAGGACCGAGGTGCGGAGCATGGCGTCGATGTTGAACCGGACGTACTCACGGCCCGGCATGAGGCGCGTGAACGCCGACTCCAACCGCACCAGCCACGGCCGCAGGGTGCTGTTGATCAGGTCCAGCGAGTTCATCTCCACCGTGGAATAGGTGAAGCTGCCGCCGGTGTCGCCGCCCACCTTCTCGGGCGGCACCCCGTAGATCACCGCAATCTGCGTCGCGTTGAGACGCATCGACTCGATGAACTGCGACTCCTCCGGCGACACGGACAGCGCGGTGAAATCCCAGTCGCTGCCGAGGACGAGCGGCTTGCGCGAGCGGATGCGGGCCGACAGCCGATCGGAAATCTCCTCGCCCTCGTCCGGCGTCACCGTCTTGGAACTGTTCTTCAAGACCGCCGGCGGCGTACCACCGTTCACGAACCAACTGCGCCCGTACTCAGTGAGCGTCAGACCAGCGCCGATCGTCTGCGCGAACAGGGCGATCGGGGAAAGGCCAACGACGTGCCCGGGGAGGACAACCCACGGGATATGCACGATCTGGTCAGTGGGGACAACGCGACCCTGCCAGTAGTAGACCGGCCGAACGGGGTTCTGCTCGTCGACCCAGACATCGTCCGGGTTCAACCACTCCACCATCGTCGGATACCCGAGCGTGTCCCGCTGCGTGATCAGCCCATAGGCATTGCCCCTGAGCGCCATGGACAGCACGCACTTGTGGAGCCACGTGAACAGGTCACCCTGCGCGTCCGGCTGCCAGAAGAGGTCCGGTACGTAGCTCACCGGCTCCCGGGATGCCCCGTCCCGGCGGAACAGCTGCAACGGCAGGGCCGCCACGTTGTCCGCGATGATCCGCACCGACGCGAACACCGGCACCAGCGACATGGCCGTGATCGTCGAGACGGCCGCCGCCGATGGCCCGCCCGAACTCCACGGCAAGGACGTGATCGCCCGCACCGTCGCCTGGCCGAAGCGGCGAAACGGCGCCGCAAGGGCCCGTGTCCAGCGCGGCATGACCCCACCTCCTTACATGACGCTGTTGAGCACGTCGTAGTCGTCGAGCACCGTAGGACCCTTGGTCAGCAGCGCCCATCGGGCCAGCGTCACCGCGACGAGCGGCGCCACATCCGTCAGGGACTTGGTGCGATCGAGCGTCCAGGCGTCACCGACCTTGCGGGTACGGGCACCGTTCACCGCAGCCGTCAGCTGCGGTTCGCCGATATGACGAACGGTGTCCTGGTTCATCGCGTCAGCGATCTGCCCGCACGCCTCGGTCACGTCGTTCATCCGCATGACCGCCAGATGCCCACGGTGCGGCTTGTCCTTCTTCTCCGGGGCCGTAACCCCGGCCTTCACCAGAGCGTCGATCAGAGACCCGGCAGGGGCGCCGGACGAGGCGATCGCGATGACGAGCGGGTCGTGGAGTTCCTTCAGGCGCACCATCGCGGGCACCACCCACGCCGTACCGGCCCGCCGGTCCACCAGCTCCAGGTGCACCCGCCCGTCCGGCCGCCGGGAAGCAACACCGATCGAGGCGTTCGCCCGGTCCTGGGACACGTCGATCGCGAACGCCACCTCGGCCCCGCGCGTCGATGCCGCGTCGGCCAGCCCCGGCCATTGCCTCTTCGGCACGTTCGGGTCGTCAGGCGGTGTCGCCTTCCGCGTCCGGTTCAGATAGGCCCGGTCGAACTCTGCCGGGTCCAACTTCTCCAGCTCGGCCCGGATGATGTCCTCGGTCACCGTGAACCCGAGTGCCGGCAGCGCTGCCCGCCACGTCGCCGGATCATCCCGCGGCATGTCGTCCGGGGCGAACCACTCGAAGTACGCGACGCTGGGCCGCTCCCCGGTCTCCCACATCCGCTCGATGTGCTCCCGGCCAGCCGCCCGCTTCTTGTTCAGCCAAATGCTCTTCTCCGTACCGCCCGCCGACGCCCACCACAGCTGAGCCATGGCCCGCGTCAGCATCGCAGGGGAGAACGCCTGCTCCAACCGGTCATCCTCGTGCGCGAACGCCTCATCGATGATTCCGAGGTCCAACGGAGGGCCGTGGCCGGCCTTCTCCGTGTTCGCCGTGATGCCCATCAGGCTGCGCGTCGCACGCCAGATGATCGCCTCGTTGCCGTTCGACTTCCGCACCCGGATCCGCTTCGCCAGCGGCGACGCCAGAATCGTTTCGGCGAACTCGTCCTCCCACCGGGTACGGGCCATGCCGCGGGTCTGCGCCGCGTACACCACCCGCTGCCGCGGCCACGCCGCGACCCGGTGCACCTGCACCCCGAGGATCTGCTGAGTCTTGCCCTGCTGCCGAGGCACCGACAGCCCCACCTCACGGTGAGCAAACCGACCCGTCTCCGGATTGATCTCCAGGGCCACGTCCATGACGTACTTCTGCCACGGCATCGGAGGGAAGCCGAGCGCCTCCATCACCTTCCACGCCTTCGGCCCGAGGCTCGGACGCTCCGGCCGGCGCGGCGTACCCCACCGGGGCGGGCACGTCAGCCCGTACAGGTCCAGGCACTGCTCAGCGAACTCCGGCGGCGGCGCCCACGTCTCAGACAGAGCCGAGGTCCCCGAGATCGTCGTCATCGTCATCGTTCACGGCCCGCCCCTCCACCAGCGCGGCCACCGTCGCCCGCAACTCCCTCGCCAGCTGCGGCAGGATCCGCGGATCGTTCGGCACGTACACCGTTGCCCCGCACTCCTCACACGCCGCCGGCCGCTGCCCATCAATCTGCCGGGCAAGACGGAACGCCACCGCCGCGTGCGTCGGCTCCATGTCCTGCAAATCACCCAGCGCCTCGATGTCGTCGGCCAACACCGACTCCACCGGACCCGCGTCGTCGGAGCGGACCGGTACGACGAGCAGCGGGGCCACAACCGGTGCCTGCCGTCCTTCGTCGGGGAGCAGGGCGAGCACGGACACGTCGAGCACCTCGGCCAGCGCCACCAGGTCGTCAACGTCGACCCGCCGCGAGCCTGCCTCGATCCGGCTGACGATCGGCTGCGACATCGGCCGGCCCGCCGCCGTGAGCCGCGCGGTCAGTTCCTGCTGGTCCCAGCCGCGCGCCTCCCGCGCACGAGCCACCGCCTGCCCGACATGGGCACCGGCCGGGCCGATCTCCAGGGGAGTCGCAGGCATCGCATACCTCCCCACCCAGGGCACTCAGTGATCGCATACAGGCTGGTCAGGCACGGGGGGAGAAAAATAAAAGCTGGGCGCGGGGCTGGGATGAGCCGCCACCAAAAAAGGGAACCGGTCCGGTCGGCTCGATCAGCTCGGTCGGTACCAATCGCGTGATGTGGTCAGGCCTTTGACCTGGGTGTTTGCGCCCTTTTCGCCGTTGCAGTTGCGGCCGCAGGTGGGGCAGCGGTTGACGCCGTGGGCTGGTGCCCAGTTGTCGCGGTCGCGGGGGTCGGCACCACGAGCGACGGGAGTGATGTGGTCGATGACGTCGGCTCCGACGTGGCCGCAGATGTGGCAGACGTCGTTGTCGGCAAGGAACTGCGCGCGGCCCTTGCGGTAGGCGTAGGAGGTGAGGTCACGGCGTCCGGCCATGCGTCCACCTCCGGGCATGGGGAGGCCCGGCCGCAACGGGGGTGCAGCCGGGCCGGTTCGGGGGTGGGTCAGCGTCTGCGGAAGAGGCAGACGAGGGCGGTGCGTTCGCCGGTGAGGGCCTTGCCTTCTGCGGCTGCCATGTTCTGGAGCATCCAGCCGGCGGACTCGACTGCCGTGATCTGTTCGGCGATGCCGGTCATGGGCGCGGTGGTCTTGCTGGTGGAGCTGGCCTCGATGAACTTGTACACCAGGACGTAGTCGCCTCTGGCGTAGGCCTCTCGGGCCTCCTTGCCGGCTACGTCGGCTTTGGCGTTGTTGATGAATCCCATGTGTCGCCCCCTGGTGTGGTGTGGGGGCATCGTGGCACGGGGGTGAACGGGTTGTGGGGGAAATGCGAAGACCCGCCATCGGGGGCGGGTCGGTTGTTTCCGGGCACGCCGGATCTGCGGCCCATGATGCGGCATGATCGGGCGGTTGTGCAACTACAGGCGTAGTGGACGTGGCGATGCCCCGCCCCTGTCTGCAGCGGGGGCGGGGCATCGGGTCCTCCGTCGGTACGCGGCAGCCATGTCACGATCCAACGGATGTTGTGGTTCCCACGGTACGGGCGGGGACTGACAACGGGGGTTACGGCCGCCACGCGTCGCGGTAGTCGGGGTGGTCGGAGTACGGCAGGGCGAGCAGGCGCAGCACGTTGTGCCCGTGCTTCGTGCGGTAGCCGCACCCGGGGCCGCTGTCGCACAGGTACAGGTCCGCCTGCTTTACGATCTCCCGCTTGGCTTCGACCTCACGGAGGACACGGGCCGGGTCATGGCGGGCGATATGGGCGGCCCGCGCGGCGTCCTCTTCGTAGCCGTCCGCCCCGGAGTAGGTGGGGCCGGTGTCGGCCACTCGGTGAGCGTGCCCAGCGAGGATGATCTCTGTGGTGTAGACGTCGGTCTCGCTTGCCCGCCACGGGGCGAACTTGCTGCGGCCGAGAGCGGCAGCCAGGGCGGTCTGCTCGTCTTCGCCGAGGCGGTCGCGGAGGAACTGCACCAGGTCGTCCATGCGCTCCATCATCCCTTCTTGAACCAGCCGCCGCGGCTGCTCTGGTAGTCCGTCGCGTGGTCCTTGGTGCGGAGGTCGGATGCGGGGAGCCGGGTCGGCATGGTGGTGGGGAGCTTCCCGAGGGGCTTGGGGGTGGCGGGGGTCTCGTCCTTGCGTCGGCCGAATGCCATGATCGTGTCCTGTCTCTGTGTGTTGGGGATGGGCCCGGGGCCGGCCGAACGTCTTGGCGGATGGCGGCCGGCCTCGGGGGTTAGCGGATGGGTGTGTACCGGATGAGCCCGCCCATGGGGTGGGGGCTCTGCATGACGACAACGCCGTCGCGGATGCCGATCGTGAGGTTGGCGATCAGGGCCTCGGTCATCTCCAGTTGCAGGTGTTCGCCCTTCATCTCGGGCGCGTCCTCCCAGGTGGCCCCACCGTCGTAGCTGCGGTCCTTGCGGTACGGGGCGTCCGGGTCGATGTCGGTGACGGGGGCGTTGTCGTAAATCCGGAACCAGTCGTCGTGGCGGGCCATTACGCGACCTCCTCGCGGGCGGGTGTGACGGTGATGAGGGCCCCTTCTGCGGACCGGACCACGGTGGGGGCTGTTGCTGTTGTTGTTGTGCTCTGACCTGCGGCAACAACCCCTTCAGAAGGGGCTGCATCGGGGGAGCGGAGGGGCGGAAAGTCCTTCTCCCGCACTCCGGTAGATACGCCGCGCCCCTTCATGCGCACCCCTCCCGCGACAGGGATACCGGCCAGGGAGCAGCCCTCACGGACGCGGGTGGGGGTGGTGTTCAGGTGGGTGGCGAGGGCAGCGAGGTGGGCGTGTGGGGAGCCGATCTCGTGGAGTGCGGCTGTGAGTTCGGCGCCGGTGAGCGGGGCCTGCTCGGGCTGCTCCCCCGGCTGTTCGGCCGACTGCTCGGGCTCCTCGGCCTTCGGTTTGGGCTCTCCGGCACGCCAGGAGAGGACGGCGAGGAGCAGCGTCACGGGAATCATCGCCATCGGGTACGCGGCGGCGGCCCGGTACAGGGTGCCTACGGCGAGGAGTACCCCGAGGGCGCGCCACAGCTTCTCGAAGCCGGGCCCGTCCATGCAGCGAACCAGCAGGTCGAAGGACAGTCGGAGGAGGCCGGTTGCGATGCGGATCAGCGGCGCGGCTGCGGTGTACGGGCGCAGGCCCTTCAGGGCCTTCATGCGAACTGTCCGAAGAGGTCGCCGACCGAGCCGGATACCTGTGCCCACGCTCCCCCGGCAACGGCCGCAGCGGACGCCAGGACGAGGCCGAGGACACCGGCGGCGCGGGGTTTCATCTTCAGGAGGTAGGCGATGACCAGGATCGTTACGCAGATTGCACCGGTTCCGACGTCGGCCATGGCCCGGTTCCCAGTGATTGCGGTGAGCAGGCCCAAGATGAGGTCGTCGGGGAGGCCCCAGATCTGGCCGGCGCCCATGGCCGCGGTCCCGGCGAACACGCCGCAGAAGATCGCGGCCTTCTTGCTCATGGTGTGCTCGGACTGTTCGCGGGTGCCGAGGATGAGGGCGGTCCACAGGATGAGGGCGAGTCCGCCGGCGCCGATGGAGCCGAGGACGTCGCTGTTCGTACCGCCTGCTGCGAGGTTCATCGTGTCCTTCAGAGGGTGGCGTCTGGCCCGTAGAGGGCGAGGGCGGTGAGGGTGGTGGCGAGGGGGATGCGTCCGGCCCATCCGGCTGCGCGGACGAGGACGGCCCGGTCTCGGCTGCGCCAGGCGTGGGTTTTCCACTCGGCCAGGAGGCTGAAGAGGGCGAGGCCGACGCCGACCCAGACGCCGCGGGCGACGTCGTAGGTGCCGTAGTGGGTCATGCCGTTGAGGGCCCAGGGGCCGATGCCGCACCACCAGCCGCACGCGGCTGCGCTGGCGTTGTAGGCGACGGCGCGCAGCTTGGGGTGGTCGATGGTGGGGGTGGTGCGACGGGGCGGTGTGTAGCGCTCGCGTCGCTTCTCCGTGCGGGCCGTCTTCGTGATCGGGCGAGACGGCACGGTCGGAATGGTGGGCGGGTAGTTCGGGGGTGGCGGGACCATGCCGGTCATGTCGCATCGCCTGTCTCGGTGTCGCATGCGACGGCGGCCGGGTAGTAGTCGGCGAACTGGTCGGCGGCGCGCGACAGCTGAGACACGGTGTCGCGCAGCTGCTCGTACCAGCGACGGGCTGTCGCATCGGTGGTGATCGTGAGCGCGGGTGTCGCATCGTCCACGGCCCGAGCTGCGTCGCAGAGCTGTCGCAGTGCTGTCTCAACCTGCGCGACGCGGTGCGCCTGTCGCTGCGCCGGTGTCTCGGCCGAGGGCTCGGGGGTCGCATCAGATGTCTCGGTGGCGGCCAGGTCGCGCGCCACGGTGTCCTTGCTGATGCCCACCGCAGTTCCGATGTCGCGCAGGGATACACCGTCTCGCTTCAGCTGTCTCACGCGGGCGCGCCGCTGCGACAGGTCGGGTGCGACAGTCATCGCGACACCCCCTGAGCGATGAGACGCAGGAGGGCGGCGTACTCGCCGCGGGTCTGGTCGGGGCGCACCGGCGGGGCGGCTGCGAGAAGGTCTTGCTCGGCGGCGAACGCCTTCTCGGGGTTGTCGGGGTGGAGTCGCTCGGCAAGGACGAGGGCGCGGGCGAGGCGGATCGGCTCGCGCATCTCGGCGGCCGGCCGTTGGGTCTGGAGGGTGTCGGCGAGGCGGCCGAGGAGGACGCAGGTGTCGTTGCTGAGGACGAGGGGCGTCATCACCGGGTCACCGCCGGGCGCCGGCCTTCGCGGACGCGGCGCAGAGCCTCGTCCATGTCGGGGTCTGAGTCGGTGGCGGCGTAGATCGGGTCGGCGGTGTAGTGGTGTCGCTTGGCCCGGTTCAGGTCCATCGTCACTGCGTTCTGTTCGGCGCAGTACTCGTTGGCGACCTGAGCGCTGACGGTCTCGCCGACCTCCCGGGCGATTCCCCACCATCCGGGGGCGACCTCGATCTCCCGCATGATGCGGTAGCCGATCGCCATCTCCGAGCGGCGCAGGCGCTCCTCGTATGCGTCGCCGGGGAGCGGCGAGGCTGCCGCGGTGAGACTGGTGTCGGTACGGTGTGCCATGTCATTCCCCTGGTGATGTCAGGTGGGTGGCTGGCCCGGCCGGAGCGTGAACTCTGGCCGGGCTGTTGTGCATGGAGCGGAGAGGCGGGCGGCCTCTCGTTGTGCAGAGACTCTACACAGAGTAGGGTCCCTACACAAGCGATACGGCGCCGCCCCGGAACGAGGAGCGGACATGGCAGAAGACGAGGAGGTGCAACGGGTGCTGAACGCGATCGATGCACTCGGTGAGCACGGGGACGCCGCAGAACGGGCGAAGCGCCTGACTGCGCTCCTCGATGAGCTGCCGGGCCGGCAGTCCCGGGCGCGGGAGCTGCGGCAGCAGGCAGTGCAGGAGTTGCAGGCCGAAGGGATGACGCTGCGGGCGATCGGGGATCTGCTCGGGATCAGCTTCGGCCGGGTGCGGCAGATCGCTGCCGGGGTGACGAACCCGCGGACTCAGAAGCCGGCGGCCGAGTAGTCCTCGGTACGCCAGAGCCCCGACCACATTGGTCGGGGCTCTGCTGCGTTCAGGCTGCTGCGCCGAGCTCCGACCACACGCCGCCACAGCTGGCGCAGTTGGCGAGTGGGCTCGCGCCGGCGCCGCCGTACACGGTGATGGTGCCGCCGCAGCCGGGGCAGGGCGGGGTGAGGGTGACGGTTTCGGCCCCGGTGTCGAGGGCCTGCTCGATGCGGTGCCGGGCCTCCTGGGCGACGTGCCCGATGTGGCGGCTCTGTGCGTCGCTGAGCGGGGTGAAGGGTCCGCCGGTGCCGGTGACCCTGCCGAGGAGCCAGAGGGCGGCGTACTGGGCCGTTCTGGTGCCGGTGTACCGCCAGCGTCGGGGGTCGATGGCGTCGGCGCGGGCGAGCTGGTCCCGCCGCTGCCGGTCCGACGCCGGCCAGTTCCGCGGGGCGGGGCTCATCGAGGGGCGCTGGACGGCGGCCGCGGTCTGGTCGGCAACCTCGATCAGTGCCGCTTCGATGACGCGCATGGTCTCGTACACGCCGAGCCGGATCGGGATGGGGCGGACACCGAGGAGGTGGGCGTCCTGCTCCAGGAAGCGGCGGGCTGCGCGCTGGTGGCCGAGGGCTTCCACCTCGTCGGCGTCGAGGGCGTCTGTTGCTGCGAGGTAGGCGCGGAGGCCGCGGCCGAATCCGCCGATCTGGGCGGGCATGCCGAGGGCGTCGTTCAGGTCCCGCCAGGTGGTGGCGATCTGGCGGAGGTCAGCGGCGGCTGTGCTCACGGGTGGCTCCTTGCGGTACGGCGGGGCGGGCTGGTGCAAATTGCCCGGCCGGGCGGGGGTCCGGCCGGGCGGCAGGTCAGGTGGTGGGCTGCTGCTCGGGCAGGGCGTTGTCGATGGCGAGCTCCAGCGCGGCCCAGGTGGGGCCCTTGGCGCCGTCGGGGGCGAGGGTGGCGAGGTTCCGCACGCGTTCGATGGCGGCCTCGGCCTTGTGGCGCTGGGCCCCGGCCTCGTTCATCAGCTGGATGGCGCGCACGGCGGTGTCTGCGGCGTCGGCGTCCTGCTGGAGCATGAAGCGGATCGCCTTGTTCGCCCGGTCCAGCCGGTCGGCCATGGCGGTGATTCCGGCGGCCAGGGCGTCGTGTTCGGCGTCGAGTGCGACGCCGCGCCTCGCCCGGTCGGCGAGGTGGAGCAGCTGCTCCCGGGTGGGCCCGGTCATCGCGTCGACTCCTCGGCGGCGGGGAGTTCAAGGCGGGCGGTGATGATCAGCCGTGTGCCGGGCGGGTAGTCGGCGGCGATGGCGCGAAAGCCGGGGCCTTGGACGATGCCGTGGTTTCCCTTCTCGGCGTCTGCCGGTCCCCAGAAGTGGCCGATCAGCTTGGGCGGGTCGTTGCGGTCGTAGCCGGTGATGTAGCTGGGGTGCAGGGCCAGGGTGGTGTGCGTCTCGGGGTTGTCGGCGGACAGGACTTCGTTCGGCTTGGAGTGGCGGTAGCACTGCCACTTGGCAGGCAGGTCCGCAATGTCTCGGCGGGCGGTGTATTCGACGAAGCTGGTTTCCCGGCATCCGGTGGTGGCGCAGGTGCGGGTGATGGATCGGCGGCGGGCCATGTGGTCGTGCTCCTTGATGGCGTCGTGGTCTTGTTGTGCGGTGCCGACTCGGGCGCTGTGTGGCCGCCCACGCCCGTGTCTGGGCCTGGTGCGTCCCCGGTGGCCCTCCCGGAGGCAGATGACTGCTGCGGCGGTCACAGCGGCCAGGAGAGCCACGTGCGGGGCGAGGCGGGCGAGCGTCACGGGGCGGGGTGGGGATCGGCGGCGGCCAGGAAGAGGTGGTCGCCGGTGGCGTCACGGCAGTACGCCTCGTGATGCCCGGCAGGACGGGCGCAGGGCCGGTAGTAGATGCCGGACACGCCAACGGTCTTGCCGCACAGGGGAGACGCCTCGGTCTCGGTGTCCGGCTGGTCGGCGGCGGGGAACGCCGGGTCGTTGGCGTCGGGAGCAGCGAGCGGGCATCCGCTGTCGTGGGTGTGGTCCTCGCTGTCGCACGTGCACGCCTCGGTCTCGGGCTGCTGCGCCTCGTCGGCCATGCGGCGGACGGCGGCCCGGTAGCGGCGCGCCTTCGCCACAGTCGCGCTGTCCCAGCCGTGCATGGCGGCCGTCTCCTCCAACGCGCCGTGCGTGCACGTGCCGTCGTGCTCGGCCTGCTCGCAGTCCCAGCCGCAGAGGACGGCCCAGATCCAGGCGTCAACGCGGTAGGTCTGCCAGTCGCGGCTGCTGGTGGCAATGAGGGTGTGGAGACCGTCGAGGGCGGCGGCGAGCGTCTGGCGGTCGGCGGGGGTGGTCGTGGGCTGCTGGTCGGTGGTGCCGAGGACCTGCCGGGCTACGGCGAGGGCGGCGGACAGATCGCACGTCGTCGGGCTGCACCACCGTTGGCACTCCTCGTGGGCCACTTCACGGCAACTGCTCATCACCCCGTCCAGGAGCGCGGCGATGGCGGTGTGCAGCGGGTCGCCGTTCTTCCGGGCACGGTCGGCGGCGGCGTGCAGTTTGTCGGCGGGGGTGGTGGGTGTGGTGTCGGGCATGTGGGTCTCCTGGGTGGTGTCGCGGATCCCCCGGGCCACGGCGAGGGCCGGGTGCAGGACGGTCGCCAGCAGCCCGGTCGTGGCGTCAGACGGGTGGTCGGCGGCGTCAGCCAGCGTGGCGAGCAGCGCGGCAAGGGCTCGGTCCGGGGTGCGCCCGGCGGCGGTGCGGAGTTCAGCGGCGTGCGTCATGCGGGGTCTCCTGGGTGCGGGGCCGGCCGAACCGGATCAGACGGGCGAGTACGGTGAGCGGGCGCCCCGGCCGGCTATGACCCGGCCGGGGCGTACTGCGTGTCACGGGGTGGCGGGCCGCTGGTCGATGTCGTAGATCCAGGCGGCGCAGACGGCGGCGACCTGGAGCAGCTCGGTGCGGAGCGTGGCGGGGTCGGACTCGGCGAACGCTTCGGCGACCTCCTCGTTGAGCACGTGCCGCCACGTGAGGTCGCCCCGGTCGGCTGCCCGCTGGCACCGGTTCCGCGCCTCGGCCGCAGCGTCGTCGGCGTGCATGAGCGCGCCCCAGCTCGCGGTCCGGGGGCCGGTGCCGTCGGGGTGGTGCTGGTTGCCGAACTTGGCCAGCTGCGCCTGGCGCTCAGCGTCGATGGCTTCGGCGAACGCCTTCACGCCGGCGGTGGTGAACAGGGTGGGATACATCAGATGCTCCAGAGGCTGGGTTGGTGGTGGATGAGGGGCTGTTCGTCGTGCTCGGGTTCTGTGCTGGGCTCGCTGCTGGCGACGGCGAGTTGTCCGGGGATGGGTGCGGGTGGCGGGGTGTCGAGGAGGGCACGGGTCCGGTCCAGGGCGGTCGTCATCGGGCGGCCTCCACCCGGTGCGGGCTGCCAGACCCGGGGCACGGGTCGTCGGCGTCGCCGTGGCGGCGGATCCGCCCGTCCCGGTTGAGTAGTTGCGGTTCGGTGCAGACGGGGCAGGGGCGGCGGATACCAGTCCGGTTCTGCCGGGGGATGTACACGGCCCATCCGGCGGTGACGAGCGATTCGGCCGCGAAGAGGGCGGCCTCGTCGGGGGTCTGCTGCTCGTATGGGGTGACGAGGCGGTATTCGTCGAGGCCGGCGGCGAACGCGGCCAGGGCGGCGGGCGGGAACGGGTTCGGCTTCATGCGGCAGCCCTCTGCTCTCCCGGGTGGGTCTGGTTACGGACGGGCTTCCACGGGGGCTTGCCGGAGCCGGGGCACGGTGCGGACCAGTCGCGCCCGTTCCAGCGGTGGTTGCCCATGACGTTGTCGCGGGTCATGGCCCGGTCCTTGCCGCAGTGCTTGCACCAGCCGCGCGGCCGGGCGGGCTCGGGCACTGCCGGGTAGACGATTCGCCAGCAGGGGTGGGTCGGGATGATGCGGCGTTCGCCGTCGACCCGGAGGCGGAGGCCCGCGTTGCCAGCGCCGACGATCGTGGCGGGCTTGCCGTCGTACTCGATGCGCATGCCGTGGCGGGCGGGGACGTCGTACTGGCGGCGGATCCATTCCATGGTGCTGCTCACTGGGTGCCTCCTCGGCGGCGGTCGGTGCCGGTCATGGCGATGACGTGCGTGTCCTCGGAGAGGCGGGACACGATGCGCTCTCCGAGGGCGGAGTTGAGATCGCGGCCGTCGGCGGCCTTGGCGGGCAGGTTCGACGTGTAGATCGAGGGGCGGCAGGCGTTGTACCGCTCGTTGATCAGCCGGTACGTCACCTCCTCCGTCCACTCGCTGCCCTTGGCCGAGCCGAGGTCGTCGAGGAGCAGGAGCGGGATCCGGCACAGGCGCCGCAGTTCCTCCTCGGCACCGCGCTGCGAGCCGTTGGGGCGCAGCAGGCCGTACATGTCGGCGGCGGTCAGTGCCCGGATCTCGTACACGGTCGGGCCGGCAGCGGCAATGGCGCGGAGGGCGGCGTACGCCTGGTACGTCTTCCCGGTGCCCGTCGTGCCGGTGAGGAGCAGGGATCCGGCGGTCTCCCGGTCGGTGATGACGCGGTCGGCCCATGCCTGGACGTCCGGCTGGGTGTGGTCGGCGCGGCGGTAGCGGGGCGGGGTCGCGGTCTCCCAGCGCTTCAGTGCCCATTCGGCGCGGCGGGTGCGGTGGTACTCGGGGTGGCCGGGTTCGTCTGGGGACGGGCCGTCGGCGACGGGTCCGGCGGGGATGTCGGTCATGCCGCGGGCTTCCAATCCGGCTCGGAGGCGGGCCATTGCGGCGGCGTTGTCGAGGGTGGTGGGTTCCATGGTCAGAATCCGTTCGAGTACGCGGACACGTCGGTCGGGTTGGTGTAGGGCTGCCAGCCACCGGAGACGGCGCGCAGCGGAGGACGCTCGGTGCCGGCCTCGGGCAGCGGCGGGAGCTCTTTCCAGCCGGGGAGGAAGTACCGGGCGTAGGACACGTCCTTGGCCGCGGCCTGCTTCTGGGCGTAGGCGGCGAGGGCGGCGATGCCGGTGCGCTTGATGAGCGCTTCGACGGTGAACCATTCGGCGCTGCTCAGGTTCCAGCGGACGAGGATCCCGGCGGCGGTGATCATGTCGACGAGCGGTCGGCTGTTGATGGGGATCTCGGGGCCGAGAACCGGCGCAGCAGGCTCCCCGGCTTGCTTGCTAGCACTCCTGGTAGGAGTGGTCTGGTAGAGGGGCCCTGATTCAGGGCCCATAGGGGCCTCGATTCCGGGCCCCCCCGGCCCTGATTCAGGGCCCCTAGCGTTTTCGTTACCGGCCCTGATTCCGGGCCCCTGCTCAGAGTTAGGGGCCTCGATTCCGGGCCCCTGCTGTTCGGCTACCGGCCCTGATTCAGGGCCCCTAGCTCCCAGGGTCGGGCGGACATAGCCGACCGCGAACGGCAGCTGGTAGGTGGCCGGGCGGCTGCCCTTCGCAGGCTCGGACTCGATCAGCTCGCCGGACTTCAACGCCTTGTCGACCGCCAGCTGCACGACCGAACGGGAGGCGTTGAGCCGAGCCCGGAACTCGGTGGTGCCCATGCGGGTCGTGCAGTCGGGCCCCGGCGCCTTGTCGGCGACCGCGAGCAGCACCATGCGGACGTTCCCGGTCGTGCGGGAGCAGTTCCACACCCACTGCATGGCGTCGATGGTCACGCGGGCCTTCTTCCGTACGGGTCGTGGTGGTGCGGGTGGTGGGCCCGGGGCTGCGGCCCCGGGCCGGGGATCACGCGGCGGCGGGCTGCTCGGCTGCCTTGCGGGCTTCGCGCTCGACGCGGTCCTCGATGTGGGCCACGCACTGGGCCCGGTCGCAGTACCGGACGACGGACCCGACCGGGGGCGTGCCGCGGGTGACTGCCCACGTCAGCCGGTTCGGGCTGTAGCACGTGCCGCGGACCGAGTTGGACCGGCCACCGATCCAGTCGACATGCCCGCCCTCATCGACAGGGCCAGTAAGTGCGGCATACGCGTCCTGAAGGGTGCGGTGCACGGTGGGTACCGGGGCGGCCGCGGCCTTGGCGTTGGCCCGCACCATGCGGCGGTGCCAGGCCACCCGCTCGTTCTCCGTCATGCCGCCCCAGATCCCGGACTCGGTCCGGTGCGTGAGCGCCCACTGCCTGCATTCCCGCATGACGGGGCAGCCGTAGCAGACGGTCTTGGCGTCGGCGATCTGTGCGAGGTGCGGTCCGGTGGTACCGGTCGGGTGCCACTGCTCGGGGTCGTACTCCGGGCGGCGGCACTCGCCGTCGTCGCGCCAGTCGTAGCCGCGGGGCAGGGTGTCGGGTGCGTAGCTCATGCCGCACCTCCGAAGATCCCAGCCATCTGGGTCTTGAGCTGGTCCCGCATCGGCTGGTCTTCGAGGTGGGCGGGGGCGACACAGCCGCGGTAGCCGCAGCCGGGCAGTGCGTAGCCGATGGGCTCACGGCCGTGCTGCATGACGAACGCGATCCGGCCGGCGGTGTAGCCCTTCTTCATCCAGCGGAAGAACGGGGTGCCGCAGTTGGTGCGGTGGCCGGTCCATTCGAGGTGGCCGCCGTCGACGGGGCGGGTGCGCTGACGGAATGAGTCCTGGGGGCTGCTGGCGGGACGGACGCCGGGCTTGTGGAGGGGCAGGCCAAGTGAGGTGCGGGCGGTGGCCACGGTGCGGTTGTCGACGTTGAGGCGGCGGGTCACCTCCCGGTCGGAGCAGCCTGCGCGGAGGAGTTCGGCGATGTCGGGGCGGATGCTCACTGCTGGTCTCCCTTCGTGGTGCCGCAGTCGGTGCAGCGGTAGCCGGTGGTGGTGGGGGTGTGGCGGCGGGTGAGGTGGGCGCACGCGGTGGTGTCACAAACCAGCCACCGGGTGCCGGGGACGGGCGGGGCCGTGTCGAACGTGGCGGCCGGGGCGGGGGCGCGGTGCCGGCCGTGCGACCGGAGCAGAGCGGGAAGCCTCACGACTCCACCGCCTTCGCGCGCGGCTTGTCGGAGCGGCGTTCCTGCCAGTGCGCACCCAGGTCAAGCGCCGGGGAGTCCAGGCCAACCGCGTTGTCGTACGCGGCCCACACCTTCATCAGATCGCGGTGCAGCTGGGCGTTCTCGGTACGAAGCCGGGCGGTCGCGCGGACCATCCGCTCCAGCCGATCGCCGAGGCGGACGTTTCGCCTGATCGCTGCGCTCATGGTGTGCTGCCACATAGCGGCGACGTCCTCGGCAACGATGACCTGTCCGGCCGTCAGCCCTGCCGCACCGAGGTGGGCTGCGGCGTCCCGGCGGGCGATGTCCCGCTGGTGCAGGACCTGCTCGTACCGGGCCTTCAGCGCGGCGTGCGTGCTACGGAGAACGAACATCACGCCCCCGTCCCAGCGCCGGTGATCTCCTCGGCCGTCACCCGCGGGGCGGGGAACTCCTCGTCGACGGAGACCTCGCCACGCTGGATCGACTGGAAGATGACGAGCAGCTGCGCGATGTCGTGCTCCGTCCACTTCCCGGACGGCCGGCCGAGCTTCGTCTCGATGCGGTCGGCGGTGATGCTGATGCCCTCGAACGTCTTGATGGCGTCAGCGACCCTGATGTTGAGGGGCTTGCCCCCGCCGTCGCGGATCGTCTTTGCGCAGAGTTCCTTGGCCTCTTCGACGAACCACGGCGGGAGGATCGCGAAGATCGCCTCACGGACGCGGCGGGCACCGTTGTTGGAGTTGTTCTCGTAGATGTCCCGCATGTCAGTGAGCTGCTTGGGCCCGCCCTGTGTGTCCCTCTTGTGAGGGACGATGAACGTCGAGGAGTTCCGGCTGTTCTTCTGGACGTCCCACGCGAACGCCTGCATCTCCGACTCGCCGAACTCGTCGTCGCGGCGCATCTCGACCAGCCCGTACTGGATGTTGCCCCAGCAACGGGCCAGTTCCCGGGCGAGGTGAACGGACGGGCCGGACACGGTTTTGCCGCCGCGGGGGAATCGGAACTGGGCGCGCTCGGCCAGGTACGGCTGGGTGCAGGACTGCCGCATTTCAGCGATGGCGGCGTTGATGTCGCGGGGGCACTGCTGTGCCACGACGATGGCGGCCTGCACCTCGGCGACCGCGCGAGACTGTTCCACCGCAGTGCCCTGTCCGACACGGGCCGGGGCCGCGGACGGGGTCATGCGCTCGATCTGCTGGTAGCTCACAGGTACTCCTCGGTGTCACGAATGGCGGCCCACGGGGGCAGAGAGAGCTGGGCAACGTCGTCGGTGTAGCCAGGCCAGCGACCCGAGGCGGTGCACTCGGCAAACACCTCGATCGCACGCCGGTTCCTGGCCGCAGCAACCCGTCGGGCCTCGGCGTCCGGCTCGAAGACGGTCACGATGTACGGGGCGGTCTTCTCCTGGCAGACGAAGACCATGGCCGGGTCGTCGGCCAGCCCGACAGCGCGAGCGGCGTCCCGGTACCAGTCGTCCTGGCAGTGGTAGCCGAACTCGTACATCGCCTTTTCCAGCGCGGTGGGTTCGGCGCTGCGGCAGGTTTTGTAGTCGGGGATGATCAGCCGCCCGTCGCGGGGGTCGGGCAGCCAGTCGAACCGGGCCCGGCGCGTGATCCCGGACGGGCCGTCCGTCCAGAACACCGACTGCTCCGGCCGGCCGAACTCCGGGTTGAACAGGGCGGATGCGACAGGGTGTCGGCGGATCGCGTCTGCCATGCCGAGGACGTCGTCGTACTCGTCGCGCTTCAGCGGCACGGCGCCTTCGGCCCTGATCTCGGCGAGCTCGGCGCGGATGGCGTTGGTGTCCCAGCGCTTCGCGTCGACGAGCACCAGCTCGGGGCCCTCGCCCAGCACTTCCTTGTGCGCCGCGTTGCCGAGGTCGAAGACCTTCTTCGGCTTCTGCGGCTGGTCCTGCTCGTACCGGAACAGGGCCGGGCACGACGGGGCCAGCAGCTTCCGGGCACCGGACGACGACAGCGATCCGCGGTCACCGTGGTACGCGGCCATGGAGAGGTCGGGGTACAGGCCGGGCTTCAGCGGACCGTCCTCGTTGAGCTGCCACGGAATGCCGCTCTCGGTCTCGTGCCAGTCGCCCTTGTGCGGGCCACGGATGCACTGGCGCAGCGTGTCCGTCTCCGGGTTGTACAGCGCCTCCGGGCACTGCGGGGTCGTGGTCATGCGGTGGCTCCCAGTGCGGTGAGGATGAGCGCCCAGAGCAGGAGGCCGAGGGCGAGGTGCGCGACCATCCGGGGCGCCGTCACGGGGTGACCCGGTCGGCGTTGAGCAGCTCAACCAGGTACGCGGCGATCTTGTGGGACTCGCACTCGATGACCGGGTCCGGGCAGCAGGCGTACGCCTCGGCCTCGTCGTCGGGTCCGTGGTCCGGGTCGGTGCACACCGGAGCGATACCGGTCGGCTCGTCCGTGCCGTCGGTGCTGAACACGGGCCGCCACTCGGGCGCCGCATCCCCGCACATGAGCTTGAGGAACTCGCGGGCTGCGTCGCGGTCGCTCATGCCTGCCCCCACTGGTCTCGCTGGGCGGGGATCTCCGGCAGGTCACGCGGCGTCGCGTAGTCGGTGTGCAGCGGGCTGTCGTGTCGGTCCTCGGGGGACGCGCAGCGGCAGGTGTGCGGGCAGCGCTCGCAGTCCTGGCACACCTCGTGCGGGCAGTGACCGCAGTCGAGACGCCGCGTCAGCGGAATCCCACAGTCGTGGGTGAACCTCGTACTCGGCCGGTCCTGCTCGATGGCCCGGAAGTCCACGTCACCCGTCGGCATGGGCAGGGCACCCAGCGCGTCGACCGCAGCCGCCAGTGTTGATGCGGCCAGCACCTCGGCGTGGTGCCGGTCGACCATGTCCCGCGCCCGGTCCAGGGGGACGACGCACTCCAGCAGGGCCAGCAACTCCGTCCGGGCACTCATGCCTGCACCTCGGCATCCATCGCCGCGACCAGGTGCCGCAACGCGACCTCCAGGCCGGTGGCCGCACCGATCAGTCCGGTGTGGTCGTGGATGCTCACGGTCTGGTGCTGGGCCAGCACCCGCCGGGCCTGCCGCGCGGCCACATCCAGCGGCGGGGCGGTCGCGACCCCGTCACGCGCCGGGTCGTACAGGGGGTCCAGCAGCAGGGACGCCAGCGGGCGGACGGCGACCGTGCGCCGGTCCCCCGTAGGGAAGTTGATGGGGTCGGTAAGCTGTACAGACACGGTGTTCCACTCCTTCAACGGGTGTGTGGGATGTCGTGGGGGCTGTCCGGGACCTGATCCGTCCGGGGCGGCCCCGTGGTGCATGTGGGGGTCAGACGGCGACGAGGTGCGAGGACTCCGGGTCCTGCGCGGCCATCCAGTCGCGGACCTCGGTGATGTCGAACCGCCTCTGGCGGCCGGCAAACGGGGCAACCGGCATCCCCTGCTTGATCCACTGGAGGATCTGCCAGTCCGAGACGCCGTAGTACGTCTCGATCTCGCGCTGGCTCAGGAGGGGCACAAGGCCGGCGGGGAGGGCGGTGAGGCGCTCACTCTTCTTCGGCATCGGAGGTTGACCTTTCTACTGTCGCGGTCGAAGGTGTAGGCATGCTGAACAGGGCGTGGATCCGGGCGTCGAGCCCTTCGGTGATGAGCCATGCCGTGTGCAGCTCGCATCGATCTCGCGCGGTGCGCCCCCGCCCGGTGAGTCGGCCGATCGTGGCCGGGCTGACTCCGCGCCCCTCCGGATCGACCGTCCTGGTCTTCTCGGCGAGTTCGTCGAGGGTCAGTTCCTGCCGCTTCATTTCGTCGCGGAGTGGCTGGCCTTCGCCCTTGCGGAGCAGCTTTGGCATGGGTACCTCGTGCAGGTTGATGCGGGTGAGTCCCTCGGTGTGAGGTGCTACGACAGTTCTACAGTCGCTGTCGCAGTGATGTCAACGAGAACACCCGAGAACTTCCGAGTCGCTGCGGGAATCGAAAGGGTGTTCTATGGTGGAGTCATATGCCAGTACGCCGGAGCGTGACGGGGAGGTCGCGCGCCGCACCAATACGCGCCATGCTTCTACTTTTACTTGCGAAAAGTAGAGGTCGCGGGCAGTCTTGGGGCCGTGGACAACGAGGATGCGACCCCCACTGAAGACCTCGCGCAGCTGCTCGCACGCCTGAAAGACGAGTACGGCGTGAACGACAGCCAGATCGCGGCAGCCATCGGCGCGTCCGTCTCCACTGTCAACACCTGGGTGCACAGAAAACGGCAACCGCGACCCGACGCCCTGCGCGCCCTCGCCGCCGCGTACCCGAAGTTCACCGAGGACCGCCTCTTCGCCGCCGCCGGCCGCAAGACACCCGGCCCGCTGAGCGCGACCGCCGAGGAACGACTCCTCGAACTCTTCCGCGGGCTGACCGCTGAGCAGCAGGAAATCAAGGAGCTAGAGCTCCGCGCGTTGAACGAGCACAACCGTTCCGCCCTGTCGTGAGTCTCAACTAAATGGACTCCGTCACTCCATGCGCATGACGGGTCGTCAACACGCGTAACGGTAGTCGCATATTCCACCAACTGGGGGTACGGTCGTTCGCACGGCCGATGCCCTCCCCCTTCGGTCGCAGGTTCCAATCCGCCTGCGTATCCGGGGGTCCGCATGTGTATTCGCGTCCGCTTCGCTCCGATCGGCTCGGCTCCGGTGTTCGACCCGGCCACCCGCACGATCGCTCTCCCGCCCGGCCTCGACCGAGCACACACCGTCATTGCCGCGCGGGCCGTTCTCGCCGAACTCGCCGTCGTCCAGCCCCGCTTCGGTGCAGTCTGCTACTGCGGGGCCGAGGTCGACCTGACTCCCCGCATTCCGCAGCAGAGGGCAGGAGAGCAGGCGGTGACCCATGGCGCGTAGAGCGACCAACAACCCCAGGCAGAAGCGCAGCAAAGAGTGCGGGTGCGCACTCTGCATGGAGGCCTACCCCGGAAGCAGGAAGGCCCGACGCGACTGCATCGGGCCGTGGCAGGCCCGGTACAGGGACAAGGACGGTAAGCAGTGCGGCCCCCACTTCGACACGCACAAGGAAGCGTCCGCCCACCTCGACAAGGTGCGCACGCAGGTGCGCGAGGGGACGTACCAGGACCCGAAGCGCGGCGCGATCACCGTTGACGACTGGTATGCGATCTGGTGGCCGACAGTCAAGGTCAAGTCGGTGACGACGAGGAACCGGAAGTTGTCGGCGTGGACAGTCCACGTCCAGCCGAAGTGGGGCAAGCGCAAACTGAACACGATCACGTGGCTCCAGGTTCAGGACTGGATCACGAACGAGGTGAAGGGCCACGCCACCCAGAAGAAGGTGTTGGAGCTGCTGCGGCACATGATGGTGGCTGCGCTCCGGGACCGGCGGATCACCGTGAACCCGTGCACCGACATCGAGGTGGCGTCCGCGCCGGCCCGACACCCTGACGAGATGATCCCGCCCACCGCCGCGCAGTGCGCCCTGATTCGCGAGCAACTCACGGAGTACTACCAGCCCCTTGTAGTGTTCGCCGAAGAGACCGGGATGCGGTGGGGTGAGTACACGGGCCTTCGGGCCTGCAACCTGGACCTCGGCAGTGCCACGGTGAAGGTGAAGGAAGTTCTCATCGACGACCGCGGGAAGATTCGGCGAAAGCTCGCGCCGAAGAGCCGGGCAGGTTTCCGTACAGTACCCCTCACCCCGGCAGCCATCGCGGCCGCGCAGACGATGCTCGACAAGTGGGCGCCGGCCGTCACTGAGTCTCCCGTCGGCGATGGGGAAGACCTCCACACCGAGGAGCTGGTATTCCGCGGGCCGGCCGGTGGCGCGTTGACTCGGCCGAACTTCCGTCGGCACTGGATCCCCGCTATCACGGACGCTGGCGTGGCTCGGGAGGTCAAAAACCCGGAGACCGGCCGTACGGAGATTTGGCCGCGGGTGCACGATCTGCGGCACGTCTTTGCGACCCGGCTGAAGGATGCGGGGGTTCCGGAGAAGGACGTTCAGGTCATCATGGGGCACGAGCGGGGCGGGCGTGTGACGTGGTTGTATCAGCACGCGGGGCCCGAGTTGGTCGACGAGGTACGGGCCGCGCTGGTCACGGGTAGGCACCTGCGGGCGGTGTCGTGAGTGGTCAGGCCACGACGGGGCCACAACGGGGCCACAATCCCCACTCGGGCGGCCTCGGAAAGTCTCGGTCGCTTCCGTTGTTGCAGGTCAGAGCAGTGCTCGGGAGTTCTCGGAAGTTCTCGGCGGGTCTGACCAGCGGTTTACGGTTTCTTACAAAGCAGATGTCGGCGGTTCGAAACCGTCCGCGCCCACCAGCACAAAGGCCTCTCGCCGATCATGGCGAGGGGCCTTTGACATCCGCTTCTGACATCGACGGGTGCGGTCATGCACGGGCGGGTCGCCGCTTGAGCATGCGGTCCAGGTGGCTAACGGGCCTCGCGCTGCGTGTCCTGGACGACGTAGGCGTAGATGTTCATCGTGACGGCGATCTGGCTGTCCCCGAGGATCTCCATGACGACGCGGGGAGCCACCCCGAACAGCAGTCAGCAAGGTCGCGCACCCGCGGCGGGCATCGTGCAGCCGGATCACGCGGAGCCCGGCGGTTTTGGCTACGCGGGTGAACGAGCGGTACAGGTCGCGCGGCTCGATCGGATGGCCGGTGCGGGTGGTGAAGACGTTCTCGCCAGCGGCTCCGCGCATGGCAGCCGGCCGCATTCATTGCCAACGAAGGGGAGCGACGCAGATCGCGGGCAAGGGGAGCGTCTGCTTCCTGCGCCTTCCCTTGGGATAGTCCTCGTACGCCTCACCACGGACGCGCTGGCGCTGGGTTCGGGGGCGGATCTCTCGCCTCGAGGTCGAGGTTTTCCCAGCGGAGTCCCACGACACGTGCCCCTCGCGTGCCCGATCTGGCGGGAAGCCGGGGGGAACCACGGGGAGTTACAGCCAGGCTCCGACCCAGGTCAGCGGAGGTGCAGGTCCTCGGACCATGGCAGCTCCCGCCCAAAGTCTCTCCATGTCGAACTTCCCTGCCAGGCACACGGACCGTAATGGCGAAGCGCGCCCCAGCCGTCATTGACACCAGGACTTGAACACGTTCAAGATGATGTTCGCCGCTTCCTTGAGGCGTCGCTACCGGACATGTGCGAGACACGAGAGGCAGGGTCGTATGGCTGCCGACCAGCATCAGCGGATACGACGTGCACTCATGAGCGCTGCGTTGGGAGGTGCGGTGACATTCCTGTTGGCCTCCTGTTCCGGCTACTACCCAGTCGAGGTCAACACCGTTGATCGGCTGACGGGCGTGTGGTCGGACTGGACCGGGGCGACAGTTGAGTTCAAGGACGACGGCACGTTCACAGCCAAGGGCTTGGACAAGGCGGACGTCGTCGGCTGGGGGTGCTCCGGGTTCGCCGACCGGCAACACGGAACCTGGTCTCCCTCCGGAACGTATGGCGAGGTCACCTTCGACGGCGTGGACTGCGAGGAGATGAAATTGACCTTCTACGGCTCCCCGGATTCCTTCATCGCCTGCTTCACCCGGGACGTGACTTCCGGGGGATGCACGCACGAATTCAGCCGGGAGGAAGGCTGATCCGAGTGGTCCTGGCCGCGAACCGACTACGTGACCGCCACGTCACGGGACACGTGCGGGATAACTCGTCAGCCGGCGGGCGTATCAGACGCTTGAACTGCATGGACATGGGGAATCGGACCGGCCTCCGGAGTCGTGTGTGTTGAGCGGCATCATGTTCTCCATGACCTCTGAATCCAGCAGCGCTCCCGTTGAGAGCACCCAGGTTACGGCCGTGACCGATGGTGTCGCCCAAGTCTTCAAGTGGGAGGCGGGAGCGCGGATCGAGGTGCGAGATCTCGGGGGAGAGGTCGTCATTGAGGCGAACGCCGCGGGCCTCAGGACGCTCGCTGGGCATCTCCTCGTGTTGGCCGACGATGGAGTTCCCGATGGAAGTCACCTACACCTCGAGGACAGCAATGGTCTGGAGGGCGGGTCCGTCGGCTTGGTCCTGGAGCGCAGCGACGACGAGTGACGGCACCCGTGAAGTTGGGCACGGAGCTGACATCAACAGCCGCGGATTGCAGCAGCCGTGCCCGTCTCCTCACGGCGCGAGCAGCCGTGGAAGCGCAAGCAGGCATGAGCGTCCGGGCGAACTTGCAAAGCAGATGTCGGCGGTTCGAAGCCGTCCGCGCCCGCAGTAGGAAGCCGCAGGTGAGAGCTTGAATCGGCCCTCCGGTCCATACGAATCGGGGACCGTTTCCATGATCGATGCCCATAGAGAGGCCACATCGCCACGGCAGGCGGCCCGCTCATGACTCGCCTGACGGCCGAACCTGACGGGGATGCGTGGGCCGCGGCCGCCTCGCCACTTCCCGGTTCGGGTCCTGGGTCGAGCGAGACCTCGGAAAGCCGCCCATCAGCCGCAGCGGCTCTCCCGTGGCTCCACGGCACCCACCTGGTCCATGCGCCGGATCTCCCGCTCTGCCGCTTCCAAGTGCCCGAGGTCGAGGGCCATCGCGGCACGCCCGGCGACGTAGAAGATGTCCTGGCGGATCCGACAGTCCAACCCCGGTTGGCGGCACAAGGCCAGGAACCGCACCTCGAGACTGAGTTCGATGCGGCCCATCTCGTCCCGGACGTGGACCGGGAGTGCGGCGTGCCGGAGATCCTTGGCGTAGTCACGCGTCTGCCGGTCGGCCTCGTCAGGCCGGGCTTCCACGGGACGATAAGGGTGATCGGCCCACTCCGTGTCAGCCCACCGGACGAGTTCGTCCAAGTACTGCGAGGCGACGACCAAATCCGGGGGCGGATGGGATCGAACGTGCAAATCAGAGTGATTCCTGCGAGAGCCGCTCGCTCAGATGCACGGGCTGGAGGCCGGTTGTCAGAGCCCGGTGAGAGGGTGCTGCCATGAAGGACGTGCACTTTGACTCGCCGGACGAGTCTCCGGAACACGCCGTGATCGCTCGCTTCCAGCTGGGCGGCGACGACTTCGGTGAACCTGACCAGAGGTCGTTGGTCTTTGAAGCCGAGCGGTCCATCGGGGCCGCGGTCGCTGCCGCTGGTGTTGGTGAGGTTGACGGCAATGAGTTCGGCGGGGGAGAGGTTGTGATCTACGCCTATGGCCCTGATGCCGAAGCCCTGTTCCGGGTGATGGAGCCTGGGTTGCGCATGCTTCCGTTTCGGCCGGCACACGTCGTGCTGCGCTATGGGGAGCCCGGTGACGACGTGGTGAGTGACCGTGTTGAGCTCTAGCCTCGCGCTTTCACGGAGCACGTTGCACGACGGGCCACCAGGCAAGGAAGAGGCGTTTCGAACAGCAAGAATGGCGCCGGCGAGTTCCTAATCGCAGCGCCCGCCGCACGCACTTCTCGAGTGAGCGCGCATCGTGCCGCGGCGGCGCGAGGTGTCCGATCACCGGGACTGCCCATGGGCGGGTGAGCCGGTGGCGGGTCTACTCAGGGCGGGGAACGCGGACAGCAATACCGCCGCCGACCACATCACCACAGCCCAGTTGGCCCTGGCCCAGCTCCCGAAGAGGTACCGGAGTGGGCGGACTCGCAAGGGCGCGAGGTTAGCCGTTTTCCCGGCCCGGCAGGGGCGCACCCTCCAGGAAGGCGTGATAGGTCTCGACGGCTTCCGGCTCGATTTCAGGGTTGGAGGGGCCGTAGCGGGTGTCGGTGCGGTCCCGCTTCGGCCCGGAGACCCAGAACTCCTCGTGGGTCTTCACGTCGTAGAAGTTCGCATCGAACATCGCCCCTGCCCGACGCAGTGTCCTCCCGTGAAAGTACGCAGTGCTCCAGGTCTTCGAGAAGTCCAGCCACCCGATCCACGAGGGGCCGCGGTCGGTGGCGTAGCCAGTCTTCAACTGCACGAACATGAGGCGTCGAGGCATACGCTCAGGGTCCTGCACGGACCGACCAGTGACCAGCCATTTTGCAGACGCCTACGAGACCCCGCGCCACCGCCGACAAGGGCTCGGAAAGGTGGGTACGGCATACGGCCCGATGCGCTCGTTCACCTGGAGAGTGCTCTTTCCTTGCAGCGGACAGAACCCCCGGAAAGTCCCATCGTTGCAGGTCAGGAGCGCTCTCCGCCTATCTGATCAAGACTCGCGCAAGCTCGCTCGTGAAAGCCCGAGGGCCAGAGCTGCATTTTGTGACCGGTGGCTCCGCAAGCCTCCACGGAGGAGGCCACCGGTGACGAACTTGCAAGACAGGTGTCGGTGACGATGCGCATGCCGGATCCGTGCCAGATTGGACGCGGCCGCTGCCTGAAGCGGACTCAAAGCCGCTCTTCGCGGGCTGGTACCGGCACGGCCGCCGGCCGCCACTCTCGCCTGATCAACCCGAACACCCACGAGTCGGATACCTCGCCGTTCACGACGCAGTCTTCCCGCAACGTCCCTTCACGCATGAATCCGATCTTCTCCAGGACCCGGGCCGATGCCACGTTGCGCGTATCGGTCTCGGACTGAACTCGGTTCAGGTCCAGTGTGTCGAATGCCCACTGCAGCAAAGCGTGCGCGGCCTCCGTCGCGTAGCCGTGGCCCCACATCGCTTCGTCGAGGACGTAGCCCAGCGACGCGCTGCGGTAGTCCGGGTTCCATCCGGTCAGACCGCACCAGCCGACGAAGGCCCCGTCGGAAGCACGGTCGATGGCCACGCGCGCCCCGGTGCCTTCGTCCGCCATCTTCCGGCACATCGCGATGAAGCGCTCGGCGCGGGCCCGTTCGTTCCACGGCGGGGAGTCCCAGTAGCGCATGACGTAGGTGCTGCTGTGCATCGCGAAGAGACGGTCCGCGTCGGCGTCGGTGAAGGGGCGCAGCCGCAGGCGAGCGGTGGACAGCATGGGGGTGGCCAAAGTCATGCGCGCCATCTTGTGTCCTCATGGGGCGGGCAGGAAACCGAATTTCCGATCCCGCCGCCTGCCGGCAGATCGTGCACGGCACGGCTACTCGGCCTGCCCACCGACGACCCGGACATGAACGTCACCCACAGCCGCCTCGCTCGCCAAGGCCTCCTCGCCGACCCGGACGAGCCACTCCTGGAAACGGACTCAACGAGTCGCCTGTGGAAACGCAAGGTTGGCGCACGTACGACACCGAGGCCACGCTCACCTGGGATCCTTCCGTGGAGAAGGGGAGTTGATCGGAAAATGCGTAGCCGGTTGCTGAGTGCGTCGGGATACTGCCGCGGTGACCCCTACTGAACCGCCTCAACTGCTGCGGCCTCGTGCCCTGGTGACCGGAGACCTCGTTGTCATCGCGGCACTGTCCGGACCGCTCCATGCCGGATACGCGCCCGATCTCCAGCAAGCGGTGGCCGAGCTCGAGGGGATGGGGTTCCGTGTGCGTCTCGCGCCGCTCCTCGAAGCAGGGCGGCACCGTTGGTGGAGTGCTGCGCGGCCGGACGAGATAGCCGAGGAGTTCAACGGTCTGCTGCGTGATCCCGAGGTGCGCGCGATCGTCGCGCACGACGGTGGCCAGACGGTGTTCGGATATCTCGACCTGATCGACTTCGACGCGGTCAGGGCCGATCCCAAGCCGATCCTCGGCTACAGCGACATATCGCTGCTGCACCTGGTGCTCTACGCCCGCACCGGTCTGGTCGGGTTCCATGCCGACCTGGCCACGCCCGGTCTCGGCGGGCACTGGCAGAGAGCGTCCGCGGCCCGCCGGGAGGAGCTGGGGAAGCTGTACTCGACGCTGCTCACCGGCACGGAACCGATCGGTGTGCTGCCCGCCGGTCCGTCGTGGGAGTGCTGGCGGGCCGGGCGTGCCGAAGGTCCGCTCGTCGGCGGGGTCATCAATCGCATCGCGCTGGTGCAGGCGACACCCTTTGCGCCGCCGCTCGAATGCTTCGACGGCGCGGTGCTGTTCTGGGAGGAGTTGGGCGGCCACGCATCGCATGTGTGGAGCTATTTGCAGGTACTGCGGCACAGCGGCATTCTTGATCGCATCGCCGGCATGGTCGTGGGGGTTCCTGAGGCGATCGACGGGCTCGACTCGCCCGACGGCTCCCCGATGCTGTCCGAGATCGTCCTCGACGTCCTCGGAGACCGTGACATCCCGGTCCTGGGTCACGTGGATTTCGGACACTCCGGCCCGAATCTGCCGATGCCGGTCGGTATCCGCGTCGCCCTCGATGCGCAGCAACGGACGCTGTCGCTGCTCGAACCGGCAGTGGCGTGACGTGGGGGCGGCGAGAACCGCGCTGACATCCAATGCTGACATCAACGGCCGTGCACAGGACCAGTTGTCATGGGAGTCGGGGTGGGTGGTGGATTGAGGACCGCTTCAGAACACGGGTGGGGTCACACTCAAGTTCTCGCCGCCGTAGAGGGATTCGCTGAGGACGCTGGGCCGGCCGGCACCACTCGGGGCGGTCAGGCGGAGTCCTCGATCGGTCTCGATGGTCTCGCGCGTTCACGAAGCGGTCCTTGTCCCCGTGGGGCATCCAGGCGAACTGCTAACCTCCGGCCTCGTGAAGAACAGTGTGTATGTGGGCAATGCGGGCAAGGATGCGGCACTGGACCGGGGATGGCTCCTCGGGCACTTCAAGGACGTGGGCGACCCGCGCCACAGCGAGGACGTGGAGATCAAATGGGGCGTTCACCCTCGCGGCGACGAACGTGCTCAGTGGGGTGAGGGGCGAGGATCGCACCGCGCTCCTCGTTCTGATCAGCGGCCGCTTCCGCGTTGAACTTCCCGGCCGCAGCGTCCTTCTGGAAGAGCAGGGTGATTACGTCGTGTGGGGACGCGGGGTCGACCACTCCTGGTTCGCGGAGGACGAATCGGTGGTGCTGACCGTTCGATGGCCGTCCGTGCCCGGCTATGCGGTGCAAGAGAAGAGCCCGGCGCAGACGCAGGGTTGAGCTGGGCGCAAAGAACCACGCCAGAGCCGCGGCCATTCGCCGCGCGGCAACGAGGGCGGTCGCCTTGGGCCGGACCGTGACTTCGGCGTGCGTCTTGGCCCGCTCTGGTCCTCTTGGGCCGGTAGCGGCAAGGTGGCGCCCGGGTCGATCTTGACCTCGACTCAGCTTGAGGTTTTACGGTGCTTGCATCAGCGATCGATCAGGGGGCATCGCACATGACGACCCAGCACACCTCCGACACCGAACTCGCCGCACAACCGGCCGCGTACTGGACCGGGGTGGCCTACGAGGCGCTCATCTCGTTCATCCGGGCTCGGCAGGCCGAACTGGGCTTCACTCAGCCCCAGTTCTGGCTGCTGCGCAATCTGTCGGCGAACGACATCTCACCCGACGGCCGTGGCATGACCATCCCTGAACTCCAGCAGGCCATGAGCTCCTACATCAGGCCCGAGGACGACCTGAAGGCAGAGGCGGACGTCCTGTTGGCGCGTGGTTGGCTCACCGTCGACGACGAAGTGCGGCTGTGGATCACCGAGTCGGGCGAGGAGGCCCGTGTCGGTCTCAAGCGGCACGCCCCGGCCATCCGGGCCCGCATTCACCAGGACATCGACGACGCCGACTACGTCACCGCGGTGAAAGTGCTCCAGCAGTTGATCCGGAACACCGGCGGCACCCTGGCCTGAGCCCGCCCCCACGGCCACCGGGGCCGCCGGTTCCGGGCGTCGGCGGGCGGTGCCGTCAGGCGGCCGAGGCCGGGCCGGGCGGCAGGTGGACCGTCATGATCAGGTGGCAGGTCTGGGGGCCGACGCCGCGGTAGGTGTGGGGGGCGTCGGCGTCGAAGGTGGCCGTCTGGCCGGCCTCCACGTGGTGTTCGGTGCCGTCGACGATCAGTGTCATCCGGCCGGAGGTGACGCTGACCGTTTCCACGACCCCGGCCTGGTGCGGATGGCTGGGGTACTCCTCGTCCGGTTCCAGACGCCAGCGCCAGACCTCGACCGGGGCCGCGCCCGAGGTCGTCAGCATGAGCCGGGCCTCGCTGCCCTGCGATCCGGTCCACAGAGGGGTCACGGCGTCGGCCGTCACTACGCGGACGCGGCCTTCCGGCGGTCCTTCCATCAGTGCGGACACCGAGATGCCGAGTGTGTCGGCCAGTCGGACCAGAGTGGCGAAGTTGGGGTTGCCCTGAGCCTTCTCCAGGCCCACCAGCGCGCCCTTGCTGACCTGTGCGCGCCGGCCGAGCTCGTCCAGGGACAGGCCCGCGCGGGTGCGGGCCGCTCTGACGTTGTGTGCGAGCGTCCGCAGCGCCGTGTCCGTCTCGGCCATCCGATCACCATCCTTGCGAGGACCACTGGAATGCACCGTGCGGTCGTTTGGTTGACACTGGGCGGTCGGTTTGTTGTACCTTTGGGTCGTTCCATTGAATGATAAGGGATGTGCCCGTGATTGCTCTGCTGCTGGCCCTGGGTAGCTCACTCGCCTACGGATGCGCCGATTTCCTCGGCGGCCTCGGGGCCCGCAAGGCTCATGTGCTGCGCACCGTGATGATCGCAGCCCCGGCCTCCCTCGCGGTCGAACTACTGCTGTGGCCGTTCCTCGGCGCCTCGTTCGGTGCCGGGGCCCTGGGCTGGGGCGCCGCCTCCGGTGTCGCGTCGGCCGTCGCGTTCGCCCTGCTCTACAAGACGCTGGCGATCGGCCCAATGAGCGTGCTGTCACCTGTGACCGCACTGGTGTCCGCCGTGCTGCCCGTGGGCGTCGGCCTGCTGCAGGGTGAGCGCCTGGGCGTCGCCGGGCTGGTGGGTCTGCCGCTCGCCCTGGCCGCGGTGGTGCTGGTCAGCGCCGGGCACGGCTCGGGGTCGGTGCGGCCCTCGCGTACGGCGCTGCTGCTGGCACTCGGTGCGGGCGCCGCCATCGCCCTCCAGCTGATCTTCCTGCACCAGGCGCCGTCCGACAGTGGGGTCGCGCCGCTGATCATCGGCAGGGCGGTGTCCTCGGCGGTCACCCTGGGCGTGGCCGCGCTGATGATCCGCAGGCTGGGATCCGAGCGGCCCGCCTACGCGATGGCCGCCACCGCCGGCGTGCTGGACTCGGTAGCGAACCTGCTCTTCCTGCTCGCCGCCCGCAGCGGAGACCTCGCGGTCGTCGCCGTCATCACCGCCCTCTACCCGGCCGGCACCGTCCTCCTCGCCCGCAGCGTGCTGGCCGAGCGCATCCACCGCGGCCAGCTCATCGGGCTCGGCACCGCCGCCGCTGCCGTCAGCCTCCTCGCCCTCACCTGAGCCTCCCGCCCGCAGCATCTGTCACGTACAAGGAGCAGCATGTTCATCCAGCCCTGGGACGCCGCCCTGGACGAAGCCGAATGGCAGACCTGGATCGCCGGCGGCCACGACTTCGGACAGCTGAGCGTCAACGGTCTGCCCGGCCGCCCGCCCGCCGTCGTCCCCACCCACTTCACCATCGACGGCAGCGACCTGCTGATCCACCTCGCCCGGCCCAACCCGGTCTGGGAGGCGATCGAGCACGACCCGAACGTCACCTTCACCGTCATCGGCGACTACGCCTTCATCCCCGCACCCTGGCGCGCCAAGCCCGGCACCCCGCCCACCGACGGCGTGCCGACCAGCTACTACGCGGCTGTGCAGTTCGCATGCCGAGCCACCGTCGTCGACGACCCCGAGGGCAAGGCAGAGCTGCTGCGCCGCCAGCTCGCCCACCTCCAGCCCGACGGCGACCACGCCCTCGTCGCCGTCGACCAGCCCCCGTACGGCCGGATGCTGCCCGGTATCCGCGGGCTTCGCCTCGGGGTCACCGAGGTCATGGCCAAGTTCAAGTACGACGACCACAAACCCGTCGAGCACCGTACGGCCGTGGCCGACAGCCTCACCCGACGCGCGAAGGGCCTCGACGCCCCCACCGCGGAACAGCAGCGCCGACGCCTGGACCGTATCGGCCCGTGGAAGGCCTGACTTCCGTCACCGTTGTACGTACGAAAGAAAGAGCATTCGATCATGACCGAATTCCGCCTCGCCCCCGCCGTCGCCGACGCCTTCCCCGACACCCTCATCGCCGTCGTCACCGCCACCGGCCTGCGCGGCCGCGAGGACTGGCCGGACACGACCGCCGCGTTGGGGGAACTGGAGCAGCAACTCGCCGACGGCGCCTGGCAGCCCGCCGACGAGACCGACCCCCGCATCGAGGCGTGGCACACCGCCTACCGCTCCTTCGGCACCAACCCCCGGCGCATCCGCCCCAGCGTCGACGCGCTCGGCAGGCGCTTCGCCAAGAAGGGGGCGTTGCCGCGCATCAACCCGCCCGTCGACTCCTACAACGCCGTCTCCGTTCGTCACGGTCTGCCCGCAGGCGCCTTCGACCTCGACCAGGTCACGGGCGGCATCGACATCCGCTACGCGGACGGCAGCGAGGAGTTCACCCCGCTCGGCGAACCCGACACCGTCGAGAGCCCCAAGCCCGGCGAGATCATCTACGCGGACACGGGCGGCGTCCTGACCCGGCACTGGAACCACCGCGACGCCCATCGCACCCGCGTCACCGAGGACTCCACCCACGTCGCGTTCATTCTCGAAACGCTCCACGCCACCCGCGACGGCCACCTCCTGAAGGCCGCAGCA
This sequence comes from Streptomyces sp. LN549, assembly GCF_043203805.1. NCBI lineage: Bacteria > Bacillati > Actinomycetota > Actinomycetes > Kitasatosporales > Streptomycetaceae > Streptomyces > Streptomyces sp. LN549. The sequence continues at coordinate 2,637,224 of NZ_JAZHRI010000002.1, read as the reverse complement.
CCGGAACTCCAGGAGCTGCTTGCCCCGCACGCCCAGCAGACGGCCGTGCAGTACCTCGGCCCGGCACAGTCTCGGATCACCGTGTGAGGAGTGCCGCCGGTCGCCGGTGCCGCCCGGCGGGAACGTCTCCGTGGTTCGGGAAGCTGTGTCTGGTGAAACCGGCCAACGACGACGACTGGTACATGGGCAGCCTGAACGACGACGGCAGCGCCGTCTGTTGGAGCGCGTACCCCGATCTCTACGAGGCGCTTCGGGGGCTGCAATCACGGCGCCGGTCGATCCGGGGGAGCCGCGTGCGGCTGGACCATGAGAACGCCGTCCCCCGCGGGCTTCGGCGTTGCCGCTGCACCTCGGCAACTCACTGCCCGGAGGGCACAATCGAGTGATGGATCCCCATGGCAGGGCAAGGGCGTTGCAGGGCCCGGACGAGCTGCGAAGACTCTTCTCGCTCGTCCTCGACCAGGTCGACCCCGACACGCTGGGCCTCGAATACCGGTTGGTCGGGACCGGCGCCGCGCTGGCGCAGGGAGTCCCGCTGCCTGTGGGTGACGTGGATGTCCTGGTCGGCCGCCGGGACGACGTCGACGGATTCGCAGCCGGGCTGTCCGGGTTCCCGTGCCTGAACGCACCGGCCTGGCTGCCCGACGCGCGGCAGTACTTCACGCGGTTCAGGGTCGACGGGACAGATGTGGAGATCAGTACGGTCGAGTGGCCGGCCGACACTGATACGTTCGAGTGCACGGGACGCGGCCCCTGGGAGCACTGTGTACGGGTCCGGTTCGGCAGTCATGTCGTTCCCGTCGTCCGCCTGGAGCTGAGGTTGGTCTCCGAGCTTGTCCGGAAACGTCCCGACCGGATTGCGCCCCTGATCGAGCACATGCGGGTGCACGGCGCTGATCTCCCTCTCGTGCGGAGGGCCATGAGTGGGCGTCAGGTCGAGCCGAAGCTGCAGGACCGAGTCATGGAACAGCTCCAGAAGCAATGAACAGCTTCGGAATCGAAGGCTGTGCGGAATCGAGGAACCATCATGAACGGTGTCGTGTTGGTGCACGGTCTGTACCACGATCCACGCCACTTCGACCTGGTCGTCGCTGAGTTGCGTGCCGATGGGATCGACGTCGCCGTTCCGGAACTGCACCGGGGCTCGCTCCAGGCCGATACCGAAGCCGTACAGGCAGTCGTTGATGCCATGGAGGAACCACCCCTGGTGGTGGGGCACTCCTACGGCGGGTCCGTCATCACCGGGCTGACGGGTGTCGGCCACTTGGTGTACCTGGCGGCCTTTGTGCCTGCGGAGGGGGAGAGCGCGGCCGGTCTCGGCGGCTCGACCGCACTTCTGGTTTCCTCCGTCGTGCGGGACGAGGACGGCCTCACCCACGTGGATGCGGCGGCGGCCGTGGACGTGTTCTACGGCGACGCCCCGAGGGAGCGAGCGGTCTGGGCGGCGTCGTTGCTGCGGCCACAGAAGCCCGGGTGCGGCCGAGGTGTGCCGACACGCCAGTCATGGCGGAGCACGCCGTCCACCTACATCGTCTGCAGCCAGGACCGCGCGATCGACCCCGGTGTGCAGAGGGAAATGAGCAGGCGCTGTTCCAGCACATTGACCTGGAACACGAGCCATTCGCCCTTCATCAGCGAACCCGGGAGAGTTGCTGCCGCACTGCGCGGTCTGCTTTCGCCCAAGGCCGGGCGCCGTCCCGAGATCAACGACGGGTGACCGAGGGCTCCGGAACAGTGCGGGTGCTGCTCAGCGGTCCCGTCAGTCCCGTCAGCTGTTCGCACGGAAGGTGTCTGCCCAGGCGTGCCAGCGGGGAGAACGCCATGAACAGCGGGGACAGCGAGAGGGCGACGGCGGTCACCAGCAGGCTCGTACGCAGTCCCCAGTGGCCCGCCAGGAAGCCGCCCAGCAGGGATCCGACCGGGGTCAGGCCCATGCCGGCGAAGTTGATGGTCGCCACGACCCGGCCCTGTATCCGTACGGGCGTGATGGCCTGCCGCACGGCCATCATCGTGACGTTGACCAGCTGACCGAAGGTGCCGAAGGCGAAGTTGACGCCGATGAGTACGGGGAGCGTGACGGCCGCCGAGCCGTGCAGCGCCGGTACGCACAGCATCACGCCGTCCGCGATCACCGCCGAGGACACCAGCACCTTGCCGTATCCGAGTCTTTCCGGCAGCCTCGCCGCCACCAGCGACCCCACGACCGCGCCCGGGCCCATCGCGGCGAGCGCCAGGCCGATGGCCGTGCCCGACAGGTGCAGTCCGCGCGGGAGGTACAGCAGGTAGACGGTCATCAGGGCGGCGAACCAGAACTGGAAGAGGGCCGAGGCCACACCCACCGCCCGCAGTGACGCGTTGCCGGCCACGAAACGGAGGCCTTCGTGGATCTGCCTCCAGATGCGGGCCCGGCCGTCGCCGGGCGGCGGTACCGGTTCGCGCCTGCGGATCCGCCAGATCGACACGGACGAGAGCACGAAGAAGAACGCGCCGGTGACGACGGCGACCGGGCCCGAGAACACCGACACCAACGTGCCACCGAGTGCCGGGCCGCCGATCTGCGCCGCGGATCTGCTGCCCTCCAGCGCACTGTTGCCCTGCAACAACCGGTCACGGTCCACGAGTCGTACGAGCGAGGCCTGGTACGCCACGTCGAAGAACACGCTCAGTACGCCGACGAGCAGCGCGACCAGGAACAGTACGGGCAGCCCGAGGAAGCCCAGTAGAAAGGCTGCGGGGATCACCGCCAGCGCGAGTGCCCGTCCGCCGTCGGCCAGCACCATCACCGTACGGGCGCGCCGACGGTCCACCCACGCGCCCGCGAAGAGCGACAGCAGCAGGATCGGCGCCTGCTCCACCGCGCGCAGGGCGCCGAGTTGACCGGAACCCGCATTGAGCGACATCACGGCGACGAGCGGCAGGATCACCTGCGTGGCCTGCGCCCCGAGCTGCGACGTGGTCTGGCCCACCCACAGCCTGCGGAAGTCGGCGTCCCGCCACAGGCTCGGCGGGGTTCCGGCCCGGCTGCTGTCGGCCGCCTTCATCGCGCGCTCCGGATGCGCGGGCCATCGGGCCCGGATACAGGGGGAGTTGGGGTGGGGGAGTTTCGGGTGTGCGGCGCCGGTTGCACGAGGGCTCCTTGAGCTGCGGAGGACAACGCTCGCCGGCCGGGGCACGGGAAAGTGCACCGGTGGTTCGGGCGAGAAGGGCTCGCTGTGCCGCAGACCAGAGGCAGCACGCGATGACGGGTCGATCACGACCTGCGACGTCAGCGCGCGCTCGGGCGACCGGGCATCTCCACTCCTGCCTGAAGGATCAGTTGGTGGTCGAAGGTTAGCCGTCCGGGTCCCCGCGGGGGAGCGATTTTCCGGCCCGCACAGGGTCACAGTCGCCCCGGGAAGCGGTACAGGGCCGCTGAAGCGGTAGCCGGCCGGGGAGCCGGGGAAGGCCGGAGGCTGCGCCCCACCCCTGTCACCCGTATGGCCGCGTCCGAGTGGTCGCGCCCGGACGTGCCGAGCAGGGTCGGTCTGACGTGCAGTCCCACCGGCCCAGGAGTACTCATGGCACAGACCGCGCCCACGCCGGGCACTTCTCCCTCGCCCCCGTCCCACCCCGGGGGCATCAACCCCTGGGCGGCCGGCGGGATCATGTTCGCCGGTGTTCTGCTGATGGTCGACGGGGTGCTGGGGGCGATCAAGGGCATTTCCGGGATCGCCTCCGACGACGTCTACGCACGGATCAACAACTACGTCTTCGAGTTCAACGTGACGACCTGGGGATGGATCCACCTCATTCTCGGCGTCATCATCGCCGTCGTCGGCTGGGGCATCCTCAAGGGCTCCGTCTGGGCGCGCGGCGCCGGTGTGGGGCTGGCGGCGCTCAACATGATCGCCAACTTCATGTGGCTGCCCTACCAGCCGGTCTGGGCCGTCGTCTCCCTCGCGATCGACACCTTCGTGATCTGGGCCCTGTGCACGGACCGTTCGAAGTCCGTCATCGGATGAGCGCCGGCGACGGCGCCGGCCCGGCGCGTTCCACAGCGGCGGACGCCTGGATATGGGGGTATCCGCTGCTGCAGAACTACCGCACGATGTACCCGCAGGCCGTCGATCCGGACGACCCCCGTTCGGTCGGTGGCTTCGGGCGGTTCCGGCACTACTCGCAGCCGTTCACCCCGGCCAACACCGATGTGGTGACGCCCAACAACGACACCCCGTACTCCTGGGCGTGGCTCGATCTGCGCGACGAGCCATGGGTGGTCTCCGTGCCCGCGGTCGACCGCTACTACGTGCTGCCGTTCCACGACCTCGACACCTCGTACGTGGGGTACATCGGTACGCGTACGACCGGGAAGGAAGCCGGGGACCACCTCGTCGCGGGACCCGGGTGGCGGGGGCAGGTGCCCGACGGGATCAGCGGGGTGCTGCGTGCGGACACCTTCCTCGTCGGGATTCTCGGGCGTACGTATCTGGCGGGGACCGAGGACGTGGCGGCGCTGCGGGCGGTCCAGGAGCAGTACCGGCTGCGACCGCTGTCGGAGTTCCTCGACACGGCCGCCCCGCACCCGGTCGGTGAACCCGTCTGGCCCGTGTGGCGCGAGGAGGACCTGGACAGTGCCGAGTTCTTCACGCTGCTCGACTTCCTGCTCCAGTTCTTCCCCGTACTCGACAGCGAACGGGATCTGCGTGAACGTCTCGCCGCGCTCGGCGTCGACGGCAGCGGCGAGTTCGAGCCCGCAGCCCTGAAGCCGGAGATCCAGGAGGCGGTCCGGCTGGGGATCGCCGACGCACGGGAGCGGCTGGAGAAGGCCAAGGGCGGCGCCGCCGACTCGGCCGGCTGGTTCGGTACGCGGGCCGAGCACGGGGACGACTACCTGACCCGGGCCGTCGGCGTAGACAAGGGGCTCTACGGGCTGCCGTCCGCCGAGGCCTGGTACGCCGGCTGGCTGGAGGACGACCGCGGGAACCGGCCGCCGGACGCCTCCGCCCGCGACTACACCGTGCACTTCCCGGCCGGGCAGCTGCCGCCCGCCCGGTTCTTCTGGTCCGCCACCATGTACCGGCTGCCCGAGCGGCTGCTCGTCGACAACCCCGCCGACCGCTACTCGATCGGGGACCGCACCCCGGGCCTGCTGTACGACGAGGACGGCGGACTGACCCTCCACGTACGGAAGGACCGGCCCGAGGAACCGAAGCAGGCCGCCAACTGGCTGCCCGCGCCCGACGGGCCCTTCACCATCGCGGTCCGCGTGTACGGGCCGGAGCCGTCCGTTCTGGACGGCGGCTGGTCCATGCCGACGCTCGCCGTGCACGACCACTGAAGGGGGAGGTTCTCCATGTCCGAGGAGCACACGAACCGGCTCGTCGAGCTGGCTGCCGAGGCGTACGTCTACGGGTATCCGCTCGTCTTCGACCTGTCGATGGTCGAGACGTGCCTGCACAAGGGGTTCGGCACGCTGGCTGCCGCGCCCTTCAACCAGTTCTCCCACGCCGACCGGCTCGCCGGCGCCGACACGCACTTCGTGTCCGTCAACAACGACACCGTGTACTCGATCGCCCACCTCGACCTGTCCGGCGGACCGGTCCGGCTGCACGTCCCGGACACCGACGGGGCTTACTACGTCCTCCAGTTCGTCGACGCCTGGTCCAACAACTTCGCGTACGTCGGCAGCCGGGCCACAGGGACGGAGGCGGGCGGCTGGCTCGTCGCGCCGCCCGGCTGGGCGGGCACCGCGCCCGACGACGTGCGCGGGGTGATCGACGCCCCCACCGCCGTCGTCACCATCGTCGGCCGCAACGCCTGCGACGGTCCCGAGGACCTGGAGCGGCGGGTCCGCGCCCTCCAGGAGCAGCTCACCCTCACCCACCTCGAACCGGGCGAGCACCGCACCGGTCTGCCCGCACCCGACGCCGGGGTGCCGGCGGAGCTCCGCTTCTTCGAGCAGCTCAGGGTGTGGATGGCCGACTTCCCGCCGTCCGCCGCGGACCGCGCCTATCAGGACCGGTTCCAGCCGCTGGGGCTCCTGGAGGAGGGGCCTTCGCCGTACGTCCCGGCCGGTTCCGCTCTCGTACGCGCCCTGACCGAGGGGCTGGCGCTGGGCAAGGAACGGGTGGAGGCGGCCGGCCGGTCGGGGGACGGGGGCGGTGGGGGATGGTCGATGAATCCTCACCTCTTCGACTACAACCTGGACTGGTTCGGCGTCGGGACCATCGACTCGCCCGAGTGGAAGATCGCAGACCGGGAGGCCTCCTACCTGGCCAGGGCCGTGGCGGCCCGCATCGGGCTGTGGGGGAACCACGGCTACGAGGCCGTGTACGCGCAGACCTTCCACGACGCCGGCGGTGCGCCGCTCAGCGGTGCGCACCGCTACGAGCTGCGCTTCGAGGAGTCGCCGCCGGTCGACGCGTTCTGGTCCGTGACCATGTACGACACCCCGGACTACTTCCTCGTCGCCAACCCGGCGGGGCGGCACTCGATCGGGGACCGTACACCCGGGATCGTGCGCGCCGACGACGGGTCGCTGACCGTCCACATCAGCCGGGAGCGGCCGGCCGACCCGGACGCGGCGGCGAACTGGCTGCCTGCGCCCGAGGGGGAGTTCCGGCCCGTGCTCAGGCTCTACAGGCCGCAACCGGCCGTCCTCGACGGGCGGTACGAGATCCCCGTCGTCAGGCGGGTCGCCGGTGGTGGCCGTGGGTGACGCGATCGGGCAGATGCTGGCGTCCGCCGTCGGCATCGCCATCAGCCCGGTGCCGCTGATCGCCGTCATCCTCATGCTCGCCACCCCGCGCGGCCGGTCCAACGGCATCGCGTTCGCGCTCGCCTGGACGGTTTCGCTCGCCGTCCTGGTCACGGTGGTCGTGCTCGCGGGCTCGGGGGCCGGCGCCTCCAAGGGCGACGAGGGCCCCGCCACCTGGACCCTGTGGCTGAAACTGGGGCTGGGCGCGCTGTTCGTGCTGATGGCGGCCAAGCAGTGGAAGGAGCGGCCGAGGGAGGGGCAGGATGCCGAGCAGCCCAAGTGGATGCAGGCGATCGACGGGTTCACCCCCGGCAAGTCGGCGGGGCTGGCGGCCGCGCTGGCCGTAGCCAACCCGAAGAACCTGGTGCTGGCGGTCGGCGGTGCGGTCTCCATCGCGTCCAGCACGGCGGACGGGGGCGGGAAGGCCGTCGCCGGCGTGCTGATGGTGGTCGTCGCTTCGCTCTGCACCACGCTGCCGCTGGCCGTCTACCTCTTCGGCGGGGAGCGGTCCTCGGAGGTGCTGGGGGACTGGAAGACCTGGATGGGCCGGCACAACGCCGCGATCATGACGACGGTGCTGGTCGTGCTCGGTGCCAAGTACATCGGGGACGCGATCAGCGGGCTGGCCGGCTGACGGGCCGGGCCAGGGGTGCGCCGTGGCCGGTGAGCCGGGGCGCACCCCTGGCCCGGGACGTTGTCAGTGCTGCGGTCCACACTGGAGACATGTGCCGCAGTATCAAGACCCTTCGTCCACCGGCCCTCCCCGAAGAGGCGACCGAGGAGGACATCCGCGCCGCCGCCCTGCAGTTCGTCCGCAAGGTGTCCGGCTTCCGCGCCCCGGCCGCGCACAACAGGGAGGTCTTCGACCAAGCCGTCGACGAGATCGCCGAAGCGACCGCCAGACTGCTGGACGGTCTGGAAGTGCGGGGTGGCGTCAGGACGGCGTAGGGACCGAGACCGGGGCGGACGCTGCGGCGGCCGCCGCAGCGGGGCGCTTCATCAGGAGTGCGGCGAACGCCCCCGCGACGAACAGGGCCAGGACCGACAGGGCCGTGCCCAGCCAGGTCGCGCCGAGCCAGTGTGCGCCGAAGTAGCCGAGGCCCACGCTGTAGCCCGCCCAGGCCACGCCTGCCACGGCCGACCACGGCAGGAATTCCTTCACGTTGCGGTGCGAGGCGCCGGCGCCCAGCGAGACGACCGAGCGGCCGGCCGGTGCGAAGCGGGCGATGACGACGAGGATCCCGCCGCCGCGGCTGAGTGCCGCGCCGAGACGTTCCTGCGCCGAGGTGAGACGGCGCGAGCGGGCGATGGCGCGGTCCAGGCGCGCGCCGCCGCGCCAGGCCAGCCGGTACGCGACGAGGTCGCCGAGGACCGAGGCGGTGGCCGCGCAGAGGATCAGGGCCAGGACCGAGGGGACCTCGGTCACGTTCCGGGCCGCGCCTGCGGCGTCGGCGGCCACGCTGGTGGTGCCGGCGGCGGCGGCCGTGGCGGCCGTGATCACGAGGACCCCGCTCGGCAGTACGGGAAGGAAGACGTCCAGCAGCACGGAGAGGGCGACCACGGCGTAGATCCATGGGCTGCTGGTCAGCGCACCCACACTCTCGAGCACCTTCTACTCCCCGATTCGTGACAACGCCGCGACGTCGCAGGGGAGCGGCAGGAGCGGCAGGGACAGCTGTACAGCGTACGCCTGCCGTTCACCTGGAGATCCCTATATATGCGTGATGTTGGGCATCTCACGTGAGTCACGGCCGTACCGCGGGCACCGCATCGCGCTGCCGCGCCCGCAGTTGGTGTCCTCCTGCGCCCGTACCTCGTGCACGCCGGGGAGCGGTTCCCGGCGTGCACGAGGTCTCGCTGCGGGCCCGGTCGGCGCGAACCCGTGCGGTGGGCGTGCGGATCGCGTCAGGCGGCGACCGGGGAGCTCGGCTCGGCTGCGCGGTCCTGGTCGCTCCTCGCGGTGGTGCGGGACGTGAACAGCCGGTCCAGGGCCAGGGCGCCGGGGCCGGTGAAGACGAGCAGCAGGAAGGCCCAGCAGTAGACGGCCGAGGGCTCGCCGCCGTTCTCCAGCGGGAAGAGCGCCTCGGGCTGGTGAACCTTGAAGTACGCGTACGCCATGGAGCCGGACGAGACGAAGGCGGCGATACGGGTGCCGAGGCCCAGTGCCACGAGGCCGCCGCCGACGAGCTGGATGACCGCCGCGTACCAGCCGGGCCAGGTGCCGGCAGGTATGGAGCCGCCGCCCATGGCGCCGCCGAGGATGCCGAAGAGCGAGGCGGCGCCGTGGCAGGCGAAGAGCAGGCCTACGACGATGCGGAAGAGCGCGAGGGCGTAGGGCTGGGCTTGATTCAGGCGTGTGTACATGGGGGGAGAGCTCCTTCGGTCTGGTGGGGACGTGAACCGACTGAGCGCCACAGATTAGGTAGACCTCACCAATACTTGCAAGTTCAACGTTTTGTCGACTGGCTGAAACTCGACGGTGCGTCGTCGGTCAGTGAGCGGTCGAAGACCAGCTCCAGTACGGTCCCCGTCCTCCTCGACTTGGCCTGAACCAATGACAACGCGGCTTTCCGGCCACTCAAGGTCAGTGTCATCAGCTGATTGCCGAACCACGGCCCGTCCGTCCTGTGCCACCGCACCGACGGCGTTCCGGTGCGCCCGTGCCGTGCCAGCAGCCGGCCGAGCAGCCGTCCCGTCCGGCTCCAGGCGAAACGGAAGCCGCCCCTGAGCGGTGCGGGAATGGAGTTGTGCACGGGAGAGCAGGTCAGCTGCAGAACGCGGGCCGTCGGTGCGGCGCCGGGGGCCGGAGCGGACGCTGCGGGCTCCGCGATGTACGCATGGTGCACATCGCCCGACAGCACGCATACCGTCGCCGGGGCCTCGGGTCCCTCGGCCACCTCCCGGATCAGCTCCGTCAGCCGCTCGAACGACTCGGGGAAGGCCGCCCAATGCTCCAGGTCGGAGCGCCGGCGCAGGAACTCGCCGACGCGCGCCCAGCGGCCGTCCGGCCCGCCCCGCTCGCCCCGGCACAGTGCGGAGCTCCACTGCTCCGCGTCATGGACCAGGGGCGGCAGCAGCCACGGCAGTGAGGTGCCTATCAGAAGGTGGTCGCAGGAACCGGGCGCGAACAGGGCCTCCTCCCGCAGCCACTGAGCCTCCTGCGGGTGGAGCATCGCCCGCTGCTGTTCGTCGAGCACCCGGGCTGCACGGCTGTCGACCATGAGCAGCCGTACTCGGCCGAAAATGCGCCGGTAGCTCCAGCGGGTGCGGGTGGGGTCGGCTGCGGCCTCGGCGGCGAATCGACGCACCGCATCCGTGGCGTCCGCGGTGGCGTGCACCGCCGTGTGCAGTGGGTCCGCGGCGATTTCGGCGGGGGAGAGATTGCCCAGATGCTGGTAGACCCAGTACGACATCAGCCCGCTGACGATCCGCTCGTGCCACCAGGACGTGGCCCGGATGTCGGCCAGCCAGGCGGCGCTGGTGTTCCAGTCGTCGATGACGTCGTGATCGTCGAAGATCATGCAGCTGGGAACCGTCGAGAGCAGCCACCGCACCTCGGGGTCGCGCCACGACTCGTCGTACAGGCAGGTGTATTCGTCGTAGTCCGCCACCTCCGCCCCCGGCGGCTCGTCCAGATCGCGCCGCGCCGCCAGCCTGCGGCGGGTCGCCTCGGAGGTCTCGTCCGCGTACACCTGGTCGCCCAGGAGCAGCAGGACGTCGGGGCGCACGGCGTCGGGGTCGGATGCGAGGCGTGCTGCGAGCGTGTCCAGGGCGTCCGGGCCGACGGGGTCCGTCCGGCCCGGCAGGTGGCCGTCGGCGGGCGGCGCCGCCCAGCGGCAGGAGCCGAACGCGACCCTGACCGTCCCGGGTCCTGCCTCCTCGCCGTCGTCCGCCGCGGTGGGTACGGGCGGGGTGGTGATCGTGCTCGGCGGGAAGGGGTACTGCTCGGGCGGCCACACCGTGCGGTCGTCGAGCAGTACCTCGTACGGGGTGGTGGAGTCGGGCGTCAGTCCGGTCACGACCACCAGGGCGTAGTGGTGCCCGGCGACCGCGAAGGTGCGGGACGAGCCCGACGCCCCGTCCGGGCACCGGACTTCGACCGTGCACGGCCGGTCCGCCTCGACCCAGACGGTCGCGGTGCAGGCGGTCTCCCAGTCGATGTACCGCAGCAGTGGTCCCAGGCGCAGCCCGGCCATGTGGTGCTCCTCGCGTCGTTCCGTACGGGACGGTTCCGGTGGGCGGTTCCGTACGCCGGATGCGTACGGCGGGTTCGTACCGTACGGAACGACGGGGGAGTGCGGGGTGGTTCCGGGGCGGGAGCGAACCTGTCCCGGCCGCCGGGGCGGTCAGCAGCCGTTGAGCACGGACTGCAGGGCGCTCTTCTCGGCCGAGTCGACACTCAGGTCGTAATAGTGCTTCACGTGCACCCAGGCGCGTACGTACGTGCACTGGTACGCGGTGCGCGAGGGGAGCCAGGTCGCGGGGTCCTGGTCGCTCTTGGACTGGTTGACGTTGTCCGTGACCGCGATGAGCTGAGGACGCGTCAGGTCGTTGGCCAGCGCCTGTCGTTGGGCGGTGGTCCAGCTGGAGGCGCCCGAACGCCAGGCTTCGGCGAGCGGGACCATGTGGTCGATGTCCAGATCGGATGCGGCGGTCCAGGTGGCGCCGTCGTACTGCGAGTACCAACTGCCGCTGACGGCGGAGCAGCTGGAGTTCTGCGAGACGTTCGTGCCGTCCCGCTTGAGGACGACCTCGCGGGTGTCGCAGGCGCCTGACTGGGTGATCCAGTGCGGGAACTTGTCCCTGCTGTATCCGGTGGACGAGCCCTCCGCCTTCACGGTCAGCTCACTCAGATACGTGCGGGCGGTGGACGCGGAGACCGGTGTGGGCATGGCCGCCTGGGCGCTGGGGGCGGTGAGCAGTCCGGTGGTTGCGGCGAGGGCGGCGGTTGCGGCGAGGACGGCTATGCGACGCGCGTAGACACCTGACATGCGAACTCCCTTGATGTGGGGGGATATTGGCCGGTCCGTTCGAAACGGCCCGGCCATCGTGACGGCGCCAGGTTTCTGTGGGGTGGGCGCCAGGTAACAGAGTGGCGACATGGGCACGTCACATCAAGGGGTCTGACAAAGAGGTTCGGGGTGCGGGGGCGTACCGGAGTGCGTGCGCGGGCGTACGGAACTGAGGGGGCGGCAGGTCCGTGGACCGGTCCGGGGTGGGGCGGACCCGACTCGGCGCGGGGGATTGCGGTTCGCGGCGGGGCCCGGACGCGGGTGGTCCTAGGGTGGCCGCGTGCTGCTTCCGGTCAACATCACGCTCGGCGTCGTCCTGGCGCTTCTGCTCGCGGCGGCCGCCGCCGTCGCCCGGTTCGCGTCCCTCGGCAGGTCGCGCGAGATCGTCGTGGCCGGGCTGCGTGCCGCGGTCCAGCTCGCCGCGGTCTCCTCGCTGATCGGCTGGGTGGTCCACGCCCTTGCACCGGCGTTCGCGTTCATCGCGCTGATGTACGCCGTGGCCGTATGGACCGCGGGCCGCCGGATCACGGGAAACCGCACGTGGTGCTGGGTGGCCGTGCCCATCGGGGCGGGGGTCGTGCCGGTGGTCGCCGTGCTGCTGCTCACCGGCCTTGTTCCGGTCCGGGGCATCGCGCTGATCCCGGTGACGGGCATCCTCATCGGGGGCGCGCTGACCGCGACGGTGCTCGGCGGCAGGCGGGCGCTCGACGAACTGGCCACGCGGCGGGGGGAGGTGGAGGCGGCGATGGCCCTCGGGTTCCTGGACCGTGACGCACGGCTGGAGATCGCCAGGCCCGCGGCGTCGGACGCGCTGCTGCCGGGGCTCGACCAGACGCGCACGGTGGGGCTCGTCACGCTGCCCGGGGCCTTCGTGGGCATGCTGCTGGGCGGCGCCTCACCGGTACAGGCGGGCGCCGTACAGCTGTTCGTGCTGGTGGCCCTGATGGCCGTACAGGCGGCGGCCGTCGCGACCGTGCTGGAACTGGTGGCGCGGGGGTGGCTGCACCGGAACCCGGCGGAGGAGCCGGACGCCGTGCGCTGATGTCCGTGTGTCCGTGCCGGTGGCCGTGCGGAGGGAGCTGGGGCTACCGAGTGTCTGTACGGGGAGCCACGGCTGTCACGCGCTGATGTGCAGCACGACCGAGCCGTCCACCGCCGCTTCCACCCGGATCTGCGTCAGGTCGTCGACGTGGGCGTCGGGGGAGAGCGCCGCGGCGCGCGGGCCGACGCCCACGACGCGCATGCCTGCCGCACGGCCGGCCGCGATGCCCGCTTCGGAGTCCTCGAAGACGATGCAGTCCGCCGGTGCGAAACCGAGTCCGGCAGCGCCCTTGAGGAAGCCCTCGGGGTCCGGCTTGCTGGCGCCGACGCTCTCGGCGGTGACCCGGAGCTCCGGCATCCGCAGCCCCGCCGCGGTCATCCGGGCCCGGGCCAGTGCCAGGTCGGCCGAGGTCACCAGGGCGTGCGGGAGCGGGGCGATCGCGTCCATGAAGGCGGGTGCGCCGCCGATCGGGACGACGCCGTCGGTGTCGGCGGTCTCCTCGGCGAGCATCACCCGGTTGTCCGCGTAGTTCTGCTCCATCGGGCGGTCCGGGAGGAGCACCGCCATGGTGGCGTACCCCTGCCGGCCGTGGACCACCTTGAGGGCCGCCTCCGGGTCCAGGCCCTCCCGCAGCGCCCAGCGTCGCCAGCAGCGCTCCACGACGGCGTCGGAGTTCACCAGCGTGCCGTCCATGTCGAGGAGGAGTGCGTGGGCGGTGAGGACGGTGGCCGGCATGGGCGGGCTCCAGAGCGGGGGAAGCGAACGCCGCGGGGAGACGTGCGGCGCGGGGGAAGAGAACAAGTGGCCCCCGCTCGCCGGTCAGGGTGTGCGCGCGGAGGCCACTTTGTTTCTCCACGATACAAAAACGGGGCCGGGAAAGCGAATCCCGGCCCCGGGGTGGCCATCCGTGCTGGTCAGTGGCGCCCCCGCCCTGTCGTGGCCGCCTCCAGCACGCTCCGGGTGTTCGGCCCGTAGACCCCCTCGGGGTCGCCCTGGATGTTTCTCCATATCTGGTACTGGTGCACGGCCTCCTCGACCCGGGCCGTGTACTCGTCGTCGACGGGGCCGTTCAGCACCCAGGCCTCCTGGAGCCGGCGCTGCAGCTCGGTCACCTCCGGGCCGTCGTCGCCGCGCTGCAGCGTCGGGCCGCTCTGCGACTGGGCGGGCGGCGCCACGGCCGCGGGGGCGCTGGTCCCCGCCGTGGCCGCCGGGGGCGAGGCGGTGGTCGACCGTGACGCGGACGCCGACGGGGAGCGGGACGCCGAGGCGGACGCGGACGCCGACGGCGATGCGGAGGCGGACGCGGAGGCCGACGCGGACGCCGGGCCGGACGCCGACCGTGAGGGTGGCGGGGATGCGGACGCCGACGCGGAGGCCGACGGCTCGACGCCTTCCTCGGGGAGGCTGGCCACGGTGGAGGGCAGTGCCTGGTCCAGGTCGGCCTCCTGGCTCCTGTCCCCGTTGAACAGCCCGCCCACGAAGGCCGCCGTGCCGACCACCGTGACGACGGCCGCCCCCGCGACCAGTGCCGCGAAGGGCCGGCGACGGCGTGGCTGTACGGGGTCCGGGCCGGTCGTGAGGGGTGCGGTGGCGGCGAAACCTGCCGCGCCACCCGGGTCCGTCGCGTCCGGCGGCGGGCCCGGCGCCGCCGGATCCAGGAACAGCGGCATCGTCGTGGCGGCGTCCCCCGGCTGCCCGCCCGGCGTGTGCTCCTGGGAGGGGTCGGAGGCGGCCGCGTCCGCTTCCTCGCCGCCCAGCGTCACGTACGGCCGGATGCGCAGCGGATCGAAGTCCTCCGCCGCCGCCATCTCCGCCGACCGCCCGGCGTGGTGCTGTTCCGTGATGCGCTGCTGCTCGGCGGCCCGCTCCCGGTCGCCCGGATGCCCGGCGGCCTGCTGTGCGAAGGCGGCGTCGTGGCCGGCCTGCCCCTGCCCGGTCGCGCCGTACTGCCCGGTCTTCTGCTGCGGTCCGGCGTCACCGTGGGCCGCGCGTGAGGTGCAGGCGCAGTGCCGGCCGGTGCCCGGTCTGTTGTCCGTACCGCACTCCGGGCATATATGTCCGGTCATTGTGGGTCCCCTCCCCTTGAACTGCCTGCGATTATGCAGCCCGCCGCCGGGAAGCCCAATCATGACGTTCCTCGGCAGGCCATAACGGGGCGGAACGGACAGGATGGGGGTGAAGCGGATCCGAGGAGATGTTCTATGGCCCAGCAGTTGAGCCCTCCGGCCCCGGCCCCCGGTGCCGACCGGTCCACGCGGTCGGTCCTGGTGGCGATCGGCGCACTGCTTCTCGGCATGCTCCTCGCCGCACTCGACCAGACCATCGTCTCCACCGCGCTGCCGACCATCGTCAGCGATCTCGGCGGTATGGACCACCTGTCGTGGGTGGTCACGGCGTATCTGCTGGCGTCGACCGCCGCGACTCCGCTGTGGGGCAAGCTCGGTGACCAGTACGGGCGCAAAAAGCTCTTCCAGACCGCCATCGTCATCTTCCTGATCGGCTCGGCGCTCTGCGGCATCGCCCAGAACATGCCGCAGCTGATCGGCTTCCGCGCCCTCCAGGGGCTGGGCGGCGGCGGTCTGATGGTGCTGTCGATGGCGATCGTGGGCGACATCGTCTCCCCGCGTGAACGCGGCAAGTACCAGGGTCTGTTCGGAGCGGTGTTCGGTGCGACGAGCGTCCTGGGACCCCTTCTCGGCGGCCTCTTCACCGAGCACCTCAGCTGGCGCTGGGTCTTCTACATCAACCTCCCCATCGGGGTCGTCGCCCTGGCCGTGATCGCCGCCGTGCTGCACATTCCGGTCCGCCGGACGAAACACACCATCGACTACCTCGGCACCTTCCTCATCGCCTCGGTCGCCACCTGCCTGGTCCTCGTCGCCTCGCTGGGCGGCACCACCTGGGCCTGGGGATCGGGGCAGATCATCGGCCTCGCCGTCCTCAGCGTGGTGCTGCTGATCGCCTTCGTGTACGTGGAACGGCGCGCGGCCGAGCCCGTCCTGCCGCTGAAACTGTTCCGGATCAGGACCTTCAGCCTCGTCGCGGTGATCAGCTTCGTCGTCGGCTTCGCGATGTTCGGCGCGATGACCTATCTGCCGACGTTCCTCCAGGTGGTGCACGGCATCACGCCGACGATGTCCGGCGTCCACATGCTCCCCATGGTCTTCGGTCTGCTCATCACCTCGACCGTGTCCGGCCAGATCGTCAGCCGTACGGGCCGCTGGAAGGTTTTCCCGGTCGTCGGCACCGGTCTCACCGCGATCGGCCTGCTGCTCCTGCACCGGCTCACCGAGACCAGCCCCACCTGGGAGATGAGCATCTACTTCTTCGTCTTCGGTGCGGGACTCGGCCTGGTGATGCAGGTCCTGGTCCTGGTCGTGCAGAACGCCGTCTCGTACCAGGACCTCGGCGTGGCCACCTCCGGTGCGACCTTCTTCCGCTCCATCGGGGCCTCGTTCGGCGTCGCGATCTTCGGCACCATCTTCACCAACCGGCTCACCGACAAGCTCGGCTCCGCCCTCGCCGGCCGGCCGCTGCCGCCCGGAGTCAGCGCCAAGGGGCTGGCCGCCGACCCGCGCGCCATCGGCCAGCTGCCGCCCGCGCTCCAGCAGCCCGTGCTCAACGCGTACTCGACGTCGATCACCGATGTTTTCCTGTACGCCGCCCCCGTGGTCCTGATCGCCTTCCTCTTCGCCTGGCTGCTCAAGGAGGACAAGCTGCGCGGCTCGGTGACCGCCCCCGATCCCACCGAGACGCTGGCGTCGAACCCGGTGGAGCGGTCCTCGTACGACGAGTGCGCACGCGCCCTCTCGGTCCTCGCGACCCGGGAGGGCCGCCGCGAGGTCTACGAGAAGATCACCGAGCGGGCCGGATACGACCTGTTGCCGGCCGCCAGCTGGATGCTGCTGCGCATCAAGCGGCACGGCACCGTCGAACCCGCCCGGCTCGCCGACATCGCCCCCGTACCGCTGCGGGTGATCAGCGACGCCGCCCGCCAGCTGGAGGAGCGCGGCCTGGCCCGCCGGGTGGGGGTGCAGATGGTGCTCACCGAACCGGGCGCCGAGGCCGTGGTGAAGCTCGCGCAGGCCCGCGAGGATTCCCTGGCCGAGCTGCTGGGCGACTGGTGGGGCCCGGACCGGCCGACCGACCTGGTCGCCCTGGTGTCGGAACTGACGGCGGAGACCAGCGGGTCGAGCAAGGAGCGCCCGCACAGCCCGGAGCCCAAACGGGACCACGCGGCCGGGCACCCGCACCAGCGGCCCACCTGAACCCCGCAGCCCCTACAGTTCCTTGGCGAACCAGCGCTCCGCGTACTGGCGGCGGTGGAAGGCCGGGACCTCGCGGTAGCCGTGCTTGGCGTACAGTCCGCGCGCCTCGACGAGGTCGTTGCGGGTGTCGAGCCGGACCTGCCGCACACCGAAGGCCCGCGCCAGCTCCTCGACCGCCGCGAGCAGCAGCCCGCCGCCGCCCGTGCCGCGCGCCTCGGGGCGTACGTAGACCCGGGTCAGCTCCGCTATGTCCGCGTCCATCACGACCAGCCCGGCGCAGGCCGCCGCACCGCCCCCGAAGCGGCCGACGACGAACTCGCCGGTCGGCGGGACGAGGAGCTCGGCGCCGTCGTCGGTGAGCCCCTCGTCGATCTCCTCCACGGTCGCGGGCCGCCCCCAGTAACGGCTGGCCACCTCGTCGTAGTAGTCCCGGCGCAGCAGGGCGGCATCCGGGGAGTCGAAGCGTTCGGGGCTCATGGTCCAGGTCATCGGGTCATTCTGGCGTGCGCCCGACCGCAAGGAGAAACGATTTGGTGCCGACGGTGCACCCCGGCGTACGCGGACGTCGCGAGGAGCGCCGTCCCACGTCTCACCCGGCGTACGCATGTCCGCATCACCGGCCCGCGGTAAGGCCTTCTCTCACCCCAGTGGCGGCGGCACGGTGACCGGCGGCGGCGGTGTCACCGGACGTCGCCCCCGGGCCCGCAGCACCAGCACCAGGGCCGCGACCAGCACCACCGCTCCACCGAGCAGCGACAGCACCCACGCCGGGATGCCGCCCACGGTCAGCAGCTCGTCCCGGTAGTACGTGGTCCGGTACGGGGTGTCCGCCGCGGCCGCCCGCAGTTCGTGGTCCCCGTCGATCAGCTCAGGCCGCGGGAACGACTGGTCGATCGCGGTGACGAACACCGGCTTCCCGCCCGTCAGCGCGTCGAGCGCCCCGTAGGCACCTTCCTCCTGGGCGGTGTCCACCCGGCCCGCGTACGTCACCTCGGGCGGCCGCCCGCCGATGGCGCCGCGCGGCTCCATGCGGTGCGCAGCGAGCACGTACAGACCCAGGGACTGCGGCGTCGCGGCGAGCCGGGACAGGCGCATCGGGTAGACCAGGCGGTCGCTGGCGAAACGCAGCCGCAGCGGGTCGAGCTCGCCGCTCAGCGGGCCGCCGGACTCCTGGGGAGCGAGGCGCACGGCCACGTACTCCCACTTCTGCTCGACGTAGGGGCGCAGGGCCGTCGCGAGCCGGTCCGGCAGCTCGAAGCCGTTCTCCTTCAGCCAGCCCTCCAGCGCGGTGGGGTCGGTCGCGGCCAGCCGGGCCACGTCGAACGGCCCGAGCCGTTCCCGGCCCACCACCTCGACCGGTGCCGCGGCCGCGGGAGCGGCGGCGTCCCCGGACGTGTTGCCCGAACCACCGAACGGCCAGTCCTTCGCACGTGGCCAGAAGTAGTGGCGTGTGGCGCTCACCGGAGCGGTGAGGGTTTGGAGTTCGGAGAAGAGCGAGGCGTCACCGAGCTCGACCGTGGCCCGGTGCGGCACGGGCATGATCCAGGCGGCCTCGGGGGCGTTCCCGCGCACGGTGAGCCGCATCACGATCTGCTCGGTGCTGCCGTCCCAGCCGACGACGGACGTCTCCCGGTCGACCGACACCCGGGTGTCACGGTCCACGACCATCGCCCCGCAGCCGCACGCGTACGCCGGCGCGATCAGCGACCCGAGTTGCAGCGAGAACACCATCATGACCAGCGACAGCGCACGGAGCGCCCACTCGCGCGGCCGATGCCGCACCTTTCGATTTCTCCCCGCACACCGCATGTCCTGTGTTCCTCCCCGTGGTCACCGATCAGGGGCTCAGACGTGCGGGCGGCCCCACCGGTTCCGGCCGTTCCGGCCGGTCCGCAATGCCCGGCCGGGCATTCTTTCGGACAAAAGCGGGATGACAGTCAGGTGAAGAGGGGGTGATTGTGTCTAGCTCATAGGGCAATGCGAAGGTTTCACAGCATGCCGGACAGAAAACCGGCACCAAACGTTGGGAGGGTCGGCGCAACGTGGCGAACGCGGAGCACAGTGTGCGCACAGACGCGGCGACGGGAGCGAGGACCGGGGCTGCCCGTGCCGTGCTCTGGCTGGTTGTGGCCGCATTGGCCGTGCGGCAGATGGCGGTGGTGCTGCGGCAGCCGCCCGGCGAACGCCTCACCGATCTGGAGACGTGGATCGGTGAGAACGGTGTGCTTCATGTGACGGGTTCGCTGTACGACACCGACCGGTTCACCGGCACCCCCTTCGCCGGCCTGGTGCTCAAGCCACTGACCCGCACGGCCGAACAGAGCCTCGGCGTCGCCTGGACCTTCGGTTCGCTGCTGCTCGTCGCCGCACTCGGGGTCATCGCGGCCCGCGCCCTGCCCGCCCCCGTCAGCCGCCGTACGGCCCTGCTCGCAGCCCCCGTCACCATCAGCCTGCTGATGCTCTCGCTGCCGGTGCGCAACGCCCTCCACCTGGGCCAGACCAGCATCCTGCCGGTCCTCCTGGTCCTCGTCGGCTGCTTCGTGGTCCGCGGCGAACGTGCCTCGGGCGTACTGATCGGGGTCGCGGCCGCGCTCCAGCCGACCGTGCTGCTCTTCGCCGCCCTGCTCTGGCTGACCGGCAGACGCAGAGCCGCGCTGACCGGCGGCGCGGCCTTCGCCGCCTGCACGGCGCTGGCCTGGGCCGCGATGCCGCACGACTCGTGGACGTACTGGGTGCACCATGTCGCGGGCGCGGGGCTCGGCGACCAGGCGGACAGCCTCGCCAACCAGTCGCTGCACGGTGCGCTGCTCCGCCTGGGCCTGGAGGGCCCGCTGGAGATCACCCTCTTCGTGGTGCTGGCCGCGGCCGTCTGCTTCCTCGGACTGCGCCGTGCCGCACGGTATGCGCGCGACGGCCAGCTGCTGCTCGCCGTGGCCGTCACCGGCTGCGTCTCCGTCGCCGTGGCGCCCACCGCCTGGCAGCACCAGCTGCTGTGGGTGCTGCTCGCCGTGGTCGGCCGGGTCGGCAAGCGGGCCTCCGACCGGCTGGTGTGGCCGGCCGTCGTGATCCTCGTCGTCACACTGCCGGGCAAGATGCTGCTGCCGAACATCGAGGCGATGTTCCCGGTCCGGGACAACGTGCTGCTGATCGCCGCGCTCGCGGCCGCGTGCGTCGCCCCGTTCCTGCCGCGCACCTCGCCGCACTGGCAGCAGCCGATCCCCACCGACCACGCGTCCCCGGTCGCCGCCCGCTGGAGCAGGGTGCCGCTGCTGCCCTTCTGGCGGCGGGTGCTCAGCCGGCCGAACCTGCTGCTGGAACTCCTGCTGATCAGGGTCGTCTACTCCGCGTACCAACAGGTCAGGCTGGCCGCGACGGCTGGCCGTGCCACCGCGGAGCACCACGGCCGGCAGATCCACTCGATCGAACAGTGGCTGCACATCGACATCGAGCACTGGGTCAACCACTCGGTCGTCAGGATCGACTGGCTGCGGGACTTCTTCGACTACTACTACTCGACGTTCCACTTCATCGTGCCGCTGACCATCCTGGGCGTGCTGTACGTACGCCGCCCCGCGGACTACCGCTGGGTCCGCAGCTCCATCGGCTTCGCCACGCTGCTCGCCCTGGTCGGATTCTGGCTCTACCCGCTGGCCCCGCCGCGGCTGATGCCCGGGCTCGGCTTCATCGACACGGTCCACGGCGTCCAGGACTTCGCGAAGCCCGACTACGGCACGCTGACCGGGGTGACCAACCAGTACGCGGCGATGCCGTCGCTGCACTTCGGCTGGTCCCTGTGGTGCGGTGTGGTGATCGTGATGCTCGCCCCGAAGGCCTGGATGAAGGCGCTGGGGGTGCTGCACCCGCTGCTCACGGTCTCGACGATCGTCGCGACCGGCAACCACTGGGTGCTCGACGCGGTGGGCGGGGCGACGGTGGTGGCCCTCGGCTTCGGTCTTACGTATGTGCTGTCCGGCCCCCGCAGGCTGCGGGAACCGGAGGAGGAGCCGCAGGGCGGCACCCGGGCCACGACGCTGTCTAAACCCGTCGGGCGGGTCACCGAGAGCGCCTGACGACGGGCGATGGCCGAAGGGGTGCCGGACGGCAAAAACGTCCGGCACCCCTTCGGCCATGTGGATCGTCGCTCTCCCAGCATCCGCCCGTCCGGCGGGCCCCGCCACTCCAACGGATCAGCGGGACGGCCCCAGCGCCCAGGTGGCGAACGACAGCGTGACCATCGACACGACCGTGGAGGCCACCACGGAATTGCGGGCGAGGCCGGTGTCCAGGCCGTACTGGCGGGCGTAGATGAAGGCGTTCTGTGCCGTCGGCAGCGCGGAGCAGAGCACCACCGCCAGTACTTGGTGGTCGGGCAGATGCAGGAGCGGACCGGCGACGACGAAGGCGACCAGTGGCTGGACCAGGGTCTTGAGCGCGACCGCGACACCGACTTCCGTTCGCCCCGCGACCCGGCCGGTCCCGTCGGCCGGGCCGCCGTGCAGGGACAGACCCAGCGTGATCAGCGCCGTCGGGACCGCGGCGGCGCCGAGCACGTCGCAGGAGTGGGTGACCGCGGCCGGCAGCCGCAGCCCGGACAGGGAGACGGCCACGCCGAGCAGCGACGCCATGATGACGGGATTGCGGACCGGCATGGTGAGCATGCGCCGCAGCCCGCCGCTGGGACGCTCACCGGCAGGCCCGACCGCCTGTGTGCCCGAGTCCAGCAGGGTCAGGATCACGGGCGAGACCAGCAGCACCTGGAACAGGATGACCTGCGCGACGAACGAGGCGTCGCCGAGCACCTGAACCGCCACCGGGATGCCCAGATTGGCGGAGTTGACGTAGCCGGACGCCATGCTGCTGATCGCCCCGTCGGCCCTCTTGCGGCCGAAGAACCTCCGGCCCACGGCGTATCCGAGCCCGGACACCAGCGCCGTGCCCGCCGCGAACGCCACCATCGACGGATGGGCGAAGGAAGCCGGCCGGGACCCGGACACCATGGTGAACAGCGCGGCGGGCATGGCCACATGGAAGACGAACCGGCCGAGGACGGACTCCGCCTGCTCTCCGAGGAGTCCGCCGCGTCCGGCGGCGTACCCGATGGCGGTCAGGATCCAGATGGGTGCGAAACCGGAGAGCAGCGCATGCATGACCGCCATGATCCTCGTACCCCTGACCGCTATTCGGGCAGGGGTACGAGGATCGTTCAGGTGTCCGTGGCGCTCCCGGACGTGCTCACCTGGAGCTGCTTGATGCCGTTGAGCCAGGCCGACCGCAGCCGCCGCGGGTCGCTGACCAGCCGCAGGTCCGGAAGCACGTCCGCGATCGCGTTGAAGATGAGGTTGATCTCCATCACGGCCAGGGACTTGCCCAGGCAGAAGTGCGGACCGCCGCCGCCGAAGCCGAGGTGCGGGTTCGGGTCGCGGGAGATGTCGAACTGCTCCGGGTTCTCGAACACCTCGGGGTCGTTGTTGGCCGAGGAGTAGAACAGCCCGACCCGGTCGCCCTTCCTGATCTGCTGCCCGCCCAGTTCGAGGTCCTGGGTGGCGGTCCGCTGGAAGGAGACGACGGGCGTCGCCCAGCGGACGATCTCCTCGGCGGTCGTCTCCGGCCGCTCGCGCTTGTAGAGCTCCCACTGCTCGGGGTGGGTCAGGAAGGCGTGCATGCCGTGGCTGATGGCGTTGCGCGTGGTCTCGTTGCCGGCCACGGCGAGCAGGATCACGAAGAAGCCGAACTCGTCGGAGGAGAGGTTGCCCTCGCCCTCGGCCGCGACCAGCTGCGAGACGATGTCCTTGGCCGGGCACTCCTTGCGCGCCGCCGCGAGGTTCATGGAGTAGGAGACGATCTCCATGGCGGCCTCGGCGCCGATCTCCTCCGTGATCGCGTACTCCGGATCGTCGTACGCGGCCATCTTGTTCGACCAGTCGAAGATCCGGGCCCGGTCCTCCTGCGGTACGCCGATGAGCTCGGCGATGGCCTGGAGCGGCAGCTCCACGGCGATGTTGGTGACGAAGTCGAAGGACCCTTCCTCGTCGGCCCCGGCGAGCGCCGTCTCGACGATGGATCGCGCCCGGTTGCGCAGCGTCTCCTCCAGCGAACGGATGGCGCGGGGGGTGAAGCCGCGCTGGACGATCTGGCGGACCCGGGTGTGCTCGGGCGGGTCCATGTTCAGCATGATCAGCTTCTGGACGTCGATCTGGTCCCGGCTGATCGACTCGTTGAAACGGATCACCGCGGTGTTGGTGTTCGACGAGAACAGTTCGGGATGGGTCGAGACGTACTTGACGTCCGCGTGCCGGGTGACGACCCAGTAGCCCGCGTCGGCGAAGCCGGAAATGCCGGTGGGCTGGGTGCACCACCAGACCGGTGCCGTCTCCCGCATGAGGGCGAACTCGGGGTGCGGGACGCGGGCGTGGAGCAGGTCGGGATCGGTGAAGTCGAACCCTTCGGGCAGATGGGGGCAGGGCATCGGCAGCTCCAGGTCAAGAACTCCAGGTCGGTCCGAGAGCCGTCGAACATCGTCTGACGACCCATCAGAAGTTGCCCGCAAGGTAGTAACGAGTTCTACAACTGACAAGGGGCATGGCCGGATCTGTTGCGTGAAGCATCGGTGAACCGGGTCGGTTTGTGGCGAGTATGGGCCGTGAAGCCCGCCAAGGTGCGTGCAAGACCCTTGCGTACCGGGGGTAAGGCTCATAAGACTGCTTGCAGAACTAGAACGCGTACTAGTTCCTTCCGTGGGCGCCGGGACGCCTCTGCGGAAGTGCGAGGAGAGGACGAGCTCATGGCCGCGGAACCCGTCATCGTCGAAGCCGTACGCACCCCCATCGGCAAGCGCGGAGGCGCGCTCGCCAATCTGCACCCCGCCTACCTGCTGGGTGAGACCTACCGTGAACTTCTCGGCCGGACCGGCATCCACGCCGACTGCGTCGAACAGATCGTCGGCGGCACCGTCACCCACGCCGGCGAACAGTCCATGAACCCCGCGCGCAATGCCTGGCTCACCGTGGGGCTTCCGTACGAGACCGCCGCGACCACCGTGGACTGTCAGTGCGGATCCTCGCAGCAGGCCTCCCACATGGTGGCCAACATGGTCGCGGCCGGGGTGATCGACGTCGGGATCAGCTGCGGCGTCGAGGCGATGTCGCGCGTGCCGCTGGGCAGCGGCTCCAAGCACGGGCCGGGCAAGCCGTGGCCCGACGAGTGGAACGTCGACCTGCCCAACCAGTTCGAGGCCGCCGAACGCATCGCCCGCAAGCGCGGCCTCACCCGGGAGAACGTCGACTCGCTCGGCCTCATCTCGCAGGAGAGGGCGGCCGTCGCCTGGGCCGAGGAGCGCTTCAAACGGGAGACGTACGCGGTCCAGGTGCCCACCACCGAGGCGGAACAGGCCGCGGGCCAGGGCATGTGGCGGCTCGTCGACCGAGACGAGGGGCTGCGCGACACCACGATGGAGGGGCTCGCCCGGCTCAAGCCCGTGATGCCGACGGCCGTCCACACGGCGGGCAACTCCTCGCAGATATCCGACGGCGCCTGCGCGATCATGTGGGCTTCCAAGCGGATGGCGCGGGCCCTCAAGCTCAAGCCGCGGGCCCGGATCGTCGCCCAGGCGCTGGTCGGCTCCGATCCGCACTTCCACCTCGACGGCCCTGTCGACGCCACCCGTGCGGTACTCGGCAAGGCCGGGATGTCGCTCAAGGACATCGACATCGTGGAGATCAACGAGGCGTTCGCGTCCGTGGTGCTGAGCTGGGCGCAGGTCTTCGACCAGGACCTGGCGAAGGTGAACGTCAACGGCGGCGCGATCGCGCTCGGCCACCCGGTCGGCGCCACCGGGGCTCGGCTGATCACCACGGCCCTGCACGAACTGGAGCGCAGGGACAAGGAGTTCGCGCTGATCACCATGTGCGCGGGCGGCGCGCTGGCGACCGGGACGATCATCCAGCGGCTGTAGGCCGGGGCGGTGGCCGGGGGTGCACGCCGCCGGCCGGCGCCCTGCTGGCCGCGGTCCGCGCACAGGACGGCACCTGCGCCCGGAAGCCGGACGTGCCGGTGCGCCTCTGCTCCGCCGCGGGCGACACGGATGTGCCCATCGCCAACGCCCGCGACTGTGCGGCCGATCTGGCCCGGCACGGCACGGAGGCCGCCGTCGTCGACCAGGGCGCGGCCGACCACAACGGCACCCACCTGAAGTCCGGCCCGCAGATCGTGCGCTGGTTCGACGCACTGGCCGCCCGCGGCTGACGGAGGAACGACGAAGACCCCCGACCGCACTGCGGTCGGGGGTCTTCGTCGCTACTGGCTCCGGTCCGGGTGGACTCAGTACCAGTTGTTGGCCTGCCAGAACGACCAGGCGCCACACGGGCTGCCGTAGCGGGAGTTCATGTAGTCCATGCCCCACTTGATCTGGGTGGTGGGGTTGGTCTGCCAGTCGGAGCCGGCGGACGCCATCTTCGAACCGGGCAGCGCCTGGACCAGGCCGTAGGCGCCGGAGGAGGCGTTGGTCGCGCTCGGGTTCCAGCCGCTCTCGTGGCTGACGATGTTGCTGAAGCACTGGAACTGCGCGTCGTCACCGATCATCTGCTTCGCCGTGTCCTGAGCACTCGCGGCAGCGGACGTCGGCGCGGCGGTGGCCGCCATGGCCGGGGAGACGCCCAGGGCCACACCGGAGGCACCCAGCAGCACTGCTGCACCGGCGACGGCGGACTTGCGACGGGCGAGGATGTTACGGGCGAACGACACAGGGAACCTAACGTCGGGTACGGGGGAGTCGCGTGCTCCGGTCCGAATCCTGCGTGAACCGTTGCGCGTTGACCGCTGTCCGTTCCGGTGGACGCTGCGGTGCTCGGCGACGTCTCAAGTGTTAGCCGCGCCGTTCAACCACCGCAACGACCCCCGGTACGACCCCGCCTCGCACCCAGGGCCGAAGGTCCCGAACCACCTCAAAGTGCTTCATAGCAGGTCGGAGGGGGTGGAACGAGGCCCGGTGCCGGTGTCCCACGGCTCCTATCCCGCTTCGTACAGGACCAAGGTCCTGTGGGTGCCCTCACTCCTCCGGGACCCCGAATGTGACCTGGGCCTCGAAGGCCGCACGCCGAGTCGCCCGCCGAAGCGCCTTCAGGAGCGCGGTCCCGACGGTCAGTGTCAGTACGACGGTGAGCACGGCACGGCCCAGGTCCCAGCCCAGCGAGGTGGCCGTGCAGTAGGCGAGGAAGCGCACCAGGTTGTCGCCCAGTGCGTCTCCGGGCCGGAAGGAGATGCCCGAGCCGAGCCCCGGCACGATCGTCCACCCGTACAGATTCATGACCGTCCCGTACGCGAACGAGGCCACCGCCCCGTACGCGGCGAGCATCAGCAGTTCGGCGCGCCCACGCAGCCGGTCAGGGCCCGGCAGCAGCCCGGCGCCCATCGCGAACCAGCCCATCGACAGCATCTGGAACGGCATCCACGGGCCCACCCCGCCGGTCAGCAGTGCGGAGGCGAACATCGTCACCGAGCCCAGCACGAAGCCGAAGCCCGGCCCGAGGACCCGCCCGCTCAGCACCATCAGGAAGAACATCGGCTCGAGTCCGGCCGTGCCCGCCCCCAGCGGGCGCAGCGCCGCGCCGACCGCGGCCAGCACCCCCAGCATCGCCACCGCCTTCGCATCGAGCCCGGCGTCCGCGATCATCGCGACCACCACCCCGACCAGCAGCGGCAGCAGCGCGGCGAACAGCCACGGCGCGTCCTGGGAGTGCGCCAGCCCGGAGTCCGGGCCGGCCAGCAGCGGCCAGCCGAAGGCGGCCACCCCGATCGCGCTGATCAGCACCAGCGCGGCGATCGCCCGCGGACCGAGCCGCACCGGCCGCGCACCCCGCCCTGTCGTGCCGGTCACTCGGCACCCCCCAAGGCCTCGCGGACCTGCGACACGGTGAGCCACTCCTGCGGGGCGAGGATCTTGGCGATCTGCGGGGCGAACGCGGGTGAGGACACCACCACCTCCGGGGTCGGCCCGTCCGCGACGACCTCCCCGTCGGCGAGGATCACCACCCGGTGGGCCAGCTCGGCGGCCAGCTCCACGTCATGCGTGGCCAGCACGATCGCATGGCCCTCGGCCGCCAGTGTGCGCAGCACCCCGACGAGCCGGGCCTTCGCCGCGTAGTCGAGACCGCGGGTCGGTTCGTCCAGGAGCAGCAGCGGGGGCCGGGCGGTGAGCACGAGCGCGAGCGCCAGGGCGAGCCGCTGCCCCTCGGACAGATCGCGGGGATGGGTGACGTCCGCGACACCGGGCAGCAGCTCCGAGACCAGTGCCCGGCAGCTGCCGGGTGCGGCGCCCGCGTCGGCGTCGGCCGCCGCGCACTCGGCGGCGACGGTGTCCGCGTACAGCAGATCGCGCGGCTCCTGCGGTACGAGACCCACGCGGCGCACCATCTCGCGGGGCGGCGTGCGGTGCGGGGTACGGCCGCCGACGAGCACGGTGCCGGAGGTGGGCTCGACCATGCCGACGAGGGCGGAGAGCAGGGTGGACTTGCCCGCGCCGTTGCGGCCCATCAGAGCGACGGTCTCGCCGGGGGCGACGGTGAGCGTCACCCGGCGCAGCGCCTCGATACGCCCGCGCCGCACCCCGAGGCGCTCGACGCGGGTGGTGGCGTCGGTGACGGGCTCGGGGGCGGGGGTCTCGTGCGGAGTGCGGCCGAACAGCCGGGCCAGGGCGCCCCGCCGCGGCGTGGGGTGGTGAGCGGGCGCCGACGGGGGAAGCTTCCGTGTCCCGCCACCGCCGACCGGCCCGGGCGCCACACCCTCCAGCCGGTCCCGCATCCCCGCGGCCCGCCGCCGGGCATCGCGGACCGACAGCGGCAGCGGCTCCCAGCCGGCCAGCCGCCCCAGCGCCACCACCGGCGGATGCACCGGAGAGACGGCCATCACATCGGCGGGCGCCCCCATCACCGGGGCGGCGCCCGGCGACGGCAGCAGGACGACCTGGTCCGCGTACTGCACCACGCGTTCCAGCCGGTGCTCCGCCATCAGGACCGTCGTGCCGAGGTCGTGGACGAGTCGCTGCAGCACCGCGAGGACCTCCTCGGCCGCCGCGGGGTCCAGCGCGGACGTCGGCTCGTCCAGCACCAGCACGCGGGGGTGCGGAGTCAGGACCGAACCGATCGCGACCCGCTGCTGCTGGCCGCCGGACAGGGTGGCGATCGGCCGGTCGCGCAGCCCGGCGAGCCCCAGCAGATCCAGGGTCTCCTCCACCCGCCGCCGCATCACGTCCGGAGCCAGGCCCAGCGACTCCATGCCGTACGCCAGCTCGTCCTCGACCGTGTCGGTCACGAAGTGGGAGAGCGGGTCCTGGCCCACGGTGCCGACCAGATCGGCGAGCTCACGGGGCTTGTGGGTGCGGGTGTCACGCCCGTCGACGGTCACCCGGCCGGTCAGCCGGCCGCCGGTGAAGTGCGGGACGAGCCCCGACACCGCACCCAGCAAAGTCGATTTACCGACCCCGGACGGACCGACGAGCAGCACCAGCTCACCCTCCGGAACGGTCAGTTCGACCCCCGACAGGGTGGGGTGCAGAGCCCCCTCGTACTGCACCGAAACATCGTCGAACCGGATCACACCTGCTCCTCGAAGCCTGTGGCGGAAGGCGGGACGGGCGCGCCTGTGGCGGAAGGGACGGGCGCACCTGTGAGGGAAGGCGGGACGGGCGCGACCACCGCCGGCAACAGACCGATCAGCACCGCGGCGGCCGGCCACAGCGGCAGCACGGGCGCGGTCAGCGGTACGACACCGGGGTGCAGCGCCCCCGGATCCGCACTGCCCGCCCAGATCATCGCCACCGCGACCGCCGCACCGGACCCCGCGACCAGCCAGGCCCGCACTCCCCACCGGTCGGGCCGGTAGCGGGTCCGTACCGAACGCGCCCCGCCGAGCCGCAGCCCCGTCATCGCGGCGACGAGACCGGCGATCAACAGCGGCAGCCCGTACACCGCACCCTGCGCGGCGAGCAGCCCGTACGTACCGGCGCAGACGCCCAGCAGCCCGCCGAGCGTGAGGACGTTCGTGGTGTGCCGGACGGCGGACGGTACCTGCGCGGTGCGGCCGTAACCGCGTGCGTCCATGGAGGCCGCCACCGCGACCGACCGCTCCAGCGCGCCCTCCAGCACCGGCAGCCCGATCTGGAGCACGGCCCGCACCCCGCCGGTCGGCCTGCCGCGCAGCCGCCTGGCGGTGCGCAGCCGCATCACGTCGGCGACCATGTTCGGCGCGAACGTCATCGCGACGACGACGGCCACCCCGGCCTCGTACAGCGCACCGGGCAGCGACTTCAGCAGCCGGGCCGGGTTGGCGAGGGAGTTCGCCGCGCCGACACAGATCAGAAGAGCGGCCAGCTTCGCCCCGTCGTACAGCGCGAACAGCAACTGCTCGGCGGTGACCCGGCCACCGACCCGGACACCCTTCGCCCAGTCCGGCAGCGGCACCTCGGGCAGCGTGAACACGACATGCGTGCCGGGGATCGGGGAGCCGAGGAAGACGGAGAAGAGCAGCCGCACACCGATGACGAACAGCCCGATCTTGATGAACGCCCCGTACGACCGGGCCCACGGCGCATCCGTGCGGCGCGCCGCCACCACGTACCCCGCCACGCCGACCAGCAGGCCGAGCAGCAGCGGATTCGTCGTCCGGGACGCGGCGGTGGCGAGCCCGAGCGCCCACAGCCACCAGGCCCCCGCGGGCAGTGCGTTGCTCCGGGTGGCGGCGGGGGCGCGCCAGGCACGGATCCGGTCCGCCGGGGCGGCCGAGCGGCCAGGCATTGTGCCCGTCATCCGCGGCGGCGGCGGCGGGCCTGCGCGACTGCGGCGATGCCGAGGAGCAGGACTGCGGCGACCCCGACGAGGACGCCGGCGGACGGCCCGCCGCCGTCCGAACCGTCGTCACCGGTGGCGACACCCGCCGACATGGGCGCGGAGGCGTCGGCCGTGGCGGTCTTGCTGCCGCCCGCGTCTCCGGCCACCTGCTCACCGCAGCCGGAGGCCGGATACCCGGAGATCGCGCAGAGCAGCGCGTCACTGCCGTAGCGCAGCGGCTTGGCCACCGAGGCGAGAGCGTCCGCACTGCTCGCGTCCTCGGGGACCTGAGCGCACGCGGTACGCAGCGCGGGCGGCGTCTCCCCGTCCGGGGCGTCTGCGGCCGTACCGGGATCGATCACGAGTGCGACCCGTTTGGTGCCGCCCTTGGCAGGCGTGTCCGCGCAGATCGTCGCGAAGCCGGGGGAGCGGCGGGGCTTGGCCGCGTCCTGCGAGTCCGCGCTCACGGCGAACCGGAAGCCCTGCACCGAACCGTCGTCCGGGCGGACCAGCGACGGCCCCTGGGTGGCATACGCCCACCCGCTGCCGGAGCCCTCCCAGAACGACCAGTAACGATAGCCCGCCGCCTGGGCCGTGCCCGTGCCGAGCACGGCAAGGACGGCGCCCAGGACCACCAGCAGCGCGGTGGCCCGCCCGGCTCCCGCGCGCCTCACAGCTGCTGGTTCTTGCGGCGGCCGCTGATCAGGAAGCCGGCGCCGGCGCCGACGGCGAGCCCGATCCCGACGAACCACCAGACACCGCCGATCCCGTCCCCGTCGCCGCTGTCCTTCTTCTCTTCCTCGGTGGCGCTCGCGGTCGGCTTCCGGGTGGCGGCGGGCGTGGGCCCGGTCGCGTTCAGCTGGGCGACGAGGTCGGCGCCGCCGAAGTCGTGGACGTCCGCCCCGGTGGAGTGGGCGGCCATGACCAGCTGCGCGTAGGCAGCGGGGCCGTTCTCCTCCGCCCAGTCCGCGGAGTTCTCCGCCAGCCACTTCACGGAGGCGGCGGCCTTGTCCTTGTGACCGGAAGCGGACAGGGCGACGACCGCGTCGGCGGTGTTGCCGAAGTCGGGCTGCGGGGTGCTGTCCTCGGCGCCGGGCATCGGCGGCGAGTCCAGGTGGCCGGTCTTCGCGAGGGCCCCGGCGAGGTAGTAGGCGCCGTTCTGGGCCGCCTGCTCGGGCTTGAGCGCCTCGCCCTTGGTGCAGGTGGGGTCCTTGACCGCGGCGTTGTTCCCGATGACGAACCCCTTGCCGAGGGAGCCGAGGACCGCGGCCGCGGTGGCGTCGCCGTTGGCGACGAGCTTGCCGGCCTTGTCGGGCTGGTACGCGAACGCGCCGCCGTCCTCGCCGCCGCAGGGGATGGCGAAGGTGAGCAGGGCGTCGTACGGGGTCTTGCCGCCGTCCGTCGTCACGTCGCCGAGCTTCTCCCCGGCCCGGCCGAGGGTGCCGAGGACGATCGAGGTGGAGTTCGCGTCACTGGGGCTGCCGGCGGTGTAGCCCCAGCCGCCGTCCTTGTTCTGTACGGACTTCAGCCAGTCGACGCCGGTCGCGACGAGATCCTCGTGCCCGCGGACCTCGTGCAGCGCCTGCACGGCGGCCGCGGTCGCGTTGGTGTCGATCATGGTCTTGGCGTCGCAGGGCACGGAGGCGTCGGGCCGGTACGCGGGGAACGCACCGCTGTCGCACTGCTGGCCGATCAGCCAGTCGACGGCCTTCTCGGCGGGCGTGACGCCCACGGTCCGCTGTGCGATGAAGGCCAGCGACTGCCGCCAGACCCCGTCGTACGTCGGGTCCTTCGGGCCGTACAGCCCCGAGGGCAGGGCCACGGACGGGGAGGGTGACGGCGCGGCGACTGCGGCCGGGGCTGCGGCCGCACAGAGCACGGTGGCGGTGGCGGCGAGCGCAGCTGCGCTGCGGCGTACGGTCATGGCGGGCGGGGCCTCTCCTGGGGGGAACCGGGCACAGGCACACACAGGCACCAGGCTCCGGCTCCGTATACCTCGACGGTGCCGGCCACCGGGGGTCCCGACGGCACGAGCCGGTCACGACACGGACAGGGCATTCCGGCTTCCGCCTGCGACGGCGGTCACGGCTGCGGGTCAGCGCCGGATTCGCACCGGCTTCCCCCTGAACGGGCATGATGACGACTCGCCCACTCTACCGGGCGGGTGCTACGGGGCCCCTGCCCGGGCGCCGGGGGCGGGGGCGGCGCCGGGGCAGGGGCTGCTCGTCCGGAACGTCCGGAATAGTCCATGGCTCTTTCGGAGAGTGATCGTTAAACTGCAACCGGCTTAAGAATCAGTCGGGTTGAAGGGGTGAGCGGGCATGACGACAGGTGCAGGGGGATTCCCTCCGCCTCCTTCCCGGCCACCCGGTACCCCGCCACCTCATCCCCCCGTGCCGCCGCGCACGGATCCGCCCCGGTGGGCATGGTGGGTCGGAGGGATCGCCATCCCGCTGGTCGGCATCGTGGCGACGGTGATCTTCAGCAACGGCTCCGGCCGCGATCCCGTCTCGGCGCCTGCCCCGGCCCCTGCCGTCGGCAGCCCACGGTCCGAGCCCTCCGCCCGGTCGAGCCCGGACCATGCTTCGGCGGAAAGCGAGTCGCCCACCCCGACCCCGGACGCTTCGGCCTCCCCCGGCGCCTCGGCCTCCTCGGGTCCCGAGCTCACGGCGCCGGCCGGATACGCGCAGGCGACCAGGACGATGTGGGGGCTCGCGCCCGCTCCCTGTAACCAGCACGAACAGCAACTCGTGGACCTCGACGACGGCATGAGCCGGGTGGAACCGTCGGGCATGGGCGAGGACAACGGCGCAAGCAAGGATCCCCGCGGGGCCGAACTCCTCTACTGGCCCGGCAGCTGCAACGACCAGAACAACTATCTGCTGCGCGCGCTGCCCAACACCCGCGTGGGCCTGCTGCAGGCGGACATGCCGAAGTCCTTCGAGTCCTGCAAGGCGGCGTCGAGGACCGGCTTCGGAGCCCTCGGGCTCTTCGACAGCTATGACCGCGGCAAGCGCGGCTTCGTCGAAGGCGCGGCGCTGTGCTCCGTCACGGACCAGGGCGCCGTCTCCATGGCGCTCATCGAGCACATAGACGACGGATCGGACGAGGCATCGGTCAGCGGCACGCTTTACGTGTGGCCGAAGTCGTCCTGATCATCTGATCATCCTGAACTGCCCTTTCTGCAGACGCCTTTACTTGCCTCTAGGTCCCAATTGCCCTCTTGCCGCTGCCCTATGATGAGCGGTCATGTCCGCTGGGTCCGTCATTTCGGGGGAAGCTATGCGTACTGCGATGCGGGCGGCCGGAGTTGTCGCCGCCCTGTCCCTTGCCTTCGTGGCAGGCTGCTCCTCACCGTCGGACTCGACGGGCGAGGCGTCACAGGCCAAGCCGGCGGTGGCCGAGGTGCCGGTGGACATGGTCGTCGAAGAAGGCGAGCCGGCGACGACCACCCCCAACGTGGTGCCGCGGGCGGCCGAGGTGCCGACGGGCACGGCCATCGAGGTAGGCGCGCAGGCGACGACCACTCCGAACGTGGTGCCGGAGGTGGAGCCTGTGGCCGTGGGCGGAACGGCGCACTTCAAGATCAGCGACAAGAACGATCCCTCGGTGACCACGGCGATGACGGTCACGGTCGTCAAGGCGCGGTACGTCACCGCGCGGGAGATGGGTATTGAGCACGGCGAGAAGGGGCAATTCGTCGTCCTCACGCTCACGATCAAGAACATCGGGCACAACGTCGGCGCCGTTTCGACGGGCGGAGCCGTCAAGTGGGAGGACAGGCTGACATCCCCGCGGGACGCAACCACGCGCGACACCGCGGAAGGCCCCGACCTCGACACCGCGTACAGGCCAGGGCAGTCCGTGACGGGCTCCCTCGTCCTTCACGTCGGCCGCAGGGGCGGAACTGTGTCGTACATCGACGACCCGAGCAGGCCGACGTTCAGAGTGGCCCTGCCGACTGCGTGATCCCGTTGAGGTCGGGGGGTGCCTGCATATCCGCCCAATGTCACAGACAGAGGGCTCCATCACACAGTGACCGGGGGCTGGCCGACCTTCTTCCGCATTCCCTCTTTTGTGCGCCCTCAATTCACAGTAAGGCATAAGGTTCCTGGCGAAACGGACCAGCGGCCGGATCGTATGACGTGGCTGAGAGCGTAATGGTCTGACTGATCCGGGGCGATTAGGGCGCTGTCGAGCACTTAACGCCGTTCCGCCCCGAGGTGGGTGACGGCACCTCGCCACCCCTTCTTTTGCAACTGAAGATCCATTACCATCACTTCTCGTTCACATTGACGAGTAAATGGTCAGTAGTTGATGGCCGGGGGCGGGAGTGGTGAATCATGCGCGAACGCATGCGCGGGAGATGGGCCGTTTTGGGCGGGGTTGCGGCGCTCGCGTTCTCGATCCCGACCACGGCGCCGGCACTGGCTGACGAGTCGGCGCCGGCGCTTCAGGAGGTGTCGGTTCCGGCAGGTGCGGAGGTCATCCGGGGTACGGCTGCGGTGCCGGGGGCGGAGCCTTCCCGGGTGGGGCTGTTCGCGGCCGCCCCGTCGTCCAGCGAATGCCTCGGACCTGTGGCCGCCTATGGCGCCCAGGGCTGTTTCCAGCACTACGGTGACACCACCTGGTCGGGCGACACGGTGGCTGACGGCATGTCCGCGGCCGTCGGGGTCTACACCGACTACGGGCGTGCCTCCTTCGTCTGCATCAACAATCAGGGCGCAGGTACGTGGGCCACGTGCAAGAAGGACTACTGGGAGGACGGGGACGTACAGCTTCGTGTCCTCCGCTATGACGGCGATACCGGAAAGTTCTACCAGCCCGAGGCGTGGTCCGGCTGGATTCCCGCCGACGGTCAATTCTGATCCGCAGCACCTGTGAGCAAGACAACCGGTCGTCGTGCGCACCGCATATCGCGACCGGTTGTGGCGCGGCCCGTGATGGACCTAAGGGCTGGAACGGTGAAAAGAGGCGAAGCCTCCACTCTCATTCTCGGCTGCAGCGGCCAGGGCTTCATCCGTATCCGGAGCATTGCCCGCAGCGCATTGGATCGGCGGTGTCGGCCGCGACCGCGGCCGAAGCCGGATCGTGGACCAAATCCAGGCCGCGGCCGACGGTGAGGAACGGCCGTGCTTGGACCAGGGAGGCCTCGGCCCGGCTGCCGTACACCGCGCCACGAGCGATCCCGTCGAGTGCTGAACGATCAGCCGTGACAGAGCCTCTCTGAAGTATGCGCAGCCGCCGAAGCCATGCCGATGTCCCTCAACGGCTGGGCGGTCGACCTGTGGTGCGGAAGAGGGAGACGGCTCGGCCTCTGTGGGGTCCTGCGCCGAAAAAGGAGCTGAGAGGGGAACCCGGCCCGTGATTGCATGAGCCTCATGGTGTCTGTCGAGCGCTTGCTTGCCTTCGCGGTGATGTCGTTCCTGCTGATTGTGATCCCCGGGCCCAGTGTGCTGTTCGTGATCGGGCGGGCGTTGGCGCAGGGGCGGCGCGCCGCGCTGACCACGGTCGTGGGGAACTCGTTGGGCGCCTACGTGCTCATCGTGGCCGTGGCTCTCGGGGTCGGCTCCGTCGTGGAGCGTTCCGTCCTTGTGTTCACCGCGCTGAAGCTGGCCGGTGCCGCCTACTTGGTGTATCTGGGTGTCAAGGCGTGGCGTCAGCGGGGCTCGCTGCAGGCCGCGTTCACCGGTGACGCGGCCGCGCAGAGCAGTCGGCGCACCTTGTGGGAGGGGTTCGCTGTCGGTGTGGCCAACCCCAAGACCATTGTCTTCTTCGCAGCCGTGCTGCCGCAGTTCGTTGACCGTGGACAAGGGCATGTCGTGGTTCAGATGCTGGTGCTCGGACTGGTTTTCAACATCATCGCAGTGACCTCCGACAGCCTGTGGGGGCTGATCGCGGCAACCGGACGTGACTGGTTCGCCCGCTCGCCTCGGCGGCTGTCGATGGTCGGAGGGGTCGGTGGGCTCACCATGGTCGGACTTGGTGTCTCCATCGCCGTGACAGGGCGCAAGGACTGATCCCCCGCCCGGAGAGGTGACAGGGCCGGCCGTCAGCGCGCGGGTCGTCCCGGCTGAAGCATTCGCACCTCGACCTCATCAGGAAGCCTGGCCCACCAGTGGTGGTAGCGGCTGTAGGCCTGTGTCTCGCGTTCGTTGAGGACGGCGGTCAACGACTCGGCCTCCGCGGCGAGGCCGTCCCAGGCGGCCGGGGACAGCGGGTGGAACGCCGTGGCCTCGATGCCGTCGGCCGTGGGGCGCCACACGCCGGCGACGTAGCCGTCCACCAGCAGGGTGGGCAGGACGTCGCCGTTGCGCCGGATCACCAGGGGGCGGTAGTCCGGGGGTATGACGCGGCCGCGGTCGGCGTAGGCCAGCAGGATGCTGTCCCACATGGCCATGAGGCGGGGCGGGGCGGGCGTGTCGGCGGGTGGCCGGGAGGCGCCCGGGAGGTCGAACAGTGAGCCGCCGTCCGGTCCTTGGAGCTGCTCGACCGCGTCGCCCATGGTCTGGAGCGCCGCGCGGACAGGTGCCCGCTGGACCATGGCGAACTGCGCCACGTCCGCGACCGACGCGGGCCCGAACCCCGCCAGACAGCGCAGGATCAAGGTCCGCAGGGCCTGGGCGTCCACCGCCCGGCCCGTGGGTACAGGCCCGCTGTCGGCCGCCGCGACGAAGGACGGCCGGTGGCCGAAGGACCACGGCGCATCCGTCGTGGCATGGTGCAGCGGCGCGTACGCCTTCAGCCCCCACCACCCGCCGTCCTTCTTCTCGGCGCCGAGCCGCTCCTCGGCCCATGCCTGCATCTCCGCGGAGGTCCGAGGCCGGCGGGCGAAGGCCAGCAGTTCCGGAACCAGTTCCTCGGCGTCCGCAGGAGTCAGCCCCGCCTCGGCGAAACGGGCGCCGAGTCGGGAGGCGTAGAGCGTCGGCTGCATGGCCGCGCGGAAGGCCGGGTAGTCCTCGGCGTGCACGGCGTGCAGCGTGATCCGCATCAAGGTGGCCTTCACCACCGCACGCTCGGCGAAGGCGGCGTCGAGTTCGGCCGGAGCGAAATCGGTGAGCCGGTTCCACAGGGCGACGTACGGGGACGCCGGGTGCTGCGCCTGGAGCGCGACCACCCGCCGCACTCCGTCGAGGACGCTCAGCGGCTCACGTGCCAGTAGGAGTTGGCGGCTGAGGGTCGCCCGGTTGAGTTCGCGCGCGGTGATCGTCACAGCTCAGGATTGTCCCCTGTCCCCTGTCCCCGTCCGTCGGCGGTCAGCCCTGTCGACGGAGGTCCAGCATGCAGAAGACCTTGTCGTACCGGGCTTCGCCGACCGCCACAAAGTCGGGCAGCCGGCCGTACTCGGTGAAGCCCAGCGACCGGTACAGGCGCAGGGCAGGGGTGTTGTCGCCCCGGGCGTCCAGGGTGAGGACCTCGATGTCCCGTGCCCGGGCATCGGCGATCAGTGCGGCGGTCAGGGCCCTGCCGACACCGCGACCGTGAGCGGCCCCGTCCACCGCGACCTTCTCCAGATCCGCGTGCGGCCGATGAGTGGGCCGGGCGTATCGGCGCCAGTACCCGAACCCGGCAAGCTCGCGGTCGAGGTACGCGGCACGCAGCGCCGCGTCCCCCGCCCGTACCGCGGAGAAGACGTCATCGAGCAGCTCCGCCACCTCGTCCGGCGAGGGCGGCTCGACCCAGCCCAGCGCGGCACCGCCGGCGACGAGGGCCGACAGGATCCGGTGGGCCGACTTCGCGAACCCGCCTGCCAGTTGTGGATCGGCTGTCAGCTCCATGGCGTCCAGGACGGCCGGCTCATCGCGGCGCTCTGTGATCACAGGGAGACCTGAT
This sequence comes from Streptomyces sp. LN549, assembly GCF_043203805.1. Classification (NCBI taxonomy): domain Bacteria; kingdom Bacillati; phylum Actinomycetota; class Actinomycetes; order Kitasatosporales; family Streptomycetaceae; genus Streptomyces; species Streptomyces sp. LN549. The sequence goes on along the minus strand of NZ_JAZHRI010000002.1, from coordinate 2,599,515 downwards.
CGTTCAGCTCCCGGCGGATGAGCGACTTCCACCTGGCGGTGACCAGGTCCATCGCCGCGTCGATGTCACAGGAACAGGGCCCACGTCGCGCTGCCGTCGCCATCCGCCCTCCAAGAGGCAGTTACCCGCGGGTCAGTACCCGGCCAGTGAGTCCGTACTGGTCGACTCTACGGGCTGAGTCGAGGACCGGGCCGAAGGGCAGACACGAGAGGGAGCGGCAGCGCACTCGCGCGTGCCCTGGTGGCGGCCGGTTACGCGACCACCGGCTGGAACCGCAAAGGGGAACCTTGATTGCCCTTGCCCGCGGCGATGACCTGGCGTGAGAGTCGCCCACCGCCACGATTGTCACGCACGGTTACAGGGTGGCGGCTTCGCGGGCCCTCGCCGAGTAGGCGCGGTCAATGGTGACCTCGTTGTGGATGTCGCCGACGTTGAAGTTGATCAGGCCGCCGCAGGCCAGGAGGCAGAATCCGGTCGGCGGCGTCGGGGGTACCGGCGCTGCTGACATCACCACCGTCGTCTCGGCGTTCGAAGCGCTGCAGTTGCCGTTGCCGTTGTACGCGGCGGTGATCGTGTGTGTGCCTACGGTGGCCAGGGTGGCAGAGTAGGCAGCGGCCCCGCCGACGGTGACGGGCACGGTGTCCAGAATGTCTTCGCCGTCGAAGAACGTCATGCCGAGGCCGCCGCTGGGATCGCCTGCGCAGGTCACCGTCGCGGTCAGATTCACCACCTGCCCGATTGTCGCGGCTGAGGGCGAGGCCTGGGTCGTGGTCGTCGACTGCGCTGCCGCTGCCGGTGAGGCCAGGGCCACCACGGCGGCCATGGCGACGAGGGGGGTCAGCTTCCAGGCTGCCCGATCTTGCCAGCGTGTCATTGTTTCGGCTCCTTGATCGGTCGCATGCCGAGGCTTATGTGCCGCCCCGAGATCCGCACATTAGAGTACGAACATGACACTACGTGACAAATCATAACGATCAGTGATTTGGCTGGGATGGTTCCTCCGGATGGGCGGGGCCCGCCCTGCGGCACCTTTGGGTTCGCCTAGATCCCCGGGGGTGACAGGCGGGTGTAGGTACGGGAGTTGCTGATGCCGCCTGCGGTGGTGACGTTGACGGAGACGGGCCCTGCCGGTCCCGCCGGCGCTTGGGCGACGACGGTGGTGTCGGACAGCACGGTGAAGGCGGCGGGGGTGGCACCGAAGGAGACGGTGCCGGTGGTGGTCAGGGCGGTGCCGGTGAGGGTGATGCCGGCCCCTGTGTCCGTGGGCCCCTGGTTGGGGGAGAGGGCGGTGAGGACCGGTGCGGTCACGTAGGTGTAGACGACGGTGTTGCTGGTACCGCCCGGAGCGGTGACGGTGACGGGTACTGCTCCTGTTCCGGCGGGTGTGACGGCGGTGATCTGGGTGGCGGAGTTGACGGTGTAGCTGGTGGCGGGGTTGCCGCCGAAGGTGACCGCGGTGGCTCCGGTCAGGCCGGTGCCGGTGAGTGTGACGGTGGTGGCGCCCGAGGACGGGCCCTGGCTGGGGGAGACGGGGAGGAGGGCGGGGGCGTTCAGGTAGAAGAAGTAGACGGGGCCGGTGGTGCCGCCGATGGTGGTGACGGTGACGGGTACTGCTCCTGTTCCGGCGGGTGTGACGGCGGTGATCTGGGTGGCGGAGTTGACGGTGTAGCTGGTGGCGGGGTTGCCGCCGAAGGTGACCGCGGTGGCTCCGGTCAGGCCGGTGCCGGTGAGCGTGACGGTGGTGGCGCCCGAGGACGGGCCCTGGCTGGGGGAAACGGTGGTGAGGGCCGGAGTGGCCGCGTAGGTGTAGGTGACCGAGTTGCTCGTCCCGCCGGGGGTCTTCACGGTGACCGGGACGGTGCCGGTGCCGGACGGTGTCACAGCAGTGATCTTCGTGGAGGTGTCGACCGTGTAGCTGAGAGCCGAAGTGGTGCCGAAGGTGACCGCGGTGGTTCCGGTGAAGCTGCTGCCGTTCAACGTGACCGTGCTGCCGCCTGCCGCGGGGCCGGTGTTGGGTACCACTGAACTGAGGACGGCGGCGGCAGCGACTGCGCTGGGCCGTACTCCTTGCGTCGCGGGTTCACTGTTTTGCACGGTGTCTCCGTAGGGTGTGGCTCCGCCCGGAGGAGGGCGGCAGGTTACTGATCGGATTCCCCCGCCGCGACCCGTCACTCAGCCCGGACCGGCCGGGAGGAACGCTCGCAGCCGGGTGGGGTCCTGGCGCCTGGCCGGACGGGTCGGGCTGCCCGGCCCGGGATGACTTCCCGGACCGGGGCTGGGGAGGCGGGCACGGCGCCCTGTGTGGTCGGCGCGTCCGCTTCGGGTGGGACGCCGGTCGCCGCCGCCGGCGGCGGCGACCGGCGCTTTGAGGCACGGTCAGATGCCGGGACCCGCGAGGTAGGTGTACGCGTCCACGGCGGTCGCGCTGCCTGCGTCATTGGTCACGACGACGTCGACGGTGCCGGCCGCTCCGGGGGGCGTGACCGCCGACACCGAGGTGTCGGAGAGCACGGTGAACGGCGCGGGGTTTCCGTCGAAGGTCACCTCGTTCGCGCTGGTGAGACCAGTACCGGCCACCGTCACCGTCGTCCCGCCCGTCGTCGGTCCCGACGCGGGGGTGACCGTCGTCACCGTCGGGACGGCGACGTAGGTGTACGAGAGCCCGTTGTTGGTGCCGCCCGCCGTGGTGACACTGACTCCCACCGATCCCGCGGCGCCGGCCGGTGCGGCGACCGTGATCTGGCCGTCGGACACGATCGTCGGCACCGCTGTGTTGGCGCCGAAGGCGACGCTGCTGGCAGTGGACAGGCCGGTGCCGTTGATGGTGACGGTCCCGCCGCCCGCCGTCGACCCGGAGGCCGGGCTCAGGGACTGCTTGAACGGCGCCCCGACGTAGTAGAACGGGATGGGGTTGCTCGTTCCTCCCGGCGTGGTCACGGTGACGCCTACCGCCCCGTTACCCGAGGGGGAGACGGCGGTTACCTGGGTGGGTGTGACGTTGGTGACGGCGGTGGCGGACCGGGTGCCGAAGCGCACCGCGGTGGTGCCGCTGAGGCCGGTACCGGTGATGGTGACGAGTGTTCCGCCGCCACTTGATCCCTGGTTCGGGCTGATTGGCATGAGGGATTCCTCCTCGCTCGCAATGCGGTACATTGCTGAGCAGTGATGGGGTGTTCGGATATGCGGACGCCTCGATCGGATGCGAGCTGTCTCTCGTGTCCACTGGCCAGGTGGTAATTCCGGTGGCCCTGCAATGGCGTGTACTTGGCGGTGGTGGCCGCCTGCCTGATATGCGGGGCCATCGAGGTACACCGCGAGTCCGGCGCCGGCCGGCGCTGGATCAGCGATCTACTCGCATCGTTCGAAATGTCACACATCTGCCGAAACGGACACCCTGAGTAACCCATTCGGGTGGCAAGACCACAAGGTCGCTGACCGGATGCCAGCCATTTGGTCGAGCGCTCCGGGGGGTGAAGGGCGGTACCCAACGGCGCATGTATGAATAGCTGTTATTAATTTCGTATTACTGGGGGATTTGGGGTTGGCCCGGCCCGCTTCCCGTCCGAGCCGCTCGGTGAACTCGGAAATCATCCGCCCCGGGCACTCGCCCTCGCAGGCCCCGGCCGCCAGGTTCTCCCCGTTCGGGTGAAACGGCGTCCTGGCCATTGCCGCGGCCTTTCGTCAGTGGGCTACTTTGCGTAACGAACACCAGTGGTGGTCCACGGAGACCGGCCCGAATTGCTCCCTGCGTGCCACCCGATGGATTCAAGGAGTCCTCGATGGCGGTTTCACCTGACCAGGGATCCACCGGTGGCGGTGACGCGGTGACCCTCGGCGGCAGTCACTTCACCGGTACCGTCGGCGTGCGCTACGGCTCCCGCCAGGCTGCGAGCTTCACGGTCGTCAGCGACACCACCACCGCCACCATCACCCCCTCGGGCCACGGCCCCGTGCCCGTCTCCGTGACGACCGCGGGAGGAACGGGAGTTGTCGGCACCTTCTACTACCTGCCGCCGCCCTCCTTTCTTGTTCTTCCGCCCTCTGCGGGGCCCCTGGCGGGCGGCAACACGGTGACGCTCGCCGGCCTCGGCCTCTACACCACGAGCGAGATCCGGTTCGGCACCCAGGCCGCCGGATTCACCGTCGACTCCGACGGCCGGCTCACCGTGACCGTCCCCGCGGCGCTCTCCGTCGGCCCGGTGGCGGTCACCGTACGCACCAGGGGCGGAATCGCCGGCGGAGTCACCTACACCTACCTCGGCCCGCCTTCGATCACCGCCGTCACCCCGGACTCGGGCTCGGTGGACGGCGGCAATCTGGTCGTCATCATCGGGACCGCGTTCTCCTACGCCACCAGCGTCTCCATCGGCGGCACACCCGTCATCTCTTACCGGATCGCCTCGGACACCGAGATCGACGCCCTGGTACCAGCCGGAGCGCTCGGCCCCGCCGATGTCTCCATCACCACCCTGGGCGGCACCACCACCGCCTCGGGCGCCTACACGTATCTGGGACGCTTCGCGGTGCTGGGCGGGCAGTCGGTCACCAGCACGGGCCTGTCCGGCGTCACCGGAGACCTGGGAGTGAGTCCGGGGGTGTCCGTCACCGGGTTCCCGCCCGGTCAGGTCAACGGGACCATTCACATCTCGGATGCGGCCGCCGTCCAGGCCCACGCCGATCTGGTCGCGACGTACGACAACGCGGCAGGCCGGATCCCGGACGCCGGCGTCCCCGGAGACCTAGGCGGCCTGACGCTGGCCCCAGGCGTCTACAACGCGGCCTCTTCCATCGGGCTCACCGGCACGCTCACGCTGGATGCCCAGGGCGACCGCAACGCCGAGTGGATCTTCCAGATCGGGTCGACCCTGACGACGGCGACCGCAAGCCGCGTACTCCTCTCCAATGGCGCCATGGCCCGCAACGTCATCTGGCAGGTGGGTAGTTCAGCCACCCTGGGCACCGACACCGCATTCGTCGGCAGGATCCTCGCCGCGGTCTCGATCACGGTGAACGCGGGCGTGACCGTAAGCGGCCAGACCCTGGCCCGCGACGGCTCCGTAACCCTGGACACCAACACCATCGTCCGCCCCTGGTGAGCAGGCCCGGCCCGGCATGCCGGCCCACCCCTCCTGGCCGTTCAGGTGAATAATCGTTCCGGTTTGTTCTCTGTCGTCCGTTACCCGTAGATTCCCGCCATGCTGTCCGCGAACTGTTTTCTCTCAGCTCACAGTTGAGCGACAACGCGACCCGTCATCATCGGCTGGGAGGGCCCCGCCCCTATGTCCGGAACCGTCGACCGGTGGACCACCGCACTGCGCAGAGCCTGGAAGGACGGCACGGCGTGGCCGTGGTGCCTGGCGGTCATCGCGGCGGCCTGCGGCTACGCCGTGGCCACCGTCTTTCACCCCGGATACCTCAGCTCGGACAGCAACACCCAGCTGGGGCAGGCGCTCGGCGACGAGCCGGTGAACGACTGGCATCCGCCGGTGATGGCGCTCGCGTGGCGGATCCTCATCCGGATCACGGGGGACTTCTCCACCATGGCCGCCCTGCAGGCCGCCGCGCTGTGGGGGACGTTGTGGGTCCTCGCCCGGCTGGTGTGGAAGCGGACCGGCAGCCGTGGGCTCTCCCTCGCGGTGCTGGCCGTCGGCTTCGCGCCGCACATCATGAACCTCACGGGGGTGGTGTGGAAGGACGTGCACCTGGCGTACGCGCTCCTCGCGGTCTTCGCGATCGCGCTGACCGTGCGTGACCTGCCACAGGGGCGGGTCAAGACCCGCTGGGCCCTGCTCGTGCTGGGGCTGCTGCTCCTCACGTACGCCGCCCTCGTGCGGAAGAACGGCGTTCCCGCCGCGATCCCGGTCTTCGCCCTGCTGGTCCTCGCGGCGTGGCCGGCCCCGGGCCGGCGTCGTTGGCTGGCCGCCGCCGGTGTCTTCGTCGCCGTCGTGATGGGCGGCAGCGCCGCGGTGGACGCGGCCACCGCCCCGTTGGCCACGCGCGTGTACGCGGTGATTCCGGTGGACGACCTCGTCCACGTACTCACCCCGGACCAGGTGCGCGCCGCCGCCGAACAGGCGGGTGCGGACGCGGACTTGCGGGACCGAATGGTCACCGCCGCCGTCACCTGCCAGAAGCGGCACATCACCTCGGACGGGTACCTGCAGTGCTTCCCGCAGCGCCGGCCGTTCGATGTGACGTATCTGGATCAGCGCGCCGACGTCATCGTCCGGATGTGGACGCAGCAGATGCCGAAGCACTGGAAGGGCTACGCCGAGTACCGGGCCCGGGTCTTCACCAAGCTGCTCTTCCGGAGCAATCAGACCTTCTGGAACGGCACCCGCGTCAATGCCGGTGCCCGGCTGCACCCCGAGGTGCGCAAGCAGCCGCTGAACGACACGCTGCGGTTCGCTCTGCAGAACTACGTGACCGGTTTCGCCCGCGACCTGCCGATGCTCTTCCAGGGCTGGTTCTGGCTGGCCGTCTCGCTGGTGCTGGTACTGCGTCGCCGGTGGGCCGGCCCGTACACCCGGGAGCTCCGGCTCCTCGGGGCCAGTTCGCTCCTGTACCTCCTCGCCTACCTGCCCACGGCTCCCGAGTCCAACTACCGTTACGTGTACTGGCCCGCGCTCTCCGGGACCGTCGCACTCGCCCTCATCGCGACCGCCCTCGTGGCGCGTCGCCGCGCAGCAGCCACCGGCCCCGCCGGTGAGCCGGACGCCCGCCCCACCGTTCCGTCGGCCGGCCGGGCCCCCGAGGCCGCCCCGGCGGGACCGCGCGAGGAAACCGGCGCCGTCGTGTGACGCCGGCCGACGTCTTCCTCACACCGCCACGTACGTCACCGGCTCGCTTCCCGTCACCGCCTCGGCGCGTCCCAGCTTCACCAGCCGGCGCAGGTGTGACTCGGCCTCCGAGACGGCGATGTTCCTGGACCCGTAAGGGATCTGCTCCCAGGGGCGGTTCCACTCCATCCGTTCGGCCAGCTGCCACGGCGTGAGAGGTTCGGCGAGCAGGGCGAGGAGGCCCGTCAGGCGTTCCTCGTGGTGGTCCAGGAGTTCCCGGACGCGGCCTGCCGCGTCCGCGAACGCGTACTGGTGGGCCGGGAGGACTTCGGCGACGCCGAGGCGGCCGATGCGTTCCAGCGAGTCGAGGTAGTCGCCCAGCGGGTCGGTGGCCGTGGCGTCGTCCGGGTCCTCGTAGAGGCCGACGTGCGGGCTGATGCCGGGGAGCAGGTGGTCGCCGGAGAAGAGGCGGCCGCGGCCGGGGAGGTTGGCCGGGTGGTCCTCCTCCAGGTGCAGGCAGACGTGGCCCGGGGTGTGGCCCGGGGTCCAGATCGCGCGCAGGGTGCGGCCCGCCAGGTCGAGGATTTCGCCCGGCACGATCTCGCGGTCCGGGATCGCGGCTCGCAGGCCGGGCAGGGTGCGCATGCGGCCGCCCTTCTCGCGGGCGGCCAGGAGCGGGGCGATGTGGTCCTCGGGGGCGCCGACCGTCGCCAGCTTCGTCGCGAGGTAGGTCAGCCAGGTGCCCGGCTCCGACGCGCGGGTGCGGCGGACGATCGCCGTGTCGGCGGCGTGCATCGCGATCCAGGCCCCGGACACCTCGCGGACCTGGCCGGAGAGGCCGTGGTGGTCGGGGTGGTGGTGGGTGATGACCACGCCGTGGATGTCGGCGATGTCCACGCCCACGGTGGTGAGCCCGGCCGTGAGGGTGTCGCAGGCCTCCGGGTCGTCCCAGCCGGTGTCGATCAGGACGGGGCCCCGGTCCGTGTCGAGGAGGTGGACCAGTGTGTGGCCCAACGGGTTGTCCGGGATGGGGACCTTGATGCTGTGGACGCCTCCACCGTGGTTGATCACCTGCGTCATGGACTCCCCATCTCCGAGCGGCCTGGGCGGCGTGCGGGGTACGGCCACGACGCGCCGCGTCCACTGTAACGAGAACTTGTTCCAGTGGTAGCCCCGGTCGACTATCCGATCCGCCCGGGCCGGGGTGCTTCACGGGGAGGGGTGTCGCGGGAGGGTGGCCGCGGAGCGTGCCTCCTTCGCCGCGCAGGGAAGGTTCGGCAGTCGTTGTCCCAGCCGTGGACTCCTGGAACTGGAACTGGTATCAGTTCTGACACGCAGTCAGATGTGTGCCGGGTGCAGAATCCGGATGCAGAGCCAGTCAACGAGTCGGGTCACGTGCCGCGTCGCGGGAGGCAGCAGCCATGAGCGAGCTTGTCGAACACGGAAAACTGTTCATCGGCGGGGAGTTGGTCGATCCGCTCGGGCGGGATGTCATCGAGGTCATCTCCCCGCACACCGAGCAGGTCATCGGCCGCGTGCCGCATGCCGCCGAGGGGGACGTGGACCGGGCCGTCGCCGCCGCCCGGCAGGCGTTCGACCACGGGCCCTGGCCGCGGATGACGCTGGACGAGCGCATCGCCGTCGTCACACGGATCAAGGACGCGTTCGCCGTGCGGTACGAGGAGATCGCCCGGGTCATCAGCTCGGAGAACGGCACCCCCTACACCTCCAGCGTCATGGTGCAGGCCCTCGCGGCGATGATGGTGTGGGACGCGGCCATCACGGTCGCCCGCACCTTCCCGTACGAGGAACGACGCGACGGGGCTCTCGGGCCGCTGCTCGTGCGCCGGGAGCCGGTCGGGGTCGTCGCGGCCGTCGTGCCCTGGAACGTGCCCCAGTTCACCGCCGCCGCCAAACTCGCGCCAGCGCTGCTCGCCGGGTGCTCGGCCGTCCTCAAGGTGTCGCCCGAATCGCCGCTCGACGCCTACATCCTGGCGGAGATCGTCGCGGAGGCCGGGCTGCCCGAGGGAGTGCTGTCGATCCTGCCCGCCGACCGCGAGGTGAGTGAGTACCTCGTGGGGCATCCCGGTGTCGACAAGGTCTCGTTCACCGGGTCCGTCGCCGCCGGCCGGCGCGTCATGGAGGTCGCCTCGCGCAACCTCACCCGCGTCACCCTGGAGCTCGGCGGGAAGTCCGCCGCCGTGATCCTCCCCGACGCCGACCTTGCGGCCGCCGTCGCCGGAATCGTGCCCTTCGCCTGGATGATCAACGGGCAGGCCTGCGTGGCCCAGACCCGCATCCTCGTACCGCGATCCCGGTACGAGGAGACCGCCGAGGCCTTCGCCGCCGCCGCCGGTGCGCTCAAGGTCGGCGACCCCCTCGACCCCGCCACCGAACTCGGACCGCTCGTCGCGCAGCGCCAGCAGCAGCGCTCCCTCGACTACATCCGGATCGGCCAGGAGGAGGGCGCCAAGGTCCTGACCGGGGGCGGGCGCCCGGCATCCCAGGAGCGCGGCTGGTACGTCGAGCCGACGCTCTTCGGTGACGTCGACAACTCCATGCGCATCGCCCGCGAGGAGATCTTCGGGCCGGTCATCTGCCTGCTGCCGTACGGCGACGAGGACGAGGCCGTGAAGATCGCCAACGACTCCGAGTACGGGCTCAGCGGCAGCGTCTGGACCGCCGACACCGAGCGCGGCATCGACATCGCCCGCCGGGTCAGGACCGGTACGTACAGCGTGAACACCTTCAGTCTCGACATGCTCGGCCCGTTCGGCGGCTACAAGAACTCCGGTCTCGGCCGCGAGTTCGGGCCCGAGGGGTACGGGGAGTACTTCGAGCACAAGATGATCCACCTGCCCGCCGGGTACGGAGGCGAGGTCTGATGGGGGACCGCTGGAGCGTCGAGGTCGACCGGGGCGTCTGCATCGGGTCGGGGATGTGCGTGAACCACGCACCGGACGGGTTCCGGCTGGACACCGCCCGGCAGTCCCACCCCGCGGACCCGGAGACCGACGCCAACGAACGCATCCTCGCCGCCGCCGAGGGATGCCCGGTCGAGGCCATCACGGTCGCGCTGGCCGACTCGGGAGAGGTGGTGTTTCCCCCGGAGGACTGAGAGGGGCGGGTGTGGTCCGCGAGGCCTCCCTGTGACGGGGGCCAGTCGGTACGCTCGCCGGGTGGAAGCACTCAGCGGTTGTGCCGGACGCCCGGCTGCCGAAGTGATGGTGGCGCCCCCCGTGGGGCGCGCCACCGTCTGCCGCGTCCTTTGGGGGCCGCACTCCGGCCTGCCGCGTCCGCGGAGGCGCCGGTCCTCGCCGGCGGGCGGAACGGAATGACGTGCGACTCGTCCACCGCGTCCGCTCCACCGAGCGGGGCACCCACCTCTGGGGCGAGACCATCAGGCCGAATGCGGCGCCCAGGGGTGCGGCTTCGTCCCGGAAGCGACCGACGACGCTCCGACGCCCCCATGACGACCGCCGGCAGCGATGACGAACGCGTTCGGAGGCCGGCCGCGGAGAGCTACTTCTCCCCGTGCTCCCCTGCCGCCTCGACGAGTGCGCGTACCAGCGGGGTCTCGCGGTCCGTGCGCCGGATCAGGGCCCACTGGACGGGCGGGGCATCGTGGAGGGGGAGGTGACGACGCCGGTCTGCGCAGCCGCTGGAGCAGCCACTCTCCGACGGGAGTCAGCCGCACCTGGCGGCTGGTGCAAAGCGGGGCGCGTGCGGCCGGTCAGGGGCGGTGGCCCGACAACAGGTGCAGGCGCAGCGCAAGTTGCAGCTCCAGTGCCCGGTCCGGCTCGTTCCAGTCGCGGCCCAGCAGCACCTGGATGCGGTCCAGCCGCTGCACCACCGTGTTCACGTGCACGTGCAGCTCGTCCTTGGCCCGGATCAGGCTGCCGCCCGCGCCGAAGTACGCGCCCAACGTCCGCACCAGATGGGTGCCGCGCTGCGCGTCGTACTCCAGCAGGGGACCGAGCGCCGCCGTCACGAAGCCGTCGACGTCCTGCGCGTTGCCCAGGACCACGCCCAGGAAGCCGAGTTCCTCCACGCACGCGCCCTCGCCCGTACGCCCCAGCACCCGCATCGCCCGCAGGCAGCGCGCCGCCTCTGCGTATGCCTCGGCCAGCTCCCGGGGGCCCCGGGCGGGGCCGGCGGCGGCCACGGTGACGGGGGTCTGCGCCAGCTGGCTCAGCTGGGCCGCCGCCGAACGGGCCGCCGGGCCCGCGGCCATCGCCTCGCCCTCGATCAACAGCACCACCGCACCCGCGTGTTCGGCGCTCACCCCGTGGATGTCCCCGCCGAACAGATAGCGCATGGCGGCCGGTGCCAGCCGCTCCCGCGCCCCCGTCTCCGCGACCAGCAGCAGATGCGGGCGGTCCAGGTCGATGCCCAGGCGGCGGCCGCGCTCGGCCAGCCCCGCCGGGTCGCGGCCGGTGTCCGTCAGCAGGTCGGCGATCAGCTCGCCGCGTATCCGGTTCTCCGTCTCGGCCACCGTGCGCCGCAGCAGCAGGAGCAGCCCGGTGACCACCGCCGCCCGTTCGAACAGCCGGCGGTCGGAGTCGTCCAACGGCCGGCCGCGGTGCAGCACCAGCCCGGCCAGCAGCTCCTGCCCGGCGAGTACGGCGCAGACCACCCTGCCGTCCCGGTGCACGGCACGCGCTCCCGTACGGGATTCCTCGGCCGCCTCCGCCAGCCACCCGGCGTCCATGCTGTCGGCGGCGAAGCCCGTTCCGTCGGGGCGTACGGCGGCCAGCGGACGGCCGCCCGGGTCGTGAATGGTCAGCGGGGAGTCGAGCAGCCCGGCGACGGCCGCCGCCACGTCCTTGACGTCCCTGCCCCGCAGCACCAGGTCCGTCAGCCGGTCGTGGGACTCCTCGGCCCGCTGCATGGCGGCCGAGTGCGCCCGTACGGAGGCGTTGGCCTCGGCCAGCTCCGCGTTCGCCTCCGCCAGTTCGGCGAGGGCCGCGGTGGTGTCGGCCAGCGCGCGGGCCGTGTCGATGGCGATCGCGGCGTGTGCGGCCAGTGAGCAGAGGAGGGCCACCTCGTCGGGGCTGAAGACCCGCGGGGCGCGGTCGGCCGCGAAGAGGACGCCGATCACCTTTCCCGTACCGCCGCGGCTGGAGCCGAGGAGCAGGGGCACGCCCAGGATGGCGACCAGACCCTCGTCCAGGACCCCGGCGTTGATGTTGCGGGTGTGGCGGAAGCGGTCGTCGGTGCGGTAGTCCGGCGTCGCGTACGGGCTCGCCGTCTGCGCCACCAGGCCGCCGAGCCCCTCGCCGAGCTCCAGGCGCAGGCGCTGGAAGAGCACCGACACCGACCCGTCGGTCACCCGCATGTAGGTGTCGCCCGCCTCCTCGTCCGGAAGCGTGAGGTAGGCGGTGTCCGTGCCCAGCAGCATCCTGGCCCGCCGCACGATCGCCTTCAGTACGTCGTCCAGATCACGGGAGGCCGCCAGATCGCCCGCCGTGTCGAACAGCGCGGTGAGCTGGAGCTCCCGGCGCCGGTGCTGACGCAGGGCGCCCCTGATCCGCAGCGCGGTGGCCGTGGCCCGCTCCACCTCGGCGAGCTCCTCGGCGGGCACACCGTCGGCCCGTGCCGTCGACAGGACCGCCCCCAGCGCCTCGGCGGGCGCGTCGTCGGCCAGCAGGTCGAACAGATGCCGGAGGTGGGGTGCGGCGGAGGGGAGCGGTTCAGACATGGCGTCCAGCGTTCGTAGGCGGGGGAATCGGGGAGCGGCCGGTCAGTTCGCGGTCCAGCCGCCGTCCATGGAGAGCGAGGTGCCCGTGATGTGCCCGGTGCGCGGTCCGCACAGCCACAGAACCGCCTCGGCGACGTCCGCCGGCTCGATCAGCCGCTTGATCGCGCTGCGCTCCAGCATCACCCGCCCCACCACGTCCTCCTCCGAGATGCCGTGCGTCCGCGCCTGGTCGGCGATCTGGTTCTCGACCAGGGGCGTGCGTACGTAACCGGGGCTGACGCAGTTGCTCGTCACCCCGTGCTCCGCCGCTTCGAGCGCCACCACCTTGCTCAGTCCCTCCAGTGCGTGCTTGGCCGTCACATAGGCCGACTTGTAGGGACTCGCGCGCAGCCCGTGCACCGACGAGATGTTGACCACGCGCCCCCAGCCGCGTTCGTACATGCCCGGCAGGGTCCGGCGCAAGATGCGGAACGGGGTCTCCACCATGACGCGCTGGATCAGGGCGAACCGGTCCGGCGGGAATTCATGGACGGGCGCGACGTGCTGGAGCCCCGCGTTGTTGACCACGACGTCCACATCGGCCGGCAGCGTGTCGACGACCGCGGGGTCGGACAGGTCGACCACCCAGGGCGTCCCGCCGATCTCCTCCGCCAGGCTCTTCGCGGCCTCGCCGGACCTGTCCACGACGTGCACATGGGCGCCCGCCGCGGCCAGCGCCTGGGCGCAGGCCCGCCCGATGCCGCTCGCCGCACCGGTCACCAGCGCGGTGCGCCCGGCCAGCAGCGGTTCAGCGGGTACCTGCGGTGATCCGCTGCCGGGGGAGGGGGCGGCGGGATCGTGATCCGGTCTGCGGGAAGTCTCCATGGCCGTCACCGTAGGTACGCGGCGGCCCGTGTCACACGGGGCCGGTACACACACCCTCCTGCCCCGGCATGGTGGCGGCGTACATGGTGCCGCCCCGCGCCGGGCCGCCCCGCCGCAGGGCCCCCGGACCGCACAAGGGACCGGCCGCACACACCCGGCACCCGCCGGTGTCCGCCTGCCACATGGGCGTCCCGATGCGCTGCTCGTAGGTTCCGGCAGCAACCCGATCCTTCACACGTACCGACCAGGGAGGCACCCGTGCGCCCACCGATCCTGAGACGCCTGATCCGCCGCGTCGCGTCCACGGCCGTCCTCGGCCTGCTCGCCGCGACGCTGAGCACCACCACCGCCGCACAGCCGGCCGCCGCTGCCGCCGGCGGCCTCCAGCAGGTCACCGGCTTCGGCTCCAACCCCGGCAATCTGCAGATGTACGCCTACACGCCCGCCGGCCTCCCCGCGAACGCGCCCCTGGTCGTCGCCCTGCACGGCTGCACCCAGACGGCCTCCGCGTACTACACCAACTCCGGCTGGCCGGAGTTCGCCGACAAGTGGGGCTTCGCCGTCGTCTTCCCGCAGACCACGTCCGCGAACAACTCGCTCTCCTGCTTCGGCTGGTTCGACCCGGCCGAGGACACCCGCGGCAAGGGCGAGGCCGCGTCCGTCGTGCAGATGGTCGACTACGCGAAGCAGAACTACGGCTCCGACGGCCGCCGGGTGTACGTCACCGGTCTCTCGGCGGGCGGCGGCATGACCGCGGACCTGCTGGCCGCCTACCCGGACGTGTTCGCGGGCGGTTCGGTGGCCTCGGGCCTGCCCGCCCAGTGCGCGACGAGCCAGGCGGCCGCGTCGGGCTGCCAGACGGGCCCGCAGAAGCTGACGCCCGCGCAGTGGGGGGACAAGGTCCGCGCCGCCTATCCGGGGTACACCGGCCCGTGGCCCCGCGTGGCGATCTGGCAGGGCACCTCGGACTACACCGTGTACCCGGCGAACGCCACGGCGCTGCGCGACCAGTGGACGGACGTCTGGGGCATCGGCCAGACCCCGTCGTCCACCGACACCCTGCCCGGGAACACCACCCGCAGCGTCTACGACGACGCCTCGGGCAACCCGGCGGTGGAGACGTACTCCGTGTCCGGCATGGGTCACGGCCTTCCCGTGAGCCCCGGGACGGGCGACCAGCAGTGCGGGAAGACGGCCGCGTACTTCCTGAACACCATCTGCTCGACGTACTACACGGGCGTCTTCTGGGGCCTGGACGGCGGAACCCCCGGCGGGGGCGGCGACCAGCTTCCCGCACCCGCGGGCGTGACCGTCACCGGCACCACGGACACCACCGCCGCCCTGTCCTGGAACGCGGTCGAGGGCGCGGCCTCGTACGCGGTCCACCGCAACGGCACGAAGGTCGCCTCGCCCACCGCCACGACGTACACGGACACCGGACTCACTGCCGGGACCGCCTACCGCTACACGGTGTCGGCGGTCGACGCGGCAGGCACGGCCGGGACCGCCTCGGTCCAGGTGACGGCGACCACCACCACCGGCGGCGGCACGCCCGCCAAGTGCTCCACCGCGACCAACTACGCGCACGTGACAGCGGGCAGGGCCCACACGACCGGCGGGTACGTCTACGCCAACGGCTCGAACCAGAACATGGGCCTGTACAACGTCTTCGTCACCCACACCCTGAAGGAGTCACCCACCGGGTACTTCGTGATCGCGGACAGCGGCTGCACCACCGGCTGACGCGTGCGACGGGCCGGGCCCGGCAGACGGCTGCCGGGCCCGGCCCACCCCTCAGGCGTACGCGAGTGCCACCAGCCGGTCGGCCACCTCCAGCCCGCCCCGCTCGCCCGTGAGCACCGTGTAGTGGTTCACGTCATTCACCGCCACCGGCTCCACCCGGGTCCCGCCCAGGTCCGCCGCCGCCAGCCGGCTCTCGTCGTACAGCCCCTGCTCCTCGTCCATCAGACCGCGCGCCGCCCACAGCAACGTGGCCTCGGCGGGCAGCTTCCGTACCGCCCCGAGCACCTCCTCGTCGAACAGGCCGACGCCGTCCGTGCGGATCGCCTCGATCCGGCACGTCGAGTGCAGGGCGGGCTCCTCGCCCGTCAGGTCGCGCTGGATGTACGCGTCCACCTCGTCCGACCAGGCGGCCCCGAACGCCGGGTGCGCCTGCCAGAACGCGCGGTAGGCGGCCCGGTCCGGGAACGTCATCGACAGCCGGTCCATCGCCGGGCCGATCACCGCGGTCAGCAGTTCGTCGGGTGTCAGATGCGTCGGCGCGGGAAAGCCGATGCCGCCGTCGACGAGCAGCAGCGGACCGAAGCGGTCCGGGTGCCGCACCGCGGCCAGCGCGGCCACGAACGCGCCCATCGAGTGGCCCGCCAGCACCACCCGGCCCAGGCCCAGGGCCTCGGCCAGAGCGGCGGTGTCGTCCGCGTGCGTGGCGATGCCGTACGGGCCGGGGAGACCTGAACTCCCCGCCCTGCCCCGCAGATCCGGGGCGATCAGCGTGACGCGGCCGGCCAGCAACCGGGCCACCGTGCCCCAGGAGAGTGCGTTGGCCGTGATGCCGTGCAGCGCCACCACCGTCGGTGCCTGCGGATCGGTGGCCGGCCAGCGCAGTGCGGCCAACTCGCCCCCGTTCACGGGGACTCTGATCTCCTCGTACGGAATCACTGGTCTCCGGTCTCCTTCCGGTGGGCGACAGCCCTCAGCCTGGACGGCAGCCGGGCCAGGCCGCCCGGCAGCAGATGTACCACGGCCACGAACAGCACGCCCAGCAGGAAGAGCGGTTGCGAGAGCGGGACCCGGAGCACCGCCGGCAGGTCGGCGACCGCGCCCGAACCGGCCAGGTCGCCGAGCCGGTGGTCCGCCCACGTGTAGAGGATGCCGCCGACCATCGGACCCCAGCGGGTGCCCGAGCCACCCAGCACCACCATCACCAGGAGCGACAGGGTGAAGTCGGACGTGGTGGTCTGGGGTGTGGAGCCGCCGGTCAGGAGCAGGTGCACGATGCCGCCGAGCGCGGCGAGCGCGCCCGCGACGACGAAGGCGGTCAGCTTGAACCCGTACGGCTTCAGGCCCAGCACCTCCACCCGGCGCTCGTTCTCCTTGATGCCCTCCCAGACGCGCCCGGTGGGGGAGCGGACCGCCCAGGCGACGACGGCCAGGGTCAGGACGAGGTAGGCGAGCGCGATCCAGTAGAGGTTCGCGGTGTTGTCGATACCGACGAGCCAGGAGGGGAGCAGATCGGCCGGCGCCGCCCGGCCCTCCTCGCCGCCGGTGACGCCGCCGGGGTTGCGGGACACCAGGATCGAGCCCGCCTGGGCGAAGGCGAGGGTCACCATGGAGAAGCCGATGCCGGTGACGCGCAGGCTCACCGACCCCAGGACCAGGGCCAGCGCGATCCCGAAGAGGAGGCCGAGGACGGCGGCGAGGGCGAAGGGCAGACCCGCCTCCAGCAGGAACATGTTGGTGGCGTAGCTGCCGGCCGCGAAGTACAGGGCGTGGCCGAACGAGAGCAGCCCGGTGCGCCCGAGCAGCAGGTCGTAGCCCGTGGCCAGGGCCCCGAACAGAAGGCAGGTGGCGAGGAGTTGAAGGCTCCCCGCGCTGCCGAGCGGTCCGTCCAGCAGGCCCGGCACCGGCACGGCGCTGAACGGTGCGACGGCCAGGACCAGCAGGACGGCGGCGGGCCACCAGCGCAGCAGCCGGGGCGTGCTGACCGGCAGTACCGGGGCCGCAGGGCCTTCGGTGCGGTCGTGTGTCTCGGTGGCGGTGCTCACGCGAGCCTCCCCGTCAGTCCGCGCGGGCGGATCAGCAGCAGTGCGGCGAGCAGGACGACGACCGCCAGATCGCCGAGCCCTGCCGCGGTGTAGTAGTTGGCGAACTGCTGGACCAGGCCGATGACGACGGACGCCACGGCGGCGCCGGTCACCGAACCCATGCCGCCGGTGACCACGACGACGAACGCGAAGATGAGCAGCGAGGTGCCCTGGCGGGGGTCGACCGAACCGAAGTACAGCCCGCCGAGTGCCCCGCCGAGCGCCGCCGCGCAGCCTCCGATCGCGAAGACGAGCGTGAACGCCTTGCGGACGTCGATGCCGAGGGCGGTGACCATCGCCCGGTCCTCGACGCCGGCCCGTACGACGAGGCCGTGCCGGGTCCGGCCCAGGAAGAGCCGCAGCGCCACCAGGACCACGACCGCGGCCGCGATCAGCACCAGTCGGTTGACGGGGACCTGCGCGCCCAGCAGCCCGAAGGTGCCGGACAGTGCCTCGGGCCCCGGGAAGGTCCGGGCGTCCGGGCCCCAGATGCCCGACAGCAGCGCCGGGACGGCGAGCCCGACCCCGACCGTGGCGAGCACCTGCTCGCGCGGCCGGGTGTAGAGCGGCCGGACGACGGCGAGTTCCAGGAGTACGGCGGCCGCGGTGCCCACCGCCGTACCGAAGAGGACCGCGAGGACGAAGCCGGCGCCGCCGGGTCCCGCGCCGGGCAGATTCCCGGACGCCGCCCACCAGGTGCCGTACGCACCGATGGACAGCAGCGCCCCGTGCGCGAAGTTGAGGACGTCCATCAGGCCGAAGATCAGCGAGAGTCCGGAGGCGATGAGGAAGTAGAGGGCTCCCAGACCGAGTCCGGTCATGGTGAGCAGGACGAGGGTGGACATCAGGAATCCGCCTCCGCGGTGTGTGGGGTCAGCGGGCCGTGGCCCACGCCGAGCAGCCTGCGGGCCGCCTCCGCGTCGCCGAGCAAGTCGGCCGCGGGCCCCCGGTGGGCGGTCCGGCCGTCGGCCAGCACCGCACAGTGCGCGGCCAGCCGCCGTACGACGGCGAGGTTCTGCTCCACGAGCAGCACCGGCACCGCCTCGGCTGCCCGCTCCAGAACCTGCGCGACCTCGGTGACCACCTTCGGCGCCAGGCCCTTGGTGGGTTCGTCCGCGATGATCAGCCGGTTGTCGTTGAGCAGGGTGCGGCCGATGGCGACCATCTGCTGCTGGCCGCCGGACAGCGTTCCGGCCAACTGCCGCGCGCGCTGCTTGAGTTCGGGAAAGAGTTCATGAACCAGTGCGTACGCGGGCTCGCCCGCCCCGCGCCGCTCGGCCAGCCGCAGGTTCTCCGCGACCGTCAGCCCTGCGAAGATGCCGCGGTCCTCGGGGGCGTAGCCGATCCCGCGCCGGACCAATGCGTGCGTGGGCAGCGCCACGGTCTCCTCGCCGTCGAGACGGATGCTGCCGCTGCGCGGGACGAGGCCGAGTACGGCCCGTACGGTCGTCGTCTTGCCGGCTCCGTTGCGGCCGAGCAGCGCGGTCACGCCGTGGCCGGCGACGTCCAGGTCGACGCCGTGCAGGATGTGGCGGCCGCCGATCAGGACCCGCAGATCCCTGACGGCGAGCAGGGGCCGCTCCGTCACAGTCCCTCCCCGAGGTAGGCCTGCTGCACGGTCGGATCGGCGGTCACGGCCTCGGGGGTGTCCAGGGCGAGCAGCCGGCCGTGGTGCATCACGGCGAGCCGGTCCGCGAGGCCCAGCAGGACGTCCATGTGGTGCTCGACCATGAGGACGGTGCGCCCCTCCTCCCGGTGCAGGGTGCGGATCAGTTCGGTCAGCGCCGGGACCTCCTCGGCGCTCACCCCGGCCATCGGCTCGTCGAGCAGCATCAGCCGGGGCTCGCCCACCAGCAGCACGGCGAGCTCCAGCTTCCGCTTCTCGCCGTGCGACAGCTCGGCGGCCGTCGCCCGGGCCCGGTGGCCGAGACCGGTGCGCTCCAGCGCGTCGGCCACCTCGGCGGTGTACGGGTCGGCGCGGCGCCAGAGGCGGTACGAGCCGCCCCTGGCGGCCTGCGCGGCCAGCCGGACGTGGTCGGCGACGGTCATCGCGGGCCAGAGGCTGGAGGTCTGGAACGTCCGGCCGATGCCGCGCCGGGCGCGGACGTGCGCGGGCCGGTCCGTCAGGTCCGTGCCGTCCAGCGTGATCGTGCCCGCGGTGGGCAGTGTCAGTCCGCTGATCAGGTTGAACAGGGAGGTCTTGCCTGCCCCGTTGGGGCCGATGAAGGCGAGGAACTCGCCCTCGCGGACGCTGAGGGTGATGTCTCGGACGATGGCCGCGCCGCCGACGCTCCAGCCGATTCGGTCCAGCCGGAGCACGGGGGCCGCGGAGTCCGCCGGGCCGCCTTCCTGACGCCCGAGGGTGCGGGGTGCGGTCACGGTTCAGCCCGCCGAGGGCTTCACGGGCGGGGTCACGGTGTCCATCGCCTCGGTGTCCAGGAGCTCCGGCTTCGCGGCGGCGCCCTTCCCGGTCAGCCGGGCCACGAACATGGGCTGCAGCAGCGCGTGGTCCTCGGCCCGGACCTGCTGCTTGCCCTTGGCCCCGTCGAAGGTCCAGCCCTCCAGGGCCTTGACCATCGCCGCCGGGTCGGTGGCGCTGCCCTCGGCGACGGCGCGCACGATCATCTGGGCCGCGGTGAAGCCGTCCGGGGTGAAGAGGTCGGGCGTGCCGCCCGCCTTCGTCACCGAGTCCAGCATCGCCTTCTCCACGGCGTTGCCGCCGCCCGCGCCCGGGAAGTAGTGCGCCAGGAACGACACCTTGGACCCGGCCGCCCCGAAGACCGGGTACGAGGCGGTCCCGGCGAGCCCGGTGACGACCTTGCCCGCGCCCAGCACGCCCTGCTGGTCCAGCGCGGTCCACAGCGCCGGGGCGGTGGAACCGGCCCAGGCGACGAAGACCAGATCCGGCCCGCCCGCCTTGACCTGCCGGGCGAACGGCGTCAGGTCCGTCGCGCTCGGCGGCGCCAGCACGGAGCCCACCTTCGCGCCCTTCGCGCCGAGGACCGCCTTCACGGCGGCGACGTTGGCCTGGCCGAAGGTGGAGTCCTGGGCGAGGACCGTGACCTTCTTGCCCTCGGCGTCGCCGAGCATCGTGCCCGCCGTCAGGATGTCCTGGTAGGACTGGCGGCCCGAGCGGAACGTGTAGTGGTTGATGCCGGTCACCGCGTCGGTGGCCGCGGGGCCGCTGACGTACAGCACCTTGTTCTGTGCGGCGAGCGGCGCCATCTGGAGGGCGACGCCCGAGTCGGTGGTGCCGGCCAGCACCTTGTAGCCCTTGCCGATCAGGTTCTTCGCGGCGGAGACGGCCTTGCCGGGGTCGCCCGCGTCGTCCTGCTCGGTGACCTCGATGCGGTGGCCCGCGACCTTGCCGGTGCCCTTCGTCGCGTAGTCCAGGCCGGCCATGAAGCCGTCGCGGTACTGCTTGCCGTAGTCCGCGAGCAGTCCGGTGCGGGAGTAGACCAGGCCGACCTTCACGGTCGCGTTCCCGGCGGACTTCCCGGACCCGTCGGAGTCGCCTGCCGTACCGGCGGCGGTGCAGCCGGTCAGCAGGAGGCCGGCTGCGGTGAGGACGGCGACGGCGGGCAGGGACCTGTGCGGGGCGGTGCGGCTGCCGACTGTGCTGGATCTGCTGACTCTGCTGGCTCTGCGACGCATGGTGACCGGCTCCTCGGCGTGTTCCTGTGATGTCGCCGAACCGTATGAACACCGTGCCGTCGTCGATATGGTGCAGGGCGCCCCACCTGACCCGGGAGGCATGTGGGCGCCGTACATGGGCAGGCGCCCCGAACACTCAGCCGGCCGGTTCCTCCGCGGTCAGGTCGATCAGCCGGCAGACCGTCTCGATGTCTATCTTCACCTGTGCGATCGAGGCCCGGCCCGACAGCCAGGTGATCAGTGCCGAGTGCCAGGTGTGCTCGATGACCCGGACGGCGGAGAGCTGCTCGGGCGTCGGGTGGTCGAGCTCCATGGCGTCCAGGATGATCGCCGTAGTGAGCCGCGAGACCGTGTCCACCTCGGGGCTCACGCTGCGGTCCGCGAAGGTCAGCGCGCGCACCATCGCGTCCGCCAGATGCGGTTCGCGCTGCATCGCGCGGAAGGCCCGCATCAGGGTGTCGGCGACCCGCTCCGCCGCGTCGTTCCCGGCCGGGGGCCGTTTGCGGAGCGTCCCGTGCATGTGCTGGAGCTGGTCCTGCATGGTGGCGACCAGCAGGTGGACCTTGGAGGGGAAGTAGCGGTACAGGGTGCCCAGGGCCACCCCGGCGGCCTCCGCCACCTCGCGCATCTGGACGGCCTCGAAACCGCCCCTGCTGGCGAGCTGGGCGCTGGCGTGCAGGATGCGGCGGCGGCGGGCCTCCTGGCGTTCCGTCAGGGGCGGCGATGCCGGTCTGGCTTCCGCTGTCATGTGTCCCATCCCGAGGCTCCTGTCCGCGACCGCGGGGCTGCGGCGGCCGGTCCGGCGGCGCACAGCATGCCAGGGTGTGTGCCGTGGCGCGAATCACCTGATCCGGCCGTTGCACCGTTGCTACCTGCCGGTAGATTCGTAGCTCATTGAACGATCCAGTCCGACGCCGCCCTCCGTCTGCCGGTCGGTCTGTAACTTGTTCTAGATTAGCGCGAGCGGTTACGCTCCGGCGAACACGCAGTGAGAAGGGGGCCGAGTGTGACCGCTGAGGCCATAGAGTCGGGCCCCCGTACGGGCGTCGATACGTCGGACAGGGGCGCGGCCGGTGACCGGCCCCTGCGCATCGCGCTCCTCACCTACAAGGGCAATCCCTTCTGCGGCGGCCAGGGCGTCTACGTACGCCACCTCGCCCGGGAGCTCGCCCGCCTCGGCCACAGCGTCGAGGTGATCGGCGCCCAGCCCTACCCCGTGCTCGACGAGGGCGTCCCGCTCACCGAGCTGCCGAGCCTGGACCTCTACCGGCAGCCCGACCCGTTCCGCACCCCGAAGCGCGGCGAGTACCGGGACTGGATCGACGCCGCCGAGGTCGCCACCATGTGGACCGGCGGCTTCCCCGAACCGCTCACCTTCAGCCTGCGTGCCCGGCGCCACCTCGCCGCCCGGCGCGGCGAGTTCGACGTCATCCACGACAACCAGACACTCGGCTACGGGCTCCTCGCCGACCTCGGTGCCCCCCTCGTCACCACGATCCACCACCCCATCACCGTGGACCGGAAGCTCGACCTGGACGCCGCCCCGACCCGCCGCCGCCGCGCCTCCGTGCGCCGCTGGTACGCCTTCACCCGCATGCAGAAGCGGGTCGCGCGCAAGCTGCCGTCGGTACTCACCGTCTCCGGCTCCTCCAAGCAGGAGATCGTCGACCACCTGGGCGTGCGCCCCGGCCGCGTCCGCGTCGTGCACATCGGCGCCGACACGGACCTGTGGTCACCCGATCCCGCCGTCGCCGAGGTGCCCGGCCGGATCGTCACCACCTCCAGCGCCGACGTCCCGCTCAAGGGGCTCGTCCACCTCGTCGAGGCGCTCGCCAAGCTCCGTACCGAGAACCCCGCGGCACACCTCGTGGTCGTCGGCCGCCGCGCCGAGGACGGGCCGGTCGCCCAGGCCATCGAGCGGCACGGACTCGCGGACGCCGTCGAGTTCGTCAAGGGCATCAGCGACACCGAACTCGTCGACCTGGTGCGCAGCGCCCAGATCGCCTGCGTCCCCTCGCTGTACGAGGGCTTCTCGCTGCCCGCCGCCGAGGCGATGGCCACCGGGACCCCGCTCGTCGCCACCACCGGCGGTGCGATCCCCGAGGTCGCGGGCCCGGACGGCGAGACCTGTCTGGCGGTCCCGACCGCCGACGCCGGGGCCCTGGCCGACGCGCTCGGCCGGCTGCTCGGCGACCCGGAGCTGCGCGCGCGGCTCGGGGCCGCGGGGCGCGCACGGGTCCTCGCCCGGTTCACCTGGAAGCAGGCGGCGATCGGCACCGTCGCGCTGTACCGGGAGGCGATCGCGGCCCGCGCCGCCACCGGCCCCGGCGGCCGACGGTGACACCCCGCTTCCCGAGCCCCTGACCTCCGTTCCCCCTCCCGACTCCCTCGACCGCGAAAGCAGGCATTCGTGCTGACCGTGGACTTCACCCGCTTCCCGCTCGCCGCAGGCGACCGAGTGCTCGACCTGGGCTGCGGCGCCGGACGCCACGCCTTCGAGTGCTACCGGCGCGGCGCCCAGGTCGTGGCCCTCGACCAGAACGGCGAGGAGATCCGCGAGGTCGCGAAGTGGTTCGCCGCGATGAAGGAGGCCGGGGAGGCGCCCGAGGGGGCCACCGCCACCGCGATGGAGGGTGACGCGCTCAACCTGCCGTTCCCCGACGAGTCCTTCGACGTCGTGATCATCTCCGAGGTCATGGAGCACATCCCCGACGACAAGGGCGTGCTCGCCGAGATGGTCCGGGTCCTGAAGCCCGGCGGCCGGATCGCGATCACCGTGCCGCGTTACGGCCCCGAGAAGGTCTGCTGGACGCTCTCCGACGCGTACCACGAGGTCGAGGGCGGCCACATCCGCATCTACAAGGCGGACGAGCTGCTGGGCAAGATCCGCGGCGCCGGCCTCAAGCCGTACGGCACCCACCACGCGCACGCCCTGCACTCGCCCTACTGGTGGCTCAAGTGCGCCTTCGGCGTCGACAACGACAAGGCCCTGCCGGTGCGGGCGTACCACAAGCTGCTCGTCTGGGACATCATGAAGAAGCCGATGGCCACCCGGGTCGCCGAGCAGCTGCTCAACCCGGTCGTCGGCAAGAGCTTCGTGGCCTACGCGACCAAGCCGCACCTGCCCGCCGCCGTGACCGCCGAGGCGCCCGTGCAGGCCGACGACTCCGTCAAGGCCGAGGCGTGAGTCTTCCCGAGCGGACCGAACACCTCGTCCTGCCCGGAGTGCTCACCGCCGAGCAGGCCGCAGAGACCGTCGCCGCCGTGCTCGCCGTGCAGTGCGAAGACGGCGCGATTCCGTGGTTCCGCGGCCACCACCTCGACCCGTGGGACCACACCGAGGCCGCCATGGCCCTGGACGCGGCCGGCGAGCACGCCGCCGCGGAACGCGCGTACGAGTGGCTGGCCCGCAACCAGAACGAGGACGGCTCCTGGTACGCGGCCTACCACGACGGCGACCCGCAGCAGCCGACCGACCGCGGCCTGGAGACCAACTTCTGCGCCTACGTGGCCGTCGGCGTCTGGCACCACTACCTCGCCACCGGCGACGACGCGTTCGTCGACCGGATGTGGCCGACGGTCTTCGCCGCCGTCGAGTTCGTCCTGCGGCTCCAGCAGCCCGGCGGGCAGATCGGCTGGAAGCGGGAGGCCGACGGCACCCCGGTGACGGACGCGCTGCTGACCGGCTCCTCCTCCATCCACCAGGCCCTGCGCTGCGCGCTCGCCCTCGCCGAGAGCCGCGAAGAGCCGCAGCCCGACTGGGAGTTGGCCACCGGGGCGCTGGCGCACGCGATCCGCAGCCATCCGGAGCGCTTCCTCGACAAGAGCCACTACTCGATGGACTGGTACTACCCGGTCCTCGGCGGCGCGCTCAGCGGACCGGCCGCCAAGCAGCGGATCGAGGAGGGCTGGGACCGCTTCGTCGTCCCGGACCTCGGAGTGCGCTGTGTGCTGCCCAACCCGTGGGTGACCGGCGGCGAGAGCTGCGAACTCGCCCTGGCCCTCTGGGTGATGGGGGAGTCCGACCGGGCCCTGGAGATCCTCCAGTCGATCCAGCACCTGCGGGCCGCGGGCGGGATGTACTGGACGGGGTACGTCTTCGAGGGCAACCGGGCGTTCTGGCCCGAGGAGCACACCGCGTGGACCGCCGGATCGCTCCTGCTCGCGGTGGCCGCGCTCGGAGGGGACGAGGCGACCACCGCGGTCTTCAGCGGGGAGAGACTGCCGAAGGGACTGGAGCCCGACTGCTGCGCCTGAGGCCGCCTTCTCCCGATTGTGCTCAGTGCCGTATGCGGCCTGCCACCGCGTGACCGACGAAGAGGTACACGACGGCGGCCAGGCCGTAGCCGGCGACGACCCTGGCCCACGCGGCGTCGAAGGTGAACAGGTCGTACGACCAGCCTGCGAGCCACCGGGCGCTGTGCTGCACGAAGTCGACCAGGTCGTTGCCCCGGTTGGCGTCGAGCAGGTACATCAGGATCCACAGGCCGATGATGAAAGCCATGATGTCGGCCACCACGGCTATGACACGTGCTGCGGTGCTGCTTCCGTTGCCTCTGCTGTAGGACATGGACTGCGGGTTGCCGTTTTCGGACCGGTGAAACCCGTACGGCGGTCCCGGGGTGGCGGGGCCGGGCCGCCGGAGCCAGCCTGACGGGGGAGTGCCGGGCCCCGGCACCCTCTGTGACGCCCTGGTCAGGGAGGCCGGCCGTGCCCCGTTCCGCACCGCTCCGCCGACTCCTCGTGGCGCTGCTGCTGTCCTGCGCCGTGCTGGTGAGCACCACCGCGTGCGGGAGCGACGACGAGAACAGCGGTACGGGCAGCTCGGCATCGCCGACCGGTACGTCGTCGGCCGAGGCGCAGAAGTTCGCCAAGACGCGGTTCGTCGCCAACGCGGGGCTCGCGGCGGGCGCGACGTACCAGTGGATCGTCAAGCCGTACCGCGCCGGGAAGTTCAAGAAAGGCGCCGACGGGCGGACCTTCGCACTCGTCAAGGCCGGGCTCGCGGGGGGATTCGCCTACAACCGGCTCAAGGCCGCGTCGGACAACGCCAAGGGCGACCCGCTGCTGTCGAAGGCCGTCGCCCCGCTGACCGCGGCCATCGAGTCGCTCAAGGGCCTCGCCACCAAGCTCCGCAAGGGCGAGGTGGGCGACGGGGACGTCGGCGCGTTCGAGAGTGTCATCAACAGCATCAAGGACGCCGGGAAGAGCGCGGGCGCCGAGGTGAAGGAGAAGGTGCCGTCCACCTCGCAGCTCGCCGGATAACCGCATGTGAGGAGGGTCGCGCCCGCACTAGAGTGCGGGCATGACCACCCCCATCGCGCATGAGCGCTACTGCGACGAAATCGTGCGGCTGACCGACGTGTTGAGGGCGGCCATCAGTGGCGCGGACCTCGACGCGACCGTCCCGACCTGTCCGGAGTGGACGCTGCGCGACCTCGCTGTCCACATCGGCGGCGCCCATCGCTGGGCCGGCGAGATCGTCCGCACCCGGGCCACCGAGGAGCTCCCGGACGAGCAGGTGCCGGCGTTCACCCCCGACGGCGACGACCCCGCCGTGCTTGACGCCTGGCTGGCGGACGGGGCGGCCGGGACCGCAGGGGCGCTGCGTGAGGCGGGCCCGGAGACGGAGGTCTGGTCCTGGTACCGGGACCGCGACGCGGGCTTCTGGGCGCGGCGCATGGCGATAGAGACCGTCGTCCACCTGGCGGACGCGGCCCTGGCCGCGAAGGTGCCGTACACGATGTCGCCCGAGCTGGCCGCCGACACGATCGACGAGTGGCTGGAGATCGTCGCCTTCGCCCAGGCCGAGGGCGACCCGGAGGCCGCGGAGCTGCGCGGGGCGGGCCGCTCCATCCACCTGCACGCCACCGACGTACCGGACGCCGAGTGGCTCATCGAGTTCGGCGAGGACCGCTTCACATGGCGCCGCGCGCACGGGAAGGCGACCGTGGCCCTGCGGGGGCCGCTCACCGACCTGATGCTGGTCTTCAACCGCCGCCTCGCCCCGGACAGCGACCGGGTCGAGCTGCTGGGCGACGCGGAGCTGCTGGACTTCTGGCTGGCCCGGTCCTCCTTCGGCTGAGCGTCGGCGGGGCGCATCCGGTGTGCGGGCCGGGGGCGGCTGGGCGAAGCTGGACGGGCAGCCCGCCCCGTCCCGCCAGGAGGTGCCGATGGAACCGGTCCGGGCCCTGGAGCGGATCGCCTTCCTGCTGGAGCGCGGCAGGGGCGAGACGTACCGCGTCCAGGCATTCCGTACCGCCGCCCGCACGGTGGCGGCGATGCCCGACGGCGAGGCCGTGGAGCGGGTGGCCAACGGTTCCCTGGAACGCGTCAAGGGCATCGGCCCCCGCACCGCCCAGGTGATCCGTGAGGCGGTCGCCGGGCAGACGCCCGCCTACCTGGAGCGGCTGGAGACCGAGGCGGAGGAGGGCGGCCCCCTCGCCGAGGGCGGTGAACGGCTGCTCGGGCTGCTGCGCGGCGACTGCCACCTGCACTCCGACTGGTCGGACGGCGGCAGCCCGATCGAGGAGATGGGCCGTGCGGCGGCGGAGCTCGGCCACGACTGGGCGGTGCTCACCGACCACTCGCCCCGGCTGACGGTCGCGAACGGGCTCTCGCCCGAGCGGCTGCGAGAACAGCTCGACGTGGTGGCCGAACTCAACGAGCACTGGGCGCCCTTCCGGCTGCTGACCGGCATCGAGTGCGACATCCATCTCGACGGCTCCCTCGACCAGGAGGAGGAGCTGCTGGAGCGGCTGGACCTCGTCGTGGTGTCCGTCCACTCCAAGCTGCGGATGGACCCCGGTCCGATGACCCGGCGCATGGTCGCGGCCGTACGCCACCCGCAGGCGAACGTCCTCGGTCACTGCACCGGGCGCCTGATCACCGGCCGGGGCCGCCCGGAGTCGCAGTTCGACGCGGACGAGGTCTTCGCCGCCTGCGCCGAGGCGGGCACGGCGGTGGAGATCAACAGCAGGCCCGAGCGGCTGGACCCGCCCCGGCGGCTGTTGCGTCAAGCCGTGGACGCGGGCACGCTGTTCGCCGTCGACACCGACGCGCACGCGCCCGGACAGCTCGACTGGCAGATCCACGGCTGCGCCCGTGCCGAGGAGTGCGGGGTCCCGGCGGAGCGTGTCGTCACGACGTGGACGGCGGACGAGCTCCTCGGCTGGACCCGCGAGGGCCGGGTTCCGGCCGGTCCTGGGGCGGAGTCCTGAGCCGCGCGCGGTGCGTGCGACACCTGCCCGGGCCCAGGATCCACGCGGCCAGTTGATGCGGTCCGGCCTGGTTCCCTCACAGCGAGCGGAAAGGGTCAGGCGCGCGGCAGCACGCCCAGGAGCGCCGAGGTGAAGGAGACCCGCAGAGCGTCACGCAGCTCCAGGTGGAGCACGCCGAGGGCGGGCTCCTCCGCGTAGGCGGCAAGGAGGCTGGGCGGCGGCGGGACGTACGCCGACAGGGCACCCGCCGAGACCAGGCTCATCAGGCAGAACACCTGCGCGCCGTCGCCGAGCTCGGGCACGTGGCGGCGCACGAGATCGACCATGGCCGCGAGCCGCGTGAGGGCGGAACGCTTGTGCCGCTTGACCACCTCGACCGAGACGTTGTGCTCAAGGACGCCGCCCTGCGCGCCGAAGAGGTCGCACAGCACCACCCGGTCCGACAGTGACCGGCTGAGGATCTCGGCCAGCTGGCCCGCCCGCACTTCCGGTGCCGCGTGCGCCTCGATGCCCGCGGCCAGCTCGTCCGCCAGCTCGGCGAGCCAGCTCTCCAGGAAGACGTCCAGCAGTTCGAGCAGCACCGCCTCGCGCGACTCGAAATACCGCAGGACGTTCGACTTGGCCAGGCCCACCCGCCTGCTGAGTTCGTTGAGGCTCACCTCGGCCACGGGCATCTCGTCGAGCATCGCCGCCGCCGTGTCCAGGATCGCCCGGCGGCGGATCTCCCGCTGCTCCTCGCTTCGCGCCCGCTGGAATGTCACGCCCTCAGCCTAGCTTAAAGACCGCCGGTCCCTTGACAAGGAACCGGCGGTCTTTTACGTTGAGTCCCTAACAGACCGATGGTTCTTTAGGAGTGCGTCATGAGTGGCAACTGGACCGAGCAGCACATCCCTGATCAGCACGGCCGGGTGGCGATCGTGACCGGCGCCAACACCGGGCTGGGCTTCGAGACCGCCCGGATGCTCGCGGCGCGCGGGGCGGCGGTGGTTCTGGCCGTCCGCGACGTCGAGAAGGGCAAGCAGGCAGCTGCCCGCATCACCGGCGACGTCACCGTCCAGGCCCTCGACCTGACCTCCCTGGACTCGATCCGGTCCGCGGCGGCCGACCTGCGCGCCGCCCACCCCCGCATCGACCTTCTGATCAACAACGCGGGCGTCATGTACACCCCGAAGCAGACCACCGCCGACGGCTTCGAGCTGCAGTTCGGCACCAATCACCTCGGCCACTTCGCCCTGACCGGCCTGCTGCTGGACCGGCTCCTGCCCGTCCCCGGCTCCCGCATCGTCACGGTCAGCAGCACCGGCCACCGCATCCGGGCCGCCATCCACTTCGACGACCTGCAGTGGGAGCGCTCGTACAGCCGCATCGGCGCCTACAGCCAGGCCAAACTCGCCAACCTGATGTTCACGTACGAACTGCAGCGCCGGCTCGCACCGCACGGCACCACGACCGCGGTGGCCGCCCATCCCGGCGTGTCCAACACCGAACTCACCCGCAACACACCCGCCGCGCTTCGCGTGCCCGTCACCTGGCTCGCACCGCTGCTCACCCAGAAGGCCGCGATGGGCGCCCTGCCCACCCTGCGCGCAGCCAGCGATCCGGCCGTCACCGGCGCCCAGTACTACGGCCCCGGCAACCGGGGGCAGATCCGGGGATACCCGAAGCTGGTCACCTCCAGCCCCGACTCCCACGACCAGGCCACCCAACAGCGCCTGTGGACCGTCTCCGAGGAGCTCACCGGGGTGACATTCCCTGCGATGACTCCACAGCGGAGGGATTCCTGAGGCCGCAACCGGATTCGCTCCGGTATGCACCGCTTTGCGGGCGGTTCCCTGACCACTCGGGCATACGACCGGGCCGACCGGGCCGCTCGGGCATACGACCGGGCCGCCCGGGACGACGGGCGGAGCAGCCGGTCGACCAGCGGGGATCCGCGGCTGCAAAGCGGTAGGGGGTGAGCGGGGCGAGGCGGAGTCCGGCGCGGTGGCGGTCCTACCGGTTGAGCTCCGCCAGCACCCGCAGGGTGTGCGGGTCCGGCGCGGTCACCAGGAGATCGGTCACCGGGCCCTTGCGCCACAACTCCAGGCGCTCCGCGATCCGTTCACGGGGGCCCACCAGTGAGATCTCGTCGGCGAACGTGTCCGGGACGGCCAGTACCGCCTCCTCCTTCCGCCCCTCCAGGAACAGCTGCTGGATTCGCCGCGCCTCTTCCTCGTACCCCATCCGCGCCATCAGGTCCGCATGGAAGTTGCGGGCCGCGGCGCCCATACCGCCGATGTAGAAGCCGAGCATCGCCTTCACCGGCAGCAGCCCCTCCGCGACATCGTCACAGACCTGCGCGCGGGCCATCGGCGCGATCATGAACCCTTCGGGGAGGCCGCTCAGCGAGGCCTCGTACACATCGGTGCGCAACGGCGACCAGTACAGCGGCAGCCAGCCGTCCGCGATCCGGGTGGTCTGGGCGATGTTCTTCGGCCCCTCCGCGCCCAGCAGCACCGGGAGCCCGGCGCGCAGCGGATGCGTGATCGGCTTCAGCGGCTTGCCGAGGCCGGTGGCGTCCGGGCCGTTGTACGGATGCGCGTGGAACCGGCCGTCCAGGGCGACGGGCGCCTCGCGGCGCAGCACCTGGCGCACCACGTCGACGTACTCGCGGGTCGCGGTGAGCGGGCTGCGGGGGAACGGGCGGCCGTACCAGCCCTCCACGACCTGGGGGCCGGACAGGCCGAGACCGAGCATCATCCGGCCGCCGGAGAGGTGATCCAGGGTCAGGGCGTGCATCGCGGTCGCGGTCGGGGTGCGGGCCGCCATCTGCGCGATGGCGGTGCCCAGCCGGATCCGGGAGGTGTGGGCGGCGATCCAGGTCAGCGGGGTGAAGGCGTCCGAACCCCAGGCCTCCGCCGTCCACACCGACGCATATCCCAGCTCCTCCGCCTCGCGGGCCAGGTCCAGATGGGCCGGGTTCGGGCCGCGGCCCCAGTAACCGAGAGCGAGTCCGAGCCGCATTCCGGTACCTCCCAGGCTTTCTGACGATGCATCAGATGTAGTCGGAGGGTACGACAGCGGCCCCCCGCCCGGAAGGGGCGGGGGGCCGCTGTCGGTGGTGCGTGCGCCGCTGTGTCAGCCGCGCTGGATGCCCGTGGTGTCCTGGAGCACACCACGACGGCCGTCCTGCGTCTGGGCGATGAGGCCCGGACCGCTCTGCTCGACCGCGAGATACCAGGTGCCCGGCGCCAGTTCGGCGATCGGGGACGGCGAACCGTCCTCGCCGTACAGCGGACGGGCCACCGGAACCGCGAACCAGAACGGGGTGAAGTCACCGGCAGGCGCGGCCTGCTGGGCAGGCGCCTGACCCTGCTGCGGGTCGGGCTGGCCGGGCTGCGGCTGACCGCCGAACGACGGTGCCTGGCCCTGCGGCTGACCACCGTAGGGCGGCTGCTGGGCACCCGGGTAGCCATAGCCCTGGCCCGGCTGGCCACCGTACGGCGGCTGCACGGCCTGCGGCTTCGGAGCGCCCGCCAGCGGGGCCTTGAGGGCCGGGAGCAGCGGGGAGGCCACCGCGCCGGCGGCCAGCGCCAGGGAGGAGATCAGGCCGAGGATCAGGCCGGCCCCGGCGTCGATCTGGCCGAGGTCGATGATGGTCCAGAACAGGCTCCACGCGGTGAACACCGTGGCGGCGACACCGAACTGGGCGAGATCGAGACCGGCGACCTTGCGCGGCTGGGGCTGCGAACGGGACAGCACGATCAGTGCGGCACCGATCACCCCGACCATGTAGACGCCGATCGCGTTGCCCAGGGAATCCCAGGAGTTCGGCGCGTCGACACTGGTGCTTCCGTAGTCGAAGTAGTCCAGGAAAGAGGCGATGAACAGCACGACCGCTGCTCCGATCACCACGCCATCGCCTCGAGTGAGGGAGCGGATATTCACGTGAAGGTCCTTAGTCGGTCGTCTCGTCGGGGCGGTCGTCGCTGCCACCGGTACGGCGGGTACGGCGCGAAGCTCGGGAGCGGCCCCCCATCGTACGGATGAATCTATCGTCTGCCCGGGCGGGTTGTGTCCCTGCCCGGTCCTTGGGCAGGCATCCTCCCGAATTCCTCGCAGAACCACCTCTTGACTACCCCTTGAGGTAGCTGCTGATGCCGTCCGCGATGCCCTGGGCCGCCTTCTGACGCCAGCCCGCGCTGGTGAGCAGGGCGGCATCCTTCGGATCACGCATATTGCCGCATTCGATGAAGACTTTGGGCACGGTCGACAAATTCAGTCCGCCGAGATCCTTGCGGGTGTCCAAGCCGGTTTTGCCGCCGATGTAATTGGAAGGCGCACTTCCGGTAGCGCGGACGAAGAGTCCGGCGATCCGGGTACCCAGATCACGCGAAGGACCCACGATCCTCGAGGTGTCCGCGCCACCGCCGCGCACCGATGCGGGAAGAATCACATGGAAGCCGCGGTTCCCGGCCGCAGAGCCGTCCGCGTGGACCGAGACGACCGCGTCGGCCCCGGCCTTGTTGCCGATCCGGGCCCGCTCGTCGACGCAGGGCCCGAACGCCCGGTCACCGTCGTACGTCAGGATGACCTTCGCGCCCTGTGCCTGGAGCAGCGTCCGCAACCGGTGCGAGACGTCGAGCGTGAACCGGGCCTCCGCGTAACCGGAGTTGGTGGAGGTGCCGGTGGTGTCGCACTCCTTGTGTGTGGTCCCGATGTCCACCTGGCGGTTGATCTCGGCGGTGTGCAGGTGGTTGTCCGGGTTGTGGCCCGGGTCGATGACGACCGTCTTCCCGGACAGCGGCCCGCCCGGGGAGCCCGGGGCGTCCGGAGCCGACGGCGAGGGGGAGGCGGGCTTCTTCGACGGGGACGGGGACGGGCTCGTACGCGCCGGCGCCGGCGAGGAAGGGGGCGCGGCCGCCGACGACGGGGCGGCGTCGCCGCCCTCCCCGGGCTGCGCCTGCGCCGCGCCACCGGCGCCGCAGCCGGCGACGCCCAGGGACAGTACGGTCAGCGCCGCGGCGGCGGCGGACAGGGCGGGGCGGCGGGGCGTGGGGGGAGCACTCTCGTCGTGACGCACCCGGCGATGCTATCCGGGCGCCCGCGCGGTGTCCGGAGCGCTCAGATTCCCGCCCCGGTACGCCGCAGCACGCGCAGCGAATCCGTGACGGAGATCTCGGTGAACGCCCCGGAAGCCAGCGCCCGCAGATAGACCCGGTACGGAGCCTGGCCGCCGTGGGCCGGGTCCGGGAACACGTCGTGGATCACCAGCAGCCCGCCCTCTGCGACATGCGGTGCCCAGCCCTCGTAGTCGCCGTTCGCGTGCTCGTCGGTGTGACCGCCGTCGATGAAGACGAGGCCGAGCCGCCCGCCCCAGACGGCCGCCACCTGCGGCGAACGCCCCACGAGCGCCACCACGTGCTCCTCCAGGCCGGCGGCGTGCAGGGTCCGGCGGAACGTGGGCAGCGTGTCCATCCGCCCCACCTCGGGGTCCACCACCGTCGGGTCGTGGTACTCCCAGCCGGGCTGCTGCTCCTCGCTGCCCCGGTGGTGGTCGACGGTGAGAGCCGTCACACCCGCCGCACGCGCCGCGTCGGCGAGCAGGATGGTGGAGCGCCCGCAGTACGTGCCCACCTCCAGCAGCGGCAGACCGAGTGCGGCCGCCTCGGTGGCGGCTGCGTACAGCGCGAGCCCCTCGACCACCGGCATGAAGCCCTTGGCGGCCTGGAACGCGGCGAGAATCTCCGGCTTGGGCTCGGCGGCCACGGGGTTCCTCCTGGTGGGACGGGATGTACGGCGGGCAGTTCGACGGCGCCATCGTGCCGTACGCCCCCGCAGGTGGCACCGGCGGGGGCGTACGGGAGGGGTGGGTCCGGCTCGGGGCGGGGCCCCGGAACGGCGCTGACGGGACGGTTCAGCAGCTCTGCCAGAGCCGGGTCATGACGCGGACGCCGAAGCGCAGTCCCTCCAGCGGGACGCGCTCGTCCACGCCGTGGAAGAGCCGGCCGTAGTCCAGGTCGTGCGGGAGCTTCAGCCCCTTGAAGCCGAAGCAGCGGATGCCCAGGTGGGTGAAGGCCTTGGCATCGGTGCCGCCGGGGTTGCAGTACGGCACGGGGTGGCCGTCCGGGTCCTCGGCGCGCACCGCGTCGCACATGGCGTCGACGAGCGGGCCGTCGAACGTCGTCTCCATCGCGATGTCGTGGTTGACCCAATCGCGGGTGACCGAGGGGAGCAGCAGCCTGTCGATCGTGTCGATCAGCTCCTGCTCGTGGCCGGGCAGGAAGCGGCCGTCGACGCGGGCGGTGGCCTTCCCGGGGATGACGTTGGTCTGGTAGCCGGCGTTGAACATGGTGGGGTTCGCCGAGTTGCGCAGGACCACCTGCATGAAGTCGGAGACCGGCCCCAGCCTGGCGAGTGTGCCCTCGATGTCGTTCTCGTCGAACTCGACACCGTAGAGCCGGGCGGCTTCCTCGAGCAGTGCGCGGACCGGTTCGATCAGCCGGATCGGGAAGGTCTCGCGGCCGATCCGGGTCAGCGACTCGGCGAGGTCGGTGACCGCGTTCTCGTCGTTGGGGGACGAGCCGTGGCCGGCCCGGCCGGTCGCGGTGAGCTCCATCCAGGCCATGCCGCGCTGGGCGTTCTCGATCGGGTAGAGGCGACGGGTGTCGTCGATGGCGAAGGAGAACCCGCCGCCCTCGCCGATCGCCTCGGTCACCCCGGCGAACAGTTCCGGGCGGTGCTCGACCAGCCAGTGGGCGCCGAACTTGCCGCCCGCCTCCTCGTCGGCGAGGAAGGCCAGGACCAGATCGCGCGAGGGCTGCGTGCCGGTGCGGGCGAAGTGGCGGGCGGTGGCCAGCATGACGGCCACCGTGTCCTTCATGTCGATCGCACCGCGGCCCCAGAGGTACCCGTCCCGGATCTCGCCGGAGAACGGCGGCACCTGCCACTCGGAGGCGTCGGCGGGCACCACGTCCAGGTGGCCGTGGACCAGCAGGGCGCCGCGTTCCGGATCGCGTCCCGCGATCCGGGCGATGACGCTGGCCCGGCCCGGGGCGGACTCGATGAGCTCGGAGGCGATGCCCACCTCGGCGAGCCGGCCCACCACCCACTCGGCGCTCGCGCGCTCGTTGCTGGTGGGGTTGGAGGTGTCGAACCTGATCAGTTCGGCGCAGAGGTCGATGACCTCGGCCTGGGCCTCGTCGGAGGCCGGGACCAGGGGGGCGGGGTCGGGGGTGGTGCTCATGCTGCTCCCACGGAGGTGGTGGTGCGGGCGGCGGGGGCGGCGTCGTCGTCGTCCAGGGTGGAGGTGCCGTACGGCCTCACCCAGCCCAGCAGGCCGAGGACGCTGTACAGGACGAAGGCGGTGGCCAGCGAGTTCAGGGCCGGGATGCCGCCGTCGTAGAACTTGCCGACACAGAACGCCGCGATCCAGATGGCGATCGACATCGGGACCCAGGTCGGCGAGGACTTGGGCAGGGTCTCGGACTCCCGGGTGTCGTCCAGCGGCTTGCGCATCTTCTTCACGACCCAGTACTCGGCCACGATGATGCCGCCGATCGGCGGGATGGCGACGCCGAGGATCGTGAGGAACTCGGTGAAGTGGGTCATGATCCCGACCGCGGACAGGAGCGTGCCCGCGATGCCGAGGACGATCGTGACGGCGCCACGGTGGACGCGCTTGCCGAAGACGACCTGGAAGAAGTTGACGACGCCGAGCGAGGAGCCGTACAGGTTCCAGTCGTTGATCTTGGCGGTGGACATCAGGACCACGATCACGCCGAAGGCGCCGGAGGTGGAGAGCACGATGTGCGAGACCTCGTTGCTCTTGACCAGGTGGCCCAGGAGCACGCCGGTCATGCCGACGATGTACTCGGAGAGGATCATCGAAGAGGCGCTCTGCAGGAAGACGTGCGAGCCCTTCCTGTTGTAGCGGGTCATCTCCGGGGAGACGATCGCGCCCGTCATGTAGCCGCCCGCGATGGCGGTGGCGGCGACGGCGAGAGGAATCGTTTCGCCGGGCGGCGGCGAGTTGATCAGGTCGCTGAGGGAGTGGTCGTTCAGCGTGGTGATGACGGACCAGGCGACCATGGCGAAGAAGAGCGGAGTGACGATCTTCGCGAAGTTGGCCATGTACTTGAAGCCGAAGATCACCAGGGCGGTGATGGCGATGCCCGCGAGCACGCACCACATCCAGGACGGGCCGCCGACCAGCGCCGAGACGCTGTTGCCGAAGATCGTGTTCTGGACGCCGAACCAGCCGACCAGGCTGACCGCGATGACGAAGCTGACCAGGGCGGAGCCGTTGCGGCCGAAGCCCACCCAACGGGTCAGCATCGGGGTCGCGAGACCCTCGCGCATGCCGGCCAGGCCGATCGCGAAGATCACGACCTCCAGGATCACCGCGCCGAGCGTGAAGGCGAGGAAGGCGTCGCCGAAGGTCATGCCGACGCCGATGGTGGCGCCGAGCGTGAACTGCGAGATCGAACCGGACTGGGCCAGCCACTGGAGCAGCATGGACCAGAAGCCGAACCGCTTGTCGCGCGGGACGCGCGAGAGCGAGTAGTCGTCGCTGCCGATGCTCTTGGTCTCGTGGACCACGGCGCCGGCCTGCGGGGCGGCTGCCATCAGGACTCCTGGGGGGTGCGGCCGAAGGTCTGCAGGTGAGCCAGCGACCCGTAGCGGTTGACGAGGTTGTCGAACTCCACCGAGTCGTGGAAGTCCAGGTGGCCGCCGCCGTAGGCCTTGGCGACCTCCACGGCGTAGCGGGCGGCGGACGCGATGTCGCTCTCGTGACTCGCGCCTGTGCCGCAGCCCGGCACTGCGGCGGCCGAGGTGATGGCCAGCCCGACGACGGGAGCGGCCGTCGCAGTGGAGGGCTGAAGGATCGAATTGATGTGGTGTGCCCCATTACCGTACGGGGTGATGTCCTGGGTGGTCACGGGGTACGTAACCAAGGGCTCACCGGTCACCACGGCCAGCAGCTCGCCGAGCTGCTCGCTGACGCGGAGCACCCAGCCCTCCTTGACGGTGGGCGACAGGGCGAGGCCCTTGTGGTTGATGATCCGGTTGCCCTTGGTGGTGTCGATGGAGAGCACGGCCTCCATCTCGCCGGTCACCTCGTGCCGGTTCATGGTGGCGATGTCCACGGGCGAACCCATGAACGGCACCGGGTCGTGCGGCTCGGTCGGCGCGTTCGGGCAGATGTGCGTGGCGACGATCACATCGCCGGGCAGCACGTCGCCGCGGCGGCGCATGTCCAGCAGCTTCGCGGCGGTGGCGACGGCCGAGACCGCGCCGTCGGCGTCGGAGACCAGGCCGGTCACCTCGGGCCGGGCGCCGATGCCGCCGAGCCGGCCGACGACGCCCAGCGTGCGGGCGTCGCCCCCGGCCGTACGTCCTCGGGAGCCGGGGATGCGGACCATCACGAAGTCCGTCGAACCCTGCTCGCCGGCGACCGTGGTGACCTCCGCGGACGAGCCCTCGGCCCCCGCCGCGGAGTCGAGGTACTCGACGACCGTCTTGCCATTCACCTGGGGATCGTCGAGGAGATCGACGATGTCCAGTACGTACTTCAACATGGGGGGCCTTTCTCGCGCATCCGTCACACCCGTCCGGCACCCGGCAGGGAGTGGGGCGCCGGACGGGGTGCTGAGAGCAGATTCGGGATCGGATAGCGTTGAGCGCAACCATTTCCCGTTATTTGCAACTCAGGTCTGAATGGTGAGATCACGATGGCGGACTTCGATCTGGACCGGCGCACCCCCGCCGGAGCCCTGCAAACCGTCGACCGGGCACTCCTCGTGCTGCTCGCGTTCGAGCGGACCAGACCCGACTGGGGCGTCACCGAGGTCGCCGAGGAGTTCGGCTGGGACACCTCGGTGGCCCAGAGGCTGCTCGCCACTCTCGCGGGGCGCGGCTTCCTGGTCTCCGACCCGGCCACCCGCCGCTACCGCATCGGCCCCGCCGTGCTGCGCCTGGGCCGGCTCTGGGAGCGCTCCGGCTCGCTGGAGCTCCTGGCCGGACCGGTCCTGGAGGAGCTGCGCCGGGTCACCGGCGACACCGTCCTCTTCTGCCTGCCGGACAGCTTCCACATGCGGTGCGTGGCGGCCGAGGAGGGCGAGACCGGGCCGCTGCGCTACTACCCGCTGGTCGGTGAGCTCTACCCGGCGCACGCCGGGGCGACCAGCAAGTCGTTCTACGCCTATCTGCCGGACGAGCAGCGCCACCGGCTCTTCCGGGGGCGCCCGATGGCCCGGTTCACCGACCGGACCGTCACCGATCCGGACCTGCTGGAGCAGGAGTTCCTGAAGGTCCGCGCCCAGGGGTACGCCTGGACGGTCGGCGAGTACGACACCGGCGTCGCGACCGTCGCCGTACCGGTCTTCCTCGGCCGCGAACCGTACGGAAGCCTCAGCCTGGGCGGCGCCGAGGAGCGGTTCCAGGGGGCGCCGGAGAACCGTCTCGACGCACTGCGGCAGGCCGCCGAACTGCTGGAGAAGCGCCTCACCCACCCGCCGCAGCGCCCGAAGCCCAAGGCCCGCCGTACACGGACCGCCTGACCCGGGGCCAGGCCCCACGCCCGCACGACCTGACCCGAAGACAACCCAAGAGGAACCCCGTGAATCTGCTCCTGCTCTCCAACTCCACCCAGCACGGCTGCGGTTACCTGGAACACGCCCTCGACACGGTCGCCGCCTTCCTGCCCTCCGGCGCCCGGCTGGCCTTCGTGCCCTACGCGCTCGCCGACTACACCACGTACACCGCGCGCGTCCGGGATGCCCTGGAGCCGGCCGGGATCAGCGTCCGAGGCGTCCACGAGAACGCCGACCCGGTCGCCGAACTCGCCGCATCCGACGCCGTGTTCATCGGCGGCGGCAACTCCTTCCGGCTGCTGAGCGCCCTCTGCCGGACCGGACTGCGCGAGGCCGTGACCGAGGCGGTGCGCGCGGGGCTCCCCTACATGGGGGCCAGTGCGGGGACGAACATGGCGGCGCCCACCCTCCGTACGACCAACGACATGCCCATCGTGCAGCCGCCGTCCTTCGAGACACTCGGCCTCGTCCCGTTCCAGATCAACCCGCACTACCTGGACCCGGACCCGGACAGCACCCACAAGGGCGAGACCCGCGAGGAGCGGCTCACGGAGTTCCTGGAGGAGAACGACGTACCGGTGCTCGGCCTGCGCGAAGGATCGTGGCTACGGGTCAACGGGCGCCAGGCCCGGGTCCAGGGCGCCCGCCCCGCCCGGCTGTTCACCCGCGGCGCGCAGCCGCAGGAGCTCCCGGTGGGGACGGACGTCTCTCATCTGCTCACGACCGCACCCCGGTTCGACGTGCCGGTGCGCTGAGCGTCAGCACCAGGTCGGTCTCGGTCCGCGGCCCGTCCGCCGGGTACGACGCGGGGCGGGCCCGCGGCGCGTATCCGGCGGCCGATCCGGCCAGGACGAAGCTGCCGTTGCCGGGGGCGGCGAGCGCGTAGCGGCCCTGCGCGTCCGTCGTGGTGAGCCCGGCCTGCCGGCCGTGCCGGTCGATCAGGGTCACATTGGCCCCGGCCACCGGCGTCCCGTCCGCCTCCAGCACGCGGCCGCGGAAGCCGTCGGAGCCGGCGAACGGGTGCGGGACGGCGGGGAGCGGGTGACCGGCCTCGCGCGCGGCGGCGTCGCCCGCGCTGCTCGCCAGCAGCACCGGTGCGCCGGCCTTCCGCTGCGACGGCAGGAACGCCGCCAGCACGAGACCGACCAGCACCGCACCCGTCGCGATCATGAACGAGGTCCGGAACCCCTCCATGCTGGGCACCGCGACCGGACCCATCTGCACCGAGGTGTTCGCCAGCACCATGCCGATCACCGCGCTCGACACCGAGGTGCCGATCGAGCGCATCAGGGTGTTCAGCCCGTTGGCCGCACCCGTCTCGGAGGCGTCGACGGCCCCGATGATCAGCGCGGGCAGCGAGGAGTACGCGAGCCCGATGCCGGCCCCGAGCAGCACCGCGATGACGATGGTCTGCCAGGCGGCGCTCATCAGGCCGAGCCCGGCTCCGTAGCCGATCGCGATGACCAGCATGCCGAGCATCAGCGTCATCTTGGGGCCGTACCGGGCGGAGATCCGGGCGTACAGCGGGGCGACGAACATCATCGTCAGGCCGAGCGGGGCCACGCACAGTCCGGCGACCACCATGGACTGGCCCAGCCCGTAACCGGTGGACGTCGGTAGCTGGAGCAGCTGCGGAAGGACCAGCGAGACGGCGTAGAAGGCGACCCCGACCATGATCGAGGCGAGGTTGGTGAGCAGTACCTCGCGCCGGGCCGTGGTCCGCAGGTCGACCAGCGGCGCGTCGCTCCGCAGCTCGAAGACGCCCCACAGTACGAGGACCACCAGGGCGGCGGCGATCAGGCCGAGCGTGGTGCCCGAGGTCCAGCCCCAGTCGCTGCCCTTGGTGATCGGCAGCAGCAGGAGGACCAGGCCGAGCGAGAGGCCGAGCGCCCCGGTGACGTCGAACCGTCCGGGAGCGCGCAGCGAGGTCTCCGGCACCGCGAGCACGGTCAGCCCCATGGCCAGGACGCCGAGACCGGCCGAACCGAAGAAGAGGGTGTGCCAGTCGGCGTGCTGGGCGACCAGTGCGGCGGCGGGCAGCGCGAGTCCGCCGCCCACCCCGATCGAGGAACTCATCAGGGCCATCGCGGAGCCGAGCTTCTCGCGCGGCAGCTCGTCCCGCATGATGCCGATGCCCAGGGGGATGGCGCCCATGGCGAAGCCCTGGAGCGCACGGCCCACGATCATGATCACGAGATCGTCGGTGAACGCGCAGATCAGCGAACCGACCACCATGACGGCGAGGCTGGCCAGCAGCATCCTGCGCTTGCCGTAGAGGTCACCGAGCCGCCCCATGATCGGGGTGGCGACGGCGCCGGCGAGCAGGGTGGCGGTCATGACCCAGGTCGCGTTGGACGGGTCGGTGTCCAGGAGGGTGGGCAGGTCCTTGATGACGGGGACGAGCAGGGTCTGCATCACCGCGACGGTGATGCCCGCGAAGGCGAGCACGGGGACGATCCCGCGGCCCGTCTTCGATGTCCGCGGATCAGGAAGTTCCGAGGCGGGCTGTTCGTGCGTCGTCTGTGGCATGCGTGCGGCCTCCGGGCAGCGGAAGAGGAGGGGTGGGGCGGGAGCGCGGTCCCTGCGGCGGACAGCGCTGACCGCCAAGTGCGTGCAGGGTGCAACCTTCCGGACGCCCGGGGTATTCCGGTGAACGGGGCAAGAACTGGTCAAGGCGGCCTGCCCCGGCCTGCCCGGTTTCCGGCCCGGTCGCAAGTGTGTACTCGTCTGACCTTCCGTCAGATTGGAACGTGTTCTACTCTTGCGCCGTTCCAGTGGCTGCGACCGGCGAGGATCCGCATGGGCATCGGAATCACCGAAGAACACAGGGAGCTCGCACAGGCCGTGCGGGGATGGCTGGCACGTGCCGTTCCGCCCGGGGAAATCCGCAAACTGCTCGACGCGGACACCCCCGCCGCCCCCGGCGCACGCCCCGCGTACTGGGACGGGCTCGCGGAACAGGGGCTGCTCGGCATCCATCTGCCCGAGGCGTACGGGGGCGG
Organism: Streptomyces sp. LN549; assembly: GCF_043203805.1. NCBI lineage: Bacteria > Bacillati > Actinomycetota > Actinomycetes > Kitasatosporales > Streptomycetaceae > Streptomyces > Streptomyces sp. LN549. The sequence goes on along the minus strand of NZ_JAZHRI010000002.1, from coordinate 2,557,897 downwards.
GGGCGGCGACCTCCTCGACCTGGCCGTCGTCCTCGAAGAGGCCGGCCGCGCCGCACTGCCGGGCCCCTACCTGGCGAGCGCCCTCGCCTCCGCCGTGCTGCACGCCGCGGGCGCCGGTGAGCTGGTGCGCGAACTGGCGGCCGGCACGCGCATCGGGGCCGTCGCCCTCGCCCCCGGCACTCTCACCGCAGTCGAGCGAGAGGACGGCCACCTCCTCGACGGTGAACTCCCGCCCGTCCTCTCCGGCGCCGAGGCCGACCTGCTCCTGCTGCCCGCCGCCTCCGCCACCGGCCTGCGCTGGTTCGCCGTCGACACCGCCGCGCAGGGCCTGACCGTGCGCCCGCACCGCAGCGCCGACCCCACCCGGCCCACCGCCGCGGTCCGCGCCGACGGGGTCCTGGCTTCCGCTGAACGCGCCCTGCGCACCGGCGTCGGCCTCGTCCGCGACCTCGCAGCCGTCCTCCTGGCCGCCGAGGCCTGCGGGACCGCGGCCCGCTGCCTGGACACCGCCACCGAACACGCCAAGGTCCGCGAACAGTTCGGCCGCCCCATCGGGCAGTTCCAGGGCGTCAAGCACCTGTGCGCCGACATGCTCGTACGCGTCGAACAGGCCCGCGCGCTGGCCTGGGACGCCGCCCGCGCGGCCGGTGAGCCCCGTCAGCCCGATGAAGTGCGCGGCCTGGCCGCCGCGCTCGCCGCGGCGACCGCCCTGGACGCCGCGTACAGCTGCGCCAAGGACACCATCCAGATCCTCGGCGGAATCGGCTTCACCTGGGAGCACGACGCCCATCTGTATCTGCGCCGCGCCCTGGTGGCGCGGCAGCTGCTGGGCGCCGCGGACGACCACCGGCAGCGAGCCGTCCGCCTGGCCGGAGGCGGTGCGCGCCGCGAACTCACCCTCGAACTCCCGGCGCACGCGGCAGGGCACCGCTCGGCGGCCCGCGACGCCCTCGCCGCCGCCCGCGGCCTCGACCCGAGAGCCGCCCGCCGCGCCCTCGCCCCCACCGGCTACGCGGCCCCCCATCTGCCCGCGCCCTACGGACTGGGCGCCGGGCCCGTACAACAACTCGCCGTGCAACAGGAGTTGCGCGAGCAGGGCGTGAAGCTGAGCGATCTGGGGATCGCCACCTGGGTGGTGCCCTCCCTCATCGCGCACGGAACCCCCGAGCAGCAGGACCGCTACCTCCTGCCCACGCTGCGTGGCGAACTCCTCTGGTGCCAGCTGTTCTCCGAACCCGGAGCCGGCTCCGACCTCGCCTCGCTGCGCACCCGGGCCGAACGGACCCCCGAGGGCTGGCGGATCAACGGCCAGAAGGTGTGGACGAGCGCCGCCCAGTGGGCCGACCACGGGATCCTGCTCGCCAGGACCGACCCGGACGCCCCCAAGCACCAGGGGCTCGGCTACTTCCTCGTGGACATGAAGAACACCGAGGGCATCGACATCCGCCCGCTGAAGGAGATCACCGGCGACTCCCTCTTCAACGAGGTGTACTTCGACGACGTCCTGCTGCCCGAGGACGCCCTCGTCGGCGAGGCCGGCGGCGGCTGGCGGGTCGCCCGCAACACCCTGGGCAACGAACGCGTCCACATGGCCGACCAGCTGACCTTCGACACCGGTCTGGAAGCCCTGATCGAACGTGCCGAAGGAGTCGACGGCGCCTGCCGGGCCCGGATCGGGGCACTCGCCGCCGAGGCGCACGCGCTGGCCTGCATCGGACTGCGCACCACGCTCCAGCAGGTCTCCGGGCTGGAACCGGGCGCGGGAGCCTCCGTGCGCAAGCTCGTCCAGACCGCCCACCAGCAGAAGGTCGCCGAACTCGCCCTCGAACTCCTGGGCCCGGACGGGGCGGTGTGCGAAGGAGCGGGGGAGCGGGCGGTGCACGGCTTCCTGATGTCCCGCTGCCTCACCATCGCGGGCGGCACCACCCAGGTTCAGCTCAATGTCGTAGCCGAGCGCATCCTCGGCCTCCCCCGGGACTGAGAGGACACGATATGAAGGCATACATAGTCGGCGTCGGGATGACGAAGTTCGAGAAGCCCGAGACCCGCGACTGGCAGTACTGGGACATGGTCCGGGAGGCCGGGACCGCGGCGCTCGCGGATGCCTCGGTCGCGTACGAGGACATCCAGCAGGCCGCCGTCGGCTACTGCTTCCAGGCCTCCACCGCCGGACAGCGCGCGGTCTACGAGCTCGGACTGACCGGTGTGCCCGTCTACAACGTCAACAACAACTGTGCCACCGGCTCCACCGCCCTGATGATGGCGCGCCAGTTCGTCGAGGGCGGCGGCAGCGACTGTGTCCTGGCGCTCGGCTTCGAGAAGATGGCGCGCGGATCGCTCGGCGGCGGCGGGTCCGACGGCGGCGCGGGCGACTTCAAGACGTCCCCGGTGGCCCGGCACTACGGGATCATGGCCGCCGCGCACGGCTTCGAGATGACCCCGCCCACCGCGCAGATCTTCGGCAACGCCGCCCGGGAGCACATGGAGCGGTACGGCACCACGGAGGCGCAGCTCGCCGCCGTCGCGGCCAAGAACCACCGCCACTCGGCCGGCAATCCGTACGCCCAGTTCCAGGAGCCGTACACGGTCGACGAGGTCCTCGCCGCCAAACCCATCCACCACCCCCTGACCCGCCTCCAGTGCTCACCGACCTCCGACGGGGCGGCAGCGGCCGTCGTCGTCTCGGAACGCTTCGTCGAGCAGCACGGCCTCGGTGACCGGGCCGTCGAGATCGCCGCCCAGGCCATGACGACCGACACCGAGGCCTCCTTCGCCTCCGGGACCTGCATCGACGCGGTCGGGCTGCCCATGTCGCGGGACGCGGCCCGCCAGGTGTACGAGGCCTCCGGGCTCTCGGCCGCCGACCTCGACGTCATCGAGCTCCACGACTGCTTCTCCATCAACGAACTCCTCACCTACGAGGCGCTCGGACTGTGCGGCGAGGGCGAGTCCGGGGCGCTCGTCGAGTCCGGCGCCACCACCTACGGCGGCCGCTGGGTGGTCAACCCGTCGGGCGGGCTGATCTCCAAGGGCCACCCCCTCGGCGCCACCGGAATCGCCCAGGCCGCCGAACTCACCTGGCAGCTCAGGGGCGAGGCGGGGGCCCGTCAGGTGCCGGACGCCCGGACCGGGCTCGCCCACAACATCGGGCTCGGCGGAGCGGCGGTGGTGACACTCCTGCGCCGCTGAGCGCCAGGGCGAGCCCGGTCCTACGCCGCTGGACCGAGGCCGGTACGGCCTGGAAACCGATGTACGGGGCACGGGGCGGCTGCGAGTATGACGTTCATGGTTGACGTCTCGACGCCCACACGCCGTAGCGGCGGCACCCGGACCCGTACCTGGGCCGTCGTGCTCGCCGCCTGTACCGGTCAGTTCCTCGTCGTGCTCGATGTGTCCGTCGTCAATGTGGCGCTCCCGTCCATGCGTACCGATCTGGGGCTGAGTGCCGCGGGACTGCAATGGGTGCTCAACGCGTACTCGATCGCGTTCGCCGGATTCATGCTGCTCGGCGGGCGGGCCGCAGACCTCTACGGACGCAAGCGGATGTTCCTCGTCGGCCTCGGCCTGTTCACCGCCGCCTCCCTCGCCGGAGGACTCGCCCAGGAGGGCTGGCAACTACTCGCTGCCCGCGCCGCCCAGGGGCTCGGCGCCGCGGTGCTCGCCCCGGCGACCCTCACCCTGCTCACTGCGGCCGTCCCCGAGGGGCCCGCCAGGACCAAGGCCATCGGCACCTGGATGGCCGTCGGCGCGGGCGGCGGTGCGGCCGGCGGACTGATCGGCGGGGTGCTCACCGACGCCCTGTCCTGGCGGTGGGTCCTGCTCATCAACGTGCCCGTCGGCGTGCTCGTCCTGATCGGCGCCGCGCTGTGGCTCGCCGAGGGCCGGGCCGGTGGGCGAAGCCGCATCGACCTCCTGGGCGCGTTGCTCGTCACGGCGGGTCTGGCCTCGGTCGCGTACGGCATCGTGCAGACCGAGGAATCGGGCTGGACCGCGGCCGCGACCCTGGTGCCGCTGCTGGGCGGACTGGCGCTGCTCGCCCTGTTCGTCCTGGTGGAGGCCCGGACAGCGAAGCCGCTGATGCCGCTGCGGGTGCTCGGGGCGCGGGCGGTGGCGTCGGCGAACGTGGCGATGTTCGTGATCGGCTCGGCCACGTTCTCGATGTGGTACTTCATGACCGTGTACGCGCAGAACGTGCTGGGCTACTCCGCGCTGGAGGCCGGACTCGCCCTGATCCCCACCTCGGTGGCCATCGTGATCGGCTCCAAGTGTGCGCCGCGGCTGATGGTACGCACCGGGGCGAAGAACCTGGCGCTGATCGGCACGGCCGTCGCCGCCGCGGGCTTCGGCTGGCAGTCCGCGATGACGGCCGACGGCTCGTACCTCACGGCGGTCTGCCTGCCCGGCGTGCTGATGATGGCCGGCACCGGTCTCGCGGCCACCCCGCTCGCCACCCTCGCCATCTCCGGCGCGGCCCCCGGCGAGGCCGGCCTGGTGTCCGGCCTCGTCAACACCTCCCGCACGATGGGCGGTGCACTCGGCCTGGCCGTACTCTCCACGGTCGCAGCGGCCCGCACGGAAGGATCCACGAACCCGGTCGAGCTCACGGCCGGCTACGCCCTGGCCTTCCGGACGGCGGGCGCGGTACTGCTCGGCGGGCTGCTGCTGATGATCCTCTGGCTGCCGCGCCACGGATCGGCCCGGGACTGAGACCGGTACGCCACACTCTCAGAGCCACCCCTGCTGCCGGGCCGCCCGGACCGCCTCCATCCGGTTGCGCGTGCCTGTCTTCCCGATCGCCGCGGACAGGTAGTTGCGGACGGTGGACTCCGACAGGTGCAGCTTCAGCGCGATGTCCGCGACCGTCGCCCCGTCCACCGAGGCGACCAGCGCATCGCGCTCCCGAGCGGTCAGCGGACTCGGCCCCGCGCTCAGCGCGGCGGCGGCCAGGGCGGGGTCGATGACGGTCTCGCCGCGCAGCACCCGGCGGATCGCCTCCGCGAGCTCCTCGACCGGGCCGTCCTTCACCAGGAACCCGGCCGCACCTGCCTCCATCGCGCGCCGCAGATAGCCGGGCCGGCCGAAGGTGGTGAGGATCAGGACCCGGCAGTCGGGCACCTCCTCACGAAGGTCGGCGGCCGCGTCCAGGCCGCTGCGGCCCGGGAGTTCGATGTCCAGGAGCGCCACATCGGGCCGCGACGTCAGCGCGGCGCCCACGATCTCGTCGCCCGCGCCCACCTGGGCGACCACCTCGATATCGGGCTCCAGCCCGAGCAGCAGGGCGAGCGCACCGCGCATCATGCCCTGGTCCTCGGCGAGCAGTACCCGTACGGACTTGGTCGGCCGGTGATCCTGCGGCATCTCGTTCACGGGGAACAGAGTATGGCGAGTGCGCTGTTGGACCGGGGCGCGGCTCAGCACACAGCCGCGATCAGTTGCCACGTGCGCGCGAAGGCGCCGTGCCGGTGCGCTTGCGCGGACCGGCACGGCGCGTCGTCAGTGGACGGTTCAGCCGATGGTCTGTCGCGTCTTCCAGTTGGTGTTGGCGCCGATGACCTCGGTTCCGCTGCCGGTGAGGGTCGTCCTGCTCCCGAAGTAGACCCGCACGGACCCGTCGGTCCTCACGGTCCAGATGTCCGGCACACCGTCCCCGTTGGCGTCAGGGGTCCCCATGATGTGCGGGATGCTCGCCCTGTACCAGCCGGAAGCGCCGTACACGGCGTCGACGCCGGTTGCGGAATTGGCGGCGGAGGCCAGGGAGGTGAGGTCCACACCGCCCGTCGGACTCTTGATGCCGGTACGCAGGAGCAGGCGGCCGGACACATCCGTCCGGTACACCAGATCGGTGATGCCGTCGCCCGTGACATCGAGGACGGTGACGATGTCACGCTCCGTCCAGGGGGACGAGCTCAGTCGTGTGGCCTGGGCGACGGTGGCGCCGTTGTATCCGGTCAGCGCCCAGAGCGCGTCTCCCACCCGGAGGAAGAAGTCGGCCTTTCCGTCGCCGGTGGCGTCACCGGCGGACACGATCTGGGTGATGTCCGCAGGATCGGGGGCACCGGCCGGGAGAAGGATCTCCCGACGCTTGTCGGTGTTCACACCGCCGTATCCGTCTCCGGGGTACACCCAGAGCTTCCCCTCGACGCGGACGACCAGGTCCTGGAGGCCGTCGCCGCCGTAGATGTCTCCGTTGTGAGTGATCAGGGACTTGTCGAAGTGCTTCGGGGCCGCCGCGGAGTAGAACGCCTTGCCGTCCCCGCCGTTGGGATCCCGCTCCGGGTTCTCGCGGTAGGCGCCGGCCATGGAGTAGTCCAGATCGCCACTGCCCTTGTTCAGGTCGGTGCTGGTTGCCTGCGAGGGATAGAGGGCCAGCGAGCCGCCGGCGGTGACGGTGAACAGGTCGGGGAGCTTGTCACCGGTGAAGTCGCCCGGGCTGTCGGCCTGGTCGCGGGGGGTGACGTAGAAGAAGTACTTGGTGGGATCCGAGACGTTGCCGGCGCTGTCGACTGTCCGTACATACAGCACGTTCGGACCGGCGGTGGGCGGCTTGGCGTTGCTGATCGTCCCCTTGACGGTGACAGCAGTCCCTGCGGTGCGTGCCAACGTGCCGGTGTAGCTGGCCGAGTTGAACCCGTACTCGTACTTCACGACGTCGGTGCTCAGCGCACGGACGGTGAATGTGCCCGGCGTGCCGAACTTCTTCGTGGACCAGATGGCGTCCTCACCCTGGGTGCTGAAGCCGTTCTCACCGTCGTCGGCGTTGGGGAAGTCCGTCGAGGTGATCTCCGGGGGCCTGGGCGCGGCGGTGTCCAGGACGAACCGGCAGGGGGTGGTCTTGGGGGAGTAGCTGGACGTGGCGCCCTTGTCGTCCAGGGCGCGGGCCCGCCACGAGTACAGCGTGCCGTTCACCAGCTTGCTGGTCGGGAAGCCGGCGGTCGTGCGCCGTGCGGTACCTGTATCTCCGCCCACCGATACCTTTCCGGTCGACTTCAGGAGATCACCCGTGGTGTCCCACTTACCGGTGGGCCAGAGGTCGAAGTCGATGGCATCGAGGTTCTTGTCCTTGTCGGACGCCGTGGCGGTGAAGAAGATCTCGCCCGCTCCCATGCGGATGTACTCCTTGGTGGTGGTGCACTTGGAGTCAGGGCTGAGGTCGAGGGCGGTCGGGGCCTCGGGGCGCCGGTTGTAGACGAGTTCCAACACCGGCGCGTGATCACCGTTGGCGGTGAACTTCTTCCAGGAGTACCGGGAGTTCTCGTCGGTGGCCCGGAGACCGAACGTGATGGTGTCCCAGCCCTTGTCGGCGGCCTTCTGCGCGGCCGACCGGACATTGAACGCCTCGTACGCGTCGCGGCAGCCGGACTTGTATCCGTGGGCGAAGCTGCGTGCCTGGATCTTGTTCCCGTCGTTCAGCTTCGGTGCGTTGTTCCAGTTGGTCTTCGAGCCGATCTCGCTGGTCAGATGCACGCTCATCGGCCGGGCCTGACAGGACCAGGAGTACGTCTCCAGCAGCGTCAGCTTCGCGCTGGAGATCTGAGTGCCTTTGAGGGTCTTGTCGAAATCGATGTTGAAGAAGGAACGCGAGGTGCCCCAGGTGTCCGACTCGAACCCGACGCGGGCCTCGTGGGTACCGCTCTTGTTGAAGCCCTTCCCGTTGTAGAAGGTGGATTTGGGGTGCTTCTTGTAGGCGGTGGTCCAGTTCTGCACGTGCTTCTTGACCGATGGGTCGATGAAGACCGGGAAGACGGTCGCCGGGTCCTCCAGCATCTCCTGGTCGGGCGTCAGAACCCAGTTCGACCCGGCGAGGTCGGCATCCACCAGGGCGCCGTGGGAATCGGGGGAGGGCCCGGCGAGGCCCGGCAGGGAGAGCGTGGCGGCGCTGCCCGGCTGGGTCGGACCGGGGGTCGGTTCGGCCGGTGCCGTGGGCAGAGGGGATTCGGACTCCGCCGGCAGGACCTCGTCGCCGGCGGACGGCAGGATCTCGCCCTCCGGGTCGGTCTGTTCATCGGAATCGACCGCGCCGTCGTCGATCAGCGCGGGACCGCCGGTCTCCGGGGCTGTCGGTTCCGGCGCGAGCGTCACCGGCGCGGTCGGCTGGTCACTCGCGCCGACCTGCCCGTCGGTGACGGCCGGGTGTCCGGCGTTGTCCCACATCAGGGGCGAGGGTGACTCGGCGACCTCGTCGCCGAAAGAGTTCTCCGCTGTGACGATCTTCGACCGCGGATCGAGACGGAACGTCAGATCGGGTGAGGACAGGCCGTAGGACAGCTGCTTCACGCGAGGGTCGGCTGCGGCAGTGCGGTCCTTGACCACCAGAAGCTGCGCGAAGCCGTCGTCGTCCGCGGTCAGCACCAGGTCGGCGCCCGGGAGGATCTCCGGGTACAGGATCTGGTTACCGACGACGACCGGGGTGGGGATCGCTCCGGGCCAGCTGAGCCTGACCTCGTGGTCACCGGTGACGAGTGTTGCCAGCGGGCTGACGACGGGCTCGGCGGCGGGCGGGTGGGCCGGCAGCAGGGGCAGGCGGCGGGGGGCAGTTCTGGACGCGCGGTCTTTGCCCGCGGACGTTCCCGGGGAAAAGACGATGCGGGTGTTGGTGACCTTCGGCTCCCACCCGTCCTTCGTGCGGTGCAGATTCCGGTCGATCGCCTTCCATGCACCGCCGGACTTCGCCCATACCGACGTGGCGTACAGCCGCTTGGCCATCAGGCCGTCGGGCTGGGCGAAGGTGCTGGACGTCGCGGTGCGCAGATCGGTGATCTCGACGTTCTTGCCGGAGTCCCGTGCCAGGCCGCGTGCCTGTTCCTCGGTGAGGGCGGACTTTCCGGCGGCCCGGTTTGTTCGTCCGCCCTCGTCGGCGGGGTCGTTCAGCCCGAAGCCGGCCCAGGTCAGGCCCGACGCGGCGACAGCTGCCGCGCAGACCATGACGACGGACCGCCTGCCCGGCAGTCTGTCTCGATAACGGCGCTGCGACATGGACGGGTTCCCCTCCCCCTCGGCACCGGTGAACGGCGAGCTGCCGACCGGAGTACTGGAAAACCCGGCATACGAATCGAGCACGGACGACGGGCGACCAGATCATGACCTATGCACCGGCTGTCGTCACGCTGTGAACCCGAAGCGAAGGTTCTGCACCCATGCGGGACGAAGGAGGGATCTGACGGGTGCACCGGCTGCCGACGGGGCCACCACGCGGAATCGGGGCAGTAGATCTCCTGACAAACAGGCAGATATCGCGAGTGATTTTGCCCTGGCGGTGGCGAGTGTCCTGCATCGCTTCTTTGTCCTGTGCGCGCGGTTGCGTGCTGATAAAAGGCAGCGAAGGGGTTCCTGATCAGCATGTGGATGTTTCTCCCGAAGTATCGCGTGATGCTTGTCACTTGATCGCTGAATGGTCTGGCCATTTCTCACAACTTCCCCACAGAATCCGGCTGTTCGTGAATGGCATCCATGCGGTCCGACCCTGGTCCCGCTCTGAGTGATCCGGGGGGATCAGACGTGTCCGCGTCGTCGCACACCCGCCAACGCCGTGTCGGTGCACGCCTGCGCCGTGCCGGACTGCCCTCCGTCGGCCTTGCGTTGCTCATGACGCTGATGTCGGCACAGGCGGCCCTGGCCATTCCGCCGAACCCCGCCAGGGACGGCCGCGAGGAACTGGCCCTGGAGGCCCTGGCCCAGGAGCAGTTGATGCCGGGCAAGGTCTACTCCAAGGACCTGGACAGCCTGCGCACCGATGTGCCCGCCGATCTGGTGGAGGCGCCGGCCGGGACCGCGACGGCACCCGAGGGCAAGACGGGGACGGCCACGTTCCCTTCAGGCACGGCACGCGCGGCTGTTGCCGCCGAGGTGCCGGTGGCCGGAGTGCCGGTGAGCCTCGGCCCGGTGGAGGGCGAGACCGCGCCGGCCGGTACCTGGCAGGTCACCGTGAAGGACCGTGCCGCCACCGTCGCGGAGGGCGTGGACGGGGCGTTGCTCACGCTTGAGGCACCGGCCGGGAGCACGGCGCCGGTATCGGTCAAGGTCGACTACGCCCGGTTCAAGAACCTGTACGGCGCCGAGTGGGGCTCCAGGCTCAGGGTCGTGCAGTTCCCCGCGTGCTATCTGACGACTCCTGAGCTGGAGGAGTGCCAGGAGTACGAGGAGCTGCCGACACTCAACGACCCGGCCACCGGCACGGTGACAGCCACGGTTGACCCGGCCGCCGACCCGGCGGACGGCGAAGCCGCGGTCACCGGCGTCCCGGGCCTCTCCGCCCAGTCGGGTGCCCTCCGCGCACTTGCCGCAGCCGGGGCCGGGGGCAGTGCGACCGTCCTGGGCGTGACGGACTCGGGCGAGAGTGCGACGGGTTCCTTCAAGGCGACCCCCCTTGCCTCCAGCGGCAAATGGGCGGCCGGCAACTCCTCGGGCGCTTTCACGTGGTCCTACCCCCTGACCGTTCCGCCCGCACCGGCCGGTCCGGCCCCGGAGATCTCCTTCGACTACAACTCCCAGTCCGTGGACGGGCGGACCGCGGTCTCCTCGCCGCAGGCGTCCTGGATCGGCGAGGGCTGGGACTACGACCCCGGCCACATCGAGCGCCGGTACCGCACCTGCGCGGACGACCGCAAGAAGCTGAGCTCCGGCACCCCGAACAACACCGCGAAGAAGGACAAGACCAACGACCTGTGCTGGGTCTCCGACAACGCGGTGATGTCCCTGGCCGGGACCACCACCGAACTGGTCAGGGTCAGTGACACCGTCTACCGGCCGAAGCACGACGACGGCTCCCTCGTCGAGCTGAAGACCGGAGCCACCAACGACGACAACAACGGCGAGCACTGGATCGTCACCCACCGCGACGGGACCCGGTACTACTTCGGCCTGAACGCCGTCGGCGGAGGACACGCCGACACCAACTCGGTCTCCACCGCCCCGGTCTTCGGCAACCATCCCGGCGAGCCCTGCCACGCCACGGCGTTCGCCGACTCCCGCTGCGGTTCGGGCAAGCAGCAGGCCTGGCGCTGGAGCCTCGACAAGGTCGTGGACATCCACGGCAACGCCATGATCGTCAACTGGAAGCAGGAGTCGAACTACTACGCGGTCCGCGACAAGCGGAAGACCCCCGAGCAGTACGACCGCTTCGCCTACCCGGTCTCCATCGAGTACGGCCTGCGCACCGCCGACCTCACGAAGCCGTCCGCCACGGTCGAATTCGGTGTCAAACAGCGCTGCCTGGAGTCCGAGACCGCGTGCGCGGCGGCGAACTTCGACAAGACCTCCGACCCGGGGGCGTACCGCCTGTGGTGGGACACCCCCGGCAACCTGAACTGCAAGTCGACCTCGAAGTTCTGCCCCGGCTTCCCCTCGTTCTGGAGCCAGGTGCGCCTCGACACGGTCACGACCAAGGGGGCCCGCCCCGGGCAGACCGGTCTCGGTCCGGTCGACCGGTACACCCTGCGCCAGTCGTTCCCCAAGGACTGGTACGACACCTCTCCCGGCCTGTGGCTGAACTCCCTCACCCGCACCGGCTACGGCCCCGGTGACACCCTGTCCACCGGCAGCGTCCAGTCCGAGGCGGGCGTCAGCTTCGCGCCGTACACCGTGGGCCAGGGGTCTCCGCTCAAGGCCCGCCTGGCGGACAGACAGCTCCCCAACCTGGTCCGGGACGGGAAGAACGACCCACGTCCCGGCTTCACCCGGCCCCGCATCGGCGTCGTCGCCACCGAGAACGGCGGCGACATCGAGGTCGAGTACACCGGCGGCTGCGGTGCGGTCCCGGCCGAGGACAAGGGGAAGAACAACGGCACCTGCTACCCCGTGCGCTGGTCCCCGGACGGGGACGAGGAGACCCCGGCCAAAGCATGGTTCAACAAGTACGTCGTCGACTCGGTGACCGAGACCGACAAGGTCACCAAGCACGGACGTCCCGTCGTCACCTCGTACACCTACACCTCGCCCGCGTGGTCGAAGTCCGACGACGAGTTCACCCGGCCCTCCCTGCGGACGTACAGCGACTGGCGCGGCTATCAGCAGGTCGGCGTCACCAAGGGCAGCAAGAGCACCGCCGCCGCCAATGGCTGGGACCCCGAGTCCCAGTCCTATGCCGTGACGCGCTATTTCCGTGGCGCGGGCGGTGCGGTCAAGGACTCCACCGGAACCGCGACGCTCGTGGCCGACGACGCCGAGCAGTACGCCGGGATGACCGCGGAGACCATCACCTACGAGCACTCCGAGGGCAAGCCCCTCAAGCGCGCACTGACGTTCCCGGCGTCCACGCAGACTGCCTCGCGGGCCCGGGAGGCGGAGGACGGGACCGCGATGGACCCGCTGCTCGCGCACCGTACGTGGGTGGCGCGGACGGACGCCGTACAGCATCTGGACCAGGGCTGGAGGTCGGTGCGGACGACCGCCAAGGTCGACAGCACCTACGGGCTGACGTACGAGGCCGAGATGTCCGTCGTCCGGCCGAACGGTACGGGCGGTGAGACGCTCAGCGAGCAGAAGTGCTCACGGACCGAGTACCTGCACCACACGGCCGCGCATCTCATCGGCCTGCCCAAGCAGGAGCGCACCACCGCGACGCCGTGCTCCGGATACGACGCCGCCGTCCCCGCGACCCAGCTCATCACCTCGGTCCGGACGGCCTATGACGGCCTTGCCTACGGTGAGACGCCGACCGCCGGCCTCGTGACCGCCGTGTACGAGAACGACGCCGCAGGCACGGGGCACTACAACACGGTGTCCACGACCTACGACCCGCTCGGGCGCCCGCGAAAGGTCACCGAGCGACTCGTCGGAGTCACCGAGACCGTCTACACTCCCGGCGACTCCGGTGGCGCGGTCACCTCGCTGAAGACCATCAACCCCAAGGGCCACACCGAGACCACGGTGCTGGACGCCGCCCGTGAACTTCCCCTGACCGTCACGGACGCCAACGGCCAGGTCACCCGCAGCGAGTACGACGACCTCGGACGGCTGGTCAAGGGATTCAAGCCCGGCAGCACCACACGCCCCGACGTGGAGATGGTCTACCAGACCGCGCTGGCCACCCCGGACGCCACCCGGCCGGCCGCCGTCAGGACGAGGACCCTGAAGGACGACGGGTCGTACAGCAACCAGGTCACGATCTACGACGGCCTCATGCGCGAGGTGCAGACACAGTCCGAGGCGCACGGAGCCGGCCGGATCGTCACCGACACCAAGTACAACGACCACGGACTTCCCTGGGAGAGGACCGGCGGCTATCTCGCAGAAGGCGACCCCACGCCCGAGCTCTTCGAGCGCAAGAGCGAGTCGCTCGTACCCAGCCTGACCCGGACCCGTTTCGACGGCACGGAGCGAGCGGTCCAGGCCGACGTCCACTTCGGTACGGAGTACGCCTACGGAACCACCACGTCCTACGGGGACGACTGGGTCTACACCGACCCGCCCGGCGACACCGCCCCGACCACCCAGTCCGTCATGGACGTGTTCGGACGAGTCGTCGAGGTACTGCATTACACCGATGCGGGCGACGCCGGAAAGGAATGGCGCGCCACCCGGTACGAGTACGACGCACGCGGCAACCGCATCAAGGTCACCGACCCCGCGGGCAACGAGTGGTCGTACGCCCACGACGCCCGTGGCCGGCTCACGTCCTCCAAGGACCCCGACGTGGGCGAGGCCACGTTCGGATACGACGAGGCCGACCGCAAGATCAGCAACGAGGACGCGCGCGGCATCGTCACCTACACCTCGTACGACACGCTGGACCGCGTCACCGCGGTCAGGGAGGGCTCCCAAACGGCTGCGCCGACCAAGGAGTTCACGTACGACACCCTGCCCGGGGCGCTCGGCCAGCCGACCGCCTCGATCCGGCACACCCCCTCCGGGGACTACATCAACCGGGTCACCGGATACAACGCCGACTACCAGCCCACCGGCCGGGAGACGGTCATCCCGTCGAACACGAAGACAGCGGGACTGTCGGGCACGTATGCCTACGCCTACACCTACACGCCAACGGGGAAGCCCCTTTCCGTCACCCTCCCCGCCAAGGGCGGTCTGGCCGCCGAGAAGGTCGTCACCCGCTACGACGCCGACGGCCTGCCGGAATCCACGTCCGGCGCGTCCTGGTACACCTCCGACGCCACGTACTCCCCGTTCGGTGAGGTGCTGCGCACGGTGAGCGGCCCGCAGCCCCACCGGCTGTGGACCACCAACTTCGTCGATCAGCACACCGGTCGACTCCAGCGCACGGTCGCCGACCGCGAGACCGCCAACTCCAACCGGATTGCGGACAGCTACTACTCCTACGACGCCTCGGGCACCATCACATCGAACGCCCGCAAGCTCACCGACGCGGGTACGTCCACCTGGGACACCCAGTGCTACACCTACGACAAGCTGGGTGAACTCGTCCACGCCTGGTCGTCCGGTGTCGTCCCGGACGGCGCGGGCACGGGCTGCCGCTCCGACAACCAGGTGTCGTGGGGATACCGCGGTGACGGTCTGCCCTCCTCGGGACCGGTGGCCAACGCAGCGGACGCCACGGCCGACACCTCCAGCCCCGACGCGGCCCTGACCGCGTCACTCAAGGCGGCAGGCCCGGCGTCGGGCACGGTCCCCACCACGGGGGCCACCGCCTATCGGCAGTCCTTCACCTTCGACGTGGCCGGCAACCGGGCGACGCTGACGGAGTACAACGTCGCCGACGCCACCAAGAACGTGACCTTCACCTACGGCTACGGCCGTACGGTGACCGGCAACGGCACCTCCCCCTCCACGATTGCCCAGCCGCACACACTCTCCTACGTCAGTTCGTCCCCCTCGGGCCAGGGCAGTTCGTACGAGTACGACGCGGTCGGCAACACCACGCTCCGCGACCTCTCCGAAACGACGCAACACCTCACCTGGACCGGCGAGAACAGGGTCGCGGAGGTCAGCGCACCCGAGTACGGAGCCGTGACCAGCTCCGTCAGCGGCCTGTGCCTGGACGTGGAGGGCGGCAGTACGGCGGACGGTGCCATCGTCCAGATCGAGAAGTGCCTCGACGGGGACGGCCAGAGCTGGAAGCTGGACGGGGACCGGCTGAGGTCTGCGGGAGGCAAATGCGCCGTTCCCGGCGCAGACGGCTCGTCCATCAAGATGGCCACCTGCACCACCGATGCCTCCCAGAACTGGGAGCGCCGGGCCGACGCCTCCTTGCGGCACACGGTGAGCGGCCTGTGCATGGCCGTTCCGGACTCCTCGGCCGCAGCCGGGACCGACCTCCGTACCTCCGAGTGCAACGGCGGCCCCGCCCAGAACTGGGCCATCGCGCAGAACACCGAATACGTCTACGACGCCGAGGGCAACCGCATCCTCGAGCGCGGCCCCTCCGGCTCGACCCTCTACCTGGACGAGACCGAGCTCACCACCGACGCGAGCGGGAAGATAGTCAAGTCCTCCCGGTCCTACGCCCAGGCCGGCGCACCGACCGTGGTCCGCAGTACAACCGGTGGAGCCACCACGGGCCACCAGCTTCACGCGCTCATCACCGACCAGCTCAACACGGCCACCACGGTGGTCGAACTCGGTGGCACGCAGACGGTCACCCGCCGGGCGTTCAAGCCGTATGGCGAAGCCCGCGGCCCCCAGCCGTCGACGTGGCCCAACAAACGCGGCTATCTCGGCGTGGGCGTGGACGACACCGCCACCGGCCTGACTCATCTCGGGGCGCGCGAGTACGACCAGGCCACCGGCCGTTTCCTCTCGGCGGATCCCATCATCGATCTGACCGACCCGCTCCAGATCAACGGGTACGCGTACAGCAACAACAGCCCCATCAGTAAGAGTGACCCCAGCGGCCTCAAGCTTGCTCCCCTGAGCGGCGGAAGCTCGCCTTTCAACTGGGGTTCCTTCTGGACGAACAGGCATGACACGGCCGTCATGCTGCGGGCCGTCTACCTGCGCGTCTGGTCGTTCCTGTCGGGCAACAAGTACAAGGTCACCACGGATGCCAAGCGGAACAGGATCGTGGGCGGGTCGTACAAGACGAGGAACAAGAAGAAGAAGAACGACGGATACGCCGACCTCATCATGTGGGGTGAGGACAAGGTCTACGTCTGGGAGGTCAAGCACGGCGGCGGCAAGGCGGAGGAGGAGGGACGCGAGCAACTGGCCAACTACATCAAGCAGCTGACGAAGCAGCTCCGGGCGAAGGGCGATACCCGGGTCGTGGTCAGAGGCTTCAAGCTCCCGAGTCCGGTGTCCGGTCTCAACCAGGCCAACGCGACCGAACTCATTACGGTGCGCTCGTCCCTCAAGGACGACGGGATCGAGCTGTACCGGGCGTCCAAGGTGAAACCGACCAGGCCGAAGCCGCCGCTCAGGGAGCCCGTTCCCGTTCCCAACCGGGTGCCTCAGCCGGCTCCGAACGCCCAGCCGGTGCCGGCTCACCCCGACACCTCGTGGAAGACGGCAGGAAATGGTTCGGGAAGCTCGGGCGGGTCGTACTGCATATGCCTGGAGCCGGATGACATTTCCAAGGCCACGGGTTATGTCGTGGTCGGAATCTTCGGATTCGTCCTGACTGCGGCGACCGGAGGTGCGGCGACTCCCTGACCACCCGCCCGGCGCCATGGGCTAGGTCGACGCACCGCACTCGGGGCGATATCGTCGGCGCCTCGACGCAGTGAAGGAAGACGGTTCCGCTATGCGTGTTGCATTGAACGACTCGATCATGCTGATGCTTTCTTCACGCGTACCGGAAGATTCCGAGGAGTTCGGTTCCGTTGCCGAAGCGTGGATCGTCGATGCATTTGCTTCGCTTTCCACGCAGGAACTGGATCCCCTATCCTGCGGGCTGGACCTGAAGGGGCGGGCCGGTGTTCTCCGGCAGGCAGGAGTCCGCTACGGCGAGCCCGGCGAACTGTGGGTGACGATTTCGAAGTATGTGGAATTCGAATCGCGCATGAAGGTGCAGCCCTGGACGAAGAAGACATGGGCCGATCTCCTGAATGACCTGCGCGAGGTGCCTGCCTTCGTGGAGATCCGTGCGTCGATCCTGGACGGTCAGGGATTTCCCGGCAACAGGTGGATGACCGTGAGCCTGCGCCGTGAGGTGGAGGTGCCGGAGTGGATCACCATGACGGTCCGTCGGGACAGCCGGGTCTTCGCGGATCCGGTATCGGGTGCGGCTGCACAGGAGTTGTGGCTCGACTTCCTCGGACGCCGCCTGGACGCCGGCACCACCCCGTTGTTCGGGTCGCTCTCCGACGACGGCGACGGTGTGACGTTCCGTACGGAGCTGGAGGATCAGTCGGGGCTCTTCCACGACGAGACCCTGCCGGTGATGGACCGCCTCCTGCGGGGCTATTCGTGGGTGACCGTCTGTTCGCCGGATGTGGGCCGACAGCTCGGCGGACCGAACGACCCCCGCGTCCAGGAGGCATTCTTCCGGGCCGAGGAAGTTGCAGGGGGTGCGTTGCTGCTTCGGGCGACCCAGGACATCAGGGACTACGGCCCGGGTGATATCGCCGCGGTCCACGGTGCCCTCGTCGACGTCCTGCCGTCGGCTCCGCGGGGCGGTCCCGTGCCTGGGCGCGCGTCCAGGATCGTCTTCGGCACCCGGACCTGACTCGTCCCGGCCGGTCCCTTACGGTGCCACGGCCGTTTCGCCGTCCGTTCCCTGTGGCGCGTCCGCCGGGAGTTCCGCCGTGACCACGAAGCCGCCGGCCGGTGCCGGGCCCGCCTCCAGTGAGCCGCCGGCCGTGGCGAGGCGTTCGGTGAGGCCCTTGAGGCCGGTGCCGCCGATGCCCGGGGTGGGCGGGGCCGCCGGGGTCCGGCCGTCGTCGGTGACTGTCAGGCGGACCCGGTCGGGGGTGCCCTCGACGACGAACGCGCAGGTGGTCGCGGTGGAGTGGCGGACGATGTTGGTGACGGACTCCCGCACCACCCAGCCCAGCAACGCCTCCGTCTGGGGTGCGAGCGGAGGGCCCGAGCGGCGGACGGACGGTTGGATTCCGGTGGCGGTCAGCGCGGATCTGGCCCGGTCGAGCTCGGTGGCCAGGCTGCCCTCGCGGTAGCCGGTGACCGCCTCGCGGATCTCGGTGAGCGCCTGCCGGCCGACGGACTCGATGTCGGCGACCTGGAGGAGCGCGGCGTCGACGTCATGCGGCGCGAGCCTGCGCGCCGCCTCCGACTTGACGACGATCACCGAGAGCGTGTGGCCCAGCAGGTCGTGCAGGTCGCGGGAGAAGCGCAGCCGCTCCTTCTCGACGGCGGTACGGGCCAGTTCCTGCCGGGTGGCGCGCAGTTCCATCACCGTCTCCGAGAGCGTGAGGATCGCGGCCGTCACCGCACCCGAGATGAACGTCCCGTAACCCAGGGTCCACGGTGTCGACGTGCTGTCGTCGCGCCACACCGCGATCAGGCAGGCCGCCACGGCGAGGCCGAGCAGCCCGGCGGCGAGCCAGCGGTGGCGCAGGATGGTGCCGCACGCCAGCGAGAGCAGCGGGAAGAAGAGCAGCCAGCTGCCGCCGTATCCGATCGCCAGTCCGAAGGTGATGGCGGCCATCGCGCCCAGCAGGACGTACGACACCGGGCTCTCGCGCTTCTCCTTGACGAAGCCGCGGAACACCACCGAGATGTAGAGGGAGTTGAAGGCGAGCAGCCCGAGGCCGCCGATCCACGGGTTGGGGGTCTCGCCCTGGAACAGGTTGGAGAAGGAGCCCAGGCCCATCAGCAGCCAGGGCAGCAGGGCGTACGGTCCCGGCGGGCCGGGGCGGCGCCCCTCGTTCCGGAGCCGGCGCCGTTCCTTCCGTGCTTGCCTTCCGTTTCCTGGCATGTTCACTCCCGTCACACGGTCCTTGCGGACCGACGGTACGAGATCACGGCGTACGTACCGAACAGCAACAGCCACGCACAGAGCACGGCGAGGGTGGTGACGCCGGGTGCGTGGCCTTCGGTGGTGGCCCATCCCAGGTCGGCGAACCGGTTGGCGGGGGTGAACCTGCCGAGGGAGCGCAGCCACCCGGGCAGGAGCTCCAGCGGGAACCACAGCCCGCCGACGACGCCGAAGGCCATCAGACAGGCGACGTTGACGACTCCGGTGCCCTGGGGCGTGAGCCGGTAGCCGTTGCCGATTCCGAGCAGGGTGAAGGGAAGGGCGCCGGCCCACAGCAGCAGCACCAGCACGGCCCACTGCCAGGCCGCCATCCGTACCCCGTTGACCAGACCGCCGGCCAGCAGCACCGTCAGGATCGTCGGCAGCACGGTCACCGAACCGCTGATCGCCCGGCCCACGACGGCGTGCGTGGGGGAGAGCGGGGTGATCCGCAACTGCTGGAGCCAGCCCAGTGACTTGTCGGAGGCGACGCCCGTGCCGATCGACATGGCGGAGCCCAGCGCGCCGTACGCGGCCATGCCGACCATCGAGGCGGTCTTCCAGCCGTCGACTCCGTCACCGCCGCCGATGTTCGTGAAGATCAGGTACATCATCACCGGCATTCCGGTGCCGAAGATCAGGAAGGTGCCGTCGCGCAGGGTGCGTCGGATTTCGAGCACGATGTACTGGTACATCAGACGGACTCCTTCGCGGGCCGGGAGGCGCCGGCGGCCGGCGCGGTGAGGGAGAGGAAAGCGGCCTCCAGCGTGGCCACGGACACCTGGAGGCCCCGGACCATGCCGAGCCGGGCGAGCTCCACGACGGTGGTGTCCGAGTCGTCGGTGTGCAGCACCGCCCGGTCGCCGGTCACCTCGACGGTCACGACACCGGGCAGCAGCTCCAGGCCCTCGGTGGACCGGCCCCCCAGGTCGAAGGAGACCTGGCTGTGGCCGGCCGCGGCCTTGATGGCCTCGCCGCTGCCGTCCGCGACGATCCGGCCGCGGTCGATGACGACGATCCGGTCGGCGTTCTCGTCGGCCTCCTCCAGATAGTGGGTGGAGAAGAGCACGGTGTTGCCGCGCCGGGCATAGGCCCGCATGGACTGCCAGAACGCGTGCCGCCCCTCCACGTCAAGGGCGGCGGTCGGCTCGTCCAGCACGATCAGTTCCGGATTTCCGGCCAGCGCCACGGCGAACCGGACCCGCTGGATCTGGCCGCCGGAGAGCTTGTCGATCCGCCGGTTGGCGTACTCGGCGACACCCGCCAGGTCCAGCGCCTCGGCGACCGGCAGCGGCCTCGGGTAGGTGGAGGCGACGAACGTGATCAGTTCGCGGACGGTGACCCGCTGGATGGGGCGCCCGTCCTGGAGCATGGCCCCGACCAGGCCCGCCCGTACGGCCTGTTCGGGGGTGCGGCCCAGCACGCGCACGCTGCCGGCGTCCGGCTCGTTCAGCCCGAGCAGCAGGCTGATCGCGGTGGACTTGCCCGCGCCGTTGCGCCCGAGCAGGGCGACGGTCTCGCCCCGCTCGACGGTCAGTCCGATCCCGTCCACGGCCCGCACCCGCTGTCCGGGTCTGCCGAAGGTCTTCACCGCCCCGGTGAGGACCACCGCGGCTCCGTTCCCCGTTGTCTGCGTCATGCATACGACGCTACGGAGCCGGAACCCGTCGCGGCAGAGGGGTATGTAGGGACTCGGCGATGACAAATGTCATCGCCCGTGGCCGAGGGAAAGGGCTCCGGGAAAGTAGATCTGACGGGACGTCAGCAGTCTTCCCAAGTGCTGTGTGCTGCGTTATACATAGGGCCAACCGGCTAGAACGCGTTCTAGAACGGGCGTGGTCTCCGGTCCCCGCACGACCTCGGTGCGGCCGACGGTGCGGACGGCCGCACCGAGGTCTTTCACCGTCGAGGAGCAGCTTCCCCATGCCCATTGATGCCGAAAAAGCTCTCGCTGCCGAACCCCGGACCAGCCGGATCAGCTGGGACCACAAGGACGTCCAGCTCTACCACCTCGGGATCGGCGCAGGCGCCCGCCCCGACCTGGCGGACCCCGCCGTCGACCCCGGCGAGCTGCGCTACACGCTGGAGTCCCGGCTCCAGGTGCTGCCCTCCTTCGCCACGGTCGCGGGCGCGGGTACGGCCATGGCCGGCGGCCTCTCCTCGCCCGGGGTCGACGTCGACCTCGCGGCCGTCCTGCACGGCGGGCAGAGCATCCGGGTGCACCGGCCTGTCCCGGCGAAGGGCGGCGCCGTGACGACGTCGAAGGTTGCCGCGGTGTACGACAAGGTCAAGGCGGCCGTGCTGGTGCTGCGTACCGAGGCCGCCGACGACGACGGCCCGCTGTGGACCAGCGACTCCCAGATCTTCGTGCGCGGCGAGGGCGGATTCGGTGGCGAGCGCGGCCCGTCCGAGCGGACGGCCTGTCCCGCCATCGCCCCCGACCGCGTCGTGGAACGGCCGGTCCGCCCCGACCAGGCGCTGCTGTACCGCCTCTCCGGGGACTGGAACCCGCTCCACGCCGACCCGGACTTCGCCGCGAAGGCCGGCTTCGACCGGCCGATCCTGCACGGGCTGTGCACCTACGGCATGACGCTCAAGGCCGTCACCGACACGGTGCTCGGCGGTGACGCGACCCGTATCCGCTCCTACCGCACCCGGTTCACCGGGGTCGTCTTCCCCGGCGAGACCCTCCGCATCGAGATGTGGACCACCCAGAACGAGGTGCGGGTCGAGGTGAAGGCCGTGGAACGGGACAACGCCACGGTCCTCGGCGACACCTTCGTCGAGCACTCCTGAACCCGAATCCGAACCCACTCCACAAGCACCGCAGGCCCGTGAGGGGAGCCGCACCATGCGCGCAGCCGTACTGCACGAGATAGGCCAGGACAAACTCGAAGTACTCGACGACGTCGAGGCGGTGGGCTTCGGCCCCGGAAAGGTCAGGCTTCGCGTCCGGGCCACCGGGCTGTGCCATTCCGACATCTCCGCGATGAGCGGGGTACTGCCGCAGCCCGCCCCCTTCATCCCCGGCCACGAGGGCGCCGGCGAGGTCATCGACGTCGGCGACGGGGTGACCGGGCTGAGCGCGGGGGACCGGGTGCTGGTCTGCTGGCTGCCGGCCTGCGGCACCTGTCCGGCCTGCAAGCGCGGCCAGACCCACCTCTGCCTGGCCGGTTTCATGAACGCGGGCACCCCCAACTTCAAGCGCCCGGACGGCGATGTGTTCGGGTTCGCCGGGACCGGCACCTTCACCGAGGAGGTCGTCGTCGGCGCGGGTTGCGCGGTGCCGATCCCCGACGACGTGCCGTTCGAGATCGCCGCGCTGATCGGCTGCGGGGTCACCACCGGCCTCGGCGCCGCCATCAACACCGCGCAGGTGGAGGCCGGTTCGTCGGTCGCCGTGATCGGCTGCGGCGGTGTGGGCATCTCCACCGTCCAGGGTGCCCGGGTGCAGGGCGCCGCCCAGATCGTCGCCGTGGACCCGGTGGCCTCCCGGCGCGAGGCGGCGCTGCGGTTCGGCGCGACCGAGGCCGTCTCGCCCGACGAGTTCGCCGACGCCAAGCAGCGGATCACCGCGGGCGAGGGCTTCGACTACGTCTTCGAGGTCGTCGGCAAGTCCGCCACGGCCCGCACCGCGTACGAGAACACCCGGCGCGGCGGCACCCTCTGCATCGTCGGCGCGGGCGCCATGGACGACAACTTCCAGGTCAACATGTTCGAGCTGTTCTTCGACGAGAAGCGGATCCTGCCCTCCATGTACGGAGGCGGGGACGTGCTCCGGTCCTACGAGCGGGCCATCGCGCTCTGGCGGGCCGGCCGCATCGACCTCGAATCGATGATCACTCACCGGGTGCGGCTCGACGGCATCAACGACGCCCTCGACCAGATGAGGACCGGCGAGTCGCTGCGCACCTGCATCGAACTCTGACGACCTCACCGCCCGCCCCCTCCCGAGAGGACCCCGAGAACCGATGTCACTTCCCCTGGACGGACTGTCCGCGATCGTCACCGGTGCAGGCCGCGGCCTGGGACGGGCCGAAGCGCTGGAACTGGCGCGGCTCGGCGCGGCCGTCGTCGTCAACGACTACGGGCAGCCCGGCCGCGACGGCTCGGGCGAGGCGTCGGCCACGCCGGCCGAGGAGGTCGCCGAGGAGATCCGCGCGGCCGGCGGCCGGGCGGTCGCCCACCTCGGCGACGTCTCCGACCACGAGCAGGCCCGCGCGCTGGTCGGGCTCGCCGTCAGCACCTACGGCAAGCTCGACATCCTGGTCAACAACGCCGGCATCCTGCGCGACCGGATGATCTTCTCGATGACCGAGGACGAGTGGGACTCGGTCATGCGGGTGCACCTCAAGGGCCACTTCAACACCACGCACTTCGCCGCGGCCCACTGGCGGTCGAGGTCCAAGGAGTCCGGCGGCCCGGTCTACGGCCGGATCGTCAACACCTCCTCGGAGGCGTTCCTGGCCGGTTCGGCGGGCCAGCCCAACTACGCGGCGGCCAAGGGCGGCATCGTCGGGCTGACCACCTCCACCGCGCTGGCCCTCGCCAAGTACGGCGTCACCGCCAACGCCATCTGCCCGCGCGCCCGGACCCGGATGACCGAGGACGTCTTCGCGGGCTTCCAGGAACCGCAGGACGGGCGGCTCGACGCGCTCGCACCCGAGCACGTCTCCCCGCTCGTCGGCTATCTGGCCTCCCCGGCGGCCGCCAGGGTCAACGGGCAACTGCTCGTGGTGCACGGCGGAATGGTCGCGATCGTCGAACGTCCCAGGGTGGCGGCGAAGTTCGACTCGTCGAAGGAGACGTTCTCCTTCGACGAGCTGGACGAGCTGATCTCCCCGTACTACGCGGACCGGCCGCCGAACGAGACGTTCGCGGCGGCGGAGGTACTCGGCCTCAAGCGCGGCTGAACCCGCCTCGTACGGGGACAGAGGAGGGCCCCCGCAGCCGGCCGGCTGCGGGGGCCCTCCCCTCCCTCGTATCCCTCGTTGGTTTTCCTGGGCGGCGGTCAGGCCGCCCTGCTGCCACCTTCGGAGGGGCGGCGGTGGCGGCCGTGCGGTCGTGCTGCCGTGTCGTCCGTCGCCACACCCCCTCGGTGCTTTCCGGAGCCACCGGCTTCGGCCCGTTGCGCGTCCGCCCCCGGCGGACGCGTCTGGGTCGTGTCGGATCGCGCCTCAGACATCTGGGAAGTCACCCCGTTGTGATCGCTTGCGTGTTGGTCTCCGGGGCCCTCGCACCACCGCCCGGGAACGGTCACCGTCGGCGACCGCGGTGCGCGATTGAGTGAGATCCCCGGCCCAACTCTAGTCAGGTGCCGTACGCCCCACGAGAGGCGCCTGCCCCAGTGGAACGGGTCTGCACACAGGAGGAGGCGCCACGGCGGCGGAGGGTTGCATACCGCTTTCCGTGCAGGCCGCCGGGGCCGTATGCCCGGTCGGCTGCACGTCGGCGGGGGCCGTCAGGAGCGCCACCGCGCAGGCCGTGTCCCCGTTCGCGTACGGCAGTTTGAGCACGCCGTCGCGCGACCAGACCCCGCTGCCGGCCAGCCAGCCCTCGGGCGTGGCGAGGTGGTGCAGCCGACGGCCCGACGGGCGCCAGATCCCGGCCCAGCTGCCCGCGGCCCCGTCGATCCGCAGGGCCACCGCGCAGCTCTCCGGCATCAGCATCTGCCCCGGCTGCACCGCGAACGGCGTCACGGCGACATCCGGCAGACGCAGGCACTCCGGGAAGCGCACCGGCAGGCAGCTGCCCAGTACGCCCCAGCCGAGCCGCTCGTGCCCCGGCGCGTCGGACCGGATCAGCAGCAGACCGCTGTCGGGATCGGCGAGCAGCAGCCGGTCGTTGCTGTCCGGTGCGATCTGGAGCAGCGGGGTCATCTCGGCGCCGCGCCCGAGGTCCACCGCGACCGCCTTCACCGGACCGCCGCCCGCCGGTTCCCGGTCCAGGGCCAGCAGTCGGCCCGCCCGGTCCAGCCAGACCCCACCGGAACAGCGCCCCGGCAGGTCCGCGATGTGTTCGGGTCCGAACGCGCCGCCCGCCACCAGCCAGAGCCCGGTGGAGTACGTGCCGGCCGACAGGGCGTAGGCGCTGACGCCGTCCGGAGAAGGCGGCAGCAGGGTCAGTTCGGCGCATTCGACGGCGCCCAGCGGGAGTTCGCCGGTGCCGGGCCCGGTCGGGTAGAGCAGCGAGAAGGCGTGCCGGTCGGCGACCCGGCGCCGGATCAGCACCCGGCCGTCGGCGAGCGGCAGCACCTGCGAGTCGGCCTCCTCCGGCTGGTCCAGCGGGAGCGCCACGGCATACGGCTCGGGGCCGTCCAGCGTCCAGCGCTCCGCGTACCAGGCGGCCTGGCTGCCCGTTTCCGTCCCGGTGGCGTCGCCGCGGGCGGCCGTGAGCCGTGCCGCGTAGGCGCCGTCGGCAGTGAGCGTGAACGCGGGCAGGACCGTTTCGCCGGGGACCGGCTCCAGCCGCTCGCCCGATGCGACCGGCGCCGGCGGGTCCCCCGACGTAACCGACGCGACCGATCCGACCGGCTCCAGCGGCTCCGGCAGGGCCGCTGTGCTCCCGGCCGGGTCCGGCGCCTCGTCGGCCCCCTCCGGGTCGTCGGACCCCGGCTCCACCGTCTCGCCGGTTCCGGCCGCCTCAGCGGTCCCGCCCTCGATGGCACAGACAGTCATCGACTCATCACCTCCGGCAACCGAAGCTAGTTTTCGCACTCCCTGCCGAACAACACGAGCCACGTCACTTCACACATAAGGGTGGCGATGCCCGGATTCGCCTGAGAAGGCGGGGGCGGTTGTGCTCATGGAGGTGAGGGGTGCCTAAGGTTAGGCATTCCTAAGAGTTACCTGTGTGACCCTCGACTGGAGCAAGTGATGTCCCTTCGTCGCCGCGGCACCGCCGCAGTCGGCCTGGCCGTAGTGGCCGCCCTGTCCCTCTCGGCCTGCGGGGGCGACGGCGGCGGCTCCGGCGCCTCGGGCAAGTCCGAGGCCGGTGCCGACAAGAAGGCCGCGGTCGCGACGGGCGGCAAGGACTTCGGCGACGCGGCGAAGAAGACCGCGGAGTACGGCACCGACGCCCCGGCGGGCACGTTCCCCCGTACCGTCACGCACGCCATGGGCAAGACCGAGCTCAAGGCGGCCCCGAAGCGGGTCGTCGTGCTCGACGTCGGCGAGTTCGACAACGTGGTCTCGCTGGGTGTGAAGCCGGTGGGCTACGCCCCGTCCGAGGGCGACGCGGCGATCCCGTCGTACCTGAAGAAGGACGCGGGCGACCCCAAGAACGTCGGCACGATCAACAACCTCAACCTTGAGGCGATCGCCGGACTCAAGCCCGACCTCATCCTCGGCAGCCAGCTGCGCGCCGCGGACAAGTACGACGAGCTGTCCAAGATCGCACCGACCGTGTTCTCCATCCGCCCGGGCTTCACCTGGAAGGAGAACTACCTCCTCAACGCCGCGGCGCTGGACAGGACAGCCAAGGCGAAGTCGGCGCTCGGCGCCTACGAGGCGAACGCGAAGAAGCTCGGCGAGGACATCGGCCCGAAGAAGCCGACCATCTCCATGGTCCGCTACCTGCCGGACAAGATCCGCCTCTACGCCAAGGCCTCCTTCATCGGCACCATCCTCGACGACGCCGGCCTGCCGCGGCCCGAGAACCAGCAGATCAACGAGCTGGCCGCGGAGATCAGCCCGGAGAAGATCGACGAGGCGGACGCCGACTGGATCTTCACCGGCGTGTACGGCGACGTGAAGGCCACCAAGCGCGACACCACTCAGGCCAACCCGCTGTGGAAGAACCTGAAGGCCGTCAAGGAGGGCCGGGCGAAGAACGTCTCCGACGAGACCTGGTACCTCGGCCTGGGCGTCACAGCCGCGAACCTGGTCCTCGACGACCTGCGCGCGGACCTCGTCAAGTAACGACCCGACCCAGGGCCCGTGGCGCCGCGCAGCTGTTCACTGCGCGGCCCCGGGACGTAACGATTCATGACCGTCCGGTGGCCCGATGCCACGGGTCCGACCGGCCATGGGATGCGGGGCACGGAGGCCAGGTAGCCTTTCCTTCGTGCCCCGTCTGTCTGAAGTCATCGCCGAGCTCGACGCCCTGTGGCCGCCCGGGCGGGCCGAAGGATGGGATGCGGTCGGCACCGTCTGCGGTGACCCGGACGCCGAGGTCGACCGGGTGCTCTTCGCCGTCGACCCCGTACAGGAGATCGCCGACGAGGCGCTGAAGCTCGGCGCCCAGCTGATCGTCACCCACCACCCGCTCTATCTGCGCGGTACGACGACGGTCGCGGCCGGCACCTTCAAGGGCCGCGTCGTGCACACCCTCATCAAGCACGACATCGCGCTGCACGTGGCCCACACCAACGCGGACTCCGCGGACCCCGGCGTCTCCGACGCCCTGGCCGGCGCCCTCGACCTGCGGGTCGAGCGGCCCCTCGTACCGGACCCCACGGACCCCGCCGGCCGCCGCGGCCTCGGCCGGATCTGCGTGCTCGACCACCCCGAGACCCTCGGCGCGTTCGCCGCCCGGGCCGCCGCCCGGCTGCCCGCCACCGCGCAGGGCATCCGCCTCGCGGGCGACCCGGAGTCCCTCGTGCGGACCGTCGCGGTGAGCGGCGGATCGGGCGACAGCCTCTTCGACGCGGTGCGCGCCGCGGGCGTGGACGCCTTCCTCACCGCGGACCTGCGCCACCACCCGGCCTCCGAGGCCGTCCAGTACTCGTCGCTCGGCCTGGTCGATGCCGCACACTGGGCCACCGAGTGGCCGTGGTGCGAGCAGGCCGCCGCACAGCTCGACGCGATTTCCGACCGCCACGGATGGGACCTGCGGGTCCATGTCTCGAAGCAGGTCACCGACCCCTGGACCACCCACCACTCTTCTGGAGCCCCCAACTGAACGCCGCGCCCGCCGACCAGATCCGACTCCTCGACGTCCAGGCCCTCGACCAGCGTCTCTCCCAGCTTGCGCACCGGCGCAACTCCCTGCCCGAGCACGCCGAGATCGAGTCGCTCACGGCCGACCTCGCCCAGCTCCGTGACCTCCTCGTCGCCTCGACGACCGAGGAGAGCGACACCGCCCGCGAGCAGACCAAGGCGGAGCACGACGTCGACCAGGTGCGCCAGCGCGCCGCCCGCGACCAGCAGCGCCTGGACTCCGGCGCGGTCACCTCGCCCAAGGACCTGGAGAGCCTGCAGCGCGAGATCGTCTCGCTCGCCAAGCGCCAGGGCGACCTGGAGGACGTCGTCCTCGAGGTCATGGAGCGCCGCGAGTCCGCGCAGGAGCGGGTCACCGAGCTGACCGACCGGGTCGCCGCCGTGCAGGCCAAGGTCGACGACGCCACCGCCCGCCGGGACACCGCGACCCAGGAGCTCGACACGGAGGCCGCGACGGTCACCAAGGAGCGCGAGGTCGTCGCCGGTTCCGTTCCCGCGGACCTGCTCAAGCTGTACGACAAGCTCCGCTCCCAGCAGGGCGGGGTGGGCGCCGCCCGCCTCTACCAGCGCCGCTGCGAGGGCTGCCGTCTCGAGCTCAACATCACCGAGGTCAACGACGTGAAGGCCGCATCCCCCGACACGGTGCTGCGCTGCGAGAACTGCCACCGCATCCTCGTCCGCACCGCGGACTCGGGCCTGTAATGACGCAGCCGCGCCAGTTCGTCGTCGAGGCCGACGGCGGCTCCCGGGGCAACCCGGGGCCCGCCGGTTACGGCGCGGTCGTCATCGACCCGGCGACGGGGGAGACCCTGGCCGAGGCCGCCGAGTACATCGGCGTCGCGACGAACAACGTCGCCGAGTACAAGGGCCTCATCGCCGGTCTCCGGGCCGCGAAGGCGCTGGTGCCGGACGCTTCG
Source organism: Streptomyces sp. LN549 (assembly GCF_043203805.1). NCBI lineage: Bacteria > Bacillati > Actinomycetota > Actinomycetes > Kitasatosporales > Streptomycetaceae > Streptomyces > Streptomyces sp. LN549. Next base: position 2,529,218 of record NZ_JAZHRI010000002.1, on the reverse strand, counting down.
GCCGAGGGCGGGCCGCGGGTGCACGTCCGGATGGACTCCAAACTGGTCGTGGAACAGATGTCGGGCCGCTGGAAGATCAAGCACCCCGACATGAAGCCGCTCGCGGCCGAGGCGGCGCGCATCCTGCCGGCGTCCCTCGTCACCTACGAGTGGATCCCGCGCGAGAAGAACAAGCACGCGGACCGGCTCGCCAACGAGGCGATGGATGCGGGCAAGCGCGGCAAGCAGTGGGAGCCGTCGTCCTCGACAGCGGACCTCGACACCCCGAGGTCCTCGGTGGCCGACGCCCTGCCGCCGGTCTCCGGACCGCCCGGTGACGCGGCGGCCGGTGCGGCGAGGGCCAGGGCGGCGCTGAACCGGCCCGCTCCCGCCGCCACGACGACCCCGCAGGTCGGCTGGGGCGTCGCCCCGGACCTCGGCGCGCCCGCCACCTTCGTGCTGCTCCGCCACGGCGAGACCGCCCTCACCCCCGAGAAGCGGTTCTCCGGCAGCGGCGGCACCGATCCCGAGCTCTCCGCCGTCGGCCGCGGGCAGGCCGAGCGGGCCGCCGACGCCTTCGCCGCCCGTGGGACGGTGCAGGAGATCGTCAGCTCCCCGCTGCGTCGCTGCCGCGAGACGGCCGCCGCGGTGGCGGCCCGGCTTGGTCTGGAGGTCGGGATCGAGGAAGGGCTGCGCGAGACGGACTTCGGTGACTGGGAGGGGCTGACGTTCGGCGAGGTCAAGGAGCGGTACGGCGCTGATCTGGACGCCTGGCTCGCCTCCGCGAAGGCGGCCCCCACGGGGGGTGGCGAGAGCTTCGCCCAGGTGGCCCGCCGCGTCGCCGCCTCCCGCGACCGCCTCGTCACCCGTTACGCCGGCCGCACGGTCCTCGTGGTCACGCACGTCACCCCCATCAAGACCCTCGTCCGGCTGGCACTCGGCGCACCGCAGGAGTCGCTGTTCCGGATGGAGCTCTCGGCTGCGTCCGTGTCGGCCGTGGCCTACTACACGGACGGCAACGCCTCCGTACGGCTGCTGAACGACACGTCCCACCTCCGCTAGCAGCGCCCTGGTCCCGCCCGGACAGCACTCGGCCCCATCGGCCGGGGGGAGGCCGATGGGGCCGGGGCGGCTCCGGCAGGCCGGGGGATTGCCTGCCGGAGCCCGGGGATCCCGGAGTCCGGGTCACGTACCTACAAGGTGTCGTGCCCCGGCTGCCGGGGAGCATGCATACGAATCGCGACGGATTGCCGCCGACCGGCGCCGGGCTCCGGGGCGGCGCCCTCCGCTCAGCCGCGCAGCGCAGCCGCCTCGGCGGCCAGCCGCTCCACCCGGGACCAGTCCCGGGCCGCCACCGCGTCGCCGGGGACCATCCAACTGCCGCCCACGCAGCCGACGTTCGGCAGGGCCAGGTAGGAGGGTGCCGAGGCGAGCGAGATGCCGCCGGTCGGGCAGAACCTGGCCTGGGGGAGCGGGGCGGACAGGGCCTTCAGATAGGCCGTGCCGCCCGCCGCCTCGGCCGGGAAGAACTTCATCTCGGTGACCCCGCGCTCCAGCAGCGCGACCACTTCGGACGTCGTCGAGACACCCGGCAGGAACGGCACCCCCGACGCCTTCATCGCGTCCAGCAGCGCGTCCGTCCAGCCGGGGCTCACCAGGAACCGGGCGCCCGCGGCCACGGTGTCGGAGACGTTCCGCGCCGAGATCACCGTGCCGGCGCCCACCACCGCGTCCGGAACCTCCGCCGCGATCGCCTTGATCGCGTCGAGGGCGGCGGCGGTCCGCAGCGTCACCTCGATCGCCGGAAGCCCGCCCGCGACCAGGGCCCGGGCGAGCGGCACCGCGTCGGCGGCGTCCTCCAGCACGACGACGGGCACGACGGGGGCAAGGTCCAGTACGGAGGAGGTCATGCCCTCATCCTGCCCCTTGCACCGCACCGTACGCAACGAACGTTGCACATGATGCAACGCGCCCTGTGGTGCTCCCGTGCCCGGGTCAGTGGATCTCCGTCACCACCACATCGAGCTCCCACGTCCGCCCGGACCGCGCGGGGGCGTGGGCCTCCACCACGTACCCCAGGTCCCGCAGGACCGTCACCAGCTCCGCCGGATCCTTCGGCCCGGCCCCCGCCAGCAGCAGATCGCGGACCATCCGGCCCTTGGTCGCCTTGTTGAAGTGGCTGACCACCGACCGCTTCTCCACCCCGTCCACCAGCTGGGAGTGCAGCACCCGCACGCTGGCCGTGCGTTCCGCCACCGCGCCCTTCGGCTTCCACGCCGCCGCGTACGCGGACGACCGCAGGTCCAGCACCAGCCCGTCCCCGGCCGCCTCCGGCATGGCCTCCGCCATCGGGTCGCGCCAGAACGCCCCGAGAGCGCCGAGCCCCGGCAGCTTCACCCCCATCGAGCAGCGGTACGGCGGAATCCGGTCGCCCACCCGCACCGCGCCCCACAGCCCGGAGAAGACCAGCAGCGACTTCCCGGCCCGGCGGCGGGCTGCCGCGTCCAGGGACGCCAGGTCCAGTGCGTCGTACAGCACCCCGGTGTAGAGCTCCCCGGCCGGACGCGCACCCGCGGTCCGCAGCTCCACGTTCTTCGCGACCTCGCCGCGCAGCCCCTCGCTGAGCCCCAGCACCACGCGGGCCTTCTCCTCGTCCGCCGCGCACAGCTCAACCAGCCCGTCCAGCACGGCGGCCCGCGCCCCGGCCAGACCGGGCAGTGAGAGCGACTCGGGCTTCAGGGGTGCTCCGCGCCCCGAGGCGGCCTTTCCTTCGGAGGGCGGCAACAGCACGAGCACGGCGGTTCTCCTTCGTACGTACGGAAAAGGGGTCCCCCGGCCTGCGCACGGATCCCCGCGGGCGCCGCCCGGATGCAGGACAGACCCCTCGCGCCAGCGTACGGGGACCCGGCGCCCGCCCCCTCCGCCACCCGGGATGCCGCCCGCCCCGCCCCGCCATACGCTCGGTCCATGCCCCGCCGCCAGCTCCACATGACCGGCGCAGCCGACAGCCCGCTGCGGGCGGCCCTGCGCGACCTGCGCACCGGACTCGGACTCCCCGACGGCTTCCCGCCCGACGTGCTTGCCGAGGCGGCCGAAGCGGCGCGGAACCCCGAAATCTCCGGGCACGAGGACGCCACGGACCTGCCGTTCCTCACCATCGACCCGCCCACCTCCACCGACCTCGACCAGGCGATGCACCTGGAACGCCGGGCCCACGGCTACCGCGTGCACTACGCCATCGCCGACGTCGCCGCCTTCGTCCGCCCCGGCGGCCCGCTCGACACCGAGGCCCACCGCCGGGTGAACACGCTCTACTTCCCCGACGGCAAGGTGCCGCTCCACCCTGAAACGCTCTCCGAGAGCGCCGCCAGCCTGCTGCCGGGCGAGACCCGCCCCGCCGTGCTCTGGGAGATCGACCTCGACGCCGAGGGCCGCGCCGTCGCCACCCGGGTGCGCCGCGCCCTCGTACGCAGCCGCGCCAAACTCGACTACGCGGGCGTGCAGCACCGGATCGACACGGGCACCGCCGAGGAGTCCCTCGCCCTGCTCAAGGACATCGGCACACTGCGAGAGGAACAGGAGATCGCCCGCGGCGGCATCTCCCTCGACGTGCCCGAACAGGAAATCATCGAGAGGGACGGCACCTACGGCCTCGAATACCGCGCCCCGCTCCCCGCCGACGGCTGGAATGCCCAGATCTCGCTGCTCACCGGTATGGCAGCGGCCCGGCTGATGGCCGAGTCCGGCACCGGCATCCTGCGTACGCTCCCGGTCGCCCCCGACGGTGCGGTGGCCCGCCTGCGCCGCTCGGCCGAGGCCCTGCACATCGACTGGCCGCACCACGTCCCGTACGCGCAGGTCGTCCGCTCGCTCGACCCGAAGCGGACCAACCACGCGGCGTTCCTCCAGGAGTGCACCACGCTGCTGCGCGGCGCCGGCTACACCGTGTTCGAGAACGGTGACCTGCCCACCCCCGCCGTGCACGCCGCGGTCGCCGAGCTCTACACGCACTGCACCGCGCCGCTGCGCCGCCTCGTCGACCGGTACGCCGCCGAACTGTGCGTCGCGGCCGCCGCGGACCGCGATCCGCCCGAGTGGGCCCTGAGCGCACTGCCCGCCCTGCCCAAGGAGATGGCGGACGGGACCCGGCGCGCCAACACGGTGGAGCGCGAGTGCGTCGACCTCGTCGAGGCGGCGCTGTTGAAGGACCGGGTCGGTGCGGTCTTCGACGGGTACGTGGTGGACGTGCAGGAGAAGGAGCCGACCGCCGGCACGGTCCACATCGACGACCCGGCGATCGTCGCCCGCATCGAGGGCGGCACCGCCGAACTCCCCCTGGGGGAGCGGCTGCGGGTCCGGCTCACCCAGGCGGATCCGGGATCGGCGAAGGTGCTGTTCGCGCCTGCGTGAGAGCGGCCACCGCGGCGCGCGGATCATCCGCGTGGAATCGGACCGCACCAGCCTGCCCGCGAGCGCCGAGCGGCGGTACGAAGCCCAGCGGCGCGGTCACCGTCACCGTCACCGTCGTCTGACCGCTGACCGCTGACCGCTGACCGCTGACCGCTGACCGCCGACCGCGAGGTCGAGCAGTAGAAATTCTGACGCTGCGGCAAGGCCAAGGCGCCGGGCCACGCACCCCTGGTCCCTGCCGCACCTGTCCCCATCTCGTACGATCGCGCCTTCGGCTCCGCACCCCGAGCCGGCAGGAAGAGGAGGATCGTCATGACCGATCTCGCAGCCCGGCCCGCCACCACCGACCGCGCCCGTCAGATCCTCGCCGCCGCACGCACCCTGCTGGAGCAGGAGGGCCCGGAGGCTCTCACGATGCGCCGTCTCGCCGGGCGCGTGGGCATCACGGCGCCCTCGCTCTACAAGCACTTCCCGGACAAGTCGTCTGTGGTGAACGCCCTGGCCGACGCGATGCTCCGGGAGACCGCCGGGGTGCTCGAAGCGGCCGAGGCCGCGGCTCCGGGTTCGTTCCCCGCCCTGGCCACCGCCTACCGCGCCCACGCCCTGGCCCACCCCCACCTCTACCGCCTCACCACCGGCCACCCCCTCCCGCAGGACCTGGAGGAGCGCGCCGCCGCCCCGCTCTTCCGCGCCCTGGCCGGCGACGAGGGGCTTGCCAGGGCGGCCTGGGCCTTCGCCCACGGGATGGTCACGATGGAGCTCAACGGCCGCTTCCCCAAGGACTCCGACGTCGCGGCGGCCTGGACGGCGGGGATCGCGGCCTTCGCCTCGGTCCGCCTCTGACAGCTGCCTGCCGCGCTGTGCCACGATCGAGGGAACCACTCCCATCTCACGGACGGCGGATTCCCCGATGTCCCACTCTGGCGAGCGACCGAGGAAGGGGCGTGACATGTCTGCCATGCCGCACGAAGCGCTCTCGCAGGCGGAAGTCCTGCTTGAGGGCTTCCTGGCGCTGGACACGCCGGAGGGCTTCCGGGCCGAGCTGATCGAGGGGGAGATCGTAGTGACGCCGCCGCCGGACGGGGATCATGAGGACTACATCGGCCTGATTCTTGAGCAGGTGATCACCCGTTCCGGAACCAAGATGCAGTTCTCCGGCAACAAGGGACTGAAGCTGCGCAGTGGCGGCGGGTGCCCCAAGAACCACGTCATCCCGGACGGCACCTTCGCCCCCACCGAACTGCGCCTGTACCGCGGAGCCGACCCCTGGATGCCGTGCGAGGGGGTGGCCCTGGTCGTCGAGGTCACCTCGTCCAAGCCGACGGCCGACCGCACCGGCAAGCGGCACTGCTACGCGCGGGGCCCCGTCCCCCTCTACCTGCTGGTCGACCGCGAGGAGTCCTCGGTCACGCTGTTCAGTGACCCGCGGGGGGACGACTACCGCCAGCACTGCACGGTCCCGTTCGGCAAGGCGATCCGCCTCCCGGAGCCCTTCGGGATCGAGCTGCAGACCGGGGCGTTCATCTGAGCCGCCCGCTCGCCCTGTCGGGCAGCCCCGGGCGGGCGGGTAGCATGGGCGCCACGGCAGACGAGCCGGGCGGACGGCCGCGTGAGGATCTTCGGACCCTCCCGAGGAACGTCCGGGCTCCACAGGGCAGGGTGATGGCTAACGGCCACCCGGGGTGACCCGCGGGACAGTGCCACAGAAAACAGACCGCCTGGGACTTCGGTCCCCGGTAAGGGTGAAACGGTGGTGTAAGAGACCACCAGCGCCTGAGGCGACTCAGGCGGCTAGGTAAACCCCACCCGGAGCAAGGTCAAGAGGGGCCGTCGCAAGACGGCTCTGCGCGAACGTTCGAGGGCGGCCCGCCCGAGTTCGCGGGTAGACCGCACGAGACCGGCAGCAATGCCGGTCCTAGATGGATGGCCGTCTCCCCGGCCGCCGCGAGGCGACCGGGCGACAGAACCCGGCGTACAGCCCGACTCGTCTGCCGCTACCAGCGGCTTTGCCTTGGAATGGGCCTTTGACCTGCGTCGGACCGAAACCGGCCTGACCATCCGACCTGCCTGATCAGCAGCACGGCATGCCGCGTCCAACCTCAGTAGTCCGCCGGCCCGCCCGTGTCAGCTCGTGTCCTGAGCCTTCCCCGCCCGGCTCGGACCGCAGCCCTGCAGCCGCTTCTCGATCACTCAGTCGACGCGGCGGCCCGAGCGCATCTTGAGAATCAACGGGAGTACGAACCAGGCCGCGGCGAACCACGCCATGACGGTGCCGACAAGTATCTCCGCCAGAAGGTCGGTGAGTACGGTGTGCAGCAGAAGAAGGAGCGTGCAGCCGATGGTCAGTGCGAGCAGGACCATGCCGCACACCATGAACCGGCCGGCAACGGCTACCACTTCGTCCTTCATCCGGGAGCCGGAAAGGAATCGGTGCAGCGCGACGGGCGCTATGAGTGCTCCGATGGCGGCGGCACCGAGGACGACAGTGATGACGTAGACACGGTGGTCGAAGTCGCCCAGCCTTTCGAATCTCTGAGTGAATGCGACGCTGAGCAGGAAGCCGAAGAGGATCTGGATACCGGTCTGTGCGACCCTCGTCTCCTGCAGGATCTCGTTCCAGCGACGGTTGACCCGCTCCCTGGGGTCTTCTTCCGCAATCCCCCTCGGGTTCCCTGCGTTCTCACCGGCCGGCCGGCGCGTCCTCTCCCGGCTCACGCCTTCCGCCCAGGGCGCGGACGCACCGCACTCGACGGGCCTGCCGCTCTCCGTGTCCAGGGGCGCGGAGTCCAATGGCTTCATGATGCCTCCTCCCATTGGAGCTCATGTGCCCTTGTTGGACATGCCTACGCCCGGCATCTGCGGCACCCGGGCCGACAGACGGCTGAGCCCGGACCGTTCCCCAACGGTCCGGGCTCAGCGCTGTTCGCGCGGCGGGGTGGGTGCCGGGCAGGGCGGCTACCCGGCACCCCGAAGGGGAAGGCGGAGGATCCGTCCGCCGTGGGGCGGCGGTCGGACCGTCACCGTCCCCGGTCCTCGGTCAGCGGCGGTAGTGGTGGTGCCCACGGCCCCAGGAATCGGTGTCGACCGTGCGCCCACGGTCGTCGCGCAGGGTCGCGGTGTCGGAGTAGTTGTCCCAGACGTAGTGGTGGCGGTCCTGGTAGAGGTCGGTACGGGTGTCGCGGCCGACGCCGGTGTGGACGCGGACGGTGGCACGGCCGGCGAGCCGGACGTCGTCGAAGCGGTAGCGGTTACCGTCGGCGGCGCGCAGGGTCCAGCCGTCCAGGTTCACCGAGCGGCGGCTCTGGTTGGTGATCTCGACCCACTCGGCGTTGAGCGACCGGTTGGAGCCGTTGTCACGTCCGGGGCTGTTGGCCTGGACATCACTGATGACGACCCGGTCCCGGGAGTGGTGGCGGTCGTTGTCCTGTGCGCCGGCCGGCAGGGCGACGACCGAGACGAGGGCGCCGGCCGTGAGCACGGTCGCGGCGATACGGCTGGTGGCCGAGAAAGCAGACAAGGTGATGTCTCCTCAAGAACAGTGCCTCTGCATGCCGATGGAGGCCGGCAGAGGCAATACGGGTCCCGACCCGTCGGGCCGAGAGCCAGAACACTGCGCCTTCGAATCGGCCGGCGGAAGCCGTGTCCGGCTCCGTTACAAATTGCGGACATTTCCGCAGCTCTCGCCTGTAAACGGCACGCATATGCGGCGGCAATGGCCCTGACAATCACTGACCGCTACATCCACCCGTTCAATAATCAACAGCAAGCCCTTCCATGCCCCGGCGCGCAACACCGGGCGCCACCCGGCGCGTCACCCGCACGCCGGACGCACTTCTCGTAACGGGCATTCCGCGCGATTATTCGCACATATTGGCTCGAATCGCACGCCAGTGGGACCAATTTCGTAGAGACATCGGGCAGTCCGCCGAGGCTGCTCTCTCGTCGCCGGGCAGACGGCCCGGTCTTCGCCGCGGAGTACATGCCGCCCCGCTTTGACGCGCCCTCCCCGGCCATCGACACGGAACGGGGCGGCAGCCAGGTCCCGCGGCCGCCCGCCGGCCCCGAACGGCACCCGGCTGCTCGCGTCGACAGGTGGACACGCTGCGGCCCCGGCGCCGCGTGTGATTCCGGCCCGGCCGCCCCCTCGGTCCCGACCTTCGGCACGCTGCCGCGATGCACCGGGCGCCTCCTGAGGCCGATCGGCCCAGGCGCGGCGCGCCTCGGCCGGGGAGGCGGCCGTCCGGGCAGGATTCGGTGGGGCGGCGTCCTCGGGACGGACCGCTCGGCACCCCGACACTCGTGGAGAGGCCCGGCCATGCACCCCTTCGACGCCCCGCTGTTCCCGTTCCTCGCCGAGCGGGCGCCGGAACGCGCGCCCGGCTTCGCGTGGGTGGCGGCATGACCTCCGCTCCGCGCGGGGGCGCACCGGAAGGCGGCCGCTACGGCGAAGCCGTCTTCCGGCCCGAACAGGCCGGCGAGGGCGAGCGCATCGACTTCGGGGCCCTCGCCTACGACGACCTCACCATGGCGCGCCTGCGGTCGCTCGGGGCCGGCCCGGGGTGGCACTGTCTCGACGTGGGCGCCGGCACGGGCACCGTCTCCCGCCGGCTGCTGGGCGAGGCCGGGGTGGAGAGCGTGCTCGCCCTGGACCGCGATGTCCGGTTCCTCGGCGAGCGGCCGATGCCGGGGCTCGAACTGCTGGAAGCCGACATCTCCACCCCAGGTTTCACCTCCGGCCGCTTCCACCTCGTCCACGCACGCTTCGTCCTGATGCACCTGGCCGAGCACGAACGCCTGATCACCGCACTGGCCGAACTCGTCGCACCGGGAGGCGTGCTGGTCCTGAGTGACGCGGTGGATCTGACGAGCGACCGTACGCCCGGCACGCCGTACACCACGGCGATGCTGGCCATGTGGCAGGGACTGCGGGCCTCGATCGGCACCGATGTCTCCTGGGTGCCCTCGTACCCGAGCCTGCTGCGCGCGGCAGGGCTGATGCCCGTTGCCGCGGAGATGCACGCGCCTCCGCTCGAGCCGGGCAGTCCCATCAGCCGCTTCTGGGCCGACACATGGGAGCGCAGCAGGCCGGCGATGCTCGCGACCGGCCGGGTGGACGACGCGGCCATCGACGCCGCCCTCCGGTACCTGGACTCCGACGCGTGCTCCTCGCTGTCGGCCGGCATGCTCACCGCCTGGGGGTGGAAGCCGGAGCAGGACACGATCGTCCCCTGACCGCCGTGTCGACGGGGAACGAAACCTCTCACACCCTCCGGCCCGCTCCGGTTCCACGGGCCCCTGCCGCACCCTGCCGCTCTACTCGAAGAACTTGAGGCTCCAGCCCGTGTCGGTGGTCGGGCCGGGGACATTGGCGCGGCTGTAGGTGGTGTTGCCCCACCAGGCGAACGTGCCGGTGTACCAGTACCGGTTCTCCCACGCGTACGGCGTCCCCTTCGGCACCGCGTGGAACATCGAGGGGAATCGGGGGCCGGCGGGCGGGCTGGTGCTGATGTCGCCGTTGAGCAGGACGAAGCTGTGGTGGCCGGGGCCGTTGACGTACAGCGTCGGATCCCAGCCGGACATCATCGTCGCCCGGTTGGAACCGAACAGGCAGCCGTTGGACTTGTACCAGTCCCAGACGTATGTCGGGTCACCTCCGGGGCGCAGGCGCAGGTCGGCCAGGCAGTACTGGTCGCTCCAGCTGCCGTTGGCGGAGTACACGATGTGCAACTGCCCGTTCGGGTCCTTGATGGCCTCGGGGCCCTCGTTGATGAACGGGTTGCCTACCACCCGTTCCCAGCTCTCCCGCGGCTGCGAGATGACGTGGCGTGCGCCGGTCGGTGCGGTGGGACTGCTCATACGCGCGATGTAGAGGTTCTGCTCGACGTTGGTGTCACCGGCCCAGCCGGACCAGACGAACCAGCGCTGCCCACCGAAGGTGAACAGGGTCCCGTCGATCGCCCACTTGCCGTCCGGCAGGGCCAGCTGACTCTCCCCGGTGTAGCCGCTGTCCGGGCTCGCCGAGCTGATGACGTACATCCGGTGGGCCGCCCCGCGGCCGGCCGAGAAGTAGATGTAGTAGCGGCCGCCGTCCGTGACGATCTCCGGAGCCCAGACCTCGCCGTGACCGGCCGTGTCCGACCACACCTGTCGGGCGGGCGCCGATGCCAGCGCGGCCGTCGAGGACGCCTGCCGCACGGCGATGCCACCACCGGCCGACTGCACCGATATGTAGGTGCTGCCGACCCGGATCACACTCGGGTCCGCGGCCCTGATGGTCTGTTCCGCCCGGGCCTGCTCTGCGGACGACAGGGACATGACGACAGCGAGCACGCCGGACAACGCAAGGACGGCGGCGCGGGAAAGATGGCGAGTGAGTTTCATGGTCCCGTTCCAAGGTCGGCCTCCACTGCGACGAACGAGTCGGCGGCGGCGTTTACATCGATGGAAGAGCGCCCTCGCAGCATTCCAATTTGCCCTGGACATGTCAATGACTCCCGCGCGGTGGCCGCGTACGTCTTCCACCGGCCCGACGCCGGCTGCCGCTCGCCTTCGCTCATCAGCCTCATGCCTCCACCCCTACCCGCTCCCGCCGAGGTGACGGCCTGCCCTCCCCGACGCGGCTTCGGACCCTCCCGGCCCCTCCGCGTCGATGACCCGGCCTCCTCGGGGGTGCCCGCGGCCCTCCGCCTAGCATGTGCGCATGTTGGCCTACGTCCCGGCGGTCCTGATCTTCGTCGCCTTCTGTGTCGGCACGCTCCGCGAGCGCCGGCGTTTCAGCAACGCCGTCCTTCTGGGGCTGTCGCTCACCTTCGCCGCGGCCGCCCGGCTCGCCGAGCTCGCCCGATCGCAGCCGGCCACGGGGAGGGAGATCGGCATCGTGCTCCTCCTCCTCGTGGCGGTGGGCATCGTCATCCTGTCCTGGTTCCTGATCTCCAATGGCGTGACGATGGTGCGCAAGGAGGGCAGAAGCCCCGCCAACCTCCTGTCCCTGCTGACAGGGCTTGCTCTGGTGGCCCTTCTCGCGCTGATGATCACCGCGCTGATCCTGAAGAACGACACCCTGGTGGTGGTGACGGGCACAGTGCTCGCCCTGGCCGGCTACATCGCCTTCCTGTTCGTCTGCTTCGTCGTCTACGCGTTTCTCTACGGCCGCCTCCACATCCACCGCAAGGCCGACTACGTGGTGGTGCTCGGTGCCGGTCTCATCAACGGCGCCACGGTGTCGCCGCTGCTGGCCGGCCGACTTGAGCGGGCCCGAGCCGTGCACACGAGGCTGACGGCTCACGGCAGGCAGCCCGTACTCCTCGCCTCCGGCGGTCAGGGGCCCGACGAAACCCTGCCGGAGTCACACGCGATGGCCGAGTACCTGATCGAGCGCGGATTCCCGGCCGCCCTGATCGAACGCGAGGACCGCTCGACGACGACCGAGGAGAATCTGCGGTACAGCAAATCGATCATGGAGAAGGCCAATCCCGACTACCGGTGTGTCGTGGTCACGAACAACTACCACGTCTTCCGCGCCGCGGTGACCGCCCGCCGGACGGGGGTCAGAGGCCACGTCGTCGGGTCACCCACGGCCGCGTACTTCTGGCCCAGCGCGATGATCCGCGAGTTCGTCGCCATCTTCCTGACGTCCTGGCGCACCAACCTGGCCGTCTGCCTGCTCCTCGTCCTGGGCGGGGCATGCATTTGGCTGCTCAGCTGATCAGGGCCCGCCAGGGGTTACGGGACAGACCAAGGCGCCCGCGCGTGACGGCGGTTGCGCGGACGAGCGCCTGTCCCGGAGCGGCCTCCCCCGTGACGACCGCTCACGAACCGTCGTCCCCTGTCGAAGCCGCCCGGGAAACGGGTGCGGGAGGAGCGGGTGAAGACTCCACCGGGCAGGGCGGCGGCCGCGTGTGACGGTTGTTTCCAGGGGCACACGGGGATCCATGGCTGTCCTGAGAAGAATCGCCCGCCCTCTGTTGGCAACCCCGTTCGTCATCGAGGGGGTGCGTGCGCTGCGCAGACCGCTCCCCCTCGCAGCGGGCGCCGAGTCATGGGCACGGCGCCTCGGGGCCCCTGTCGACGATCCTCTGCGCGTGGTGAGGCTCAACGCCGCCGTGCAGATCGGTGCGGGCGGACTGCTCGCGCTGGGGCGGCTCCCTCGTACCGCCTCCCTTGTCCTGGCCGCGGGCCTCGTGCCGGCCACCCTCGCCGAGCACGCGTGGTGGAAGGAGGAGGACCCGGAGCTACGGAAGGACCAACTCCTCGAATTCACCCAGCGCATCGGCCTGTTCGGCGCTCTGCTGCTCGGCGCAGCCGACACCCACGGCAAACCGTCGACGGCCTACCGTGCCCGCACCGCGACCACGCGAGGCCGGAAGAAGGCCCACCGTGCGGCGGCGAGGGCGGGCGGACACGTGCACGCGGCGATCGACACAGCCGGCTCCGGCGCCTCGGCAGTCGCGAGCGGGACGGGCCGGGCCATGCACTCCGCCGCCGGTTCCGCACGCGCGAAGCTGCCTCACCGGTAGCACGTGGGGGGCGGCCCCGCCCCACCCGGGAGCCGACGTGTGCACTGACCTCCCGGTCATGCGTCTGATCAGCGCGTTCACGGGCAGGAGATGTCCAGTCGGAGGGGCACGTCACCGAACGTCACCGCCCCGAGGAGACCCGTGCGGGTCCGTGAACCATCACCACGTCGAAAGGCCACCAGCGATGCCTCCCGTGACCGAGCAATGGGAAGACGTACTCAGCAGCCGTTTCGCCCTGGGTGGGAGCCACCCTGCCGTGCGTGCCGTGGCGGCCTTCTCGGCCGAATCGGGGTTCTTCGCCGCTGCAGGCCGCGAGGGCGAGGACGGCCGGCACTTCTTCGGCGGCGCCGCCGGACAGGGAGACCGGCAGCCGGAGGCCGGCACAGCCGACGCTCCGGACCGGGCCGAGATGGCGGCGCTGTGGACGGCCGGCGAGGAGACCGGCCGTCCTCCGACGCTCCGGCTCGCCGGGGTGGTGTGGCACCGTGCGGAACTGGACCGGATCACGGACGCGGTGACAGGGGCCGAACTCGACCTGGCGCTCCTGCGCGAAGGGAACCGCGTCATGTGGGTAGCGAGAACCGGGCAGGGCATCTGCGTTCTCGTCCTCGTCGACGGGGACGACGAGGGCCACGCGGCCGAAGCACGTTCCCTCGCCCTCGACTTCGACTCCTTCCTGGTCGGCCAGGGCTACTGATCCACGGGCCGGGGAGGTCGGCGGGCCGGGCAGTCCGCCGGCCGCGGCGAGCCGGACCCGCGCCCGGTGACAGGGCTGACGACTTCGGTGTGTCCCCGACCACAGTGAGCACCACCATCGCGACCCACGCCTCGCGGTCGCCGCCCCGACCGCCTGAGGGACGGCGGCGGGGCGCTTCGGCGTCGCATCCTGCCGCCGTCACCGGCCCAGCGGAGCGGCCGGTCCCGCCACCGGCGCCCTCCGCGCCGATGACGGTGTCGAGCGGTTCACTCAGGGAGGACCCATTTCTGGTTGGCTCCGGTGCCGCAGGTCCGCAGGTGCAGCCTGGTGCGGTCGGCCGAGGAATCGCCCTCCGCGTCGAGGCACTTGCCGGACTGCGGATTCCGCAAGGTTCCGTCGGCCCCGGCGTCCAACGCCTGCGATGATCGGGGCGGCTGTACTTGGATCAAGGATTTCGCCGCGTGCGGAAGGGATGACCCCATGGCAACTGAGACGCCTTCGGGCGTGACGGCTCCGACTCACTCGGGCATCCCCGAAACCGCAGGGGGCGGCACGGTCATTCTGCTCAACGGGACGTCCAGTTCCGGCAAGAGCAGCATCGCCCGGGAGCTCCTCGCCATCCTCGACGGCTCGTGGTTCCACATACCGGTGGATGCCTTCCACGCCATGCGTGGCGGGCTCGGGACCCCCGACGAAGACCTTCAGGCCGAAATCGACCGCACGGTGAAGGGCTTCCACCGCGCCGTCGCCGGTATGGCCGCGGGCGGCAACAACCTGGTCGTCGATCACCCGCTGAGCCGGCAGTGGCGGCTGCTGGACCTTCTGGATCTGCTCGTTCCCGAGGACACGGTCTTCATCGGGGTCCGCTGCCCGCTGCCCGAGCTGAAGCGGCGCGAGGCCGAGCGTGGCGATCGCCAACCGGGACTGGCCGCCGCTCAGTACGACCAGGTGCACGCACACGAACTCCATGACCTCGACGTCGACACCAGCCTCCACAGCCCGGCGGAATGCGCCCTGCGCATCCGCGAATTCCTGCTGGACCGGCCACGCCCGACAGCGTTCGAAACGCTCCGACGGACGCCGCCGACGCCGGTCGTCTCGCCATGACGTCGGCGAACTGAGGGCTTCAGCGGGCCGAGGGGACAACTGAGGCGCCAGTCGAGCATCCAGGTGAGGGGCGCCCCTGCCGCGGCCAGGATCAGCGGTGGCTCAGGACATTGATGACGCGCCCGTTCGGATCGCGTACGAAGAAGCGGCGCACACCCCACTCCTCGTCGGCCGGGCCGTAGACGATCTCCGCGCCGCCCCGCACCACCGCCGCGTACACCGCGTCCACGTCCTCCACCTCCACACTCAGGTCCGGGGTGACGGGGCCGGTTCTGTCGGTGGTCATGATGCTGATCTGGGCCGTGGGGTGGGAGGGGGAGGCGAGCGTCATGATCCATCCGTGGTTCATGACCTCTTCGAAGCCCAGTTGCCCGTAGAAGACGGCGTTGGCCCGCATGGCTTCGGGGGCGTCCCCGGTCTCGCCACCCGTGTCGATCGGGATGTTGGGGACGACGCGGCGGACTGACATCGGTGACTCCTGTCGGTGGCCGACGGTGAGCAACCGAGCTTACGGAGCGGAGGGCCGGAAGACCGGGTGTGCGGCCAGGTGCCGCGCACGGTTCTCGCGGGTGGTTTGCGGACCGTGCGGTCTGGTTCCGGTGGGCAAGAGGCCACCGCGGGCCGTCAGCTGGGGGCGCCGGCCTGGCTGGGTACGTTTTCGACGCTGCGGAGCAGACGCTCACCGCGATCTTCGGCCATGTCCAGCGTGGCCAGGACGGCCGGCGTCGAGATGCTCGGCAGGACGTAATGCAGCAGGACCGAGATTCGCCGGCCCAGGTCCTCGCGGTTGGACAGGACCTGGGACATCACCTGGATGCCCGAGAAGGATCCCGCCAGCATCTCGGCCGCCTCGCTCGGATCGACGTGAGGCAGCAGTTCCCCCTGCCCCTTGGCGGCCACCAGAAGGTGTTCCAGCCGGTCTATCCAGGCGCGAAAAGGTGTGCCGCGGTCAAGGCCCTCCACAGCCTGGTCCATGGCCAGGCCGACACTGGCACGGACCAGCGGCTCATGGCGCAGACGGTGGGCGAGGAGCATGCCCTGGTCCACCAGTTCCTGGAGCTTCGTC
This sequence comes from Streptomyces sp. LN549, assembly GCF_043203805.1. Taxonomy (NCBI): domain Bacteria; kingdom Bacillati; phylum Actinomycetota; class Actinomycetes; order Kitasatosporales; family Streptomycetaceae; genus Streptomyces; species Streptomyces sp. LN549. The sequence continues at coordinate 2,513,443 of NZ_JAZHRI010000002.1, read as the reverse complement.
AGCTGGGGCGGCAGCGGATCGCTGTGCAGCTGTATGTCCATCACCCCGAGGGCGAGGTCCTCCTTCGAGGCGAAGTGGAAGTACAGCGCGCCCTTGGTCGCCCCCGCACGTGCCAGGATCTCGCTGATGGTGGCGCTGCTGTAGCCGCGCTCGTCGAACACGTCGGCGGCCGCCACCAGGATCGACCGGCGGGTCTGGATCGCGCGCGCCTGCTGTGCCATCAGCTTCTCTCTACTGGTGGCGTGGGTCGCGCCACAGGGGGTTGGCTGGAAAGGAAAACCGGGCTGTCAGTATCTTACTGCGGGGCGGCTCGGCCCTTTGACTCGGATCCTCACTGGGGGAACTTCATGGTTCAGCTCACCTCACGCAGCGCTTCGATGTCGGTGGAGAGCGTCGAGCACGTCGGGCACTTTGCGGGTGCCGGCCGTGCCGATGCCCCCTCCGGCGTTCCGGCGGAGGCGTCCTCCGCAGGTGGGGAGGAGCCCGGCCCCGGAGGAAGGTCGCCCGACCGGCTGAGACAGCTGGTCCATCGGACCGATCCGCAGGACGTCTTCCCCACCGGGCTCACCCGGCTCACCGACACCCAGTTCTCGGTGTCGGCCAACTGGCCGCGGTCCCACCGGTTCTTCGCCCCCGTCGGCGGCCGCCACCAGGACCCCCTGCTCATAGCCGAGACCATGCGGCAGACGACGATGCTGGTCTCCCATGACCAATTCGGTGTGCCGGTCGGCGACGCCTTCGTGATGTGGGAGCTGAGGTACACCGCCGCGTCCGAACGGCTCGAACTGGGCGACGACCCCTGGGACATCACGGTGGACGTGTCCTGCTCCCGGATCCGCCGCCGGGGCCGGAGCCTCGGCTCCATGCATCTCGAACTTCTCCTGCACCGCCGCGGCACCGTGCTCGCCTCCGGCGGCGGCCGGATCAGCTGCTCCTCGGCAGGCGCGTACCAGCGGCTGCGCGGCCACCGCGGCGCCGTGCTCGACAACCCGATACCCCTCCTGCCCGCCGTCGCGCCGCGCACGGTCGGCAGGACCTCCGAAGAGGACGTCGTCCTCTCGCCCGGCACGGAGCCGGACACCTGGCTGCTGCGCATGGACACCCGGCACCCGACGCTCTTCGGCCGCCCCAACGACCATGTGCCGGGCATTGCGCTGCTGGAGGCGGCCCGACAGGCCGCGCACGCCGCCACCGGTTCGGCGTTCCTGCCGACGGCTCTTCAGGCCGACTTCCTCCAGTACGTGGAGCTGGACCGGCCCTGCCGGATCGAGGCCACGTCACTCCCGGCCGACGGCGTCTCGCCCGCCGGGGTGTTCGTACGGGCCGTCCAGGACGGCAAACCGGCCTTCACCTGCACCCTCCGCTCACCGGACTCCTACCCGGCCGGGTCCGGCGACGTCCGGAGCGAACTCGCGTGACCCCCCGCATCCTCATCACCGGTGCGACCGGCTTCATCGGCAGCCGGGTGACCGCCGCCGCCCGCGCGACGCCCGGGGTCCGGCTACGCCTGATGACCCACCGGACCTCGCTCGACACCGCAGGCGCAGGGCCCGGCTTCGAGACGGTGTACGGGGATCTCGCCGACCCCGGATCGCTGCGCGGCAGCTGCGAGGGTGTCGACGCCGTGATCCACTGCGCCTCCCTGATCGGCTCCGACCAGCAGACCGCCCGGACCGTCAACGACCACGGAACCCGTGCGCTGGTCGACGAGGCCGTACGCAGCGGAGTCGGCCGGATCGTCCAGCTGAGCACCGCGTCCGTCTACGGCCGGGGCCCCTTCTCCGCACTGCTTCCCGGAGCGGCCGAGCCCGCGCCCGCCTCCGTCACCAGCCTGACCCGGGTCGCCGCCGAACAGCACGTCCTGGCCGCCGGGGGAGCCGTCCTGCGCCCGCACATCGTGCACGGGGCGGGGGACCGGTGGGCGATTCCCGGACTGGTCGCCCTGCTGCGCTACCTGGAGGCGGCGCCGGCCGGCTGCGACGCCCGCCATTCGCTGATCGACGTGGAGACCCTGGGCCGTGCACTTCTGGGGGCGGCGCTCGCCCCGAAGCCGCCGTCCGGCGTCTACCACGTCAATCACCCCGAGCCGGTGACCTGCTCGGACCTGCTGTCCACGGTGCTCGGCGCTCTCGGACTGCCCTGGGCGGGCACGGAGATCGGACTGGACGAGGCCCGCGCCCGCCTGGCCGGCGTCCCGTACGCCACACACCACTTCGAGATGCTCACCGTGGACCACTGGTTCGCCGACGAACGGGTCAGGCAGGACTTCGGGTGCGCCCCGGGGCCCGACTTCCGGACGTCCTTCGCGGGGCACGCCCCCTGGTACCGGGAGTTCCTCCGCCGCTGAGGCCGCTGAACGCCTGCTGACCCCGTCGAGGCCGCCGCGCCGTTACGCGCCGGCCGGGATGCGGGTGCCCGTCCCGCTCACCCGCACCCGCGCGTCGCCCGCCCGCAGCGTGACGGTCAGCGTGCCGGGGCGGCCCATGTCCTCACCCTGGTGCAGGGTGAGCACGGCGGTCTCCGGGACCAGGGACAGCGTGCGCAGGTACGCACCGAAGGCGGCCGCCGCCGCGCCCGTCGCCGGGTCCTCGACCACACCGCCGACCGGGAACGGGTCGCGGACGTGGAAGACGGTGTCCGACGCGCGCCGCACCAGCTGGAGCGTGGTCAGGTCCAGCCGGTGCATCAGGGCTTCGAGGCGCGCGAAGTCGTAGGAGAGCGCGGCCAGTCGCTCACGGCTCGCGGCGGCCAGCACCAGATGGCGGGCGCCCGCGTAGGCGATCCGGGGCGGCAGGGCCGGGTCGAGATCGGCGGCCGGCCAGTCCAGCGCGGCCAGCGCCTCGGCGACGTCTTCCGGAGCGACGTCCGTGACGTGCGGCTCCACGCTGGTGAGGGTCGCCCGTAGTTCGGCTCCCTCGCGGACGACGGTGACCGGCACCGGGCCCGCCGCGGTGGCGAACTCCAGGTCCCCGGGGCCGTCCCGCTCGGCCAGGGCCAGGGCCGTGGCCACGGTGGCGTGGCCGCAGAACGGGACCTCGGCCTTCGGGCTGAAGTAGCGGATCGCGTAACCGCGCGCACCGGGCTCCGACGCCTCGGTCCGGCCGGTCAGGAACGCCGACTCGCTGTAGCCGAGCTCCGCCGCGACGGCGAGCATGCCCGCCTCGTCCAGACCGGACGCGTCCAGCACGACGCCGGCCGGATTTCCGCCCGCGGGGTCGGCGGAGAAGGCTGTGTAGCGCAGGACCGCGGTCTCGCCAGAATCAGTCATGTGCGGCACAACCGCGCCGTGGTCCGGGGCATTCCCCGATGCCCCGTCCGCCCCCTCACCGGGCGGGACTTCGGGAGTCCCCGGACCGCGGCGGCCGGCTCAGTGGCAGTTCTTGGTGCCCTTGCTCGACTTCGTCCAGGAGCAGGAGTCCAGGAGCTTGCCGTTCGGCTTGATCAGCCGCGCCTTGTCGCCGGTGTTGTTCCAGACGTACGAGCCGCGGTTCCAGTACACGTGACCGGAGCTGTTCTTTGCCCTGCCGGTGTGGACCCTGACGGTCATGCCCGCGCCGATGCTGTAGGCGGGGAAGGTGTAGGTGTACCCCGTGTTGTCCTTGAGCTTGTAGCCCTTGAGCTGCACCTTCGCCTTGGTGTTGTTGTGGATCTCGACCCACTCGGCCTTGAGCGACGTGTTGGACCGGGTGTCCTTGCCGGGGCTGTCGTACTGGATCTTGCCGAGGTGCACCCCGCCCTGGTGTTTCGCGGCCGAGGCCGGGGTGGCCAGGAGCAGCGAGCCCGCGAGGGCGGTGGTGGCGGCCAGGGCGAGGGGCACCGCGGTACGTATGTGCATGTTGTGTTCCTTGTGTGGAGTTCCGGTGAAGAACTGCGAGCATAAGGGCAGCACGCGCTTGCCGGGCCGGGCGGGGTGCGAATCGGGCGGGCATCGGTCGTTCAGATGTGAGGGCCGGTCAGTTGTGGTCGCTCGGGGGTCGGTTCCGGCCCTGATCGGTCAGCCCCGGCCCACGTACGGCATCGCCGTCGCCATCACCGTCGCGAACGGGATGTTGGCCTCCAGTGGCAGCTCCGCCATGTGGACCACCGTCCGGGCCACGTCCGCGGCCGCCATCACCGGCTCCACGGCCAGTTCACCGTTGGCCTGGAGGATCCCGGTCTGCATCCGCGCCGTCATCTCCGTCGAGGCGTTGCCGATGTCGATCTGCCCGCAGGCGATCCGGTACGGACGGCCGTCCAGCGACAGCGACTTGGTGAGGCCGGTCATGGCGTGCTTGGTCGCGGTGTACGCGACCGAGTGCGGGCGCGGCGCGTGTGCGGAGACCGAGCCGTTGTTGATGATCCGTCCGCCCTGCGGGTCCTGCTCCTTCATCTGGCGGTAGGCCGCCTGCGCGCACAGGAACGCCCCCGTCAGGTTCACGTCGACCACCGTGCGCCAGTCGTCGTACGAGAGGTCCTCGACCGGTACGGCCCGCGCCCCGAAGGTGCCCGCGTTGTTGAAGAGCAGATCGAGGCGGCCGAAGCACTCCCGTACGGAGGAGAACAGGGCGTCCACGTCATCCGGGCGCGACACATCGGCGGGGACGGTGATCACCCGGGCGTCCGGCCCGGCCAGTGCGGCGGTCTCGGCGAGCGGCTCGGGGCGGCGGCCCGCGAGCGCCACCGACCAGCCGGCCCCGGTCAGGGCGAGAGCCACCGCGCGGCCGATTCCGGAGCCCGCGCCCGTGACCACAGCCGTCTTCATTGCGGAGTTCAACGGTTTGTTGCTCATGGTGCGGCAGCGTACGCCCGGCCACGGGGCGGTCCGCTCCCGGGCGGGCCGGGCGGGCCGGGCGGGGTCAAGACGTGCGGCCGGACGGGGTGTTCGTGCCCCGGGGGGTGATTCCCGCGCCGGAAACCGGCGATTCCCCGGGCGTAGCACCAGAAGTAAATGATCATGGATCTGCCGCATACGCGGAGTTTGCCCCTGGGGATCCATTCCTGCCGCACTCCTCATCCGGGCGACGCCCGTGCGACGTGAGCACGCCAACCGCCCGATGCGCCGGCCCGATGGACTTCCCCCACATCACCAGTCAGGGGAGGGACAGATGACGCACTCATCGCACCAGCAGGAGATGCGCGACGCGGCCCGGCACACCGGCCGCCGCCGCTTTCTCACCGTCACCGGAGCCGCCGCCGCACTCGCGTTCTCCGTCGGCCTGCCGGCCGCGGGATCCGCGAGCGCCGCCGAGCTCGACACCCGGAAGATCACCGAGGACCCGTTCACCCTCGGCGTGGCCTCCGGGGACCCGCTGCCCGACTCCGTCCTGCTGTGGACGAGGCTCGCGCCCCGCCCGTTCGAGCCCGACAGCGGACTGCCCGCCGCCCGCGTCGAGGTGCGCTGGGAGCTGGCCCGCGACGAGCGCTTCCGGCACGTCGTCCGGCGCGGCACCGCCACCGCCCACCCGGAGTTCCACCACAGCGTCCACGTGGACGTCAGAGGCCTCGCCCCGGACCGCGTCCTCTACTACCGCTTCCGCGCCGGGCAGTGGACCAGCCCGGTCGGCCGGACCCGCACCGCGCCCGCCCCCGGCGCCCACAAGCGCGAACTGAGCCTGGCCGCCGTCTCCTGCCAGGCCTACCACGACGGCTACTTCACCGCGTACAAGCACCTCGCCGAGGAGGACGTCGACGTCGTCTTCCACCTCGGCGACTACCTCTACGAGTACGCCGTCACCGCGACCGGCGGGGCCCGCAACTACACCGACCGCACCCTGCCCGCCCTGTTCAACCGGGAGACGACCACGCTGGAGGACTACCGGCTGCGGTACGCCCTCTACAAGTCCGACCCCGATCTGCGCGCCGCCCACGCCGCGCACCCCTTCGTCGTCACCTGGGACGACCACGAGACCGAGAACAACTACGCGGGCGAGACCCCCGAGAACGGCGTGCCGCCCGAGGAGTTCCTGATCCGCCGGGCCGCCGCCTACCGCGCGTACTGGGAGAACCAGCCGCTGCGCGCCCCGCAGCGGCCCGAGGGCCCGGACATGAAGCTCTACCGGCGCCTGCAGTTCGGCCGGCTCGCCCAGTTCGACATCCTCGACACCCGCCAGTACCGCAGCGACCAGGCGTACGGCGACGGCTGGCAGACCCCCGGACCCGAGTCCGAGGACCCCTCGCGCACCCTGACCGGCGCCGCCCAGGAGCGCTGGCTGATCGACGGCTGGCGCCACTCGAAGGCCACCTGGAACGTCGTCCCGCAGCAGGTCACCTTCGCCCAGCGGCGCGATGTACCGACCGACGCCTACAAGCTCTCCATGGACTCGTGGGACGGCTACCCGGCATCCAGGGACCGCATCCTGCGGGGCGCCGAGGCCACCGGTGTGGACAACCTCATGGTGCTGACCGGCGACGTGCACGTCGGCTACGCCTTCGACCTGAAGCGGGACTTCGACGACCCCGCCTCCCGCACCGTCGGCACCGAGATCGTCGCCACCTCCATCGCCAGCGGCAAGAACGGCTCGGAGAAGCCGGCCAACTGGACGAACCAGACGACCGCCAACCCGCACATGAAGTTCTACAACGGGCGCCGCGGCTACGTTCTCGTCACGCTCGAGGAGCGCCAGGCACGCGCCGACTACCGCACGGTGTCCGCCGTCACCACGCCCGGCGCCCCCGTGACGACGGCCGCCTCGTTCGTCACGGAGGTGGGCGATCAGGGCCTGACCCCGGCCTGACCCGGGCGGGACGCCCTACGACACCACGCCGTCCACGGGGTAGCGGACGCCGATGCGCTCACGTACCGCGTCGAGCGTCCGCATCACCGCGAGTGAACCGTCCAGCGGCACCAGCGGGGACTCCGTCTCGCCCGCCCGGACCGCCCGCATCACCTCGGCCGCCTCGAACTGCATCCCCGTCAGGCCCTGCGGCCCCGGACCGGAGGTGATCTCCTCCGGCTCCTTGCCCGCCCGGTGCAGCACGAAGCGCTGCGGATAGAAGAAGCTCTCCGGGAAGTCGATCCGGCCGGCCGTCCCGATGACCGTGGCGGCCGTCGGGTGATGCCCGACGATCGAGCAGGAGAGCAGGGCGTTGGCGCCCGACTCCCAGCCCAGCAGCATGCCGGTGCTCAGGTCGACGCCCTCCGGCGACAGCAGCGCATCGGCCTGCACCCGGGCCGGCTCGCCCAGCAGCAGCTGCGCGAACGACACCGGATAGACCCCCAGGTCCAGCAGCGCCCCGCCGCCCAGCGCGGGATCGCGCAGCCGGTGCCCGGCGCCGATGTCGCCGGCGAAGCCGAAGTCGGCCTGCACGGTGCGGATCTCGCCGATCGCTCCGTCCCGCACCAGCTCCGTCATCCGCCGGATGACCGGGTTGCAGTACGTCCACATCGCTTCCATCAGGAAGAGGCCGCGGTCCCGGGCGAGCTTCACCAGCTCCTGGGCCTCGCGCTCGTTGATCGTGAACGCCTTCTCGCACAGCACGTGCTTCCCGGCCTCCAGGGCGAGGGCCGTCGCCTCCCGGTGCGCGGAGTGCGGCGTGGCCACGTACACCACGTCGACCTCCTCGTCGGCGACGAGCGCGGCCCAGCTCCCGTACGCCCGCGGTATCCCGAACCGCTCCGCGAACGCCTTCGCCGAGGCGTCCGTGCGGGAGGCCACGGCCACCACCTCCGCATCGGGCATCGCCTGCAGGTCTGCGGTGAAAGTCGCCGCGATTCCGCCTGTCGCCAGCACGCCCCAACGGACAGTCCTGCTCATGCACGCTCCCACAAAGGTGTCGACCATTCCGGCTGAGCTGAGAGCATAGAGGCGGATTCAACAACTATGGAGATGAGAATGCCGGAGAGCGGCGTCAGCCGAGCCCAGCAGATACCCACGCCCGACACCGGGGCAGAGGCCGGAGTTCCCGGCAGGCCCGCCCCCTTCCCTCCCGGCCCCGCCGCCACCGCCCGGCGCACCGGACTCCTCGTCACCCTGGTCCTCGGCGGACTGACCGCGCTGCCGCCGCTGTCCATGGACATGTACCTCCCGGCGCTGCCCGCCGTCACCGACGCGCTGCACGCACCCGCCGCGACGGTCCAGCTCACCCTGACGGCCTGCCTCACCGGCATGGCGCTCGGCCAGGTCGTCGTCGGCCCGATGAGTGACCGCTGGGGCAGGCGCCGCCCGTTGCTCCTCGGGATGATCGTCTACGTACTCGCCACCGCGATCTGCGTCTTCGCCCCGACCGCCGAACTCCTCATCGGCTTCCGCCTGATCCAGGGCCTCGCGGGCGCGGCCGGCATCGTCATCGCCCGGGCCGTCGTCCGCGACATGTACGACGGCGTGGAGATGGCCAGGTTCTTCTCGACACTGATGCTCATCTCCGGCGTCGCCCCGGTCATCGCCCCCGTCATCGGCGGGCAGGTCCTGCGGCTCACCGACTGGCGGGGCATCTTCGCCGTCCTCACCGTCGTCGGCGTGCTGCTCACGCTCGTCGTCTGGAAGTGGCTGCACGAGACCCTGCCGCCCGCGGAGCGCCACACCGGCGGCATCGCGGACGCCCTGCGCACCATGCGCGGGCTGCTCGCCGACCGCGTCTTCAGCGGCTACATGATCGCGGGCAGTCTCGCCTTCGCCGCACTCTTCGCCTACGTGAGCGCCTCGCCGTTCGTCGTGCAGGAGATCTACGGTGCCTCGCCGCAGACCTTCAGCCTGCTCTTCGGCATCAACTCGGTCGGACTGATCGCCGTGGGCCAGATCAACGGCAAGGTCCTCGTCGGCCGGGTCAGCCTCGACAAGGCACTCGGCTTCGGCCTCGCGGTCATCGTGCTGGCCGCGACGGCGCTGCTGCTCATGACGTCCGGGGTCTTCGGGGATGTCGGACTCGTACCGGTGGCGACCGGCCTGTTCGTGCTGATGTCGGCGATGGGCCTGGCGATGCCGAACACCAACGCCCAGGCGCTGATGCGCACCAAGCACGCCGCCGGTTCCGCCTCCGCGCTGCTCGGTACGTCCTCGTTCCTGATCGGCGCCGTCGCCTCGCCGCTCGTCGGGATCGCCGGGGAGGCGACGGCCGTGCCGATGGCCGTCGTGCAGCTGGTGTGCGCGCTGGGCGCGATGGCGTGCTTCCTGGGAATGTGCCGGCCCTGGCAGCAGGTGGCCGCGCGGCCCTGAGGCCGCCGAGGGGCGTCGGGCTGCCCGCGGGCGTCAGTCCGCCTGCGGGTAGCCGATCAGGTGCAGCCGGTCCTTGTCATCGGTCCAGCGGAACAGCCCGACCCCCTCCGGGGCCTCCGCGCCCGGCACCCGCACATTGGGCGACAGCATGTCCGTCGTCCCCGCCGACAGGTCGGCCTCGACCGGGAAGCCGCCCCCGGCGAGCACATCCGTAGCGTTGCGCACGTTCGTCGCCCCGTACGCCGTTCCGCCGTCGGTCACGGACGCCAGGACCAGCGTCTTGGACCCCTCGGTGTCCTCGAAGCAGAAGCCCTTGCCGGACGCCAGATCGAACGCGAGGTTCCCGGCCACCAGGTAGTCGCCCGACGACGAGACGACAGCCTGCGGGTACTGCCCCGGCGCGATCGCCGGTTTGTGGCACTGCACGGAGACCAGTGCCTTGCCCGTCTCCGTGTCGTGCACCGTCCACAGCTCGTGGGTCGCGGCGAGCTTCGCGCCCTTCGCGAGCTGCCACTTCGCCAGCACCACGCCGGGGGCCACGGACGTCGGGACGCCGCTCTTCTTGTCGGCGCCCTTGGGCGCCACCTTCCGGCTGAACCAGCCGCCCTGTACCCAGAACTCCCGGGCCCCGCTCACCAGCAGGCCCTTCGACGTCAGCCCGCGCACCTCGGTGAGGTGCTTGCAGGACGCGCAGCCCTTCGGGTACTTCAGCTCCTTGGCGGGGACCTTGGTGACCCTGCCGGTCGCCGGGTCCACCACCACGCTCGAGGTCCCGCCGTCGCCGATCACGATGCCGGGGCCGGTGGCGATGACGGTCGGCACCGACCTCCACGGCACCTCGACCCGCTGCCGGCTGCCGTTCTCCACGGTGTACACGTCGAGGGAGACGATCCGGTCGGCCGGCGCCGGAGCGTCCTCGCCGACCTTCCCGTACGCCCAGGTCACGAAGTACTCCTGGTCGTCCGTGGTGACGGTCAGCAGCTTCGGGAAGTGCATCGCGGCCGGCGGGCGCCAGGCGTCCCCGCTCCAGCCGGCCCGCCCGGTCTCCGGGTCGATGGTCCGCAGCTGGTACTCGCCCTCGGCCGTCCGCACCAGATAGGCGAGCCGCCCGGTCGTCCGGGAGAGCGCGTAGTCGGGGGAGGTGCCGATGAGCTCCCAGCCACGCCGGGTCGTGTACGTGGACGGGACGGTCAGCTGCGTCGCCGGGCCCGCGCTCTTCTTCACCGGCTTCTTCGGCTTGGCGTCGGCCTTCCTGTCGCCGCTGTCACCACCGCCGGCGGACAGCAGGAGCAGCAGAGCCAGCACCACCAGCCCACCGACCAGAGCCAGGCGCACGACCCTCTGCCTCGTGCTCCCACCGCCGACCGGAGTCAGGCGCCCGAACTTCAGTCTCATGGTCCCCCCGATGGGCACGACACGACCTCGCGGCGGTCAGCGTAGCAACTGGCGTGTATGCGTTTACAGTTCGGTTCCGTTTTCATTCCGTCCCGATCCTGTGCGGAGCCCGGGCCCGTTCGCGTCCGCCTACAATTCCTCGGTGAACGTCACCCTCCCCACCGCGGAAGCCCTGCGCGCGGCCCTGGCCGGACTCCTCGACGGGCTGCCGCCCAAGCAGGCCACCCAGGCCGTCGACCGGCTCATCGCCAACTACCGGGGGACCACTCCCACCGACACCCCGCTGCTCCGCGACCGCTCGGACGTCGCCGCGTACGCCGCCTACCGCATGCCCGCGACCTTCGAGGCGGTACGGTCCGCCCTCGACGCCCTGCGCGACGCCGCCCCGGACTGGGCGCCGGCCACGCACACCGACGTCGGCGGCGGCACCGGAGCGGCGAGCTGGGCGGTCGCCGGGGCCTGGGAGGGGCCACGGACCACCGTTCTGGACTGGGCCGAGCCCGCCCTCGCACTGGGCCGCGAACTGGCCGCGGCCTCGGGCATCCCGGGACTGCGCGCCGCCGAGTGGCAGCGGGCCCGGATCGGCAAGGACCTCGCCCTCGACGCCACCGACCTGGTGACCGTCTCCTACGTGCTCAACGAGCTCACACCGCAGGCCCGCACCGCCCTCGTCGACGCCGCGGCCCGTGCGGCGCAGGCCGTCGTGGTCGTCGAGCCCGGCACCCCCGACGGCTACGCCCGCATCATCGAGGCCCGGGACCGGCTGATCGCCGCCGGACTCACCGTCGCCGCGCCCTGCCCGCACAGCGATGCCTGCCCCATCGGGCCGGGCACGGACTGGTGCCACTTCTCTGCCCGGGTCAGCCGCTCCTCGCTGCACCGGAAGGTGAAGGGCGGCTCGCTGCCGTACGAGGACGAGAAGTTCAGCTACGTCGTGGCCACCCGCTTCACCCCCCGGCCCGTGGACGCGCGGATCACGCGCCGGCCGCAGATCCGCAAGGGCCAGGTGCTGCTGGAACTCTGCACCCGGGACGAGGCGCTGCAACGCGCCACGGTCACCAAGCGGCACGGCGAGCTGTACCGCGCCGCCCGGGACATCGACTGGGGCGATGCCTGGCCGCCCCCGCAGGAGCCGGAGGACCCCTCCGGCCGTTGACTCTCCGGCCGGCTAGCCGCGCAGCTCCTGGGTGCAGCACTTCACGCTGCCGCCGCCCTTGAGCAGCTCGCCGAGATCCATCGGCACCGGTTCGAAGCCGCGGTCCCGCAGCGGGTCGAACAGGCCCGTGGCGGCCTGCGGCAGCAGTACGTGGAGCCCGTCGCTCACCGCGTTCAGCCCCGAACGCGGCCGCGTCCGCCTCGCTCGCGATCAGCGCGTCCGGGAAGAGCCGGGCCAGCACGGCCCGGCTGCCCGGCGAGAAGGCGCCCGGGTAGTACATGATCTCGTCGGCCGCGTCGTCCAGCACGCTCAGCGCAGTGTCCAGGTGGTAGTAGCGCGGATCGACCAGATCGAGGCCGATCACCGGCCGCCCGAAGAACTCCTGGGCCTCGTCGTGCGAGAGCGGACTGGACCGGAAGCCGCGCCCCGCCAGGACGTACGAGGAGGTCACCGCGAAGTCGCCCTCGCCCTCGTTGACGTGGACCGGCTCACGGACCTCGGTGAAGCCGTGGCCGCGGAACCAGTCGCGGTGGGCGGCCGCCTCCGGGAACCGTTCCTGGTAGGCGAAGCGGGCCCCCAGCACCCGGCCGTCGATGACGGTGGCCCCGTTGGCGGCGAAGACCATGTCCGGCAGTTCCGGGTGGGGCGTGAGCAGCTCGACGGTGTGACCGAGGGTGCGGTAGCGGTCGCGCAGGTCCTCCCACTGGGTCTGCGCCAGCGGCAGGTCGACGGGTTTGGTGGGGTCCATCCAGGGGTTGATGGAGTACGTCACCTTGAAGTGCGCCGGGGCGCACATCAGGTAGCGGCGGGGTGTGGCTTCACGAGGCAATGAGGGCTCCTCACGAATCGTCGCTGCGGCATTGGTGGCCGCTGCGGCCGGTGCGTCGCACGGGTGTGTGCGTGAGCCCATGGTGCGCCGTCCGGGGCCGCGGCGCAGTGGACCGATCGGGTGGTTCCGCGCAGCTGTGATATGTGCGACCGCCTCGCTCCGTACGGGGGCGGCGGGCGGCGGCTGCCTCCTTCCGGGGCTCCGAACACCTGAAATTCATCCGCCATTTCATGACAATAAGTGTGATAGCGGTCACTGTGCAGCATCGCTCGTCGTACCCCGCTTCAGGACTCTGGCCACCCGAAGCGCAGGATGGTGGGACCATGGGCAGGGGCAACGCTGAGGTAAGGGGATAGATGGGCGCCGATTTCAGCCATAGTCGCGGCTCGGAGAGCAGGTTTTCCCACTGGCTGCGCCGACGGCCCAAACCGCAGCAGGGCGATGTCGACGGCACCGCACGGGAGGCGCTGCTCCTGGCTGTCGCCGAGGCGGGGATGCCGATCGCGCCCGCCGCCCATCCGATCGGCTACCGATGTTCGTGCGAACGCGTCGGCTGTCCCACCCCCGCCAGGCATCCGGTCTCCTTCGCCTGGCAGACGCAGTCCACGACCGACCGTGCACAGATCGAGCGCTGGGCGCGCAGCCAGCCGCAGGCCAACTTCATCACGGCGACCGGCATGATCCACGACGTTCTCGACGTGCCGCTGTCGGCGGGCACGCAGGCGCTGGAACGGCTCCTCGCCGCCGGTATCGAGGTGGGCCCGGTGGCCCGCTCCGGTGACGACCGGATGCTCTTCTTCACCGCGACGCGCGGTACGCCGGAGGACGAGGACGAGTGGTGGCCGTGCGAGCTGGACTGCCACCCCGAGACGATGGACGAGCACCCCGGACTGCGGTGGCACTGCCGAGGCAGTTATGTGCTGCTGCCGCCGGCCATGCTCCCCGGTGAGGTGGACGTCCGCTGGGTCCGGGGACCGGAGAATCCACTGCCGGACCCGCTGACGCTGCTGGAGACCCTGACGGACGCGTGTGCGCGGTTCGTGGGCTCCGCCGAGCAGAGCGACGTCGACCACGAGTCGGTGGCCTGGCCAATGAGCCGGTAGCCGGGGCGGGAGTGAGGGAGAGGGGTCCCCCAGGACCCCTTCGCCGCCGTCAGCCCCGGCACGGGATCCGCCTAGGACCCCTTCGCCGCCGTCAGCCCCGGCACACGGTTCAGCATGATCACCTTGCCCGACCCGGCACCCTTCTTGGGGACGTACACCAGCTGGCTGGAGACCCGCTCCTTCGTGAGCGTGCTCTGCACCTCTCCGGTCAGCAGTGCCTCGACGTCACGGGAGACCGTCGGACGCAGCCCCTTCGCCGCGGTCTGCTGTTCGAAGTGCTTGCTGCTGAAGAAGACCAGCGCGCCACCGTCCGCCGTCTTCAGGGCGAGCGGCCCGAACGCCCCGCTGTTCAGCGGCCGGTCGATGTACTGGTAGGAGAAGCCGGCCCGCCGGGTGTTCAGGCGGGCGTCGCGCCATTCCGAGGTGGACGCTCCGGGGGCGAACACGTCCGGCGTGCCCTTTTGCAGGTATCCCGTGTACCGCGCACCCAAGTCCTGCGGAGCCACCGCCAGTTCGCTGCTGTCCGCGGCCACCGGCGTGGCCCGCCCCTCGCCGTCCTTCACGAAGTCGGGGAGCTGGGAGGGGGTGGCGACCGACAGATAGGCGGCCTTCCACCCCACGTCGGGGCCGGACTTGACGAAGACGAACAGCCAGCGGGTGTCGAGCTTCCCGCTGTCCTGATCACGGTTGGAGTCCGTGTCCGCGAGGAACCACCGCGGCCAGCCGGCCTTCTTCGGGATGACGTAGTTCGCGTCGGTCAGTTCCAGCGCCCGGTGCTTCGCGTTGCCGTTCGGATAGTTCTTCTGGCGGGCCCGCAGCCCCGCCTGGTTGATCGCGCCGAGCGAACCGGTGACCTGCTCCGCGTCCAGCGCGGGGTCGTAGGCCTTGTCCGCCGCGTTGTACGCGGTGGTGAAGGCATCCAGGGCCCGCGCGGCCTCAGACCGCGTCGCCGCCGGGACGACTTCCAGCTCGCCGTGCACCGTCACGCACCCGCTCGCCGTCATGGTCAGCATCGTCGCTGCCGCGAGCCCCGTCGCCAGCCGAACCGGCCTCAGGCTTCTCATCCGTTGCTTTCCGCGCCTTCTGATCCGTCGCCCCCACTGCAGGGCTCTCTGACCGTCCGAACCCTACCGGGGAGAGGAACAGCGCGAGGGTGGGGATCAGATACAGCGCCCACACCGTGATCTGGAGAACGGTCGGATCGGGCTGGAAGTTGAACGTCCCCTTCAGCAACGTGCCGTACCAGCTGTCCGGCGGAATCGTCGCGCTGATGTCGAACGCCCGGTTCTGCAGACCGCCGATGAACTCGGCCTCCTGCAAGTCGTGGACGCCGTACGCGAGCACACCCGCGGCGACGACCACCAGCATGCCGCCGGTCCAGGTGAAGAACTTCGCCAGGTTGATCTTCAGCGCGCCCCGGTAGAACAGCCACCCCAGCACGACGGCCGTGGCGATGCCCAGCACCGCACCGATCATCGGATGCCAGCCGTCATCCGCCGCGTGCACCGCACGCCACACGAACAGCGAGGTCTCCAGGCCCTCACGGCCCACCGCGAGCAGCGCCGTGGCGACCAGGGCGCCGGTGCCCATCGCGAGCGCCGCGTCGAGCTTGCCGTGCAGCTCCGCCTTGAGATGCCGTGCGGTGCGGCGCATCCAGAAGACCATCCAGGTCACCAGACCGACCGAGAGGATCGACAGCGAACCGCCGAGCGCCTCCTGGGCCTTGAACGTCATCTCCTGCGAACCGAACTCGAGACCGGCGCCGAAGGCCAGACTGACGACGATCGCGATGGCGACGCCGATCCAGATCGGCACCAGCTTGTGCCGGTTGCCGGTCTTCACCAGGTACGCGACGAGAATGCAGACGACCAGGCTGGCCTCAAGGCCCTCGCGCAGGCCGATCAGGAAGTTACTGAACACGTTTCGGTTCCCTTTCCGCTTCGAGTCCCGTTACGAGAACAGCGCCCGGCCCCACCAGTCGTCCTTGTCGCGGACGCCCGGCGGGACGGCGAAGTGCGCCGAACCCACGTGCTGGATGTACTCGTTGAGTGCGTCGTGTGCCGCCAGGCGCCGCTGCAGCGGTACGAACGCCTTGCGGGTGTCTCGCTGGTACGCGAGGAAGAACAGCCCGGCGTCGAGCCGCCCCAGGCCGTCCGTCCCGTCGGTGAAGGAGTAGCCGCGCCGCAGGATCGTCGCCCCGTCATTGGTGTCGGGGTGCGCGAGCCGTACGTGAGCGGTCGGCAGCATCGCCTTCAGGAACGGCTCGTCGCGCTCCTTCGCCTTGCCGACCGGGGCGCCCTCGCCCTTGTCGCGGCCGAAGACGTCCTCCTGCTCCTGCAGTCCGGTCCGGTCCCAGGTCTCGATGTGCATCCGGATGCGCCGCGCCACCAGGTAGGAACCCCCGGTCATCCAGCCGGCCCCGTCCTTCCCGCCGACCCACACGTGCTGGTCGAGGGCGGCGGTGTCGGTGCCGGAGATGTTCCGGGTGCCGTCCTTGAAACCCATCATGTTGCGCGGGGTCTGGGCGTCGGGCGTCGTCGAGGACGTCTTGCCGAAGCCCAGCTGCGACCAGCGGATCGCGGTGCGGCCCATGCCGATCCTGGCGAGGTTGCGGATGGCGTGCACCGCGACCTGCGGGTCGTCCGCACAGGCCTGGACGCACAGGTCGCCGCCGCTGCGGGCCCTGTCGAGGTTGTCGCCGGGGAACTTGGGCAGCTCGACGAGCGCCTCGGGGCGCCGGTCCTCCAGGCCGAACCGGCCCTTGGCGAACAGCGAGGGGCCGAAGCCGATCGTCAGCGTCAGCCGGGACGGCTTGAGCCCCAGGGCCTCGCCCGTGTCGTCCGGCGGCGCCTCGGCCAGGCCCCCGTAGGCCCCGTCGCCGACCGCGTGGCCGGCCGTCATCCGCTCGGCCGCCCGGGTCCACTCCTTGAGCAGCGCGACCAGTTCCGCGCGGTCCTTCGTCGTCACGTCGAACGCGGCGAAGTGCAGGCGGTCCTGGACGGCGGTGGCGATCCCGGCCTGGTGCGCACCGTGGAACGGAACCGCCGCGCCGCTGTCCGCGGCCGTCACCGGGGTGTCCCCGGAACGCACCGCGGCCACCGCGCCGCCGGCTGCCGCCGCGCCGAGTGCGAGCCCGGCGCCTCCCCAGCCGAGCAGCGCCCGCCGGGACGGGGCGCCGCCGGAGGTCTCGGTGGCGTCGTCGGATGTCTGCCGATTCTGCTCGGACATGTCCGGAACCTCCTTCCGGCCGGTTACTTCGTCACCGCGGCGGCGAGCCGCGAAAGGGGCTCGGCCAGCGCGTTGACCGCGTCCGACAGCTCCTTGCGGTCCGCCTTGCCGACCTTCTCGTACGAGGTGAACACGTAGGAGTTCTTGTCCGTGCGGTACTTGTCGAGCAGCGTGTTCAGTGCCGCGAACTGCTTGTCCAGGGAGGAGGTCAGCGCCGCGTCGTTCTTCGTGGCGATCGGCTTCAGCAGCTCGTAGGACTTCTCCGCACCCTCGACGTTGGCCTTGAAGTCGACCAGGTCGGTGTGGCTGTAGCGCTCCTCCTCACCGGTGACCTTGCCGGTGGCGACCTCGTCGAGGAGCTCCTTGGCGCCGTTGGCCATCGAGGTCGGGGTGATCTCCGCCGTGCCGACCCGCTTCTGCCAGTCGAGCAGGTCCTTGTAGAGGGTGGGCGCGAGCGCCTTCTCCTCGGTGCCCAGCTTCTTGTCCTGCCACAGCGCCTTCTCCAGGCGGTGCCAGCCGGTCCACTTCTGGCCGTCCTCCAGGCCGTCCTCGCGGACGTCGACCTTCGGGTCGATGTCGCCGAAGGACTCGGCGACCGGCTCGGTGCGCTCCCAGCCGATACGGGAGTCGGCGTAGGCCTTCTTCGCGGCCTCGAGGTCACCGGCGGCGACGGCGTCGGTGAAGACCTTGACCTTCGGCAGCGTCTCGTCGGCCTGCGCCTGGACGTAGGTGCGGTAGGCGGCGACGGCCTTGTCCATCTCGGGGCTGCGCTTGGCCACCTTGCCGCCGCTGACCTCGATCTTCTGACGGATGCCGTGGCCCTTCATGCCGGGCTTGCAGGCGATCTCGTACGCACCGGCCTTGATCTCGGCGGTGATGGTGGCCTTGGTGCCCGGGCCGATGTTCTCGCGCTCGGCGACGATGCGGTCGTCCGGGAACAGGACGTAGACCTCGGTGACCTTGGAGCCCTTGTTCTGCACGGCCAGCTCGATGTGCCCGGCCGGCAGCTTCGTCTTCGAGACCTCGCAGGAGTCGTCCTTGGCGACGACCTGGACGGCACCCTCGCCCTTGCCGTCGCTCTTCTCGGCGCAGCCCGTGACGGCGGTCAGGGCGGCCACGGTGGCGGCAGCGGTGACGACGGAGAAACGAACGGCTCGCATGCGGGCTCCACTTGAGGACGAAGGAGAAGGGGGAACGGTCGGACAAAGGTGGGTGAGGCGGACCTAACTTAACCGAGGCTTACCTGACCGATACCCACCCGTGCAGTGATTCAGCTCTCACTGGGGACTCGCAGGAACGGAAGGATCACAGCCGACCCATGAGCGAGCCCTGAAAAGGTCAAGCGATGGTCAAGAGACCCTTTCCGGGACGACGAGGGGCACCCCCGTCCGCGGATGCGGGAACACCTCGACCGGCTGCCGGTAGACCTCGCTGAGCAAGGCGCCGGTGAACACCCCGGCCGGCGGGCCCGCCACCGCGATCCGTCCGTCGTGCAGCACGGCGACCCGGTCCGCGTACGCGGCCGCGAGGCCCGGATCGTGCAGGACGACGACCGCGTCCCCCGCGGCGGCCCGTTCCCGATCGGCGGCTCGTCCACCGGCGGCACCGTGGGCGGCGCCGGCACGGTCGGCGGCTCGGGCGCCCTGGCCTCCACCGGCTCCGACCTCCCGGCCGGCACCCTGTTCGCCGCCTCGGGCGTCATCGTGGCGGCCGGTGCGGGAGCGGTCGTCGTGGCCCGCCGTCGCCGTACCGTCTGATCCCCGGCGCACCGCCCGGGTACCGTCCTTCTCGCGGGGCGGGTGCCCGGGCGGTGCTTGAATGCGCTCGTGAGTGAATACGAGGTACCCGCCGGCATCGACGTGCTGCGCGTGTTCTGCGGCCCCGACGGCCGGCACGGCAACGCGCTCGGAGTCGTACGCGACGGTCGCGACCACCCCGACGAGGTCTCCCGGCAGGAGCTCGCCCGGAAACTCGGCTTCAGCGAGACCGTGTTCGTGGACGACCCCGAACGCGGCCACCTGGACATCTACACACCGGGGCTTCGGCTGCCGTTCGCCGGACACCCCGTGGTCGGCGCCGCATGGCTGCTGGACCTGGAGATCCTGGAGCTGGGGGTGGGGGAGGTCTTCGCCCGCCAGGACGGCGAGTTCAGCTGGATCACCGCCCGCCCCGAGTGGGCGCCGCCGCGCACGCTTCAGCAGTACGGCTCGGTCGCCGAGGTCGATGCGCTGCCGGCCCCGCCGCCCGGTGAGGGCTGGCTCTACGCATGGGCGTGGGAGGACGAGGCCGCGGGCCGGGTGAGGGCACGGGCGTTCCCGCGCCGGGACGACGGAATCGCCGAGGACGAGGCGACCGGGGCGGCGGCGCTGCTGCTCAGCGCTCAGCTGGGCCGCGCCCTGAACATCATGCAGGGCCGCGGCTCCCAGATCCTCACGGCGCCCGCACCGGGCGGCGCGGTGGAGATCGGCGGCCGGGTCGTACTGGCGCAGTCGAGCCCGTTCGGCGATTGAGGACACGACGAGGCGGCGGGGTACCCGGGTCCGGGTACCCCGCCGCCGACAGTCCTCAGGCGCTGAGCGGGAACACCTCGCCCAGCTCCCGGAACACCGCGGTGTTCAGCGCGAACGCGCGCTTGCACTCGTCCACGATCCGCTGCTTCTCCAGATCGTCCGCGTTCACCGCGTCCAGCAGCTCCCGGTAACCCCGCTTGAAGGAGGCGGGGTTGGATATCTCCTCGAAGACGTAGAACCGCACCCCGTCACCCTTGTGCGCGAGGCCCCACGTCTTCTCCGCCTTGTCGCGGATGATCTGACCGCCCGAGAGGTCGCCCAGGTAGCGGGTGTAGTGGTGCGCGATGTACCCGGCGGGCCAGGTGCGAGCGCACTCGGCGACCCGGTCGGCGTACGCGGCCGTGGCCGGGAGCGGCTCCAGGCCCTCGCGCCAGTCCGCACCCCGCAGATGCGCCAGATCGCGCTCCAGCTCGGCGGTGCGCATCAGCTCGGGCCGGATGAACGGCCCGGCGACCGGGTCCTCGGCCAGTGCCTGGGCCCCGGCCTCCAGCGCCCGGTACACGAACCACAGCTGCTCGGTGTAGCGCGTGTACGCGTCCACCCCCAGTCGCCCGCCGAGCAGATCGCTCATGAAGGTCGAGGTCTCCGCCTCGGTGTGCTGCTCGTGCGACGCGGTGCGGATCAGCGTCGAGAAGGGCGTGGCGGTGACGGTTGCGTCCAAGGCGGGCCTCCGGGGACCGAGGGGGACGGGAAGTCCAGAAAGAGACGGAAGCATCGGTCCGCCGAGGCTGTTCGCCCCGGAGCCTGCCGATGCGTCGATCTTCCTACTTAGGCATACCTAAGTCAACCACTTCCCGACGACCTGTCGGTAAAAACGTGCGGGCGCGGACCGCCGCGTACACGCAGAACGGCCGCCCGGAAGGGGCGGCCGTCGGACGAGGAGGTGGTCGGTGGGGTTACGGGAGTGTCAGGATCTCGGCACCCGTCTCCGTCACCACGAGCGTGTGCTCGAACTGAGCCGTGCGCTTCCGGTCCTTCGTGACCACGGTCCAGCCGTCGTCCCACATGTCGTAGTCGTGGGACCCGAGCGTCAGCATCGGCTCGATGGTGAAGGTCATGCCGGGCTGCATCACGGTGGTGGCGTGCGGGCTGTCGTAGTGCGGAATGATCAGCCCGGAGTGGAACGAGGAGTTGATCCCGTGCCCCGTGAAGTCCCGCACCACCCCGTACCCGAAGCGCTTCGCGTACGACTCGATGACCCGGCCGATCACATTGACCTGGCGGCCCGGCCGCACGGCCTTGATCGCCCGCCTCAGCGACTCCTCGGTGCGCTCCACGAGCAGCCGCGACTCCTCGTCCACGTCACCGCAGAGGTAGGTGGCGTTGTTGTCGCCGTGCACCCCGTTGATGTACGCCGTCACGTCGAGGTTCACGATGTCGCCGTCGCGCAGCACAGTGGAGTCCGGGATGCCGTGGCAGATCACCTCGTTGAGCGAGGTGCAGAGCGACTTGGGGAAGCCCCGGTACCCCAGCGTCGACGGATACGCGCCGTGGTCGCACATGAACTCATGGGCGACCCGGTCGAGTTCGTCCGTCGTGACACCCGGGGCGATGTGCTTCGCCGCCTCGGCCATGGCCTGGGCGGCGATGCGTCCCGCGACGCGCATGCGCTCGACGGTGCCGGCGTCCTGGACCTCCGGGCCGCTGTACGGCGTCGGGGCGGGCTTGCCCACATACTCGGGGCGCCGGATGTTTCCGGGCACGGAACGGACGGGAGTGAGCTCCCCTGGTACAAGCAGCGACTGGCCAGACATGCCAGCGAGTTTAGGGCCTGTCATTCGGATCATGCCGGGCTCGCGGGGTCCGGGATCCGGCCTGATCCGAATGACAGGCCCTAACCAGCGGGTATGGGGCAGCATGGCACCGACGAAAGGAGCCGCTGATGGCCCTGTTCAAGAAGCGCACGGTCGGCAAGCCGGGCGAGTGGTTCTACTGCCTGGAGCACAAGAAGGTCGAGGAGGGCCCCGAGTGCCCGGCCAAGGACCGCTTCGGCCCGTACACCTCCCGCCAGGAGGCGCAGCACGCGATGGAGACCGCGCAGGAGCGGAATCTGGAGTGGGAGACCGACCCCAAATGGCACGATCGCCAGGGTCCGGACGAGGACGCGAGCGGCTGAGAGGCCTCTGAGGCGGGGGTCCGGGGCCGGCGGCCCCGGGCTCAGCCCGTCGACGCCGCCCGCAGGGCCTCCTCGCTCCGTGCCCGTCTGCGCAGCGCGTCCTCGTCCGTCTCCGAGTCGTACGTGAGGAGCTTCGGCAGGGCCGCCGCCAGCAGCGCCACCGAGGCGACGCAGGCCACGCCCCCGGACCAGACCGCGGTCCGGGTCCCCGTCCACCCCGCCATACCGCCGGCCCGTACCTGGCCCAGCTGCGGGCCCACGCTGTACGAGAGCACCTCGATGCCCGCCAGCCGGCCCCGCAGCTCCTCCGGGATCGTCTGGTTCCAGATGGTCGACCTGCCGAGCCCGCTGAGCATGTCGCCCGCACCGGCGACCGTCAGGCAGACCAGCACCAGCCATACGTTGCCGAACCACCCGGCCGCCGCGATGGCCAGCCCCCAGACGGCCGCACCGAACACCACGAACAGTCCATGCCGGCGCACCCGCGAGGTCCAGCCGCTGGTCAGGCCCAGCACGAGGGAGCCGACCGAGCCCGCCGCGTACATCAGTCCCAGCGACCACTCGGCATCCAGTTCGTCGCTCAGGAACGGGAAGATCGTGTTCGGGAAGGCGAAGAACATCGCCGCCATGTCGATCGCGTACGTCCCGAGCAGCACCGGCCGGCTCCACGCGTAGCGCGCCCCCTCCGCGATGCCGCGCAGCGACGGCTTCGTCCCCTCCTCCGCGGGCGGCGCGGGCGCGAGCCTGCGGCACAGAGCCACGGAGACGGCGAACGTGACGACGGTGACCGCGTACGCCGTGGCGTGACCGGCATAGGCCACCACCAGGCCTGCCAGCGCCGGTCCCATGATCGCGCCGGCCTGCCAGCGCAGCGAGTTCAGCGCGGCGGCCGCGCCCAGCTGGTCGTGCGGCACGATGCGGGCCATCAGGGAGTCCAGCGCGGGCCGCTGGAGCCCCGCGAGCGCGGAGACGCCGCCGGCCACCACGTAGAGCGGCCACAGCAGCGGATCGGGCAGGGCCGCGTTCACCAGGAGGACGAGCGCGAGCAGACCGAGCCCCGCCTCCGTGGCCAGGATGACCTTGCGGCGGTCCGCCGCGTCGGCGAGCGCACCGCCGTAGAGCCCGAACACGACCAGCGGCACCAGCTCGACCGCGCCCATCGCGCCGACGGCGAGCGGGGACCCGGTGAGGTCCTTGATCTGGAGCGGCAGCGCGATCATTGCCATGAAACTGCCGAAGTAGGTGACGATCCCCTGCACCCACAGCAGGCGGAAGTCCGCCGAGGAACGCCAGGGCGAGAGGTCGGGCAGCAGCGCGGCGAGCCTGGCGGCGAGGGAGGGGCGAGAGGTCACGAGGAGACATGGTCCGTCCCGGTGCGTGCCCGGTGCAAACAGATTTACGACCGTGGAGCCGGGCCGGCGGTGTTCCGGGTCACCACCGCGCCGGCGGTGGCGCGGTCAGCTGGTCGGCGAGCCGGGACAGCCGGTCCCGGAACCGCCGCCGGCCGCGCTGCACAGGCGCGCTGTTCTCCCCGGCCGCAGCGCTGACCAGGTGCTGGACCGTGTCCAGGTCCACCTCGTCACCGCCCGTCACGGAGAGCGCCTCGTGGGCGAGCCCCCGGACCTCCGGATCACCGTTGTCCAGCGACAGGACCGTCGCCCCGGCCCTGCGGGCATCGTGCACCCGCTCCAGCAGTCCCTCGCCCGGCCGCTCCGGCACCACCACGAGCAGCGTCTCGCCCCGCCCGGCCGCCTCGATGCGGCCGAGCCCCACCGCCAGGTGCGCCGGGCGGCCCGGCTCCACCCGGTGGCGCACCAGCGTGGGCACCAGCTCGGGCAGCCCCGACCAGGTGGACTCGTCGACCAGGTGGGCCGCCAGGTGCCACGGCTCGTACACCTCGGTCCCCACCAGCAGCAGTCCGCCCCCGTGCGGCACGACGGACGAGCGCAGCGTCCCGGCGAACCGCCGGGCTGCCGACGGCCACTGGGTCCCGGCAAGCACCTCACGCAGCAGCGCCACCCGTACGGCATCCATGGCCCGGCATCATGCACCACGCAGGGGCCCCGCACCGGCGAACGGCGGCGGAACCATCCGTACGAGGACGCGCGTGAAGGTCCGTCCCACTGGCCGAGGACGCAGCGTCCCGCCCTCGTACCTGGCAGTAGTGTCGGGGCCATGACTACAAATGACAGCGGCAGCGCGCCCAAGCCCCCCGCCAAGGACCCCTGGGACCTTCCCGACGTGTCCGGCCTCACCATCGGTGTCCTCGGCGGCACAGGCCCGCAAGGGCGCGGACTCGCCTACCGGTTCGCCCGCGCGGGACAGGACGTGATCATCGGCTCCCGTGCGGCGGACCGCGCGCAGGCCGCCGCCGACGAGCTGGGGCACGGCGTCCGCGGCGCGGACAACGCCGACTGCGCGCGCGACAGCGACGTCGTGATCGTCGCGGTGCCCTGGGACGGGCACGCCAAGACCCTGGAGTCCCTGCGCGACGAACTCGCCGGCAAACTCGTCATCGACTGCGTCAACCCGCTCGGCTTCGACAAGAAGGGCGCCTACGCCCTGAAGCCCGAGGAGGGCAGCGCCGCCGAGCAGGCCGCCGCCCTGCTGCCGGAGTCCCGCGTCACAGCCGCCTTCCACCACCTCTCGGCGGTACTGCTCCAGGACGAGGCGATCGAGGAGATCGACACCGACGTGCTGGTGCTGGGCGAGGTCCGCGCCGACACCGACATCGTCCAGGCACTGGCCGGCCGCATCCCGGGGATGCGCGGCATTTTCGCGGGCCGGCTTCGCAACGCCCACCAGGTCGAGTCACTCGTTGCCAACCTGATCTCGGTCAACCGCCGCTACAAGGCACACGCGGGGCTGCGCACCACCGACGTGTGAGCCGGCCACCGCACCCTGCTCCCGGCGGCCGGGGGCATGGGGGACACTGGACGGGACCGCGCATCATCCCCCGACAGGAGCCACCCCCATGCCCCGCCTCGCTCTCTACGCCATCGCCGTCTGCGTCCTCGCCGTCGCAGCCGCCGTGATCTCCTTCGTGCAGGGCAGCTGGCTCCTCGGGATCGTCTGGGTGCTGCTGGTCGGACTCTCGTCCAACATGTCCTGGTACTACGTACGCCGGCAGCGCGTCGGGAACGCGCAGGCCGCCCAGACCGCGCAGGGCGTGTAGGGCAGCTACCCGTTCATCGCGCAGACCGGATTCGCCGTCTGCCAGAACCGGTAGGCGTCGAGACCGCAGTACGTCTCGAACTCGCTGACGCCCAGCGACCGCAGCAGCGCGTCGATCGCGTCGAAGAAGGCCGCGTTCACCTCGGGGACCCACAGCAGGCCGAAGACCGCGATCAGCCCGAACGGCGCGAACGGCTCCACCGCGCGCCGGACCGAGTGCGAGAGCCACGGCTCGATCACCCCGTAGCCGTCCAGACCCGGCACCGGTACGGAGTTCAGGATCGCGGCCGTCACCTGGAGCAGCGCCAGGAAGCCCAGTGCGTACCGGAAGGCGACCGGGACGCCGTCCAGCGCGTCCAGCCAGAACGGCGCGGTGCACACGAGCGCGAACAGGACGTTCGTCAGCGGGCCCGCCGCCGAGATCAGGCTGTGCCGCCAGCGGCCGCGGATCCGGCCCCGCTCGATGAAGACCGCGCCACCGGGCAGCCCGATGCCACCCATGATCACGAACAGCACGGGCAGCACGATGCTCAGCAGCGCATGTGTGTACTTCAAGGGGTTGAGGGTCAGATAGCCCTTGGCGCCGATGGAGATGTCGCCGCTGTGCAGCGCCGTCCGGGCGTGGGCGTACTCGTGGAGACAGAGCGAGACGACCCAGGCCGCCGTGACGAACAGGAACGTGGCGAAGCCCGGCTGCTCGGCGAAGTCCGTCCACACCGCCCAGCCGGACACCGCCGTCACGGCGGCGATGCCGAGGAAGACCGGACTGATCCGCCGGTCGCTGCGGGCTGTTGCGGTGGTCATCGGCGGGCTCCTGGTGGCTGCGGAGATGAGAGGCCCTGGGGGCGGCGAGCCCCGACGGTACAGGCGACACGCGGAAAACGTCTCGCATCGGGCCGGTGGTTCCATGGAGGGTGGGGGCATGGCGGGCAGTAATACGGGCGGGGCGAGCGGGTACGGCCGGGTGGCTGTGGATGGCCCGGCCCCCGTCACGGACAATGGGCGCGTGCGCTACGGCATCCTCGGTACCACCCAAGCACTTCGCGACGACGGTACGGCCGTCGCCATCGGCGGGGCACGGCTGCGCGCCCTGCTCGCCGTGCTCGCCCTGCGCACCGGCCGGACGGTGCCCGTCGCGGTGCTCGTCGACGAGGTGTGGGACGGCGACCCGCCGGCCGACGCGCCGGGCGCCCTGCAGGCACTCGTGGGCCGGCTCCGGCGGGCGCTCGGCCATGCGGCGGTCGCCTCCGCTTCGAGTGGCTACCGGCTGGCCGCCGAACCGGACAGCGTCGACCTCTACCGCTTCGAACGCCTCGCGGGGGAGGGTGCACGAGCCCTGGAGGCGGGCGATCCGGCGAAGGCCCTGAGCGTCCTCGACGATGCGCTCGGCCTCTGGCGGGGACCGGCGCTGGCCGACCTTCCCGACCGGCACGCCGTCGCGGCCCGCTGGACCGCCCGCCGCCTCGATGCCCGCCGGGCCCGGCTCACCGCGGCGCTCGCGCTCGGCCGGGCCGACGAGGTGCTGCCGGAGCTGGCCGCGCTCTGCGACGAGCACCCCATCGACGAACCGCTCCAGGCGCTGCGGCTGCGTGCCCTGCGCGACGCCGGGCGGATGGCCCAGGCGCTGGCCGCGTACGACGAGGTGCGCACCGTACTCGCCGACCGGCTCGGTACCGACCCGGGACCCGAGCTGAGCGCGCTGCACGCCGAACTGCTCCGCCAGGAACCGCCCCGCCCCGCTCCGCCGACGAGCGCCCCACGCACCCCTGCAGCGGTTGTCCGGCAGGGCAACCTACGGGCCCGGCTCACCAGCTTCGTGGGGCGCGAGCGAGACATCGCCGCCCTGCGCGGCGACCTCTCCCGGGCCCGGCTGGTCACCCTGCTCGGACCCGGCGGAGCGGGCAAGACCCGGCTCTCCCAGGAGACCGCGGAATCCTTCGACCCCGCGTCCTGGCCGGACGGCGTCTGGCTTGCCGAACTCGCGCCCGTCGACGATCCCGAAGCGGTACCGGAGGCGGTCCTCGGCGCCCTGGGCGCTCGCGAGACCGTGCTGCGCGCTGCCGGTGCCGAGGAACTCCGGGCCGCCGAACGGGGGGCGGGCGAGCGGGGCGCGGGTGAGCCGCTCTCCCGGCTCACCGAACACTGCTCACGGCGCCGCATGCTGCTGCTCCTGGACAACTGCGAGCACGTGATCGAGGCCGCCGCGGCCCTCGCCGATCATCTGCTGGCCCGTTGCCCGGAGCTCACCGTCCTGGCCACCAGCCGCGAACCCCTCGGCGTACCAGGCGAGTTCGTCCGGCCCGTCGAGCCGCTGCCCGTCCCGACGGCACTGCGCCTGCTGGCCGATCGCGGCGCCGCCGCGCTGCCCGGCTTCCGTGTCGACGCCGACCGGGCGACCGCGGCGGCCACCGCCGAGATCTGCCGCCGCCTGGACGGTCTGCCCCTCGCCATCGAACTCGCCGCCGCCCGGCTGCGGATGCTCACCCCGCAGCAGATCGCCGACCGGCTCGACGACCGGTTCCGGCTGCTGACCAGTGGCAGCCGCACCGTGCTCCCGCGCCAGCAGACCCTGCGGGCCGTCGTCGACTGGTCCTGGGACCTGCTCGCCGATGACGAACACGCCACCCTGCGCCGGCTGTCCGTCTTCGCCGGTGGCTGCACCCTCGAAGCGGCCGAGGCGGTCTGCGCGGACGGGCCGCAGCAGGCGCGGGAGGTCGCCGGGCTGCTCGGCTCACTCGTCGACAAGTCCCTGGTCGTCGCCGCACCCGCGGCGGACGGCGGGATGCGCTACCGCCTCCTGGAGACCGTCGGCGAGTACGCGGCGGAGCGGCTCGACGAGACGGGGGAGCGGGACGCCGTCGAACGCCGGCACCTCGTGTACTTCCGGGAGCTGGCCCGTACCACCGATCCCCTGCTCCGCGGCGCCGGACAGCGCGCCGCCATCGAGCTCTTCCGGCGCGAGTACGAGAACCTGCGCACCGCGCTGCGGCACGCCGTCGCCGCACGGGACGAGCAGGAGTCGCTGTGCCTGGTGATCTCGCTCTCCTGGTACTGGCAGATCCGCAATCTGCGCAGCGACGCCCTGCACTGGGCCGACGCCGCCGCGGCCCTCGGCCCCGATCCCTTCGCCCCTCCCGTGCGGCCCGCGCCGTCGATCCACGAACGCTGCACCGACGCGCCCCCGCCCATGGGACCCGAACTGCTCCAGGAGGCGCGGCGTCAGGTGGGGCTGATCCAGCTGGTCAGCATGGACCACGCGATGGACGAGTGGACGAACGAGGCCAGCATGGAGCGGCTGCGGGGGATCGCCACCACCTACCGGGCCGGGCAGCCGCAGACCTGCCGGAGCCCCGCGTCGCTCTGGTTCTTCGCCGTGATGCTGACCGGGGGAGTTGCGGACCTGCGGCATCTGCTGGACGAGACGGTCCGCGCCGCGCGGGAGTTCGCGTACGAGTGGGAGCTCGCCGCGGCGCTCCAGATGCGTGCCAACGTGCTCGCCAACCGTCCCGACTGGGCGGGTGCGGCCCACGTGGACGCCGACGAGAGCCTGGAGATCTTCAGCCGTCTCGGCGACGACTGGGGCATGGCCGAGGCGCTCTCCTCGCGTGGCGAGGCGCACGAGAAGACCGGCGACTTCACCCGGGCGGCCGAGGACTACCAGGCCGCGGTCGGCTACGCGGAGAAGCTCGGCGCCCTGGCCCAGGTGTCGGTGCTCCGCACCCGGTACGCCTCCGCGCTCACCGAGCTCGACCGCGGCGCGGAGGGCGAGGCGATCCTGCGCGAGGTGCTCGCCGACGGTCGGCACACGGGGCACGAGGCGAGGCCGGCGGCGCGGCTCTTCCTGGCGCTGTGGCTGGGCCGTTCCGGCCGTACGGCCGATGCACGCGAGCAGTTCACCATCCTGCTCGAAGAGTTCAGGTCCCAGACGATGGCGATCTTCGAGGGCTTCGTGCTGGGCGGCCTGGCCTGGCTGGACAACCAGGACGGGGACTACGCAGGTGCCCTGGACCGGGGCCGGCAGGCGCTGACGCGCCTGGGCGATCCGCTGACGCAGATGGTGGCGCCCCAGATGGCGGTGATCCACCTGGTCACGGTGGCGTGGGCGCTGGGCGGGCTCGGCGAGGAGCGCGGGGCGGAGCTCGGTGCGCGGCTGCTGGCCGCCGGCCGGGCGCTGCTGCCGCAGGGGCACTTCCAGACGTCGATGGAGCGGGAGAACTTCGCCCGGGCCGAGGCGATGGTCCGTACGGCCCTCGTGGACGCCGCCTACGAGGCCGCGTACGCCGAGGGCGGCGGCCTCTCCATGGAGGAGGCCGCCGCCCTCGTGGACGCGTACCGGGACTGAGAGGGTCCGAACCCCTTCGGTCAGGACTTCTTGCGGAACCTGGACACCGCGAGCGGGGCCATGATCGCGGTGATGACCACGGTCCAGCCGAGCGTCAGCCAGACCGAGTTGCCGACCGGGGTGCCCATCATGAGGGAGCGGGCCGCGTCGGCCAGGTTGGACAGTGGGTTGTAGTCGGTGAACGTCTGGAGCCAGCCGGGCATCGTCGTGGGCGGGGCGAAGATCGAGGAGCCGAACTGGAGCGGCATCATCACGATCATCCCCATTCCCTGGACGGCCTGGGCCGTCTTCATGGACAGTCCGAGCAGGATGAAGATCCACATGATGGCGGCGCCGAACGCGGCCGCCAGGGCGATCGCCCCGATCAGCCCGAGCACCGACCCGTGGAGTTCCAGGCCGAGCGCGAAGCCCATGGCCAGCAGGATCAGGGTGGCGACCATCATCCGGCCGAGCTCGACCACGATCTTCGCGATGAGTACCGAGGAGCGGGCGATCGGCATGGTGCGGAACCGGTCCATGACCCCCTTGCGGAAGTCGTCGTTGACACCGGAGCCGACCGCCATGGCGATGTTCATACCCATCATCGCCATCAGACCGGGGATCAGGTAGTTCAGGTACTCCTGCCGGCCGCCGCCCATGCTGCCGCCGACCGAGCCGCCGAAGACGTACACGAACAGCAGGACGAAGATGACCGGCATCAGGAGCGCGTCGAACATCGACTCCGGATCCTTCTTGATCTGGAGCAGATTGCGCCGCACCAGCGCCCCGATGTGGCGCAGGTTGTTCCGCAGCCCGATCCGGCCCTCGTCGTGGACCTTCGTGGCCGGGGCGGCCACGGCCGCGTCGGTGGGGGTGGGCGTCAGAGTCGTCGTGCTCATGCCGCGACCTCCTGGGGGATCGTGTCGGTGACGGTGGCCTTGTCGCCGGTGATGGCGAGGAACACCTCGTCGAGGCTGGGCAGCGCGGTGGCGACGTGCGCCAGCGAGAAGCCCCGGGTGCCGAGCAGGCCGATCACGGCGGTGAGCTGCTCGTCGCTGAGGATCGGCACGTACAGCAGTCCCTCGTCCGGGACCGCCTGGGCGCCTGCGATCCCGTCGAGACCGGCCTCCCGCAGGGCCTGTGCCATCGCGGCCAGTTCGGCCGGGTCGGAGGGGCGGATCTGCAGGGTGCGGCCGCCGACCTTGGCCTTCAGCTCGTCCACACCACCGCGGGCGATGATCTTGCCCTTGTCGATGACGGTGAGCTCGCTGGCGAGCTGTTCGGCCTCTTCCATGTACTGGGTGGTGAGCAGCACGGTCGCCCCCTCCGCGACCATCCGCTGCACCTCGTCCCAGACCTCGTTACGGGTACGGGGGTCGAGCCCCGTCGTCGGCTCGTCCAGGTAGAGCACGGCAGGGCTGCCGATCATGGAGGCGGCGAGGTCCAGTCGGCGGCGCATTCCGCCGGAGTACTCCATCGCGGCCTTCTTCGCCGCGTCGGTGAGTGAGAAGCGCTCCAGCAGCTCGTCGGCGCGCGTGCGGGCCTTCTTGCGCGGCAGGTCGAGCAGCCGCCCGATCATGTAGAGGTTCTCCCAGCCGGAGAGCTTCTCGTCGACCGAGGCGTACTGCCCGGTCAGGCCGATGGTGCGGCGCAGCGCGCGGGGCTGCTTCACCACGTCGTAGCCCGCCACGATCGCGTGTCCGGCGTCGGGCTGGATCAGGGTGGACAGGACTCGTACGAGGGTGGTCTTGCCGGCGCCGTTGGGGCCGAGCACACCGAGGACGGTGCCCTCGCGCACATCGAGGTCCACGCCGTCCAGAGCCTTGGTCGAGCCGTAGTGCTTGACCAGCCCCCGTACCTCGACGGCGTTCTTGCCGTTCCTGGGGTTCTTGTCGATTCGCGTCATGTCCACCATCAGACCAGCCGCCACCGACAGCGCGCCGACAGTCCGCCGACAGCAGGGCGACAGCCCGCCGATGGGGGAAGTCGGCGGGCTGTCGGTGGTGCGGCAGTGGTCGTGGGAAGCGGGCCCGTGCGGCCTGGGCCGGACCCGCACGGCCTCAGTGGAAGGTGTGCTCCGGCGCGGGGAAGGTGCCGCCCACGACCTCGTCCGCGTACGCCTTCGCGGCGTCGCCGAGGATCTGGCGCAGGTCGGCGTACTGCTTGGTGAAGCGCGGCACCTTGCCGCCGGTCAGGCCGACCATGTCGGTGTAGACCAGCACCTGCGCGTCGGTGTCGGGGCCGGCCCCGATGCCCACCGTGGGGATGTGCAGGGTGCGGGTGACCTCGGCGGCCAGTTCGGCCGGGACGAGCTCCAGGACCACGGCGAACGCGCCCGCGTCCTGTACGGCCTTGGCGTCGCGCAGCATCTGCTGGGCGGCCTCCTCGCCCCGGCCCTGCACGCGGTAGCCCATCGCGTTGACGGACTGCGGCGTCAGGCCGATGTGGGCCATGACCGGGATGCCGGCGTCGACCAGGAGCTTGATCTGCTCGTGGCTGCGCTCGCCGCCCTCCAGCTTGACCGCGCCGACCCCGGACTCCTTGATCAGCCGGGTGGCGTTGCGCAGGGCCTGGACAGGGCTCTCCTGGTAGGACCCGAAGGGCAGGTCGGCGACGATCAGGGCGCGCTTGGTGCCCCGGACGACGGCGGCGGACAGGATGGCGATCTCGTCCATCGTGACGGGCACGGTGGTCTCGTAGCCGAGGTGACAGTTGCCCATGGAGTCACCGACGAGCATGACCGGGATGCCGGCCTCGTCGAAGACGGACGCGGTCATCGCGTCGTAGGCGGTGAGCATGGGCCACTTCTCGCCGCGCTCGGTGGCGGCGGCGATGTCGTGGACGGTGACGCGGCGGTTGCTCTTGCCTCCGTACAGCGCCTTGCTGCTGTCGGACGGGGCTCCCGCGGGGTGTGTGGACTGGTTCTGTGCAGCCTGAAGCGACATTGCCAACGGCTCCTTCGTCATCTCGAGGCGCCCTGACGGCGTCCCCGGATCGCTTCCATGGTGGCACCCCGGAGCCGTTCCCGGGAAGTGGGCCCGCCGCACCGGGTGGCATCCGGTGCCACGGCGGCCGGTAAAGACTTTCCAATACGAGACGGTCTCGTATCGAAATGACGTTACGCTTTTCTTCATGTCCATACCGTCCGGCGCTCCTGTCGCCGTGCCCCAGGTCCCCGAGGCGGTCCACCGCCGCCGCTGGGCGATCCTCGCCGTCCTGATGTTCAGCCTGCTCATCGTGGTGCTGGACAACTCGATCCTGAACGTCGCCGTCAAGACGATCGCCTCCCCCTCGCCCACCGGTCTGGGAGCCACCCAGAGCGAGCTGGAGTGGGCCATCAACTCCTACACGCTCGTCTTCGCCGGACTGCTCTTCACCGCGGGCCTGCTCGGCGACCGCATCGGGCGCAAGAAGGTCCTGCTCTTCGGCATCGTGCTGTTCGGTGCCGGCTCCGCCTTCGCCGCCATGTCCGGATCGCCCGCCGAACTGATCACCTGGCGTGCGGTGATGGGCTTCGGCGCCGCCTTCGTCATGCCGGCCACGCTCGCCGTCCTGATGAACGTCTTCGAGCGTGACGAGCAGCCCAAGGCCATCGGCATCTGGGCCGGCAGCGTCGGCCTCGGCATCGCGATCGGCCCGATCACCGGCGGACTGCTCCTCGAACACTTCTGGTGGGGCTCGATCTTCCTGGTCAACGTGCCCGTCGTGGTTCTCGCGCTGATCGCCATGGTCGTGCTCGTGCCGGATTCCAGGGACCCGAAGCCGGGACGGCTCGACCCGATCGGTGTGGTGCTCTCCATCATCGGCCTGGTGCTGCTGGTGTACGGCATCATCCGCGGCGGCGAACTCGCCGACTTCACCGACGTCTCCGTACTCCTGCCGGTCATCGGCGGCCTGGCCGTCCTGGTCGTGTTCGTCCTTCACGAGAAGCGCAGCAGCAGCCCGGCGATCGACGTGTCGTACTTCAGGAAGCCGGCCTTCTCCGCGGCCGTCGCCGCCATCGCGCTGGTCTTCTTCGCGCTGATGGGTGTGACGTTCTTCTCCGCCTTCTACATGCAGAGCGTGCGCGGCTGGAGCGCCCTTCAGTCCGGGCTGCTGATCCTGCCCCTGGCCGTCGCGCAGATGGTCTTCGCCCCGCGCGCCCGGCTCGTGGTCGACCGGTTCGGCGCCCGCGCCGTGTGCACCGTCGGCATGCTGATGGTCGCCGCCGGACTGGCGGCGTTCGCCCTGTTCGACGCCACCACCCCGGTCTGGGTGATGTGCGTGGTCTTCTTCGTCCAGGGCACCGGCATGGCCCATGTGATGCCGCCGGTCACGGTCGCCGTGATGCAGGCGCTGCCCCGCGAGAAGGCGGGCTCGGGCTCGGCCGTCAACAACACGTTCCGTCAGGTCGGTGGTGCCCTCGGGATCGCCGTCCTCGGTTCGGTGCTGTCCACCGTCTACCGCGGCGACATCGAGGGACACCTCGACGCGGTCCCTGCTGCGGCCAGGGATGTGGCGGGCGAGTCGATCGAGGCGACGCTCGGCGTCGCGGAGAAGATGGGCCCGGCGGGCACCCCGCTGGTCGCTGCCGCGCACGACGCCTTCATGAGCGCCATGCACGTCACGGCCATCGGTTCGGCGGGCGTCGCCCTGGTAGGAACGATCGTGGTCGCCCTGTTCCTGCCGGGCAGGCCTCCTGCCGGGCAGACGGCCGCGCAGGACGAGGAGGCGGTGCCAGCGCCCGCCGGACGGTGAGGCCGGCGGCCCCGCACGGTCCGGGGCCTTCGTCCTGACCGGGCCCGGCCGGGCGTGCCCGGTCAGGCCCGGACGGCAGGTGCTGATGCGGCCCGGCGCCGCCCGCGTCGGGGAGAATCGGGGGCGGCGAAAGGTGGTTTCACGTGCAGGCTCAGGCACCGGACCGGGATGACCGGCTCCCCGAGGAGCGGGACCGGCAGGCCCACGACGGCCGGAACCCGGAGCCCCGCCCCGGAGACGATCAGGAGCCGCGCCGAGGCCGCCCCCGCAGCGCGGCGGCCGAGCGGTCCATCCTGGATGCCGTCGTCGGGCTCCTGGAGGCGGGAGAGCCCCTCGCCGGGCTGTCCATCGAGCGGATCGCCCGCACCGCCGGGGTCGGAAAGGCCACCATCTACCGGCGCTGGGCCGGCAAGGAGGAACTCTTCGTCGACGTCCTGCGCGAGATCGAGCCGCCGGAACCCGACGTCTCCGGCACCGGAGGCCTCGACGACCTGAGCGTCCTGCTGGAGTCCATGCGCACCCGTGGACTCGCCCAGCGCTCCTCGGTGCTGCTGCACAACGTCTTCGCGCAGATGAAGAGCCATCCCAAGCTGTGGACCGAGTACCAGCGCACCGTGATCGCGCCCCGCCGGGCCGCGATGCTCGCCGCCGTCGGCCGTGCCGTCGAGGCGGGTGAGCTGCGGGGCGACGCGGACGTCGAGCTGATGGACGACCTGTTCCTCGGCCCCATGCTCGTACGCACCATCCACCGGCCCGAAGCGCCGCTTCCGGAGGACCTCGCCGACCGCATCATCGGCCTGCTGATCGAGGGGCTCGGGCCGAGGCCCGCCGCCGCCGGACCCGGTGAAGACGCAGGCCACGGCTGACTCGCCCGGGGCCCGGGCGAGTGTGATCGTTCTGTCACAAGGCACCACGGACCCCCTGCGACCGGAACCCGTCGCACCGTTCGCGTCGTCCTCGTGGCAGTACGGCCGTCGCCGACGGCCGGAAAGGCATCGCGCATCGCCTAGGGTCGTGGGGCGCGGCGATGTGTACGGCAAGGCAGTGAGGACAGCGCAATGGTGCAGGCGTACAGGGCGGACACCGGGAACGGCGACGCGGGAACGCAGCGCACCGGATCCCGCTTCCGGGACCTGCGCGAAAGACTGACCCGGGACCGCGGCATCTGGCGGCGGGGGATCGTCCTGGCCGGCTGTTCGGTCCTGCTGACCCTCGTGATGCTCCTCCATGCCCAGATCCCGAACACCATCGGCAACCTGGCCAGCCTCACCGAGACGTTCCTGCCCTGGTGCGCCGTCTTCGTCCCGCTGCTGCTGATCCTGGGCCTGGTGCGCCGCTCGGCGACCGCGCTGATCGCCCTGCTGCTGCCGGTCGTCGTCTGGTTCAACCTCTTCGGCGGGCTGCTCACCGACAAGTCGGGCACCGGCGGCGATCTCACGGTGGCCACCCACAACGTCAACGCGGACAACCCCGACCCCGCCGGCACCGCCCAGCAGGTCGCCGGCTCGGGCGCCGACGTCGTCGCCCTCCAGGAACTCCCCAGCGGCAAGGTGGCGGCGTACGAATCGGCGCTGGCCGGTCGCTTCCCGTACCACTCGGTGCAGGGGACCGTCGGCCTGTGGAGCAAGTACCCCCTGAGCGACACCCGTCCGGTGGACATCAAGATGGGCTGGGTCCGCGCCATGCGGACCACCGTCACCACTCCCGAGGGCCCGATGGCCTTCTACGTCGCGCACCTGCCCTCGGTACGGGTCAAGCTGCACGCCGGATTCACCGCCAGTCAGCGGGACCAGAGCGCGGACGCCCTCGGCGAGGCCATCTCCCACGAACCGCTGGAACGGGTCGCCCTGCTCGGCGACCTCAACGGGACCATGAACGACCGCTCGCTCAACGCGGTCACCTCCCAGATGCGCTCCACCCAGGGCGCGGCGGGAGACGGCTTCGGATTCAGCTGGCCCGCGTCGTTCCCGATGGCCCGCATCGACCAGATCATGGTGAAGGGCGTCGAGCCGATGTCGTCGTGGACGCTCCCGGCCACGGACAGTGACCATCTTCCGATCGCCGCCCGCGTCGAACTGTGACGCAACGGTCCGTTCACCTCCGGGCATAAAACGTCTGAGAGAATTTGTTCCGAACGGGAACAAGGTCGCCGGCGAGGAAGCCGGTCCGTCACCGTGCGATCCGGCCCCGGCCGGCCCGCGCCGGTGCACGTACGGCCGCGTTTCCTCCTGCCCCCGCTTCCGCAGGCCCACCGGGCCTGCCGGAGCGCACGGGGCCCACTTCGGAAAGGTCTCTCTTCATGCCTCTGGCTCTGCTCGCACTCGCGGTGAGCGCCTTCGGCATCGGTACTACGGAGTTCGTGATGATGGGCCTGCTGCCCAATGTCGCGGACGATCTGGGCACCTCCGTCCCCACCGCGGGCTACCTCGTGTCGGCGTACGCGATCGGCGTGGTGCTCGGCGCCCCGCTGCTCACCGCCGTCGGCTCGCGCATCCCGCGCAAACGGATGCTCCTGCTTCTGATGGCGCTGTTCACCGTCGGCAACCTCGCCTCCGCGCTGGCTCCGGGCTTCGGCTGGCTGGTCGCCGGGCGGGTGCTGGCCGGGCTGCCGCACGGCGCCTTCTTCGGCGTCGGTGCGGTCGTCGCCGCCCGGCTGGTCGCCGACGGGCGCCAGGCACGGGCCGTGGCGACCATGTTCCTCGGCCTGACCGTCGCCAACATCGTCGGAGTCCCCGCAGCCACCCTGCTCGGCCAGCACCTCGGCTGGCGGGCCACGTTCCTGGTGGTCGCGGTGATCGGGCTGTGCGCGATGGCAGCGCTCGCCCGCCTCGTCCCGCAGATCTCGGTCGAGGCGCACCAGAACGTCCGCCACGAGCTGCGCGCCCTGGGCAACCGCCAGGTGCTGCTCGGACTCCTGACCGCCGTCTTCGGCTTCGCCGGGGTCTTCGCCGTGTACTCCTACCTCTCGGCGATGACGACCGAGGCGATGGGATTCGGCGAGTCCTCGGTGACCCTGGTGCTGGCGCTCTTCGGCATCGGCATGACCCTGGGCGCACTCGCCGCGGGACCGCTCACGGACCGGGCGCTGCGCCCGACGCTGTACGGCTCGCTGGGCGCGCTCGCCGTCGTCCTGGTCGTCTTCCCGTTCGCCGCCCATGTGCAGTGGGCCGCGCTGGTGATGGTGGTGCTGCTGGGCGGGGTCGGCTTCATGACGACCACGCCGCTGCAGATGCTCGTCATGAACAAGGCCAAGGACGCCCCGACCCTGGCGTCCGCCTCCAACCACTCCGCGTTCAACCTGGCCAACGCGGGCGGCGCGTGGCTGGGCGGTGTGGCCATCGCGGCGGGCTGGGGATGGACCTCCCCGGCCCTGGTCGGCGCGGTGCTGGCCGTGGCGGGCCTCGCGGTGGCGGTCACAGCGGGCGTACTGGACCGCGACCGGACCCCGTCGAGGGTCGTGGCCCGGGCGGCGACGTCCGCCCCGCAGAAGTCCGGGGCGGACGTGCGCTGAATCACCGGATGGACCCTGCGCATCAGGCCCGTCCGGCGATTGAGGACAAGACCCCGGCCGGACGGGCCCGCAGTACACCCCACCCCCCGGCGTCAGCCGGACTCGCGCCACCGGTTCGTGATCGGCAGCCGCCGGTCCTTGCCGAAGCCCTTGGGCGAGATCTTCGTGCCCGGCGGGTACTGCCGGCGCTTGTACTCCGCCGTGTCCACCATCCGCAGCGTCTTCGCCACCAGCGCCTCGTCGAACCCGGCCGCGACGATCGCGTCGAGCCCCTGGTCCCGGTCGACGTACATCTCCAGGATCCGGTCCAGCACGTCGTAGTCGGGCAGCGAGTCCGTGTCGACCTGACCCGGCCGCAGCTCCGCGCTGGGCGGCTTGGTGATGGAGGCCTCCGGGATCGGCGGGGTCTGCCCGCGCTCCTCGGCGGCCCGGTTGCGCCACTTCGCCAGCCGGAAGATCGACGTCTTGTAGACGTCCTTGATCGGCCCGTACGCGCCGACGGAGTCGCCGTACAGCGTCGAGTAACCGACCGCCAGCTCGGACTTGTTGCCCGGCGCCAGGACGATCTGGCCCTCATGGTTGGAGACGGCCATCAGCATCGTGCCGCGCAGCCGCGACTGCAGGTTCTCCTCGGCGAGGCCGGTGAGCCCCAGCGACCCCATGTACGCGTCGAACATCGGCTCGATCGGTACGGTCCGGAAGTTCAGCCCGGTACGCCGAGCCAGCTCGGCCGCGTCGCCCTTGGAGTGGTCCGAGGAGTACTTCGACGGCATCGAGATGCCGTACACGTGCTGTGCGCCCAGCGCGTCGCAGGCGATCGCCGCGACCAGCGCCGAGTCGATCCCCCCGGAGAGCCCGATCAGCACACTGCTGAAGCCGTTCTTCGCCGCGTACGCGCGCAGGCCCACGACCAGCGCCGAGTACAGCTCCTCGTCGTCGTCGAGCCGGTCCGCGTACCCTCCGGCCAGCTCCGCCTCGTACGCCGGCAGCGGCTTCTCGGAGAGGACCACGTGGTCGATCCGCAGCCCGTCGTTCACCACGCCGGACGGCGCCTCGGGCGAGGCGGCCGGCAGGTCGAGGTCCAGGATCACACTGCCCTCGGCGAACTGCGGGGCACGGGCGATCACTTCGCCGTCCTTGTCGACGACGATCGAGTCGCCGTCGAAGACCAGCTCGTCCTGGCCGCCGATCATCGCGAGGTACGCGGTGGTGCAGCCGGCCTCCTGGGCCCGCTTGCGGACCAGTTCCAGCCGGGTGTCGTCCTTGTCCCGCTCGTAGGGGGAGGCATTGATCGACAGCAGCAGCCCGGCCCCGGCGGCGCGAGCGGCCGGCACCCGGCCGCCGTCCTGCCAGAGGTCCTCGCAGATCGCGAGCGCCACATCGATGCCGTGCACCCGCACGACGGGCATCGAGTCACCCGGCACGAAGTACCGGAACTCGTCGAAGACCCCGTAGTTGGGCAGGTGGTGCTTGGCGAAGTTCAGCGCGATCTGCCCGCGGTGCAGTACCGCGGCGGCGTTCCGCGGCGACCCGGCGGGCTGGCCGTAGCGGGGGGCGGCGGACTCGGAACGGTCGAGGTAACCGACGACGACCGGGAGTTCCCCGAAGCCCTCCGCGTCCAGGCGGGCGGCGAGCGCACGCAGCGCGTCCCGTGACGCCTCGACGAAGGACGACCGCAGGGCCAGGTCCTCGACGGGGTAACCGGTCAGCACCATCTCGGGGAACGCCACGAGGTGGGCGCCCTGTCCGGCGGAGTGCCGGGTCCAATGGAGGATCGACTCGGTGTTCCCGGCGAGATCGCCGACGGTCGAGTCGATCTGATTCAGTGCGAGGCGTAGTTGAGGCACGCCGCCCAGTGTAATCGTCTTACTGACGCAATGTCCTGGCGGGCCACACGAAAAGTGCCGCGGCCCGCCAGGGAGCCGTCAGCGGCGGTAGCCGAGGACCGTCATCATGCCCGCCTCCGCGTGGTACAGGTTGTGGCAGTGGAGCATCCACAGGCCCGGGTTGTCCGCGTCGAAGTCCACGGTCAGCGTCTGCCGGGGCAGCACGATCGCGGTGTCCTTACGGGCCCCGGCGGCACCCCCGGCCAGCGCGAAGGTGTGCCCGTGCAGATGGATCGGGTGCCACATCGCGGTCGGGTTCCGGAACTCCAGCCGGACCCGCTCCCCGGCCTTCACCGGATGACGCTGGTCGGCGGTGTACGGCTTCCTGTCGAAGGCCCAGTCGTACGCCTCCATGGAACCCGTCAGCCGCATCTGCACCGTCCGGTCGGGTTCACGCGCGGACAGGGCCACGGAGGCGTCCGGGGACAGCCGGCCGGCCGTCACCAGCTCGCCGTCCAGCTCCGCCGGCCGCACGGCCGCGCCGGGGGCCGCACCGCTCCCGGTCCTCAGCAGGGCCATCGCGGAGGCCTTCTTGCCCTCGGCCAGCGCGGTCAGCGGGAACACCCCGTCCCCGGCGGTGACCAGCACGTCGTACCGCTCGCCCATTCCGAGCAGCAGGGCATCCGTCGTGGTGTGCCGGACCGGGAAGCCGTCGGTGTGCGTCACCGTCATCCGGTGGCCTCCGAGCGCGACGCGGAAGGCGGTGTCGCCGCCCGCGTTGATGATCCGCAGCCGGATCCGGTCGCCCGGCCGTGCGGTGAAGACGGACGGGTCCTCGGGCACGCGGCCGTTGACCAGGTAGTACGGATAGTCCACGTCACCGGCGTCGCCGCCCAGCAGCTCGCTCGTGGCGCCCATGAGCATCCGCGAGGGTCCGCTGCCGCCCTCTTCCGCCGCGGGCGTCCCCGGCATGGCGTGCCCGCTGTGGCCGCCGCCCCCGGTGAGTTCCTGGAGCACCGCGTCGGGGGTGGAGCCGTCCACCCCGTCGACCCAGTCGTCCAGGACGACGACCCACTCCTTGTCGTACGACAGGGGCTCCTTCGGGTCCTCCACGATCAGCGGCGCGTACAGCCCGCGGTCGAGCTGGACGCCCGAGTGCGGGTGGAGCCAGTACGTGCCGGGGTCCGGCACCCCGAACCGGTACGTGAAGTCCGTCCCCGCCCCGACGGCCCGCTGGGTCAGCCCGGGCACCCCGTCCATGTCGTTGCGCAGGGCGAGTCCGTGCCAGTGCAGCGAGGTGGGCTGCGGAAGATGGTTGGCGAGGGTGAGGGCGAGCGTGTCGCCCGCGGTGACCCGGACCCCCTGCCCGGGGAGCCGGTCCCCGTACGCCCACGAGCTGACGGTGCGCCCGCCGCCCAGGTCGAGCCGGGACGGGGTCGCGGTCAGGGTGACCTTGCGTTCGGGGCCGGCGCCCCGCCGCTTCTCGGCCGCCGCGACCTCCGGGCCGTCGGGGGAGACGTAACCCTCCGGGACCGCGGTGCCGGAGGGGGCCGGGTGGTCCATGGCGGAGTGGTCCGCCGCGGCGCCGCGCTCGGCGCAGGCGCCGAGAACTCCCGTACCGGCAAGGGCGAGCGAAGCGCCGAGTACGGCGCGTCGGGTGTGCTGAGCGGGCATGACTGAGTGCACCTCAAGGATGGTGTCGGTG
Organism: Streptomyces sp. LN549; assembly: GCF_043203805.1. Lineage (NCBI taxonomy): Bacteria > Bacillati > Actinomycetota > Actinomycetes > Kitasatosporales > Streptomycetaceae > Streptomyces > Streptomyces sp. LN549. The sequence continues at coordinate 2,472,641 of NZ_JAZHRI010000002.1, read as the reverse complement.
TGCTGGAGGATGGACGGGGCGCGGGGCGCGCCTATATCCGAAGCACCGACAGTCCGGTGAGGACGGCCTTGCGTGTCCGAGGCGGTGGACGAGAGGGCCGGGGCAGTCGTGGCCACGGGGCCGGGCCCGGCCCCGGCCGGAGGCCGGCGGACCGCCGTGCCACCAGCGACAGCGTGAGCAGGGCGAGGCCCCAGGTCCCCAGCACGGCCAGGCAGACGGCCATCGGGTCCATGCCGTGCACCGGCGCCCGGCGATCGTGCCCGGCAGCTGCCGCGGGCAGGGGTTGCACGGCGGGTCCGGGCGGCACAGCGGCCGGGGCGGCCTCGGTCATCGCGTGCGAGGCGGTCTGCGTCGCGACACCCGGGCCGCCGTGTTCCGCCGGGTGCCCGACGGTGTGCATGGTGAAGATCCCGAAGAGCAGCGTGGCGAACAGCAGCAGCCGCCCGTACGTCGAACCCCTCGTGCCGGACATGGCGGCCACCCTACCCCCGCCGGGTATGCGAACGGTGGTGGCCCGCCTCCCCTGCGCGGCGGAGTGGCAGGCCGTCCGGCCGTACCGCGTACCGGTCAGTTGCGGGAGTAGACCTTCTCCGCCCAGCCTGCGATCTGGTCCTCGGAGAGATGCTGTGCCAGATCGGCCTCGCTGATCATGCCGACCAGCTTCTTGTTCTCGACCACCGGCAGCCGGCGGATCCGGTGGGTCTGCATCTCCTCCAGCACCGCCTCCACCTCGGCTGCCGCGTCGATCCAGCGCGGCGTTCCCTGGGCGAGATCGCCGGCGGTCGTCTTCGACGGGTCCCGGCCCATCGCCACACAGGCGACCACGATGTCGCGGTCCGTGAGGATGCCGACCATCCGGTCCTGGTGCCCGTTCTCCGAGATGGGCAGCGCGCCGACGTTGTGGTCCCGCATCAACTGGGCGGCGCGGTCGAGGGTCTCGTGCGCCGGGATCCAGGTGGCGCCGGTGTGCATGATGTCCTTGGCGGTGGTCATGGGGGATTCCTCCTGCGTGCCGACGGGCACTCCGTACGACCCCGAGCGACCCCATCGTCATGGGCTCGCCCGGGGCACGCGACCGCTATCACCCATTCGGGTGCGGTCACGGAAGACGGCGCTCCGGCGGCCCTCAGGACACCTTCCCGGGCCGGGGCGCGGCACCCCGTTCCGCCAGCATCCCGGCCATGGCCCCCAACTCGGACTGCTGACCCTCGACCATGCCCCGGGCCAGCCGCTTCTCCACCTTCACGGTGCACAGGTCCGCGCAGCCGCGGGCCATGTCGACACCGCCCTTGTGGTGGTCGGTCATCAGCTGGAGGTACAGGACCTCGGCCTGCTTGCCACTGGCCCTGCGGAGCTGTTCGAGCTCGGTACGAGTCGCCATGCCGGGCATGAGGGACCCGTCGTGGGCCTCGTAAGCGCCGCCCATGCCCGGCATCCCGGCCATGTCGTGGCCCGCGTGCTGTCCGGTGGCCATCCAGGCCATCGGTTCCTGCCCGGCGGCGGCCTTCGGCAGCTCCCACAGGTCCAGCCAGCCGAGCAGCATGCCTCGCTGGTTGGCCTGCGTGTTGGCGATGTCGTACGCGAAACGGCGCACGTCCTCGTCCTGGGTGCGGTCGCGCACGATGAAGGACATCTCCACGGCCTGCTGGTGGTGGACGGCCATGTCGCGGGCGAACCCGGCGTCCGCGGAATCGGATGCCGGGGCCTTCGCTGCGGGGGCGGCCGCGTGGTGCTCCGCCCCGTCGCCCCGCGCGGACGCGACCGTCGCCGCCCCCGCGAACAGCAGCGCGAGTGCGACGGCGGAACCCGCCGCCCACCGGGTGCGCCGGGTGCGATCCGTCACCGTCACGGAGCCGCCAGTCCGCCGGTGCACGCCGCGCCCGGCTCGGGCGTCTGCGGGCCCTGCACGTACTTGGCGAAGAACTGCGCCACCCTGCGGTCATCGGCACTGTCCACCGTGACCTGCTTGCCCCAGGCGCTCAGCATGATGGCGCCGGCCTGGTCCTTGTACGGGCTCATCAGCGAGTACGGGGTCTTCCCGACCCGCTCCGCGAGCTCGTCCACGTCGGCGGCCGAGGCCTTGTCCGTGTACGTCACCCACACCGAACCGTGCTCCAGCGCGTGCACGGCGTTCATGTCAGGGATCGCCTTTTTGTATACGTCGCCGTCGCAGTTCATCCAGACGGGGCTGTGGTCACCGCCGACCGGCGGCTTCATCGGGTACGAGACGGTCTCGGTGACGTGGTTGCGGGTCAGCTTCTTCGCGTCCCACGTCTTCTCGCCCTGGATCGGCCCTTCGGCCAGTTCCTTCTTCTCCGCCTCGGACTGCTCCGCGTTCTTGGCGTCCGCGGCCTTCTGGTCGGCCGAGGCCTTGGACCTGTCCACCAGCGTGTAGGTACCGAAGGTGACGAGACCAGCGACGACGACGGCGCTGAGGCTTATGACCAGCACGCGGGTGCGGCGGTCTCGCGCACGGTCGGCCTTGCGCATCTGCTCTATGCGGGTCCTGCGGTCGAAGCTCATGTCGTAGGTCCTTCTGCGAAGGGGCGATGAGATGACGGAACGGGTCAGGAGCCGGTGCGTACGGGGCCGTTGCGGGGCAGTCGCAGCCCATACGCACCATGGCCGACGATCGTAGTGGGTGGCCGCGTGCTCCATCTCACGTCGGGTGCGTAATCTGGGTGAAATCCGGGGTCGTGATACTGGACTCTCCCCCTTACCCCGGGCGGTGGTGCACGGACCGTCTGAACTGCAAGGATGTGGCTATGGACAAGCAGCAGGAATTCGTCCTCAGGACGCTCGAGGAGCGCGACATCCGGTTCGTACGGCTGTGGTTCACGGACGTGCTCGGTTACCTCAAGTCGGTGGCCGTGGCCCCTGCCGAGCTGGAACAGGCGTTTGACGAGGGCATCGGCTTCGACGGCTCGGCCATCGAGGGCTTCGCCCGGGTGTACGAGTCGGACATGATCGCCAAGCCGGACCCGGGCACGTTCCAGATCCTGCCCTGGCGCGCGGAGGCCCCCGGCACGGCCCGGATGTTCTGCGACATCCTGATGCCCGACGGCTCGCCCTCCTTCGCCGACCCGCGCTACGTGCTCAAGCGCATCCTGGCCAAGACCTCGGACCTGGGATTCACCTTCTACACCCACCCGGAGATCGAGTTCTTCCTGCTGAAGAACAAGCCGGTCGACGGCACCCGCCCCACCCCGGCGGACAGCTCCGGCTACTTCGACCACACCCCGCAGAACGTCGGCATGGACTTCCGCCGCCAGGCGATCACCATGCTCGAATCGATGGGCATCTCGGTCGAGTTCAGCCACCACGAGGGCGCCCCCGGCCAGCAGGAGATCGACCTGCGGTACGCGGACGCGCTCTCCACCGCGGACAACATCATGACCTTCCGGCTGGTCATGAAGCAGGTTGCGCTGGAGCAGGGCGTGCAGGCGACCTTCATGCCGAAGCCGTTCTCGGAGTACCCCGGCTCGGGCATGCACACCCACCTCTCCCTCTTCGAGGGCGACCGCAACGCGTTCTACGAGTCCGGCGCCGAGTACCAGCTCTCCAAGGTCGGCCGCTCCTTCATCGCGGGCCTGCTCAAGCACGCCGCGGAGATCTCCGCCGTGACGAACCAGTGGGTCAACTCCTACAAGCGCATCTGGGGCGGCTCCTCCCGCGCCGCAGGCGCCGGCGGCGAGGCCCCCTCGTACATCTGCTGGGGCCACAACAACCGCTCCGCGCTGATCCGCGTCCCGATGTACAAGCCCGGCAAGACCGGCTCGGCCCGCGTCGAGGTCCGCTCCATCGACTCCGGCGCCAACCCCTACCTGACGTACGCGGTGCTCCTGGCCGCGGGCCTCAAGGGCATCGAGGAGGGCTACGAACTCCCGGCCGGCGCCGACGACGACGTCTGGGCCCTGTCCGACGCCGAGCGCCGCGCGATGGGCATCGAGCCGCTGCCGCAGAACCTGGGCGAGGCGATCGCGCTGATGGAGAAGAGCGAACTGGTCGCCGAGACGCTCGGCGAGCACGTCTTCGACTTCTTCCTGCGCAACAAGAAGCAGGAGTGGGAGGAGTACCGCAGCGAGGTCACGGCCTTCGAGCTGAAGGCGCTCCTGCCGGTGCTGTAATCGCAGGTCAGCGCCGTTGAGGTGCTTGTTCGTGGCTTCGGGCCGGCGGTTTCCCACCGTCGGCCCGAAGTCGTACGTCTCGAGAGCACGGTTGGTACCGGCTCCGGACGTCCGAAGCGTGGTGGCCCACACGGTGACCCTCCGCGCCTCCGATTGACGTTCCGGCTCGGCGCGGGCCGGGCCTTCCGAGGCCTCACCTCGCCAACCAGTGCTTCAGCCCCGGGCCGGGCTGCCGGCTACGTGCGGTGCCGCGGACGGACCGAGGCCTTCTTCGCGGGGGTCTTCGCCGCAGAGGTCTTCTTGGCGGCCGCCTTCTTGGCGTGGCCGGTCCTTCTCTCCGGAGTCGGGGATTCCGTCGCCGCCTTCCTGCCACGGCTCGCCCTCTTCGCGGGAGCCGTGCGACGGGGCCTGTCCGGCTCGGTGGACGCGTGCTCCGGAGCTCGGCGCCGACGGCGGGCGGCCGGGCGCTCGGATTCCTCCCCCGCGTCGTCCTGCTCCCCTTCGTCCCGCGTGCTCCCGTCGACCGCGCCACCGGCGCCCTCGCCGGCCTCCTCCACCGCGTCCGCAGCGCTCCGGCCCACGTCTTCGACGGCGTCGCCCGCTCCGGCGCCGACGCCTTCCACCGCCCTGCCCGCGCCCCCGCCCACGGACTCGACCGCGGTCCCCGCTCCCCGGCCGACCTCGCTCACGGCCGCGCCGGCGCCCTTGCCCAGTTCTCCCGCGGCCCGGCCGGTGCCGGCCCCGACGTCCTCGACTGCCGCACCCACGCCGCGGGTCAGCTGCTCGAGGATCTGGGGGTTGCGATCCACCGTGGCCAGCAGCCGGGTGACGACGGCGGCGATGTGGTGGAGCCGGACCTTGAGCTGCGCCTGGACGTCCACACCCTCGATGCCCAGCTGGACCCGCCCGAGCCGCACGTCCGCCCCGACGTTCAGTTTGAGGAGGTCCAGCACCTCGGCCTGCAGGGAGACGTGGGCCTCGAGGTCGTCCACCTCCAGGTCCAGCTTGTCCACATGGAGGGCAGGGACGTCCAGGAAGACATCTGACGGCCCCTCATCAGGACCGTCGTCCTCCGGGACCACGATCTCGGCGTCCGGGTCCCGGCCCTCGCGGCCGGCCCTGTCGGAGCTGGGCATGGTGGCGCACATCCTCGATAGGTTCCCCGAGCAGGATCCTCTCGTCCAAGTGTCGGCCGGGCGAAACCATGACGCAATCGCCGGTGCCCCGCGCCGGTGGGCTGGGCGCCGCTGCTCGTCTGGTCACCGTCGAGCAGGACGAGGAGCTGGCCCGTCGGACGGCCGGTGTCTTCGCCGATGACGACCGTGTCAGCGTTCTCACCGGGGACCGGCGGCTGCTTGAACGGCACGCCCCTTCGACGTCTTCTTCTGCGACGGCGGCGGCAAGCGGGACGACCCCGAGAGGGTCGTCGAGCTGCTGGCTCCCGGTGGCCTTCTCATCCTGGACGACTTCACACCGTCGCCCCACTGGCCGCCTCGTTTCGGCGGCGAGGTGGATGAGCTCCGGCTGCTCTACCTCACGCATCCGGTGCTGGACGCCACCGAGGTCCTCACCACGCCGACCAGTTCAGTGGTCGTCGGGGCGCGCCGCTGTCAGGCCCCCAGCTCGAAGACCGGCACGCATACGGCTCCTCGTCCCTGGGGTGTGCCCTGTTGCCGATCAGGACGGCAGCGGCGACGCGCGGTGAGACACCCCGGCTCCATGCCCGGGGCCGGCCTGACGGCGTTCCACCCCGCCTGCGACGGCGACGACAGCACGGGGTGACGAGCGGCTCGGGAACGGCGTGGGGCCGGCGCGGGCGGCAAGGGTGTACATCGCCCCCACCCCGCTACTGACTATTCGTCAGATCTCTGCGATGCTCCGCGCCATGGTGGATGGACCGGGAACGACAGGGTCGACGGGAGAGGCGCCCCGGGGCGTCCGGGACGCCCCGGATGTGCTGTCGCCGGCCCGGCTCGGGCCGATCCGGTTGCGTAACCGAGTCATCAAGGCCGCGACCTTCGAGGGCGCCACCCCTGACGCGCTGGTCACCCAGGAGCTCATCGACTACCACCTGCGCCCTGCCGCGGGCGGGGTGGCCATGACCACCGTGGCCTACTGCGCGGTGGCGCCGGAGGGCCGTACCGAGCGCCGGCAGCTGTGGATGCGGCCCGAGGCGCTGCCGGGGCTGCGCAGGCTGACCGAGGCGGTGCACGACACCGGCGCCGCCGTCAGCGCACAGTTGGGTCATGCCGGGCCGGTGGCCGACGGCCGGTCCAACGGGCTGACCTCCCTCGCCCCGATGGCGGGGTTCAACGCGCTGAGCATGCGCCGCAACAAGGCGGCCACCGCCGAGGACATCGACCGTGTCGTCAGGGCCCATGCCGAGGCCGCCCTGCTGGCGGCCGAGGCCGGCTTCGACGCCGTGGAGATACACCTCGGCCACAACTACCTGGCCAGCGCCTTCCTCAGCCCCCGGCTGAACCGCCGCACCGATGCATTCGGCGGCTCACTGCGTGCCCGCGCCGCCGTGGCGCTGGGCATCACCCGGGCGGTGCGCGACGCGCTGGGCGACCGCCTCGCCATCACCGCCAAGCTCAACATGAAGGACGGTGCGCCCGGCGGGCTCACCGTGGACGACAGCCTCCAGGTCGCACGCTGGCTGGAGGCGGACGGCAGCGTCGACGCCCTCGAACTGACGGCGGGCAGCTCGCTGTTGAACCCGATGTACCTGTTCCGGGGCGCCGCCCCCGTCGCCGAGTTCGCGGCCAACTTCCCCCTCCCGCAGCGTCTCGCGATCCGGGCGGTGGGCCGCGGCGTGTTCCGTACGTATCCCTACCGTCCCCTGTATCTGCTCGACTCCGCCCGGCAGTTCCGCGGCGCGCTGGAGCTGCCGTTGATCCTGCTCGGCGGGGTCACCGACCGCGAGGGCATGGACCGCGCCATGGCGGAGGGTTTCGAGTTCGTCGCGATGGCCCGCGCCCTGCTGCGCGAGCCCGACCTGCTGCACCGCATCGGCCGTGACGCCGCCACCCGGTCGCAGTGCATCCACTGCAACCGCTGCATGCCCACCATCTACACGGGGACCCACTGCCCGCTGATCGAGGAACGGGCGCGCTGAGCGGCTCCAGCGGTGCGGTGTTCCGGACACCGCCCGTCCGGTTGCGCGTCCCGGGGTCCTTCGGCTGTTAGCGTCCGCTCTCCACCGGATCGGACGGCTGTGCCGGTGACGCCCCGGCGTCACGGAGAAGGAGTGGTGTCCCATGCGTGTCCTCCTGGTCGGAGCGGGAGGTGTGGGTACGGCGATCACGAGGATCGCGGCCCGCCGGCCGTTCTTCGAGCACATGACGGTCGCCGACTACGACCTCGGACGGGCGGAGAGTGCCGTCGCGGCCCTGGGGGAGCGGGGGGACCGGTTCAGCGCCGCCCGGCTGGATGCCTCGGACCGGGCAGCGGTGCTGGAAGCGCTCGGTGAGCACCGCTGCGACGTCCTGCTCAACGCAACGGACCCCCGTTTCGTGCTGCCGCTGTTCGAGTCGGCCCTCGCCCACGGCGCCCACTACCTCGACATGGCCATGTCCCTGTCCCGGCCGCACCCGGCCCGTCCGTACGAGGAGTGCGGGGTCAAGCTCGGGGACGCGCAGTTCGAACGGGCCGCGGAGTGGGAGGCCGCGGGGCGTCTCGCGCTCGTGGGCATGGGCGTGGAGCCCGGTCTGTCCGACGTGTTCGCCCGGTACGCCTCCGACGAGCTCTTCGACGAGATCGAGGAGATCGGGATCCGTGACGGAGCGAATCTGACGGTGGACGGCTATGACTTCGCGCCGTCCTTCAGTATCTGGACGACCATCGAGGAATGCCTGAACCCGCCGGTCGTGTACGAGCAGGAGCGGGGCTGGTACACCACGGCCCCCTTCAGCGAGCCGGAGGTCTTCGACTTCCCCGACGGCATCGGGCCCGTGGAGTGCGTCAACGTGGAGCACGAGGAAGTGCTCCTGGTCCCGCGATGGCTGAAGGCCCGGAAGGTCACCTTCAAGTACGGGCTCGGCGACGAGTTCATCGGGGTGCTCCGGACCCTCCACCTGCTCGGACTCGACCGGACCGAACCGGTGTCCGTACAGAGCGACCTGGGGCGGGCCGCGGTCTCACCCCGCGACGTGGTCGCCGCCTGCCTGCCCGACCCCGCCGGGCTGGGCGAGCGGATGCACGGCAAGACGTGCGCGGGAACCTGGGTGAAGGGCGTCAAGGACGGCCGGCCGCGGGAGGTGTACCTCTACCACGTCGTCGACAACCAGTGGTCGATGCGGGAGTACGGCTCCCAGGCCGTCGTCTGGCAGACCGCGATCAATCCCGTGGCCGCCCTCGAACTCCTCGCGGGCGGCGTGTGGGGCGGCAGCGGGGTGCTGGGGCCCGAGGCGCTGCCGCCGCGGCCGTTCCTGGATCTGCTGACCGAGTACGGCTCACCGTGGGGCATGCGCGAGCAGTGACCGGTGCGACCGGGTGCGTACATCCGCTGGGCCGTGTGCGTGGCGGACGTGCGGACCCGGAACCGTCTCAATAGCATGTAAAAGGCCCATTCCGCTTCCTCCTCGGGCCCGTGACGTAACGAGGGCACATGGCAGAGGACCTAGCCGAACCAGCGCGGCCGGCGACCCTGAAGGCGAACGCGATCGGCTTCGTCGACGCGCTCGTCATCGGGCTGAACGCCACCTCCCCGGCCTACTCCGTGGCGGCGGTCATCGGGCCGATCGTCGCGCTCGTCGGTATCTACGCACCCGGAGTGCTCTTCGCCTCCTTCGTGCCGATGCTCTTCATCGCCTCGGCGTTCTACTACCTGAACAAGGTCGATCAGGACTGCGGGACGACGTTCTCCTGGGTCACCCGCGCGATGGGACCGTGGACCGGGTGGCTGGGGGGATGGGCCATCACGATGACCGGTGTGCTGGTCGTCGGGTCCCTCGCGGACGTCGCCGTCAGCTTCGGCCTGCTGGCCGTCGGCCTCGACAGCTGGGCCGACAACACCTTCGTGCGCGAGCTGCTCACCGTCATCCTGATCCTGGTGATGACGGGCCTGTGCGTCATCGGCACCGAGCTGTCGGCCAAGGTGCAGAACGTGCTGATCCTGGCGCAGGTGGCCTTCCTCATCGTCTTCGTGATCGTCGCGCTGTACCGCGTCTACGCGGGCACGACATCGTTCGATTCCATCCGTCCCTCGGCCGAGTGGCTCAACCCCTTCGGGGCGGGCGGTGCGGCCCTCACCAGCGGTCTGCTGCTGGGCGTGTTCATCTACTGGGGCTGGGAATCCGCCGTCAACCTCACCGAGGAGGTCGAGGACTCAGCGACCGCCCCCGGCAAGGCGGGTGTGTGGTCGACCGTCATCCTGCTGGTGACGTATCTGTCCGTCGGCTTCGCTGTCGTCGCGTTCGCCGGAACGGCGTACCTGGCCGAGAACGCCGACGAGGAGGAGTTCATCTTCGCCCTGCTCGCCCGCGAGGTCATGGGCGGCTGGGACTGGATCGTGCTGCTCGCGGTCGCGACGTCCGCGCTCGCCTCGACCCAGACAACCATCATTCCCGCCTCCCGCACCGCGCTGTCGATGGCCCGCAGGTATGCGCTGCCGGCGCACTTCGCCCGTATCAATCCGCGGTTCCGGACACCTGACGTGAGCACCTGGTGGGTGGCCGCCATCGCCATCGCCTGGTATCTCGTCGTCAACCAGATCAGCGAGAACGCCCTGTTCGACTCACTGACGGCGCTGTCCCTGCTCATCGCCTTCTACTACGCGCTGACCGGTGTGGCCTGTGCGGTCTACTACCGCCACCATCTGACCGACAGCGTACGGAGCTTCCTGCTCATCGGCCTTGCCCCGCTGATCGGATCCGGTCTGCTGACCTGGCTGCTCGTGCGGTCCGTCATCGACATGTCGGACCCGGCGAACTCCTACAGCGGCACTTCGTGGTTCGGCCTCGGCCCGCCGCTCGTCATCGGCATCTGCATCAGCCTGATCGGTGTGGTGCTCATGGTGGTGTGGCGGTTCCGGTCGCCCCTCTTCTGGGCCGAGCGCCGCGGTGTGGTCGACCCCGGCCTCGTGCACGGCAAGGAGTCCTGACATGTCCGTGGTCCTCGGCTACGACGAGTCACCCGGCGCGGCACGTGCTCTGCGCATCGCGATCGAGGTGGCCGCCGCATACGGCGAGCCGCTGGTCCTGGTCTACGGGGCGGCGCCGCCCGGCCCAGCCGGCGAGGAGTACCGGGCTCACTACGAAGCCGTCCGTCAGGCAGGCCGTTCGGGCCTCGAGCGCGCGGTCGCGGCGGCCGACGAGGCGGGCGTGCCGGCCACCGTCGAGGTGATCGACCGGAGTCCGGCGCAGGCCCTGATCGAGGCCGCCGCACGTCACGGGGCCCGGGTCATCGTGGTGGGCAGCTGGGGCGAGAGCCCGATCCGCGGGGCGCTGCTCGGCTCCACCCCGCACAAGCTCCTCCACCTGTCGACCGTGCCGGTGCTCTGCGTGCCGACGGAGGACTGAGGCGGGGTGGGCGGTCACGCCCACCCCGCCTCAGGCGAAGCTCCGTCCGATCTCGTCCAGGATCTCGTCGGTCACTTCGATCGGCTCCCGGGCCAGCTCCTCCTCGATCCACATGCGCATCGCGATCCGCAGCGAGGAGAGGAACACCGCGGCGAGGACCAGAGGGCGGACCGGCTCCGTCGAGTGGGCCGGGCGGGCGGCCACGGCCTCGGTCAAGTCGCGCTCCAGCCCGTAGTCCCACAGAGCGCTCCATGACGGTCATCATCCGTGGCAGGGCAGGCGGGTGGGACCGGACCGGAGCCGGGCTGAGGTAGTGTTTCGCATCCCCGCACGGGGACGTACCGAAGGAGGTGGGACCCATTACCGCTGTATCAGGCTGGGTGCTCGCCTCACACGATCGCGTGGTCGACCGGACGTAACCGGTCGCGGAGCACCCATCGGCGTTTTCCGAAAGGCTCCGCTCCATGCCGGTCCCGCTGTCACCCCTCGCTCTCTCCTCTCTCGTCACCACCCTTCGCTCCGCCGGCTGTGTATTCGCCGAGGACGAGGCGGATCTGATCGCCGCCACCGCGGCCGGTCCCGTCGAACTCACCGCCATGGTGGAACGCCGCGTCGCCGGCCATCCGCTGGAACATGTCCTCGGCTGGGCCGAGTTCAGCGGTCTGCGGATCTCCGTGGACCCCGGGGTCTTCGTCCCCCGCCGCCGCACCGAGTTCCTGATCCGCCAGGCCGCGGAACTGGCCCCGCGGCCGGCCGTCGTGGTCGACCTCTGCTGCGGATCGGGCGCCCTCGGTGCCGCACTCGCCGCCGCGCTGGACGACGTCGAGCTGCACGCCGCCGACGTGGAACCCGCGGCGGTCCGCTGTGCCCGGCGCAATGTCGGCGACCTGGGCCGGGTCTACGAGGGCGACCTCTTCGTGCCGCTGCCCGGCTCCCTGCGCGGGCGTGTCGACGTGCTCCTCGCCAACGTGCCGTACGTACCGACCGGCGACGTCGCCCTGCTGCCCGCCGAGGCGCGCGTCCATGAACCCCTCGTCGCCCTCGACGGAGGCGGCGACGGCCTCGATGTGATGAGACGGGTGGCCGCCGAGGCACCGCAGTGGCTCACACCGGGCGGCAGCCTGCTGGTCGAGACCAGCGAACGTCAGGCGGTGCGGGCCGAGGAGGCCGTGGGCAGCAGCGGGCTCGTCCCGCGGGTGGTCACCTCCGACGAGTGGTACGCCACCGTCGTCATCGGGACCCTGCCGGCCGGTTGAGCGGACACACCGAACGGGCCCGTACGCCGGGCCCGTTCGGTCCCTCCGCTCAGACGAAGCGCCACCGGGTCTGCGTGAACGGATCGCCCTTGCCGAAGCCGAAGACAGTCCGCGGGGACACCGCGAAGACCTCGGCCCGGTTGCCGAGCGAGCCCACGAACGCGCCGTCCGCCACGTCGAAGTGCCAGACGGGGCCGTACTTCGTCTCCCACTCCTGTGCCAGCCCAGCCAGCCTGTCCCCGTCCGTCACCCGCTCGGCCCGGCCCTCGACCACCACGTCGAACCCGTCCGACCAGGAATTGGTCCCGGTCGTCAGGACGACCTCGTCGTTCGCCGCCAGATTGCGGGCCTTGCGTTCCTCGGCGCCCGTACAGAAGTGCAGCGCGCCCTGCGACCAGACACCGATCAGCGGCGTGACGTGCGGGCGGCCGTCCGGGCGGACCGTGCTCAGCCAGTACAGCTCGGCATCGGTCAGCAGCCGCCGTGCGTCGGCCCAGGCGCCCGGGGCCGCATCGGGGCTGCTGTAGCGGGGATCCAGCTCGGTGACGGGTTCTGATGCGGACATGGTCGGGCCTCCTGGTCGGGTCCTGAAAGCGATCCTGCCTACGAAGTACGGACTGCGCACCCGCTCCGCATTCATCGGTGCAGGACTAGGCTCGTAGAACTGGGTGGTGATCGGGCGGCGAGCAGGAGAGCGCGGAATGACGACGTTGCCGGGGCGCAGGAGCAGTACGTTCACCCGACTGCTGCGGCACGGTTTCACCGATCCGTCCGCCGCCGAGCGGCTGCTCGACCTGCCCGACCTGTCCTCCGTACGCTCCGACCCCGTCCTCCTCGAAGCCCTCGGGGCCACCGCCGACCCCGATCTGGCGCTGCGCGGCCTCGTCCGGCTCGTCGAGGCCGAGGAGGCCGAGGAGCGGCAGATCCTGCTGGACACCCTCGTCACCGCCAAACCCCTGCGGGACCGGCTCCTCGGGGTGCTCGGGGCGTCGGAGGCCCTCGGTGACCACCTGGCCAGGCACCCGCGCGACTGGCAGGCCCTCGTCACGTACGAGGCGGCCGATCTGCACCCCGGGGTCCCCGAGTTCGAACGCGAGCTGGCCGGGGCCGACGACCCGGACTCGTTGCGCGTCGCCTACCGCAGGTGCCTGCTGTCGATAGCGGCACGTGACGTGTGCGGTACGACGGACGTCGCCGAGACGGCCGCCGAGCTGGCCGACCTGGCCACCGCGACGCTCCGGGCCGCGCTCGCCGTCGCGCGTTCGGCCACGCCCGCCGACGCCGCACAGTGCCGGCTCGCCGTCATCGCGATGGGCAAGTGCGGCGGGCACGAGCTGAACTACGTCTCCGACGTCGACGTCATCTTCGTGGCGGAACCCCTCGACGGCGCCGAGGAGAGCGCGGCCATGCGGGCCGCCACCCGGCTGGCCGCGCACATGATGCGGATCTGTTCCGACACGACCGTAGAGGGCACCATCTGGCCCGTCGACGCCAACCTCCGGCCCGAAGGCCGCAACGGGCCGCTGGTGCGCACGCTCAGCTCGCACCTCGCCTACTACCAGCGCTGGGCCAAGACCTGGGAGTTCCAGGCACTCCTCAAGGCCCGGCCGGTGGCCGGTGACCCCGAGCTGGGCGCCGAGTACGTCGAGGCCGTCTCGCCGCTGGTCTGGCAGGCCGCCGACCGCGAGAACTTCGTGCCCGACGTGCAGAAGATGCGTCGCCGCGTCGTCGACACCATCCCCGCCGACCGGGTCGACCGCGAGATCAAGCTCGGTCCCGGCGGACTGCGGGACGTCGAGTTCGCCGTCCAGCTGCTCCAGCTGGTGCACGGCCGCAGCGACGCCACCCTGCGCAGCGGATCGACCCTGGAGGCGCTGGGCGCGCTCGCCGAGGGCGGTTACGTGGGACGGGTGGACGCCGCCCAGCTGGACGACGCCTACCGCTTCCTGCGCGCCATGGAGCACCGCATCCAGCTCTACCGGCTGCGCCGGACCCACCTGGTCCCGGTCGACGAGCCGGACCTGCGGCGGCTCGGACGCTCCCTCGGTATGCGCACCGACCCCATCGCCGAGCTGAACCAGGCCTGGAAGCGGCACGCGTCCGTGGTGCGGCGGCTGCACGAGAAGCTGTTCTACCGGCCGCTGCTCGACGCCGTCGCCCAGCTCGCGCCCGGCGAGTCCCGGCTCAGCGCGAAGGCCGCCGCACACCGTCTCGAAGCCCTCGGATACGAGGACCCGGCGGCCGCACTGCGGCATCTGGAGGCCTTGTCGTCCGGAGTGTCGCGCAAGGCCGCCATCCAGCGCACGCTGCTGCCGGTGCTGCTCGGCTGGTTCGCGGACTCCGCCGACCCGGACGCCGGACTCCTCGGCTTCCGCAAGGTGTCCGACGCGCTCGGCAAGACCCCGTGGTACCTGCGGCTCCTGCGGGACGAGGGCGCGGCCGCGGAGAACCTCGCCCGGGTCCTGTCGGCCGGCCGCCTCGCCCCCGACCTGCTGCTGCGCGCCCCCGAGGCGGTGGCGATCCTCGGCGACCCGCAGGGGCTGAAGCCGCGCAGCCGGGACGCTCTGGAGCAGGAGGCGCTGGCCGCGGTGGGACGGGCGGAGGACGCCGAGTCGGCGGTTGCGGTGGTGCGCGGGGTGCGCCGGCGCGAGCTGTTCCGTACGACGTCCGCCGATCTCATCGGCTCCTACGGCACCGAGGACAGCCCCGCCGAAGCGGACCCCGGGGCGCTCGTCGACCGGGTCGGCAGCGCCGTCACCGATCTGAACGCCGTCACGATCGCCGGGGCGCTGCGCGCCGCCGTCCGCGCGGAATGGGGCGACACCCTGCCCACCCGGTTCGCGGTGATCGGCATGGGCCGCTTCGGCGGCCACGAGCTCGGATACGGCTCCGACGCGGACGTCCTGTTCGTGCACGCGCCCCGGGAAGGCGTCGACGAGCAGGAGGCGAGCCGGGCCGCGAACCGGGTGGTCACCGAGATGCGACGGCTGCTCCAGCTGCCCACCGCCGACCCGCCGCTGCTCATCGACGCGGACCTGCGCCCCGAGGGCAAGAGTGGGCCGCTGGTGCGCACGCTGAAGTCGTACGAGGCGTACTACCGGCGCTGGTCGCTGGTCTGGGAGAGCCAGGCCCTGCTGCGCGCCCAGCCGATGGCGGGCGACATCGACCTGGGCCGTGACTTCATCGAGCTCATCGACCCGCTGCGGTATCCGATGGAGGGACTGGGCGAGGACGCGGTCCGGGAGATCCGGCGGCTGAAGGCCCGGATGGAGTCCGAGCGGCTGCCGCGCGGCGCGGACGCGACCCTCCACACCAAGCTGGGCCGGGGTGGGCTGAGCGACGTGGAGTGGACGGTCCAGCTGATGCAGATGCAGCACGGCTGGGCGGAGCCCGGGCTGCGCACCACCCGGACCAGGGAGGCGCTGGCCGCGGCATGCGCGGCGGAGCTGATCTCCGGCGAGGACGCGCAGACGCTGGACGAGGCGTGGGTGCTGGCGACGCGGGTCCGCAACGCGGTGATGCTGGTGCGCGGCCGGCCGGCCGACACGTTCCCCTCCGGGCCGCGGGAGCTGACCGCGGTGGGGCGGTATCTGGGGTACGAGCCCGGGCACGTCGGGGACATGCTGGACGACTACCGGCGGATCACGCGGAGGGCTCGGGCGGTGGTGGAGGAGCGGTTCTACGGGGCGTGAGGCGGTGCGGCGCGATGTGGGGCGTGAGGCGGTGCGGCGCGCGGGTGGTGCGGGGCTCCGCCCCGGACCCCGCACCTCAATCGCCGGAGGGGCTTGAGACGGCTGCCTTCTGGGCGCGCGGGCGCCTCGTCACCGCGGCCAGGCGCGGGCGGCGGGTGGGTTTCGGGGGAATCAGCCTCGGCAGGTGGTGCGGCAGCGCGCCGTACCAGGCGTACGACACCGCGTAACCGAAGGCCAGGCACGCCATGCCGCCCACCGCGTCCAGCCAGAAGTGGTTCGCGGTCGCCACGATCACGATCAGGGTCACCGTCGGGTAGAGCAGGCCCAGGATGCGCGCCCACGGGGCGGAGGCCAGCGCGAAGACGGTCAGGCCGCACCACAGCGACCAGCCGATGTGCATCGACGGCATCGCCGCGTACTGGTTCGACATCTGCTTGAAGTTGCCCGAAGCCATCGAACCCCAGGTCTGGTGGACCATGACCGTGTCGATGAAGTTGCCGCCGTTCATCAGCCGGGGCGGGGCCAGTGGGTACAGGTAGTAGCCGAGCAGAGCCACCGCCGTGGTCGCGAACAGCGCCAGGCGGGCTGGTGCGTAACGGCCGGGGTGGCGGCGGAACAGCCAGATGAGCACACCGATGGTGACGACGAAGTGCAGGGTCGCGTAGTAGTAGTTCATCGACACGATCAGCCATGTCACCGAGTCGACCGCGTGGTTGACCGACTGCTCCACAGCGATCCCCAGGAACCGCTCGACCGACCAGAGCCAGTCCGCGTTGGCCAGGGCCGCCGTCTTCTGTTCCGGGACGGCGTTTCGCACCAGCGAGTACAGCCAGTAACTGACCGCGATCAGCAGGATTTCGAACCAGATGCGTGGCCGTCGTGGCGACCGTGGCGAGCGGAGTCCGGCCAGACCGCGGTCGAGCAGTCTGCCGATCCGGTTCGCGTCGCCGTTCTGCTTCGCATTCGCCTCGGGAGCCGCCTCGTTCACGATGGGTGACGGGGTGGCCTCCGTGCGGCCTTCCTGTGGTTTCACGCTCAATTCACCCATAGGCACAGAGTCTGCCAGATTTGCCCCCTCCGCCTGATGATCCTCCGGTCGGGAGCGGGTTGCACGTCCTGCGGGCTACGAACGCACGTGGGATCCTGGGACGGCCGGGGCGGTGGCGGCCGCGCCGGGGCCGGGGCCTGCGGCTGTCGAACCGCGCACGACCAGTTCCGGCATGAAGACGAACTCACTGTGCGGGGCGGGCGTGCCGCCGATCTCCTCCAGGAGCGTGCGCACCGCGGCCTGCCCCATCGCCGTCACCGGCTGCCGGATCGTGGTCA
This sequence comes from Streptomyces sp. LN549, assembly GCF_043203805.1. NCBI lineage: Bacteria > Bacillati > Actinomycetota > Actinomycetes > Kitasatosporales > Streptomycetaceae > Streptomyces > Streptomyces sp. LN549. Next base: position 2,455,719 of record NZ_JAZHRI010000002.1, on the reverse strand, counting down.
GCGGCGGATCGGTGAACGCTATGAGCGGAGAGTCGTCGTAGCCGACCACCGAAAGGTCGCGCGGTACGTCCCTGGAGAGCCGGCGTGCGGCGCGGATCGCACCGAGCGCCATCATGTCGCTCGCGCACACCACCGCCGTGCAGCCCCGCTCCATCAGCGCCGAGGCGGCCGCCTGGCCGCCCTCCAGCGTGTACAGAGAGTGCTGGATCAGTTCCTCCACCTCGTCCGCGGTGAGGTTCAACTGCTCCTGCATCGTGGCGTGGAAGCCCTCGATCTTGCGGAGTACGGGAACGAAGCGCTTCGGGCCGACCGCCAGACCGATCCGGGTGTGGCCCAGCGACACCAGGTGCGTCACGGCGAGTCGCATGGCGGCCCGGTCGTCCGGTGAGATGAACGGCGCCTGCACCTTGGGGGAGAAGCCGTTGACGAGTACGAAGGGGACGCCCTGGGCGCGCAGTTGTTCGTAGCGCTGCATGTCGGCCGAGGTGTCGGCATGCAGTCCGGAGACGAAGATGATGCCGGAGACGCCCCGGTCGACCAGCATCTCCGTGAGCTCGTCCTCGGTGGAGCCGCCTGGCGTCTGGGTCGCCAGCACCGGGGTGTAGCCCTGCCGTGTCAGCGCCTGGCCGATGACCTGGGCGAGCGCCGGGAAGATGGGGTTCTCCAGCTCGGGCGTGATCAGGCCGACGAGTCCCGCGCTGCGCCTGCGCAGACGTACGGGTCGTTCGTAGCCGAGGACGTCGAGCGCGGCAAGGACGGATTCGCGGGTGGCCGCAGCGACACCGGGCTTGCCGTTCAGTACACGGCTGACCGTCGCTTCGCTGACCCCCGCCTGAGTTGCGATATCGGCAAGCCGTGCGGTCATGGGACTGGACTGTACCGGGCGTGGGTCGGATTGCCCACCATGGGCAGGAATCGGGCGACAGCGCCCGCGCGGGCCCTCGCGCGCACGGGCAGGAGTGGGCACCCCAGGGCCCCGCAGCAATGTTTTGCAAGGTCTTGCGGGGCGGGTCTTGCGGGTTGCGGTCGGATCGTCGCACTGCGGAATCAGGCGTGGTGGCCTGCTGCTGCCAGGGGTCAGGTGCTCCCGTCAAGAGGCTTGACGGCAACCGTGAGGACACGCGAATGTAACGATCGCCGAAGCTTGCAGAAATCTTCCGCAAACTCTTTCGGCCGTCTTTCATCCTTGTTACGTTCACGTCGACCCGGCGCCGCGACGGAGCGGTACGGCAGTTGAAGGAGTTCAGATGCGACGTGGCATAACGGCCACCGCCCTGGTCGCGGCCCTGGCGCTCGCGGCGACCGCTTGCGGCAGCGATGACGACAGTTCCGACGGCACCTCCAAGAGCTCGGGCGAGCTCTCCGGCACCGTGACGTGGTGGGACACCTCCACCGCGGGCAGCGAGGACAAGGTCTTCAAGAAGATCGCCGAGGGCTTCGAGAAGGAGCACCCGAAGGTCGACGTCAAGTACGTCAACGTGCCTTTCGGTGATGCCCAGAACAAGTTCAAGAACGCCGCGCAGGCCGGCTCCGGCGCCCCCGACGTGATCCGCTCCGAGGTCGCCTGGACCCCCGAGTTCGCGGACCTCGGCTACCTCGCCCCGCTGGACGGCACCGCCGCCCTGGTGAAGCAGGACGACTTCCTGAAGCAGGCCGCGGCGTCCACCAAGTACAAGGACAAGACGTACGCGGTGCCGCAGGTCATCGACTCCATGGGCATCTTCTACAACAAGAAGATCTTCAAGGCGGCCGGCGTCGAGGTTCCGAAGTCGATCGACGAGCTGAAGACCGTCTCGAAGAAGATCAAGGAGAAGACCGGCAAGACCGGCCTCTACCTGCGCGGCGACGACGCGTACTGGTTCCTGTCCTTCCTGTACGGCGAGGGCGGCGACATGGTCAACGCCGCAGACAAGTCCGTCACCATCGACAACGCGGCCGGCGTCAAGGCCATGACGGTCGTCAAGGACCTCGTCGACTCCGGTACCGCGAAGACCGACGCGACGGACGGCTGGGAGAACATGCAGTCGTCCTTCAAGGACGGCGACGTCGCGATGATGATCAACGGCCCGTGGGCCGTCGCCGACACGTACGCCGGCAAGGAGTTCAAGGACAAGACGAACCTGGGCGTCGCCCCGGTCCCGGCCGGCTCCGCCGCGCAGGGTGCCCCGCAGGGCGGTCACAACCTGGCCGTCTACGCCGGTTCCAAGAACCTCGACGCCTCCTACGCCTTCGTCGACTACATGACCTCCGTCAAGACGCAGGCCCAGGTCACCAAGGAGCTCAACCTCCTGCCGACCCGCACCTCCGCCTACGCCGAGGAGGCCGTTGTCGACAACGAGATCGTCGGCTTCTTCAAGCCGGTCGTCGAGAGCGCCGTCGAGCGCCCCTGGATCCCGGAGACCGGCAGCCTGTTCGCGCCGCTCGTCACCGAGTACACCAAGGTCCTCACCGGCCAGACCTCTCCGGAGAAGGCCGTCAAGACGACCGGCGACTCCTACCGCAAGCTCCTCAAGGGCTGGAAGTAACACAGGAAGGCAGGCCGACTGATGGCTGTCCACACCAGCCAGTCGGTGGCGAAGGCCGCGGGCGACGACGTCGCCCGCGGCCGGAGCCGCGGTACTGGTAACCCACCACCCCCGAGCAGGCTCCGGCGGGCTCTGTCGACCCACTGGTACGCCTGGACCATGGTCGCCCCGGTCGTCATCGTGATCGGCGTGATCATCGGGTATCCGCTGGTCCGCGGCATCTACCTGTCGCTGACCGACGCCAACGAGCGCAACGTCGCGCGGTCCATCGGTGTCAACCACCTGCCCGCCACGTACAAGTTCGTGGGCGTGGACAACTACACCGACGCGCTCACCGGCGACCAGTTCCTCGGCACGCTCGGGTGGACCCTGGTGTGGACGGTCTCCTGCGTGGCCATCACCTTCACCCTCGGCATGGCGCTCGCGAACATCCTCAACCGCAGGATCGCCGGGCGTTCCGCCTACCGGATGGCACTCATCCTGCCCTGGGCCATCCCCGGCTTCGTCTCCGTCTTCGCCTGGCGCTTCCTCTACAACGAGGACCGCGGGCTGCTCAACAAGATCCTCTCCGGCGGCGGCTTCGACGGCATCCCCTGGCTCGACGACCCCACCTGGGCGAAGATCTCCGTCATCGCCGTCAACGTGTGGCTCGGTGTGCCGTTCATGATGGTCGCCCTCCTCGGCGGCCTGCAGTCCATCCCCAGCGAGCACTACGAGGCCGCCGAGATGGACGGCGCCACCGCCTGGCAGCGCTTCCGCCACATCACGCTGCCCGGACTGCGGCCGGTCTCCACGACCGTGATCCTGCTCTCCACCATCTGGACCTTCAACATGTTCCCGGTGATCTTCCTGCTGACCGGCGGCGGGCCCGGCGACGCCACTCAGATCCTGGTGACGCAGGCGTACAAGTTCTCCTTCGAGATCAGCCCGCGCGACTTCGCGCAGTCCTCCACGTGGGGCGTGCTGATCCTCGTACTCCTGATGCTCTTCGCCGCCGTGTACCGGCGAGTCCTCCGCACCCAGGGAGACGACTGGTGACCACCGCACCCACCTCCGCCGCGCGGCACTCCGCGCCCAAGGTCCGGGCGCGCGGCGAGCGTTCGCCCCTGGCCTCCACCGCACTGCATCTGACGCTGATCGTCGCGTCCGTGGTCGCGATCTTTCCCGTGCTCTGGGTTCTGCTCACCTCGCTGAAGCCCGCCGAGTTCGCGACCACCACGGACTTCTTCAAAGAGACGACCTTCGAGAACTACACGAACCTGCTTCAGAACACGAAGTTCCTGACCTGGTTCGGCAACTCGGTGGTCGTCGCGGGGCTCACCACGCTCCTCGGCGTGTTCGTCTCCGCCTCCACCGGTTACGCCGTCAGCCGCTTCCGCTTCCCCGGCAAGCGCGGACTGATGTGGACGCTGCTGATCACCCAGATGTTCCCGGTCGCCGTCCTCATCGTGCCGATCTACAACATCATGGCGAGCATGGGGCTGCTGAATAAGCCGGCTGGTCTGGTCATCACCTACCTCACCATCTCGGTGCCGTTCTGCGCCTGGATGATGAAGGGCTTCTTCGACACGATCCCGCGCGAGATCGACGAGTCGGGCCAGGTCGACGGCCTCACCCCGTTCGGCACGTTCTGGCGGCTCATCCTGCCGCTGGCCAAGCCCGGCCTCGCCGTCACCGCGTTCTACTCCTTCATCACCGCCTGGGGCGAGGTGGCGTACGCCTCCGCCTTCATGGTCGGCGAGGACAACCTCACGCTCGCGGGCGGACTGCAGCTGTTCGTCAACCGGTACGGGGCCCAGTGGGGCCCGATGACCGCCGCGTCCGTGCTCATCGCGATACCCGCGGCCCTGGTCTTCCTGTTCGCGCAGAAGCACCTCGTCACCGGCATGTCCGCCGGAGCCGTCAAGGGCTGAGGTCCGCAGCAGCACGGCCGTACGACCCGCACGCACCAGTCACGGTGGCGCCGGCATCCCGACCCGGTCCCGGCGCCACTCCCCACCCAGACACCCCAGGGACGACATGACCCAGCACCTCGCTGCCCCCTCCACCGGCACGTCCGACGATGCCCCGGGCCACCGCACCGGCTGGTGGCAGGACGCGGTGATCTACCAGGTCTATCCGCGCAGCTTCGCCGACGGCAACGGCGACGGCATGGGCGATCTCGCAGGCGTCACCGCCCGGCTCCCGTACCTCAGAGACCTCGGCGTCGACGCGGTGTGGCTCAGCCCCTTCTACGCCTCCCCGCAGGCCGACGCGGGCTACGACGTCGCCGACTACCGGGCCATCGACCCGATGTTCGGCACCCTGCTGGACGCCGACGCCCTGATCCGGGACGCCCACGACCTGGGCCTGCGGATCATCGTCGACCTGGTGCCCAACCACTCCTCCGACCAGCACGAGTGGTTCAAGCGTGCGCTCGCCGAGGGCCCCGGCTCCGCCCTGCGCGAGCGCTACCACTTCCGCCCCGGCAAGGGTGCCGACGGTGAACTCCCGCCCAACGACTGGGAGTCCATCTTCGGCGGACCGGCCTGGACCCGGACCACCGACCCGGACGGTACGCCCGGCGAGTGGTACCTCCACCTCTTCGCGCCCGAGCAGCCCGACTTCAACTGGGAACACCCGGCCGTCGCCGACGAGTTCCGCTCGATCCTGCGCTTCTGGCTCGACATGGGCGTCGACGGCTTCCGGGTCGACGTCGCGCACGGTCTCGTCAAGGCCGAGGGGCTGCCCGACCTGGGCGCGCACGACCAGCTGAAGCTGCTCGGAAACGATGTCATGCCGTTCTTCGACCAGGACGGTGTGCACGAGATCTACCGCAGCTGGCGCACCATCCTCGACGAGTACCCCGACACCATGGGGCCCGAAGGGCCTTCGTCAGAGGGGCGGCGGCGGGCGACTGGCGGGCGTATCGCGGTGGCCGAGGCGTGGACCCCGACCGTCGAGCGCACCGCCAACTACGTGCGCCCCGACGAGATGCACCAGGCCTTCAACTTCCAGTACCTGTCGACCGCCTGGGACGCGGCCGAGCTGCGCACGGTCATCGACACCTCGCTGAACGCCATGCGTCCGGTCGGCGCCCCCACCACCTGGGTGCTCTCCAACCACGACGTCACCCGGCACGCGACCCGGTTCGCCAACCCGGCCGGCCTCGGCACCCAGATCCGCACCGCGGGCGACCGCGAGCTGGGCCTGCGCCGGGCCCGCGCGGCCAGCCTGCTGATGCTGGCGCTGCCCGGCTCCGCCTACGTCTACCAGGGCGAGGAGCTCGGCCTGCCCGACGTCACCGACCTGCCCGACGAGGCCCGCCAGGACCCGTCGTTCTTCCGGGCCGAGGGCCAGGACGGCTTCCGCGACGGCTGCCGCGTGCCGATCCCGTGGACCCGTGAGGGCAGCTCGTACGGCTTCGGCGACGGCGGCAGCTGGCTGCCGCAGCCCACCGGCTGGGGCGAGCTGAGCATCGAGGCCCAGACCGGCGCGGCAGGCTCCACCCTGGAGCTGTACCGGGCCGCGATCGCCGCCCGCCGGGTGCACCCCGGGCTCGGCGCCGGAACCGAGGTGGAGTGGCTGGACGCCCCCGAGGGCGTACTGGTCTTCGCCCGCCCCGGCTTCGTCTGCACCGTCAACACGACGGGCGCCCCGGTCCGCGTCCCCGTGCGCGGCACCGTCCTGCTGTCCAGCACCCCGGTCCACGCCGACGGCGCCGAGATCGAGCTGCCGGCGGACACCACGGTGTGGTGGACGGTGTGAGTGTTCCCCTGCCGCGAGGCCCCGGCACGGGCGGCGCGCTGAGACTGTCGGACATCGCCGGCCAGGCGTCCGTCAGCGAGGCGACCGTCAGCCGGGTGCTCAACGGCAAGCCGGGCGTCGCGGACACCACGCGTCAGCGGGTGCTCGCGGCGCTCGACATCCTGGGCTACGAACGTCCCGTACGGCTGCGGCAGCGCAGCGCCGGGCTGATCGGACTGGTGACGCCCGAGCTCACCAACCCGATCTTCCCGGCGTTCGCGCAGTCGGTCGAACAGGTCCTGGCGGGCCACGGCTACACGCCGGTGCTCTGTACCCAGCTGCCCGGCGGCGCCACGGAGGACGAGCTCGTCGAGCAGCTCGTCGAACGCGGCGTCGGCGGCATCGTGTTCCTCTCCGGACTGCACGCCGACACCTCGGCCGACCCGGCGCGCTACGCCGCGCTGACCGACCGCGGCGTGCCGTTCGTACTGATCAACGGCTACAACGAGCGGATCAGCGCCCCGTTCGTCTCGCCCGATGACAACGCTGCCGTGCGGATGGCCGTGGGGCATCTCTCCGAACTCGGCCACCGCCGGGTCGGTCTGGCCATCGGACCGCAGCGCTACGTGCCCTCCCGCCGCAAGCGGGACGGGTTCGTGGACGCTGCGGTCTCGTTGCTGGGCCTGGACCGCGCCGACGCCGAAACCCTGGTCTGCTCCACGCTGTTCAGCGTCGAGGGCGGTCAGGTGGCGGCCGGTGCACTGCTGGACCAGGGCTGCACGGGCATCGTCTGCGGCAGCGACCTGATGGCGCTGGGCGTGGTGCGTGCCGCCCGGGACCGCGGACTCGACGTGCCGCGCGACGTGTCCGTGGTCGGGTTCGACGACTCGCAGCTCATCGCGTTCACCGACCCGCCGCTGACCACGGTGCGCCAGCCCGTGCAGGCGATGGCGGCGGCCGCGGTGGGCGCGCTGCTGGAGGAGATCGGCGGAAGTCCCGTGCAGCGCACGGAGTACGTCTTCCAGCCGGAGCTGGTGGTACGGGGGTCCACGGCGGCGCTGCGCAGCGTGTGAACGGGCGCGGAGACGGGGCCGGGTCCGGAGGGGGGACCCGGCCCCGTCTCGCGTACCCGCCCGGTCCACGGCGGCGTTCCGCTCAGTCCTGCCCGTCGCCCTTCTTGAAGAGCCGTACCGTGCTGAGGATCTGACGGATCGTGGTGTCGGACACCTCGTCGGGAACCCCGTGCGCCCCGAAGTAGGTCCACGACACGAAGCCGCCCTCCGCGTTCTTGAAGGCGAACGTCACCGCCTTGCCGTCGGTGTCGCACTTGCCCTTCTTCGGCGTCCCGGACGACGTGACGGTCACGAGGCTGCCCTCGACGCCCGTCTTCGTCCGGTACGGCTCGGCCTTGCCGACCGTGAGGCGTGTCCTGTCGGGCTGGGTGTAGGCGCCGTAGACCCAGTTCTTCGCGGTGTCCTCGGCGGCCTCGGCGGCGCTCTTCGAGCCCTTCTCCCCGGTGGTGCCCGTCGAGGCGAGCGGGGTGTCCTCCGCGGTGCCGTTCTTGTCGTCGTCGGACGTGCACCACTTCTCCTTGAGGACCGCCGGGGCCATCATCGCGACCAGCGGCTTCTCCTCGGGGTCGTCGTCCTCCGCGACGTAGCTGACCCAGCTCGCGGACTGCCGCGCCCAGGCGGCGGGCACGTCGAAGGTGATGCCGCGCTTGGCGTTGACCACTGTGTTCCAGCCGGGGACGAGCGGGCCCGTACCGCCCTCGGCCGCGGACCGGTCCGTGCCGTCGGGGCTCGCCGAGCCCGTCGCCGCGGGCTTCGCGTCGGTCTTCGCGTTCCCCTCGCCCCCGTCGTCGCGGAGCACCAGGAAGCCGGTCACGCCGCAGGCCACGACGACCGCCGCGGAAGCCGCCACGACAGCGGTCACGGTTCTGTTCCGAGGGCGGCGGGGCTCGGGGGTACCCATGCCGAGTGTGGGTGCGGCGTGCCAGTCGGGGCCCGGCAGACCGGACTGCGGGGGAGTCGAACCGGGGTATTCGGCCCGCGGGTTCGGCTGATCGGCGGGCGACTGCTGTTCTGGCCACATGGAAGGCGAGTCTAGTGAGGCCTGCCGGTCCTGCCGCGGCGGTGCGGTTCCTGATGGTCCGTCATCGTCCGCGAGTGGATCGCGGCTGCGGGGGTCACGCACAGGAGAGGCCCCGAGGCCGGCCCGGATGGGCCGGCGGGGAAGCGGCCTCGGGGCCTTTCCGGTGGTGTGACCGGCCCGGCCGGCCGGGCGCGTGGGGCCCGAGGTGCCGGGACCCCCGGCCGACCGGACCGGAGTCGGGGAAAAGGTAACAGCGCTGCAATGTCTTGCGTAAGACCTTGCAGGAAGAAATCTCCAACATTTCGCGGATGTGAGCAGCTCATGTCCAAAGGGTTGACCGGAACCTGGCGGACTCGTACGGTCTCCCCGCGGCAAGGTTTGCATTCTTGCAGCAAGAACCTTCAGGAGCCTTGAGGGCAGGGCGCGTTGCCGTATGAGGCTGCACCGTCACCCGCATTTCCCCCACCGCAGGAGGAAACCATGGCCAGCAGACCCCTGTCTGCCGCGCTCGCCCTCATAGCGGGCGCCGCCGCCCTCGTGGTCCCCGCCACGAACGCGCAGGCATCCGCCCCGGGCACCAAGGACGTCACCGCCGTCCTCTTCGAGTGGAAGTTCGACTCCGTCGCGAAGGCCTGTACGGACTCCCTCGGCCCGGCAGGCTACGGCTACGTGCAGGTCTCGCCGCCCCAGGAGCACATCCAGGGCGGGCAGTGGTGGACCTCGTACCAGCCGGTCAGCTACAAGATCGCCGGACGGCTCGGTGACCGCACCTCCTTCGCCAACATGGTCAGCACCTGCCACAGCGCGGGCGTCAAGGTCGTGGCGGACTCGGTCATCAACCACATGTCATCCGGCTCGGGTACGGGCACCGGAGGGTCCTCGTACAGCAAGTACGACTACCCCGGCCTGTACTCGGTCAACGACATGAACGACTGCCAGTCGAACATCAACAACTACGGCGACCGCGGCAACGTCCAGAACTGCGAACTCGTGGGCCTCGCCGACCTGGACACCGGTGAGGACTACGTCCGAGGCAAGATCGCCGGATACCTCAACGACCTGCTCTCGCTCGGCGTCGACGGGTTCCGCATCGATGCCGCCAAGCACATGCCCGCCGCCGACCTCGCCAACATCAAGTCCCGGCTGAGCAACGCCGGCGCCTACTGGAAGCAGGAGGCGATCTACGGCGCCGGCGAGGCCGTCTCGCCCGACGAGTACGCCGGCACCGGCGACGTCCAGGAGTTCCGCTACGCCCGCAGCCTCAAGCAGGTCTTCAACAACGAGAACCTCGCCAATCTGAAGAACTTCGGCGAGGGCTGGGGCTTCATGTCCTCCTCGAAGGCCGCGGTCTTCGTCGACAACCACGACACCGAGCGCAACGGCGAGACGCTGAACTACAAGGACGGCGCCAACTACACGCTCGCCAGCGTGTTCATGCTGGCCTGGCCCTACGGCTCGCCCGATGTGCACTCCGGCTACGAGTGGTCCGACAAGGACGCCGGTCCGCCCAGCGGCGGCACGGTGAACGCCTGCTTCAGCGACGGCTGGAAGTGCCAGCACGCCTGGCGCGAGATCTCCTCCATGGTCGGCTTCCGCAACACCGCGCGCGGTGAGGCCGTCACCAACTGGTGGGACAACGGCGGCGACCAGATCGCCTTCGGCCGCGGCTCCAAGGCGTACGTCGCGATCAACCACGAAGGCTCCTCGCTGACCCGGACGTTCCAGACCTCGCTGCCCGCCGGCGACTACTGCGACATCCAGTCCGGCAACGGCGTCACGGTCAACGGCTCCGGCCAGTTCACCGCCACGCTCGGCGCCAACACGGCTCTCGCCCTCCAGACCGGCGCCCGCACCTGTACCGGCGGCGGCACCACGGACCCGACCGACCCGACCGACCCCGGCACGGGCACGTCCGGAGCCTCCTTCGGCGTCAGCGCCACCACCCAGCTCGGCCAGAACATCTACGTCACCGGCAACCAGTCCGCCCTCGGCAACTGGAACCCCGCCGCCGCACTGAAGCTGGACCCGGCCACGTACCCCGTCTGGAAGCTCGACGTGAGCCTGGCCGCCGGCACGTCGTTCGAGTACAAGTACGTCCGCAAGGACGCGAGCGGCAACGTCACCTGGGAGAGCGGTGCCAACCGCACGGCCACGGTGCCGTCCTCCGGCAAGGTCACGCTGACCGCCGACGTCTGGCGCAGCTGACCCCCTCCGCCCCACCCACCGGACGGGTCCTCACCGGCCCGTCCGGCCCTGCACCCGTACCCCTTCGAGGAGAACCCGAGTGATACGTCCGTCCCTGCGCGTGCCCGCGCGAAGAACGGCACCAGCCGTCGTCGCGGCCGCCCTGTGCGCGGCTCTCGTGCCCGCGCTGCCCGCCGCCGCGGCCAGGCCGCCCGCCGCGCCGTCGGACGCCAAGCTGGCCTCCCAGCCCGACCGCCACGACCTGACCCGCGAGCAGTTCTACTTCGTCATGCCCGACCGCTTCGCCAACGGCGACTCCGGCAACGACAAGGGCGGGCTGACCGGTTCGCGGCTGGAGACCGGGTACGACCCCACCGACAAGGGGTTCTACCAGGGCGGCGACCTCAAGGGGATGACCAGCCGCCTCGACTACATCAAGGGGCTCGGCACCACCGCCATCTGGCTCGCCCCGATCTTCAGGAACCGGCCCGTCCAGGGCACCGGCAAGGACGCATCGGCCGGCTACCACGGCTACTGGATCACCGACTTCACCCAGGTCGACCCGCACTTCGGGACCAACGCCGACCTGGCGAAGCTGATCGAACAGGCCCACCGCAAGGGCATGAAGGTCTTCTTCGACGTCATCACCAACCACACCGCCGACACCGTCGACTACGCCGAGAAGACCTACGGCTACAAGCCCAAGGGCGCCTACCCGTACCTGGACCGGAACGGCCGGCCCTTCGACGACGCCGCGGGCATGGCGAGGACGGACGCCGACTCCTTCCCGTACAAGCCGGTCACCACCGGCGGCAAGACGCCGTCCTGGCTCAACGACCCGACGATGTACCACAACCGCGGCGACTCGACCTATGCCGGCGAGTCCACCACGTACGGCGACTTCTCCGGGCTCGACGACCTGTGGACCGAGCGGCCCGAGGTCGTCTCCGGCATGGAGAAGATCTACGAGAAGTGGGTCCGCGACTTCGACATCGACGGCTTCCGGATCGACACCGTCAAACACGTCGACCTGGACTTCTGGACCCAGTGGGCGACCGCGCTCGACACCTACGCGGCGAAGCACGGCCGCAAGGACTTCTTCATGTTCGGCGAGGTCTACTCCGCCGACACCGCGATCACCTCGCCCTACGTCACCCAGGGGCGGCTGGACGCGACGCTCGACTTCCCCTTCCAGGAAGCGGCCCGTCAGTACGCCTCGCAGGGCGCCCCGGCCTCCAAGCTCGCCGCCGTCTTCGGTGACGACTACCGGTACACCACCGACAAGGCCAACGCCTACGAGCAGGTGAAGTTCCTCGGCAACCACGACATGGGCCGCATCGGCACCTTCCTGAAGCAGGACAACCCGAAGGCCGATGACGCGGAGCTGGTCAAGCGCGCCGAGCTCGCCAACGAGCTGATGTTCCTCAGCCGCGGCAACCCCGTCGTCTACTACGGCGACGAGCAGGGCTTCACGGGCGCCGGCGGCGACAAGGACGCCCGCCAGACGATGTTCGCCTCGAAGACCGCCGACTACCTCGACGACGACGAGCTGGGTACCGACCGCACGCACGCCTCCGACGCGTACGACACCACGCACCCGCTCTACCGGTCCGTCGCCGCCCTCTCCGAGCTGACCGCGAAGAACCCGGCGCTGCGCGACGGCGTCCAGACCGAGCGGTACGCCGAGGGCACCGTCTACGCCTTCTCCCGTACGGACCCCGAGCACAGCAACGAGTACGTCGTCGCCACCAACAACGGCACCGCGGCGAAGACCGTCGAGCTGTCCACGGAGTCCGCCGGAATGGACTTCCGTACGCTGTACGGCGGTTCCGGCACGGTTCGCAGCGGCGCCGACAAGAGGATCTCCGTCACCGTCCCGGCGCTGTCCAGCATCGTGCTCCGCGCCGCGAAGACCCTGGACGCCCCCGCGGCCAAGCCCTCGATCACGCTGAAGGCACCGGCCGCCGGCGCCACCGGCACGGTCGAGCTCACCGCCGACGTAGACGGCGGCTCCCTCAACCGGGTCGTCTTCGCCGCCCAGCAGGGCAACGGCAAGTGGACGACGCTCGGCTCCGCCGACCACGCCCCGTACAAGGTCACCCAGACCATCGGTGACACGACCGCCGCCGGAACGCCGCTGCGCTACAAGGCCGTCGTCGTCGACCGCACCGGACGCACCGCGAGCGCGATCGCCGCGTCGACCGCCGGCCAGGCACCAGCCCCGGCGAAGCCCGTCGCCGTCGAACGCGACTACGCCGTCATCCACTACAAGCGCGCCGACGGCGACTACGAAGGCTGGCAGGCCAGGTCCGGTGACACCACCGCCGCCTTCGCCGGCCGGGACGCCTACGGCGCCTTCGCCTGGATCAAGGTGCCGGAGGGCGCATCCGCGGTCCCGTACACCGTCGAGAAGTCCGGCACGGCCGACGGGGCCGAGCGCACCGTCGACCTCGCGAAGACCGGACAGGTCTGGATCGAGCAGGGCAAGGACGGCCAGGCCGACACCGCCCCCGACGGCGCCTACCCCGCCCCGGACACCACCAAGGCCGTCCTGCACTACTACCGGGCCGACGGCGACTACGACGGCTGGGGACTGCACACCTGGACCGGCGCCAAGGAACCCACCGACTGGTCCAAGCCGCTCCAGCCGGTGAAGAAGGACGCCTCCGGCGTCACCTTCGAGGTCCCCCTCGCCGACGGGGCCACCTCACTCAGCTACATCCTGCACCGCGGCGACGAGAAGGACCTGCCCAGCGACCAGTCGCTCGACATCGCGAGCTACGGCCACGAGGTCTGGATGCTCGGCGGTACGGCCGGCTATCTGCTGCCGCAGACCGGGGGCGTGCCCACCCCCGACCTCACCAAGGCCGAGGCGCAGTGGATCGATTCCGACACCGTCGTGTGGAAGGTGAAGGCCACCGACGCCACCAGCCAGCAGCTCGTCTACGCATCGAGCGGCGGCATCTCCGTCGTCGACGGCGCTCTCTCCGACGAGGGCCAGTGGCTGCGGCTCAGCCCGTCGGCACTGACCGACGCGCAGAAGGCCAAGTACCCGCACCTCAAGGACTACCCGGCCTTCACCGTCGACGCCCGTGACCGGGACAGGGTCCGCGAGGCCCTGCGCGGCCAGCTGATCGCCACCCAGCGCGCGGCCAACGGCGCCCTGCTCGCCGCCACCGGAGTACAGAGCGCCGGGGTGCTCGACGACCTCTACGGGACGAAGGCGAGCAGCGCCTCGCTCGGCCCGGTCTTCCGGCACGGCACACCCACCCTGTCCGTCTGGGCGCCCACCGCCAGGACGGTGTCGCTCGAACTCGACGGCAAGTCCGTCCCGATGCGCCGCGACGACCGCACCGGCGTCTGGTCCGTCACCGGAAACAGGAGCTGGAACGGCAAGCCCTACCGGTACGCCGTGAACGTCTGGGCTCCCACCGTCCAGAAGCTCGTCACCAACAAGGTCACCGACCCCTACTCCACCGCCCTGACCACCGACTCCGCCCGGAGCCTCGTGGTCGACCTCGAGGACGGCAGGCTCGCACCGAAGGGCTGGAGCGGGCTGGCCAAGCCCGCCGCCGTGCCGCTGCGCGACGCCCAGATCCAGGAACTCCAGATCCGCGACTTCTCGATCGCGGACCCCACGTCCAAGCACCCCGGTGAGTACCTCGCCTTCACCGACACCCGCTCGGACGGGATGAAGCACCTCAGGGAACTCGCCGACTCCGGCACGAACTACGTCCACCTGCTGCCCGCCTTCGACATCGGCACCATCCCCGAGAAGAAGTCGGACCAGCAGAAGCCGGCCTGCGACCTGTCCGTCTACGCCCCCGACTCCGAGGAGCAGCAGGCCTGCGTGGCGAAGGCCGCCGCGAAGGACGCCTTCAACTGGGGCTACGACCCGCTGCACTACACCGTCCCCGAGGGCGGTTACGCCTCCGACCCCGACGGCACCAAGCGGACGGTCGAGTTCCGGCAGATGGTGCAGGGGCTCAACGGCGCCGGTCTGCGGACCGTCATGGACGTCGTCTACAACCACACCGTCGCCTCCGGTCAGGACGACAAGTCCGTCCTCGACCGGATCGTGCCCGGCTACTACCAGCGGCTGCTGGAGGACGGCACCGTCGCCACCTCCACCTGCTGCGCCAACACCGCGCCCGAGAACACCATGATGGGCAAGCTCGTCGTGGACTCCGTCGTCACCTGGGCCAAGGAGTACAAGGTCGACGGCTTCCGCTTCGACCTGATGGGCCACCACCCCAAGGCCAACATCCTGGCCGTCCGCAAGGCGCTCGACGCGCTGACCGTCGCCAAGGACGGCGTCGACGGCAAGAAGATCATCCTGTACGGGGAGGGCTGGAACTTCGGTGAGATCGCCGACGACGCCCGCTTCGTCCAGGCCACCCAGAAGAACATGGCCGGCACCGGCATCGCCACCTTCTCCGACCGGGCCCGCGACGCCGTGCGCGGCGGCTCCCCGTTCGACGAGGACCCCGGCGTGCAGGGCTTCGCCACCGGCCTCTACACCGACCCCAACACCTCCGCCCACAACGGCACCGAGGCCGAGCAGAAGGCCCGGCTGCTCCACTACCAGGACCTGATCAAGGTCGGACTCACCGGCAACCTCGCCGATTACACCTTCACCGACACCACCGGCAGCACGGTCAAGGGCTCGGGCGTCGACTACAACGGCGCCCCGGCCGGATACGCCGCGGCCCCCGGCGACGCCCTGGCCTACTCCGACGCCCACGACAACGAGACGCTGTACGACGCCCTCGCCTTCAAGCTCCCGGCGGGCACCTCGGCAGCCGACCGGGCCCGCATGCAGGTCCTGGCCATGGCGACGGCCACCCTCTCGCAGGGCCCCTCGCTCTCCCAGGCCGGCACGGACCTGCTGCGCTCCAAGTCGCTGGACCGCAACTCCTTCGACAGCGGCGACTGGTTCAACGCCCTGCACTGGGACTGCAGCGCCGGCAACGGCTTCGGCCGCGGACTGCCGCCGGCCGCGGACAACCAGGCCAAGTGGTCCTACGCGAAGCCGCTGCTGACCAACACGGCGATCAGCCCCGGCTGCGCACAGATCAACGGCGCCTCGGCCGCGTACCAGGACCTGCTCACCATCCGGTCCACGGAGAAGGACTTCGACCTCTCCACCGCCGGACAGGTGCAGTCCACGCTCTCCTTCCCGCTCTCCGGCAAGGACGAGACGCCCGGCGTGATCACCATGCGGCTCGGCAAGCTGGTCGTCGTCCTCAACGCGGCCCCCGGCGCCACCACCCAGAAGGTCGCCGCCCTGGCCGGGAAGAACTACGCCCTGCACCCCGTCCAGGCGGCGGGCGCGGATCTTACCGTCAAGAAGTCGACGTACGAGAGGAGTTCGGGAAGCTTCACCGTTCCGGGACGCACGGTGGCGGTGTTCTCACTGCGCTGACCCGCAACGGGACTACCGTGTGGGCAGCCGCCGGGGAGAGCCGCAGCACCACACTCCCGGGCGCGCTCTCCCACTCCACCCGGCCGGTCCCGGCCCCCTTTCCCGTACGCACCGGCGTCGATCGTCTGCCGGTGCCGTACGGGGCACGGGGGCCGGGACCGGCCGCTCCACCTGGTCAGCGACGGTGACGATGGCGAGCAACATTCCCGAGGAGACCACGAGCTTCGTCGGACGGGAGGCGGAGCTCGACCGGATCGAACACTCCCTCGCCACCGGCCGGCTGACCACCCTCACCGGTACCGGCGGGGTCGGCAAGACCCGGCTGGCGGTCCGTGCGGCCGGGCGCGCGGAATCGGCGTACCGCGACGGTGTCCGGTGGGTCGATCTCGCCCCGCTCCACGGCGACGAACTGCTCCTGGCCACCGTCTCCGACGCGGTCGGACTCAGCGACCACACCCTGCGGATGCCCATCGACGTGCTGTGCGAATGGCTCGACGACAAGCAGCTCCTGCTCGTCCTGGACTCCTGCGAACACCTGCGCCCCGCCTGCGCGCACCTCCTCGGTGAGATCCTCACCACCTCGCCAGGACTCACCGTCCTCGCCACCAGCAGACAGCCCCTGAACATGAAGGGCGAGCAGACCGTCGACGTGGGGCCGCTGCCCGTCGACGGTACGGCCGACGCCCTCACCCTGTTCCGGGAGCGGGCGACCGCCGCCGCCCCCGGCACATCCCTCGACGGACCCGGCACCGTCGAGGCCGTCGCCGAGATCTGCCGGCGCCTCGAAGGCATCCCCCTCGCCGTCGAACTCGCCGCCGCCGGCATCGGGCGCCAGAGCGCCCAGGAGATCGCCGGCCGGCTCGCCTCCCGCCTCGACGTGTTCGCCGACGCCACGCTCAGGCCGCTGCGCCACCGCACCCTGCGCACCACCATCGGCTGGTCCCACGAACTGTGCACCCCGCTGGAACGGCTGCTCTGGGCCCGGCTCGCCGTACTGCGCGGCGACTTCGACGAGGACACGGCCACCACCGTCTGCGCGGGTGGGCCGCTCACCGCGGACGCGATCCCGCAGGCCCTGCGCACCCTGGTCGCCAAGTCCGTCGTCGCCCGTGACGGCGAACGCCACCGCATGCTGGACACCCTGCGCGAGTACGGCCGGATGTGGCTCGCCGAACTCGGCGAGGAGCGCGCAGCCGCCGACCGGCACGCCGCCTGCTTCCTCCGACTGGCCCGCGGCGCCCATGCGGGCTGGACCGGCGACGACCAGATCCTCTGGTACCACCGCATCGCCGATTCGCACGCCGACCTGTGCGCAGCCCTCGACCACCTCCTGGCCCACGACCCCGCCGCCGCCCAGGAGATGGCCGGCCGGATCGGCTTCTTCTGGTGCTGCTGCGGCCACCTCGCGCAGAACCGGGGCTACGCCCAGCGCGCCCTGGACGCCGGCCCGGCCACCGGCCCCCACCGCACCCGCGTCCTGTGGGTGCTCGGCATCTGCGTCCTGCTCCAGGGCGACTACCCGGCCGCCGAGCGGATCGGCGAGGAGTGCGTACGGGCGGCGGCGGACGACGGCACCGACGAGGGGGTCCTCGCCGCCGCCTACCTGCGCGGCCTCACCCATCTGATGACCGGCGAACCGGAGAAGGGACTGCGCGAGGCCGACCGGGTCCTGCGCACCACCGGGGCAGGCACCCCGCTCGAAACCGCCTACCGGCTGCGCTGCCACCTGATCACCGTCTTCGCCCTGACCGGCCTCCGCCGCCTGGACGAGGCGGCCGAGGCCGCCGTCGTCCTGCGCGCGGCCTGCGAGGCCAGGGACGAGTGCTGGACCCTGAGCTATGTCGACTACCAACTCGCCCTGATCGCACTGCTCCAGGGCCGCGCCGCCGCGGCCGCCGCGCATGCGCGGTCCATGCTCGCGGGCAAGCACCGGCTCCGTGACCGCTTCGGCATCGCACTCGGCCTGGACATCCTGGCCGCCGCGATCGCCGCCCAGGGCGAAGGCGCCGAAGCGGCCCGGGTGTACGGCACGGGGCAGATCTACTGGCGGATGGTCGGTCACCCCCAGCGCGGCACCCCGGAACTGGGCCCGCTGCGCGAGGCCTGCGAACGCCAGGCCCGCGCCGCCGTGGGTGACGCCGCCTACCGGCGCGCCTTCGAACGGGGCCGCTCCGACGGCGCGGAGGCGGGCCTGGCCCTCGCCCTCCACGGCGAACTGCTCACATAGTGATTCCTGCTTGTGCGCCTTCCCCGACCGGGGGAAGGGTAGGGGCGACCACCGTCCACGCCCTGCCCAGGAGCCCGTCATGCCGCAGATCACCGTCGACTACTCCGCCGAACTCGACGACACCTTCGACCGCCCCGGCTTCGCGGACGCGCTGCACCCGCTGATCGCCGAGAAGGTCACCACGAAGACCGCCGCCTGCAAGACCCGGTTCCGCCGGGTCGAGGAGACCGTGGTGGCCGACGCACCCGGCGGCGACGCGCTCGTGCACGTCGACATCTCGCTGCTGCCCGGCCGCACCCCCGAAATCAAGGCCGGGCTCACGGAATCGGTACTGGAACTGCTGGCAGGCCACATCCGGCAGGCCGCCGGGCTGACCCTCCACCTCTCGGTCGAGGCGCGCGACCTCGACCCCTCCTACCGCAAGATCTGAGGCCCTAACGCAGCCGCTGCGGAGGCACGGCCGGCCCGGCGGGCGCAAGTGAGGAGAGCCGCACCAGCAGGTCTCCGAACGGCCCGTCGGCCGGCTCCTGCGCGAGGACGCGCAGCACGACGCCCGCCATCTCCTCGTCGTACGCGGCACTCACGGCGGCCAGCGCGGCGAAGTCGTGCACCAGCTGCAACTCCAGCTCGGCACGCGGAATCCTCCGCCCGTCCAGCCAGATCAGGGCCGTCGACTCGGCGAGCGACACCCACGACCGCACGACCAACTCGAGCCGGGCCGGGGGCTCCTCGACGTCAAGATGGGCCAGGATCTGCTCGCAGGCCGCCTGACGCACCCCGTCGATCATCGCGTTGGCCGTCGAGGAACCCACCGCCGGCCCGCCTCGCATCAGCGCCGCGAACCCGGGACCGTGGTCGTCGACGAAGTCGAAGAACCGCCCCATCACCCGCAACAGCCGCGCCCCCAGGGGGCCTTCGTGCGGTTCCAGGAACCGGGCGGCCAGCTCGTCGGCCGCCCGCCGCAGCGCCGCCTCGTACAGGCTCTGTTTGCCCGGGAAGTAGTGGTAGACCAGCGGCCGGGAGATCCCGGCGGCAGCGGCGATCTCGTCTATCGACACCTCGTCCGGGGACCGGTGACTGAACAACTCCAGCGCGACACCGATCAGCTGCTGCCTGCGCTCCTCGACGCCCATCCTGCGCCGTACCCCGGTCGTCATGAGGAACAGGGTACCGACCGGCGGGCCGGGAGCCCCGCCAGGTGCCGCGGGGCAGCCGGAACACCCGCATCGCCCTACAGGTCCAGTACCAGCCGCCCGCCCCGGCACCGCGACACGCAGATCAGCATCGACTCGCGCCGCTCCGCGTCCGTCAGCAGGTCGTCCCGGTGCTCGACCTCGCCCTCCAGGACGCGCTGTTGGCACGTACCGCAGAAGCCCTGCTCGCAGGAGTACGAGACGTGCGGCAGCTCGGCCCGTACGGCGGCGAGCACCGACTGACCCGCCGCGACCGGCACGGTGCGGCCCGAGCGGCGCAGCTCCACCTCGAACGGGAGCGACCCGGCGGCGTCCGCGCCCGACGCGGAGAACCGCTCCAGGTGCAGGGTGCAGCCCGGCGGGAGGGCGGCCGCGACCGCGTCCATCAAGGGCTCGGGGCCGCAGCAGTGGACCGCAGTGCCCTCGGCCACCTCCGCGAGGGCCGCCGCGACGTCCGGGTGGCCCGCCTCGTCCTGCGGGACGACGGTGACCCGGTCGCCGTCCCCGTCCAGCTTCTCGATCTCCGCCAGGAACGGCATCGTCGCCCGGCTGCGCCCTCCGTACAGCAGCCGCCAGTCGGCACCCGAGGCCGCGAGGGCGCGCAGCATCGGAAGGACCGGCGTGATGCCGATGCCGCCGACGACGAAGAGGTACGAGGGGGCTTCTGCCAGCGGGAAGCGGTTGCGCGGGCCGCGGACCTCGATCTCCTGGCCCTCGTGGAGCAGGGCGTGCACCTCGCGGGAACCGCCGCGGCCGTCCTCGGCCAGCCGGGTCGCCACGGTGTACGTGCCGTGGTCGGCCGGGTCGCCGCACAGCGAGTACTGACGGACCAGACCGGACGGCAGCACCAGGTCCAGATGCGCGCCGGGCTGCCAGGGCGGCAGGTCCGGGCCTTCGAGACGGAGCTGTACGACGCCGTCCGCAGGCATGGTCCGCTCGGTGACCAGCAGCCGCCTGCCCGTGGTGGAGCGGCGCTGTGCCCGGCCGGATACCGGCTCCTCCAGTGCGGGCAGCGGCCACAGCGGGGACTTCTCGATGCGCCGGCGCATCGCCCGCTTGGCGAGCAGTGCGGCGCCGGCCACCACGGCGACGGTACGCAGACGGGGGAGGGGGAGGGGCATCGTCAGCCGGCTTCCGTCGTGCGGGCCCCGGCCGCGACCGCGGCGGGCGAGTGGGCGAGATAGGCGACGGCCTGTGCGGTACTGCCCTCCTGCGAGGGGTGGTACGTACGGCTCAGATAGCGCGGGATGGAGCGCAGCATCGCGGGGGTGCTGGGCAGGGTGCCCCGCCGGCCGCTGCGGTAGAACTGCCCGAACGACGCCTTGCCGTCCAGCAGGCTCGGGTCGTTCTCCATGAAGAACCGGGTGCCGCGCTGCCAGAGGAAGAGCAGGGCGGAGAACGCCGTCGCCCAGGTCCGCACCCGCCGCCGGTATCCGCCGTCGACATGCATGAACACATCGAAGGCGACCGAGCGGTGCTCGACCTCCTCCGCGCCGTGCCAGCGCAGCAGGTCCAGCATCGTGGGATCGGCGCCGCGCCGCTCCAGCTCGTCGGCGTTCAGGATCCAGTCGCCGAGGAACGCGGTGTAGTGCTCGATCGCCGCGATCGTCGCCACCCGCTCCATCAGCCACCACTTGCGCGCCCGGCCCGGCGGCAGCGTCCGGTCGCCGAGCATCTTCTCGAAGAGCCAGTCGACCTGGGCGGTGTACGGGGTCGGGTCGAGGCCGAGCTCCTTCAGGTGCGGGAGCACGTCGTCATGGGCCTGGGAGTGCATCGACTCCTGGCCGATGAACCCGATGACGTCCTTGCGCAGTTGCTCGTCGTGGATGTACGGGAGCACCTGGCGGTAGACGTGGATGAACCAGCGTTCCCCGGCCGGGAGCAGCAGATGGAGCACGTTCATGGTGTGCGTGGAGAACGGGTCGCCCGGCAACCAGTGCAGGGGGGTCCTGTCCCAGGCGAAGGAGACCCGGCGGGCCTTGATGGGGGTCCGCTCCGACGCGACCGCCGCTGGCTGCGTGTTAGACATGTTGTCAATGTACTGAGGGGTAGGCCCAGGGAACAGAGGCATGCCACGAATTCCTGAGCCCACATCCGGCCGCCGCCCCGGTGCGCTCAGCGCAGCGCCCCGACGTGGCTGCCGTCCGCCAGCCGCCCGGTCAGCTGCGCCCGGTCGCCCGCCCCGGCCGGCACCGCGAGCAACCGCCCCCGCGTACTACCGCTCACCCCGCCGGACGTGGCCAGCGACGCGAACTGCTCGCTGCCCGCCGCGAGTACGTACCACCGGCCGCCGCGCGACTTCCACAGCACGCCCGCCAGCACCTGCGGGGAGCGCGCCCCGCAGTCCGGCGAGTCCTCGCCGCGCGCCGCGACCACTCCCGGCGGCCTGCTCCCCGGTGGCCGCCCGGACGGGGCCTGGAACTGGGCAAGGACCCTGCTCCCGGTGCCCCGCCAGGTCTCCGCCCGGGTGCACAGCCACTGGGCCGTGCCGTTCCCCTCGGGCAGCGACTGCGACGCGTACACCCATGAGTTCACCGTGCGCACCCCGTGCGAGCGCATGGCCGACAGCAGGCAGGCGGTCCGGGCCCAGCTCGCGTACTCGGCGCGCCCCGAGACATCGTGCGGCCTCGCCGGAGGGCCCGAGGTCAGCCGGACCGGGGCGAGTTCACCGAGATCCGTCACCAGCCGCACCGCCGCCTCGTCGGCCAGCTCGACGGCGTACCAGGACCGGCAGCCGGGTGCGGTCGCCGAGCTGGTCAGCGGACCGGTCACTCCGTCGGCGGAGCGGGGCAGCGCGCGCGGCGCCCGCCCCGGGGCGAGCAGATCCCGCACCCGCACCTGCCGCACCCAGGGCGCCGTCAGATAACGGACCACGCCCCCCGCACGGCCCACGACCAGGGCGCCCGCCGACGTCATGTCCGCCCCGTCGACCCGGGCGAAGTCGAGCGCCGCGCCCTCGGACGGATCGGCGTCACGGGGCTCCGCGTACCGCACGACACGCAGCCCGTCGTGGAACAGCACGACCGCGGACGCGCCCACCTCGCCCGCGTACAGCAGCTGCGGCGCCCCCATCGGCGGCCCCTCCGGCGTCCGCGGCGTCGCCGACGTCCGCACACCGCCGCCCGGCCGCGCCCACACCCGCAGCGCCCGCCGCAGCAGCCGGGTGTCCTCGGTGCGGTCGCCTCGGGTCGGCCAGGCGGTGAAGTCGGTACGCGGTGAGTGCTGCCAGAACAGCGCGGGCACCCTCCGCAACGCCCCCGGATCCAGGGCCTCTTCGGCGGCAGGATTGCGCGCGTACAGGGGTGCGGACAGGTCGCCACGGCCCCAGCCCTCGCCCGGCAGGCCCAACAGCGCCCCGCACACCAGCAGAGCGGCGACGCCGGCCAGTGCCGCCCGCACGCATCTGCGGCGGCGCGGCAGATCCGGCGGCCGGGCCTGGAGCGAACAGGGGTCGAACCCGGGTGAGGCCAGCAGCGCGTAGGGGGCCGACACCCCGTCCGCCTCCATCAGCGCCGCATGCGGATCGGCCACCCCCGCGTCGGACAGCACCCGCCGCACCTCGCAGTCCGCCAGCCCCTCCAGGCCGCGCAGGACGAACGCGGCCCGTGCCGCGCCGCTCACCGCCGACAGCCGCTTTTCCAGGGCCAGTTCACCGGCTCCACCGGAGTGCGGGAACAGCCGGAGGCCCCAGGTCAGCGGCAGGACGGGCGGAAACTGGGCGCGACGCGGCCGCCGCCGCAGGCGCAACGGCCGACCCGCCGCCAGTGCGCCCCGCAGCACCTGCCGGCGGACATACGCGTACCCCGGATCGGCCATCTCCGCGCGGCCGGGACGGCGCGGCAGCGGAACGGCACCGCCGCCCGCCGGACCGGCTCTGCGTGCCGCCTGCAGGGACCGCTGGGCCAGCGCGTGGGCCGTGAGAACGCGCCGGTCGCGGCTCAGCGAGTGCGGCAGGACGAGATAGCCGAGCCGGGCCAGCCGCGGGTAGTGCTCGACGAGCGAGGCCTCGGACTGCCCCGCATCGAACCCGGCGGCGGCTGACGGTACCTCTGACAGTGGGCGCACGTTCAGCAGAACGAGCGAATCGTGCGATGGTCACCCCGGGTGGTGTGCGGGGCCTCCCGCCCACTCGCCCCCGCGAGGGCTTCCCCTGTTCGGCTGCCGGGACCCGGCCCGAAGCGGCACGATGGCCGGATGATGACGCAGCGCGGGACGCGACGGCCAGGGGATGCGCGGCGCCTGGCTGCCGTCGTGGCCGGCTGCGTGGGCCTGGCCCTGCTCGGGGCATGCAGCGGTGGCGGTGACGGGACCGGAGTCCCGCCGACCGCCACCGGCACACTGGAGGAACTCGCCGCACAGGCACACTGCGAGCCGAAGCTCCAGACCGACGCGCAGGAGCTGCGGCAGGCCAACTGCACCACGGACGACGGACGTTATGTGCTGGCCACCTTCGCCACCGACCGCGGCCAGCGGGAATGGATCAACGAGGCCAACGACTACGGCGGTTCGTACCTGGTCGGCCGCAGGTGGGTCGCCGTCTCGGACGCCGCGGTGATCGCGGCTCTGCGCGGCCGGCTCGGGGGGACCGTGGAGACTGCCTCGCCGCACCACTCGGGAAGTGGCGGCAGTGGGGGGAGCGAGGCAGTGCATTCCGGTCACCGCGGGAGCTGACCGCGCAGGTGTGCGGGGGCGGTTTACCGCAGAGGTGGGGATCAGCGGCACTTCCGCCCGTCGTTGATGCAGTTCACCGCCTTCCGCATCAGCTTGTCGTCGAAGACGTTGATGAAGTCGCCGTGGTCGGTGACGGGCTTGTGCAGCTGCTCCGGGAAGGAGTCGACGGCGAACCCGGGCCCCGGAGGCACGTCGTACACGATCCGCTGGACCAGTTGCGGAATGGCCCGGAAGCCGTTCGGGCACCTCCCGTCGTCCTGCGCGAAGGCCACATGGGTGCGATGGTTCGCGCTGTCGGTGTTCCGGCCGTCCCAGCAGCTCTGGAAGGCGAAGGAACGCACGACCTGACTGCCCTCCGGACAGATCGGGTACTTGTCCTTGAGCTGCCGGTCCTCGAATCCGGTGCAGCTCCAGGAGGCGTTGGCGTTGGCATCACCGTTCGTGAACGCCTTGGCGTCGCCGGTGATGATGCGCAGGAAGCGCGGCATGGCCGTGACCTTCCCGGTGGGATTCCCGGCGAACCTCAGCGTGACCTGGGACGGGGTCTGGATCTCCCCGGTGTTCTGGTCCTTGCCCCCGCCGTCGGCGTCGGCGTCGTTCTCCGTCGCCCCGTTCTGCAGGCGGAGCACGGGCCAGTAGTACGTGGACCGGTCGCCCTGGTTGCGACAGGTGGTGTCCCCGGCCGCCAGGTCGTCGTCGCCGGAGAAGGCGTCCGTGGCCTGGTTGCCGACGTAGTCGTGCATGTGGTGGGCGCCGTTGCCGACACCGGGGGCGGCGATGACGTTGTCCGGGTTGAACTTCCCGTTCTGGTTGCGCCCGCACTCGGTGGTGAAGGTGCCGCGCGAGGCGCCGCGGAGCCGGGCGGGCTTGTCGACGTTGGGCTGGACGGACTGGATGTCGACGAAGTCGGAGTCCTCGGGGCCGTTGCCGCCCTGGTCCTGGTCCTGGTCCTCGCCCTGGTCCTGGTCGTCACCGTCACCGTCTCCGGTTCCGTTTCCGTCGCCGCCGGAACCGTCGTCCGCGGGCTCGTCCGTGGGCTCGTTCGTGGGGTCGTCGGCGGGACCGTCCGCTTCGTCGCCCCCATCGTCGTCCGCGCGCAGACTGCACGGGGCCAGCGAGCCGAGCCGCTCCGGGCGCTGAGCGTTGCGCCCGATGGCGGTCGCGATGCGGTCGATGCTGGCGGCCCGCCGGGCCTTCAGCGGGTCGAGAACGGCATTCCGGGCGAGCTGTGGATCCCTGGCCATCCTGTCCTTGCGGTCGGCGAACTCCCGGTAGGCATCGGTGATCTGGGTGTCCATGGCGGCCAGTTCGCGGTCGACCTCCGCCCGGGCCGGATCGGGCACCTCGGGGATCTCGTTGACCACTTCGGGGCAGTCGATGGTGGACGCCTGGCGGACCGGCTGCCAGTTCCGGCCGTGGGACGGGGCGGACGAGCCCTCGCCCGCAGAGGCGTAGACGTTGACCGCGGCCAGCCCACCCCCGCCCAGGATCAGTGCGGCCGAGGCGATGATCGCCCGGTTGGCCAGGGTGGAGCGTTTCTTGCGCGATGTGCGTCCCATGGAACTCCTCGGACTCCTCAGGCTTCGCGGGGGAGAAGCGTGACGTTCCATACGGCGCCGGTGCGCGGTCCGTTCAACGGCAGAGGGAATTGGCGGGCGCCAAGTATCAGGCGACCGCGGCCAGTTGTGACTGACCGCAACAGCTGCGGGCTTGGACTTTTACGTACGAGAGATAGGACGTATGTAGCGCGAACCCTTCCCGGGAGCCACTTCTTGCGGCAGCATGCACGCGTCGGCACCCAATAGATCCGACCACTCGTGGTCGTGAATGGGAGGGAACCATGGCACGACGCACCCATGTGCTCAGCGCGATCGCACTGGCGGCCGCCGCCGCGCTCGTCCCCGTACAGGCCACGGCGCAGCAGTCCGCACCCCGGGGATCCGCAACGCCCGCCGCCCCGTGCAGCGCGCCCGTGAGACCCGCCTCGCAGATGACGGTCGAGGCGTGCGACAGTCCCGAGCGGATCATCGAGAAGGCGGCGAACATCGTCCCCACGACGGGACAGCTGGCGTGGCAGCAGCGGGAGGTCACCGCCTTCACGCACTTCGGCATGAACACCTTCACCGACCGTGAATGGGGTTCCGGTACGGAGGACGAGAAGCTCTTCGCGCCGAAGAGCATCGACGCCGACCAGTGGATGCGCGCCTACAAGGCTGCCGGCGTCGAACAGGTCATGCTGACCGTCAAGCACCACGACGGCTTCGTCCTGTACCCGAGCCGCTACACCGACCACTCGGTCGCCCTCAGCCCCGGCAGCCCCGATGTCGTGGCCGCCTATGTGAAGGCTGCCCGCAAGGCAGGCCTGAAGGTCGGCCTCTACCTCTCGCCCTCCGACGGCGCCGAACTTCCGCACGCCTGGCATGCCGAGTGGGTCGAGAAGATCCGCGCCAAGCAGGCCGAGGGCAAACCGCTGAGCCTGCCCGAGCGGATGGCGCTGGCGGACGGCGACCGCGCCCCCGCCGGCCAGGGCCGCTTCGGCAACGGCAGCGCCGTCACCGAGCGCACGATTCCCACGCTCGTCCCCGGCGACGACCGCGCCGCCCGCGTGAAGAGCGGCAAGCTGCCCACCTTCAAGGTGCAGGCCGACGACTACGACGCGTACTACCTCAACCAGCTCTACGAGATCTTCACCCAGTACGGTCCGGTCGAGGAGCTCTGGCTCGACGGCGCCAACCCGTGGTCGGGCTCCGGCATCACTCAGAAGTACGACGTCAAGCAGTGGTTCGACATGGTCAAGGCGCTCTCGCCGAACACCGTCGTCTTCCAGGGCCCGCAGGGCGTCCGCTGGGTCGGCAACGAGTCCGGCACCGCCCGGGAGACCGAGTGGAGCGTCACCCCGCACACCACCGACCCGTGGACGGGACTCGGCAGCCTGCCCAACGACTCGACCGACGCCGACATCGGCTCCCGGGCCAAGCTCCTCGACCCGGCCGTCAACTTCCTCCAGTGGTACCCGGCCGAGGCAGACGTCTCCAACCGGCCCGGCTGGTTCTACCACGAGGACGAACAGCCCAAGACCGCAGCGCAGTTGGTGGACCTGTACGAGAAGAGCGTCGGCCGCAACGCCTCGCTCCTGCTCAACGTCCCACCCGCTCCCGACGGCCGGATCGCGGACGCGGACGTCGCGTCACTGACCGCCTTCGGCAACGACGTGCGCCGGATCTACGGTTCCGATGTACGCACGCAGGGCCCGGGCCCGTACACCTTCGACCGGGTGGCGGTCCGTGAGGACATCCGGCACGGTCAGCGGGTCGAGAGGTTCGCCGTGGAGGCCAGGATCGACGGCGTGTGGCAGCGGATCGCCGAGGGCACGACCATCGGCCACGAGCGCATCCTGCCGCTGCCCGCAGCCGTCACCGCCTCGGCGGTCCGCGTCAAGGTGCTGGAATCCAGGGCGAAGCCGTACCTCGGGGCGACGACGCTGCACCTCACCGCCCCGCCGGCCACCTCCTAGCCGCGATCCAGATACGCGAGTACCGCAAGAACGCGGCGGTTGTCGTCGTCGGAGGGCGGCAGGCCGAGCTTCCCGAAGATGTTCGAGGTGTGCTTGGCCACCGCCCGCTCCGTGATCACCATCTGCGAGGCGATCGCCGCGTTCGAACGGCCCTGGGCCATCAGCTCCATGACCTCCCGCTCCCGCGGTGTCAGCCCGCCCATCGGCTTGTCCTGCGCGCGCCGCGACAGCAACTGCGAGATCACCTGAGGGTCCATCGCCGTGCCGCCCGCGGCGACCCGGCGTACCGCGTCGATGAACTGGTCGGCGTCGAACACCCGGTCCTTCAGCAGATACCCGATCGCCCCGTTGCCGTCCGCCAGCAGCTCGCGCGCGTACAACTGCTCGACGTGCTGGGAGAGTACGAGCACCGGCAGCCCCGGCCTGGCCCGCCGGGCCGCCAGGGCGCACTGGAGCCCCTCGTCCGTGTGGGACGGCGGAAGCCGGACGTCGACGACGGCGACGTCCGGCTCCAACTCGGCGAGTGCTCTGGTGAGTTCGGGCCCGGTCTCGACGGCGGCCGCGATCTCGAAGTCGTACGCCTCCAGCATGCGCACCAGGCCGTCGCGCAACAGGAAGAGATCTTCGGCTAGGACAACTCGCAAGGGATCTCCATGGTCACCATGGTGGGACCGCCCGCGGGGCTGCTGACGGCCATGATGCCGTCGAATGTACCGAGCCGGCGTTCGATACCGCTCAGGCCCGAGCCCTCTCCGGTCACCGCACCACCCTTGCCGTTGTCCGTGACCGAGATCCTCAGCATCCCGCCGACGTGCTGCAGGTCCACCCAGATCCGGTCCGCTCCCGAGTGCTTCGCCGCGTTCGTCAGGGCCTCGCTGACCGCGAAGTACGCCGCCGACTCGACCGGGGCCTCGGCCCGGCCGTCCAGCTCCACGTCCACATCCGACGGGATCGGCAGCCGCAGCGCCAGGGCCCTGACCGCGTCCCCGAGGCCTCGCTCGGCGAGGACCGGCGGGTGGATGCCCCGCACCAGGTCGCGCAGCTCGGTGAGCGCCTCGGCCGAGGACGCGCGGGCCGTCGCCAGCAGCTTCTTCGCCTGAGCCGGGTCCTTCTCGATCAGCGCCTCGATGGTGCCGAGGTTCATGCCCATGGCGACCAGCCGGGCCTGCGCCCCGTCGTGCAGGTCCCGCTCGATGCGCCGCAGTTCCGACGCGGCGGTGTCGACCGCCTCGTGCCGGGTCTCGGTCAGCCGGTCGATGCGCAGCGCCAGCTCCTGCTCATGGGTGGGGGCCAGCACCGAACGGGCGATCACGAAGTGTGCCCGCAGCAGCCGTTCGCTCAGCGCCACACCGGTCGCGAAGAGCGCCACCCCGAGCGCGGCGGCGGCCAGGCCCGTCGCCTGGCTGTCGACGGGGACGAACGCGTACCAGTACCGGTCGTCCGTGAAGACCCGCCACAGTCCCGCCGCCAGGACGAAGCCCTCCACCGGGTAGATCATCAGCGCCGCGGCCAGCACCGCCACCACATAACCGGCGGTCATGTCGACCAGCATCCACTGGATGTCCCGCCAGGTCGCCGGGTCCTTCAGCATCAGCGTGGTCCGCTCCACCTGCCCGGTGAACCCGCTGCGCACATCCTTCGGCAGCGGCCGGTACGGGACCGGGATACGGACGTCCGACCAGGTGATGGCCAGCAGACGGCGCTGATTGGCGTGCTTGCGGACAGCCGCCAGCACCTGCGGGGTGGTGACCAGGCCGATGCCCAGCGGGATGAAGGCGATGGAGAGCACCGTCAGCACGAAGAGCGTGACCGAACCCGCCATCGAGGCGATCGACAGCACCAGCCCGCGCCCCGCTGCAAGCAGCGCCGCCCTTATCCGTCCCTGCTCCGCTTTCATCCTGGTCCCCTTCCCTCGCCGGCTTGCCGAGCCGTCGTGCCGGCACCGGTCCGTGCCCCAGTCTGGCCTGTCGGACGCCGAGGACGTCAGCCGTTCTGCCACCCGGCGGGGGTGTACCCAGCACCACCCCCGTGACCTCGCCCTACGTCCCGCGGAGAGGGGGTCTCGACGGCTGGGGCCGCGGGCCCGGGATTCCTAGATTCGGTGGTGTCCGGTCCGACGTCTACATCAGGGGGCGAACACGCCATGAGGCGCAATCTCGCGGCACGTATCGGTGTGTGGAGCGCGCACCATCGCAAGACAGCCATTCTCGGCTGGCTGCTCTTCGTCGTACTCGCCGCGGGCATCGGCGGCGCGTCGGGCATGGTCGAGATGACGAACGCGGAGAACGGCGCCGGCGACTCGGCCCGCGCCGAGCAGATCCTCTCCGACGCCGGCCTCGGCCACCGGGCGGGCGAACTGGTCATGGTGTCGTCGGCCGAGCCCGACGGCTGGCGGAAGGCGGCACAGGAGCTGTCCACGGCCCTCGGGAAGACCGGTGAGGTGACGGACCTCGCGAAGCCGGTCGCCTCCGAGGACGGCAAGGACGCACTGATCACCTTCGAGATGAAGGGCGACGCGGCCACCTCAGCCGACCGGGTGCAGCCCGTCCTGGACGCCGTGGCCGGGGTCCAGGAGGCCCGGACGGACGTCACCGTCCACCAGTTCGGCGAGGCCAGTGCCGGGAAGTGGCTCGGCGATCTGCTCTCCGAGGACTTCAAGAAGGCCGAGTTCACCGCCGTGCCCCTGGCGCTCGGCATCCTGCTGGTCGCCTTCGGCGCCGTGGTCGCGGCCCTGCTGCCCGTGGGCCTCGCACTGACCGCGTGCCTGGCAGCCTTCGGCCTGCTCTCGCTCGCCAGCCACCAGCTGCACCTCTTCCAGACCACGTACTCCGTGATGTTCCTGATGGGCTTCGCCGTCGGCGTCGACTACTGCCTCTTCTACCTGCGGCGTGAGCGTGACGAGCGGGCCGCGGGGCGCGACGCCGAGACGGCGCTGCGGATCGCCGCGGCGACCAGCGGCCGCTCCGTACTCGTGTCGGGGCTGACCGTCATGGTCGCGATGGCCGGCATGTTCCTGTCCGGACTCCTGCTGTTCAAGGGCTTCGCCCTTGCCACGATCATCGTGGTCTTCATCGCCATGATGGGCTCCGTGACGGTCCTGCCCGCACTGCTCTCCTGGCTGGGCGACCGGATCGACTCCGGACGGGTGCCGCTGCTGAACCGCCGCGACAAGCGCGGCAGGAAGGAGAGCGGCAGGTTCGCGGGCCGGCTGCTGCGGCCCGTCCTGGCCAGGCCGAAGTTCTTCGCCGCCGCCTCGGTCGTCGTCCTGCTGGTGCTTGCCGCGCCGGCCCTCGGCATGAAGACCGAGTCGCTGGGCCTGGAGAAGCAGTTCGGATCGGACTCCCAGCTGTCGGTCGCCCACCGCCACATCAGCGAGACGTTCCCCGGCGGTCCCGCCCCCGCCCAGGTGGTCGTCGAGGCGGACGACATCGAGGCACCGGCCGTACGCAAGGCGCTCGCCGGCTTCGACAAGGTGACCGTCCACCGGGCGCAGAACGTCGCGGAGATCGAGGTACCGCTGCCCGGCGGCGAGGCCGGTCTGTCCGAACTGCGGGAGGACCGGCTGCCGGCCGCGTTCGACGGCACGGGCGCGCGGGCCTATGTCACCGGTGAGGTGGCCGGGTCGGTGGACTTCAACGACCAGCTGAAGCGCGGCATCGCGCCCGTCTTCCTCTTCATCACCGCGGTGACCTTCCTGCTGATGCTGTTCTGCTTCCGCAGCTACGTCATCGCCGTGACCTCGATCCTGCTCAACCTGCTCTCGGTCGCCGCCGCCTACGGTGTGATGACCGCCGTGTTCCAGCACGGCTGGGGCGCCTCGCTGATCGGTTCGGAGGGGGTCGGTGCCATCGAGTCCTGGATGCCGCTGTTCGTCCTCGTCGTCCTGTTCGGGCTCTCGATGGACTACCACGTCTTCGTGGTCTCCCGGATCCGCGAGGCCCATGGCCGCGGTCTCTCCACCCGGGCCGCGATCGACGAGGGCATCCGGCGCACGGCCGGCGCGGTGACCGGTGCGGCCGTGATCATGGTGGCGGTGTTCTCGGTCTTCGGGACGCTGTCGATGCAGGACATGCAGCAGATGGGCGTGGGCCTGGCCGTCGCGGTGCTGCTGGACGCCACGATCGTACGGATGGTCCTGCTGCCCTCCGTGATGGCGCTGCTGGGCGAGCGGAACTGGCGCACCCCGCGCGCCCTGACCCGCCTGCCGGACCTGGACCACAGCGAGCCGGAGCCGGAGCGTGTTCCCGCGGCGGCCCAGGTGACGCACGGCTGATCCCGGACGAGCGAAGTCGGCCCCGGCTGCGGTACGTACCGCAGCCGGGGCCCACCTCGTGTGCGGTCAGGGTACGTACTTGTAGCCGACGCGCCGCACCGTCTGGATCGACCGGCGGTGCTTGGCGCCCAGCTTGCGGCGCAGCCGGGCGATGTGGACGTCGACGGTGCGGCCGTCGCCCACGTGCCCGTAGCCCCAGACCGTGGTCACCAACTGGTCGCGGGTGTGGACCCGGTGGGGGTACGCCACCAGATGGGCGAGGAGCTCGAACTCCAGGTAGGTGAGGTCGAGTGTGTTCCCGTTCACCGCGGCGGTGCGCTGGACGGAGTCGATCCGTACAGGCCCGGCTCCCTCGTCCTCCAGCACCTCGGGCACCACGTACTGGGCGGCCGCGGCCGCGATGGCCGGCTGCTGGTCGGCGGGGATGAGCACCAGATAACCGACCATCGGCGGCCGGCCCGGCAGCGCCGGCAGGGTGTGCTGGGGCGCGGGCAGCCAGGTCGCGCCCGGAGTCAGGAACGCGGAGACGTCGGCAGGCCGGACGACTTCGTCCGGATCCACGGCTCGCAGACGGGGCCGGTTGGGGGAGAGGGGACGGGCGGAAGCGGTCGCAGCGGTCGTCGACGGCGCTGCGGTGGCAGCGACTGCGGCGGAGAAAGTACGGGTGTTCGCCATGAGGGTCAGCTCTTTCGCGCGAGGGAGTCGTCTGTGGACGGACTTGCTTCGTGCGCGCGGACCGAAGACCGGGGTGAGCGGTGTTAGAGGGCCTGCGCGTTCAACGCGCGGCAACACACCCGGTCGAAGTCGTGATGCTGACGGGAGGGCCAGAACGGCTCGAGGTCGCTGCGACCTGTCGAGGTGTGCTGGATGCTGGCCATGCCCCCATTGAACCAGAGAACAGGGCGGGGGAGCAGACCTCTCTCACCCGTCGATACGGACCTTTTGCGTTACGTTCCTCACCCGCATCCCTCAACCCGCTTGCGGCGGTTGGGGATGCACCGTCCCGGGCACGCCGAAGGGCGCCCACCGGCTGTGCGGCGGGCGCCCCTCGTACGTGCGGTGCCGCGGGATCAGACCTGGTCGGCCTTCTCCAGCGCGGCGCAGCAGGTGTCGGTGATCAGCCGCGTGACGACGTACGGGTCGACGTTCGCGTTCGGGCGACGGTCCTCGATGTAGCCCTTCTGGTCCTGCTCTACCTGCCACGGGATACGGACCGAGGCACCGCGGTTGGAGACGCCGTAGCTGTACTCGTTCCACGGGGCGGTCTCGTGCAGGCCCGTCAGCCGGTCGTCGATGCCCGCGCCGTAGTTCTTGACGTGGTCCAGCGGCTTCGAGCCCTCGCCCAGCGACTCGCAGGCGGTGATGATCGCGTCGTAGCCCTCGCGCATCGCCTTGGTGGAGAAGTTGGTGTGCGCGCCCGCCCCGTTCCAGTCGCCCTTGACCGGCTTCGGGTCGAGGGTCGCGGAGACGTTGAAGTCCTCGGCGGTGCGGTAGAGCAGCCAGCGGGCGATCCACAGCTGGTCGGAGACCTCCAGCGGGGCCAGCGGGCCCACCTGGAACTCCCACTGGCCGGGCATGACCTCGGCGTTGATGCCGGAGATGCCCAGGCCCGCCTTCAGACAGTTGTCGAGGTGCTTCTCGACGATCTCGCGGCCGAAGATCTCGTCCGCGCCGACGCCGCAGTAGTAGCCGCCCTGCGCGGCCGGGAAGCCGCCCACGGGGAAGCCGAGCGGACGGTCGCCGTCGAAGAAGGTGTACTCCTGCTCGATGCCGAAGATCGGCTCCTGGCCGCCGAACTGCTCGGCGACCGGGCGCAGTCCGGCACGCGTGTTGGTCTCGTGCGGGGTCATGTCGATGTTGAAGACCTCGCACAGGACCAGGACGTCGTCACCGCCGCGGATCGGGTCCGGGCAGGTGAAGACCGGCTTCAGCACCCGGTCGGAGGCGTGGCCCTCGGCCTGGTTGGTGCTCGACCCGTCGAAGCCCCAGATGGGCAGCTCGGCCACGTCGGACGACGGGGTCCCGGGCATGATCTTGGTCTTGGAACGGAGCTTGGCGGTCGGCTCGGTGCCGTCGATCCAGATGTACTCAGCCTTGAACGTCACGGAAGCCCATCCTTTGCGGGTGCTGCGGTCTATGCAGCGCAGCTTCGCAAGGCGCGATTTCCCGACCGTTGCCCTCGTGTGAACCCCGTGTTACCGAGGTTTCCTGCGTAAGACGGGACGGTCGTGGGCTGCCGCTACCGGCTGCCGCGGTCCCGGAGCAGCGACTCGAAGCCGGCGGCACGGATCCGCCGCACCAGTTCCTCCGGGGTGGTGCCGAGCGCCACCGCCGCCCGCGGGAGCAGCCAGTCCGCTTCGGCGAGCCGTTGCAGCAGATGCCCGCGCCGGATCTGTGCCTCGGACAGCCGGAACGTCTTCAGGTAGGCGACCTGCCCCTTGTGGTCGGTGATCGTCTCGCCGATGTGCTGCCCGTCCCGGTTGCGCAGGAACGGCGGCAGGAACCGCCACAGCGTGAACGACCCCATCCGGTACACCCGGTCGAAGGCGTACGAGATGTCCAGCAGCTCCCGCGCGAAGAGCGTGTCGTGCGTCTCGCCCCACTCCCGCTCCTGCTCCCGCGCGGCGGCCCGCAGATCGGCGAGCGTCCGCATGTGGGGGCCGTCCGGGATCCGGGCCCCGAAGTCGGCCACCGGTGCGCCGTACATCGCGTACTGGTGGACCAGCTCCCCGTACAGGTCCTGGACGAGCGTCGGGTGCAGCAGGCGGTAGTCGTCGGGATGCGGGACCACGAAGGCGGCGGCGAGCGCGTCGGCCGTGTACACCATCACCCCGCACTGGCCGGGATGGATCTCGAACGCCCTCAACGCGTCGCCCAGCCCGCGCACCGACCACCCCAGGTACGCGTCCTCGGCGCGCGGCGAAAGCCCGTCGCGCA
The DNA here is from genome assembly GCF_043203805.1 of Streptomyces sp. LN549. Classification (NCBI taxonomy): domain Bacteria; kingdom Bacillati; phylum Actinomycetota; class Actinomycetes; order Kitasatosporales; family Streptomycetaceae; genus Streptomyces; species Streptomyces sp. LN549. The sequence goes on along the minus strand of NZ_JAZHRI010000002.1, from coordinate 2,420,950 downwards.
GCGCCTGGCGCGACCACTCCTCCCAGGCGGTCGACGGCCCGCCGAAGTGCAGCGCGAGATAGCCCTCCATCGCGAGGTGCAGCGGCAGGAAGCGCAGCCGGTTCCCGGGCTGCCGCTTGGCCAGGCGGTGGTGACGGTGGCGCGGCAGCGTGAGCGTCCTGGGCGGGGTGCTCTGCGAGCCGCTCCCGCCCTGAGCGGCCAACTGCGTCCCGTACGCGGCGGTGTTCGCCCCCTCACCCGCCCAGTCCGCGACGAAACCGTGCGGGATGTACGAGGTGTAGTGGGTGCGCGGACCCACCTCGACCATGCCGGTCCCGTACCCCGTGTACACCTCCCGGTGCAGCCGGAGCCCCTCGACGGGCCTCTCGCGCACCAGCGGTACGAGCCGGATGCCGCCCCACACCTGCGCCGGGCGGGCGGTGAGCCCGGTCAGTTCGAGCCTGTTCACAGCGGTCCTCCCGACGGGTCGTCGTGCACGAACCGGGCGACCTGCCGGTCCAGGTACGCGTACAGCTCGGCGGGGCCGGTGCGGCCCTCGGAGAACTGCGCGATCTCCACCAGCGCGGGCAGGTCCTCCGCGTCCCGGATCCCGGCCGTCGGCACGCTCGGAGCCAGCCGCCGGACGTCGAAACCGTCCGCGTCGTATACAGGGTTCACATGGACCACCGCCGTGCGCCGGTCCGGATCGAGCCTGGTCCGCCACACCCGCAGCACCTCACCGGCGAGCCCCGGCGGGGCGTTGTCCCAGCCGTCCGACACGATGACCAGCCGGTCCGGACCGTGCTCCAGGGCGTCCAGGACACGAATGCCGAGCGGTGTCGGCCCCCACGGCCTGACCAGCAGCGAATCCATCGATCCGGTCGTCCACAGTGGGGTGTACGCACCGGGCGCGGCGAGGGCCTCCAGCAGGAAGTGGCAGGCCAGCGCCACCGCGAGCGGACGCCGCCGCTTCTCGCCCGAACCGGCCGAGGAGTAGCTGTCGTCGAGCACGGCGGCGACCCGCCCCCAGCTCCCGGCATGCGGTCCCGCCGCCCGGCGGGCGGCGGTGCGCAGGGCCAGGGTCAGCTCCGTGCGGTGGCGGCTGCGCAGCCCGGTGCCGAACGACAGGACGTACAGGGCGAGCCGGGTCAGCGGCATCACGGTCAGATCGACATCCGCCGGAAGTTCCAGAGGGGCGGCCGTGCTGCGCTGCCCCTGGGTGCGCAGCCGCTCCAGCCGCGTCATCCGGGGCACCATCCGCTCCAGGAACGCCTCGCGCTTCATGCCGTGCCGGGCCGCGAAGCCCTCGGCGACGGTGAACGGCAGCTCGCCGACGGCGCCCTGCTCGTAGTGGGCGCGGCGCCAGGCGTCGAGCAGCCGGTGCCGGTAGCGCGGCAGCTTCCCCGGCCGGAAGAGGAAGGCCCCCAGCTCGCCGCCCGGGGCCCCGCCCGCCTGCCCCAAGCCGTCGTCGAGCCGGAGATGGGCATGGCGGACCGCGGTCTTCAGCCCCGCGCGGTACTTCACGGCGTCGTGCGCCGGATCCGGCCGTCCGGCCAGCCAGTCGCGCATGATCGCGCGGGTGCGCCGGTTGTTGACCCTGGCCGCCCGCAGCCCCCGGAACAGCCGGTAGACCCGTTGCGGTGGCAGCTTCGCCAGCCTGGCCGCGATCAGCAGACCCTCGGTTCGCCTCTCCTCGGCCGAGGCGTCGGCGGGGTGCTCCAGCAGGCCCTGCACGATGCGCACGGCGTTGTGGTCGTTGATGTCCAGGGCCAGCGACGCGGCGTACACCCGGCGGTAGTTGACCCGTACGTACTCGTGCAGGAAGTCCAGCGAGAGCTGCTGCCGGTACGCCTGCGAGTGGAACTCGCGCTGGCCGGTCGCGGTGATCGCCGCGTTGACGAACAGGAGCACGTCCTCGGCGGCGACAAGGTCGGCAAAGGTCTCGGTCGGCATGATGAATCCCCCGTGGTGTTCCGCGAGGCGGTACGCACATGCGGAAGCCGGCCGGGGAATGAGGGGGCGAACAGCGAAATGTTTGCTTTAGAGGCAAGTCCCGGAAGTCGCCCCGGAGTCCCGCGGCCGGCCCCGCCAACATAACGACCTCCCCGCACGCCCCGCCACCGGATTCGAACGGCCACCACGGCGCACCGGGCACACTGGTGCCATGACGACACCCGAGACACCCCTGCGCATCGGTCTGGTCGGTACGGGCCCCTGGGCCCGCAACACCCAGGCCCCCGCCCTCGCCGCCCACCCCGGCGCCGTGCTGAGCGGGGTGTGGGGCCGCCGTGCCGAGGCTGCCGGGGAACTGGCCGCCGCACACGGCACCACGGCGTACACCGGGGACGCGGGGCTCGACGAACTCTTCGCCGTGAGCGACGCCGTGGCGTTCGCCGTGCCGCCGGACGTCCAGGCCCCGCTGGCCGCGCGCGCCGCGGCAGCCGGCTGCCATCTCCTGATGGACAAGCCGGTGGCCACGACCGTCGAGGGCGCCCGTGAGGTGGCCGAGGCCGCCGAGCAGGCCCGGGTCGCCTCGATCGTCTTCTGCACCCTGCGGTTCGCACCGGAGACCGCGGACTGGATCGCCGAACAGGGCGCGACGGGCGGCTGGTTCACCGCTCACGCCGAGTGGATCGGTGCCCTGTGGGCACCCGGCGCCGACAGCGATTACGCCGCCTCCCCCTGGCGCAGGGAGAAGGGCGGCCTGTGGGACGTCGGCCCGCACGCGCTCTCGGTCCTCATCCCGGTGCTCGGCGACGTCACCGCCCTGACCGCGGCCCGTGGCCCCGCCGGCACCCACCACCTCGTCCTGCGCCACACCTCCGGCGCCTCCAGCACGGTGACGCTCACGCTGGCGGCGCCGGTGGCGGCGGCCGGGGTGGGCATCGAGCTCAGGGGCGAGCACGGCATCGTCGGACTGCCCCGGTGGGACGGCGCCGTCGGCGCGTTCGGCGCAGCGGTGGACGCGCTGATCGCCTCGGCGCGTACGGGGGAGGCGCACCCCTGCGACGTACGGTTCGGGCTCCGGCTGACGGAACTGCTCGCACAGGCCGAGGCGCAGGCGGCGTCGTAGGGCTCGATGCCCGGCCTGGTGGCCGCCTCCGGTGCGCTGGCCTGCGGCTCAGCGCCCCAGCACGTCCCGGACGGCCTCGTCCGTGCGCGCGACGACGGCTGTGCCGTCCTCCGCCGTGATGATCGGCCGCTGGATGAGCTTCGGGTGCTCGGAGAGGGCCGCGATCCAGCGCTCCCGCGCATCCGCGTCGCGCGGCCACTCCTTGAGCCCCAGCTCCTTCGCGTCCGCCTCCTGGGTGCGCGTGATGTCCCACGGCTCCAGCCCCAGCCGGTCGAGCACGGCCCGGATCTCGTCCGGCGAGGGCACGTCCTCCAGGTAGCGGCGGACGGTGTAGCCGGCGCCCTCCGCGTCGAGCAGCTGCACCGCGCTGCGGCACTTCGAACAGGCGGGATTGATCCAGATCTCCATGGGTCCAAAGGTACGCGATGGACCTGCGAAAACCCCTCTGGCCAGGGGCGATTGTCAGTGGGGGGCAGTAAAATAGGGGTAGTTAGTGAGGGTTCCACCACCGTGCCAGGAGGTTGCCAATGGCCGTAGCCGCAGTCACGACCAAGCCGCTCCACACACCCCTGAAGAAGAAGCCGCTCCCCGCCGGACGGCCCCGTGAGTGGTACGTCTCCCACAATCGCCGGCTGAAGGCGATGCGCCTGGCGATCGCCCTGCTCGACACGGGCGTCTACCACCCGTCGAGCGCGAGCAACACCCGGATACGTACGACCGCCGAGCGCCTCGCCATCCACCCGCCGTCCGACACCACCTGCCGCATGGTCCGTGCGCTGATCCGCTACGGCCGCTGACCCCTCACCCTCCCGCCGAGGACCGCGCCCCCGGACGACCCGGGGGCGCGGTCGCGTCTCAGAACCCGCTGCATGTCGCGGTGGCGAAGGCGCCGGAAGCCCGGTCGGTGCGGCGGGTGCCGTCGTCCACCGTCACCGAACAGGACACGTCACCACCCGACTTCCCGAGACTGACGACGAACGAACCACCGCTCATGAACCCCTTGGTGTCCAGCTCTCCGGCCCACGGCAGACTCCGCAGGCTCAGCCGCCCGGTGGACAGTTCCTCGCCCTTCCACGTGCTGTAGGTGAGCGTCACGTCCTCGGCGGCGCCGGTGACCTCGTACCGGATGTGTACGGTCCGCGAGCCCTCCGCCGAGACCTCACGGGCCAGCACCGCGGAGACCGCGCCGGCGCCGAGGGCGAGCAGGACGAGGATCATCAGCAGCACCCACGGCCACAGCCGCCGCCGCGGGGGCGGCGGGGCCGGTGCGCCGGGAGAGGTCTGCTCGTTCATCCCCCCAGACTCGGCGGTCCGCGCCCGGCCCGCGACCCCACCGCCCCCGGCCGCTCACCCGTCCGGCCTACACCGCATGCGCCCCCACCTGCCGCCCCCTTGACTTGGGGCGACGGACGAGTGCTGGGAGGCACGATGACGAGGCGAGGCGTACGGGGCGCGAGCGCGGTACTGGTGGCGATGACCGTGGCGTTCACGGCATCGGCATGCTCGGACGACGGGGACAGCGCGTCCAGCACGGTGTCGGAGGCGGCATCGGCGGCCTCCTCCGTCGCCTCCCAGGGAGCCGATGTGGTCGCCTCCGCGACGGCCGCCGCCGAGGAGAAGCTGAACAGCTTCAAGGACGGCGTGAACGCGGGCGGTGACGTCAAGGCGGGCGCCCCCGCCACCGACAAGGACGGCCGCGTCACCTCGAAGATCACGGTGAAGAACGGCACCGACTCTTCGCAGTCGTACGTCGTGCAGATCAACTTCAAGGACGGAGGCGGCAATCTGCTCGACACGGTCGTGGTGACGGTCGACGACGTGGCCGCCAAGGGGACCAAGGACGCCACGGCCCGCAGCAACCGCAAGCTGAACGGGGACGTCAAGGTCGAGGTGGCCAAGGCGCTGCGGCACTGACCGGGCGCGGTGACATCGTGATGATCACCGACGGGGAGTGCGACGTCAGCGATCGGTGGACGCGCGGCGGTCGCCGGCACCGTCCTGGATGCCCTGTGCGACGACCTCCGCAGCATCGTCGCCCATGCGGCCGGCGACTCCTCCGGGTCGTCTGAACGGCCCTCCGCCCGGGCGCGTCGGGCCCGTGCACGCTTCCGGGCCCGCCGCACGCCCCATGATCGGTACACCGAACCGCCTGGGCGCGACGTGAACCGATGGCTCAGGCCCGACGCACGGGAGAGCACCATGCGAATCCACCTGACCAGTGTCTTCGTCGACGACCAGGACAGGGCCCTGCGCTTCTACACGGACGTGCTGGGCTTCGTGAAGAAGGCCGAGGTCCCGGTGGGCCGGGACCGCTGGCTGACCGTCGTCTCGCCGGACGACCCCGACGGGACCGAACTCCTGCTGGAGCCCGACGGCCATCCCGCGGTGAAGCCGTACAAGACGGCCCTGGTCAAGGACGGTATCCCGGCCGCCTCCTTCGCCGTGGACGACGTCCCCGCGGAGTTCGCCCGGCTGCGCGAACGCGGGGTGCGCTTCACGCAGGAGCCGCTGGAGGTGGGCCCGGTGACCGTCGCGGTCCTGGACGACACGTGCGGCAACCTGATCCAGATCGTGCACAGCGCGTAGACGCCGCGCTGTGCACCGCACAGCTGCCCGCAGGCACCCGGAGCGACGCTCCGGTGGCGTCGTTCTTCCACCACGGCGAGCGGATCACCTACGCCGTACCGGCGGTCATCGTCGGCCTGGTCTCGGCAGGCGGTGCACTCACGCTCACCAACTCCCACGTCACCGAAGAGCCCCACTGAGAGCCACCCGCCCGGCTGCGCGGGCCTGACACGCAAACGCCACCGGGACCGGCGCATTTCAGCGCCGGTCCCGGTGGCTTGCTCACATCTCGCTGCTCAGGCCGTGGTGACCTGCTGCCTAGAGGTCGAAGTACAGCTCGAACTCGTGCGGGTGCGGGCGCAGCTGGATCGGGGCGATCTCGTGCGTGCGCTTGAAGTCGATCCACGTCTCGATGAGGTCGGACGTGAAGACGCCGCCCGCCAGGAGGTACTCGTGGTCCGCCTCGAGGGCGTCGAGGACGGCCGGGAGGGAGGTCGGCACCTGCTGGACGTTGGCGTGCTCCTCGGGAGCCAGCTCGTACAGGTCCTTGTCGATCGGCTCCGGCGGCTCGATCTTGTTCTTGACGCCGTCCAGGCCGGCCATCAGGAGGGCCGAGAAGGCGAGGTACGGGTTGGACGACGGGTCCGGGGCGCGGAACTCGACGCGCTTGGCCTTCGGGTTGGAGCCCGTGATCGGGATGCGCATCGCGGCGGAGCGGTTGCGCTGCGAGTACACCATGTTGACCGGGGCCTCGAAGCCGGGGACCAGGCGGTGGTAGGAGTTCACCGTCGGGTTGGTGAAGGCCAGCAGCGACGGGGCGTGCTTGAGGATGCCGCCGATGTAGTAGCGCGCCATGTCCGAGAGGCCCGCGTAGCCCTGCTCGTCGTAGAACAGCGGGTCGCCGCCGGCCCACAGGGACTGGTGGACGTGCATGCCCGAGCCGTTGTCGCCGAAGATCGGCTTCGGCATGAAGGTCGCGGTCTTGCCGTTGCGCCAGGCGACGTTCTTCACGATGTACTTGAAGAGCATCAGGTCGTCGGCCGCGGCGAGCAGCGTGTTGAACTTGTAGTTGATCTCGGCCTGGCCGGCGGTGCCGACCTCGTGGTGCTGGCGCTCGACCTGGAGGCCGTTCTTGTCCAGCTCCATGGAGATCTCGGCACGCAGGTCGGCGAAGTGGTCGACCGGCGGGGTCGGGAAGTAGCCGCCCTTGTAGCGGACCTTGTAGCCGCGGTTGTTCTCCTCCGACCCGGTGTTCCAGGCGCCGGCCTCGGAGTCGATGTGGTAGAAGGACTCGTTCGCCGAGGTCTGGAAGCGGACGTTGTCGAACACGTAGAACTCGGCCTCGGGGCCGAAGTACGCGGTGTCGGCGATGCCGGTGGAGGCGAGGTAGGCCTCGGCCTTCTTGGCCACGTTCCGCGGGTCACGGCTGTACTGCTCGCCGGTGATCGGGTCGTGGATGAAGAAGTTGATGTTGACGGTCTTGTCGCGGCGGAACGGGTCGACACGGGCGGTCGACAGGTCCGCGCGCAGCGCCATGTCGGACTCGTGGATGGCCTGGAAGCCGCGGATCGAGGAGCCGTCGAAGGCGAGCTCCTCGGTCGGGTCGAAGACCGCTGCCGGGATGGTGAAGTGCTGCATCACACCGGGCAGGTCGCAGAACCGGACGTCGATGAACTTGACGTCTTCGTCGGCGATGTACTTCTTCACGTCGTCGGCGTTCTGGAACATCCAACTCCTCCTACTCCCGGCCCGGGAGGGACGGGGTTGCAGCTCGTTGTGTGGCCAGTGCGGTGGCACACGCTGGACCCGACCATAGGCAGACCGGATTTCTCAAGCATGACCCATTTGTTTCGCCGAAGTTAACCGAGCCGGGTGTGAGCGGCACCTCGTGACCCGCTCGGCGGCCGGTTCCCGGCACATTCCGGGCCGGTTTCGGTGCGATGTCCCGGGCCGTGGCGGCCCCCGCCCGGCAGGAGGCGCGGGCGGGCGCAGTACCGTGGTCGGGTGGACAATAGGCAAGCAATCGGATCGTGGCTCTCCGGGCCGCGTGCGGCCGCCGAGGAGATGGGCGCCGACTTCGGGTACCGGGGCAAGCGGCTCGGGCTTCCCGAGCACGGGCCGGGTGCCGTGGCGCCGCTCGGGCGGCGCTTCGGCGCGATCTTCGTCGACTGGGCCCTGTGCATGCTGATCGCATACGGGCTGTTCGCTCGCGGTGACCAGCAGGCGACGGGTAACTGGGCGCTCGGCATCTTCCTCGTACTGAGTGTGCTCACCGTCGGCACCATCGGCTGCACGCCCGGCAAGCGCCTGCTGGGCATCAAGGTCGTCGCCGAGGACGGCGGGCGCCTGGGGGCCGGACGGGTGCTGGTGCGCACTCTGCTGCTGTGCCTGGTGATCCCCGCCCTCGTCTGGGACCGTGACGGGCGCGGACTGCACGACCGGTTGGCCCGCGCCGTTCAGGTCCGCACCTGATCCTCCGTATCTGATCTTCTGCATCTGATCGGGGGAGCGGCGCACCGACGAAAGAGGGCGGGTCACGAACCCCTTGGTTCGTGACCCGCCCTCTTCTTGCGTTCCCTCAGTCCGCTCAGCGCATCTTTCCGCCGCGCGGCATCCGCATGCCCTTCGGCATGGGGCCCTTCGGCAGTGGCATGTTGCTCATAAGGTCGCCCATCGCGCGCAGCCGGTCGTTGGCGGCCGTCACCTGCGGGCCGGTCAGGACGCGCGGCAGCTTCAGCATCTTGGTGCGCACCTTCTTGAGCGGCACCTGACCCTCGTCGTTGCCGACGATGATGTCGTGCACGGGCACGTCGACCACGATGCGGGCCATCTTCTTCTTCTCGGCCGCCAGCAGGCCCTTCACCCGGTTCGGGTTGCCCTCGGCCACCAGCACGATGCCCGCCTTGCCCACGGCACGGTGGACGACGTCCTGGCTGCGGTTCATCGCGACCGCCGGCGTCGTGGTCCAGCCACGGCCCACACGGTCCAGCACGGCCGCCGCTGCGCCCGGCTGTCCCTCCATCTGCCCGAAGGCCGCCCGCTCGGCACGCCGCCCGAAGACGATCGCCATCGCGAGGAGGGCGAGCACGAAGCCCAGGATGCCCACGTAGATCGGGTGGTCGATCAAGAAACCGATCGCGAGGAGGACACCGAAGGTGACGATTCCCACACCCGCGACGACAAGACCGATCTTGGAGTCGGTCCGCCTGGTCATCTTGTAGGTCAGGGCGATCTGCTTGAGCCGCCCCGCGTTCTCGGCGCTGTCCGCGCCTTCAGTGGATTCTGCCTTCCTCGCCATGCAATGAAGTTTACGTGGCCTAGGAACGGTGGTCGGCCACGGCCTCCAGTACGTACTCGGACTCGACCCGGTCCTTGGCCCGGCGGCGGTCCTCGAGGACCGCGGTCCAGGCGTTGCGGCGGGCGGTGCGCTGGCCGCTGCTCAGTAGCAGCGACTCGACGGCGCGGAGGGCATCGGTGACGGACGGAAGGGCGGTGGCGCGTACCGGCACGGCCTGCATCGTGGAAGTCCCCTCTGAACGGATGCGCTCACCGGGCGGTGCCCGGCGGGCGGAGTGTGCTGCGCGGACTGGATACGGGGCGCAGGGGGCGGCAGTGGCCGCCGGTGCCTCTCCCGGCCAAGCTTCGCCCTGTCGGGGCGAACATCGCCGGTCACGGCACTGGTGGCACTGCGCTGCGTGTATCCAGGGTCACTGCTTGGTGTTACCAGCGCATGACCGGTCGGTCAAACACCAATGAAACCTTGATGTGGGCGCCGCGCACGCCGACGCGGCCCATACGCGCCTCCGACCTGCGAGGAGCGCACGGGCCGCGTCGAATCAGCCATTACTGCTCAGTAGCTTCTTGTGCTCGGATTCACACGGGCTGCGCTACGCGGTCGGCGCCCCGGTTACCGCTCCGCGCCGCTCCATCGCCTGCTGGAACAGCCGGCCCGCGCGGTACGAGGAGCGGACCAGCGGTCCGGACATCACGCCGGAGTAGCCGATGGCGTCGGCCTCCTCCTGGAGCTCCACGAACTCGTGCGGCTTCACCCAGCGCTCGACCGGGTGGTGGCGCGGGGTCGGCCGCAGGTACTGCGTGATCGTGATGAGCTCGCAGCCCGCGTCGTGCAGGTCCCGGAGCGCCTGGCTGACTTCCTCGCGGGTCTCGCCCATGCCGAGGATCAGGTTGGACTTGGTCACCAGACCGGCCTCGCGGGCGCGGGTGATGACCTCCAGGGAACGCTCGTAACGGAAGCCGGGACGGATCCGCTTGAAGATCCGCGGCACGGTCTCCACGTTGTGCCCCAGCACCTCGGGGCGCGAGGAGAAGACCTCGGCGAGCTGCTCGGGCTCCGCGTTGAAGTCGGGGATCAGCAGCTCGACCTTGGTGTGGCCGCCCTCCCGCTCCGCCGTCAGCGCGTGGATCTGGCGCACGGTCTCCGCGTACAGCCAGGCGCCGCCGTCCTCCAGGTCGTCGCGCGCGACGCCGGTGATGGTGGCGTAGTTCAGGTCCATCGTGACGACCGACTCGCCGACGCGGCGGGGTTCGTCCCGGTCCAGCGCCTGCGGCTTGCCCGTGTCGATCTGGCAGAAGTCACAGCGCCGGGTGCACTGGTCGCCACCGATGAGGAACGTGGCCTCGCGGTCCTCCCAGCACTCGAAGATGTTGGGGCAGCCTGCCTCCTGGCACACCGTGTGCAGACCCTCGCTCTTCACGAGCTTCTGCAGCTGGTTGTACTCGGGGCCCATCTTCGCCCGGGTTTTGATCCACTCGGGCTTGCGCTCGATGGGGGTCTGGCTGTTCCGGACCTCAAGGCGCAGCATCTTGCGCCCGTCGGGTGCGACAGCGGACACTCCGGCACTCCCCTTTGCTTTCGCTGCATTGGATTCTTCGGCGAACACCAGGGTACGCCCGTAGTTCAAACGGCTTTACGTCTGCCCAACCTGTGGCCGGCAGGGCCTATTCCCGGAGGGGTGCTCCGAGGGTCAGGCCGTGGCCACGGTTTGGCTCTCGGAGTGCTCCCGCTCGATCGTGCGCGGGGCGAGGTCGGCGTTCTCCAGGATGTCCCGGAGGTGCTTCTCGGCGACCGGGAGCACGTCGGCGATCGTGATCTCGCGGCCGAGTTCGTAACTGAGCGACGTGACGCCGGCGTCCCGGATGCCGCACGGCACGATCCGGTCGAACCAGGTGGTGTCCGGGTTCACGTTGAAGGAGAAGCCGTGCATCGTGACGCCCTTGGCGACCCGGATGCCGATCGCGGCCAGCTTGCGGTCCTCGCGGCGCTGGCCGGCGTTGGACGGGGCGTACTCGGGGCCGTTCAGCCGGGCGTCGAACTCCTCGTCCTGCAGCCGAGGGTCGAAGTCGAGGGACAGCCCGCCGATCGCCGGGCGCTCCTCGACCGGGTCGCCGAGCACCCAGACCCCGCTGCGGCCCTCGACCCGACTGGTCTCCACGCCGAACTCCGCCGCCGTGCGGATCAGCGCGTCCTCCAGGCGGCGGACATGTGCGACGACGTCCACCGGACGCGGCAGCTTCTGGATCGGGTAGCCGACCAGCTGGCCCGGACCGTGCCAGGTGATCTTGCCGCCGCGGTCCACGTCGATGACCGGGGTGCCGTCCAGGGGACGCTCGTTGTCGGCCGTGCGCCGGCCCGCCGTGTAGACGGGCGGGTGCTCCAGCAGCAGGCAGGTGTCGGGGACGGTGTCCTCGAACCGCGCCGCGTGCACCTCGCGCTGCTTCTGCCAGGCCTCCTGGTAGTCGACGGCATCCTCGCCGAATCCCAGACGGACGAACCGAAGCTCAGTCACGACAGCAGCCTCTCTACTTGCGGTGCCGGGGGCCGGGGGTGTCCCGTCATCACGTCACCATGCACCGAATCGCGCCTCCGGCCACTGTACGACCGGCTTCGGAGCGGGGGCCCGGCAGGTGGTTCCCGTCAGCGCCGCCCTCAATCCTCACACGATCGGATGAATGTGAAGCGAGAGTGGCCGGGGCCGCCCCGGGGGCCGCTAAATTCGCGCCGTTCCCCAGGGCCTGCCCAGCACCGCGACGCCGCGGGGAAATGCCAGAGCAGGCCCCAGGGACTGCTGCCCGCCCGGCCCCGAAGGCAGGAGACCGTACAGCTGATGTCGGAACGACCCCCGCAGCGCACTCCCAACCGCCGACTCGCCTCGCTCATCACCGAGGCCGGGTTCTCCAACGCCGGCCTCGCCCGCCGGGTGGACCAGCTCGGTCTCGAACACGGCCTCGACCTGCGGTACGACAAGACCTCCGTGACCCGCTGGCTGCGCGGGCAGCAGCCGCGGGGCACCACACCCGCACTGATCGCCGAGGTCTTCACCCGGCGGCTCGGCCGCCGGCTCTCCGCGCAGGACCTGGGCCTGGACGCCTGCGCGCCCGTCTACGCCGGGCTGGAGTTCGCGGCCACCCCCGCCGAGGCGGTCGACATCGTCAGCGGACTGTGGCGCAAGGACTCCGGCAGTCATGTGGAGCTGCGGAAGATCGCCTTCACCCCGGCGGGGCTGGTCGTCCCCAGCCGGGACTGGCTGATCGGGCGGGCGGACGAGTGGGTGGGACGGGCCGGCGAAGCCGCAGCGGTGGCGGGCGGCACCGGCAGGGCGCACGGGGCCGCCCAGGCGCACTCCGGGCCGCGCACGGCGCCCGGACCGCACGGGATGCACGGCAGCACGGCGAACGGGCAGCACAGCGGCGGGAGCGGCCTCGGGGGACCCGGCGCCGGGTCCGTGCCCGGGGTGCCCGAGCAGGGCGGCACGCCCGGGCACGGCGTCCGGCACGGGCTCCGCGGGCCCACACCGTCCCGGCCCGCCGGACCGCACGCGCCCGGCGGCTCCCCGGCACCCCTCGGCCCCGGCGTTCCCCGGCAGCGGCAGACCGAACAGGGCTCCGGGCAGAAGGTCGGCAGCGGCGACGTCGCCGCCCTGCGCTCGGTCGCCGAGCTCTTCCGCACCCTGGACAACGCCTACGGCGGCGGCCACGCCAGGCAGGCCCTCGTCCGGTACCTGGAGCACGAGACGGAGCCGATGCTGCGCGGTACGTACGGGGAGGCCACCGGGCGGCGGCTCTTCGCCGCCGCCGCCGACCTGACCCGGCTCGCCGGCTGGACCTCGTACGACATCGCGGCCCACGGGCTCGCCCAGCGCTACTTCGTCCAGGCGCTCCGGCTGGCCCAGGCCGCCGGTGACCGGGCCTACGGCAGCTTCGTCCTGATCACCATGAGCAGGCAGGCCGTCTACCTCGGGCACGGGCGCGAGGCGGTGCAGCTGGCGCGGGTGGCCCAGCAGGGCGTCGGCTCCTCCGCGCCCCACGCCGTGCTGGCCCTGCTGCACGCGGTCGAGGCACGAGGTCACGGGGTTCTCGGCGAGGCCAAGGCGTGCGTGGCGTCGCTCGCGCGGGCGGAACGCGCGCTGGAGGCCTCCCGCCCCGGCGACGAGGTGCCGCACTGGGCGCGCTACTTCGACGAGGCCCAGCTCGCCGACGAGCTCGGGCACTGCCACCGCGACCTCCAGCAGTACCGGGCCGCCGCACAGCACGCGGAGCGCTCGCTCCAGCTGCGCGCCCCCGCGTACGCCCGCAGCCGGCTGTTCTGCCGGGTGGTACTGGCCTCCGCCCGGCTCGGGCTCGGCGAGCTCGACCAGGCCTGCCGGCTGGGCGCGGAAGCCGCGCATCAGGCCGCCGAGATGCGGTCGGTGCGCGCCACGGAGTACGTACGGGACTTCGAGCGACGCCTCGAACCCTTCCGGGATGCCGCCGCGGTCCGCGGCTACCGCGAGCGGGTGGCCGCGCTGGGATGAGGCCGCGCCCGCCGGGCGCGGCCCGTCCCCCGAGCGGCTCTACGCCGCCTCGGGCAGCACCGTGATGTTCTCCCCGGCGGGGCTCACCCCCAGGTCGGTGAGGATCGCCCCGGCCGCGCGACGGCCGGAGGACAGGGCCCCCTGGACCGTGCCGGTGTCGCGGTGGTCGCCGCACACGTACAGGCCCGCGAGCAGCCGGACCGGGCGCTGTGGGTCGTGCGGGGCCATCATCGAGGGCACCGCCTCCGGATCGTGATGGGTGGCCAGCAGTTCCCAGTCGTCGGTGGGTGTCCCGTAGAGCGCCGCGAGGTGCGCACGGACCATGCGGTCCAGATCGGCCGGCGGGGTGCCGAGCACCGTCGAGCTGATCAGGACGCGGCCGTGCGGGGCGCGCGCCGGATCGACCTCGCTCATCACCGCGGTGTGCGTGACCGGTCCCGAGCGGTCGGCGTCCAGGAGCAGCGAGGCGCCGGTCGGCGGGGGAGCGGGGGCGGTGTGGTGGAGCACCGTCACGGGGTGGAAGGACGGCACGTGCAGACCGGGGAGGAGCTCGGCCGCGGCGCTCGCGCCGGTCGCCAGCAGCAGGGAGCGGCAGCCCAGTTCGCCGTGTTCCTTGGTGCGCACCGAGGTGATGTCCGCTGCCGTGACGTGCACGCCGGTCCGTACGGTGCCGGGCGGCAGCGTGGCCGCGAGCAGTTCGGGCAGTGTGGCCGAACCACCCGACGGTACGCAGAGCCTGCCGCTCGCGTAGCCGCGCAGCGCGAGGTCGGCGCACCGGCTCGACGTGGTGAGTGCGGGGTCGCTGAGCAGCGCCGTGAGCAGGGGGCGCACGAAGCCGTTGAGCGTCCGGGCGGACAGGCCGCGGCCGGACAGGGCGTCGAGCGCGGCCCGTTCGGGCCGGGCCAGGATGCGGGCCCGTGGGGTGGCCGCGAGCCGGGCCAGCGCCACTCCGAGCCGGGCCTGGTCGATCGCCCCGCCCATGGCGCCGGTGAGGCTCCCGCCCAGGGGCGCCCGGGGGGCGCTTGCGAGGGCGCGCGCCGCCTTGAATGCGCCCCGCGCGCTGCGTGAGCCCCGGGGGCTGCGTATCTCCCCGGTCCGGTACCGGCGGCCCTCGCTGTGGACGAGTACGCCGGGATCGAAGTTCCGCAGGGCGAGTCCGTCGAGTCCGGGCGTCGCGTGCAGCTCCGGATACGAGGTGTTGAGAAGTGGTCCGATGTGGTCGAGCCGGAACCCGTCGACCTCGTCGGTCATCATCCGGCCGCCGACCCGGGGGCCGGCTTCCAGGACGCTGACGCTCACTCCCGCACTGGTCAGTCGGTGGGCCGCTGACAGGCCGGCGATCCCGGCCCCGATGATGACGACGTCCGCGTGGTGTGCCGTGCTGAGCACGTGCCCCTCCCCGAGTCGGCGCAACTGGTGGGAGGCTCTTGCCCTCAACAGGCCACCGGAATGCGCGAGTTCGGCATGATGCTAGGAGGGTGGCGGGATCGGGCGCAGTCGCGCGCGAGCCGGGGCACCGGTGCACGGGGTCGCACATCCGTCTGAATTCGGCGACGGAGGACGGTTCTTGGGGTGCGGGATCAGCGCAGCGCCGCCCGGATGGCGGCGTCGATCCCGGGGAAGGCGAAGGCGAATCCCGAGTCCAGCAGCCGCCCCGGCAGCACCCGCTGACTGCCCAGCACGTCCTCGGCGAAGTCGCCCAGGGCGATCCGCAGCGCCGGCGCGGGAGCGGTGAACAGGGTGGGCCGACGCAGTACCCGTCCCATCGCCGCCGTCACCTCGCCGTTGGTGACCGGGGCCGGCCCGGTCAGATTCACCGGCCCGGACAGCTCCGGGGTGTCCAGAACGTGCCGCAGCGCCGCGATGTGGTCGTGCAGCGCGATGAAGCTCCAGTACTGCCGCCCGTTGCCGAGCCGGCCGCCGAGCCCCGCGCGGAACAGCGGGAAGAGCCGTCCCCAGGCGCCGCCCTCCCGGGCCACGACCAGCCCGGTGCGCGCGTGCACGGTCCGCACCCCGGCCTCCTCCGCGGCGGCCGTGGCTTCCTCCCACTCCACGCACACCGACGGCAGGAAACCGTCGCCGGGCGGTGCGCCCTCGTCGACCGCACGGTCCCCGGTGTCGCCGTAGAAGCCGATCGCGGACCCGGACAGCAACACCTTCGGCGGAACGTCCAGCGAGGCGACGGCCTCCGCGATCGCGCCCGTGCCCAGCACCCGGCTGTCCCTGATCTCGCGCTTGTACGCCTCGGTCCAGCGGTGGTCGCCGACCCCGGCCCCGGCGAGATGGACGACGGCGTCGCAGCCCACAAGACCGGCCACGTCCACGTAACCCCGCTTTGGGTCCCACTCCACCTCGTCGCCCGACCGGGCCGGGCGCCGGACCAGCCGGACCACCTCGTGCCCGTCGGTCCGCAGCGAGCGCACCAGCGCCGCTCCGATGAGTCCGGTCGATCCGGTGACAGCGATACGGGAGTGCGGCATGGAACCCATCCTGCCCCATGGTTCACGCGATACGGGGCATGGCACAGTGGCGCCCATGGCTGAGCCCTCCACCTTCACCGCGCCGTCCGTCCGCCTCGCCGTTCCCGACGACGGCCCCGCCCTCGGGGAGCTCGACCGGAGCACCTGGTCGACGCTGCACGCCGTGCAGCCGCGCCCGCAGCCGCCGTACGCGCCGTTCTTCGACGACCGGCACCGGCCGGAGGGCATCCTGGTCGCCGAGGACGTGAACCCGGTGGGGGAGACGGTCCTGGCCGGTTACGTCCGGGTGGTGCCGCCCACCCCGCTGGCCTGCAACGCGCATGTCCGGCAGATACAGGGCCTCGCCGTGGCCGGCTGGGCGCGCGGCCGCGGCATCGGGCGCTCGCTGATACGGACCGCGTGCGCGGCGGCACGGGCCGATGGGGCGAACCGCCTCACCCTGCGGGTCCTCGGCCACAATGCACCCGCCCGCGCGCTGTACGAGGCGGAGGGGTTCACCGTCGAGGGCGTGCTGCGCGGCGAGTTCTTCCTGGGCGGGCGTTACGTGGACGACGTGCTGATGGGCCGTCCGCTCAGCCCGTGACCGGGCTTCCCGCGTCTCACGCCGCGCCGAAGCGCTCCCACAGCACGGGCAGCCGTGCCGCCAGGGCCGCGTCGTCCTCCAGTCCGAGCGGGGTGCCCTCCGGCTCGGCGGTCTGGGGCGGCAGCCCGAGATCCGGCGCGACCACCCCGGTGAGCTGCTCGTACGCCTCGTCGGCGGCGTAGCCCAGTTCCTCGGCGTCCCCGTCCAGCTCCTCGTCGAAGTCGTCGAGGAGTTCGGCCAGGCTGTCCGGATCGTGCACCGCGCCCTCGAAGACCTCCCGGCCCTGGCCGATCAGCCAGCAGCGGAAGTAGTCGAAGGCGTCGTCGCTCGCCCCGCCGAGCAGCACACTGGCGGCGGCCCACAGGTCCCAGCGGTACGCCCGGTTGTAGCGGGCCTCGAAGTGCCGGGCGAAGTCCAGCACGGAATCGGGATCGAGCTGCACCAGCCGTTCGACGAGCAGGTCGGCATGGTCCTCGGGGTCGCCGTCGGCGGCCTCGCGGGTGCTGTCGACGATCTCCCAGAATTCCGTCTCGTCCATCACGGGTCCAGCATCTGCCTCGGAGACGGCCGATGCACGCCCAGACGCCGAAATGAAGCCTTACGGCCTCACATAGAGCGCGTGAAGCGCCTCGGCCGCCGATGCGAACCTGCTGCGCAGGGCGGCCGGCTCCAGGACCTCCAACTCCGGTCCCAGGGCCAGTAGCTGACCGTACGCGACGTCCAGGGACTCGACCGGCAGGGTGACCGTGATCCATCCGTCGGGGCCGGGCGGGCCGGACGCGGCCAGGGCGTCCTGGGCGGCGCCGCGGTCCACGGCGTGCGGCAGCCGGCGCACGGCCGTCTCCGAGAGCCGCAGCGTCACCTCGGTCCGCAGGATCGACCGTGCGAACTGGGCCGCCCGCTCGTCCCAGAAGGCGGGCAGATCGAAGCTCTCGTCCCGGACGAACCGGGTGTCCGACACGGCCACCGCCGTGAAGCGGTCGATCCGGTACACCCGGAAGTCGTCCCCCGTCCGGGCGCAGAGGTACCAGACCCCGGCCTTCAGGACGAGCCCGTACGGTGCCAGCTCGCGCTCCACCTCGGCGTCCCGGCCGGCCCGGCGGTAGCGGGCGTGGACCGTGCGGGCGTCCCATACGGCCTCGGCCACGACGGGCAGGAGCGCGGGGGTGGCCGGTTCCTGGTACCAGCCGGGTGCGTCCAGGTGGAAGCGCTGGGAGGCGCTGGCGGAGGCGTCCCGAAGGGAGGGGAGGAGGGCCGCCGACACCTTCAGCCGGGCGGCGGACGCCGCGTCCTCCAGGCCCATCTCGCGCAGCGCGGAGGGCAGGCCGGAGAGGAAGAGCGCCTCGGCCTCGTCACGGGCGAGACCGGTCAGCCGCGTGCGGTACCCGCCGACGAGGCGGTAGCCGCCCGCCCGTCCCCGGTCCGCGTAGACCGGGACCCCGGCCTCGGACAGCGCCTGGGCGTCGCGGGTGATGGTCCGCTCGGACACCTCCAGCTCCTGGGCGAGCTCGGCGGCGGTCATGGCGGGGCGGGACTGCAGAAGCAGGACCATTTTGATGAGCCGGGCAGCACGCATGCGGCCATTGTGGCCGTGGATCCGACCGGCAAGCCCGTCCGGCGATCGAGGACAACGCCTCCGCCGGACGGGCTGGGTGTGGCCTCAAGCGCCGGCCGGGCTCGAAAGACGTCCTCAATCGCCGGACGGGCTTGATTTCGCCGTCAGAGCCCGTAGCGCTCGCGGGCCTCCTTGACCGCCGACGCGGGCACCTCGCCGCGGCGGGCCAGCTGGGCCAGGGCCGCGACGGCGATCGACTGGGCGTCGACGCCGAAGTGGCGGCGGGCCGCGTCACGGGTGTCGGAGATGCCGAAGCCGTCCGTGCCGAGCGAGGTCCAGTCCTGCTCCACCCACTGGCTGATCTGGTCCGGCACCTGGCGCATCCAGTCGCTGACCGCGAGGACCGGACCCGGTGCGCCTTCCAGCGCCTGGGTCACGTACGGCACCCGCAGCTCACCGCGGAGCAGCGCCTCGTCGCACTCCAGCGCGTCGCGGCGCAGCTCGCCCCACGAGGTGGCGGACCAGACGTCGGCCGTGACACCCCAGTCCGCGGCCAGCAGCTCCTGGGCCTCCAGGGCCCAGTGGATCGCCGTACCGGAGGCCATCAGCTGCAGGCGCGGCGCGTCCGCCGTCGCGGGCGTGCCCTCCTTGA
Source organism: Streptomyces sp. LN549 (assembly GCF_043203805.1). Lineage (NCBI taxonomy): Bacteria > Bacillati > Actinomycetota > Actinomycetes > Kitasatosporales > Streptomycetaceae > Streptomyces > Streptomyces sp. LN549. Next base: position 2,402,252 of record NZ_JAZHRI010000002.1, on the reverse strand, counting down.
AGCGGTAGAGGCCCTTGAGGATGCCCTCCTCGACGCCGTCCGGCATCGCGGGCTGCGGCTTCGGCTCGTTGTAGACCGTCAGGTAGTAGAAGACGTTCTCGGCCTCGGGGCCGTACATCCGGCGCAGACCGTCCTGGACGATCACCGCGATCTCGTACGCGAACGCGGGGTCGTAGTTGAGCGACGCCGGGTTCGTGGACGCGATCAGGTGCGAGTGGCCGTCCGCGTGCTGGAGGCCCTCGCCCGTCAGGGTCGTACGGCCCGCCGTGGCGCCGACCACGAAGCCGCGGCCGAGCTGGTCGCCGAGCTGCCAGAACTGGTCGCCCGTGCGCTGCCAGCCGAACATCGAGTAGAAGATGTAGAACGGGATCATCGGCTCGCCGTGCGTCGCGTACGACGTGGAGGCGGCGATGAAGTCGGCCATGGCGCCGGCCTCGGTGATGCCCTCGTTGAGGACCTGGCCGTCCTTGGCTTCCTTGTAGTACATCAGCTGGTCGCGGTCGACCGGGTCGTACGTCTGGCCCAGCGGCGAGTAGATGCCGGCCGACGGGAACAGCGCCTCCATGCCGAAGGTGCGGGCCTCGTCGGGGACGATCGGAACCCAGCGCTTGCCGGTCTCCTTGTCCCGCATCAGGTCCTTGGCCAGGCGGACGAACGCCATCGTGGTGGCCAGCTCCTGCTTGCCGGAGCCCTTCTTCAGCGCGGCGAACGCGCGCTCCTCGGGGGCGGGCAGCGTCACCGCGTGCACCCGGCGGGCCGGGGCGGGGCCGCCGAGGGCGGCACGGCGCTCCTGGAGGTAGCGGACCTCGGGGGAGTCGGCGCCCGGGTGGCCGTAGGGCACCAGGCCCTCGTCCAGTTTCGAGTCCGGGATCGGCAGGTCCAGCAGATCGCGCATGGCGCGGAACTGCTTGCCGTCCAGCTTCTTCATCTGGTGGTTGGCGTTGCGCGACTCGAAGCCCGGGCCGAGCGTGTAGCCCTTCACCGTCTGCGCCAGGATCACCGTCGGCGCACCCTTGTGCGCCAGGGCCGCCCGGTACGCCGCGTACACCTTGCGGGCCTCGTGGCCGCCGCGCGAGGTGTGGAAGCACTCGGCGATCTTCGCGTCGGTGAGCAGCTTCGCCAGTTCGGCGAGCGCGGGCTCGGTGCCGAAGAAGTGCTGGCGGATGTAGGCGACGTCGCGGGTGGCGTACGTCTGGAACTGGGCGTCCGGGACCTCGCGGAGCCGGCGCACCAGCGCACCCGTGGTGTCGAGCTGGAAGAGCTCGTCCCAGGCGGTGCCCCAGAGCGTCTTGACGACGTTCCAGCCGGCGCCGCGGAAGGCGCCCTCAAGTTCCTGCACCACGCGGAAGTTGGCGCGGACCGGACCGTCGAGGCGCTGCAGGTTGCAGTTGATGACGAAGGTCAGGTTGTCGAGCTGCTCACGCGCCGCGAGGGCGAGGGCGGCGGTCGACTCGGGCTCGTCCATCTCGCCGTCGCCCAGGAAGGCCCAGACGTGCGAGTTCGACGTGTCCTTGATGTTGCGGTTGGCCAGGTAGCGGTTGAAGCGCGCCTGGTAGATCGCCGAGAGCGGGCCGAGGCCCATCGACACGGTGGGGAACTCCCACAGCCAGGGCAGCCGCCGCGGGTGCGGGTAGGACGGCAGACCGTCGCCGCCCGCCTCCTGGCGGAAGTTGTCGAGCTGCTGCTCGCTGAGCCGGCCGTCGAGGAAGGCGCGGGCGTAGATGCCGGGGGAGGCGTGGCCCTGGATGTAGAGCTGGTCGCCGGAGCCGTCCCCCTCCTTGCCGCGGAAGAAGTGGTTGAAGCCGGTCTCGTACAGCCAGGCCGCCGAGGCGAAGGTGGCGATGTGGCCGCCGACGCCGAAGCGGGAGCCACGGGTCACCATCGCGGCCGCGTTCCAGCGGTTCCACGCGGTGATCCTGGACTCCATCTCCAGGTCGCCGTCGAAGGCGGGCTCCGCGGCGGTGGGGATGGAGTTGACGTAATCGGTCTCCAGCAGCTTGGGCAGCGCGAGACCGGCGCCCTCGGCGTGCTGGAGCGAGCGGCGCATCAGATACGCGGCACGGTGCGGGCCCGCGGCCTTGGTGACGGCATCCAGGGAGGCCGCCCATTCAGCGGTCTCCTCCGGGTCGCGGTCCGGGAGCTGGTCGAGCTCGCTCGGAAGCTTTCCTACGGGGTCGGTCATGATCGCCGCCTTCCGGTGAGGAGGGGGGTGGAGAAGTCCCTGACTGGCAGGACAGGGCGATGGGGCCGGTGGGCCCGCGGAGTGAACTGTAAGGCTCCGATCGATGATCGATCAAAGGATGAAAGGCAAAACTTCTCGATATGAAGAAAGTGGCATGGGGTGCCGCGAAATGGGGCACGGAGTGACGGGATCTATCAGACAAAAGGGGCGCTCGCCTGCACAGGCGAGCGCCCCTCACGACACATGCGCACCGCGCCGCGCGCCGGCCTCAGGCGCGCGGCGCGCAGCCGAGTACATGGGCCTTGACCAGCACTCCGATGTCCGGGTCCTTCCGCAGGAACGCCTCGATGAGTGCCTCGTGCTCCTCGGCGTACGACTTCTGCACCGTGCCCAGCCAGCGGATCGAGAGCGCCGTGAACACCTCGATGCCCAGCCCCTCCCAGGTGTGCAGCAGAACGGCGTTGCCGGCCGCCCGGACCATCTCCCGGTGGAAGCCGACCGTGTGGCGCACCTGCGCCTCGCCGTCGGCCAGCCGGTCCGCCTCGTACAGGGCCGTCACATGCGGGGCGAGCAGCGAGCAGTCCTCGCCGAGCCCCGGGGCCGCGAGCTCGGCGGCGATCTGCTCCAGGCCGGCCCGTACCGGGTAGCTCTCCTCCAGATCGGCCGCGGTGAGGTTGCGGACCCGGACGCCCTTGTTGGGCGCCGACTCGATCAGCCGGAGCGTCTCCAGCTCGCGCAGCGCCTCGCGCACGGGCGTCTGGCTGACCTCCAGCTCGGTGGCGATGCGCCGCTCCACGATCCGCTCACCCGGCTTCCAGCGCCCGCTGACGATCCCGTCCACGATGTGCTCGCGGATCTGTTCGCGCAGCGAGTGGACGACGGGCGGGGTCATGAGGGGCTCCTTCGGGGCAAACCGGTGCTGCCTGCACCAACTCGGCGGCCGGAGCGACCGGTGGTGTCTAGACAATACGGCGGCGCCCCCGCCCGGGAGTGTTCCGGACGGGGGCGCCGCTGGTGAGGCTTGTTACAACTGCGGTGCTCAGAGGCCGAGCTCGACCTCGAACTCACCGGCCTCCAGGATCGCCTTGACCGCGGTCAGGTAGCGGGCGGCGTCCGCGCCGTCCACCAGACGGTGGTCGTAGGAGAGAGAGAGGTACGTCATGTCGCGGACACCGATGACGGTGCCCTCCTCGGTCTCGATGACCGCGGGACGCTTGACGGTGGCGCCGATGCCCAGGATGGCTGCCTGGTTCGGCGGCACGATGACGGTGTCGAACAGCGCACCGCGCGAGCCGGTGTTGCTGATGGTGAAGGTGGCACCGGACATGTCGTCCGGCGTCAGGCCGCCACCACGGGCCTTGCCGGCCAGCTCGGCGGTCTTCTTCGAGATGCCGGCGATGTTGAGGTCGCCCGCGCCCTTGATGACCGGGGTCATCAGGCCCTTCTCGGCGTCCACGGCGATGCCGATGTTCTCCGAATCGAAGTACGTGATCGTGCCTTCGTCCTCGTTGATCCGGGCGTTGACGACCGGGTGGGCCTTCAGCGCCTGGGCGGCGGCCTTGACGTAGAACGGCATCGGGGAGAGCTTGACGCCCTCACGGGCCGCGAAGCCGTCCTTGGCCTTGTTGCGCAGCTTCATCAGCTTGGTGACGTCGACCTCGACGACCGACGTCAGCTGGGCCTGCGAGTGCAGCGCCTTCATCATGTTCTCGCCGATGACCTTGCGCATGCGGGTCATCTTGACCGTCTGACCGCGCAGCGGGGACACCTCGAGCTTCGGCGCCTTGGCGGCGGCCGGAGCGGCGGCGGCCGGAGCCGGAGCGGCAGCGGCGGCCTTGGCGGCCTCCGCGGCGGCGACGACGTCCTGCTTGCGGATACGGCCACCGACACCGGTGCCCTTGACCGCGCCCAGGTCGACGCCGTTCTCGGCGGCGAGCTTGCGGACCAGCGGCGTGACGTACGCGCCGTCGTCACCGGAGGTCGCGGCCGGAGCGGCCGGGGCCACCGGGGTGACCGGAGCCGGGGCGGCGGCGGGCGCCGGGGCGGCCGGGGCCGGAGCTGCGACCGGCGCGGCGGGAGCCACCGGAGCCGGCGCCGGGGCGGCCGGTGCGGGGGCGACCGGAGCCGCAGCGGGGGCCGGGGCAGCGGCCGGAGCCGGAGCGGCGGCCGGAGCCGGAGCGGCAGCAGCCGGAGCGGCGGCCGGGGCGGCACCGGGAGCACCGATGACGGCGAGCTTGGCGCCGACCTCGGCGGTCTCGTCCTCGGCGACGACGATCTCCAGCAGCACACCGGAAACCGGGGCCGGGATCTCGGTGTCGACCTTGTCCGTGGAGACCTCGAGGAGGGGCTCGTCCTCAGTGACCTCCTCGCCGACCTCCTTCAGCCAGCGGGTGACGGTGCCCTCGGTGACGCTCTCGCCGAGCGCCGGAAGGGTGACGTCGGTGCCGGAGGCACCACCGGCGGGGGCGGCGGCCGGAGCCTCGGCCGCGGGGGCCGGAGCGGCTGCGGGGGCCTCGGCGGCCGGCGCCGGGGCCGGGGCGGCCTCGGGCTCGGCGGCCGGCGCCGCAGCGGCCGCGGGGGCGCCCGTGCCGTCGTCGATGACGGCCAGCTCGGCGCCGACCTCGACGGTCTCGTCCTCGGCGACCTTGATGGAGGCCAGGATGCCGGAGGCGGGGGCCGGGATCTCGGTGTCGACCTTGTCGGTCGACACCTCGAGCAGCGGCTCGTCGGCCTCGACGCGCTCGCCCTCGGCCTTCAGCCAGCGGGTGACAGTGCCCTCGGTGACGCTCTCGCCGAGCGCCGGAAGGGTTACGGAAACCGACATGGTTTCAGTTGCTCCTAACGAAAATGCGGAAGTGGTCGGTCGTCGCGCCCGGTCGACTGAATCAGTCGTGGGAGTGCAGGGGCTTGCCGGCCAGGGCCAGGTGGGCCTCGCCGAGCGCCTCGCTCTGGGTCGGGTGGGCGTGGATGAGCTGCGCGACCTCTGCCGGCAGCGCCTCCCAGTTGTAGATCAGCTGGGCTTCGCCGACCTGCTCGCCCATACGGTCACCGACCATGTGGACGCCGACCACGGCACCGTCCTTGACCTGGACGAGCTTGATCTCGCCCGCGGTCTTGAGGATCTTGCTCTTGCCGTTGCCCGCGAGGTTGTACTTCAGCGCGACGACCTTGTCCGCGCCGTAGAGCTCCTTGGCCTTGGCCTCGGTGATACCGACGGAGGCGACCTCGGGGTGGCAGTACGTCACCCGGGGCACACCGTCGTAGTCGATCGGAACGGTCTTGAGACCGGCCAGGCGCTCCGCCACCAGGATGCCCTCGGCGAAGCCGACGTGGGCGAGCTGGAGGGTCGGGGCCAGGTCGCCCACGGCCGAGATCGTCGGAACGTTCGTCTGCATGTACTCGTCGACGAGGACGTAGCCGCGGTCCATCGCGACGCCGGCCTCCTCGTAGCCGAGACCCTGCGAGACCGGGCCGCGGCCGATCGCGACCAGCAGCACCTCCGCCTCGAAGGTCTTGCCGTCGGCGAGGGTCACGCGGACGCCGTCCTGCGTGTACTCGGCGCCCTGGAAGAACGTACCGAGGTTGAACTTGATGCCGCGCTTGCGGAACGCGCGCTCAAGAAGCTTCGAGCTGTTCTCGTCCTCGACCGGCACGAGGTGCTTCAGGCCCTCGATGATCGTGACGTCGGTGCCGAAGGACGTCCACGCCGAGGCGAACTCGACGCCGATGACGCCGCCGCCCAGGACGATGGCGGACTTCGGCACGCGGTCCAGCTTCAGCGCGTGGTCCGAGGAGATGATGCGGTTGCCGTCGATCTCCAGACCCGGGAGCGACTTCGGCACGGAGCCGGTCGCCAGGAGCACGTGGCGGCCCTCGATGCGCTGGCCGTTCACATCCACCGAGGTGGCGGAGGAGAGACGTCCCTCACCCTCGATGTAGTGCACCTTGCGGGAAGCGATGAGACCCTGCAGACCCTTGTACAGGCCTGAGATCACATCGTCCTTGTACTTGTGGACGGCCTCGATGTCGATGCCCTCGAAGGTGGCCTTGACGCCGAACTGGCCGGCCTCGCGTGCCTGGTCGGCGATCTCGCCGGCGTGCAGCAGGGCCTTCGTGGGAATGCAGCCGTTGTGCAGGCAGGTGCCGCCGACCTTGCCCTTCTCGATCAGAGCGACGTCCAGGCCCAGCTGCGCTCCGCGCAGGGCCGCGGCATAACCGCCGCTACCACCGCCGAGGATCACTAGGTCGAAAACGGTGCTGGCGTCGTTCGCCACGTCACGTCCTCCATGCATGTGCGCCGGATGCCGGGCCCCGTCATCGGGGTGTGACCGGCCGGTCGGCTGGTGTTCGGCCGCTTTTGTCATTCGGCCCTGTGGTGGGGGCCCTGTCCTGCCGAGAACCCATCTTCGCACTTGTTGACGGTGGGCGGGACGCGGGGCCCGTGTCTGAGACGGATGATCGTCCGTCCCAGTGGGTTACCGCTGCGTAGGGACGTACGGATTTCGTCGAGAGCGAAACCTCGCCCGGCCCCTGCGGCGGTGCCGTGGATGCAACACGTACGGCCCCGGACGTATGCCCGGGGCCGTACATCAGAGCCTGCCGCTCAGCCGAGGTCTCCGGCCGCGGTGCGCTCCGCCAGCTTCACCAGGGTGCGGACCGCGGATCCGGTGCCGCCCTTCGGTGTGTAGCCGTACGGGGCGCCCTCGTGGAACGCCGGGCCCGCGATGTCCAGGTGCGCCCAGGCGATGCCCTCGCCCACGAACTCCTGCAGGAACAGACCGGCCACCAGGCCGCCGCCCATCCGCTCGCCCATGTTGGCGATGTCGGCGGTCGGGGAGTCCATGCCCTTGCGCAGGTCGGCCGGGAGCGGCATCGGCCAGGAGGCCTCGCCGACCTCTTCGGCGATCTCGTGGATCGAGGTACGGAAGGCGTCGTCGTTCGCCATGATGCCGAAGGTGCGGTTGCCCAGGGCCAGCACCATCGCGCCGGTCAGGGTCGCCACGTCGACGATCGCGTCCGGGTTCTCCTCGGAGGCGCGGGTCAGCGCGTCGGCGAGGACGAGCCGGCCCTCGGCGTCCGTGTTGAGGACCTCGACGGTCTTGCCGCTGTACATGTGCAGCACGTCACCGGGGCGGGTGGCGTTGCCCGACGGCATGTTCTCGGCGAGTGCGAGCCAGCCGGTGACGTTGACCCGCAGGCCCAGACGGGCGGCCGAGACGACGGCCGCGAACACGGCGGCGGCGCCGCTCATGTCGCACTTCATCGTCTCGTTGTGGCCGGCCGGCTTCAGCGAGATGCCGCCCGAGTCGTAGGTGATGCCCTTGCCCACAAGGGCCAGGGTCTTCTCCGCCTTCGGGTGCGTGTAGGCGAGCTTCACCAGGCGCGGGCCGTGGGTCGAGCCCTGGCCGACGCCCAGCAGGCCGCCGTATCCGCCCTTGACGAGAGCCTTCTCGTCGAGCACCTGCACCTTGATGCCGTGCTCCTTGCCCGCGGCGGTGGCCACGGCGGCGAAGGACTCGGGGTACAGGTCGTTCGGCGGGGTGTTGATCAGGTCGCGGGCGCGGTTGATCTCCTCGGCGACCGCGACGGCGCGCTCGGCGGCGGCCTTGAAGGCCTTGTCGCGCGGCTTGGCGCCCAGCAGGGCGATCTCGCCGAGCGGCAGCTTCGGGCCGTTGGCCTTGGCGCCCTTGGGGGCGAGCTTGTTCTCGCCGCCCTGGTAGGCGGTGAAGGCGTACGCGCCCAGCAGCGCGCCCTCCGCGATGGCCTCGGCGTCCTCGACGGAGCCGATGGGCAGGGCGAAGCCGGCCTTCTTCGAGCCGCTGAGCGAGCGGGCGGTACTGCCCGCGGCGCGGCGCAGCGCCTCGGCGTCGTACGCGCCGTCCTTCTCGGGGACCGGGCCGAGCCCGGCCGCGATGACGACCGGGACCTTCAGGCCGTCGGGCGCGGGCAGCTTGGTCAGTTCGCCCTCGGCACCCGAGGCGCCCAGGGTCGCCAGGACGGCGGCGAGCTTCCCGCCGAACGCCTTGTCGACGGCCTCGGAGCCCGGTGCGAGGACCAGGTCACCGGACTTGGAACCGGCGCCCTTGGCGACGCCGACGACGAGCGCGTCGGCGCGCAGCGTCGCCGCACCGGCAGTGCTGAGAGTGAGAGCAGTCACGGTGGTGAAATCTCGCTTCCGTTGAGTTCTTTGTCGGTCGAGGGGTGGGCCGACCGTGCCCGGCGCATCGTAGACGCCGCCGCGATGTGCCGGGAATGAGCCTACGCGCGCCTTTGCTGCCCGATTACGGCGGCGGGCCGTCAGTGCGCCGGAGCAGTCGTACGGTTGTCACGCCGGGATGATCTTCCCGGCGGAACGGACCGCGAACGAAACGGTGTTGGCGGACAGACCCTGGGGGAACGATGGACGACCGGATGGCCGCACGGGCGACCGGCCGGACGGCGGCGCTGCCCGTCACCGTACTGATTCTGTTGGTGATGCTGGCCGGCTGCACCTCGGCACCCGGATCCGCGCAGTCGTCCGCCCCCTCCGGACGGTCCGCCGCGGCGCGCTGGCAGCCCGAGCCGGGCACCGACTGGCAGTGGCAGCTCTCCGGCCGGCTGGACACGACCGTGGACGCCCCGGTGTACGACATCGACGGCTTCGACCACGACGCGGCGCAGGTGGCGGAGCTGCACCGCAAGGGGCGCAAGGTCATCTGCTACCTGTCCACGGGTGCCTGGGAGGAGTTCCGCCCGGACGCGGCGAAGTTCCCCACGGCGGTCCTCGGCAAGGGCAACGGCTGGAAGGGGGAGCGCTGGCTCGACATCCGGCGCACCGACGTCCTGGAACCGTTGATGGAGAGCCGGATCTCCATGTGCGCGAAGAAGGGCTTCGACGCGGTCGAGCCCGACAACATGGACGGCTACCGCAATCCGAGCGGCTTCCCGCTGACCGCCGCCGACCAATTGCGCTACAACCGGCTCATCGCCCGCGTCGCGCACCGCCACCACCTCGCCGTCGGCCTGAAGAACGACCTGCCCCAGATCCCCGAGCTGGTGGGCGACTTCGACTTCGCGGTCAACGAACAGTGCGCCCAGTACGAGGAGTGCGAGGAGCTCTCCCCGTTCGTGAAGGCGGGCAAGGCGGTCTTCCACGTGGAGTACGAGCTGCCCGTGGCGCGGTTCTGCGCACAGTCCCGGCAGCTGGGGCTGAGCTCGCTGCTCAAGAAGTACGAGCTCGGCGTCTGGCGTGTGCGGTGCCCGGCGGCGGGGGTCTGACGGAACGCCGGGCGGGAGCTCAGCCGAGGGCCAGTCCCACCAGCGTCACCGTCGCCGCCGTCTCCGCCAGTGCCCCGAACACATCCCCGGTCACCCCGCCGAAGCGCCGCACGCAGTGCCGCAGCAGCAACTGGGCCACCGTCAGAGAGGCCAGGGCGGCGAGGGCGTACCGCAGCGCCCCGTATCCGCCGAGCAGCGCGCCGGCGCCCGCGCAGACCGCCACCGTCAGGGCTGCGGCCGCCACCGCGCCGGCGGCCGGGACCGTGCCCGCGACCGCCGCGCCCAGCCCGTCCGGGCGGGCCGCCGGGACGCCGCGGCGGGAGGCCAGCGTGAGCGCGAGCCGGGCGACGGCACCCGACGCGGCGGCCGCCACCGCACCCTGCGCCCAGCCCTGCGCGTACAGCTGCTGAAGGACCGCCACCTGGGCGAGCAGCACGAACAGCAGGGTGATCACACCGAACGGCCCAATGTCCGACTGCTTCATGATCCGCAGCGCGTCGTCGGCCGGCTTGCCGCTGCCCAGACCGTCGGCGGTGTCCGCGAGGCCGTCGAGGTGCAGCCCCCGGGTGAGGGCCGCCGGCACCGCGGCGGAGGCGACCGCGGCGAGCAGCGGACCCGAGCCGAACAGCAGGAACAGGCTGCCGGGCACCGCCGCGAGGACGCCGACGACGAGGCCGGTGAGCGGGGCGCACAGCATTCCGGCCCGCGCGGTCTCGCGATCCCAGCGGGTGACGCGGACGGGGAGCACGGTGAGGGTGCCGAAGGCGAAACGAAGGCCGTGGCTGTTCAGGGAGGTCACGGCGCGCAGGCTAATCGGTGGGCGCGACCGCTAGATTGTCCAAAACGGCACAGAGTGGTGCCCAATCGGCTTATCGGGAGTGGGTGGGATGGGTCACTGGTTCGATCGGAACGTCGTCGAGCCGGGGAAGCTCCCCCTGCTCCTGGCACTGGCCGCCTTCGTGCTGACGTTCGCCATCACCCGGGTCATCACCCGCATGATCCGGGCCGGCAAGGGGCCGTTCCGCAACATCACACCGGGCGGGGTCCATGTCCACCACGTGGTGCCGGGCGTGGTGCTGAGCGTGGTCGGCGGGTTCGGCGCGGTCGCCAGCGGGAAGCACGGCTTCACGGCCGGGGCCTGTGCGGTCGTCTTCGGCGTCGGCGCGGGGCTGGTGCTGGACGAGTTCGCGCTGATCCTGCACATGGACGACGTGTACTGGACCGAGCAGGGCCGCCAGAGCGTGGAGGTCGTGGTCCTCACCGCCGCCCTCGTCCTGCTGGTGCTCGGCGGCTTCTCCCCGCTCGGCGTGAACGACCTGAGCGACGATCAGCAGCAGGGCCGGCTCGGCGTCGTCCTCACCCTCGTCGTCAACTTCTGCTTCGTGCTGATCGCGCTGTTCAAGGGCAAGGCGCGGATGGCGGTGGTCGGCACCCTGGTCCCGTTCGTCGCGTTGGTCGGGGCGGTCCGGCTGGCCCGGCCGGCCTCGATGTGGGCCAAGCGGTTCTACCGCAACCGGCACCGGGCCCGCTCCCGGTCGGTGCTGCGCGCGTACCACCACGACGTCCGCTGGGCCGGACCGCGGCGGAAGTTCCAGGACCTCATCGGCGGCGCACCCGACCGCGTCCCCGCCCCCTCACCCAAACCCTGACCGCGGCGGGACCGGCGCCGCCCGCGCAGGGACGGGAGCGCGCACAGCACCAGGGCCACCGCGATGGCCGCAAGGTGCTCCTTGCCCGCCAGGTTGTCCTTCACCAGGATCTCCACCACCATCGCCGCGATCACCAGCGCCCCGGTGAACCGGGCCCGGTAGGCGCAGCAGACGCAGACCGCCAGGGCGACCACCGCCGCCGAGGGGCCGGTGTCGACGACCTGCGCGTCGGTGCCCGGCAGACCCAGGAACCCGTCGGGGCCCACGGCGACACCGATCCGCGCGTACAGCGTGCCGGCCAGCGTCGCGACGTACGCGATCAGCAGCGTCCGCCACCGGCCCAGGCAGATCTCGGCGATCCCGAACACCAGCAGCACCTGCGCCAGCGCACCCCACACCGGCAGGTCGAGCGCGGGGACGAACAGCGACAGCGGGGTACGCAGCAGAGCGGCCCCGAGCGGATCCTCCGCCCGTACGGCCCCGAACGCCTGCACCGGCCCGTAACCCCAGGAGCGGTTCTGCACCACCTGGAGCAGCCCCGTCAGACAGACCGCGGCCAGGGTCATCGGGACGGCCCGCAGCCGCTCGGTGACGAGTGCCGTGCGTACGGTCGTCCACAGCGGACCCCATTCCCGGCGTGCCGCCCGGCCGAGCGTGTGCAGCGGGGTCATCCACGCGGTCCGAGCTTGGAGCGGTGCAGCCACTTGGGCAGTCCGGGCGCCTCCAGGAACCCTTCGGCGCGGCCCGCGGCGATGGCGATGCGCGGCAGGTCCGCGCTCTTCTCGAAGAGCAGGTAGCGCGGTTCCCAGATCGGCCGGTACTTGGCGTTGGCGCGGTAGAGCGACTCGATCTGCCACCACCGTGAGAAGAAGCTGAGCAGCGAACGCCACAGTCTGAGGACCGGTCCCGCGCCGAGCCGCGATCCGCGCTCGAAGACGGAGCGGAACATCGCGAAGTTCAGCGACACCTGGGTGACACCGATCTTCTCGGCCCGTTGCAGGAGTTCGATGACCATGAACTCCATCAGGCCGTTCTCGGCGTCCCGGTCACGGCGCATCAGATCCAGCGAGAGGCCGTTCGGGCCCCAGGGGACGAAGCTCAGTACGGCGCGCAGCTCACCGGCCCCGCCGTCCTCGGAAGGGGTCGCGTCACGGCATTCGAGCATCACGCACTGACCGTCGGCCGGGTCGCCGAGCCGGCCCAGCGCCATCGAGAAGCCGCGTTCGGTCGCGCCGTCGCGCCAGTCGTCTGCCCGGCGCACCAGTTCGGCCATCTCGGCCTCGGGGATGTCCGCGTGCCGGCGCGCCGTCACCTCGTAACCGGCCCGTTTGACCCGGTTGTACGCCTGGCGGACGGTCCGCATCGCCCGCCCCTCCAGGGTGAACTCGGCCGTCTCCACGATCGCTTCGTCGCCCAGTTCCAGGGCGTCGAGGCCGTGCCGGGCGTAGATCGTGCCGCCCTCCTCGCTCACCCCCATCACCGCGGGGATCCAGCCGTGCTCACGGGCCTCGGCAAGCCAGGGGGCGATCGCCCCGGGCCAGGCCTCCGGGTCGCCGATCGGGTCGCCGGAGGCCAGTGAGACCCCGCCGACCACCCGGTAGGCGACGGCGGCCTTCCCGGTCGGGGACCAGGTGACGCTCTTCTCGCGGCGCAGCGCGAAGTAGCCGAGCGAGTCCCGCTCGCCGTGCTTGTCGAGCAGGGCGCGCAGCGCCGCCTCGTCCCCGGGGCTGATCGGATCGACTGCGCGGCGGGCACGGAAGGCCGCGTACACGACGGCGATGAGCAGCAGCGTGGACAGGACGTTGATGGCGACGTTCACCCACCCCGGCGTCGTGATCCCGGGGAAGCGGGAGTCGTCGGCGGCGACGGAGACCAGGCGCAGTGCCCCGTAGTGCCAGCGGTCCAGGAACGTCGAACGCTGTTCGTCGTGCGCGGTGTTGGTGAGCGTGACCAGACCGGCGGCGATCAGCGAGGTGACCAGCAGCCCGCCGGCCGCGACCAGTACGGCCAGCTTCGGGTTGGACCGGTCGCCCTTCGCGTAGAACTCCCGCCGGCCGAGGGCGAGCGCGAGGACGAAGGCGGCGGTCAGCGCGAGCGAGATCCAGTTCTGCGGGTACCGGCGGATCTCCGGGAAACCGATCACCGCGGCGAAGAGCAGCAGTGTGAGCCCGCTCAGCACCATGTTGACGATCCACGCGGCCCGTTTGCGCCGCCGCATCGTGACCGCGAGGAACAGCGCGACGACTCCGGAGGAGAAGCCCGCGGTGAGCAGGTAGGGCGTGAAGTAGTTCTCGGTGTTGTGGCGTCGCAGGTCCTGGCCGAAGGTGACCCAGACGGCGCTCAGGAAATTGATGAACGACACGACGCGCAGGTACCAGATGGCGAAGGCCGCGCCGCGTCGTGACCGTTCGGTGCTCTGCGGCCGGACGGCAGTCCGCCCGGATTCCTCGCTGGCCAATCGGACCTCTCCCATGAAAAGCGATCATATGGGGCATCGCACTTCAAGAAAGAGGCCGCGCTGCGGCCGGGTCCGGACGGCCGCAGTCCGATGGGTCAGCTGGCGCCCGTCACTCCCCGGCCGGGTCGGTCCCTTCGTCGGCCGGCGTCTGGCCGTCGTCGTCCTTCGCGTCGTCCTCGTCGGGTTCCGGTGCGCGCTCGGGCAGCTCCGCCGCCAGTGCGGCCGCGGCCTGAACGAACGGAAGTGCGAGCAATGCCCCGCTTCCTTCACCGACGATGACGCCGTGGTCCAGCAGCGGGTTGAGCGCCATCCGGTCCAGCGCCTTCGCCTGCGCCGGCTCACCGCTCAACTGGCCCGCCAGCCACCAGTCCGGAGCCCGGAACGCGGCCCGCTGACCGACCAGCGCCGCGGCCGCGCAGACCACACCGTCCAGGATCACCGGAAGCCGGCGCACCGCGCACTGCAGCAGGAAGCCGGTCATCGCCGCCAGGTCCGCGCCGCCCACCGTGGCCAGCAGCTCCAGCTGGTCGCCCAGTACCGGCCGGGCCCGGCGGAGCGCGTCACGGATCGCCGCACACTTGCGCATCCAGGCCAGGTCGTCGATCCCCGCACCGCCGCGCCCGGTGACCACCGAGGCGTCGGTGCCGCACAGCGCCGCGATCAAGGTGGCCGCGGCCGTCGTACCGCCGACGCTCAGATCACCGAGCACCACCAGATCGGTGCCCGAGTCGGCCTCCTCGTCGGCGATCGCCATGCCGAGACGCACCGCCTGCTCGGCCTCCTCGACCGTCATGGCGTTCTCGACGTCAATCCGGCCGCTGCCGCGCCGCACCCGGGTCCGTACGACCGCCTCCGGCAGCAGTTCCGGCTCGCAGTCCAGACCGGCGTCGACGATCCGTACCGGTACGGAGAACCGGCGGGCCAGCACGGCGAGCGGCGTCGAACCCTCCAGCGTGGCCCGCACCAGCTCGTGCGCGGTCCCGGCCGCACGGCCGGACACCTTCAGCTCCGCCACCCCGTGATCACCGGCGAAGAGCACCACGCGCGGCTGCTCGATCGCCCGCACCGGCACGGCCTGCTGGGCGGCCGAGAGCCATTCGCCCAGCTCGTCGAGGCGGCCGAGGGCGCCCGGCGGCACGATGAACCGCTCCCGGCGTTCCTCGGCATCTCGCCGTACACCCCCGTCGGGGCGTTCGATCAGGTCGGAGAAGTCGTCCAGATTCACGGGGGTCTGCCTCGCGGGTCGATACGTGGTGTGGGCCGGGGAGCCCGGCGGCGGGCCCCTTGCGGAACAGTACCTGCCGTGATTTCCGGCCCCCCTCAGTGCGGCGTCCGGTCCCCGAACCGCAGTTGGGTGATCGCGGGCGTGAGCGTCCGCAGCCCGGGCAGCAGGTTCTGGACCCGGATCAGCTCACCCATGGCACCGCGCCCGCGTGGCAGGTGCAGAGCCTGCACCTCGGTGATCCCCGGATGCGCGCTGCGCAGCTTCCCGCGCTCGCCCGGGTTCATCGCCCAGCGCATCGGCGGGATCGTCATGTCACCGACCTTCGAAGTGCCCGCCACCGTGCCCTTCGCGAGCCACCGCGCCATCGAGTCCAGGACGAGGATCCCGCCCGGCAGCCGCTCGGCGCAGGCAGCCAGGATCGCGCGCACCTCGGCGGGCCGCAGATACATCAGCAGCCCCTGCGTCGTGACGACCACACCCCGGCCTTCCGGGTCCTCGATCTCGTCCAGCCAGGAGAGATCCGTCGCCGATCCGGACAGTGTCCGCAGCCGGTCCGACGGGGGCAGCAGGGTGTGGCGGAGCGTGGCGACGTCGGGCAGCTCCACGCTCAGCCAGTCCAGCCGGCCGTTGTCGACCCGCCAGAAGCCGGTCTCCAGGCCGTCGCCGAGCGCGACCACGGTGGCCCGGGGACGGTCGGCGAGATACTCCTGCACGGCCACGTCGAAGCAGCGTGAGCGCAGGCCCTGCGCCTGTGAGTTGAACGGGTTGGGAATCCCGAACCGCTCCTCGAAGGGATAGTCCAGATCCGCCAGCAGCTGGAGTGCCATCGGGTCGTCCAGCACCGGATAGGGCCGGCCCGCCTCGTACGCCCGGTTGTACAACGTCCACAGCAGGGTCTCCGGAACCCCGTCCAGCATCGGCCGCACACGCGCCATGTCCGCTCCTCCCGTTCTCTTCCGTCCTGTTCCGTTTCGTTGCGCCGGTGAGCGGGCCCGTCAGCCGCGCAGTGTCAGCGCCTGTCCGGCCACCACCAGCAGCACCTGTTCGCACTCGTCGGCGACCGCGGCGTTCAGCCGGCCCAGCTCGTCCCGGAAACGCCGCCCGGCGGCGGTCGCGGGCACCACGCCGGACCCGGTCTCGTTGGTCACCGCGACGACGGTGCGCCGCGTCCCGCGGACCGCGGCCACGAGTTCGGCCGTCCGCTTCCGCAGCGTGCTCTCACCACCGCCTGCCCACGCCGCGTCGTTCCAGGCGTCCACCCGGTCCATCGCGTCCGTCAGCCAGAGCGACAGGCAGTCGATCAGCAGCGGCGGCCCGTCCGAGGCCAGCAGCTCCACCAGCTCGCAGGTCTCCTCGGTGCGCCAGGCCGCCGGTCTGCGCTCCCGGTGCAGTCCGATCCGGGCCGCCCACTCCGTGTCGCCCTCCCGGCTGCCACCGGTCGCCACGTACACGACCTCGGGATACGTCTCCAGCCGCCGCTCGGCCTCGACCGACTTCCCCGACCGCGCGCCGCCGGTGACGAGGGTGCGCCGGGGCACCTCCGGCTCGGCGTGGTACGCGCCGACCGTCAGCGTCGTGCCGTCCGGCACGGCCCGGGCCCCGCCCGCGGCCAGCCGGCGGTCGAGTTCGGGGCCGGGCGGTGCGTCATGGTCCAGATGGACGGCGATCACCTCGGTGGCCGGCCCGATCGCCTCGACGGCCCGCAGCCTGGCCACGGCGTCGGGCCGCCCCACGACGTCACCGACGACCATGTCGTACGGCTCCGCCATCCGGTCGGCGAGACCGGCCGGTGCGGCGCCCGGCGGCAGATAGAGCAGCCGCTCGCCGTCCGGCGACGTGACCTCGTACCCCGTGCCGGGCGCGTCCATCGGCACGGCCCGCACCCGGTGTCCGCTGATCAGTGTCAGCACCCGCCCGTCCGGCACCCGGCCCGCCCGGGGCAGCCCGGCGGGCAGTTCGACGGCGGGGCCGTCGTGCGGATGGGTGAGCAGCACCTGCCGTACGCCGGTGAGCGAATGCCCCGCGCGGGCGGCGGCGAACACCGCCCCGGGGGTGAGATCGAGCAGCAGCGCGTCGTCGATCAGCAGGGCGGTCGCGGCCCGCGCCCGCGCCCCGCGGGCGCTGGCGCAGGCGGCGCAGGGGCAGTCGGGCCGCGGCAGCCCGTCGGGGGCTCCGGTGCCGAGCAGAGTCAGTTCCACGCCCCGATCCTCCCGCGTCCCCGCGCCGGGTGCGCGACGTGGGGGTGACCGGGCGTGCGAGGGCCCCTTCCCGCCCTGGTCGTAACCACTAGGCTGCGGACGGAACAAAGTGACCCAGGAGGCGGACATGGCGTGGACGTGGCGGTTCGAGAAGTCCGACGGTACGGAGACGGAGCCGGCGCTGCAGCCGGAGGAATTCACGACACAGGGCGACGCCGAGTCCTGGATCGGTGAGTACTGGAAGGAACTCCTCGACGGCGGGGCGGACCAGGTGACGCTCTTCGATGACACGACGAAGATCTACGGCCCGATGAGCCTCCAGGCCGAGCAGAGCTGAGCGGGAGCGCGAGTGGCCCCTCCCGGCCGGTTCGCCGGGAGGGGCCACTGGTGTTCCGCAGCCTCAGATCTCGCCGAGTGTGACCTCGGCCGTCTTCTCCGCGTTGCTGCGCAGATACGTCACGGTGACCTTCTCGCCCGGCTTGTCGGAGGCCAGTGCCTCCGACAGCGACGTGATCGTGGTGACGGACGCGTCGCCCACCTCGGTGATGATGTCGCCGACCCGCAGCCCCGCCTTCTGGGCCGCGCCGCCCTTCGTCACGCTGACGATCGCGACTCCCGCCGGCTGGTAACTGTCGTTGACGACCGTGCGGCCGGTGATGTTCAGTGCCGCCCGGCCGGAGTCGGTGACCTTGCCGTTGTTGATGATCTGGTCGGCGACCGTCTTCACCATCGAGACCGGGATCGCGAAGCCGATCCCCGGCGCCGCACTGTCACCCATCTGGGGGTCGGTCGCAGCCAGCGTCGGGATGCCGATCACTTCGCTGTCCAGATTCACCAGCGCGCCGCCGCTGTTGCCCGGGTTGATCGCAGCCGAGGTCTGCACCATGTTCGCGATGGTCGCGCCCGTGCCGCCGCCCGCGCGGCTCTCGCTCACGGTGCGGCCGAGTGCCGAGACGATGCCCTGGGTGACGCTGCTGGACAGCCCCAGCGGTGAGCCCATCGCCAGCACGATCTGGCCCACCTCGACCTTCTCCGAGTCGCCGAACTTCGCGGCCTTCAGCCCGTCCGGGACGTCGTCCAGTTTGATGACGGCCAGATCCTGCTCGGGATAGGCGGCGACCAGCGAGGCGCTCAGCACCTTCTCGCCGGTGGCCACGGTGACCTTGAAGGTCTTCTCGTCACCGACGACGTGGGCGTTGGTGACGATGTGGCCCTTGTCGTCGTAGACGATGCCGGAGCCCAGACTGTCGGAGGCGTCGATCTGCACCACCGACGGAAGCACGTTGTTGATGACGGCTTGGTAATCGTCCTGCAGATCACCGGTGGCCTTCGAGGCCGATCCCGGCTGGGCCGATCCGGACTTCGTCGCGGTGGCGTTCGAGGCGTTGGAATTCGAGTCGGAGCAACCGCTCACCAGCGCGATCGCACAGACACCTGCGGACAGGGGCATCAGCAGCCGGCGCACACGGCTGCGGGGGTGAAAGGCATCCATGTCCGGATTATTGCCTTTAACCCTATTGGCGGCCTGTCGAGCGCATCCGCCCGGGTCGAGCCGCCCGAGAGGCCCTAGCCCCGCACCCCGCACAGGTGCAGCAACGCGGCCACCCCGCGGTACGGATCCGTCCGCCCCGCCCGGTCCTCCGCGGCCAGCACCCGCTCCAGCTCCGCGGCGGACGGCAGTTCCACGTCGTTGCCCACGTTGTCCGTGAAGATCCGCACCCCGTACCAGGCGTGCAGCGGCGCCGCGATCCCGGCGAGCGTGGCGGTGAGGGCGTCGAGCCGGTCCGCGCGGACGGAGAGCCCGAGGCGGTTGGTGTACCGGTCCGTGTCGAACGCGGCCAGTGCCGCGTCCCAGTCCCCGGCGAGCCCGGGCCGCATCGCCAGCGCGTCGGCGTTCCGTACCAGGAGGGACAGCAGGCCGCCCGGCGCCAGCATCCTGGCCAGACCGGCCACCATGGCGTCGGGTTCCTGGACATACATCAGCACGCCGTGACAGAGCACGACATCGAAGCTGCCCGGCAGGAAGTGGATCCCGGTGTCCTGGCCGTTGCCCTCGATGAAGCGGACCCGCTCACGGATTCCCGCCGGTTCACCACCGAGCGCCTCGCGGGCGACCCGCAGCATCTCGGCATCGGATTCGAGACCGGTGACGGTGTGACCGGCCCGGGCGAGACGCAGGGCCTGCGTTCCCTGGCCCATGCCGACGTCAAGGATCCGCAACCGCTGCCCGACCGGGAAACGGCCCGCTATCTGCTCGTCCAGCTGTCGGGCGACCAGCTCCTGACGCACGGTGTTGCGCAGTCCGCCGAGCCCCTTCAGCCACATCGGTGAGGCCCCCGCGAAACCCGAGACCGCATCGCCCGGCCGGCCTGCGGACACCCCGCCGGCCGAACCGGGAAGACCCGTACTCAGGGCCGCTCTCCGCGCTTGACCTGCGGCTTCGGCAGCCTGAGTCGACGCATCTGGAGCGTACGCATCAGCCCGTAGGCCACCGCGCCCCGCTTGGGCGTATCGGGGAAGCGCTCGTTCAGCTGCTTGCGCAGACGGAACGTGAGCCCGATCGAGTCGATGACGATCAGCACGATCACGCCGAGCCACAGCAGCAGCGAGATGTTCTGGATGCCCTGCACCTGGATCACGCTGAGAATCAGAATGACCACGGCGAGCGGCAGGAAGTACTCCGCGATGCAGAAGCGCGAGTCCACGAAGTCGCGGACGAAGCGGCGCACCGGGCCCTTGTCACGGGCCGGCAGATAGCGCTCGTCACCACTGGCGAGCGCTTCACGCTGCTTGGCCATGTCGACGCGGCGAGCTTCGCGCTGGCGCTTCGCGGCCTCCTTGCGGTCGAGCGGCGCACCACTGGAGGCACGACGGCGCTGCGACTGGGAGTCGCTGCGCTTGGGGGTGGGGCGACCTTTGGGGGCCTGCGGGTCGCGGGACGTCTTGGAGAGGTCCGCCGTCACCTTGTCGGTGGGGGCCTTCTCTTCCTTGGAGCGGCTACGGAACACAAGACCCAAGGGTACGGGGTGGATCGCCGCGACCCCAGGCCGGCCGGGAACGATCCGGCAACGGCCTGCGTCCTTGCTGGTGTCCGAGCGGGACGATACGGGCGTCACCACCGGTTTCCCGACCCTCACCACCGGTTTCCCCGACCCTCACCTACTCCCTGGGCGGGAGTGGTCACCGGGTGCAGTCGTCCTTGGGGAGGAGCCCATCGTTGCTCGAACAGTGCGGTAATAGAGGCAGGGCCCGTACTGTGGGTTCTGTTGGAGTGCTGGAGACCGGTTAAGTCAGAAGGGGGCGCGCGAAGCCCATGAGCGGTGTCATGAAGCGTATGGGGATGATCTTCCGCGCGAAGGCAAACAAGGCCCTTGACCGGGCCGAGGATCCGCGCGAGACCCTCGATTACTCGTACCAGAAGCAGCTGGAGCTGCTTCAGAAGGTGCGCCGCGGTGTCGCCGATGTGGCGACGTCGCGCAAGCGCCTGGAGCTGCAGCTGAACCAGCTGCAGGGCCAGACGTCCAAGCTGGAGGACCAGGGCCGCAAGGCGCTCGCGCTCGGCCGCGAGGACCTGGCCCGCGAGGCGCTGTCCCGCCGAGCGGCTCTTCAGCAGCAGGTCACCGACCTGGAGACGCAGCACACCACGCTGCAGGGTGAGGAGGAGAAGCTCACTCTCGCGGCCCAGCGGCTGCAGGCCAAGGTCGACGCCTTCCGTACCAAGAAGGAGACGATCAAGGCCACCTACACGGCGGCACAGGCGCAGACCCGGATCGGAGAGGCCTTCTCCGGCATCTCCGAGGAGATGGGCGACGTCGGCCTGGCCATCCAGCGGGCCGAGGACAAGACCCAGCAGATGCAGGCGCGCGCGGGCGCGATCGACGAGCTGCTGGCCTCCGGCGCCCTGGACGACCCGACCGGCACGGCCAAGGACGACCTCACCGCCGAGCTGGACCGGATCTCCGGTGGTACAGATGTGGAGCTGGAGCTGCAGCGCATGAAGGCCGAACTGGCCGGCGGCTCCACCTCGAAGCAGGCCATCGAGGGCGGCCCGCAGGATGCCGCGCAGCAGCAGGACCGGTCCCCGCACAAGTTCGACAAGAATTAAGGCAGCGTCATGATCGTACGGATCATGGGGGAGGGCCAGGCAGCCCTGGCCGACAGTCATCTCGCCGAGCTCAACAAGCTCGACAACGAACTGCTCGCCGAAATGGAGAGTGGCGACGGCCCCGGCTTCCGCTCCACGCTCCACGCGCTCCTCGCAAGGGTGCGCGAACTCGGCACACCCTTGCCGGACGACTCCCTGGAGCCGTCCGAACTGATCCTGCCGTCGCCCGACGCGACCCTCGAAGAGGTCCGCGCCATGCTCAGCGACGACGGTCTGATCCCCGGCTGACAACCAGCAGTTCCAGCACCCGCACTCCCGTGCCCCGTGACCGGTCCGCCGGTCAGGGGGCACGTTTGCGTGTGCGCCGGGTCCCGCGCGCTCGCCCTTCGTACCGGTTCCTCCGGTCGCGCGGACCGATTCCTTCACGACACGCCGTAACGTAGCTTGACGTGACCACCCTCGGAACCGGGGTTCTGCGCATCCGGAACTGGCTGCGCGACCATCCCCTCGCGCTGGACGGCGCGCTCGCCCTGGCCGTGTTCGTGGCCATGTTCATCGGATCGTTCGCCGATCCGAACGCGCACAACGCGCCCACCTTCGGCACGCGCACGCCCGCCGCCGGCAGCGTGTTCCTGATGGCGTTGGGCGCCCTCACCCTGGTCTGGCGGCGCCGCAGGCCGATGGCCGTGCTCGCCGCCACCGGTGCGCTGGCCGTGGTCGAGCTGTTGACGGCGGATCCGCCCGCCCCCGTGGTGATGAGCACGGTCATCGCGCTCTACACCGTGGCCGCCCGCACCGACCGGCCGACGACGTGGCGGGTCGGACTGCTCACCATGGCCGCGCTCACCGCGGCCGCGATGCTCTTCGGCTCGGCCCCCTGGTACAGCCAGGAGAATCTCGGGATCTTCGCCTGGACCGGCATGGCGGGCGCGGCGGGGGACGCGGTCCGCTCCCGGCGTGCGTTCGTCGACGCGATCAGGGAGCGTGCCGAACGGGCCGAGCGGACCCGCGAGGAGGAGGCCCGGCGCCGGGTGGCGGAGGAACGGCTGCGGATCGCCCGTGATCTGCACGATGTCGTCGCCCACCACATCGCCCTGGTCAACGTGCAGGCCGGCGTCGCGGCCCATGTCATGGACCGGCGCCCCGACCAGGCGAAGGAGGCGCTCGCCCACGTCCGGGAGGCGAGCCGCTCCGCGCTCAACGAGCTGCGGGCCACCGTGGGACTGCTGCGTCAGTCCGGCGATCCGACGGCGCCGACCGAACCCGCCCCCGGCCTCGCCGTCCTCGACGAGCTCGTGGAGACCGTGCGACGGGCCGGGCTGCCCGTCGAGGTGGCCTGCGCGGCGAAGGAGGGCCCACCGCTGCCCGCCGCAGTCGACCTGGCCGCGTACCGGGTGATCCAGGAGGCGCTGACCAATGTGCGCAAGCACGCCGGTTCCGGGGCGAAGGCCGAGGTCAGTGTCGTACGGGTCGGGGCCACGGCCGAGGTCATGGTGCTGGACAACGGGTGCGGAACGGCCGGCCGCGCAGGCGGCGACGTCGTCGGCGGCGGCCACGGCCTCCTCGGCATGCGGGAACGGGTCACCGCTCTGGGCGGCACCCTCACCGCCGGACCCCGTTACGGAGGCGGATTCAGGGTTCATGCGATCCTGCCCCTCAAGGCCCGTGCGCAGGAGCCGGATCAGCCGGGCGCGGCGGGCCGGACGGGGGAGAACGCATGACATCGGCCATCAAGGTCCTGCTCGTCGATGACCAGGCGCTGCTGCGCAGCGCGTTCCGCGTACTGGTCGACTCGGAGCCGGACATGCAGGTGGTCGGCGAGGCCGCGGACGGGGCGCAGGCCGTGGATCTGGCCCGGTCGACGCGCGCCGACGTGGTGCTGATGGACATCCGGATGCCCGGTACGGACGGGCTCACCGCGACCCGGATGATCAGCGCCGATCCGGAACTCGCGGACGTGCGCGTGGTCATGCTCACCACCTTCGAGGTGGACGAGTACGTGGTGCAGTCACTGCGGGCCGGCGCCTCGGGCTTCCTCGGGAAAGGGGCCGAACCGGAGGAACTCCTCAACGCCATCCGGATCGCCGCGGCCGGCGATGCGCTGTTGTCGCCCGCCGCGACCAAAGGGCTGATCGCCACGTTCCTCGCACAGGGCGGCAGTTCGGCCGACGGAGGACCGGGCGCCGCCGAGTACTCCGCGCGGCTGGAGGCCCTGACCACGCGGGAGCGCGAGGTGCTGGTCCTCGTCGCGGGCGGGCTGTCCAACGACGAGATCGCCGAGCGGCTGGTGGTCAGCCCGCTCACCGTGAAGACCCATGTGAACAGGGCGATGGCGAAGCTGGGGGCGCGGGACCGGGCCCAACTGGTCGTAATTGCGTATGAATCGGGCCTGGTGCGCCCTCGGGTGGAGTGAGGGTGCAGCCGCGGCGTACTCCACCTGCGGTATGCGCGGCATAAGAAAGGGACCTGGGGCCGACGATTTCGGTCCTGAGAGTGGGCGATCGTATAAGGGCCGACCGTCACCTGGGGGCGGCGTCGCGGGGCTGGGTGCGCACATCTGCGGCGTTGTCGTCAATCACCATGGCTCCGCCATGGCTCAGTCCTCCGCCTTGCAGCTGCACGCACCCAGCCCCGCTCCTTCTTCCACCCCCCCCAGGTGACGGTCGGCCCGGGCCGGGTCTGTCCCCGAGTCACCCGCCCACCTGCCGCGTAAGCCACAGAAGAGAGACCCACCCATGTCCTGGCTGTCCAGATTCAGCCTCGCGCAAAGGGCCCTGATCGGGCTGATCTCGATCGTCGCGCTCGTGTTCGGAGCCATCGCGATCCCGCAGCTCAAGCAGCAGCTGCTGCCCACCATCGAACTCCCGATGGTGTCGGTGCTCGCCCCCTACCAGGGCGCGTCCCCTGATGTGGTCGAGAAGCAGGTCGTCGAACCGCTCGAGAATTCGATCAAGGCCGTCGACGGCGTCACCGGCGTCACGTCGACCGCCAGCGAGGGCAACGCCGTCATCATGGCGACGTTCGACTTCGGCGACGAGGGCACCAAGCAGCTCGTCGCGGACATCCAGCAGGCGGTGAACCGCGCCCGCATCCAGCTGCCCGACGATGTGGACCCGCAGGTCATCGCCGGCTCGACCGACGACATCCCGACCGTCGTCCTGGCCGTCACCTCCGACAAGGACCAGCAGGCGCTCGCCGATCAGCTGGACCGCACCGTCGTCCCCGCGCTGGAGGACATCGACGGCGTCGGCCAGGTCAACGTCGACGGTGTGCAGGACCTCCAGGTCTCCATCACCCCCGACGACAAGAAGCTCGCGGCGGCCGGACTGAACGCGACCTCGCTCGCCGAAGCGCTCAAGGCCGGCGGCGCGACCGTCCCTGCGGGTTCCTTCTCCGAGGCGGGCAAGAGCCGCACCGTCCAGGTAGGCGGCACTTTCACCACTCTGCAGCAGTTCGAGGACCTGCGGGTCACCGGGCAGAAGCCGGCGACGGGCAAGCCCGGAAAGCCGGTCCGGGTCGGTGACATCGCGACGGTGAAGCAGGAGCCGTCCACCGCCGTCTCCATCACCCGTACGAACGGCAAGCCGAGCCTCGCCGTCATGGCGACGATGGACAAGGACGGCAGCGCCGTCGCCATCTCGGACGCCGTCAAGGACAAGCTCCCGGACCTGCGCAAGGACCTCGGCGCCGGCGCCGAGCTGACGGTGGTCTCCGACCAGGGCCCCGCCGTCTCGAAGGCGATCTCGGGTCTGACCACCGAGGGTGCGCTCGGCCTGCTCTTCGCAGTCATCGTGATCCTGGTCTTCCTGGCCTCGCTCCGTTCGACCCTGGTCACCGCGGTCTCCATCCCGCTCTCCGTGGTCCTCGCGCTGATCGTGCTCTGGACCCGTGACCTGTCGCTCAACATGCTCACCCTGGGCGCGCTGACCATTGCGATCGGCCGGGTCGTCGACGACTCGATCGTCGTCCTGGAGAACATCAAGCGCCACCTCGGCTACGGCGAGGAGCGCCAGTCCGCGATCACCACCGCGGTGAAGGAAGTGGCCGGCGCGGTCACCGCCTCGACCCTCACCACGGTCGCCGTCTTCCTGCCGATCGGCCTGGTCGGCGGCATGGTCGGCCAGCTCTTCGGTTCGTTCTCGCTGACCGTCACGGCGGCCCTGCTGGCCTCCTTGCTGGTCTCGCTGACCGTCGTCCCTGTCCTGTCGTACTGGTTCCTGCGCGCTCCCAAGGGCAGTGCCGAGGACCCGGACAAGGCCCGCCGCGAGGCCGAGGAGAAGGAGGCCCGCAGCAAGCTCCAGCGGATCTACGTCCCGGTGCTTCGCTTCGCCACCCGTCGCCGCATCACCAGCATCGTCATCGCCGTCGCCGTGCTGTTCGGCACCTTCGGTATGGTCCCGCTGTTGAAGACGAACTTCTTCGACCAGGGCGAGCAGGAAGTCCTGTCCATCAAGCAGGAGCTCACCCCGGGCACCAGCCTGGCGGCCGCCGACGAGGCGGCCAAGAAGGTCGAGAAGGTCCTCGCCGGTGACGAGGGCGTCAAGGACTACCAGGTCACCGTCGGCTCGTCCGGCTTCATGGCGGCCTTCGGCGGCGGCACGGGCGCCAACCAGGCCTCCTACCAGGTCACCCTGAAGGACTCGGCCGACTACGACGCCACCCAGGAGCGCATCGACGATGCCCTCGGCAAGCTCGACGGCATCGGGGACACCACCATCGCCGCGGGCGACGGCTTCGGCAGCCAGGACCTGAGCGTCGTGGTCAAGGCCGCCGACGCGGACACCCTGAAGAAGGCCTCCGAAGAGGTACGGGCCGAGGTGGCCGAGCTCAAGGACGTCACCGACGTCCAGAGCGACCTGGCGCAGAGCATCCCGCGCATCTCGGTCAAGGCCAACGCCAAGGCCGCCGACGCCGGCTACAGCCAGGCCACGCTGGGCGCGGCCGTCGCCGGCGCTGTACAGGGCACCCCGGCCGGCAAGGCGATCATGGACGACACCGAGCGTGACGTCGTCATCAAGTCGGCCCACCCGGCCGCCACCATGGAGGAGCTGAAGAACCTTCCGCTGGGAGCGGTCAAGCTCGGCTCGATCGCCGAAGTGAAGCTGGCCCCCGGACCGGTCTCCATGACGCGGATCGACGGCCAGCGGGCCGCGACGATCACGGCCAAGCCCACCGGTGACAACACCGGTGCGGTCAGCGCCTCGCTCCAGACGAAGATCAACGCCCTGGATCTCCCTGACGGCGCCACCGCCACCATCGGCGGTGTCTCCCAGGACCAGGACGACGCGTTCATGAAGCTGGGCCTGGCTATGCTGGCGGCCATCGCGATCGTCTTCATGCTGCTGGTCGCCACCTTCCGGTCTCTCGTCCAGCCGCTGATCCTGCTGGTCTCCATCCCGTTCGCGGCGACGGGCGCCATCGGTCTGCTCATCGTCACCGGCACCCCGATGGGCGTCCCCGCGATGATCGGCATGCTGATGCTGATCGGCATCGTGGTGACCAACGCGATCGTGCTGATCGACCTGATCAACCAGTATCGCGCCCAGGGCATGGCCGTCGTCGAGGCGATCGTCGAGGGCGGCCGTCACCGGCTCCGCCCGATCCTGATGACGGCCCTGGCGACGATCTTCGCCCTCCTCCCGATGGCGCTCGGCGTCACCGGCGAGGGCGGCTTCATCTCGCAGCCGCTGGCCGTCGTGGTCATCGGCGGTCTGGTCACCTCGACGCTGCTGACGCTGCTCCTGGTGCCGACGCTGTACGCGATGGTGGAGCTCTTCAAGGAGCGCCGCGCGAAGAAGAAGGCCGCGAAGCGAGCCGGGAAGGCCGGCATCCCGGTCCCGGCCGCCTCGGAGGAGACCTCCTCCGAGGAGCCGGAGCCCGCGAAGGCCTGACCCGCCTGACACGAGGAACGGCCTGTCCCACGCTCACGCGTGGGACAGGCCGTTCCTCGTAACCGCTACGGCAGAGCCAGCATCCGCTCCAGCGCCAGCTTCGCGTACTTCTCCGTCTCCGGGTCGACCTCGATCCGGTTGACCAGGTTCCCCTCGGCCAGCGACTCCAGCGTCCACACCAGGTGCGGCAGGTCGATCCGGTTCATCGTCGAGCAGAAGCAGACCGTCTTGTCGAGGAAGACGATCTCCTTGTCCTCAGCGGCGAAACGGTTGGCCAGACGGCGCACCAGGTTCAGCTCGGTGCCGATCGCCCACTTCGAGCCGGCCGGGGCCGCCTCCAGCGCCTTGATGATGTACTCCGTCGAGCCGACGTAGTCCGCGGCCGCGACGACCTCGTGCTTGCACTCCGGGTGCACCAGCACATTGACGCCGGGTATGCGTGCGCGCACGTCGTTGACGGACTCCACCGAGAAGCGCCCGTGCACCGAGCAGTGCCCGCGCCACAGGATCATCTTCGCGTTGCGCAGCTCCTCGGCGGTCAGGCCGCCGTTGGGCTTGTGCGGGTTGTAGAGGACGCAGTCCTCCAGCGTCATCCCCATGTCCCGCACCGCGGTGTTGCGGCCCAGGTGCTGGTCCGGGAGGAAGAGGACCTTCTCCCCCTGCTCGAAGGCCCACTCCAGGGCCCGCTTCGCGTTCGACGAGGTGCAGATCGTGCCGCCGTGGCGGCCGGTGAAGGCCTTGATGTCGGCGGAGGAGTTCATGTACGAGACGGGCACGACCTGCTCGGCGACACCGGCCTCGGTCAGTACGTCCCAGCACTCGGCGACCTGCTCGGCGGTGGCCATGTCGGCCATCGAGCAGCCCGCCGCCAGGTCCGGCAGCACGACCTTCTGGTCATCGGTGGTCAGGATGTCCGCGGACTCCGCCATGAAGTGCACGCCGCAGAAGACGATGTACTCGGCCTCCGGCCGGGCCGCCGCGTCCCGGGCGAGCTTGAACGAGTCGCCGGTCACATCCGCGAACTGGATGACCTCGTCGCGCTGGTAGTGGTGCCCGAGGACGAAGACCTTCTCACCCAGCTTCTCCTTGGCCGCGCGGGCGCGCTCCACCAGGTCCGGGTCGGACGGGGAGGGCAGGTCGCCGGGGCATTCGACGCCGCGCTCGCTCCTGGGGTCGGCGTCGCGGCCGAGCAGGAGCAGGGCGAGGGGCGTCGGCTGGACATCGAGATCCTGGACGGGGTGGGCCGTGGTCACGTCACGCACCCTTTCTTCTCTGCGGGGGAAGCCTTTTCGTCTAATTGACGCTATCTATCATATCCGCTTCACGTCACTTTGACGATGCCGATAGCGTCGATGTGACGCATCCGCCCGCGTGGCCGGTGTGCGAGCATGAATGGAACAGGCAAGCGCTCGGCCCGGAATGAATCCGTGGTCCCGACGGTTGCAACGTCGGCAAGCAGTCTCCGTACAACCCGGGAGAGAAGCAGATGTCCGTATCGGACGAGACCACCACCGTGAGCGACGGCATCCTCCTGTCCGACGCCGCCGCAGCCAAGGTCAAGGGCCTGCTGGAGCAGGAAGGCCGCGACGACCTGGCACTGCGCGTCGCCGTCCAGCCCGGCGGCTGCTCGGGCCTGCGTTACCAGCTCTTCTTCGACGAGCGTTCGCTGGACGGCGATGTCGTGAAGGACTTCGACGGCGTCAAGGTCGTCACCGACCGGATGAGCGCCCCGTACCTGGGCGGCGCCTCCGTCGACTTCGTCGACACCATCGAGAAGCAGGGCTTCACCATCGACAACCCGAACGCCACGGGTTCCTGCGCCTGCGGCGACTCCTTCAGCTAAAGCGCGAAGCGGTCAGCCGAGAGGCGGCAGCGACGGTACGGCGGCGGCCCCGGGATTCCGATCCCGGGGCCGCCGCCGTACGCGTGAGCGGGTGCGTCAGCCGCGCGGCACCACGGTGCCCGACGCCGCGTCGACCACGTTCCGCTCTCCCAGCGGCTGGTCCAGCGTGACCGTACGGGTCAGCTCCTTGGCGATCATGATGCAGACCTTCTCCGGGTCCGGCGTCGACTCCGTCACGGACACCCGCACCGTGGAGCCGTCCTCGCTCGCACTCGCCGCGTACTTGCTGCAGACGCCGCCCCAGAACGTCACCGAGAGCGTCCGCCCGTCGGCGCTGTACGACAGGATCTTGCGCCCGGACTCCTTCGTCCCGCCGCTGTCCGGGGTCTTCTCCGAGGGGGCGTCCTTCGTCAGGTACGCCGGATCCACCGCGACCTGGGTGACGGTGTCGCCCGTACCACTGCCCGCGCCCGGCCTGACCGTGAAGATCCAGGACGGCACGAGCAGCTGCTCCCCGTCCACGTAGCGGGCCGCCAGGCCGAAGACCGCCTTGTCGACCGTCACCGTCGTCGTGGCCGGCTGCTCCGCACCGGTCCGCTTTCCGCAGCTCGTGCCGGAGGACTTCTCGCCGTCCTCCAGCGGTGCGGGAGTGGCGCAGTCGCCGGTCTTCCGGCCGCTCGGCGGCTGTGCGGCGTTCAGCTGCTTCAGCGCATCGTCCGCGCCGATCACCGGGTAGTCGGCACCCTTCTCCAGGCCCTTCAACTGCCCGCCGCCACCGACCACATCACCCTCGGGGCCGACCTGGATCCCGGTCGCCCAGCCGTACGTCGGCAGTCCGCCCACCACCGGGTCGGCGTTCACCACCCGGACCGAGCCCATCAACTGGCCGGCGTCGAGGGCGGCGTCGTCCTGGCCGGCCGCCTTCAGCACCGGCACCGCGGCTGCCTTCGCGGCCTTCTCGCTCACCGGTGTCCCCGATCCGCCCGGCGCCACGCGCTTGCTCGAACAGACCGTCTCGCTCTCGCAGTTGTCCGTGCCGCCGGAGCCGTACCGGGCGAACGTCCAGGTCCCGGGGGCCTGTTTGGTCACCTGCAGCACCGGTCCCGAGCCGTCCCCGTCGGAGCCCACCTTCCAGGACGTGCCCTCGGCCCGCGGGGTGCCCTGCACGCCCAGCGCCTTGGCCAGCCGGGCCACCTCGGACGCCGAGACGGTCCCGTGCGCACGCTGGACGGCCGCCTTGTCCGGGCCGTCCGGCAGGGCGCCGGACGCACGGTAGACCAGCCGGCCGCCATGCGGATCGGGCTCGCCCGGCGCGATGCCCTGCGTCGGGGCCGAGGGCCTGGGGGAGGGAGTGGCCGGTCCGCCGGCCCGCTCGTCCAGGGAGAGGGGTGGGGGAGTGCTGCCGGAGCTGTCGGCTGCGCTGTCCTTGCTGCCGCCGTCGGCCGCGGTCGCGGCCCAGTAGGCGCCGCCGCCACCGGCCAGGAGTACGGCCGCCGCCACCGAGGCCACGGCGAGCGGCGAGCGCCGCCGGGGGCCGGTCACATCGTTGTCGGGTCGCTCGGTGCTCACCGGTTCGCTCCTTCGCCTCGTGCGTCAGGGCCCGGCACAGGGCCCGTCCCGCTGGTGCGGGCACCGTTGGGACGGGGCACGGGCGCACACGGTTCCCTCTGGGGCGGCCGTGGCCACGAGGAGCCGGTCGGTCTCAGTCGCCGTACTCCGCCATCGCGTCGATCAGCCGGGCCGAGGCGGGGGGCACGGTCACGCCGTGGATCAGGGAGGGCGTCACCGGGGCGGGAGCGATCTTTGTGGGTACCACCCAGTGCGGAGCCATCCGTGCGCAGTCTCCGCGCAGCTCGGCCAGACCGGTCTCGGACTCGCCCAAGGCGATGTTGTTCGACATATCCGCACCGTAGGCACCCCCGAGCTCAGGAGGAAAGCCCTACTATCGGGTAGTTTTTCCCCTTCGCCTGATTGCGGGAACCGGTAGCGTTAACTGTCACGCCGCCCCGGGAACGCAGACATCGTTTCCCTCGACCTCCGTAGGAGCAGTCTCCCCGTGCGTATCGCAGTCACCGGCTCCATCGCCACTGACCACCTCATGACCTTCCCCGGCCGATTCGCCGACCAACTGGTCGCCGATCAGCTGCACACGGTCTCGCTCTCCTTCCTGGTCGACAACCTGGACGTGCGCCGGGGAGGTGTCGCCGCGAACATCTGCTTCGGCATGGGTCTGCTCGGCACCCGCCCGATCCTGGTCGGGGCCGCGGGCTCCGACTTCGACGAGTACCGGGCCTGGCTCGACCGGCACGGCGTCGACACCGGATCGGTGCGGATCTCCGAGGTCCTGCACACCGCCCGCTTCGTCTGTACGACGGACTCCGACCACAACCAGATCGGCTCCTTCTACACGGGTGCCATGAGCGAGGCCCGGCTGATCGAGCTGAAGGCCGTCGCCGACCGTGTGGGTGGCCTCGACCTCGTATCCATCGGTGCCGACGACCCCGAGGGGATGCTCCGCCACACCGAGGAGTGCCGCTCCCGCGGGATTCCGTTCGCCGCGGACTTCTCGCAGCAGATCGCGCGGATGGACGGCGAGGAGATCCGCATCCTGCTCGACGGTGCCACGTACCTCTTCTCCAACGAGTACGAGAAGGGGCTCATCGAGTCCAAGACCGGCTGGACCGACGCAGAGATCCTCGCCAAGGTCGGCCACCGGGTCACCACCCTCGGCGCCCGGGGCGTGCGGATCGAGCGCGTCGGCGAGGAGCCGATCGAGGTCGGCTGCCCCGAGGAGGAGATCAAGGCCGACCCGACCGGTGTGGGCGACGCCTTCCGGGCCGGATTCCTCTCCGGTCTCGCCTGGGGCGTGGGCCTGGAGCGGGCCGCCCAGGTCGGCTGCATGCTCGCCACCCTGGTCATCGAGACGGTCGGCACCCAGGAGTACACCATGCGCCGCACCCACTTCATGGACCGCTTCACCAAGGCGTACGGCCACGAGGCCGCGGCCGAGGTGCGCACGCACCTCGCCTGAGCACCTCTGGTCAGGAGAGCCGGCGGACCACATAGGCCGAGCCCCGGTCCGCCGGCTCCTCACCCACGTACTCCTGCTCGCGCATCGCACACCAGGCCGGGATGTCGAGGCGTGCCGCCTCATCGTCGGACAGGACCGTCACCGTCCCGCCCACCGGTACCTCCCCGATCACCTTTGCGAGCTCGATCACCGGAATCGGGCAGCGCCTGCCCAGCGCGTCGACGACCAGTGAGGGCGCCGCGACGGGGGAGGGGGTGGCCGCGGCGGGGGCACCCAGCTTCTCCCGCACGCCCGCCACCGCCGGGGGCAGCACCTCCAGGAAGCGGTCGACGTCCTCGTCGGGCGTGCCCGTCGGCAGCGACACCCGGACATTGCCCTCCGAGAGCACTCCCATCGCCTTGAGCACGTGGCTCGGTGTCAGGGTGCTGCTCGTACAGGACGAACCGGACGATACGGAGAAGCCGGACCGGTCCAGCTCATGGAGCAGGGTCTCTCCGTCGACATAGAGACAGGAGAAGGTGACCAGATGCGGCAGCCGTCGCACCGGATCGCCGACCACCTCCACATCGGGCACCAGCTCCGGCACCCGGGCCCGGATCCGGTCGACCAGGGCCCGCAGCCGCAGCGACTCCGCGGCCGCCTCCGCCCGCACCGCCCGCAGGGACGCCGCCGCGGCCACGATCGCCGGGATGTCCTCGAATCCGGCTGCCCGCCCCGACTCCCGTTCGTCCGTGGGGCCTTGGGCCGCGAACCGCACCCCCTTGCGCACCGCGAGGAGCCCGACCCCGGCTGGGCCGCCCCACTTGTGGGCGCTCGCCGTGAGCAGCGACCAGCCGGCCGGCACGGGCCCCCACCCCAGTGACTGGGCGGCGTCCACCAGCAGTGGCACCCCCGCGGCCCGGCAGAGCTCGGCCACCTCGGCCACCGGCTGCTCGGTACCCACCTCGTGGTTGGCGGACTGCAGGCAGGCCAGCGCGGTGTCCTCGCGCAGCGCGCTCGCGTAGGCCTGCGCGCTCACCGCGCCCGTGCCGTCCACCGGTACCTCGGTGAACGATCCGCCCCCGCTCTCGTGGGTGGCGGCCGAATGGAGCACCGACGAGTGCTCGACCGCCGACACCACCAGATGGCGGCCGACACGCCGACGCCCCGCGAGGGCTCCGGAAATTCCGGAATGGACCGCCCGCGTGCCCGACGAGGTGAACGTCAGCTCGTCGGGACGGCAGCCGACGGCCTCGGCGGCCGCTTCCCGGGCCGCGTCCAGCAGCAGCCGGGCGCGCCGTCCCTCCCGGTGGAGGCGGGCCGGGTCGGCCCAGCCCTCGTCCAGCGCGGCAAGCAGCGCCTGGCGGGCGACGGGATGGAGGGGGGCGGCGGACGCGGCGTCGAAGTAGGGCACCCGGCCACGCTAGCCCGGTCCCGGGCGCGGCCGGGGACCGGCTGTCCGGACGGTGGGGAGAGGGGGCGTCAGATGGCGCCCGGAGCCCCGGATTCCACCCCTTCGGGGAGTCGGGCGGCGCGTTGGGCACCCTCCCCGCGCGACCCCAAATAGCGTCCAGTAGGGTTTGGTCCGCATAAACATCCAAACCCCTGCCCGCGTCAGGGCCGGCGACCGACCAGCGAGACGGGCGCGCCGACCGTGCGGGCGAGACTCTCGGGAAGGCGCTACGTGAGTCCCAACGGCTCCGACCGCTTGTCGCGGCGCCCGATGCGGCGGAAGCTGCCGCAGGTGCTGACTGCGGGCCTGGTCCTGGCGACGGCCTCCGGTTGTTCATACAACTGGCAGGATTTCCCCCGCCTCGGTATGCCCACCCCGGTAACGGAAGAGGCTCCTCGGATCCTTTCCCTCTGGCAGGGCTCGTGGGCGGCAGCGCTCGCCACGGGTGTCCTTGTCTGGGGACTGATCATCTGGAGCGTCATCTTCCACCGGCGCAGCCGCACCAAGGTGGAGGTACCTCCGCAGACCCGGTACAACATGCCCATCGAGGCGCTGTACACCGTGGTTCCTCTGATCATCGTCTCGGTGTTGTTCTACTTCACCGCGCGCGACGAGACGAAGCTCCTTTCGCTCTCTGCGAAGCCGGCCCACACCATCAACGTGGTCGGCTACCAGTGGAGCTGGGGCTTCAACTACATCGAGAACGTGGACGGCTCCGCCGCCACGGGCAACGAGGTCCCCAAGGAGCTCGACGCCATTCCGGACAGGTTCCGCGACCAGTTCCCCAAGGGTGCGGACGGCGTCTACGACGCCGGTATCCCGGGAGACCGGAACCCGCAGACCGGCAACCCCGGCCCGACCCTGTGGCTGCCCAAGGGTGAGAAGGTCCGCTTCATCCTGACTTCGCGTGACGTCATCCACTCCTTCTGGGTGGTGCCGTTCCTCATGAAGCAGGACGTCATTCCGGGCCACACCAACGCCTTCGAAGTGACTCCCAACATGGAGGGCACCTTCATGGGCAAGTGCGCCGAACTCTGCGGCGTCGACCACTCCCGGATGCTCTTCAACGTCAAGGTCGTCTCCCCGGAGCGCTACCAGGCGCACCTCAAGGAGCTCGCGAAGAAGGGCCAGACGGGCTACTTGCCGGCCGGCATCGAGCAGACCGACCCGGCCAGGAATGCGGAGACGAACAAACTGTGAGCATCCTCAATGAACCTCAGGGTGCCGCGGCAGCAGACGACTCGTACGAGGACGAGCTGCCGGTCCGGCGCAAGCAGCCGGGAAACGTCGTCATCAAGTGGCTGACCACCACTGACCACAAGACGATCGGCACGATGTACCTGGTCACGTCGTTCGCGTTCTTCTGCATCGGCGGACTGATGGCGCTCTTCATGCGCGCCGAGCTGGCCCGTCCGGGCACGCAGATCATGTCGAACGAGCAGTTCAACCAGGCGTTCACGATGCACGGCACGATCATGCTGCTGATGTTCGCGACGCCGCTGTTCGCCGGATTCGCGAACTGGATCATGCCGCTGCAGATCGGCGCGCCCGACGTGGCGTTCCCGCGGCTGAACATGTTCGCGTACTGGCTGTACCTCTTCGGCTCGATCCTCGCGGTGGCCGGCTTCCTCACCCCGCAGGGTGCGGCCGACTTCGGCTGGTTCGCCTACTCCCCGCTGTCGGACGCGGTCCGCTCGCCGGGCGTCGGCGCCGACATGTGGATCATGGGTCTGGCCTTCTCCGGCTTCGGCACGATCCTCGGCTCGGTCAACTTCATCACCACGATCATCTGCATGCGCGCGCCCGGCATGACGATGTTCCGCATGCCGATCTTCGTCTGGAACGTCCTGCTGACCGGTGTCCTGGTCCTGCTGGCCTTCCCGGTGCTGGCGGCGGCGCTCTTCGCGCTTGAGGCGGACCGTAAGTTCGGTGCGCATATCTTCGACGCGTCAAACGGCGGCGCATTGCTCTGGCAACACCTCTTCTGGTTCTTCGGACATCCAGAGGTGTACATCATCGCCTTGCCCTTCTTCGGGATCATTTCCGAAGTGATCCCCGTATTCAGCCGCAAGCCGATGTTCGGTTACATCGGCCTCGTGGCCGCGACGATCTCGATCGCCGGTCTCTCGGTGACCGTGTGGGCGCACCACATGTACGTCACCGGCGGCGTGCTGCTGCCGTTCTTCTCCTTCATGACGTTCCTCATCGCGGTGCCCACCGGGGTGAAGTTCTTCAACTGGATCGGCACGATGTGGAAGGGCTCGCTGTCCTTCGAGACACCGATGCTCTGGGCGGTCGGCTTCCTGATCACCTTCACCTTCGGTGGTCTGACCGGCGTCATCCTGGCCTCGCCGCCGATGGACTTCCACGTCTCGGACTCGTACTTCGTGGTCGCGCACTTCCACTACGTCGTCTTCGGCACCGTGGTGTTCGCGATGTTCTCCGGATTCCACTTCTGGTGGCCGAAGTTCACCGGCAAGATGCTGGACGAGCGGCTCGGCAAGATCACGTTCTGGACGCTGTTCATCGGCTTCCACGGCACATTCCTGGTGCAGCACTGGCTGGGCGCCGAGGGCATGCCGCGTCGTTACGCGGACTACCTGGCCGCGGACGGTTTCACCGCGCTGAACACGATCTCGACGATCTCCTCGTTCCTGCTCGGCCTGTCGATCCTGCCGTTCTTCTACAACGTGTGGAAGACCGCCAAGTACGGCAAGAAGGTCGAGGTCGACGACCCGTGGGGTTACGGCCGTTCGCTGGAGTGGGCGACTTCCTGCCCGCCGCCGCGGCACAACTTCCTCACGCTGCCCCGGATCCGTTCCGAATCCCCGGCGTTCGACCTGCACCACCCCGAGATCACGGCGCTCGAGCAGCTGGATCACCTCTCCGAGGGTGACAAGGCCCTCGCCGGTGGCAAGGAGGCGGGCAAGTGAAGGTCCAGGGCAAGATGTTCCTCGGTCTGGCGCTGTTCATCCTCGTCATGGCCATCACGTACGGCGTGTGGTCCAAGGAGCCGGTCGGCACCACCGCACTCGTCCTGGCCTTCGGGCTGAGCGTCATGATCGGCTTCTACCTGGCCTTCACGGCCCGGCGGGTCGACGCACTGGCGCAGGACAACAAGGAAGCCGATGTGGCGGACGAGGCCGGCGAGGTGGGGTTCTTCTCCCCGCACAGCTGGCAGCCGCTCTCGCTGGCGGTCGGCGGCATTCTCGCCTTCATGGGAGTCGTCTTCGGCTGGTGGCTGCTCTACTTCTCGGCCCCGGTCATCCTGATCGGTCTGTTCGGCTGGGTCTTCGAGTACTACCGCGGTGAGAACCGCACCCAGTGACACCGCTCCACCCGTGACACCGCTCCACCTGACGGGGGGCCCGCACTTCCACGAGAAGTGCGGGCCCCCCGTTTGCAGTCATCCGGCGCGCTGAAACGGATGAATCTTCTTAGCGTGGGTTCATGAACCAGACGCCTCGAATCCGTCCTGTCATGAGCTGCGCTCTGCTGGCCGCGACCCTGGTCGCAGGGGCGGCCGCCTGTGGGGAGTCCGACGACCATCCGCTCTCGGCACAGCCGTACGACGCGGCGGACGAGATCTCCTCCAACGCCCCCGACGGCGGCGAGAAGGCCGATCCGGACAAGCCCCTCGAAGTCAGCGTCGACGGTGACGACGGCCGCATCACCGATGTGACGGCCGTGGACACCGAAGGACGCCATCTGGCGGGCGAACTCGACGCCGACGGCCACCGCTGGCACTCCACGGCCCCGCTCGCCGCAGGGACCCGTTACACCGTCAAGGTCAGCATGGAGGACGACGACGGCGCCCCTGGCAGCCGTACGCTCTCCTTCGAGACCGCCGCGGCCAAGAAGCTCCTGAAGGTCACCTTCGGCCCGCAGGCGGGCACCTACGGCGTCGGACAGCCCGTCACAGCGGTACTCAGCGCCCCGGTCGCCGACAAAGCAGCCCGCGCCACCGTGGAACGCGCCCTGAAGGTGCGCTCCACGCCCGCTGTGACCGGTTCCTGGTACTGGGTCGACGACAAGACGCTGCACTACCGGCCGCAGGACTACTGGCCGGCGAGGGCCACCGTCGAGGTCAGCAGCAACCTGACGGGCATCAAGGTGACCAACGCGCTGTACGGCGCCCCTGCGAAGGCGTTGAAGATCACTACCGGAGACCGCATCGAGGCCATCACCGACGCCTCGGAGCACTCCATGACGGTCAAGCGCAACGGAGAAGTGATCAACACCATTCCGGTGACCACGGGCAAGCCCGGCTTCTCCACCCGCAACGGCGTCAAGGTCGTGCTGGGCAAGGAGTACTACGTACGTATGCGCGGGGAGTCCATCGGCATCGCCGAGGGCTCGGAGGACTCGTACGACCTGCCGGTCTACTACGCGACGCGGGTCACCTGGAGCGGCGAGTACGTGCACGCGGCCCCGTGGTCCACCGGATCACAGGGGTCCGCGAACGTCAGCCACGGCTGCACCGGCATGAGCACCAGTGAGGCCGAGTGGTTCTTCAACACCGTCCGCGAGGGTGACATCGTCACGGTCGTCGGCAGTGAGGGCGAGACCATGACGCCGTTCGACAACGGCTACGGCGACTGGAACCTGTCCTGGGCCAAGTGGCAGAAGGGCAGCGCACTGAACAACGACGCCACGCCGGACCGCGTCGACACGGTCCGGGCGGCGCGGCTGCGCCCCGGGGTCTGACGGCCGGGGTGCGCCGCCCCTCGGGGCCACAACAGGAAGGCGGGGTCTCAGGCCCCTACGGAGAGCCTGCTGCGCAGCAGGGCGGCCAGGGCGTCCGCGAACTCGACCGGCT
Organism: Streptomyces sp. LN549; assembly: GCF_043203805.1. Lineage (NCBI taxonomy): Bacteria > Bacillati > Actinomycetota > Actinomycetes > Kitasatosporales > Streptomycetaceae > Streptomyces > Streptomyces sp. LN549. Next base: position 2,364,162 of record NZ_JAZHRI010000002.1, on the reverse strand, counting down.
CGACCGGAAGGGTCACCGCGGCGTCCGCGCGGCTCCAGGTGGCCAGCCAGGCGTCCTGGGGGCGCCCGATCAGCAGCAGCACCGGCGGGCAGCGGAAGATCTCGTCCTTGATCTGCCGGCAGACGCCCATGCCGCCCGCGGGGGCCGTCTCGCCGTCCAACACGCAGACGTCGACGCCTCCGTGGTCCAGCGCGTCCAGGACGGCGGGCAGGGTGGCGCACTCCAGGAACTCGACCTGCGGTACGTCCGCAGCAGGCCTGCGCCCGGCTGCCAGCCTCACCTGCTCACGGGTGTGTGCGTTGTCGCTGTAGACCAGGACCGTGGCGGTCGGCTGCATGGTTCCTCCGTGACATCCGTGTCTTCGGGGCTGTCGGGGCCCTCGGTGCGTGAGGGCTGCCCGATGCGCGGATCGTACTCCGCCCGACTGCCTGTCAGCATCGCTTCGGACAGCGGTTCCATGGGCCGTTCGGGGAGGACACACCCCTCTGACACACCGAACGGCACCCCCCGGAGTGAGGGCGGGATAAGCGACCGACATAATGTCGGTCGTGGCGACAGCAACGACAGTAGAAACCGGGCACGCGCACCCGTCGGTCAATCGGCCGAACCTCACCAGCGTCGGAACCATCATCTGGTTGAGTTCCGAGCTGATGTTCTTCGCGGCCCTCTTCGCGATGTACTTCACCCTGCGATCGGTGACCGGACCAGATCACTGGAAGGAAATGGCGTCCGCCCTGAACTTCCCGTTCTCGGCGACGAACACCACGATCCTGGTGCTCTCCTCACTCACCTGCCAGCTCGGCGTCTTCGCCGCGGAGCGGGGCGATGTGAAGAAGCTCCGTACCTGGTTCGTGATCACTTTCGTGATGGGTTCGATCTTCATCGGAGGCCAGGTCTTCGAGTACACGGAGCTGGTGAAGAAGGACGGCCTCTCGCTGTCCTCGGATCCGTACGGCTCGGTGTTCTACCTGACCACCGGCTTCCACGGTCTGCACGTGACAGGCGGTCTGATCGCCTTCCTGCTCGTTCTGGGCAGGACATACGCAGCCAAGAGGTTCACCCATGAGCAGGCGACCGCAGCCATCGTCGTGTCCTATTACTGGCACTTCGTCGATGTTGTGTGGATCGGCCTGTTCGCCACGATCTACATGATCAAGTAACCGGGCTCGTACCCGAACCACATCATCGACGCAGAAGATCCTGACACCGGGGTAATCCGTGAAAAAGCTCTCCGCACGACGACGCCATCCGTTGGCGGCGGTCGTCGTACTACTCCTCGCGCTTGCGGCTACTGGGGGGCTGTACGCCGCGTTTGCGCCCGCGAGTAAGGCGCAGGCCGACGACACCGCCCAGTCCCTCGCCATCGACGAGGGCAAGAAGCTGTACTCCGTCGGTTGCGCCAGCTGCCACGGAACCGGCGGTCAGGGCACCACCGACGGGCCCCAGCTTGTCGGCGTGGGCTCCGCCGCCGTCGACTTCCAGGTCGGCACGGGCCGTATGCCGGCACAGCAGCCGGGCGCCCAGGTGCCGAAGAAGAAGGTCATCTACACCCAGGCCGAGATCGACCAGCTCGCGGCATACGTCGCGTCGCTCGGCGCCGGTCCGATCGTCCCGACCAAGAGCCAGGTCAGCCCTGAGGGCGCGGACGTCGCCAAGGGTGGCGACCTGTTCCGTACCAACTGCGCCCAGTGCCACAACTTCACCGGTGAGGGCGGTGCCCTGACAAACGGCAAGTACGCCCCCAACCTCGAAGGCGTGGACCCGAAGCACATCTACGAGGCCATGCAGACCGGCCCGCAGAGCATGCCGTCCTTCCCCGACTCGACGATGCCCGAGCAGCAGAAGAAGGACATCATCGCGTACGTCCAGACCGTGAACAGTTCGCAGGCCGAGAGCCCGGGTGGCCTCAAGCTGGGCGGTCTCGGTCCGGTCAGCGAGGGTCTCTTCGGCTGGATCTTCGGGCTCGGCGCACTGATCGCAGTTGCCGTCTGGGTCGCGGCCCACACCGCTAAGGCCAAGAAGTCATGAGTAGCCAAGAGATTCCAGAAGAGAACCTGCCCGCAGAGCAGGACGCCGCGCACGGCGCGGTAGAGGGTGCCGGCGATCCGTTCGCCGACCCGGGGCTGCCGGCCCACAGGCCGCGCATCCAGGACATCGACGAACGGGCCGCCAACCGGTCCGAGCGCGCGGTCGCGTTCATGTTCACGCTGTCCATGCTGGCGACGGTCGGCTTCATCGCCTCCTACGTCATCTTCCCGGTCGACAAGATCGTCTACATCTTCCCGTTCGGTCATGTGAGCGCGCTCAACTTCTCCCTGGGGCTGACCCTGGGCGTGGCGCTCTTCGCGATCGGCGCGGGCGCCGTCCACTGGGCGCGCACCCTGATGTCGGACGTGGAGGTCGCGGACGAACGTCACGCGATCGCGGCCGAGCCCGAGGTCAAGGCGAAGGTTCTCGCCGACTTCGCGGCAGGTGCCGAGGAGTCCGCGTTCGGCCGGCGCAAGCTGATCCGCAACACCATGTTCGGTGCGCTGGCCCTGGTGCCGCTCGCCGGTGTGATGCTGCTGCGTGACCTCGGTCCGCTTCCGGAGAAGAAGCTTCGCTCGACCCTGTGGGCCAAGGGCAAGCAGCTCGTCAACATGAACACGATGGAGCCGCTGCGTCCCGAGGACGTCGTCGTCGGTTCGCTGACCTTCGCCATGCCCGAGGGCCTGGAGGAGGACGCGCACGACTTCCAGAAGCAGATCGCCAAGGCAGCCCTGATGATCGTCCGCATCGAGCCGGACAACATCAAGGACAAGCGCGAGCGCGAGTGGGCCCACGAGGGAATCGTGGCCTTCTCGAAGATCTGCACCCACGTCGGCTGCCCGATCAGCCTGTACGAGCAGCAGACGCACCACGTGCTCTGCCCGTGCCACCAGTCCACCTTCGACCTCTCCGACGGCGCCCGCGTCATCTTCGGTCCGGCCGGTCACGCTCTTCCGCAGCTGCGGATCGGCGTGAACAGCGAGGGCAACCTCGAGGCGCTCGGTGACTTCGAAGAGCCCGTCGGTCCTGCATTCTGGGAGCGCGGATGACTACTGCGACCGATACGAAGCGCAAGGCGCCCGCCGGTGAGAAGGTGGCCGACTGGGCGGACGGCCGGCTCGGGATCTACTCCCTGGCCAAGGCCAACATGCGCAAGATCTTCCCGGACCACTGGTCCTTCATGCTCGGTGAGATCTGCCTCTACAGCTTCATCATCATCATCCTCACGGGTGTGTACCTGACGCTGTTCTTCCACCCGAGCATGAACGAGGTCGTGTACCACGGCCCGTACGAGCCCATGCAGGGCATCCGGATGTCCGAGGCCTACGCCTCGACCCTGAACATCAGCTTCGACGTCCGTGGCGGTCTGCTGGTCCGGCAGATCCACCACTGGGCCGCGCTGATCTTCCTGGCCGGCATGTTCGTGCACATGATGCGCGTCTTCTTCACGGGTGCCTTCCGCAAGCCCCGTGAGATCAACTGGCTGTTCGGCTTCCTGCTGTTCGTCCTGGGCATGTTCACCGGTTTCACCGGCTACTCGCTCCCCGACGACCTGCTCTCCGGCACCGGTGTCCGCTTCATGGAGGGCGCGATCCTGTCCGTGCCGATCGTCGGTACGTACCTGTCGATGTTCCTCTTCGGCGGGGAGTTCCCGGGCGGTGACTTCGTCGCCAGGTTCTACTCGGTGCACATCCTGCTGCTCCCGGGCATCATGCTCGGCCTGCTGGTGGCCCACCTGATCCTGGTCTTCTACCACAAGCACACGCAGTTCGCGGGTCCCGGCCGCACCAACAAGAACGTCGTCGGCATGCCGCTGCTGCCGGTGTACATGGCGAAGGCCGGAGGCTTCTTCTTCCTGGTCTTCGGTGTCATCGCCGCCATCGCGGGCATCGCCTCGATCAACCCGATCTGGGCCATCGGCCCGTACCGGCCGGACCAGGTGTCCACCGGCGCCCAGCCCGACTGGTACATGGGCTTCTCCGAGGGCCTGATCCGTGTCATGCCGGGCTGGGAGATCAACCTCTGGGGCCACACCCTGGTCCTGGGTGTGTTCATTCCGCTGGTGATCTTCCCGCTGGTCCTGGCCGCGATCGCGGTCTACCCGTTCATCGAGTCCTGGGTCACCGGGGACAAGCGCGAGCACCACATCCTGGACCGTCCGCGCAACGCCCCGACCCGCACCGCCTTCGGCGTCGCCTGGATCACCTGGTACATGGTGCTGCTCATGGGTGGTGGCAACGACCTCTGGGCCACGCACTTCCACCTGTCGATCAACTCCATCACCTGGTTCGTGCGGATCGCGTTCTTCGTCGCTCCGGTCCTCGCGTTCGTCGCAACCAAGCGGATCTGCCTCGGCCTTCAGCGCCGGGACAAGGAGAAGGTGCTGCACGGGCGCGAGTCCGGTCTCATCAAGCGCCTGCCGCACGGTGAGTTCGTCGAGGTCCACGAGCCGCTGGCACCCGCGCAGCTGCACACGCTCACCGCGCACGAGCAGTACAAGCCGGTCGAGATCGGCCCGACGGTCGACGAGAACGGTGTCGAGCGCAAGGTGTCCTTGGTGACGAAGCTGCGGGCCAAGCTCAGCAAGGGCTTCTACGGCGAGAACAACCAGATCGCCAAGCCCACCGCCGAGGAGTACAAGGAGATCACCAGCGGCCACGGCCACCACTGATCACCTGAACTGATCGCCACAGCAGGAGCCCCGTCCATCGCATGGACGGGGCTCTTCGCTGTCCCCGGGGCTCGATAGGGTGGTCACGTTCCTTTTATCGGCTGTGGACCCAGGAGTGGACCATGAACGTTGTGACCCCGGTCGGCGGCGACAGCGTGGCGGCTCGTTCCTGGCCCGGCGTGCTGACGCCCCTGCTGCGCGGCCAGGACCTGACCGCCGACGACACCGCGTGGGCGATGGACCGCATCATGAGCGGTGAGGCGACCGATGTGCAGATCGCCGGCTTCGCGGTGGCGCTGCGGGCCAAGGGCGAGACAGTCACGGAGGTCTCCGGCCTGGTCCGTGCGATGTACGAGCACGCCACGACCATCCACGTGCCGGGCCGTACGGTCGACATCGTGGGCACCGGCGGCGACATGGCCAAGACGGTCAACATCTCCACCATGTCGGCGATCGTCGTGGCGGGGACCGGCGCCAAGGTCGTCAAGCACGGCAACCGCGCCTCGTCGTCGGCCAGCGGTTCCTCCGACGTCCTGGGGAAGCTCGGCGTCAATCTGGAGCTGCCCCCGCAGCGGGTCGTGGAGGTGGCGGAGGAAGCGGGCATCACCTTCTGCTTCGCCGTCAAGTTCCACCCCGCCCTGAGGTACGCGGCGAAGGCCCGCTCGGAGCTCGGCGCGCCGACCACCTTCAACATCCTCGGCCCGCTCACCAACCCGGCCAAGGTGCGCTCTCAGGCCATCGGCGTCGCCGACCTGCGTATGGCGCCCATCGTCGCGGGCGTCCTCGCCGAGCGCGGCAACTCCGCCCTGGTCTTCCGCGGCGACGACGGCCTGGACGAGCTGACCACCACCGCGACCTCCCGCGTCTGGATCGCCAGGAACGGTGTCGTGCGCGAAGAGGGCTTCGACCCGCGCGACGTCGGCATCGACCTGGTGCCGGTGGAGGCGCTGCGGGGTGCCGACGCCTCGTACAACGCCGACGTGGCCCGCCGGCTGCTCGCCGGGGAGACAGGCCCCGTCCGGGACGCCGTCCTGCTCAACTCGGCGGCGGCGCTCGTCGCGCTGGACCCGGGGGAGGGCACGCTCACCGAGCAGCTCACCGCGGGGATGGCGAAGGCCGCCGAGTCCATCGACTCGGGTGCGGCAGGCCGGGCGCTGGAGAGATGGGTCGTGGCCAGCAACGCCTGACAGGACGGCGTACGGAATGTGAGGCAGGGCGCAGTCCAGATCATGGACTGCGCCTTGCGCGTTTCCGCGCGTATGGCAAGATGCTGCGCAGGTCATGAGTGACAGCGACTACGGCCCCGGCCCGCTGTCCGGCAACCCTCCGTCCGTGGCGGGGTGCCCCGGGTGAAGACCAGGCCGCAGGCAGCGAGGTCTGCGGCAAGCGCGGACCCCTCGACATCGTCAGATGTCCACCCGTGGGGTCCTGGTCCTCAGGGAGCCTCTTGTGAGCAAGCGAATGCGATAGGGCTTTCCGGCCCTCCTCCGCACACCCTTCTTTCTTCCCTCCGTGCTGCCGCGTATCCGCAGGCACGCGGAATTCGCCTGCCTGTTACGGGAGTTCGTCATGTCTGTCTTCACCGCCGCCACCGACCAGTCGATTTGTGCGCCGCTGCCGGTTCTGGGCAAGGATGTGACGGTTCCGCTGGTCACCGGCGGGGAGGTCACCTACGCCGCACTGGACTACGCCGCCAGTGCCCCGGCCCTGCAGCGGGTGTGGGACGACGTGGCCGCGTACGCGCCGTACTACGGCAGCGTCCACCGTGGTGCCGGCTACCTCTCGCAGCTCTCCACGGACCTCTTCGAGAGCAGCCGCGAGACGGTCGCGGAGTTCCTCGGCTGCCGCGCCGACGACCAGGTGATCTTCACCCGGTCCACCACCGACTCGCTCAACCTGCTCGCCGCTGTCCTGCCCGCCGACTGCCAGGTGTTCGTCTTCGAGACCGAGCACCACGCCTCGCTGCTGCCCTGGCGCGATGCCCGCGTGACGTACCTGAACGCCCCGCGCACCCCGGGCGAGGCCGTCGCGACGCTGGAGCGGGCCCTCGCCGACCGCGACCCCTACGGCCCCGCGCTGGTCTGCGTCACCGGCGCCTCCAACGTCACCGGCGAGCTGTGGCCGGTCAAGGAGCTCGCCGCCGCCGCGCACGCCCACGGTGCCCGGATCGTGCTGGACGCCGCCCAGCTCGCCCCGCACCACCCCGTCGACATCGCCGAGCTGGACGTCGACTGGGTCGCCTTCTCCGGGCACAAGCTGTACGCACCGTTCGGCTCCGGGGTCCTCGCCGGCCGCTCCGACTGGCTGCGCGACGCCGAGCCCTACCTGGCCGGCGGCGGCGCCTCCCGCCAGGTCGCCCGGCGCGCCGACGGCGGTGTGGACGTCGAATGGCACACCACCGCCGCCCGCCACGAGGCCGGCTCGCCCAACGTCATCGGCGTCTACTCCATCGCCTCCGCCTGCAAGGCGCTCACCGAGGCCGGCTTCGACAGCCTGGTCGCCCGGGAGCAGCAGCTCGTCACCGCGGTCCGCGCCGGACTCGCCGAGGTCCCCGAGGTCAAGGTGCTCTCGCTGTTCGGCGACGACGCCCCGCGGGTCGGCGTCATCTCCTTCGTGGTGGAGGGCTGGAACAGCTCGCACTTCGCCGCGGCGCTCTCCGCCGAGTACGGCATCGGGGTGCGTGACGGACTGTTCTGCGCCCACCCCCTCGTGCGCACCCTGCTCGGCAGCGACCCGCAGGACGTCGGCGAGTGCGGCGCGCCGGAGGCGGAGCCGGGCCAGAAGTCCCTCAACGCGATCCGGGTCAGCTTCGGCGCCGGTACGCCGGACGAGCACATCGAGCGCTTCCTGCGGGCGGTCAAGGAACTCGTGAGTCAGGGCGCCCAGTGGAAGTACCGGACCGAGGACGGCCGCTGCGTCCCGGACCGGGGCACGGCCGCGCAGGTCTGAGCAGACCCCCTCAGCACTTTCGGCCGGGTACGGACAGTTGTCCGTACCCGGCCGAAAGTGCTGAGGCGACCAGGGTGTCCCGTCCGGACCAGCCCGCGAGCCCGGCATGGTCCGAACGAGAGGCCCTACGCGTCCAGACCGATGGCGAAGGCCGCCTCCAGGTCGTGCTGCGAGTACGTACGGAACGCCACGTGGGTGTCGGTTCCCTCGACACCGGGGATCTTGCTGATCCGGCCGGGGATGACATCGGCGAGGTCGTCGTGCTTGGAAACCCGGACCATGGCGATCAGGTCGTACGTACCGGTGACCGAGAAGACCTCGCTGACGCTGTCCAGCGCGGCGATGGCCTCGGCGATCTCGGGAATCCGGTCCACGCTGGTTTTGATGAGCACGATCGCGGTGATCACGGCTGGCTTTCTCCCTCGGTGGCCGTGGCTGGAGGCTTCACTCTAGGGCCTTGCGGCCGGCCGCGTCCGTAGCGCCCCCAGGCGTAGAGGAAGCCGGTGGCGAAGCCGGCCACGTGGGCGAGGTAGGCCACCCCGGGCCCGCTGCCGGCGCCCTCGGCCGCCAGCCACTGCAGGACGAACCAGAAGACCAGCACGATCCAGGCGGGGAAGCGCAGCGGCAGGAACAGCAGGAACGGGAACAGGCTGGTGACCCGGGCCCGGGGGAAGAGGTAGAGGAAGGCCCCCAGGACCGCCGAGATCGCCCCCGACGCGCCGACGAGCGTCTGGTCGGAGGTGGAGTGCGCGGCCGCGTAGGCGAGCAGGGCGAGGTAGCCGCAGCCGAGGTAGAAGAACGCGAATTCGGTGTGGCCCATGCGCTCCTCGGCCATGGCTCCGAACACGTAAAGGAACAGCATGTTGCCGAGCAGATGCAGCCAGCTGCCGTGTACGAACAGTGCGGTGAGCGGGGTGAGGACGGCGTGTGCCGAGCCGTCCCACAGTTCGCTCGGGATGACGCCCCAGCGCTCGAAGTACCCGGCCTGGGCGGCGAGCAGGGCGTCCGCGGTGCCGTAGACCGGGTTGAACCCCGAGAGCGGGCTGATCACGAAGACCACGCAGCACAGGGCGATGAGGGCGTACGTCACCGGCGGCCCGCCCGAGGTGGCCGCCCGCAGGAGTCTGCCGGCCGCAGCCCGCCGATCGATCATGAACAGAGCATGACGCAAGCGGAGGGAACGGGACAGACCGCCTCGCCGTGCCGAGGGGAAGCGCCGAGGCCGTAGGGTTACGAGAGGACATCCGCAGTTCGACGGCGCACCGCGAGATCCTTGTCCGGCAGCTCAAGGCTCGACGAAAGAGGACGCAACGATGACGACGGTTCCCCAGCCGACCGACGGGACCCGCTGGCGCTGCACGCTCTGCGGAAACCTGACGAGGTTCGACGTGACGCGTTCGTCCAAGGTCGTCGAATACGTCCACCTCGACCTGGCCGGTGAGTCCAGCGTCGAGGAACGCGAGGTGGTCAGTGAGACCATCGAGTCGGTGCGCTGTCGTTGGTGCAACGCGGTGGACCAGATCGAACTAGTCGACAGGCCGGGTGCCGACTCCTGACGGGGCCGCGCGGACATAAAAAATGAGGTGACGGATGGTGGAGCAGCCCGCTGGCGGCGCCACGTCGGCCGATGCGGCCGGCGACGCCGTGGAGGCGCTCGACCGCCCGCTGCCCGAAGGCGTGCGGCGTCGGGTCGTCGCGCTCGTCGCGGACGCGTTCGGCGGTCTCACGGTCACCGAACTCCCGGCCCAGCTCCGACAGTACGCCCGCTTCACACCGACCCGGCGCGCCAAGTTCGCGGGGAACGCGATGGCGGCCGCGCTGGAGGGCGACGCGCCCTTCCGCCGCCGCATCGGCGAACGGCTGAAGGAGACCCAGCCGGAGCTGACCGCCGCGCTGGTGGCGGGGTCTCCGCCCGCCGCCGCGGATCCCGTCGACGTGGCCGCCGCCGCCTATGTGCTGCGCCCGGCCGGCTGGGTCAAGCTGGTCGCCGCCGCCGGCGAGGAGGCCGAGCGGGCCGACGCCGAGCGGGCCGACGAGGAGGTCCGGCTCGAACTGGAGCGGCTGCGCGAGGAACTCGCCCGGGCCCGCGCCCAGACGAAGAGCGAGACCGATCGGCTCCGCGCCGAACTGGACGCCGCCCGCAAGGAGGCCGACTCGCTCCAGCGCAAGCTGCGCAGCGCGGCCAACGAGGTGAAGCGCGGCGAGGCGGCGCTGCGCCGCGGCAGGGCCGAGAGCGATGCTCTGCGAGCCGAGGCGGCAGCCCAGGTGTCCGCGGCCGAGAGCGAGACCCGGAGGCTGCGGACGAGGCTCAGCGAGGCGGAGGCGTCCGTCGAGGCCGGCCGCAGGGCCGCCAGGGAAGGGCGCTCGGTCGAGGACATGCGGTTGCGGCTGCTGCTCGACACGGTGCTCGAAGCGGCCGGCGGGCTGCGGCGCGAACTGGCGCTGCCGCCCTCCTCGATGCGTCCCGCGGACAGTGTGGACGCGGTCGAGCCCGGACGGATGTCGCCCAAGGACATTGCCGCCAGGGCTCTTTCGGAGACCGATCCGGCGCTGCTGGACCAACTGCTCGCGCTGCCGCAGGCCCATCTGATCGTGGACGGCTACAACGTCACCAAGACCGGCTATCCGCAGATGCCGCTGGAGAAGCAGCGGCTCCGGCTGCTGGGCGGTCTGTCGGTGCTCGCGGCCCAGACGGGCGCCGAGATGACCTGCGTCTTCGACGGGGCCGAGCTGGCCGCTCCGGTGCTGCTCGCGCCGCCGCGCGGGGTGCGGGTGCTGTTCAGCAAGCCGGGTGTCACGGCGGACGAGGTCATTCGTCAACTGGCGCGCGCCGAACCGCCCGGGCGGCCCGTCGTGGTGGTCTCCACCGACCGCGAGGTGGCCGACGGGGTGGCGAAGGCGGGGGCCAGGCCCGTTGCGTCCCTCTTGCTCCTGAAGCGGCTTTCGCGCGTCTAGTGCGTCTTGTTGCGACTTGCCGGAAATCAGGGAACGGACCGTCAAGTCGCCGCTACGCCCTGTGTGATGTGAGTAAAGAAGTACCTCCTGTGACGAGATTTTTCCTGTGAGGATTTGAACTGATCACAAGATGGTCACTAAGGTCGGGCCTCGAACCTTCGCACGGTTGATCACCCATCCGGGGTGGCAGTGAAGGAACCGCCGAGGCCGTGACGTGCACGGAGCTGGGGGATCTCATCTCCCCCAGAACCCGGTAGGCGGCTCGAGGAAGAAGGAGCTCGCCTTCGTGGGGTCCCACCGTCGTCCCAAGCAACCGAGCCGCACCCGCGTGACCGTGCTCGGCGTGACTGCCGCCGCGGCCGTTGCCCTGACCTCCCAGGCGGCCCATGCCGACCCGAAGCCGACCAAGAGCGAGGTCAAGGAGAAGGTCGACAAGCTCTACGAAGAGGCGGAGAAGGCCACCGAGCAGCACAGTCTGGCCAAGGAGAAGCAGGACAAGCTCCAGAAGCAGATCGACGCGATCCAGGACAAGGTGGCCCGCGGTCAGCAGGAGCTCAACAACCTCCGCTCCGGCCTCGGTTCCCTCGCCGCCGCGCAGTACCGCTCCGGAGGCATCGACCCCTCCGTCCAGCTCTTCCTCGCCTCGGACCCGGACAGCTTCCTGGACCAGGCCTCCGCACTCGACCAGCTGACGGCCAAGCAGGCCGAGTCGCTGGCGAAGATCCAGGAGAAGCAGCGGTCCCTCGCGCAGGAGCGCAAGGAGGCCCAGGACAAGCTGAGCGACCTCGCGGACGTCCGCAAGACGCTCGGCGAGAAGAAGAAGAAGCAGCAGGCCAAGCTCGCCGAGGCGCGTCAGCTGCTGAACACGCTCACCCAGGCCGAGCGCGACAAGATGCGCGCGGACGACCAGCGCGCCAGCCGCGCCGCCAGTGACCGCGTCGACCTCGGCAACGAGGCCCCCGCCTCGGGTCTGGGTGCCGCCGCGCTCCAGGCCGCGGCGACCCGGATCGGCATGCCGTACTCCCCGGCTCAGACCGGCCCCGGCTCCTTCGACTGCTCGGGCCTGACCATGTGGGCCTACGCCCAGGCCGGTGCCAACATCACCCGCACCACGTACACCCAGATCAACCAGGGCACGCGGATCGGGATGAGCCAGCTGAAGCCGGGCGACCTGGTCTTCTTCAACGGCAACCAGCACGTGGGTCTCTATGCGGGCAACGGAACCGTGCTGCACGCCCCGCGCTCGGGCACGTTCGTCCGCTACGAGTCGATGAGCACCATCGGCAGCTTCTACGCAGCGGTGCGCATCTGACCACGCCCGAACGGGCGAATTCCCGCGCCCCGTACTGACAGCCGCCCCGCCGGAGACCACAGGTCACCGGCGGGGCGTCACTGTGTGTGCCTCCCTTCCGACCGGCGCGGCCTTTGTCCGCTCCGTGATCGCGCGACTACTGTCTGTCTGCTGTGCAGCTCCCGTGCGTCGGTCCGCCCGCCCCGGGTGGCAGGGGCTGCGCACGTCTGCGTACAGCGGAAGGGAGTGCGGCGTCCTGTGGTGTCCCATCGCCGTTCCACACAACCCGGCATGAGCCGGAGCGCCCGGGTGACCGTGATGTCGGCTGCGGCGGCGACCGCCGCAGCGGCGCTCGGCGGGGCCACGGCGAACGCCGAGCCGCAGGACACACCGCAGACCACCGGGGCCCGGGTCGACCGCCTCCTCACCGAGGCCGAGCAGGCGACCGAGCACTACAACGCGGCCGGCGAGAACGTCGAACGGCTGCGCGGCGAGGTGGGCCGGGCCCAGGACCGGGCGGCCCGGGGCCAGGAGCGCATCAACCGGATGCGTACGGAGATCGGTTCGGCGGCCCGCGAGCAGTACCGGGCCGGCGGCATCGATCCCTCGCTCGCCCTGCTGCTCTCCTCCGACCCCGACAGCTATCTCGACCGGGCCGCCACCCTGGACCGGGTGAACGACCGCCGCGCCACCGCCCTGGCCGGGCTCCGCAAGGCCCAGCAGGCGCTCGCCCAGACCCGTGCGGAGGCCGCCCGCTCGCTCGCCGGCCTGGAGCGCAACCGGGCGGCCGTCAGCCGCCACAAGCGCACCGTCGAGCGCAAGCTCCGCCGGGCCAGGGAGCTGCTGAAGGAGCTGCCCGGTGCCGAGCGGGCCTCGCGCACCGGCCGCGACGACGGGGCCGCCGGGCCGGTGGCCGGTCTGCCCGCGGGTTCGGCCCGGGCGGCGGCTGCCGTCATGGCCGTCCGGCGAGTGCTGGGCCTCCCGTACGTCTGGGGCGCGAACGGACCCTCCGGATTCGACTGTTCCGGGCTGATGCAGTGGGCGTACGCCCAGGCCGGGGTGAGCCTGCCGCGGACCTCGCAGGCCCAGCGGTACGCCGGCCGCATGGTGCCGCTCGGAGAGGCCCGCCCCGGCGACCTCGTCACCTACCGCGCGGACGCCAGCCACATCGGGATGTACGTGGGAAACGGCCAGGTGATCCACGCCCCGTACCCGGGCGCCCCGGTCCGCTACGACCCCGTCGGCATGATGCCCGTCTCCTCGGTCACCCGCGTCTGACCTCCCCGGCAGCCCTTACCCTCGGTCATGTGGCTGATCAAGGGCGTACCGCGGGGCGGGCACGCGGCGGACGACGGCGCGCGGCGGGCGCCGTGCTCGCCGCGCTGCTGTGTGCGGCCGGCTGCGCGGCCCCGGCCGACAAGGCCCCCGACACCACCGCCCGCGACATCCGCGCCACGCTGGACCGCCGCGCCGCCGCCGTGCTGCACCACGACGAGGAGGCCTACGTCGCCGTGGTGGACCCGGACGCCACCGCGCTGCGCAGCGCACAGCGCAAGGAGTTCGGCCACCTCGCGGACGTACCGCTCGGCACCTGGACCTACCGGGTGACGGACCTCTCCGCGCACGGGGCCGGCCGGGCCACCGCCCATGTGCGGCTCGGATACCGGATCGAGGGCTACGACAGCGCGCCGGTCTCCGTCGACCGGGTGATCGACCTGGAGCGGGACCCGGACGACGGCCGCTGGTACCTCACCGCCGACCGGGCCGCCGACGGCGGGGGCAGGCAGCTCTGGGAGCAGGGCGACGTCGAGGTGGTGCGCGGTGCCTACAGCCTCGTGCTGGGAGTGGGCCGGACCCGGGACGAGTTGAAGGAGATCGCCGCCACCGAGGACCGGGCGGTGCCCGACGTCTCCGCCGCCTGGCCGGAGCACTGGGCGGGGCGCGTGGTGGTGCTGGTACCCGGCACCGTGACGGACATGGCGGAGCTGCTCGGATCGCCCGCCGACAACTACCGGGGCATAGCGGCCGTGACGACCGGCGAGACCGGCGGCTCGGGGAAGGCGCCCGCCGACCGGGTGATCGTCAACCCGGAGGCGTACGCCATGCTCGGTTCCTTCGGGCAGCGCGTCGTCCTCACCCACGAGACCACCCATGTGGCCACCCGCACCGACACCTCCGCGGCCACCCCGGCCTGGCTCTCCGAAGGCTTCGCGGACTGGGCCGCCTACCGGGACCAGGAGCGCACCGCCGCCGAGATCGCCCCCGAAATGGGCGACGCCGTCCGCAGCGGCGACGTGCCCGCGACGCTACCCACGGACGAGGACTTCGGCTTCGCCGGCGACGCGAACCGGCTGGCGAGGGCGTACGAGGGCGGCTGGCTGGCCTGCGAGCTCATCGCCGACCACTGGGGCGAGGAGAAGCTGTACGCCTTCTACGGGGCCGTCGGGGGCCACTCAGGGCGGGACGGGGCGGTGGAGCAGGCTCTGCACGAGGTGCTAGGCACGACCCCGCAGGACTTCACGGCGCGCTGGCGCGCCTATCTGGAGAGCCGGCTCGGCTGAGCGGGGGCGTGGCGGGCCCGTCACCCGCCGCAGGCACACCACCGGACGGTGACCCGTCCGCGGCCGGGTCACGCACCGTGTCCCGCCACAGCCGCGCGCACGCGAGCAGGGACGCGGCGACCAGCAGCCCGTTGCGGACGAACATGAGCGTCACGCCCGTCGCGTCGCTGGTCACCACATGGATGAAGCCGAGCGGGAACTCCAGCTGCGTGACGCCCGTCGCCACCAGCACCAGTGCGGCCGGCCAGGCCATCCGGCTCTCCCTGAAGACCAGGCACACCGCGGCCAGACCGACCAGCCACAGCATGTACTGCGGGCTGATCACCCGGCTCGTGGTGGTGAACAGCAGCACCGCGGTGAACGCCGCGTCCGCCGTCGTACTCACTCCGAACGTGCGCGCGCGCAGCCGCCACACCAGCAGCCAGCCGAACGCCACCAGGCTCAGCCCCAGGGAGAGGGTGCTCACCAGCGGTACGTGCGGTCCCAGGAACTCCAGCGAGCCGTAGTGCAGCTCCACCCGGCCCTGCCAGCCGAACTGCCGCGCCACATGGAAGACCAGCGCCCCCAGCGACTCGACCTCGGTGCCCCGGTCCCGCTGGAAGCCCAGGAACGCCAGTGCCCCGGGCGCCGCCGCGGTGCACAGCACCAGCAGCCCGAGCGCCACTCCGGCCGCCGTCGTCCACGCCAGGCGGGTACGCCGCCCCGGGGCCGTGCCGGCGAGCAGCAGCGCCGGCCATACCTTCAGCAGCGCCCCGAACGCCGCCAGCGCCCCCAGCACCCGCGGATGCCGGACCCCCGCCAGCAGCGCCGCAACGGCGACGGCCGTCACCATCACGTCGTACCGGGCGTACGCGGTCGTCCCGAGCAGCGGCACCCCCGCCACCCACACCCAGGCCCCGGCGGTCCGCCGGGCGGCGGTGCGGCCCGCGTACAGCAGCAGGCCCAGCACCAGCGCGTCGCACAGGAACGCCAGGACGAAGAAGGCCGAGGCGTAGTCCAGGAAGGGCAGCAGAGCGGGGGAGAGGATCGCGAGCGCAGCGACCGGCGGGTACTGCCAGGTGACGTCGGACTTCGGATAGCTGCCCGACCGCAGCACGTCGTACCAGCCGTGGTAGATCACCGAGACGTCGCTCGTCACGTCCGGGCCCGGCAGCGTGATCACCTTGATGACGCAGAGCAGAAGCAGGGCCCTGGTCAGCGCCCACACCGCCAAGGCTGCCGGCCGTGTGCCGCTCGAACCCGTCATGACCCGCCCTCACCTGTTCCGTCCGTCGTACGAGGAGCCATGATGCCCGCCCCCGCTGTGCGGGAGCCATCAGGCGGGGCCGGTCGGTACCGCCGACGGCGATGGCCCGGGGCCGCCCGGTACTGTCGGCGGCGATGGACAAGACCCTGATCGTGACCAATGACTTCCCGCCCCGCCCCGGTGGCATCCAGGCGTTCCTGCACAACATGGCGCTCCGCCTGGACCCGGAACAGGTCGTCGTCTACGCCTCCACCTGGAAGCGGGGCGCCGAGGGTGCGGCGGCCACCGCCGCCTTCGACGCCGAGCAGCCCTTCACCGTGGTCCGCGACCGTACGACGATGCTGCTGCCGACCCCGCGGGTGACCCGGCGCGCCGTGGAACTGCTGCGCACCCACGGCTGTTCGTCGGTCTGGTTCGGGGCCGCCGCCCCGCTCGGCCTGATGGCACCGGCGCTGCGCCGGGCCGGCGCCCGGCGGCTGGTCGCCACCACCCACGGGCACGAGGCCGGCTGGGCCCAACTGCCCGCCTCCCGGAAGCTGCTGCGGAGGATCGGCGAGGGCACGGACACGATCACCTACCTCGGCGAGTACACCCGCTCCCGGATCGCCGCCGCACTCACCCCGGCGGCTGCCGGCCGCATGGTCCAGCTCCCCCCCGGCGTCGACGAGAAGACCTTCCACCCGGACTCCGGCGGCGACCGCGTCAGGGCCCGGCTCGGGCTCACCGACCGGCCGGTCGTCGTCTGCGTGTCCCGGCTGGTGCCCCGCAAGGGCCAGGACACCCTGATCCTCGCGATGCCGGCGATCCTGGCCCAGGTGCCCGACGCGGTCCTGCTGATCGTCGGCGGCGGGCCGTACGCCGGGGAACTGAGGAAGCTGGCGGCGGAGACCGGGGTGCAGGACTCGGTGCGGTTCACCGGTCCGGTGCCGTGGGAGGAACTGCCCGCGCACTACGGGGCCGGCGACGTCTTCGCGATGCCGTGCCGCACCCGGCGCGGCGGCCTCGACGTGGAGGGCCTCGGCATCGTCTACCTGGAGGCGTCCGCGACCGGGCTGCCGGTGGTGGCGGGCGACTCGGGCGGAGCCCCGGACGCCGTGCTCGACGGTGTGACCGGGTGGGTGGTGCGCGGCGGCTCGGCCGAGGAGTCGGCGGAGCGGATCGTCGCACTGCTCGGCGACGCGGAGCTGCGGCAGCGGATGGGGGAGCGGGGCAGGGCCTGGGTCGAGGAGAAGTGGCGCTGGGACCTGCTGGCGGAGCGGCTCAGGGAGCTGCTCTGAGTGACCGGGTACGCGGAAGGGGCCCGCAGGACGGGCCCCTTCCGGTTGCACGGCGTCAGGCGCGGTAGATCGACTCGACCTCGTCGGCGAAGTCCTTCGCCACCACGTTCCGCTTCAGCTTCAGCGACGGCGTGATGTGACCCGCCTCCTCGGTGAACTGGGCGGCCAGGATGCGGAACTTCCGTACGGACTCGGCCTTGGACACCGCGGCGTTGCCGTCGTCGATCGCGCGCTGCACCTCGGCCAGCAGCTCCGGGTCCTCGCGCAGCGACACTGCGGTCGAGCCGACGGGCTTGCCGTGCTCCTCGGCCCAGCGGCCCAGGAACTCCTCATCCAGCGTCACCAGGGCGCCCACGAACGGGCGTCCGTCGCCGACCACCATGCACTCCGCCACCAGGGCGTGCCCGCGGATGCGGTCCTCGATGACGGCGGGAGCGACGTTCTTGCCGCCGGCCGTGACGATGATCTCCTTCTTGCGGCCGGTGATCGCGAGATAGCCGTCCTCGTCGAGCGTGCCGATGTCGCCGGTGTGGAACCAGCCGTCGGCCAGCGCCTCGGCCGTCGCCGCCTCGTTGTTCCAGTAGCCGGAGAACAGGTGCTCGCCGTGCAGCAGCACCTCGCCGTCGTCGGCGATCCGCACGACGGAGCCGGGCAGCGGCTGTCCGACCGTTCCGATCTTCTGACGGTCCCACGGGTTGAAGGCGGTGGCCGCGCACGACTCCGTCAGGCCGTAGCCCTCCAGGACGGTGAAGCCGATACCGCGGTAGAAGTGGCCGAGCCGCTCGCCGAGCGGCGCGCCGCCGGAGATCGCGTACTCGCCGCGTCCGCCGAGCACGGCCCGCAGCTTGCTGTAGACCAGCCGGTCGAAGACCTTGTGCTTGAACTTCAGGCCCACGGACGGACCCTGCGGCGTGCCCAGCGCGCGGCTGTAGGCGATCGCCGTGTTCGCCGCCTTGTCGAAGATCTTGCCCTTGCCGTCGGCCTGCGCCTTGGCCCGGGCCGAGTTGTAGACCTTCTCGAAGACCCGCGGCACCCCGAGGATCAGGGTCGGCCGGAACGAGGCCAGCTCATCGGTCAGGTTCTTGATGTCCGGTACGCAGCCGAGCTTGATCGGCGCCATCACGGAGGCGACCTCGACCAGCCGGCCGAAGACGTGCGCGGCGGGCAGGAAGAGCAGCACGGAGCACTCGCCGGTACGGAACAGCGGCTTCAGGCGCTCCACCACGTTGCCGCACTCCGCGAAGAAGCTGCGGTGCGTCAGCACACAGCCCTTGGGGCGGCCGGTGGTGCCCGAGGTGTAGACGATGGTGGCCGGATCGTCGGCCTTGGCGCTCACGCTGCGCAGATCGACGGTCTCCTCGGAGACCTCCGCACCCGATGCCGTCAGTGTGTCGACCGCGCCCTTGTCGATCTGCCACACATGGCGCAGTTCCGGCAGCCGGTCGCGCACCGAGGCCACGGCCTGCGCGTGCGCGTCGCTCTCCACCAGGACCGCGACCGCGCCCGAGTCGCCGAGGATCCACTGGACCTGCTCGGGGGAGCTGGTCTCGTACACCGGCACGGTGACGGCGCCCGCACTCCAGATCGCGAAGTCCAGCTGCACCCACTCGTAGCGGGTGCGGGACATCAGGGCGACCCGGTCACCGGGCTCGACACCGGCGGCGATCAGCCCCTTGGCGGCGGCTCTGACCTCGGCCAGGAACTGTGTGGCGGTGACGTCCGTCCAGACGCCCGCAACTTTGCGGCTCATCACCGCGACATCGGCATGCTGAGCGGCATTGCGGCGGATGAGATCCGTCAGGTTGCCGTCCGAGGGGACCTCGTACAGGGCCGGAAGGCTGAACTCGCGCAAGACTGCTGCTCCTCATCGGGCTCCGGTGCCACGGCTCTGTGTGACGCACCGGCTGCGGTCCAAGATTGGCGGGTGCTCAGTGGGGTGAGCACGACTGGACTGCCCGGACGTTACCCACCGGTACTCGGTTCCGGATAGGGGGTTCAGGCCAGATGTCTTATGCGTCACACATATCGGTGGTCCTCATCCGCACAGTAGTGCACCTCGTTGAACACCCGGAGGTAACCGCAGGTCCGACCGCCCCTACCCACGTGGGCGCCGGAGTCCTAGGGTGATCGTCATGCGAGCAGGACCGAACACCCGGGACGCCTCCGCCGGACCGCGCACCCGCGTCCACGTGGTCAGTGACGTGCACGGGAACACCGAGGCGCTGGCCCGCGCCGGGGACGGGGCCGACGCCCTCATCTGCCTGGGTGACCTGGTGCTCTTCCTCGACTACGCGGACCACTCGCGCGGCATCTTCCCCGACCTCTTCGGCGTCGAGAACGCCCACCGGATCGTCGCCCTGCGCACCGAACGCCGCTTCGAGGAGGCGCGGGACTTCGGCCGGGAGCTGTGGGCGGGGATGGACCGCAACGCCGCGATCGTCTCCGCCGTCCGCAAGCAGTACGCCGAGATGTTCGCCGCGCTGCCCACCCCGACGTACGCCACCTACGGCAACGTCGACATTCCCGGCCTGTGGCCCGAGTACGCGGGCCCCGGCACCACCGTCCTGGACGGCGACCGGGTCGAGATCGGCGGCCGCGTCTTCGGCTTCGTCGGCGGCGGACTGCAGACCCCGATGCGCACCCCGTACGAGATCAGCGACGAGGAGTACGCGGCCAAGATCGAGGCGGTCGGCCCGGTCGACGTGCTCTGCACGCACATCCCGCCCGAGGTCCCGGAGTTGACGTACGACACCGTGGCGCGCCGCTTCGAGCGCGGCAGCCGGGCCCTGCTCGACGCCATCCGCCGCACCCGCCCCCGCTACTCCGTGTTCGGCCACGTCCACCAGCCGCTGGCCCGCCGGATGCGGATCGGCACCACCGAGTGCGTGAACGTCGGCCACTTCGCCTCGACCGGCCGGCCCTGGGCGCTGGAGTGGTGACCACGACCCCGCTCGCCCGGGGCCTGGGACGAGGCGCCGCCCTCACGCGATAGCCTTCTGGCGGCAGGCCTCTGCCGACCGACCGGTACACCGCACTGGAGGGCCACAGCGATGGCTGAACACACCAGCTCGAGCATCACGATCGAGGCGGCACCGGCCGACGTCATGGGTGTGATCGCCGACTTCGACCGCTATCCGGAATGGACCGGCGAGGTCAAGGAGGCCGAGGTGCTCGGCACCGACGACCGCGGCCGTGCCGAGAAGGTCCGTCTGGTCCTGGACGCCGGCGCGATCAAGGACGACCACACCCTCGCGTACACCTGGATCGGCGACTACGAGGTCAGCTGGACCCTGGTCAAGTCCCAGATGCTGCGCGCCATCGACGGCTCCTACGCCCTGGCCCCGCTCGGGGACGGCGACCGTACCGAGGTCACCTACCGGCTGACCGTCGACGTCAAGATCCCGATGCTCGGCATGATCAAGCGCAAGGCCGAGAAGGTCATCATCGACCGCGCCCTGGCCGGTCTCAAGAAGCGTGTCGAGTCCGTCCCGAAGGCCTGATCCGGTGCGTACGGTCCTGGTCACCGGCCTCGGCGGAGCCGGCCGTACCACCGTCGCGGCGGCCACCGCACTGGCCGGCGCCCGCGGCGGCCACCGCACCCTGCTGATCTCCGCCGACGCCATACCCGGCTTCCCGACGGACACCGAACCCACCCAGGTGACCGACGCGCTGTGGTCCGTCCGGATCGACTCGGGTGCGCACTTCCGCAGCGAACTCCTCACCCTCCAGGACCAGTTGTCCGGCGTGCTCGACCTGCTCGGCGGCAACCGCATGGACGGTGAGGAACTCACCGAACTCCCCGGCAGCGCCGAACTCGCCCTGCTGCACTCCCTGCGCCGCGCCGCACAGGGCGACTGGTCCCGCGCCGGCTACGACCTCCTCGTCGTCGACCTGCCGCCGCTGCGCGAAGCCCTCGCCGTGCTGGCCCTGCCCGAACAGCTGCGCCGCTACCTGCGTCGGCTGCTGCCCCAGGAACGCCAGGCCGCCCGCGCCCTGCGCCCGATGCTCGCCCAGCTCGCCGGGGTGCCCATGCCCGCGCAGTGGCTGTACGAGGCCGCCGCCCGGCGCGACGCCGAGCTGGCAGGGGTCCAGGCGCTGATCGAGGACCGCGCGACCACGCTCCGGCTGGTCGCCGAACCGGGTCCTGCCGCCGAGGACGCGCTGCGCACCGCCCGTACCGGGCTCGCCCTGCACGGGCTGCGGGTCGACGCCCTGGTGGCCAACCGAGTGCTGCCGCGGCACTCGTCCGACCCCTGGTTCGCCGCGCTCGCCGCGCAGCAGGAGAAGTGCCTCCACCACTGGCACGAGGAACGGCCCGCCGAGGCCCCGCCGCTTCAGGTGCCCCACCTCGGCCGCGACCCGCAGGGCCCCGACGACCTCACCGGCCTCGTGGACGACGAGCCCGCCCTGACCCCGGACGGCCGGGACGGCGGCCGCGCCGAGGACCCCTGGTGGATCGAGGAGGCCGGAGCCCCCGAAGGGCAGGACGGCGCCGACGGCATACTCGTCTGGTGCCTGCGCCTTCCCGGCGCCGTCAAGAAGGACCTCCACCTGGTCCGGCGCGGCAATGAGCTGCTCCTCACCGTCGGCCCCTTCCACCGCATCGTGCCCCTGGAGTCCGCGCTGCGCCGCTGCACCGTCTCGGGCGCGGCCCTCACGGACGGGGTGCTGCGGGTCCGCTTCACGCCGGACCCCGCCCTGTGGCCGAGGACGAGCTGAACGGCGTACCACCGTTCGGGTAACGTCGTCGGTAGGCGTCCCGTATGCCGGGCCGCCGGCCAACAACGTCGCAGGAGTCCGCCATGAGCGAAGCCACCGATCGTCCCGCCGACGACGACGCGTGGGCGCAGGCCTGCGCCGAGGACCTCGCCGCCGAGAAGGCCCGCCGCCGCGCCGAGTACGGCCCGCCGCCCGGCTCCGCCGCCGAGGAGCTGCGCAAGCTGGTCGACGCCGTGGCCGACAAGCTCGGATCCCTTCAAACGCCGCTGTTCGGCGTGGCGGCCCAGGGGGCCGTGCAGCAGGTCATCAAGCAGGCGAAGTCCGCCGTCGAGCCCGTCATCGAACGCAATCCGGACGTTTTCGATCACATCGCGGCGGCCGGCAGTGAACTGCTCGCCGCATACCGCTCTGCGGTCGAGGGCCAGGAACGCCGCTGGACCCAGGGCGCCGGGGACCCCGCAGGCACGGAAACGAAGGCGGAAGACCCCACCGACCCCCGTGATGAGGGGCCCGGCACCGGCGAACACATCGACCTGGACTGACCGGCGCCGACAGGGCGGGGCCCGTCCTCGGGTACGGTTGCCTCAGCGGGGCTCGACCGAAACTGAGGGATTCATGGGACTCACCATCGGCGTCGATATCGGCGGCACGAAGATCGCAGCTGGAGTGGTCGACGAAGAGGGCCACATCCTCTCGACCTTCAAGGTGCCGACCCCGCCGACGGCTGAAGGCATCGTGGACGCGATCGCGGCGGCGGTGTCCGGCGCGAGCGAGGGGCATCCCGTCGAGGCGGTCGGCATCGGCGCGGCCGGATACGTCGACGACAAGCGTGCCACGGTGCTGTTCGCGCCGAACATCAACTGGCGGCACGAGCCGCTTAAGGACAAGGTCGAGCAGCGCGTCGGCCTCCCCGTGGTCGTCGAGAACGACGCCAACGCGGCGGCCTGGGGCGAGTACCGCTTCGGCGCCGGCCAGGGCCACGAGGACGTCATCTGCATCACGCTGGGCACGGGCCTCGGCGGCGGCATCATCATCGGCAACAAGCTGCGCCGCGGACGCTTCGGCGTGGCCGCCGAGTTCGGCCACATCCGGGTCGTCCCGGACGGGCTGCTCTGCGGCTGCGGCAGCCAGGGCTGCTGGGAGCAGTACGCCTCCGGCCGCGCCCTCGTGCGGTACGCGAAGCAGCGCGCCAACGCCACCCCGGAGAACGCCACGATCCTGCTGGCGCTCGGAGACGGCACGGTCGAGGGCATCGAGGGCAAGCACATCAGCGAGGCCGCCCGGCAGGGCTGCCCGGTGGCCGTCGACTCGTTCCGCGAGCTGGCCCGCTGGGCCGGCGCCGGACTGGCCGACCTCGCCTCGCTCTTCGACCCGTCCGCCTTCATCGTCGGCGGTGGCGTCTCGGACGAGGGCGAACTGGTCCTCGACCCGATCCGCAAGTCGTTCCGGCGCTGGCTGATCGGCGGCGAGTGGCGCCCGCACGCCCAGGTGCTCGCGGCCCAACTGGGCGGCAAGGCCGGGCTCGTGGGCGCGGCGGACCTGGCCCGGCAGGGCTGATCCGACCGGACACGGACACACCGGACGCCCGTCGTGCCCCTCGGGGAGCGGCGGGCGTCCGCCGTATCGTGAACCGCATGGCCATGATGTCGCTGCCCGACTCCCGTACCGAGCAGGACGGCTCGGCCGTCGTCAGAGTGCTCAGCTACAACATCCGGTCGATGCGCGACGACCGCGCGGCGCTGGCCCGCGTCATCCAGGCCTGCGCACCCGACCTGGTCCTCGTCCAGGAGGCGCCGCGCTTCTTCCGCTGGCGCAAGCATGCCGCCAGGCTCGCCGCCCGCAGTGATCTGGTCATCCTCGGCGGCGGGGCCACCGCGGCCGGACCGCTGCTGCTCTGCTCGCTGCGCGCCACGGTGGAGCGCACCGAGGACGTCCTGCTGCCGCTCACCCCGGGACTGCACCGCAGGGGCTTCGCCACCGCAGTGGTCCGGATCGCGGGCACCCGGATCGGCGTGCTGAGCTGCCATCTGAGCCTGGAGCGCCCAGAACGCCTCGCCCAGGCGGAGAGGCTGCTGGAGACGGTGGACGCGATGGGCGTGGACCACGTGGTCGTGGCCGGCGACCTCAACGACGTACCTAGCGGGCGGGCCTTCCGGCTGCTCGCCGGGCGGTTCCAGGACTGCTGGGCGGTACGGCCCCGGGGTGGCGAGCACACCTTCCCGCCGCACGACCCGCACAAGCGGCTCGACGCCGTCTTCGCGACCGACGGCATCGAGGTGCTCGGCTGCGGGGTCCCGACCGGACTGCCCGGGATCTCCGAGGCCGACCTGCTGGCGGCGACCGACCACCTGCCGGTACTGGCCGCGCTGCGGGTGCCCGCAGCGGCCTCGTAGCCCGACGGTTTCTCAGACCACCGCGCCGCGGCCGGGGTCGTCACCGTCCTCGTCGTCGTGGTCCATCCGCGCCACCAGCGTCACGAAACCGCCCAGGAAACCGCCGACACCGACCGTGGTCAGCCACCAGGTCATCTCCCACTGGAGCAGCACCGCCAGCAGCAGGAGGATCGGGCCGCCGACCACCGCGAGCCAGGCGAACTTCGACGTGACGTCGGCCTCCGGCAGCGGCGGCGGCTCCGGCGGCACGAAGTGCCCCTCGCCGCTGTCGTCGTCGCTGTGGCCCTCGACGGGCTCCGCCGGCTCGTAGTCCCGCGGGCCGCCGACACCCGGGGCGAAGACCACCGAGCTGCCGAGTGGCTTCTCCGGCGGCTTGGGCCGGCTCTTCCCGAGGCCCTTGTCCGGGTCCGGAGCGACTGAGTCCTCCTCCGGAAGCGCGAGGTCCTCGATGGACCGGAAGGGCCTGGCACCCGGCGGGTCCGGCGGCTCCTCCCCGTACCCCTCGATGATCGCCTTCCAGACGGCGTCCTCGTCGACCGGGCGTTCGCCCTCCGCCCCCGTGGGCGCGGACGGGGCCTCCGGCGCCGGAGCGCCGCCGCCCTCGTCGGGCACGGGCGTCCCCCCGGCGGGGAGCGGCTCGCGCTCCTCCTCGCTGCCTGTGCGCTCCGCGTCGTGCTCAGCCACCGGACCTGCTCCCCTTCTTTCCGACGCTCGGAGCGAGGCGGCCGATGAACGAGTAGCTCTCGTCGAAGATCCGCTCCGCATCGTGGTCCAACGTCGCGACGTGGTAGCTCTGTTCCAGGAGGATCTCCTCGACATCCGTCGAGGACACCCGGCTCAGGATCCGGGCGGTGTCGGCGGGCGGCACCACATGGTCCTGCGGGCTGTGCAGCAGCAGGATCGGCTGGGTCACCTGCGGAAGCTCGGCGTCGACCAGCCGGAAGAACTTCCGCACCGAGTGCGCCGCGTGCAGTGGCACCCGGTCGTAGCCCACCTCGTGGGAACCCTCCAGCGCGATGTCGCTCGCCAGCCCCTTCGTCGTCCGCACCAGATGACGGGCGACCGGCAGCGCGTACGCCGACAGGCCGTGCACCTTGTTGGCCGGGTTGACCAGGACGAGACCCCGGACGGCGTCGCCGTGCTTCGCCGCGAGCCGTAGCGACAGCGCGCCGCCCATGGAGAGACCGAACACGAAGACCTGCTCGCACCGCTTTAGCAGCGCCCGCAGCTCCCGGTCCACCTCCGCGTACCAGTCCTGCCAGCCGGTCACCTGCATGTCTTCCCATCGGGTGCCGTGCCCGGGCAGCAGCGGCAGCGCGACCGTGAGCCCGCGCTCCGCCAGATAGTCGGCCCAGGGGCGCAGCGACTGCGGGGAGCCGGTGAATCCGTGACAGAGGAGGACGCCGACCTCTCCGCCCTCGTGGCGGAACGGCTCGGCTCCAGGAAGGACCGGCACCGGGGTCTCCTGTTCGTGAGGCTCGAAAGGGGAGCGAAAGGGGGAGTGCAGAAGGATTACTTCACCGTACGCGACCGGACCGACACCGACCAGGGCCGTCACCGGCCCGGGCTGCGGACACCCTGCCCGTGCCGGGCAGGAGCGTGGGGCGCGGCACGGGTTAAGGTCTGTCGGACAGCACACAGGAGGCACTCGAGTTGATCTACGGCGCTATGAAGTTCTCCATCGGCGGGTCTCTGAAGCTCGCCTTCAGGCCGTGGGTGGAGGGCCTGGAGAACATTCCCGCACGGGGCCCCGCGATCCTCGCCAGCAACCATCTGTCGTTCTCCGACTCCTTCTTCCTGCCCGCCGTTCTGGACCGCAAGGTCACCTTCATCGCGAAGGCCGAGTACTTCACCGCACCCGGGGTCAAGGGAAAGCTCACCGCCGCCTTCTTCAAGGGGGTCGGACAGCTTCCGGTGGACCGCTCGGGCGCCCGCGGGGCCGGTGAGGCGGCGATCAAGGCCGGTATCGAGGTCATCGAGAGCGGCGGGCTGTTCGGCATCTACCCGGAGGGCACCCGGTCGCCCGACGGCCGCCTCTACCGCGGCAAGCCCGGCGGCCTCGCCCGGGTGGCCCTCGCCACCGGTGCGCCGGTCATCCCCGTCGCGATGATCGACACGGAGAAGATCCAGCCGCCCGGCCAGGTGGTGCCCAAGCTGATGCGACCGGGGATCAGGATCGGCAAGCCGCTCGACTTCAGCCGCTACCACGGCATGGAGGGCGACCGCTTCATCCTGCGCTCGGTCACCGATGAGGTCATGTACGAGATCATGAAGCTCTCCGGCCAGGAGTACGTAGACATCTACGCGACCGCCGCCAAGCGGCAGATCGCGGACGAGGCGAAGCAGCGGGCGGAGGCCGCCAAGAAGGCCGCGTCCGGCGGCCGGGACGAGCAGGACACGGACCGCGGCAGCGCCTGAGCCCGAGTGCGCGGCGGGTCCGGGGGTGGGGGAGAACAAGATGGCCAAACGTGTGCGGGTCGTGAGGATGTCGGTCGAGCAGCCGCTTTGGCGTGCCCTGACCGCGTATCGCATCCTGACGATGCTCTACGCGATCCTGCTCGCCGTCTTCGGACGCGAGAAGTACGACCGGCCGTGGGTGGCCGCCGTCTTCCTGGCGGTCATGGCCGTCTGGACGCTCGCCACCCTGCCGAAGGTCTCGGGCGCCGTGGCCTGCACCAAGCGCTTCCTGGGCGCCGACCTCACGCTCGCGCTCATCGGCATCCTCATCACCCCGCTCGCCGACTTCCAGGCCCAGCATGTCGACGGCCCGACCCTGCCGTCCATCTGGACCGCCGGTTCCGTCCTGGCCTTCGCGATCAAGGGCGGCTGGCGCTGGGCGGCCTTCGCCTCCACCTTCGTCGCCGTCGCCAACCTGATCGAGCGTGCCGAACCCAGCCGCGACACCCTCCACAACGTCCTGCTGGTCTGGGTCGCCTCCATCGCCATCGGGTACGTCGTCGAGGTCGCCCGCGCCAGTGAGCGCACCCTCGCCCGCGCCCTGGAGATCGAGGCGGCCACCCGGGAGCGGGAACGCCTCGCCCGCGACATCCACGACAGCGTGCTCCAGGTCCTCGCCATGGTGCAGCGCCGGGGTACGGCGATCGGCGGCGAGGCCGCCGAGCTGGGCCGGATGGCCGGGGAACAGGAGGTCGCCCTGCGCACCCTGGTCTCCAGCGGACTGGTACCCCCCACCCGGGTGTCCGAGGACGCGGCCGAGGGCGCCGTGGTACGCACCGTCGAGACGGACGACGAGACCGAGGACCCGGGCGACACCGACCTGCGGGCCCTGCTCGCCCCGCACGCCGGATCCCGGGTGACCTTCGCGGAGCCCGGCGCACCGGTGCTGCTCCCGCCCGCGGCGGCCGGGGAACTGGCGGCGGCCGTCAGCGCGGCCCTGGACAATGTCCGGGTGCACGCGGGGGAGAGCGCCCAGGCCTGGATCCTGGTCGAGGACTGGCCGGACGAGGTGATCGTCACGGTCCGGGACGACGGGCCCGGCATCCCGGAGGGGCGGCTCGCCCAGGCCGAGGGCGAGGGGCGCCTCGGAGTCGCCCTGTCGATCCGCGGGCGGCTGCGCGACCTGGGCGGTACGGCAGAGTTGATCTCGGTGCCCGGTCAGGGCACCGAGGTCGAATTGAAGGTTCCGAAGATGGCACGGGGGAAGGCGGGTTCAGTCCGATGAGCGCAGCAACCGAAGAGGGCGGCGGGCAGCAGCAGCCCATCAGGGTGATGGTCGTCGACGACCACCCGATGTGGCGCGACGCCGTCGCCCGCGACCTCGCCGAGGCCGGCTTCGACGTGGTGGCGACCGCGGGCGACGGCCCGCAGGCCGTCCGCCGGGCCGGGGCCGTCACCCCCGACGTCCTGGTCCTCGACCTCAACCTGCCCGGGATGCCGGGCGTCCAGGTCTGCAAGGAGCTCGTCGGCTCGCAGCCCGGACTGCGGGTCCTGGTGCTCTCCGCGAGCGGCGAGCACGCCGACGTACTGGAAGCGGTCAAGTCCGGCGCCACCGGCTATCTGCTGAAGTCGGCGAGCACCCAGGAGCTGACCGACGCGGTCCGCTCCACCGCGGTCGGCGACCCGGTCTTCACCCCCGGCCTTGCCGGACTCGTGCTCGGCGAGTACCGCAGGCTGGCCTCCGAACCCGCACCCGCCGCGTCGAACGAGCCGAAGGCCCCGGAGCTCACCGACCGGGAGACCGAGGTGCTGCGGCTGGTGGCCAAGGGACTCTCGTACAAGCAGATCGCCGAGCGGCTGGTCATCTCGCACCGCACCGTCCAGAACCATGTCCAGAACACCCTGGGCAAGCTCCAGTTGCACAACAGGGTGGAGCTGGTGAGGTACGCCATCGAGCGCGGCCTCGATGACGCATGAGATCAATTCCCGTGCATTGAGCGGGAATTGACCGTCCGACCCATCCCGTTGTGACCTGGATCACCCTTAGCGTGGAGCTGAGTGAGCTCACTTCGGCGAAGGGATGCTTCCATGAGGGTCGGAGTACTGACCGGGGGCGGCGACTGCCCCGGGCTCAACGCGGTCATCCGCGCCATCGTCCGCAAGGGCGTGCAGGAGTACGGATACGACTTCATCGGTTTCAGGGACGGCTGGCGCGGAGCGCTGGAGGGAGTGACGGTTCCGCTCTCCATCTCGGCGGTGCGGGGCATCCTGCCGCGCGGTGGCACCATCCTCGGGTCGTCGCGCACCAATCCGCTCAACGCCGAGCACGGCGTCCGCCGGATCAGGGACAACCTCGCCAAGCACGAGGTCGAGGCGCTCGTCACGATCGGCGGCGAGGACACCCTCGGCGTGGCGGCCACCCTGTCCGACACGTACGGCGTCCCCTGCGTCGGCGTACCGAAGACCATCGACAACGACCTGTCCGGTACCGACTACACCTTCGGCTTCGACACCGCCGTCTCCATCGCGACCGAGGCCATCGACCGGCTGCACACCACGGCCGAGTCCCATATGCGGGTCCTCGTCGTCGAGGTGATGGGCCGCCACGCCGGCTGGATCGCGCTCCACTCGGGGCTGGCCGGCGGCGCCAACGTCATCCTCATCCCGGAACAGCGCTTCGACATCGACCAGGTCTGTGCCTGGGTGACCTCCCGGTTCCGGGCGAGCTACGCGCCGATCGTGGTGGTAGCCGAAGGGGCCATGCCCGTGCAGGGCGAGATGGTCCTCAAGGACGGGTCGCACGACTCCTTCGGCCATGTCCGCCTTTCCGGCGTCGGCGAATGGCTGGCCAAGGAGATCGAGAGCCGCACCGGCAAGGAGGCCAGGACCACCGTCCTCGGCCATGTCCAGCGCGGCGGCACGCCCAGTGCCTTCGACCGCTGGCTCGCCACCCGCTTCGGGCTGCACGCCATCGACGCGGTGCGAGACGGCGACTTCGGGAAGATGGTCGCCCTGCGCGGCACGGACATCGTGCGGGTGCCGATCGCGGAGGCCACCGCCCGCCTCAAGACGGTCGACCCGGCGCTCTACGCGGAGGTGGGGGTCTTCTTCGGCTGAGGGGCCGAGCGGCGCGCCGGGCCCCGCGGCCTTATATTCGCGATGACCGGTCCTGCGGGGGCCGCCCGCGCCGGTGCGGGAGCCGGCCCCGCACCCCGCCCGCATCAGTCACGGGAGACGTCGTGGAAATCCTGGCATTCGGTGTGCAGTCCGACGAGAAGCCGCTGATCGAGAAGGCCTTCGCCGGCAAGCACGAGGTCCGGTGTCTGGACGTCTTCCTGACCCCGGACACCGCACCCATCGCGGCGGGCTACGAGATCGTCTCCACCAGCGTCAACGCCGACCTGGGCAGCCGCGTCCTCCAGACCCTCGCGGCCGGCGGCACCCAGATGATCGCCCAGCGCTCCACCGGCTTCAACAACATCGATCTGGACGTGGCCGAGCGCCTCGCCCTGCGGGTCGCCCGGGTCTCCTGGTACTCGCCCTACTCGG
The DNA here is from genome assembly GCF_043203805.1 of Streptomyces sp. LN549. Taxonomy (NCBI): domain Bacteria; kingdom Bacillati; phylum Actinomycetota; class Actinomycetes; order Kitasatosporales; family Streptomycetaceae; genus Streptomyces; species Streptomyces sp. LN549. Next base: position 2,334,126 of record NZ_JAZHRI010000002.1, on the reverse strand, counting down.
TCGCCGAATTCGCCTGGACCCTTGCCATGGCGGTCAACCGCCGCATCGTCCGCGCCACGACCCGCACCCGGGACTTCGACTTCCGCCTCGACGGCCTTCTCGGCCGGGACATGCACGGCCGCACGGCCGGCATCATCGGCACGGGCAAGATCGGCGAGGCCTTCACCCGTATCGCCCATGGCTTCGGCATGAATCTGCTCGGCTGGGACGTCGCCGAGAACCCGGCCTGCGTCGAGCTGGGCATGCGGTATGTCGACAAGGAGCAGCTCCTCGCCGAGTCCGACCTGATCAGCCTGCACGTCCCGCTGCTGCCCTCGACCCACCACATCATCGGCAAGGACGCGCTGGCACACATGAAGGACGACGCGATCCTGATCAACTCCAGCCGTGGCGGACTCGTCGACACGTCAGCCCTGGTCGGGGAGTTGCGGGCAGGCCGGTTCCTGGGGGTCGGACTCGACGTGTACGAGGCGGAGGCCGGGCTCTTCTTCCTCGACAAGTCCCTGGAAGGGGTCGACGACGACACCCTGGCCCGGCTCGTCACCTTCCCGAACGTCCTCGTCACCTCGCACCAGGCGTACTACACCGAGGACGCCCTGGGCCAGATCATCGCCGCCACGGTCCAGAACGTCGACGACTACCTGGCCGGCCGCCGCAGCGACAACGTGCTGGTCCCGCCGCCCGGGTCCTGACGGGAGGGCCCGGGCGGCGGGATCTCAGCCGCGTACCGGAAGCCCTGCCAGGAGCTCGCCCACGATCGTCGCCCCGCGCAGCGTCAGCACCGACTCCGGATGGAACTGCACCGAGGCGAAGCCGTCCCCACGCAGTGCGTGCAGCTCCCCGGTCGCCGGGTCCAGGCTCGCCTCGATGCCGTGCGCCGCCAGCTCGGTGGCCACCGCGGCGTCGCAGCGCGCGGTGAAGCTGTTGTAGAAGCCCACGGTCTCCGGGCGGCCGAACAGATCGATCCGGGTCTGCGCGCCCTGGTACGGAACCGTCTTGCGGACGATGTCCAGCCCCAGCTCGGCCGCGATCAGCTCATGGCCCAGACACACCCCGAGCAGCCCGTGCCGGTGATCCCGTACGAGCTCCGCGGCGAGGGAGCGCAGCAGCCGCATCTTCGGGTCGGCCGCGTCGCCCGGGTCCCCCGGCCCGGGGCCCAGCACGACCGGCCCCTCGTGCGCCCGTACGACCTCGCGCAGCCCCGGCTCGTCGTAGCGGCGCACCGACACATCGAGGCCCGAGGCGCGGAGCAGGTGCCCCAGCATCGAGGTGAACGTGTCCTCGCCGTCGACCACCAGCGCATGACCGGACAGCGTGTCGGTGCGCTCCTGCATCCGCAGCCAGAACGGCGCCAGCCCCTCCCGCCTGGCATCCAGAGCAGCCCGCACCCGGGGGTCGTCGGCCAGCCGGGGACGCGCCCCCTCGGCCTGCGGCCGGCCCGGCCGTACCCCGAGCGCGGTCAGCACACCTGCCGCCTTCGCGTGGGTCTCGGCGACCTCGCTCTCCGGATCGGAGTGGCGCACCAGGGTCGCCCCGACCGGCACCCGCAGCTCGCCCCGGGCCGAGATGTCGGCGGTCCGGATCAGGATCGGCGAGTCCAGCGTCTGCGTCCCGTCGGGAGCCTGCCGCAAGAGGGCCAGCGCGCCCGCGTAGTAGCCGCGCCCGCCGGACTCGTACCGCTCGATGACCCGGCAGGCGTTCTGCACGGGGGAGCCGGTGACCGTCGCCGCGAACATGGTCTCCTTCAGCACCTCGCGCACATCCAGCGAGGAGCGGCCGCGCAACTCGTACTCCGTGTGCGCGAGATGGGCCATCTCCTTGAGCCGTGGCCCGATCACCACCCCTCCCATGTCGCCCACGGTGCACATCATCTTGAGCTCCTCGTCGACCACCATGGAGAGCTCCTCGGTCTCCTTGCGGTCGCCGAGGAAGGCCAGCAGGTTCTCGGCGGTCGGCCCCTCGGCGGGGTAGCGGTAGGTGCCGCTGATCGGATTCATCACGACCGTCCCGCCGGACATCCGCACATGCACCTCGGGGCTGGCGCCGACCAGCGTCCTGTCCCCGGTATGGACGACGAACGTCCAGTACGCCCCCCGCTCACCGGCCAGCAGCCGTCGGAAGAGCGCCAGCGCGTCCGCCCGGCCGAACCCCGGGATCTCGCCCCGGAAGGTCCGCCGGATGACGAAGTTCGCGCCCTCGCCCCGGCCGATCTCGTCCTCGATGACCCGCCGCACCGTCCCCGCGTACTCCTCGTCGGACACGTCGAACGCACCGTCCTCGACCCGCACCGCGTGGGCGGGCAGCGCGTCCAGTGTCTCGTCGAGGGGCAGTTCGTACGTCTCGTCCGCGACCAGCACGGCCAACGGCGTGCCGTCGTCGCGGACGTCGAAACCACGCTCGGCGATCTGCCGGAACGGCACCAGGGCGAGGGCGGGCTGTTCGCCGACGGGGATGTCCGCGAGCCTGTCGGCCTCCCGCACCTGGCCGATCAGCACCTCGACGGTGTCGTGGTCGTGGCCGGGGGTGCGCCTGCGCAGCAGGGCGAAGGGCGGGCAGTCGTCGCCAAGGAGTCTCTGGACGATCGTGTGCGGTGCGGTGTGCGGTGCCATCTGCGGTGTTCCTTCCACTGGTATCAGCTGGGAGGAACGGCCCCTGGACATGAGAAAGGCCGCCCCTCGGGCGGCCTCTGCGTCGGTGTGTACGCGCGATCAGTGGGCCGCTGGATGAGCGGTCCACCACCAGTTACGGGTCGAGTGCGCGAACATGCCCGAACCTTAACCCATGGCCGGGACACGGAGGGGCCCGTTTCTCGCGACCGGGGCAGGCGGAACCCGTTGTGGTCCCCGTCACTGGCCGGGCCGCGTGTCCGTCTCATCCGTTGAGCACCCGGAAAACCACTCGACGCGACCCCGTAATGTGGGAGCCGTGACCGTGAACGCCAATACCTCCGTCGCCGGTGGCAACACCTGGCGAGACCTTCCCGCGGCGCAGCAGCCCGAGTACCCCGACTCCGAGGCGCTGCGCGATGTACTCGCGGACCTCGCGTCGTATCCGCCGCTCGTCTTTGCCGGCGAGTGCGACCAGCTGCGCGCCCGCATGGGAGCCGTCGCCAAGGGCGAGGCGTTCCTGCTGCAGGGTGGTGACTGCGCCGAGGCCTTCGACGCCGTGTCTGCCGAGCACATCCGCGCCAAGCTGAAGACGCTGCTCCAGATGAGTGCCGTCCTCACCTACGCGGCCTCCGTGCCCGTCGTCAAGGTGGGCCGGATCGCCGGTCAGTACTCCAAGCCGCGCTCCAAGCCGACCGAGACCCGCGACGGCGTGACCCTGCCGACCTACCGCGGCGACTCCGTCAACGGCTTCGCCTTCACCGAGGCCGAGCGCATCCCGGACCCGGACCGGCTGAAGCAGATGTACCACGCATCCGCTTCCACGCTGAACCTCGTCCGCGCCTTCACCACCGGTGGCTACGCCGACCTGCGCCAGGTGCACGCCTGGAACCAGGACTTCGTGAAGTCGTCCCCGTCCGGCCAGCGCTACGAGGCCCTGGCCCGCGAGATCGACAACGCGCTGAACTTCATGAAGGCGTGCGGTACGGACCCGGCGGAGTTCAAGGCCGTCGAGTTCTACTCCTCGCACGAGGCCCTGTTGCTGGACTACGAGTCGGCGCTGACCCGCGTCGACTCGCGGACCGGTCAGCTGTACGACACCTCGGCCCACATGGTGTGGATCGGTGAGCGCACCCGCCAGATGGACGGTGCGCACATCGAGTTCGCTTCGAAGATCCGCAACCCCATCGGCATCAAGCTCGGTCCGACGTCCACCGTCGACGAGGCCCTCGGCTACGTCGAGCGCCTCGACCCCGAGCGCGAGCCCGGCCGGCTGACCTTCGTCGTCCGGATGGGCGCCGACAAGGTCCGCGACAAGCTCCCGGAGCTGGTCGAGAAGGTCACCGCCTCGGGCGCGACCGTGGCCTGGGTGACCGACCCGATGCACGGCAACACCTTCGAGGCCGCGTCGGGCCACAAGACCCGCCGCTTCGACGACGTCCTGGACGAGGTCAAGGGCTTCTTCGAGGTGCACAAGGGCCTCGGCACGCACCCGGGCGGTATCCACGTCGAGCTCACCGGTGACGACGTCACCGAGTGCGTCGGCGGCGGCCACGAGATCTTCGTGGACGACCTCCACCAGCGTTACGAGACGGCCTGTGACCCGCGGCTCAACCGCAGCCAGTCGCTGGACCTCGCGTTCCTGGTCGCCGAGATGTACCGGGACCAGTAGTCGTCACCGAATGCAGCGCACGTACGACTGTGGGGCACGGATCGATGTGATCCGTGCCCCACAGGGCGTTCCGGGGCTTTTACCGGCCTTGAGTGACGGGTAAGGTTAGGTTAGCCTCACCGATTATCGGGGCGGCGACCACGATCCATCCCGCCGGGAGGTGAACCGCATGTACGTCTGCTCGTGCTTCGGCGTTACGGAGCAGCAGGTCAAGAAGCATGCGGAAGCCGGCGCCTGTACGCCCCGCCAGATAGCCTCCGCCTGCAAGGCGGGGACCGACTGCGGCGGCTGCGTCCGCACCATCCAGGCGATGCTCGGCCGCGGCTCCTGTCCGCGGCGTGAGCTGCTCGACCAGAAGCCGGCACCGGGCGCCGCGGACCGCGTCACGGCCGGCGCCGCTCCCGATGCCGATCAGGGCATCGCCCCCGGCGTCGGCCCCATTTCCACGCCGGTGCCTCTTCCCGACGCCGCCTGACTCCCGGCAGCCCGTATCCGCGGCTTCGCGACGGTCAGCTCTCCGGCTGCTCGATCAGCTGGGCGATGTAGAGCGGCTCACCGAGCTTCTCGACCAGTTCCAGCTGGGTGTCGAGATAGTCGATGTGGTGCTCCTCGTCCGCCAGGATCGACTCAAAGATATTTGCGGACGTGATGTCGCCCTTGTTGCGCATCAGTTCGATGCCGCGCTTGAGGCGGTCGATCGCCTCCACCTCGACCTGGCGGTCCGCCTGGAACATCTCGGTGACGGTCTGGCCCACGCGTACGTGGAAGAGCCGCTGATAGTTCGGCAGTCCATCGAGGAAGAGGATGCGGTCGGTCAGGATCTCGGCGTGCTTCATCTCGTCGAAGGACTCGGACCGCGTGTACTTCGCGAGCTTCGTCCAGCCGAAGTTGTCCTGCATCTTTGCATGCAGGAAATACTGGTTGATGGCAGTCAATTCGGCGGTCAGCTGTTCGTTCAGGAACTCGAGGACCTCGGGGTCGCCCTGCATCGCAGAGGCTCCTTCCAACCGGTGAACTGGGCAAGTTGGCCGCATCTTCGCATCGCACCCGGTGAGCGTCCAGTAAGTGCATGCTTAGTACGAGTTGCCCGAAACGCCTCTGCCCTGGTCATGACCACCCCTGCCTGTCTGTCACCATGGAGACATGGGTCAGCCGGAAAGCCGGGAACACCACGCATCAGAGCAGTCCGAGCTTCCGCCGGGACAGCGACTGCAGCGTGGCTGGCCGGTTACCCACTACGGGCCGGTGCCCAAGTTCAAGCCCGACCGCTGGGAGTTCCGGGTCTTCGGTGCCACGGCCGACGGCGAGAAGCACTGCTGGAACCATCAGGAGTTCTCGGCGCTGCCGTTCTCCTCGGTCGTCGCCGATCTGCACTGCGTGACCAAGTTCAGCATGCTCGGCGCCGAGTGGGGCGGAGTGCTCGCCCGTGACGTCGTGGCACTCGCGCCGCCCGCGCCGCAGGTCACCCACGTGATGGTCTGGGCCGAGTACGGCTTCAGCTCGAACCTCCGGCTCGACGACTTCACCTCCGACCGGGCCCTGTTCGCCACCCACAAGGGCGGCGAACTGCTCACCGCCGAACACGGCTTCCCGCTCCGGCTCGTCGTGCCGCACCTGTATGCCTGGAAGGGCCCCAAGTGGGTCCGGGGCATCGAGTACATGAGCGCCGACCGCCGCGGCTTCTGGGAGGAACGCGGCTATCACAACATCGGCGATCCCTGGAAGGAACAGCGCTACTCCTACCAGGAGGAGCCCGGGGACGGCCCCGAGCTCTGATCCGGCCGCACGGCCCCCTCCCGTACCGCCTCAGTGGTGGTACCGGTGCACCACCGCATGCCCCTTGCCGCGCCCGATCATCCACTTGTTCACCGGTGTGGTGACGACGAAGGCCACGGCGAGCGAGATCGCGAGCGCCCCCCAGAACAGGACGTCCGAGAGCATCGCGTCCATGGCGCCCGGCCACAGGACGATCACCCCGTTGTCGATCAGTTCCATCACCGCGATCGAGAGTGTGTCGGCCGCGAGGGCGACCCGGAACGCCGTCCTGAAGTCGACGCCCGCCTTCAGGACGGACCGCAGCGTCAGCGTGTAGCCGAAGAAGAACGCCAGGACGATCGCGAGGATCATGGTCGGGACGTTGCCCCAGCCGAGCGCGGTGCCGATCGCCATGCCGAGGATCTCGCCGATGGCGCATCCGGTGAGGCAGTGGAGGGTCGCCCGGGCCGCCATTGCCCAGCTGACGCCGCCGGAGCCGTGACTGGAGTGGTCGGTATGACCGGTGGGGTCCAGGTGGCCGGCGTGGGCGCTGTGGTCGGGGTGACCGGCATGCTGCGTGTGGTCCTGCATGGTGTTCCCCCAATGCCGAGGAGCGGTTCCTGCCGACAGCAAGAACCGTATACCCCCCTAGGGTATTCCTCAACAGGTTTCCACCCGGTCAGATCCCGCCGCGCAGCTCCTTCAGCCGGGCGACGTCCGCCGCATGGCCCTCCCTGCCTCCGGGTGTCTCGATGACCAGCGGAACGCCCTCGGTGGCCGGGTGGGAGAACAGCTCGCGGAACGGCTCCTCGCCGATGTGACCGGACCCGATGTTCTCGTGCCGGTCCTTGTGCGCCCCGGCCACGTCCTTGGAGTCATTGGCGTGGATCAGCTTCAGCCGGCCCTCGCCGACCGTCTCCACGAGCAGGTCCAGCGTCTCCTTCATGCCCGCAGGACCGGCCAGGTCGTGACCCGCCGCGAAGATGTGGCACGTGTCGAGGCAGATACCGAGCTTCGGATGAGCATCGAGCGCGTCGAAGTACGGGCCGAAGTCCCAGGTCCGTGAGCAGAGCGAGTAGCCCTGGCCGGCGGTCGACTCCAGCAGCAGGAACGGGTCGTCGTCGTGGGTCAGCTCGTCCAGCAGCGGGCGCATGTGGGTACGCACCTGCGCCAGCGCCTCCTCGCGCGGCCGGCCGTTGGTCGCCGAACCGGTGTGCACCACGACGCCCAGGGCGCCGATCTCGCGGGCCCGGCGCAGGGAGTGGCGCAGGGACTCCACGGACTTCTCCACGGTCGCCGGGGTGTGTGAGCCGAAGTTGATCAGGTACGGGGCGTGGACGTACGCCGACAGTGACTCGGCGGCGCACTCGGTGCGGAACAACTCGTCCTGCACCGGGTTCCCGGCGGGGGTCGCCCAGCCGCGCGGATTGGCCACGAAGACCTGGACGGCCTCCGCACCCATCTCGCGGGCGTAGGGCAGGCCGACCTTGGCGAGGCCGCCGGCCACCGGGATGTGGCCGCCGACAGGGTTGCGCATACGGATCTAGAGTCCCTTGGTCTTGATGGTGATGGTGCTGCCCTCGGGGGCCTGGTCGCCGCCGTCGACGGACTGGCTCGCGATGGTGTCGCTGAAGGAGAGGAACGGACGGTCGACCTTCACCTCGAAGCCCGCGTCCTCCAGCTCGCTGCGGGCGTCGTCGACGTCCTTGCCGGTGACGTCCGGTACGTCGATCATCTGCGGGCCCTTGGAGACCGTCAGCGTGATGGTGTCGCCCTCGGCGGCCTCCTCGCCCTCGGCAGGGGACTGTTCGGTGATGTCGCCGGCGTCCTCGGGGGAGTTCACCCGGTCCGGAAGCACCTTGGCCTTCAGCCCCTCGTCGTCCAGCGCGGCGGTGGCGTCCTCGACGGAGAGGCCGGTGACATCGGGGACGTCGACCGGGCTGCCCTTGGAGACGACGATCGCGACCGCGGAGTCCGGGTGGCGCTCGGCACCCGCCTCGGGTTCCGTACGCACCACCTCGCCGGCGGCCACGTCGTCGCTGAACTCCTTGGTGGTCATGCCGGGCACGAGGCCCTTCTTCTCGAGCTGACGTCTGGCCTCGGAGAGCCTGAGGCCCTGGACATCGGGCACCGTCACGATCTCGGGCCCGCGCGAGACGACCAGTGCCACCGAGCCGTTGCCCCGGATGCGGGCGCCCGACTTGGGGTCACTGCTGATCACCTTGCCGCGGTCGACGGTGTCGCTGTAGGCCCGCCGCACGCCCTTGAGTTCGAGATCGGCCTTCGAGAGCCGCTCCTTGGCCGCCTTCTCGCTCTGGCCGAGCAGCGGGGGGACCCGGGTGAACTGTCCGGAGTTGATGTACCAGACGCCACCGCCGACCCCCAGGACCAGGAGCACGGCGAGGACCGCCGCGATGACACCGCGCCGCGGCGTCCCGCGGAGCCCCGCGCGACGGCCCGGCGGCTGCGGGGGCAGTTGCGGGGGCATCTCGAGCCGGCTGGTGTGGTGGGCGGTGCCCTGGCCCGGCGGCAGCACCCGGGGGATCACGCTCGTGCGGTCCTCGGCGTCGTCGTGCACCTCGGCCAGGGCCTGCGGCGGCACGGCGTCCAGCTGTGCGTCGGTGAGGCCGGACCGCGCCCGGCGGGACTCGGCGAGCAGCGCCACGGCGTCGAACGGCCGGATCTCGGGGTCACGGGCGGTGGCGCTCGCCACCAGCTCGTCGAGCTCGGCCGCGAGACCCGGGACGACGGCCGAGGGAGCCGGGACGTCCTCGTTGAGGTGCTGGTAGATGACCTGGGCGGGGGATTCCCCGGTTCGCGGCTTGGTGCCCGTGAGCATCTCGTACAGCACGACACCGCACGCGTACACATCGGCGCGGGTGTCCGCGGTGCCGTGCTCGATCTGCTCGGGGGCGAGGTACGAGACCGTTCCCAGGATGCTCCCGGTGGTGTTCGTGACCGATCCCACGGCCCGGACCAGGCCGAAGTCGGCGACCTTGACCCGGCCGTCGTCGCCTATCAGCACGTTCTCCGGCTTCATGTCCCGGTGGACGAAGCCCGCCCGGTGTGCGGCGCCCAGCGCGGCGAGCACCGGTTCCAGGATGTCCAGCGCGGCGCGCGGCTGCAGGGCGCCCCGCTCGCGCAGTACGTCGCGCAGCGTGCACCCCGCGACGTACTCCATCGCGAGGTAGACGTACTGCCCGTGGGCGCCCTGGTCGAACACCGCGACCACGTTGGGGTGCGCGAGCCGGGCCACCGACTTGGCCTCGCGGATGAAGCGCTCGACGAAGGAGGCGTCGGTCGCGAGCGCCGGATGCATCACCTTGAGGGCGAGCACCCGGTCGAGCCGGGTGTCCATGGCCCGGTAGACCGTGGCCATGCCGCCCACGGCGATGCGGGCATCGACGCGGTAGCGGCCGTCGAGCAGCTGCCCGACGAGAGGGTCCTGGAGGGTCGTATCCACGCAGGCGAGTCTACGAGCCACCGCGGACACGGCCGACGGGCCGGGGCGATCCCGGGGCCCAACTGCAGCCGAGCCGTGACAGGGACATGCGATCCGCAGCCACGGAACGGCCGTGCCCCGGGGCCGGAACGTGCCGGGGCCGGGACATGAGATCCGCCTCACGCACCGGCCGGGCCCCCGGGCTCAGAACGCCGGGCGCTCCGGATCCAGCACCGCCCGCCCCGCCGTCGGTGACGACGCCTCGGCGAAGTGGCGGCGAGGGATCCGCCCCGCGCGGTACGCGAGCCGCCCGCCCTCCACCGCGTGGCGCATCGCGGCGGCCATCAGCTCGGGTTCCTGGGCCCGGGTCACCGCCGACGCCAGCATCACGGCCGCACATCCCAGCTCCATGGCGAGCGCCGCGTCCGACGCCGTGCCGGCGCCCGCGTCCAGGATCACCGGGACCTGCGCCTGCTCGACGATCAGCTGGAAGTTGTGCGGGTTCCGGATGCCCAGACCGGAGCCGATGGGGGAGCCGAGCGGCATGATCGCCGCGCACCCGACATCCTCCAGTTTCCGGGCCAGCACCGGGTCGTCGTTCGTGTACGGCAGGACGGTGAAGCCGTCGTCCACCAGCGTCTCCGCGGCGTCCAGCAGTTCGATGGGGTCGGGCAGCAGGGTGCGCTCGTCCGCCACCACCTCCAGCTTGACCCAGTCGGTGCCGAGCGCCTCGCGAGCGAGCCGGGCGGTGAGCACGGCCTCGCCCGCCGTGAAGCAGCCCGCCGTGTTCGGCAGCACGCGGATGGAGAGCTTCTCCAGCACGGAGAGCACGGAGCCCTGCACGGTCGGGTCGAGCCGGCGCATCGCCACGGTCGTCAGCTCGGTGCCCGAGGCGGTCAGGGACCGCTCCAGCACGTCCAGGCTGGGTGCCCCGCCCGTCCCCATGATCAGCCGGGAGCCGAAAGAGGTGTCCCCGAGGGCGAAGAGGTCGTCGGACATGGTCAGCCGCCCTGGACCGCGGTGAGGACCTCGACCCGGTCGCCGTCGGTGAGCGCGGCAGCGGGCCACTGGCCGCGCGGCACGACGGTCTCGTTCAGGGCGGCCGCGACGCCCGAGGACGCGCTGGTCAGCGAGGCGACCAGGGCATCCAGGGTGGTGCCCGGCGCGATGGCGACGGTCTCGCCGTTCACGGAGACGGAGACCGGAACGGAAGGGGGAGTGGGCGTGGTCATGCGGGCTGCTCCTGAGGTGCGGGGGCGGCGGCGGGCGAGAAGCGGCCGGGGGAGAAGGGGCGGGCCACCTCGGGCAGATCGCCGTCCGCCAGCAGCTGCGCCATGGCGTCCCCGGTGACGGGGGTGAGCAGCACCCCGTTGCGGTGGTGACCGGTGGCGAGATGGAGGCCGGGCAGTGCGGTGCGGCCGAGCAGTGGGGCGTTGTCGGGGGAGGCGGGGCGCAGGCCGGCGCGGGTCTCGGTGAGCGGCAGCTCGGTGACGCCCGGCACCAGTTCGTGCGCGTCGCGCAGCAGCTCGTACACACCGCCCGCCGTGACCGTGGTGTCCCAGCCCATCTCCTCGCTGGTGGCGCCGATGACCAGCTCCCCGTTATCACGCGGCACGAGGTAGACGTGGCTGCCCCGGACCACGGCCCGCACGGTGCGGGAGAGGAAGGGGGCGTACGTGGTGGGCACGGTCAGCCGCAGCACCTGGCCCTTCACCGGGCGGACCGGGGGCAGGATGTGCTCCGGCACCCCCGCGAGCCGGCCGCTGAGGCTGCCCGCGGCGAGCACGACCTGATCGGCCGCCGGCTGCGTACCGTCGGCCAGTACGACTCCGGTGGCCCGGTCGGCCGTGACCGAGAGCCGCTCGGCCCGTTGGCGGTGGAGGACGACCCCCGCCCGTTCGCACGCCGTCAGCAGTGCGGCGGCCAGCCGTCGCGGGTCGACCTGGTGGTCGCCGTCGACCCGCAGCCCGCCGCGTATGCCCGGTGCGAGCATCGGCTCGAGGCGGCGGCACTCCCGGCCGGTGAGCCACTCCGACTTCAGGCCCGAGCGACGGTGCAGGGCGTGGAGTTCCCGCATCTGGGCGCGGTCGTCGGCATCGAGCGCGACGGCCAGGGTGCCGCAGGTGCGAAATCCGATGTCCTGTCCGCTCGCCGCCTCCAGCTCGGCCGCGAACGCCGGATAGCGCGCGGCGGAGGCGACGTTGAGGCCGAGCAGCATCGCCTCGCCGTAGTGGAGTTCGGTGACGGCTGCCAGCATCCCCGCCGCGACCTGGGCTGCGCCGCCGCCCGGTTCGGGATCGACGACCGCGGTGGTCAGGCCGCGCTGCGCGGCCCGCCAGGCGGTCACCAGGCCGATGATGCCGCCCCCGATGACGAGGACGTCGGACCCGTTCGTACGGTGCGTGCGCATGGGCGTCCAGCCCCTCCCTTCGCCGGCATGACCCGGATCAGGTTCGTACGGTCGAAGGCCGTCCAGCCTCCCTCTCAGCCCGGTACGACCGGACTCCCGCGAGTAATCTGCACGGCTACCCTAAACCTCTGCCCCGCGCCCCCGGCAAGGGGAGCCGGTGCCGTGAGCGGGGCACGCGCACGGTGGTCCGGCAGCGGTGAGCCGGGAAGCATCTTCCTGACGGCCCGTCAGGGTGCTTAAGGTGGTCGGGTGGACGAGCAGACCGGACAACAGCAGACAGAGCCGCGGCAGAGCCGCCGCGTCGTGATCGCCGGAGCGGGCATGGCGGGCGTACAGACCGCGGTGGCCCTGCGCGAACAGGGCTTCACCGGCCCCGTCACGCTGATCGGCGCCGAACCGCACCAGCCGTACGACCGGCCCCCGCTGTCGAAGGCGGTCCTTCTCGGCAAGGCCGAGGACTCGGCCTTCGACATCGACTTCGAGGCGCTGGACCTCACCCTGCGGCTCGGCCTCGACGTGACCGCGCTGCGCGCGGGCGACCACGAACTGGACACTCCGGACGGGCCCGTCCCGTACGACGTCCTGGTCGTCGCCACCGGTGCCGAGCCCCTGATGCTGCCCGGCACCGAGGGCGTCCCGGGCGTCCACCTCCTGCGCACGCTGGACGACGCCGCCCGGCTGCGGCCGGTCCTCGAACAGCAGCACGACGTCGTGGTCGTCGGTGCGGGCTGGATCGGCGCCGAGTTCGCCACCGCGGCCCGCGCGGCCGGCTGTGCGGTCACCGTCGTCGAGGCCGCCGAGCACCCGCTCGCCGGCGCCCTGCCCGCCGAGGTGGCGGCCCCCATGACCGGCTGGTACGCCGAGAGCGGCGCCGGACTCCTCACCGGTGCCAGGGTCGACCGCATCGAAGCCGGCCGCGTGGTCCTGGCGGACGGCCGTGCGATCCCGGCGGACGCGGTCGTCGTCGGCATCGGCGCCCGGCCCGCGACCGGCTGGCTGGCCGGATCGGGGATCGAGCTCGGCCCGGACGGGTCGGTGACCGCGGACGCGTCACTGCGCACCTCGCTCCCCGATGTGTACGCGGTCGGGGACTGCGCCTCGTTCCCTTCGGCCCGGTACGGCGAGCGGCTGCTCGTCCACCACTGGGACAACGCCCTCCAGGGGCCCCGGACCGTCGCCGCCGCCGTCACCGCCGCCACTCCGGAGGGCGACGGGCAGCCCCCGGTCTACGACCCTGTGCCCTACTTCTGGTCCGAGCAGTTCGGCCGCTTCGTCCAGTACGCGGGCCACCACACGGGGGCCGACACCCTGGTGTGGCGCGGCGATCCGGCCGAACCCACGTGGACGGTGTGCTGGCTGCGCGCCGGAGCGCTCGTCGCCGTACTGGCGGTCGGCCGTCCGCGCGATCTGGCGCAGGGGCGCAAACTCGTCGAATCGGGGGCGGAGCTCGACCCGGAGCGGGTCGCCGACCCCTCCGCACCCCTGAAGTCGGCCACGCTCTGACGGCGTATCCGGCCCCCGTACGGGCGGCCCGGGTACCGACTGTCGGTCCGGGATGGCACGCTTGTCCCCGTGACCGAGATTGACGCAAAGATCGATGCTCTCGTCCCTGCCTGGCTCCACCTTCCCGACATCGCCGAAATGTTCGATGTCCAGGTGACGCGCGTGCGCCAGATGGTCAGGGACGGCCAGCTCATTGCCGTACGACGCGGTGAGAACCGGGCGCTCCAGGTGCCTGCCGCCTTCATTGACGGCGACAAGGTGGTCAAGGGCCTTTCGGGGACCCTGACGCTCCTGAGGGACGACGGCTACTCCGACGCGGAGATGCTGGAATGGCTCTTCACGCCCGACCCGAGCCTGCCGGGCACGCCCGCGCAGGCGCTGAGTGAGAATCGCGGCACGGAGGTGAAGCGCCGCGCCCAGGCGCTCGCCGTCTGACCGACAGCCGCACGGGGGATGCGGGCCGCACGGTGCGGCCCGCATCCCGCGCGTACCACCGAACCACCGTCATCGCCTTCCCCGGGGGGAACCGCACCATGTCCACGCCTCGCGCGCTGCTGTCCGATGCCCGGCTCTACCTGTGCACGGACGCCCGCCGGCGCCAGGGTGACCTTCCCGCGTTCCTCGACGCGGTTCTCTCCAGTGGCGTGGACATCATCCAGCTGCGCGACAAGGGCATGGAGGCGGCCGAGGAACTCGAACACCTCGCGGTCTTCGCCGACGCTTGCAAGCGCCACGGCAAGCTCCTCGCGGTCAACGACCGGGCCGACGTCGCCCACGCCATCGGTTCCGACGTGCTGCACCTGGGCCAGGGCGACCTGCCGGTCCCGGCCGCACGCGCGATCATCGGCGGGGACGTGGTCATCGGCCGCTCCACCCATGCCGAGTCCGAGGTCGACGCGGCCGTCGCCGAACCCGGCGTGGACTACTTCTGCACCGGCCCCTGCTGGCCCACGCCGACCAAGCCGGGCCGGCACGCCCCCGGCCTGGATCTCGTCCGCTACGCCGCCTCGCTCGCCCCCGCCCGCCCGTGGTTCGCCATCGGCGGGATCGACGCGGGCAACCTCGACGAGGTGCTGGACGCCGGAGCGCGCCGGGTCGTCGTCGTGCGGGCCGTCACGGAGGCATCCGATCCGGCTGCCGCCGCCGCCGAACTGGCGGGCAGGATCCGCGACCGCGCCGACGGGTGATCCCGGACCCGAAGGGGCCGGTTTGAGACACGGGTGTCCGAAGTGTGGACAAAGAACCGGGTAATCGAGGCAAATCGCCCCAGTTCGGTTGGGAGCCCGCCGCGCCCTGGTTAACCTGCCGGTATGGCCCTTGGCACACCTTCGACCAGGACAGATCACGCGCGCACCGTGCGTGAGATGCTGGCTACCGGCAAGACCTCGTACTCCTTCGAGTTCTGGGCGCCCAAGACCGAGAAGGGCGAGCGGAACCTCTGGAACGCGCTGCGCCGGGTCGAGGCGGTGGGACCGAGTTTCGTCTCCGTGACGTACGGAGCCGGCGGATCCACCCGGTCCGGCACGGTGAAGGCGACCCAGGACATCGCCGCCGAGTCCACGCTCACGCCGGTCGCGCACCTCACGGCGGTCAACCATTCCATCGCCGAGCTGCGCAACATGGTCGGTCAGTACGCGGACGCCGGCATCCGGAACATCCTCGCCGTGCGCGGAGACCCGCCGGGCGACCCGATGGGCCCGTGGGTCGAGCACCCGCAGGGCGTGCGGTACGCGGCGGACCTCGTCCGGCTGATCAAGGAATCCGGCGATTTCTGTGTCGGCGTCGCGGCATTCCCCGAACGGCACCCGCGCTCGGCGGACTGGGACACCGACATCCGGCATTTCGTGGACAAGTGCCGCGCCGGTGCGGATTACGCGATCACGCAAATGTTCTTCGATCCGGAGAGTTATCTGCGGATGCGTGACCGGGTGGTCGCTGCGGGTTGCGAAACCCCGATCATCCCCGAGGTGATGCCCCTCACGAGCGTCGGGCAATTGGAGCGATTCGCGCAGCTCAGCAACGCGACGCTGCCCGCATCCCTGAAAGAACGCATCCTCGCCGCCAAGGACGATCCCGCCGCTGTACGCTCCATTGGCATCGACTTCGCAACGCAGTTCTGCGCGAAGCTGCTTTCCGAGGGTGTCCCCGGGCTGCACTTCATCACGTTGAACAACTCGACGGCGACGCTCGAAATCTACGAGAATCTCGGACTGCACAAGCAGTCGTGACCGGCCGTACCCGCCGCGACCCGGGGCGGTGGCCGTAGAAGGGGGCGGGCATGGGCTGGACGGTCCTCTACATCGCGTTCGGCATCGTTGCGCTGTGGCTGCTCGGCGAGGTGCTGCTGCAGTACAAGGCACGCCTGCGCTGGCGCCTGCTCGCCTTCACCGGCTTCGTCGGTGTCGTCATAGGTGTCCTGATGCCGTCCGTGTTCGTCATCGCCGTCGGCGCGATCGCCTTCGCGACGGGCCAGACGTACGTCACGCTCTCCTTCCGCCGTGGCTTCTCGACCGGCTGGGCCATAGGGGGCAGCCCCGGGGAGAGCCGGCGCCGCCGCGGCGGCACCGACCGCGAGCCCACCCTCCAGGTCTCGGACCTGGAGATGGAGCACGACGGTGAGTCGCCGGCCCGGCCGGAGGCCGAACCGCAGGCCGATGCGGCCGCGGTCTACGCGCCGGAGCCGCTGCCCGACGACACCGGGCAGTACGGCGTCTACACCGATCACCGCCCGCAGCAGGAGCACCAGCAGGACCCGTACCAGGAGCACCAGCAGCCGCAGGGACAGCCGCAGTACGCCGCGTACACCGACTACTCCGCGTACCCGGCGCAGGGCCAGGAGCCCCCCTATGCGGGAGCCGGCCAGGACACCTACGCGGGAGCCGGGCAGTACGACTACGGCACGGACCAGCAGCAGTACGCCGCGTACTCCGACCCGTACATCGGCACCACCGCGAGCACCCCGCAGTACGGGGCGTACGGGAACTACGGGAGCGACGGGACCTACGACAGCTACGGTGGCGGCCAGCAGTTCGCCGACCCGTATGCCCAGCCGTACGCCTCGGAGACCCCGCCGGGAGGTGTCTGGGTGCCGCAGCAGCGCGAGGGTGAGCAGTACCCGCCGATGCCTCCCGAGCAGCCCGCCCAGCCGGCGCCGTACCCGAACGGCTACGACACGGGCTACAACGAGCAGTACCGCTACTGATTCCTGGGCCTGACGAGGCGCCCTTCCGGCGACCGGGGGTGAAGCGCCGCCCCGGTCCCGCCCGCAGCCCTCACTGCGACCCGCGGAACCCGTCCCCCTCGACCACGAGCCCTGCGACCAGCGCCCCGGACATCCCCGCGTGCGCCGGACCGCCGCCCGGGTGCGACCAGCCGCCCGCCAGGAACAGCCCCGGCAGCCGGGTGCGATTGCCCGCGTGGAGGTAGCCGCCCCCTGCGCCCGCCAGTGCGGGCGCAGGAACCGCACCGCCCGGCGCGCCCGTCTCGGCCGCGGACTCCGCGGGTGTCCGCACCTCCATGCGGAGCACCCGGTCCCGCAGACCCGGCACGGCCGCGCCCGCGGTGTCGATCAGGGTGTCCGCGAACCGCGCCCGCAGCGCCTCGTCCGTCCAGTCCACCGGGCCGTGCGGGGCGACCGTCGCCGTGAGCGTGACGGCCTCGTGCGCCTCGTCGGGGCGGGTGGAGGGATCGTCGGGGCGCAGCACCGTCACCGTGGGGTGCGCGGCGAGACGGCCGCCGAACACCGCCTCGCGTTCGGCCGCCCCGTCCGCCGGATGCACCAGCGTCCGGTGCGCGGCATCCGCGGGCCGGGCGCCGCGCAGCGACAGCAGTACCAGGAACCGGCCCGTCGGGGCGGAGCCCTCCGGCCGGGGCTGTACCGTCACGTCGCCGTCCTGCCAGAGCTCCTGAACGGGCATCAGATCCGGGTGCGGCCGGGCTCCCAGCACCACGTGAGCCGCCTCCGCGACCGTCCCGTCCGCCAGCTCCACGCCCGCCGCCCGGCCGTCCTTCTCCAGGACCCGGGCCACCTCGGCGCCGAAGACGAACTCCACCTTCCGGGCCAGACACCGCTCGTACACCGCCTGCGCCAGCGCGCGCATGCCGCCGGAGACGTACCAACTGCCGAACGTCTCCTCCATGTACGGCAGCAGGGCCGTGCTCGCCGGGGCGTGCAGCGGATCGAGGCCGTACGACAGCGCGTACCCGTCCAGCAGGGCGGCCAGCCGGGGATCCGCCAGCTCCCAGGAGCCGATCTCCGTCACCGTGCCGGCCTGACGAGCGGGGCGCAGCAGCCGCCGCCGGGCGGTCGCCGGATACGGATCGCGGGTCAGCACCTGCCAGTCGGGGCGCAGCGGCTCCTCCAGCAGGGGCCGCCGGGACCGGTCCCACGCGTCCCCGGCCCGGTCGAGGAACGCACCCCAGCTCCCGCCCGCGCCGCCCCCGAGCGCGGCGTCCAGGGCTCCGACGACGCCGGCCCGCGAGGCGTTCGGCAGGGACACATCGGTGCCGTCCGCGAAGACATGGCGGCTCGCCGGGTCGACCTGGGTCAGGGTGACGCACCGCTCCAGCGGTTCCTTGCCGGTCTTCACGAACAGGTCGCGGTAGACGGCGGGCAGATGAAGCAGGCCGGGTCCGGTGTCGAACGTGAAGCCGTCCAGGGTATGGCGGCCGAGCGAGCCGCCGAACGACTCCGAACGCTCGTACACCGTCACCCGGTGGCCTGCCACGGCGAGCCGGGCCGCCGCCGACATCGCGCCCAACCCGGCGCCGATCACCGCAATACGTGCCATGGCTGCGACTTTAGAGCATCCGGAAAATGGGGGGCGGCGTCGGCTGAGAGCTCAGCCGTCAGGCCAGTGGGAAGCGGAGCCGGCCAGCCGTTTCTCCTCGCGCCGTTGGGCTCTGCGGCGCAGGAACCGGCGGATCCGGGAGGCCAGGAAGACCAGTATCACCAGGCCGAGCACCAGCAGCGCCGCGGCGATGGAAGCCGCGATCCACGGATGGAATATGGCGAAGGTGACGACTCCGGCGACGCCCAGGTCCTCGGCCGTGCTCACGGCGATATTGCTGAACGGCTCGGGGGAGGTGTTGACCGCCATTCTGGTGCCCGCCTTCACCAGATGGCTCATCAGCGCGGTGGAACCACCGATGGCCCCCGCGGCGAGCTCCGGCAGCGAACCGCTCTCGCCCGCCAGCAGCGCCGCCACGACCGCCCCGGCGAGCGGCCTGATGACCGTGTGCGCGGCGTCCCAGACCGAGTCCACGTACGGGATCTTGTCCGCCACCGCCTCGCACAGGAACAGCACACCGGCCACGATCAGGACATCGGTGCGCTGCAGCGAGGCGGGAACCTCGTCGGTCACGCCGGTCGCGCCGAAGATGCCGAGCAGGAGGACCACCGCGTAGGCGTTGATCCCGCTCGCCCAGCCACTTGTGAACACCAGGGGGAGTACGGACACGGGGGCGATCGTAACCAGGCGGCGTACCGGAGAGGGAGGGCGCGGGTGCGCACGTCTGAGTACCCGTACCTAGGGGGTGAGATGAGTAGGGACGCGGATGGGGTGCGACCTGCGAAGACGGCAGAGTGGGGACCACGGAAGGGGCGCTGCGCCGGTACCGCCGGCACGGGGCGGCGGAACGGGTGCGGCACTCCTTTCCGAACGGGGGTGCACGGCGGAGGACTCGGGACCACGGGGGAACACGGGGGTCACGGGGGAAGGTCCTCCGGCAGCACGGAAGGCGCCGGTCAGGCGAGGCTCGGGGGATCGAGCCCGTCGGACCGGCGCCTTCGTGTGTCCGGGGGAGGGACGGATCCGGGGTCAGCGCCCGCTGACCCGCCCGTGCAGCAGCAGGGACAGCGCCGAGTGCACGTCGTCGATCGACCGCTCCGGCTGGAACGCCTGCCAGTCCAGCGCCGCCACCAGCACCATGCCGACCAGCGCGGCCGCCGTCAGCGGGATGTCGATCTCCTCGCTGAGCTCGCCGCCCTCGACACCCTCCCTCAGAACACCCTCGACCACGGCGACGGCCTCCTGACGCACCACCAGCAGGGTGGCCTGCCAGGCGCGGTTGGTGCGCCACAGTTCGGCCACGTACAGCTGGGTGAAGGCCGGATAGCGGTCGATGAAGACCAGACCGGCCCGGATCATGGCGTCCAGCGCCTGGACCCGGCTGCCACCGCGCTCGTCGGTCTCCTCCGCCGCCGTACGCAGCGAGGAGGTGAGCAGCCCGACACCGTGGCGCAGCAGCTCCTCGAAGAGCTCGGTCTTGCTCTTGAAGTTGTAGTACACCGTGCCCTTGGCGACCCCGGCGCGCTCGGCGATCTCGTCCACCGTGGTGGCCGAGAAGCCCTTCTCGGCGATGAGGGTCACGGCCGCTTCGTAGAGCTTCTGCCGGGTGGCCTGGCGGCGTGTGGCGCTACTGCTTTCCATGCTCCTGATTCTCACAGGTCCTGGAGCGCTCACAGACTCAGCTCCGGATGCAGCCGGTCGAGCGTCCACACCTGCTTGCGGCGCGCGGAGACGGCGGTCAGCGCGAGCGCCCCGGCTGTGAATGCCAGGAGCACCGCACAGCCCTGCCAGACCGGGCCGAGTCCGCCGCCCGTGATCAGGCGGCGCAGGCCGTCGACGATGTAGCTCATCGGCAGGTACGGATGGATCGCGTTGAAGAAGCCCGGACTCGTCTGTACGGGGTACGTGCCGCCGGCCGAGGTCAGCTGGAGCATCAGCACCGCGAGGACGAGGATGCGGCCCGCCGCCCCGAAGCGGGCGTTCAACCACTGCACGATCGCCCCGAAGCAGCAGGTGACCAGGGCCAGGAAACCGATCGTTCCCGCGGCGTGGGCCATCTGGAGGCCGAGCCCCCAGTGCAGTACGGACATCAGCGCGGCCACCTGGAGCAGACCGATCGCGGCCACCGGCAGCCAGCCCGCGAAGGCGATCCGCCAGGCCGGTGCCCCGGCGGCCAGGGCACGCCGGTTGAGCGGCTGGATCAGCATGTACGCCACCATCGCGCCGACCCAGAGGGAGAGCGGGATGAAGTAGGGGGCGAAGCCGGTGCCGTAGTTCGGGGCCGCGTGCAGCGACTGGGAGGCCAGCTGTACGGGGTCGGCCATGACCCCCGTACGGGCGTCGCGGTCCTTCTTGTCGTAGTCGGGGATCTTGCCGACCCCGTCGTCGAGCCCCTTGGCGAGCGTGGCCGAACCGTCGCCGAGCCGGATCATGCCGCTGTCCAGGCTCGTCGCCCCCTTCTTGAGGTCGCCGACCCCCGTGTTCAGCTCGGCGGAACCCGACTTGGCGGTGGCCAGGCCGGTGTGCAGCTGGTCCGCACCCTTGGCGACCTTGTGGGCACCGGTGTTGAGCGCGTTGACCTTCTTGACGGCGCTCTCCAGGTCCTCGTCCAGGTGCGGGGAGCGTTCGGCGAGTGCGTTCGCCTGCTGCTGCAGGGTGGTGAGCTGGGTGCGCAGCTCCTTGAGGTCCCCGTTCTGGTTCTTGACCAGGACGTTCACGTCGTCGGCCACGGCGGCGACATCGGCCGCCGCCGTCACGGCCCGCTTCAGCGGCGCGCAGACGGTGGGATCGGGGAGCGGCTGCTCCACGCACCGGGTGCGGTGGACCTCGGCGAGGTCGTCGGAGGCCGTGTGGGCGGCGGTGGCGGCGGTGGGCGCCGCCTTCACCAGCAGGTCGAGGTTGTCCCGTACGGTCTGCGAGGAGTCGGCGACGAGCCGGGCCGTGTCGCCGATCGCCTTGCCGTTGTCCTTCAGGAACGGGCGGACGTCGGCGGCCACCCCGTTGACCTTGTCGGCGAGCAGCTGGGTGCCGTCCGCGACCTGACGCGAGCCGGTTTCAAGATCGCCCGCGCCCTTGTTCAGCTGGACGATGCCGGTGGCCAGCCGGCTGCTGCCGGCCTTCGCGTCCTTCAGCCCGTCCGCGAGGTCCTTCGATCCCTTCTTCGCCTTGCCGATCCCGCCCTCGAGGTCGGCGGCGCCCCTGGCCGCCTTCGCCGTCGCGTCGTGGAGATCGGAGAAGTTGATGAAGATCCGGTCGAGGAAGTTCCGGGAGGCGTTGGTCGACGCGGCGGTGCGGACCTCGGAGAAGACCGTCCGGGAGATCTGGCCGACGATGTAGTTGTTCGCGTCGTTGGTGCGCACCTGGAGCGCGCCCGTCTCGGGGGAGTCGCCGGCGCTGGAGGCGATGCGCCTGCTGAAGTCCGAGGGCATGGTCAGAGAGAGGTAGTACGTACCGTCCTCGACGCCCTTGTCCGCCTCGGCGGCGCTCACCTCGTGCCACTCGAAGACCTTGGAGTCGAGCAGCTTGCCGGTGATCTCGTCCCCGGCCGCGAGGCGCTTGCCCTCGGCGGTGGCGCCCTTGTCGTCGTTGACCAGCGCGACGGGGATGCGGTCCAGGCGCCCGTACGGGTCCCAGAAGGACCACAGGTACAGGGCGCCGTAGAGCAACGGCAGCAGCAGGAGCGCGGCCAGTGCGGCGCGCGGCAGCTTCCCCCTGCCGAAGCGCCGGAGCTCAAGCGCGGCCAGTCTCGGCGAACGCATCGGCCGTCCCTTCGTCGTGTGCCGGGGCGGCCGGCGACGCGGGCTCCCCGGTGATGTCCGTGGGGTCCGTCGCCCCGGTGGCGCCAGTGCGCACGGTGACGGCGTCCTCGGGAGCCTGGCTGCACACCGCCAGCACGGTCGTGCCGTCGGCGGCGAGCGAGCGCAGCAGCTCCCAGGCTTGGGCGCGCTCCGTGTCGGAGAGCTTGAGGTCGGTGTCGTCCACCGCGAGCAGCCGCGGCCGGCCGATCAGCGCGAGGGCGACGGAGAGCCGCAGTGCCTCCAGCCGCTCCAGATCCCGTACGGAGGTCCGCTCGGCCTTGGGCAGGGTGGCGAGGTCCAGTCCGGCCGCCTTCAGTGCGGCGTCGATCCGGGCCCGGGCCGCGGCGACGCGCTCGCGGCGCGGCCGCAGCAGGGCGCGCAGGGAGCCGTCGAAGCGGCGCTGCAGCAGGGCGCGCTCACGCAGGTGCTCGGCGACCGTGAACGCCGGGTCGAGTTCGCTGACCCCGGGCACCGGGCCCAGTGCCGCGATACGGCGTACGTCGGAGGCCCTGCGCGGCAGGCGCAGACCGCCGGTCGCGGCCTCGCCGTCGGTGGGGCGCATCCGGCCGGTGAGAGCGAGCAGCAGGCAGGTGCGGCCCGAACCGGATGGGCCCTCGACCGCGATCAGGGACCCGGGGGCGGCGCTGAACGTCACGCCCCGGAATGCCCATCCGCGCGGCCCCTTGAGGCCGAGACCGTCGGCTGTGACAGCTGCCCCGTGCGGGCTGTCCAGGCTGTCCACTGACCCTCCCCGTCATCTTTTGCACTGACCAGTCAGTTCAAAAAGGTAGCCGGAACTTGCGATCGAGGCAAAAGACCAGGTCAGAGGTGAATTCGGCTCGATTGTCAGTGGTGGCCGTCACGATGGATACAGACGGCCACGAAGCCGTTACGAGACAGGAGGTTCTGTCATGGCCCACTCGTCCGCAGCAGCCGCTCCGCGACGCCGCGCAGACGGCCCTGCCCCCTCACCGACCGGTCCGGCACACGACGTCCACCCCGTACTCCGGCGCACCACGGCGCCGCCCGCCGCTCTCGATCTCCTCGCCCAGGCCCGCGCCGGCCTCGAAGAGGCAGCTGTTCTCGACGTACCGAACGAGCGCTATGCCACCGCCCACCTCGCCGCGCTGCGCACCGCCGCCGCGGTGCTCGCGGTCCGCGGACGCCCCGAGACCTCCCGGCGGCGCCGGGAGAGGATCCGCAGCGCCTGGGAGGTCCTGCCGGAAATCGCCCCCGAGCTCACCGAGTGGAGCGCGCTGTTCGCCTCCGGCGCCCGTCGCCGGGCCCGGGCGGAAGCAGGCATACCGGGTGCGGCCGGGCGGCGGGACGCGGACGACCTGCTGCGCGACGCGGCGATGTTCCTTCGCCTGGTGGAGCGGCTGCTGGCCCTCCAGCCGGTCCTCCCGCAGCCCCGCGGGGAACGGTCCGATGCGGGATGACGGCGACGGCGGCGCAAGGCAATAGGGTGGACGGGACCCACTACCTGCGCCGTTCACGCTCCGCCGTCAGCGGCGGCACCGTGCCGAGGAGACAACTGCCGTGTCGGACCAGCTGCGCCCCCGTGCCTCCCTCCGTACCGCCGTGGTCTGGGAGATCCTCAAGGACGCTCTCGACCGCCAGGTCAAGGCGACCGGCAGGGACGTCCTGGACGTACTGGACACCGGCGGCGGTACGGGCAACTTCGCCGTGCCCGTCGCGCGTCTGGGTCACCGGGTCACCGTCGTCGATCCCAGCCCCAACGCGTTGTTCGCGCTGGAGCGCCGTGCCGCCGAGGCCGGGGTCGCCGAGCGGGTCCACGGGGTCCAGGGAGACATCCTCGGCCTGTTCGACGTGGTCGGGCGCGGTGGCTACGACGCGGTGCTCTGCCACGGCGTCCTGGAGTACGTGGACGACCCCGCCGAGGGCGTACGGCACGCGGTCGAGGCGCTCCGTCCGGCGGGCGCGCTCAGCCTGCTCGCCGCCGGGCTCGGCGGCGCGGTCCTGGCCCGGGCCCTCGCCGGTCACTTCACCGAGGCCCGGCACGCGCTCGACGACCCGGCCGGCCGCTGGGGCGAGGGTGACCCGGTGCCGCGGCGGTACACGGCGGAGCAGCTCATCGAGCTGGTCGAGGGTGCGGATGTCGAGGTCGGCGCGGTCCACGGCGTCCGCGTCTTCGCGGACCTGGTGCCGGGAGTCCTGGTGGACACCGAGCCCGGAGCGATGGAGGCCCTGCTCAAGCTGGAGACCGCGGCCGCCGAGCTGCCGGCGTTCCACTCGGTGGCGACCCAGTTGCACGTCCTGGGCACCAGGCGGGCCTGAAGCCACCGGCCGGGTTGCGACGGCAGCGCGGCTGATCAGCAACGCAGCTGCAGACGGAGTACGCCCCAGCAGCCCCGATCAGGGCATTGGCCCCGTATGATCGGGGGACACCATCCGGCATGACGGATCGGAGGTTGGGGAATCAACGCCTCAGCAGCTGAGCCGTCGTGGCGGCCCGGACTGGCTGATTGGCAATGAGGGCGGGTTTCACGGGGGCGATTCCCTGCCTATCCTGGAAGGGCCGCATACCGGCCGCCCCCCGCGGCCGACGACGAGGAGGACTCCGTGCCGCTCTCGGAGCACGAGCAGCGAATGCTCGAGCAAATGGAGCGAGCGCTGTACGCCGAAGATCCCAAGTTCGCGACAGCGCTCGAGGGAAGTGGGCTGCGTACATACACCCGGCGACGGGTCTACCAGGCAGTTGCTGGCTTCCTGGTGGGAATCGCGCTCCTCATGGCCGGAATGGTCGCCCAGCAGATCTGGATCAGCGTGGTGGGATTCCTCGTCATGCTGGGCTGCGCGGTGCTCGCGGTCACCGGTTGGCGCAAAGCGCCGAAGCCGGGCGAGCAACAGGCAGTCCGCGCGGGTGGTGCGGGCGAACGCCGACAGCCCAAACAGCGCCGGTCCGTGATGAACCGGATCGAACAACGGTGGCAGCGCCGCCGCGATGAACAGGGCCAGTAAGCGCTCAGAAACACTTATGGGTGAGGGGCGGTCGCATTTCTGCGACCGCCCCTCATGCGTGCGCGTGGACAGAGGTGCGCCTGCGTCTGCCCGGCCTGCGTAGCCCTGCGTCGGCCTGCGCAGCCCTGAGCCTGCGCAGCCCTGAGCCTGCCCGGCCTGAGTCGGCCTGCCCGGCCCCGAGCCTGCCCGGGCCCGTCGGTCGGTGCGGGGGTGTCATGCGGCCGGCCCGGGGGCGCCGGGGTGGCTATGGCCTGAGTGCCCGGGCGCTGCCGAGGGCTATGAGTGGTGCCCCGGGCCGGGCCGAGGGCCGGCCCGGGGCGGCGAGGCGTCAGCCCTGCTGGCGGGACGGGCGCCGCAACCACGCCGGTCGCTGCGGTGCCCGCCACCGGCCGGTCAGGGCCGCCCGACGCTCCGAGACCTCCCACACCACCCGTACGGCCGATCGCGGTGCCACGACCGCGCGGAACCGGGTGAACCGGTCGGCGGAGTCCCGCAGGCCCGCCCGTACCGCCTGCGCATCCTCCGCGAGCCCCGACCCCGGCCGCGGAGCCGGCGCGTAGAGGACCTGCTCCACCGCGCCCGCCACCCGGTGCACCGCCGCGGCCGCCTCCGTGTCCAGCCGGCCCATCCGTACCACCCGGGCCGCGGCCTTGCGCGGGGTCTGGGACTCGTCCGGTTCGATGCCGTGGTCCCACGCGGTGTCGGTGATCTCCTGCCAGGCCGCCAGCGTTCTCGTGGTCGCGTCCGCCGGGGTGCGCCCGGTGGAGGAGCCCAGCCGCCGGGCCCGGACCCGGATGCGCCAGAACATGGGCAGCAACGGGAGCAGCAGGACGAGCAGGGCCACCAGGACCAGTCCGAGCACGGTGCCCGCGGGCGTCCCCGTGTCCGTGGGCGTCACAGCCCCCGGGAGCGCCGAACTGCCGCACGCGGCCTGTCGGCGCTCCTGCGCCGGGCAGCTGTCCGAGGCGGACGGTGTGACCGGCGCCGCTGCCGAGTCATCCGCCTCGGGCCGGGCCGGATCGTCGGCGTCACCGGAGGGAGTGTCCGGCACGGTGTACGACGGCGTGGAACCGCGCGTCGGCGTCGGCTCGAAGCGGGTCCACCCGACGCCCTCGAAATACAGCTCCGGCCAGGCATGCGCGTCGCGCAGACCGACCGACACCGAACCGTCCGACTGTGCGGTACCGGGCGTGAAGCCCACGGCGACCCGGGCCGGGATCCCCAGCGTCCGTGCCATCGCGGCCATGGTGAACGAGAAGTGGACGCAAAAGCCCCGTCTGTCCCTCAGGAAGCGGCCGATCGCCGCGCTGCCGGTACCCGAGTTCACCGAGGTGTCGTACGTGAAGCCGCCCTCCGAGGCGAAGTAGTTCTGCAGCTTCACCGCCTGCTCGTATGCGTTGGTGGACCCCGCCGTCACCTCGGCGGCCGTTTTCCTGACCATCTCGGGCAGCGAGTCGGGCACCTGGGTGTACTCGCGGCGCAGGGCTGCCGGGACCGTGCCCGCGCCCGCGAGCTGGCGGGCGGTCGGCTGCACGACCAGGCTGGAGACCTCGTACTGCGCACCGCCGGTGGTCTCCCCGTCGTCCCCGACGAGGGTGCGTCCCTCGGGCTCGTAGCGCCAGCGCCCGCCCACCCTCACCTCGGTCGCCGGGTAGGGGAGCGGCAGGTAGGTCTGCTGGTACGAACGGGACGCGGAGATGTTCGTGCTGATCTCCGTCACGGCGACGTCCGGCGACAGACCCGCCGGGTTCGGGAGCCGCTTCGGTACGTCCTTCAGCCGGCGGGTGGAGGCCCGCCACTCGTTTCCGTTGAACTGGTCCAGGGCCAGGATGCGGAGGTAGAAGTCCTGCGTACTCGTGGCGTTGGTGCGGTACGACATCACCTCCCGGTTCTCCGGCTGGTTGAGGTTGTTCTGCAGCGAGACGAGCGGGTTCACCGCGGAGATGGTGCCGCCACCGCGCCCCTTGCCGTTGCCGCCCCCCGTGCCGCCCAGCAGTCCGCCGTCGAGCGCGGGCAGGGCCGCGGGCACGACCAGCGCGATTCCCAGTGCGAGCGCTCCGATGCGCCGCCCGGTGCGCACCGGGGCGAGCGCCCCGTTGCCCGAGGCGCCGATGCCGGAGGAAGGACCGCCCCGGGGTTTGGCCGCCCCGGCGAAGACCCGCCCCCACTGGGAAAGCCGGTCACGTCCCTCGGCCAGCAGGAGGAGCAGATAGCCGCAGGCTGCCAGCAGGAACCAGAGCCAGTCCGCGCTGCCGTTGGAGAGACCTGCGGCGACGGAGTAGAGGGCCAGCAGGGGCAGCCCGGCCGGTGCGGCGCTGCGGAACGTGACCGCAAGCGCGTCCACCGCGAGCCCGATCAGCAGTACGCCGCCCACCAGCATCAGCCGGATGCCCGCTGTGCTCGGTGCCGGGATCGCGTACCGCCCGACGTCGTCCGCACCCGCCGTCAGCAGATCCGCGAGCCCCTGTATGGACTGCGGGCCGGGCACGAAGCCCGCCAGCGCCTCCTCCCGGGCGAACGCCACGGTCAGCAGCACCACCATGACGATCGCCTGCACGGCGACGGTCAGCAGCCGCGGCAGCGGCACCCGCCGGCCGAGCGCACCCACGCCGCACTGGACGGCCAGCAGGAACGAGGCCTGCAGGATCCAGGTGGCCGGGTCGACCAGCGGCAGCATCGAGCAAGCCGCCATCAGCGTCGCCGCAAAGGCGCACAGCGCCAGCCGACCACGACCGCTCATGACTGTCCCCTCATGACCAACCACCGGAGAAACCCGTCGTACCGCCCGTTGTGCCGCCCACCGCGGCGGACTGGGTGAGCGAACCGTGATGGCTCACCTGCACCCAGAGCCGGGTGAGATCCATGCCGGGCCGGACCGGCACCGCCGTCCACCCCGATTCGCGCAGCAGCCGGAGCCGCTGCTCACAGGCCGCATCGGAGGCGGACGACTCGCCGTGCACCCAGGCGGCGCTGTCCAGGACGAACGCGACGGCCCCGCCACTGCGCTGCCGCATCCGTGCCGCCACCGCAGCCTGTTCCTCGTCCAGCTCACCGAGGAAGGCGATCAGCAGGCCCTCGTTGCCACCGCGCAGTACGTCGTACGCGCGGGAGAGGCCGTCCTCGTCGGAGTGGTCGACCACGGCGAGGGCGTCCATCATCAGTCCGGCCGATTCCGCCGAGTCCTGGGTGGCGGTGAAGCCGTTCTCACCCTCGCCCGGCACCGCCATGCCGTCGTCCGTCAGCAGCCGGACCGCGAAGCCCCGCTCCAGCATGTGCACCAGCGCGGACGCGGCGCCGGAAACCGCCCACTCGAACGCCGAGTCGGGCCCCGTCCCCTGGTAGGCGATCTGCCGCGTGTCCAGGAGCACTGTGCACCTGGCCCGCTGCGGCTGCTCCTCGCGACGCACCATCAGCTCGCCGTAGCGAGCGGTGGAGCGCCAGTGGACGCGGCGCAGATCGTCGCCGTGCCGGTAGCCGCGCGGGATGACGTCGTCCTCGCCCGCCAGGGCGAGCGAGCGCTGCCGCCCCTCGCCGTAGCCGGTGGCCTCGCCCGCCAGCCGCACGGGAGGCAGCGGCTCGGTCCGCGGGATGACGACGAGCGTGTCGTACGCGCTGAACGAACGCGTCAGCTCGCACATTCCGAACGGATCACTCAGCCGCAGCTGCAGCGGCCCGAGCGGGTAGCGCCCGCGCAGGTCCGACCGCACCCGGTAGGACACCTCGCGCCGGCCGCCCGCCTCCACCCGGTCCAGGACGAACCGGGGCCGCGGCCCGAGCACGTACGGCACCCGGTCCTGGAGCATGAGCAGACCGGTGGGCAGCCGCGAGACGTTGTCCATCCGCAGATGTACCCGCGCCTCGGTGCCCGCGGGTACCCGGGACGGCGAGAGCCGACGGGTGCCGGCGACCCGGTAGCGGGTCCGGAAGAGCACCGTCACGCAGACCAGCGGCAGCACGGCGAGCAGCAGGCCGACCCGCAGCAGATCCCCCTGGCCCAGCACGTAGGCGCAGACCGCGGCGGCGACACCGGCCGCCAGGAAGGACCGGCCGCGCGTGGTCAGACCGCCCAGGGCGGCCCGCAGACCGCCCTTGTCGTCGCTGTCGTCCATCGCGGTCGGCCCCCCGGCGGCCATCAGAGCCGCCGTGCGCCGGGCTGCTGCCGGCCGCCGTACCCAGTGCCCGGCTCGTGCTGGGGCGCCGGGACGG
The DNA here is from genome assembly GCF_043203805.1 of Streptomyces sp. LN549. Taxonomy (NCBI): domain Bacteria; kingdom Bacillati; phylum Actinomycetota; class Actinomycetes; order Kitasatosporales; family Streptomycetaceae; genus Streptomyces; species Streptomyces sp. LN549. The sequence continues at coordinate 2,304,963 of NZ_JAZHRI010000002.1, read as the reverse complement.
CCGCCCCGCCCGACGCCGTGGGCACGGGGGTCTGCTGAAGGATCTCCAGCACCACCTGTTCGGCGGTGCGGCGGTTCAGCTGGGCCTGTGCCGTGGGCAGCAGACGGTGGGCGAGCACTGCGGCGGCCAGGGCCTGCACATCGTCCGGCAGGCAGTAGTCGCGGCCGCTCAACGCGGCGGAGGCCTTGGCGGCACGCAGCAGGTGCAGGGTGGCGCGCGGTGAGGCGCCGAGCCTGAGATCGGGGTGACTGCGGGTGGCCCCGACGAGCTGCACCGCGTACCGCCGGACGGCCTCGGCGACGTGGACCGTGCGCACCGCTTCGATCAGCTTGACGATGTCGTGGGCGTGCGCCACCGGCTGGAGGTCGTCGAGCGGCGAGACGCCGCCGTGCACGTCGAGCATCTGGAGCTCGGCCTCGGCGCTGGGATAGCCGATCGACACCCTGGCCATGAACCGGTCGCGCTGGGCCTCGGGCAGGGGATACGTGCCCTCCATCTCCACCGGGTTCTGCGTGGCGACGACCATGAAGGGGTCGGGCAGCTCGTAGGTGTGGCCGTCGATGGTGACCTGACGCTCCTCCATGGACTCCAGGAGCGCGGACTGGGTCTTGGGCGAGGCGCGGTTGATCTCGTCGCCGATCACGATCTGAGCGAAGATCGCGCCCGGTTTGAACTCGAAGTCGCGGCGCTGCTGATCGAAGATGGACACACCGGTGATGTCCGAGGGCAGCAGATCCGGTGTGAACTGGATGCGCCGCACCGAGCAGTCGATGGACCGGGCCAGCGCCTTGGCCAGCATGGTCTTGCCCACTCCGGGCACGTCCTCGATCAGGAGATGGCCCTCCGCGAGCAGCACGGTCAGCGAAAGGCGTACGACCTCGGGTTTGCCCTCGATCACACCTTCCACCGACCTGCGCACCCGCTCCACTGTGGTGGTCAGATCTGTGAGGCTCGCTCGATCGTCATAGGTCGTCACCCGGCCCTCCTCGGCCCTGCCCCACGCTCACCAGGAGCAGCGGGATTCCCCAGTCACGGACCGGTGCCCTTGTGCGGCCCGGCCCACCCCGAAACACGGACACCGCGTCGGACGAGGTCCGACGGGGTGTCACACCCGTATTCTTGTTGCCGTTACCGCTTCGTGTCACTCGCCTGTGGATAACTGGGGACGATATGTCGGGTTGAGTGGGATTTTCGCTACCGAAGACGCCCGTCCGGCCCCCTCGTACCAGGAAACCGGAAGGACCTCGGCCCTTACGGTCTGGTGCGCGAGGGGCGGCGGAGCAGGCCGTCAGTTGTCAGGAAGCCGGAATGATCTCGCGCAGCAGACCGGTGGTCACGTCGAAGACGAAACCGCGCACGTCGTCGGTGTGGAGCAGGAACGGCGAGGTGCGGACCCGCTGCATCGACTGCCGTACGTCCTGGTCCGCGTCGCTGTAGGCCTCCACCGCCCAGGCCGGCCGCTGGCCGACCTCCATCTCCAGTTCCTGGCGGAACTCCTCGGTGATCGACTCCATGCCGCAGTTCGTGTGGTGGATCAGTATCACGCTGCGCGTGCCGAGGGCCCGCTGGCTGATCGACAGCGAGCGGATCACGTCGTCGGTGACCACGCCGCCCGCGTTGCGGATCGTGTGGCAGTCGCCGAGTGCCAGGCCGAGCGCCTTGTGCAGGTCGAGCCGGGCGTCCATGCAGGCGACCACGGCGACGCGCAGCACCGGCTTCGCGTCCATTCCGGGATCGCTGAACTCGGAGGCGTACTGAACGTTCGCCTCGACCAGGTGGTCGGTCACGGTGCCGCCGGTGCGGGCCTGGCCCGCGACGGGAGCGGAGGGCTCGGCAGGGGAGTGCGCAGAAGTCGACATGAACAAGACGTTAGCCCGCACCGGCCGCACCGGCGTGGTGTCGAAGCGGACAAAGAACGTCAACGACGCTTGTTGTGAGGTACCCCACAAGCCTCACACTCGGTCACCCGGTCGGGTGAACAAAGCGAGGGCCGACGCGCTGTCAGGTTGATTGATCGGGAATCGATCGAATGGCAGGGTGGACTAAAGTGACGGGAAGTTACCGACACCCTGCACATTCCGATGTATTCCCCGTGTGCGCGGCGTACGTACGGCCCGGCCCTCTCCCGCTCGCCGGTCGGCTGACGCCCCTTCCCCGGCGCCGGCGGACCTCCCCTTCGCGAGCGGGCGGGGACCAGGCCGTACGTGCAGCGCCCCGGGACCTGAGCCTGAGAGGGCGCATGAGCCAGACCCGACACGTCCCGGTGATGCTCCAGCGGTGCCTGGACCTGTTGGCCCCGGCTCTGGAGGCACCGAGCCCGCAGCCACCCGTGGTCGTCGACTGCACCCTGGGCCTGGGCGGACACAGTGAGGCCCTGCTCGCCGCCTTCCCCACCGCCCGGCTGATCGCGCTGGACCGGGACAAGGAGGCGCTGCGGCTCTCCGGCGAGCGGCTCGCCCCGTACGGCGACCGCGCCACACTGGTGCACGCCGTCTACGACGAACTGCCCGAGGTGCTCGCCCGGCTCGGCGTCCCCAAGGTCCAGGGTGTTCTGTTCGACCTCGGCGTCTCCTCCATGCAACTGGACGAGGCCGACCGCGGATTCGCGTACGCCCAGGACGCCCCGCTCGACATGCGCATGGACCAGACGACCGGCATCGGCGCGGCCGAGGTGCTCAACACCTACCCGCCGGGCGAGCTGGTCAGGATCCTGCGCGCGTACGGCGAGGAGAAGCAGGCCAAGCGGATCGTCTCCGCCGTCGTGCGCGAACGGGAGAAGGAGCCCTTCACCAACAGCGCCCGGCTCGTCGAGCTCATCCGTGACTCGCTGCCGCAAGCCGCCAAGCGCACCGGCGGCAACCCCGCCAAGCGCACCTTCCAGGCGCTGCGCATCGAGGTCAACGGCGAGCTCACCGTGCTGGAGCGGGCGATCCCGGCCGCGGTGCAGAGCCTCGCCGTCGGCGGGCGCATCGCCGTCCTGTCCTACCACTCGCTGGAGGACCGCCTGGTCAAGCAGGTGTTCGCGGCGGGTGCCGCCAACACCGCGCCGCCCGGACTCCCGGTCGTCCCCGAGCGCTACCAGCCGCGGCTCAAGCTGCTGACCCGCGGCGCCGAGCTGCCCACCGAGGAGGAGGTCGCCGAGAACCGGCGCGCCGCCCCCGCCCGGCTGCGCGGAGCCCAGCGGATCCGCGAGGAGGAGCGATGAGCGGCGGGCGCCCGGAGACATCGCGGACCCGGCCCGGGGACGGAGTGGCGCGGTGAGCAAACCGGCCGGCCAGCTGAAAGGGCGCGCCGCGCGGCTCAGCCGGCTGATGCCGTCAGGGCCGAGCAACGCGGCCCGGACCCCCTTCGTCCTGCTGGTCGTCCTGCTCCTGGGCGGCGGCCTGATCACCCTGCTGCTGCTGAACTCCGCGCTCAACGAAGGATCGTTCCGGCTGAGCGAACTGAAGAAGCGCACCACCGACCTCACCGACGATCAGCAGGCCCTCCAGCGCGACGTCGACAGCGCCTCCGAACCCGACGCCCTGGCCCGGCGCGCACGAGAACTGGGCATGGTCCCCGGCGGCAGCCCCGCCTTCCTCGGCCCGAACGGCAAGGTCCGCGGCGTACCCTCGGCCGCCGGCGCCCCGCCGACCACCGCGGCGCCGAAGAAGCCCGACGTCCCCGAGCCGCCGCCCGCGGCCACGTCGGCCTCGCCCCGCTCCACCCCTTCGCCCACCGCCGCGGCCAAGCCCGGCACATCCGCGACCGGCGCCGCCCCGGCGAAGCCGAACGCCTCCGCGAACGCGCGTACCCCGGCAGAACCGTCCCCCACGAGCCCCGGCAGGTGACGCAGTGCCCTCCCAGGAACCACCGCGCCGCCGGGTACCCGGCCCCGCGCGCCCGCGTAACGCGGCGGGCCGCGCCGGCCGCCCCCGGCCCGCCGCCCGCCCCGAGCCGCGACGACGGCCCCCGTCCGCCGCGCCGCGCGGACGGACCCCGCGCAGCCGCTCCGGCCGCCCGCTGCGCCTCGGCAGCCCGCGGCCGCGGCTGCGGCTGGTCAGCCTGGCCCTGACTCTCGTCATGATCGCGTTCGTGGTCCGGCTCCTCCAGGTGCAGGCCGTGGACGCCAACGCGTACGCCGCCAAGGCCGAGCAGAACCGCTACCTCAGCTACACCGTCGCCGCCGAGCGCGGCGAGATCACCGACCGGGGCGGCATCGCGCTGGCCACCAGCGTCGACGCGTACGACATCACCGCCGACCCCAAGATGTTCACGCCGGCCGACAGCAAGGCACCCGACGCGCCCCAGCAGGCCGCCGCGCTGCTCGCGCCCATCCTCGGCGTCGACGCGGCCGAACTGACGAAGAAGCTGTCCAAGCCCAAGAGCCGGTACACGGTGCTGGCCCGCAGGCAGACCCCGCAGGTCTGGACACAGATCAAGGACCTCAAGTCCGTCTTCGCCGAGAAGGCCGCGAAGGACAAGGCGGCCGGCGGCTCCGGGGCCAATGTGCTGGCCGGTGTCTTCCAGGAGTCGACCACCAAGCGCGTCTACCCCAACGGCGGCCTCGCCGCCGGGATACTGGGTTACGTCAACGCCGAGGGCAAGGGTGCCGGCGGCCTCGAATCGCAGCTGGACAAGGAGCTCGCGGGCGAGGACGGCACGATCAAGTACGCCCAGTCCGGCGGCCGCCGGGTGCCCACCGCGGGCACCAAGGAGGTCCCTGCCGTCGCCGGATCCGACATCGAGCTGACCATCGACCGTGACATCCAGTGGGCGGCCCAGAAGGCCATCTCCGACCAGGTGAAGAAGTCCAAGGCCGACCGTGGCTACGTCGTCGTGCAGAACACCCGCACCGGCGAGGTCCTCGCCATGGCCAACGCGCCGGGCTTCGACCCGAACGACCTCTCGCAGGCCGACGCCGCATCACTGGGCAACGCGGCCCTGCAGGACGTGTACGAGCCCGGCTCGACCAGCAAGGTCATGTCCATGGCCGCCGTACTGGAGGAGGGCGTCGCCACTCCCGGTACCCACGTCACCGTTCCCAACCGGCTGCACCGGGGCGACCGGCTCTTCAAGGACGACATCGACCACCCCACCTGGTACCTCACGCTCAACGGCGTACTCGCCAAGTCCAGCAACATCGGCACCATCCTGGCCACCGGACAACTGGGGAAGACCCAGGCCGAGTCCAACAAGGTGCTCTACTCCTATCTGCGCAAGTTCGGCATCGGCTCACCGACCGGACTCGGCTACCCGGGTGAGACCGCAGGCATCCTCGCCAAGCCGCAGGACTGGTCGACCTCGCAGCAGTACACGATCCCGTTCGGTCAGGGCCTCTCGCTCAACGCCATGCAGGCCGCCTCGATCTACTCGACGATCGCCAACGGCGGGGTCCGGATCGAACCGACCCTCGTCCGCGGCACCAAGGGCGCCGACGGACGCTTCACTCCCGCCGAGGCCCCCGGGCAGACCAGGGTGGTCAGCGAGAAGACCGCCAAGACGCTGGCCGCCATGCTGGAGTCGGTCGTCGGCGACGAGGAGGGCACCGGAACGAAGGCCAAGATCCCCGGCTACCGGGTCGCGGGCAAGACCGGTACGGCCAACCGAGTCGATCCGGTGCGCGGCGGCTACCACGGCTACACCGCCTCCTTCGCCGGATTCGCCCCCGCCGACAACCCTCAGATCACCGTCTACTGCGCCATCCAGAACCCCACCAAGGGCAGCTACTTCGGCGGCCAGATCTGCGGACCCATCTACAAGCAGGTCATGGAATTCGCGCTGAAGACGCTGCAGACCGCACCCTCCGGCAGCGAGCCGGCCCGGCTGCCGGTGTCCTTCAAACCCGGCGAGTGAACTCGGGGAGACCATCAGTGACCACCATCACCCCCGATCCAGGGAACCGGAACGGGAACCACCGCACCCCCGCCCCCTCACTTCGCGAGAGGCCGGGTGCGCCCGGTACGCTCACCGCCGTGCCCCACGCTGAACAGTCCCGAACCACCCAGAAGGACGCCCCTGTGAACTACCCGGGAGCGCCCCGCCCGGATCGGCTGCGGCCGACCTCCCTGGTTACGCTGGCAGCCCGGCTGGGAGTCGAACCGCCGGGCAACGGCGAAGTCACCGGCATCACCCACGACTCCCGGGCCGTACGCCCCGGGGACGTGTACGCGGCGCTGCCGGGTGCCCGTCTGCACGGTGCCGACTTCACCGCCCAGGCCGCCGGTCTCGGTGCCGCCGCGATCCTCACCGACCCGGCGGGCGCCGAACGCGCCAGGGCCACCGGACTTCCGGTGCTGGTCACCGAGGATCCGCGCGGCCGGATGGGCGAACTCGCTGCCGAGATCTACGGACACCCCGGCGCCGACCTGCTCCAGATCGGCATCACCGGAACATCCGGCAAGACCACGACCGCGTACCTCATCGAGGGCGGCTTCCGCGGCGCCGGACGCGACACCGGTCTCATCGGCACCGTCGAGATGCGGATCGGCGACGAGCGCATCAAGTCCGAGCGCACCACTCCCGAAGCCACCGATCTGCAGGCCCTCTTCGCCGTGATGCGTGAACGCGGCGTGGACGCGGTGACGATGGAGGTATCCAGCCACGCCCTGGTGCTCGGCCGGGTCGACGGCTGCGTCTTCGACGTCGCGGTCTTCAACAACCTCAGCCCGGAGCACATGGAGTTCCACTCCGGCATGGAGGACTACTTCCAGGCGAAGGCGCGGCTGTTCACCCCGCAGCGCAGCAGGCAGGGCGTCGTCAACCACGACGACGAGTACGGCCGCAGGCTGATCACCGAGGCCTCCGTCCCCGTCACCACGTTCTCCGCCGAGGGCCACCCGGACGCCGACTGGCGAGCCGAGGACGTCGAGGTGGGCCAGCTCGGCTCCACCTTCACCGTCGTCGGGCCCAAGGGCGAGCGGGCCACCGCCAAGGCCCCGCTGCCCGGCCCGTTCAACGTCGCCAACACCCTGGCCGCGATCGTCACCCTCGCCGTCGCCGGCATCGACCCGCAGACCGCGGCCGACGGTGTCGCCGCCGTGCCCGGCGTGCCCGGCCGGCTGGAACGGGTCGACGTCGGACAGCCGTACCTCGCACTCGTCGACTACGCGCACAAGACCGACGCCGTCGAGTCGGTGCTGCGCTCCCTGCAGAAGGTCACCGAGGGCAGACTGCACATCGTCCTCGGCTGCGGCGGCGACCGCGACACCACCAAACGCGGCCCGATGGGCGCGGCCGCGGCCAGGCTCGCCGACACCGCCGTACTGACCTCCGACAACCCCCGCTCCGAGGACCCGCTCGGCATTCTCGCCGCGATGCTCGCCGGCGCCGCCGAAGTGCCCGTGCACGAACGCGGCGACGTCCTGGTCGACGCCGACCGGGCCGCCGCCATCGCGGCCGCCGTCGGCCGCGCCGGACCCGGCGACACCGTGCTGATCGCCGGCAAGGGCCACGAGCAGGGCCAGGACGTCCACGGAGTGGTGCGCCCCTTCGACGACCGGGTGGTCCTGCGCGCGGCCATCGAGCGGTCCCTGGGACACGAGAACACCACCCACCGTGCCCCCACCCACGAGAACAACAGTCAGGGATGACCAAGTGATCGCCCTTTCCCTCGCCGAGATCGCCGAAATCGTCGGCGGGCAGTCGTACGACATACCGGATCCGGCGGCAACCGTCAGCGGGCCCGTCGTCATCGACTCCCGGGAGGTGAAGCAAGGCAGCCTCTTCGTCGCGTTCACCGGCGAACGAGTCGACGGCCACGACTACGCGCAGCGCGCCGTCGAGGCGGGCGCGGCAGTCGTCCTGGCCGCCCGCCCCGTCGGCGTTCCCGCGATCGTCGTCGACGACGTGGTGGCGGCGCTCGGCGCGCTCGCCCGCACCGTCGTCGGCCGCCTCGGCACCACCGTGGTCGCCCTCACCGGATCCGCCGGCAAGACCTCCACCAAGGACCTGATCGCCCAACTCCTGGAGCGCAAGGGCCCCACCGTCTACCCGGCGGGCAACCTCAACAACGAGATCGGCCTGCCGCTCACCGCCCTGCGCGCCACGGAGGAGACCCAGCACCTGGTCCTCGAAATGGGTGCCCGCTACATCGGCGACATCTGCTACCTCACCGGGCTCGTCCCGCCGCGGATCGGTCTAGTCCTCAACGTCGGCACCGCGCACATCGGCGAGTTCGGCGGCCGGGAACAGATCGCCAAGGCCAAGGGCGAGATGGTCGAGTCCCTCCCCGAGGACGGCCTCGCCGTACTCAACGCCGACGACCCGCTCGTCCGCGCCATGACCTCCCGGACCAAGGCCCGGGTGCTGCTCTTCGGCGAAGCCGCGGATGCGGACGTACGGGGTGAGAACGTACGGCTCACCGAGGACGGCCGCCCCGCGTTCAGGCTCCACACACCCACCGGGTGCAGCGATGTGACCATGCGCCTGTACGGTGAGCATCACGTGTCGAACGCGCTCGCCGCGGCCGCCGTCGCCCATGAGCTGGGCCTGTCCGCAGACGAGATCGCCGAGGCGCTCTCCGAGGCGGGCACCCTCTCCCGCTGGCGCATGGAGGTCACCGAGCGTCCGGACGGCGTGACGTTCGTCAATGACGCCTACAACGCCAACCCCGAATCCATGAAGGCCGCGCTGCGCGCGCTGGCCGCCATGGGGAAGGGGCGTCGTACGTGGGCGGTGCTCGGCCAGATGGCCGAGCTCGGCGACGCCTCGCTCACCGAGCACGACGCGGTCGGACGGCTCGCCGTCCGGCTCAACGTCAGCAAGCTCGTCGCGGTCGGGGGCAGAGAAGCCTCCTGGCTGCAACTGGGCGCATACAACGAGGGTTCGTGGGGTGAGGAGTCGGTGCATGTGTCCGACGCACAGGCTGCCGTCGACCTGTTGCGCAGTGAACTGCGCCCGGGAGACGTCGTGCTGGTGAAGGCGTCCCGGTCGGTCGGCCTGGAGCAGGTTGTCATGGCACTGCTGGATGACGCGTCCGAGGGCGAGGTTGCCGGCCGATGAGGCAGATCCTCTTCGCGGGGGCCATCGGGCTCTTCCTGACCCTGGTCGGTACCCCGCTGCTGATCAAGCTGCTGGCCCGCAAGGGATACGGGCAGTTCATCCGGGACGACGGCCCGCGCAGCCACGGATCGAAGAAGGGCACGCCCACCATGGGCGGCATCGCCTTCATCCTGGCGACGATCATCGCGTACGTCCTGGCGAAGGTCATCACCGGCGAGGACATGCGCTTCTCCGGCGTGCTGGTCCTCTTCCTGATGGCCGGCATGGGACTCGTCGGCTTCCTCGACGACTACATCAAGATCGTCAAGCAGCGCTCGCTGGGCCTGCGGGCCAAGGCCAAGATGGCCGGACAGCTGATCGTCGGCATCGCCTTCGCGGTGCTCTCGCTCCAGTTCGCCGACGCCCGCGGCAACACCCCCGCCTCCACCAGGCTCTCGTTCGTCGAGGACTTCGGCTGGTCGATCGGCCCGGTGCTGTTCGTGCTCTGGGCGCTCTTCATGATTCTCGCCATGTCCAACGGCGTGAACCTGACGGACGGTCTGGACGGCCTCGCCACGGGTGCGTCGGTGATGGTCTTCGGCGCGTACACCTTCATCGGGCTCTGGCAGTTCCAGGAGTCCTGCGCCAACGCGTCCACCCTGACCAACCCGAGCGCCTGTTTCGAGGTACGAGATCCACTCGACCTCGCGGTCGTGGCCTCCGCCCTCATGGGCTCCTGCTTCGGCTTCCTGTGGTGGAACACCTCGCCCGCCAAGATCTTCATGGGTGACACCGGTTCGCTGGCCCTCGGTGGAGCGCTCGCCGGTCTGGCGATCTGTTCCCGCACCGAGTTCCTGATGGCGGTGCTCGGCGGCCTCTTCGTGATGATCACGATGTCCGTCGTCATCCAGGTCGGCTCGTTCAAGATGACCGGCAAGCGCGTCTTCCGGATGGCACCGCTCCAGCACCACTTCGAACTCAAGGGGTGGTCCGAAGTCCTTGTCGTGGTCCGCTTCTGGATCATCCAGGGCATGTGCGTGATCGTCGGCCTCGGCCTCTTCTACGCAGGATGGGCAGCCAAGAAGTGAGCAACGTGGACTGGCAGGGCAAGCACGTCACGGTCGCCGGACTCGGGGTCTCCGGGATCCCGGCGGCCCGGGTGCTGCACGGCCTCGGCTCCGTCGTCACCGTGGTCAACGACGGGGACGACGAGCGCTCCCGCCGCCAGGCCGCGGAGCTGGAGGCGCAGGGCATCACCGTGCGCCTCGGCGACGGGGCCACCCTGCCCGAGTCCACCGAGCTCATCGTCACCACTCCGGGCTGGAAGCCCGACAAGCCGCTCTTCGCCGCAGCCGCCGAGGCGGGCGTCCCGGTCTGGGGCGACGTCGAACTCGCCTGGCGGCTGCGCGGACCCGGCGCCGCACCCTGGCTCGCGGTCACCGGCACCAACGGCAAGACCACGACGGTGCGGATGCTCGCCTCGATCCTGGAGGCCGCCGGGCTGCGCACCGCCGCCGTCGGCAACATCGGGGTCTCGCTCCTGGACGCCGTCCTCGGCGAGGAGACGTACGACGTACTGGCCGTCGAGCTCTCCAGCTACCAGCTGCACTGGTCGCCCTCACTGCGCGCCCACTCCGCGGCCGTGCTCAACCTGGCCCCCGACCACCTCGACTGGCACGGCTCCATGGAGGCGTACGTCGCCGACAAGGGCCGGATCTACGAGGGCAACACCGTCGCCTGCGTCTACAACGTGGCGGACGGAGCCACCGAGGACCTGGTGCGCGAGGCGGACGTCGAGGAGGGCTGCCGGGCGATCGGCTTCACCCTCGGCACGCCCGGGCCCTCCCAGCTCGGGGTCGTCGACGGCATCCTCGTCGACCGGGCCTTCGTGACGAACCGGCAGAAGCAGGCCCAGGAGCTCGCCGAGGTCGCGGACGTCAACCCGCCCGCCCCGCACAACGTCGCCAATGCGCTGGCCGCCGCGGCGCTGGCCCGCGCCTTCGGCGTGGAGCCCGCCGCCGTGCGCGACGGGCTGCGGGCCTTCCGCCCCGACCCGCACCGCATCGAGCGCGTCGCGGAGGTCGCCGGGGTCACGTACATCGACGACTCCAAGGCCACCAACACCCACGCAGCCGAGGCCTCCCTAGCGTCCTACGACCCGATCGTCTGGATCGCCGGGGGACTGGCCAAGGGCGCCACCTTCGACGAGCTGGTGACCGGGTGCGCGGGGCGTCTGCGGGGCGTCGTGCTGATGGGCGCCGACCGGGCCCTGATCCGCGAAGCGCTCGCGCGACACGCGCCCGAGGTCCCGGTGACCGACCTCGACCGGACCGACACTGGGGCGATGTCCGAGGCGGTCCGCGAGGCGGCACGGCTCGCCCGGCCGGGAGACACCGTACTGATGGCCCCGGCCTGCGCCTCGATGGACATGTTCGTCAATTACAACAAGCGGGGCGAGGCCTTCGCGGACGCCGTCCGCGCACTCGCAGCCGAGAACGCCTGACGGGCCCGGCCTCCGCGCCGTACCGTCCCGGACCACCCGGGTACGTACGGCTGTGCCGGGGCCCGGGCCCCGGCACCGAAGCCCCGGGCACGAGCAGTGGAGGGGACAGGGACCATGCCGGCCGAAGAGAGCTCTGCCGCACGCCGCGGGGACCGCTCACGGGCGACCTCGGCGATCAGCCGGGTGTTCCATCCGCCCCTCCTCGCGGCCGGGGGCGCACCGCTCCCCGAGGGCCTCGCCCTGCGCGTCCGGCCCGCCGCCGGCGCCCGACGGCCCCCTGCGGCGCGCTCCAGGACTTCCGGCGGCCCCCGTTCCCCCCGGGGCGGAGGAGCGCGGCGGCTGTACGAACAGGCGCGCCGGGCGTGGGACCGCCCCCTGACCGCGTACTACCTGATCCTGGGCGCCGGGCTGCTCATCACCGTGCTCGGGCTCGTGATGGTCTACTCAGCCTCGATGATCAAGGCGCTGGAACTCGGCAAGCCGGGCACGTACTTCTTCCGCAAGCAGTTCCTCGCCGCCGTCATCGGGGCCGGCCTGATGGCGGCCGCCGCCCGGATGCCCGTGAAGCTCCACCGTGCCCTGTCCTACCCGCTGCTGATGGGCGCCGTCTTCCTGATGGTGCTGGTCCAGGTGCCCGGGATAGGGATGTCGGTCAACGGCAACCGGAACTGGCTCTACCTGGGTGGCCCCTTCCAGCTCCAGCCCAGTGAGTTCGGAAAGCTGGCCCTCGTCCTGTGGGGCGCCGACCTGCTCTCCCGCAAACAGGACAAACGGCTGCTGAACCAGTGGAAGCACATGCTCGTGCCGCTGGTCCCGGTCGCCTTCATGCTGCTCGGGCTGATCATGCTCGGCGGTGACATGGGCACTGCGATCATTCTCACGGCCATCCTGTTCGGACTGCTCTGGCTGGCCGGAGCGCCGACCCGGCTGTTCGCCGGAGTGCTCGCCTCCGCCGGCCTGATCGCCTTCCTGCTGATCAAGACCAGTCCGAACCGGATGTCCCGGCTCGACTGCATGGGCGCCAGCGAACCCGGACCCGGCGGCTCGTGCTGGCAGGCCGTGCACGGCATCTACGCTCTGGCGTCCGGCGGATGGTTCGGATCCGGGCTCGGGGCAAGTGTGGAAAAATGGGGCCAACTCCCCGAACCACACACCGACTTCATCTTCGCCATCACCGGGGAGGAACTGGGGTTGGCGGGGACGCTGTCGGTACTCGCCCTCTTCGCGGCTCTAGGCTATGCGGGTATCCGCGTGGCCGGACGCACGGAGGACCCCTTCGTGAGGTACGCAGCGGGAGGTGTGACCACCTGGATCACGGCTCAGGCCGTGATCAATATCGGTGCGGTGCTCGGCCTGCTGCCGATCGCCGGTGTCCCGCTCCCGCTGTTCTCCTACGGGGGGTCGGCCCTGCTGCCGACCATGTTCGCTGTCGGGCTGCTGATCGCGTTCGCGCGAGCGGATCCCGCAGCGAAGGCTGCCCTGGCCATGCGGAGGCCCGGGGTGAGATGGAAGACGATGAGACGGCGCGTCAAGAAGCGTCCGTCCGGAGAGCGGTGAATTTCGGTGCATGTCGTACTCGCCGGTGGGGGGACCGCCGGCCACATCGAGCCCGCGCTTGCCCTCGCGGACGCACTGCGGAGGCAGGACCCGAGCGTGGGAATCACCGCTCTCGGCACGGAGCGCGGACTCGAGACCAGGCTCGTACCCGAGCGGGGGTACGAACTCGCCCTGATCCCGGCCGTACCGCTGCCGCGCAAGCCCACCCCTGAGCTCATCACCGTCCCGGGCAGGCTGCGCGGCACCATCAAGGCCGCCGAGCAGATCCTGGAGCGCACCAAGGCGGACTGCGTCGTCGGCTTCGGCGGCTACGTGGCCCTGCCCGGCTACCTCGCCGCCAAGCGCGCCGGAGTGCCGATCGTCGTGCACGAGGCCAACGCCCGGCCGGGCCTGGCCAACAAGATCGGTTCGCGGTACGCGCACGGGGTAGCCGTCTCCACCCCCGACAGCAAGCTGCGCGGTGCCCGCTACATCGGCATCCCGCTGCGCCGCACCATCGCCACCCTGGACCGGGCCCGGGTCCGTCCCGAGGCGCGTGCCGCCTTCGGTCTCGACCCCAACCTGCCGACGCTGCTGGTCTCCGGCGGCTCGCAGGGCGCCCGCCACCTCAACGAGGTGGTCCAGCGGGTCGCGCCACTGCTCCAGCGCTCCGGGATCCAGATCCTGCACGTGGTCGGCCCGAAGAACGAAATGCCGCGCGTCGACAACATGCCCGGGATGCCGCCCTACATCCCGGTACCGTACGTGGACCGGATGGATCTCGCGTACGCCGCGGCCGACATGATGCTCTGCCGTGCGGGCGCGATGACCGTCGCCGAACTCTCCGCCGTCGGGCTGCCCGCCGCCTATGTCCCGTTGCCGATCGGCAACGGCGAACAGCGGCTCAACGCCCAGCCGGTGGTCAACGCCGGCGGTGGCCTGCTGGTGGACGACGCGGCGCTCACCCCCGAGTGGGTGCAGGGCAACGTCCTTCCGGTGCTGTCGGATCCGCACCGGCTGTACGAAATGTCCCGAGCCGCCGCCGAGTTCGGCCGCCGGGACGCCGACGACCTGCTGGTCGGCATGGTGTACGAGGCGATCGCCGCACGCCGAGGCGCGTGAGGCGGACGGGTCCGGGGGCGGCGCCCCCGGACCCGGCATAAGGAGCGAGCGTGGCCGGACCGACGACCGCCCAGCGCGGTGCAGGGCAGCAGAAGGACACCCGGGACCGCCCGACGCGCCCACGCGCGCAGGAGCGCCGGATGTCCCGGCGCGCGCTCCTGATCGTGATCGCCGCGGCAGTGCTGCTGCTCGGCACCGGCGCCGTCTGGGCGCTCTACGGTTCCTCCTGGCTCCGTACCGAACAGGTCCGGATCACCGGTGTCGACGTACTGACACCGGCCGAGGTGGAGACCGCGGCGGCGGTGCCCATGGGCGCCCCGCTGATCTCCGTCGACACGGACGCGGTCGCCGAGAGGTTGCGCCAGAAGTTGCCTCGTATCGACTCAGTGGATGTCGTACGGTCATGGCCGCGCGGTATCGGACTTAAAGTGACCGAACGACAGCCGGTCCTGTTGGTGAAAGAGGGCGCAAAGTTCATTGAAGTGGACGCCGAAGGCGTGCGCTTCGCCACGGTGGACAAGGCTCCCGGGCATGTGCCTCTACTGGAGCTGACACCAGGTCAGTCCGCGAGCCTGCGCCGATTCGGCAGTGACCGGCTGGTGCGGGAAGCGGTCCGGGTTGCGGGCGATCTTCCGGACGCAGTTGCCGAGGACGCTCAGGTCGTGCGGGTCATCTCGTACGATTCGGTCTCCCTGGGGCTCACCGGGGGCCGCACGGTGATCTGGGGGAGCAGCGAAGAGGGTGTGGTGAAGGCGAAAGTCCTCACCGCTCTCATGAAAGCCGCTCCCAAAGCGGGACACTTCGACGTGAGTGCACCCACCGCTCCGGCGGTGTCGGGTAGTTGACGCACATTTGGCCTGGCCAGCACCCTGGTTGGTCAGCGCTACGGGTGATCACATAGGGTGAAAAGAAAAACGGGAGGTTCGGCGTGTTCGTTGAACGTGCGCCACTTGTCGACTTAGTGTCCTGTTCGGAAGAGTCCATGAAGCAGACACACTGGTAACCCTAAACTTCAACGTTAGGGTTTGGGTCGGCGTTCGGACCGTCCCAATCGGCATCCGTCGTCGCGGCGGGACTACCGCCAAGCGACGACACGTAACTCGAGGCGAGAGGCCTTCGACGTGGCAGCACCGCAGAACTACCTCGCAGTCATCAAGGTCATCGGTGTCGGCGGCGGTGGTGTCAATGCCATCAACCGAATGATCGAGGTCGGTCTCAAGGGCGTCGAGTTCATCGCGATCAACACGGATGCGCAAGCCCTGTTGATGAGCGACGCCGACGTCAAGCTCGACGTCGGCCGTGAACTCACCCGCGGCCTTGGCGCCGGGGCGAACCCGGCCGTCGGTCGTAAGGCGGCAGAGGACCACCGTGAAGAGATCGAGGAGGTCCTCAAGGGGGCCGACATGGTCTTCGTCACCGCAGGAGAAGGCGGCGGCACCGGCACCGGTGGCGCACCCGTCGTCGCCAATATCGCGCGCTCGCTCGGCGCCCTGACGATCGGTGTGGTCACCCGCCCGTTCACCTTCGAGGGCCGGCGTCGCGCGAACCAGGCGGAGGACGGCATCGCCGAACTCCGCGAAGAGGTCGACACCCTCATCGTCATTCCCAATGACCGACTGCTGTCCATCTCGGACCGCCAGGTCAGCGTGCTCGACGCGTTCAAGTCGGCCGACCAGGTGCTGCTCTCGGGCGTCCAGGGCATCACCGACCTCATCACCACCCCGGGTCTGATCAACCTCGACTTCGCCGACGTCAAGTCGGTCATGTCCGAGGCCGGATCGGCGCTCATGGGCATCGGATCGGCCCGCGGCGACGACCGCGCGGTGGCCGCGGCGGAGATGGCGATCTCCTCGCCGCTCCTGGAGGCGTCCATCGACGGTGCCCGAGGTGTCCTGCTCTCCATCTCCGGCGGCAGCGACCTCGGTCTCTTCGAGATCAACGAGGCCGCCCAGCTGGTGAGCGAGGCGGCTCACCCCGAGGCGAACATCATCTTCGGTGCGGTCATCGACGACGCACTGGGCGACGAGGTGCGGGTCACCGTCATCGCGGCGGGCTTCGACGGCGGACAGCCGCCGGCCCGGCGGGAGAACGTCCTGGGTGCGAGCTCCGCCAAGCGTGAGGAGTCGGCTCCGCCTGTGCGGGCCGCCGAGCCCGTGCGCCAGACGAGCGGGCTGGGTTCCGTGCCCCCGCGCGAGGAGCCCCCGGTCCAGGTCGAGCCGGTTCCGGTGGCCCATGAGAGCCACCTGCCGCCGGTCGCCCCGCCGCACGTCCCGCCGGCCCGTCCCTACCAGGACTCCCAGGCCGAAGAGCTGGACGTTCCGGACTTCTTGAAGTGATAGGTCCGCACCACTCAGTGAGCCATGAGGATTCTGTTTCTTCGGACGGCGGCGCTCACTTCTCCTTCACCGACAGGTGGGGCGGGGTGAGCGCCGCTCCGTACGCGGAGCTCAATCTCGGCGGTGCGGTCGGCGACGACCCCGCCGCCGTTCTCGCCAACCGGGAGCGGGCGGCACGGGCCCGCGGACTCGATCCGGCGCAGGTCGTCTGGATGAACCAGGTGCACGGGCGGGATGTCGCCGTGGTCGACGGCCCCTGGGGCGGTGCCCGCGAGATTCCCGCCGTGGACGCGGTGGTGACCGCGCGACGCGGACTCCCGCTCGCCGTCCTCACCGCCGACTGCACGCCTGTACTGCTCGCCGACCCGGTCGCCGGGATCGTCGCAGCAGCACACGCGGGCCGTCCCGGGCTGGTTGCCGGAGTCGTGCCCGCCGCGGTCGGGGCCATGGTCGAACTCGGCGCGGACCCCTCCCGGATCACCGCCCGCACGGGGCCGGCCGTCTGTGGCCGGTGCTACGAGGTGCCGGCCGCGATGCGGGACGAGGTCGCGGCGGTCGTCCCCGCTTCGTGGTCCGAGACCAGCTGGGGCACCCCGGCGGTGGACGTCACCGCCGGAGTCCACGCACAGTTGGCGGACCTCGGGGTCACCGACCGGGCGATGTCGCCCGTCTGCACCCTCGAATCGGGCGATCACTTCTCGTACCGACGCGACCGCACCACCGGGCGGCTCGCCGGATATGTCTGGTTGGACTGATAGGGCATGACGGACCGTAAGGAACAACTCGCGGCGAATCTGGCACAGGTGGAGGAACGCATTGCTTCCGCCTGCGCCGCCGCCGGTCGCAATCGGGAAGAGGTGACCCTCATCGTGGTCACCAAGACCTACCCCGCAAGCGATGTGCGGATTCTGCACGAACTCGGTGTGCGTCATGTCGCGGAGAATCGTGACCAGGATGCGGCTCCGAAATCCACTGAATGTGCGGATCTGTCCCTCACGTGGCACTTTGTCGGTCAATTGCAGACGAACAAGGTCCGATCTGTGGCAAGTTATGCCGATGTCGTGCAGTCGGTGGACCGCACGAAGCTGGTGACCGCGCTTTCTGCCGCGGCCGGCCGCGGCGGACGCGAGCTCGGGTGTCTCATCCAGGTCGCGCTCGACGCGGAGAGCGGTGAGCGCGGTGAGCGCGGCGGTGTCGCACCCGACGGGATCGAGGAGTTGGCCGACGCGGTCGCGTCCGCGCCCGGGCTGCGGCTGGACGGCCTGATGACCGTCGCGCCGCTCGCCGGGCCGTTCGCCGGAAGGCAACGTGCCGCGTTCGACCGGCTGATGGAATTCTCATCCCGGCTGCGCGGGAACCATCCGGCTGCGAACATGGTCTCTGCAGGGATGAGTGCGGACCTCGAGGACGCCGTTGCGGCCGGAGCGACACATGTGCGCGTCGGTACTGCGGTACTCGGAGTCCGACCCGGGCTCGGGTAACGTCGCCAAGCAAGTCGGACCACAGCAGAAAATATGGTCATTACCGCCTATGGCGGGCAGGCCACAGTGGATCGCGGGCACTTGGTGACAGATGCCGATCCACCACAGAGCGGAGGACTCAGAGCATGGCCGGCGCGATGCGCAAGATGGCGGTCTACCTCGGCCTCGTGGAGGACGATGGGTACGACGGTCCGGGGTTCGACCCCGACGACGAATTCGAACCCGAGCCGGAGCCCGAGCGCGACCGGCGTCGGCACCAGCCCGCGCATCAGGTGGAGCGGGAGCGGGACGAACCGGTACGAGTGGTGCAGCCCCCGGCGCAGCGGGAGCCGGTTCAGATTCCGGCGGAGAGGGAGCGACCCGCCCGAATCGCCCCCGTGGCATCCATCACACCTGAACGCCCGAACATGGAGAAGAACGCACCGGTGATCATGCCCAAGGTCGTGTCCGAGCGGGAGCCGTACCGCATCACCACGCTGCACCCCAGGACCTACAACGAGGCCCGTACCATCGGGGAACACTTCCGTGAGGGCACTCCGGTGATCATGAATCTCACGGAGATGGACGATACGGACGCGAAGCGACTTGTCGACTTTGCCGCGGGACTCGTCTTCGGTCTCCATGGCAGCATTGAACGAGTGACGCAGAAGGTGTTCCTGTTGTCGCCTGCTAACGTCGATGTCACGGCGGAGGACAAGGCCCGCATCGCAGAGGGCGGATTCTTCAACCAGAGCTGAGAACACGACACCGGGAACAACCCGGCCGCAAGGCCGGAGCTACGAGAGCCAGGGGAGAGGGAAGCGCGAGGATGGGCGTCGCACAAAGTGTTGTCTACATCGCGTTGATGTGTTTCCTCATCGTGCTGATCTTCCGGCTGGTCATGGACTACGTCTTTCAGTTCGCACGTTCATGGCAGCCGGGCAAGCCGATGGTGGTCGTTCTTGAGGCCACTTACACGGTCACCGATCCACCGCTGAAGCTCCTGCGGCGGTTCATTCCGCCGCTGCGTCTCGGGGGCGTGGCACTCGACCTGTCCTTCTTCGTTCTGATGATCATCGTTTCCATCCTGATCACCCTCGTGACCAGGCTGTGAGCGATACGGTCCTGCCGACTGCCGACGACTACGTAGAGGTGAAGAAGAGATGCCGCTGACCCCCGAGGACGTGCGGAACAAGCAGTTCACGACGGTCCGCCTCCGAGAAGGCTATGACGAGGACGAGGTCGATGCCTTCCTCGACGAGGTCGAGTCCGAGCTGACCCGCCTGCTCCGTGAGAACGAGGACCTGCGCGCCAAGCTGGCCGCCGCCACGCGTGCCGCCGCGCAGAACCAGCAGCAGCAAGGCATGCGCAAGCCGGAGCCGCAGGACCGTCCCGGTGCACCTGTGCCCGCCGCCATATCTGGTCCGCCGGTCCAGCAGCAGCAGCAGCAGCCGCAGATGGGTCCGCCCCAGCTGCCCGGTGGTGCTCCTCAGCTGCCGGCCGGTCCCAGTGGCCACGGCCCCCAGGGTCCGCACGGTCCCGGTCCGCAGGGCCCGCACGGCCCCGGCCCGATGCAGGGCGGTCCCATGGGTGGACCGATGGGTGGCCCCATGGGCGGCCACAACCCGCAGCAGCAGATGCAGCAGATGCAGCAGCAGCAGCCGCCGCAGATGCAGCAGCAGGGCCCCGGTGGCGACAGCGCCGCCCGTGTCCTCTCGCTGGCGCAGCAGACCGCCGACCAGGCGATCGCGGAGGCCCGTTCCGAGGCCAACAAGATCGTCGGCGAGGCGCGCAGCCGTGCCGAGGGCCTGGAGCGCGACGCGCGTGCCAAGGCGGACGCCCTGGAGCGGGACGCGCAGGAGAAGCACCGCGTGGCGATGGGCTCGCTGGAGTCGGCCCGCGCGACGCTGGAGCGCAAGGTCGAGGACCTGCGAGGCTTCGAGCGCGAGTACCGGACCCGTCTGAAGTCCTACCTGGAGAGCCAGCTGCGTCAGCTGGAGACCCAGGCCGACGACTCGCTGGCTCCGCCGCGGACCCCTGCGGCCGCTTCGCTGCCGCCGTCGCCTTCGCTGGCTCCGGCCGGTGCCGGTGCCATGGGTCACACCATGGGCGGCAACCACGGCGGTCACGGCAACCAGCAGATGGGCGGCAACCCGTCCATGGGCGGTGGGCCCTCCTACGGCGGCCAGCAGCAGATGTCGCCGGCGATGACCCAGCCGATGGCACCGGTGCGGCCGCAGGCGCCGCAGCCGATGCAGCAGGCGCCTTCGCCGATGCGCGGGTTCCTGATCGACGAGGACGACAACTGAGCGGGTCGCGCTCGCTGAGCGCGTAGCCGTCGGCAGGCTGAGGGCCGGGCCCCAGGGATTCCCTGGGGCCCGGCCCTTTGCCGTGGGCGGGCCCGGGTGCGCGGGGTGGGGCCGGGGCCGCTGCGCGGGGGCCTGTTCCCCTACCCGCCCCTTCCCGAACCGGGGCTCTGCCCCAGACCCCGCTCCTCAACGAGCCCGCCGGAGGGGCCTGAAGCGTCGCCGCAGGAGCTCGAAACGCAAACGAAGGAGGCCCGCCCCGACCGAAACGGTCTGGGCGGGCCTCCCTGCGCGCTGGGGCCTTACCGCTCCGTCTTGCGGAGGCGGAACGTCAGGGACAGGCCCTCGTCCTCGAAGGGCTCGCCGTACGCCGCGTCCGCCTCGCCCTCGGCGTAGTCCAGGGCCAGGACCTCGTCCGCGATCAGCGATGCGTGCTCGGTCAGGGCCTCGGCCGTCGCGGGTGACGTGGACGTCCAGCGGACGGCGATGCGGTCCGCCACGTCCAGGCCGCTGTTCTTGCGCGCCTCCTGGATCAGCCGGATCGCGTCACGGGCCAGGCCCGCACGCCGCAGCTCCGGGGTGATCTCCAGGTCCAGGGCGACCGTCGCGCCCGAGTCGGACGCGACCGACCAGCCCTCGCGCGGGGTCTCCGTGATGATGACCTCGTCGGGGGCCAGCGTGACCTGCTCCCCGTCGACCTCGACCGATGCCGTGCCCTCGCGCAGGGCCAGCGAGAGCGCCGCGGCGTCCGCGTTCGCGACGGCCTTCGCGACCGCCTGGACGCCCTTGCCGAACCGCTTGCCCAGGGCCCGGAAGTTCGCCTTCGCCGTCGTGTCGACCAGCGAGCCGCCTCCCGTGGACAGGGAGGCCAGCGAGGAGACGTTCAGCTCCTCCGTGATCTGCGCGTGCAGCTCCGGGGAGAGGTTCTCGAAGCCCGAGGCCGCCACCAGGGCGCGGGACAGCGGCTGACGGGTCTTGACGCCCGACTCGGCACGCGTGGCACGCCCCAGCTCGACCAGGCGGCGGACCAGCGCCATCTGCGTGGACAGGTCCGGGTCGATCGCGGACAGGTCCGCCTGCGGCCAGGTGGAGAGGTGGACCGATGCCGGCGCGTCCGGGGTGACCGGCGTGACGAGGTCCTGCCAGACCCGCTCGGTGATGAACGGGGTCAGCGGGGCCATCAGCCGCGTGACCGTCTCGACGACCTCGTGCAGGGTGCGCAGCGCCGCCTTGTCGCCCTGCCAGAAGCGGCGGCGGGAGCGGCGTACGTACCAGTTGGACAGGTCGTCGACGAACGCGGACAGCAGCTTGCCGGCGCGCTGGGTGTCGTACCCCTCCAGAGCCTTGGTGACCTGGTCCACCAGGGCGTTCAGCTCGCTGAGCAGCCAGCGGTCCAGGACCGTACGGTCCGCCGGTGCCGGGTCGGCCGCGGAGGGCGCCCAGCTCGACGTACGGGCGTACAGGGCCTGGAAGGCGACCGTGTTCCAGTAGGTGAGGAGCGTCTTGCGGACGACCTCCTGGATCGTGCCGTGACCGACGCGCCGCGCCGCCCACGGGGAGCCGCCTGCCGCCATGAACCAGCGGACCGCGTCCGCGCCGTGCTGGTCCATGAGCGGGATCGGTTCGAGGGTGTTGCCCAGGTGCTTGGACATCTTCCGGCCGTCCTCGGCGAGGATGTGACCGAGGCACACGACGTTCTCGTAGCTGGACTTGTCGAAGACCAGGGTGCCGACCGCCATCAGCGTGTAGAACCACCCGCGCGTCTGGTCGATGGCCTCCGAGATGAACTGCGCCGGGTAGCGGCTCTCGAAGATCTCCTTGTTCTTGTACGGGTAGCCCCACTGTGCGAACGGCATCGAACCCGAGTCGTACCAGGCGTCGATGACCTCGGGGACGCGGTACGCCTCCAGCTGGCAGTTCTCGTGCGAACAGGTGAACGTGATCTCGTCGATGAACGGCCGGTGCGGGTCCAGGCCGGAGAGATCGGTGCCGGTGAGCTCGGTCAGCTCGGCGCGCGAGCCGATGCAGGTGAGGTGGTCGTCCTCGCAGCGCCAGATCGGCAGCGGGGTGCCCCAGTAGCGGTTGCGGGACAGGGCCCAGTCGACGTTGTTGTTCAGCCAGTCACCGAAGCGGCCGTTCTTGACGGAGTCGGGGAACCAGTTGGTCTTCTCGTTCTCCGCGAGGAGCCGGTCCTTGACCGCGGTCGTGCGGATGTACCAGGACGGCTGCGCGTAGTACAGCAGCGCCGTGTGGCAGCGCCAGCAGTGCGGGTAGCTGTGCTCGTACGGGACGTGCCGGAAGAGCTTGCCGCGGGCGGCCAGGTCCTCGGTGAGCGCCTCGTCGGCCTTCTTGAAGAAGACGCCGCCGACCAGCGGCACGTCCTGTTCGAAGGTGCCGTCGGGGCGGACCGGGTTCACCACCGGGAGGCCGTACGCCTTGCAGACCAGGAGGTCGTCGGCGCCGAAGGCGGGGGACTGGTGGACCAGACCCGTACCGTCCTCGGTCGTCACGTACTCGGCGTTGACGACGTAGTGCGCCTCGGCCGGGAAGTCGACCAGCGCGAAGGGGCGCTCGTAGGTCCAGCGCTCCATCTCGCGGCCGGTGAAGGAGTCACCGGTCAGCTCCCAGCCCTCGCCCAGCGCCTTCTCGACGAGCGGCCGGGCGACGACCAGCTTCTCCTCGCCGTTCGTCGCGACGACGTAACCGACCTCGGGGTGCGCGGCGACGGCCGTGTTGGAGACCAGGGTCCAGGGGGTCGTCGTCCAGACCAGGAGGGCCGCCTCGCCGGCCAGCGGGCCGGAGGTGAGCGGGAAGCGTACGAAGACCGAGGGGTCGACGACCGTCTCGTACCCCTGCGCCAGCTCGTGGTCCGAGAGGCCGGTGCCGCAGCGCGGGCACCACGGGGCGACGCGGTGGTCCTGGGTGAGCAGGCCCTTGTTGAAGATCTCCTTCAGCGACCACCAGACGGACTCGACGTACTCGGGGTCCATCGTGCGGTACGCGTCGTCGAGGTCGACCCAGTAGCCCATCCGGGTCGTGAGCTCGGTGAACGCGTCGGTGTGCCGGGTGACGGACTCGCGGCACTTGGCGTTGAACTCGGCGATGCCGTACGCCTCGATGTCCTTCTTGCCGTTGAAGCCCAGCTCCTTCTCGACCGCGAGCTCGACCGGCAGGCCGTGACAGTCCCAGCCGGCCTTCCGGCCGACGTGGTAGCCCTGCATGGTGCGGAAGCGCGGGAAGACGTCCTTGAAGACGCGGGCCTCGATGTGGTGGGCGCCCGGCATGCCGTTGGCGGTCGGCGGGCCCTCGTAGAAGACCCACTCGGGGCGGCCCTCGGACTGTTCGAGGCTCTGGTCGAAGACCTTGTTCTCGCGCCAGAAGTCGAGCACGGCGTGCTCCAGCGCGGGCAGGTCGACCTGGGCGGGTACCTGGCGGTACTGCGGCGATGTCATGTGCGGGCTTCCTCCGGCGGACGGGTTCCACTTCCGTCGGAGGGACGAGAACCGATGCCCGGATCCCGCGGTACCACCCTCCTTGGCCCCGGGCGTGCCGCCCGTGGCCCCCTCATTGGGGTGCGATGCCGGTTCTACTGGCCTTGCACCCGTGGGCGGAGCCCACGGTCCAAAGCTTTCTTCCGGCGGCTCCGGGGTGATCTTCACGGCGCGCTCGCCCCCGGGCTTCCACCGTCCCCGGGTCGCTCTGGGCTGCGTACGACGCTACTCGTCCCATCCATGCCTCTCGCTGACGCCAGTGTACGGGCCCCGGGGTGCGGCGGCCGACCGGTTTCCGGCGGCCCCCCGCGTGACCCGAATGGCCAGACGGGCGTAACGGGTCCCGGGGCCGTCCGGCGGGCGGCCGGAAGGCGGATTACCGGGCGGGGAGCTGGGCACAACGGATTCAGGCGTGCGGTGATCCGGACACGGGGAGGGGCGATGCGGCGGCGTGCCCCGTT
This sequence comes from Streptomyces sp. LN549, assembly GCF_043203805.1. NCBI lineage: Bacteria > Bacillati > Actinomycetota > Actinomycetes > Kitasatosporales > Streptomycetaceae > Streptomyces > Streptomyces sp. LN549. The sequence continues at coordinate 2,280,787 of NZ_JAZHRI010000002.1, read as the reverse complement.
GCCGCGGGGCTGGGGTCGACTTATCGTCCCAGCACGACTCGCGAGCAAGATCACAATGCGTGAAGGGGCCGCGGCCATGGTGGCGAAGAAGACCGCCGCAGAGAAGACGGCGTCAGCGAGATCCACGGGCGCGGCAGCCGGGGAGACGACTGGAGAGACCGGCCGGGAGAGCACTTCGGACGCGGATACGCGCAGCGCGACGGAGACCGGGCCGGAGCACGCCGCCGCGCGGACCACCGCGGCGGGGAAGGCCGCGAAGAAGGCCCCGAGGAAGGCTGTCAAGAAGGCAGCCGAGAAGGCGGTGCCCGGATCGGGGGCCAGGAAGACCACGGCCAGGAAGGCGGCGGCGAAGCAGACCGCGGCCGGGAAGGCCGTGGAGGGACCGGCTCCGGACGGGGCCGGCCGGCACGAGGACCAGGCCGGGAAGACCCCGGCGAAGGCGAAGAAGAGCGCGGCCGGGAAGACCACGGCCGAGAAGGCTTCGAAGAAGGCCGCCGAGGCGGCCACGGGGGCGGCCGAGGCCGCCGAGCAGACGGGAGCCCACACGGTGGTAGCCAAGAAGAGCGCGGCCAGGACCCGCACGGCCGGCCGGAGCGCGGCACCCGTGCCCCCGGCCCGTGCAGCGGCGACAGCCCCGGGGGAGCTGGCCGTACGGCCGGGAGAGGACCCCTGGACGCCGGAGGAGGTCTCGGCGGCCCGCAACGAGCTGACCGGCGAGATCACGCGGCTGCGCAACGAGCTGGAGGCGTCGGGCCTGGCGCTGGCCGGGCTGATGCGGGACTCCGGCGACGGGGCGGGTGACGACGAGGCGGACACCGGCACCAAGAACATCACCCGCGAGCACGAGATGTCGCTCGCCGCCAACGCCCAGGAGATGCTGGAGCAGACCGAAAGGGCACTGGCCCGGCTCGACGCGGGCACGTACGGACTCTGCGAGATCTGCGGCAATCCGATCGGCAAGGCACGGATGCAGGCGTTCCCCCGGGCCACCCTCTGCGTCGAGGACAAACAGAAGCAGGAGCGACGCGGCTGATCCCCACCGGTGTGTCGTACCCTCGTCCTCAGTCGGGAACTAGGTTGAGGGACTCACGTGGCAGAGGCGGAGCGCATCATCGGTACGCCGGACATCCCCGAGGCTGAGGGACACGAAGGAGCCGAGCCGGAGCAGGCGGCAGGGAGCGGGTCCCCGGAGGCCGTCGAGCCGGACGGACAGGACGCGGACTCTGCGGCGGCGGACGCGGCGGTCGACCGGTCGCCGGCCACGCGCCGGCGCCGGATCATCCTGCTCTTCTGCGTCGCCGTCCTCGCCTACCTGCTCGACCTGGGCAGCAAGATGCTCGTGGTGGCGAAGCTGGAGCACCAGGAGCCGATCGAGATCTTCGGCGACTGGCTCAGGCTCGACGCGATCCGCAACGCGGGAGCCGCGTTCGGCTTCGGCGAGGCCTTCACGATCATCTTCACCATCATCGCGGCGACCGTCATCGTGGTGATCGCCCGGCTCGCGCGCAAGCTGTACAGCCTGCCGTGGGCGATCGCCCTCGGCCTGCTGCTCGGCGGCGCCCTCGGCAACCTCACCGACCGCATCTTCCGCTCGCCCGGTGTCTTCGAGGGCGCGGTGGTGGACTTCATCGCCCCCGCGCACTTCGCCGTCTTCAACCTGGCGGACTCCGCGATCGTCTGCGGAGGCATCCTGATCGTGCTGCTCTCCTTCAAGGGCCTGGACCCCGACGGCACCGTGCACAAGGACTAGTGCCGACGCACTGGGCCACGCAAGGCATACTCGACAGGTGAGTACGCAACCCGAGATCCGAACCCTGCCCGTACCCGATGGCCTGGAAGGCGAGCGTGTGGACGCCGCCATCTCCCGCATGTTCGGTTTCTCCCGCACCAAGGCCGCAGAGCTGGCCGCCGCCGGGAAGGTGCAGGTGGACGGTTCGGTCGTCGGGAAGTCAGAGCGGGTGCGGGGCGGCGCCTGGCTGGAAGTGGAGATGCCGCAGGCTCCCGCTCCGGTGCAGATCGTCGCCGAGCCCGTCGAGGGCATGGAGATCGTCCACGACGACGACGACATCGTCGTGATCATGAAGCCGGTCGGCGTCGCCGCGCACCCGAGCCCCGGCTGGACCGGCACCACCGTCATCGGTGGTCTCGCCGCAGCCGGGTACCGGATCTCGACCTCCGGCGCCGCCGAGCGCCAGGGCATCGTGCACCGCCTCGACGTCGGCACCTCCGGGCTGATGGTCGTCGCCAAGTCCGAGCGCGCCTACACGCTGCTGAAGGCCCAGTTCCGCGACCGGGTCGTCGACAAGAAGTACCACGCGCTGGTCCAGGGCCACCCGGACCCGATGAGCGGCACCATCGACGCCCCCATCGGCCGCCACCCCACCCACGACTACAAGTGGGCCGTCGTCGCCGAGGGCAAGCCCTCCGTGACGCACTACGACCTGATCGAGGCGTACCGCGCCGCCAGCCTCCTGGACATCAAGCTGGAAACCGGCCGCACGCACCAGATCCGGGTGCACATGTCCGCGCACCGCCACCCCTGCGTCGGTGACCTGACCTACGGCGCCGACCCGACCATGGCCAAGCGGCTGGGCCTGACCCGGCAGTGGCTGCACGCGGTCCGGCTCGGCTTCGAGCACCCCTCGGACGGCAGCTGGGTCGAGTTCTCCAGCACCTACCCGGACGACCTCCAGCAGGCCCTCGACAGGATCGCGGCAGAGAGCGAATGACCGTCTACACCACCCGCACGGTCACCGGCGAGCAGGACCGCGCCGCCTGCTTCCAGATCCGCAAGGACGTCTTCGTGGGCGAGCAGAACGTGCCCGAGGAGATCGAGTACGACGCCTACGACGCGGACGCGGTGCACGTCATGGCCGTCGCTGCGGACGGCACGGCACTCGGCACCGGGCGGCTGCTGCACGGCCCGGCCGTGGCGGCGAAGACCGGCGGCGATCCCACCGTCGGCTCGCTCGGCCGGCTCGCCGTGACCAAGGAGGCCCGCGGTCTCGGTGTCGGCGCGGCCCTGGTACGGGCCATCGAGGACGCCGCCCGCGAACTCGGCCTGTCGGCCGTCGACCTGCACGCCCAGACGCATGCGCTCGGCTTCTACGAGCGGCTCGGATACGCCGCCTACGGCCCCGAGTTCCCGGACGCGGGCATTCCGCACCGGGCGATGCGCCGGGCCGTGGACGCGTAGACCTCTCGTACGAGCGCTGCGCCCCTGCCGAAGGCCCGGGAGCTGCGGCGGCCTCGGGAGGTGGGGGTGTTGTCCGGATTGTGGGGCCTGCATGGCAGGCTTGAACCCCAGATCGGCCGGTCACCGAGGCCGGTTCGGCGCGTTCCGGAAGGCACCTCGTGGACCAAATGGCACTGCTGCTCCTGCTGTTGCTCGGAGCCGTGGTCACAGTGCCGCTCGGCGAACGGCTGGGGCTGCCGGCCCCGGTGCTGATGACGCTCGTGGGCGTCGGGATGGCCTTCCTCAGCTTCGTACCGAACGTGGACATCCCGCCCGAGATCATTCTTCCCGCGCTGCTGCCCCCGCTGCTCTACGCCTCCGTGCAACGCACTTCCTGGCGGCAGTTCGCCGCCAACAAACGGCCGATCTTCCTGCTGGCCGTGGCGCTGGTCTTCCTCACGACGGCGGCCGTCGCCGCGGTGGCCAACGCGGTCGTCCCCGGACTGCCCATCGCCGCGGCCGTCGCACTGGGCGCGCTCGTCGCCCCGCCCGACCCGGTCGCGGCCACCGCTGTGGCCGGATCGGTCGGGCTGCCCCGCAGGCTCGTCTCCATCCTGGAGGGGGAGGGGCTGTTCAACGACGTGACCGCGATCGTGCTCTACCACGTGGCGATCGCCGCGGCGGTGAGCGGCACCTTCTCGCTGCCCGAGGCGTTCGGGCTGCTGGGCCTGTCCGCCGTCGTCGCCGTGGCGGTGGGCGTCGCGCTCGGCTGGCTCACCATCAAGCTCATGGGCCTGCTGGGCGACGCCACCCTCCAGGTCGGCCTCTCCCTGCTGGTGCCGTTCGTCAGCTATGTGCTCGCCGAGGAGCTGATGGGCTCCGGTGTGCTCGCCGTCCTGACCACCGCGCTCTTCCTCGCCGAGCACACGGCAGACGCCGACGACGTCCTCGGCCGGCTCACCGGCCGCACCTTCTGGGAGATCGTCGACACCCTCGTCACCGGTGTCGCCTTCGGGCTGATCGGCCTCGAACTGCACAACGTCTTCGGGACCGCCGACGGGCGCCGGCTGGAGATGGCCGGCTGGGCGCTGGCCGTCGTCGCCGTCGTCGTCGGCGTACGGCTGCTCTATCTGCTCCCCGCGACCTGGCTGGCCAAACGGCTGCACACCCGCCGCGACGTCAGCGAGGAGATCCCCACGAGCTGGCGGGAGACCGTGATCATGTGGTGGGCCGGGATGCGCGGCGTGGCCTCGGTCGCCCTGGCGCTCGCGATCCCGCTGAAGACGGACGACGGGAAGCCGTTCCCCGGCCGCGACGAGATCGTCTTCATCGCGTTCGCCGTGATCATGGTCACGCTGGTCTTCCAGGGCCTCACGCTTCCCTGGCTGGTGCGCCGGCTGGGGGTCCGGGCGGACACGGACGCCGAGGCCGCGCTGGAGCGGGACCTCGCGATCCGCGCCGCCAAGGCGGCCAAGCAGCGGCTCAAGGAGATCCAGGAGGTCGAGGAGTTCCCCGAGGACCTCGCGGAACGTCTCCAGCGGCTCGCCTACGACGTGGGCGCGCGGATCAGCCCCGACATGGTCGACGACGAGCGGCGAGAGGCCTTCGCGCGGCGCGCCGAGCGGTTCAAGGCGGTCAACCGCGTCCAGCGCGAGATGATGTCGGCCGCCCGCCACGCGGTGCTCTCCGCGCGCAGCGAGGCCGGTGCGGACCCCGAGGTGGTAGACCGGGTGCTGCGCCAGCTGGACGTACGCAGTCTGCGGTGACCGCGGTTCCGTTCAGCCGCGCCCGGTGCGCGGCGCCCTGCCCCACCCCGCCGGCTTCCCGTCCGCGCCGTTCACCGTCGGCCACACGTCACCGGGCGCCAGCGCGGCGGGGGCCGTGGCGATCCTCGGAAGCGCGTACGGATGGTGGTCGCGCAGCCAGCCGATCAGCTGCTCCCGGACCGCGCAGCGCACCGTCCAGATGTCGTCCGCGTCCTTCGCCGTGACCACCGCACGCACCTGGATCGTCGAGGGCGTGGTGTCGGTGACCGCCAGCGACCAGTCCCGGCCGTCCCAGGCGGCACACTCGCCCAGGATGTCCCGCAGCTGTTCGCGCATGGCGGCGACCGGGGCCGAGTGGTCGAGGTGGAAGAAGACCGAACCGCTCATCTGGACACCGCCGCGCGACCAGTTCTCGAACGGCTTGCTGGTGAAGTACGAGACCGGCATCGTGATCCGCCGCTCGTCCCAGGTCCGGACCGCGAGGAAGGTCAGCGTGATCTCCTCGACCGTGCCCCACTCGCCGTCCACCACCACCGTGTCACCGATCCGCACCATGTCGCCGAAGGCGATCTGCAGCCCCGCGAAGAGGTTGCCGAGCGTGGACTGGGCGGCGACACCCGCGACGATGCCGAGGACGCCCGCCGAGGCCAGCATCGAGGTGCCGACCGTCTGCATGGCGGGGAACGTCAGCAGCATCGCGGCGACGGCGACGGTCGTCACGATCGCGATGACCACCCGCTGGATCAGCGTCACCTGCGTCCGTACCCGCCGTACCCGTGCCGGATCCCGGGTGTTCGCCGCGTAGCGCGCGTACACCGAGTCCACCACCGCGACCGCGATCCGCACCACCAGCCAGGCCGACGCCCCGATCAGAACCAGCGTCAGCACCTGACCGATGCCCGTCCCGTGGTCGCTGACCAGGTCGAGCCGGGTGTGGGTGTACGTGCCCCGCAGCAGTGCCGTGCACAGCGTCAGCTGGAACGGGATCCGGCAGCGCCGCAGCAGACCCCACAACGGGGTCTCGTTGTGCCGGCCGTCGGCCCGCCTGAGCAGCAGGTCGAGCAGCCAGCCCGCCACCAGGGTGATCAGGGCCGAGCCGCCGAGGACGATCAGCGGACGCAGTACGTTCTCCATGTCGTCGCTCTCCATGCTCTCGACCGTAAATGGCACCATGGACCTCATGAACATCATGCTTTTCCACTCGACGTACGGCCTGCGCCCCGCGGTGCACGCGGCCGCCGACCGGCTGCGCGCCGCCGGGCATGAGGTGCACGTGCCCGATCTCTTCGGGGGACACACCTTCGAATCCGTCGAGGAAGGACTGGCCTTCAAGGAGGAGACGGGCAAGGAGGAGCTGCTCAAGCGGGCCGTGCTCGCCGCTGCGCCCTACTCCGACCGCGGGCTGGTGTACGTGGGCTTCTCGCTCGGGGCGTCCGTCGCCCAGACGCTGGCGCTCGGGGACGCGAAGGCCCGCGGGCTGCTGCTCTTCCACGGCACGTCGGACATCGCCGAGAACGCGTCGGTGGACGAACTGCCCGTACAGCTGCACGTCGCCGACCCGGACCCGTTCGAGACGCACGACTGGCTGAACTCCTGGTATCTGCAGATGCAGCGGACCGGCGCCGATGTCGAGGTCTACCGGTACCCCGGCGCGGGGCACCTGTTCACCGACGCGGAACTGCCGGACTTCGACCAGGCGTCGGCCGAGCTGGCCTGGAAGGTCGCGATCGGCTTCCTCGCCACGCTGTGAGCACACGAGGGGCCCCGCGCACGGAACGGCGCGGGGCCCCTCGGGCACGAGCGGGCGGATCAGCCGCGGTACGCGGTCCAGCTGTCGCTCATCCGCTGCACCTGGCCGGCGGTGAACTGGTACATGCAGGAGTCGTACGTGTAGTCCATGAAGTTGTGGATCGGGTCGACGCCCGTCTTGTTGGTGCAGGTGTCGCGCCCGGTCGGGCACTCGAAGGCGGCGGACTTCTCCGCGGGGGTGTCGGAGACGTAGTCGCCGTTGCCGTTACAGCCGCCCTGGAACGTGTGGTAGAGCCCCATCCAGTGGCCGACCTCGTGCGTCGCGGTGTCGCCCTCGTCGTAGTTGGTGGCGGAGCCGCCCGGCAGCGAGGTGTCCAGGATCACCACGCCGTCCATGGAGGGGCTGGAGTTGTAGGAGCTCGGGAACGTCGCCCAGCCGAGCAGTCCGCCGCCGAGGTTGGCGGTGTAGACGTTGAGCGCGTTCTTGCCGCCCTTGCGCAGGGCCGTCTTCATGGCCTTCTCGGCCGACGAGCCCGAGGAGACGTTGTACCAGGAGGCGTTGTCCGTGTAGTCGGTGCCCGCCAGGGAGAACTGGAAGCCGGTGGGGCTGTTGCCGGTGCCCTGGCCGCTGTACGCGGCGTTCAGCACGCTCATCTGGCTGCTGATGGCGCCCGCGGTGAGCTTGCCCGTGGTGCCGGAGTGGATGACGTGGAAGTAGACGGGGACGGTCGCGCCGGCGGCGAGCGCGGAGCCGGTGACCCGGCGCTCGGCGACTCTCTGCTTCAGCTGCTTGTCGATGGCCGCGGCCTGGGCCGTGGTGAGCTCGTTGGGATCCGCGGCGTGCTGCGGGCCCGTGGGGCGGGACTGGCGGGCGGTGGCGCCGGCCGGGGCGTCGGCGCAGGCCTCGGCCGATGTGGCCGCGGAGGCCTTGCCCGAAGCGGCGGTGGCGCCGGAGGAGACGGAGAGGGGTGCCAGGGCCAGGGTTCCGGCCAGGACGGCGGTGCCGATCGCACGGTGACGCATACGCGGTGATATACGAGCAAGAGTGCGCACAGGGGCTCCTCGCGGATGTGTGGGGGAGGGATTTCCTCACCCGCCGCCGGGGAGATTACGTGGGCATGTCATGCATGGGTGAGGATCGATCCGGCCCATTCATTCATGGTGCAAATCGGCTTAACGGGAAGAAAATCTTCTGCCCGCTCCGGAGTTTGAGACACGTACGTCATCTACCGGGGTGTACTCAGGGCCGGTGTGTCCGGATTGGATCCATGGAGGAAGCCGCCCGGCACGGCGTCGTCATCAGCCGTCAACACGGGCTCCAGTGGCTGGATCCTGACGGTCCGCGCGCACGGCGGACGCGAACGGGCAGGTGAACCCGGCGGGTTCACCTGCCCGTTCGTCCGGGGCGGGGCGGATCAGCCCTTCAGCGCTGCGGTGATCGCGGTGTTGAAGTCCGCCACCGTCATCGGGGCGTTCTTGTTGTCCGAACCGGTCAGCGTCTTGCCGCCCATCTTCAGCGTCGGAGTGCCCTCGACGCCGGTCTTGTCGAAGGCGGCGGACATCTTCATCGCCCAGGCGTCGTACGTGCCGTCCTTGACGTTCTTCTGGAACGCGTCATTGCCCTTCAGCGCGTCCACCGTGTCGGCGACCTTGATCAGGTACGAGTCGTCCTTGAACTTGTCGTCCGTCTCCTCCGGGTGGTACTTCGCGGAGTAGAGGGCGTACTTGTAGTCGAGGAAGGCCTCGGGGCTCACGTTCAGCGCGGCGCCCAGGGCGCTCAGCGCGTTCTTCGAGCCCTCGCCGCCATTGTTGTCGAGGAACGTGGCACCGACGTACTTGACCTTGTACTTGCCCGCGTCGACGTCCTTGTGGACGGTCTCGCCGACGGACTGCTCGAACTGGGCGCAGATCGGGCAGCGGGAGTCCTCGTACAGCTCCAGGGTCTTCTTGGCGGTCGACTTGCCGACCACCACGGTCGTGCCGTCCTCGCCCGAGGTGTTCTTCGGTGCGGTGACGTTCTTCGCGTCCTTCGCGGCGTCCCACTGGTCCGGCTTGTTCAGCTGCATCACGCCGTAGGCGCCGCCGCCGATGATCGCGAGGGCGGCGACGACCGAGAGGCCGACGACGACCTGCCGGCGGGTGCGGTCCTTCTTGGCCTGGCGCTCGCGCTCCACGCGCAGCCGCTCGCGGGCGGCGGACTTGTTGGCCTGGCTGTTGCGCTTGCTCATGGTCGGTTCTCCGTGGGGTGCGTGGTCGTACGTCATCAGGGACTTGCGTGCTCAGGCGGTGGCGCAGGCCGAGCGCGGTGGTCCCCTCCGTCCCACGGAGTGCACCAGGAAGCGGCTGTGGACGAGCAGGTGCGGGCCGGGGCCGGCCGTACGGACCTTGAGGAGTACGGAGCGGCGGGCCGCCCCCGCCACGGCCACCGCGATCAGCAGCGGCCGGAACGCCAGCAGGGCGAACGTGCCGAGCAGCCCGGCGAGCGCCAGCTCGCCGCGGTGCAGCCAGGCGGCGGCGAGCAGTCCGACCGTCACGTGCGCGGCCAGCAGCAGCCACGGCACCAGGGGGCCGGGCGAGGCCAGCAGTGCGGCCGCGCCGTGACCGCCCACGGCCACCGAAGTCAGGGGGTGCCCACCTGGCCGACGCCGCCGAGCCCCGTCGCGCCCGTCCCGACGTCACCGCCGCCGCACAGCACGTCGACGCCGACCGACCGCAGCGGCCCCGCGATGGGGCCGCCCGCCGCGCCGTAACAGAGGTGCTGGCCGGTGGTGAAGACGGTGTCCGCGGCCAGTTCCAGGGGGACCAGCAGCCCGGCGATGGCTCCGAAGCCGCGCTCCCGGCCGGCCAGCGCGTAGGCCATGACGAAGACGGCGCCGGCCAGCACGGCGACGAGGGTCAGCGGCAGCGGGACCCGGGAGAGCAGCACGTGGGAGGCAGCGGAGAGCGTCACGACGAGCGCTGTGAAAAGCGCCGCGCGCACGACTCTGAGCTGCGTCCCGGAGATGTCCATCGTCAGGGAGTGTCGCATGCGAACCTGTAAGCGAGCCCTAAAGGTCCTGGGCGCCGTGGGAAGGCTTACAGCTCCTTGTGCGTTTCCTACAGCCCCGGGATGCGGCCGTTGCGGAACAGGTCCACGAAGATCTGGTGGTCCGCGCGGGCCCGGGACCCGTAGCTGTGGGCGAAGTCCACCAGCAGGTCCCCGAAGCCCTCCTCGTCCGCCGCGATCGCCGCGTCGATCGCCCGCTCGGTCGAGAACGGCACCAGCGAGTGGCCGCTCTCGTCGTCCGCCGCGGAGTGCATCGTCGCCGTCGCCCGGCCGAGGTCGGCGACGACCGCCGCGATCTCCTCGGGCTCGTCGATGTCGGACCAGTCCAGATCGACCGCGTACGGCGACACCTCGGCGACCAGCTGCCCGGCCCCGTCCAGCTCGGTCCAGCCCAGCCACGGGTCGGCGTGCGCCTGCAGGGCGCGCTGCGAGATCACCGTGCGGTGCCCCTCGTGCTGGAAGTAGCCCCGCACCGCCGTGTCCGTGATGTGCCGGGAGACGGCAGGGGTCTGTGCCTGCTTGAGATAGATCACGACATCGTTCTCCAGGGCGTCGCTGTTGCCCTCCAGAAGGATGTTGTACGAGGGCAGCCCGGCCGATCCGATGCCGATCCCGCGACGGCCGACGACGTCCTTCACCCGGTAGGAGTCGGGCCGGGTCAGACTCGACTCCGGCAGCGTCTCCAGATACCCGTCGAACGCCGCGAGGACCTTGTAGCGCGTCGCCGCGTCCAGGTCGATCGAGCCGCCGCCCTCCGTGAACCTGCGCTCGAAGTCACGGATCTCGGTCATCGAGTCCAGCAACGAGAACCGGGTCAGCGACCGGGCGTCCCGCAGGGCGTCCAGGAGCGGCCCTTCGGCGGTGTCGAGTGTGAACGGCGGCACCTCGTCGTTCTTCGCGCCCGTCGCCAGCGCGTGGATCCGCTCGCGGTAGGCCGCCGCGTAGACCCGGACGAGCTCGCTGATCTGGTCGTCGCTCAGCGCCTTCGCGTAACCGATCAGGGCGACGGAGCCGGCGAAGCGCTTGAGGTCCCAGGTGAAGGGGCCCACATAGGCCTCGTCGAAGTCGTTCACGTTGAAGACCAGGCGCCCGTTGGCGTCCATGTACGTGCCGAAGTTCTCCGCGTGCAGATCGCCGTGGATCCACACCCGGCCGGTGCGCTCGTCGAGATACGGGCCGCCGTGCCGCTCCCGCTCCAGGTCGTTGTAGAAGAGACACGCCGTGCCCCGGTAGAAGGCGAAGGCAGAGCCCGCCATCTTGCGGAACTTCACCCGGAAGGCAGCCGGATCGGCGGCCAGCAGCTCACCGAAAGCGGTGTCGAAGACCTCGAGGATCTGCTCCCCGCGCTGCGCTGCGCCGGTCTGCGTTTCCGACATCTCTGGGTGCCTCCTGGTACCTGGCCTGCATGACGACGTACATGACAAAAGGGACGGGTGTTCTCGCCCTTCCAACGCGCGACCGTATCGCGGAGTGCCCGTCGTCCGTCACCTCGGAGACGTAGACTTCCACGCTGTCCCCCCAGCCCGTCATCGTCAGTTTCCCCGGAGGCACAGCGCCGTGACCAAGCCGCCTTTCACGCACCTTCACGTCCACACCCAGTACTCGCTGCTGGACGGTGCCGCGCGGCTCAAGGACATGTTCGAGGCCTGCAACGAGATGGGCATGTCCCATATCGCGATGACGGACCACGGCAACCTGCACGGGGCGTACGACTTCTTCCATTCGGCCGCCAAGGCGAATGTGACACCGATCATCGGTATCGAGGCGTACGTCGCCCCGGAGTCGCGCAAGCACAAGCGGAAGATCCAGTGGGGCCAGCCGCACCAGAAGCGCGACGACGTCTCCGGTTCGGGTGGTTACACCCACAAGACGATCTGGGCGTCGAACGCCAAGGGGCTGCACAACCTCTTCAAGCTGTCCTCGGACGCCTACGCCGAGGGCTGGCTGCAGAAGTGGCCGCGCATGGACAGGGAGACCATCTCCCAGTGGTCCGAGGGCCTGATCGCGTCCACCGGCTGCCCCTCGGGCGAGGTGCAGACGCGGCTGCGGCTCGGGCAGTTCGACGAGGCGGTCCAGGCGGCCTCCGACTACAAGGACATCTTCGGCGAGGGCAAGTACTTCCTGGAGCTGATGGACCACGGCATCGAGATCGAGCGCCGGGTCCGTGACGGGCTCCTCGAAATCGGCAAGAAGCTGAACATCCCGCCGCTCGTGACGAACGACTCGCACTACACCTACGCCAGCGAGGCGACCGCACACGACGCACTGCTCTGCATCCAGACCGGCAAGAACCTCTCCGACCCGGACCGCTTCCGCTTCGACGGCACCGGCTACTACCTCAAGACGACGGACGAGATGTACGGCGTCGACTCCTCGGACGCCTGGCAGGAGGGCTGCGCCAACACCCTGCTGGTCGCGCAGCAGATCGACACCACCGGGATGTTCGAGAAGCGCGACCTGATGCCGAAGTTCGACATCCCGGACGGCTACACGGAGATCACCTGGTTCCAGGAGGAGGTCCGCGTCGGGATGGACCGCCGCTTCCCGGGCGGGGTCCCCGAGGACCGGCAGAAGCAGGTCGAGTACGAGATGGACATCATCATCCAGATGGGGTTCCCGGGGTACTTCCTGGTTGTCGCCGACTTCATCATGTGGGCCAAGAACAACGGCATCGCGGTCGGCCCCGGCCGAGGCTCCGCCGCCGGCTCGATCGTCTCGTACGCGATGGGCATCACCGACCTCGACCCGATCGAGCACGGACTGATCTTCGAGCGGTTCCTCAACCCCGAGCGCGTCTCCATGCCCGATGTCGACATCGACTTCGACGAGCGCAGGCGCGTCGAGGTGATCAGGTACGTGACCGAGAAGTACGGCGCCGACAAGGTCGCCATGATCGGCACCTACGGCAAGATCAAGGCCAAGAACGCGATCAAGGACTCGGCCCGCGTCCTCGGCTACCCGTACGCGATGGGCGACCGGCTCACCAAGGCCATGCCCGCCGACGTCCTCGGCAAGGGCATCGACCTCAACGGCATCACCGACCCCAAGCACCCGCGCTACAGCGAGGCGGGCGAGATCCGGGGGATGTACGAGAACGAGCCGGACGTCCAGAAGGTCATCGACACGGCGAAGGGCGTCGAGGGCCTGGTCCGGCAGATGGGCGTGCACGCCGCCGGCGTCATCATGTCCAGCGAGCCGATCGTCGACCACGCCCCGGTCTGGGTGCGGCACTCCGACGGCGTCACCATCACGCAGTGGGACTACCCGCAGTGCGAGTCGCTCGGCCTGCTGAAGATGGACTTCCTGGGGCTGCGCAACCTGACGATCATGGACGACGCCATCAAGATGGTGAAGTCCAACAAGGGCATCGATCTGGAGATGCTGGCGCTGCCGCTGGACGACCCCAAGACGTACGAGCTGCTCTGCCGGGGCGACACGCTCGGGGTGTTCCAGTTCGACGGCGGGCCGATGCGTTCGCTGCTGCGCCAGATGCAGCCCGACAACTTCGAGGACATCTCCGCCGTCTCGGCCCTGTACCGGCCGGGCCCGATGGGCATGAACTCCCACACGAACTACGCCGAGCGGAAGAACGCCCGCCAGGAGATCACTCCGATCCACCCGGAGCTGGAGGAGCCGCTCAAGGAGGTCCTCGGCCTCACCTACGGCCTGATCGTCTACCAGGAGCAGGTGCAGAAGGCCGCCCAGATCGTCGCCGGGTACTCGCTCGGCGAGGCCGACATCCTGCGCCGTGTGATGGGCAAGAAGAAGGCCGACGAGCTGGCGAAGAACTTCGTCCTGTTCGAGGCGGGCGCCAAGAAGAACGGCTTCTCCGACGCCGCGATCAAGGCGCTGTGGGACGTGCTGGTCCCGTTCGCCGGATACGCCTTCAACAAGGCGCACTCCTCCGCGTACGGCCTGGTCACCTACTGGACCGGATACCTCAAGGCCAACTACCCCGCCGAGTACATGGCGGCGCTGCTCACCTCGGTCAAGGACGACAAGGACAAGTCGGCGGTGTACCTCAACGAGTGCCGTCGCATGGGCATCAAGGTGCTCCCGCCGAACGTCAACGAGTCCGAGTCGAACTTCGCCGCACAGGGTGACGACGTCATCCTCTTCGGGTTGACGGCCATCCGTAACGTCGGCCAGAACGTCGTCGACTCGATCATCCGGTGCCGCAAGGCGAAGGGGAAGTACAGCAGCTTCCCCGACTTCCTCGACAAGGTCGAGGCGGTCGTCTGCAACAAGCGGACCGTGGAGTCGCTCATCAAGGCCGGTGCCTTCGACGAGATGGGCCACACCCGCAAGGGCCTCGTCGCCCACCACGAGCCCATGATCGACAACGTGGTGCAGGTCAAGCGCAAGGAGGCCGAGGGACAGTTCGACCTCTTCGGCGGCGGTGAGGAGGACAGCGACGAGCCGGGCTTCGGGCTCGACGTCGAGTTCTCCGACATCGAGTGGGAGAAGTCCTACCTGCTGGCCCAGGAGCGCGAGATGCTCGGGCTCTACGTCTCCGACCACCCGCTCTTCGGTATCGAGCACGTGCTGAGCGACAAGTCCGACGCGGCGATCTCGCAGCTCACCGGCGGTGAGCACAGTGACGGGGCGATCGTCACCATCGGCGGCATCATCTCCGGCCTCCAGCGCAAGATGACCAAGCAGGGCAACGCCTGGGCCATCGCCACCGTCGAGGACCTGGCCGGCTCCATCGAGTGCATGTTCTTCCCGGCCACCTACCAGCTGGTCTCCACCCAGCTCGTCGAGGACACCGTCGTCTTCGTCAAGGGCCGGCTCGACAAGCGCGAGGACGTGCCCCGGCTGGTCGCCATGGAGATGCAGGTCCCCGACATCTCGTCGGCGGGTACCAACGCACCGGTGGTCCTGACCATCCCCACCGTCAAGATCACCCCGCCCATGGTCAGCCGGCTCGGCGAGGTGCTCAACAGCCACCGGGGCGACACCGAGGTACGGATCAAGCTCCAGGGCCCCCGCAAGACGACGGTGCTCCGGCTCGACCGGCACCGGGTGAAGCCCGACCCGGCGCTCTTCGGTGACCTGAAGGTGCTTCTCGGCCCGTCCTGCCTGGCCGGCTGAGCCACTGCCCGCACCCGCACGCACGAGAGGGGCGCCCCGCGAAAGCGGGTGCGCCCCTCTCGGCTACCGGCCTGTGGCCGTACCGGAGAAGTCCGGTCAGTTGTGGCCGAAGCGCCGCTGATGCTTACGCGCAACATCGGCAGGGCTGCCCTGGGACTGCGCCTGGGGCTGGTTCTGCGACTCGAAAGCCGTGGACCGTGCCTCCTGCGCACCGCGCTCCGACTCGGACGCGCGATCCTGCTGGCTGCCCTGCTTGCGGTTCTTGTTCTTGGCCATGGTGTTCCTCCTATGGGGACTCTCGGGGCCAGGACCGATGTCAGATTCACATAATCGGATAAACCGCGCATGTTGGATCATTACCGTGCGTAGCGAGGAGGTATGATGCGCCGTTTTCCGGATACGCCACGCCGATGATCGAGTTCCGACCGTTAACCCCCGTGCGGTCGGGCAGACTCGAAGGAAACCCTGAGTAAGCGGAGCCGATCCTTTTCCGAAGACCGGACCCGTCGGACCCGTTCCCGAATTCCTGGAAGAGGGTGGAACGCGTGGACCGTTGCGTCGTCCTGGTGGACGCCGGCTACTTGCTGGGCGCAGCCGCGAGCCTGCTGGCCGGAGAGCCCGCCCGTTCCCGCATCACCGTCGACCACGCGGCTCTGATCCAGGCCCTGCGGGAGCGGGCCGAGGCCGACACGGAACAGCCTCTGCTGCGGATCTACTGGTTCGACGGCGCCCCCGACCGCGTACCGCAGCCCGAACACCGCAGGCTGCGCGTCATGTCGCGGGTGACGGTACGGCTGGGCGCCCTCACCCGCAGCGACGGGCGCTGGGCGCAGAAGGGCGTCGACGCGGCGATGCACGCAGAGCTCACCGAACTCGCCAGGAACCGGGCCTGTTCGGACGTCGTCCTGGTGACCGGCGACGGCGATCTGCTGCCCGGCCTGATGTCCGCCAAGGAGCACGGCGTCGCCGTCCACCTCTGGGCCGTCCAGGCCGCCGACGGCGACTACAACCAGTCGGAGGACCTGGTCGCGGAGGCGGACGAGCGGCGTGTGCTGGACCGGGCCTGGATCACCCAGGCCGTACGGGCCAAGGAGACCGGCGGCGCCTGCACCCCGCCGCCCGTACCGCGCCCCGAGATCGCCGCGATCCTCTCCGCGCCCCTGCCCGAGGCGGCCCTCGCGGCCTCCGCCGAGCGGGGCTCCCAGGCCCGGGCCCAGGCCGAAGACGCCCGTAACGGCACGTCCGCACCGCCCGACGAGAACACCGGCCACACCGCACACGGCCACGGCGGCAGGGGCGTCCCGACCCCGAAGGACCTCGCGGGCACCCTGCGCGGCCCCGGGGCCCAGGCGGACCGGCAGCAGCCTGCCCCGCCGCCCGCCAACGCGACTCTGCGCTGGTCCTCCGACCGGGGATGGGTGGAGCGCGGCGGCCCCCTCGGCGAACCCCCCGAGACCGCCTCCCTGCCGACGCTCGCCCAGGTCACCAGCGCCGAGCAGCGCTGGGCGGACCGGGAGGAGGACATCACCACGGTCGGCGGTGACCCCTTCGAGGTGGGGCAGGTCTTCGCCCGGCGCTGGATGGAACGGCTGCCGGAGACCGTCCACCTGCAGAAGCTGTCCACGATGTACCCCCGCATCCCGCACCGCATCGACGGCGAACTGCTGAGGTACGCGGCCCGCTTCGGGCTGCTCGCGCACAAGGACGACCAGATCGACGAGCACGACCGCTATGCGATCCGGGCGGGCTTCTGGCGCGAGATCGACGTACGGGCCGCGGCGGAGCACGCCCCCGCGGGCGAGAAGCACACCCCGGTGGCCGACCGGCATGCTCCTGCCGTCGGGAAACCGGAGAATGCGGCGGCGTCCGGGGACTGAGGCCGCATCGGTACCTGCGGTGCTCAACCCGGTCCGTGTTCACCGCGTTGATGTCCGATCGGTGCGGCCCCGGGCGTAATGCGGGTCTCCGGACCCCGTACCCTCGTACCTCGTGAGTACGGGCACAGCACAGGCGCAGACGGCGAACGGCACCGTGTGCGCGGTGCGTGATCTGGTCAAGACCTATCCCGCGGCCCGGGGCCGGCGCGGAACGCCCGCCACACCCGAGGTGCGTGCCACCGACGGCATCAGCCTGGACATCCGGCGCGGTGAGATCTTCGGACTGCTCGGCCCCAACGGCGCCGGCAAGTCCACCCTCGTACGACAGCTCACCGGACTGATGCGGCCCGACTCCGGCAGCGTCGACATGCTGGGCCACGACCTCGTGCGCCATCCCGAACGGGCCTCCCGGCTGATCGGCTACCTCGGGCAGGAATCGACCGCGCTCGACGAGCTGACCGTCGGCCTCGCCGCCGAGACCACCGGACGGCTGCGCGGCCTGCCGGTGCGCGAGGCCCGCGCCGAACGCGACGCGGTGCTCGGTGAACTCGGCCTCGACGAGCTTGCCGGCCGCCCCCTGAAGAAGCTCTCCGGCGGACAGCGACGGCTCGCCTGCGTCGCGGCCGCACTGGTCGGGGAGCGGCCGGTGCTCATTCTCGACGAGCCGACGACCGGAATGGACCCCGTGGCCCGGCGTGCCGTCTGGGCCGCCGTCGACCGCCGGCGAGCCGAACGCGGTGCGACGGTGCTGCTGGTCACCCACAACGTCATCGAGGCCGAGACCGTCCTCGACCGGGTCGCCGTCATCGAACGCGGCAAGGTCATCGCCTGCGACACCCCGGCCGGGCTCAAGGAGCGGGTCGCGGGCGAGGTCCGGGTGGAGCTGGTGTGGCGCGAGCGTGCGCCGCTGGACGTGCCCGAGGTCGCCGCCCTGCGGGCGTCCGCGCAGGAGTCCGGGCGGCGCTGGGTGCTGCGGCTCGGGCCCGACGAGGCGCGGGCGGCGGTCGCCGCCGTGACCGGTGGCGCGGCCTTCGCCGCACTCGACGACTTCACCCTGGCGACACCCAGCCTGGAGGATGTCTACCTGGCGCTCGGCGGGGACGCGACCAAGGGACTGGTGAAGTCATGAGCGGGATCGGTGCGGTGGGCGAAGCGGAGCGGTACGGGTGCGTGGCCGGGCAGGGACCGAACAGGAGCAGCGTCAGGTGACGAGCATCGTTCCTGCGGAAGCGGTGTCCGGGCAGGACGGGCAGCCGGGCCGGACGGGGCGGAGCGGGCCGGCCGGTGACGACGCCGGCGCACCGGGCCCGGCGCCCGCGCCGCTCGCGCCGCGCGCCCGGCTGTTCCCCTCGCTCGCCGCGGTCTACCGGGCCCAGCTGTCCCGCGCCCGCGTCGCCCGCATCCCGCTGCTCTTCGTGGCGACCTTCCAGTCCATCGGGATCATGGTCCTGATGCGCGGGGTCGTGGACGGCGGCTCCGAGGCCCGCGCCGTCGTGGCCGGGTCCAGCGTCCTGGTCGTCGCCTTCGTCGCGCTGAACATGCTCGCCCAGTACTTCGGGCAGCTGCGGGCCCAGGGAGGGCTCGACCACTACGCGACCCTGCCGGTGCCGCCCGCCGCCGTGGTGCTCGGCGCGGCCGGGGCGTACGCCTCCTTCACCGTGCCCGGCACGATCGTGACGGCGGTGACGGGCAGCGTGCTGTTCGGGCTGCCCGTCACCCATCTGTGGGTGCTCGTCGCGGTCATCCCGCTCTCCGGCGCGGCCCTCTCCGGACTCGGCGCCGCCTTCGGGCTGCTCGCACCCCGGCAGGAGCTGGCCACGCTGCTGGGCCAGCTGGGCATGTCCGCGGCGCTCCTGCTGGGCGTGCTCCCGGCGGACCGGCTGCCCGGGCCCATCGGCTGGGCCCGCGACCTGCTGCCCTCCACCTACGGTGTCGAGGCGCTCGCCCGCTCCTTCGACGCCCACCCCGACTGGGCCGTCATCGCCCTCGATCTCGCCGTCTGCGCCGTCGTGGGCGTCCTCTCGCTCGCCGTGGCGACCTGGGCGTACCGCAGGGCAGCGGTCCGGTGAGGCGCGCCACAAGGACGCCTGGCACGATGGCACGGTGACAGCACCTCTGACGCCGCCGCACCAGCCCTCGCCCCACGACCCGTGGCAGAAGCCGCCGGAAGGGGGTGGCCCCGGTGGATCCCACCTCGGAACCCTGTTGCGGTCGCCGGAGGAGAGAGAACTCCGTACGGAACTGCGCCGGGCGGCACTGGTCGCCGTCGCCGTGACGGTCGCCGGGGTCGCGCTCGGCCTGCTCTGGCTGTGGCTGGCGCCGCGGGTGCCACTGGTCTCCGACTCCACGGCCGTCTTCCTCAGCGACAGCGAGGGCGAGGAGGCGATCGGCGCCGACGGCACGTTCGCGCTGCTCGCGCTGGCCTTCGGTGCGGTTTCGGCGGGGCTGGTCTTCTGGTTCCACCGGAAGGGCGGAATCGCCCTCGTGGTGGCGCTCGCCGTGGGCGGCGTACTCGGCTCGCTCCTGGCGTGGCAGCTCGGTACCCGGCTGGGGCCGACCGACGACGTGGTCGCCCATGCGCGCGAGGTCGGCAAGGGTGTGATCTTCGATGCGCCGCTGGAGCTGCATGCGAAGGGGGCGTTGCTGGCGTGGTCGTTGGCGGCGATGGCCGTGCATCTGGGGTTGACGGCGCTGTTCGGGCCGCGGGATCCGGAGCCGGAGTGGGGGGTGTACCACTCGGTGCCGTCCGGGGGTGCGCCGTCGGGTCCTGCGCCGTCGGGTCCTGCGCCTGCGCCGTCGTCCTCGCCCGAGCCGCCTGCGCCGCCGGCCGCCGGGTGAGCGGGGCCGCTGCGCGGGGCTTGTCCCCTACCCGCCCCTTCCCGTAACCGGGGCTCTGCCCCGGACCCCGGTCCTCAAGCGCCGGACGGGCTGGGTTGTGCCCCGGTCCTCAAGCGCCGGACGGGCTGGGTTGTGCCCCGGTCCTCAAGCGCCGGACGGGCTGGGTTGTGCCCCGGTCCTCAAGCGCCGGACGGGCTGGGTTGTGCCCCGGTCCTCAAGCGCCGGACGGGCTGGGTTGTGCCCCGGTCCTCCGGTGGCGGGTGGACGGGGCGATGGTGGGCCCGTCGAACGTATGAGGACGAGACCGGGGCGGCCGGGGGCGGCGGACCGCGGTGGGTCTACGCCCGGCCGATCGGGGCGAACACCGCGTCCGTCAGGGCGGCCAGGTCCGTGGGGGACAGTTCGACCTCCAGGCCGCGGCGGCCCGCCGACACGCAGATCGTCGTGTGGGACCGCGCCGACGCGTCCAGCACCGTGGGCAGCCGTTTGCGCTGGCCCAGGGGGGAGATGCCGCCGAGCACGTAGCCCGTGGTGCGCTCCGCAGCCGCCGGGTCCGCCATGGTGGCGCGCTTGCCGCCGGCCGCCGAGGCGAGGGCCTTCAGGTCCAGGGAGCCCGCCACGGGGACGACCGCGACCGTCAGCCGGCCGTCCACGTCGGCGACCAGGGTCTTGAACACCCGGTCGGGGGAGACTCCGAGGGCCTCGGCCGCCTCCTCGCCGTAGGAGGCCGACGCGGGGTCGTGCTCGTACGCGTGCACCGTGAACTCCGTGCCGGCCGCGGTCAGCGCGACCGTCGCGGGGGTGCCGCCGGACTGGGGCTGCTTCTTCGGCTTCTTCGCCACGGGGGAGTGGCCCTCCGGTCGCTCAGTTGGGGTGGGTCGGGGCGCGGGTGAGTTCCACGGCGGGCAGCGACGGGAGATGGCGGATGACGGCGGTCTCGGAGCGCAGGATCGTCAGCTCCTCGCGCAGCCGGGTCGCGGTGTCCGGGGCCTGGAGCAGCCGCTGTTTGGCGGGGACGTCGAGGACCGCCGCGGCGGCGACCAGATAGGAGACGACCGACGGCTCGTCGGGCAGCTCCGCGCCCGTGGTCAGGGAGCGCTCGCTCGCGCCGGCCAGTCGCTTCTGGTACGCGCGGAAGGCCCGCAGGACGCCCTCGGTGAGCGCCTCCGCCTCCTCGCCCGGATCCTCGTCCAGCTCTTCGAGCTCGGCGGTGAGATACGGGCCGGTCGCGTCCACGGACAGGAGCTTCACACGGCTGGTGCCGGTCGCCAGGACCTCGAAGCTGCCGTCCGAACGCTCCCGGATCTTCGCCGCGTCGGCGATGCACCCGACCCGGTGGAACGTCTGGACGGGGTCCGGGCCGAAGCCGTCCGCCGGGCCGCGCTCGACGGGGACCCTCACCGCGTCCGGCATGCCCGCGGCCGTCGGGGCGGTCTCGCGGCCGTCGCGGATGGCGACCACGGCGAAGCGGCGCGGTTCGTCCTCGTCGGTCTTCAGCAGCTCGCGCATCATGGCGCGATAACGCTCCTCGAAGACGTTCAGCGGCAGCACAAGGCCGGGAAACAGCACCGCGTTCAGCGGGAACAGAGGCAGGCGAGCGGTGGTCACAACGGTCAAGCGTAATGGCCGCGCGCCCGTCCCCGGTCGGCCCGGTCGCGCAACGGCGTTCCGGAGGCCACTTGGAGCCGTGCTGCGTCCCGTACGTCGAGGAACCTGCCGAGCGGATCGTCGGACACGGAGGTCCATGGGAACGACGCCGCGTGGGGTCCGATCTGCCGGAACTGTTCCAGTGCCTCGTCCCATCGGCCCCGCACCACCAGCACGTACGCGAGCAGATTGCGCACCTCGGCCGGCCATGCGTCACCCGGTGCGAAGGCGGCGGACAGCGAGATCGCCAGATCCGCCGCGGAGTCGATCCGTTCCTCCTGCACCGAGGTGAACCCGGCCCCCGGCCCCTCGGTCAGCACCGCGAAGGCGGCCCGCAGCGGCAGCGCCTGCACCAGGGAACTGGGCAGCGAGTCCTCGGCTGCCCGTTCGGCGAAGTCGAAGCACTCGCGGTGCGAGCCGTACCAGGCGGCGGAGAGGTACTGGAGGGCGGCGACATGGCAGCCGTAATGGTGCGAGGAGCGCTGTATCGCCTGTTCCCACAGCGCCTCGAACGTGGTGTGCGTGGCATGGGTGCCGCGGGCGTGGTCCAGCGCGAGCCGCCAGGGCACCGGATCCCGCGGATCGCTCTCGGCCGCCGCCGTGATCATCGGCGCGACCGCGCGCAGTTGCTCGGCGCGGGCCGGTGACTCCCAGGCCCGCTCGACCGCGAGCTGGGCCTTGACGAGGATCGCGTCGCAGTCGTGCGGGGCGACGGCCAGCCAGTCGCGGAGCCAGCCGTCCCGGTTGCGGGCGAAGGCCACCAGCCGGTTCAGATATCGGTCCCGGCTCTCCCACTCGGCGGCGTCCCGGGTCGTCGCCAGCAACTTCGCCGCCGGTTCGTACTCCCCGAGGGCGGCCGCCACCAGCGCGGGCGAGAGCCGCTCGTCGGGGGCGTCGAGCATCACCACATGGTCCGCGGGCAACCCGGCGGAGAGCACCGGGGCGTGCCGGATCATGCGCGCGGTACGGAACAGGGCGCGGAGGAAAGGCATGGTGCAGACCATTGAAAAGCGCTGGTCGGGACGGCGCCAGAGGGGTGCTGTGAAGCTTTGGTAGGGAGTGGATGGGTTGTGCTGTCCGGGGCCAAGAAAGGGTAAAGGAAATCGCGGAGTCTGGCCTGTTCCGGATGTTCCGGTGGCGGGGATGCGGCCGTGCGTCCGACGCAGGGGTGCGAGGGTTCGGTCACCTCCCGGCCTGCCGGCACAAGGGGGCCCGGCCGGGCTGCCCCACCGTGGGGCAGCCCGCCCGGTCAGTTGCGGCGCAGCATCCGCGAGGCGCCGGCCGCGACGGTGGTGGCCAGTATCCAACCCAGCAGGACCAGGACCGCCGCAACCCACTGCCAGCCGCCCTCCATCCGCCAGTACCCGTCCTGGCCGAGGTTGATCACCGGCACCAGCAGATCCAGCGCGTACAGAGCCGCGTTCCACTCCGGATGCTCGTCCGCCTTGATCGCGGCGGGCTCGTACCGCGAGAAGGCCAGCGTGCCCGCCGCCCACAGCACCGCCATCCACACCGCGGCCCGCCCGGGCCGGTAGCCGTACGCCACCGTCCAGTCCTGGACGAAGCCCCAGAGCTTCGCGGCGGGCGGCAGCGTCTCGCGGCGGCGCCGCTGCTTGGCGAGCAGCACCTCGCGGGCGTCCGAGTCCTCCCCGCTGCTGCGGAGCACGGCGGCCAGCCGCTCGTAGGGCTCCGGCACGTACTCCGGGGTCGCCGCCGACACCCATTCCAGGCGCCGGGAGAGCGGGAAGTGTCCGTACGGGACGAGGTTCTCGTACACGAAACCGCCCATCGCCAGACCGCCCGGGCCCGGCCAGCTGGTCGACACGTCGATCAGCGTGATGACCTTCGCCCCGTTGAGCACCACCCTGCCCTGCGCCGGGCGCGCCGGGTTGAACCGCAGTTCCGGAGCGACTATCCGGCGCAGCGACAGCTCCTCGTGGCCGGCCAGCACGAAGACGGCCTTGTGCAGATCGACCGCGTCACCGAACCGCCCGTCGTCCAGCCGCACCCCACCCCGGCACCGGAAGACCTGCGGGCGGGTGCCGCGGGCCGGTGTCGCGGATGTGGGGATGCCGTGCGGGGGAGTGGTGCCAAGGTTCCCCGAATCCACGCTGACCCAGGCCTCGCTCATGTACAGCGTCCGCTCCACGCTGAGCTGCGGGGCGTTGAGCGCGCGGCGCCCCTGCGTCGCCCGCAGCCGGCTGCCGCGCAGACTGAGCGAACCGCCCACCTTCGCCCCGCGCAGGCTCAGCTCGCCGAGCGTCTCGATCATCTCGGCCTGCAGGTCCTGGGCGACCGTGAGCCCGTCACCGTTGAGCGCCCGCCCCTGCCGGTCGGGGCCGATGTCGATCTGGTTGATCAGCAGATCCGTACCGATCTGGGCGTCCGTGAGCCTGATCCCGCGCTCGATCCGGCACCGCGGCAGATGCAGGTCGCCCTCGGTGCGCAGCCGCGCCGCCTCCAGCCGCGGCACCGCGCAGCCCACCATCCGCAGCGTCGTGAAGTGGCACTCGGGCAGCACCACCTCCTCATCGAAGCGGCAGCCCGTCAGTTCCACGTACGGATCGACGCGGCCGCCCGCGAGGTCGAGCCTTCCCGTGATCCGCAGCCCCCGGAGCTTCAGCGCCGCCACCCGGCCGGGCCGGGCCCGAGGCGCGCTCAGCAGCAGCCGGGCGACGACCCGGGCCTCCACGCTGCGCTCGGGACCCCAGAGGTATGGGGCGAAGGGATCGTCGCGCACCCTGTCGCGGGCGCGCAGGTCGTAGGTGGTCCCGGTCCGGAAGGACTGCCACATGCCCAGCTCTGCCGCGCTGAGGCCGTCCGGAATTTCCCCGTCGTGCGGTTCGGTCACCGACGCTCCTTCCACTCGGAGCTGCAACGGCCTGGTGCACGATGGCGAGCGGGCCCCGGCGTCGTGCGACTCCGGCGCCGGTCTCGTCGTCGGTCCGACGACGCTCCGCGTCGATTCCCTCCCCGCCTCGGAACCGGAACCGGAACCGAAACGGGAGGCGAAGCCGGAATCGAAGCCGCGTGACGCCGCTCACTGATCCGCTCTCTGTCGCGCACCAGGTCGTAATCCCCTTATTCCCTCTGAGTGACCAGGTGAACGCCCATAGTCAGCCGTCACACCGGGGGCATGTATCAGCCAGTGATACGGACGTCCGGGCGCCTGAGGCGGTCTGAGAGAATTGCGGTGTGATCTCTCGAATCGATCTGCGCGGCGACGCCCTCCCCGAGGGCGGCGCCCTGCGCGACCTGCTGCCCCGTGCCGAGTTCGACGTGGAAGCCGCCCTGGAGACGGTGCGGCCCATCTGCGAGGACGTACGCCATCGTGGCTCGGCGGCAGTGATCGACTGGGGGGAGAAACTCGACGGGGTGCGGCTCGGCTCGATCCGCGTACCGGCCGACGCGATCGCGGGCGCACTCGAGACGCTCGACCCCGCCGTCCGCGCCGCTCTGGAGGAGTCGATCCGCCGCGCCCGCCTCGTCCACCGCGAGCAGCGCCGCACCACGCACACCACTCAGGTCGTGCCCGGTGGCACCGTCACCGAGAAGTGGGTGCCGGTCGAGCGCGTCGGGCTGTACGTGCCGGGCGGCCGCTCGGTCTACCCGTCCTCCGTCGTGATGAACGTGGTCCCCGCCCAGGAGGCGGGCGTCGAGGGCATCGCCGTCGCGTCCCCGCCGCAGAAGGAGTTCGGCGGACTGCCGCACCCCACGATCCTGGCCGCCTGCGCCCTGCTCGGAGTGGACGAGGTGTACGCCGCCGGCGGCTCCCAGGCCATCGCGATGTTCGCGTACGGCACCGAGGACTGCCTGCCCGTGAACCTCGTCACCGGCCCCGGCAACATCTACGTCGCCGCCGCCAAGCGCCTCCTCAAGGGCCGCATCGGCATCGACGCCGAGGCCGGCCCCACCGAGATCGCGATCCTCGCCGACGCCACCGCCGACCCGGTCCACGTCGCCGCCGACCTGATCAGCCAGGCCGAGCACGACCCGATGGCCGCCGCGGTCCTGGTCACCGACTCCGAGGAGCTCGCCGCCGCAACCGAGGCCGAGCTGAAGCCGCAGGTGGCCGCGACCAAGCACGTCGCCGACCGGATCGAACCCGCCCTGGCCGGCCGCCAGTCCGCGATCGTCCTGGTCAACGACCTGGAGGACGGTCTCAAGGTCGTCGACGCGTACGCCGCCGAGCACCTGGAGATCCAGACAGCTGACGCCGCAGCCGTCGCCGGCCGCGTCCGCAACGCCGGCGCGATCTTCGTCGGGCCCTGGTCGCCGGTCTCGCTAGGCGACTACTGCGCCGGCTCCAACCACGTCCTGCCCACCGGCGGCTGCGCCTGCCACTCCTCGGGCCTGTCCGTGCAGTCCTTCCTGCGCGGCATCCACATCGTCGACTACACGCGCGACGCGCTCGCCGAGGTCACCCACCACGTGGTGACCCTCGCCGAGGCGGAGGACCTCCCCGCCCACGGCGCCGCGCTCAAGGCCAGGTTCGGGTGGAAGGTTCCGCAGCAGTGACGAACGACAGCATCACGGACAACGGCACGGACAGCGGCAAGGGAAACGGCACCCCGCGCAACGCCTGGGACGACCTCCCCATCCGTGACGAACTGCGCGGCCAGTCCCCGTACGGGGCGCCCCAGCTCGACGTACCCGTCCGGCTGAACACCAACGAGAACCCGTACCCGCTCCCCGACGCACTCGTCGACCGGATCGCCGAACGGGTCCGCGAGGCCGCCCGCGACCTCAACCGCTACCCCGACCGGGACGCCGTCGAGCTCCGTACCGAGCTCGCCCGCTACCTCACCCGCACCGCCGGGCACGAGGTCACCCGCGCCCACGTGTGGGCGGCCAACGGCTCCAACGAGGTGCTCCAGCAGCTGCTGCAGACCTTCGGCGGCCCCGGCCGTACCGCCATCGGCTTCGAGCCCTCGTACTCGATGCACGCCCTCATCGCCCGCGGCACCGGCACCGGCTGGATCTCCGGGCCGCGCAACGAGGACTTCACCATCGACGTCGACGCGGCCCGCGCGGTCATCGCGCAGGAGCGCCCCGACGTCGTCTTCATCACCTCGCCGAACAACCCCACCGGCACCGCCGTCGACGCCGACACCGTCCTCGCGCTGTACGACGCCGCGCAGGCGGCCAAGCCGTCGATGGTCGTGGTCGACGAGGCGTACGGCGAATTCAGCCACCACGACTCGCTGCTCCCGCTGATCGAGGGCCGCCCCCACCTGGTGCTCTCCCGCACCATGTCGAAGGCGTTCGGCGCCGCCGGACTGCGGCTCGGCTACCTCGCCGCGGACCCGGCCGTCGTCGACGCGGTCCAGCTGGTGCGGCTGCCGTACCACCTGTCCTCCGTCACCCAGGCCACCGCGCTCGCCGCCCTGGAGCACACCGATACGCTCCTCGGGTACGTCGCGCAGCTCAAGAGCGAGCGCGACCGGATCGTCACCGAGCTCCGCGCTC
Source organism: Streptomyces sp. LN549 (assembly GCF_043203805.1). NCBI lineage: Bacteria > Bacillati > Actinomycetota > Actinomycetes > Kitasatosporales > Streptomycetaceae > Streptomyces > Streptomyces sp. LN549. Next base: position 2,254,126 of record NZ_JAZHRI010000002.1, on the reverse strand, counting down.
TCGGCTTCGACGTCACCGACTCGGACGCCAACTTCGTCCAGTTCGGCCGCTTCGCCGACAGCCACACCGCCTGGCAGCACATCCTCGACCGGGGCGTCCTGGTCCGGGACAACGGCGTACCGGGATGGCTGCGGGTCTCCGCAGGGACCCCGGCCGAGAACGACGCGTTCCTCGATGCGGTACGCGAACTGAAGAAGGAGCACGACGCATGACTCGCGAGGCCCGCGTAGGAAGAGTGGAGCGGACCACCAAGGAAACCTCCGTGGTCGTCGAGATCAACCTCGACGGCAGCGGCAAGGTCGATGTCGCGACCGGGGTCGGCTTCTACGACCACATGCTCGACCAGCTCGGCCGCCACGGACTGTTCGACCTCACGGTCAAGACCGACGGCGACCTGCACATCGACTCGCACCACACCATCGAGGACACCGCCCTCGCACTCGGCGCCGCCTTCAAGCAGGCCCTCGGCGACAAGGTCGGCATCTACCGCTTCGGCAACTGCACCGTCCCGCTGGACGAGTCGCTCGCCCAAGTCACCGTCGACCTCTCCGGCCGCCCGTACCTGGTGCACACCGAGCCCGAGAACATGGCACCGATGATCGGTGAGTACGACACGACGATGACCCGGCACATCCTGGAGTCCTTCGTCGCCCAGGCGCAGATCGCCCTGCACGTCCACGTCCCGTACGGGCGCAACGCCCACCACATCGTGGAGTGCCAGTTCAAGGCGCTGGCCCGCGCCCTGCGCTACGCCAGCGAGCACGACCCGCGCGCGGCCGGCATCCTCCCCTCCACGAAGGGCGCCCTGTGACCGGCCTCAACACCGTCCTGATCCTGGTCGGTCTCTTCCTGGCCGGCGGGGTCTACTCCTTCTCGAAGCAGGGCATGCCCAAGGGCGTCATCGTGCTGCTCTCGATCGCTTCCGTGATGTGCCTGGTAGCGGGCGTCATGCGGATCCAGGGCCTGTGGGACTGAGGAGCGAAACGTGGATACGAAGAAGAAGGTCGTCGTCTTCGACTACGGCTTCGGCAACGTCCGGTCCGCCGAGCGCGCTCTCGCCCATGTCGGCGCCGACGTCGAGATCACCCGTGACTTCGACACGGCGATGAACGCCGACGGGCTGCTGGTGCCCGGCGTCGGTGCGTTCTCCGCCTGCATGGAGGGTCTGAAGAAGGCCCGCGGCGAATGGATCATCGGACGCAGGCTCTCCGGCGGGCGCCCCGTCATGGGCATCTGCGTCGGCATGCAGATCCTCTTCGAGCGCGGCATCGAGCACGGTGTGGAGACCGACGGGCTCGACGAGTGGCCCGGCACGGTCGGCCCGCTCAAGGCCGACGTCGTCCCGCACATGGGGTGGAACACCGTCGAGGCTCCCGAGGACTCCCGGCTGTTCGCCGGACTCGACCCCGAGGCCCGGTACTACTTCGTGCACTCCTACGCGGCGCACGACTGGTCCCTCGAAGTCACCAACGCCAAGATCCGTGCCCCCAAGGTCACCTGGGCCACGCACGGCGAACGGTTCGTGGCGGCCGTGGAGAACGGCGCGCTGTGGGCCACCCAGTTCCACCCCGAGAAGTCCGGCGATGCCGGCGCCCAGCTGCTGACCAACTGGATCGAGACGCTGTAATGCCGAAGCTTGAACTGCTCCCCGCCGTAGACGTCCGCGACGGCCAGGCGGTCCGCCTGGTGCACGGCGAGTCCGGCTCCGAGACCTCCTACGGCTCCCCGCTGGAGGCCGCACTCGCCTGGCAGCGCTCCGGCGCCGAGTGGCTGCACCTCGTCGACCTGGACGCCGCCTTCGGCACCGGCGACAACCGCGCGCTCATCGCCGAAGTGGCCGGCGCCATGGACATCAAGGTCGAGCTCTCCGGCGGCATCCGCGACGACGCCTCGCTCGCCGCCGCCCTCGCCACCGGCTGCCGCCGCGTCAACCTCGGCACCGCCGCCCTGGAGACCCCGGAGTGGGTCGCCAAGGCCATCGCCGAGCACGGCGACCAGATCGCGGTCGGCCTCGACGTCCGCGGCACCACGCTGCGCGGCCGCGGCTGGACCCGCGACGGCGGCGACCTCTACGAGACGCTCGCCCGTCTCGACTCCGAGGGCTGCGCCCGCTACGTCGTCACCGACATCGCCAAGGACGGCACCCTCCAGGGCCCCAACCTGGAGCTCCTGAAGAACGTCTGCGCGGCCACGGACAAGCCCGTCGTCGCCTCCGGCGGCGTCTCCTCGCTCGACGACCTGCGCGCCATCTCCTCGCTCGTCCCGGCAGGCGTCGAGGGCGCGATCGTCGGCAAGGCTCTGTACGCGAAGGCGTTCACCCTCGAAGAGGCGCTGGAGGCGGTCTCCGTATGACGGACTCCGTACACCGCATCTCCTCCGGCGCCCCCTGGGAGGAGAAGTTCGGCTACTCCCGCGCCGTCGAGCTGCCGAACGGGCTGGTGCTGGTGGCCGGGTGCACGTCGGTGGTGGGCGGCGCGATCTCCGCCGGCGGCCCCTACGAGCAGACCGTCACCTCCTTCCAGGTCGCCTTCGAGGCGCTGAAGCAGCTGGGTCTCGGCCGCGAGGACGTCGTCCGGACCCGGATGTACGTCACGCACGCCCGGGACACCGACGAGGTCGGCCGCGCCCACAAGGAGCTGTTCGACGACGTGCGGCCCGCGGCCTCCATGCTCATCGTGTCCGGTCTCGTCGACCCGAGCCTGGTCGTCGAGGTCGAGGTCGAGGCCTACCGGGCAGGTGCGCGATGACGCTCGCGGTACGTGTCATCCCCTGCCTCGACGTGGACAAGGGCCGGGTCGTCAAGGGCGTCAACTTCCAGAACCTGCGCGACGCCGGTGACCCCGTCGAGATGGCGAAGCTGTACGACGCCGAGGGCGCCGACGAGCTGACCTTCCTCGACATCACCGCATCCAGCGGTGACCGGGAGACGACGTACGACGTGGTGCGCCGCACCGCCGAGCAGGTCTTCATCCCGCTCACGGTCGGCGGCGGCGTCCGCACCCCCGACGACGTCGACAAACTGCTGCGGGCCGGCGCCGACAAGGTCGGCGTCAACACCGCGGCCATCGCCCGGCCGGAGCTGATCCGGGAGATCGCCGAACGCTTCGGCCGTCAGGTGCTCGTCCTGTCCGTGGACGCCCGCCGCACGCCCGCCGGCACCTTCGAGGTCACCACGCACGGCGGCCGCAAGGGCACCGGCATCGACGCCGTCGAGTGGGCGCACCGGGCCGCCGAGCTCGGCGCGGGCGAGATCCTGCTCAACTCGATGGACGCCGACGGCACCAAGGACGGCTACGACACCGAGATGATCGCCGCCGTACGGAAGCACGTGACCGTTCCCGTCATCGCCTCCGGCGGCGCGGGCCGGCTCGCGGACTTCGCACCGGCCATCGACGCCGGGGCCGACGCGGTCCTCGCGGCGTCCGTCTTCCACTTCGGCGATCTGCGGATCTCCGAGGTCAAGGGCGCTCTGCGGGAGGCCGGACACCCGGTCCGCTGAGGACCGGCAGGGAGCACCGGTCGCGAAGACCGGTGAAGTTGCCGATGTGTACCACCGGGGTGCACCGCGAAAGTGGCGACCGCCAGAGAACAACGGCGGTTCCACGCGGTGCACCCCGAACGGCCCCAGGTGACAACGGGTCCTCGGTTCCTGCCCGGCGTGGCTCACGCCACGACCGAGAGGACCCCCCTCGTGCAGCACCTCCCCTCCGGCGACACCTCCCCGCGCCACCGGATGTCCAGGAGCCGTTCCCGCATCGTGAAGGGCCTGCTGGCCGCGACCATCGCCACCGCGGGTCTGTGCACCGCGCTGATGCCGGGCGCCCAGGCCGCCGACAACCCCTACGAGCGCGGCCCGGCCCCGAGCAATTCGAGTATCGAGGCGAGCCGCGGCTCGTACGCGGTCTCGCAGACCAGCGTCTCCTCGCTGAGCGTCAGCGGCTTCGGCGGAGGCACGATCTACTACCCGACGTCCACCGCGGACGGCACCTTCGGCGCGGTCGCCATCTCGCCCGGCTTCACCGCCTACCAGTCCAGCATCGCCTGGCTCGGACCGCGGCTCGCCTCGCAGGGCTTCGTCGTCTTCACCATCGACACCAACACCACGCTGGACCAGCCCGACAGCCGCGGCCGTCAGCTCCTGGCCGCGCTCGACTACCTGACGCAGTCGAGCTCGGTGCGCAGCCGGATCGACACCTCCCGGCTCGGCGTGATGGGCCATTCCATGGGCGGCGGCGGCACTCTGGAGGCCGCCAAGAGCCGTACCTCGCTGAAGGCGGCGATCCCGCTGACCGGCTGGAACCTCGACACCACCTGGCCCGAAGTCCGTACGCCCACCCTGATCTTCGGCGCGGACGGGGACACGATCGCCCCCGTAGCCACCCACTCCGAGCCGTTCTACCAGTCGCTGCCGAGCACGCTGGACAAGGCGTACGTGGAGCTGCGCGGGGCCACGCACTTCACCCCGAACTCCTCCAACACCACGATCGCGAAGTACAGCATCTCGTGGCTGAAGCGCTTCATCGACAACGACTCCCGCTACGAGCAGTTCCTGTGCCCGCTGCCCGCGGCGAGTCTGACGATCGCCGAGTCCCGGGGCAACTGCCCCCACACCTCGTAGTTCCTGACGCCTGGTGAGGGCCGGACCGCGCACGGCGGTCCGGCCCTTCGTCGTCGGGCCCGCCACGGGCCGCGTCAGTCCTCCTCGGTGAGGAACCCGGCGACACAGGCGGCGAATCCCGGATCGCGGACGACGGTGAGATGGTCTCCCGGCAGCACCTTCAGGCGTGAGCCCGTCAGGGCGTCGGCCAGCACCTCGGGCCGCACGGCCAGGGGATCGTCCGCCCCGGCGAGCACCAGCGTGGGTATCCGGATCCGGTCCAACGGCAGCGGGCCCCGGTGCACCGAGCGGATCTGCGCGGCCAGAGCCAGCCGGTCGGAGCCCGCGGTGTCGGCCAGGATCCGGAAGCCCCGGGTCCGTTCGGGGGCGTCGGCCGCGTCCTCGGCCGTCAGCGCGGCCGCCACCAGCTCCGGCGGCATGGCCCGGGTGTCCAGCCCGCCCACCTCCACCGCGCCCGCGCCGATCCCGCCGACCACCAGCCGGGTGATCCGCTCGTCGCCTGCGGCCGCGAGCAGCGCCACGACCGCCCCCATCGAGTAGCCCGCCAGATGCACTTCGCCGGCACCGGTGCGGTCGATCAGCTGCCTCACGTCACGGGCCATCACCGACTCGCCGTACCGGGCGTCGTCGTGCGGCTTGTCCGACGAACCGTGTCCCCGGGCGTCGAGTGCGAGGACGTGGCGGCCCCGCGCCACCAGGGCCTCGACCACACCGGGACCCTCCCAGTTCAGCCGGGCATCGGCGGCGAAACCGTGCAGCAGGAGCACCGGGGGCAGTCCGGCCCGCGGCCCGCGGGACCAGGACCTGTAACGCAGCGTCAGACCGTCGTCCGTACGGAATTCATCAGTCATGGCCCGACGTTACGGGCGGCGCGCGCGAGACCGGGTCCGCACTGTGCGCGTGCACAGTCAACTACGGCTCACCTTGGGAGGGTGCCCCACAACCGGCCGGGCGCGGTCCGGGGGCGGACGCACGTCTTCCGACACTGTTTACGCGGAAGTAACGTGCCGGTTGTGACTCCATCGACGACCGTGCACAGTCCGCTCCGGCTGTACGGCCGCAGCGGTGAACTCGCCATCCTCGACACTCTGCTGGTACGGCTGCGCAACGGTGACGGCAGTGCGCTGGTGCTGACCGCGCTGCCCGGCATCGGTCGTACCGCGCTCCTGGACAAGGCCGTGGCCGCGCACCGCGAACGGCGCACCGGCCCCGTCCTGACCGCCACCGCGGCCCCGGCCGAGCAGCGGCTGCCGTACAGCGGGCTGCACGCCCTGCTCTGTTCCGCACCCGGCCCGCTTCCGCTGTCGCCCGACGCCGTGCTGCACGACGGCATCACCCCCACGGCGCTGCTCGCCCTGCTGCGCCAACTCGGCGCCGAACAGCCGCTTCTGGTGTGCGTGGACGACGCGCACGCCTGGGATCCCGAATCGCGTGCCGCCCTCGTCTTCGCGGCCCGCAGGCTCGGCGCGGGCAGCCGGGTCGCAGTGGTGATCGGCGCCGGTGACGAGACGAGCTTCGCCGGGCTGCCCGCGCTCCGGATCGGCCCTCTCGACGACGACGCGGCGGCCGCCGTCCTGGACCGGATCACCGATGCCGCGGACCAGGTCGATCCGGTGGTCCGCGGCGAACTCCTCCGGGAGGCGGCCGGGAATCCCCGGCTGCTCGCCGGGCTGGCCGGCCGGCTCACCCCCGACCAGCTCGCCGGCCGGACCCCGCCGCCCTATCCACTGCCCGGCGCCGAGGACGTCCTGGACGCGCACGCCGCCCGCCTCGACGGGCTGCCCCCGGACACCCGAGCGCTGCTGCTACTCGCGGCAGCGGCGCAGGAGCACGAGCCGGAGGGCGCCGGCACGGACGTGACCCTCCTGCTCCGCGCGGCCGCCTCGGCCGGCCTCGGCCCCGCAGCGCTCGACCTCGCCCTGCTCACCCCGGCCGGGACCGCCGGCGCCCTCCAACGAGCGGGCGACCGCCTCCACTTCAGTCACCCGCTGGTGCGCCGGGCGGTCCTGCACCGCGCTTCCCCGCAGCGCCGCCGCGCGGTGCACGGCCTGCTCGCCACCGTGCTGGCGACGGTCCCGGCCGACGCCCGCGGACGCGTCCGCCGACCGCTGCGACGGTCCACGGGGGCGGGGGGAGCGGGCTACGGCGGCCCGGCTTCCCCCCGGACCGGATCCGGTGCCTCGTACGTGACCGCTTCCGGTTCCCGTCCGGGTGATGGCGGGGCGGCTGCTTCCGGTTCCGGTGGCGCCCGTGCGGGGGGTTCCTTCTCCGGTTTCCGTACCGGTGACGCCCGCGCGGCGGCCGGTTCCGTAGCCGGTTCCGATTCCGCACCCGGCACCGTCTCCGGTCCGGCCCGTGACGGCGCCGCCCGTGCCGTGCCGGCCCTCGCCCTTCAGCAGGCAGCCCTCCGGTCCGGACCGGGACACCTGGCGGCCGGGCCGTCCGTGCTCCCCGCGCTCGTCCAACGCGCCTGTGCTGCCGGAGGGCCCGACGACGGACTGGCCGATGCGCTGGAGGCGGCGGCCGTGGCTCCCCGGCCGCACGCCGAGCGGGCAGCCGCGCTCGCCCGCGCGGCGGTGCTCACCACGGACGAGGCGGTGCGGGCCGCCCGGTTCGCCGGCGCCGCCGAGCACACCCGGCTCGCGGGAGACGCCGGCCGGGCCCGCGCGCTGCTGGCCCGGATCGGCCCGCGCCCCGCACACGGCGGAGCGCATCTGGTACGCGGACTGCTCGCCCTGCGCGACGGACCGGCCGCCGACGCCCACGAGGCCCTCCTCACCGCTGCGGCGCTGCTCGCGCCGCACGACCCGCGCCGCGCCCTCGACGCCCGGCTCGGTGCCGCCGAGGCCGCCTGGGCGATGGGGGACGCGCTCGCGTACCTCGACGCCATGACCCGTATCCCGGTCTCCGTGTCCGATCCGGCCCTCGCCCAGTACTGCGACGGCATGAGCGCGGTGCTCTGCGGACGCATCGCCGAAGGGCAGGCGCTGCTGCGCCGCTGCCTCGACCCGGCCGGCCGGGCGCACGACCCCGCCCCGCTGCTGCGCGGCGGGGTCTCGGCCCTGGTGCTGGGCGACATCGACGCCGCCTGCCGGTTCGGGACCCGGGCCCTGGCCGCCGTACGGTCGGCCGGCCCCGAGGCCCTGCTGCCGCAGGCCCTGGAGCACCTGGCGTACGCCGAGCTCCGGGCCGGCCGCCATGCCCCCGCCCGCGCCCACGCGCTGGAGGGCCTGCACGCCGCCCGACGCACGGGGCAGCCCAACACCGCCTCCCACCTGCACGCCGTGCTCGCACTCGCCGCTTCCGTGGAGGGCGGCCCGGAGGCCTGTGCCACCCATGCCGACGCGGCCCTCGCGGGGGCCGGACCGCACGGACTCGCCCAGGCCGCGACCCTCGCCACCTGGGCACTCGCCCGCGCGGACCTGGCGGCGGGGCGCTCCGGCGCGGCCGCGGCCCGGCTCGACCCGCTCGTCCGGCCCGGGCCCCGGCGCGGGCACTTCGCCACCCGGATGCTCGCCGTACCGTGCTACGTCGAGGCGTCCGTCCTGGCCGGGCGGGCGGCCCGGGGCAGGGGAGCGGACCCGGTGGCCGACGCCGTGGCGGAGTTCGCCGTCTGGGTCACGTGCACCACCGACCCCCAGGCCCCCGCCCAGCTGGCCCGCTGCCGTGCCCTGCTGGCGGCACCGGCCGACGTGGCCGGCCGGTACGAGGAGGCGCTCGCCCACCACGACCGTGCGGGCGGCGACTTCGAACGCGCCCGCACCCAGCTGCTGTACGGGGCATGGCTGCGCCGGCGCCGCCGTACCCGGGAGGCCAGGAGCCCGCTGCGGGACGCCCTGGTCGCCTTCGAGCGGTGCGGTGCGCGGGCCTGGACCGACCGGGCGAGCGGTGAACTGCGGGCCGCCGGTGAAGCCGTGGAGGGCCCGGCCACGGCCGGGGCACGGTTCCGCTGGCCGCGCTGACCCCGCAGCAGCAGCGCATCGCCCGGTGCGTCGCCGAGGGGGCCACCAACCGTGAGGTGGCGCTGCGGCTCTCGGTGAGCACGCGGACCGTCGACCACCATCTGCGCAACGTGTTCGCGGCGCTGGGAGTGCGGTCCAGAACGGAGCTGGCCAGGCTGCTGGACCGCTAGCGCAACCGGCTGCGGGGCAGCGCGCGGGGCCCCGGCAGGGGCCCCGCAGTCATGTCCGAGTCCGGGAGGTTGCAGGACCGTGATGAGAAGTACGCCGCAGACCCCTAGGTACCGACCGGGCGGTATGCCATTCTGCGGGCGTCAGGATGATTCGGTGTGCTCATGCCCAACGCCGGGCTGGGTGAACCGGAGCCGGCCGATTTCCGGAGCCGGCCGAATCCCGGTGGAGGCCGCCATGCCGCAGGTCGTACGTTCACGGGTCAGGGCGTTGCACGGGCCGCCCCCCGCCGCGCCGGTGCCGCGCCGCTTCCGTTCGCTGGCCGATCGCGAGGCCGTCGCCGTACTGCACCGGGCTGCCCGGTCGCTGGTCGAGGCGCTGCCGGAGCTGACGGACCGGCTCGTCGAGGCGCTGCGCGAGCAGGAACCCGCCTACCGCTCGGCCATCGAGGCCGACGCGGCGGAGATCTGGCAGGAGGTGCACCACTCGCTGCGGCACAACGTCGGATCGCTGATCCAGCCCCGGGAGTTCCGGGACGCAGCCCACCGGACCTCACGGCGGATCGGTGAGGTGCGGGCCGAGCAGGGTCTGCCGCTCGACGCGGTTCTGCACGCCTTCCGGATGGGCGGTGCGATGGTCTGGCAGGACCTGGTGGACGACACCGCGCGCCGCCACCCCGAGGACATCCGGCTGCTGGTGCATGTCGCGGCGGACGTCTGGAACTTCGTGGACGAGCACTGCGGTGTCGTCGCGGACGCCTACCGCCAGACCGAGCGCCGGCTGGCCTGGCGGCGCGAGAACCGTCAGCGCCTGATGACGGCGGCGCTGCTGGACGGCACCGCCCAGATCGCCGAACTGCCGGACGCCGCCGCGATGCTGGGGCTGCCGGAGCACGGCAGGTACGCGGTGCTCGCGGTCTCCACCGCCCGTCGCGCCCCGCACGGCACCGCGCAGCCGCCGATGACGCTGCCCGCCGGGACGGACGCGCTCTGGCACCCGGGCCCGGACGCGGAGTTCGCGATCCTGCCACTGGCCAGGTGCGAGAGGGCGGCGCACCCCGTCGCGCCGCTCGCCGAGGCGGCCACCGGTTCCGCGATCGCGGAGGGGAGCGACGGGCCGTCCGACGCGCCTGCCGGTGCGGTCGACGGGGACGGGGAACTCGCCGCGCTGGCCGCCGGGTTGTGCGCCCCGCCGGGCGCCCGGGTCGGCATCAGCTCCGTCGTCGTCGGGCTGGCGGCAGTCGGGGACGCCCGGCGGCTCGCCGAGACCGCTCTGCGGGCCTGCCCGGCCGGGGGCGGGGTCGTCCTGCTCGACGAGCAGCTGCCCGCCGCCCTGGTCGTCTCGTCCCCGGGACTCGGCTCGGCGCTCGCCGCGCGGGTGTTGGGGCCACTGGACCGGCTGGACCCGGCCGACCGCGACGTGATCATCGAGACGCTCACGGCGTGGCTCGACTCGGACGGTTCCGCGCAGCGGGCGGGGGCCCGGCTCTACTGCCACCGCAACACGGTCCTGAACCGGCTGCGCCGCTTCGAGCAGCTGACCGGACGCTGTCTCACCCGCCCGTCCGACGCGGTCGAGGTCTCCCTCGCCCTGGCGGCCCGCCGCCTGCTGCCCGGCTGACGGGCGCTCCCGGCCGCCGGTCCGCCAACTGTCCGGCGGCCGGGAGCTCTCCGCCGCCCCACCGCCACGGGTCCCTTCGCCGCCCCCTCGCGGCCCCGCCCGCCCCTCCGCGGCCACATCCACCCCTCCGCCACCGCGCAGGCCGGGGATGTGCTCGCGCACAGTCCTCGCCCGTACCGGCTGTACCCGCGCAGCGCCCCCACCCCGCCCGCTGTACGCGGACCCCGGGGCCTGATGCCGTAACCGGCATGTCTTCAGACCGCCCGACACCTCGCACGCCCCGCGCCCCCGCGAGCGCCTGCGCACCCGCCGCCACGCCCGTCCCGGCCCCGGGACCGCGCCGGTGAGCGGCGGCTTCGACGCGCGGTCGCTGGCCGTGGTCGTCTTCCTCGGATTCGTCGCCGTGTCGCTGCTGCTGTGCGGACTCGCCGCGGCGGACCAGGACGACCCGGAACACTTCTACGCGGGCGGCGGCTCCGCCCTCGGCCCGGCCGGGAGCGGGCTGGCCATCGCCGGTGACTACATCTCGGCCGCCACCCTGCTCTCCACCACCGGCTCCGTAGCCCTCGCCGGCTTCGACGGCATTCTCTTCGCCGTCGCCACGGTCGCCTCCCTGATCCTGGTCATGCGGATCCTGGCCGAACCGATGCGCCGCAAGGGCGTGTTCACCCTCGGCGACTTCCTGGCGGACCGGCTCGGCGACCCGACCGTACGCCGCGCCCTGGGGATCACCACTCTGGTCGTCCTGGCCCCCCTGCTGCTGGTCCAACTCGCCACCGCGGGGCGGGTCATGGCCTCCGTGTTCGGGCTGCCCGACGGGGCGCTCACCAGCTGCACCGTCGCCTGCGGCGCCCTGATGGTCTGCTACTCCGCCGTCGGCGGCATGCGGGGCACCGGCTACATCCAGATCGTCAAGGTCGCCGTGGTGCTGGCCGCGGTGACCCTGCTCGCCGGTCTGGTGCTCGCCCGCTACGGCTGGAACCCGTTCGCCCTCTTCGACGCCGCCCGGCACGGCAGCGGTGCGGGCGGGTCCTACGCGCGCCCCGGACTGCAGTTCGGCCACACCTTCGCCGGCACCCTGGATCTGCTCGGCTTCCAGCTGACCCTGGTCCTCGGGGCCGCCTGTATGCCGCACATCATGATGCGGCTGCACCCGATGCGCGACAGCTGGACCGTACGCCGCGCCACCGTCTGGGCGGCGGCCCCGGTGGCCTTCCTGTGCGCCGGCGTCGTCGTGGTCGGCCTCGGCGCGTCCGCCCTGCTCGGCCACAAGATCATTCAGGCCGCGGATCCGGCGGGCGGCACCGCGCTGCTGCTGGTGACCGGTGCGCTCGACCCGGGTGCCGACGGGCCGCGCGAGAGTCTGCTCTTCGCGTTCGTGGCCTGCGCGGTGTTCGCCACCACACTGGCCGCGGTGGCCGGCATCACGCTGGCCGCCGCCTCCTCCGTCGCCCGCGACTTCGCGACGAAGGCCCGGTCCCGTACGGCCGCCCGGTCCGACCGGTCCGCCGGTCGCGAGATCCTCCGCGCACGCCTGGCAGTCGTCCTGACCGGCGCGCTCTCCGTCTACGTCTCGATGTACACCCACGACCGCAATCCGCAGGTGCTGCTCTCGCTCTCCTTCGCCGCCGCCGCCTCCGTACTGCCGCCGGTCCTGCTGTACGCGTTGTTCCGTCCTGGCTTCAACGCGCGCGGCGTGCGCTGGACCGTCTACGGCACGTTGCCGCTGATCGCGGTCCTGATGGTGTTCTCGCCCGCGTTCTCCGGCACCCACATCGCGCTGTTCCCGTCCCGCGACTTCCACTGGTTCCCGCTCCAGACACCGGGGCTGGTCACCATCCCGGCCGGATTCCTCCTGGGACACCTGGGCTCCCGCACCGGGCGGAAGACGCAGCGGCCCGCGCCGCCGGCCCCACCCGGGCGCCGCCGGCCTTCGCTTGCCCGATAGACAGCTGCGCCGCGCGGAACGCCGGTCACATACCGAGCTTCGCCGTCGTCAGCCGGCCGATCGCGTCCTGCTCGCCCTCCAGCTCCACCCGCGCCGCGTTCTGCCGCCCGAAAGCGAACAGCAGGAGCTCGCCCGGCTCGCCCGTCACCGTCACCACCGGCGTGCCCTTGTGCGCGACCGCCGTCTGGCCGTCCGGGCGGCGCAGCACCAGCCCCACCGGCGCCTTCCGCCCGAGGATCCGCGCCGCCTTCTCCGTACGCGACCACAGGACGTCGGCGAACACCGGGTCCAGCTCCCGCGCCGACCAGTCCGGCTGCGCCCGGCGCACATCCTCCGTGTGCACGTAGAACTCGACCGTGTTGGCAGCCTCGTCCAGCTGCTTCAGCCCGAACGGGGACATCCTCGGCGGACCCGTACGGATGAGCTGGATCAGCTCCTCGTACGGCTTATCGGTGAACTCGGTCATGACCCGGTCACGCCGGTTCTTCAGCGGACCGATGACCAGACCGGCCGCCGCGTCCGGCCGGCGCTCCCGCACCACCACATGGGCAGCCAGCTCACGGGTCGTCCAGCCGTGGCAGAGGGTCGGGGCCTCCGGGCCCACGGCCTCCAACAGGTCGGCAAGCAGAAGTCGTTCGCGCTTCGCATGGGTCGACATGCCCGCCAGCGTACGACCGCCGTCCACCGTCCGCCCAGTGGACGCACGCCGGGAGGCCCTCCGCACCCACGGCACAATGGGCACATGACCAGCACGCCCACGCCCGGCACTCCCCGGCCCGCCAGCGACCTCGACCCCGCCATCGCCGCCCGCCTCAAGCGCGGCGCCGACGGGCTGGTCCCGGCCATCGCCCAGCAGTACGACACCGGCGAGGTGCTGATGCTCGGCTGGATGGACGACGAGGCCCTGCACCGCACCCTGACCACCGGCCGCTGCACCTACTGGTCGCGCAGCCGCCAGGAGTACTGGGTCAAGGGCGACACCTCCGGCCACATCCAGCAGGTCAAGTCCGTCGCCCTGGACTGCGACGCCGACACCGTCCTCGTCAGGGTCGATCAGACGGGTGCCGCCTGCCACACGGGCGACCGCACCTGTTTCGACGCCGACGTCCTCCCTATAGGGGGTGGCTCGCCGACCAGGGCCGGGTCCGCGGCGTCTGGCACGGCACCTCGCGGCGTTACCGAAACGTCCTGATCGCTCCGCGATGAGGACGCCCCGGCGCCTTGCGATGCACCGCACCAGACGCCGCGGCCTGATCCGACCCTTGTCGGCGAGGCACCCCCTCGGACAGTAGGGTCAGCCGCCATGGACCTCGACACGTTCCGCAAGCTGGCCGTCGACCGGCGCGTCATTCCCGTGACCCGCCGGCTCCTCGCGGACGGCGACACCCCGGTCGGTCTCTACCGCAAACTGGCGGGCGAGCGCACCGGCACCTTCCTCCTGGAATCCGCGGAGAACGGCCGCACCTGGTCGCGCTACTCGTTCATCGGCGTACGCAGCGCAGCCACGCTCACCACCCGCGACGGCGAGGCCCACTGGCTCGGCACCCCGCCGGTCGGCGTCCCCGTCGACGGCGACCCGCTGCAGGCCCTGCGCGCCACCATCGAGACCCTGCACACCCCGCACGACCAGGAATCCGGTCTGCCGCCCTTCACCGGCGGCATGGTCGGCTACCTCGGCTACGACATCGTGCGCCGGCTCGAGAAGATCGGCGAGAGCGGCGGCGACGACCTGAAGCTCCCCGAGCTGACGATGCTGCTCACCTCCGACCTCGCCGTCCTCGACCACTGGGACGGCAGCGTCCTGCTGATCGCCAACGCGATCAACCACAACGACCTGGCCAGCGGTGTCGACGAGGCGCACGCCGATGCCGTCGCCCGGCTCGACGCCATGGAACAGGACCTGCGCCGCCCCGTCGAGAACGCCCCGGCCGCCCTGCCGCCCTCCGAGCTCCCGCCGTACACCGCGCTATGGGGCGGCAAGGCCTACCAGGACGCGGTCGAGGACGTGAAGGAGCGCATCAGGGCCGGCGAGGCCTTCCAGGTCGTCCCCTCCCAGCGCTTCGAAACCCCGTGCACGGCAAGCGCGTTGGACGTCTACCGGGTGCTGCGCGCCACCAATCCCTCGCCGTACATGTACCTCTTCCGCTTCGACGGCTTCGACGTCGCGGGCTCCAGCCCCGAGGCCCTCGTCAAGGTCGAGGACGGCCGCGCGATGGTCCACCCGATCGCCGGAACCCGGCACCGCGGCGCCACGCCGCAGGAGGACCAGTCGCTCGCCGACGAACTCCTCGCCGACCCGAAGGAACGCGCCGAGCACCTGATGCTCGTCGACCTCGGCCGCAACGACCTGGGACGGGTCTGCGAGCCCGGCAGCGTCGAGGTCGTCGACTTCATGTCGATCGAGCGGTACTCGCACGTGATGCACATCGTGTCCACCGTCACCGGCCGCGTCGCCGAGGGCCGCACCGCCTTCGACGTCCTCACCGCGTGCTTCCCGGCGGGCACCCTCTCAGGCGCTCCCAAGCCGCGCGCCATGCAGATCATCGAGGAGCTCGAACCCACCCGCCGCGGACTGTACGGCGGCTGCGTCGGCTACCTCGACTTCGCCGGGGACTCCGACACCGCCATCGCGATCCGCACCGCGCTGCTGCGGGACGGCACGGCGTACGTCCAGGCCGGCGCCGGTGTCGTAGCCGACTCCGACCCGGTCGCCGAGGACACCGAATGCCGCAACAAGGCTGCGGCGGTGCTGCGTGCCGTGCACACCGCCAATCGGCTCGGCGGCAACTGAGACGACCGGCACACGGGGGGCGGTCGGCCACTGCGGGGCCGTAAGGGATAGTGGAGTACGTGAGCGCTGTCCCCGTACCCCAGCCCCGTGCCGAAGCCGCCACCGCGCCCGACAGCGCGGGAAGCCGCCGAAGCCTGGCAGCCGGCCTGCTCCTCGGGGCGGCCGGAGCCACCGTCGTCCTGCTCGCCTCCGGGCAGACCTGGGCCGGGGGCAAGGCCGCGGTCGGCGGCGGCACCCTGGCGCTGAACGCCGACGGGCAGGACGTCACGGGCCTCCCCGCGGCCCTCGCCATAGTCGGCCTGGCCGCCCTCGTCGCCGTCTTCGCCGTCCGCGGCGCCGGCCGGCTGGCGGTCGCCGGACTGCTGGCCCTCAGCGGCCTCGGTGCCGCGCTGAGCGCCTATTTCGGCGCGTCCGACAGTGCCGCACTCGATGAGAAGGCCGCGCAGACCACCGGCGACACCTCCGCCACCGTCGAAGCCCTCAGCCACACCGCCTGGCCCTACGTCACCGCGGCCGGCGGCCTGCTGATCCTGCTCGCCGGGCTACTCGCCCTGCGCTTCGGCAGCCGCTGGCCCACCATGTCCGGACGGTACGAGCGCGACGGCACCCCGCGCCCCCGAAAGGCGCCTCGCACCGCCCCGGACCCGGACCGGCCCGAGGACCTGTGGAAGGCCCTGGACCGCGGCGAGGACCCGACGCGCGAGGCATGACCCCCAGCTCACGTCGCCTCCGCACGTACGGGACAATGGCCGTGAGCTCGCAGCACAGCGGCACCCAGAGCGGCACGGGCGCGGCGACCCCGAGCGATACCAACAGCGCAACACCAACGAGGAGCAACTCATGGCGGGCAGCAGCCACGGACACACCCCGGCCGCCTGGACCGGTGTCATCATCGCCTTCATCGGCTTCTGCATCGCGGGCGTCTTCATGGTCGCGGCCAACCCCCTCGGCTTCTGGGCCGGAATCGTCGTCGTCTTCGTCGGCGGGATCGTCGGCCTCGCGATGAAGGCCGCCGGCCTCGGCATGCCGAAGGAGTCGGCGGAGCTGGCAGCGGCCAGGGCCCGCGCCGGGCAGGCGCAGACCTCCTGACCCCGTCCGAGCGACGTACGCACGCAAGGCGCAGCCCGGCCCGGGCTGCGCCTTTCCGTATCAGCGGCGACAATCACCGAGTGGACGCATCGCCTTCTCCCGTAGCTCCGTCGGCGCCCGGCCCCCAGCAGGTGCCCGGCCCGTCCCCGGCGCCCGGCCACCAGGGACCCCCGCCGGTCTTCCCGCCCGCTCCCGTCCCCGCCTCGCGGCTCCGACGGATCGCCACCCCGGCCGCCGTCCTGGCCGGCGTCGTCGGGGCCTTCGCCTACGTCGGTACCGTCGACCCCAACGAACCAGGGCACTACCCGGTCTGCCCGCTGCTCCGGCTCACCGGCATCTACTGCCCCGGCTGCGGCGGACTGCGCAGCGCCCACGCCTTCGCGCACGGCGACATCGCGACGGCGCTCGGTTCCAACGCCGCCGCCGTCATCGGCTACGCCGCCTTCGCCGTCCTCTGGGCCCTCTGGATGGTCCGCGCAGCCGCCGGGAGGCCGCTGCGGATCGACCTGAAACCGGTCCACTGGTGGGGGATCGGAGCCGTACTGCTGATCTTCGCCGTGGTCCGGAACCTGCCGTTCGGATCGGCGCTGGCGCCGTGAATGCCCAGGTAGTGGGACATCCACCGGCCGGATGCGAGCCCATCGGCCTCCTGCGGATACCATCGGCAGGGCCAATCCTGTTCCCTTGTCAACGTCCCGGAAGGGGGCCTCTCGCGTGAGTGTGCTCGACGAGATCATCGACGGCGTTCGCGCCGACCTCGCGGAGCGGCAGGCGCGCGTCAGCCTCGACGAGCTCAAGGAACGCGCGGCCCGCGCTCCCCAGGCCAAGGACGGAGTCGCCGCCCTGCGCGGCGAGGGCGTGACCGTCATCTGCGAGGTCAAGCGCTCCAGCCCCTCCAAGGGTGCTCTGGCCGCCATCGCCGACCCTGCCGCGCTCGCCGCGGACTACGAGGCGGGCGGCGCGTCCGTCATCTCGGTCCTCACCGAGGAGCGCCGCTTCGGCGGATCGCTGGCCGACCTGGAGGCCGTCCGCGCCAAGGTCGACATCCCGATCCTGCGCAAGGACTTCATCGTCACCTCGTACCAGCTGTGGGAGGCGCGCGCCTACGGCGCCGACCTCGCCCTGCTGATCGTCGCCGCCCTCGACCAGGAGGCCCTCGTCTCCCTGATCGAGCGCGCCGAGTCCATCGGCCTGACGCCGCTGGTCGAGGCGCACGACGAAGAGGAGGCGGAACGTGCCGTGGACGCCGGCGCCAAGATCATCGGCGTCAACGCCCGCAACCTGAAGGACCTCAAGGTCGACCGCTCCACCTTCGACCGCGTCGCCCCCGAGATCCCCGACCACATCGTCAAGGTCGCCGAGTCCGGCGTCCGCGGCCCGCACGACCTCATCGCCTACGCCAACGCCGGCGCGGACGCCGTGCTGGTCGGCGAGTCCCTGGTCACCGGCCGCGACCCGCGGGCGGCCGTCGCCGACCTGGTCGCCGCCGGCGCCCACCCGGCGCTCCGGCACGGACGGAGCTGACCGCACCCGTGTCCGCCGACTGTTCCGCGTTCCGTCCCCGGCCGGGCCTGCGCCCCGCCGGGGTCACGGGCCGGGACCCGCACGCGCCGCTGGCGCGCGGCTGCCGCCCCCGCGGCTGCCGCGCCCCCGCACGCCGCGTGCACGGCCGGCGGGTGCGGTACGTGATCGGCGACGAACCCGGCCAGGTCAACGGCATGCGATGGCGCACGGGGTCCGCGCAGTAGAGCGAGCCCCGGCCGTCGTACCCCGCCCCACCGGCGGATCCGCACGACCGCACCGCCCGGCCACCCACGGCCGCGGCGGCGCTCCGCTCACGGCGCATACGGTGAAACCACCCACTGCCATGCCGAGGAGCACGTCGAGATGTCGTCCGACTTCTTCATTCCGGACCCGGAGGGTCTGATCCCCAGCGCCGAGGGGTACTTCGGTGCGTACGGCGGAAAGTTCATCCCGGAGGCGCTCGTCGCCGCCGTGGACGAGGTGGCCGTCGAGTACGACAAGGCCAAGGCCGACCCGGCCTTCGCCGCCGAGCTCAACGAGCTCATGGTGAACTACACCGGCCGGCCCAGCGCCCTGACCGAGGTCCCGCGCTTCGCCGAGCACGCCGGCGGTGCGCGGATCTTCCTCAAGCGCGAGGACCTCAACCACACCGGCTCGCACAAGATCAACAACGTGCTCGGCCAGGCGCTGCTCACCAGGCGCATGGGCAAGACCCGCGTCATCGCGGAGACCGGAGCGGGCCAGCACGGCGTCGCCACCGCGACCGCCTGCGCGCTCTTCGGTCTCGAATGCACCATCTACATGGGCGAGATCGACACCGAGCGGCAGGCACTGAACGTGGCGCGCATGCGGATGCTCGGCGCCGAGGTCATCGCCGTGAAGTCCGGCTCCCGCACGCTCAAGGACGCCATCAACGAGGCGTTCCGCGACTGGGTCGCCAACGTGGACCGCACCCACTACCTCTTCGGTACGGTCGCGGGCCCGCACCCCTTCCCGGCGATGGTCCGCGACTTCCACCGCGTGATCGGAGTCGAGGCCAGGCGGCAGATCCTGGAACGCGCCGGCCGGCTGCCGGACGCGGCGGTCGCCTGCGTCGGCGGCGGCTCCAACGCCATCGGGCTCTTCCACGCGCTCATCCCGGACGCCGGCGTCCGCCTCATCGGCTGCGAGCCCGCCGGACACGGTGTGGAGACCGGAGAGCACGCGGCGACCCTGACCGCGGGCGAGCCCGGCATCCTGCACGGCTCGCGCAGTTACGTCCTCCAGGACGACGAGGGCCAGATCACCGAGCCGTACTCCATCTCGGCCGGCCTGGACTACCCGGGTATCGGCCCGGAGCACGCGTACCTGAAGGACATCGGCCGGGGCGAGTACCGTGCCGTCACCGACGACGCGGCCATGCAGGCCCTGCGTCTGCTCTCCCGCACCGAGGGGATCATCCCGGCGATCGAGAGCGCGCACGCGCTGGCCGGCGCCCTTGAGGTCGGCAAGGAGCTCGGCAAGGACGGACTGATCCTGGTCAACCTGTCCGGCCGCGGCGACAAGGACATGGACACGGCAGCGCGCTACTTCGGGCTGTACGACGCCGACGCGGCCGTCGAGGCCGACGCGGACAGCATCGGCGCGGAGATCGAGGGGGACGTCAAGTGAGCGGCAACATCGAGCTGCTGAGCACCACGCTCGCCGCCGCCGAGGCGGAGGACAGGGCCGCGCTGATCGCGTATCTGCCCGCCGGCTTCCCGACCGTGGACGGCGCCATCGAGGCCATCAAGGCCGTGGCCGCAGGTGGCGCCGACGTCGTCGAGGTGGGGCTGCCCCACAGCGACCCCGTGCTCGACGGCCCGGTCATCCAGACCGCCGACGACATCGCGCTGCGCGGCGGCGTGCGGATCGCCGACGTGATGCGCACGGTCCGCGAGGCGTACGAGGCGACGGGCATCCCGATCCTCGTCATGACGTACTGGAACCCGATCGACCGGTACGGCGTCGAGCGCTTCACCGCCGAGCTCGCCGAGGCCGGCGGCGCCGGGTGCATCCTGCCCGACCTGCCGGTCCAGGAGTCCGCACTGTGGCGCGAGCACGCCGGCAAGCACGGTCTCGCGACCGTGTTCGTCGTCGCGCCCAGCAGCAAGGACGAGCGTCTCGCGACCATCACGGCTGCGGGCTCCGGCTTCGTCTACGCGGCGTCGCTGATGGGCGTCACCGGCACCCGCGTCTCGGTCGGCGAGCAGGCCCAGGACCTGGTGAGGCGCACCCGCGCCACCACCGATCTCCCGGTCTGCGTCGGCCTCGGCGTGTCCGACGCCGACCAGGCCGCCGAGGTCGCCGGCTTCGCCGACGGCGTCATCGTCGGCTCGGCCTTCGTCAAGCGGATGCTGGACGCTCCCGACGAGGCGGCAGGACTGACGGCCGTCCGCTCGCTGGCGGCCGATCTGGCCGAAGGTGTTCGAAAGCGCTGACACCTGTCGTAACCCGAATGGGTGGACATAGGACCGGGGAGGCACGCGAGTGCCTCCCCGGTTCGTTGCTGCGGGTGTGAGCGAGAAGAACCAAGAGGGAAAAAGGGCCGCGCGAGACCGGCTGATCCAGCAGCGCGAGCAGGCGAGGGCGCAGGAGCGCCGCCGCCGCACGCTGATCGTCTCCGCGGCCGTGGTGGGGGTCCTGGGACTGGCCGCCGTCGTCGGCGTGATCGCGGCGAACACCGGCGGCAAGGGCGACAAGGACAAGGCTTCGGGTCCTGCCGTCGCACCGTCCGGCGCCACCGGCAAGGACAGCCTGGCCATTCCGGTGGGAGCCGACGACGCCCCGTCCGCGCTCACGGTCTGGGAGGACTTCCGCTGCCCGGTCTGCGCCCAGTTCGAGAACATGTTCCGCGACACGATCCACCAGATGGAGCAGAGCGGGCAGCTCAAGGTCGACTACCACTTCGCCACGCTGATCGACGGCAATCTCGGCGGCAGCGGTTCGCTCAAGGCGGCCAACGCGGCAGCATGCGCGCAGGACGCCGGCAAGTTCCCCGCGTACCACGACGTCCTGTACAGCAACCAGCCGCAGGAGTCCGACGACGCCTTCGGCGACAACAGCAGGCTGATCGAGCTGTCCAAGAAGGTCGAGGGGCTCGACACGCCCACCTTCCGCAGCTGTGTGGAGGACGGCGCGCACGAGGCCTGGGTGGAGAAGTCCAACACCGCGTTCGAGAAGGGCGGATTCCAGGGCACACCGACACTGCTGCTCAACGGCGAGTCGATCTTCCCCAAGAAGGGGGACGAGCCCCTCACCGTGGCCAACCTGAAGAAGTGGGTCGCCGAGGCCAACAAGGGCAAGAAGCCGGGCACCGTCACGCCCGCCCCGTCGGGGTCCTGAAACGCTGTCGGGTGACCTCGGACCGGGCGGGGTCTCCGAGGCCATCCGGCGCCCCGGGCGGCGCCCGACCGGGGGAATCGATGACCGCCTCGTTACCCAGACGTTGTCGGGTGGGTTGCCGTACGTCCCGCCCGGCAGGGTAGCGTCGACGATGCCATGAATCTTGCCTACATTCCCAGCCCGTCGACCGGTGTGATCGATCTCGGACCGATCCCGCTTCGCGGCTACGCGTTCTGCATCATCATCGGTGTCTTCGTCGCCGTCTGGTTCGGCAACAAGCGCTGGGTCGCCCGAGGCGGCAGAGCCGGCACTGTTGCCGACATCGCCGTCTGGGCCGTGCCCTTCGGCCTTGTCGGAGGCAGGCTCTATCACGTCATCACCGACTACCAGCTGTACTTCAGCGACGGTGAGAACTGGGTCGACGCCTTCAAGATCTGGCAGGGCGGCCTCGGTATCTGGGGTGCGATCGCGCTCGGCGCGGTCGGTGCCTGGATCGGCTGCCGCCGCCGCGGGATCCCGCTGCCCGCCTGGGCCGACGCGCTCGCCCCCGGAATCGCCCTGGCCCAGGCCTGCGGCCGCTGGGGCAACTGGTTCAACCAGGAGCTGTACGGGCGGGCAACCGATGTGCCGTGGGCGCTGAAGATCAGTGAGGGCCCCAACCGGGTCGCCGGCACCTACCACCCGACCTTCCTGTACGAGTCGCTGTGGTGCATCGGCGTGGCGCTCCTGGTGATCTGGGCCGACCGCCGCTTCAAGCTCGGACACGGGCGGGCGTTCGCGCTGTACGTCGCCGCGTACTGCGCGGGCCGCGCCTGGATCGAGTACATGCGCGTCGACGAGGCCCACCACATTCTGGGCCTGCGTCTGAACGTGTGGACCGCGCTGATCGTGTTCGTGCTGGCGGTGGTCTACATCGTGATCTCGGCGAGGGTACGGCCGGGACGCGAGGAGATCGTCGAGCCGGAGGCGGTTGACGCCGCAGGCGCCGAGGACGCGGAGTCCGGCGAGGCCGAGAGCGCCGACGAGGAGTCCGCCGACGAGGAGTCCGCCGACGAGGAGTCCGCCGACTCGAAGCCGACCGAGGCCGGCGGGGCCGAGGCCGAAGCGGACGTGCCGAAGACGAACGGTGAGGCGGAGACGGCCAAGGGCTGACGCCGCCACAACGACGACGAGGGGCCGCCGAGCGATTCGGCGGCCCCTCGCCATGTCCGCGCCTGCGGCACGGTGTACTCAATCGCAGGAAAGGCTTGATTCCGCCAGGGCCAGCGTGCGCTGGGCCTGGGCCACCACCGCCGCGTCGACGAAGCGGCCGTCCGGCAGGGCCAGCGCACCCGCCTCGGCCCGGGCCGCCTCGACGATCTCCTGCGCCGCCTCCACCTCCTGCGGCGTCGGCCGGAACGCCCGCTCGATCACCGGGAGCTGCCGGGGATGGATCGCCGCCCGGCCGAGGAAGCCGAGCGCCCGCCCGTGGGCGCAGGACGCCCACAGCCCGTCCAGGTCCCGGACGTCCGGGAACACCGACTGGGCGGGCGGGGCCAGCCCGGCCGCCCGGGCCGCGACCACCACCCGGCTGCGCGCCCAGTCGAGCCCCGTATCGTCCCGTACCCCCAGATCCGCCCGCAGGTCCGCCTCGCCCAGGGCGATGGAACGCACCTGGGGATGGGCGGCGGCCACCGTGTACGCGTGCTCGATGCCGAGCGCCGACTCCAGCAGTGGGCAGAGGGAGACCCCGGGGGCCAGCGCCGCGATGTGATGGACGGACGCCGCGTGGGTGATCTTCGGCAGCCTCAGTTCGGACAGGCCCGGCAGCCCGGCCAGGGCCAGGACGTCCGCCTCCGTGTGGACACGGACATGGACCGGCGCCGCGGTGGGGGAGGCCGGTTCGGAGAGCAGCTCGACGGCGGCCGACCGCGCGTACTCCTTGCGGTCGGGGGCGACCGCGTCCTCCAGGTCGACGATCACCACGTCCGCCCCGGAACCACGCGCCTTGCGCACCACGTCCGGCCGGTCGCCGGGAACGTACAGCCAGGTCAGCGGAGTCTCGGCGGTCACAGGACACGCTCCGCCCGCAGCGCCGCGATCTCCGCGCCGCTCAGCCCGAGCCGGGTGAGGATCTCCTCGGTGTCCGCCCCGTGCGGCCGCCCGGCCCAGCGGATCCCCCCGGGGGTGCCGGACAGCCGGAAGAGGACGTTCTGCATGCGCAGTGGGCCCAGCTCCGGGTCGTCGACCTCCGTGATGGAGTCCAGGGCCCGGTACTGCGGGTCCTCCATCACGTCCCGGATGTCGTGGATCGGTGCGATGGCCGCCTCCGCCTTCTCGAACGCGGAGATCGCCTCGTCCCGGGTGCGCCGTGCGATCCAGTGGCCGACCGCCTCGTCGAGTTCGTCGCTGTGCTCGGCCCGTGTGGCGCCGGAGGCGAACCACGGCTCGTCGATCAGCTCCGCCCGGCCCACCAGACGCATCACGCGCTCCGCGACGGACTGGGCCGAGGTGGAGACGGCCACCCACTGCCCGTCCGAGGTGCGGTAGGTGTTGCGCGGGGCGTTGTTGCGCGAACGGTTGCCGGTGCGCGGCTGGACATACCCCAGCTGGTCGTACCAGAGGGGCTGCGGGCCGAGCACCGTGAGGATCGGCTCGATGATCGCCATGTCGACGACCTGCCCCACGCCCGTGCGGTCCCGGCCGGCCAGCGCGGCCATCACGGCGAACGACGTCGCGAGCGCCGCGATGGAGTCGGCGAGACCGAACGGCGGCAGCGTCGGAGGGCCGTCCGGCTCCCCGGTGATCGCCGCGAACCCGCTCATCGCCTCCGCGAGCGTGCCGAAGCCGGGCCGGTGGGCGTAGGGGCCGAACTGGCCGAAGCCCGTGACCCGGACCAGCACCAGCCGCGGGTTGACGGCGTGCAGTTCCGCCGGACCGAGCCCCCACCGTTCCAGCGTGCCCGGCCGGAAGTTCTCGATGATCACGTCGGTGTCGGCGGCCAGCCGCAGCAGGAGGTCACGGCCGCCGGGGCAGGACAGATCGAGCGTGAGATTGCGTTTGTTGCGGCCGAGCAGCTTCCACCACAGGCCGACGCCGTCCTTCGTCGGCCCGTGCCCCCGGGACGGATCCGGTCTGACCGGATGCTCGACCTTGATCACATCGGCGCCGAAGTCGCCCAGCACGGTGGCGCAGAGGGGGCCCGCGAACAGCGTGGCGAGATCGATGACCCGCAGCCCGGTCAGGGGCGGCGCTCCCGGCGCGCTCATGCGGCGTCGATTTCGCTGCGGTACGGCATGGAGACCGAGGCACCGGGCTTCTGTACGCAGAGCGCGGCGGCGGCCGAGGCCCAGGCGATGGCCTGCGGTACCGGCCGTCCCTCGCCGAGCGCCACGGCGAGTGTGCCGACGAAGGTGTCCCCGGCGCCGGTGGTGTCGACGGAGGTGACCTCGGGGGCGGGGAAGTGGACGGTCTGGTTACCCCGCGCCGCGTACAGGCAGCCCCTCGAACCGAGCGTGATGATGACCGCAGGCACCTGGCTGAGGAGGATCTCGGCCGCCGCGTGCGGCTCGGCGTGCCCCGACAGTTCGGCCGCCTCGTGCTCATTGGCGATCAGCAGGTCGACGCAGTCGAGGAGTTCGGCGGGCAGGTGCTGTACGGGGGACGGAGTGAGGACCGTCCGCACCCCCTGGGCGTGACCGGCCCGGGCCCCCTCGATCACGGCGGACATCGGCAGTTCCAGCTGGAGCAGCAGCAGATCGGCACCGGCGATGGCGGCGATCTCGCCGGGCCCGAGCGCGGTGACGGTGCCGTTGGCGCCGGGGATGACGACGATCGCGTTGGAGCCCTTGGCGTCGACCACGATGTGCGCGGTGCCGCTGGGGCCTTCGGCGGTGTGCAGCAGATCGGTGTCGACGCCCGAGTGCTCCAGGTTCTCCCGCATCCGCAGGCCGTACTCGTCGTCGCCCACTGCGCCGATCATCATCACGTCACCGCCCGCGCGGGCGGCGGCGACGGCCTGGTTGGCGCCCTTGCCGCCGGGAATGGTGCGGAACTCCCGCCCGGTGACGGTCTCCCCGCGCTCCGGAGCCCGGTCGACGTAAGCCACAAGATCCATATTGGTGCTGCCGAGCACCGCGATATCGGTCATGGGCGGAGTGCCTCCTCGTGGGTGAGCCGGGTGAGCCGGTGGGTCAGGTCGGCGAGGGTGTCGAAGCCGACCGAGTCGAAACCGGGGACGGACGTGGCGAGACGGTTCTTCAGCGGGGCGGTCCACCGGTCGGGCAGCTCGTCCGGCCGCCCGGCCAGCAGACCGGCGAGCGAACCGGCGGTCGCCCCGTTGGAGTCGGTGTCCCAGCCGCCCGACACCGCACGGCAGACCGAGCCGGTGAAGTCACCGTCGGCGTGGGTGAGGGCGGCGGCGAGCAGAGCCGCGTTGGGCAGCACATGCACCCAGTGATACCTGCCGTACCCCGCGTGCAACCGGTCGACGACCGTATCGAAACGTTCCTCCTCGCGGGCCGTGGCGATGCCGTCCCGTACGGCCTGCGCGAACCGCGACCCTGGGGGCACCACTCGCAGACCGGCGGCGAGACACCCGTGCACATCGGCCTCGCCCCCGGCCGCCTCGGCCAGTGCCGCCGCGGTGAACATCGCGCCGTACACCCCGTTCCCGGTGTGGGTGAGCACCGCGTCGCGGTGCGCCTGCTCCGCTGCCGCGGCGGGGTCGCCGGGATGGGTCCAGCCGTGCACATCGGCGCGGATCTGCGCACCGATCCACTCCCGGAACGGATTGCGGTGGCGGGCGGTGTCCGGCGGTTCGAGGCCGTCGAGCAGATTGCGGTACGCGACCCGCTCGGCGGTGAACGTCCGGCCCGCCGGAAGCTCCTCCAGCCAGAGTCTGGCCAGGTCCGCGGTGGTGAAGGACCTGCCGTGCCGCTGGAGCAACAGCACGGTGAGGAGCGGGTGGTTGAGGTCGTCGTCCTCGGGCATCCCGTCGATGTTCTCGGCCAGGGAGGTGGCTGCGGAACGGCGGTTCCAGGGGTAGGTGGCGGCCAGGGCCGGGGGCAGGCCGCGGGCGGTGAACCACGTGCTCAGCGGCCAGTTGCCGGTGGCGCGGGCCAGGGCCCGGATGCCCTCCAGCGGCAGCTTCTCGACCGGCTTGCCCAGCAGACAGCCGGCGGCGCGGCCCAGCCACGCCGCGTGCAGCCGCTCGCGGCCCACGGCAAACGGCTCCGTGCGCGGGTGCGGCCAGTGCGGGCAGGCGGCCCGGATCGCGTCGAGGCCGGTCGGTTCGTCGTCGGCCAGCGGCGACTCCAGCAGGGCGAGTTCGTCCAGCAGATGCCAGGCGACCGCGCGCAGCCCGGAGACGCCGGGGGCGCCGAGGCGCCCGCGCGGTCCGGGGCGGGCGAGCCGCCGGCCTCGTACCACCGGCGCTCGACGTCCCGGGCGTCCCGCCCGTCCTCGGCTGCCTGCCGCAGCTCGTGCCCGACCAGGTCCTCGGGCTGGACCCAGGTGGCCCGGACCGTCGCGGTCACGGCCGGCCCGCCAGCGCGGCGAAGGCGGCCTCGTGGGCGCGGCGGCGTGCCGTGTCCTGCGCGAACACCTCGTGGGCGACCTCGGTCAGGGCGCGGGCAGGGGCGTGCAGGTCGAGCCGGCTGGCCTCACCGACCGTCGTCGCCCAGTCCGCCGGGATCGCCCGCTCGCCGTGCAGCGCGCCCGCGATCGCTCCGCTCATCGTGGCGATCGAGTCGCAGTCCCGCCCGTAGTTGACCGAACCGAGCACCGCCTGCCGGTAGTCCCCGTCCGCGACCAGCAGCATCCCGAGGGCGACCGGAAGCTCCTCGATGGCGTGCAGCCGGGACGGGCGGCGGGCGCCGAGCGAGGGGGCGCGGTAGTCGGGACCGACCGTGTCGAAGGGGGCGACGGCCTCCCGCAGCGGGGCGAGCGCCGGCTCGAAGTCCCGGTACCGTGCGGCCGTTTCGCAGACCGCCTCGATCGCGGCCCTGGTCCCGTCCTTGGCCAGCGACAGACACGACTCGACGACGCTCGCGGGCGTCGCCCCCGGCACGCAGGCCGCGGCGACCGCGGCCGCGAAGACACCGGCCGCCTCCCTGCCGTAACTGGACTGATGGGCGCCCGCGACATCGAGTGCCTCGGCGTACGCGGCCTGCGGATGGGCCGCGTTCACCAGACCGACCGGAGCCATGTACATCGCCGCCCCGCAGTTGACGATGTTTCCGGTGCCCGCCTCGCGCGGGTCGACATGGCCGTAGTGCAGCCGGGCGACGATCCACTTCTCGGCGAGGAAGATCCGCTGGAGCGGCAGCGCCTCGGCCTCCAGCTCCGGAATCCAGCGGGGGTTCGAGATCAGTTCCGGTACGAGGTGGTCGGCGACGGCGTACGCGTCGAGATGGCCGCGGACCTTCCCGTACACCCGGACCAGCGCATGGGTCATCAAGGTGTCGTCGGTGACGTGCCCGTCGCCCTTGTGGTACGGCGCGATGGGACGTGCGGTGCGCCAGTCGTCGCCGTCCCACGGGCCGACGACGCCGGTGATCCGCCCGCCGTGGCGCGCCACGATCTGCTCGGGGGGCCGGCCCTCGACCGGACCGCCGAGCGCGTCACCGACGGCTGCGCCGACGAGCGCGCCCGCGATCCGTTCATCGAGGGTGGGCGCCGCGGGCGTCGTGGGGGGTGCGGACCTCGTGGGCGCCGGGGGCGCTGTGGATGTCATGTCCGAATTGTCCACCCCGGGGCACCGGTTCCGTGTCTGCGAGCAGCCCGGCGAGTTCGATCAGATCCGTGCCCGCGAAACGGGGCAGCGCGCACCCCGCCAGGGTGCGGCACGCCTCGCGCCAGCCGTCGGGCACGGCGGTGATCGAGCCCAGTGCCCCGGTGAGCGCCCCGGCCAGTGCGGGCGCCGAGTCGGCGACCCGGGACAGACAGGCCGCCGACGGCACCGCCTGCGCGATGTCGCCGCGGGCCGCGGTGGCCAGGGCGAGGGCGACGGGGACGGTCTCGGCCGCGGCGATCCCGTAGCTGTAGACGTGATCGACGATCTGATGCTCCAGCACCGGTACGAGGGCGAACGCCCCGGCCCGCTCACCGGCGAAGTCGCGGGCGATGCGGACCGCATGGGCGGCGTTGCGGGCGATCTCGGTGCCCTCGGGGAGCTGGGCGAGCGCGGCGTTCACCGCGGTGTCCACGTCCGCACCGCCGAGCGCCTCGGCGATCGCGGCGGCCATCGCCCGAGCCCCGTGCACCCCGTCACCGTCCTGGGTGTAGCGCGCGTCGAACTCCGCGAGGTCGGCCGCGGCCTCGGGGTCGCCGGGGTGCACGACGGCCAGCACGGCGGCCCGCACACACGCCGCGTCGTCGAAGTAGTGCGGGTTGTCATGGCCGGTGGCGGGCGGGCGGAGACCGGCGGCGAGGTTGCCGAGCCCGGCCCGGACCGAGATCCGGGCCCGCAGCGGCAGGACCGCCGACTCGACCTCGGGCGCCCTGGCGGCCGCGGCGGCGACCTCGGCGGCCAGCGCGTTCCAGGCGGCGTCCACGGCGGCCCGCATGCGGCGTGCGGGGGTCAGGCCCTGCAGTGCACCCGCCGCCGAGGTCAGCACGGTCCCGGCGGCGAACGCCGCCCATTCGGCGTCGTCCGACGGGCCGAGCCGCAGGGGCTCGGGCGGCTGGTTGAGCGCGATGGGGACGGGCAGCGTGGTGGTCGCGTTCTGCTCGGCGAAGGTGTCGAGCTCACGGGTCAGGCGCCTGGTCCACTCCGGCATCCGGGCAGCCCGGTGCCGCGCGGCCGGCCAGCCTGCGGCGTCGCCGGAGGCCAGCCCGAGCAGCAGCCCCTCGATCCGGGCCCGGCGCGCGATGGCCGGCCGCGCGGCGGGGGAGAGGGCCGGGGCCGCGCGTCCGGCGCCCCGGCCGTTCTCGCCGCGCGCGGCCTCCCGCAGCCGCTCGTCGCCGGGGTGTTCGCGCGCGTCGTCCGGATGCGCGGGGCCGCCCGGGTGCGCGGTACGGGAGGCATCCCTCGCCGTGGTCATCGCCGCACCGCCGTTCCGGGGGCGGGGGCATCGCCCACAGGGGACCCCGGTTCGGGCGGACCGCTCCCTGCCCGCTCGCTCCCTGCCCGCTCGCCCCGCGTCCCCTCGTTCCCGTCCCGCTCCTCCGTCTCGTCCGGAGTGAGCAGTTCCGCGATGTCCAGGACGTGGTAGCCACGCATCGACGGGAGGCAGCTGCCGCGGACCGGGCCGATCGCGTCCGCCCAGTTGCGCGGGATGGCGGACGCGCCGTGCAGCGCTCCGGCCAGGGCGCCCGCCACCGCGGCGGTCGTGTCGGCGTCGCGGCCCATGTTGACCGCGGTCAGCACGGCCGTACGGAAGTCCCCGCGCGCCGCCGCGAACGCACCGAAGGCCAGGCCGACCGCCTCCGGCGCCAGGTCCGTCCAGGGGTATCCGCCGATGACGACGGCCGAGCGCACGGCCCTCTCCCTCGTGAGGCGGTCGGGATACGGATGCTGCGCGGCCGTCACCGCCCGGCGCAGCGAGCGTGCCGTCCACGAGTCCATCGGGACGACGGACAGCGCGGCGGCGATCACGGAGGTGACCCCGGCCCCCGTCATCGCGGCCGCCACCCCGGCCGCCACCGCCTGGCCGCCGTAGATGCCCTCGCCGTCATGGCTGACCCGTCCGTCCACCGCGACCAGCCGTGCCGCCTCCGCGGGCCGGCCCGCCGCGAAGACGCCGAAGGGCGCCGCCCGCATCGCCAGACCGTCGCTCCAGGCGTGCCGGTGCTGGGCGGAGATCGGGGCGGCCAGGCCCCGGCGCAGGTTCTCCAGCGTGCCCCTCTCGCTGAAACCGGCACCGCGGAACGGCCCCTCGTCCAGATCTGCGATCCACAGGTGCCAGGCCCGCTCGACATGGGTGACGGTCAGCGCCGAACCGTGCCGGGCCAGCAGCAGCCCGGAGAAGATCGCGTACTCCGTGTCGTCCGTGCCCGCCGGGTCGTCGCTCACGAAGCCCTCGATCCGGCCCCAGCGGCGGCGGATCTCGGAGGGCCGCATGTTCTCCGCCGGGGCGCCCAGCGCGTCGCCGACCGCGAGCCCCAGCAGCGCACCCCTGGCCCGGTCGCCGAGGCTGCCCCGGGCCGGACCGGCCGGGTCCGGAGCCCCGCGTACCGCCGCCGCCCGCGTGCCGTCCGTCCGCGGCCCTGCCGGATTTCCTGCGGTCAGCTCCATCGCGTCGACCCTTCGCTCGTACCGAGCCAGTTCTCGCCCCTGTGGGATCTGTGCCACGCGGAGCCGCGACAGAGGCCGATTATCACCACAAAAGGGCCACTCGGATGACGGCCTTCGGACAGCAAGGCAAGGCGTACCTATGCGATTACGGAGGGTGGTAAGTACGGCCTGCCTTGCTGGCGGGGGCCATTTTTCGTGCGTACTTTCGATGGTGACGAGCGGGGCGGAGCGCACGAAATCCGCTGCCGGAGAAGGGGAGAGCTGTGTCCATCATCGAGACCGACGCCGTACTGCACGAGGCGCACCGGGACAACCACACCCACCGTGATGTGAACGGCGGCTGGCTGCGTCCGGCGGTCTTCGGTGCGATGGACGGGCTCGTCTCGAACCTCGCCCTGATGACCGGCGTCGCGGGCGGTGCGGTCTCGCACCGCACGATCGTGATCACCGGCCTGGCCGGTCTGGCCGCGGGCGCCTTCTCGATGGCGGCCGGCGAATACACCTCCGTCGCCTCGCAGCGCGAGCTCGTCGAGGCCGAACTCGACGTCGAGCGGCGGGAGCTGCGCAAGCACCCCAAGGACGAGGAGCGGGAGCTCGCCGAGCTCTACGAGTCCCGCGGAGTCGAGCGGCACCTGGCCCGTGAGGTCGCCCGCCAGCTGTCGCGCGACCCCGAGCAGGCCCTGGAGATCCACGCCCGCGAGGAGCTCGGCATCGACCCGGGCGACCTGCCGTCACCCCTCATCGCCGCCGTGTCCTCGTTCGGCGCCTTCGCACTGGGCGCGCTCCTGCCCGTACTGCCGTTCCTGCTCGGCGCGGACGCGATGTGGCCCGCGGTGCTGCTCGCCCTGGCCGGGCTCTTCGGCTGCGGCGCGGTGGTGGCCCGGGTCACCGCCCGCAGCTGGTGGTTCAGCGGGCTGCGGCAGCTGGTGCTAGGTGGCGCGGCGGCCGCGATCACCTACGGACTGGGCGCGCTGTTCGGGGTCGCCGTCGGGGGCTGAGCCCCCGGACCCGGTACCGTCCACGGCCGCGTGCACCGTCCGGTGCACGCGGCCGTAACGTGTGTGCCATCTGTGTGACGTACGTCCTGATCGCCGCCACTGGGCGGATCGGCTGTACGCGACGTAAAATGAGACTCTATGCACGGCTACACATAAGTAGTCGTTACCCGGCGGTTTCGTTTCCTTTGCCACCGGGCATGAGCCGTAGACACCGCAGGCAACGACGCCTGCTCTCTGCGGTCTTCCGGGCGCCGATCCTCCGACTGCGACCCATCCCACCGCCACAGCGGTGTCCGTATGTTGGAACGAGCTATCCGCTTTTTGAGAAGCGTCCCATCATGTAATCTGCACGAAATTTCGCAGAGGGCCAACGTCGTCCCTCGGCACTGAAAATGCCACGACGACGACGGGAGAGCCGATGCGCACCGACGCCTGGTCGCCCATGGACGGTCGCCCCGCCCAGCAGGGGATGTACGACCCCCGCAACGAGCACGACGCCTGCGGTGTCGGGTTCGTAGCCACTCTGACCGGTGTGGCCGGCCACGAGCTGGTCGAGCAGGCGCTGACCGTACTGCGCAACCTCGAACACCGAGGCGCCACCGGATCCGAGCCCGACTCCGGTGACGGTGCCGGAATCCTGCTCCAGGTCCCGGACACCTTCCTCCGCGAAGAGGTCCCCTTCGACCTCCCCGAGGCCGGTGCCTACGCCGTCGGCATCGCTTTCCTGCCCGCGGACGACTCCACTGCAGCCGTCCGCAGCCTTGAGAAGATCGCCGCCGAAGAGGGCCTGAACGTCCTCGGCTGGCGCGAGGTCCCTGTCACCCCCGACATCCTCGGCAACGGCGCCCGCGCCACCATGCCCGAGTTCCGCCAGCTCTTCGTCGCGGACGGCGAGAGCACCGGCATCGTCCTGGACCGCAAGGCCTTCGTGCTGCGCAAGCGCGCCGAGCGTGAGACCGGGGTCTACTTCCCGTCGCTCTCCGCCCGCACGATCGTCTACAAGGGCATGCTCACCACCGGACAGCTGGAGCCGTTCTTCCCGGACCTCTCCGACCGCCGCTTCGCCACCACGGTCGCACTGGTCCACTCCCGCTTCTCCACCAACACCTTCCCGAGCTGGCCGCTCGCCCACCCGTACCGCTTCGTCGCGCACAACGGCGAGATCAACACGGTCAAGGGCAACCGCAACTGGATGAAGGCCCGCGAGTCCCAGCTCGCCTCCAGCCTCTTCGGTGAAGCGCAGCTCGACCGGATCTTCCCCGTCTGCACCCCGGACGCCTCCGACTCCGCCTCCTTCGACGAGGTCCTGGAGCTGCTCCACCTCGGCGGCCGTTCGCTGCCGCACTCGGTCCTGATGATGGTCCCCGAGGCGTGGGAGAACCACGACTCCATGGACCCGGCCCGGCGCGCCTTCTACCAGTACCACTCCACGATGATGGAGCCCTGGGACGGCCCGGCCTGCGTCACCTTCACCGACGGCACCCAGGTCGGCGCGGTCCTCGACCGCAACGGTCTGCGCCCCGGCCGCTACTGGGTCACCGACGACGGCCTCGTCGTGCTCTCCTCCGAGGTCGGCGTCCTGGACATCGACCCCGCGAAGGTCGTCCGCAAGGGCCGCCTCCAGCCCGGCAAGATGTTCCTCGTCGACACCGCCGAGCACCGCATCATCGAGGACGACGAGATCAAGGCGTCCCTGGCCGCCCAGAACCCGTACGAGGAGTGGCTGGAAACCGGCGAGATCGAGCTCGAGGACCTCCCCGAGCGCGAGCACATCGTCCACACCCACGCCTCCGTCACCCGCCGCCAGCAGACCTTCGGCTACACCGAGGAGGAGCTCCGCGTCCTCCTCGCCCCGATGGCCCGCACCGCCGGCGAGCCGCTGGGCTCCATGGGCACGGACTCGCCGATCGCCGCGCTGTCCGCCCGTCCCCGGCTGCTCTTCGACTACTTCACCCAGCTGTTCGCCCAGGTCACCAACCCGCCGCTGGACGCCATCCGCGAGGAGCTCGTCACCTCGCTGCGCTCCACGCTGGGCCCCCAGGGGAACATCCTGGAGCCGACCGCCGCCGCGTGCCGCGCGGTCACGCTGCCTTTCCCGGTGATCGACAACGACGAGCTGGCCAAGCTCATACACATCAACGCCGACGGCGACATGCCGGGCATGAAGGCCGCCACGCTCGCCGGCCTCTACCGGGTCAGCGGCGGCGGCGAGGCGCTGGCCGCGCGGATCGAGGAGATCTGCACCGAGGTCGACGCCGCCATCGAGGACGGCGCCCGCCTGATCGTCCTGTCCGACCGGCACTCCGACGCCGAGCACGCGCCGATCCCGTCGCTCCTGCTCACCTCGGCCGTCCACCACCACCTCATCCGCACCAAGCAGCGCACCCAGGTGGGCCTGCTCGTCGAGGCCGGTGACGTCCGCGAGGTCCACCACGTCGCCCTGCTGATCGGCTACGGCGCCGCCGCGGTCAACCCGTACCTGGCCATGGAGTCCGTCGAGGACCTCGTCCGGGCCGGCACCTTCATCGAGGGCATCGAGGCCGAACAGGCCATCCGCAACCTCATCTACGCCCTGGGCAAGGGCGTCCTGAAGGTCATGTCCAAGATGGGCATCTCCACCGTCGCCTCCTACCGGGGCGCCCAGGTCTTCGAGGCCGTCGGCCTCGACGAGGACTTCGTCGCGCAGTACTTCAACGGCACCGCCACCAAGATCGGCGGCGCCGGACTCGGCGTCGTCGCCAAGGAGGTCGCCGCCCGGCACGCCAAGGGCTACCCCGCCTCCGGCATCTCCGCCTCGCACCGAGCGCTGGAGATCGGCGGCGAGTACCAGTGGCGCCGCGAGGGCGAGCCGCACCTGTTCGACCCGGAGACGGTCTTCCGCCTCCAGCACGCCACCCGCAACCGCCGGTACGACATCTTCAAGAAGTACACGGACCGGGTGAACGAGCAGTCCGAGCGCCTCATGACGCTCCGCGGCCTGTTCGGGTTCAACTCGGACCGCGAGGCGATCGACATCGACGAGGTCGAGTCCGTCTCCGACATCGTCAAGCGCTTCTCCACCGGCGCCATGTCGTACGGCTCGATCTCCCGCGAGGCGCACGAGACCCTCGCCATCGCCATGAACCAGCTGGGCGGCAAGTCCAACACCGGCGAGGGCGGCGAGGACGCCGACCGGCTCTACGACCCGGCCCGCCGCTCGTCCATCAAGCAGGTCGCCTCCGGCCGCTTCGGTGTGACCAGCGAGTACCTGGTCAACGCGGACGACATCCAGATCAAGATGGCGCAGGGCGCCAAGCCCGGCGAGGGCGGCCAGCTGCCCGGTCACAAGGTCTACCCGTGGGTCGCCAAGACCCGGCACTCCACCCCGGGTGTCGGCCTGATCTCCCCGCCGCCGCACCACGACATCTACTCCATCGAGGACCTGGCTCAGCTGATCCACGACCTCAAGAACGCCAACCCGGCGGCCCGCATCCACGTGAAGCTGGTCTCCGAGGTCGGCGTCGGCACGGTCGCCGCCGGTGTCTCCAAGGCGCACGCGGACGTCGTCCTCATCTCCGGCCACGACGGCGGAACGGGCGCCTCCCCGCTCACCTCCCTGAAGCACGCGGGCGGCCCCTGGGAGCTCGGCCTCGCCGAGACCCAGCAGACCCTGCTGCTCAACGGCCTGCGCGACCGCATCGTCGTCCAGACCGACGGCCAGCTGAAGACCGGCCGCGACGTCGTCATCGCCGCGCTGCTGGGCGCCGAGGAGTTCGGTTTCGCGACCGCGCCGCTCGTCGTCTCCGGCTGCGTCATGATGCGCGTCTGCCACCTCGACACGTGCCCGGTCGGCATCGCCACCCAGAACCCGGTCCTGCGCGACCGCTTCTCCGGCAAGGCCGAGTACATCGTCAACTTCTTCGAGTTCATCGCCCAGGAAGTCCGCGAGATCCTCGCCGAGCTCGGCTTCCGTACGATCGAAGAGGCCGTCGGCCACGCCGAGCTCCTGGACACCGACCGTGCCATCACGCACTGGAAGGCACAGGGCCTCGACCTCAAGCCCCTGTTCTACGTCCCCGAGCTGGCCGAAGGCGCGGTCCGTCACCAGATCGCCGAGCAGGACCACGGCCTCTCCAAGGCCCTCGACAACGAGCTCATCAAGCTCGCCGCCGACGCCCTGAACGCCGACAGCGCCGAGGCCGCCCTGCCGGTCCGCGCGCAGATCGCGATCCGCAACATCAACCGGACCGTCGGCACGATGCTCGGTCACGAGGTCACGAAGAAGTTCGGCGGTGCGGGCCTGCCCCAGGACACCATCGACATCACCTTCACCGGTTCCGCGGGCCAGTCCTTCGGCGCCTTCCTCCCCAGCGGTGTGACGCTGCGCCTGGAGGGCGACGCCAACGACTACGTCGGCAAGGGCCTGTCCGGCGGCCGCGTCGTCGTCCGCCCGGACCGCGGCGCCGACCACCTCGCCGAGTACTCCACCATCGCGGGCAACACCATCGCCTACGGCGCCACCGGCGGCGAACTGTTCCTGCGCGGCCGCACCGGTGAGCGGTTCTGCGTCCGCAACTCCGGCGCCACGGTCGTCTCGGAAGGCGTGGGCGACCACGGCTGCGAGTACATGACCGGCGGACACGCCGTCGTCCTCGGTGAGACCGGACGCAACTTCGCGGCCGGCATGTCGGGCGGCGTCGCGTACGTCATCGACCTCAACCGGGACAACGTCAACGTCGGGAACCTCGGCGCTGTCGAGGAGCTCTCCGACACCGACAGGCAGTGGCTGCACGACGTCGTGCGCCGCCACCAGGAGGAGACCGGATCCACGGTCGCCGAGAAGCTCCTCGCCGAGTGGGACGCCGCGGTGGCCCGCTTCAGCAAGATCATCCCGTCCACCTACAAGGCAGTGCTCGCCGCCAAGGACGCCGCTGAGCTCGCCGGTCTCTCCGAGCAGGAGACCACCGAGAAGATGATGGAGGCGGCGACCAATGGCTGACCCCAAGGGCTTCCTGACCACCGGCCGCGAGGTCGCCAAGACCCGCCCCGTCGGCGAGCGCGTCAAGGACTGGAACGAGGTCTACGTTCCGGGCTCGCTGCTCCCGATCATCAGCAAGCAGGCCGGCCGCTGCATGGACTGCGGCATCCCGTTCTGCCACAACGGCTGTCCCCTCGGAAACCTCATCCCCGAGTGGAACGACTACGCCTACCGCGAGGACTGGACCGCCGCGTCCGAGCGCCTGCACGCCACGAACAACTTCCCGGAGTTCACCGGGCGGCTCTGCCCGGCCCCGTGCGAGTCGGCGTGTGTGCTCGGCATCAACCAGCCGGCCGTCACCATCAAGAACGTCGAAGTCTCCATCATCGACCAGGCGTGGGACCGCGGCGACGTCACTCCGCAGCCGCCCGAGCGCCTCTCCGGCAAGACCGTGGCCGTCATCGGCTCCGGTCCGGCCGGACTCGCCGCCGCCCAGCAGCTGACCCGGGCCGGCCACACGGTCGCCGTGTACGAGCGCGCGGACCGCATCGGGGGACTCCTCCGGTACGGCATCCCCGAGTTCAAGATGGAGAAGTCGCACATCAACCGCCGCATCGAGCAGATGCGCGCGGAGGGCACCAAGTTCCGCACCGAGGTCGAGGTCGGCAAGGACGTCGACGCCGCGAAGCTGCGGCGCCGGTACGACGCCGTCGTCATCGCCGCCGGCGCCACCGTCTCCCGTGACCTGCCCGTCCCGGGCCGTGAGCTGGGCGGCGTGCACTTCGCGATGGAGTACCTGCCGCTCGCCAACAAGGTGCAGGAGGGCGACCTGACGGTCTCCCCGATCACCGCCGAGGGCAAGCACGTCGTCGTCATCGGCGGCGGCGACACCGGCGCCGACTGCGTCGGCACCGCCCACCGGCAGGGTGCGCTCTCCGTCACCCAGCTGGAGATCATGCCGCAGCCGGGCGAGGACCGGAACGCCAACCAGCCCTGGCCGACCTTCCCCATGCTCTACAAGGTCACCTCCGCGCACGAGGAGGGTGGCGAGCGGGTCTACTCCGTCTCCACCACCCACTTCGAGGGCGACGACGAGGGCAACGTCCAGGCCCTCCACCTCGTCGAGGTGGAGTTCAAGGACGGTAAGCTGGAGCAGAAGCCCGGCACCGAGCGGAAGATCCCCGCACAGCTGGTCACCCTCGCAATGGGCTTCACCGGCACGGACCAGGCCAACGGCCTGGTCCAGCAGTTCGGTCTGGAGCTCGACGCGCGGGGCAACGTCGCCCGTGACGACGACTACGCCACCAACGTCGACGGCGTGTTCGTCGCCGGTGACGCGGGCCGCGGCCAGTCCCTCATCGTGTGGGCCATCGCCGAGGGCCGCTCCGCGGCACGAGGCGTGGACCGCTTCCTGACCGGAGCCAGCGCACTGCCGGCCCCGATCCGCCCGACGGACCGTTCACTGACGGTCTGATCACGGCACACCAGACGTCCCGTACAACGGCGTACGGAACTGAACGCGGCGCCTGCCCGTCCCCGACCGGACGATTCGGCAGGCGCCGTGGCGCATCCCGGGGCGGTTTCCGGCCCGGCCTCCGGCAGCGCCCCCGCGGCGCCTGCGCCTCAGGTGACCAGAGCAAGCGCGCAGGTGGCTGCGGACACCGCCGTCACCGACAGCACCAGACCGGTCAGGACGAAGCGCCGCACCGAGATCCGCGTCCCCTGCCAGCGGCACCGCTCGAACCACAGCAGGGTCGCCAGCGAGCCCCACGGGGTGACGACGGAACCCGCGTTGACCCCGATCAGCAGGGCGAGCAGCTGGTTGTGGTTGCCGGCGGGGATGACCGCCTCGCCCGCCACGTACGCCGGCAGGTTGTTCAGTACGTTGGACAGCCCCGCGCCCACCCCGGCCGACCGCAGCATGCCCACGAAACCGTTGTCCGAGCCGAGCGCCCGCACCAGCAACTCGTGCAGACCGTGCGCGCCGACCGTCTCCACGACCAGGAACATCCCGGGGACCAGCACCAGCAGCCGCCACGGGACCAGCGACACCCGCAGCTCCTCCCGGCGCCGCACCGCATACGCCGCCACCACGATCACCATCGCCACCAGCGAGGCCGACCACAGCGGCACGTCCGCCACCAGGATCGCGAGCAGGAAACCGCCGCACGCCACCGAACAGATCCGCAGCAGCACCAGATCCCCGGGCACCGGCACCTCGGGCGGGACGTAGCGGTCCGCGCCGCGACGGCCGCGGCGCCAGTAGAACACCCACAGGCACAGGGCCGTCACGGCGATCGCAGCCAGCTGGGGCAGCCACATCACGCCGGCCAGACCGGCCGGTGACAGCGCC
Source organism: Streptomyces sp. LN549 (assembly GCF_043203805.1). NCBI lineage: Bacteria > Bacillati > Actinomycetota > Actinomycetes > Kitasatosporales > Streptomycetaceae > Streptomyces > Streptomyces sp. LN549. Next base: position 2,215,518 of record NZ_JAZHRI010000002.1, on the reverse strand, counting down.
ACCCGGTCCGCCGCCAGCAGATTGGTCAGGTTCGACACCGGCAGCAGCAGACTCGCCGTGTTGGCCAGCCACACCGTCGTCATCGCCAACGGCAGGGCCGCGATCCCCACCCGGGTACCGAGCGCCAGCATCACCGGGGTGAGCAGCACCGCGGTGGTGTCCAGATTCAGCGTGATCGTGGTGAGCGAGGCGAACACCACGCAGAGCCCGAAGAGCAGGGGATAGCGGCCCCGGCCCGCGCGCGCCACCCACGCCGCCACCACATCGAAGACCTGCGCCCGGCCCGCCAGCTCCGCCAGCACGATCACCGTGGCCAGGAACACCAGCAGGGGCCCGATGCGCCGCATCTGATCCGCCGCCGGATCAGCCGGCAACAGCCCGGTCACCACCGCCGTCACGCCCAGAACGAGCAGCCCGCCCGCAAGCCAGTCCAGCGGATGCAGCCGGCGTACGAAGGAGCCCGCAGGCCGGCCCCCGGCCCGCCCGGCACGCGGCCGCCGGGCGGATTGATCTCTGTGCATGGGGCAATGGTGACAGAAGGAGAACCGGGCTCCTCGCAGATGAGCGGGGACGCGAGGCCGCACCGGTCGGGCTTCGGGGCGGCGTACGTGCCCCGGCTCAGCCCGTCAGCGCCGAGCTCTTGAGGACCACCAGCAGCACCAGCACGGCGAGCAGCACCACGCACCCCGCAGCCTGCACGGGCGCACGCCGCTGCGCCGGGGCGTACGCGTACACGACCGTGACGACCGCACCGGTCAGCAGCCCGCCCAGATGCCCCTCCCACGAGGTGAAGCCCGCCGAGATCACCATCCAGACCAGGAAGCCGGCCAGGAACCGGTTCACCGCCTGCATGTCCCGGCCCAGGCGCCTGTTGATGACGTAGAACGACGCCGCGAGACCGAAGACCGCTCCCGAGGCGCCCACCGCGGAGTCGAGCGGTGCGATCAGGTAGACCAGGACCGAACCGCCCAGCGCGGACAGCAGATACAGCGCGAGATACCGGACCCGTCCCAACTGCTCCTCGACGACCCGGCCCAGATTCCACAGCGCGTACATGTTGAAAGCGATGTGCAGCACGCCGAACGGCACCGAACCGAAGGAGGATTCACCCGGCGGCAGGTGAAGGAAGGCCCCTGTCAGCAGCCGGTACCACTCACCGTCCACCACACCGATCACATCGAGTCCGGGGACACCCCCGTCCATGTAGAGGTACTGGCTGCCGTCCGGGCCGGCCAGCCCGGCACCCGTCATCGCGAACCGGTCGACGATCCCCGGCCGGACCAGCTCACCCAGGTACGCCAGGATGTTGAGGCCCATCAGGACGTAGGTGACGATCGGCACGGCGTTACGGGGCACCGCACCGCCGAACACCGTCCGCGCCTGCCGTACCGAACGCTGCCCCTCCTTCACGCACTCCACGCAGTGATGGCCGACGGCCGCCTCGCGCATGCAGTTCGGGCAGATGAAGCGCTCGCAACGGGTGCAGCTCACATACGTCTCGTACGAGGGATGGCGGTAGCACGTGGTGACGGCGGCCTCCATGGCCGGCTCCTTCGTCAGTGAATGGACCAGAAGCCGGTGGGGGCGGCGGCGATCAAGATAGCGAACCCGCAGGAGCGGGCCACACCCGGGTTTAGGCTCGGGGTTCCTCACTCCCGACGATCGGAGCCCCCTGATGACCGCCGAGGCGTTCCGGATCCTGCGTGCGGCCGGCCGTACAACGGCGGCGTGGAAGAACGGCGGGGGCACCACCCGTGAGATCGCCGCGTCCCCCGGCGCCACGACCGAGGCCTTCGACTGGCGGGTCAGCCTGGCGGACGTGGCCGCTGACGGGCCGTTCTCCGTGTTCCCGGGCGTCGACCGCACCCTCACCGTGGTGGAGGGGGCAGGGATGGACCTGATGGTGGGCGGTGAGCACCACATCGTCGACGAGCCGTACTGGCCACACGACTTCCCGGGCGACCTGGACACCGACGGCCGGCTGCTGGCGGGCCCGGTCATGAACCTCAACGTGATGTACCGCAGGGACCGCACACGGGCCGAGACCGCGGTGGTACGCGGCACCCTCCGGCTGATGGCTCCGGAGGGCGGGGCGGTGCTGGCCGTGGCGCTGGAGGACGGTGCCGTCATCGACGGTACGGACACCGGACTCGGCCGCTACGACGCGGTGTCGGTGCGGGGCAGGGCGCCGGTCGTACTGCGGACGCAGGGATACGCGGCGCTGGTCACCCTGTCGGGCTACGAGCCCGGAATCCAGTAGCGGTGCACCTGCGATACCTTCGGGCGCTCGCCCGTGGCGGGCAGTCCCTGCTTCTCGGCGACGGGCATCATCACCGCGCCGAACTTGTCCATGGCCTCCTCGGACTCCCAGAGGTCGTACACCTCGATGCCCGAATCGGTGGCGACGCAGACGTGCGACAGACAGCCCGCGAACGTGTCGCCGGGCAGTGCCTGGAGTTCCGCGTTGAGCGCGTCGTACTGGTCCGTCGTCATGCCCGGCAGCGACGCCTTCATGAAGATCGCCATCTGAACTCACCTCGGAGGCGGGAGTGGTCCTCCCCGCCGCCCGGACGGCGGCCTCTACCTCTACCAGCAGACCACGCAGGGGCCTGCACGGCATCCGTCCGGGTGGTCCGCGACCGCCCTTAGGGAATCCCGACAGAAGGTGTCGGGATTCCCGGGTTCGATGGAGTCATGACCTCATCCTCCTGGGCAGACTTCCGGTCGGCGGAGCCCGCCTTCGCCGGCACCGTGCGACAGCGCTTCGAGCAGTACAAGCACCATGTCCTGGCGACCCTCCGCAAGGACGGCTCGCCACGGGTGACCGGCATCGAAGTGGAATTCCGGCTGGGCGAACCGTTCCTCGGCATGATGCCGAACTCACGCAAGGCACTGGACCTGTTCCGCGACCCCCGCTTCGCGGTGCACGCCAATCCCGGTCCCGACGCCGAGATGGCCGACGGGGACGTACGGATCTCCGGACGCGCCGTGGAGGTGACCGACCCCGAGGTGCTGGCCCGCTTCATCGGCGAGGTGAAGCCGCCGGAGCCCTTCCACCTCTTCGGGGTGGAGCTCACTGAGGTGGTGCGCATCGGCCTGGAGGGCGGCGACACCCTGCTCATCCAGTCCTGGCGCCCCGGCCACCCGCTGCGCACGGTCCGCAGGGGCAACGACGACGGCTCGACGGTCACGGAGCCCTGACGGCCCCCGGGCCGGGCCGCGGACGACGGGCCCGTCCGCGGCCGCGCCCGGCAGGCGGAGAATGGGCGGGTGCCTACCAAGAAGAAGCCCCCGGTGACCCCCTCGCCCGAGCGCCGTGGCGAACTGCTCGCCACCGCCGCCGAGGTGTTCGCCGCCCAGGGATACAACGCCACGACCGTCCGCAGGATCGCGGACGCCGCCGGCATGCTCGCGGGCAGCCTGTACTACCACTTCGATTCCAAGGAATCGATGCTCGACGAGATCCTCTCCACCTTCCTGGGCGAGCTCTGGGAGGGCTACGACGCCGTCCTCGACGCCGGGCTCGGCCCCAGGGAGACCATCGAGGCACTCGTCACCGAATCCTTCCGTGAGATCGACCGGCACCGCGCCGCCGTCGCCATCTACCAGAAGGAGGCCAGGCACCTGGCCGCCCAGCCCCGGTTCCAGTACCTCGTCGAATCCCAGGAGAAGTTCGAGAAGGCCTGGCTCGGCACCCTGGAGCGCGGTGTCGCCGACCGGACCTTCCGCGCCGATCTCGACATCCGTCTCACCTACCGGTTCGTCCGCGACACCGTCTGGGTCGCCGCGTCCTGGTACCGGCCGGGCGGGCAGCACAGTCCGGAGGAGATCGCCCGCCAGTACCTCTCGATGGTGCTGGACGGCATCGCCCTGCGTCGCTGACCGGCCCGGGGGACCGGTTCGAACAGTTTCGAGGCGGCTCCAGGCCGGACGCCCCAAGGGTTCGCGCGAAAATCTTCCGGCCGGCGGCGCGGCGTGTCCCACCGCTGGTCGGCAGATCGTGCTACGGTGATCCGGTTGCAGTTTTGGTACCCATGAACTTTATGTGCGCCTGACGGGAATGCTTCCTCAGGCGCTTTAATGTTTTCCGGCTTTCTCCGGGTGGGGCTCAATGCGGCGACTTGGAATTCGTAAAGTGCGGATTTCCGGCACTGCACCTGTTTTAGGAGAATGACATGGCTACTGGAACCGTGAAGTGGTTCAACTCGGAAAAGGGCTTCGGCTTCATCGAGCAGGACGGCGGCGGCGCTGACGTCTTCGCCCACTACTCCAACATCGCCACCCAGGGCTTCCGTGAGCTCCAGGAGGGCCAGAAGGTCTCCTTCGACGTCACGCAGGGCCAGAAGGGCCCGCAGGCGGAGAACATCGTCCCGGCCTAATTGCCGGACGCGTACCTCGCAGCCGGGGCCCGCACCGTGAAGGTGCGGGTCCCGGCTTGTGCTGTCCCTGGGAAGTAACGCAAAGACCGGGCCCTGTTCAGTGGCCGGCACCGGGTGCGACGAGGCACCCCGGGCGTCCAGAGAGTTCCGCGCGCCGCGTACAGCGGTCATGCCGTATGCCCACGCACCCCCGGAACTCTCCCGCAGGCCCAGCAGTCCCCAGCAGTCCACGTAGTTCCCCAGGAATCCCCAGGAGGGCAATTCCGTATGACCCGCTCCGAACGTCAGGACCGTCCCGCCCGCAATCGCCCGTCGAGGGGGCGTGGCACGGCCCAGGCACAGGCAACCGCACAGGGTTCCGGCAAGGGATCCGGCAAGGCGTCACCCCGTCGCAGGGCCACGCCGCCGCAGGGTGAGTTCGCCCTGCCCGAAACCATGACCCCCGCGCTGCCCGCCGTCGAGGCGTTCGCCGAGCTGGACATGCCCGCCGCCCTGCTGAAAACCCTTGCCGCGCAGGGCGTCACCGACCCGTTCCCGATCCAGGGCGCCACCCTGCCGAACTCGCTCGCCGGCCGGGACATCCTCGGCCGCGGCCGCACCGGCTCCGGCAAGACCCTCGCCTTCGGCCTCGCGCTGCTGGCCCGCACCGCCGGGCGCCGCTCCGAGCCGAAGGCGCCGCTGGCGCTCGTTCTCGTCCCGACCCGCGAGCTCGCCCAGCAGGTCACCGACGCGCTGACGCCCTACGCCACCGCCGTCAACCTGCGGATGGCCACCGTCGTGGGCGGCATGTCGATCAGCAAGCAGTCCGGCACCCTGCGCCGCGGCGCCGAGGTGCTCGTCGCCACGCCGGGCCGTCTCAAGGACCTCATCGAGCGCGGCGACTGCCGCCTGGACCAGGTCGCCATCACGGTCCTCGACGAGGCCGACCAGATGGCTGACATGGGGTTCATGCCGCAGGTCGTCGCCCTCCTCAAGCAGGTCGAGGACGACGGACAGCGGATGCTGTTCTCCGCCACCCTGGACAAGAACATCGACCGGCTGGTCAAGATGTTCCTGACCGACCCCGTCGTGCACTCGGTCGACCCGTCCGCCGGCGCCGTCACCACGATGGAGCACCACGTGCTCCATGTGCTCGACGAGACCGACAAGAAGGTCGTCGCCACGAAGATCGCCGCCCGCGAGGGCCGGGTGATCATGTTCGTCGACACCAAGCGCGCCGCCGACCGCTTCGCCAAGCGGCTGCTCGCCAGCGGTGTACGGGCTGCCGCGCTGCACGGCGGCCGTTCGCAGCCGCAGCGCAACCGGACCCTGGACCAGTTCAAGACCGGTGAGGTCACCGCGCTCGTCGCGACGAACGTGGCGGCCCGTGGCATCCACGTCGACGACCTCGACCTGGTCGTCAACGTGGACCCGCCCACCGACCACAAGGACTACCTCCACCGCGGCGGACGCACGGCACGCGCTGGGGAGTCCGGCAGCGTCGTCACGCTGGTGCTGCCCGAGGAGAAGCGGGAGATGACCCGGCTCATGCAGGACGCGGGCATCGCACCCCGCACCACCCGGATCAAGTCCAGCGACGAGGAGCTCACCCGGATCACCGGGGCGCGCGAACCGTCCGGCATCGCGATCGTGGTCGAGGTCCCGCAGCCGACTCCGCCGAAGCCGCGCACGCGGTCCGGCGGGGGCACGGGTACGGGCGCCGGCGCCGCGGGCGGGTTCCGCTCGGGCAGCCGTGGCCGGGGCAGGCGCGGCGGCGCCGGTGGCGCAGGCGCTGCCGGTGGCGGCGGTGCGCAGGGTACGGGCGGCGCGTCCCGGGGCTCGGGTGCCGCCGGCGCCTCGCGCGGTACCGGCACGGGTGGCGCTTCGCGCGGTACCGGTGGCGCCTCGCGCGGTACCGGTGGCGGCGGCGCGGGTCGCTCCGGCGGTGCCGGCCGCGGCGGCGCGCCTGCGCGTGGTCGTCGCGCGGCGTAGCTGGTCACATCCCGGTCCGTCCGGCTTTTTCCGGACGGACCGGCATGCCTTTCGAGCCCGTCCGGGCTGCTTCTACCGCCCGGACGGGCTCGCTTCGTCAGCCCCCGAGCCGCGCCAGGACGTCCGCGCCGAACGCCCGCCGCAGGGGATCAGCCGCCGCGCACCACGCGGCCGCCGCCTGGCGGGTCTCCTCTCCGCCGCGCTCGCACAGCGCCTCGGCCGAGGTCCGCCAGTTCTCCAGCTCCGGGCTCCCCGACCGCAGAGCCCGCAGCGCCAGTTCCTCGAAGGGGGCGGAAAGACCCAGCTCCCTCTCCAGCACCGTGGCGATCGCGCCGTGCCCCGTCTGCTGGTCCCGGCCCGCGGACGGCCGCCCGTCGCGGACCAGTTCGACGGTCAGCGTCTCTCCGCCGTCGACGACGGTCCGGTCCACCACGACGTCGTACGCGTCCGTGTCCCCGTACAACTCCCGCAGGCCAGCCCGCATCTCCTGTTCCAGGTCGGTGCCCAGCATGCGCCGCGCCTCGTCGAGCGCCTCCTCGACCGCACCTTCCACCGCCCCCGCGCCGTGCCGCAGCAGCGCGCGCACCGTCGGCAGGGAGCCCCGGCGGACGGCCCGCAGCAGAGGCGATTCGCCCTCCGGACCCGGCAGGCACGGATCGGCGCCGTACGCCAGCAGCACTTCGGCGGTCCGCACGTGACCGAGGCCCACCGCCCACCGAAGCGCCGTGAACCCGAACTGCTCGCGCAGATCCGGCCGCGCCCCGGCCGCCAGCAACGCCTCGACCACCTCCGTGTGCCCGCCGCACGCCGCCCCGCAGAGCGGAAGATCACCGGAATCGGGACCGCACGCCCGGTCAGGGTCGGCGCCCGCGACGAGGAGCAGCCGCACCACCCCCGGACGGTCGGACACCGCCGCGAGATAGAGCGCGCTCGCCCCGTCCTCGTCCACCGACTCGGCGGGCACACCGGCGCGGAGCAGCCGTACGACGGCGTCCTCACCCTCGTACAGCGCATCGAACAGGCTTGGCCCGCCCCTTGCCGCCGCCATCGGATCTTCTGTCATATTTCGACTGTAATACGCCCTGCGTCAGGGCCTCTTGTCCGTGGCGGACCTCTCAGGTGGTGCAGTCCAGCACCGTCCGGCACAGTGCGCACCGCGCACGCACCCGGCCGCGGACCGGCACCCGGTTGCGCTGATGGCAGGTCGGGCACGGGAACGCGACCCGCAGCCCGTCCCCGCCGGCCTCGAAGGCGTACGGAACCTCAGGACCCGGGGGCGGAACCGAGCCGGGATGGTCCTGCGCGTACCGCCGGTCCCTGGCGTACCGGCGCCTGCCCGACCAGCCCGCCGCAGTCAGCGGCGGCTGCACGCTCTCGCGCAGGGCCTGCGCCCGGCCCTTGGTGTACGCGGTGTACGCCTGCGGGCTGGTGAACCACGGCGAAGGATCCTCGTCGAAGGCGAGCGCCCGCTTGGCCAGCACGTACCCGAACTCCTCCGGGGTGAGATAGCCGAGCTTCTGGCTGGACGTGGCGTCCTGACGGAACGCGTCCAGCAGCAGCCAGCCCGCCCCCAGATAGGCCGCCGCGGTGTCGGTGAGGATCTCGTTGTCACGCGTCCCCGGGAACTCCAGGCCGAGCCGGTGCAGCAGCACATGCATGACCTCGTGCGACAACGCGGCACCGATGTCCCTGCGATGGGTACGGAAGCGGTCGTTCAGCTCGATGAAGTACTCCGGCCCCGCCGCGAGTTCGACACTTCCCGCATGCTCCATCGCACGGAACGCCACGATCATCCGGGCCTCCGGGAGCCGCAGATGCTGCACCATCGCCCGCGCCACCCGCTGCGCACCGAGATACAGGTCGTCCGCGTCGGCGAACGCCGCGTCGGCGGGGGCGAGACTCGGGGCGAAGCGGTGGACGCCGTCGTACGACAGTCGGCGGTACAGCGCGGTGATCGCCGAGCGGACGGTGGCCAGATGCGGGAAACCGTGCACCACCGGGCTGCCGTGGGGGCCGTCCGTCACGTCCTCACCTCCACTTCGCGACGACGTCCGCCGGGGCGGACACCTCTGGTCCGGCTCCTACTTCACTGGATCATGTGGCGGGGCACCCCTGACCGTTGTCAGGCAGCACATTGAGAACCAGCAGCGTCCCGCCTGCCCGACACGACCAAGACACAGAGCACTCCGGCGCTCCGCGCCTTCGGCCAAAGGACGGCCTTTACCCCGCCCCGAAGGGCGGAGCGCCGGCCACAAGCAAGAGTAGACCGCGGCGGGCGGGGACCGTCAGACATCCGCGTCCGTAGGTCCGGCCGCTCGCACGGGCACACCAGGCCCCAGCAGCGCGTACGGCGCCGCCGCACCCTCCACCTCCAGCACCCACACCTCGTTCACGCCGTCCCGCAGCACCGGACCCGGCACGTACAGCGTCCGCTGCGGGCCCGCCGACCAGTAGCGCCCGAGGCAGAAGCCGTTCACCCAGACGAACCCACGTGTCCAGCCCGGCAGTTCGAGCCCCGCGTGCCCCGTTCCGGACACGTCGGCGACCTCGAACGTGCCCCGGTACAGACCGGCACCCCCGGACCCGTCGACCGGCACGAACGGGACGCCCGCCACCGCGGCCGGCCCGTCGAACGCGTCGAGCCGCAGCGCCCGCGCCCGTACCCCGTGCAGGAACTGGCGCTCGTGCAGCACGCCCCCGGTGATCCCCTTCGGCTCGCCGAGGTGCGGCCCGTAGTTGACCCGGCCCAGCGACTCCACCCACAGCTCCACCTCGGCGGGCCCGGCCACCGGCTCCGGCAGGACGCTGTCCTCCTCGCTCAGCACGCCCCTGCGGACCCCGTCCACGTACACCACCGCCAGGTCCCGCAGGCCCGAAACGCCCAGGGTGTACGGGGATCGCGGACCCGGCACCGCCACCTGGTAGCGCACCAGACCGCGGTCGACCCCCAGCTCCTCGAACGTGGGCGGCACACCGGTCTCCGCCTCCTCCTCGCCCAGCGCCTCCAAGACGTCCGGCAGCGGCGCCCACTCCGTCAGATCGGCCCGCACCGGATCCAGGCCGGCGGGCTCCGGCGGCAGCGGGGGCAGCGGCCCGTCCGCGTACGGCGCGAGGAGATCGCGGAAGAGGCGGAACTTCTCCGTGGGCCGCCCGTACTCGTCGATCGGCGCGTCGTAGTCGTACGACGTCACCGTCGGCAGCAGGTCCTGGTCCTGGAGCGGCCCGGAGCGGTTGGCGCCCGCCCAGCCGGCGAAGTTCGTCCCCCCGTGCGCCATGTAGATGTTCACCGACGCACCGCACTCCAGGATCTCCCGCAGCGCGTCGGCGGCCTGCGCCGGATCCCGTACGACGGGCGGCGCGCCCCAGTGCTCGAACCAGCCGCACCAGAACTCCATGCACATCAACGGGCCGGCGCCCTGATGACGACGCAGCACCCGGAACGCCTCGCGCGCCCCCGAACCGAAGTTCGCCGTCGCGAGCAGGCCGGGCACCGAACCGCCGGTGAGCATATGGTCCTCCGGCCCGTCGGAGGTGAACAGTGGAACGCTCACGCCGGACGCGACGAGCATCTCGGCAACCCGGCGCAGATAGACCGCGTCGGTGCCGTAACTGCCGTACTCGTTCTCCGCCTGCACCATGATCACCGGACCGCCGCGGTCGGTCTGCCGCTCCACCACCTGCGGCAGCAGCTCCGCGAACCACCGCTCCACCGCGTCCAGGTAGCCCGCGTCCCGGGTCCGCACCCGCCGGCCGAACCGCCCGGTCACCCATGCGGGCAGACCGCCGTTCTCCCACTCCGCGCAGATGTACGGGCCCGGGCGGACGATCGCCCACAGTCCGGCCCGGTGCGCCGCGTCCAGGAAACGGCCGAGCGCCGCGACGTCCCGGTACTCGCCCGGCTGCGGCTCGTGGAGGTTCCACGGCACATACGTCTCGACACAGTTCAGGCCCATCGCCCGCAGCATCGACAGCCGGTGCTCCCACTGCGCCTCGTGCACCCGGAAGTAGTGCAGGGCCCCCGACAGCAGCCGTACGGGCTTCCCGTCGATCCGGAAGTGGTCGTCCCCCACGGTGAAGTCAGCCATCGTGCTCGTTCTCTCCTGTGCGCGCGGTCCCGTGAACGCCGCGGTGCGCGGCCCGGTACGAGCGGAACGCGGTACGTGTGACGGAGTGGGCGAACCCGGGAGGAATGTCACGGCCCAGCCTCACCCCCTGGCGTGCGGCCGGTCCATGGACAAAGATCACTGCTGATTGGACGCAGCACGCGGGATGCCGCAGCATGCATTGCCGCAGTACACAGCATGGTCGGGGCACGACACAGGAACCGGGGAGCGAGGCCGATGTACCACACCTGGATGCGTTTCTTCACTCCGAGCCCGCTCCACCACCGCCTCGGTCTGGTCTGCCTGGGCGTCGGTCTGCAGCACGGCACGCTGCCGACCGTCGGCCCCCGCACCCTGGACCACCATGTGGCCGTCGTCATCAATTCGGGCAGCGGATGGTTCGCCGGGCCGGACGGGCGCCGGGTCCCCGTCACGGCGCCCAGCCTGATCTGGCTTACCCCCGGCACCCCGCACCACTACGGCGCGGACCCGGTCACCGGCTGGGACGAGAGCTTCGTCGACTTCACCGGGCCCGCCACCACCACGTACACCGAGCTCGGCTACATCGAGCCGGACCGGCCTCTCGTCCCGCTCTCCGACACCGCGGCACCGCGCGCCGCCGTCGGCCGGATGGTCCGGGCGGCCCGGCGCGGCAATCCGCTGCTGGAGGTGGAGACGGGTGCGGCGGTCCACGAACTCCTCGTCGCTCTGCGCCGGGCGCGCGCCGACGTCAGCCCCGACGGCGACCCCGTGCTGCACGCCCTGGCCCGTGACGCCTTCCAGCCGCTCTCCGTCGCCGAGCACGCCGCCCGGCACGGCATGACACCCGCCGAACTGCGCACCGCGGTGCGGCGGGGGGCCGGCTGCAGCCCGAAGGACTACCTCCTCGGCATCCGGCTCGGCCGTGCCAAGGAACTCCTCGCCACCGGCGACCTGCCGGTCGCCGCGGTCGCCCGCCGGGTCGGGTACGACGACCCGGCGTACTTCTCGCGCCTGTTCGCCCGCCGCGTCGGCATGGCCCCGGTCCGCTTCCGCGAACAGCAGGGCCGCAGTGTGCCGGGCGGATGGAGCGACCGTGTCCCGGACGCGGAACACCCACCGACGATCATCCCGTAGCCCGGTCCGTCTAAGCTCGCTGACCATGACCACGAGCGACATCGACGATTCCGTAGGCGCCGAACTGAACCGGCTGCGCGAGAGCATCGACAACATTGACGCGGCTGTTGTCCACATGCTCGCCGAGCGCTTCAAGTGCACCCAGCAGGTCGGCCACCTCAAGGCCGCCCACCAGTTGCCCCCGGCCGACCCGGCCCGCGAGTCCCGCCAGATCACGCGGCTGCGTCAGCTGGCGGAGAGCGCCCACCTGGACCCGGCGTTCGCCGAGAAGCTGCTGAACTTCATCGTGGCCGAGGTCATCCGCCACCATGAGCGCATCGCGGAGGAGTCGGCGGTGAACGGGGCGGGCGGCGCACAGGAGTAGCGGCCGGAGCCCCGAGCCGAGGGTTCGGGGCTCAGGGCTCAGGGCTCCGGATTCAGGGTCCGGGGTCCGGGGTCCGGGGTCAGTGTTCGGGGCTCAGGGTGAGATCTCCTCCAGTGACCGGTTCGCCGTCTCCTCCGCCAGCGTCCCCGCCACCACCGCGCCCACCACGGCCACCGCGCCCAGCATCACGAACACGGCGGTGACGCTGTCGCCGGCCGCGTAGACCACGCCCACCAGGATCGGGCCGAGGATCACGCCCAGCCGGTTGACCGCGCCGCCGACGCTGCAGCCCAGGGCGCGCATCCGGGTCGGGTAGAGCTCGGGCGTGTACAGGTACAGGCAGATGTTGGAGCCGAAGAAGCCGACCGCGGACAGGGAGGTCCAGATCAGGACCTGTGCGGGGGTGCCGGCGCCGAGTGCGGCCAGGGTGAGCAGGAGCGCGGCCGAGGCGCCGAGGCAGAGGGCGAAGATCCGGCGTCGGCCCAGGACGTCCACCGTGAGGGCGACGATCAGGCAGCCGAGCAGACCGGCGACCGAGGTCACCGTGGAGTAGAGCAGGGCGTCGGAGAGCGTGAGGCCGTACTCGTCCTTGTAGATGCTGGGCAGCCAGGACGTCACGCCGTAGTTGACGAAGTAGCCGGTGAACCAGATCACGCCGACGACCAGCGTGCGGCGCCGGTAGCGGCCGGTGAACAGGCCGCGCACGCCGGTCGCGGCGCGTTCCGCCGGGGTGGCGGCCGCTGCTGCCGTGGGCTCCGGGGCAGTGGAGGCGGGGACGGCCGGCCGGGGGAGTGGTTCACCCGTTGCCGCCGATACCTTGGCCTCGATCTCGGTCATGACCGCCTCGGCCTCTTCCAGCCGCCCCCGCTCCGCCAGCCAGCGCGGCGACTCCGGGACCTTGCGCTGGACGAGGAAGGCCAGCAGGCCGGGCACGGCGGCGACCGCGAACATCACGCGCCAGCCCGCCGCCGGGACCACCCAGGCAGCGACCAGGGCGCCGATGGTGAGGCCGGCCGGGAAGACGAGCTCGTACAGCAGGACGAAGCGGCCCCGCTTGAAGCTCCGGGTGATCTCGCTGATGAAGGCCGCCGCCACCGGCACCTCGCCCCCGATCGCAAGCCCCTGGAGGAAGCGAAGGGCCAGGAACGGAGTGAGCGAGGTGCAGGCGGTCAGGGCCAGGCTCGCGACACCGGACGCGGCCACGCAGTACGCGATCACCTTCACCCGGCCGTAGCGGTCGGCCAGCCGTCCCGACAGCAGGGCGCCGATCAGCATGCCGGCCGAGCCGACCGTGAGGACCGCGGTGGCGTCGCCCGTGGACAGCTGCCACTCGTCGCGGAGCTCCGGGAGCGCATAGGCGATCAGCAGCTGGTCGAAGGCCTCGAAGAAGGTGACGACACCCACGATCAGGCGGACGGTGACATGCCAACGGGAGAGCGGCAGGCGCTCGAAGCGGGCAGCGATGGTGGCGCGGGTGGTGCCGGCCGGCGACGAGCCCGGTGCGGCGTCCTTCGAGATGTCGGTGCTCATCCAGGGTTCCTCCTGCTCCGCGTGGGGCCGGAGCGGTTGGGGAGCCAGGTGTACGAGGTTGCAGAGGAGGCGTGAGTCAGCTGAGCGTACGGGTGGGGGACGGCCGTGCGGCGCTCGTGAGCTTGTGAAATCTCCCACTGCCCTCTGGAAACTTCTATAAGTGCCTAGCTTCTTAGCGCTTAAGTTTTACCCGCCCAGGGGTGGCCGCCGTCAAGACCTTCGAGGCAAAAGGAGATTTTGCCGAGGGGGCTTGCGAAGAATTACTTAAGCCCTTAGATTTTTAGCTCTGAGGTAACTGATTCGATTGCAGGAGGCCAACTGATGCTTGCCGACGAGGTGTTGGTCGCGGGGCAGTGGCGGCAGGGCCGTGGCGCCCTCATCGAGACGGTCGACCCGGCCACCGGCCAGGTCATCGCCACCGTGCACGCCGCATCCCTCGACGACGTCGAGGAGGCCGCCGCCGCAGCCGCCCGCGCCGCCCACGACCCCGCCTGGCGCGAGCTGCCCGCCCACCTCCGCGCCCGGCTGCTGCACCGCATCGCCGACCTCGTCGAGCAGAGCGCCGACCGGCTCTCCGCCCTGCAGACCGCCGACACCGGCAAGTGCCGCACCGAGACCCGCGCCCTCGTCCTCAGCGCCGCCGGCACCTTCCGCTACACCGCCGCCGCCCTGGAGACCGCCGAGGACGCCATCACCCCGTCCCGCGGCCCGTACGTCACGATGAGCGTCCACGAACCCATCGGCGTCGTCGGCGCGATCACCCCCTGGAACTCGCCGATCGCCAGCGACGCCCAGAAGCTCGCCCCCGCACTCGCCGCGGGCAACGCCGTCCTGCTCAAGCCCGCCGAGTGGACGCCCCTCGTCGCCCTCGCCCTGGGCCGGCTCGTCCACCGGGCACTGACCGAAGCCGGACTGCCCACCGCTCTCCTGTCCGTCCTGCCCGGCCGCGGCAGCGTCATCGGAGACGCGATCGTCCGCCACCCCGCCGTCGGGAAGATCACCTTCACCGGCGGTACGAGCACCGGCCGCACCCTCGCCCACGCCGCCGCCGACAAGCTGATGCCCCTGTCGCTGGAGCTCGGCGGCAAGTCGCCGACCATCGTGCTGGAGGACGCCGACCTGGAGCAGGCCCTGGCCGGCGTCATGTACGGCGTCTTCTCCTCCAGCGGACAGAGCTGCATCGCCGGCTCCCGGCTCTTCGTCGCCCGCTCCCGGTACGAGGAGTTCCTCACCGAACTCGTCGCCCGCACCGAGCAGCTGCGCGTCGGACCCGGCACCGACCCCGCCACCCAGGTCGCCCCCCTCGTCCACCACCGCCACCGCGACAGCGTCGCCGCCTACGTCGACCTGGCCCGCGAGGAGGGCGCCACCGTCCGGTGCGGGGGAGCGGCCCCCGACGGCGACCACTACCGCGACGGTGCCTACTACCTCCCCACCGTCCTGGACGGCCTGCCCAACACCGCCCGCGTCTGCCAGGAAGAGATCTTCGGCCCGGTCCTGATCGCCCTGCCCTTCGACGACGAGGACGACCTCGTCGCCCAGGCCAACGACAGCGTGTACGGACTGGCCTGCGGCATCTGGACCCGCGACCACGCCAGGGCCTGGCGCCTCGCCCGCCGCATCGACGCCGGCACCGTCTGGATCAACACGTACAAGCAGTTCAGCATCTCCACCCCGTTCGGCGGGCTGAAGGACAGCGGCATCGGCACCGAGAAGGGCCGCGACCTCATCCGCGGCTACCAGCGGCAGAAGTCCCTCTACTGGGCCACCGACACCACCCCGCTGCCCTGGGCCACCCACTGATGCCGCACGAGCCGCACGAAGAGAAGCGGGAGAACCCCATGACCCACCAGAACCTCCACACCCGCCCCGCGGTACCGAGGGAACCCGTCGCCCGGCTGCGCGCCCTGCGCTCCGTCGAGCTGCACACCCCCGCCTTCACCGAATCCGCCGACTTCTACGCCGAGGTCTGGGGCCTGGAGCCCGTCGAACGCGAAGCGGACGCCACCTGGCTGCGCGGCACCGGCGAGGAACACCACGTCCTCCACCTCGCCCGCGGCGAGCAGAACGGCCTCGGCCGCATCACCTTCGCCGTCGCCACCCCCGCCGAGATCGACGAGGCCGCCCGCCGGCTCCTCGCCCGGTCCATCGTCCCCGTCGCAGGCCCCGGCCCCCTCGACCAGGTCGGCGGCGGTTACGGACTCCGCTTCACCGACCCCGAGGGCCGGCTGATCGAACTCAGCGCCCAGACCCACGCCGTCACCCCCCGCGGCCGGGACGCCGCCGTCCCCGTCGGCGTCACCCACACCGTCCTCAACACCACCGACATCGACGCCGCCGTCGCCTTCTACACCTCGGTCCTCGGCCTGCGCGTCTCCGACTGGTCCGAGCACCAGATGGCGTTCCTGCGCTGCAACGCCGACCACCACTGCATCGCGTTCAACCAGGCCGAGTGGACCTCCCTCAACCACGTCGCCTACGAGATGACGTCCGTCGACCACTTCATGCGCGGCCTCGGCCGCCTCCGCCACCACGGCATCAACCCCCAGTGGGGACCCGGCCGGCACGGCCCCGGCAACAACACCTTCTCGTACTTCACCGACCCCGCCGGACTCGTCTGCGAATACACCTCCGAGGTCGCCCAGATCATCGAGGACGCCTGGATCGCCAAGGTCTGGCGCCGCACCCCCGACCTCTCCGACCTGTGGGGAACCGCCGGTCCGCCCTCACCCGGCATCCGCTGCCACATGGCCGGCACCCCCGACCCCGGCCCCCTCGCCACCACCGCCGACACCACCGAAGAGGTGACCGCATGACCGCCACCCTCACCCCCCGGCCGGACACCATCGCCCGTCCCGCCCGCCCCGTGCGCCGCATCGGCCTCGTCGGCTGGGGAGCCATCGGACGCGTCGTCGGCACCGCACTCGCCGAAGGCCACATCCCCGGCGCCGAACTCACCTGCATCATCGACAACCGCCCCCTCGTCGACGCCCCCGCACCCCAGCTCTCCTTCGAGGACGCCCTCGCCGTCTGCGACCTCATCGTCGAAGCAGCGGGCCAGGCAGTCGTACGGGAATGGGCCGAGCGCGTCCTCGACAGCGGCGCCGACCTGCTGATCGCCTCCACCGGCGCCCTCGTCGACCCCGACCTCACCGACCGGCTGCGCGCCGCCGGACCCGGACGCGTCTACTTCACCGGCGGAGCCGTCGGCGGACTCGACCTCCTCCAGGCCGTCCGCGGACTCGGCCCCCTCACCTCCGTCACCCTCACCACCACCAAACTTCCCGGCACCCTCCACCAGCCGTGGATGGACGCCGAGCTCACCGAGCGGCTGCGCACCACCACCGAACCCGTCGAAGTGATGCGCGGCACCGCCATCGACGTCCCGGTGAAGTTCCCCAAGTCGACCAACGTCGCCGCATCCGTCGCCCTCGCCACCGGCGACCCCGCCCTCGTCGAGGTCATCGTCGTCGCCGACCCGGCCGCCACCCTCACCCGGCACGTCATCGAAGCGGCCGGCCCGCACGGCACGTACCGCTTCGAGGTCGCCCACCGGCCCGACGAAGCCAACCCCGCCACCAGCCAGGTCGTCCCGCACGCCGTGCTCCGCAGCCTCGGCGCCGTCGTCGGCCGGGCAGGACAGATCCTGTGACCGCCGCCCTCGCCACCGGGGCCGTCCACACCCGCGAAGCCGGCGACCCCGACGCCCCGCTCCTGCTCTGCCTCCACGGCATCGGCTCCTCCTCCGCCGCCTTCACCCCCCAACTCGACGGGCTCGCGGACCAGGTACGCGTCGTGGCCTGGGACGCCCCCGGCTACGCGGACTCCGCAGACCCCGCCCACGCCCCCGGCCTCGACGGCTACGCCGACACCGCCGCCGCCCTCATCCGCGAACACGGCGCCCCCGCCCACGTCCTCGGCGTCTCCTGGGGCGGAGTCATCGCACTGCGCCTCGCCACCCGCCACCCGGACCTCGTCGCCTCCCTGATCGTCGCCGACTCCAGCCGCGGCTCCGGCATCCACCCCGACAAGGCACGCGCCATGCGCGAACGCGCCGGACAACTCGCCGACCAGGGACCCGAAGCCTTCGCCGCCACTCGCGGACCACGCCTCGTCTCCGCCGGCGCACCCCCCGAACTCGTCGAACGAGTCGTCGCCACCATGGCCGCCTCCGTCCGCACCCCCGGCTATGGATACGCCGCCGCATCCATGGCCGAGGCCGACCTCACCGACGACCTGCCCGCCATCACCGCACCGGCCCTCGTCCTGTGCGGCGAACAGGACACCGTCACCGGCACCGACGAGTCACAGGCCATCGCCGGCGGACTCGGCAAATCCGTCTACGTCACCCTCTCCGGCGCCGGACACCTCTCCAACCAGGAACGCCCCGAGGCCTTCAACGCCTGGGTCCGCGCCCACCTCCACGTCGTCGCCCGCGTACCCGCGTGACGACGAGACCCCACCCCCGCCCCCACCAACAAACCAAGGAGCATCTCGTGCCCATCGACAACACCCCGTACGAGACCGACGGCGACCTCGCGAAGTTCACCGACTCCCTCATCGCCACCAAGGACTCCCGCGAGCCCGACTGGAACACCCTCTCCTTCCAGGAGAAGGCCGGCGCCCAGTACCGCCGCGCCCAGATCCGCTACGTCGGCTCCGGCGCCACCGGCAACCACGAGAACGACAACCGCATCCTGCCCTCCGGCGGCTTCACCCTCTCCAACATGCTGCTCCCGCCGGGCGCCGAAGGCCCCGAGCACACCCACCACGACGTCGAGGAGGCCTTCTTCGTCCTGGAGGGCCAGGTCAAGGTCGGCATCCACCGCGGCGCCGACGAGGCCGAGTACCGCACCCTCGGCTACCGCGACATGATCGTCGTCCCCGCCGGCGTGGCCCGCTCGCTGAAGAACGAGGGCGACACCGACGCCCTGTTCTGCGTCATCATCGGCACGCAGAAGCCGCAGGTCCCCACCTACCCCGAGCACTCGCCGATGCACGGCATCACCCGCGACTGATGGCCACCGACGACACCCCCCGTACGGTCGTCGTCACCGGCGCCGGCCGCGGCCTGGGACTGGCCGCGGCCCGCCGGATCGGCAACGACGGCCACCGCGTCGTCATCGCCGAACTCGACGAGACCACCGGCACACAGGCCGCCGAGGAACTGCGCGCCGAGGGCATCACCGCGGACTACCACCCGCTCGACGTCGCCGACCCGGACTCCGTCGACGCGCTGGCCGCCACCCTCACCGGTGACGGAACCCGGCTGTACGGACTGGTCAACAACGCCGGACTCGCCAACGCGGTGGGCGGCAAACCCTTCCACGAGATCGACGTCGAAGCCTGGGACCGCATCATGGCGGTCAACGCCCGCGGCCCCTGGCTCGTCGCCCGCGCCCTCCTCCCCCTCATGCGGGAACACGGCAGCGGACGCATCGTCAACCTCGCCTCGGACGCCGCCCTGTACGGCTCACCCCGGCTCGCCCACTACATCGCCTCCAAGGGCGCCGTCATCTCCCTCACCCGGGCCATGGCACGCGAGACCGGCGACTTCGGCATCACCGTCAACGCCGTCGCCCCCGGTCTCACCGAGGGGGAGTCCGCCGTCGACATCCCCGCCGAACGCCACGAGCTCTACCGCCTCAACCGGGCCATCTCCCGGCCCCAGCAGCCCGCCGACCTCGTCGGCCTCATCGCCTTCCTCATCGGCGACGAGTCCGGCTACATCACCGGCCAGACCTTCGCCGTCAACGGCGGCTTCACGATGAACTGAACGAATCAAGCCCGTCGAGGAGCCCCCTTGCCCTCAAGGCCATGGGGGAGATCGAGGACACCCCCGCACCGGGTCCCCGGTGCCCCCGCGGAGCGCCCCGCACACCCCACCCGAAAGGAGCCCGCCCCATGGACCTCCGCCTGAAAGACCGCCGCATCCTCGTCACCGGCGGCAGCTCCGGCGTCGGCCTCGCCACCGTCCGCATGCTGCTCGCCGAAGGCGCCCGCGTCGCCACCTGCGGCCGCCGCGCCGACGCCCTCACCACCGCCCTCGACGGACTCGCCGGCCCCGAAACGCTCTACCACGCCCCCTGCGACGTACGCGACGAAGCCGCCGTACAGGCCTTCACCGAGACCGCAGCCGACCACCTCGGCGGCCTCGACGGACTCGTCAACAACGCCGGCGCCTCCCGGATGAAACCCTTCGCCGAGACCACCGCCGACGACTGGCGCGACGAACTCGAACTCAAGTTCTTCGGCGTCCTCAACCCCCTCAACGCCGCCCTGCCCCACCTGCGCGCATCCGGCAACGCCTCCGTCGTCAACATCAACGCCGTCCTCGCCAAACAGCCCGAGACCGCACTGATGACCACCAGCGCCGCCCGCGCCGGCATCCTCAACCTCTCCACCTCCCTGTCCAAGGAACTCGCCCCCGACGGCATCCGCGTCAACTCCGTCTGCCTCGGCCTCGTCGACACCGGACAGTGGGAACGCCGCTACGCCGCCTCCGCCAGCCCCCTCGACTACCCCGCCTGGCAGGCCGAACTCGCCGCCGACCGCGGCATCGCCCTGGGCCGCCTCGGCAACGCCGACGAAGTCGCGTACGCCGTCACCGCACTCCTCTCACCCAGGGCCTCGTACATCACCGGCACCACCGTCGACGTCTGCGGCGGCGTCAACCGCGCCATCGCGTAACCCACATCCCCCACCCCTTCAGGAGCACCCGACATGAACCGACCCAACGGCGGCGACCTGCTCGTCGAGACGCTGCGCGAACTCGGCGTCGACACGGTGTTCGGCATCGTCAGCGTGCACAACCTGCCGCTCGTCGAAGCCGTCGACCGCGACCTGCGCTTCGTCCCCGTCCGCCACGAAGCCGCCGCAGTCAACGCCGCCGACGGCTACGCCCGCGCCACCGGCAACCTGGGCTGCGCCCTCACCAGCACCGGTACGGGAGCGGGCAACGCGGCCGGATCCCTCATCGAATCCCTCAGCTCCGGCACCCCCGTCCTCCACATCACCGGACAGATCGACAGCGAGTACCTCGGCTCCGGACGCGGCTTCATCCACGAGACCAAGGACCAGCTCGGCATGCTCCGCGCGGTCTCCACCCACGCCGTCACCGTCACCGACGCCGAAACCGCAGGCGACATCCTCCGCGACGCCGCGGCCCGCGCACTGACCGCCCCGCACGGCCCCGTCAGCGTCGAATGGCCCATCGACCTGCAGTTCGCCCCCCAGCAGCTCACCGGCACCCCCGTCCGGACGGCCACCGCCCCCGCACTGCCCGACCCGGCACTCCTCGACAGGGCCGCCGCCCTGCTGTCCGCCGCACGACGCCCCCTCGTCTGGGCGGGCGGCGGAGCCAACACCGCCCGCCCCGAACTCGCCGCGCTCCTGGACGCCCTGAACGCCGGACTCGTCACCTCCAACTCCGGCCGCGGCAGCGTCCCCGAGTCCGACGACCGCGTCCTCGGCAACTACGCCACCGCACCCGCAGGCCGCGCCCTGCTCGCCGAAGCCGACGTGCTGCTCTCCATCGGCACCCACTTCCGCTCCAACGAAACCGCCGACTACAGCCTCGAACTCCCCGCCGTCCACATCCAGCTCGACCTCGACCCGGCCGCCCCCGGCCGCGTCTACCCCGCCACCTGCGCCCTCCACGGCGACGCCGCCACCGTCCTCGCCGCACTCCTGGGACGCGTCACCAGCGGAGGTACGGAGCCGAGCTGGCCCGACCGCGTACGCAAGGCCCGCACCGACGCCCGCACCGCACAACGCCACGCCATCGGCCCCCAGGCCGCGATCAACGACGCCATCCGCGACGCCTGCCCGCCCGGATCCGTCATCGCCCGAGACGTCACCATCCCCTCCTCCACCTGGGGAAACCGGCTCCTGGAGATCACCGACCCGGCCACCAACGTCTTCCCCCGCGGCGGCGGCATCGGACAGGGCCTCGCCATGGGCATCGGCGCCGCACTCGGCCGCCCCGACACCCCCACCGTCGTCATCGCAGGCGACGGCGGCCTCGCCGTCCACCTCGGCGAACTCCTCACCCTCGCCCAGGAGAAGCCCGACCTCACCCTCCTCGTCTTCAACGACGGCGGCTACGGCGTCCTGCGGAACATGCAGGACAACCACTTCCCCCGCCGCTCCGGAGTCGACCTCACCACCCCCGACTTCGCCCTCCTGGCCGCCGCCGTCGGCCTCCCGTACGCGCGGATCGCCTCCGAAGCCGACGCCGGACCCGTCATCAAGGAAGCCATCGCCTCCGAGGGCCCCACCCTCGTCGAGATCGACCTCACCGCACTCGGCCCGATGAACACCCCGTTCACCCCGCCCGTCAAGCTCCCCGCCACCGCCACCGATACCTCTGGAGAAGGAGGCAACCCGTCATGACGCCAGCCGAGGAACCCCGGATCGACCTGCTCGTCCACCGCATGACCTGGGAGGCCGACGGTGTCCTGAGCATCGAACTCACCCACCCCGACGGAAACCCGCTGCCCGCCTGGCAGCCCGGCGCCCACATCGACGTACACACCGGCGGACACATCCGCCAGTACTCCCTGTGCTCCGACCCCGCCGACACCACCCACTGGCGCATCGGCATCCTCCGCGAACCCGCCTCCCGCGGCGGCTCCGCCCACATCCACACCCAGCTCCGCCCCGGCCAGACCCTCCACGTCCAGGGCCCCCGCAACCACTTCGAGCTCGACACCACGGGCGACGCCACCGGCTACCTCTTCATCGCAGGCGGCATCGGCATCACGCCGATCCTCGCCATGGCCCGCGAAGCAGCCCGCACCGGAACCCCGTGGCGACTCGTCCACGGCGGCCGCACCCGCACCTCCATGGCCTTCGGCGCAGAACTCACCGCACTGGCCCAACTCGATGGCGGATCCGTCGAGTTCGTCCCCCAGGACGAACACGGCCACATCGACCTCGACACCCTCCTCGGTGACCTGCCGCCCGGCACCCAGGTCTACTGCTGCGGCCCCGAACCCCTCCTCGCCGCCGTCGAGGAACGCTGCCCCGACGCCCGCACGGAACGCTTCGCCGCACCCACCGCCGCACCCCGCGACGGCGAGGACAGCAGCTTCGACATCGTCTGCTCACGCACCGGACGCACCATCGAAGTCGGCCCCTCCACCACCGCACTCGACGCACTGGAGAACGCCGGCATCCCCGTCACCTCCTCCTGCCGCGACGGCATCTGCGGCACCTGCGAGACCAAGGTCCTCGAAGGCACCCCCGACCACCGCGACTTCCTGCTCACCGAAACCGAACGCGAAGCCGGCGCCTCGATGATGCTCTGCGTCTCCCGCGCCCGCACCCCCCGCCTCGTACTCGACCTCTGAACCACCCCCCGAAGGGAGCCGACATGACCAGCCCGACCACCCCGCAGTACCTCAACCCGAACCAGGCACGCACGGCCGAGCCCACCCCGTACGAGAAGAAGCTCGCCGCAGTGATCGAGGAAGTCTTCGGCAGCGGAGCCCACGACCTGCCCGGCCTCGTCGCCGGACTCAACGCCCGCGACCTGCCCGCCCCCGACGGCAGTCAGTGGACCGAGGACACCTTCCGCAACGAGATGCGACGCCTGGGAGCGTGAGACGACCATGACCACCGACACCACCACCGTGCACCCGGGTACCCCCACCCGCCCCTCCGAAGTCGCCCGACCCGGCAACCGCACCGCCGACCGGCTCTTCAGCACCGGCATCCGCAACCAGTGGTACGCCGTCTGCCCCTCCGACTTCGTCCCCGCCGGCGGCATGAAGCGCCTCACCCTCCTCGGCGAGGAATGGCTCCTCTTCCGCCGCGCCGACGGCACCCTCCACATGCTCGAGGACCGCTGCCCCCACCGCGGCGCCCGCCTCTCCCTCGGCAAACACCTCGGCGACCGCATCGCCTGCTGGTACCACGGCGTCCAGGTCGACGGCACCGGCACCGTCGCCGCAGTCCCCGGACTGCCCGGCTGCAACCTGGAAGGCAAACAGCTCGTCGCCGCACCCCACGTCATCGAGACCGGCGGCGGCATCCTCGCCTACTTCGGCGACAACGAGCACCCCGAACCGTCACCACTCGTGCTGCCCGAACCCCTCACCGACCCCGACACGTCCGCGTTCCTCTGCTACGCCGAGTGGAACGTCAACTGGCGCTACGCGGTGGAGAACCTGCTCGACCCCATGCACGGCTCGTTCCTCCACCGCGACTCGCACAGCATGGCCGAGGGACAGACCACCGCACGCTTCCGCATCCGCGAGACCGAGCGCGGGTTCTTCTTCGAGAAGACCGACCAGAGCGGCGTCAACTTCGACTGGGTCGAGCTCTGCCGCACCGGCGTCGACTGGGTCGACCTCACCATCCCCTACCCGCCGACCGCCGGCCCCGGCGGACCCTTCGGCATCGTCGGCATGGCCACCCCCATCGACGAGGACCGCTGCGCCGTCTTCTTCTGGCGCTACCGCAAGGTGACGGACTGGCAGCGCGACACCTGGCGCTTCCTCTACAAGACACTCCTGGAGGACCGCCACTGGGACGTCCTCGAACAGGACCGCGTCATGCTGGAGGACCTGCGCACCGACGCCGACCAGGCGGAGAACCTCTACCAGCACGACCTCGGCGTGGTCCGGGTCCGCCGCATGTACCGCACAGAAGCGGAGGCCCAGGCGGCGGGCTGACCGCCACCCCTCCGAAGAGGTCCTCAATCGCCCGGACAACGCTTCCCGCCGGCACATCAAGGCCGGACACCGGCACATCAAAGCCGGAAACCGGCAATACCAAGCCCGTCCGGCGATTGAGGACACCTTCACACCGGGGTGCCGGCGCCCCCGCGGAGCGACCCCGCACCCCGCCCCGCCACTACTCGCCCGACTCCGCCGCCAGCACAGACCGCTCCAGCTTCTCCAACAGCCCCGCCAGCTGCGCGCACTCCGCAGGCGTCAGCCCCGCCAGCATCCGCCGCTCATTGTCCAGATGCTCCGAGAACAGCTCGTCGATCACCGACAGGCCCTCGTCCGTCAGCCGCGAGTGCACCACCCGGCGGTCCTGCGGATCCCGCTCCCGCCGGATCAGCCCGTCCTTCTCCAGCCGGTCGATCCGCAGCGTCACGCCCGCCGAACTGATCAGCCCGGAATCGGCCAGCTCACCCGCCGTACGCCGGAACGGCGCCCCCGCCCTGCGCAGCGCCGTCAGCACATCGAAGCCGGCCATCGACAGCCCCTTGCGCTCCACCGGACGCGAGATCGCCGCGCTGTACCGCAGGAACGCCCGATGCAGACGGCCGAAAACCTCCAGCGGAGCCGTATCCAGCTCAGGCCGCTCCCGCCGCCAGTCCGCCACGATCGACGCCACCGCATCCTGCCGCGGCGCGGACCCCGCGGACCCCGCAGCATCCCCGGAACCCCCGGCAACGCCGGAACTCGCGGAAGCCTGGTTCTTCGCCATCCCGGGCACTCCTCCGTGCAGGTAGAACGTCGTCAAGAATCTTAGCCCTCAAAGGACCGGGCCGGGCCCGTCAGCCCAGCGAGAACCCGCCTGCACACCGCCCACCGCATACGGCAGCATGGCTCCCATGTC
This sequence comes from Streptomyces sp. LN549, assembly GCF_043203805.1. Taxonomy (NCBI): domain Bacteria; kingdom Bacillati; phylum Actinomycetota; class Actinomycetes; order Kitasatosporales; family Streptomycetaceae; genus Streptomyces; species Streptomyces sp. LN549. The sequence goes on along the minus strand of NZ_JAZHRI010000002.1, from coordinate 2,190,478 downwards.
CGTACTGATGCGCGATGAAGCGCAGGCCCGAGCCCAGTTCCTCGACGTACAGCGGTACACGATCGACCTCGATCTGACCGCGGGGGAGGAGACCTTCGACTCCCGAACCGTCATCCAGTTCACCGCCCTCGCCGACGGTGACACCTTCGTCGAGCTCAAGCCCGCCACCTTGCGCTCCATCAGCCTCGACGGGCACCCCCTGGACCCCGCGGACCTCACCGAGAACCGCTTCCCCCTCACCGGCCTCACCGCCGGCACCCACGAACTGCGCATCGACGCCGCCATGCGCTACTCCCGCACCGGCGAAGGCATGCACCGCTTCACCGACCCCACCGACGACGAGACCTACGTCTACACCCAGCTCTTCATGGAAGACGTCCAGCGCGTCTTCGCCGCGTTCGACCAGCCCGACCTCAAGTCCGTCTTCGCGCTCACCGTCACCGCTCCCGAAGGCTGGACCGTCCTCGGCAACGGGATCGCCCGGCACACCGGCGACGGCCGATGGACCATCGCTCCCACACCGCCCGTCTCCACCTACCTCGTCGCCGTCGCCGCAGGCCCCTGGCACTCCGTGACCACCGAACACGCCGGACTGCCCTTCGGTATCCACTGCCGCCGCTCCCTCGCGCCCCACCTCGACGCCGACGCCGACGAGATCCTCGACATCACCCGCGCCTGCTTCGACCGGTTCCACGAAAAGTTCGACGAGCCCTACCCCTTCGACTCCTACGACCAGGCCTTCGTCCCCGAATTCAACGCGGGCGCCATGGAGAACCCCGGCCTCGTCACCTTCCGCGACGAGTTCATCTACCGCTCCGCCGTCACCGACACCGAACGCCAGACCCGCGGCATGGTCATCGCCCACGAAATGGCCCACATGTGGTTCGGCGACCTCGTCACCCTCACCTGGTGGGACGACATCTGGCTCAACGAGTCCTTCGCCGAGTACATGGGCTACCAGACCCTCGCCGAAGCCACCCGCTTCACCGACACCTGGGTCGACTTCGGCGTCGCCCGCAAGGGCTGGGGATACGACGCCGACCAGCGCCCCTCCACCCACCCCGTCGCCCCCGACCCGGCCGCCGTCCCCGACACCGCGTCCGCGATGCTCAACTTCGACGGCATCTCCTACGCCAAGGGCGCCTCCGCCCTGCGCCAACTCGTCGCCTGGCTCGGCGAGAAGGACTTCCTGGCCGGCATCAACACCCACTTCGCCCGCCACAGGTTCGGCAACGCCACCCTCGCCGACTTCATCGACAACCTCGCCTCCGCCACCGACCGCGACGTCCACGCCTGGGCCGACCAGTGGCTGCGCACCACCGGAGTCGACACTCTCACCCCCCACCTCACCGAGACCGACACCACCTGGTCCCTCACCGTCGACCACCACGGCACCCGCCCCCACCGCATCACCGTCGGCACGTACGACCACACCATCGACACCCAGTCCGGTCCCGACCGGCTCGTCCTGCGCGACCGCTTCGACATCGGCATCCCCCAGGACAACGCCACCCACGACGGCCCCCACGAAGGCGACGCCACCACCACCCGCCCCGGCCGCCGCCCCGCCCTCGTCGTCCTCAACGACAACGACCTCACCTACGCCAAGATCCGGCTCGACCCCGACTCCTGGCACACCGTCCTGGACAGCCTCTCCGGCATTCCCGACGCCCTCACCCGCGCCGTCATCTGGAACGCCGCCCGCGACATGGTCCGCGACGGCGAACTCGCCCCCGCCACCTACCTCGAAGCCGCGCGCACCCACCTCCCGCACGAAACCGACCTGGCCCTCCTCCAAGGCGTCCTCGCCTTCGCCGACACCCAGGTCGCCGCACGCTACGTCACCGCCGAGGACCGCCCCGCCGCCCTCGCCACCCTCACCGCCCTCACCCGCGACCTCATCCGCCGCACCGAGGACGGCACCCACCCCGGCCTCCGCCTCACCGCCGTACGCCATTTCATCGACGCCGCCACCCAGCCCGACACCATCCACGGCTGGCTCACCGACGGCACCGTCCCCGGCGGCCCCGAACTCGACCCCGAGCTGCGCTGGCGCATCCTCACCCGCCTCGCCGTCCTCGGCGCCACCGACGAATCCGCCATCGCCGCCGAACTCGAAGCCGACCCCAGCGCCACCGGCCAGGAAGGCGCCGCCCGCTGCCGCGCCGCCCTGCCCACCGCCGAGGCCAAGGCCGCCGCCTGGCACGCCATGTTCACCGACGAGACCCTCTCCAACTACCTGTTCACCGCCACCGCCCAAGGCTTCTGGCAGCCCGAACAGACCGATCTCCTCACCGCCTACGTACCCCGCTACTACCCCGACGCCACCGCGCTCGCCGTCCGCCGCGGCCCCGCCATCGCCGAAGCCGCCGGGCGCTACGCCTTCCCCGCCTACGCCATCGACGCCGACAGCCTCCACCTCGGCGACCAGGCCCTCACCGACCAGGCCCTCATCCCCGCACTCCGCCGCAAACTCACCGACCAGATCGACGACCTGCGCCGCGCCCTCACCGTCCGCAACAACCACTGACCCAAACCCCGCACCGCCCGCACCACCCGTGCCCGGCCCGCCCTCACCCGAGGACAGGCCGGGCACACCCATATACGGACCCACAGCCGCACGCACCTCTACCACCCGAGCCCCCCACCAACGCCCCCAAGCGCCCACCCATCCCCCTTTCGAGTTCAGATCACCACGCTCCCCGGCCGCGCCCCCCGGAACCCGGACAAGCTGGCATGTCCACCCATGCCCAACCGTGCGCACCCGAAGGGCCACCACTCCATGCCCACCCCACCCCTCGCCGGATCCACCACCGGCCCCGCCGCCCTGCGCCCCCTCATCGACACCGTCCTCACCGCACTCCAAGAAGGCGCCCGCCGCCGCAACGGCCCCCTCCCCGCCGGCGGACCCGACACCGTAACCACCCGCATGCGCACCGCCCTCGACCCCGTCATCCCCGAACACGGAACCGGCCCCCACCACGCCCTCGCCACCCTCATCAGCGCCCTCACCGAAGGCGCCGCAGACCCCGCAGACCCCCTCTGCGCAGCCCACCTCCACACCCCACCCCTCGCCCTCGCCACCGCCGCCGACCTCGCCGCCTCCGCCCTCAACCCCTCCATGGACTCCTGGGACCAGGCACCCGCCGCCTCCGCCCTCGAAGCCGACACCACCGCAGCACTCGCCGCCGAGATCTACCCCCACCACACCCACCCCGACGCCCTCGTCACCACCGGCGGCACCGAAGCCAACCAACTCGCCCTCCTCCTCGCCCGCGAACGCCACGGCCCCGTCCAGACCATCTGCGGCACCAACGCCCACCACAGCCTCACCCGCGCCGCCTGGCTCCTCGGCCTCCCCGCACCCCTCACCGTCCCCGCCCCCCACGGCACCATCGATCTCACCGCCCTCGGCGACACCCTCACCCGCCACCAGGGCCAAGCACCCCTCCTCGTCACCGCCACCGCAGGCACCACCGACACCGGCCAGATCGACCCCCTCACCGCAATCGCCGACCTCTGCGACACCCACGGCGCCGAACTCCACATCGACGCCGCCTACGGCGGACCCCTCCTCCTCAGCCCCACCCACCGCCACAAGGTCAACGGCCTCGACCGCGCCCACAGCGTCACCCTCGACCTCCACAAACTCGGCTGGCAACCGGCATCAGCCGGCATCCTCGCCGTCCCCGACCACCACCACCTCGACGCCCTCCACCACCAGGCCCCCTATCTCAACGCCGACGACGACACCCGAGCCGGACTCCCCGACCTCCTCGGCCGCTCCCTGCGCACCACCCGCCGCCCCGACGCACTCAAGATCGCCGTCACCCTCCAAGCACTCGGCCGCACCGGACTCGCCGACCTCATCGACCGCACCTGCGCCGCCGCCCACCACCTCGCCGACCTCATCACCAAGACCCCCACCCTCGACCTCTACGACCAACCCACCATCACCACCGTCCTCTTCCGCCCCACAGGCACCGACGACCACACCGTCGCCACCATCCGCCGCACCCTCCTCACCCGAGGCCACGCCGTACTCGGCCGCACCCGCACCCATGGCCACCTCTGGCTCAAAGCCACCCTCCTCAACCCCCACACCACCCCAGACGACCTGCAAAAACTCCTCGACCTCGTCACCCGCCTCACCACCGAACTCACAGAAAGCAGCACGCACCGATGACAACCCGGCCCGACCGGCCCACCCCCGACACCGACCAGCCACACGACCTCATCGGCATCGGCATCGGCCCCTTCAACCTCTCCCTCGCCGCCCTCGCCCACGGCATCCCCACCCCGATCACCACCGCCTTCTACGAACAACGCCCCGCCTTCCACTGGCACCCCGGCCTCCTCATCGACGGTGCCAGCCTCCAAGTCCCCTTCCTCGCCGACCTCGTCACCCTCGCCGACCCCACCAGCCCCTGGACCCTCCTCAACTACCTACGCACCCGCGACCGGCTCTTCCCCTTCTACTTCGCCGAGCGCTTCCACATCCAACGCGCCGAATACGACGCCTACTGCCGCTGGGTCAGCCAACAACTCCCCGGCCTCCACTTCAGCCACCAAGTCGACGCCATCCGCTGGAACCCCGGACACGCCCACTTCGAAGTCGACTTCACCCAACTCGACCCCGACGGCGAAGCCGAAGCCCTCGGCCGCGCCCACACCCGCCACATCGCCCTCGGCATCGGCACCGAACCCCACATCCCCGAACCCCTCAGACCCCTCACCGACGCCGGAACCGTCCCCGTCATCCACTCCGCCGACTACCTCCACCACCGCCAACAACTTCTCGACGCCGAACACATCACCGTCATCGGCTCAGGACAATCCGGCGCCGAGATCTTCCTCGACCTCCTCCGCGCCCGCCCCACCGGCCACGAAAAACTCCACTGGCTCGCCCGCACCCCCGCCTTCGCCCCCATGGAGTACTCCAAACTCGGCCTCGAACACTTCACCCCCGACTACACCCGCTACTTCCACGCACTCCCCGAACCCGTACGCGACCAACTCGTCCCCCACCAATGGCAACTCCACAAAGGCATCGACCACGACACCATCACCGCCATCCACGACGAGCTCTACCGCCGCACCCTCCACGGCGGCTGGCCCGACGCCACCCTCACCCCCGGCGTCCATGTACGCACCGCAGGCCGCGTCGCCACCACCCGCATCGAACTCCACCTCGAACACACCCAACAAGGCACCCGCACCCGCCTCACCACCGACGCCGTCGTCCTCGCCACCGGCTACCGCGAACGCCCCCTCGACCACATCCTCGGCAGCCTCGGCACCCACCTGCGCCGCGACACCTCCGGACGCCCCCGCATCGACGACCAGTACCGCCTCGACCTCGACCCCGCCATCACCGGCAACATCTACGTACAGAACGCCGAACGCCACACCCACGGAGTCGGCGCCCCCGACCTCGGCCTCGCCGCGTGGCGCAGCGCCACCATCCTCAACAACCTCACCGGCACCACCCCCTACCCCCTCCCACAACGCACCGCCTTCACCACCTTCGGCCTCACCCCCCACAACCCCAACATCCCCGCACAACACCCCGCCCTCGTCCCCCTCGCACGAGGCAACTGACAGGGCGCAACCACACAGAAGGCGGCCGCCCACCCCAGGAAGGGAAACAGCGGCCGCCCGGCGACTTCCGCCGCGTGGTGATATTCGAGAAATGGGCCAACACATCACACAGCGTCTACTGGGCGTACGAACAACGCGGCACATACGGCACAACCCACCGGCAGCTCAAGTACGGCATCGGCAGCGACCACTACGCCCCCTTCCGCCCGGTCAAGTTCGGCGGCAGCAGCGGCGGCGGCGGCGGCGGCGGACAGCCCCAGGTCCCCAGCGCCTCCTGGCCCACCCTCAAGAACGGCTCCAAGGGCGCAGACGTGAAGTCCGCCCGACAGCTCCTGACCGCGCGGGGCTGCACAACCGCCGCCGACAGCAGCTTCGGCCCCACCACCCGCTCCGCGGTGATCCGCTTCCAGAAGTCCCGGTCCCTGACCGCCGACGGCGTCATCGGCCCGAACACCTGGCGCGCCCTGCTCGGCACCCGCTGACGCGAACAGTCACGACAGCCGGCCGACGGCTCCTTCCCACCGCACCCGCAGCGGGAAGGAGCCGTCACCACACACGACAAGACCGACGCCAGAACACCGGCTAGAACACCGGCGAACCGTCCCGCGTCAGACGCCAGTCCACCGAAGCGAACTCCGCACCATCCACCGAACCCTTTGCCTGCACCCACGCAATGATCGTGTTCCGGATCTCCTCCGAATTCGCCCACAGCTGCTTCGCACCCGGAACGTGCGGGAAGTTACCCCCACCGCTCGCCCGGTAGTTGTTCACCGCCAGCACGAACTGCGCCGCCGGATCGATCGCCTTCCCCTCGAACGACAGATTCACGATCCGCGAACCATTCGGCTTCGCGATGTCGATGTCATACGTCAGACCGGACACCGCGTCGTAGTTGTAGTCGGGAGTGTTGTCCGCGTTCGTCAGCTTCGCCGTATCCACCGGAGCACCCGCCGCCGTCTGCACGTAGTACCGCGCCGAGAACTCCAGATAGTCCTTGATCTGCGCGCCCGTCAGCAGTCGCGCCTCAAGCGTGTTCTCGAACGGATAAAGACCCGCCGCATCCTTGATCGTCACATTCCCCGCAGGGATCTGCGCCGTACGCGAGAAACACGACGCCTGCGACAACACCGGCAGAGCCGCGTACTCGCCACCCGCCAGCGCCGCCTTCACCGTCTCCGCCTGGACGACATTGATCAGATCGATGATCGGCTCGTCCTTCCACGCCGCCTCGGCCGTCGTCATCGCCGCAGTCGACGTACCGATCACCTGGTTGACGTACGCAACCACCTTCGTGTGCTCGTCCGCCAGCATCCGCGTGATCTTCGGGTCCTCAGCCACCGTGTTCGAGTTCAACACCTGCGAACCGGCCTTCTCGACCACCCAGCGGCCCTTCTCCCACACCAGGTCGAAGTCGAACAACGTCAGCCGCTGCCCCCACTTCAGCGGCTCGGACAGCACCACCTTCTTACCGGTCTGCTTGTTCTCCACGAAGTACTCGGGAATCTCCAGGTGCGCATGACCCACCAGAATCGCATCGATCCCCGGCACCTGCTCCGCCACGAGACCCGCAGCATTCTCCACGTACGGAATCTGATCACCGTACGACGACGTCCCGCTGTTCCCCGAGTGCGCCGACACGATCACCACATCCGCACCCATCGAACGAAGCCGCGGCACATACTTCGCCGCCTGCTCCTCAAGACCCGGGAACACCATCTTCCCGCCCACGTTAGCCTTGTCCCAGATCGCGATACCCGGATTCGTCAGCCCCAGGATCGCCACCTTCACATCCCGGCCGTGCGGCGTACGCAACTTCTTGATCACATACGGAGCGAACGCCGGCCGCAACGTCTTCGCATCCAACGCATTCGCACCCAGCAGCGGGAAATCACACTGCTCCTCGAACTTCCGCAGCACCGGAATGCCGTAGTTGAACTCATGGTTGCCGAGTGCCGCCGCGTCATAACCGATCGCGTTCATCGCCTGCGCCATCGGGTGCACCGGCCCACGCTTCGCCGTGATCGGATCGATCTTCGCGTAGTAGTACGACAACTGCGTGCCCTGGATCGTGTCACCCGCATCGATCATCAGGGTGTTGTGACGACCCTTCTCCCGACGCACCTGATCCACCAGCGTCGAGATCTTCGCCAGACCCACGTCGTTGTGTGCCTTGTCGTCGAACTCCTTGTCGGTGAAGTAGTCCCAGTTGAAGACATTCCCGTGCAAATCCGTCGTACCCATCACGGTGAACGAGTACCGCTTCGGCGGACGCCCATGCCCCTGCCCGGACCCGCGACCATGCGCCTCGGCAGGTACCGCGGCACCGCCCGCAATCGCCACACCGGCACCGGCCGCGGCCGATGTGCCCAGGAACGTCCTTCGGTTCAGCGGCATCTCGTCTCCCACAATCTCTGATCTCTCCGTGCACAGTTCTGTCCGTACACAACGCGCGTAGACCCCACGCACGCGTGGACAACGCGCGTAGATAATCACCCACGAACCACGCCCGGCAACACCCCCAGCAGGTTTCTATTCGATGACCACCCGCCGTCGCCCCCGCCGTCGCCCCCGCCGTCGCCCCCGCTGTCACACCCCAGTGCCACAGTGAACCCATGACCGACACCACACAGCCCTACGGCACCCCCGACCAACCCCGCCTCGCCGTCCGCGGCGAAGCGCGCCTCCAGGTCGACCCCGAAATCGCCCGCGTCGGCATCACCGTCAGCGCCCGCGGCAAAGACCGCCGCGCCGCACTCGAAGACCTCACCCGACGCAACACCACCGTCCTCGACCTCGCCCGCAGCTACGGACCCGCCGTCGAAAAACTCGAAACCGGCGCCCTCTCCATCACCCCGGAACTCCACCTGCACGGACGCGACGAAAAAGTCCGCGCCTACCACGGCCGCGTCCACATCACCGCCACGCTCAACGACTTCACCGCACTCGGTGAATTCACCACCCGCGTCGCCGACCTCGACATGACCCGCATCGACGGACCCCACTGGGCCCTGCGCCCAGACTCACCCGCCCACGGCCAAGCACGCCGCCAAGCCGTCCACGAAGCCGTCCAACGCGCCCGCGAATACGCCGACGCCGTCGGCGCCCAACTCGCCGCCCTCGTCGAACTCGCCGACCTCGGCGCCGAGAACGCCACCCCCGCCCCCTTCGCCCGCGGCGCCTACGGCGGCCCGCCACCCCTGACGGGAGGCGCCGCCCCCGGAGCAGCCCCCGCCCTCGACCTCGAACCGCAACAGAAAACCGTCTACGCCCAGGTGAACGCCCGCTTCATCATGACCCCACCAAAACTCTGAAACCCCGAACTCCGAAACCCCGAACCGAATGCTCATCCGAGCACCCCGCCGCACAATTCAACACTTGTCAAAAACCCTTCATCCAAAGGTCGTTACCCAGTCATGCACAGCCAATTAACTACCCGTAAGTAAGGTCTAGGCTCACACCATGCGCCGAGCCAAAATCGTATGCACCCTAGGACCCGCAACCGACACATACGACCAGATCAAAGCCCTGGTCGACGCGGGAATGGACATCGCCCGCCTCAACCTCAGTCACGGCACCTACGCCGAACACGAAGACCGCTACCACCGAGTACGCAAAGCATCCGACGAAGCCGGACGCAGCGTCGGCATCCTCGCCGACCTTCAAGGCCCGAAGATCCGCCTCGGACGCTTCCGCGAAGGACCCGTACTCCTTGAACGCGGCGACGACTTCACCATCACCGTCGAACCCATGGAAGGCGACCGCCACACCTGCGGCACCACGTACACCGGCCTCAACGCCGACGTCACCGCCGGCGAACGCATCCTCATCGACGACGGCCGGGTCACCCTCGAAGTCACCGAAGTCGACGGCCCCCGCGTCCACACCACCGTCATCGAAGGCGGCATGGTCTCCGACCACAAAGGACTCAACCTCCCCGGCGTCGCCGTCTCCGTCCCCGCCCTCTCCGAAAAAGACATCGAAGACCTCCGCTGGGCCCTGCGCACCGGCGCCGACGTCATCGCCCTTTCCTTCGTCCGCAGCGGACGCGACATCGAAGACGTCCACCGCATCATGGACGAGGAAGGCCGCCGCCTCCCCGTCATCGCCAAGGTCGAGAAGCCCCAGGCCGTCGACAACATCGACGACATCGTCGCCGCCTTCGACGGCATCATGGTCGCCCGCGGCGACCTGGGCGTCGAAATGCCCCTGGAACAGGTCCCGATCGTCCAGAAGCGCGCAATCAAACTCGCCAAGCGCAACGCCAAGCCGGTCATCGTCGCCACCCAGATGCTCGACTCGATGAATCGACAACTCCCGCCCCACCCGCGCCGAAGCCTCCGACGTCGCCAACGCCGTCATCGACGGCACCGACGCCGTGATGCTCTCCGGCGAGACCAGCGTCGGCAAGTACCCCATCGAGACGGTCCGCACGATGTCCCGCATCGTCGAAGCGGCGGAGGAGGACATCCTCGCCAAGGGCCTGCCCCCGCTCACCGACCGCAACAAGCCCCGCACCCAGGGCGGCGCGGTAGCCCGCGCGGCAGCGGAGATGGGCGACTTCCTCGGCGCGAAGTTCCTGGTCGCCTTCACCCAGAGCGGCGACACGGTCAAGCGCCTCTCCCGCTACCGCTCACCCATCCCGCTCCTGGCCTTCACTCCGGACCCGGCCACCCGCTCCCAGCTGAACCTCACGTGGGGTGTGGAGACGTTCCTGGGGCCGCACGTGGACTCGACGGACGCGATGGTGGCGCAGGTGGACGAGGAGCTGCTGAAGATCGGCCGCTGTCAGAAGGGCGACGTCGTGGTCATCACGGCAGGCTCCCCGCCGGGCGTCGCGGGCTCGACGAACCTGGTGCGGGTGCACCACATCGGCGAGGACGACAGCCCGAAGTAGAGGGGCTGGCTCAGTATTTCGGCCCGACGCGTGCATCCATGAGGGCTACGGATGCCCGTCGGGCAACGGAGATGTTCTTGCCGCTGGCGCGTCTCCACTCGACTCCCACCTGGTCGAGCGTGCTGGTGAAGAGCCCCAGGATGTCGGGCGACAGGTTGGTGAAGAAGTAGCGGGGGTACTCGTACCGTCGTTGTTCGCCACCGACCAGGCGCGTGGCCCAGTTGATGATCCGGCAGCCGTCGGAGTGGATGAGGCCTCGGATGAACTCCCAAGGGTGCGCATCCACGATGATCTGCTGCCAGTCGGCGAGAGTGATCCTACGGTCGTGCTTCTTGCCGGGGCCGTGCTGAGGGAAGAGGCAAGGCCAATGCTTGCTGGAGCATGTGACGTACTGACAGCCTGGACTCGATACCAGACCTACTTTGTTGGCCGGTCGCGCGATCTGTACGGCTTCGATGCAGGCGTCGATGAGTCCCGGCCAGGCGTCGGCGCATGCGATGCGGAGGCTGTACACGCCTCGCTTGGTCGCACTGATGCAGCCGTCGCCGAGGTAGAGGCCAAGTAGGTACGAGTATGCGGCAGGCGCGTCGGGGGGCCTGGGTGCATCGCCGCATCGAGGGCATTCGCGGCCGCGGTCGTATCCGAGGGGCTCTATTCGCACGAGCCAGGAACGGATGGCGGCTCGGGAAATGCCAGTCTGCTTGCTTACCGAGTTCTGGCTGAAGCCCTGATCGAGGAGAGCCAGCGCATGCTTTCGTGTTTCACGGTCGTACACGTGGCTGAGCTTGGAGGGATCTTTGCGATCGAGGGAGGAAATGGTGCTGCAGTCACACGATCACGTGAATCTGCGCCATTTCCATGCAACCTTGGAATCTAAGGAAAAGTGCCCCAGGTGGGATTCGAACCCACACTGTCCGCTGTTTGAGAGCGGCCTCTCTAACCAGTTGGAGTACTGGGGCCTTAGAAAGGAAGGGTATCCCCTGCCCTGTGTAGTGCCACCATATCGTAGCTAGGTACGCTCGTGGGAGCTGTACCTGCCTGAACCAAGGAGCCCCGTGACCACCCCCGAGTCGCCCCAGCCCGTCGCCGACGACGACAAGTCGCACGTCCCGCCGCTGACGACCCGCGTCGTCATCGCCGAGGACGAGGCGCTCATCCGCCTCGACCTCAAAGAGATGCTCGAAGAAGAGGGGTACTCGGTCGTCGGTGAGGCCGGAGACGGGCAGCAGGCTGTCGAGCTGGCCCGGGAGCACAAGCCGGACCTGGTGATCCTCGATGTGAAGATGCCGGTCCTCGACGGGATCTCCGCCGCCGAGAAGATCGCGGAGGAGTCCATCGCGCCCGTCCTGATGCTCACCGCGTTCTCGCAGCGCGACCTCGTCGAGCGGGCCCGGGACGCCGGGGCGATGGCGTACCTCGTGAAGCCGTTCAGCAAGAGCGACGTGGTGCCGGCCATCGAGATGGCGGTGTCGCGGTTCGCGGAGCTGAAGGCGCTGGAGGGCGAGGTCGCGGACCTGTCGCAGCGGCTGGAGACGCGGAAGCTCGTGGACCGGGCGAAGAGCATCCTGCAGACGGACTACGGCCTGTCCGAGCCTGCCGCGTTCCGGTGGATCCAGAAGACGTCGATGGACCGGCGGCTGTCGATGCAGCAGCTGGCGGAGGCGTTGATCGAGGACGCCGAGGAGAAGAAGCGGGCGGCCGAGTAGGCGTACCCGCACTCGTACTCGTACACGAGGAAGGCCCGCGTCCCGGAGCAGATCGTCCGGGGCGCGGGCCTTCCTCGTGCGCGGGGTCAGTCCTCGCCGAGGTACGCCTTGCGGACGGACTCGTCGTGGAGGAGGTCCGCTCCGGTGCCGGAGAGGACGATCTTGCCGATCTCCATGACGTGGCCCTGGTCCGCGAGGGAGAGGGCGGCCTGGGCGTTCTGCTCGACGAGCAGGATGGTGGTGCCCGAGGCCTTGAGTTCGACGATGGTCTCCATGATCTTCTGCATCATGATCGGGGAGAGGCCCATGGAGGGTTCGTCGAGCATGAGCAGTTTGGGCTGGGACATGAGGGCGCGTCCCATGGCGAGCATCTGCTGTTCGCCGCCCGAGAGGGTTCCGGCGGCCTGCTTTCGGCGTTCCCCGAGGATGGGGAAGAGGTCGTAGGCGCGCTGGATGTCCTTCTCGATGCCTGCCTTGTCGTTGCGGAGGTAGGCGCCGAGGAGGAGGTTCTCGGTGATCGTCAGCCGGGGGAAGATGTGGCGGCCCTCGGGGGAGTGGGCGAGGCCCAGTGCGACGATCTTGTGTGCGGGGATGTTGGTGAGTGGCTTGCCCTCGAAGAGGATGCGGCCGCCGATGGGCTTGAGCAGCCCGGAGAGGGTGCGCAGGGTGGTGGTCTTACCGGCGCCGTTGGTGCCGATGAGGGTGACCACCTGGCCGGCGTCGACGGTGAAGGAGATGCCTTTGACGGCTTCGATCTTGCCGTAGGCGACGCGGAGGTCCTCGACCTCGAGCAGTGCGGTCATCGGGTGTCCTCCTCCTCGGTGGTGGCGGTGGCGGTGGTGGTGTCCTTGGTGCCGGCGCCGGCCCCGGTGCTTGCTTCGGCTTCCGCTACCGCTTCGGCCGCTTCGACTTCGGCGACTTCCTCGGCACCGGGGGCGCCTTCGAAGGGGGTGCCGAGGTAGGCGGCGATGACGCGTTCGTCGCTCTGGACGACTTCGGCGGTGCCTTCGACGAGTTTTTCGCCTTGGACGAGGCAGGCGACGCGGTCGCTGAGGTTGAAGATGAAGCGCATGTCGTGCTCGATGACGAGGACGGCGATGCCTTGGTCCCGGATGGCGAAGATGAGTTCTTCGGTGACTCGGGTTTCCTGGGGGTTCATGCCGGCGGTGGGCTCGTCCAGGAGGAGGAGTCCGGGGTCGCTGGCGAGGGCGCGGGCGATCTCCAGCTTGCGCTGGTCTCCGTAGGGGAGGTTGCGCGCGAGGTGGTCGGCCTTGTCCTGGAGGCCGATGAACTCCAGGAGTTCCATGGCGCGTTCGTGGCTGGCCTTTTCGGCTTTGGTGAAGCCGGGGAGGCGCAGGAGTGCGGACCAGAGGCCTTCTTTGGTTCTGGTGTGGCGTCCGACGAGGACGTTCTCCAGGACGGTCATGTTGGCGAAGAGCCTGATGTTCTGGAAGGTGCGGGCGATGCCTGCCTTGGTGACGAGGTGGGGCTTGGGTGGCAGGACGGTGCCTTTGTAGCTGACCTTGCCCTCGGTGGGGACGTAGAGGCCGGTGAGGCAGTTGAAGAAGGTGGTTTTGCCGGCGCCGTTGGGGCCGATGAGTCCGACGATTTCGCCTGCGTTGACGGTGAGGTCGACGTTGCGTACGGCGGTGAGGCCGCCGAAGCGCATGGTGACGCCGCTGGCGTCCAGGACGGTGGTCGTGGTCTTCGTGGTGGTGGTGGTCATGGTGGTCACGCCCCCGCCTTGGTGATGCCGGCGTCGTTGTCTTCGGACTGCCGTGGTTCTGGTACGACGATGGGGTCGTTGTCGTGGAATTCGAGTTGTTTCCGGCGGTCGGCGACCAGGCCTTCGGGGCGGAAGCGCATCAGGAGGATGAGTGCGATGCCGAAGAGGAAGAGCTGGTAGTCCTGCATGAACTGCAGCTTGGCCGGGATGAGGTAGAGCAGTGCGGCGCCGACGAAGGGTCCGCTGAGGGTTCCCATGCCGCCGAGGATGACGGCGGCGAGGAGGAAGGCGGAGTTCGGGGGCACGGAGCCGGCGAACTGGTACTGCTCGGGTGTCACCGTGTAGTTGACGTGCGACTGGACCGTGCCGGCGAGGCCGGCGAGGGTGGCGCCGAGGGCGAAGGCGAGGAGCTTGAGCCGGAAGGCGTTGATGCCCATGGCGGTGGCTGCGGTTTCGTCTTCGCGGATGGCGACCCAGGCGCGGCCGATGCGGGAGTCTCCGGAGCGGCGGAAGACGAGGACGACGACGGCGGTGACGACGAGCATCAGCAGGTAGTAGTTGGCGGGCCTGCTGAGGGTGAAGGGGCCGATGTCGTGGCTGAGTCCGAAGTCGATCCCGAACAGGTTGAGGTCGGGGATGCTGGGGATGCCTTGGGAGCCGTTGGTGAGGTCGGGTCCGCTGTTGCCGTTGAGGTTGTTGACGGTGACGCGGAAGATCTCTCCGAAGCCGAGTGTGACGATGGCGAGGTAGTCGCCGCGCAGTCGCAGGGTCGGGGCGCCGATGAGGACGCCGAAGATCAGTGAGACGGCGGCTCCGGTGAGGACGGCGGCCCAGAAGGGGAATTGGACGCCGATGGCGGAGAGGGGTGCGCCGGAGACGAGGGCGGCTGTGTAGGCGCCGACGCCGAGGAACGCGACGTAGCCGAGGTCGAGGAGGCCGGCGAGGCCGACGACGACGTTGAGGCCGAGGGCGACGGTGGCGAAGATGAGGATGTTTGCGCCGATGAGGGCGTATTCCGCGGTGTCCTGGGTGAAGGGGAAGCAGAAGGCTGCGGCCAGGGCTGCGGTGAGGGTGACGTTGCGGTGCTTCGTGGTCAGCGCGGTGATGCGGGCGATGAGGCCGGCCCGCGTGAGTGCGGTGAAGGCGAAGGCGGTGGTGATGAGGAAGCCGATGAACTGTTCGGATTCTTCGGTGGGGATGTCGACGCAGAAGGTGAAGACGTAGAGCGCGGCGCCGAAGGCTGCGGTGATGATGAGGATTTCGGCCCAGGCGGGGAGGGGCTTGGCGCGGCCGACGGAGGGTGCGGCGAGGCTGTTGCGGAAGAGCTTCCAGGGGCCGGGCCGGGGTTCGTCGGTGGGGAGTGGTTCGTCGCTGGGGAGTCCGAGGGCGGCGAGGAGGGCGATGAGTGCGCCGATGCCGCTGACCCAGGCTCCGGGTTCGAGGTTGACCACGCCGCCGAGCTCGTAGGTGATGGCGCCGATGGTGTAGCCGGTGACGCCGAGGGTGCCGAGGGCGAGGAGGCGTACGGGGCTGTTGGTGCCGCCGGGGGTGAGCCAGCGGAGGCCGGGGATGCCGTATCCGCAGAGGGTGAAGAGGAGGGTGAGGACGGCGCCGGTGAGGGTGAGGATCTGGAGGCCGCCGGGGTAGCCGGTGACGGTGAGGTCGCCGGGGAATTCGGAGGTCCAGGTCCAGGGGAGGAAGGTTCCGGCGAGCGCGATGGCTGCGCCGGCGGCGGTGGCGATCCGGGCGATCGGTGTGGGGAGGGGGATGAGTGCTTTCTGGGTGGTCATCCGTATCACGCCCGATCCGCGACGCGTTCGCCGAGCAGGCCCTGGGGCCGGAGCAGCAGGACGACGATGAGGAGGACGAAGGCCCACACGTCCTTCCAGGCGCCGCCGCCGAAGAGGTCCATGCCGGGGACGTCGCTCATGTAGCCGGTGGCGAGGGATTCGGCGACGCCGAGTACGACGCCGCCGAGCATGGCGCCGTAGATGTTGCCGATGCCGCCGAGTACGGCTGCGGTGAAGGCTTTGAGGCCCATGATGAAGCCCATTTTGAAGCCGATTTGGCCGTTCTTGAGCCCGTAGGCGACGGCTGCGACGGCTGCGAACGCGGCACCGATGGCGAAGGCCATGACGATGATGCGGTCGGTGTTGATGCCCATGAGTTTGGCGGTGTCGGGGTCCTGGCTGGTGGCTTGCATGCCGCGGCCGGAGCGGGTCTTGGAGACGAAGAGGCCGAGGGCGATCATGCAGACGGGTGCGGCGATGAGGACGAAGAGGTCACCGCGTTGGATGTGGGCGCCGAAGATGTCGAATGCTTCGCCCTTGAACTGGGGGAAGGGTCGGTCCTTCGTGGCGTCGGGGTACCACTTCCAGATGGCCTGCTGGAGTGCGAGGGAGAGTCCGATCGCGGTGATCAGCGGGGCGAGCCTGGGGGCGGTGCGCAGGGGCCGGTAGGCGAAGCGTTCGGCTGCGACGCTGATGGCGACGGAGCATATGACGCCACCGATGATCATGAGTGGGACGATTGCGAGGAGGTTGGCGCCGGCCGGCATCCAGAGGTACACGGTGAGAGCTCCGAAGCCTCCGATCATGAAGATCTCGCCGTGGGCGAAGTTGATGAGCTGGATGATTCCGTAGACCATCGTGTATCCGATCGCGATGAGTCCGTACATCGCGCCGAGGATGAGTCCATTGGCCAGCTGTTGCGGCAGTTCGTGCACCGCAGGGCCTCCGTGGAGTGGTTCGGATATGGCACCGCGCGGGAGCGCTCGTAGCGCTCCCGCGCGGTCTGGTGTCAGTCAGTGCGTGACCGGGAGCTTGTTACGGCTTGTAGGCCTCGCTGAGCTTGGAGGCCCACTTGCCGCCGTCGACCTGGTAGGCGGTCATCATGGTGTTGGTGGTGTCGCCGAATTCGTCGAAGGAGACGGGGCCGGTGACGCCCTGGAAGTTGACCTTGCTCACGGCTTCGAGGACCTTGGCGCGGGCGTCGTCGGGGAGCTTGCCGTCGTTGGCTGCGACGACGGCCTTGACGGCCTCGATGATGGCCCAGGTGGCGTCGTAGGTGCCGCCGCCGTAGGCCTCGTAGGCGTCCTTGTATCCGGCGGTCTTGTAGTTCGCGATGAAGGCCTTGGCGGAGTCGAGTTCTTCGACGGGCTTGCCGACGGAGGTGGCGATGTCGCCCTGGGCCTTCTTGTTGAGCTTGATGAAGTCGGCGCTGTACATGCCGTCGCCGCCCATGAGGGGGATCTGGACGCTGTCCTTGAGCTGCTGGCTCAGGGGTGCGCCGGCGGGGTATTCGCCGCCGTAGTAGACGGCCTTGGCGCCGGACTTCTTGACCTTGGTGACGACGGCGTTGAAGTCGCGGTCGTCGGGGTTGACGTGGTCGGATCCGGCGATCTTGCCGCCGAGGCCGGTGAACGTCGCCTTGAAGGATGCTGCGAGACCGGCGCCGTAGGGCTTCTGGTCGTCGATGAGGTAGACCTGCTTGATCTTCGCGTTGTTGTAGAGGTACTTCGCGGCGAAGGCGCCCTGGATCTGGTCCGTGGTGGCGGTGCGGAAGTAGGTCTTGAAGGGGCGCTTCTTGTCGCCGGTCTTCCAGTTGTCGCCCTGGGTCAGTTCGGTGCCCGTGTTGGCGGGGGAGATCTGGGTGAGGCCGGCGTCGTTGAGGGGCTTCTGCATCGACTGGGAGACGCCGGAGTTCAGCGGTCCGACGACGCCGAGGACCTTCTTGTTGTCGATGAACTTGGTGGCGTTCTGCTGGCCGACGGAGGGCTGGGCCTGGTCGTCGAGGGGCTGGACCTCGAACGTGATGCCCGGGACCGTCTTCTCCTTGTTCGCCGTTTTGGCGGCGAGGTCGGCGGAGTTCTTGATGCCGAGGCCGAGGGCGGAGAGGTCACCGGTCAGCGGGGCGTCGACGCCGATGACGACGGTCTGCGTGTCGCCGCCGCTGCTGCCCTTCTTGTCGTCGTCGCGCGACCCGCAGGCGGTGAGTGTCAGTGCTCCTGTGGTGAGCACTGTGGTGAGGATGAGCAAAGAACGGTGTCGCACGAAAAGTCCTTTCCCTGGCGCGGCCTCCTCTGCTTGAGGTGCCGTGTCGTTCGCCGGGCCGTACTGATTGGTACAGGGCCGTGCTGCAGACGCGCCCGGCGGCGCGGTGACTGGCGGTGACTCTAAGGGCAGGGATGGGGGTCGGGGATGGGGGTGGCGCAGGATGTGACTGTCTTGTTATGCCCTTGAGCAAGGCTTGAGGTGGCTGTGTGGACATGTACGGCTTTTTACCGGACGGTGAAGTGACCGCATGGTGAGAACGCGCAGCTCTGTTAAGGGGCTTGAGGTGATCTTGGTGCTGTCGCGTGACGGGGGTGTGTGGAGGCGGGGGAGGGCGCGCCTCGGTGCCCGGTGCCTGCGGGGCCGGGTTCTTTGTGTCGCGTGGGGCGGATGCACATTGCGCGCTTGTTACGCAGTGTTACATCGGGGGTGGTGTGGTCGACGCGGTGTGGTGGGTGCGCAGGCGGGGTGTGGCAGATGAGTGGGCCATGGAACGGGGTGGGTGGTCAAGGGGGTTGGTTGCCGGTGTTGTGCAAGTTCGGTGTGCGGGGCGGTGGTTGTGCCCGGGTATGGGTCTGCCCGGCCGGTTTGGGGTTCCGGCCGGGCAGGGGTGGTGCGGGGGTGGTGCGTGGTCAGGAGGCGTCGGTCCTGGGGAGGTCGCGGAGCAGACAGGTGAGGCGGGCGGTGCAGATGCGCTTGTCCTGTTCGTCGGTGATGACGATCTCGTACGTGGCGGTGGTGCGGCCGCGGTGTACGGGGGTGGCGACGCCGGTGACGTGGCCGCTTCGTACCCCTCGGTGATGGGTGCAGTTCAGGTCGACGCCGACGGCGACCTTGGATGCGCCGCCGTGGAGCATGGTGCCGACGGAGCCGAGGGTCTCGGCGAGGACGGCGGAGGCGCCGCCGTGCAGGAGTCCGTAGGGCTGGGTGTTGCCTTCGACGGGCATGGTGCCGACGACGCGGTCCGCGGAGGCTTCGGTGATCGTGACGCCCATGCGTTCGCCGAGGTGGCCTGCGGAGAAGAGGGCGGGCAGGTCGACGCCGAGGCTGGCGTACTCGTCGATGATCTCCTGGGGGAACTTGGGTGTGGTGTGCTCGCCCATGGGTCCGGCTCCGATCGTCTGCGGTGGTTCGCTGCTGTGTGCACGTTCTTGCGTGTGTGCACTGTTCTTATCAGACGACTGAGCGGGCGCTTAGTGTCGCCTGGGGGGTGTCAGCGCAGGTTCTCGAAGCGCACCACGACGGATTTGCTGGCGGGGGTGTTGCTGGTGTCGGCGGTGGAGTCGAGGGGGACCAGGACGTTGGTCTCGGGGTAGTAGGCGGCGGCGCAGCCGCGGGCGGTGGGGTAGTGGACGACGCGGAAGCCGGGGGCGCGTCGTTCGGTTCCGTCCTTCCATTCGCTGACGAGGTCGGTGTAGGTGCCGTCGGGGAGGCCGAGGGAGGTGGCGTCGTCGGGGTTGACGAGGACGACGCGGCGGCCGCCCTTGATGCCGCGGTAGCGGTCGTCGAGGCCGTAGATGGTGGTGTTGTACTGGTCGTGGGAGCGCAGGGTCTGCAACAGGAGGCGGCCTTCGGGGAGTTCGGGGAACTCGACGGGGGCGGCGGTGAAGTTGGCCTTGCCGGTGGCGGTGGGGAAGCGGCGGGAGTCGCGGGGGCCGTGGGGGAGGGTGAATCCGCCGGGGTGGGCGATGCGTCGGTTGAAGTTCTCGAAGCCGGGGACGACGCGGGAGATGCGGTCGCGGATCGTCGCGTAGTCCTTCTCGAACTCTTCCCAGGGGGTGGTGGAGGCGGGGCCGAGTACGGCGCGGGCGAGGCGGGCGACGATGGCGGGTTCGGAGAGCAGGTGGGGGCTCGCGGGGGTGAGGTTGCCGCGGGAGGCGTGGACCATGCTCATGGAGTCCTCGACGGTGACGAACTGCTTGCCGCCGGCCTGGACGTCCTTGTCGGTGCGGCCGAGGGTGGGCAGGATCAGGGCCCGGGTGCCGGTGACGGTGTGCGAGCGGTTGAGTTTGGTGGAGACGTGGACGGTGAGGCGTGCGGTGCGCATCGCGGCCTCGGTGACGTCGGTGTCGGGGGAGGCGGCGACGAAGTTGCCGCCCATGGCGAAGAAGACCTTGGCGTCGCCGTCGCGCAGCGCCTGGATGGAGCGGACCACGTTGTAGCCGTGGTGCCGCGGTGAGGTGATGGAGAATTCCTTGTCGAGGGCGTCGAGGAATGCGGGCGCGGGCCTCTCGAAGATGCCCATGGTGCGGTCGCCCTGGACGTTGGAGTGGCCGCGGACGGGGCAGACTCCGGCGCCGGCGCGGCCGATGTTGCCGCGCAGCAGAAGGAAGTTGACGACCTCGCGGATGGTCGGCACGGAGTGCTTGTGCTGGGTGAGGCCCATGGCCCAGCACACGATGGTGCGCTTGGAGGCGAGGACCATGGCGAGGGCTTCTTCGATGGCGGCGCGGTCGAGTCCGGTCGCGGCGAGGGTCTGCTCCCAGTCCGCTTGTGCGGCTGCGGCCGCGAACTCTTCGTAGCCGTGGGTGTGTTCGGTGACGAAGGTTTCGTCGACTGCGCCTTCGGTCTCCAGGATCATCTTGTTGAGGAGCCTGAAGAGGGCCTGGTCGCCGCCGATGCGGATCTGCAGGAAGAGGTCGTTGAGAGCTGCGCCCTTGACCATGCCGAGGGGGGTCTGCGGGTTCTTGAAGCGTTCGAGTCCGGCCTCGGGCAGCGGGTTCACCGAGATGATCTTCGCTCCGGCGGACTTGGCCTTCTCCAGGGCGGAGAGCATCCGGGGGTGGTTGGTGCCGGGGTTCTGTCCGGCGACGATGATCAGGTCGGCGTGGTGGAGGTCCTCCAGGGAGACGGAGCCCTTGCCGACGCCGATGGTCTCGGTGAGTGCCGAGCCGGATGACTCGTGGCACATGTTGGAGCAGTCGGGCAGGTTGTTCGTGCCGAACTCGCGGGCGAACAGCTGGAGGAGGAACGCGGCCTCGTTGCTGGTGCGCCCGGAGGTGTAGAAGAGGGCCTCGTCGGGGGAGGTGAGGGCGCCGAGCTCCTCGGCGATGACGGCGAAGGCGCGCTCCCAGGTCACGGCCTCGTACCGGTCCGCACCCTCGGGCAGATACATGGGTTGCGTGATGCGTCCTTGCTGGCCGAGCCAGTAGCCGCTGCGGGTGGCGAGGTCGGCGAGCGGGTGCGCGGCGAAGAAGTCCGGGGTGACGCGGCGCAGGGTGGCTTCCTCGGCGACGGCCTTGGCGCCGTTCTCGCAGAATTCGGCGGTGTGCCGCTTGTCGCCTTCGGGCCAGGCGCAGCCGGGGCAGTCGAAGCCGTCCTTCTGGTTGACCTTGAGGAGGGTCTGCGCGGTGCGGCGGATGCCCATCTGCTGCTGGGCGATGCGCAGGCTGTGGGCGACGGCGGGCAGCCCGGCGGCGGCGTGCTGGGCCGGCTCGACCCGGGGTGCGTCCTGGACCGGGTCTCCTGCGGGCGGCTTGGTGGCCATCGTGCTCCCCTTCGAGCCTGCCGCGGACCTTGTGCGGTCCGCTGTGCGTGTTTCCTTCTCCTCGATCCTGGCACGCGGTGCGGGCGGGCCGCCCGGTGAGCGGTCGCGCGGCGGCCGGGGGCGGTCGACGGTCCGGATTGTCAGTGGTACGTGGCAGGATCGGGGTGTGGCTGAGACGGCATCGAAGAAGACGGCAGACAACCGACCGCGCCTGCTCCTGATGGACGGGCACTCCCTGGCGTACCGGGCGTTCTTTGCGCTGCCTGCGGAGAATTTCACGACGGGGGCGGGGCAGCCGACGAACGCGGTGTACGGCTTCGCGTCGATGCTCGCGAATACGTTGCGTGACGAGGCGCCGACGCATTTCGCGGTGGCGTTCGATGTGTCGCGCAAGACGTGGCGCTCGCAGGAGTTCCCCGAGTACAAGGCGAACCGGTCCAAGACGCCGGACGAGTTCAAGGGCCAGGTCGAGCTGATCGGTGAGCTGCTGGACGCGATGCACGCCGACCGTTTCGCGGTCGACGGCTTCGAGGCGGACGATGTCATCGCGACGCTGGCGACCCAGGCCGAGGCGGCCGGGTTCGAGGTGCTGATCGTCACGGGTGACCGTGACTCGTTCCAGCTGATCACGGACAATGTGACGGTGCTGTACCCGACCAAGGGTGTGTCGGAGCTGACGCGGTTCACCCCGGCGAAGGTCGAGGAGAAGTACGGGCTCACTCCGCAGCAGTACCCGGACTTCGCCGCGCTGCGCGGTGACCCGTCGGACAACCTTCCGGGCATTCCCGGGGTGGGCGAGAAGACGGCCGCGAAGTGGATCAACCAGTTCGGTTCGTTCGACGAGCTGGTGGCGCGGGCCGAGGAGGTCAAGGGGAAGGCCGGGCAGAATTTCCGCGACCACCTGGACGCGGTGCGGCTGAACCGGCGGCTGACCGAGATGGTCCGCGATGTGGAGCTGCCGAAGACCCCGTCCGATCTGGAGCGTGCTCCGTACGACCGCACGGCCGTCACCGGGGTGCTCGATGTGCTGGAGATCCGCAATCCGAGCCTGCGTGAGCGGCTGCTCGCGGTGGACCCGGGCAAGGCCGAGGACGAGGCTCCGGCGCCCGCCGCGGGCGTCGAGCTGGACGGTTCGGTGCTGGGTGCGGGTGAGCTCGCTCCGTGGCTGGCCGAGCACGGCGCCCAGCCGCTCGGTGTCGCCACGGTCGACACCTGGGCGCTCGGCAGTGGCACGGTCACCGAGATCGCGCTCGCCGCGGCAGGCGGGGCCGCCGCCTGGTTCGACCCGGCACTGCTCGACGAGGCCGACGAGCAGGCCTTCGCGGCGTGGATCGCGGACGCGGACCGGCCGAAGGTCATGCACAACGCGAAGAGCGTGATGCGGGTCTTCCCGGAGCACGGCTGGCGGACCGAGGGCGTCTCGATGGACACCGCGCTCGCCGCCTATCTGGTCAAGCCGGGCCGGCGCTCCTTCGCGCTGGACGCCCTCGCCGTGGAGTACCTGGGCCGTGAGCTCGCTCCGGCGTCCTCGTCCGACGGGCAGCTGGCGTTCGGTGCGGACGACCAGGCCGAGGCCGATGCCCTGATGACGCAGGCCCGTGCGGTCCTGGACCTCGGTGACGCGTTCACGGCGCGGCTCAAGGAGGTCGGTGCCGCCGAGCTGCTGCACGACATGGAGCTGCCGACGTCGATCCTGCTGGCCCGTCTGGAGCGGCACGGCATCGCGGCGGACCGGGCCCATCTGGAGGGCATGGAGCAGCAGTTCGCGGGCGCCGTGCAGCAGGCGGTGAAGGAGGCGCACGCCGCGGTGGGCCGCGAGTTCAATCTCGGTTCGCCCAAGCAGCTGCAGGAGGTCCTCTTCGGTGAGCTGGGCCTGCCGAAGACGAAGAAGACGAAGACGGGCTACACGACGGACGCGGACGCGCTGGCGTGGCTGGCCGGGCAGACCGAGCACGAGCTGCCGGTGATCATGCTGCGCCACCGCGAGCAGGCGAAGCTGCGGGTCACGGTCGAGGGCCTGGTCAAGACGATCGCGGCGGACGGCCGTATCCACACCACGTTCAACCAGACGGTCGCGGCGACCGGCCGGCTGTCCTCCACCGACCCCAATCTGCAGAACATCCCCGTCCGTACGGACGAGGGCCGGGCGATTCGCCGGGGCTTCGTCGTCGGCGAGGGTTTCGAGACGCTGATGACGGCGGACTACA
Organism: Streptomyces sp. LN549; assembly: GCF_043203805.1. Classification (NCBI taxonomy): domain Bacteria; kingdom Bacillati; phylum Actinomycetota; class Actinomycetes; order Kitasatosporales; family Streptomycetaceae; genus Streptomyces; species Streptomyces sp. LN549. Next base: position 2,166,805 of record NZ_JAZHRI010000002.1, on the reverse strand, counting down.
GCCAGATCGAGCTGCGGGTGATGGCCCACCTCTCCGAGGACGCGGGCCTGATCGAGGCGTTCACGTCCGGCGAGGACCTGCACACCACGGTCGCCTCCCAGGTCTTCGGCGTCGACAAGTCCGCGGTCGACCCGGAGATGCGGCGCAAGATCAAGGCCATGAGTTACGGGCTGGCTTACGGGCTGTCCGCGTTCGGCCTGTCCCAGCAGCTGAACATCGAGGCGGGCGAGGCCCGGGGCCTGATGGACACGTACTTCGAGCGGTTCGGCGGAGTCCGTGACTATCTGCACCGGGTGGTGGAGGAGGCCAGGGCCACCGGCTACACGGAGACGGTCTTCGGCCGCCGCCGCTATCTGCCGGACCTCAACAGCGACAACCGCCAGCGCCGTGAGACGGCGGAGCGGATGGCGCTCAACGCACCGATCCAGGGCACCGCCGCGGACATCGTCAAGGTCGCCATGCTTCACGTCGACCGCGCGCTGACCGAGGCGAAGCTGAAGTCGCGGATGCTGCTCCAGGTGCATGACGAAATCGTGCTGGAGATCGCTGCGGGCGAGCGGGAGCGGGTGGAGGGGATCCTGCGCCACGAGATGGCGACGGCGGTGCAGTTGCGGGCGCCGCTGGACGTGTCGGTCGGGGTGGGCACGGACTGGGAGTCCGCCGCGCACTGACGCGACGCGGGTCCCTGCCGGGGTGCTGGGCCCGCAGTCCCCGGCCCCGCAGTCCCCGGCCCCCGCAGTCCCCGGTCCTTCAGGCGCCGGTCCTTCGGTCGCCGGTCCGGCTCGTGTCCCGGGCCGGACCGGCGACGGGGAGCGCAGGTGTAGGTGTGCCGGCGCCCCGGCTCCGGAGCCGCATCCACGCCCCGTACAGCACGAGTCCGACCGCCAGCCCGGCGCCCGCGCCGAAGCAGGCGGTCGGAATGATGTCGAGCGGTGTGTCCACGTGTCCGAAGTACGCGTACCAGCGCGCGCAGCGGTGCACGATGCCCAGCAGGACGCACAGTCCGAGGAACGCGCAGGTCCACCAGCGCGCCCGCCGGTCCAGGACGGGTAGGGACGCCGGTGCCGGCGGGGCCCCGGTGCGGCGCAGTCCCGACACGGTGAACCACACGAGCACGGTGAGTGCGAGGGCCGAACTGCCGTACTGCACCAGCTGGAACACCGGGTATCCGGCGGTGTTCTGCCCGAGCAAGGGCACCAGTCGCACCCCCCACCGGTCGTGGTGGGTGAAGGCGTCCCAGACGACATGTGTGGCGGCACCGATGACGGCCGACACCACGAACCACGCAGCGTCCCGCAGCCCCCGCCGCCCCTGTCCCGGTGGGCGCCGGGCTCCGCGGACCCACGCGTGCACGCGCCCCTGCCAGGTGGCGGGCAGCAGTGCCACGAGGGGTTCGCGCAGCAGCAGCCACAGTGCCACGGTCGCCGCGGTGATCAGGACGTCCACCGTGAACACCCCCCACCACGCGTGCGTGACCTGCCCGAACTCCATGGCGCCCGGGATCGCGCTGTCCGCGTAGTACGTCATGTCGGGGGCGAACGAGCCTGCGACGAGAGCCGAGGCGAGGAGCGGTCCGCGGCTCGTTCCGTTGCGGCGGATCCCGGGGAGGACGGCTGCGGCGTGACTGAGCGTGAACGGCATGGGGGAAGTATGCGTGAGCCGCCGTCACGGACCCCTCGCGAACTGGACAACGTGCTGGCCGGAAGGTGAGAAACCGGTAAGAAGCGGTCCGGCCGCTGTGTTCGGGCGGCACAAGTTGCCGTAGGGTCGCCTGAGTCCAGGCGCAGGGGAGCGCGGACAGCCGACGACGGGGAGGGCCCACACGTTATGGCAGCGCAATTCGGTCGCCGACTGCGCAGGGGGGCGACCACGACTGCCGTGGCCGCCGCCGCTGTGGCGGCACTCACCGCTTCGCAGGGCCCCGGTTCACCCCTGGTGGCGTCGGAGGGCGACCAGTCGAACCAGCCGACTGCCGGTTCGACGCCCTCGGGTGACGGTGCCGCGTCCGGCAACTCGCCCTACTTCACCGACCTGCCGCCGCTGAACACCCCCAACAAGCCGGGCACCTCCGTCAATCTGCCCGTGACAGGCAGTGCGGAATCGGGCATTCCGGCCTCTGTCCTGGCGGCGTACAAGAAGGCCCAGCAGGCCGTCGCTGGTACGGACGCCGCCTGCCGGCTGCCGTGGCAGCTCCTCGCCGCGATCGGCAAGGTCGAGTCGGGCCAGGCCCGCGGCGGCCGCGTCGACGCGCAGGGCACCACGTTCTCCCCGATCCTCGGCCCGGCCCTCAACGGCCAGGGCTTCGCCCTGATCAAGGACACCGACAACGGCGCCTACGACGGGGACTCGACGCATGACCGGGCGGTCGGCCCGATGCAGTTCATTCCGTCCACGTGGGAGACCTGGGGCCAGGACGGCAACGCCGACGGCCGTAAGGACCCCAACAACATCTACGACGCGGCCCTCGCCGCCGGGCGCTATCTCTGCGCCGGCTCCCGGGACCTGTCGCTCGCCGCCGACCTGGACCGGGCGGTTCTGAGCTACAACCACTCGGACGAGTACCTGCGTACCGTCCGTACCTGGTTCGAGTACTACAACCGTGGCACCCACGAGGTGCCGGACGGTACGGGCGTCCTGCCGGTCGAAACCAGTACGGGGACCCACCGGGACGTCGACACCGACACCCCGCGCACCACCCCGTCGACATCGCCGACGCCCACGCCCACCCCGACACCTACGCCGAAGCCCCCGGCGAAGCCGAGCCCCACGCCCACCGACCCGAGCACGCCGACGACGCCTCCCCCGACGCCCGATCCCACCCCGTCCCCGGTCCTGGCCGCCGTGCAGAACGCGGGCACCGGAGAGCTGACCGCCACGGCGGGCGACGCCTTCGCCGAGCGGATCAAGGTCCGGGCGAAGAGCGACCGCGGCACTCCGCTCGCCAAGGTGTCCGTGACCTTCACCGTCGTCGGTGACACGGACGCCACGTTCGACGGCGCGAAGAGCACGGTCACCCTCGTCACCGGGGCCGACGGCACGGTCACCGCACCGGTGCTGACGGCGGGCGAGAAGACCGGCGGGTTCAGCGTGAGTGCGACGGCCACCGGCACCTCGCTGCCCGCCGTCACGTACGCGGCCACCGTCACCGCCCGCCAGGCCGACGCCATCGCCAGGACGGGCACCGCGGAACTGACCGCCGTGGCGGGCCAGACGTTCGCCGACGTCACGGCCGAGGCCACGTACAAGGGCGCGGCCGCCGGCCGGGTCGCCGTCACGGCCACCATGATCACCGACGGGGGCGAGCCGGTCGAGAACGACAAGGGCCCGTACTTCACGAACGACGACGGCGACCCGGTCCGCACCCTCGTGTTCACCACGGACGCCGACGGCAAGCTCACCCTGCCGAAGATCTACGCCGACGGCGCCGCGGGCACGTACAAGCTGCGCCTGACCACCGAGGGCGGCGCCACCGTCGTCATCGAGCTCACGGTCGAGGCCCCTGCCGCCTGACCCACGCGCACCAGGGCCCACCATGCCCCGAACAGTCCCTTGGCCGGCACCCGGCCAAGGGACTGTTCTACGTGTTCTCATCTCGCCCCCCGGTTGCTACGGTGCCCCAGCCCTGACGACCCATCAGTTACTCGCCTCCGGGAGGCCGAGCATGCGCGCCCTAGTCGCCGCCGCCATCGGACTGGCCGTCGCCCTCGCCCTCGTACTCACCGTCAGTGCGATCGGCGCACCACCCGGCGAGACCTCCCCCAAACCCCTGCTGACCACCGTCCCGGGCCCCAAGAAGTAGCCGTCCGCACCGAGAAGTCACCGTCCGCACCACGGAACGCGGACGGAATGCAGAGGGAGGACACCCCATGCGCCGCCGAGCCAGCCTCGTACTCCTGGCCTTCGCCGTCTTCTTCGCCGCGCTGTCGCCACTGCTGCGCTGGTACGCGTTCCCGCGGCTCGCGAAGATCCCGCCGAACCAGTACCAGGAGACGGTGCTGGAGGCGAAGCCCGCGACCCTCCTCGACTACAGCACCCTCAAGGCCGAGAAGGTCGACAAGATCACCATCGTGCAGACCCTCAAGGGCAATGTGGAGGAGTCCGAGAAGATCGAGCGCAGCGCCGGCCGTGATGTCGTCGTGTGGGACGCGCTTTCCTATGTGCAGGGCCCCGACGGCAAGATGGTCTCCAAGATCCCCGAGCGCTACATCTTCGACGCTCACAGCCAGGACCCGGTCCACGCCACGGGCGAATCGGTCGACGGCGACCCGGTGAGCCGCGAGGGCATCGAGTTCAAGTGGCCCTTCCTCACGGAGAAGCGCGACTACGAGTACTTCGACGCCCAGACCCGCACCAGCTCGCCCATCCATTACGGGGGCACACGCAACTTCCGCGGCATGGACGTCTACTACTTCGAGCAGACCATCCCGTGGACCAAGGTCCCCATGCCCAAGACGATGCCGATCAAGGGCATCACCCCGGCGCAGATCGCGGAGACCGGCATGACCCGCTGGTACACCACCAAGCGGATGTTCTGGGTCGACCCCGTCACCGGGGCGCCGGTCAACGGCGAGGAGATCCACAAGGAGGAGCTGCGGAACGCGAAGGCGATGGGCATGGCCCAGGACACCGTCACCGTGTTCGCCGGGCATGTGAAGATGCGCGAGGACTACATCGTCTCGATCGTCGACCTGGTCAAGTCCCAGCGACTGCTCGTCCTGCTGCTGACCTCGTACCTGCCCTGGGGTTTCCTCGTCCTGGGCGGCGGGCTGCTGGCCCTTTCGCTGTGGCTGGAGGCGCGCTCGCGGCGGCCGGGCGAGGCGCAGTCGCAGGCCGCGCCGGACCGCGTCCCGGACCCGGCACCTACTCCCGCCTGAGCCGTGCCTTCGTGAACCGGGTCGCTTCCACCGTCGTCGGGTCCTCGGGCCACGGGTGCCTCGGATAGCGGCCGCGCAGTTCCGCCCGCACCGCCTTGTAGCCGTCCCGCCAGAACGACGCCAGATCCGCCGTCACCGCCGCCGGACGACCTGCCGGGGAGAGCAGGTGCACCAGGACCGGGACTCCCGCCACCCGAGGGGTCTCCTGGAGGCCGAACAGCTCCTGGAGCTTCACCGCGAGCACGGGCTGGGGCCCGCCGTACTCCACCCTGATCCGTGAACCGCTCGGCACCTCGATCCGCTCCGGGGCCAGTTCGTCCAGCCGGGCCGCCTCACCGGTCGCCCACGGCAGCAGCCTGCGCAGCGCCTGCCCCGCATCGATCCCGGCCAGGTCCGAGCGGCGGCGGGCCCGTGACAGCTCGGGCTCCAGCCACTGCTCGGTACGGTCCAGCAGCGCCTCGTCCGAGACGTCCGGCCACGGCCCACCGAGCTCCTGGTGGAGGAAGGCCAGCCGTTCCCGCAGCTGCCCCGTGTCGCGGCTCCAGCGCAGCAGCCCGAGGCCCTCCCTCCGCAGCCCCTCCACCAGGGCCTCGCGCACCAGCGCGGGATCCGGCTGCTTCAGCGGGCGCGCCGACAGCTCGACCGCGCCGAGGCGCTCCACCCGGCGGGCCACCACGTCGCGGCCGTCCCAGCGGACCTCCTCGCCCGCGAACCGCAGATGCCCCGCAGCCAGCCGTGCCGTGTCCTCGTCGATGACGGCGGCGAGCCGGACCTGCGCCGACGCCGCGTGGGCCGGGCGGTCCGCGACCGCGACCGCCAGCCACGGCGCGCTGCGCAGCCGCGAGCCGTCCCGCAGCTCCGCACCCGTGCCGGACGCCATCAGGAACGTCCCCTCGCCCCGGGCCCGCGCCACCCGCTCGGGGAACGCCAGAGCGGCCACCAGGCCCACGGCGGCATCGTCCGGACCGGGACCGCCGGACCCGGCCCCCTTCAATGAGGAGGACAGCCGCCGCACCTCCTGGCGCCAGCGGGCCGCGTAACCGTCCTTGCCCAGCCGTGCGGTACGCAACGCGGCGGCCAGGTCGTCCCCGTACTCCCGCGGTGGTTCCTCGCTCAGCAGCGCGACCACTTCCGCGGCCCGCCGCCCGCCGACCTCGGCCGCGCCGTCCAGCAGCGCCCTGGCCAGCCGTGGATGCAGCCCCAGCCGGGACATCCGTACGCCCCGGTCGGTCACCCGCCCGTCCGCCGCCACCGCGCCGACCGCCGTCAGCACCTCGCGGGCCGCGGCCATCGCACCGGCCGGCGGCGGGTCCAGCAGCGCGAGTCCCGTGGCGTCCGGATCGCCCCAGCAGGCCGCCTGGAGGGCGAACGCCGCCAGATCGGCCACCTTGATCTCGGGGGAGGGGAACCGGGCGAGCCGCCCGTCCTCGGCCTGCTCCCAGCAGCGATAGACCGTCCCCGGAGCCTCACGCCCGGCCCGGCCCGCCCGCTGGCGGCCCGCCGCCTGCGAGGCCCGTACCGTCGTCAGCGCGCTCAGCCCCCGCGCATGGTCGGTGCGCGGCTCCCTGGCCAGCCCCGAGTCGACGACGGTCCGCACCCCCGGGACGGTCAGCGACGACTCAGCCACCGAGGTCGCCAGCACCACCCGCCGCCCCCCGGAAGAACCCGCCAGCACCGCGTCCTGCACCGCGGCCGGGGCCCGCCCGTGCACCTGGAGCACCTCCGCGGCCACCCCGGACAGCTGCCCGGCCACCCTGCCGATCTCGCCGACGCCGGGCAGGAAGCACAGCACGTCGCCGTCCCGCTCGGTCAGCGCCCGCCGCACCACGGAGGCGACATGGGTCAGCAGGGCCGGGTCGACCCGCATCCCGTGCGGCGGCCGTACCGGCCGGACGGGCGGGGCCCACACCACTTCCACCGGGTGTGACACGCCCTGCGCCTCGATCACCGGTGCGTCGCCGAGCAGCCGTGCCCAGCCCTGTGCGTCCGTGGTCGCCGACGCGGCGACGAGGCGCAGGTCGGGGCGGAGCGCCGCCCGTACGTCGAGGAGGAACGCGGCCACCGTGTCCGCGTCCAGATGGCGCTCGTGGCACTCGTCGATGATCACCGCGTCGACGCCCGCCAGCTCCTGGTCGCGCTGGAGCCGCTGGAGCAGCACCCCGGTGGTGACCACCTCGACGACGGTGTCCGGCCCCACCACCCGCTCCCCGCGCACGGTGAACCCGACGCGTTCGCCGGTCCGTTCGCCGAGCAGCCACGCCATCCGCCGGGCCGCCGCCCGGGCCGCGATCCGCCGCGGTTCGGCCACCACGACCCGGCGCACCGGACCGTCCCCGGTCAGGCCGGCCAGGACGAGCGGGACGAGGGTCGTCTTGCCGGTGCCGGGCGGCGCGCACAGCACCGCGACCCCGCGGTCGTCGAGTGCCCGCCGCAGCGCGGGCACGGCGGTGCGGACGGGCAGCTGGTCCAGGGCGTCGGTGCGGATCACGCCCCCAGTCTCGTACGGCGGGGCGCCGCCTCCCGCACCGGCAGGTGTCTCAGTCCCGTACGCAGACGAAGATCGCGGTCCCCGGGATCAGATTGCCCCGCAGCGGCGACCAGCCGCCCCACTCCTGGTTGTTCCACGCCGGCCACTCCGGCTCGACCAGGTCGGCCAGGCGGAAGCCGCCCGCCACCACGTCCCGCACCCGGTCGCCGAGTGTCCGGTGGTGCTCCACGTACACCGCGTCGCCCCGCTCGTCCTGCTCGACGTAGGGCGTGCGGTCGAAGTACGAGGCGGCGACGGACAGGCCCTCGGGCCCCGGTTCGTCCGGGAAGGCCCAGCGGACCGGGTGCGTGACGGAGAAGACCCAGCGGCCGCCGGGGCGCAGCACCCGGTGGACCTCGCGGAACACCTGGACGGGGTCGGCGACGAACGGCACCGCGCCGTAGGCGGAGCAGGCCAGGTCGAAGGAGCCGTTCCGGAAGGGCAGCACCCCGGCGTCCGCCTCGACCAGGGGGATGCCCTCACCGATCCGCAGCGCGTGCTGGAGCTGGCGGTGGGAGAGGTCGAGGGCGACCGGCCGGGCGCCCTGAGCGGCCAGCCAGCGCGAACACTGCGCGGCACCGGCGCCGATCTCCAGGACGTCCAGGCCCTTCAGTGACTCCGCGGGGCCGAGCAGACCGGCTTCGGCTTCGTCGAGCCCTTCCGGGCCCCAGACGAAGCGGTCGTCGCCGAGGAAGCCGCCGTGGTCGTTCTGGTACTCGTCCGCGTTCCGGTCCCACCAGCCGCGGCTGGCCCGGCTGCTCTCGGCCTCGCCGGCGCTGCGGCGTGTCGCCTCGGGTTCGGCCGCGTAGATCTCTTGGCTCATCGTGTCCGTCGTTGTAGTTTGCCTTCACCCCGTCGTACGCGGTACGTACCGGGGGGGACCCGTGAGTACGGAACCCGCGTGTCCGGAACATCCCCGGGGCCGATGTGGCCTCGGTGAACCTGAGTTGTGCCGGGTATGGGTCGTTCCGCCCCTGGTGTGCGCCTTCGCGCATTGACCGTGCCCTGCTGCCCCCGTATGCTACAAGTTGCGCTGCGAGCCTGCGCGCCTCAGACCTAGCAGGCCGCGCTCGCATCTGTATGTATGTCCCCTCGGTTCACGAGAGGCGCCTCCCGGTTCACGGGATCGGCGCTTCCCAGGCTGTCCGGCTTCTGCAGAGGCGATACGGGCTCACGGCGTAGCAGTAACTTCGACTCACTGTCCGTACCGGAGCCCTTTCCCACATGACGAGCAGCACCGAGACCACCGCCACCACTCCGCAGGTTGCGGTCAACGACATCGGCGACGCGGACGCGTTCCTCGCGGCGATCGACGAGACGATCAAGTACTTCAACGACGGCGACATCGTTGACGGTGTCATCGTCAAGGTTGACCGCGACGAGGTTCTCCTCGACATCGGTTACAAGACCGAAGGTGTCATCCCGAGCCGCGAGCTCTCGATCAAGCACGACGTCGACCCGAACGAGGTCGTCAAGGTCGGCGACGAGATCGAGGCCCTGGTTCTCCAGAAGGAGGACAAGGAAGGCCGCCTGATCCTCTCGAAGAAGCGCGCTCAGTACGAGCGTGCCTGGGGCACCATCGAGAAGATCAAGGAAGAAGACGGCATCGTCACCGGTACCGTCATCGAGGTCGTCAAGGGTGGTCTCATCCTCGACATCGGCCTCCGTGGCTTCCTGCCGGCGTCGCTCGTCGAGATGCGCCGCGTCCGCGACCTCCAGCCGTACGTGGGCAAGGAGCTCGAGGCCAAGATCATCGAGCTGGACAAGAACCGCAACAACGTGGTCCTGTCCCGCCGTGCCTGGCTCGAGCAGACCCAGTCCGAGGTCCGCCAGACGTTCCTCACGACCCTCCAGAAGGGTCAGGTCCGCTCCGGCGTCGTCTCCTCGATCGTCAACTTCGGTGCCTTCGTGGACCTGGGTGGCGTCGACGGTCTCGTGCACGTCTCCGAGCTGTCCTGGAAGCACATCGACCACCCCTCCGAGGTTGTCGAGGTCGGCCAGGAAGTCACCGTCGAGGTTCTCGACGTGGACATGGACCGCGAGCGCGTGTCCCTGTCGCTCAAGGCGACGCAGGAAGACCCGTGGCAGCAGTTCGCCCGCACGCACCAGATCGGGCAGGTTGTTCCCGGTAAGGTCACCAAGCTCGTTCCGTTCGGTGCGTTCGTGCGCGTCGACGAGGGCATCGAGGGCCTGGTCCACATCTCCGAGCTGGCCGAGCGCCACGTGGAGATCCCGGAGCAGGTCGTCCAGGTCAACGACGAGATCTTCGTCAAGGTCATCGACATCGACCTCGAGCGTCGTCGCATCAGCCTCTCGCTGAAGCAGGCCAACGAGTCCTTCGGTGGCGACCCGGCCTCGGTCGAGTTCGACCCGACGCTGTACGGCATGGCCGCGTCGTACGACGACCAGGGCAACTACATCTACCCCGAGGGCTTCGACCCCGAGACCAACGACTGGCTCGAGGGCTTCGAGGCTCAGCGCGAGGTCTGGGAGACCCAGTACGCCGAGGCGCAGCAGCGCTTCGAGCAGCACCAGGCCCAGGTCATCAAGTCCCGCGAGGCCGACGAGGCCGCTGCTGCCGAGGGCGCTGCTGCCCCGGCCGGCAGCGCTCCGGCTGCCTCGGGCGGCAGCGGTGGCGGCTCGTACTCCTCGGAGTCCGCGGACAACTCCGGCGCCCTGGCGTCGGACGAGGCCCTGGCTGCCCTGCGCGAGAAGCTGGCGGGCGGCCAGAGCTGACGCTCCGACCTTCCGGCCGGTCATCGGCTGCAGTAAGTAGATGACGGTGAGGCCCGCTCCCTTCGGGGGGCGGGCCTCATTCGTTTTCCGCGACGGGATCCCTACGGGGTGACGGTGATGTTGGTCAGGCCGTTGCCGCCGGTCGCCGTGTTGCTCGCGTAGACGGTGGTGAGGCAGCTCGCGCCGTAGTTGGTGACATTGACTGCGAGCCGTTTGTCGCCCGTCGCGCCGGACAGGTCCGAGGTGTTGTCCTTGAAGACGGTCCCGCAGCCCCATCCGCTCTGCTGGGTGTGGGTCTCGTAGCCGTTGTTGGTCGTACGGGAGCCGTGGTTGCCCTCGACCAGGACGCCGTTGCCCTTCACGTCGACCCAGGAGTCGTCGTAGTTGGCGCCGGTCAGCCCGCTGCCGTCGAAGGTGTTGCCGACGATGCGCGCACCGGTGGTGCCTTCCTTGATGTCGACGTTCTCGCCGCCGACGCCCGGCCCGATCGTGTTGTCCAGGATCTGCACCCGGTCGCTCCTGTCGGACAGGTCGCCCGCGGTGCCGACGTAGACACCCTCGCCCATGCCGCGTCCGTCGTGCCCGGTGTCGTAGATCCGGGAGTTCCGGATGACGCCGTCGCTGCTGGACTTGCGGAAGTGGACGCCCTCCATGTCGAGGTCGTGCACGGTCACCGAGTCGATCACGACACCGTTGGCGCCGTCGGCCATGATGCCCTTCTGGCCGCCGGTGACGGTGATGCCCCGCACGGTCCAGTACGAGGCGCCGTTGAGGTGCAGCCCGTAGCCGCCGCCGGCCGTGAGGACCGCCGCGGCGGAGCCGGTCAGGGTGATGCGTGCCGATGCGGTGCCGGGGACGAGCGCCTTGAAGTTGCCGGTGTACGTGCCGTCCGCGAGGTGGATCGTGTCGCCGGGAGCGGCCGCCGTGAGCGCCGACTTGAGCTGGGCGGCGGTGCTTACCTCGATGACCGTCGCGGCACCGGCCGTGGTGGCGGTGGCGAGGGCCAGGCCGCCGGTGGCGAGGGCGGTGGCCAGCAGGGCGGGGAACAGCGTGCGGGTGCGCATGGGGTGCCTTCCCGTGAGGGGTTCAGGACGTTCTCATACATGAATGTGGGGCGAGTGTCTGAACTTGCTGCCCAGTGACGGTAGGGGCGGGATGGGGACATGTCAAGGTCTGGACCATTGCTCGCGGACGTGGTGGGCGGGGTGAACACAGGGAAACGTGTGGGATACACGAATGGCTGACGGCCCGTAACACACCCTTGCCAGGATCCCCGCAACCTCAAGATCCGAAGGGGAGCCGGGACATGACTCACGCTTCGCACCACTCGCCCGCGACGCCGGGCGCCAGCCGCCGCACCTTCCTCCGCAATGTCGGGCTTTCCGGCGGGGCGGGGGCGATGTTCGCCACCATGGGGGCGCTCGGTCTCGCCCCCACCGCCCAGGCCGCAGGCCGCGAACCAGCCTTCCGCGCCCCCAGCAAGGGCGATTTCAACCTGAAGGGCAGGGCCGCCGCCAAGGTGGTCGTCGTGGGAGGCGGCATCGCAGGTCTCGCCACCGCCTACGAGCTCGGCAAGGCGGGCTACGACTGTACGGTCCTGGAGGCCCGCAGTCGCACGGGCGGCCGCAACTTCACCGTGCGCGGCGGGGATTCCACCACCGACATCCACGGCGTCAAGCAGACGGCACAGTTCTCCGACGGGCAGTACATGAACGCCGGACCTGGCCGGATTCCGCAGTGGATGGTCACCCTCGACTACTGCCGCGAACTCGGCGTTCCCATCGAGGTGTTCACCAATGTGAATGCCAATGCCTACATCTACAACGAGAGGTCGGGCATGAAGGCCCCGACGCGATACCGCACCGCCAAGGCCGACGTGTACGGCTACGTGGCCGAACTCCTCTCCAAGGCCACCGACAAGGGTGCGCTCGACCGGCAGATCACCGCCGACGACCAGGAGCGGCTGCTCGACTTCCTCAAGGACTTCGGCGACATCGGCGACACCCTCGACTACACCGGCAGCCCCCGGCGCGGCTACCGCGTCGACCCGGCCGCCGCCGGCACCCCCGGAGAGGAACTGGGCTCCGTCCCCTCCGCCTCCGAGGTCTTCGCCAGCGGCGTCGGGCGCTACTTCGCCTTCGAGTTCGAGTACGACCAGGCGATGCTGATGTTCCAGCCCGTCGGCGGCATGGACCGGATACCCGCCGCGCTCACCAGGGCGATAGGCGAGCGCAGGATCCGCACCGGCGCGGCCGTCACCGAGATCACCGACACCGCCCACGGCGTCACCGTCACCTACACCCAGTCCGGGCGCACCCGCAGCATCGAGGCGGACTACTGCGTCGCCGCCCTGCCGCCCAACATCCTCGCCAAGACCGCCCACAACCTCGGCCCGGCCGTCCAGACCGCACTCGAGGCCTGCAAGCCGTCCTCGGCCGGGAAGATAGGGCTGGAGTACAAGAGCCGCTGGTGGGAGAGCGACCACCAGATCTACGGCGGCATCACCGAGACGGACATGGATCTCGCCCACATCTGGTATCCGTCCTACGGCCACCAGGGCCGGCGCGGCACCATCATCGGGTACTACAACACCGGCTCCAACGCCGACTCGTACGCCGCCCTCACCCCGCGCGAGCGGGAGGCGCGGGCCGTCGCGCAGGGTGTGAAGATCCATGGGGAGAAGTACCGTACGGAACTCGCCACTTCGTTCTCCCACCACTGGCGGCAGACTCCGTACCTGGAGGCGTCCTGGCACTCCCTGTCGGGCGGCCCCGACGCCCCGGTCTTCGCACCGCTCAACCAGGCAGCAGGGCGGGTCTACTTCGCCGGTGACTACCTGAGCTACGCGGACGCCTGGCAGCACGGAGCGTTCACCTCCGCACGGAAGGCGGTCACGGCACTGCATACGCGGGTACTTGGGTAAACACCATGTGAAGGGGCACGGGTGGGAATGCCCGTGCCCCCCGGGACGTTCTTCTTCAGGAACACAAGGAGGAGCGGTAACCGTGCTTGATCCGCAGAGTTTGTACGAATGGGAGCCGAAGGGCCTGGCTGTCGTCGACATGGCGCTCGCCCAGGAGTCGGCCGGCCTGGTCATGCTCTACCACTTCGAGGGATACATCGACGCGGGTGAGACCGGTGAGCAGATCGTCGACGGGCTGCTCGAATCGCTGCCCCACCAGGTCGTGGCCCGCTTCGACCACGACCGTCTCGTCGACTACCGCGCACGGCGCCCCCTGCTGACGTTCAAGCGCGACCGCTGGGCGGCGTACGAGACCCCGACGCTGGACGTCCGGGTGGTCCAGGACGCCACCGGTGCGCCCTTCCTGCTGCTGTCCGGTCCCGAGCCCGACGTGGAGTGGGAGCGGTTCGCCGCCGCCGTCGAGCAGATCGTCGAGCGGCTCGGTGTCCGTCTCGCCGTCACCTTCCACGGCATCCCGATGGGCGTTCCGCACACCCGCCCGGTCGGCATCACCCCGCACGGCAACCGCACCGACCTCATGCCGGGTCACCGCAGCCCGTTCGACGAGGCGCAGGTACCCGGCTCCGCCGCCGCCCTCGTCGAGTACCGGCTGATGGAAGCCGGACACGACGTCCTCGGTGTCGCCGCCCACGTACCGCACTACGTCGCCCGCTCCGCCTACCCGGACGCCGCGCTCACCGCGCTGGAGTCGATCACGGCGGCGACCGGACTGGTCCTGCCGGCCGTCGCCCACTCCCTGCGCACCGAGGCGCACCGCACCCAGACGGAGATCGACCGCCAGATCGATCAGGGCGACGAGGAACTCGTCTCGCTGGTCGAGGGTCTTGAGCACCAGTACGACGCGGTCGCCGGTTCCGAGACCCGGGGCAACCTGGTCGCCGAGCCGGTGGACCTCCCGTCCGCCGACGAGATCGGCCTCGAGTTCGAGAAGTTCCTGGCCGAGCGCGAAGGCGACGGCTGACCTCGGCCGGACCCACTTTCCGCAGCGCCGCAGGCAGAGCACTAGGCTGCCGCCCATGCTGAAAGTGGGCCTGACCGGTGGTATCGGCGCCGGCAAGAGCGAAGTGTCCCGGATGCTCGCCGGCTACGGAGCCGTCCTCATCGACGCCGACCGGATCGCCCGCGAGGTCGTCGAGCCCGGCACCCCCGGGCTCGACGCCGTCGTCGAGGCGTTCGGCACCGGCATCCTCACCTCCGAGGGCACGCTGGACCGGCCGAAGCTCGGCTCGATCGTCTTCGCCGACAGTGAGCGCCTCGCCGCCCTGAACGCGATCGTCCACCCGCTGGTGGGCGCCCGCTCCGCCGAGCTGGAGCGTGCCGCGGGCCCCGATTCCGTGGTCGTCCACGACGTCCCGCTCCTCACCGAGAACGGCCTCGCCCCTCTCTACGACCTGGTCGTGGTGGTCGACGCGGCGCCGGAGACCCAGCTCGACCGCCTCGTACGGCTGCGCGGGATGACGGAGCAGGAGGCGCGCGCCAGGATGGCCGCGCAGGCCACCCGGGAACAGCGGCGCGCGGTGGCCGACCTGATCATCGACAACGACGGGCCGATCGAGGCCCTGGAACCGCAGGTCCGCTCGGTCTGGGCTGAGCTGACCCGGCGGGCCGCGGCCGGCTGACCCGGGCCGGAACACCGGCAGCCGGGCAGACGTTCATCTGACGGTGGACGAGGGAAGGATTCGACTGTGCCCGAGAGGAACCCCGAAACACACGTCATCGATTTCCGCGCGGCCGAGCAGCTGCTGGCCGCGCGCGACCCCCGGGGCGCGGTGCAGCTGCTCGACTCGGTGATCGCCTCCCACCCGGAGAACACCGCCGCCCGGCTGCTGCGCGCCCGGGCCTTCTTCGCTGCCGCCCAACTGCGCCCCGCTGAGCTGGAGTTCGAGCTCGTGCTGGAGCGGGAGCCGGACAACGCGTTCGCGCACTTCGCCCTCGCCCGCACCTTCGAGCGCTCCGGTCATCCGGAGCGGGCCACGCGCCACTTCCGGCTGGCGGCGGCGCTGGACCCGAACCCGGAGTATCTGAAGGCGGCCCGCTTCGAAGCGGAGGGCTGAGGCCGCAGGCACTCAGTGACCGTAACGCCCCCGCCCGCCGTGATCGGGTTCGTACGGCGGGATTGTTCGGCCCGGCTGGTAATGCGGGCCCTGGTGCAGGTGGTGGACGATCACGGCCAGATCCACCAGGACCAGCACGAGGAGCACCCCGCAGGCCGCCGCCCACCCCGGCCTGCCGGTCCAGGTGAACGCCGCCAATCCGAAGACGGCCCAGGCCAGGCCCCATAGACTCAGCCAGAGCCGCATCCGCAGAGAACTGCGGGCGGTCGTCGGTTCACTACCGGTACGCATGGCCATCGCCTCTCCTACCAGCATGGACCCGCGACGGCGCGAGTGCGGTGTTCCGACGGAAGAGAGTGGGTGGACGGCCGTGAACGGCACAGCACGGGGGGACGCAGCAGTCCGCAGGGCCCGGGTCCGCGGGTGTCTGCTGGGCGGTGCGATCGGGGACGCCCTGGGCAACCCGGTGGAGTTCCTGTCGCTCACCGGTATCCGCCGGGCGCACGGGGAACAGGGCGTGCGGGGGCTCACCGCCGACGAGGACGGGGTCGTCGGACGCGTCACGGACGACACCCAGATGACCCTCTTCACGGCCGAGGGGCTGATCAGGGCGCACTCCCGGGCCATGTCCAGGGGGATCGGCGGCGCCGAGACGGCGATCATCAAGAACGCCTACCTGCGCTGGCTGGACACCCAGAACCATCCCGCGCCGCCGGCCGGCGACGCACAGGACCCCGTCCGCAGCGGATGGCTCAGGCAGCAGCCCTGGCTGTACGCACGCCGGGCCCCCGGAAACGCCTGCCTGACCGGCCTCGCGGCTGGGCACATCCCCGACCCGCGAGGTCCGGTCGGCGAGCCGGGCCCCGTCAACACCGACTCCAAGGGCTGCGGCACGGTCATGCGCTCCGCGCCCTTCGGCCTCACCGGCCGGGACGCGGCCGGCAGCTTCGCTCTCGCCGCCCGGTGCGCGCAGATCACCCACGGCCACCCCACCGGCGCCTACGCCGCCGGCGCGCTCGCGGCGATCGTCGCCCATCTGCTGGAGGGCGACTCCCTGCCCGGATCCGTCCTGCGGGCCATGGACCTGCTGGCCCGCCACCCCGGGCACGAGGAGACGACCGCCGCCCTGCGCGGCGCCGTCGAGCTGGCCGCGCAGGGCGCGCCGGGCGCAGAGAAGGTGGAGTCGCTCGGAGCGGGCTGGGTGGCCGAGGAAGCCCTGGCCATCGCCGTGTACTGCGCCCTGGCCCTGCCGGAGGCCGGCCAGGCCGGCGAGGCGCTGCTGCTCTCGGTCAACCACTCGGGCGACAGCGACTCCACCGGCGCGGTCTGCGGCAATCTGCTCGGCGCCCGCCACGGCGACGCGTACCTTCCGCCGTCGTGGCTGGTGCTCACCGAGGGACGGGCGGTGATCGCCGAGGTGGCCGACGACCTGTCCCTGGAGTTCGAGCACCCGGTCGAGTGGCCGCCCGGCCGCTACCCGGGGTACTGACCGGGCGGGCCGGTCAGCCGGTCAGCAGCTTGGCGCGCAGGGTCTCCACGGTCGCCGCGTCGAGCTTCAGACCCTCGCGTACGTACGTGTCGAAGTCGCCGTAGATGTGGTCCACCTCGGCGAACGCCGCGCGCAGCCAGCTCAGTTCGACGGCCTCCGGATCACCGGTGTACTGGTTGCTGGCGAGGAAGTCCGCCTCGACGGTGGCCCGCGGGACGCCGAGCAGGGTGAGCAGGACGGCGGTGCCCCAGCCGGTGCGGTCCTTGCCGGCGCTGCAGTGGAAGACCGTGGCGCCCGAGGTGTTCGTGGCGACGGCGGTGACCAGGTCGTGGAACGCGTAGTCGGCGCCCACGAAGTTGACCATGAACGGGTAGCCGATGGACTGGCCCAGGTCGGACGAGCCGGAGAAGAGGCCGGCCGCGATGGCCTCGGCCAGTGTCATCAGCGCCGAGTCGTGGAAACGGATGCCGTGGCTGAGCGAGACGACGTCGGCGACCTGGTACGCCACGCCCGCGGGCAGCCGGTCCGGGGCGTCGTTGCGCTCCTGGACGTTGCGCAGGTCCACGTCGAGGGTCAGGCGCTGGGAGACCAGCCGCTGCTGCT
Source organism: Streptomyces sp. LN549 (assembly GCF_043203805.1). Classification (NCBI taxonomy): domain Bacteria; kingdom Bacillati; phylum Actinomycetota; class Actinomycetes; order Kitasatosporales; family Streptomycetaceae; genus Streptomyces; species Streptomyces sp. LN549. Next base: position 2,149,539 of record NZ_JAZHRI010000002.1, on the reverse strand, counting down.
CGGCGTCGGTGAGGCTGTTCAGCTTGTTGGAGCGGTAGACCAGGCCGGAGCGCACCCAGCGCCCGTCCGTGGTGCGGTAGCCGCCGATGTCGCGGAAGTTGCGGGCGGAAGCCAGTCCGAGGGAGCGGTCGGCGACGACGAGGGGGCTGCCGCCGTCGGGGACCAGCCGGAAGTACCAGCGCCCGGCCTCCGGGAGCGTTCCGGCCGGGACGGTCAGCGAGCCGGTGCCGGGGGCCGTGCCGAGGGCGATGCCGGTGGCGGCGTCGGGGGAGGTGACGGCGGTGACGGTCACCGAGGCGGCCGGTGAGGCCCAGGAGAGGGTGTGGCCGCCGTCGGCCGCGCGCACGGCGCCGGCGGAGGTGAACGGGACCGCGGCCTGCGCGGTGGCCGAGGCGGCGGGCGGTGCGGCGAGCGCGGAAGGGGCCAGTGCCGTACCGGCGAGGAGGGCGGCCGCGACGGCGGCTCCGGCTATGCGGTGCGTACGCATGGTGCTCCTTGTCTGTCCCCCGCGGGAGGTCATGCCCGGCGGGGAGGGGGGGCGTCAGGAGGTCGGTGTGGCGGTGCACGGGGTGGTGCCGCAGACATTGATGACACGGCCGGTGGTCAGGAAGGTGGCCTTCTGCTGACGTGCGGCGGGCGAGTTGCGGGGATCCTCGTGCGGGTCGTGGCCGTAATCGGGCCCGGCGGGCGGGGTGTTGGTGAGCGGGGGTGTGGGGGTGCCGCTGTCCCAGACGGTCATGGCCGAGCCCCGGTAGGGCAGTTGGCCGGCGGCGATGCGGCGGATGCCCCAGTACGGGACGGTGTCCGGGCTCCGGCCGGCGGCGAGCGCGGGGGCCTGCAGGCGGGCACCGATCGTTCGCGCCTCCACGTCGGCCGCCGCGTTCGCGACCTGGTGGTCCCCGTAGGCGATGTGCATCAGCACCTGGTGGTGGTCGGTGAGGTGGTTCGCGTACGCGTTCGTCTCGCCTCGGTCCCACACCATCTGGAACAGCTGGAGGACGAGCTGCTGGTGCAGTTTGTCCGGGTAGGCCACGTCCAGGACCTGCTGGAAGGGGGCGAAGTCGGCGCTGCGGTTGAGGAGCAGCCCGTAGTTCATGGCGGTGACGCCCAGGACCCCGCGCCGGATGTCGGGCGAGGCGGCGACGAGGGCGCCGCCGAGGATGCCGCCCTGGCTGTTCCCGTCGTACGCGAGACCGTGCCGGGTGTCGACGAGCGGACGGCCGCCGGCGGTGCGGAACGCGGGGTCGGTGCCCAGACCCTTGGCGTGGATCAGGGCGCGGCCGAGGAACAGGGCGTTCAGCATGCCCTGTTCGCTGCGTTCGGGGACGGCCGGGAAGAGGTTCGGGTCGGCGAGGGCACCGAGGACGACGGGGATGTCCTCCTTGGCCATGCCGGTCCAGTCCGTGGCGCAGAAGGTGAAGTTGTGCTCGGCCGCCATGTCCTTGACGTTGCCCGCGCCGACCTCGGAGCGGGAGCCGAGCAGCCCGTGTCCGTAGAGGGAGGGGTGGGAGGGGGTGCGGAAGGCCGAGCGGGGGATCTCGCAACGGAACGTGGCGAGCTGGGTGTTGAGGGGGAGCCGGCGCGGCACGCCGTCGCGGTCGCGGTGCAGGACGGAGCCGGGCGGGCCGCCCGGCAGGCTGAGATAGCTGGGTACGGTGATCTGCCCGGTGACCTCGCGTGCGATCCGGGGATCCTGGGCGGCGGTGAAGTCGGTGACCCCGGTGACGGTGAATCCGGGCGAGCGGCTGCCGAGGCGGCGGAACGCGTCGTCGCGGATCGTGAAGAGGTCGCCGGTGAGGCTGCGGGTGGAGGCGACGGTGAAGTCCCAGGCCAGATGGAGCCCTTCGGTCGTGACCCCGGCCCTGCGCAGGGCCGTGAGGGCGGGGCGGAGCCGGTCCTGCCGGGCGCGCAGCGGATCGTGGGCGGGGAGCCGCTTGCCGGCGACGGCGGCGAACGGGGCGGCTGCCGGGATCGTGCGGCCCGCACCGTCCTTGAGGTGGCGCAGGGCGACGGCGTAGTGGTGGCCGTCCCGGAAATTGCGGGCGGGGTGGATCAGCAGCGCCTGGCGTGCGGGGTCTGCGGCGTTGGCGTCGAGCTCGGCCCAGTACGGCCACCGCTCACCGGTCGTCGTGTCCAGGAGGACGACCGGGGCGTCCCGGTCGAGGGAACGGCCGATGCCGGTGAGCGGCGCCGCACCGGTGGCCGCCAGGTCCAGGTCCGGCACCTGGGCGATCAGGGTGGAGCCGGGGGAGAAGCCGTCGGCCCGGTTCCAGGCGGCCGGGTCGATGGGCAGCCCGGTCGTGGCGCGGGGCAGCGCGGCGGTGCTGAAGTCCACCCGGCGGCCCGTGTCGGTGTCCGGGTCCGGCCGGGTGTACCAGTCGTCGGGGAACGGCAGCAGGCACTCGACGGGTGCCAGCGGGTCGCAGCCCCGCTCCGGAGGGTGGCCCGCCGGAGCCGCATGGGCGGGCGGGGCGAGGAGGGCGGCTGCACCGAGCGCCGCCGCGAGCAGGCCGTGGAGCAGCCGCTGCCGCACGGGTCAGCTCCCCTGGAGGTGCGCGCCGATGATGCGGGCGTAGGCCGCCTCACCCTGCTGGTTGGGGTGCAGCGGGGCGGCTGCCGCGGTCGGCACGTAGCCCTCGACCCACTTGTCCGAGGGGGCCTGGCAGGCGTCGTGGCCCTTGCTGGGGGTGGCGACGTCGACGTACTCGGCGCCGTGGGCCGCGCTCTGCTCGGCGATCACCGTGTTCATCCGGTCGACGCTGCCCTGGAGGAAGTCGGCGTCCACCGGGAGCACGGGCTGGAGCGGCCAGCAGCCGCCCGGCTTGATGTAGAGCCCGTAGCCGGTGACGATCACGCGGGCCTGCGGCGAACGCTGGTGGATCCCGTCCAGGACGGCTGCCAGCCGGGGCGCGAACTCCGCGATGCGCTGCGCCACCTGGTCGACGCCGCCCTCGGTCAGCTTGTCCTTGCACGGGGTGGCGGTCGGGTCGAGCGTCATGCAGTCCTGCGCGATGCCGACCAGACCGGCGTCGTTCCCGCCGATCGTCAGGGTCACCAGGTCGGTGTCCGCGCGCAGGGCGTCGAACTGGGGCGGCGCCGACCCCATCGGGATGTCGAGCAGGGAGAGCGACTGCTTCTCCGTCATGTGCTTGGACTTGGCGCCGCTGCAGGTGACGTCGCGCAGCGAGGCGCCGATGCCGGCGGCCAGCTCGTGCGCGTAGTTGTGCGTGGAGCGGCCGCAGGCCACCGGGCCCGTGATGTCCGGGATGAGGGGCCCGGAGGCCATCGAGTCGCCGAGCGCGACGTACGACGTGGTGTCCTCGCCTGCCGCCCAGGCGCCGGAGGCGCTGGTCCCGACGGCCAGTCCGGCCAGGGCGAGGGCTGTCACGGAAGTTCTGACGGTCCGACAGAAGGCATTGTTGCGGGGCGAGTTCATGGCGACCTCCGATGGTGGGGGCATGGCGGGTGTCGCCGGTCATCATGCAGACTCGAACGCCGTCGTTTAACTGGTGGGTAACGCAGACTTCCGCGGGGGCTTTTGTGACGCATGACAAAGGGCATGTTGCCGTGACGGGTGAACACATGGACCGGAGAGCCGATGCGCAGCGGCCGCTGTGCATCGGCGGCCGCCCGGTGGCGGCCCAGTTGAGGGCTCGCGCCCCCGCCCTGACCGCCCGCGTCGTCGCCCGGCTGCTCAGCGATCTGCCGGTCTATGCGGAACTGCCGCACGAGGAGATCGCGGGCGACATCGCGGACATCGTCCAGCACAATCTGCGGCTCTTCGCCGATGTCGTCGAACACCGCAGACCCGCCACCGACGCCGAACTGGCCCAGCAGCGCGACTCGGCGGCCCAGCGGGCCGAGGAGGGCGTTCCGCTGGACTCCATCCTCACCGCGTACCAGGTGGGTATCGGGATGTGCTGGGAGGAGACCGCCCGGGACGCCGGGCCCGCGGACCTGCCGGCCGTACTGGAGATCATGAACCGCATCATGGTTCTCCAGCAGCAGCTGACCTCAGCGGTGAGCGGGGCCTATCTGGAGGCCCGGCAGATCCTGGACAGCCAGGAACACGGCGGCCGGCACGCCCTGATGGCGGCCCTGCTGACGGGCGAGGACCTGGACCGCTTCACCCGGCGCACCGGACTGCGCCCGGCCGCCCGGTATCTGACGATGACGCTCGCACTCGGCCCGCACGACGACGAGGTGGGTCAGGCGCCGGGCCCCGGTACGGGGGTGGCGGCCCGCCGCAAGATCCGCCGGATCCGCACGGCCCTGGACCGGTTCGCCGGTACGCCCGCGCTGACCGCCCTCGACGAGACCGGCGGCACGGTCCTGCTGCCCGTCGCCGAGCCGCCGCCGTGGAGCGGGCCGGGCGGTCTGTGCGCCCTGATCGCCGAGGCCACCCGGGCCGCGGGGGTCCCGGTCGTCGCGGCCGCGGAGACCACGGAACCGGCGGCGGTGCCGGCCGCCGTGGCCCGTAACGCCGAGATCGTCGACCTCGTCGCCCGCACCGGACGGCCCGCCGGTCTGTACCGGCTGGCCGACGTCCTGCTGGAGTACCAGCTGAGCAGACCGAGCGCGGCCCTGCACGGGCTGGCGCGGCTGCTCCAGCCACTGGAGGCGAAACCGGAGCTGCTGCACACGCTGGAGACGTACCTCGCCCACGGCCTGGACCGCAGGGCGGCGGCGGCCGCGCTGCACGTCCACCCGAACACCGTCGACTACCGCATCCGCCGCATCGGCCGGCTGACCGGTCTCTCCCCGGCCCGCCCCACGGACCTGCAGCACCTCAGTGCGGCGCTGGTCGCGCGCCGTTCGGTGTGAGGTCCGGGAACGGCAGGTGCCGACCGTTCGTTCGGCCGGATATGAGCGGACGAGTGGTACGTGAGGGTTATTCAGGGACGGGTCCCGGCGCGATCACGCCGGACGGTTGCGCTGTCGAGCTGTACACCCGCCTCGCCGTCGGTGACGAACCGGACGTCATCGCCGCGTCCGTCCCCGCCGGATCGGGCATTCTCGAACTGGGCTGCGGGGCGGGCCGGGTGACGCACCCGCTGGTCGACCGCGGCTTCGACGTCACGGCGGTGGACGAGTCGGCGCAGATGCTGGAGCGCGTGCGCGGCGCGCGTACGGTGCAGAGCCCCATCGAGTCCCTGGACCTCGGTGACGAGACCTTCGACGTGGTCATGCTGGCGTCCTTCCTGGTGCATGCGGGCGACCACCGGGTGCGGGACGGGCTGCTGCGGACCTGCCGGAGATACGTGCGCGACGGCGGAGTGGTACTCATCCAGCGAGAGGGAGAGGGTTACCACACGGAACTGCCGCGCGAGCGCGTCCATCCGGCCGGGTACACGATCCGGATCGTCTCCTCGGAGCCGGTGGGGGACGGGGTGCGTTCGGTGCGCGCCGAGTACGACTTCGAGGATGCGCGGTGGTCGCAGACGTTTCTCGCGCGTCCGCTGTCGAAGGAACAGTTCGAGGGCCATCTGGAGGCGGCCGGACTGCGCGTGGACCGCTATCTCACGGACGACGGCGTCTGGGTGCGGGCCGTGGCCAAGTAACCGGGCGGCAGGGCGAATCCGCGGGCGGCGGAGCGATGAGTTGTCGGCGGGGAGCCGGTCTGACCTTGTGTGAGCGACACCGCGCACCGCTTCCCCGAGGAGACCGCCATGTCCGAGATCACGACGGCCGCATCCATGCCGGCCGCTTCCGCTTCCGCCGCCGGCCGCCGTGGCCGGGGTGCCGTCGCGCTGACTGTGGCGCGGTACGCACTCGCCCTCTTCCTGGGCTTCAGCGGGATCGCCAAGCTGATCGCCCATGAGTCCGCCATCGAGTCCTTCGGCCGGATGGGCTGGAGCCACGGTGCGATGTACGCCATCGGCGGGCTGGAGACGGCGGGGGCGATCGCCCTGCTGGTCCCGGTCCTCGCCGGGGTGGCGGCCATCGCCTTCTGCGGATTGCTGGCAGGGGCGTCGATCGTCCAGCTGACACTGCTGGACCCGCCGAACGCGGTCATGCCCGCAGCGCTCATCGTGGTGATGGTCCTGATCGCCCGGGACCGCCGGGCCGGAACGGCGGCACTGATCGCGCTGGTCCGCCGCGGTGCGTGAAGGCGGTGCGTGAAGGTGACGCCGGTGCGGCGGTGCACCCGTTGAGGCCGGGACCGCCGGTGCGTGTCAGCACCGGCGGTTTCGGTGGGTCAGTGGACGGTGCTGAAGCTGCGCCAGGGCAGCGCGCTGGGCGCGTTGACGTCGGACAGTGTGGTTGCGAGGTACGTCGTGCCCGGGCCGGTGCAGTTCCGTGTGCGGTACAGGATGATGTCGATCAGGGTTTCGTTGGTGACTTCCTTGGCACCCGCGGGTGCCAGCCGGTGGCATCCCTTCACGGAGGGACTGTTCACCTCGACCACGGCGTCCCGTTCGGTGGTGTAGATGACCGGTCCGACAGCGGTCCGGCCGAGGCCCGAACAGCCTGCGACGGTGAGGGTCAGGAGCGCGGTCCCGGCGGCGATGCCGAGACGGCGGCGTCGATGGTCGATCACGGGCATGGGCGGGTCCTCGTCTGTCTCGTCCGGCTCATCCGTACGCACTCCGCCACGTCACCCCCGTACGCCACGGAGGGACGTGCTGACGCTGGTCACCCTGCCCGCTCACGGCGGGCGCGGCATCCGGTAAGCGGCCGGGCGGGGGACGGGAGGGCGGGCAGAGGTTCGCCCGTTGCCCAAAGGGGGCATAACGTGGTAATAGCGCTGATTGCGGCGTGAGGTAGATGTTCCGGTTCTTCCGGATGGCAGGGGGCCGTCATGGTCCAGGAGCTCTTGATCGCAGCGGTTGCGGCAGTATCGGCGGGTGCTGTGTACACGGTGGCGGCCGCCCGGGTCGTCAAGCAGTACGAACGGGGCGTGGTGCTCAGGCTCGGCCGGCTCCGTAACGATGTGCGCGGGCCCGGATTCACCATGGTGCTGCCGGGCGTCGAGCGGTTGCGCAAGGTCAACATGCAGATAGTGACCATGCCCGTGCCGGCACAGGACGGGATCACCCGGGACAACGTCACCGTGCGCGTCGACGCGGTGATCTACTTCAAGGTGGTCGACGCGGCGAGCGCGGTCGTCGAGGTGGAGGACTACCGGTTCGCCGTCTCGCAGATGGCGCAGACGTCGTTGCGTTCGATCATCGGCAAGAGCGATCTGGACGATCTGCTCTCCAACAGGGAGAAGCTCAACCAGGGCCTGGAGCTGATGATCGACAGCCCCGCGGTCGGATGGGGCGTGCAGATCGACCGGGTCGAGATCAAGGACGTCTCGCTGCCGGAGACGATGAAGCGCTCCATGGCCCGCCAGGCGGAGGCCGACCGTGAGCGGCGCGCCCGGGTCATCAACGCGGACGCGGAACTCCAGGCGTCCAAGAAGCTGGCCGAGGCGGCATCGGAGATGTCCGCCCAGCCCGCCGCATTGCAGCTGAGGCTGCTGCAGACCGTGGTGGCGGTGGCGGCGGAGAAGAACTCCACCCTGGTGCTGCCGTTCCCGGTGGAGCTGCTCCGCTTCCTGGAACGGGCCCAGCAGCCGGCGCCGCAGCAGCAGCCCGCGCAGCCGCAGCAGCAGCCCGCCCAGCCGGTGCCGCAGTCCGTGGACCGTGCACGGGACGAGCACCCTGGAGACCGTGGACCGGAGGCGGCGGGCAGGTCGGCGGAGCCTGCCGCGCCCCGGCCGGCCGAGCCGTCGGCGCCCGCCCCCTCCGCGCCACCGGTATCGGGCCCTGGGCGTCCGCGTCCCGCTACGCCGACGAAGTCGGCCTCGGCCTCCGAGAGGCCCCGTCCCACCGGCTCGAAGCCACTCGCCAGGCACTGACCCGGTCACGTGCCGGGCAGCGGCCGACCGCCCCTCACCCGGCCGCTGCCCGGCACCGGCCCGCCCGTTCCCATGGGGCCGGGCCGGCCGTCTGCAAGGCACCGGCCCGGTCTCGCTACTCCGGTCGCTGCCCGACCCCGTACGAGGTGCGGGCACGGCGGCGGCCGGTCCGTTGTCAGTCCCCCCGCCTAGACTCGCGAGTCAGAGGGTTTCCGTACTCCCGGGCTGACCAGGCAGGGAGGACCGGGGACGCGAGGACACATGGGCTCATGAGCGGGGCCCGGACGGGAAGGGGAGGGGCCGGTGGGTATCGCACCGCCGCCGCACGACGCGGCCGTCGGCCGCCTGCTGCGCTGTGCCGCGGTCTTCCTGCCCGCCGCGCTCCCGCGCGAGGGGCGTATCGCGTTCTGGGACCCGGAAGGGCACCCGCTGCCCGAGCCGGGCGACCTGTGGGGGCCCGGCGCCGCGGGCCCTGCCGGGCCCGCCGAGTCGGACGGCCCGGGCGTGCGGACCTCCGAGATCACGGTCGTCCGGCGCCACGCCGAGCAGGGGGACGTCCGCCGGGCCACCGTGCCGGCCCTGCTGCTTCCGGTGGCCGAGGCCGTGCCCCTGCTGGCCCGTGCCCGCCACCTGAGGTCCGCCCACCCCGCCACCCGCTGCTGGGGTGCCGCCACCCTGCACGCGCTCCACCTGGTGTCCCGCGGCCGGATGCTTCCCGGACTGACCGCCGACGACCACGACGCCTGGCGGGCCGGACCGCGTGACGCCGCGGACATCGCCCACCTGCGTGCCGTCGCCGCGGCCATGCCCGCCGAGGGTTACGCGACCCCCTACCCGGACCGCACGCCCCTCCAGGTCCCCGATCCCGAACCGCTCATCGGTTCCTTCCTCGACGCGGTGGCCGACACCCTGCCCCGGACCCCCGCGGCCGCCTTCGCCATGGGGGCCCCGTTCGCGGCCCGGGAGGCCAGGCACCTGCCCGGCGCCCGGGAGTGGGCGGTGGAGGTCGCGGCCGGGCTGGACGCGGGCGTACGGGTGTCGCTGCGCCTGGACCTGTCCGCGTACGAGCTCTTCGACACGACCGGCGCCGATGACAGGGCCGGTACGGCCGACGACGCGACCGACGGCCGCACACCGGCCGCCGCGCGGCATGCAGGCGCCGCCATCACCCAGGTGCACAGCCTCGCCGACCCCACCTACGTCGTCGACGCGGCCGCTCTGTGGAACGGCACGGCGGGCGAGCCCTTCGGCCCGCGTTCCCGCATCGACGCGGTGCTCGCCCTGCGCCGCGCCGCCCGCGTCTGGGCACCGCTGGAACGGCTGCTGGATCAGCCCGTCCCCGACGTACTGGCCCTCACCGAGGACGAGTTGTACGAGCTGCTGGGCGCCGGTGGGGCACGGCTGTCGGCAGCCGGGGTGAGCGTGCACTGGCCCCGGGAGCTGGCCCGTTCCCTCACCGCCGAGGCGGTCGTACGGCCGGCCCCCGGCTCGGCCACCGACGGCACCTCCTTCTTCGACGCCGAACAGCTCTTCGCGTTCAACTGGCAGCTCTCGCTGGGGGACCAGAAGCTGACCGAGGCAGAGATGGACGTGCTCGCCGAGGCGCACCGGCCCGTGGTGCGGCTGCGCGACCAGTGGGTCGTGGTCGACCCCGCTCTCGTACGCAAGGCACGCAAGCGGGAGCTGGGGCTCCTCGACCCGGTGGACGCGCTCGCCGTCGCCCTGACCGGCAGCGCAGAGGTGGACGGCGAGCAGGTCGAGGCGGTGCCGGTCGGAGCGCTGGCAGCGCTGCGCGCCCGTATCGTCGATGACGACACCCTCATCGCGCCGCCGCCCGGCCTCGATGCCACCCTCCGCGACTACCAGCTGCGCGGTCTGGCCTGGCTGGACCGGATGACGTCGCTGGGCCTCGGCGGCTGCCTCGCCGACGACATGGGCCTCGGCAAGACGATCACCCTCATCGCCCTCCATCTGCACCGTGCCCACCCCGCGCCCACGCTGGTGATCTGCCCCGCCTCGCTGCTGGGCAACTGGCACCGGGAGATCAACCGCTTCGCGCCCGGCGTCCCCGTCCGGCGGTTCCACGGCACCGACCGCACCCTCGCCGAGCCCGACGGTGGCTTCGTCCTCACCACATACGGAACGATGCGCTCCAGCGCGGCCGAACTGGCCGCCCACAGCTGGGGACTGGTCGTCGCCGACGAGGCACAGCACGTGAAGAACCCGCACTCCTCCACGGCGAAGGCGCTGCGCACCATCCCGTCCCCGGCCCGGGTCGCCCTGACCGGCACCCCCGTCGAGAACAACCTCTCCGAGCTCTGGGCGCTGCTCGACTGGACCACCCCCGGACTGCTCGGCCCCCTCAAGGCGTTCCGGGCCCGCCACGCCCGCATCGTGGAGAACACCGGCACGGCCGCGGGCATCGCCAACGACGAAGCGGTGGAGCGGCTCTCCCGGCTGGTCCGGCCCTTCCTGCTGCGCCGCAAGAAGTCGGACCCCGGCATCGCCCCCGAGCTGCCGCCCAAGACGGAGACCGACCACCCGGTCTTCCTCACCCGCGAACAGGCCACGCTCTACGAGGCCACCGTGCGCGAGACCATGGCGTACATCGAGGCCTCGGAGGGCATCGCCCGGCGCGGCCTGATCATGAAGCTGCTGGCCTCGCTCAAGCAGATCTGCAACCACCCGGCGCAGTATCTGAAGGAGGAACCCACCCGGCTCACCGGCCGGTCGGGGAAGCTCGCCCTGCTCGACGAACTCCTCGACACGATCCTCGCCGAGGACGGCTCGGTGCTCATCTTCACCCAGTACGTGACGATGGCCCGGCTGCTCTCCGCGCATCTCACCTCGCGCGCGATCCCCTCCCAGCTCCTGCACGGCGGTACGCCGGTGCCCGAGCGGGAACGGATGGTGGACCGCTTCCAGTCAGGAGAGGTGCCGGTCTTCCTGCTCTCCCTCAAGGCCGCCGGCACCGGGCTCAACCTCACCCGGGCCGCTCATGTCATCCACTACGACCGCTGGTGGAACCCGGCCGTCGAGGAGCAGGCCACGGACCGCGCCTACCGCATCGGGCAGACCCAGCCGGTCCAGGTGCACCGGCTGATCGCGGAGGGCACGGTCGAGGACCGGATCGGAGAGATGCTGCTGGCCAAGCGGGCGCTGGCCGACGCCGTGCTCGGCACCGGCGAGACCGCGCTGACCGAGCTCAGCGACCGTGACCTGGCCGACCTCGTCTCGCTCCGGAGGCCGTCATGAGCCCCCGCCCCCGCCCCGCCTCCGGGCCGTCGGCCGCCGACCGCCTCGGTTCGCGGCCCGTCGCCCGGTCCCGGCCGGGCCCCGACGACCTGCGGAGGACCTTCGAGGCCGTGCCGGCACGCACGTCCGACGGCGACGAACCGTTCGCGGACAGCTGGTGGGGCCGGGCCTGGGTGGCGGCGCTGGAGGACCTGTCGATGGACGGGCCCAGGCTCGCCCGCGGACGCGCGTACGCGGACAGCGGGAACGTCGCCGCGATCACCGTCACCCCGGGTCAGGTCGTCGCCTATGTGCACGGCAGTCGCCCCCGCCCCTACCGTGCGGAGCTCAGACTGCGCACGCTCACCGACCCCGACTGGGACACCTTCCTCGACGCGGTCGCCGCCCGCCCCGGCCATCTCGCCACCCTGCTCGCCAAGGAGATGCCGCACTCCCTCGCCGACACGGCCGCCGCTGCCGGCGTCACCCTGCTCCCCGCGGCGGACGACCTCGACCCCGGCTGTTCCTGCCCGGACCGCGGCTGGCCGTGCAAGCACGTGGCGGCGCTCTGCTACCAGATGGGCCGCCTCCTGGACGCCGACCCGTTCGTCCTCCTGCTGCTGCGCGGCCGGGGCGAGCGCGAACTCCTGGAGGACCTGGGCCGGCGCAACGCCGCACACTCCGCGCACGAGCGGCCCGCGGCGCCCGCCGCCCCGTCCGTACCGGCGAGGGATGCGCTCGCCGACCGCTTCCTGCCGCCGCTGCCCGCCCCGTTCCGGGTGGAGCCGCATCCGGGCCGGCCGCCCTCGTACCCGGAGTTCCCCGGCGCCCGGGACCCGCTCGCCCTCGACCAGCTCGCCACCGACGCGGCCGCCCGCGCCCACGCGCTGCTGACCACCGGCGCCGACCCGCTGGCCGGGCTCACCGCCTGGCAGGACGCGGTCCGGCTGGCAGCCGCCCGCCCCACGGCCGGACTCACCGCCACCACCCGCGCCCTCTACCGCGAACTGGCATCCGCCACCGGCCGCAACACCACCGACCTGGCCCGGGCCGTGGCCGCCTGGCGTCAGGGCGGAGCCGAGGGGCTCGCCGTCCTGGAGACACCCTGGGACCCACCGGCCGGCCCGTTCGACCGCGCCCGTCCGGCCCTCGCGGCGGCCGGCTTCCCCCGCTTCCAGCCGTGGCGCAACCACCTCACTCACCCCGGCGGCGCACTCCAGCTCCGCTTCGGCCACGACGGCCGGTGGTACGGCTACGAGTCCGACCCCGGCGAGGACGAGTGGTGGCCCCGGGCCGCCCCGGACCCCGACCCGGTGCGGGCGCTCCTGGAGCTCAGCGGCGGCTGAACAGGCCGGCCGGTGCCGGAGCCGGTGCTGCCGTGCCGTCAGTTGTTCAGGAAGATCAGCAGACCGATCAGCAGTACGGCGACGACAGGCAGCATGATGAGCCGCGCTTTGCGGAACGACTCGTTGTCCTGCTGCGTCAGCCCCCGGCCGGCTCCGTGGGCGGACGCCAGGTGCTCACCGGCCATGTCGATGAGCCGCCTGGTCGTCAGGAGCGACGGCGACCAGTCGCAGTGCGTACAGACGAGGAAGTCGCGGTACGGGTCGTACCGGAAGTCCCGCTCGATGTTGACCGTGAAGACCTGACCCTGCTCGGTCGTCGCGGTGAAGTGACGTACGGGCGTGCCCATCTGGCTTGCTCCCTGCTGGTCGACGTCCGGTGCCCCGGCACCCGGCCGCGGAACAGTATCCGACGGCTCAGAACCTGCGTCGGGCGGGCAGTACGGTGTCGGCGGCCGCGGAGGCGGAACCGTGGCGGAACCGGCTCGCTCCGCAACAGTGCCCGCATCCACGGCCCGTACGACCGGCCGGGTGCGCACCCCAGGCGCCCCGCGCCCGGCTCAGAAGTCGGCCGTCGTGCGCTCCTCCAGCCGTGCCACCGAGTCCTGGGCGTACGTCTTCTCGTAGGCGTTGCGGATGCGCTCGATCTGCGGATCGCGCACCCGGGCCTCGGACGCCGGGTAGAGCAGGGTCAGTTCGTAGCTGCGCTCCCGCTCGATCACCCCGTTGGAGTCCCGCCACTGCCCTCGGCCGTCCTGGATCGTCAGCCCGTTCGGGAAGCGCGGAGTGACTTCCGCGTCGATGAAGTCCAGAAACTGCCGGTCGGTCACATCCGGTCCGCCGTCCGGGCGTTCGGTGCCGAAGAACAGCCGCGTCTCGACGTAGTCCTTGCCCCGTGCGGCGGCCGCCGTCGCCGGCCGCGGGTCCGCGGGGGAGCCGGTGCCCAGCGTGGCGTACGCGACGGGTGTGCCCACGGCCAGGACCGCGAGGCCGGCCGTGGCCGCGGCGAGCGCGGCACGGCGCCGCGGGCGGTGACGTACGTCGAAGGAACCCGGGGCGGCCGGGTTCTTCGCGCCGGTGAAGCGGGGAAGGCGAGACATGGGGAGGCCCTTCGTTCCAGGTGCGGGGGAGAGACGCGGGACGCGCGGGGCTCACTGTGGCAAGCCGCTCCCGCCGGCCGGTGGCGGAACATGGGCGTCGTACGGAAACCACCCGAACGGGCGGGCGCACGCGGACACATCAGGCGCGCCGGGCGCACCGCAGGGTGGCAAAAACCGCTGGTGCGGCCCGTGTTGCTGTTGCTAGTTTCCTGGACGTGGCGAAACTCAATCAGATCATCGCAGTGGAGAAGGGCGTCAAGTCCAAGGCTCACCAGGACCTGACGGCGGCGCATCACGGCCTCCAGAAGGCCGGACTGCTGGCCGGGATCTCCCGGACGTACCAGCCGAAGGACGAGGAGGGTGAGCAGTTGCCGCCCGAGTCGACCCTGGTGCAGATCAAGGCCGAGGACGTGCTGCGGGAGACCGCGGCGACCCTCACCCGCCTCTTCGACGTGACCGCCACGAAGGACTGGGCGAACTGCGCGGCCCGCGCAGACGTCTCGGTCGACGGACGCGTCCTGGTGAGCGAGGTGCCGGTGTCGTATCTCCTCTTCCTGGAGAAGCAGCTCACGGACATCAACACCTTCGTCCGCAAGCTCCCGGTGCTCGACGCCTCCGAGGCGTGGGCCCAGGATCCGTCGACGGACTCCTGGAAGACCGAGCCGGTGAGGACCCTGCGGACGAAGAAGGTGCCCCGCAACCACGTGAAGGCGGAGGCCACCGACAAGCACCCGGCGCAGGTCGAGGTGTACTACGAGGACATCCCGATCGGTTACTGGACGACCGTGAAGTTCTCCGGGGCGCTGCCCGCGCGGCGGATCAACGAACTGCTCGACCGGGTGGAGAAGCTCCAGCAGGCCGTCAAGTTCGCCCGCGAGGAGGCCAACGGCGTGGACGTCACGGACCAGCGGGTGGGTGATGCGGTCTTCGGTTACCTCTTCGGATGAGGTGACCGACCATGGAATCCCCGGCGGCGGTCGACGCGGCCGGGGTGCGCGAGGAGCGCAAAGCTGACACTGAAGTTTGTCGTGACGACGCGGTTCAAGTGGAGGTTCGAGTCCTCCCCCCGGCACTTCCGCACCTCCCGTACGGATACGGGCCGGGGTAGCCCAAATGGCAGAGGCAGGCCGCGATCAATCTCAGACTCTTGCTCCAGACTCAGCATGCGCCGCCTATCGCCGAATCGACCGGGCCCGTGCCCGTGCGCGTCGAGATGCCGGTTCGACTCCGGCCCGCGGAGCTTCGATCCGCGGTCGTCTAAAGGCAGGACGCGGCGACATCAGACTGACACGGGACCTTTAAAAGTGTCGGCGTGCCGTACAGGCGGCAATCACAGGGCTCGGGGGCCGGCTACGTCCCCGGGCCCGCTCCCGTTCCGGGCCCCGCGCGTCACCCCGCCGCGCGCAACGACACCCCGCGGCCCGCGAAGAAGCGCTCGAAGTCTGCCAGCGGCAGCTCCGCCGCCCGGGTCTCGGCCGTCGTGCCGGACGGGTTGTGGAAGTGGACGCCCGTCCCGTCGGACGTACGGGACGTCAGGAGCACCAGATGTCCACCGCGTCCCGGTGCGGGCCGCCGCGGGTGGCGGATCGCGTAGTGCACCGACGCCATGACGGACCGGCCCTCGTCCAGCAGGTCCAGGATCTCCGCCGGCGCGAGATGACGGTGGACCGTGGCGTCCAGGCCGTGCTTCTCGCGTACGTACGTGGCGAACGGGGCGTAGACCAGTCCCCGGATCTCGCCGTCGCCGTCCTCGGTGTACGCGCCGTACGCCAGCGCTCCGTCCCGTAGCGCGAACAGCGACGGGGCGTCGGCGCCGAGCGCCATGCGCAGGCAGGTCATACCGCACAGATGGCCTGCCCAGCGGGCGTACTCCGCGGGCGACTTCGCGCCCGAGTCCGCCCAGGCGGGGTCGGAGGCCGGGTCCAGCCCGCCCTCGACGATCGGCCCGACGAGCTCGAACGAGGCGAACTGGGTGTGCACGGGGACCCGGCAGGTGGGGCAGCTCACGATCGGTCTCCGTTCATCTCCGGTGTCCGGTCACTGCCGGTATCCCGCCAGGAAGCGGCCGATGCGGCTGATCGCCGCGTCAAGATCGTCAGCGTACGGGAGGGTCAGGATCCGGAAGTGGTCGGGCCGCGGCCAGTTGAAACCCGTTCCCTGCACGACCTGGATCTTCTCCCGCAGCAGCAGGTCCAGGACGAACTTCTCGTCGTCGACGATCGGATGCACCTTCGGGTCGATGCGCGGGAAGGCGTACAGCGCGCCCTTCGGCTTCACGCAGGACACCCCGGGGATCTCGTTCAGCTTCTCCCAGGCGCGGTTGCGCTGCTCGTACAGCCTGCCCCCGGGCACCACGAGCTCCCGGATCGACTGGCGGCCACCGAGGGCGGCCTGGATCGCGTACTGCGCCGGGGCGTTGGGGCACAGGCGCATGGAGGCGAGCATGGTCAGCCCCTCCAGATAGCTGCGGGCGTGCTGCTTGGGGCCCGACACCACCATCCAGCCCGAGCGGAACCCGGCCACGCGGTACGTCTTCGAGAGCCCGCTGAAGGTGAGGCAGACCAGGTCGGGGGCGAGGACCGCCACGCTGTGGTGCTCGGCGTCGTCGTACAGGATCTGGTCGTAGATCTCGTCGGCGAACACCATCAGGCCGTGCCTGCGGGCCAGGTCGAGGATGCCTTCGAGGATCTCGCGCGGGTAGACGGCGCCGGTCGGATTGTTCGGGTTGATGATCACGACGGCCCGGGTGCGGTCGGTGATCTTCGAGGCCATGTCGGCGAGGTCCGGGTTCCAGTCCGAGGCCTCGTCGCACACGTAGTGCACGGCCTTCCCGCCGGCCAGCGTCGTCACCGCGGTCCACAGCGGATAGTCGGGGGACGGGACGAGCACCTCGTCGCCGTCCTCCAGCAGCCCCTGCACCGCCATCGAGATCAGCTCGGAGACACCGTTGCCGAGGAAGATGTCGTCGACGCCGACCTCCGTCAGCCCCATCGCCTGATAGCGCTGCGCGACGGCCCGGCGGGCGGACAGGATGCCGCGCGAGTCCGTGTAGCCGTGGGCCTGCGGGAGCATCCGGATCATGTCCTGGACGATCTCCTCGGGCGCCTCGAACCCGAACAGTGCCGGGTTTCCCGTGTTGAGGCGGAGCACGCTGTGGCCAGCCTCCTCAAGGGCGTTGGCGTGCTCGATGACCGGGCCCCGGATCTCGTAACAGACCTCGTTGAGCTTGCTGGACTGGCGGAATTCCATGCGGTGCTGCCTCCCCGACCCGATTGCGATACTTGGTTTTACCAAGCTTGGGCTTGGAAAGTCCAACAACATGTCTAGACTGCGTCGCATGCCACGTCAGCAACAGCCCGCAACCCGCCCGGTCCGCCGCCGGAGTTACGACCAGTTCTGCGCCAGTGCCAGGGCTCTGGACGCGGTCGGTGACCGGTGGAGCCTGCTGATCGTCCGTGAACTGCTGGCCGGTCCCCGCCGGTACACCGATCTGCATGCCGACCTGCCCGGAGTCAGCACGGACGTCCTGGCCTCCCGGCTCAAGGACATGGAGCAGGGCGGGCTGGTCACCCGCCGCAAGCTGCCCCCGCCCGCCGCCGCCTCGGTGTACGAACTCACCGAGCGCGGACAGGGACTGCTGCCCGTCCTCGCGGCGCTCGCCGAGTGGGGGGCGCCCGCACTGGTGGAGCGGCGGCCCACGGACGCGGTCCGGGCGCACTGGTTCGCCCTTCCACTGCTGCGCGCCCTGGACGGCTTCGGGGGAGCGGCCGCCGGCGGGGTGGTCGATGTGCGCCTCGACGAGGGCGAGTTCCATGTCCGTACGGGGGAGCCGGCAGCGGGTGAACCGGTCTACGGGGACGGGCCCGCCGCGAGCGCCGATGCGCGCATCGCCCTCGATTCCGAGCTCTGTCTCACGCTGGGGCGCGGCGAGCTGACCTTCGCCGAGGCCGTGAAGGACGGGCGGATCGAGGTGACCGGCGACGGGCCGCTGGCCGTGGAGCTGCGCGGTGTGTGAGGGGCGTGCGGTGGCGTGATTCGATCGGTCGACTTCTGGGTAGCGTCGGGGCATTTGGGATGTCCGGGACACCGATGCAGAGGAGTTGCCCGTGAGAACTGGCAGACAGCAGGACCGGCAGGACCAGCGGGAACGGCAGGACCAGCGGGAACGGCAGGACTGGCGGGAACGGCAAGGGCGGCAGAATCAGCCGCAGCGGTTGGGTAAGGCGCTCGTCGTCGGCGGCTGTGTGGCCGCGCTCGGCTTCGTACCGGCGGCGGCTGTCGCCACCCCCGGCAGTGGTGTGAGCGGCACCGTGGTCGCGGAAGGCACCTCCGTGGGCAAGCTGAAGGTGAAGACGCCGAAGGGGCGCACCGACGTCACCTTCCGGACGATCACCGTCGAGCCCGGCGGTTCCACCGGCTGGCACACGCACCGCGGTCAGCTGATCGCCGTCGTCAAGTCCGGGACACTGACCCGCACCCTGGACGACTGCTCGGTCGAGGTGACCCCTGCGGGCACGTCCTTCATCGAGCCCTCCGGAGCGAAGCACCGCCACATCGGACGCAATCTGGGCACCGAGCCCGTGGTCCTCTGGGTGACCTATCTGCTGCCCGAGGGCAGTGAACTCTCCGACGACGCCGATGCGGTGGACTGCGGCAAGAAGAAGTGATGCGCGGCACCCGCCCTCTGGCGCCCCGGCCGGCCACCGAGCCACCGGGCGCCGACCGTCAGCGGGCGAGTGTCTCCCCGTACGCGCCGAGGCCGGCGCTGACCAGGCCGTCGCGGAAGGTCAGCACCTCGTAGACCCGGCCCCCGATCTGATTGCGGTAGTCGATCACCAGCGTGTCGACGCTCGCCCGCACGTCCATCACCTCGAACTCGAGGTCGGGGATGAGCTCCAGGCCCCGGGCCCAGTACGCGCGCAGCTCCCCCTTGCCCCGGACCGTGCCGGAGGCGTCGCCGGTGAACTGCGCGATCATGGGGGAGCTGAACGTCACGTCCTCGTGATAGTGCGCCAGGACGCGTTCCAGGTCGTGGGAGTTCCAGGCGGCCTGCCACTCGGCGGCGAACGTGCGGGCGAATGCGAGATCCATGGGCAGGACCGTAGCGGGGGGAACCGGCGAAGGCCGCAGATTTTCGGCAACGGGGGAGCGCCGCACCCTGGGACGTGTGAAGGCGACCGAGGGTCCGGGGTGCGGGGAAGGCCATGATGGACGCGTGCGATTCGAAGCGATCACCTGGGAAAGGCTGGCGGACGAGCTTGCCGCGCACGCCGACGTACTGAAGCCGGCCGACGGAGGGCCCTGGCTCAAGATCGCCGTCGACGGCGCCCCGGCCGCCCGTACCGGCGAGCTGGCCGAGGCGGTCGCCCAAGGGCTGCGGCTGCGCGGCCGGGCGGTACTCCCGGTGTCCACCGCGGGGTTCCTGCGGCCGGCCAGTCTGCGGTACGAGTACGGCAGGCGGGACCCCGACTCGTACTACGGCAGCTGGTTCGACACCGGGGCCCTGTGGCGTGAGGTGTTCGGTCCGCTGGAGCCGGGCGGAAGCGGGCGGGTGCTGCCCGATCTGTGGGACCCGGTGACCGACCGGGCCACGCGGAGCCCGTACCGGCACCTGCCGGAAGGCGGAGTGCTGGTTCTGCACGGGCCGTTGTTGCTGGGGCACTGGTTCCCGTTCGACCTCAGCGTCCACCTGCGGCTGTCGGCGGGTGCGCTGAGGCGGCGTACGCAGGAGGAAGAGCAGTGGACCCTGCCCGCTTTCGCCCGGTACGAGGACGAGGTGGCGCCCACGGGGAGCGCGGACGCGGTAGTCAGAGCCGACGATCCCCACCATCCCGCCTGGACCGGGCTGCGGCAGGACGGGTAGTCCGTGAGGCGCCCGGTTCCTGCTCGGGGGAAGCGGTGGACAGGGCCGGCCAGGTCCGGAGTGCGGCCGTGCTCACTCGGCGGGCAGGGGTGAACAGGTGTGGGCAGGCCCGGAGTGCGGCCGTGCTCACTCGGCGGGCAGAAGCGGCCGCCCGCCCACGGTCATGACGGCCTCCGCCCCCGCGCGGCACCCGGCCGCCGCAGCCGACCTGTCATCGGCGCCCGCCAGCCGGGCTGCCAGGAAGCCCCCGGTGAACGCGTCACCGGCCCCGGTGGAATCCACGGCCGCGGGGACCGGTGGGGCCGCAACGCGGGCGGTCACCGTCCCCGCAGTGGCCAGCAGGACGCCGCCCTCGCCCAGGGTGACGGCGACCTGACGGACCAGCAGGCTCAACTTTGCTGCCGCGTCCGCCGGTTCGGGGAGCCCGGTCAGCAGTCTGGCCTCGTCCGCATTGGGCAGCAGGAGATCCGCCCCCTCGGTCAGGGCAAGGAACCGGTCGACGCCCAGTTCGGCGAGGAACCCGGCCGAAGCCGGGTCGATGCTCACCGGGATGTTCCGCCGCCCGGCCTCCCGCAGCGCGAGCAGGGCGGTTTCGCGGCTGGTCGCCGCGAACAGGAGGTAGCCGGACAGATGGAGGTGGGCGATGCCGTCGAGCATCGACGGCGACCAGTCGTCGGGGGAGAGCCGCAGCACCGCCCCGCTGTCGGTGAGGAAGGTGCGCTCGGCGGACGGGTCGACCAGCGCGACGACGGTGCCCGTCGGTGCCCCGTCGTCCACGGTCAGCAGCCCCCGTACCCCCGCGCGCCGCAGCAGGTCCCGGTGCCAGTCCGCGGAGTCGGCGCCCACGCGGGCCACCAGTCGCACATCCCGGCAGCCCGAACGCACCGCCCAGCAAGCCGTATTGGCCCCCGCGCCGCCTGCCCGGGTCCGGATCCTGGCCGCCGTGTCCGTGCCGTGGACCAGTGCCGAACCATGCCGCGCGACCACGTCCGTGACCACGTCCCCGACGACGAGAAGTCCGCCGGTCACCGGGCGGCCCAGGCGGTGGCGATCCGTGCGGCGAGCGCCACATTGCCGCGGACGGCCGCCAGGTTGGCCTCCAGTGAAGCCCCGTCGGTACCCCGCATCAGATGGTCGAGCAGATACGGCGTGACGGCCTGCCCGGCGATGCCGCGCTCCCGGCACGCGTCCAGCGCCTCCGCCAGCACCCGGTCGTGCAGGACAGGATCCAGCTGCTCGTCCTGCGGTACGGGGTTGGCCACGATCAGTGCCGCCGCCGGGCCACCGAGCGCGTCCTGCGCCCCCATCACCTCGGCGACCTCCTCGGGCGACCGCACGGTCCAGTCGACCGGCTCACCCGAACTGCTCAGATAGAAGCCGGGGAACCGGTCGGTGCCGTATCCGAGCACCCCGACCCCGAGCGTCTCCAGACGCTGCAGCGTGGCGGGCACGTCCAGGATCGACTTCACTCCCGCGCAGACCACGGTGATGTCCGTCCGTGCCAGCAGCCGCAGGTCCGCGGACTCGTCCTGTGTCTCGGTCCAGCCCCGGTGCACACCCCCGAGCCCCCCGGTCGCGAAGACGCGCAGGCCCGCCCGCGCGGCGAGGAACGCGGTCGCCGAGACCGTCGTCGCCCCGCTCGCACCCGTCGCCAGTGCGGGTGCGAGGTCCCGGTGCCCCAGCTTGCGCATCGCCGGGTCCTCGGCCACCCGCTCCAACTGGACCTTGTCCAGGCCGACCCGGGCGCTGCCGTCCAGCACGGCGACCGTGGCGGGTACGGCACCGGCCGCCCGTACGATCGCCTCCAGCTCCTCGGCGACCCGCAGATTGCGGGGGCGGGGCAGGCCGTGGGCGATGATCGTCGACTCCAGGGCGACGACGGGCCGGTGCGCGGCGAGGGCGTCCCGTACCTCCGCGGAGAGAACGGGTGCGTAGGGGAGGGCGTCGAACGGCTCAGTCAGTGACATGTCCACATCCCTGTCGCGGACGGGCCGCCCTCAAACGTGTGCAGTCCGGGCGGCTGGAAGTCGCTTCGCTCCGCGTCGACGTCGGGCCATGCACCCTTCGACCGATCGCTCGACGCCCACGGTTCGGCTTTTCTACGACGACCTGGCCGCGGACTACGACCTCATGTACGCGGACCGGGATGCGAGCATCGCACGGCAGGCAGCAGCGCTCTCCGCGCTGATCGGTGAGGCGGTCCAGGGCGGCGGCGCTCCCGGGGGCGGCCTCGCGAGGGCTGAGGCTGCGCGTCACGACCGCCGACATGACGAAGCTGCCGTTCCGCGACGGCTCGTTCGACGTCGTCGTGTGCGCCGACGACTCCCAGCCGCATCTGCTCACCCCGAAGGCGGTGCTGGCCGCGCTCGGCGAGATGCGAAGGGTGCTGCGGCCCGGGGGTGCTGCCGCTGTCCACCCGGCCGTACGACCGGCTGCGCCGCGAACGGCCGGTGTCCACGCCCCCACAGGTCAGGGAAGGGGCCGGTGGCCGGGTGGTCACCTTCCAGCTGTGGCACTGGAAACCGGAGGGCGAGCGCGAGGACCTGGAGCACTTCCAGCTGCTGCCCGACGCGTCGGCGAACGCCGAGGAGGAAGGAGAGGAGGGGGAGCGCTGGGGCGTGCGTACGAGGCGCACCTCTTACTGGTCGCTGTCCCAGGCACAGATCGTCAACATCACGGCGCGGGCCGGGCTGCGGGAGCCCGTGTGGCACGAGCCCGACGAGTCGGACTTCTTTCAGCCCGTCCTGGTGGCGAGGCGTCCGGAGGCGGTGGCTAAGGTGACCGGCCATGACCACATTTGATCAAGCCCCTGCCTCTTTCGTCGTGCACATTCCCGACGCCGCGCTCGAACCGGAACCGCTCGAACCCGAGCAGATCGTCTCGGGTGAACCCGAGGTCACCGGCAAGGTGCTGTGGGAGTCGGCTGACGGCAAGCAGGTGCGCGGGATCTGGCAGATCACGCCCGGCGTGGTCACGGACACCGAGGCCAACGAACTGTTCGTGGTCATCAGCGGGCGCGCGACCGTGGAGGTCGAGGGCGGCGCCACGCTGGAGATCGGATCGGGCGACGCCTGTGTGCTGCGCGAGGGAGACCGTACGACGTGGACCGTGCACGAGACACTGCGCAAGGCGTACCACATCAGCCTCTGAGCAGCCGGTGAGCCCGGGCCGGTTCCGGCGGCCGCGGCCGCCGGAACCCGGGCTCAGGCCGAGGCGCGGCGGGCGACGGTCCGGCGCAGTGCCGGCACCGCCATCAGAAGCAGCAAGCAGGCTCCGGCCAGGTTGAGCCAGCCGTAGCCGGCCTGGGAGACGATCACCCCGGCGGCTGCGCCGCCGATGCCCGCCGCCGCGTTCATGCTCAGGTCCGACAGGCCCTGTACGGCCGCGCGTGCGGCCTGCGGCACGGAGTCGGTGAGCAGCGCCGAACCCGCGACCAGGCCCGCGGACCAGCCGAGACCGAGCACGAACAGGCCGGCCGCGCTCCTGCCGTGAGAGGCGCCCGCGGTGCCCGCCAGCAGCGCGGCGCAGGAGAGCAGCCCGACCGCAAGCCCGATGACGGTGAGCCGGCCGAAGCGGTCGGACAGCCAGCCCATCACCGGCGAGAACGCGTACATCCCGGCGATATGGCCACTGATCACCAGGCCGATCAGCTGGAGGTCCGCGCCATGGTGGCCGAGATCGACCGGCGTCATCACCATGATCGAAACCATCGCTGTGTGCGACACGGTGACGGTCACCAGGGCGAGCCGGGCCATCGGTGAGGCCCGCACGGCCGCGAGGCCCGCCCGCAGCGAACGGGCCCCGGGCGACCGGTTCTCCTGCGGGGCCAGGGCGCGCGCGGTGAGGAGGGGGTCGGGCCGCAGCAGCGCCGCCACGACGAGAGCGGCGAGCGCGAAGATGCCGGCCGCCCAGACGAACGGGCCGGCCGTCTCCGGGACAGCGGTGCCCCGGAAGACCCGCCCCGCCGGGGCCGCGATGTTGGGCCCGAGCACCGAACCGATCGTGGTGGCCCAGATGACGGTCGAAATCGCCCTGCCGCGCCGGTCGGGCTCGGCCAGGTCGGCGGCGGCGAATCTGGCCTGGAGGTTCGCCGAGGACCCCGCACCGAACCCGGCCATGCCGAGCAGCAGCAGCGGGAAGCTCTCCACCACGGTCGCCAGCACCACGAGACCCGCACCGACAGCGCCGATCAGATAGGCCAGCACGAGACCGGGGCGCCGGCCACGCGAGGTCATCAGCGCGGCCAGCGGCAGCGACAGCAGGGCCGTGCCGGTCACCGACGCGGTGGGGGCGAGTCCCGACAGCGCCTCGGAGCCGCTGACCCGTGTCGCCAGCACCGGGGCCAGGGCGATGCCGACGGGCACGCCGAGGCCGCCGAGTATCTGGCTGGCCATGAGCACGCCGGTCGTCCTGCGCCGGAGTCCGGGCAGGTCGGCCGCGGTGACCTGGCCGGCGGGACCCGGTCCGCCGGGGGTGTCAGGTGCGTCGAGGGTGTTGGTCACCGACGCAGTGTGCCAGCCGTCGCGTACACCCGAAACGGCGCGGACGGTGCAGGTGGGAGAGTCAGAACAACGGCTGGGGCAGCACACCCTCCAGGGCCAGCAGCTGCCGCTTGGTCTCCAGCCCGCCTCCGAAGCCTCCGAGCCCGCCGTCGCTCTCCACCACCCGGTGGCAGGGCACCACCACGGGCAGCGGGTTGGACCCCATGGCGGCACCGACCGCCTGGGCCGCACCGGGCTGCCCCACCCGGTCGGCGAGGTCCCCGTATCCGGCCACCGCGCCGTACGGCACGCCTGTCGCCAGCTCGCGGAGAACCTGGCGGTTGAAGCCGCTCGTGAGCGACCAGTCCAGGGCGAGCGAGAACTCCCGCAGCGTGCCCGCGAAGTACGCCGCGAGCTGGCGTATCGGCTCGGCGAGCCGTGCGGCGCCGGGCGCCTGGACGGGCTCGGCGCCGAGCCGGGCGGCCAACCGGTCCAGCGCCCGGTCCCGCACCGCCGGCCGGGCGTGGAAGACCACGGTCACCAGGCCGGTATCGGTCGCGGCCAGCATGAGCGGGCCGATGTCGCTGTCGACGACGGCCCACTCGACAACCCCGTTGTTGTTCATGGGAACCACCGTACGACCGGTCACTGACAACGGACGGTGGCGGCCGTCACCACGCTCCCCCAGCAGTGCCGGACGGTCCCCGGGCGCCCCGGAGGGATCCCGGACGGTTCCCGGGCGCCCCGGAGGGATCCCTGGCGGTCCCGAGCCGTCAGCCAGTGGCCTCCCGCACCACATCGGGGGTGTTGGTGATGATGCCGTCCACGCCGTAGCCGGTCACCTGGAGCGCGTGCTCCGCGTCGTCGACCGTCCAGGTATTGAGCTGGAGCCGCTTGTCGTGGGGGCCCTTCAGGGCGTGCACCGCTGCCACGTACTCGCTCGAGATGGAGGTGTACGCCGGGTTGATCCGGTCGGTGAACTCCGCGTACGAGGGAAGGTCGGCGACGGCCGGGGTGCCGAGGAAGCCCGTGACGACGTCCGGGCTCTGCTCGTGCACCTTGCGCACGCTGTCGGCGCCGAAGCTCTGGATCACCAGACGGCTGCGGACGTGCTCGCGGTCGAGCCACCCCTCCTGGCTCAGGACCCGCAGGGTCGCCTGCTCGATCCCGGGGTAGGTCTCGGGGCTCTTGATCTCCAGGAGCAGGTTCTGGTGGTTGCGCCCGATCCGGTGCAGATACTGCTGGAGCGTGGGCACACGGGCCCCGGCGTACTCCGGACCGAACCAGCTGCCCGCGTCCAGCCGGGCGATCTCGGCTGCCGTGAAGTCCTTGACCGCCCACGGCGCACGGTCGGGGAAGACCTTCTCGGCGTCCGTGGTCCGCTTCAGACCGGTGTCGTGGATGACGACCAGTACGCCGTCCCGGGTGAGCTGGACGTCGTTCTCCACCCAGTCGAAGCCCAGGACGTCGGCCTTGTCCACCGCCGCCAGCGTGTTCTCGGGCGCGTACGCCGACGCGCCCCGGTGAGCGATGACGAGCGGGTCACCCGTCCGGTCCCGGGACACGTCGCTCACGGTCCGGACGCCGGTGCCGGCGTCCGTCGCGGAGCCTGCGGCGACGGCGTGGGCCACCGCCGCGGGCCGGCCGGCCGTGCCGGCGCCGGTGCCCGGCGCTTCGGCGGTCGTACTCGACATCAGCAACGTGCCGGCGCCCAGGAGGGCGGCGGCAGCGACGGAGGCGGTTGCGGTGCCTGCGTACACGTGGACTCCTTGCGTCAGAGTTACGGACGGCCCGGGGGTTCCGGCCGTTGCCGAACGGGAGGACAGGTGAAGCACGGCCACAACGTGAACCCGTCCCGAGGACCAGGTCACGGGCCGCCACCCCTGTCGATAAAATGCAGTTCTTCTGTTTGTTTGCCGGGCCTTGCGCCTTAAAGTCAGCCGAACCCGGGCTTCTGCGAAGGGCGTACGAGCATGCAGGGCACAATCGACGGTTTCGGCTATGGGGCGGTCACTCCCGTGGCCGCCTTCCTCATGGCCTGTCTGGGCGCGGCCCTGGGCCTGCGTTGCACCACCCGGTCGCTGCGCACCGAGCGTTCCTTCAAGGCCGGCTGGCTGGCTCTGGGGGCGACCTCCATAGGCTCCGGCATCTGGACGATGCACTTCATCGCGATGGCGGGTTTCACCGTCGAGGAGGTGCCGATCGGCTACGACAAGCCGATCACCTTCGCCAGCCTCGCCGTCGCGATCGTCATGGTCGGTATCGGGATCTTCCTGGTCGGGTACCGCGGCGCCACCCGCATGGCGCTGGTGACGGGAGGAACGATCACCGGACTCGGCGTGGCCTCCATGCACTACCTCGGCATGGCCGGTATGCGACTTGATGGGCAGTTCGAGTACGACACGATCACCGTGTCGCTCTCCGTCGTCATCGCGGTGGTGGCATCGACCGCCGCGCTCTGGGCCGCCGTCTCCATCCACGGCTTCCTGCCCAGCCTCGGTGCCAGCGTGGTGATGGGTGTCGCGGTGAGTGGCATGCACTACACCGGCATGGCCGCCCTCAGGGTCCATCTCCACCCAGCCGCCCTCACCGGCGCCTCGGCGGGCACCGGCGACAGCGCGACCGCGCTGCTCGTCCCCATGCTGATCGGCCCGGCCTGCTTCCTGGTGCTTGCCGCGGTCGTCGTGATGTTCGACCCCCTGGTGGTCATGGGCACCCCGGACTGGAACGACCCCGCGGTCATCCGCGGGGCCCGGACCCCCGGAATCCAGGTCCAGCGCCAGGTGCCCCGGTTCGGTACGCACGCCGACCCGGCGTCGTTCCACTCGCAGCGCCAGGACTCCGCGCAGCCCCAGGACTGGTGATCGCAGGCCGCCGCGGACCCTGACCCGGCCCCGTTGTCAGTGGGGGGTCGTACGGTGGTTGCATGCGGCCCGTTTCGAAGATCGAACGTTCGGTGGCGCCTTTCGAGGTCGTCAGTCCCTACCAGCCCAGTGGCGACCAGCCTGCGGCCATTGCCGAGCTGGAGCGGCGCGTCCGGGCAGGTGAGAAGGATGTCGTGCTCCTCGGCGCGACCGGCACCGGTAAATCGGCGACCACCGCCTGGATGATCGAGAAGCTGCAGCGCCCCACCCTGGTGATGGCGCCGAACAAGACCCTCGCCGCCCAGCTGGCCAACGAGTTCCGCGAGCTCCTGCCGAACAACGCCGTCGAGTACTTCGTCTCGTACTACGACTACTACCAGCCCGAGGCGTACGTCCCGCAGTCGGACACCTACATCGAGAAGGACTCCTCGATCAACGAGGAGGTCGAGCGGCTGCGCCATTCCGCCACGAATTCGCTGCTCACGCGGCGGGACGTCGTCGTGGTCGCCTCCGTGTCCTGCATCTACGGCCTCGGTACCCCGCAGGAGTACGTGGACCGGATGGTCCAGCTCAAGGTGGGCGACGAGTTCGACCGCGACCAGCTGCTGCGCCGCTTCGTCGAGATGCAGTACACCCGCAACGACCTGGCGTTCACCCGGGGCACCTTCCGGGTCCGCGGCGACACCATCGAGATCTTCCCGGTCTATGAGGAGCTCGCCGTCCGCATCGAGATGTTCGGTGACGAGATCGAGGCCCTCTCCACGCTCCACCCGCTCACCGGCGAGATCATCAGCGAGGACCGGTCACTCCACGTCTTCCCCGCCAGCCACTACGTCGCGGGCCCCGAACGCATGGAGAAGGCGGTCGGCCGCATCGAGAAGGAGCTGGAGCAGCGCCTCGCCGAGCTGGAGAAGCAGGGCAAGATGCTGGAGGCCCAGCGGCTGCGCATGCGCACGACGTACGACATCGAGATGCTCCGCCAGATCGGCACCTGCTCCGGCGTCGAGAACTACTCGATGCACTTCGACGACCGCGACCCCGGCACCGCCCCGCACACCCTCCTCGACTACTTCCCCGAGGACTTCCTCCTCGTCCTGGACGAGTCGCACGTCACCGTGCCGCAGATCGGCGCGATGTACGAGGGCGACGCCTCCCGGAAGCGGACCCTCGTCGACCACGGCTTCCGGCTGCCCTCCGCCCTGGACAACCGCCCGCTGAAGTGGGAGGAGTTCCTCGGACGGATCAACCAGACCGTCTACCTCTCCGCCACTCCGGGCAAGTACGAGCTCTCCCGGGGCGACGGCTTCGTGGAGCAGATCATCCGGCCGACCGGACTCGTCGACCCGGAGATCGTCGTCAAGCCCACCGAGGGCCAGATCGACGACCTGGTGCACGAGATCCGCAAGCGCACCGAGAAGGACGAGCGGGTCCTGGTCACCACCCTCACCAAGAAGATGTCGGAGGACCTCACCGACTACTTCCTGGAGCTGGGCATCCAGGTCCGCTATCTGCACAGTGACGTCGACACCCTGCGCCGTATCGAGCTGCTGCGGGAGCTGCGCTCCGGTGAGTACGACGTCCTGGTCGGGATCAACCTCCTGCGCGAGGGTCTCGACCTGCCCGAGGTATCGCTCGTGGCCATCCTCGATGCCGACAAACAGGGCTTCCTGCGCTCGGCCACCTCGCTGATCCAGACCGTCGGACGCGCGGCTCGCAACGTGTCGGGACAGGTCCATATGTACGCGGACAAGATCACCCCGGCGATGGCGCAGGCCATCGACGAGACCAACCGCCGCCGTGAGAAGCAGATCGCGTACAACACCGAGCGCGGACTCGACCCGCAGCCGCTGCGCAAGAAGATCAACGACATCGTCGCGACGATCGCCCGCGAGGAGATCGACACCGAGCAGCTGCTCGGCACCGGCTACCGCCAGACGAAGGGCACCAAAGCGCCTGTGCCCACGCTGGGCATCAAGGCCGGTGCGGGGAAGGCCGGGAAGGCCGGCGGGGACAAGGCGGTGGTCACGGACCGTCCGGCCACCGAGCTCGCAGGGATCATCGAGGAGATGACCGACCGGATGCGTGCGGCCGCCGCGGACCTGCAGTTCGAGGTGGCGGCCCGACTGCGTGACGAGGTGGGGGAGTTGAAGAAGGAGTTGCGCCAGATGCGGGAGGCGGGTCTGGCCTGACCCTGCCGCACCTGGTGTGTTGCAAGACCGACACAAAACGGCCCTAGGTGGCTGTGCCTGTGATGTGACTGCGTAGGGTGCTGGAAAACCGCGCAAGGACGGTTGCGGGGACACCGGAGAGGGGACAGCGCGTGACGGTCAACATGACCAAGGGTCAGGCCATCAGCCTGCAGAAGAGCGACGGGGGGACCCTGACCGCGGTACGGATGGGGCTCGGCTGGCAGGCGGCTCCGCGCCGCGGTCTGTTCGGCTCACGCACCCGGGAGATCGACCTGGACGCCTCGGCGGTCCTGTTCGCCGACAAGCAGCCGGTCGATGTCGTGTTCTTCCGGCACCTCGTCAGCGATGACGGCTCGGTCAAGCACACCGGGGACAACCTGGTCGGCGGTGCCGGCTCGGGCGGCGACGACGAGGCGATCCTGGTCGACCTCCAGCGGGTGCCGGTCCACATCGACCAGATCGTCTTCACGGTGAACTCCTTCACCGGCCAGACGTTCCAGGAGGTGCAGAACGCCTTCTGCCGCATCGTGGACGAGACCAACGGCCAGGAGCTCGCCCGCTACACGCTGGACGGTGGCGGGCAGTACACCGCGCAGATCATGGCGAAGGTGCACCGTTCGGGCAGCGGGTGGCAGATGACCGCCATCGGTACCCCGGCCAACGGCCGCACCTTCCAGGACCTCATGCCGGCGATCCTGCCGCACCTGTAGGCAGCGCCGGACCCAAGGGTCCGCACTGGTACGCGCAGCTCCCGGCGGCATCGGCCGCCGGGAGCTGCACCGCATCGCAGCACCTCGAACCGCCCGGTACGGGTCGGCGGCACAGCACGGCACGGCGCCGGAGCGTGCCGCGCGGCACGGGCACCACGTATGACGGCACCACGTATGGCGGCACCAGGTATGGCGGTGCCTCGTACGACCGCACGACACCACCGCACTACGCACGACACCGCATCGCGTACGACACCGCATCGCGCAGAAGTAACTCGTCGAGGGGACAGGGCAATGACGGCCGAGCTGGTCCGGGGGCAGAACCACACCTTGCCCCAGACCCGTCTGGAGATCCGGGTTTCGGCCGGCGCACCCGTGGTGGCCGGTGCCACGCTCGGGGACGAGCGCGGCACGGTGCACGGCGTCGAGTGGATAGCCCATCCCGGATCGCCGCAGCTGCCGGGACTGGAGGTGTCCAGGCAGGCCGCCGCCGAGCACCGGCTCGCCGTGGACCTCGGCGCCCTGCCCGACGCGGTGCACCGCGTCACGGTGCTGCTCGCGCTGCCGCTGGAGGCGGGCGGTCCGACCCGGTTCGGCGCCGTGGCCTCGCCCTTCGTCGCGGTCACCGGACTCGACGGCACGGAGATCGCCACCTTCACGCTGACCGGTCTGGACTCCGAGTCCGCGGTCGCCGCCCTGGAGCTCTACCGGAGACAGGGGGCCTGGAAGGTCCGCGCGGTCGGCCAGGGGTACGCGGGCGGTCTCGCCGCGATGCTCGCCGACCAGGGGGTGGACGGGGCGGCCGAACTGGCGAGGTCGATCCAGGAAGCGGTTGCCCGCGGTCTGGCCCGCTCGGTGGCCCCGCCCCCGCCCCGCACCTCGGAGGGCGACCGGGTCAGGCACGCCGGGGGTCCGGCGCCGGACCAGGGCGGCGGACTGCCCCAAGCCGCCCAGCAGCCCGGCCCCCTGGGCGAGCCCCTCTCCGCCGCCGGCCACCCCGGTTGCTCCCGCCACCCCCTCCGCCGGGGGCCCCATCGATTACGCGCACCCGCGTCGCCAGGCCACGGCACCTCCGCCGCCCCCGCCAGCCGCGCCGCCCGCCCAGCCCGGTCAGCCCGCGACGCCCCTCGCCGGGGACGCGACCGGCTGGTCCATGGACGAGCGTCTCTACAACCAGGTCTGGGGCATGTTCGAGGACCTGGCCCGGGCCACCGCCGCGTACCGCAGCGCCGTCGACTTCGCCGAGTCCCGGATGGACCAGGAGCTTGAGCGGACCCTGTCCGATCCGCGCAGCCGGATCGGCGGCGCGGGCGACCGGGCCCGTGAGCAGGCCCGCGCCAAGCGCGACGAGCTGACCGGCCGGGCCCGCGAGGCTCTGGACCGCGACCTCGCCCAGCTGGCCGCCGAGGCCGCCGTGGTGGAACCCGCGCTCCCTGCCGCGTACGCGGGCTGGGACAACCCCGTCTGGCACGCCTACCGCGTCCCGATGGAGATCCCCATGGCTCTGCGGATCGGTGACCTCCATCTGCCGGAGAGCGCCGGGGTGAGGATCCCGCTGCTCGTCCGGCTGCCGCTGGAGCGCGGCATGTGGATCGACAGCGGGCGCACGGCGTCCGAGGCTGCCGCCCTGGCCGATTCGGACCAGCTGCGCCGGCTGGCCATGGAGAGCGCAGTCCTGCACGCCGCGCGGATGCTCGCCGTCTACCCGCCGAACGAGTTCTCGGTCCACGTCATCGACCCGGCAGGCTCCGCAGCCGCGGCACTGGCCCCACTGGTCGGCGCCGGGGTGCTCGCGAGCCCGCCCGCGTACGGGCCCGGGGGAGTGTCCTCGGTCCTCGCCGGCCTCACCCGGCGCGTCGACCTGGTGCAGATGGCGATCAGGGCCGGAGCCGCCGATTCGCTGCCGCCCGACCTCGACCCGGCCGAGCAGCTGCTGATCGTCAACGACTTCCCGCACGGCTTCGACGACCGTGCCGTCACCCAGTTGCGCTATCTCGCCGACGAGGGGCCCTCCGTCGGGGTGCATCTCCTGATGGTCGCGGACCGGGAGGACGCCTCGGCGTACGGTCCGGTACTCGACCCGCTGTGGCGTTCCCTGCTCCGCGTCACCCCTGTTGCCGACGACCATCTGGCCGACCCCTGGGTCGGTCACGCCTGGACGTACGAGCCGCTCGGGACCCCGCCCGGCAGCCGCGTCCTGGAACAGGTGCTGGACCGGGTGGCCGCCGCGCGCCGCACCGGGCACCGCTGACCCTGTCCACTCTTCAACACACGCTCCGACCTGGCGCTTTGGGGATTCCTTACCCTTCTCTTTACCTTTCCTTGGTGTTCCCTGTACTGTTCATTGAGCGGAGGGGAGTACTCCCATACGCGGCGTTCCCGTCAGTACGGACTGTGACCGGTCCCGGGGCGCCGGCCCAGGCGCGCATCCCGTGCGCCCGGGTGGAAGAGACCTCCGGCAGCGACGACGCTGATCAGTAGCCGTAGCGAACTGCCGGAGGCGCAGTGGACGTTTCATGGACCCTCTGGGCGCTGACCATTCTTGGTCTGAGCGCCCTCATCGCCGTCGACTTCTTCATCGGGCGCAAGCCCCATGACGTGTCGACCAAGGAAGCCGGAATCTGGACGATCGTCTGGATCGCGCTGGCCGCCCTCTTCGGACTCGGCCTGCTCGTGTTCGGTGAGAGCCAGGCCTCGGGCGAGTTCTTCGCCGGCTTCATCACCGAGAAATCGCTGAGTGTCGACAACCTCTTCGTCTTCGTGCTGATCATGGCGAAGTTCTCGGTGCCCTCCCACCTGCAGCAGCGGGTGCTGCTCGTCGGCGTGCTGATCGCGCTGGTGCTGAGGGCGATCTTCATCGCCGCCGGCGCCGCGGTCATCGCCAACTTCTCGTGGGTCTTCTACATCTTCGGCGCGTTCCTGATCTACACCGCCTGGAAGCTGATCCAGGAGGCGCGGGCCGACGAGGAGGAAGAGGAGTTCGAGGAGAACCGCCTCCTCAAGAACATCGAGCGCCGCTTCGGAGTCGCCGACCGGTACCACGGCACCAAGCTCTTCATCCGCAGCAACGGCAAGCGCGTCCTGACCCCCCTGATGGTGGTCATGCTCGCCATCGGGACCACCGATGTGCTGTTCGCGCTGGACTCCATCCCCGCGATCTTCGGTCTGACCCAGGACCCGTACATCGTGTTCACCGCCAACGCCTTCGCGCTGATGGGGCTGCGGCAGCTGTACTTCCTGATCGGCGGCCTACTCAAGAAGCTGGTCCACCTCAGCTACGGGCTCTCGGTGATCCTCGGCTTCATCGGCATCAAGCTGGTGCTGCACGCCCTGCACGAGTCCGGGGTGCACGTCCCAGAGATCTCCATCCCGGTCTCGCTGGGCGTCATCTGCGGGGTACTGGTGATCACCACGATCACCAGCCTGATCGCCAACAAGAAGACGGCCGATGCCGAGGCCGCAGCGGAGGCCGGAAAGACCGAGGACTCCGCGGAGAAGGGCGCCGGCATCGACGCCTGACGCCTGAGTGGAGGGCGGGGTGACGGGCGCGGACCGCGTGCCCGTCACCCCGCCGCCTCGTCACCAGCCCCGGGCGCGCCACTCCGGCAGGTGCGGGCGTTCGTCGCCCAGAGTGGTGTCGTGCCCGTGCCCCGGATAGACCCAGGTCTCGTCCGGCAGTGGATCGAAGAGCTTGGTCTCCACGTCGTGCAGCAGGCTCACGAACGCCTCGGGGTCCTTGAACGTGTTGCCGACCCCGCCCGGGAAGAGGCAGTCCCCGGTGAACAGGTGCGGAGCGCCGTGCGGGTCGTCGTAGACGAGCGCGATCGAGCCCGGGGTGTGCCCGGTCAGATGGCGGGCGGTCAGTACGACCTGCCCGACCCGGATCGTGTCCCCGTCCTCGACGAGCACATCCGTCGGGACCGGAATCCCCTCGGCGTCGAACCGCCCGGCGTACGTGCGCGCACCGGTGGCCGCGACCACCTCGCCCAGCGCCTGCCAGTGGTCGCCGTGCCGGTGCGTGGTGACGACCGAGGCGATCGAGTCGTGACCGATGAGCTGCAGCAGGGTCCCGGCCTCGGCGGCCGCGTCGATCAGGAGCTGCTCGCCGGTGGCCCGGCAGCGCAGCAGATAGGCGTTGTTGTTCATCGGGCCGACGGCGACCTTGGAGATCATCAGATCCGTCAACTCGTGTACGTCCGCACGCCCGCCGACCTTGACCGCTCCGCTGTACGTCATGCCTCTCAGCCTATAGCGGGGGCAGTGCGGGAAGGGTTCCGCCCTCGACGGTCAGAGCGGACCCGTCGCGCCTCCCGCTGAGCCAGCCGAGCAGCTCGGACGCCGTGCCGCGGACGGCGACGTGCCCGCCCTCCGCGCCGCCGCCGGTCGTCCAGATGCGGCCCGTGTCGTCGACCAAGCCCGTCGAGACGACCGCGGGGTGGCCGGCGAAGCGTTCGGCCAGGAAGTCGATATCCCGGGCGGTGAACTCGTCCGGCAGATCCTCCAGCTCGTAGCCGGCCCCCAGGTCGACGTGGTGCAGCTCGACCTCG
This sequence comes from Streptomyces sp. LN549, assembly GCF_043203805.1. Classification (NCBI taxonomy): domain Bacteria; kingdom Bacillati; phylum Actinomycetota; class Actinomycetes; order Kitasatosporales; family Streptomycetaceae; genus Streptomyces; species Streptomyces sp. LN549. The sequence goes on along the minus strand of NZ_JAZHRI010000002.1, from coordinate 2,115,362 downwards.
ACGCGGCGGCGGAAGGGGATCCGGGACGCGGAGTCCGTCACGCCGTTGCGCAGCGCCACCGTGCGTGACCAGTCCGCAGGTTCCGCGGCGGCGTCCGTGAAGCGGACCGCGCTCGCGGCCAGGTCGGACAGCTGCTCGGCCTGCGGCCGGGGTGCGTCCCGCTCGATGTCGCGGTCGCGGGTTTCGCTGTCTGCGTACATGGGGCGGCCCTGGAGAACATTTGCGAGCGCGTCGGCGTTACGTGAGAGGTGCGCGATGACATGACCCCGGCTCCAGCCCGGGAGGCGCGACGGCTCGGCGAGTGCCGCGTCGTCCAGTTTCTCCGTGGCGCTGAGCAGTCGGTCGGTCGCTTCACGCAGTGCGGCCAGGTCGTGCGCATGATCAGTCATGGGGCCGAGCCTAGCCTCGCCACTCATTCGGGTGAAGGAGTCATCAGCCGTCCGTAAATCGAATGCGCGTGCTATACGCTCGGAGTCGAAAGCTTCGTACATCGCTGTGGCACCCCCCATACCCTGGGGCAGGGGCTCAGTTCCCCCGCTTCTCTCTAGAAAGGTGCGGACCGGCGTGGCCGACCGTCTCATCGTCCGTGGCGCTCGCGAGCACAACCTCAAGAACGTCTCGCTCGACCTCCCCCGCGACTCCCTCATCGTCTTCACCGGGCTCTCCGGGTCGGGTAAGTCGTCGCTCGCGTTCGACACGATCTTCGCCGAGGGCCAGCGGCGCTACGTGGAGTCGCTCTCCTCGTACGCCCGGCAGTTCCTCGGCCAGATGGACAAGCCGGACGTCGACTTCATCGAGGGGCTGTCGCCCGCCGTCTCCATCGACCAGAAGTCGACCTCGCGCAACCCGCGCTCGACGGTCGGCACGATCACCGAGGTCTACGACTACCTCCGGCTGCTCTTCGCCAGGATCGGCAAGCCGCACTGTCCCGAGTGCAGCCGTCCCATTTCGCGCCAGTCGCCGCAGGCCATCGTGGACAAGGTCCTCGGCCTGCCCGAGGGCAGCCGCTTCCAGGTGCTCTCGCCGCTGGTGCGTGAGCGCAAGGGCGAGTTCGTCGACCTCTTCGCCGATCTGCAGACCAAGGGGTACAGCAGGGCCAGGGTCGACGGCGAGACCATCCAGCTCTCCGAGCCGCCCACGCTCAAGAAGCAGGAGAAGCACACCATCGAGGTGGTCATCGACCGCCTCACGGTGAAGGACAGTGCCAAGCGCCGGCTGACCGACTCGGTCGAGACCGCCCTCGGCCTCTCCGGCGGCATGGTCGTGCTCGACTTCGTCGACCTCCCCGAGGACGACCCCGAGCGTGAGCGGATGTACTCCGAGCACCTCTACTGCCCGTACGACGACCTCTCCTTCGAGGAGCTGGAGCCGCGCTCCTTCTCCTTCAACTCCCCCTTCGGCGCCTGCCCCGACTGCACGGGTATCGGTACGCGGATGGAGGTCGACCCGGAGCTGATCGTCCCGGACGAGGAGAAGTCCCTCGACGAGGGCGCGATTCACCCCTGGTCGCACGGCCACACCAAGGAGTACTTCGGCCGCCAGATCAACGCCCTGGCCGAAGCCCTCGGGTTCCGTACGGACATCCCCTGGGCCGGGCTGCCGCAGCGCGCCAAGAAGGCCCTGCTCTTCGGCCACAAGATCCAGACCGAGGTCCGCTACCGCAACCGGTACGGGCGCGAGCGCGCCTACACCACGCCTTCCTTCGAAGGAGCGGTGCAGTTCGTCAAGCGGCGGCACTCCGAGGCGGAGAGCGACTCCAGCAGGGAGCGCTTCGAGGGCTACATGCGCGAGGTGCCCTGCCCGACCTGTGAGGGCACCCGGCTCAAGCCGATCGTCCTCGCGGTCACGGTGATGGAGAAGTCCATCGCCCAGGTCGCCGCGATGTCGATCAGCGAGTGCGCCGAGTTCCTCGGCCGGATGAAGCTGAACGCCCGCGACAAGAAGATCGCCGAGCGGGTGCTCAAGGAGGTCAACGAGCGGCTGAAGTTCCTGGTCGACGTCGGCCTGGACTACCTCTCGCTGAACCGCGCGGCGGGCACCCTGTCCGGCGGTGAGGCCCAGCGCATCCGGCTCGCCACCCAGATCGGCTCCGGTCTGGTCGGCGTGCTGTACGTGCTCGACGAGCCGTCCATCGGTCTGCACCAGCGCGACAACCACCGGCTGATCGAGACTCTGGTCCGGCTCCGCGACATGGGCAACACGCTCATCGTCGTCGAGCACGACGAGGACACCATCAAGGTCGCCGACTGGGTCGTCGACATCGGCCCCGGCGCCGGCGAACACGGCGGCAAGGTGGTCCACTCCGGCTCGCTCAAGGAGTTGCTGGCCAACGACAAGTCGATCACCGGTCAGTATCTGACCGGCAAGAAGTCGATCGCGATGCCCGAGATCCGGCGCCCCGTCGACCCCTCGCGTCTGCTCACGGTCCACGGTGCCCGGGAGAACAACCTCCAGGACATCGACGTCTCCTTCCCGCTCGGCGTGCTGACCGCCGTGACCGGCGTCTCCGGTTCGGGAAAGTCGACGCTGGTCAACGACATCCTCTACACCCACCTGGCGCGCGAGCTCAACGGCGCCAAGTCGGTGCCCGGCCGGCATACCCGGGTCGACGGGGACGACCTCGTCGACAAGGTGGTGCATGTCGACCAGTCGCCCATCGGCCGCACGCCCCGGTCCAACCCGGCGACGTACACCGGGGTCTTCGACCATGTCCGCCGGCTGTTCGCGGAGACGATGGAGGCCAAGGTCCGCGGCTATCTGCCGGGCCGGTTCTCCTTCAACGTCAAGGGCGGCCGCTGCGAGAACTGCTCGGGCGACGGCACCATCAAGATCGAGATGAACTTCCTGCCGGACGTGTACGTCCCGTGCGAGGTCTGCCACGGAGCGCGCTACAACCGGGAGACCCTGGAGGTCCACTACAAGGGCAAGTCCATCGCCGAAGTGCTGGACATGCCGATCGAGGAGGGCCTGGAATTCTTCGAGGCCGTCCCGACCATCGCGCGCCATCTGCGGACGCTCAACGAGGTGGGTCTGGGATACGTCAGGCTCGGCCAGTCCGCGCCGACACTCTCGGGCGGCGAGGCCCAGCGGGTGAAGCTGGCCAGCGAGCTCCAGAAGCGCTCCACCGGACGCACGGTCTATGTTCTGGACGAGCCGACCACCGGTCTGCACTTCGAGGACATCTCCAAGCTGATCAAGGTGCTCTCCGGCCTGGTCGACAAGGGCAACTCGGTGATCGTCATCGAGCACAACCTCGATGTCATCAAGACCGCCGACTGGGTCATCGACATGGGACCCGAGGGCGGCAACGGCGGCGGTCTGGTCATTGCCGAAGGCACCCCGGAGTATGTGGCGGGCGTCCCCGCCAGCCACACCGGGAAGTTCCTCCAGGGCATCCTGGACGCGGACCGGGTGAGCGAGGCGGCCGTGCCCGCGGCGCGCAAGCCGGCGCGGAAGACGGCCGCTAAGAAGGCGGTCGCCGCGAAGGCCGCCCCCGTGCGCAAGACGGCGACGGCGAAGACCGCGACGGCGAAGGCCGCCCACGGTTCGACGGCGAAGGCCGCTGGGACGTCTGCGGCGAAGAAGCCCGCTGCCAAGAAGACGACCCGCGCGCGCAAGGCCTGACGAGACCGGCCGACGGCCGGGACCGACAGCGCGGCGTGACGCCCGTCCCGAGGTGGCGGCCCCTTTCCCGGAAGGGGCCGCCACCTCGGCGTGCTCCGGCCCTGACCAGGCACGACCGGGTGCACCCGGCCCGGGCGCAGGAGCGTCCGTCTCCGCCGGTATCGTCGGTTACGTCACCGCTGCCCCTGCCGCCTCGGGCGCCCCGGCAGCCTTGGCACCCTCTGCCCCTCTGACCTGTGGAGACCGCATGTCCGGCCAGCCCGCCGCCCGCCGCACCGTGCTGAAGGGCGCCGCTCTCGCGGGGGTCGCCGGGCTGGGAGTGGCCGCCTGCTCGACCGACTCGAAGCTCGGGCACGCCCAGACGCCGACCCCCACCGCACCCGTCGAGCTCGGTGCCCCCGACGAGATCCCGGTCGGCGAGTCCAGGCTCTACCGCGAGCAGCGCGTCATCGTCAGCTGCCCGGCCAAGGGGCAGTACAAGGCGTTCAGTGCCCAGTGCACCCACGCGGGCTGTCTGCTGGACAAGGTCGAGAAGAACGAGGGGCACTGCCCTTGCCACGGCAGCCTCTTCGACACCACGACCGGCAAGGCCGTCCACGGCCCCGCGACCGTGCCGCTGCCCTCCGTCCCGGTCAAGGTCGAGGGCGGAAAGCTGATCGCGGGCCCCGACGCCTGACCCGGCCCCGACGCCTGACCCGCCACCCCGGCCCTGACGTCTGACCCGGACGCCCCCGGGCCCGAACCGGACGCCCGCGGGCCCGCCTCAGCCCCAGTCCCAGTCGATGCCGACCAGGCCGGGCCGTACCCCCTGTTCCACCAGATGAACGGTCCGGTGCCGGCCGGTGAGCGTGAGATCGGTCCGGCCCCCGCGCGGCGCCCCCGCGGAGACCTGGGCGAATCGCCGGCACCGTACCGGCAGAGCCTCCTCGTCGAACCGGACCTGCAGCACGTACTGCCCGCCGCCGAAGCTGAAGCCGCGGACGTACTCGCCGCAGGGCCCTCCCGTACCGTCCTCGAAGCCGTAGCCGAAGAGGTACGTCTCGCCCGCACGCAGCCGGGTGTCGAAGAGCAGCTCGGCGACCAGCACCCCCGTCGCCGCGTCCCAGCGGACCCGCCCCGTCCTGCAGTTCTCCCGGGCGCTCACCCCGACCCGCGCCGGATCGCAGCCCGGATCGCCGCGGTACACGGCGAGATAGCGGTCGATGCCGTCGCGGTGGGCGCGCACGACGTGCTGCGAGCTCCGGTACTGCATCTGACGGCCGGGCCCGATCCGTACCCGCTCCTGATGCCCCACCGTGTGCAGCCCACCGTCCTCGGGTGACTCCATCGCCGCGAGCAGCCGCTCCACCGCTCCGGACACCTCCATCAGGGAGCGGTACGAGCGGGCGGGCGGACGGCCGGCGTCGGTGCGGGACTCCCCGGCCCCGAGCAGCCCGAGCAGGGAGTTCCCCGGCAGCTCCAGTACCTCCTCCAGCGCCTTCACGGCCCGCAGGGATTCCGGGCGCTGCGGACGCCGGGCGCCCTGCTGCCAGTAACTGAGGCTGGTCACACCGACCTTGACCCCCCGGTGCGCCAGATGGTGCTGCACCCGCTGCAACGGCAGCCCGCGCACCGAGAGAGCGGTGCGCAGCGCCAGGTGGAACGGGCCGGTGTGCAGCACCTGCGCCAGTTCGGCCTCGGTGTGCTGCATGGGTCCTCCAGGTGAACGTTCACGGCGGGCGACGACCGGGCCGTGCCGACGGGTGTGGGGCCGCAGGTGGCCAGGGGGGAGTGTTCACACACCCGCCACCGGCGTTCACACCGCGATGTTCCCCCGCATTGAAGCGTGTTGACCCGCTCCCGACAACGGTTGATGCTCCTCGCAGCGTCCGGACGCGCTCCTTGGATCCCCCACCCCCCGCCCCGGGAGGAACGCCATGCGCAACCGAAGAATCCGGCCGGGCCGGCTGTCGGTGACAGCCGTACTCGCCGCCGTACTGCTCGCCGCACCCACGGCGACCGCCGCCGCCGATCAGCACCACGCCGTCTCCGCGGCGACGGACACCCTCGCCGCCGCCCAGCGGCTGAACATCAGCATGCAGGCGCAGCAGAAGACGAACTGGTGCTGGGCCGCCGCAGGCAACACCATCGCCACCTGGTTCGGCCGGAACTACACGCAGAACCAGTTCTGCAACGCGGCCTTCGGCCGGGCCCAGGGCTACGAGTGCCCCAACTCGCAGGCCTCGCTCGGGAACGTCCAGGACGGTCTGTACTGGGCCGGCATCAACCCCGGCTCGTACGTGACCGGCTGGCTGCGCTACCCGACCGTGCAGGCCGAGATAGCCGCCGGACGGCCGGTGGAGACCCGCATCCAGTGGTCCTCCGGCGGCGGCCACATGCACGTCCTGTACGGGTACGACGACGCCAACAGCTGGGTCTACTGGGGCGACCCCTGGCCCTCCAGCAACCGCTACAACTGGGCCTCGCACGCCTGGTACGTGAACAACAGCGAGTTCTCCTGGACCCACTCGCTCTACCGGATCGGGGCGTGACGGCATGACCTCCACCAGTTCCCCGGCTTCCCCGCACCGCCCCGCCCCACGTATCGCGAGCGGCGCACGTCCGCTCGCCGCCGCCCTCGCCGCGAGCGGCGTGCTGGCCTGCGCCGCCCTGCTGACCGCCGCCCCGCAGGCGGCTGCCGCCACCGGTCCCTCGGTCACTCCGGCGGCCCTGGCGGCGGCCCACGAGGCGGCCACCGACGCCACGACCCTGAACACACTGTCCCGGTTCTTCGCCCGAGAGGGCGCCGTCACCAGGGCGGCCGCCGCGCCGCGGATCGAGGGCGGCGCCGTACCCGTACGCACCCTGTCCGCGGACTTCGTCGCGGGCGAACCCGGGGCGTCCGTCGCCGCACTGGAATACCTGGCCAGTACGGCGGTCTCCTCGGACGGGCAGAAGGCATCCCTCTGGACACTTCCGGAGCCGGGCAAGGACGGGAGCTGGCGGGTGGTGAACATCGCCACCGGCGACGACGAGACCCGGTACGCGGCCTCCGGTGCCCGCAAGCTGCCCGGAGGCATCGTCTTCAGGGAACCGCAGATCGACGCCTGGTACGTCCAGAAGGGCGGCCGGGTGCTCCCGCTGGACACGGACGCCGTCCGTGCCGTCGGCGCGGACGGCACCACCCTGGCCGCCTACCGCACCCGGGTACGGGCCGCGTACTCGGACAAGCTCCCCGGTTCCGGCTACGCCCGCGCGGGCCGGGCGGGCGGCTACGGACCCACCGGCGCGAAGCCCGTCACGGGAGAGCCCGGGCCCGCCGTCGCGGCGGACGCCGCGACGGGCACCGCCCTGACCGCGATCTCCACGGCAGCGGCGGCGGGCGCGGTCGCCGTACTCGCCCTCTGCGGCGTCACCGCCCTGCGCCACCGGGGCCGCCGCAGGACCCGGTGACCGTAACGGCTCTCCGGACCCGATGACCCCGCGCTCCGGGACACGTGCCCCCACCCCGTGTCCCGGAGCGCGGCGCCACCCATGAGCACACCGTGCTGTCACTGCCCGCAAGTAGGGTGGGAGACATGGCAGACCCCTCCAGCTACCGCCCCAAGCCGGGACAGATCCCCGACTCCCCGGGGGTCTACAAATTCCGCGACGAACACCGCCGGGTGATCTACGTCGGGAAGGCGAAGAGCCTGCGCCAGCGGCTCGCCAACTACTTCCAGGACCTGTCCGGCCTCCATCCGCGCACGCGCACGATGGTGACCACCGCCGCGTCAGTGGAGTGGACCGTCGTCTCCACGGAGGTCGAGGCGCTCCAGCTCGAATACTCCTGGATCAAGGAGTTCGACCCCCGGTTCAACGTCAAGTACCGCGACGACAAGAGCTATCCGTACCTCGCGGTCACGCTCAACGAGGAGTTCCCGCGCGTCCAGGTGATGCGCGGCGCCAAGAAGAAGGGCGTGCGCTACTTCGGCCCCTACGGGCACGCCTGGGCGATCCGCGAGACGGTCGACCTGATGCTCCGGGTCTTCCCGGTGCGCACCTGCTCCACCGGCGTCTTCAAGAACGCCGCCAGGTCCGGCCGCCCCTGTCTCCTCGGCTACATCGGCAAGTGCTCGGCCCCCTGCGTCGGCCGGGTCACCCCGGAGGAGCACCGCGAACTGGCGGACGACTTCTGCGACTTCATGGCCGGCCGTACCGGCACGTACATCCGCCGCCTGGAGAAGGACATGATGGCGGCGGCCGAGGAGATGGAGTACGAGCGCGCGGCTCGCCTGCGTGACGACGTGGAGGCGCTCAAGCGCGCCATGGAGAAGAGCGCCGTCGTGCTCGCCGACGCCACCGACGCCGACCTGATCGCGGTCGCGGAGGACGAGCTGGAGGCCGCGGTCCAGATCTTCCACGTCCGCGGCGGCCGGGTGCGCGGCCAGCGCGGCTGGGTCACCGACAAGGTGGAGAACGTCGACACCTCCGGCCTCGTCGAGCATGCCCTCCAGCAGCTGTACGGCGAGGAGACCGGCGACTCCGTTCCCAAGGAGGTCCTCGTCCCGGCCCTTCCCGAGGACCCCGAGGCGGTCTCCCAGTGGCTGGCGGACCGCAGGGGATCCCAGGTAAGCCTGCGCATCCCGCAGCGCGGCGACAAGAAGGACCTGATGGTCACGGTCCAGCGCAACGCCCAGCAGGCCCTGGGGCTGCACAAGACCAAGCGCGCCTCCGACCTGACCACCCGCTCCCGGGCCCTGGAGGAGATCGCCGAGGCGCTCGGCCTCGACACGGCTCCGCTGCGCATCGAGTGCTTCGACATCTCCCACCTCCAGGGTGACGACGTGGTGGCGTCGATGGTGGTCTTCGAGGACGGGCTGGCCCGCAAGGGGGAGTACCGCCGCTTCCAGATCAAGGGCTTCGAGGGACAGGACGACGTCCGCTCGATGCACGAGGTGATCAGCCGGCGCTTCCGGCGCTACCTCCAGGAGAAGGAGCGGACGGGGGAATGGGAGGAGGGCCCCGCCACCGACGGCCCCGCCACCGACGGCCCCGCCGCCGACGGCCCCGCCCCCACGGGCCCCGTACCGGCCGGTCCCGACGAGGACGGAGCCGCCGAGCCCCGTGAGGACGACGGCAGGCCCAAGCGGTTCGCCTACCCGCCGCAGCTCCTCGTGGTCGACGGCGGGCAGCCCCAGGTCGCCGCGGCCAGGCGTGCCCTGGACGAGCTGGGGATCGACGACATCGCCGTCTGCGGCCTCGCCAAGCGCCTCGAAGAGGTCTGGCTCCCGGACGACGACGACCCGGTCGTCCTGCCCCGCTCCAGCGAAGGCCTCTACCTCCTCCAGCGCGTCCGTGACGAGGCGCACCGCTTCGCCATCACCTACCAGCGCGCCAAACGGGCCAAGCGCATCCGGTCCAGCCCCCTGGACGCGGTCGCCGGACTCGGAGAGACCCGGAAACAGGCCCTGATCAAGCATTTCGGCTCCGTCAAGAAGCTGAAACAGGCGACAATCGACGAGATCTGCGAGGTTCCGGGGATAGGCCGCAGGACGGCGGAATCAGTGGCTGTCGCCCTCGCCACGGCCGTCCCGGCCACGCCTGCCGTGAACACGGCCACAGGAGAGATCATTGAAGAGGACGACGGGGGCAGCACGACATGACCGAGCACGAGCTTGAACACGGGCACGACCGCACAGACCGAGCAGACGGAGCAGCAGACGTGAGTACGGGCACCTCGATCGAGACGGGCGACAGCACGGTGGCCATCCCCGAGCTGGTGATCATCTCCGGAATGTCGGGCGCCGGCCGTAGCACGGCGGCCAAGTGTCTGGAGGACCTCGGCTGGTTCGTCGTCGACAACCTGCCGCCCGCGCTGATCCCCACCATGGTGGAGCTCGGCGCCCGCTCGCAGGGCAACGTGGCGCGGATCGCCGTCGTCGTCGACGTCCGGGGCCGCCGCTTCTTCGACAATCTGCGGGAGTCGCTCGCCGACCTGGAGGCCAAGGGCGTCACCCGGCGGATCGTCTTCCTGGAGTCCTCCGACGACGCGCTGGTCCGCCGCTTCGAGTCCGTCCGCCGCCCGCACCCCCTCCAGGGCGACGGCCGCATCGTCGACGGCATCGCCGCCGAGCGCGACCTGCTGCGCGAGCTGCGCGGCGACGCCGACCTGGTGATCGACACCTCCAGCCTCAACGTGCACGAACTGCGCGCCAAGATGGACGCCCAGTTCGCGGGCGACGAGGAGCCGGAGCTCCGTGCCACCGTGATGTCCTTCGGCTTCAAGTACGGGCTGCCCGTCGACGCCGACCTGGTGGTGGACTGCCGCTTCCTGCCCAACCCGCACTGGGTCCCCGAGCTGCGCCCCTTCACCGGGCTCAACGAGGAGGTCTCCGCCTACGTCTTCGACCAGCCGGGCGCCAAGGAGTTCCTCAACCAGTACACGGAGCTGCTCCAGCTCATCGCCGCGGGATACCGCCGCGAGGGCAAGCGCTACGTGACCATCGCCGTCGGCTGCACGGGCGGCAAGCACCGCTCCGTCGCCATGTCGGAGAAGCTGGCGGCCAGGCTCGCCACCGAGGGGATCGAGACCGTGCTCGTGCATCGGGACATGGGGCGCGAGTGACCAGTCGCAACCTCCGTCTGCGCCGGCTGAGCAGGGCCACCTCCGCGCTGTCCGGCCGCAAGCGCGGCGCACAGCCCAAGGTCGTCGCGCTCGGCGGTGGCATGGGCCTGTCCGCCTCACTCACCGCGCTGCGGCGGATCACCGGCGACCTGACCGCCGTGGTCACCGTCGCCGACGACGGGGGCTCCAGCGGCCGGCTCCGCGAGGAGCTGGGCGTCCTGCCGCCCGGCGACCTGCGCAAGGCGCTGGCCGCGCTGTGCGGCGACGACGAATGGGGCCAGACCTGGGCCCAGGTCATCCAGCACCGCTTCCAGTCCAAGGGCGACCTGCACGAGCACGCGGTCGGCAATCTGCTGATCGTCGCCCTGTGGGAGCAGCTCGGCGACCACGTACAGGCCCTGGACCTGGTCGGCAAGCTCCTCGGCGCGCACGGCCGGGTGCTGCCGATGTCCGCCGTGCCGCTGGAGCTCCAGGCGCTCGTGAAGGGCCACGACCCGGAGCGCCCGGACGAGGTGGACACGGTGCGCGGCCAGGCGACCGTGGCGCTCACGCCGGGTGAGGTGCAGTCCGTGCACGTCGTCCCGCACGACCCGCCGGCCGTACCCGAAGCGGTCGCCGCGGTCCTCGACGCGGACTGGGTGGTGCTCGGCCCCGGCTCCTGGTTCTCGTCGGTCATTCCGCATCTGCTGGTCCCCGATCTGCTGGACGCGCTGATCGAAACGAAGGCCCGGAAGGTCCTCTCACTGAACCTCGCACCGCAACCCGGCGAAACAGATGGCTTCTCTCCGCAGCGTCATTTGGAGGTTTTGGGACGACACGCCCCTAAACTCGCCCTGGACGTGGTGCTGGCCGACGAGGCCGCCGTGCCCGACCGCGAGTCCCTCGCCGATGCCGCAAAACGGCTCGGCGCCGCAGTCGAGCTGGCGCCCGTGGCCTCACCCGACGGCGTTCCGATTCATGATCCGGAGCTGTTGGCTGCCGCGTACGACCGTATTTTTCGGATGCATGGAAGGATCGGCCCATGGCGATGACGCCAGCGGTGAAGGACGAAATCTCTCGGCTTCCCGTAACCCGGACCTGCTGCAGGAAGGCAGAAGTCTCGGCGATTCTTCGGTTCGCGGGTGGGCTGCACCTGGTGAGCGGCCGGATTGTGATCGAGGCGGAGCTGGACACCGCGATGGCGGCGCGCCGGCTGAAGCGGGACATTCTCGAGATCTTCGGGCACAGCTCGGAGCTGATCGTGATGGCTCCCGGCGGGCTGCGGCGCGGCTCGCGCTATGTCGTGCGGGTAGTGGCGGGCGGCGACCAGCTGGCCCGTCAGACGGGCCTCGTGGACGGCCGCGGCCGTCCCATCCGCGGACTTCCCCCGCAGGTGGTCTCGGGGGCCACCTGCGATGCCGAGGCCGCCTGGCGCGGGGCCTTCCTGGCCCACGGCTCGCTCACCGAGCCGGGCCGCTCCTCCTCGCTGGAGGTGACCTGCCCGGGCCCGGAGGCCGCGCTCGCGCTGGTCGGCGCCGCCCGCAGGCTCTCCATCGCGGCGAAGGCCCGTGAGGTGCGCGGGGTGGACCGGGTCGTCGTACGGGACGGCGACGCGATCGGCGCGCTGCTCACCCGGCTCGGCGCCCACGAGTCGGTGCTGGCCTGGGAGGAGCGGCGGATGCGGCGCGAGGTCCGCGCCACCGCCAACCGGCTCGCCAACTTCGACGACGCGAACCTGCGCCGGTCCGCCCGGGCCGCAGTGGCCGCAGGCGCCCGGGTGGGGCGCGCGCTGGAGATCCTCGGCGAGGAGGTCCCGGAGCACCTCGCGGCGGCCGGACGGCTGCGCATGGAGCACAAGCAGGCCTCCCTGGAAGAGCTGGGCGCCCTCGCGGACCCGCCGCTGACCAAGGACGCCGTCGCCGGACGGATCCGCCGTCTCCTCGCGATGGCCGACAAGCGGGCCCAGGACCTCGGAATCCCGAGCACGGAATCCACCCTCAGCGAAGAGCTGGCCGACGGCCTGGTCGGCTGACTCGCACCCCCGCCGACGAGCCGCGGGGGGAACGCGCCGCGCACCCGCGGGTGTTGACGCTGTGTAATCGTCGCAGCGGGTGGGGCCGGACAACCGGAGGCCCGTACTCCTACTGGGGAGTACGGGCCTCCGTCGTTCCTGCGGCCCCGCTCGATGTCACCCCGAGGGCTCCGGAGAGGTAGGGTCGGAGGCGGTCGGGGACATCCCATACAACTCGCCGGCGTCGAAAACCGGCGTACCTAACGAGGAGATCGGTTCGTGACGATCCGCGTAGGCATCAACGGCTTTGGCCGCATCGGTCGTAACTACTTCCGCGCGCTGCTGGAGCAGGGTGCGGACATCGAGATCGTGGCTGTCAACGACCTGGGTGACACTGCGACCACGGCCCACCTGCTGAAGTACGACACCATTCTGGGTCGTCTCAAGGCAGAGGTGAGCCACACCGCCGACACCATCACCGTCGACGGTCACACCATCAAGGTGCTCTCCGAGCGCAACCCGGCGGACATCCCGTGGGGCGAGCTGGGCGTCGACATCGTCATCGAGTCGACCGGCATCTTCACCAAGAAGGCCGACGCCGCCAAGCACATCGCGGGCGGCGCCAAGAAGGTCCTCATCTCGGCTCCGGCCAAGGACGAGGACATCACCATCGTGATGGGCGTCAACCAGGACAAGTACGACGCGGCCAACCACCACGTCATCTCCAACGCCTCCTGCACCACCAACTGTGTGGCGCCGATGGCCAAGGTTCTCGACGAGAACTTCGGCATCGTCAAGGGCCTGATGACGACGGTCCACGCGTACACGAACGACCAGCGCATCCTGGACTTCCCGCACTCCGACCTGCGTCGCGCCCGCGCCGCCGCGGAGAACATCATCCCGACCACGACGGGTGCCGCCAAGGCCACCGCCCTGGTCCTCCCGCAGCTCAAGGGCAAGCTCGACGGCATCGCGATGCGTGTTCCGGTCCCGACCGGTTCCGCCACCGACCTCGTCGTGACCCTGCAGCGCGAGGTCACCAAGGACGAGGTCAACGCCGCGTTCAAGAAGGCGTCCGACGACGGCGACCTCAAGGGCTTCCTGACGTACACCGAGGACCCGATCGTGTCCTCGGACATCGTCAGCGACCCGTCGTCCTGCACCTTCGACTCCTCCCTGACCATGGTCCAGGAGGGCAACACGGTGAAGATCCTCGGCTGGTACGACAACGAGTGGGGTTACTCCAACCGCCTCGTCGACCTGACCGTCTTCGTCGGCGGCCAGCTCTGATCCTCGGATCGGCAGGCACCTCGATGTGAGCACGGGGCTCGAACAGCGCAACGCAGCGCCGTTCGAGCCCCGCTGCATGCTCCCTCGTTCTCCAAGGAGTCCAGACAGATGAAGACGATCGACGAACTTCTCGCCGAAGGGGTCACCGGCAAGCGCGTATTCGTCCGCGCCGACCTCAACGTGCCGCTCAGCGGGACCACCATCACCGACGACGGCCGCATCCGCGCCGTCGAGCCGACCGTGCGGAAGCTGGCCGAGGCCGGCGCCCGGGTCGTCGTCGCCTCGCACCTGGGCCGCCCCAAGGGCGCCCCGGACCCGGCGTTCTCGCTGGCGCCCGCCGCCGCCCGCCTCGGCGAACTGCTCGGGACCGACGTGGCCTTCGCGACCGACACGGTCGGCGAGTCCGCCCGCGCCACCGTCGCCGCGCTCACCGACGGCCAGGTCGCCGTCATCGAGAACCTCCGCTTCAACGCCGGCGAGACGTCGAAGGACGACGCCGAGCGCGGCGCCTTCGCCGACCAGCTGGCCGAGCTCGCCGACGTGTACGTGGGCGACGGCTTCGGCGCCGTCCACCGCAAGCACGCCTCGGTCTTCGACCTCCCGGCCCGCCTTCCGCACGCCGCGGGCGACCTGATCGCCACCGAGGTCGGCGTCCTGAAGAAGCTGACCGACGACGTGCAGCGCCCGTACGCCGTGGTTCTCGGCGGCGCCAAGGTCTCCGACAAGCTCGGCGTCATCGACCACCTCCTGGAGCGCGCCGACCGCATCCTCATCGGCGGCGGCATGGCGTACACCTTCCTCAAGGCCCAGGGCCACGAGGTCGGCAGCTCGCTGCTGCAGGAGGACCAGATCCCGGTGGTGCTGGAGTACCTCAAGCGCGCCGAGGAGAAGGGCGTGGAGTTCGTGCTCCCCGTCGACGTCGTGGTCGCCCCGGCGTTCCCCGACCTCAAGACCAAGGCCCCGGCCAACCCCACCACCGTCGCCGCCGACGCCATGCCGGCCGGACAGATGGGACTGGACAACGGCCCGGAGACCAACAAGCTCTACGCATCGAAGCTCGCCGACGCGGCCACCGTCTTCTGGAACGGCCCGATGGGCGTCTTCGAGCACCCCGACTTCGCCGAGGGCACCCGGGCCGTCGCCCAGGCCCTCGTCGACTCCTCGGGCTTCAGCGTGGTCGGCGGTGGCGACTCCGCCGCCGCGGTCCGCATCCTGGGCTTCGACGAGAACGCGTTCGGACACATCTCGACCGGTGGCGGCGCCAGCCTCGAATACCTCGAGGGCAAGACGCTTCCCGGCCTCGCCGCACTGGAGGACTGACCTTTCATGACAGCTACTGCCCAAGGCCGGACCCCGCTGATGGCGGGCAACTGGAAGATGAACCTCAACCACCTCGAGGCCATCGCACACGTCCAGAAGCTCGCCTTCGCCCTGGCCGACAAGGACTACGACGCCGTAGAGGTCGCCGTCCTGCCGCCCTTCACCGACCTGCGCTCCGTCCAGACGCTGGTCGACGGTGACAAGCTGAAGATCAAGTACGGCGCCCAGGACATCTCGGCGCACGACTCCGGCGCGTACACCGGTGAGATCTCCGGCCCGATGCTCGCCAAGCTGAAGTGCACCTATGTCGCCGTCGGCCACAGCGAGCGCCGTCAGTACCACGCGGAGACCGACGAGGTCTGCAACGCCAAGGTGAAGGCCGCGTACAAGCACGGTCTGACCCCGATCCTCTGCGTCGGCGAGGGCCTGGACATCCGCAAGGCCGGTGACCAGGTCGCCTACACGCTCGCGCAGCTCGACGGCGGGCTGAAGGACATCCCGGCCGAGCAGGCCGAGACCATCGTGATCGCCTACGAGCCGGTCTGGGCCATCGGCACCGGCGAGGTCGCCACCCCCGAGGACGCGCAGGAGGTCTGCGGTGCGATCCGCGGCCGCCTCGCCGAGCTGTACTCGCAGGAGCTGGCCGACGCGGTCCGCATCCAGTACGGCGGCTCGGTGAAGTCCGGCAACGTGGCCGCGATCATGGCGCAGCCCGATGTGGACGGCGCACTGATCGGCGGCGCCGCACTGGACGCCGACGAGTTCGTCAAGATCGTCCGCTTCCGCGACCAGTGAGTATGCGGTAGCGCGGATCCGTCGTACCCTTGCGGGGGCCAGGAGGGCAGCCTCCCGGCCCCCGTCGTTCGCACATGCAGTCAGGAATTCCGGAAAGTAGGGACCAGCCGTGATTTTGGGGTTCGAGATCGCCCTGATCGTCTTCAGCCTGCTGCTGATGCTGCTGGTGCTGATGCACAAGGGGAAGGGCGGCGGTCTTTCCGACATGTTCGGTGGCGGAATGCAGTCGTCCGTCGGCGGTTCCTCGGTCGCCGAGCGCAACCTCGACCGGATCACCGTCGTGGTCGGTCTGGGCTGGTTCGCGTGCATCGTGGTGCTTGGTCTGCTCATCAAGCTGGACAACTGACCCGTCGTACGCGATTCCGGTGAGGGTGTAACTCCAACCACTGGACGCGCGTTGGGCCTTACGTAGACTGGGGCATCTTCGAGCACCATCACGCAGGGAGTTACGACCGTGGCAAGTGGCAACGCGATCCGGGGAAGCCGGGTCGGAGCGGGGCCGATGGGGGAGGCCGAGCGCGGCGAGTCCGCGCCACGGGCCCGCATCTCCTTCTGGTGCTCGAACGGGCACGAGACGCAGCCGAGCTTCGCCCATGACGCGCAGGTACCGGAGACCTGGGACTGCCCGCGCTGCGGATTCCCGGCCGGCCAGGACCGGGACAGCCCGCCGGACCCGCCGCGCACCGAGCCGTACAAGACGCATCTGGCGTACGTGCGGGAGCGGCGCAGCGACGCCGACGGCGAGGCCATCCTTGCCGAAGCCCTCGCCAAACTCCGCGGCGAGATCTGACACCTCTCGTGGCTCCGTAGAAGTTGTTCACCGGCCGGACACCCCCAGGGTGCCCGGCCGGAACGCTTCTGCCGTGCCGCAGCCCGACGTTGTCCCGTCCACCGCCCTGATCAATTAAGTTGGAGGGGCAGCGGGGAACTGCGGTTACGAGAAGAAGTGGGCTGATGTCCGGGATGAACGCACAAAGCCGAGCCAGGCTCAACCAGACGCCGGAATGGACCGCGCTGGGAAAGCACCGTGAGCAGCTCGGGACGACCCATCTGCGAGAGCTCTTCGCGGACGATCCGGAGCGCGGTACCGGATACACCCTGCGCGTCGGCGACCTGTACGTCGACTACTCCAAGCAGCTGGTCACCGAGGAGACGCTCCGGCTGCTCCGCGAGCTCGCCGCGGCCACCGGTGTCGCCGAGCTGCGGGACGCGATGTTCCGCGGAGACAAGATCAACACCACCGAGGACCGCGCTGTCCTGCACACCGCGCTCCGCGCCCCGCGGGACGCCGTGATCGAAGTCGACGGCGAGAACGTGGTGCCCGCCGTGCACGCGGTCCTCGACAAGATGGCCGCCTTCTCCGACCGCGTCAGGTCGGGCGAGTGGACCGGCCACACCGGCCGGCCCATCAAGAACGTCGTCAACATCGGCATCGGCGGCTCCGACCTCGGCCCCGCCATGGCGTACGAGGTGCTGCGCTCCTTCACGGACCGCTCGCTCACCGTCCGCTTCGTCTCCAACGTCGACGGCGCCGACCTGCACGAGGCCGTGCACGACCTCGACCCGGCCGAGACGCTCTTCGTCATCGCGTCGAAGACCTTCACCACGATCGAGACGATCACCAACGCCACCTCCGCCCGCGACTGGCTCCTGACCGGCCTGAGGGCCGGTCAGGATGCGGTGGCCAAGCACTTCGTGGCCCTGTCGACGAACGCCGGGAAGGTCGCCGACTTCGGCATCGACACCGCCAACATGTTCGAGTTCTGGGACTGGGTCGGCGGCCGCTACTCGTACGACTCGGCCATCGGCCTCTCGCTGATGATCGCCATCGGACCGGACCGGTTCCGCGAGATGCTCGACGGCTTCCACCTCGTCGACGAGCACTTCCGCACCGCCCCCGCCGAGGAGAACGCCCCGCTGCTGCTGGGCCTGTTGGGCGTCTGGTACGGCGCGTTCTTCGACGCCCAGTCGCATGCCGTGCTGCCCTACAGTCACTATCTGTCCAAGTTCACGGCGTACTTGCAGCAGCTCGACATGGAGTCCAACGGCAAGTCCGTCGACCGGGACGGCAATCCGGTCGACTGGCAGACCGGTCCGGTCGTCTGGGGCACCCCCGGCACCAACGGGCAGCACGCCTACTACCAGTTGATCCACCAGGGCACCAAGGTCATCCCGGCCGACTTCATCGGCTTCGCCGAGCCGGTCGACGACCTGCTGCCCGGCCTGGTCGCCCAGCACGACCTGCTGATGGCCAACTTCTTCGCCCAGACCCAGGCCCTGGCCTTCGGCAAGACGCCGGACGAGGTGCGCGCCGAGGGCGTTCCCGAGGAGCTGGTGCCGCACAAGACGTTCCGCGGGAACCACCCCACGACGACGATCCTCGCCGACCGGCTGACCCCGTCCGTGCTCGGCCAGCTGATCGCGCTGTACGAGCACAAGGTCTTCGTCCAGGGTGCGATCTGGAACATCGACTCATTCGACCAGTGGGGTGTCGAGCTCGGGAAGGTCCTCGCCAAGCGGATCGAGCCGGTGCTGACCGAGGGCAAGGGGGCCGAGCAGCTGGACAGTTCGACCGCCGCACTCGTCGCCGCGTACCGCGAGCTGCGGGGGCGCTGAGCCCGTGGCCACGGGGGAGGGGGCGGTACGGCTGCGGGCCCCGGCCCACATGCCGGACCCGCGGGCGGTCGGCTGGTGGCGGGCGCAGTGGCTGCTGCTGACGGCGATGCCGGTGGTGGTCCTGGCCGTGCTGGGCGCGTTCATCGCATCCGCCCGGTTCTGGCTGCTGCTGGCCGCCGCGGTGCTCGCGGTCCTCGGCATCGGCTGCGCCGTCCTCGTCCCCCTCTGGTGGTTCCGCACCCATCGCTGGGAGGTCACGGACGAGGCGGTGTACGTGCGGACCGGGGTGCTGTGGCAGGAGTGGCGGATCGCGCCGATGTCCCGGATCCAGACCGTGGACACCGTGCGCGGCCCCCTCGAACAGCTCTATCGGCTCGCCACGGTCACCGTCACCACGGCCTCGTCCAAGGGCGCGGTCCGGATCGAGGGCCTCGACCACGAGCTGGCGGCAGAGCTCGCCGAGCGGCTGACCCGGATCACCCAGGACACCCCCGGGGACGCCACGTGAGCAGGGCGGACACCGCCCCGGACGCCACCGCCCCGGACGGTACGGGTGACCGGGGCGGGTCGTCCGCCGTCGAATGGCGCCGCCTCGACCGGCGCACGGTGCTGGCCACCGGCCTCGTCACGGCGGGCGTGGCGGCCGGAGCAGCCGTGCCGACCACGCTCGGGCTCTCCGGACGGTTCGGGTTCGCCGCCGCCGTCGCATGGGTGCTGGCGGGCGCGGCCCTGCTGATCGGCGGCAGCGCGGGCGCCGACTACGTACGGTGGCGCCGCACCCGCTACCGTGTCGGCACCGACCGGGTCGAGCTCCGCACCGGCCTCCTGCTGGTGAGGAAGCGCTCCCTGGCACGGGAACGCATCCGCAGCGTCGACCTCACCGCCCACCTGCTCCAGCGCGTCCTCGGCCTGGTCACCGTCCGGATCGGCACCGGTGAGCACAACGGTGACGACTCCACCCTCGAACTCGACCCGGTCCTGCGCGCCGAGGGCGAACGGCTGCGCCGCGCGCTCCTGGAACGAGGTCCGGCCGAGGCGTCCGGCAGCCACCGCGAGGGCGAGCTCGTCACGCTCGACCCGCGCTGGATCCGCTACGCACCGGTCTCGTTCGTCGCCCCGGCCCTCGGTGGCGCCGCGGCCGGAGCCGTGATGCAGGTCAGCGACTGGTTCGGGGCACAGGGCCAGGTCATCGAGTGGGTCGGCGACCGGTACCGGCACTCCTCCCTGCTCTCCGTGATCCTGCTCCTCGTCGTGGCCGCAGCGCTGGCCGGCGTCGTAGGAGCACTGGGGCTCTGGGTCGAGATGTGGTGGAACTACCGCCTCGAACGCGAACCGGGCGGCACCCTGCGCATCCGCCGCGGACTGCTCACCTCCCGGTCCGTCTCCATCGAGGAGCGCCGGCTGCGCGGGGTCGACCTCGTCGAGCCGCTCGGTGTCCGGCTGCTGGGCGCCGCCCGGGTCGACGCCATCACCACCGGACTGGCCAAGGACGACGAGGAGCAGCGCGGCGACCACAGCACCCTGCTGCCCGCCGCGCCCCGGCCGGTCGCCGACGAGGCAGCAGCCGCCGTGCTGCGCGAGAAGGTGTCCCCGACCGGTGCCCCACTGACCGCGCATCCGCCCGCCGCGCGGGGCCGGCGCCTGCGCAGGGCGTACTGGGCGGTCCTGGTGCCCGTCCTGGTCCTGGCGCTGCTCGGCGCCCTGCTGACGCCCGTCCTGCTGTGGACCGCGCTCGGCTGCGCCGTCGTGGGGCTGCCTGTCGGGGTGCTCCTGGCGCGCGACGCGTACCGCAGTCTCGGCCACGCCCTCAGCGGCGGCTACCTGGTGACCCGTTCGGGCACCCTGCGCCGCTCCACCGCCGCTCTGGAGCGGGCCGGGGTGATCGGCTGGACGGTCGGGCAGTCGTACTTCCAGCGACGGGCCGGGGTACTGAACGTCACCGCGACGACGGCCGCCGGGGCGGGGGCGTACACGGTGTACGACGCCGACGCGTCCGAGGGCCTCGCCTTCGCGGCCGAGGCCGTCCCCGGCCTGCTGGAACCCTTCCTGGAGCGGGCCCCGGCAGCGGAGCCGGCCGGGGAGTGAGCCCGGTCAGCCGTGCGTCGTGTCGATGACGCAGAAGCGGTTGCCCTCGGTGTCCGCGAGGACCACGAAGTCCGGGTCCTCGGGATACAGCTTCCAGCCGGTCTCCCTGGCGCCGAGCGCGAGCAGCCGTGCCACCTCGGCGTGCTGGTCCTCGGTGTACAGGTCGAGGTGGACCCGGGGGACCTCCTGCACCGGGACATCGCTCCGGCCCAGGGAGACCCCCGCCCCCGGCCCCTCGGCCGGGACCAGCACCACCCAGTCGTCCTTCAGCGGCTCGCGCTCGACGTAGCCGAGCGCCGCCTTCCAGAAGTCCGCCGCGCGCCGTACGTCCGACGCGCCCATCACCACGCTTCCGATGTGCAGCATGGACCGAGCCTTTCACGACGCAGGCCCGGTCCGCTCCGAGGAGCGAACCGGGCCTGCGTGCAGTACCGCTGACGGCCGTTCAGGCCGAGGCCGGCGGGTACAGGGCGCGCGGCAGCTGCGAGGCAGCCGCCGCGTCCAGCAGCCACAGCGTGCGGCTTCGGCCGTACGCACCCGCGGCCGGGGCCTGGATCTCCCCGGCCCCCGACAGGGCGATGGCCGCAGCCTCCGCCTTGTCCTCGCCCGCCGCGAGCAGCCACACCTCGCGCGCCGACCGGATGGCGGGCAGCGTGAGCGAGACGCGGACGGGCGGCGGCTTGGGCGCCCCGTGCACACCGACGACGGTGCGCTCGGTCTCCCGTACCGCGGGCAGCTCGGGGAAGAGCGAGGCGACATGGGTGTCGGGGCCGACACCCAGCATCAGCACGTCGAACACCGGCACCGGTCCGTGGTCCTCCGGACCGGCCGCGGCGGCCAGTTCGGTGGCGTACGAGGCCGCCGCCGCATCGACGTCCTCGCCGTACGGCCCGTCCGACGCGGGCATCGCGTGCACCCGGGACGGGTCCAGCGGCACCGAGTCCAGCAGGGCCTTGCGGGCCTGCGTGACATTGCGCTCCGGGTCGCCCTCCGGCAGGAACCGCTCGTCGCCCCACCACAGGTCGAGCCGCGACCAGTCGACCGCGTCCCGGGCGGGTGCTTCGGCGAGTGCGGCCAGCAGGCCGTTGCCGTTGCGACCGCCGGTGAGTACCACCGAGGCGTGACCGCGTGCGGCCTGGGCGTCCACGATCTTCGTGATCAGCCGGGCAGCCGCGGCCTGCGCCATCAGCTCCTTGTCGCGGTGCACGACGAGCTGCGGGACGACGCTCACTTCGACGCCGCCTTCTTCGCGGGTGCGGCCTTCTTGGCGGCGGGAGCGGCGGGCGCGGCCGACGACGCGGACGCGGCAGCCTTGGGCTTCGCCGCCTCCCCGAGCCGTTCCACGCCGAACTTCACCGCGGACTCGTAGGTGTTGTCCGGGTCGAGCCGGCGCAGCTCCTCGGCGAGCAGCTCCGCGGTCTCCCGGCGCTTGAGCGCCACCGCACGGTCGGGCTGTCCCACCATGGAGAGCGTGGCCAGCGAACCGTCGGCCCGGTCCAGCACGATCGTGCCGGACTTGGTCTCCATCCGGACGGCCGTCAGACCGGGGCCGCCGGACATGGTGCGCTCGACCGGAACCTGCAGCCGGTCCGCGAGCCACATGGCCAGCAGCTCGCAGCTCGGGTTCTCGGACTCGCCCTCGACCGTCGCCGAGACGACGTCCACGGCCTGCTGGTCGAGCGCGGCCGCCAGCATCGAGCGCCAGGGCGTGATGCGGGTCCAGGACAGGTCGGTGTCCCCGGGGGTGTACGACTTGGCGCGCACCGCCAGTTCGTCGCTCGGGTGCTCCGCCGAGTAGGCGTCCGTGATCCGGCGCTGGGCGAGTGCGCCGAGCGGGTCCTTCGCCGGATCGGCGGGCGCGGCCTCGGGCCACCAGACCACGACCGGGGCGTCCGGCAGCAGCAGCGGCAGGACCACCGACTGGGCGTGGTTGGCCAGTTCGCCGTGGAGCCGGAGCACCACGGTCTCACCGGTACCCGCGTCGGAGCCGACCCGGACCTCGGCGTCCAGCCGGGCGTCGCGCCGGCTGCGCGGCGAGCGGCTGACCCGCTTGATCACCGCGATGATCCGCGAGGGGTGCTCGCGCGAGGCGTCGCCGGCCGACTTGAGAGCGTCGTAGGCGTTCTCCTCGTCGGTGACGATGACCAGGGTGAGCACCATGCCGATCGCCGGGGTGCCGATGGCACGACGGGCCGACACCAGCGCCTGGTTGATCTTGCTGGAAGTGGTTTCCGTGAGATCGATCTTCATGGCCGGCGCCAGCTCCGTCCGTCTCGTGCGAGCATCTCGTCCGCCTCGGCCGGGCCCCAGGTGCCCGCCGGGTACTGCGCGGGCTTGCCGTGCTTGTCCCAGTACTCCTCGATCGGGTCGAGGATGTTCCAGGAGAGTTCGACCTCCTGGTGGCGGGGGAAGAGGTTGGCGTCGCCGAGCAGCACATCGAGGATGAGCCGCTCGTAGGCCTCCGGGCTGGACTCGGTGAAGGACTCGCCGTAGGCGAAGTCCATCGTCACGTCCCGGACCTCCATCGAGGTGCCGGGCACCTTGGAGCCGAACCGCACGGTCACGCCCTCGTCCGGCTGGACCCGGATGACCAGGGCGTTGCTGCCCAGCTCCTCCGTCGCCCCGGACTCGAAGGGGAGGTACGGGGCGCGCTTGAAGACGACCGCGATCTCCGTGACCCGGCGCCCGAGGCGCTTTCCGGTACGGAGGTAGAACGGCACGCCCGCCCAGCGGCGGTTGTTGATCGTCAGCTTGATCGCGGCGAAGGTGTCGGTCTTCGACTTGGGGTCGATACCGTCCTCCTCCAGGTAGCCGAGGACTTCCTCGCCGCCCTGCCACGCGTGCGCGTACTGACCGCGCACGGTGTGCTTGCCGAGGTCGTCCGGCAGCTCGACGGCCGTGAGCACCTTGAGCTTCTCGGCGACCAGGGCCTTCGGGTGGAAGGAGCCGGGCTCCTCCATCGCGGTCAGCGCCAGCAGCTGGAGCAGGTGGTTCTGGATGACGTCACGGGCGGCGCCGATGCCGTCGTAGTAGCCGGCCCGGCCACCGATGCCGATGTCCTCGGCCATCGTGATCTGGACGTGGTCGACGTAGCTCCGGTTCCAGATCGGCTCGAACATCGTGTTGGCGAACCGCAGCGCCAGGATGTTCTGGACCGTCTCCTTGCCCAGGTAGTGGTCGATCCTGAAGACCTCGTTGGGCGGGAAGACGTCGTGCACGAGCTGGTTGAGCTCCTGCGCGCTCTTCAGGTCGTGCCCGAAGGGCTTCTCGATGACGGCACGCCGCCAGGAACCCTCCTTCTGGTCCGCGAGCCCGTGCTTCTTGAGCTGCTGGACGACCTTGGGGAAGAACTTCGGCGGCACGGAGAGGTAGAAGGCGAAGTTGCCGCCCGTCCCCTGTGCCTGGTCGAGCTCCTGGATGGTCGCCTTCAGGGTCTCGAAGGCCTCGTCGTCGTCGAAGTTGCCCTGGACGAAGCGCATCCCCTGGATGAGCTGCTGCCAGACCTCTTCGCGGAACTCCGTGCGGGCATGCTGCTTGACGGCGTCGTGGACCTCCTGTGCGAAGTCCTCGTCCTGCCACTCGCGGCGCGCGAAACCGATGAGCGAGAAGCCCGGCGGCAGCAGGCCGCGATTGGCCAGGTCATAGACGGCGGGCATCAGCTTTTTACGGGACAAATCGCCCGTGACGCCAAAGATGACCAGGCCCGACGGCCCCGCGATACGCGGGAGCCGTCGGTCCTGGGCGTCACGGAGCGGGTTGGCTCCGGGAACACCAGACAAAGTGGTCAGCCCTCCGAAGGGGCGAGGCGCTTGAGCTCTGCCTCGGTCGAGTTGAGCAGGTCGATCCAGGCGGCCTCGAACTTCTCGACGCCCTCGTCCTCGAGGAGCTGGACGACGTCGTCGTACGAGACACCCAGCTTCTCGACGGCGTCGAGCTCGGCACGGGCCTGCTCGTAGGTGCCGGCGATGCTGTTGCCCGTGATCTGTCCGTGGTCCGCGGTGGCGTCCAGGGTGGCCTCGGGCATGGTGTTCACCGTGCCGGGGGCGACCAGGTCGTCCACGTACAGGGTGTCCTTGTACGCGGGGTCCTTCACGCCGGTGGAGGCCCACAGCGGGCGCTGCTTGTTGGCGTGCGCCTTGTCGAGCGCGGCCCAGCGGTCCGATGAGAAGACCTCTTCGAACGCCTGGTACGCGAGCCGGGCGTTGGCGAGAGCCGCCTTGCCCTTCAGCGCCTTGGCCTCGTCGGTCCCGATCGCGTCGAGCCGCTTGTCGATCTCGGTGTCCACGCGGGACACGAAGAACGAGGCCACCGAGTGGATCTTGGAGAGGTCCAGGCCCGCGGCCTTCGCCTTCTCCAGACCCGCCAGGTAGGCGTCCATGACCTCGCGGTAGCGCTCCAGCGAGAAGATCAGCGTGACGTTGACGCTGATGCCCTTGCCGATGACCTCGGTGATCGCCGGCAGGCCGGCCTTCGTCGCCGGGATCTTGATGAGCGTGTTCGGCCGGTCCACCAGCCAGGCCAGCTGCTTGGCCTCGGCGACCGTGGGGGCCGTGTGGTGGGCCAGGCGCGGGTCGACCTCGATGGAGACCCGGCCGTCCTGGCCGTCCGTGGTGTCGAAGACCGGACGCAGGATGTCGGCGGCGTCACGGACGTCCGCCGTCGTGATCATGCGGATGGCCTCGTCCACGGTGACCTTGCGGGTGGCGAGGTCCGTGAGCTGCTGGTCGTAACCGTGGCCCTGGGAGATCGCCTTCTGGAAGATCGACGGGTTGGTCGTGACACCCACGACGTGACTCTGGTCGATCAGCTCGGCGAGGTTGCCGGAGGTGATCCGTGTGCGGGACAGGTCGTCGAGCCAGATCGCCACGCCCTCGTCGGAGAGGCGCTTGAGTGCGTCTGTCATGAGAATTGCATCTCCTACTAGTCGTATAACGGCGTCAGCGCGTGACGGCGGCGAG
The DNA here is from genome assembly GCF_043203805.1 of Streptomyces sp. LN549. Lineage (NCBI taxonomy): Bacteria > Bacillati > Actinomycetota > Actinomycetes > Kitasatosporales > Streptomycetaceae > Streptomyces > Streptomyces sp. LN549. The sequence goes on along the minus strand of NZ_JAZHRI010000002.1, from coordinate 2,090,098 downwards.
AGATTCCCGGGCGGCGGCCGCGACGGCCTCGCCGGTGAAGCCGAACTCGCGGAAGAGGACCTTGGCGTCGGCCGAGGCACCGAACTGCTCCAGCGAGACGATCCGGCCCGCGTCGCCGACGTACCGGTACCAGGTGAGACCGATGCCCGCCTCGACGGCGACCCGGGCCTTCACCGACGGCGGCAGGACGCTGTCCTTGTACGCCTGGTCCTGCTCCTCGAACCACTCGACACACGGCATCGACACCACACGGGTCGGGATGCCGGCGGCCTGGAGCTCCTCGCGCGCCTCGACCGCGAGGTGGACCTCGGAGCCGGTGCCGATGAGGACGACCTGGGCGTCGCCACCCTCCGCGTCGAAGAGCACGTAGCCGCCCTTGACCGCGTTCTCGTTCGCCTCGTACGTCGGCACGCCCTGCCGGGTCAGCGCCAGACCGTGCGGAGCGCCCTTGCCGAACACCTTGGTGTAACGGCGCAGGATCTCGCGCCAGGCGAGGGAGGTCTCGTTGGCGTCGGCCGGGCGGACCACGTTCAGGCCCGGGATGGCGCGCAGCGAGGCCAGGTGCTCCACCGGCTGGTGGGTCGGGCCGTCCTCGCCGAGACCGATCGAGTCGTGCGTCCACACGTACGTCACCGGAAGGTGCATCAGCGCGGACAGGCGCACGGCGTTGCGCATGTAGTCGGAGAACACCAGGAAGGTGCCGCCGTAGATGCGGGTGTTGCCGTGCAGCGCGATGCCGTTCATGGCCGCGGCCATGGCGTGCTCGCGGATGCCGAAGTGGATCGTGCGGCCGTACGGGTCCGCACCCGGCAGCGGGTTGCCCGCCGGGAGGAACGACGACGTCTTGTCGATCGTGGTGTTGTTCGAGCCCGCGAGGTCGGCGGAGCCGCCCCACAGCTCGGGGACGATCTCGCCGAGCGCCTGGAGCACCTTGCCGGAGGCCGCGCGGGTGGCGACGCCCTTGCCGGGCTCGAAGACCGGGAGCTTGTCCTCCCAGCCCTCGGGCAGCTCGCCCGCGGAGATCCGGTCGAACTCGGCGGCGCGCTCCGGGTTGGCGGTGCGCCACGCGGCGAAGGTCTTCTCCCACTCGGCCTTGGCCTCGCGGCCGCGGTCCAGCGCCTCACGGGTGTGCGCGATGACCTCGTCGGCGACCTCGAAGGTCTTCTCCGGGTCGAAGCCCAGCACCCGCTTGGTCGCGGCGACCTCGTCGTCGCCGAGCGCGGAGCCGTGCGAGGCCTCGGTGTTCTGGGCGCTCGGCGCGGGCCAGGCGATGATCGAGCGGGCCGCGATGAACGACGGGCGCCCGGTCTCGGCCTTGGCGGCCAGCAGGGCCTTGTACAGACCTGCCGGGTCCAGGTCGCCGCTGGGCAGCTGCTCGACGCGCTGGACGTGCCAGCCGTACGCCTCGTAGCGCTTCAGGGTGTCCTCGGAGACCGCGGTCTCCGTGTCGCCCTCGATGGAGATGTGGTTGTCGTCCCACAGCAGGACCAGGTTGCCCAGCTTCTGGTGCCCGGCCAGCGAGGACGCCTCCGCGGAGATGCCCTCCTGGAGGCAGCCGTCGCCGGCGATGGCCCACACCATGTGGTCGAAGGGGGAGGTGCCGGGGGCCGCCTCCGGGTCGAACAGGCCGCGCTCGTAGCGGGCGGCCATGGCCATGCCCACGGCGTTGGCGACACCCTGGCCCAGCGGGCCGGTCGTCGTCTCCACGCCCGTGGTGTGGCCGTACTCCGGGTGTCCCGGGGTCTTGGAGCCCCAGGTGCGGAAGGCCTTCAGGTCATCGAGCTCCAGGCCGTACCCGGCCAGGTAGAGCTGGATGTAGAGGGTCAGGCTGGTGTGGCCCGCCGAGAGCACGAACCGGTCGCGGCCGGTCCAGTCCGCGTCGGCGGGGTCGTGCCGCATCACCTTCTGGAAGATGGTGTACGCGGCGGGAGCCAGGCTCATGGCCGTACCCGGGTGGCCGTTTCCGACCTTCTGTACGGCGTCCGCGGCGAGGACGCGGACGGTGTCCACGGCCCGCTGGTCCAATTCGGTCCACTGGAGGTCTGTGGTGGTCGGCTTGGTGCTCACCCTGAGTCAGGGCTCCTCTCCACTGTCGTAAACCGGTGACTGTGACCGCACCGGGCGTTGTCGAGCCTACCCCCGTCCGGACCCGCAATTTCCGGCTGCTTCCAGGGTGCGGGCGGCCCGTCGAATCCGCCTCCCGTATGAGCGCGGAGGCTCACCGATGGGCTCACTCCGATGAGCGTGCGGGCTCACTCCTGAGGCCTCCGATGAGCGTCCCGGCCCACTCCTGAGACCTCTGTCGAGTGCGCCGAAGCACATATGTGCGGGCGGCGTGCGCGCCGGTGCGCGCCTGCGTTCCGCGGGGACGCGCGAGAGCGCTCGCGCATGTGCCGCGGCAACGTCCCGCGCCACATCAACACGACCCCACCCCCGCGAAGGGCGCCCTGTCCCCAACGTCTACAGTGGTCTGGTTCGCGCAAGTCTTTACTGGGCCCTCACGGCCCGGAGCTTGCTGGGATTTCTCTGTCAGGGGTGTGCGTGACGGCCGTCGAGTCCCGACCCGCAGGGGTCGCCTTGACTCCGAGCCCAGGGGGCCATCGCCCATTCGGGGCCCGTGTCAAGGCATTCGTGGCACTGACCAAGCCTCGGATCATCGAGCTGTTGCTGATCACCACTGTTCCGGTGATGTTCCTGGCCGCTCAGGGTGTACCCGACCTGTGGCTCGTGCTCACTACCACCGTCGGCGGATATCTGTCCGCCGGTGGTGCCAATGCACTGAACATGTACATCGACCGCGACATCGACGCGTTGATGGACCGTACGTCGCAGCGCCCGCTGGTCACCGGCATGGTGAGCCCTCGCGAGTGCCTGGCCTTCGGCATCGCCCTCGCGGTGATCTCGACGGTCTGGTTCGGCCTGCTGGTGAACTGGCTGTCGGCAGCCCTGTCGCTCGGCGCCCTGCTCTTCTACGTCGTCGTGTACACGATGATCCTGAAGCGCCGTACCTCGCAGAACATCGTCTGGGGCGGCATCGCGGGCTGCATGCCGGTGCTCATCGGCTGGTCGGCCGTGACCGACTCGATGTCCTGGGCCGCGGTGATCCTCTTCGCCGTCATCTTCTTCTGGACGCCGCCGCACTACTGGCCGCTCTCCATGAAGGTGAAGGACGACTACGCGCGGGTCGGCGTTCCCATGCTTCCGGTCATTGCCTCCAATCGGGTGGTGGCCCGCCAGATCGTCCTCTACAGCTGGGTGATGGTGGCCGTCTCGCTGCTGCTGACCCCGCTGGGCTACACCGGCTGGTTCTACACGGCCGTGGCGCTGCTGACCGGCGGCTTCTGGCTCTGGGAGGCGCACGGCCTGCTGAACCGGGCCAAGGCCGGGGCGACCGGCGGGAAGCTCAAGGAGATGCGGCTGTTCCACTGGTCGATCACCTATGTGTCGCTGCTGTTCGTCGCGGTGGCGGTGGACCCCTTCCTGAGGTAGCACCTCGGTGACCTGCCGACGGGCGGGGAGCGTGGCACAGGCCACGCTCCCCGCCCGTCGCACGTTGGTCTACCCATCGGTAGCATCCTGTGCATGGCAGAGACGGCTGAGACCCAGCAGGTGGACGGCAAGCAGGCGGCGCGCGCGGAGCGCAGGGCGGCCAGGCTGGCCAAGCAGATCGGTGCCTTCGCGAAGGCGCACGGCGGTGCCGAGGGGCAGCTGGCCTACATCGGGCAGATGGGCACCCGCATCGTCCTCGTCGGCGAGGACGGCGGCTGGGGCGATCTCGTCGCCCCCTCGTACGCGGTCGCCGAGAGTGCCGCACAGAAGTCCGGGATCACGATGCACGAGTCCTTCGACGGCGAGTTCGCCGCAAAGGTCCACACGGGCCCGTACGAGTGGACCCGCATGGCCGGCATCCAGATCGGCGGCCCGGCCAACAAGGCCTGAGGGCGGCCGCGCGGGTGCGGCACACACATGACGGCGGAGGCCGGCCGGGCAGGCGCCCGGCCGGCCTCCGCCGTCATGTGTGTGCACGAATGTTGCTTAATTAGTAATTAATCTTGACGGCGTCCCGCTCGCACCGTCACGCTGTGACCAGGCTCCTCCACCATGGCGAGGCCCCGCTGCCGGGCCCCGGCGGCCGACAGCACGCAGATGTCCTGAGGAGTCGATCCGCCTCATGAACGCGCACCCCCGCTTCGCCGGCAAAGTGGCGGTCGTCACCGGAGCCGCCTCGGGCATCGGTGCGGCCACCGCCGGACGACTCGCCGCGGAGGGCGCCGCGGTGATCCTCGCGGACATCGCGGAAGACCTCGGCGAGAGCGTCGCCGAATCCATCCGCGCCGGGGGCGGCCGGGCCCTCTTCGTCCGCACCGACGTCTCCGACGAGGCCGACTGGCAGCGGGCCGTGGCCGCCGCGCACACCTTCGGCCCCGTCGGTGTCCTGGTGAGCAACGCCTACACGGTCGACGTCACCCCCGCCCACGCGATGACCGTCGACTCCTGGGAGCGCCAGCTCGCGGTGAACCTCACCGGAACCTTCCTCGGCTTCCGGGCGGTCCTGCCCGACCTGCGCGCGCAGTGCGGTGCCGTGGTGCTGACCTCCTCGGTCCATGCGCACAAGGGCATCCCGGGACACCCCGCCTACGCGGCGTCCAAGGGTGCGCTGCTCTCCCTGTGCGGACAGCTCGCCGTGGAGTACGGGCCCGAGGTGCGGGTCAACGCCGTGCTGCCCGGACCCATCCTCACCGCGGCCTGGGACCGGGTGACGGAGGAGGACCGGCGCAAGAGCGTCGCCGAGACCGCCGCGGGCCGGTTCGGCACCCCCGGCGAGGCGGCTGCCGCCATCGCCTTCCTCGCCGCCGACGAAGCGTCCTACATCACCGGATCGAGCCTCCTGGTGGACGGCGGCTGGTCCGTCGTCAAGGGCTCCGCCTGACCACCGCCGCACCTCTCGCACAGCAGAAAGGCACACGGACATGACGCCATACGCGCGCCGCGGAGTGCACGGCCAGACCGTGGAGACTCTTGCGCGCCGGGTCCTGAGCGGCGAGATCCCCGAAGGGGCGACACTCGACCTCGTGGCGCTCCAGGGCGAGCTCGACGTCAGCCTGACCGCCCTGCGCGAGTCCCTCAAGGTGCTCGCGGCCAAGGGGATCGTCGACGCGCGCCAGAAACGCGGCACCTTCGTCAGGGCCCGCTCCGACTGGAACCTGCTCGACGCGGACGTGCTGCGCTGGCAGTTCACCGGCGGCACCGGCTCCGGTGCCGACCTGGCACTGCTGCGCAACCTCGGCGAGGTCCGCGGCATCATCGAGCCGGCCGCCGTCCGGCTGGCCGCCGAACGCCGCACCGAGGCGGACCTGGTCGCCCTCGAAGCGGCGATCACCGCGATGGGTGAGCAGGAGGGCGGCGCGGCGCACGCGGTCGAGGCGGACCTCGCCTTCCACCGCGCCCTCCTTGCGGCCACCCACAACGAACTGCTGGAACGCATGGAGGTGGTCATCGAGTCCGGCCTCGCCCACCGTGACGCGATCGTGCACAGCTCCCGGCACGGCGAGGACCCGGTCCCCAGCCACCGGGCCGTCCTGGACGCCGTCCGCGACCGGGACCCGGCCACCGCCGAACACGCCATGCGGGCCCTGCTCGACCAGGCGGTCCGCGATCTCGACCGGGTGCACGGCACCGCAGCTGCCACCGACGAGGGGACCGCGGACCGGTGAGGATCACCCGTGTCGAGACCTTCCTCGTCCCGCCGCGCTGGCTGTTCTGCCGGATCGAGACCGACGAGGGCATCGTCGGCTGGGGCGAACCCGTCGTCGAGGGCCGGGCCGAGGTCGTCCGGGCCGCCGTCGACGTCCTCGCCGAATACCTGACCGGCCAGGACCCGCTGCGCATCCAGGACCACTGGCAGGTGCTCAGCAAGGGCGGCTTCTACCGGGGCGGCCCGATACTCTCCAGCGCCGTGGCCGGCATCGACCAGGCCCTGTGGGACATCGCCGGAAAGACGTACGGCGCCCCGGTGCACGCCCTGCTCGGCGGCCCCGTGCGTGACCGGGTCCGGGTCTACGCCTGGGTGGGCGGCGACGAACCCGCCCGGCTCGCCGAGGAGGTCACCGCCCAGGTCGAGGCCGGCTTCACCGCGGTCAAGATGAACGCGGCGGGCCGTACCTCCGCGCTGCCCACCCCCGCCGGGACCGCCGCCGTCGTCGAACGGGTCGCCGCCGTCCGTGAGGTGCTCGGCCCGGGCCGCGACGTCGCCGTCGACATGCACGGCCGGTTCGGACCCGCCGGGGCCCGCCGGGTGCTGCACGCCATCGAGCCGCTGCACCCGCTGTTCGTCGAGGAACCGCTCCTGCCCGAGCAGGGGCATCTGCTGCCCGCCCTCGTCGGCGCCACCTCCGTCCCCATCGCCACCGGCGAACGGCTCTACGGACGCGCCGACTTCCTGCCCGCACTGACCGCAGGGATCGCGGTCGCCCAGCCCGACCCCTCGCACGCCGGAGGCATCTCCGAGGTGCACCGCATCGCTTCGCTCGCCGAGACCTTCGGGGTGCAGCTTGCCCCGCACTGCCCCCTCGGTCCCATCGCCCTCGCCGCCGCCCTCCAGATCGCCTTCGCCACCCCGAACTTCCTCATCCAGGAGCAGAGCCGGGGCATCCACTACAACAAGGACGCCGACCTGCTCAGCTACGTCGTGGACACCGAACCGTTCCGCTTCGACGCCGGCCACGCCCGGCGCACCGCCCTGCCGGGGCTCGGCATCACCGTCGACGAGGCCGCCGTACGCGCCGCCGACCGTGCCGGACACGCCTGGCGCAACCCGGTGTGGCGCCACGACGACGGCGCCTTCGCCGAGTGGTGAGCGCCCGGCCGGCCACCGCCGTACAGCCGAAGAGGAAGGAAACCCGCACGTGGAACTGCTGACCGCGCTGCGCACCCACCGGATCGTCGCCATCGTGCGCGGCGCCGACGCGGACGCCGCACTCAGGACCGTACTCACCCTGGCCGAGGAGGGACTCCCGCTCATCGAGGTCTCCCTCAGCGGCAGGGACGCGCTCGACGTCATCCGCCGGGCCCGTGCCGCGCTCGGCCCGGCCGCACCGCTCGGCGCGGGCACCGTCCTGACAGCCGAGGACGCGGCCGCGGTACGCGACGCGGGAGCCGACTTCGTCGTCACCCCGGCCGTCTGTGAAGGCGTCACCGAGGCGAAGCGCCTCGGGCTGCCGGTGCTGGCCGGAGTGATGACCCCGAGCGACATCGTCGCCGCGCAGCGGCTCGGCGCCGACGCGTACAAGCTCTTCCCCGCCGCGCAGGCCGGCGGCCCCGGCTATCTCGGGGCGCTGCGCGGGCCGTTCCCGGACGCGCCGTTCGTCCCTGTCGGGGGAGTGGACGCCGAGGCGGCCCGTGACTATCTCGCCCGGGGCGCCACCGCTGTCGGCGTCGGTTCCCCGCTGATCGGCGACGCGGCCGACGGGGGCAGCACCGACGCCCTGCGCGAGCGCACCCGCGCCTTCCTCGACGCCGTACACCTCCCCGCGGGCACCGGGCGATGACCGCGGGTCTGCCTGCCGCCTGCCGGCAGGAGAGTTCCGCATGACCGCGACCGCGCGTCCGCAGGGCCGGTGGCCCGTCCGGCCCCCGGTGACCTGCATCGGCGAGACCATGGCCGCGCTGGTGCCGGAACCGGCCGCCCCGCTGGAGGGCGCCGATCTGCTCGGCGTACGGATCGCCGGCGCCGAATCCAATGTGGCGATGTACCTCGCCGGCCACGGGGTGCCCGCCCGCTGGGTCTCCGCGCTCGGCGACGACCCGTTCGGCCGCCGGATCCGCACCGAGGTGGCCGCGTCCGGCGTCGATGTCAGCGGGGTGCGGACCGACCCGCACCGTCCGACCGGACTCCTGGTCAAGGACCCCGGCACCGAGGCCACCCGGGTCCACTACTACCGCAGCGGTTCCGCGGCCTCGGCCCTGACCCCGGACCTGCTGGGCGACGACGCCGTACGCACGGCCGGGCTCATCCACCTCAGCGGCATCACACCGGCGCTCTCCGCGGGCTGCCACGACCTGGTGGCCGCTCTGCTGGAGCCTCCTGCCGCAGAACGGCCCCGCCCGGTCAGCTTCGACGTCAACCACCGGCCCGCCCTGTGGCCGGACGGCATGGCGGCCGGTGTGCTGCTCGCCCTCGCCCGGCAGGCGGACATCACCTTTGTCGGGCTGGACGAGGCGCAGGCATTGTGGGGCGAGGAGCTGGCCGACGCGGCCGACGTACGGGCGCTGCTTCCTCAGCCGCGGATCCTCGTCGTCAAGGACGGTGGGCGGGCTGCCACCGCCTTCGACGGCAACCGGGTCCACACCGTGCCCGCGCCCAGGGTCGAGGTCGTCGAACCGGTCGGCGCCGGTGACGCGTTCGCCGCAGGGTTCCTCGCCGGGCTGCTGCGTGGCGAGGACACCGTACGGGCGCTGCGGCTGGGGCATCTCACCGCGGGCGCCGCGCTGCGGGTCACCGGTGACCACGGGCCGCTGCCGGACCGCGCCCGGCTCGCGGAGCTGCTGGACGCGGGACCCGGGGCATGGAGCCGGGGCGGGTGACAGGGGTACGGGCAGCCCTGGCCGCCTACCGCGGAATCACGGACGGGTCTCAGCCCGCCGTGGCGGGCTCCGGCTGCTCGGCCGCCGGGCCGGGCACGGGGGCGACGGCCACGGGCCGCTCGCGCAGCGACAGCACGACGCGGACCACACCGATCCAGACCAGGCACGAGCCCAGCATGTGCACGCCGACCAGGATCTCGGGGGTGTCGTTGAAATACTGCACGTACCCGATCACGCCCTGCGCCATGAGGATCAGGAAGAGGTCCCGGGCGCGGTGCAGCGGGCCCACGGGCGCGTCGACGGCCTTCAGGACGAACCAGAGCGCGACGGTCAGCGCCACCACGACCCAGGCCAGGTCGGCGTGCAGCTGGCTGATCATCTTCCAGTCGATCGGGATGCGGTGGACGTCGCTGGAGTCACCGGCGTGCCGCCCGGCCCCCGTGACCACCGTGCCGACCGCGATCAGCAGCCCCGCCGCGACCGCCAGCAGCCAGGTGAGCTGCGAGACGGCCTTGCCCACCAGGGGGCGCGGCTCCGTGTCGCCCTCCCGGACCCGCTGCCACGTCACCAGGGCGATCGTGAGCAGTGCCGTGGAGAGCAGGAAGTGCGCCGCGACGGTGTACGGGTTCAGGCCCACGAGCACCACGATGCCGCCGAGCACGGCGTTGCCCATGACCACCCAGAACTGCGTCCAGCCGAGCCGGGTCAGGCTGCGGCGCCACGGCTTGGCGGACCGGGCGGCGATGATCGCCCACCCGACAGCCGCGCACAGGACGTAGGTGAGCATCCGGTTGCCGAACTCGATCGCGCCGTGGAAGCCCATCGCGCCGGTCGCCGTCAGACTGTCGTCGGTGCACTTGGGCCAGGTCGGGCAGCCGAGGCCGGAACCGGTCAGCCGCACGGCACCGCCGGTGACGACGATGACGACGGTCATGACGACGGCCGACATGGCCGCACGGCGGACCGTCCGGGGGGACGGCGTCCAGCGTTCGGCGATGTACAGGAGCGGGTTCCGCACGGCTTGAGCGACATCGGCTCGGGTCAGCTTGGGCACGCGCACCATCGTAGGCGGCGGCTTGTGCAAGCTTTCACGAGGGGGACGAGTTACCCCGAACCGCCTACGGAACGCACCCGCGGGCTCACTCCCAGCGGAAGAACCTCGCCGCCGCACCCAGCCCCAGCACCGTCCACACCGCGAGGATCCCCAGGTCGCCCCACGGCATCGCCGCACCATGCTGCAGGACGTCCCGCAGCCCGCCCGAGAGGGCCGCGATCGGCAGCAGCCCCAGCACGGACTGCACCGCGTCCGGGAACTTGTCCAGCGGCACGATGACCCCGCCGCCGACCAGCAGCAGCAGGAAGACCAGATTGGCGGCGGCCAGCGTCGCCTCCGCCTTCAGCGTCCCGGCCATCAGCAGCCCGAGCCCGGAGAACGCGGCGGTCCCCAGCACCAGGAGCAGCAGAACGGCGAACGGGTTGCCATGGGGCGACCAGCCCAGCGCGAAGGCGATCACCGTCAGCAGCACGACCTGGAGCACCTCGGTGACCAGGACCGCGAGGGTCTTGGCGGTCATCAGCGCCCAGCGGGGGAGCGGCGAGGCGGCGAGCCGCTTGAGCACGCCGTAGCGCCGCTCGAATCCGGTGGCGATGGCCTGGCCGGTGAACGCCGTGGACATCACGGCGAGGGCGAGGATGCCCGGGGTCAGGAAGTCGACCGACTCGCCCGAGCCGGTGTCCACGATGTCGACCGCGCTGAACAGCACGAGCAGCAGCGTCGGGATGATCACCGTCAGCAGCAGCTGCTCGCCGTTGCGCAGCAGCATCCGGGTCTCCAGCGCGGTCTGCGCGGCGATCATGCGTGGCAACGGGGCGGCGCCCGGCCGGGGGACGTACGTACCGGCGCTCATACGCGCAGCTCCTTGCCGGTCAGTTCGAGGAAGACGTCCTCCAGGGTGTGGCGCTCGACGGAGATGCCGGAGGGCATCACGCCGTGCTGGGCGCACCAGGAGGTGACGGTGGCCAGCAGCTGCGGGTCGACGTCGCCGGTGATGCGGTACGCGCCGGTGGCGAGCTCGGCCGCCTCCGTGCCGTCGGGCAGCGCCTTCAGCAGGGAGCCGAGGTCGAGGCCGGGACGGCCGGTGAAGCGCAGGGTGTTCTCGGCGCCGCCGCGGCAGAGCGCCTCGGGGCTGCCCTGGGTGAGGAGCCGGCCGGCGTCGATGATGGCGACGTCGTCGGCGAGCTCCTCGGCCTCGTCCATGAAGTGGGTGGTGAGGACGACGGAGACTCCGTCGGTGCGCAGTTCGCGTACGAGTTCCCAGGTGGAGCGACGGGCCTGCGGGTCGAGGCCGGCGGTCGGCTCGTCCAGGAAGACCAGTTCCGGGCGGCCCACGACGGCCATCGCCAGGGCGAGCCGCTGCTGCTGGCCGCCGGAGAGCCGGCGGTAGGTGGTGCGGCCGCAGCCGCCCAGGCCCAGACGTTCGATGAGGGCGTCCACGTCCAGGGGGTGGGCGTGCAGTTTCGCCATGTGGCGGAGCATCTCGTCGGCGCGCGCGCCGGAGTAGACGCCGCCGGACTGGAGCATCACGCCGATGCGGGGGCGCAGGCGCGCCGCGTCGGCGACCGGGTCGAGGCCCAGGACCCGGACCGTCCCGCCGTCCGGACGGCGGTATCCCTCGCACGTCTCGACCGTGGTGGTCTTGCCCGCGCCGTTGGGGCCGAGGATCGCGGTGACCGCGCCGGCCCGGACATCCAGGTCGAGGCCGTCCACCGCGGCTTTGCTGCCGTACCGCTTCACCAGGCCGCGGACCTGGACGGCCGGGCCGGTGGGGGGTGGGGCGGGCTCGCTCTTCATGGGCGGTAAGTCTAGGCAGCCGCCTGCCGGGGCCCGGTCCGGGGGCTTGATTAGGTAACCCTAAGTGATGGATTCCACCCTTGATCGTTCCGGACCGTGGTTGTCAGAGTCGAGGGAATTACGCAACAATGGCGTTGTGAAATACGTTGGCGAGGCTCCGCAGGAGGAACTCGCGACCGGAGAGCGCTCGACGCGCAACCGGGTCGCGCGCTCCATCCTGGACCACGGCCCGTCCACCGTCGCCGACCTGGCGAAGCGCCTGGGCCTCACCCAGGCCGCCGTCCGCCGCCACCTCGACGCCCTCGTCTCCGACGTCGTCGTCGAGGCCCGCGAGCAGCGGGTGTACGGGGCACGGACCCGTGGCCGCCCGGCCAAGGTGTTCGCCCTGACCGACTGCGGCCGGGACGCCTTCGACCAGTCCTACGACCAGCTCGCCGCGGACGCCCTGCGCTGGATCGCCGAGACCTCGGGCGACGAAGCGGTCATGGTCTTCGCCCGGGCCAGGATCGCCGACCAGTCGGCGGCCTACCGCGCGGCCATCGAGGCCGCGGACCCCGAATCCCGTACGGAGGCGCTGGCCAAGGCCTTGTCCGCCGACGGGTACGCTGCTACGGCGCGCAGCGCGCCGGGCCCGCAGCAGGGTGAGCAGCTGTGTCAGCACCACTGCCCGGTCGCACATGTCGCCGAGCAGTACCCGCAGCTGTGCGAGGCGGAGACGGAGATCTTCTCCAGCCTCCTGGGGACCCATGTGCAGCGTCTGGCCACCATCGCCCACGGCGACGGGGTGTGTACGACGTACATTCCGCGCAGTGGACACCCCACCACCCCACAGACCACCGATCCAGCATCTGCAAGCACGGCCGGGAGGAACCCCGCATGACGCTCCCTACGGAGACTGCCCACCCTGAGCTCGATGGCCTGGGCACGTACGAATTCGGCTGGGCCGACTCCGACGCGGCAGGCGCAGCGGCCAAGCGCGGCCTCTCCGAGGCTGTCGTCCGCGACATCTCGGAGAAGAAGAACGAGCCCGAGTGGATGCTGAAGCTGCGTCTCAAGGGCCTCAAGCTCTTCGGCAAGAAGCCCATGCCGAACTGGGGCTCGGACCTGTCGGGCATCGACTTCGACAACATCAAGTACTTCGTGCGTTCCACGGAGAAGCAGGCGGAGTCCTGGGAGGACCTGCCCGAGGACATCAAGAACACGTACGACAAGCTCGGGATCCCGGAGGCGGAGAAGCAGCGCCTCGTCGCCGGTGTCGCCGCGCAGTACGAGTCCGAGGTCGTCTACCACCAGATCAACGAGGAGCTGGAGGCGCAGGGTGTCATCTTCATGGACACCGACACCGCGCTGAAGGAGCACCCGGAGCTCTTCAAGGAGTACTTCGGCACCGTCATCCCCGTCGGTGACAACAAGTTCGCCTCGCTGAACTCGGCCGTGTGGTCCGGCGGCTCGTTCATCTACGTGCCGAAGGGCGTGCACGTGGAGATCCCGCTCCAGGCCTACTTCCGTATCAACACGGAGAACATGGGACAGTTCGAGCGGACGCTGATCATCGTCGACGAGGACGCCTACGTCCACTACGTCGAGGGCTGTACCGCGCCGATCTACTCCTCGGACTCGCTGCACTCCGCGGTCGTCGAGATCATCGTGAAGAAGGGCGGCCGCTGCCGCTACACGACGATCCAGAACTGGTCGAACAACGTCTACAACCTGGTGACCAAGCGCGCCGTCGCCTACGAGGGCGCGACCATGGAGTGGGTCGACGGCAACATCGGCTCCAAGGTCACCATGAAGTACCCGGCCGTCTACCTGATGGGCGAGCACGCCAAGGGCGAGACCCTGTCCATCGCCTTCGCGGGCGAGGGCCAGCACCAGGACGCCGGCGCCAAGATGGTCCACATGGCCCCGAACACCTCGTCGAACATCGTCTCCAAGTCGGTGGCGCGAGGCGGCGGCCGCACCTCCTACCGCGGCCTGATCGAGATCGGCGAGGGCGCGCCGGGCTCGAAGTCCAATGTGCTGTGTGACGCGCTGCTGGTCGACACCATCTCGCGCTCCGACACCTACCCGTACGTCGATGTCCGCGAGGACGACGTGTCGATGGGCCACGAGGCGACCGTCTCCAAGGTCTCCGAGGACCAGCTCTTCTACCTGATGAGCCGCGGCATGACCGAGTTCGAGGCGATGGCGATGATCGTGCGTGGCTTCGTCGAGCCGATCGCGAAGGAACTCCCGATGGAGTACGCCCTCGAGCTCAACCGGCTGATCGAGCTCCAGATGGAGGGTTCGGTCGGCTAGCACGCCGACGACCGAATCCCCCTGACATCTGTCCGACTGAGAAAGCGAGCACTACGACAGCCATGGCTGAGGCTCAGAACATCCCGGCGGGATCCACCACTGCCGGCTCCATCGCGGTGGCCGCCGAGTCGACCGTCGCCACGCGCATGAGCGCGCCCCCGTCCTTCGACGTCGCGGACTTCCCGGTCCCGCACGGCCGCGAGGAGGAGTGGCGGTTCACGCCGCTGGAGCGGCTGCGCGGGCTGCACGACGGCACGGCCGTCGCCACCGGCAGCGGTGTGAAGGTCGCCATCGAGGCCCCCGCGGGTGTCACGGTCGAGACCGTCGGCCGTGACGACGCCCGCCTCGGCAAGGCCGGTACGCCCGTGGACCGGGTCGCCGCGCAGGCGTACTCGTCCTTCGAGCAGGCCTCTGTCGTCACCGTCGGCAAGGAAGCCGTGCTCACCGAGCCGATCCGGATCGCCGTGCACGGTGAGGGCGGCGTGGCCTACGGCCACCAGGTCATCGAGCTGGGCGCCTTCGCCGAGGCCGTCGTCGTCATCGACCACACCGGTGACGCGGTGCTCGCCGCCAACGTCGACTACGTCCTGGGCGACGGTGCGAAGCTGACCGTCGTCTCCGTCCAGGACTGGGACGAGCAGGCCGTTCACGTCGGCCAGCACAACGCGCTGGTCGGCCGCGACGCCTCCTTCAAGTCCATCGTCGTCACCTTCGGCGGCGACCTCGTCCGCCTTCACCCGCGGATCGCCTACGCGGGCCCCGGCGGCGAGGCGGAGCTCTTCGGTCTGTACTTCACCGACAAGGGCCAGCACCAGGAGCACCGCCTCCTGGTCGACCACAACGCCCCGCACTGCAAGTCCAACGTGGCCTACAAGGGCGCGCTGCAGGGCGACGGCGCCCACGCCGTCTGGATCGGTGACGTCCTCATCCAGGCCAGTGCCGAGGGAACCGACACCTACGAGATGAACCGCAACCTGGTCCTCACGGACGGTGCGCGGGTCGACTCGGTGCCGAACCTGGAGATCGAGACCGGCGAGATCGTCGGCGCCGGCCACGCCTCCGCGACCGGCCGCTTCGACGACGAGCAGCTCTTCTACCTCCAGTCGCGCGGCATCCCGGCCGAGGAGGCCCGCCGCCTCGTCGTGCGCGGCTTCTTCGCCGAGCTGGTCCAGCAGATCGGCCTGCCGGACGTCGAAGCCCGTCTCCTCGACAAGATCGAGACCGAGCTGAAGGCGTCGGTCTGATGACCTTCGTCAAGGCGTGCGCGCTGAGCGAGCTGGAGGACGACACCCCGAAGCGGGTGGAGCTCGACGGCACGCCGGTGTCCGTCGTCCGCACCGAAGGCGAGGTGTTCGCGATCAACGACATCTGCTCGCACGCGAACGTCTCGCTGTCCGAGGGCGAGGTCGAGGACTGCATGATCGAGTGCTGGCTGCACGGATCGAGCTTCGACCTGCGCACCGGCAAGCCGTCCGGCCTTCCCGCGACGCGCCCCGTCCCCGTATACCCCGTCAAGATCGAAGGGGACGATGTGCTCGTCTCCGTCACCCAGGAGTCCTGAGTCACCCATGGCAACGCTTGAAATCCGCGACCTGCACGTCACCGTCGAGGCCGACAACGCCACGAAGGAGATCCTCAAGGGCGTCGACCTGACCGTGAAGCAGGGCGAGACCCACGCCATCATGGGCCCCAACGGGTCCGGCAAGTCCACCCTCGCGTACTCGCTGGCGGGTCACCCCAAGTACACGATCACCAGCGGCACGGTGACCCTGGACGGCGAGAACGTCCTGGACATGACCGTCGACGAGCGCGCCCGTGCCGGCCTGTTCCTCGCCATGCAGTACCCGGTCGAGATCCCCGGCGTCTCGGTCTCCAACTTCCTGCGTACCTCCGCCACCGCCGTCCGCGGCGAGGCGCCCAAGCTGCGTACCTGGGTGAAGGAGGTCAAGGAGACGATGGCCGGTCTGCAGATGGACCCGGCGTTCGCCGAGCGCAACGTCAACGAGGGCTTCTCCGGCGGTGAGAAGAAGCGCCACGAGATCCTTCAGCTGGAGCTCCTCAAGCCGAAGATCGCGATCCTCGACGAGACCGACTCCGGCCTGGACGTCGACGCGCTGAAGACCGTCTCCGAAGGAGTCAACCGGGTCCGCGAGTCCGGCGAGGTCGGCACCCTGCTGATCACGCACTACACGCGGATCCTCCGCTACATCAAGCCCGACTTCGTGCACGTCTTCGCCAACGGCCGGATCGCAGAGTCCGGCGGCGCCGAGCTCGCGGACAAGCTGGAGGACGAGGGCTACGAGGCCTACACGAAGGGTGGCGCTTCCGCGTGACTGACGCCCGACAGGGGCTCTCCGGCCTCCTCGACACCGAGGCGATCCGCAAGGACTTCCCGATCCTGGACCGCACGGTCCACGACGGCAAGAAGATCGTTTACCTGGACAGCGCGGCGACCTCGCAGAAGCCGCGCCAGGTGCTCGATGCCGTCAACGAGTACTACGAGCGGCACAACGCCAATGTGCACCGCGGCGTGTACACGATCGCGGAGGAGGCCACGGCGCTGTACGAAGGCGCCCGTGACAAGGTCGCCGCGTTCATCAACGCGCCCAGCCGTAACGAGGTGATCTTCACCAAGAACGCCTCGGAGTCGCTCAACCTCGTGGCGAACATGCTCGGCTGGGCCGACGAGCCCTACCGGGTCGACCACGAGACCGAGATCGTCACCACGGAGATGGAGCACCACTCCAACATCGTGCCGTGGCAGCTGCTCTCGCAGCGCACCGGCGCGAAGCTGAAGTGGTTCGGCATCACCGACGACGGCCGGCTCGACCTGTCCAACATCGACGAGATCATCACCGAGAAGACGAAGATCGTCTCCTTCACGCTGGTCTCGAACATCCTGGGCACGATCAACCCGGTCGAGCAGATCGTCCGGCGCGCCCAGGAAGTCGGCGCGCTGGTCTGCATCGACGCCTCGCAGGCCGCCCCGCACATGGTGCTCGACGTGCAGGCGCTCCAGGCCGACTTCGTGGCCTTCACCGGTCACAAGATGGTCGGCCCGACCGGCATCGGCGTGCTCTGGGGACGGCAGGAGCTCCTGGAGGACCTGCCGCCGTTCCTCGGCGGCGGCGAGATGATCGAGACCGTGTCGATGCACTCGTCGACCTACGCCCCCGCGCCGCACAAGTTCGAGGCCGGTACGCCCCCGATCGCGCAGGCCGTGGGCCTCGGCGCGGCTGTGGACTACCTCTCGGCGATCGGCATGGAGAACATCCACCGCCACGAGCAGGCCATCACCGAGTACGCGGTGAAGCGTCTGCTGGAGGTCCCGGACCTCAGGATCATCGGTCCGGCCACCGCGGAGGACCGCGGCGCCACGATCTCGTTCACGCTCGGCGACATCCACCCCCACGACGTGGGTCAGGTGCTCGACGAGCTGGGCGTCGCGGTCCGCGTCGGACACCACTGCGCACGACCGGTCTGCCTGAGGTACGGAATTCCTGCGACGACGCGAGCGTCGTTCTATCTGTACTCCACGCCCGCCGAGGTCGACGCCCTGGTGGACGGTCTGGAACACGTCCGGAACTTTTTCGGTTAGACAGCGGCTGAGGGTTGACTGGTGAAGCTTGATTCCATGTACCAGGAAGTGATCCTGGACCACTACAAGCACCCCCACGGGCGCGGCCTGCGGGACGGCGATGCCGAGGTGCACCACGTCAATCCGACGTGTGGTGACGAGATCACGTTGCGGGTGCGGTACGACGGCGAGACGATCGCCGATGTGAGCTACGAAGGTCAGGGCTGCTCCATCAGCCAGGCCAGCGCCTCCGTGCTGAACGAGCTGCTGGTGGGCAAGGAACTGGGCGAGGCCCAGAAGATCCAGGCCGCGTTCCTGGAGCTGATGCAGTCCAAGGGACAGCTGGAGCCGGACGATGCGATGGAGGAGGTGCTGGAGGACGCGGTCGCGTTCGCCGGTGTCTCCAAGTACCCGGCCCGGGTCAAGTGCGCGCTGCTGAGCTGGATGGCGTGGAAGGACGCGACGGCGAAAGCGCTGTCCGAAGGGAAGACGGCATGAGCGACAACGAGACTCTCACCACGAAGCCGGCCTCCGAGGAGGAGGTCCGCGAGGCGCTGTACGACGTCGTCGACCCCGAGCTGGGCATCGACGTCGTCAACCTGGGCCTGATCTACGGCATCCACATCGACGACGCCAACATCGCGACCCTCGACATGACCCTGACGTCCGCGGCCTGCCCGCTGACCGATGTCATCGAGGACCAGGCGAAGTCCGCCACCGACGGCATCGTCAACGAGCTCCGGATCAACTGGGTCTGGATGCCGCCGTGGGGCCCGGACAAGATCACGGACGACGGGCGCGAGCAGCTGCGCGCGCTGGGCTTCAACGTCTGAGCACTTTCGTACGCGTGTGAACGGCCCCCGGCGCAAGCCTGCCGGGGGCCGTTCGACGTTGTTCGTCCGGCGTACTCCTGGCGTGCGCCGTCCGTTGGCACGGGAACCGGAACCTACTCCTCGACACCACGCCGACGAGAGGTACGCCGTGCCGCTTCCCCCTGTTCTCCGCCACCGCCGTACCGTCGCCGCCACGGGAGGCGCCCTGGCGCTGGCCGCCCTGGGTCTCGGCGTGCCTGCGCACGCCGCGAGCTACGGAACACCGACGATCACCCTGTCGGCCGGCTATCTCTCCGGTGCCGTCGGCGCCACCGCCGACCCCGTTGTGACGGTCACCGTGGCACAGAGCGGCGCCGACGCCGCCGCGCTCGGTGTGGCCGCGTCCGCCAGCTCAAAGACGTCCGTCGCCGCCACTGGGGACGTCACCGTGGCCGGCACCGGCGCCACCCGGCAGCTCCGCGTCGCCGCACACGCCCGCGGCTACACCGACCTCACCATCAAGGTCACCGGACTCGGCGGGAAGACCGCCACCAACTCGCTGCACTTCGCGGC
The DNA here is from genome assembly GCF_043203805.1 of Streptomyces sp. LN549. Taxonomy (NCBI): domain Bacteria; kingdom Bacillati; phylum Actinomycetota; class Actinomycetes; order Kitasatosporales; family Streptomycetaceae; genus Streptomyces; species Streptomyces sp. LN549. The sequence continues at coordinate 2,071,404 of NZ_JAZHRI010000002.1, read as the reverse complement.
CTCCGCCGCCGTGCAGAACGCGGCCGACACCCGCTACCTCACCGGCTCCTCCGATGCCTCGGCCGCCGTCGACGCCGGGGACGGCTATGTGCTGGTCGCCGACGACGAGTCCAACACTCTTCGCCTCTACGACGGTTCCGCCTCCGGAGCGCCCGTACGGACGTGGGACGTGGCCTCGAAGCTCGGCGTCTCCAAGGAGATCGACATCGAGGGCGCGGCCCGGGTCGGCAACACCGTCTACTGGACGGGCTCGCTGGGCAACAACAAGGACGGCGAGTACAAGGCGGACCGCAACACCGTCTTCACCACCACGGTGAGCGGCTCCGGCGCCGCGACCCAGCTGACCGTCGGCGGCTCGTACAAGAAGCTCCGGGACGACCTCGTCGCCTGGGACAAGGCCAACGGCAACCGCTACGGCTTCGCCGCGGGGACCGCCGACGGCGAAGTGCCCAAGCAGATCGACGGGTTCAACATCGAGGGCCTGGAGTTCGCACCCGGCTCGACGACCACCGCCTACCTCGGCTTCCGCGCCCCGCTCGTCCCGCCGAAGGAGGGCGGCAAGGCGCTGATCGTGCCCGTCACCAACTTCGACAAGGTGGCCGGTTCCGGAGCGAAGGCGGTCATCGGCACCCCGATCGAGCTGGACCTCGGCGGCCTCAGCATCCGCGACATCCGCAAGAACTCCGCCGACCAGTATCTGATCGTGGCCGGTTCCTGGGCGGCGGACGACAACTCCGACCCGTACGCCCTCTACTCCTGGGACGGAATCGCGGGCCACGCACCGGTCAAGCGCCTGGACCTGCCGACCACCGACCCGGGCGGCTGGGAGGCCGTCGTCGCCGTCCCCGACCTGAACACGGCCGGCGCACGCGCCCAGCTGATCACGGACGCGGGTTCGGCCGACCTGTACGGGGACGGTACGGAGGCCAAGGACCTCGACCACGACGAGTGGAAGAAGTCGCGCGGCGCCTGGTTCACCGTCAACGGTTGATCGGGAGCCGGACTCCACGGGTTCGCCCGCAGGCGTCCGGGCCGACGGGTTCGGGCATCGTCCGACCCGTCCGCATAGGATGCGCTCCACGAACCGGCCGTACGGGGGAGGGGTGTCAGACCCAAGGTGTTGTGGGGAAAGAGGAAAGAAGAGGGCGGTTTGCCGAGGCTCCCGCGGAGCGTGGATCCGCGGCGAGCCCGTGTCTTCCCGGTTCCGGCCGAGGCGCAGGACGACGCGCGCATGTTCATGCTGGGTGGTGACACCATCCGGGCGGTCAAGGTGATTGTGGACGCGACGGGCTACGACCTGCGCCAGGCCAGGGACATCGTGTACGCGCTGGTCTACGACATCGAGGTGCCGAGGGCGAACTGAGCCGGGGCGTGAGGGCGATGGCCGGACCGAGGGCGTCGACGGGCGGTCCGCGACTCCAAGGGCCCGGCCCGCCCGTTTCTGAACGCGGCCCCCGCCGTCCTTGACGATCTTCCAGCCGTCTTTCGGGAGATCGGCCGGCAGGCGGTCCACACCCTTCTGCACTCGCTGGCAGGTCACCCCATGTACACACCGTACGCGTGTGAACGGTCCCCGGCGCGAGCCTGCCGGGGGCCGATCGGCGTTCTTGGCCACGCTTGCCGGCGGGCTATCCCTCCGAAGGCGTCGGGGTGACCGGCGACCGGTAGCAACGCGATTGGACGGTGACCTCCAGCATGGCCGGGGACTTTTGGGCCTTGACCTCTTTGTGCAGTCTTACGTCGACCATGAATCCACGCCCCTTGGACTCCGCGACGATCTGCGGGCTGTTGCCGATAGTGCCGTCCCTGCCGTCCTTCGTGATCGTCCAGCCGTCCTTCGGGAGTGCGACCCGCAGGCGGTTCATACCTTTTTGCAGCTCGGCGAAGGGTGCCTTGTAGAGGCTCCAGGGGTGAAGTGCGTAGTAGGGCTCATCCTGGTAATAGTCATCGGAGCAGGGCATCGTCGTAGCCCCCGGCTCCGTGGCCGTCCCCTTGATGTCGATCAGTTCGAGAATCCGGCTGGATGCCCTCTCGACGTCCGCTTTCACGGTGTTCTTGTCCCGTTGCTCCATCGGCTCCTCCTTTCCTGAACACGCCACCGCCAGCGCGCATACTGCGATACTTAATCCCAGTGCAGAAAATCGCCTATTCAAGTTTCACCTTGTCGTATGCGCCGGCGATCACGGCTGCCTGATTTCGTAGGCTGAGAGAGCCCTCGTCGTAGAATCCAGTGTGTCCGCCGGAGTCGCTTGCCATGATCTTCCCGCCGAAGGATTCGTCGGTGGGAATGACTCCGTTGTCACCGAGCCCCATCGCTCGGCCCCCCTGCCGGACCAGCTGGTCGTCCCAGGAGCCGGCGCCCATGGCCCATACATGGTCACCTCTGACACCCAGGTCCGCAGCATGATCGGCCTGGACGCCGGGACTGCCCGCGAAGACGTAGTCGTCGGTGGTCTTGGCGTCGTCCCAGCTTCCCGACTGCGCAGAGACGCCGACGACCGTGCTTCCGTAGCTGTGCCCGACGACAGTCGTGTGTGAGCGAGCGCCGTCGTCGGCCTGCTGCGCGACTCTGTTCCCCTCCAGGAAGTCGTGGAGCCGCGGGCCCCCCTCTTCCGCGTACTCCCCGCGCGTCGCCTGGGGAAGGACGTTGTCCGGCGCGTTGTAGTCGAGCCACATGATGGTGGAGACGTTCTGACCGGGGGCAAGGCGCTGACTTGCGTTCCAGAGTCCTTCGGCACGACCGAGGTCCCCACGGACCGATTCCAGTCCCGCTTTCGTACCGGGGACCCAGACGCCTACGTGATCGGCTGTGTCCGGATTCCCGTTGGCGAGGATGACTTTCCCGTCCCCGAGGCCGGTGGGATCGAAGCCGAGCAGGTACGCCTCGGGAAGCCCGTCCTGACCTGTACGGTCGAAGCGGTCCTGGATGGCCTCCGCTCCCTTCAGCACGCCCTCGATCCTGGCCTTCTTGTCCCCGTACTTGTCGTGCCACTGCTGCCACTGCGGGGTGATGACGACGGCGGGGTAGCTGCCGTTGGTATTGGGGGCGTACTTGGCCGGCTCTTTCGGAATGGCGTCCAGATCCAGCTGGTATCTCGCCCTCGTCTCGTCCAGAACCATTCTGTTCGCGTCGTCGCGTACGTCGGACGGTAAGCCGTTCATCGACCCGATGGCGTTCGGATGGACGGCCAGATAGTCGGCCCGCTGCTCCGGGGTGAGGTTCTTCCACCACTCCGCGCTCTCCTCGGGGGTGGCTTCCTTCGGCGGGGGCTTGATGCTGTCCAGGTAGGGGTCGGCGGCCTTGAGTACCCCACCCCGGTCGGACTTCACGTCCACCCGGTCCCGGTTCGAGACCACGAGGTCGTCGTCGGCTTGGAGGGCGCGAAGCTTCGGTGCCCACTTCGCGTCCGCGTCGGTGGCTTCCTGCAAGGCGTCCGCTATCCGGTCGGCATAGGCGATGGCCGCGCCGTAGTACGGGTTCGGGTGGATGTTCGCCGCCTGGCGGTCCAGGGCGTCGGACGTCGGGCTGCCCCCGGCGCTACCGGTCACGGTCCCGCCCGGGGCGTCCTTCTCCTCCCCCGGCTTCCTGCCTGCCGGGAAGCCGACCGAACCGTCTGCGTGCACCGTGCAGTGGTCCGCCTGCGCGTCCTCGATCGCCGCTTCCAGTTTTCTTTTGGCCACAGCCATTTCGAACGCGAAACCGTTCAGCGCGGTGGTCACCAGCCCGCACTCGGTCTGTATGTACTGGAAGTTCTTCGACAGTGCGGCCAGCTCCCGAAGGGCGGCATCCGCGGTCGCACCCGAGAGCTGGTTACGTATCCCCGCGGCGATCCGGTTGTCGACGGTGTCCTTGGCCGCATCGGCCATCCGGTCCGTCGCCCGGTACGCATCCGCGGCATTCTCGAACTCCGACGGCTTGAGCGCTTTCAGCGTCGCAAGATCCATGCGCCCGGATCACCTCCCCTTGGGCTGACCGCCGACGGCCTGGGTGTCCGTGTACCTGCTCCTGAGCGCGTCCAGCTCGGTCTTCAGGGACTCATCCGTCTTCGACAGGTCACGCCCTGAAGCCTCAAGGAGCCCGCCCAGGGACGTGCAGCGCTTGCGCACGTTCTCTGCGTACTTCCTCCAGGAGGTGTACAGCTCCTTCTGTGCCGCCGCGCTCCGGTATCCGGCTGTGTCGTCCAGCCCGGTCTGTCCGTCTGCAAGTTTCGTCAGCGCGGAACCGATCGGCACAGCAAGGCCCTTGGTGCCGTTGCCCGCCTGGGCCCATGCCCTCTTGCTCGACTTCAGGTCCGCCGACGTGTTGGCCCCGGGCGTACCGCCCCCGGAATCGGCCTGATAATGGTTCAACTGCATGTGCGTCGACGATGCTGCCGCTCCGGCCTTGAGCTGCTCCCACTCGTCCCGTGTCGTCACTGCGTCCTCCCCGTGTCCCCTTGCCCCTTGGGCCCGTTCTGGAACCGGGATGCCCCGGGGCCCAACAGGCGCCAGCATTCCCGGATGGACGAGCGCGATCAAACGCGTGTGCTGGTTTACGCCAACTGCGTCGGTCAAGCGGCTCGACCCGCCGTCAACGGCTGATCCGGCCGGGCGGCTTGAGCGATTCCACATATACGCGCGGTCGCCCCTGCCGGGCGGGCCGACGGGCATGGCCGTTCCGGCGGTCGCCAAGGGAGCGGCCGGAGGACCCGTTACGGTGACGGGCATGTCTGACACCGACTTCTGGACCGTGCCCGCCGACCGCGAAACCCGGGGCAGTGGCAGCCGTTACGAACTCACCGTTCTCCAGCCGCCGTTCACGGGGGCGGTCGGCGACCTCCCGCCCAACGACGCGGAGCGGGCCGTGGAGTTCGCCCGCTCCCTGGAGGCGGTCGACGAGGTGATCGAAGACCTCGGCCCCCGTAAGCGGAGCGACATGATGACGGTCGCCACGAGGGCCGATCTGGACATCGTCCAGGTGGGGGTGTGGGGAAACGTCATGTCGGTCTCCGATCCGGCGTTCGCGGACGACGGCAACGACATGCCGCTGCTCGCGGAGGCCACCCGGCTGCGTGAGCGCTTCCCCGACGCGCGGATCGTGGGCAGGGTGGAGGTGCACTGCGGTGCCGAGCACACGGAAGATCTCGTGTGGCTGCCGGACGGCACCATGTTCCATGCCTGCGGCTGGCCCGGTGACGAACCGTTCGTCGTGACCGGCGACCCGCAGGGGGTCATGTCCGCCCTGGGGATCACCGCGGAGGGCCTCGAAGACCTCGATGTGTACTTCGACCCGGACGACGACCCGAATCAGAACGACTGGGGCGCTCTCGCCACCGCATGCCTGGGCGACGCGGACCCGTGGGGGAGGGCCGATCTGGACGCCTCCTCGCTGAGGGTGCGGCACAGTGAGCAGGCGACCAGCCACATGGAGAGTCTGTACTTCACCGACTGAGCACACGTCAACTCCCTTTGTGAGCACCTTGAGTGGATCGGGGACACACCCTTAACCGCTTTTTACGTGACGATGGGCCGGTCTAGGGTGATTGGGCGGCGCGTACACGTCACGGGGGCCTCACGCGCCGCCCCTAGCCCCTCAAGGCCCCACATGAGGGATGGTCACTCTTGAACAGAGCACTGCGTATACCCGAGCGGTGGCGTACGGCCGGCCGCGTCCTGGTCGCGTTAGGGATCGCCTCGGCGATCACCGTGACCGGTCTGCCCGGCATCGAGACCGACACCGCCACCGCAGCGCCACGCGCTGTCTCGGCCAGGGTCAAGCCCGGCGCCCAGCGCTGCGACAAGAAGAACCTGGGACGCACGGAACAGAGCACGCCGACGAGCTCGGGTTTCCCCAACGACCCCACCGGATCGAACTTCGCCGCCTGGCAGGGCAATCCGAAGAACTTCAACTACGACCTTCCCGGCAAGGCGTACGACGGGGTGAAGGCGCCGACGGCCGCCAACAGGACCAAGGCCCTGTCCAAGGTCCCGGGCGACACGGAGAAGAACTACAAGGCGTGGCAGAAGATCGCGGACAAGTCCGGTGACCCGGAGGACCGCAGGTTCGAGATCTACGCCCGGTACTTCAACAACAACGAGAGTCTGAGTTTCGAGCACTGGTTCGAGCAACGGTTCATCCGTAACCAGGTCAACAACCACAAGGGATCGTCGTTCGAAGCCCAGCTTGTCCGTGACTTCCGCCTGGTCGGGCCGGACTGGCTGTGTGAGGTCACCGTCGAACTCATCGACGCGCAGGGCAACGTCGTCGAGACGCGCCGGTACGACGCCTACAACCGGCGCACCAAGGAGTTCAACGAGTTCAAGTCGAACTCGGAGCTGACGAACAAGCAGCTCGCGAAGGACCGGAAGGTCGCCCGGCTCATGCCGGACCACAAGTTCCGGGTCACCGGCGCGAAGGTGTTCACCGACACCCAGCGGAAGAAGATCGACAACTTCAACCGGTACGTCAACCGGCTGCGGCCGGGCCAGACGAACCAGGTCCGCGGCAACCAGCGGATCTACAATCCCGTCCCGCGGACCAAGCCCATCAGGGGCTACTCCGACTACCAGAGGTGGTTCGCTCCGGGCTGCCAGGGCGGCCAGGGCAGGATGCAACTCGCCGCCGCCTCCACCTGCGGCACGCGCGGCCCGCTGAACGACCGCATCAACGGTTCCGGCAAGACCCTGGAGGAGGCCAGGAGGATCCAGGCCGACGCACGCCGGTTCGACTCCCGCGGCACCCTCCCGCGCGGTGGCCCGGGCGGCGTCGACTTCACCACCCTGGAACTGCGCTACGTCGGCGGCCTGGGCAAGGGCAAGGGCATGCAGTACTCCATGCGCGCCGACCAGATGCCCAACCCCGACGAGGACCCCGGCTTCGGTGGCGAGGCGCGCATGCAGCTCTCCTCCGACGCCCTGTTCACCTGGCTCGCACTGACCCCGGAGAAGTTCTGGGTCAACCTCAACCCGGACGAGCCCGACCGGGTCATGGACGCCACGTTCGGAAAGACCGACGCGGGCCGGGTCCTGCTCGAATCCGACCTGGAGATGAAGCACGACTTCTCCGAGGCCCTCAACCCCGACAAGCACGCCGGCGCCAGGCGGTACTGGGACACCGCTCCCCGCCAGAACGGCATGCCCTGCTTCCCCGGTGTGCGCATGTGGATCGAGCCCAAGCCCGCGCAGGTCCGCGAGCAGGACGGCGGAATCTACATCCTCGACGCACCCCTGAAGGTGTCCACCCAGTGGCTGGACGTCGAGTGGCAGGCACCCGGCTCCACCGAGTGCAAGGGCCTGACCGACGCGCAGAAGCACGCCATCGAGGCGAGCATCCGCACGAACGTGATGCCGTTGGTGGAGGAACGGGTCAACACCGACCCCGACTACGCCGATCTGCGCGCCGTCTACACCGCCCGCGTCGCCGCCGAGTACATCCGCCAGCAGGACGCTAAGACGCCGACCGACTTCCACAAGATCATCGACTCGAACGACGTCTCCGCGTGGCCGCTGCGCGCCCCCAACGAGAACTGGACCCGCGAAGACGTTCACAAGCGGTACATGGACTCGATCAAGAAGGGCATCGAGTGGTTCGAGCTGGAGTACGGCGGCAAGGTCTACAACCAGGGCGTCGGTGGCGTGGACTTCTCCAAGCAGCCCAAACAGAACATCTCCCGCACCCGGTTCAACGTCGAACACCGGACTCTGGACACCACCACCAAGACGTCCCTCCAGTCCGATGACGTCTCGTACCGGGACACCGACACCCTCTTCCTGGGTGGCGGCAAGGTGGCGGCAGGCGACGGTGAGGACCCCAAGCCCACCCCTACCCCCACCCCCACTCCCACGAAGCCCGGTCCCGAGCCGAGCGGACCGGGTGACGACGCGTCGGCCCCGGCCCCGGACCCGTCCGGTCCGGGCGGGAACACCCAGCCGCCGGCGAACAGGCCGGACCCGGACGGCGGCCTCGCCGACACCGGCTCCGACACCCCGATCGGGATGATCTCCGGTATCGCCGCAGCGGTCGTCGCCGCAGGCGCGGCGCTGGTGTGGTGGATGCGCCGCAGGCGTCAGGGCGCCACCGGCTGACCGACCGGCGGTAGTGCGCACGCCTGACACGGGATGAGCCTCCCCCTCGGAAAAGGGGGGAGGCTCATCCCGGTCCGGAAGCATGCGCCGCGGGGTCAGCCCGACTTCGGCGGCTTCTGCGTGTCGAAGGCGAAGAGCGTGTTCCTGTCCGCGGCCACGATCAACGCACGCCCCACGACGGTCACACGCGGGCTCGCGCCCTCCTCGCCCGTCAGCCCCTCGGCCTGCGGGTCCGTCGCCCACAGGGAGGTGCCGTCCTGCGGCGACAGCGCGACGACCCGGCCGGTGGCCGAGCTGAAGTACACCGCGCCGGCTCCCGCCGCGGGACCGGACGCGCCCTCCACGGACGTCTGCCGTGACCACTTCTCCCGGCCGGTCGCGGGGTCGATCGCCGTGATGCGACCGGTCTGCCCGCTCACGTAGACGGTGCCGTCCGCCATGCCCGGCGTCCCCGCGTAGGTCTTGGCCAGTGGGGAGTACGTGACCTTCCGCGAGGCCGGATCGACCCGCGTCACCCCGTCGTAGCCGGCCAGCGCCGGTCCCTCCATGTGCCCGTGAAGGAGTACGAGCCGGTCGTCGCCGTCGACGCCGACCGGCACGGCAGGGCCGTTGACGGCGATGGGCCTGCCCAGTTCCCCCGAAGCGCGGTCTACCGTGGACAGGGTGGGGTGGCCTACCCCCGAGCCGTCCACCTCCGCAGTCGTCGCGCACATCGCCAGGAGCCGCGCACCCACCGAGACGGCGGCGCACTGCGTGCCCGCGGGAAACGGTGTCGTCCAGGTGACCTCACCGCTGTGCGCGTCCCGGGCCTCGAAGCGGGAGTTGGAGGCGTCGACCGTCACGACGGAGGAGCCGACGACGACGGCGTCCTGAGTGCGGCCCGTGACGGCCGTCGACTGGGCGCCCGACGGTACGGACCACAGCTCCCGGCCGTTGCCCGCGTCGAGCGCCACCACTTCGCTGGGCGGGCCCTGCGGGGCGTCCTGGTCGGCGAAGCGGTATCCGAGCACCGTGTCGGCGGTGGCGCCCACCAGGTGCATGCCCTGGACCGGGACGCCCGGGCTCTTCGCCGTCCACACCCGCGAGCCGTCCAGCGCACTGATCCGGGTCGCGACGACACCGCCGCCCCCGCAGAACAGGGCGTTGCCGCGCGCGACGCACCGCAGCTCGTCGGGGATGTCCGCGCGGCCACCCGGCACAGTCGTGTGCCACGGCACGAAGCCGTCCGGAAGGGCGGCACCCGGCGCCGTGACGCTGTTGCCCTCGGCATCGCTGTTCCCCCCGAAGCCGCCGGCCTCCAGCATGGCCACCCCGCCGCCGATCGCTGCCACGGCGACCGCGGCCGCGAGCACAGGACGCCATCGGCGGCGCAGGCGGCGGCCGATGGGGCTGCCGGTGCTCCCGGTACCGGGACCGGCCGGACCGGTGCTCGGGGCGGTCGGCGGCGGGGTGGCCCGCGTCACGAGGTGATGCTGGGTGTTCGTGTCGCGGGTACGGCCCGCGCCGGCCGCGTCCGTGTCGGTTCTGCCGAGGTCGGCCGGCAGGTCCCGCAGCAGCACGAGGAGTTCGTCCGCCGAGGGGCGGCCCTCGGGTTCCTTGGCCAGGCACGACTCGACGACCGCGCGCAGAGCAAGCGGAACGGCACCCAGCGACGGCTCCTCGTGCACCACCTGATACGCCGTCATGTACGGGCTGTCCGAGTCGAAGGGCCCGTGGCCCGTCGCCGAGTACACCAGCAGTGTCCCCAGCGAGAAGACATCGGACCGCGGCCCCACACCGCGCGGCGCCTGCAGCTGTTCCGGCGACATGAAGGGCGGCGTGCCGATGACCCGCCCCGTCATCGTCAGCGTCTGCTGGTCCGCGGCGCGCGAAATGCCGAAGTCGATGACGCGCGGACCCTCGGGCGAGAGCACGACGTTCGAGGGCTTCAGGTCACGGTGGACGACCCCCACGCGGTGGATGTCGCGCAGCGCCTCCGCCAGCCCGATGGCGAGCTTCCTCAGCTCCGATCCGTTCAGCGGGCCCTGTGCGGCGATGCGCTGGGCGAGCGTGTGACCCTCGATATAGGTCGTAGCCATCCACGGCTGCTCGGCCTCAGGGGCGGCGTCGACCACAGCGGCGGTGAACGCGCCGCTCACCCGCCTCGCCGCCGCCACCTCCTGCCGGAAGCGGATGCGGAACTCCTCGTCGCCCGCGAACTGTTGGTGGATCAGCTTGATCGCGACAGGTCTTCCCGAGCTCGTACGGGCCAGGAAGACCGTGCCCATGCCACCCGAGCCGAGCCGTGCCTCAAGCGGATAACCGCCGATCTCGGCTGGATCACCTCCGCGCAGCGACACTCTTCCCGACCTCCCGTCCCCCGTGCATCTCTGCCACCACGGGCCTGCGTACCTGTCCTGCACACAAACTAGCCGCAGGGCAGTACGGCAGAGCAAAGCGGGTGACGAACAGGGCACCCGCCAACGCCTCCCAGGGCTGCTCGTCGACTGAGCGCATCCGCAGGGCGGACTCCTGGCTTCCGCCCTGCGGATGCCGCATCAGGCCGAGTACTGCGGCGGCATCGCGGCGGCCTCGGCGAGGACCGGGCCCAGGTTCTCGGTGCGGATCCGGCGGTCGACGTACAGCAGCCCGGCCACCAGCGGCGGGAAGGTCGCCACGACCAGCTGGCTGACCAGCTGGCCGATCAGGAACGACCCCACATAGCCGCTCATCGCGACGATGACCGAGGCCGGATTCGGGTCGTCGCCCAGATTCATCGAACCGAGGACGCCGGAGAACATGCCGAGGAACGAGAACGGTATCTGGATCAGATAGCTCGCGACCGCCGCGATGGCGCCGGCCAGCATGGTGATCCCGAAGATCCGCCACCAGTCCCCGCGCACCAGGCTGGACGAGCGGCGCATCGCGGCGATCGGGCCCTGGTTCTCGAAGACGACGGCCGAGGGGGCCAGGCTGAACTTCACCCAGAGCCAGGTCGCCAGCGGAGCCGTCGCCAGGGCGCCCAGGACACCGATCAGGATCGTGACGACCGGCCCGCTGCCGCCGTCCATGCTGAGCATGCCGATCACGAAGGCCAGGAAGCCGGCCCAGGCGAGCAGCAGGGGAACCATCGCGATCAGCCAGGTCAGCAGGACCGTCCCGATCACGGCAGGCATCCGCGCCCAGGCCCTTCGCCAGACGGCGGAGAACGTGGCCGGGCGGCCCAGGACCGCCTCCTGGAGGACCGCCGGCACGGCCGTGTACATCATGGCCGTGGAGATCACGAGGGCGATCAGGCCCACCACCGCGACCGAACCGAAGGCGATGGCCGGCGGGACCCAGTCCTCCGTACGGGGGTTCTGGTCGGAGCCGAGCGACAGTATCCGGTCCAGATGGTCCGCGACGGCGGAGTACGCGATCGCGGCGGCTGCCACCACCACGGCCAGCGCCCCGCCGTACGCGGCAGCGCCGACGCCGAGCAACTGCTTGCCGTAACGGCCCAAGGTGGCGAACGCCCCGCTCAGGACGTTCCCGAGCCGCAGCGGGCCCAGAGGTATCACCCCGGGCTTCGGCGGCATCCAGCCGCCGCCCCAGCCGCCCCAGCCGGGCGGCCCCCCGGGTCCCCCGTACGGCGCGCCCCCGTAGGCACCGCCACCCCACCCCGCGTCCTGCGCCACTGCTGCTCCGTCGGTCAGTCGATCATGAACTGGCATGTACTGGACGGACCACGGTAACGCCCCCGGCGTCCTTCCGGCCCCGGGCCTCCCGCACCGCCGATGCGTACACTCGTACACATGGGATACGGACTGCTGGCCGCGGCCATCGCGGCAGAGGTCGCCGGGACGACCGCCATGAAGTACAGCGAGGGATTCACCAGGCTGTGGCCTTCGTTGATCACCGTCGCCGGATACCTGCTCGCCTTCTCGCTGCTCGCCCAGACGCTCAGGACGATGTCGATGGGGACGGCGTACGCGATCTGGGCCGGGATCGGCACCGCCGCCGTCGCCGTCATCGGCATGCTGTTCATGGGGGAGTCCGGCAGCCCCGTCAAGGCGGCGGGCATCGCCCTGGTCATCGCCGGTGTGGTGGTCCTCAATCTGGGCGGAGCGCACTGATGGCGCGGCGGTACGACCCCGAGCGGCGCGAGCGGATCATCGACGCGGCGATCCGGGTGGTCGACGCCAAGGGGATCGCGGGGCTCAGCCACCGCTCCGTCGCCGCCGAGGCCGATGTGCCGCTCGGCTCGACGACATACCACTTCGCCTCACTCGACGAACTGCTGATCGCCGCCCTGCGCCGGTCGAACGAGAACTTCGCCACGCTCATGCGCGCGAGCCGGGCCCTCGCCGACCCGGCCGCCGATCTCGCCACCGAACTGGCCCGGCTGCTCGGGGAGTTCTTCGGCGCCGGCCGCGGCCGGGCGGAGCTGGAGTACGAGCTGTACCTCGCTGCCCTGCGCCGGCCCGCGCTGCGCCCGGTCGCCGCCGAGTGGACCGACGACACCGCCGCACTCCTGGCGCCGCGCACCGGCCCGGCCACGGCGCGGGCGCTGGTCGCGCTGATGGACGGGATCTGTCTGCAGGTCCTCCTCACCGGCGGGGCCTATGACGAGGCGTACGCGCGGGAGATGCTGGCCCGGATCAGCAGCTGACCCGATCCCTCCGGCTCCGCCCGTGAACCCGGAAGGCCGCTCCGGGCAACAGCAGATGACACGCCTCGTGCGGAACTGCTGAAGAAGACCGAGCACTGGTACCGGTACGCGGACCCGGAGTTCGAGAACGGGCGGTCGGGCGACGACCACTCGGCCCGTGAGCGGTTCCAGCTGCTGGCGGCGCTGCCGTCCGACCCGGCCCAGGTGAAGAAGCGGGCCCGCGCCTTCTACCCGGGCGACGGTGAGTCCGTCGCCCGGCACGACTTCGGAGCGCTGTCGATGCTGGCGATGTCCTACCCCGCCGACCCGAAGGGGCTCGCCGCGGTCTACCGGGCGATGGCCACCGTGCCCGGCCTCAGAGCCGTACAGACGCAGGACGCCCTGAACCGGCCGGTCGTCGGAATCCGCTACCCGGGGGAGCGTGACCTGTTCCTGCTGGACGCGCAGACCATGAGGTTCGCCGGCTGGGGCTCGCTGGACTCGCCGACCGCGGACGGTGTCAGCGCCGTGCTGAAGACCGCTCTGGTCGACAGGAAGGGGGAGCGCTCCTGACCGTCGGTACGGCTCGTCCGCGATCGCCGTACGGGGGGTGCGGGGGTGTCCCCGTACGGCGGCAGGCGCGACGCCCGGACGCTGAGACCGGTTGGCCCGGGCGGCCCCCGGCCGGTTAGGTTCTGGTCATGACCGACACGACTTCCACCCGCACCACCGGCGCCGTCGCCGCCGGCCTCGCCACCATCGCCGGCGACGGTTCCGTTCTCGACACCTGGTTCCCCGCCCCCGAGCTCACCGCCGAGCCCGGACCGGCCGGAACCGAGCGGCTCACCCCCGACCGTGCTGTCAACCTGCTCGGTGAGGGCGCCGCCAAGGCCATCGGCGTGGACGCCCGCCGCGGGGTCGAGGTCGTCGCCGTCCGAACGGTCATCGCCTCGCTCGACGACAAGCCGCTCGACGCGCACGACGCGTACCTGCGCCTGCATCTGCTCTCGCACCGCCTGGTCCAGCCGCACGGGCAGAACCTGGACGGCCTGTTCGGCCTGCTCACCAACGTGGCCTGGACCTCGCTCGGCCCGGTCGCCGTCGACGATCTGGAGAAGGTCCGGCTCAACGCCCGCGCCGAGGGCCTGCACCTCCAGGTCACCTCGGTCGACAAGTTCCCGCGCATGACGGACTACGTCGCGCCGAAGGGCGTCCGGATCGCCGACGCCGACCGGGTGCGACTCGGCGCGCACCTCGCGGCCGGCACCACCGTCATGCACGAGGGCTTCGTCAACTTCAACGCGGGCACCCTCGGCACCTCCATGGTCGAGGGCCGGATCTCCGCAGGCGTCGTCGTCGGGGACGGCTCGGACATCGGTGGCGGCGCCTCCACCATGGGCACGCTCTCCGGCGGTGGCAAGGAGCGCATCGTGATCGGCGAGCGCTGCCTGGTCGGCGCGGAGGCCGGTGTCGGGATCGCGCTGGGCGACGAGTGTGTCGTCGAGGCCGGTCTGTACGTCACCGCCGGTACCCGCGTCACCCTGCCGGACGGTCAGGTCGTCAAGGCGCGCGAGCTCTCCGGCGCCTCGAACATCCTCTTCCGCCGCAACTCGGTGAGCGGCGCCGTCGAGGCCCGCCCGAACAACGCGGTCTGGGGCGGACTCAACGACGTCCTGCACAGCAACGACTGAACGACTGGCAGGCGGCGAGCAGTTCCGCGTACGCCTTCCGCAGCCCGTCGGACGCCTCGCGCCCGGCGGGCTGCAGCGGTTCGCGGACCGGGCCCGCGTCCAGCAGCGCCTTCGCCGTCACCGTGCCCGGCAGCCCTGACGCCATCATCAGTTCCGTGAGCGGGGCCAGGAGCCCGTTCAGCCGGGCAGCCCCTGCGGTGTCCCCGGCGTCGAAGGCGTCCAGCACGGCGCGCAGCGGACGCGGCGCCACATTGGCGACCGTGCTGACGTAACCCGCGCCGCCGACCGCGTACAGCGGCAGATTCAGCTCCTCGGATCCGGAGTAGTACGCGAGCGTGGTGGCGGCGATCACCTTCGTCGCACCCAGCAGGTCGTACGAACAGTCCTTCACCGCCACGATGCGCGGGTGCTCCGCCAGCCGCAGCATCGTCTCCGGTTCGATGCGGGTGCCGGTGCGGCCGGGGATGTCGTACAGCATCAGCGGGAGTCCGGTCGACCCGGCGACCCGCAGGAAGTGCGCCTCGACGGCGGCCTGCGGGGGCCGGCTGTAGTACGGGGTGACGACCAGCAGGCCGTCGGCGCCCGCCTGTTCCGCCTGTCTGCCCAGTTCCACGGTGTGCCGCGTGTCAGCCGTCCCGACGCCCGCGACCAGCGAGACGTCCGGGCCGACCGCCTCCCGCACCGCGCGTACCAGGGCCGCCTTCTCGGCGTCGGAGGTGGTCGGGGACTCGCCGGTGGTGCCGCTGAGCACCAGACCGTCGCAGCCGCCGGCGACCAGCGTCGTGGCGTGCGCGGCGGCGGTGTCCGGATCGAGGTCGCCGGCGGCGGTGAACGGCGTGACCATGGCGCAGAGGGCGCGGCCGAAGGGGCGGGGGCGGGAGAGTGCGGGCGGCGTCATGCCCGAAGTGTCGGCCTGCCGACCGTGAAGGTCCACTTAGTTCTTCTTCGGGTGAAGGTGAAGCAGCGCTCAACTGTTGCGTGGAGCGTCAGTACCCGGCCAGCGCTCCGGCCGCATGGCTGACCGGCACGGCATGGGTGACCCATGCATCGCCCGCGAGCAGATGCAGCAGGAACGACGTCGGCTCCGCCAGATAGCCGGGTACGGCATCCCGCAGGGCCAGGCCGCTCTGCCGAAAGGTGCTGGGCGCCACGGCCAGCACGCTGCCCGCGAAGGCGGCGGTGACCGGACGGTGGAGATGGCCGGCCAGGACCCGGACGACGTTCGGGTGGGCGGCGACCACCTCGGCCAGCGCCTCGCCGTCCGCCAGCCGCATCCCGTCCAGGAACGGGATCCCGACCGGCACCGGTGGATGGTGCAGGCACACGAGAGCCGGGACGCCGGTCCTGCGGGAGAGCAGGCCGTCCAGCCACTCCAACTGCTCCGCCCCCAGCAGCCCGCCCGGGGACCCGGCCACCGCCGAGTCCAGGACGGCCACCGTGAACGCAGGGTGATCCACGGCGTAGTGCGCCTCGGTGCCCCCGCCCACGAACGCCGTGCCGCCGAACGCGTCCATCAGCGCCGCCGGATCGTCATGGTTGCCGGTCACCAGGTGCAGCGGCAGCGGGAACCGCCCGATCACTTCGCGCAGCAGGGCGTACTCCGCAGGCGTACCCCGGTCGGCGAGATCACCGGTGATCACCACGCAGTCGGGCAGCGGGTCGAGTGCGAGCACCCGGCGCAGCGCCCGGTCGAGACCGGCCGCCGGTTCGGCGGCCAGCGCGCCGGCGGTGAGATGCGGATCGCTGAGATGTGCCACGGAGACGGTCATCCCGGCAGTCTGCCCCGCAACCGGGGCTGGCAACGCCGGTCCTGGGTACGCCGTACGGTGCGCTCAGCGCCGGGACATGTACAGGCCGAACGCCTTGTGCAGCAGCTTGCCGACCGGGTAGTCCCACTCGCCGATGTATTCGGCGGCCCGCCCCCCGGTGCCCGCCTTGAACCGCAGCAGGCCCAGCAGGTGGTTGCCCTCGTCGAGGGTGTCGGTGATGCCGCGCAGGTCGTAGACGGCGGCGCCCCGCTCGTGCGCGTCGCTCATCATCCGCCACTGGATCGCGTTGTTGGGCTGCACCTCGCGCCGGCGGCTCGTCGAGGCGCCGTACGAGTACCAGACATGGGTCCCCACGGTCAGCATCGTCGCCGCGGAGAGCACCTCCCCGTCGTGGTGGGCGAGATAGAGCCGCATCCGGTCCGGATCCTCGGCCCGCAGCGCGGTCCACATGCGCTCGAAGTACGCGAGCGGCCGGGGGATGAAGCGATCGCGCTCGGCGGTCTCGCGGTACAGCTCGTAGAAGACCGGAAGGTCGTCGAGGCCGCCCTCGACGACCTTCACGCCCGCCTTCTCCGCCTTCTTGATGTTGCGCCGCCACTGCTGGTTCAGCCCGCCCCGGATCTCCTCCAGCGACCGTCCGGCGAACGGCACCTGGAACACGTACCGGGGCTGCCCGGCGCTGAAGCCGTCCGCGTCCCCGTCCGCGCCCTGCTGCCAGCCCAGCCGGCGCAACTGCTCCACGACCTCGGCGGCCCGGGGCTCGGTGACATCCGCCTCGACGTCGCGCAGCCGGCCCGCGGCCGGGTCCGCGATGGCGTCCTTGAGCGTCGGCGCCTCCCAGCGGCGGGCGATCACGGGCGGGCCCATCCGTACGGTGAACGCGCCCCGGGCCTTGGCGTGGGCCACCAGGGGATCGAGCCAGGGGCGCAGATCGCCCTCGTGCCAGGGGATGACCGGGCCCTCCGGCAGATAGGCCAGATACCGCTTCAGCCTGGGCACCGGGCGGTACAGCACCAGCCCGGCACCGGCGATCCGCCCGTCGTCGTCGAACCAGCCGATGCTCTCCGCACGCCAGTCGGGCTTCACCTCACCCCACGAGGGGACCTGCATATGACTGGCGGCGTCCCTGTCGGCGACGAACGCCAGATGCTGTTCGCGCGTGATCTCCTCGACCCGCAGCGTCATGCGGTACTCCGTTCGTTGTCCGATTCGTCAGCGTAGTGAGGGGGGCGCGGGTCGCGGTTGACCTCAAGCGTGGTTGACGTATCAGGGTGGCTGTCACGGACGCACCGCAAGGGTGCGCCGGTGAGGGGAGCCGCCATGACCGTGCAGTTCGTGTCCCGGCCCGATGTCACCCGAGCGGATGCGGGGCTCGTCAAGGTCAGCACCTGGGACGTCGGCACGCCGGAGCGCCGGCGGCAGGCCGTCGAGGCCATCCGCTCCGCATGGGGGACCAGGCGCTGGCCGCACCCGGGACTGCTCTCGTACAGCGTGTACACGGGAGAGGACGGGGGGACGCTCCTGCACTACTCGCAGTGGACCGGTGAGGAGAGCTACCAGGAGTTCGTCCGGGACGGCCGGGACGAGCGGAACGCCCAGATCGACGCGGCCGTGCCGGGCATCGAGCGACTCGGGCTGCACACCTACGAGCTCTACCGCTCCTCGTCGCCAGGCGACCGGGAGCCCGGCTGCGTCGTGGTGGTCGACGTCGAGTTCGACGGCGCGGACAAGGCCCGCCAACGCGACTGAGTGGACGGCGTGTTCGAAGCGCTCGGGACGGACCCGGACCCCGCGCCCGGCGGGCTCGCCGGCCACTTCCACGTGAGCACCGACGGGACCCGGGTGCTCAACTACGCGGAGTGGGTGAGCGCACAGGCCCACATCGACGCACTGGCCACGCCCGGGGACGGCATCGGATCGCGGACGCCGCAGTGGGAACGGGTGCAGACCTACCCGGGCGTCACCGGCGGTGGCGTGCACCGCTACACCCCCGCGCTCAGCCTGCGGCCGGGCGGGGGCGGGTAGCGGTGCGGGTGGCAGTGGCCTTCCGTGGGCGGCAATTCCTGATGTACGAAGATCAGTTGTCCGGGTCCCTTCGGTGACCGGTCTCCTTCTCCTTCGTGAACCGGGCGGCACCGGGTGAAATGCGTCTAGGCTTGGGACGCCTGACCCCGTACCCGCCCGGAGCCGTGGCCCCGGCGACGTGTACACCCGCACGTTTTCGAGGAGAACCCCCTGATGTCCGCAGAGCGCCCCACCCTGCCGCCGGTACGGTTGCACACCGAGGCGGAGCTGGCACGGGACGCGCTTGCCGCGCCGCTGCTCGCCCGCGCCGTCCGGCTCGCCCGCTGGGCCGGGCCGGACACGCGGGTCGGCGCGGGTGGCGAGCTCGTCGACGATCAGTTGCCCGCGGCGGCCGAGCACCTGGGCCTCGTCGCGGACGAGGACGGTGCGGCGGAGGCCAGCGAGGCGTGGCGGCTCGCGGTCGACACCGGCCTGGTCGACGTCGAGGACCCGGAGGCGGACGCGGACGCGGATTCCGACGGCGACGCGGAGGGAACCGTCACCGCGGGAGAGAACCTGGCACTGCTGACCGGCGGTTCGCCGCAGGACGTTCTGGCGATCTGGCTCGACGGCCTGGAGGCCGCCCACGCCGACGCCACAGCCCCGGTCTTCGACGACTTCGCCGACCTCGTCGGTGAGGACGGGTCGGTCGACTTCGACGCGCTGGACTGGGACCCGGAGACCGAGGCCGAATTCCTCGACGGGGTGCTCGGCAACCTCTATCTGCTCACGGTCGGCGAGGGCGCGGGCGACGAGCCCGTGCCGCTGCCCGCGCTGGCCGCCTCGATGATCGTTCCCGACGACATGGGCGAGCCCACCGACGACATCCTGGAACAGGTGTCCGACGCGATGATGCGCCTCGACGACCAGTTCCGGGTCCTCGAACCCATCGGCATCGTCGAATACCACCCGGTGGACGAGGCATTGCTGGCCGAGGAGGGCGAGGAGGCCGTGCCGCCGGCCGACGACGACGACGTCACCCGGTACGGCATGGTGAAGCTGACCCCACTCGGCCTCTACGGCATCCGGGCCCGGATGCTGGACGCCGGTGTGGACGCCCCGGCCATCGGCGACCTGGCGGACAAGGGCGCCGACGTGCTGCTCGGCGGCATCGCGTACTACCCCGAGTCGGCGGCCCGCGGCGAGATCGAGCTGTGGCTCGCGCGGCACGGCGCCGACGGGGCGGCCGGTGAACTCCTGGACGCCGCACGCGGCGAGGACCCGCAGGCACCGCTGCGCCGGCTGCACTGCCAGCAGGCGCTCGCCCTGGTCGGCGCGGGGGCCGAAACCGCGGTGCGCGCGGTGCTGGGCGACTCCGAGCTGGGCGGACTCGCCAGGGTCTGGCTCGCCGAGCGGGGTGCCGCCGACGTGCCTGCCCCCTCGGAGGCGATGATCTTCTGGCTCGCCATCGACACGATCGCGGCGCAGCTGGAGGCGGACGGCGATCTGGACGAGCTCCAGGGCCTGGTCGAGGGGTTGTCCGGCCAGCACAGCGGCTTCTTCGACGAGGCGTGGCGGGTGGACCACCCGGCGACGGCGGACGTCCTGGAGGCGATGGGGCGGCTGCACAGTGACAAGAAGCAGGCGAAGGCCGCCCGCAAGGCCGCCTTCAAGGCGCGGTCGCGGAGCGGCTCCGGCAACTGAGCAGGCGGCGGCGAGGAAGTTCACGCAACGGAATCCCTCGAAGTCGTCCTCAGTTCAACTGGTGTTGGCGCAGGGGCGGGACGGTGATCCCGCAACCAACCCGCCCCAGCTGCACCAGGAGTACGTGATGGCCTTCACGCGCAGGGAATTCACCAGACAGTCCGCCCTCACCGGTGCCGGCATCGCCCTCACCGGAACCGTCGCCGCGCTGGCCACCGCACCCGGCGCCCTCGCCGCCGGGGACTCCAAGCACGGCCACGACGACCACGGCCACGGTCACGACGGACACGGACACGGGCACAGCCACGAGCCCGGCTACGGGCCGCTGCTCCCCGACCCGAAGGGCATACTCGCGCTGCCCGCCGGATTCTCGTACAAGGTCATCACCCACAGTGGCGTCACCAAGCTGGAGACCGGCGAGTACACCCCCTCCAACCACGACGGCACGGCCGCCTTCGAGGGTGCGCGCGGCGTGACCCTGCTGGTGAACAACCACGAGCTGAGCGGCACCCGCGCCGGCTGGGAGCACCCCGTTCCGCTCACCGACGGCCTCGTCTACGACCCGGTCGCGGCCGGCGGCTGCACCGTCGTGGAGACCCGCCGCGACGGCCGCACCGCCGAATGGGTCGGCATCGCCGGCACCTCCACCAACTGCGCCGGCGGCTCCACCCCGTGGGGCACCTGGCTGACCTGTGAGGAGACCGAGGACAAGGCCGGGAAGAACGGCCTGCTCAAGGACCACGGCTACGTCTTCGAGGTCGACCCGTCCGACCGGCGCGCCAACCGCGACCCGCGCCCGATCAAGGCGTTCGGCCGCTACGCCCACGAGGCCGTCGTCATCGACCCCAAGCAGGGGCACGCCTACCTCACCGAGGACGCGTCCGGCCCCAACGGACTGCTCTACCGCTGGGTCCCGCCGCACGGCTTCAAGCACGGCCGCGGCAAGCTCCGCACGCTCGCCGACGACGCCGGTGTCCTCCAGGCCACCAAGTGCTTCGACCGCAACGGCAAGTTCGTCGACGACCTCTCGCGCGCCACGAAGATCGGCACCGTGTACGGCGTGGACTGGGTCGACGTGCCCGACCGTGATGCCAAGACCGTTTCGGTGCGCAAGCAGTTCGGTGCCCAGGACGTCACCCGCGCCCGCAAGCTCGAAGGCATGTGGTGGGGCGACGGCGGCGCCTACATCGTCTCCTCGTTCGCCCGTGACGAGAGCCCCGTACAGCACGACGGCCAGGTCTGGTTCTACGACCCGAAGCGCCGCACGCTGACGCTGAAGGTGCTCCTCGGCGTCAACGCCGACCCCTCCAAGGACGGCGCCTTCGACGGCCCGGACAACATCACCGTCTCGCCCTACGGCGGCCTGGTCATCTCCGAGGACGGGGAGGGCGTCCAGCACCTCTTCGGGGCGACCGAGAGCGGCCGCACCTACCCCATCGCGCGCAACGAGCTGAACGCCGGCACGGAGGCCGAGCCGGAGTACAGCGAGTTCACCGGTGTGACCTTCTCGCCCGACGGCAAGACGCTCTTCGCCAACATCCAGACGCCCGGCATCATGCTGGCCATCACCGGCCCGTGGAAGCGCCACTCGCGTCGGGAGCAGTAGAGCCCTGCGGCAGAGCCCCTCAGCTGTGATCCGGCCCCGGTCCGTGGCGGTGGTGTCCGCCGCGGACCGGGGCCGGTCCTGTGCCCGGAACGCCTGCCGGTCATGCCCCAAAGGGAAGCGATAACCGCCACATCCGCGGCGGCCCCGCAGGCGCCGTGACACGGGCGGTGCCCTTGCAGGAAGCGGGGAGGAGCAGCGCACGGTCCCGGAACCGCTGATTACGAATCCGGCATCAGTGCGGCCCCAGGAGCGGTCGGGCATGGCGTCGGGCGTTTCCAGGGCGCATACTCAATGTAATGAAACAGTCAGCCGGATCCCGGCGTCACCTGCCTTCCAGTCCCTTCAACCGCCCGGCCCAGGCGGCCCCACCGGTCGAATTGTTCGATGTGGGCGACAGGGTGTCGCATGACCAGTTCGGACTCGGTCGAGTCCTTGCTGTCGAGGGCGACAACGACGCAGTGCTCATCGACTTCTCGGGGCGACAGGGGAGGATCCTGAGCCCGTACTCCAAGCTGACCAAGCTCTGAGAGAAGCGACGAGCACGCGCCGCGTACGCCGTATTTCTCTCGCCGACCGCCTTCAGGGGCACCCGCAGCCAGCCGGGTGCCCCTGAAGACGTTCCACCGGTCCCCCGGGGCCCGTCCTAGAGCGACTGGGCGGCGGGCTTCACCATGCCGCGGACGGTGCGCGACTTCACGAAGTCGCCCATCGCGGTCATCTCCCACTCGCCGGAGAACTGCTTGATCAGCTTGGCCATCATCACGCCGGTCTGCGGCTCCGCGCCGGTCAGGTCGAAGCGGACCAGCTCCTCGCCGGTGGCCGCGTCGATCAGCCGGCAGTAGGCCTTGGCCACCTCGGTGAACTTCTGGCCGGTGAACGAGTTGACCGTGAACACCAGGCCGGTCGCCTCCGGGGGAATCCGGCCCAGGTCGACGACGATCACCTCGTCGTCGCCGGCGCCCTCGCCGGTGAGGTTGTCCCCCGAGTGCTTGATGGCGCCGTTCAGGATGGAGAGCTTGCCGAAGTAGCAGCTGTCCAGGTGGTTGCGGTTGGGGCCGTATGCGATCACCGAGGCATCGAGGTCGATGTCCTTGCCACGGAACGCGGGCTCCCAGCCGAGGCCCATCTTGACCTGGGAGAGCAGCGGACGGCCGCCCTTGACCAGTGACACCGTCTGGTTCTTCTGCAGGCTGACCCGGCCCTTGTCGAGGTTGATCTTGCCGGAGGCCGGGGGAGCGGAGGGCGCCGGAGGCGCCGGGGGCGCGACGGGCGGTGCGGCTGCCACCGGGGGAGCGGCGATCCGCGGGTCCACCGGCGGTGCGACGGGGGCCGGAGGCGCGACTGGGGCGGCGGCGGGCTCCTCGACGGACACACCGAAGTCGGTGGCGATGCCGGCCAGCCCGTTGGCATAGCCCTGCCCGACTGCGCGGGCCTTCCAGGCGCCGCCCCGCCGGTAGACCTCGATGACCACGAGCGCGGTCTCGGAGCCCAGCTGCGGCGGGGTGAACGTGGCGAGCGCACTGCCGTCGTCCGCGTTGCGCACGGTGGCGGTGGGCTCGATGCCCTGGAAGGTCTGACCCGCTCCGTCCGGGCTCGCCGTGACGACGATCTTCTCGATGCCGGGCGGCACCGCGGCGGTGTCCACCACGATCGCGTCGGGCGCGGTCCCGCCGCCGGAGCGGTAGGTCACACCCGGGCCCGCGGGCTGGTTGTAGAAGATGAAGTCGTCGTCGGAGCGCACCTTGCCGTCGGCGGTGAGCAGCAGGCCCGATACGTCGAGCCGCACGGGAGCGGCGACGTCCACCGTCACGCGGGCGGCGGAGAGGGGGATGTTCGAGCCGGGTGTCATAGCGGTCATGCACGAGGTAACGAATGACCCGGCTTTGCCGTTCCCTTACCTTCCGACGGCTTCGCCCGTACGGCGGCAGTGCGCCTCCGCCCGGGAGGGGCGCCCCCGTCGCCCGACTTCTCAGTACGGCCAGATCGGCGGGTTGGTGCAGAAGTGGCCGCCGAGGTGGGCGTGGTCCGGGTTGTCCGGGTCGAGCTCGCCCTGTTCGGCGATGAGCTTCGCCGCGTACTGCTCCGAGTCGTCCTGCGGTTCGTAGCCCAGGGACCGGGCCGTCGTCAGGTCCCACCACAGGCGGGTGTTGTCCGACGAGCCGTGGATGACGGTGTGTCCCACGTTCTCGGCGGTGATCGCGGCGTCGAAGAGCCGGGCACCGTCGGCGGGGCTCATCCAGACGGACAGCATCCGTACGGATGTCGGCTCGGGGAAGCACGAGCCGATCCGCACCGAGACGGTCTCCAGGCCGTGCCGGTCCCAGTAGAGCTGGGCGAGGTCCTCGCCGAAGGACTTGGAGAGGCCGTAGAAGGTGTCCGGGCGGCGTGGGGTGTCGATGGGAATGAGCGGGTCGCCGGGGAGCGGCCGCGGGGTGAAGCCGACGGCATGGTTGGAGGAGGCGAAGACGATCCGGCGTACGCCCTCCGCGAGGGCGGCCTCGTAGAGGTTGTAGGTGCCCTCGATGTTCGCCCTGAGGATCTTGTCGAAGGACGCTTCCAGGGAGATGCCCGCAAGGTGGATGATCGCGTCGACGCCCCGCACGGCCTCGCGCAGTGCCTCCTTGTCGCCGAGGTCGGCGGTGATCGCGTCCGGCTCGCCCTCGATGGGGAACATGTCGAACAGGCGGAGCTCGTAACCGTGGGCGGGGAGCAGCCCGCGCATCAGGGTGCCGAGACCGCCGGCGGCGCCGGTGAGCAGGACGGTGCGGGGGGCGGGCATACGCGGATCTCCTCGGTACGTGGGCGAGCGCGCGCTCGCTAGATGCATGGGTGGCATTCACATGCGTGGACAAGTTACGGAGCGTGTGCGGTTGCGTCAAGGGGTTGTTGCTCGCCCGGTCCCCGGGTGCGGGGTTCCGTCCTCAAGCGCCGGACGGGCTTGGTGCGGGTCCTCCGCGGGGGTGCGCCTGCCCGGTGGGTGGGGGCGGGGCCCCTCCGGGGCGTCTCCTCGGAAATGGCGTGTTCACCCGGTGACGCGGTGGACCCGGGTCGTACGCCATTTCCTGCGGGGACTCCCCTGCACGTCCCCACCCGGTCCCGCCCGCGTGTGCACGCCGGTGGTACTGCTGCCGCAGACGCACGGCGGCCGGGTCCGGGGCCGTGCAGGGGAGTCCCCGCAGGACGACGAACAGATACCCGGGTCACGCCGCGTACCCGCGGAACGTTCGGCGTTTGAGGAGACGCCCCGGAGGGGCCTGGAACCCCATCACCGGGACACGGCGCCCCCGCGGGGTACCCGCTCCGTACTCGCCTTGACCCTGGTGAGCCGCTGCTCTAGCGTGAAGGCGTTCATGAATATGGACGTCAATCAGAATTGTGCACGCCTGAAACCGCTCAGGGAGCGCCCGTGACCTCAGCCCCACTTGCCGCCCGACTCACCGCTGTCGCCGGGCCGCTCTTCTTCCCCGTCACCGCCTACGGGCCGGACGGCTCCGTCGACCTGGACGCCTTCCGCGCGCACGTGCGCGCGGGCGTCGACGCCGGTGCCGCGGCCGTCTTCGCCTGCTGCGGGACGGGTGAGTTCCATGCCCTGACGCCCGAGGAATTCCGCCTCGTCGTCGGCGCGGCCGTCGAGGAGACCGCCGGTGAGGTGCCCGTCGTGGCGGGCGCCGGATACGGCACCGCCCTTGCGGTCCAGTTCGCGAAGCTCGCCGAGGAGGCCGGCGCGGACGGCCTCCTCGCCATGCCCCCGTACCTGGTCTTCGCCGACCAGGAGGGGCTGCTCGCCCACTACACGGCGCTCGCCGCCGCCACCGGCCTGGAGACGATCGTCTACCAGCGCGACAACGCCGTCTTCACCCCCGAGACCGTGGTCGCGCTGGCGCAGACGCCGGGCATCATCGGTCTCAAGGACGGTTACGGCGACCTCGACCTGATGCAGCGCATCGTCAGCGCAGTCCGTACCGGACTGCCGGGCCAGGACTTCCTCTACTTCAACGGGCTGCCCACGGCCGAGCTCACCGGTCTCGCCTACCGGGGCATCGGCGTCACGCTCTACTCCTCGGCCGTGTTCGCCTTCGCACCCGACATCGCACTGGCCTTCTACCGCGCCCTGGAGTCCGGCGACGACGATCTCGTCAACGCGCTGCTCGACACCTTCTACCGCCCGCTCGTCGAACTGCGGGCCAAGGGCCGCGGCTACGCCGTCTCGCTGGTCAAGGCGGCCGTCCGCCTCCAGGGCCTGGACGTCGGCGAGGTGCGCACCCCGCTCACCGAGCCGCCGGCCGCGCACATCAAGGAGCTGACGGAGATCATCGAAGCCGGCCGCGGGCTGCTGGAGCGCAGCGGCGCGGGGGAGCGCGGGTGAAGACGTCCGCCTTCCTCTACCCCTGGGACATCGTCGGGGATCCGGACGGGGCCGCCCGTGTCGCGGACCTCGGCGTCCAGCAGGTGACGCTCGCCGCCGCCTACCACTCCACCCGCGCGCTGACCCCGCGCCATCCCGCCCGCCGCATCGTCACGGCCGAGCACGCCGCGGTGCTCTACCCGCCGGACGCCGCCCGGTGGGCGGGGCGCGGGCTGCGCCCGTACACGCAGTCCTGGGTGGAATCGGCCGACGCCTACGCGGAGGCCGCCGAGGCGCTGGCCGCCGCCGGGCTCGACGTGCACAGCTGGGTCGTGCTCGCGCACAACTCCCGGCTGGGCGCGGAGCACCCCGACACCTCCGTGGTCAACGCCTACGGGGACCGCTACCCCTGGGCCCCCTGCATCGCGCAGCCCGCGGTCCGTGCGTATCTGGTGGACCTGGCCGCGGAGGCGGCGGTACGGGACGGGGCGCGCGGCACCGAACTGGAGTCGTGCGGCTGGTACGGCTTCGCGCATCTGCACGCCCACGACAAGATCGCGGGCGTCGGCCTCGGTGACGCGGCGCAGTACCTGATGTCGCTCTGCTTCTGTCCCGACTGCCGGGCCGGATACGGCGGTCAGGGGCTGGACGCCGAGGATCTGGGCCTGGCCGTGCGCCGCGCGCTGGAGCCGGTGTGGTCCGGTTCGGGCGCCCCGGAAGCGGGCTGGGACGGCATCGAGAAGCTGCTCGGTGCGGATCTCGCCGCCGCCACTCTCCGGTGGCGCACCCAGGTGGCCCGCGGACTCCAGGAGTCGGTGGTCGCCGCGGTGAGGGCGGCGGCCTCGCCTGATTTCCAGGTGCTGCTGCACGCCGACCCCGCGCCGTACCGCTCCGGTGCCAACGTGGGCGTCGACCCGGAGCACATCCTGTCCGTGGCGGACGGCGTGGTGCTGCCCTGCACCGGTGGTGACGCGGTTCGCGAGGCGGTGCTCGGCCCGTTCGCCGGCCGCGGGGGCGTCGTCGCGGCCAACCTCACCGTGGTGCGGGGGATGGGCGGCAGCCCCGGCACGCTGGAGCGCGACGCCGCCCACGCGGCCTCGCTCGGCGCGAACCAACTGCGCCTGTACCACGCGGGGCTGGCCTCGGACCCGGATCTCGAGGCCGTCGCAGCAGGGCTCTCACGCCTCAGCCGCTGACGCACGCGGGCCGGCGGGGGACCTTCTCCCGCCGGCCCGTGACCAGCCATGCCGCCGTCAGCAGTGCCGCCGCGCCCACCAGTGGCAGCAGCACCCGCACGTCCACCAGGGCGACCAGTCCCGCGCCGAGCGCCAGCGCCACCGCGTTGGGCGCCATCATCAGCGTGCCCGCGGTCGCGGCCGTCCGGCCCAGGACCGCGTCCGGGGTCTCCCGCTGCACCGCCGTCATCGCGGCGATCAGCACACACGGCAGGCCCATCCCGATCAGGCCGCACGCCACCAGTGCCACCGCGTCGTACGGCAGCGCCCGCAGGCCCACCGCCACCGCGAACAGGGTGATCCCCGCAGCCGTGAACACCCGCTCCGACAGTCGCCGCAGCAGTGGTCCGGCCAGCAGCCCGACCGTGACGGACCCGGCGCCCTGCACCGCGGAGAGCACACCCGCGTATGCGGGCGAGCGGTCGAGCACCCCGTCCACGACGGCGTACAGCGCCGCCCCGTTGAGCCCTGCGCACAGCATCGTGACCGCTCCGGCGAGCACCAGCGGCCGCACCACCGGCGACCCCCACACCTGCCGCATCCCGGAGGACCGTTGGCGGCCACCTTCCGTCGCCGGGGCCGGCCCCCGTACGCGCAGCAGTGCGTAGAGCCCCGCGGCCAGCGCGAAGGAGACCGCGTCCAGCAGGGCCACCGCGCCGCCCCCGAAGCGGGCGCAGAGCGCCGCGCCGGTGAGCGGGGCCACCAGCTTCATGCCCTCGTTCGCCATCATCCGCAAGCCGTTGAAGTCGCCCAGCAGGCGGGCGTCCACGGCCTGGGCGACCACGGCCGACTCGGCCGCGTCCATCAGGACGTGACCGGTCCCGTACACCAGGAGCACCGCGAACAGGATCCAGATCCGTCCTGCCGAGTCCACCGCGGTCAGCGTGGTCAGCAGCAGGGCCATGACGA
This sequence comes from Streptomyces sp. LN549, assembly GCF_043203805.1. Lineage (NCBI taxonomy): Bacteria > Bacillati > Actinomycetota > Actinomycetes > Kitasatosporales > Streptomycetaceae > Streptomyces > Streptomyces sp. LN549. The sequence goes on along the minus strand of NZ_JAZHRI010000002.1, from coordinate 2,043,468 downwards.
TGTTCGACCAGACCAGCAGTGGCTTCCTGGGCAGCCGGTCGGCCACCGTGCCGAGGGCCGGCCCGAAGAGCACCGGCAGCCAGACGGCGAAGAGGGCGAGCGCCGCGAGACTGTCGGAGCCCGTAAGGGACTTGACCCAGATCCCGGCGGCCAGTGACATCGCGGAGCTGCCGAAACCGGACACCACGACCGCCGCGAGGAACAGCCCGGCCGTCCGGTCCCGCAGTACCCGCCTGGTCGCCGACCCTGCCATTGCCTCCACCGAACCTCCCTGACCTGCACTTTCGTTGGGTGATCAGGCTGGCCGGTAAGGCAGTTGCGGGACATCGGGCGGATGCCGTAGGCCCGCTGGGCCGGGCGGCCCGCCACCGAGATCGGTGTAGGGCACACGTCGTAGTCCGGTGAATTTCTTCTGTCAGAAGCGTTGACGAAACATTCGCGGCGCCTCTAGCTTCATCGCGTCGTACTTCGTACGTCATATATGAGACGCGATACGCGAGATGCGAGAGCCCTTCACTCATGACCTTTGCGCCCACCCCGATTCCGTCCCGCACCCAGTACGTGCTGGAGGCGATCAAGCACGCGATCCTCACGGCGCAGCTGAGACCAGGGCAGGCGCTCGTCGAGACCGAACTCGCCGCGCAGTTCGGGGTGTCCAAGACCCCCGTCCGTGAGGCGCTCAAGACCCTCGCCGGTACCGGCCTGGTCGTCATGAGCCAGTACAAGGGCGCCATCGTGCGGCTGGTCGACGCGTCCATGGCCCGGGAGGTGTACGACGTGCGGCTGCTGCTCGAACCGGAGGCGCTGCGCCGCTCCATCACCCGCAAGGCCTCGCTCGACGAGGCCCAGGAGGCCCTGGAGCGCGCCGACTCGGCGCTCGACAAGGCCGACAGGTCGCTCGCCAACCGGGACTTCCACCGGGCGCTCTACCTCCCGTGCGGCAACCCGCTGCTGGCCCGGATGCTCGACGAGGTCCGCGACCAGGCCGCGCTCGTGTCGACGGTCGCGTGGTCGACGATCCCGTCGTGGGAGCGGGAGGCGGCCGAGCACCGGGAGATCCTGCGGCTCGCGCTCGCCGACGACGCGGACGCGGCGGCCGGGGCTCTGCACGACCACATCGCGTCGTTCGTGCGCCGTGCGTTCCCCGACGACGAAGACGGGGGTGACGCGGCGTGAACCAGCAGCACACCGACGAAAGGCCTGTCCGCATGGACCTCACACCGCTGAAGGCGGCCCTCGCAGATGTCGTGGCGATCCCGGTGACCCCGTTCGCCGGGGACGGCACCATCGACACGGCGGCGCACCGCGCCCTGCTGCGAAGGCTGCTCGACGGCGGCGTACGCATCCTCACCCCGAACGGCAACACCGGGGAGTTCTACGCGCTCACCCCCGAGGAGCGGCGCACCGTCACCGAGCTGACCATCGACGAGGCCGGCGGCCGTGCCACGATCCTGGTCGGTGTCGGGCACGACGTGCCGACCGCCGTCGCCGCCGCCGAGCACGCCCGCGACGCCGGAGCCGAGATGGTGATGGTGCACCAGCCCGTGCACCCGTACATCTCCCAGGACGGCTGGATCGACTACCACCGGGCCATCGCCGAGGCCGTCCCCGGGCTCGGTGTCGTCCCCTACATCCGCAACCCGCACCTCGACGGGGAATGCCTGGCGGTCCTCGCCGACAGCTGCCCCAACGTCATCGGCGTCAAGTACGCCGTTCCGGACGCCGCACGCTTCGCCGCGTTCGCCCGGGACGCGGGCCTGGACCGCTTCGTCTGGGTCGCGGGTCTCGCCGAGCTGTACGCCCCCGCCTACTTCTCCGCGGGTGCCACCGGATTCACCTCCGGTCTCGTCAACGTCGCCCCCGGTGTCTCGATCGCCATGCTGGAGGCGCTGCGGGCCGGCGACCATCCGGCCGCCATGAAGGTCTGGGAGCAGATCCGCCGCTTCGAGGAGCTGCGCGCCGACCGGCAGTCCGCCAACAACGTGACGGTCGTCAAGGAGGCCCTGGCCTCGCTCGGCCTGTGCAGCCGCGACGTGCGCCCGCCCAGCCGGGTGCTGCCCGAGGCGCAGCGCGCCGAGGTCGCCGACCAGGTCGCGGGGTGGTCCATATGACCGGCCGCATCGCCCCCGAGGAGCTGCGCAGTCACCAGTGGTACGGCACCGACGGGCTGCGCTCCTTCAGCCACCGGGCCCGCACCCGCCAGCTGGGCTACCTCCCCGAGGAGCACCTCGGCAAGCCGGTCATCGCGATCCTCAACACCTGGTCCGACATCAATCCGTGCCACGTGCATCTGCGCGACCGCGCGCAGGCGGTCAAGCGCGGTGTCTGGCAGGCCGGCGGCTTCCCGCTCGAATTCCCGGTCTCCACCCTCTCGGAGACGTTCCAGAAGCCGACCCCGATGCTCTACCGCAACATGCTGGCGATGGAGACGGAGGAGCTGCTGCGCTCCTACCCCGTCGACGGCGCGGTGCTGCTGGGTGGTTGCGACAAGTCGACGCCCGCACTGCTGATGGGCGCCGCCTCCGTCGACCTGCCGGCTGTCTTCGTGCCCGCCGGGCCGATGCTGCCGGGGCACTGGCGCAACGAAGTGCTGGGCTCCGGCACCGACATGTGGAAGTACTGGGACGACAAGCGGGCCGGACTCATCGGCGACTGCGAGATGGACGAACTGGAGAACGGGCTCGCCCGCTCACCCGGCCACTGCATGACGATGGGCACCGCCTCGACCCTCACCGCAGCCGCCGAGGCGCTCGGCGTCACCGTCCCCGGTGCCTCCTCCATCCCGGCCGTCGACTCCGGTCACGACCGGATGGCCGCGCAGTCGGGCCTCCGGATCGTCGAACTGGTGTGGCAGCAGCGGAAGCTGTCGACGATCCTCACCGCGGAGGCGTACGAGGACGCCGTCGCCACCGTCCTCGCGCTCGGCGGCTCCACCAACGCCGTCATCCATCTGATCGCGATGGCCGGCCGCTCCGGCATCAAGCTCACCCTCGACGACTTCGACCGCATCGCCCGCACCGTCCCGGTGCTGGCCAATCTGCGCCCCGGCGGGAAGTACCTCATGGAGGACTTCCACTTCGCCGGCGGACTGCCCGGGTTCCTGGCCCGGCTGACCGACGTACTGCATCTGGACCGGCCCACGGTCGCGCACGACACCCTGCGCGAACAGCTCGACGGCGCACTCGTGCACAACAGTGACGTCATCCGGGAACGCGACAACCCCCTGGCCGATGAGGGCGGCGTGGCGGTGCTGCGCGGCAACCTCTGCCCGGACGGGGCGGTCATCAAGCACATAGCCGCCGAGCCCCACCTGCTGCGCCACACCGGCCCCGCGGTCGTCTTCGACGACTACGAGGAGATGCAGCGCACCATCAACGACCCGGCGCTGGCCCTCACCCCGGACCATGTGCTGGTGCTTCGCAACGCCGGACCCAAGGGCGGTCCCGGCATGCCCGAGTACGGCATGCTGCCGATCCCCGACTATCTGCTGAAGCAGGGTGTGCGGGACATGGTGCGGATCTCCGACGCCCGGATGAGCGGCACCAGTTACGGGGCCTGCGTGCTGCACATCGCGCCCGAGTCCTATGTCGGCGGACCTCTCGCGCTGGTCCGCACCGGTGACTCCATCACCCTGGACGTCGAGGCGCGCCTGCTCCATCTCGACGTGACGGAAGAGGAGTTGACGCGCCGCAGGACCGAGTGGACGCCGCCGGCCACCCGTTACGAGCGCGGCTACGGGGCGCTCTACCACGACCAGATCACCCAGGCCGACACCGGCTGCGACTTCGCCTTCCTGGCCCGGCCGGGAGAAGTGCCCGACCCGTACGCCGGCTGAACGGCCCACCGGAATTCCGGCGCCCCGCCCCGTTCGGCATATCGAACACCATGCGGCAAGCGCTTGCGCACTACACGCATCAGTACGCAGCACCAGTACGCACAGCACCTCCCAGCACCACCTCGCACCCCGTACCTGAGAGAACGGAGACGTGTCATGGCCCAAGCCGCCGCTGTGGCCACACCGCCCAAGGTGCCCAAACGCCGCTCCGCGAGCCCCCGCCGACTGCCGTATCTGCTGATCGCCCCCGCGGGGCTGCTGATGCTGGGCTTCATCGCCTACCCGGTGGTCAGCGTCTTCTACTACAGCCTGCAGAACTACAACGTCACCAAGCCGTGGCGGAACGGCTTCGCGGGCTTCGACAACTTCACCCGGATCTTCACCGACGACGACCAGTTCTGGACGACGCTGGGCTTCAGCGCCCAGTGGGTGGTCGTCCAGGTCGCGCTCCAGCTCACCCTCGGGCTCGCACTCGCCCTGATCGTCAACCAGAGCTTCATCGGCCGCGGCATCTCCCGCGCCATGGTCTTCTCGCCGTGGGCCGTCTCCGGAGTGCTGACCAGCACCATCTGGATCCTGCTCTACAACTCGTCGACCGGATTCAGCCGCTACCTCGCGGACGCCGGGATCGGCGACTACGGCACCTCGGTGCTCTCCGACACCGGAACCGTCTTCTGGGCCGCGACCGTCGCCGAACTCTGGCGCGGAGTGCCCTTCTTCGCCATCCTCATCCTCGCCGACCTGCAGTCCGTCTCCAAGGAGCTGTACGAGGCGGCGTCCGTCGACGGCGCCGGGCGGATGCGCCAGTTCTTCCACATCACCCTGCCCCACCTGCGGGACGCGATCATCCTCTCCACACTGCTGCGCGGTGTCTGGGAGTTCAACAACGTCGACCTCCTCTACACCCTCACCGGTGGCGGACCGGCCGGCGAGACCACCACCCTGCCGCTCTACGTCGCCAACACCGGCATCGAGGGCCACGACTTCGGGTACGCCTCCGCGCTCACCACCGTCGCCTTCGTGATCCTCCTCTTCTGCTCGATCGTCTATCTGCGCCTGAGCAAGTTCGGAGGCGACCACAAGTGACTGCCGCACTGGCCGAGAAGAACGGCACCGACGCCGCACGACCGCCCGTCCGGGACAGCCGCCCCCCTTCCGCGCACCGGCGCGCCAAGCCCCGCCGCGAACGCGCCTTCGACGACGTGCCGCGCTGGCAGATCTACGTACCCCTCGGCATCTACCTCGTCTTCACCCTCATCCCGTTCTACTGGATGTTCCTGTTCGCCGTGCGCCCCTCGGGCTCCACCTCGCTGGTGCCCTGGCCGATGACCGGGGAGCACTTCTCCAAGGTCTGGAACGAGCGCAGCTTCGCCCTCTTCTTCCAGAACAGCATGATCGTCGGGGTCTGCACCCTGGTCAGTACGACGCTCGTCGCACTGGCCGGCGGCTACGCACTCGCCCGGTTCGACTTCAAGATCAAGAACGCCTTCATGCTGGCGCTGCTCTGCTCGCAGTTCATCCCGGGCGCACTGATGCTCGTACCGCTCTTCGAGATCTTCAAGAACCTCCAGTTGATCAACTCCCTGGGGAGCGTGGTCATCGCCGAGACGGTCTTCCAGCTGCCGCTCTCCATCATCCTGATCAGCGGGTTCATCAAGAACGTGCCCGCCACCCTGGAGGAGGCCGCCTGGGTGGACGGCTGCTCGCGCTTCCGGGCCTTCTGCGCGGTCGTGCTGCCGCTGCTGCGCCCCGGGCTCATCGCGGTCGGCTCCTTCGCCTTCGTGCACAGCTGGAACCACTTCCTGTTCGCCCTGATGTTCCTCAGCGAGCAGGACAAGCAGACGATCCCGGTCGGCCTGAACACCCTCATCGGCGCGGACAGCGTCGACCTGGGCGCGCTCGCCGCGGGCGGTGTCATCGCCGCGGTCCCCGTGGTGATCGTCTTCGCCTTCATCCAGAAGTGGCTGATCACCGGCTTCAGTGCCGGCGCCGTGAAGGGCTGACGCACATGACCGCACTCCGCACGCGACCGGTGCGCCGCACCGCCGCCGCGCTCACCCTCCTCCTGGCGGGCCTGACCTTCCAGCCGGGCGCCGAGGCCGCCACCGCGCAGCCGCCCGCCGCCCCCGCACGGGACCTGGGCCGTGAGGTCCTGGCCGACGGTGACGGCTGGGCCGCCGACGGCCCCGGCACCACCGGCGGCTCGACGGCCGACGACGCCCACGTCTTCACCGTGCGCAACCGCGCCCAGCTCGTCGCAGCGCTGGACGGCGGCAGCTCCGTACCGAAGATCATCAAGATCGCCGGGACGATCGACGCCAACACCGACGACCGCGGCCGCCCCCTGGACTGTGCCGACTACACGACCGGCGGATACGGCCTGAAGGCGTACCTCGCCGCCTACGCCCCGGCCACCTGGGGCGGCGCCAAGCCCACCGGCCCCCAGGAGGACGCCCGCAAGGCGTCCGCCGCCCGGCAGGCCGAACGGGTCGAGCTCCTGATCGGTTCGAACACCACCCTCGTCGGCCTCGGCCGGGGCGCCGGCATCAAGGGCGGCAGCCTCCAGGTCAGGGACGCCGACAACGTCATCGTGCGCAACCTCGAACTCCGCGACGCCTACGACTGCTTCCCCGCCTGGCAGCCCAACACCGGAGGTCTCGGCGACTGGAAGACCGCCTACGACACGCTGTGGCTGCGCGGCGCCACCCATGTCTGGGTCGACCACGTCACGGCAAGCGACAAGGGCCACCCCGACGACCGCGAGCCCACCTACTTCGGGCGCAACTACCTGCGCCACGACGGACTGCTCGACATCACCAACGGCGCCGACCTGGTCACCGTTTCCTGGAGCCGGTTCGCCGACCACGACAAGGCGATGCTGATCGGCAACGGTGACGGTGTCACCACCGACCGGGGCAAGCTGCGCGTCACCCTGCACCACAACGAGTTCGACTCCGTCGTGCAGCGCGCCCCGCGTGTCCGCTTCGGCCAGGTCCACCTCTACAACAACCACTACACCGTCCCCGCGGACGGTGAGTACCGCTACTCCCTCGGCGTCTCCACCGAGTCCCGCATCATCGCGGAGAACAACGCCTTCACCACCCCCGGCCATGTCGAGGTCGCCGACCTGGTGAAGAGCTGGAACGGCAGCCTGCTCCAGCAGCGCGGCACCGAGTTCAACGGATACCCGGTCGACCTGGTCTCCATCTACAACGCCTACAACTCCGGCAGCGAGCAGGACCTGGCCACCGACGCCGGCTGGACGCCCGCCCTGCACGGCCCGATCGATACCGCCGCCCGCGCCGCCGCCGACGTGGCCCGCGCGGCGGGAGCGGGGAGGATCGGATGAGTACGCGGCCGACCCCCCTGCCCATCGTCCTCGCGGGCGCCCGCGGCCACGGGCGCTGGCACCTCGCCAACATCCGCCGCCTTCAGCACCAGGGCCTCGTCCGGCTCGCCGGAGTCTGCGAGCTGAAGCCGCTCGACGACGGCGAACTCGACGCCTTCGCCGGTGAACTCCCCGAGCAGTCGGCTGACTTCGGCGCGCTCCTGGACTCCACCGGGGCCCGCGCCGCCGTCATCTGCACCCCGATCCAGACCCACACCGAACTGGCGCTCACCGCCGCAGGCCGCGGCGTCCACCTCCTGCTGGAGAAGCCTCCCGCCGCGACCCGCGCCGACTTCGGACGGATCCTGGCCGGGGTGCAGCACGCCGGCATCGCCTGCCAGGTCGGCTTCCAGTCCTTCGGCTCGCACGCCGTGCCCGCCATCCGCGAGCTCGTGCGCACCGGCGCCATCGGCACCGTCCAGGGCTACGGGGCCGCGGGCGCCTGGGTCCGGGACGAGGCCTACTACCGGCGGGCACCCTGGGCCGGGCGGCGCCGGATCGGTGACACCGACGTCGTCGACGGGGTCCTGACCAACCCGCTCGCCCACGCCGTCGCCACCGCCCTCGAACTCGCCGGCAGCGGCACGGCCCAGGACGTCGCCGGAGTCGAGACCGAGCTGTTCCGCGCCCACGACATCGAGGCCGACGACACCTCCTGCGTACGCATCACCACCACGGCCGGGATCCCGGTCACCGCCGCCGTCACCCTCTGCGCGGAACAGGCCGGGGAGCCCTATGTGATCGTCCACGGCGACCGCGGCCGGATCACCTTCTGGTACAAGCAGGACCGGGTCCTCGTCCAGCGCGCCGGACACGGCCCCGAGGAGGCGGTGCACGGAAGGACCGACCTCCTGGAGAACCTCGTCGACCACCTGGTGCGGGACGCCGCCCTGCTCGTACCGCCGCACCGCACCGGCGCGTTCATGGAGGTCGTCGAGGCCGTACGGACCGCCCCCGAGCCGCTCGCGCTGCCGGCCGACGCCTGGTACACCGCGACCGCCTCCGCCGCCCCCCGCCGGGTGGTGCGCGGGATCGACGGACTGGTCGCGGCGGGCGCCGACACCCTCACGCTCTTCTCCGAACTCGGCGTCCCCTGGGCGCTCAGGTCCTGTCTGGAGTTCCCCCGCGGCGTCGCGGCGTCCGGCACCGCCGCCTCCGGCGTTGTCGTCAGTCGCCGACTCCCCCATGGCCTCAATGGCATGGGAGGGGCCCCCTCCGCGTCGGCTCCCTCCTCCGCCTTGGATTCGACGGCACCGGACGCCGCTCCTTCTCCCGCGCCGGAACCCCAGACAGGACCTACCACCGAGGTGAGTTCATCGTGACGACCACCGCACTGCTGAGCTGCGCCGGCCGCCCGGTCGGCCGCTACACCTACCTCCCCGCCGCCGACGGCCGCCCCTACCTCCACCCGGTCACCACCCTCGCCGGCACCCCCGTCACCGAGGAGCGCCCGGCCGACCACCTCCACCACCTGGGCACCTCCGTCGCCGTCCCGGACGTCGCAGGGCACAACTTCTGGGGCGGCCGCACCTTCGTCCGCGACCAGGGCCCCACCGCGCTGGACAACCACGGCGTCCAGCGCCACCTCGGCTGGAAGCTCCGCGACCCGGACGGATTCGTCGAGGAGCTCAGCTGGGAGGCCGGCGACACCGAACTGCTGCGGGAGCACCGCACGGTCGCCACCGCCGAACTCTCCCAGGCCGCCTGGGCCCTGGACTTCTCCTTCTCGCTCACCAACCGCGGCACCTCGGACCTGTCGATCGGCAGCCCCGCCACCAACGGCCGGCCGGGCGCCGGATACGGCGGCTTCTTCTGGCGCGCCCCCAAGGAGGCATCGGCGCCCACCGTGTTCAGCGGGTCCGCGGACGGCGAGGAGGCGGTGCACGGGCAGGCGGCCGACTGGGTGGCGATGAGCGGTGACGGCTGGACCCTGGTCTTCGCCGGGGCCACCGAGGAGACCCGCCGGGACCCGTGGTTCGTGCGGACCACCGAGTACCCGGGCGTCGGCTCCTCCCTCGCCGCCGCCCACCGGCTCCCCGTCCCGGCGGGCGCGACGATCGTGCGCCGGGTCGTCACCGTCATCGCGGACGGCCGGCTCGACCGTGCCGAGGCCGCCGCCTACGTCCGCCGGGCGGTGACCGCGTGAGCGCGGCCGGGCAGCGCCCCTGGACCGCCGACCTCGGTGACGGCACCTACCGCAACCCGGTGCTGAACGCCGACTGGTCCGACCCCGACGTGGTGCGGGTCGGCGACGACTTCTACCTCACGGCCTCCAGCTTCGGCCGGGTCCCCGGACTGCCGCTGCTGCACTCGCGCGACCTCGTCAACTGGACCCTCATCGGCCACGCCCTGGACCGGCTGGAGCCGGCCGCAGACTTCGCCGTGCCCCGCCACGACTGCGGGGTGTGGGCGCCGTCGCTGCGACACCATGCCGGACGGTTCTGGATCTTCTGGGGCGACCCCGACCACGGCATCCAGCAGATCAACGCCGAGGACATCCGCGGCCCGTGGAGCGCACCCCATCTGGTCAAGGCGGGCAAGGGACTGATCGACGCCTGCCCGCTCTGGGACGAGGAGACCGGCGAGGCCTATCTCGTGCACGCCTGGGCCAAGTCCCGCTCCGGGATCAAGAACCGGCTCACCGGTCACCGGATGAGCCCCGACGGTCGGGAACTCCTCGACGAGGGCAAGACCCTGATCGACGCCGACACGATCCCCGGCTGGTTCACCCTGGAGGGCCCCAAGCTCTACCGGCGGGACGGCGAATTCTGGATCCTCGCCCCGGCCGGCGGGGTCACGACCGGCTGGCAGGGTGCCTTCCGCTCCCGGGAGTTCTTCGGGCCGTACGAGGAACGCGTCGTCCTCGCGCAGGGCCGCACCGAGGTCAACGGGCCGCACCAGGGCGGCTGGGTCACGACCGCGGCCGGTGAGGACTGGTTCCTGCACTTCCAGGAGCGCGGGGCGTACGGGCGGGTGGTCCACCTCCAGCCCATGCGCTGGGACGCGGAGGACGGCGGCTGGCCGGTCATCGGCGACGGGGGAGAGCCCGTCTCCGTGCACACCAAACCATCCGCGCCCGAGCAGTCCGCCGCCGCCCCGGCCGCCGGCGACAGTTTCCCGGGCGGCCGGTACGGCAGGCAGTGGCAGTGGACCGCCAATCCGCGCCCCGGCTGGACCGTCGAGCACGGCGGGGACGGGCTGCGGCTCAGCTGCGTACGGACCGCGTACGCACACGATCTGCGGGCCCTGCCCAACGTGCTGGTCCAGCGGCTGCCCGCCGAGACGTTCACCGTCGAGGCAGAGCTCGCCCTCGGCAGCGAGGTGGCGGGGGCCAAGGCCGGTCTCGCGGTGCTCGGGGACGCGTTCAGCTGGATCGGCCTGGAGCGGTCGGCGGACGGTACGGACGGCGGGATCCGGCTCGTGCACCGGTACGCCGAGACGGTCGCCGAACACGAACGCGACGCCGCACACGGCAGGCCGGCCCCCGAGGGCAGGGTCCGGCTCCGGATCGAGGTCACCCCCGGCGCCCGCTGCCGCTTCTTCGCCGACACCGGGGACGGGACCGGATGGCAGCCCTCGGGCCAGGTATTCGCCGCGACGCCGTGGCGCTGGGTCGGGGCCCTGCTCGGACTGTTCGCCACCGCACCGCCCGGGACGGGGCCGGCCGGGACGGCCTGCTTCACCGGATTCCGCACCACCGCATGACCCGTACGGAGCACATCCGCCCTGCCTGATCCGCATGTACAGGAGCCGCATCGATGCACCTGAGCAACAAGCGCACCAGAGCACGAACCCTTGCCGCGGCCTTCGCCCTGGCCGCCGCGTTCCTCGTCCCGTCCGCCCCCTCGGCCGGCGCCGCCGCACAGCCGGCCGGCCCCGGCGCAGCGCACGACACCTGGTCCGACACCCCGCACGGCTTCGCCTCCCTGGCCGGCGGGACCACCGGAGGCAGCGGCGGCAAGGTCGTCACGGTCTCCACCCAGGCCGACCTGGCGGCGTACGCGGCGGCGCCGGAGCCCTACGTCATCCGGGTCGCCGGAGCCGTCGTCGTCGAACCGTTCGGCCACGACATCGTGGTGGCCTCCGACAAGACCATCGTCGGCGTCGGCGACACCGGGGAGATCGTCCACGGCGAACTGCACCTGAACCCCGGCACCCACAACGTCATCATCCGCAACCTCACCATCCGGGACTCGTACGTCGACGGCGACTGGGACGGCAAGACCACCGACTTCGACGCCATCCAGATGGACTCGGTCGACCACATCTGGATCGACCACAACCGCCTCACGCACATGGGCGACGGACTGCTCGACATCCGCAAGGACAGCGAGTACATCACCGTCTCGTACAACCACTTCAGCAACCACAACAAGGCGTTCGGCATCGGCTGGACCGAGAACGTCAAGACGCAGATCACCCTCGACCACAACTGGTTCGAGGGCACCAAGCAGCGCAACCCCTCCGCCGACAACTGCGCCTACGCCCACCTCTACAACAACTACCTCTCCGCGCAGGTCGCGGACGGCGACCCGGTGTGGACGTACGGAAACTGGGCGCGCGGCGCCACGAAGATGGTCATCGAGAACAGCTACTACCGGGACGTCCAGCACCCGTACCAGGCGGACGCCACGGCCGAGCTGGTCCAGCGCGGCTCGATCCTGAAGAACACCACGGGCCGCACGGACGCCTGGGGGACCGCCTTCGACCCGCGCGACTTCTACCCGTACCACCTGGACCGCGCGGCCGACGTGCCGAAGCTGGTCACCCGTGACGCGGGTCCGCAGAAGGACATCGGCACCGAGACCGTGCTCCGGGTCCCCGGCGCGTACGCCACCGTGCAGGCCGCCGTGGACGCGGTGCCGCAGGGCAACGACGGCCGGATCACCGTACGGATCGCCCCCGGCACCTATCGCGAGCACGTCAGGATCGGGAAGAACCAGCCGTACGTCTCGCTCGTCGGCACGGGCAGGAGCCGCTCGGACACGCTCGTCGTCTTCGACACCCCGCAGGGCGAACTCAAGCCGGACGGCACCACCCAGGGCTCCTGGGGCAGCGCGACCGTCGTCGTCGAGGGACACGACTTCAGCGCCCGCAACCTCACCTTCTCCAACGACTTCGACGAGGCCGCCGTCGAGCTGAGCGGCGAGCAGGCCCTCGCCGTGAAGACCACCGGCGACCGGCTGACCTTCGAGAACACGGCCTTCCTCGGCAACCAGGACACCCTGATGACCGACACCCCGGTCCTCACCCAGAAGGCCCGGGTGTACCTCAGGGACGTCTACATCGAGGGCGACGTCGACTTCATCTACGGCCGCGCCACCACGGTCGTCGAGCACTCCGTTATCAAGGCGCTGAGCCGTGGCTCGGCCACCAACAACGGCTACATCACGGCCGCCTCGACGTGGAAGGACAACCCGTACGGCTTCCTGATCACCCGCAGCCGGATCATCAGCGACGCCCCCGCGGACACCTTCCACCTCGGCCGGCCCTGGCACCCGAGCGGCAACCCCGACGCGGTCGGCCAGGTACTGATCCGCGAAACCCTCCTGCCCGCGGCGGTCAAGGCCACGCCGTGGAGCGAGATGGGCGGATTCCCGTGGCAGGACGCCCGGTTCACCGAGTACCGGACCCACGGGCCCGGCGCCGCGGTGACCGCGGACCGTCCGCAGATGTCCGACGCGGACGCCGCACACCACCAGGTCTCCGACTACCTCAGGGGCGAGGACGGCTGGGCGCCGCAGGGCACCCACCGCTGAATCCCGGAGTTCGGCACACCCCCCATGCAGTGCGCACGACACAACAGAGAACCGAGAGAGAAGAGCCGACCATGACCATCTCGAAGACGCAGCGGGGGCGTGCCGCGGCAGCGGTGTCCCTCGCGGCGGTGCTCGCCCTGACGGCGACCGCCTGCGGTGACGACGGCAGCAAGACCGGTACCGAGGGCAGCGGGAAGGGTGAGATCACCTTCTGGGACAACAACGGTGGTCCGCGCACCGCCATCTGGACCGAGATCATCAAGGACTTCGAGAAGAAGTACCCGGACATCAAGGTCAAGTACGTGCCGATCCCGATCGCCGACGTGCAGTCCAAGTACGACACGGCCACCGCGGGCGGCGGACTGCCGGACGTCGGTGGCGTGGGCACCGCCTACCTGGCCAACATGGTCTCGCAGGAGGCCCTCGAACCGCTCAACGACCGGATCAAGGGCTCCGCTCTCAACGGCAAGCTCGTCGAGGGCATGGTCGCGAGCGTCAAGGACGCGGGCGGCCGGGGCGACGACATGTACACCGTGCCGACCTCCGCCAACAACGGCGCCCTCTGGTACCGCACCGACCTGTTCAAGGCGGCGGGCCTCGAAGCGCCCACCACCTGGGCCAACTTCTACAAGGCGGCCGAGAAGCTCACCGACTCCAAGGACAACAAGTTCGGCTACACCATCCGCGGTGGCGCCGGCTCCATCGCCCAGGCGATCGACGCGTCGTACGGCCAGTCCGGCATCACGGAGTTCTGGAGCGGCGACAAGACGACGCTCAACGACCCGAAGAACGTCGCCGCGCTGGAGAAGTACGTGGCGCTGTACAAGAAGACGACACCCGCCGCCGACCTCAACAACGACTTCACCAAGATGGTCGCCCAGTGGGACACCGGCACCATCGGCATGCTGAGCCACAACCTCGGCTCCTACCAGGACCACCTGAAGGCGCTGGGCAAGGAGAAGTTCGCCGGCATACCGAACCCGATCGGTGACAGCGGCACCCGGGTCCAGGTCTCCAACCCGGTCGACGGGCTCGGCATGTTCCGGGCGAGCAAGAACAAGACGGCGGCCTGGAAGTTCATCGAGTTCGCCGCCTCGCACGAGTCGAACAGCAAGTGGAACGAGTCCGCGGGCGCCATTCCGGCCAACACCGAGGCCGCCAAGGACCCGTGGATCAGCGCCGCCGAGCCGACCGAGCTCGCCGCGAAGGCCCTCACCGACGGCTCCACCAAGATCGTGCAGCTGCCGTACTACCTGCCGGACTGGAACAACATCAGCAAGGCGGACAACGAGCCCGAGTTCCAGAAGCTGCTGCTCGGCAAGGTCACGGCCAAGGCCTTCCTGGACAAGATCGCGGACGAGCTGAACAAGGCCCAGAAGGAGTGGAAGGAGATCGGCAACGGCTGATCGGCTGCTCGCCAGGCCGACACCCCGGTGACCGGGGACCGGCGGCGGTTCGGGTCGCGTCCCGCCGCCGGTCCCCTCTCCTCCTGCACTCCGTACCGCCGTACGCCCGCGTACGCACCGCTACGCATCCATGAGAGAGGCAGCTTCACCGTGTCACTCACCCGCAGGCAGACCGTCGCCGCCGCCGTCACCGCGCTGCCCCTGGTACTCGCCACCGGCACCGCAGCGGCGGCGCACAGCCCGGGCGGCCGCCCCCGCCCCCGTACCCTGCACATCGCCGGCGATTCGACGGCCGCGCAGAAGTACGCCGACGCGGCACCCGAGACCGGCTGGGGGATGGCCCTGCCGTTCTTCCTGGGCCGCCCGCTGACAGTCGCCAACCACGCGATGAACGGCCGCAGTTCGAAGAGCTTCATCGACGAGGGCCGGCTCGCCGCACTGCTGGAGGGGGTCCGCGAGGGCGACCTCCTGCTGATCCAGTTCGGTCACAACGACGAGAAGACCGAGGATCCGGCCCGGGGCACCGACCCGTACACCACCTACCAGGACTACCTGCGCGAGTACGTGCGCGGTGCGCGGTCCCGCCGGGCGCGGCCGGTCCTGCTCACCCCGGTCGAGCGCCGCCGCTTCGCCGCCGACGGCACGGCGAAGCCCAGCCACGGCGAGTACCCGGCCGCGATGCGCGCGCTGGCCGCCGAGGAGCGCGTACCCCTGCTCGACCTCCAGGCGCTCACGCTCGCGCGCTGGCAGGAGCTCGGCCCCGACGGCACGTTGGCGTACTTCAACTGGCTGGAGCCGGGCCAGTCGCCCAACTACCCCGACGGGCAACAGGACAACACGCACTTCCGGCCCCGCGGAGCCGTCGAGGCCGCGCGGCTCGTCGCCCGGGCCCTCGTGGCCGGGCAGGTACTCGCCCCGCGCGACGTACGCCGCACCGATTCCGCGATCCCGCTCGAGTGGATCACCTGGCCGCAGGCCTGACCCCGGCCGCCCCGCTTCTCCTCACCTCACTTCACAGCTCCCTCCTCACCACCGAAGGATCCGCCATGCCCGCACGCATCTGTCATGCCCGCGCCATTGCCTTGGTGATGGGCTGCGCCTCCCTGGCGCTCGCCGTGTCCGTCCCCGCCCAGGCCACCGGCCACCCGGGCGGCTCCGGCCACCACAAGGGCGTCGACCGTGCCGTCCTCGCCAAGGGCGACGGCTGGGCCGCCGCCGAGGGCTCCACCACCGGTGGCGCCGCCGCAACACCCGACCACATCTACACCGTGAGCAACCGGGCCGAACTCATCGCCGCCTTCGAGGACGCGGGCGACGCGCCGAAGATCATCAAGATCGACGGAACCGTACACGGGAACTCCGACGCCGAGGGCACCCCGATCGACTGCGAGGCGTACCAGACCGACGGCTACACCCTGGACAAGTACCTCGCCGCCTACGACCCGGCCACCTGGGGCCGCGCAGAGGTCCCGTCGGGCCCCCTGGAGGACGCCCGGCTCGCGTCCGCCACGTTGCAGAAGGCCGCGGTGAACGTCTACGTCCCGTCCAACACCACGCTCGTCGGGGTCGGCAAGGACGCGACGGTCATCGGCGCCAGCCTCCAGATCCAGAACGTCTCCAACGTCATCGTCCGGAACATCTCGTTCGAGGACACCTACGACTGCTTCCCCCAGTGGGACCCCACGGACGGTGAAACCGGCCACTGGAACTCCGAGTACGACAACCTCGTCGTCTACGGCTCCGACCACGTCTGGGTCGACCACAACACCTTCAGCGACGGAGACCGCCCCGACGCCGGCCAGCCCCGCTACTTCAACGAGCTGTACCAGCAGCACGACGGGCTATTCGACATCGTCAAGGGCGCCGACCTGGTCACCGTCTCGTGGAACGTCCTCAAGGACCACGACAAGACGATGCTCATCGGCAACAGCGACGGGGCCGGCGCGACCGACACCGGCAAGCTCCGGGTCACCCTGCACCACAACCTCTTCAAGGACGTGAACGAGCGCGCCCCCCGTGTCCGCTTCGGACAGGTCGACTCCTACAACAACCACTTCGTCGCCACCACGGGCAGCGTCTACGGCTACACGTACGGCATCGGTGCCAAGTCCCAGCTCGTCGCCGAGCACAACGCGTTCACCCTCGGCGCCGGATTCGACCAGGCGAAGATCCTCAAGAAGTGGTCCGAGTCCTCGCTCACCGCCGCGGACAACTACGTCAACGGCCGCCGGACGGACCTCGTCGCCGTCCACAACGCGGGCGTCCCCGCGGAGCAGCTCACCACGGGCGCCGGCTGGACGCCGACCCTGCGCACCAGGATCGACCACCCGCGCGCCGTCCCGGCCCTCGTCGACCGGGGCGCCGGAGCGGGCCGCCTGCGCTGACCGAGGACGACGAGAAAGGGGTGGGCGGGCCGTCGGCGGCCCGCCCGCCCCATTCTCGCGCCCGGTCTCCTAGTCGTAGGAGAGGTCCGACGCGGAGTACTTGCAGTACGTGCCGTCCGGCCCGCTGCCCGTCTCCGTCGGCTCGTCACCGTCGTCATTGCCCGTGTAGCGGACGCACGGCTTGATCTTCTTGCTGCTGTCGCCGTGGATCCGTACGGACCTCAGCGTCGCGGTGTCCCCGTAGTTGGTGTTGATCCCTACCAGGGCTTTGCCCGGCGCCGTCACGTCGACGTCGCTGACCGCGATCGTGCGCTTGTACTGCGTGGAGCAGTTGCCGCACGACCGGACGAGCTTGCCGAAGTCCGAGACCTGGAAGCCGCTGATGGTCAGCGTGCCCGCGCCGTTGAACTGGAAGACCTTGTCGTCGGCCTTCCTGGCGCCGCCGCCGGTCACCTTGTACGTGGCGCCCGACGAGGTGCCCTTGAAGGACGCCGCGTCCTCGCCGACGTCCTCCCACCACACGTTCTGAATCGTGCAGCTGCCCTTGCAGTGAATGCCGTCGGCGGCCGGAGAGCCGACGACGACGTTCTTCAGCACCGCCCCGTCGGCCAGTTCGAAGATCGGATCCTGGCCCTCGTCCTGACCGCCGTCACCCAGGTCCCCGCTTCCGTAGAAGCGCTTCAGTCCGCCGTCGTACGTGCCCGAGACCTTGATGGTCGCCGAGACGGCCTGCGAACCCGAGGGCGTCGGCCATGCGGCGGCCGCGGCGGCGGTGGGAGCCGCCTCGGCCGACTGGACCAGCAGGCCGGTGGTGAGCGCGGCGCCGGTGAGGGAGAGCGCGGTGGCCGAAGCGGCGATCATGCGGCGGCGGCCGGTGCGCCGTGCATGACTGCCGTGCAGTGCGGCTCGTTTCTTCATGTCGGTGTCCCGTTCCTCGATGGTGGGGGGAGCGTTGCGCTTCTTGGTCGCCACCGCGGGGGACAAGGGTTGCCGGGTTCCGCCGTCTTCTTTCCGTCCGGCCGTCCGGTCAGTGGTCCGGGCCGAAGTAGTCGCCCACCGAGGCCCGTTCACCGGAAACGCGGACCGCGTGTGCGGTCAGGTAGTCGCCCGCGGCGTCCCGTTCACCCTCGGCGTGGTTGTACTGCCCCGCGAACGTATGGGTACCGGCGGGGACGGTCCGGCCCGGCTTCAGCGCCCATCGGTAGACGAGATAGCCGCCGTCCTCCGTCGCCGACACGGTGAAGTCCTTCTCGGGCAACGAGCGCCAGGAACCGGTGCTGTTCACCCCGCCGGTGAGGGCGATCCGCAGCTCCACGGTGAGCGCGGACAGCGGCCGGGCCGTCCGCAGCGTCACATCGCTCTGCGCCCAGTACGCGTTGGAGTGCGGGTCGACAGCACCGTCCGTCCACAGCGGCCCGTCCTCGGTACGCAGCGCCCCGAGGCCGGCGGGCGGCGTCGCGGCCGCGGCGGAGGAGGACGCCGGGGGCGCCGCCACCCGCTCCCCGTGAGGTCCGTCGTCCCCACCGGCGGAGGTGACGGCGAGGGCGCCGAACGCCAGCACTCCGCAGACCGCGGCCGTCGCTCCCGCGATCCGCAGCCACGGCGCCGCTCCGCGCGGCGGACGCACCACGCGGGCCGGCGGGCGGCCCCCGGCCATACCGCGCTCGACCCGGGCCAGCATCCGCTCCCGTTCGGGGCGGTGCGCCTCGGCGGCCTCCCGCAGCCGCACGGACAGCTCCTCGTCCTTCACCGGTCTCCTCCGCTGGGCTGCGCCGCGACGGCCGCCTGCATGTGCGTGCCGGGCGGCTGAGGACCCAGCAGCCGCTGCAGTTCCGCGACGGCACGCGAGGTCTGGCTCTTCACCGTACCCACCGAGATTCCGAGCACCAGAGAGGTGTCCCGCTCCGAGAGGTCGAAAGCGTGCCGCAGCACCACACAGGCACGCTTGCGGAACGGCAGTCTGCGCAGCGCTCCCTGGACGTCGACGACGGCCGGCACGTCCGGATCGTCGACCGCCTCCCCACTGCCGCGGGGCGCCCAGAACAGCGCGATCCGGCGCCGCTCGCGCACCGCACTGCGGATCCGGGTCCTCGCCATGTTGGCGACGACGCCGCGCGCGTACGCCACCGGATGGTCGGCGTCCCTGACCCGGTCCCAGCGGTGCCAGAGTGCCAGCAGGGCGTCGGCCGCCAGATCGTCGGCGGCATCGGCCTCACCGGTCAGCAGATGGGCCAGCCGGGCGAGTTCGGCGTAATGGGCCTCGAAGAACTCATGGAACTCGGCGGCAGCGGCATCGGCATGGTCGATGGATGTGCCCACAGCTACCTCATCTCTGCGCTCGAATCCCGGTGCCTGCGTGGTCGGGCTGTGTACGTTCCCAGCCGCTGCCCACGGCGGGCGGCGGGGCGAGAGCGTACCAGCGCTCCGCGGAAGCGCTTCGACGCGGGTGCGTAACCAAGTAAGGCGTAACAGGGCGAAAACCTGAAGGGGCCGGGACACAGCGAACGTCCCGGTACCCCGAAAAGCTCGGGGTACCGGGACGTTGCGCGACCCCCGCCTACCGCTGCAGCGCGGCCTTCATCATCTTCTGGGCGATCGGCGCCGCGAGGCCGTTGCCGCTGACCTCCGACGCCGACGAGCCCGAGTCCTCCACGATCACCGCGACCGCGACCTCCTGGCCGCTGGAGTCGTCCTTCGCGTACGAGGTGAACCACGCGTACGGGGTGTTGCTGTTGCCCACGCCGTTCTCGGCGGTGCCCGTCTTGCCGCCGACCTCGGCCCCGTCGATCCGGGCGTTGGTGCCGGTGCCCTCCTCCACGACGGTCACCATCGCGCTGCGCAGCTGCTCGGCCGTGGACGGGGACACGATCCGCGTCATGTCTCCGTCCTCGAAGTCCTCCAGCGTGCCGCCGTCCCCGTCCGTCACCTTGGAGACCATGTGCGGTGCGGCCAGCTCGCCGTCGTTGGCGAGGGCCGCGGAGACCATCGCGATCTGGAGCGGCGTCGCGGTGACCTCGAACTGGCCGATGCCGCTCAGCGCCGTCTGCGCCTTGTCCATCCCGGACGGGTAGACGCTCTTCGAGGCCCGGACCGGCACATCGAGCTTCTCGGTGTTGAAGCCGAACTTCTCCGCCATCGCCCGCACCTTGTCCTGGCCGAGATCGGCGGCGACCTTGCCGAAGACGTTGTTGCAGGAGTACTGGAGCGCCACGCGCAGCGTCGCGTTCTCGCAGGGGGCGGTGGCGCTCTCGTTCTTGAGGACGGTGCTGGTTCCGGGCAGCGTGTACGGGACGGGGCTCTTCGTGGGCTCGTCGACGGAGCTGTACAGCCCGTTCTCCAGCGCGGCCGATGCCACCACCAGCTTGAACGTCGAGCCGGGCGCCAGTGGCTGCCGCATCGCGCGGTTGACCAGCGGCTTGTCCGGGTCGGCGAGCAGCTTCTGCCAGGTGTCGCCGTCCGTCGTCCCGCTGATGCCGGAGGGGTCGTAGGACGGAGAGGAGACCATCCCCAGGATCTGCCCGCTCTTCGGGTCGATCGCGACGGCCGCGCCCTTGTCGTCCCCGAGCGCGTCGTACGCCGCCTTCTGGACATCGGGGTCGATCGTCGTCAGCACGTTGCCGGGTGTGCTCTGCTTGCCGGTCAGCGCGTCCAGCGGATTCTTCAGCCGGGTGTCGGTGCCGTCCAGCACCTTGCTGTAGATCCCCTCGAGCTGGGTGGAGCCGTAGGCCTGCGAGCCGTAACCCGTGACGGCCGCGTAGAGGTCGCCTTCCTTGTAGGTGCGCTTGTACGCGAGATCGCTGCCCTCCGTCTTCTTCGATCCGGTGACCGGGGAGCCGGCCACGATGATGTCGCCGAGCGGCTGCGCGTACTGCGCGATGGTGTTCCGCCGGTTGTGGTCGTTTTCTGCGAGCGCCCGGGCCTGGTACGCCTGCACCCAGGTCGCGCGCCCCAGCAGGGCGAGGACCAGCAGCAGGGAGAAGACCGAAGCGCGCCTGATCGTCTTGTTCATCCCGCTGGTGGGACGAGCGGGATGCCGCACTCCGTTCCCGGCTGTGCCGTTTCTCACCGATTCCTCATCAATTCCGCCGTGCCCCGTCGGGGTCAGCCGGGCGTGATGAACCCCGACTCGTACGCCGCGATGACCGCCTGGGTGCGGTCCCGGGCGCCGGTCTTCGCGAGGACGGCCGCCACGTGGCTCTTCGCCGTCGCCTGGCCCACCCTCAGCCGGGTGGCGATCTCCGCGTTGGTCAGGCCTCTCGCCATCAGCCGCAGCACGTCCGCCTCCCGGCCCGTGAGCCTGGCCGCCCAGGGCGGTGCGGCGGACGGCTGCCGCTTCCCGTACGCGGCCGCCAGACCCCGCACCGCAGCGGGGAAGAGCAGCGAGTCGCTGCGGGCGACCAGCCGTACCGCCTGCACCAGGTCCTCGGCCGCCGCCCGCTTGAGCAGGAAACCCGACGCCCCGGCGCGCAGCGCGTCGTACACATAGGAGTCGTTCTCGAACGTGGTGACGACGACGATGCGGGGGGCCGGGTCGAGCGTGGCCAGGATCCGCTCCGTCGCCCGGATCCCGTCGATCTCCGGCATCCGCACATCCATCAGCACCACGTCGGGGCACAGTGCGCGCACCACGGAGACGGCCTCCGCGCCCGTCGACGCCTCTCCGACGACCTCCAGGCCGGTCTCGGCGTCCAGGATGACCCGCAGGGCGGTGCGGACCATGCGTTCGTCGTCGGCGATGACGATCCGGACGGGCGTGCTCATCGCGGCTCCTGTGCGGGGGTGTGCAGGGGGAGGCGGGCGGTCAGCCGCCACCCGCCGTCGTGCGGTCCGGCCTCGGTGCGGCCGCCGAGCAGTACGGCCCGTTCGGCGATGCCGCGCAGCCCCAGGCCGCCGCCGGGGCGCACCACCGCCGGCCGTGCGGGCAGCGGACTGTCCAGGACGATCTCCAGCTCCCCGGTGCGCACCGTGATCCGCAGCCGCACCGGTTCACCGCGTCCGCCGTGCCGCAGCGCGTTGCTCAGCCCTTCCTGCACGATCCGGTACGCCTCGCGCGACACCACTGCGGGGGCCGTGCCCGTCTCGCCGTCGGCGGCGTACGCGACAGGCAGCCCGCAGTGCGCCAGCAATCCCTCCAGCGCGTCGAGCCCCGGGCCGGACGGCGTGTCCGGCGCCCCGCCGTCGTCCTTGCGCAGCAGTCCCAGAACGGTGTCGAGTTCACCGACCGTGCGCCGCGTCGTCTCCTCGATCGCGGTCAGCGCGGCCCGGACGAACTCCGGGTCGCTGTCCAGAACCCTGCGGGCCGCGCCCGCCTGGAGGGTGACGGCGCTGAGCGCGTGGCCGACCGAGTCGTGCAGTTCGCGGGCCAGCCGGTTGCGGACCGCCAGTTCGGCCGCGCGGCGCTCCGCGGCGGCCAGCCGGTCGTCGGGGGTCGGGCCCAGCAGCACCGGCGCCCGGTTCGCCAGCAGCGCCCCGGCCGCCGCCGCGCAGCCGGCCAGGGCCACCAGCATCGCGATCCCGGCGAGGGGCGCCAGGGCCAGCACCCACGTACGGTCCAGCGCCTCGGGCAGGTCCAGCACGGGGGAGTCCCGCACGGCCGCGAAGAACGGCAGCCCCATGACGCCCACGGCGAACGGGACCAGCGCCAGCGTCATGCCGCTGATGACACCGCCGAGCCCCACGTGCAGGGTGAACCAGGCCGCCGAACGGATCCTGGCCTGCCGGGTCCTGGCGGGCCCGTCCGCCAGTGGCCGGTCCGCCGGCAGACCGCACAGGGCGCGGGCGACGGCCGCCGAGAGCGGCCGGGCGAGCGGGAGGAGCGCGGTGACCGCGGCCATCGGCAGGGCGTAGGCGAACGCGGTCAGCTGGCCGGCCGGCGAGGTGAAGACATCGGCTTCCGGGCGGTACACGCCGACGACGACCGTGCCGACCAGGAAGTACGGCATCAGCAGGGCGCCGCCGATGATCAGATGCAGCCAGCGCCGCCGGGCCCGCCGGCCGAGCAGCGGCGTCACGCCCGCGGGCCCGCCGGTCGTGTCGTGGCCGCGCGCTCCGCCAGGAAGTACGCGCCCAGAGCCACCACCAGCGTCCCGACCAGCATCTGGACAGCGTAGATCAACACCATGGCGGGGGTGGGCCGTTCCGCGATGTCGTCGACGGGGACCAGCGAGGCGATGCTCATCCAGCCGCCCCAGCAGGCCGTCGCCCCCGAGCCGCCCCAGGCCAGGGCGAGCGGCACGCGCAGCGGAAGCGCGGAACGGCGGAAGGCGAGCAGCAGGACGCCCGTGACGGTGGCGGCGACGAAGAACAGATGGACCGCTTCGAGGACGTAGAAACCGCTGGTGCGCTCCGCGGCGCGGGCCTCGCTGAGCCCCGCGGGCGAACCGGTGGCCCAGAGCAGGTGCACGGCGGCGGGCGCGAGGGCGATCAGCGAAGCGGTGACGGCGGCCGCCCGCAGTGCGGGTGCGGTGGGGCTGCTGGGCAGCTCGCGCAGCGCACCCTGCCAGAGATGGCCCCAGCGGTCCCGGGCGTACAGCGCGAACAGGGCGCCCAGGGACAGCCCCTGGAGGATGAAGCCGCCGTAGACGACGCCGAAGACCCACTCCTGAAGGAAGGGCCGGCCGGATTCGTCCTGCACGATGTCACCGCCCAGGGCGGCCACCAACAACTGCAGCGGATAGCCGGTCATGATCGGCAGCAGCAGCCCGGTCGCCACCCACATCGGCAGGGCGAGCAGCCAGGCGGGTACCCGGCGGCCCCAGGCCTGGGTGAGGAGCAGCGCGATGACGACGACCGCGCTGTCCATCAGGACCGACCCGATGTTCCCGACGACGAGAGCGGTGCTGTGGTCGAGGAGCTCGCTGCCCTCGGGGATCCCGAGGTGACTGCCCGAGATCCAGGCGGTCTTGAGGACGATGTAGGGCAGGCAGGCGACGATCGCGACGGTGCGCAGCGCGGCGCGGAGACGGTCGGTGACCGGGGTGGCGGCTTCCGGTGCGGGAGCGGGTGCGAGAGGTGTCCGTGTCATGGCACCCACGCTGCCGCGCGGCCCGTCCGGGCACGTCGTGCCTGGCGACGATCCGTCTCCGCCGTCCGGCGGAGACGGAACGCCGCAGCGCTCAGACCAGTTCGGGCTGCAGCTCCGGCTGCCGCACCGCCGGTGCGGGCTTCGGGTCCCATTGCCTGGTGGTCCGCACATACGCGTAGATCACCGACACCATCGCCAGAACGAGCAGGGGGCCGGACAGCCACGGATGGGCGGCCATCGGCGTCGACAGATAGCGGGCGGCCACCAGGATCGCGGTGAAGACCGTCGCGCCGTAAGCGACCAGCTGGGTTCCGGACCGGTCCCAGCCGCGTTCGAGCGAGCGCAGGGCCGTCTCGATCGTGAGGGTGAAGATCACACCGGTGATGATGTCGATGCCGTAGTGGTAGCCGAAGCCCAGCGTCGCGGCGAGTGTGGCGATCAGCCAGAACGCGCCCGCGAACTGCAGGAACCGGGGGCCCTTGCGGGAATGGATGAAGATCGTGGTGGCCCACGCCGTGTGCAGGCTGGGCATGCAGTTGCGCGGGGTGAAGTCGTCGAACGGCATGTGCTGCGGGCCGCTGCCAGGAGGCATCGTGTCGGGCCACAGGTTGGCCACGGCCCAGTGCCCGCCGTCGGCGCCGTAGGCGAAGACCGGTCCGACGACCGGGTAGATCATGTAGATGGCCGGTCCGAGGAGGCCGATGACCAGGAAGGTGCGCACCAGGTGGTGGGACGGGAAGCGGCGTTCGGCCGCGACGTTGCGCAGCTGGTACATCGCGACGACGACCGCGGCCACCGCGAGCTGGGTGTAGACGGAGTCGAGGAAGACCTCGCCGAACGAGCCGGTGGACCTGACCAGCCGGCCCACCAGCCACGAGGGGTTGCCCAGTGCGTGGTCGGCGGTCGCCACGTACTGGTCGAGCACCAGCGGGCGGGTCTTGGAGGTGATGAGCAACCAGGTGTCGCCGGTCTTGCGGCCGGTCACCAGGAGCAGGCCCAGCCCGACGCCCTTCAGCAACAGGAGGCGTTCCCGGCCGGTGCGGCGGGTGACGGCGATCACCGCGCACCCCAGGATCACCCACAGTGCGCCGTTGCCGAAGGGGTGGCCGTGGGTCACCGGCGCGTCGGCCACCCAGCGCACCAGCAGGATGACGAGGTCGATACCGATCGCGGTCCCGATCGCGATGAACCGCTGCCGCCAGGTGAGGACCACCATCATCAGGCCCATGCTGCCGTACAGCAGGAAACCCGAGGCGGGGGCGACCACGACCTCTCGCGCCTGGCTGGCGATCGGCCCCGGCAGACCGTAGTGACGCGCGGCGATCTCCAGAGCGACGAGGAACCCGAGTCCCACCACCGCTACCGCGGCATAGAGCGCCGTTCGTGGCCGACGCCAAGTGCCGGGCGTATTTCCGTCGGTTATTCGCGAAAACACCCGCGATGCTATAGGTATCAAGAGTTTGGCCGATTTGTTAGATGTTGGTGGAGTAGGTCACGTCGTGGGGCACTTGTCGCGCCGGGCAGCACGGTTCGCCGGTGATGGTTGGACGATGAGGTAAATCGCCATGAATTCGAGCATGTTATCGGAGTGGTGTTCGATGCCTCGATGGTCATGGCGGATCGCGCGGCGGGCCGGCCGGCCCGCCGCGCGGGACGGGGCGGCGGTTCTCACCCGGGCAGGTCTCAGCCGGGCAGGGTGAACAGCAGTTCGTCCGTCTCCTCGCCGCGCGCGTGCGCGTAGCCGTGGTCCTCGCCCGTCACGACGAACCCGCACTTCTCCAGCACCCGCCGCGAGCCCGTGTTGTCGGCCGCGGCGCGCGCGTACAACGGGCGTTCCGGTACGACGTCGAGCAGTGCGCCCAGGGCGGCGGTGGCCAGACCGCGGCCCCAGCGCGCCCGGTCGATCCAGTACGTGACCTGACGGTCGTCCGGCGCCCCGTACGCCCCGGCGCTGCCGACCACCGCACCGTCCGCGAGCACCGTGCGCATCACGACGGACGGGTCCGCGAGAATGCGCGCCCAGTGGGCGTCGAACGCGTGCCGGTCGCTCGGGTCCTCACTGGTGAAGGCGGCCGTGCGGACCGACTCGGGGTCGGACATCCAGGCGAAGAACAACGGCAGGTCGGCGCCCTGCACCGCGCGCAGTGAGACATCCACGGTCAGAGCCTGCGGGTGGCGAGAGTCAGCCGGTCGCGTGCGTCGAACAGGGCGTCCTTGACCATCTGCTCGTGCGCCGGTGTGAGCCGGGCGACGGGCACCGAGCAGCTGATGGCGTCCCGGGCCGGGGTGCGGTACGGGACCGCGACGCCGAAGCAGCGCAGCCCCAGGGTGTTCTCCTCGCGGTCCACGGCGTAGCCCTGTTCGCGGATCAGGTGCAGCTCCTCGATGAGCTTCTCCCGGTCGGTCAGGGTGTGTTCGGTCAGTGCGGGGAGCGTCTCGGGCAGCATCTTGCGCACCTGCTCGTCGCTGTGGGTGGCCAGCAGCGCCTTGCCGAGCGAGGTGGAGTGCGCGGGCAGCCGGCGGCCGACGCGGGTGAAGGGGCGCAGGTAGTGCTGGGACTGGCGGGTGGCGAGGTAGACCACGTTCGTCCCGTCGAGCCGGGCGAGGTGGATGGTCTCCGTGGTGTCGTCGGAGAGCCGGTCCAGGGTGGGGCGGGCGGCCGCGACCACCTCGTCGCCGTCGATGTACGAGGTGCCGACCAGCAGTGCGCGCACCCCGATCCCGTACCGCGTCCCGGTCGCGTCCGTCTCCACCCAGCCCAGCTCGACCAGGGTGCGCAGCAGCATGTAGAGGCTGGACTTGGGGTATCCGACCGCTTCCTGCACCGCGGCGAGCGAGTGCATGCCCGGCCGCCCGGCGAAGTACTCCAGCAGCTCCACCGTCCGTACCGCGGACTTGACCTGTGCCCCACCAGACTCGGCAACCGACATCGCCCTACGCCCCTTCCAGCCCACTTACGAAACCCTGCGACTTCTTGCCAACACCGAACGCCCGGAAATAGAGTCGCTTCATATTCACGATCAGGAACTCTGTTCAGAATACCGAACAACTTCTGATGTGTGGCAGTGGAGCGGAAGGAAACACGGTGGCAGCAGCACCAGTCTGGAGCGTCGACCCCCGCACCGGGAACCCGCGCGAGCAGGTTGCGGTGGAGGCTACAGCGGAGGAGGTCGACCGCGCGGTCCGGGCCGCTCACGCCGTACGCGGCTCCCTCGCCGACCGCACCGTGCGCGCCGCGTTCCTGCGCACCGCGGCCGATCTGCTCGTCGAGGCCGGTGAGCACGTCATCGAGGCCGCCGACGCCGAGACGGCGCTCGGCCCGGCCCGGCTGACCGGCGAACTCGCCCGCACCGCGGCCCAGTTGCGTGCCTTCGCGGAGGTCGTCGACGAGGGCGCGTACCTCGACATCCACATCGACCACGAGGACGCCACCCGCACCCCGCCGTGGCCCGACCTGCGCCGTTACAAGATCCCGCTCGGCGTCGTCGCCGTCTACGCGGCCAGCAACTTCCCGCTCGCCTTCTCCGTACCCGGCGGCGACACCGCCAGCGCCCTCGCGGCCGGCTGCCCGGTCGTGATCAAGGCGCACCCCGACCACCCCGCGACCTCCGAACTGTGCGCCTCCGTGCTGCGCCGGGCCGCGGCGCAGCACGGGCTGCCCGAGGACGTCGTCACCCTCGTGCACGGCTTCCAGGCGGGCGTCGAACTGGTCAGGCACCCGCTCGTCAGCGCCGCCGGCTTCACCGGCTCCATCCGCGGCGGCCGCGCCCTCTTCGACGCGGCGGCCGCACGGCCGGTCCCCATCCCCTTCCACGGCGAGCTCGGCTCCCTCAACCCCGTCGTCGTCACCGAGGCGGCCGCCGCCGAGCGCGGCGAGCAGATCGGTGCCGGGCTCGCGGGCTCGATGACCATGGGCGCGGGCCAGTTCTGCACCAAGCCCGGATTCGTCCTGGCCCCCGCGGGCGAGGCCGGCGACCGGCTGCTGAAGTCCCTCACCGGGGCGGTCAGCGACACCGAGGCCGGAGTCCTGCTCGACCACCGCATGCGCGACGCCTTCCTCGCCGGAGTGAGCGAGCGGGCCGCACTCCCGGACGTGGAGGCCCCGGTCACCCCCGGAGCCGGCGGCGAACACACCGTCGCGGCCGGCTTCCTGACCGTACCGGCGCAGCTGCTCGCCACCGAGGGCCCGCACGACGCGCTCCTGGAAGAGTGCTTCGGCCCGGTCACCG
This sequence comes from Streptomyces sp. LN549, assembly GCF_043203805.1. Taxonomy (NCBI): domain Bacteria; kingdom Bacillati; phylum Actinomycetota; class Actinomycetes; order Kitasatosporales; family Streptomycetaceae; genus Streptomyces; species Streptomyces sp. LN549. The sequence goes on along the minus strand of NZ_JAZHRI010000002.1, from coordinate 2,015,443 downwards.
TCATCGCCCGCTACACCTCCGAGGACGAGATCACCGCGGTCCTGTCCCGCCTGCCCGGCAACCTCACCGCCACCCTCCAGATCGCCACCGAGGAAGCCGACGGCAGCGCCGCCGCACTCCTGGACGCACTCACCCCGCTCGCCGGACGCGTCCTGGTCAACGGCTGGCCGACCGGCGTCGCCGTCGCACCCGCCCAGCACCACGGCGGCCCCTACCCGGCCACCACCTCCACCTCCACCTCGGTCGGCGCCACCGCGATCGAGCGCTGGCTGCGCCCGGTCAGCTACCAGACCACCCCCGATGCACTGCTCCCGCCGGAGCTCCGCGAGGACAATCCGCTGGGCCTGTCCCGCCGCGTGGACGGACGTCGCTCATGACCCTGCAAGTTCCCGAACTCCCTTTCGGCCTGGAGTCGTTCGGCCCCGCCACGGGCTGGAACTACCAGGACGGCGTACTCACGGGCCGCGCCGGCGCCCGGCAGGACCGCTTCGTCGCGCCGGACGGCGAGAGCCTCGACTCGGTGAGCGATGCTCCCCGGCTGCTGGGCACCGCCCCGGAGGGTGACTTCCAGCTGATCGCCCGGGTGAAGGCCGGCTTCGCCGCCGCCTTCGACGCGGGGGTCCTGTACCTCCACGTCGGCGACCGGGAGTGGGCCAAGGTCTGTCTGGAGCTCTCCCCGGACCGCCCCACGATCTGCACCGTCGTCACCCGCGGTCACTCCGACGACGTCAACTCCTTCGTCGTGGACGGCGACACCTACTGGCTGCGCCTGAGCCGCACCGGCAACGCCTTCGCCTGCCATGCCTCGCCCGACGGTGAGAAGTGGACCTTCGTCCGCGTCTTCGCCCTGGGTGATCCGGAACGGGCCGCCACCGCGTCCATCGGCTTCCTGGCCCAGTCGCCCACGGGCGACGGCTGCGAGGTCTCCTTCGACCGGATCGAGTTCCGGCCGACGGGGATCGCCGACCTGCGCGACGGCAGCTGACCTCGCGGCTGAGGCGGTAGCCGCCTCCCGGGCCTGGGCTCGGGGAGGCGGCTACCGCCATGAGGCGGGACCGAGTCCTTGACCGGGGGCGTCGTTCCTGTCGGGTGGTGCTGTCCTCGCGGACCGGCGCCACCCGGCAGGCTGCTCGCTCATCGGGGCCGGTTCACGCCGCTTCGTCCCGGACGAGTGCCGGCTCATGGAGCGACCGGCCGCCTGTCAGTGCCGGACCGTCACCACGATCTTCCCGATGTGCGCATCGGACTCCATGAGGCGGTGCGCGTCCGCCATCCGCTCCAGACCGTCGAACGTGGCACCCACCACGGGAGCCAGCGCACCACTGCGGAGGCCGGAACCGAGGAAATGGGCAGCCCGGCGACGGCCGGCCGGATCGGCCGACAGGTCGAGATTGTTGTAACCGATCACGGTCAAGGGCCAGTTCGTCGGCAGCACGGCCGGCCGCCCGTCCAGCCACCCGTACACGATCAGCGTCCCGTCGTGCGCCGCCGCCTCACCCAGCGTGGCGAGTCCGGGTCCGCCGATCGCGTCGAAGATCAGCTCGGCGCCCTTGCCGCCGGTGATGCGCCCGACCTCCTTCACCACGTCCTCGTCGTCCGTCGTGACGACATGGGCTGCCCCCGCGGCGAGCAGCCGCTGCTTCTTGGCTGCGGTACGGGTGGTGGCGATCGGGATCGCCCCGATCCGCTCGGCCACCTGAAGAGCAGCCGTGCCGACCCCGCTCGATGCCCCGGTGATCACCACATGGTCGCCGGGGCGCAGCCCGCCCTTCTCCAGCAGGGCGCCGTAGGCGGTGGAGTACGTCAGCCAGGCGGCGGCCGCGTTCACCGCATCCACGCCCGCGGGGCGGTGGAGCACGTAAGCGGCCGGAACCACCACGCGCTCGGCGTAGAGACCGTGGCCGCTCAGCTCCTTCTCGGGAGTGGCCATCACGAGGTCGCCGGGCGCGAAGTCGCTCACTCCCGTACCGACGGCTTCGACGACTCCGGCCGCCTCGTAGCCGTTGCGGGAGGCAGGCAGTGTCGGCTGGTAGAAGTACGTGCCCGCGCGGAAGAGCGCCTCGGCCCGGTTGAGGCCCAGCGCCTCGACCCGGATGAGCACCTCGCCGGGGCCGGGTGCGGGCAGCGGCACCTCTTCGACGGTGAGGACGTCCGGATCACCGGTGGTGTGGAAGAGGACGGCCCTGGTGGTGGGTGATGCTGTGTTCGTCATGGTCATCACCGTACGAACCCGGTTCGAGACGATCCATATCTCAGAAGCGCCTCTCCATGTCTGTTCGTCTCCTGCAGCTGTGTCGTGGATAGGCTGGAGTCATGGATGTCCTCAGCGACGTGATCACGGCCATGCGGGCCGGTCGTCCGCATTCCTCCCGCCGCAGCAAGTACGCCCCCTGGGGCATGAGGTTCCCCGCATCCGAGGGGGCCGGATTCCATGTGGTGCTCCAGGGCACGGCCTGGCTGATCCCGCCCGGCGAGGCTCCTGCGGTGCGGCTGGGCGTCGGTGACGTGGTGTTCCTCGCACACGGTCGAGGGCACGCGCTGGCCGACGACCCCGGCACGCCCCTGGACGATGTTGTCCCGGGCCCGGACGGCACCTGGCCGACGCCCGACGACGAGCCACCCTCCGACGCGGCGGCTCCGTCCGCCCAACTCCTGTGCGGTGCCTACAAGCTGAACCGGGCTCGCGCACATCCCCTGCTCACGCACCTGCCCGACGTGGTTCACCTCCCGGCCGGGATCGGCGCACACCCCGCGCTCCGCTCGGCGATCGACCTGCTCGGCGGCGAGCTCCGCACCCCGCTGCCCGGTTCCGACGCCGTGGTGCCCGCGCTGCTCGACACCCTGCTGCTGTACATCCTGCGCACATGGTGGCTGGAGGAGCAGGCGTCGCCCCGCGCGGACGGGCGCCCGGCGGGCTGGTCGGCGGCGCTGGCCGACCCGGCGGTCTCGGCGGCCCTGTCCGCCGTCCACGACGACCCGGCAGGCCCCTGGACCGTCGAGGAACTCGGCTCCCTGGGCGGCCTCTCCCGCGCCGCCTTCGCCCGGCGGTTCACCGCCCTGGTCGGTGAACCGCCGCTGGCCTATCTGACCTGGTGGCGGATGACGACGGCGGGCCGGCTGCTGCGGGCCGACGACGCACCCCTGCGCTCGGTCGCCCAACGGGCTGGTTACACCTCGGAGTTCGCGTTCGCCAAGGCGTTCAAGCGGGAGTACGGGATGGCCCCCGGGCAGTACCGCCGACAGGCGGGATGACTCCTCACGACCGCACGGCGGGGGCAACCGCCGGCCGGCCGGACGCGTCCCCTCCACCATGATCCGAACTGCGACGCCCGCCGACCTCGACGCCATAGTCCGCCTGCACACCGAGGCCCGGGCCACGTACTACAGCGGGCACCTTCCCGAGGAGGAGTACGCGGGCGAGGCCGAGGTCGGCCGGAGCCGGGGCGGCTGGGCCCGCGCCATCGACCGGGACGGCGCCACCGTGATCTGCGCCGAACCGGACGGCATACTCGCCGGCGTCGCGGCCTACGCCCCGCGCGACGGCATGATGCACCTCTCCCAGCTCCATGTGTCACCCGCCCACTGGCGCAAGGGAGTCGGGACCGCCCTGCACACCGCGTGCGTGGCCGCCTGGCAGCGGGACGGGGTGGCGGACGCCCGCCTGGAGGTGTTCGTCCACAACGTCCGCGCCCAGTCCTTCTACGCAGCGCACGGCTGGACGGCCGACCCGGATCACCCGAGGGCGGGCAGCCATCTGGTGCTGCGCCTCGCGGTGTCGGCTGCCGCGCACCAGTAGACGTGAGCGCAGGCCCAGCGACGCTGGGACCCGAGTTGGGTCCTGGGGCCCATGACGGCGGGTCCCGGGGCCCGTAGCCTGAGAAATCGTCATTCTGCCTCCGGGCAGTGCTGGTGGGGGGCGAAGCATGTCTGCGACAGGTGGCATATCCGCATACGGAGGCGTAGAACCCGCGCCCGGAACGGGGCGCCGGGCACTGCCCCGCCCCATGGGCGCGGCCCGGATGCTGCTGCATGTGCTGTTCGGTGCGACGCTGCTGGGCGGCGCCGGCCTGTTCGGCTCCGCGCTCGCCGCCGACGCGCTGAACGGCGTCGTGGTCGGCCTGCTGCTGTACGGGGCCGTCCCCGGGGTCGTGGGCTGGCTGCTCTCGCGGCGGGTGTGGACCGGCGGCCGGGGCGTGTGGGGCGGACTCGTCGCCGTACAGGTGTGGTTGATCATCGGTGGCGCGGCCAATGCCGCGGACGGATCGATGCACGGCTTCACGCAGGTGTTCCTGCCGGTGCTGATCCTGGTGTTCCTGACCCGGCCGGAGAGCCGTGAGTGGTTCCGGCTCTCGGAGCGGGAACGGGAGGACAAGCCGGACTTCTCGCTGCCCCACATGATCACGTGGCGCCGCGACCGGGGGCAGTCGACCCTGGAGTACGTCGGGCTGGTCATGCTCGTCGCGGCCATCGTCGTGGCGTTGCTGCTGAGCGGCGTGGGCGGCCCGATGGCGGACCGCTTCCGGGCCGCGGTCTGCTCCGTCACGGGTACGTCCTGCCCGGCGACGGGCACCGGCAGCGACACGGTGAACGCGGGTGACAGCGCGGGCGGCGCGGATGCGGGCGGCGCGGACGAGGGCGCCACGGTGGTCGGCGGTGCGGACGGGGGCGGCACGGACGGCGGCGGTGCCGCCGGAGGCGCGTCCACCGGTACGGGCGGAGCCGGCGGCGCGGGAGCGGGCGGCACCACTGAGGGCGCCACCGAGGGCGGGGCCGGAGGCGCCGGGGGTTCCACCGGCGGACCGGCCGGATCCGAGACCACTGGGGGATCCGAGACCACTGGGGGATCCGAGACCACTGGGGGAGCGGACACCACCGGCGGTACCGACACCACCGGCGGCCCCGACGGGTCCGGCACCGACAGGCCCGGCACGGAAACCTACCCGGAGACCGCCGCCGAACCCGAGGCCGAGTACGACGACATCCCCGCCTCGGGCGAGGACGACTCGGGGGACTCCGGTGACTCGGGCGACGGGGAGGACAAGGAGGACTGCGGCGGCTGGGGCTTCTTCGGCTGCGCCTGGGACCGCGGCACCCAGGTCGTCGAGGGCGTCTTCGTGGACGGCATCTGGGGCGACGTGACCGGGGTCATCGACCTCTTCAAGCCCTCGACCTGGTCCGGTATCGCCGACTACGGCAAGCAGCTCGGCGGCCAGTGGATGGACGACTCCAAGGACGCCGCAAGCAAGTGGGACAAGGGCGACTACTTCGGCGCGGTCGGCGACTGGGGCAAGGCGTCGTTCAACACCGTGGTCAAGGTCGGCGACGACATGTTCGTCGGCGACGACGTGCGCGAGCGGTGGAACAACGGGCAGAAGACCCGCGCCGTCACCGACGTCGTGTGGAACGTCGGCTCCCTGTTCATTCCCGGGTACGACGTCGCGAAGGTGATCGGCAAGACCAGCAGGCTCGGCCACATCGGCAAGATCGCCGCCGACGTGGCGGAGGCCGCCGAGGACGCGGGGGCGGCCTCGCGCAGGGCACGCAAGGCGGCCGAGGCCGGGGACGTCGACGGCGCCCGCAAGGCGGCGAAGGAGGCCGACGAGGCCGCCGACAAGGCCGAGGACTCGGCCCGTAGGACAGGCTGCTCCATCGCCTCAGGACCCCTCGGACCCAGGACGCGCTACGGGGGCACCGGCGTCGCCGGATCCGGAACCGGGGTGCTCGCCGCAGGCCCGCCCGGCCACGTGATCCTCGCCGACGACGGCTGCGACAGGGCGGCCGAGGCCAAGGCGAAGGAGGCCCGCGACCAGGAACGTGCCGCCTGGACGGACAAGAAGCGCGCCGAGGAGGCCGACCGAGCGGCCAAGGCGCTGGCGAAGAAGAAGCCGTGGCCGGACGCCAAGCGCAACGACACCTCCGACCCGCGGAACTACAACTCGCCCGACTGGGCCAAGGACCTGAAGGACCCGGAGCTCGGATCGGCCGACGCGGGCGACGGGTACTGGGGGAGCCGCGACCGCAACCCCAAGCCCAACTGGAAGAACGAGTCGTGGCTCCGCTACCAGGAACAGATCACCGGCACCAATCGCGGCAAGGAGTACATCGTCGCCAACCCCAAGGAGGGCAAACCTCCGGTGGAGTACGACGGTTGGGACTCCGGCAGGCAGACGTTCCTGGAGGCGAAGAACGGTTACAAGAGCTACCTGTCGAAGGGCGACAAGGGAACGCTCACTCCGTCCGGCCGGGAGAAGTTCGTCAAGGAGGCGACGGAGCAGGTCAACGCCTCCGGAGGGCGTCCGGTCGAATGGCACTTCTCCGACCCGGACGTCGCCAAGGCGGCCCGGAAGGCCTTCCGTGACGAGGGCCTCCCGATCAAGGTCGTCTACAGCAAGCAGAACCCGGAGCTGAGCACGAGGAAGCCCGGGGCCTTCGACTAGCCTGGGGCGCGCGCCGATCCGCGCGGGTTGCGGGCGGGGACCTACGACGGCTCACGACGGTGGAGGCAGGACATGCGACGTGTGGTGCGGGGCTTCTGGGGACCCCGGAAGGAGTCGCCCCTGGAGCTCGCGGGACGCTGGAAGGCGATGCTGGACGCGCTGCCCGCACTGCTTCCGGAGGCCGGTTCCGCCCCGGCAGGACAGCCGTGGACCTGGACCCACCACCACGCCTCCGGCCGCCCCACGGAACTCCGGTCCGACGAGGCGGAGCTGGCAGCCGCGCTGCAGGCCGACCACGACTCCCCGCAGACCTCGGACGGAGCGGGCCTGAGCCTGGCGAGCACGGGCGGGCCGGGCTGGGAGATCAGCGTCTCCGGGCGCGCCGGCGGTGAGTCGGAGTACGTGACCCAGGCCGTCGTGCTGACGGTGCTCTCCCCGGACGGCGCCGAGGTCCCCGAGGCCGCACTGCTCGCACTGATCGCGGACGTCTGGCAGCCGGACATCGGCGATGTGACCGACGACGACCTGCTCGACGCCCTGGAGGACGACGCCGGCTACGACTACACGCTCTCCCAGCTGTGCGTCGGCCGGCTCGGCTACCTCTCCCCGGGGCGTGCGGCGCTGGCTCCCGACGGTGTGGGCAGGGCCCGCAAGGAACTGCCCGGGGCGGGCGTGCTCCTCGACATCGCACCGCCCGGGGACGTCGAGGCCGTCGTGGACGCCTATGTGCGCCTGCGCGACGCCGGTGCGCTGGAACCTCTGCCTCGCCCGATGAACCGCACCGCCCTCTAGCAGGACCGCGAACCGCACCGCCCTCTAGCAGGACCGCGAACCGCACCGCCCTCTAGCAGGACCGCGAACCGCACCGCCCTCTAGCAGGACCGCGAACCGCACCGCCCTCTAGCAGGACCTCCCGTTTCGCCCGGCCTCGCTGTGAGCCGGACCGCGCTCCGCCCCAGGGACACGGCCCGGGGAATGACGGGCACCCGATGTGCGTTTCCCGGTGAGCGGAGGGTCCCTCCGCGCTGTGGGAGCAGCCGCACGAGAGCCTGGAGAGAAGAAGAGTCATGCGCGTCGAGATCTGGAGCGACATCGCCTGCCCGTGGTGCTACATCGGCAAGGCCCGGTTCGAGAAGGGCCTGGCAGGCTTCGCCCACCGCGACGAGGTCGAGGTGGTCCACCGCTCGTTCGAGCTCGACCCCGGGCGCGCCAAGGGTGACACGGCGCAGGTCATCGACATGCTGGCGCAGAAGTACGGGCGCACCCGCGAGGAAGCGCAGTCGATGGAGGCGAACGTCGCGGCCAACGCGCAGGCCGAAGGCCTCGGCTACCGCACCGAGGGCCGTGACCACGGCAGCACCTTCGACATCCACCGGCTGCTGCACCTGGCGAAGGCCCGCGGCCGTCAGGACGAGCTGCTGAACCTGGCCTACCGGGCGAACTTCGCCGAGGAGCGTTCCGTCTACGACGACGGGGTGCTGGTCGAGCTGGCCGTCGAGGCCGGTCTCGACGCCGACGAGGCCCGCGCGGTGCTGGCCGACCCGCAGGCGTACGCGGCCGAGGTGCGGGCCGATGAGCAGGAGGCGTCCGAACTGGGCGCCAACGCGGTGCCGTTCTTCGTGCTCGACCGGCGCTACGGGATCTCCGGCGGTCAGCCCTCCGAGGTCTTCGCCCAGGCGCTGGAGCAGGCGTGGAAGGACCGCCCGCTGACCGCGATCGGCGGGGACGCGGCGGCGTGCGACGCCGACGGGGCGTGCGAGGTTCCTCAGGCCGGAAGCAGCGCCTGAGTCCTACGGTCCCGCCGGCCATAAGCATTGCTTGGGCTTCCCCCTTAACTCTCGGCGATTGACTATGAGTTAAGGGGGCTACAGGCTGGGCGCATGATGATCTCTTCGCTCAGCAGTGCGGCGGCCGCCGAGTTCGCGCCGGAGACCGCCTACCTCAACACCTCCTCCTGTGGGCTGCTGCCCCGCCGTACCGTCGACGCGGTGCGAGCCCTCGCCGAGGGGAACACCACGGGTCGCAGGGACGGTGCGGGCGACTTCGAGGCGGTGGACGGGGCCCGGGGCGGGTTCGCGCGGCTCGCCGGTGTCGACGCCGGGCGGGTCGCCGTCGGCAGCTCGGTCGCCGTTCATGTCGGGTTGATCGCCTGCTCGCTGCCTGCCGGGGCCGAAGTGCTGGCGCCCGAGGGGGAGTTCAGCTCGGTCGTCACCCCGTTCGCGGTCCGTGGCGACCTGCGGATGCGGTACGTCCCGCTGGCGGAGCTGGCCGACGCGGTGCGCCCCGAGACCGCGCTCGTCGCCTTCTCCTCCGTGCAGTCCGCCGACGGCCGGCTCGCCGACCTGGACGCGGTGCGGGCGGCGGCCGCCGCCCACGGTGCCCGTACGCTGCTGGACGCCACCCAGTCCGCGGGCTGGCTGCCGCTCGATTCCGGGGCGTACGACTACACGGTCGCGGGCGGCTACAAGTTCCTGCTCTGCCCGCGGGGTGCGTCGTTCCTCACCGTCACGGAGGAGGCGCAGGAGTCCCTGCCGCCGGTCTTCGCCGGCTGGGTCGCGGCCGAGGACCCGTGGGGCAGCACCTACGGGCCGGTCGCGAAGCTCGCCCCCGATGCCCGCCGCTACGACGAGCCGCCCGCGTTCCTCTCGTACCACGGCGCCGAGCACTCCCTCGCGCTGCTGAACGAGATCGGCATCGACGCCCTCCACGGCCACGCCACCGGGCTGGCGGCCCGCTTCAGGGCCGGTCTGGCCGGACTGGGGCACGAGGCCGTGCCGGCCGAGACGGCCGTCGTCGGAGTGCCGGGACTCGGTGACCGGGCGCCGGTGCTGGGGCGGGCCGGGGTGATGGTCTCCAACCGGGCCGGCAATCTGCGGGCGGCCTTCCACCTCTACAACACCGAGGCCGATGTGGACCGCGCGCTGGACGTGCTCTCCGGCTGACGCGCGGCAGCGCGGACGGGTGGGTCAGTGGTTCTCCGGGCAGTCCGCCGTCTCCCGGCAGAGGTTCTCCTCGACCCTGGCCAGCAGCCTGGCCAGTTCCTTGCGTTCCCCCGAGTCCAGGCCGGCGAGGGTGTGCTCCTCCAGATTCGTCCAGGACCGTTCCACGTCGGAGAGCAGCGCGCAGCTGTTGTCGGTGGCCTCGACCAGGACGGCCCTGCGGTCGGCCGGGTCGGGGCTGCGGCGGACGTGCCCGGACTGCTCCAGGCGCTGGAGCATCTTGGTGACCGTGGAGGGGTCCAGGTCGACCGCCTTGATCACCTCGGACTGGCGGACCGCACCCGCGTCCCAGAGGTACATCATCAGGAACTCCTGGCCGGGGTAGAGGCCCGCGCCCTTGAGGAGCTTGCCCGCCGCGATCCGGTGGAGCCGCGCGACCCGTGACACGGCATGGCTGACCGGGCCGCCGCGGGCGGCGCTGGGCAGCTCGGTACAGGCGGGGTCGGGCGTCATGGGGAGCTCCTCGGGTGGGTGCGGGGCGGCTCTTCGGCTGCCGGGTGCGGGTTCCTTCCGACTTTACCTTGGTCGGCCAAGTAATGCGCTACAGTGGCACTCGTCGCAGATACTTGGCCGACCACATAGTTGTGATTGGCCGACCACATATTTCTTTGGGGGGCTCTCCATGACCACCGCCTTCGACTCGCTCGACCTGGCCGGCACACAGCTCGCCAACCGCATCGCCCTGGCACCGATGACCCGCAGCCGGGCCGGCGAGGGCGGGGTGCCGACGGAGCTGGTCGCCGAGTACTACGCCCAGCGCGCCTCGGCCGGGCTCGTCATCACCGAGGGCATCCAGCCGTCGGTCGTCGGGCAGGGTTACCCCAGCACCCCGGGGCTGCACAGCGCGGAGCAGATCGCCGCCTGGCGCAAGGTCACCGACGCCGTGCACGACAAGGGCGGCAGGATCTTCGCGCAGGTCATGCACAGTGGCCGCATCGGCCACCCGGTCCTGCTGCCCGACGGGCTCACTCCCGTCGGTCCCTCCGCCGTCGCGGCCACCGGGCAGGTCTTCACCCACGAGGGACCGAAGGACTTCGTCACCCCGCGCGAGCTGACCGACGCCGAGATCAGGGAGACGATCGCCGACTTCGTCGCCGCGGCACGTGCCGCGGTGGACGCAGGCTTCGACGGCGTGGAACTGCACGGTGCCAACGGCTATCTGATCCACCAGTTCCTGGCGCCCAACTCCAACCAGCGCACCGACGCGTGGGGCGGTTCCGTGGAGGGCCGGATCCGGTTCGCCGTGGAGACCGTGCGTGCCGTCGTCGCCGAGATCGGTGCCGCCCGCACCGCGATCCGCCTCTCGCCCGGAAACCCGTTCAACGACGTGGCCGAGCCCGCGCCGGAGGCCACGTACAGCGCGCTGGTGCGGGCCATCGAACCGCTCGGGCTCGCGTATCTGCACCTCGTCGAGGGCACGGCCGACGACCGGGCGCTGACCGAGTCGCTGCGCAAGCAGTTCAACGGAACCCTCGTCCTCAACCCGGCGAGCGAGGACGTGACCGGACCCGAGGCGCTGGCCCTGGTCGAGGAGGGCGTGGCGGACATCGTCTCGTACGGCGCACTGTTCCTGGCCAACCCGGACCTGCCGGAGCGGCTGCGCGCGGGCGGTCCCTACAACACCCCGGACCCTGCCACCTTCTACGGGGGCGACCACCGCGGCTACACGGACTACCCCGTGCTCGGCGCGTAACGACCGAACGGGCCGGCCGCGGCGCCGACGGGCGCCGCGGCCGCCGTACGTCCCTACGCCGAGTCGCGGCGGACCAGTTCGGTGGGCAGTATCACCGCGGCCGGGTCCTCGCCGCCGATCTGGGCCAGCAGTACCCGTACCATCTCCGCGCTGATCCGGTCCCAGGGCTGACGGATCGTCGTCAGCGCCGGCCGGGAGGCGAGCGCCGCGGGGGAGTCGTCGAACCCGCCCACCGATACATCGTGCGGCACGCTCCGCCCGGCCCTCTCCAGTGCCGCGAGCACGCCCTGCGCCATCAGGTCCGAGGCGACGAACACCGCGTCCAGGTCAGGCGCCCGCTCCAGCAGCAGCGCGGCGGCCGCCTCGCCGCCCGCCCGGCTGTAGTCGCCCGGCACGATCAGCGCGTCGTCGGCGGGCAGCCCGCAGACGGAGAGCATCTCGCGGTATCCGGCCAGCCGCTCCACTCCGCCCGGGGTGTCCAGGGGGCCGCTGACCGTACCGATCCGGCGGCGCCCCGACTCGTACAGAAAACGCACCATGTCCCGGGCGCCGTCCCGGTCGTCGGCCGCCACATAGCTGACCTTCGACCCCTGCCCGAGCGGCTTTCCGCAGGCGACGAGGGGGACCCCGGCCTCGTACAGCTGCGCGGCGACCGGGTCGCCCGAGTGGCTGGAGACCAGCAGGACCCCGCCCACATGGCCGGCGATGTACCGCATGTTCCGGCGGCGCTCCGCCTCCGTGCCCGCGATCATCAGCAGCAGCGGGATGTCGTGCGCGGCGAGCGCGCCGGTGCAGCCGCGCAGCAGCACATTGAAGTTCGGGTCCTCGAAGAACCGCTCCTGGGGCTCCGTGAGCAGGAACGCCACCGAGTCGGAGCGGCCCGTGATCAGCGACCTGGCATGCCGGTTCACCGTGTAACCGGTCTTGCGGATGGCGGAGTTGACCGCGTCGAGCGCCGCCGGACTGACGTTGTGGCCGCCGTTCAGCACCCGGGAGACCGTGCCGCGCGAGACTCCGGCCTCACGCGCCACGTCGTGGATCGTCGGCGCCCGGCGCCGTCCCGTACCTGTCTGTTCCGTGCGGCTCATGGTGCATGATCTTTCATCAAGTGACGTCCTGGCGGGGCCCTTCAGGACTCTACGGCCCCGGACAACGGTCCGGGACTACGGCTGCGGGGTCTCCTCCAGCGGGGCCCCGTGCCACTTCCACGACGTCACACGCTCGTGGCCCGGCAGATCCGCACGGCCGGTGGACCAGAGCAGGACGGTCCACCGGTCCTCGTCGGCCGGGGAATCGGGGAAGAGCCGGGCCAGGACCCGGTCGCACAGGTCCGCGGGCGGGGTCCAGCCGATGCCGAGGCCCTCGGCCACGTCGTGCGCGTGCACCAGGGTCTCCACGACGCCCATGGCGGCGAAGCCCTCCGCGTCCGAGGCCCCGAACACATGGTGGGAGCGGATGTCCGGAGCGGTCGTCCGCACCATCGCAGACAGCAGCGCCCCACTCGCCTCCAGGGTCCGCAACAGCCCGGACGCACCCGCTGCCGGATCCGCGAAGACCGCGTTGTGGGGACCGCCCTCGCGCCGCGGGGTCCAGTGGAACGGCACGTCGGTGTCCGACGACGAGGAGGGCGCGCCCAGCTGGGCGGCGTACGCGAAGAGGTCGTCGCTCAGGTGCTCCACGGTCTCCCAGCAGTCCCAGGTGAGCGTCCCCGCCGGAATGTGCCAGTCGTCCGCCGGCGACTCCTTGAACGCGGCCACCGCCAGCCCCACCGCCGACGTCACGTCGTCCGCGGTGACCGGCAGCCGTGTCCCGGTCAGCCGCGCCCGCTCACGCGCATCGCACTCCACACAGAACTCGTTGCCCTCCGGATCGGCCAGAGTCACCCAGCCCCGCCCGTTCGGCCTGCGGTGATCGCCGACCAGGGTGGCACCGAGGGCCAGCAGCCGCTCGACCTCCTCGTCCCGGGTGCGGTCGTCCGGCTGGACGTCGAAGTGGACGCGGTTCTTGGTGCTCTTCGGTTCGGGCACGGTGACGAACAGCAGGGCGGCACCCGGGGTCCGGACCAGTGCCTCGGGGTCACCGGGGAAATCGTCGTCGGCGAGGGAGGATCCCAGCACCTCGGCCCAGAACGTGGCGAGCTTGTAGGCGTCGGCACAGTCGACGGTGACGTGGTGTACGTGTGAAGTCATGGGTCTCACTTTCGCCTGTGGCCGTCACCGGGTCCAGCGGGTTACGACGGCGCCGACCGCCGTGGGGGAGGCCGTCACGACGACGGCGGGGGCGGGGACGGCACTCCGTCCCCGCCCCCGCCGCTACCGGGACCGTCCTACCTCACCGGCGTGAAGTCCCGCGCCCCGATGAACTCCGGGCGGCGGACCGGCGCCGCGAAGGGCTCCTCGGCCTTGTTCTCCACGCTGTTGAACACGATGAAGACGTTGCTGCGCGCGTACGGGGTGATGTTGTCGCCCGACCCGTGCATCGCGTTGCAGTCGAACCAGGTCGCCGAACCGGCCTTGCCCGTGAAGAGCCTGATGCCGTGCCGGTCGGCCATCTTCGTCAGCGCCTCGTCGGACGGGGTGCCCGCGTCCTGCATTTGCAGCGACTTCTTGTAGTTGTCCTTCGGCGTCTCGCCCGCACAGCCGAGGAACGACTTGTGCGAGCCGGGCATGATCATCAGGCCGCCGTTGGTGTCGTAGTTCTCGGTCAGCGCGATCGAGACCGACACGGTCCGCATGTTCGGCAGACCGTCCTCGGCGTGCCAGGTCTCGAAGTCCGAGTGCCAGTAGAACCCCGAGGCGCCGAACCCCGGCTTGACGTTGATCCGCGACTGGTGGACGTACACGTCCGAGCCGAGGATCTGACGGGCCCGGCCCACCACGCGCTCGTCGCTGACGAGCCGGGCGAAGACCTCGCTGAGCCGGTGGACCTCGAAGACCGACCGTACGGAGTCCGACTTCGGCTCGATGATCGAGCGCTCATCGGCCCGCACCGCCGGATCGGCGACCAGCCGTTCCAGCTCGGCGTGGTAGCCGGCCACCTCGTCCGGGGTGATCAGCTGGTCGACGGTGAGGAAACCGTCGCGTTCGAAGCCCTGGAGCTCCTTGGCGGCGACCGGACCCGGTGCGCCCGGCGCGGACCAGATGACCGGGTCCTGGCGGGGAGTGGTCATCTCGGCGGCACCGCGCGAGGGGTACAGGTCGGCGCGTAGGTCAGTGGTCATGGTTCAGCCCTCCTCGGTCAGCAGCGGGTAGACACCGTTCTCGTCGTGGTCCTCCCGTCCGGTGACGGGGGGATTGAAGACGCAGACACAGCGGAAGTCCGTCTTGGGGCGAAGCGTGTGGTGCTCGTGCCCGTTCAGCAGATACATCGTGCCGGGGGAGATCCAGTGCTTCTCGCCGGTCTCGTCGTTGGTGAGTTCGGCCTCGCCCTCGGTGCACAGCACGGCCTCGATGTGGTTGGCGTACCACATCGACGTCTCCGTGCCCGCGTACAGCACGGTCTCGTGGAGCGAGAAGCCGACCTTCTCCTTGGCGAGCACGATGCGCTTGCTCTCCCAGGTCCCGGAGGCGGACTTCACATGCCGGTCGGTGTTCTCGATGTCACTGAACGATCGGACGATCACGGTGGGTCGGTGCCTTTCTCTCTGCAACGGTGTTTCTCTGCGGGGCCGTTCGTGACGGCCCCGGGTCAGGCGGTCTCGCGGACACAGCGGGCCAGCGTGCGCAGGCCCTCGTCCAGTTCCTCGGGGGTGATGGTCAGCGGCGGCAGCAGCTTCACGACCTCGCTCTGCGGGCCGGAGGTCTCCAGCAGCAGTCCGAGCTCGAACGCGCGGGCGCAGATGGCCGACGCACGCTGCGGGTCGTTGAACTCCAGGCCCCACACCAGTCCGCGGCCGCGGAACTGCGCGCTGTCGTGCTCGCCGCAGATCGCCAGCAGCGCGTGCTCGACCTGCTCGCCGCGGGCCAGCGTCTGCTTCTCCATCTGGCCGTCCGCCCAGTAGGCGTCGAGCGCGGCGGCGGCGGTGACGAACGCGGGGTTGTTGCCGCGGAAGGTGCCGTTGTGCTCGCCCGGCTCCCAGATGTCCAGCTCGGGCTTGAACAGGCAGAGCGACATGGGCATGCCGTAGCCGCTGATGGACTTCGACAGCGTCACGATGTCCGGCGTGATGCCGGCCTCCTCGAAGGAGAAGAAGCTGCCGGTGCGGCCGCAGCCCATCTGGATGTCGTCGACGATCAGCAGCATGTCCTGGCGGTGGCACAGCTCCTGGAGCGCACGCAGCCACTCGGCACGGGCGACGTTGATGCCGCCCTCGCCCTGGACCGTCTCGACGATCACGGCGGCGGGCTTGTTGAGCCCGGATCCCTGGTCCTCCAGGAGCCGCTCGAACCAGAGGAAGTCGGGGACCTGGCCGTCGAAGTAGTTGTCGAACGGCATCGGGGTGCCGTGCACCAGCGGGATGCCGGCGCCGGCCCGCTTGAAGGCGTTGCCGGTGACGGCGAGCGAGCCGAGCGACATGCCGTGGAAGGCGTTGGTGAACGAGACCACGGACTCGCGGCCCTTGACCTTGCGGGCCAGTTTCAGTGCCGACTCGACGGCGTTGGTGCCGGTCGGGCCGGGGAACATCACCTTGTACGGCAGGTCGCGGGGCCGCAGGATGACGTTCTGGAAGGTCTCCAGGAAGGCCCGTTTGGCGGTGGTCGCCATGTCGAGGCCGTGGGTGATGCCGTCGCGCTCGATGTAGTCGATCAGCGCGCGTTTCAACACGGGGTTGTTGTGGCCGTAGTTGAGCGAACCGGCTCCGGCGAAGAAGTCGAGGTACGAGTGGCCGTCCTCGTCGGTCAGCCGGGCGCCCTGCGCGCGGTCGAAGACGGCGGGCCAGCCGCGGCAGTAGCTCCGTACCTCGGACTCCAGGGTCTCGAAGACACTGAGGGCGGGCGGGGTGATGGTCACAGCGGGTCTCCTGCGTGAGGGGGGTGTGACGGGCGGCGGTGAAGGTGACTGCGACGGGCGGCACCCGTCGGCGGAAGGCGGAAGTGCCTGCTCAGGCGTGGAACGGGCCGATGCTGTAGAGCACTTCCGGTAGATGGGTGCCCTCGGGGAACAGGCCGCCGTCGAAGAGCACCTCGCGTTCCAGTGCCACGTCGTGGCGCCGTGCGTAGGAGGTGAACAGGCGGTCCGATGCCTTGTTGTCCGGGGTGATGGTCGTCTCGACCGAGGCGAGGCCCTGCTCGCCGGCGACGCGTGCGGTCAGGGCGTCCAGCAGCTTCGCTGCCAGGCCGGTGCCCCGGTGGCCGTGGTCGACGGCCACCTGCCAGACGACGAGCGTCTCGGGGCGGTCGGGCCTGATGTACCCCGTCACGAAGGCGACCGGGGAGCCGGTCTCGTCGCGTGCGACCACGGAGGTCGCCGCGAAGTCCCGGCACCACAGCAGGTAGCTGTACGAGGAGTTGAGGTCCAGGACCTCGGAGTCGCGGGCAATGCGCCAGATCGCGGCTCCGTCCTCCACTCGTGGGGTGTCGATGGTGATGAATTCGCTTCGGGCACGTGCAAACTCTGCTGGTGCGGCGGTCATGCGAATTGAATTTACCCAGCAAATTTCGAAATTGCATCGACGTAGGGGGTTGGGTGACGCGACTCCTTGTGTTATCACGCGAGTGTGCGCTCCTGCGCGAATCGGCTACGGTTTCCGCCGATTTGGTATGCATATATCCGACATAATGCCCCCGTTGTGGAGTCGGTCACAAGCTCGTAACTCTCATGCGACGCAACCGAATTGTGGAGATCGGCCGTCTCGGAAACTGGAGTGTTTAGCCCACGGGAAAGCGGGCAGAAGAATGCGGGGAGCTGCTCTGAATAAGGCAGCTCCCCGCATTTATGGATTACGTCGGAATTTATGCGCTGGGCCAGGTTTCCGAAACGGCCTTCCGGGCAGCTTCCAGATCGACCTGCCGGCCCGTTTCGGCCAGCGCCGCCCCCAGAGCCGCGAGCGAGGAGAGCACCGCGCCCCGCGTCGCATCCACCCCGTAGTGATTGACCCGGATCATCTCCTTGGACAGTGCCCCGCCCCCCGCGATGAGCGGCAGCGACGGCTCGCCCGCGAGCGCCTGCGCCACCAGGTCCGAGGCGTCCACGCCCTCGGGCGTGCGCAGCGTGGTCGCCACCGGGGCCGCGTCCCGGGCCTCGTGCACAAACGGCGCCAGGCCGCCGCCCAGTGCCACCGCACCGGCCCGGGTGGCAGCGGCCGCCGCCGCGTGACGGGCCATCAGCGCATCCGGACCCTCCGCCTCGATCCGCTCCACACAGGCCTCCAGTGCCAGCATCTCCAGCTGGGCCGGGGCGTGCAGCAGCGCCTTGCGGCCGCCGTCGATCCAGCGCTCCTTCCAGTCCAGCAGGGAGAGGTAGGAACGGCGCGGGGCCTGCGGGTTGGCGGCGATCCGCTCCCAGGCACGTGCGCTCACCGACACCGCCGAGACCCCGGCCGGGCCGCCCATCGCCTTCTGCGCCCCGATCACGCACAGGTCCACACCCCACGCGTCCGGCAGCAGCGGCTCGGCGCCCACCGAGGCGACGGCGTCCAGCATGAACAGCGCCCCGTGCGCCCGGACGACCTCACCGATCTCCGCGACCGGGTTGGTGTTGCCGGTCGCGGCCTCCGCGTGCACCAGCGAGACGAAGTCGATCTCCGGGTGAGCGGCCAGCGCCTCTTCGACCTGGGCGGCGGTGACGGCCGTGTGGAACGGCACCGCGAGATCGACCACCTCGGCGCCGCAGTCGCGCAGCCAGTTGCCGAACGTCTGCCCGTACGGCCCCGTGACGACGTTCAGCGCCGTCGAACCGGGCCGGGCACCGCCCCTGATGCAGCCTTCGAGGGGGAGGAGCGCCTCGCCCTGCATGATGACGACGTCCTGCTCGGTGGCGAGGAGACCGGCCACCCGCCGCTCGATCGCCGCGAAATGCGCGGCGGTGAGCGGGGTCAGGTCGAGGAAGGGGTGCGTCACGGTGGTGCTCTCTTCGGGATCGGATCGGTGTGCGGCCCGGCCTGCGAGCCAGGCCTGCCCCGAGGGTACCGAGCCCTCCACGGGCGCCCGGGACCCGTCCGCCGGATCGGTCCGGACGGGGCGAGGCACCCGGTCCGCTGCCTCGTACAGTGCTGTCCATGATCCGAACGAAAGGCCCTAGGGTGCTGCATGTGAAGGGGCGGGTGCTCGTCGGACCCGAGGAGGTCAGGGACGAGCTCTGGGCGGTCGACGGGCGCATCTCGTACGAGCGGCCGGCCGGCGCGGACGACGCGGTCGTCATCACCGGCTGGGCGTTGCCGGGACTGGTCGACGCCCACTGTCACGTCGGGCTGGACCATCACGGCGCCGTCGACGAGGCGACCACCGAGAAGCAGGCCCTCGACGACCGGGAGGCGGGCGCGCTGCTCCTGCGGGACGCGGGATCGCCCGCCGACACCCGGTGGATCGACGAGCGCGAGGACCTGCCGAAGATCATCAGGGCCGGGCGGCACATCGCCAGGACCCGGCGCTACACCCGTAACTACGCCCACGAGATCGAGCCGGACGAACTGGTGGCGTACGTCGCGCAGGAAGCACGCCGCGGGGACGGCTGGGTGAAGCTCGTCGGCGACTGGATCGACCGCGAGGTCGGCGACCTGACCCCATGCTGGCCGCGCGCGGAGGTCGGGGCGGCGATCGCCGAGGCGCACCGGCTGGGCGCCAGGGTCACCGCGCACTGCTTCGCCGAGGACTCGCTGCGCGATCTAGTCGAGGCCGGGATCGACTGCATCGAGCACGCCACCGGGCTGACCGAGGAGACCGTCCCGCTCTTCGCCGAGCGCGGGGTCGCGATCGTCCCCACCCTGGTCAACATCGCCACCTTCCCCGCGCTCGCACAGGGTGGGGATGCCAAGTACCCCCGCTGGTCCGCCCATATGCGCCGGCTGCACGAGCGCCGGTACGACACCGTGCGCGCCGCGTACGACGCGGGGGTGCCGGTGTTCGTCGGCACCGACGCCGGCGGTGTGCTCGCCCACGGCCTGGTGGCCGACGAGGTCGCCGAGCTCGTCAAGGCGGGCATCCCCGCCCTGGAGGCGCTGTCCGCGACGACGTGGGCTGCCCGCACCTGGCTCGGCAGGCCGGGGCTGGAGGAGGGTGCGCCGGCCGATCTGGTGGTGTACGACGAGGACCCGCGGGAGGACGTGCGCGTGCTGGCGGCCCCGCGCCGGGTCGTACTGAACGGGCGCGTGATCGGCTGACCCGGGTGTGTCCCGGGCCCGTCCGGGTCCGGGATGCGCCGTGTTGACCGGCAGTTACCGGGAGCGGTCCCGCTCGTTGAATCACTTCCGCGCACCACGGCGCCGAGGCCGTCCGAGCCGCCCGCGTTCGGTGAAACGGGTGAACTCAAGGAACGCACGTGCCGGAATAATCGAATACAGACACGGAAACCCCCCTTTGGGGTGAACTCACGTCAGGTATCTGCCAGTTCACCCTCTGTGCGTAAAGATTCACGGAGTCGAGGCCACCGGTGCCCGCGATGTCCCCCATTGGACGGCGCCGGTGGCTCCATGTCTCTTGTGGGGGTTCCACCATCTTGAACAGCAACACCTTCCGCCTCGCTGCCCTGGCGGTCGCCGCCGCTCCCGTCGCCCTGCTGGTCGCCGTCCCGGCGCACGCCGCCACCACGGCCGCCACCACGACCGCCGGCGACGGGAAGGCGAGCGCGGTCGTGCTCCGTACCGCACTCGACGTCTCGCTCCTCAACAAGACGATCGACGTGCCGCTCAAGGCGACGCTCAATGAGGTGCAGGCCCCGCGGAGCGCCGAGAAGACCGCCCTCGCCGTGAGGCTCGACGGAGTGGAGGGCGGGCGGCGGGTCAGCGTGCTGCGTGCCGATGTGGCCACGGCGAAGGCGACCGTCGGAAAGCACCGCGCCGAGGGCTACAGCAATGTGGTGAAGGCGCGGCTGCACCTGCCCGGTCTGCCGCTGCTCTCGCTGATCGAGGTCCAGCAGGTCACCTCCAAGGCGGTCTGCGAGGCCGGCCGCAAGCCGGTCGCCGAGTCGAACGTGCTGGGGCACGTGAAGGTCCTCGGCAAGCGTGTCACCCTCACCGCCGGAGGCACCGCGCAGGTCGCGGTGAAGGGCGTCGGCGAGGTGACGCTCGACCTGTCGAAGACGAGCACCACCTCGCGCACCGCGGCCGCGGTGGCGCTCCAGCTGAAGGTCTCGGTCAACCCGCTCGATCTGAACGTTGCCGATGTGAAGGGCGAGGTCACGCTCGCCGAGGCCACCTGCGAGACGCCGAAGGGGGCCGGCACGGGCGGCGGTGACAACGGTGGCGGTGGCAACGGTGGCGGTGGCAACGGTGGTGGTCACAGCGGTGGTGGTCACAGCGGCGGTGGTGACAACGGCGGTGGTGACAACGGCGGTTCGACTGACGGCGGGTCCAGTGGCGGCGGGTCCACCGACGGCGGTTCGACCGACGGTGGTTCGAGTGGCGGTGGTTCGGGTGACGGCGGGTCCACTGACGGCGGAGCCGGCACCGCGGGCTCCACGGCGGGCTCCACGGCCGGTGACACCGGCGGTGACGTGAAGCCCCAGGCCGGCACCGGTCACGCACCCCAGGCCGTCGACGCCGACCTCGCCGAGACGGGCAGCAGCTCCACCACGCCGTACGTCGCCGGTGGTGCCGCCCTGCTGCTGGCAGTCGGAGCCGGCGCGATGGTCGTCGCCCGGCGGCGCGCGCAGGACTGACCCTCGGCGGAACGCATCAGTGCCCGAGGGGGCGGCCGGGGGGTCGTAGGGAAAGAAGACGGGGGCGGGGAGCGGTGCTCTGTATACGGGGCACCGCTCCCCGCTTGAGTGGCGCTCCGTACGCAGAGCACTGCTCAACGCGTGAGCACCGCTCCCCGCTTGAGAGCTCCGCGTGCAGGGCGGCGCTCTCAAGCGGGGCGACACGTGTCAGGGGCCCGGCAGGACCGTCACCGACCGAGTCAGCGGCTGACCGCGGACAGCGCCTGGAGTGCCTGGTCGAACGCCTGCAGGAAGCGGTTGGTCGTCGTGCGGTCCCGCACGGCCAGCCGCAGCCACTCGGCGCCGAGCCCGGGAAACGTATCGCCACGCCGGGCCGCGAAGCCCAGCATCCGCAGCCGCTCACGTATCTCCCCGGCCCGCTCCAGCCGGACCAGCACGAACGGCCCCTGCGCCGGTTCCGCCACCCGTATCTCGGTGAACTCCCGCAGACCCGCCACCAGATGACAGCGGTCCACCGCGATCCGGTCGGCAGCCGCCGCAGCTTCGGCCAGTGCCCGCGGCTCCACGCACGCCTCGGCCGCCGCCAGCGCCGGCGACGACACCGGCCACAACGGCTGCGCCTCCTCCAGCAGACGGACGGTCTCCGGCGCGGCCGCCACGTAGCCGATCCGCAGCCCGGCGAGCCCCCAGGTCTTGGTGAGGCTGCGCAGGACCACGAGCCCCGGGATGTCCATGCGGCCGCACAGCGCCTCGCGCTCGCCCGGCACCGCGTCCATGAACGCCTCGTCGACCACCAGCGTCCGCCCGGGACGCGCCAGTTGCTCCAGCACGGCCGCGGGATGCAGCACGGACGTCGGGTTGGTCGGATTGCCGACCACCACCAGATCCGCATCGGCCGGCACGGCCGCCGGATCCAGCCGGAAGCCCTCCTCGGCCCGCAGCAGCACCCGTCCCACCTCGTGCCCGGCCGCGCGCAGCGCCGCCTCCGGCTCGGTGAACTGCGGATGGACCACGACCGGCCGCCGGGCCGGCAGCGCCCGCGCGATCAGCACGAACGCCTCTGCCGCACCCGCCGTCAACAGGAGCCGCTCCGGCGGCAGCCCGTGCCGTGCGGCGACCGCCGCACGCGCCGTGCGCCCGTCCGGGTACGCGGCGAGCTCGCCCAGGGACGCGGCTATCCGGTCCTTGAGCCAGGCCGGTGGGGTACCGGCCCGTACGTTGACGGCGAGATCGGTCAGATCCCGGCCCCGTCCCCGTACCTCCGCGTCACCGTGGTGCCGCAGATCGTGCGCGCCCGCGCCTGTCGCGTCGGGACTCTCAATGGGAGTGTGCATGACCGCCATGGTGGGGGTGGTGGTGATGGCCGTCGTCGTCAGGGTGGAAGTGCGGCTGCTGCGGCAGTCCCACCTTGTCCTCGAAGCCCGGCAGTGCGATCCGGTACACGCAAGAGTCGCAGTTCATCCGCAGATCGCCCTTGACGGCCTCCCGGTAGCGCTCCATGACCAGATCGAGCAGTTCCTCCGCGGCACCGATCACCTCGGCCGGCCGGACGTCCAGCTCAGGGTGGGCGGCGGCCCACTCCGTGGACTGATGACGCACCCGGTCCGGCAGGATGCCCGTGAAGAGGAAGTACGGCAGGACGACTATGCGCCCCGCACCCAGTTTCACGCAACGGTCGAGACCGGACGGCACATCAGGAGCGGCCAGCGACACGAACGCCGTCTCCACGCCCGCGTAGCCCCGGCCCTCCCAGAACAGCCGCGCCGCCTTGTACACCTCGGCGTTGGCATCCGGGTCGGTGGAACCGCGCCCCACCAGCAGGATCGTCACCTCCGACCGGTCGGTGTCGCCCAGCACCTCGTCGACCCGCCGCTCCAGCACGTTCAGCAGCGCCGGATGCGGGCCGAGCGGACGCCCGTAGGTGTACGAGATGCCGGGGTGGCGCTCCTTCTCACGGGTCAGCGCCGCCGGGATGTCCCCCTTGGCGTGCCCGGCCGACACCAGCATCAGGGGGACGGCGGCGAAGTGGCTGACGCCCTGCTCGACGAGCTCGGTCACCGCGTCGCCGAGCGGGGGCGGCGACAGCTCGATGAAGCCGCCCGCGACGGGCAGTTGCGGGTTACGGGCGCCGAGCTCGGCCACGAAGTCACGGAAGGCGGCGGCCCCGCCCTCGTCCCGGGTGCCGTGGCCGGCGATGAGCAGTGCGGGCTGGGCGGGCGGGGTGATCACGGGGTCTCCTCGGTGTTCATGGGCTGTGGGGGAGGGGGCGGCGGGCCGGTTCACGTTGCCGTCTCCCGGGCCGGGGCGGTGGTGGCCGACTGCCAGCGGTAGCCGCGCGGGGTGACCATGCGGCCCGCGATCTCACGGGTGGCCGTGTTGCCGACGGTGACGACGGTCATCATGTCGACCTCTGCGGGGTCCAGCGCCGCCAGCGAGGTCACCCGGCTGCTCTCGTCGGGGCGCGAGGCATTGCGTACGACCCCGACCGGCGTGGCCGGCTCCCGGTGTTCGGACAGGATCGACAGCGCCTTGGGGAGCTGCCAGTCGCGGCCCCGGCTGCGCGGGTTGTAGAACGTCACGATGATGTCGGCCTCGGCCGCGGCCCGTACCCGACGCTCGATCACCTCCCACGGCGTGTGCAGATCGGAGAGGCTGATCGACACGTGGTCGTGCCCCAGCGGGGCGCCCAGGATCGCTGCCGCCGCCAGCGCGGCCGTCACACCCGGCACACCGACCACATCGATGTCGGAGCCGGCCTCGGCCAGCGCGGGTGACGCCATCGCGTACACGCCCGCGTCACCACTGCCGATCAGGGCCACCGCATGCCCCTTGCGCGCCTCGGCGACCGCGGTACGGGCCCGCTCCTCCTCGGCACCGAGCCCCGACTCCAGAATCGTCGTGCCCGGCCGCAGCAGATCCCTGATCTGGTCGACGTACTGGTCGAGCCCGACCAGCACCGACGCCCGCCGCAGCTCGTCACGGGCGCGCGGCGTCAGCAGGTCACGCGCCCCGGGACCGAGCCCCACGACGGCGAGCCGCCCACGCGGTGCCCGGCGCACCACCGCGCAGGTGGCCATCGCCGCCCGCCCCTCGGGCTGCGACTTCCGCTTCGGTACGAGGAGTTCACCCCCCGCCGCGAGCGCCGCGGCCTCCGCCACGGACGGCGTGCCGACGGCGGCGAGCGGCGCGTCCGAGGGATGCGGCACCTCGATCCGGGCCAGCTCCTCGGCCGGGTACGTCCGCAGCGGCACACCGAGCCGCGAGGCGGCGGCCAGGATCCCCGGCTCCCCGGCCTTCGCGTCGACGGTCACCAGCTCCGCGATGCTCAGCGGCGAGAGCCCGGCTTCCTCCAGCGCGCCCCGGATCAGCCCGAGCACCTCGTCCTCCGGCGCGTCCTTGGACGCGCCGACCCCGACGGCGAGCGAGGCAGGCCGCAACACGGCGGCCTGCGAACCGAGTTCGACGATCCGGTCGGTGAGGTGCAGCACCGCGGGGCCCGCCCCATCGGGGCCCACGTTCGGCGGCAGGGCGGGCAGCGGCCACACCGCATCCGCCCGCAACGTCACCGGCGCACCGTCGAGCATCGCCCGCGACACGCCCGCGACATCCCCCTCCACGGGAAGCCCCAGCATGTCGAGACCGGGAACGCCCACCGCGTCCGTCGCCGTCGTCACGACGGGCGCCGCGCCCAGCACCTCACCGACCGCCACCGCCAGGGCGTTCGCCCCGCCGCCGTGCCCGCCGAGCAGCGCCACCGCGTGACGCCCCGCCTCGTCGACACAGACGACACCCGGGTCCGCCGCCTTGTCCGCGAGCAGCGGCGCGACCAGCCGGACCACGGCCCCCGTCGCCAGGAAGCACACCAGCTGCTCGCACTCGGCGAACGCCCGCTGCACGGCCTCGCGCACCGGGCCGTCGTAGACCACGGCACGGCCGGGCCAGGCCGCGGCCAGCCGGTCACGGGCGACGGCGCCCGCCGCCGTCGCGGAGATCAGGCCGATCACTGGTTCGCTCCTTCACTTGCACCGGCCGCGGAGCGGACGCCCCACAGCAGAAAGACCGGATTGGCCGCGGCGAGCCGGGTCACGTCACCGGGCAGCGGCGCCAGCCGCGACGACTGCAACAGCACACCTTCGGGCTCGAACCCGGCCGCGGCCAGCGCCGCACGTACCGGTCCCACCCGGTCCAGGGCCGCCACCGCGACCACCACGGCACGCCGCGCCCGCCGGGCGCACGCCGTCACGATCGCGGGCAGCTCACGCCCGCCGCCCCCGATGAACACCGCGTCGGGGTCCTCAAGGTCGGAGAGCACTATCGGCGCGGCACCGTGCACCGCCCGCACGTACACCCCGTGCGCGGCGGCGTTCGCCCGGATCCGCTCGACGCCGTCCCCCGTCGCCTCGACGGCCACGGCGGCGGCGCCGAGGCGCGCGCACTCCACCGCCACCGAGCCCGAACCGGCCCCGATGTCCCACACCAGATCACCCGTGCGCGGCCCGAGCCGGGACAGTGCCAGCGCCCGCACCTCGAACTTGGTGATCATCGAGTCACGGTGCTCGAACTCCGCCTCGTCCAGCGCCCATCCGGCCGGCCCGGTGGCGGGCCCTGCCACCGTCCGCACCGGCGACAGGGCCCGCGACTCGTCCAGGCACAGCACCACACTCACCGGATCCGGCCACTGACGGGCCGCCGCCTCCTGAGGCGTCAGCCGCTCGATGCGCTCCCGCTCCGGGTCCCCGAGCGCCGTCGCGACGACCAGGGTCCGCTCCTCGCTCCGGTACAGCAGCCCCGCCGCCAGCTCCGCCGGCCCGGCACCGGGCCCCGTCAGCACCGCGACCTTGGGGTGCGCGAAGCACACGTTCACCGCGGTCCGCGGATCACGCCCGTGCGCGCTGACGACGACCGCGTCGTCCCACGGAATGCCCAGCCGGGCGAACGCCACCGCGATCGACGGCGCACCCGGTCGCACATCGAGCGCCGCGGGTCCGAACCGGTCCGCCAGCGCCCGGACGATCCCGAAGAACCCCGGATCCCCGGAGGCCAGCACCACGACCCGGGCCCCGTCCTCGGTGAGGTGCTTCCCGATCCGGTCGAGGGCTGGGGCCAGCTGCCCCAGCACCACCCGCCCGGCGCCCGCCGGCAGCGCGGCCCCGTCCAGATGACGCCGGGCCCCGACCACGAGCGTGGCCCCGGCCAGCGCCCGCACGGCATCGGGGGAGAGCGGCGCCCCCGTACCCGTACCGAAGACCCGGATCACGAGCCGGACCGCTGGGCGCGCAACTCGGCGCGCGCCGCCTTGTCCGCCTTGCGGTACCCGTGGAAATGACCCGGGTGGTAGAGGTGCGAACGGGTACCCGACGCCGACAGTGCCGGGCCGACGAGGAAGAGCGTGTGCTTCCAGAGCTTGTGCTCCTTGACCGTGGCCTCCAGCGTCTCGATCGTGCAGTGCAGGATCAGCTCCTCCGGCCACGTCGCCTGGTACGCGATCACCACCGGCGTCGAGGTCGGGTAGCCGCCCTCCAGCAGTTCCTGCGTCAGCTGACCGGACCGGGCGGCCGACAGGAACAGCGCCATCGTCGTGCCGTGCCGGGCGAACTCCCGCACCTCCTCACCGGGCGGCATCGGCGTCTTGCCACCGCCGAGCCGGGTCAGGATCACCGACTGCGCCACCTCGGGGATCGTCAGCTCGCGCTGCACGATGGCCGCGACCGCCGAGAACGACGACACACCGGGCACGATCTCGACCGCGACGCCCAGTTCGCCGCACCGGTCGACCTGCTCCTGCGTGCCGCCCCACAGCGCCGGGTCGCCGGAGTGGATCCGGGCCACCTTCAGCCCCTCGTCCGCCGCCCGCCGGTACACGGCGACGACCTCTTCGAGGGACATCTGCGCCGAGTCCAGGATCTCCGCGCCCTCCCGGGCGTGGTCGAGGACCTCGGCCTGCACCAGGCTGGCCGCCCAGATGACGATGTCGGCGTCCGCGATGGCCCGCGCCGCCCGGAAGGTCAGCAGATCGGCGGCGCCGGGGCCGGCACCGACGAACGTCACGGTGCCGCGGGTGGGCGCGGCGGCTGCGGCGGCTGCGTCGACTGCTTCGGACATGGGACGGGTCCTTTCGGAAACATGAGGAGAGGGGACGTGGCTGCGGGCATCCTGGGATGCGCGCACCGGGGTCAATCGGCTAGCAAGAGCCCATGGCGGTGTTCGTCGCGCTCGGCGCGTTCCTGATGACCCTGGTCGGCGGCTGGGTCGCCCAGCGCGTCACCGACCGACGCCACCTGGTGCTCGGATTCGCCGGCGGACTGATGCTCGGAGTCGTCGGCCTCGACCTGCTGCCGGAGGCCATCGAAGCCGCGGGCGGCCTCGTCTTCGGCGTACCGGCGGCCCTGCTGCTGTTCGTGGGCGGCTTCCTCTTCGCGCACCTGGTGGAGCGGCTGCTCGCCGTACGCCAGGCGGCACACGGCGCGAGCGAGGAACGTGTGCCGCAGGTCGGACTGACAGCGGCGGCCGCCATGGTCCTCCACAGCCTGATGGACGGCGTGGCGCTCGGCGCGGCCTTTCAGGTGGGCGGCGGCATGGGAGCGGCCGTCGCCCTCGCCGTCATCACCCACGACTTCGCCGACGGCTTCAACACGTACACGATCACCAGCCTGTACGGGAACGCCCGCCGCAAGGCCCTGACGATGCTTTACGCGGACGCGGCGGCACCCGTCGTCGGCGCGGCGACGACGCTCGTGTTCACCCTTCCGGAGGAACTCCTCGGCTGCTATCTGGGCTTCTTCGGCGGCGCGCTGCTCTACCTCGCCGCAGCCGAGATCCTGCCCGAGGCACACCACGAACACCCGGCCCGCTCCACCCTGCTGTGCACGGTCGCCGGAGTGGGGTTCATCTGGCTGGTGGTGGGCCTCGCGCAGTGACCGCCTCACAACTTGCCGCCCCGACCGCCGTCGCGCGGCGCGGGCGCGATCAGCGTGGAGAGGTACGGCAACGGGCCGTCGGCCAGCTCCGCCGCCGGCCGGATCGACTCCTCCGGCAGCCCGAGCGCCGAACCCCACACCGCGTCCTCGGTCCGCCCCGTCTCGCGCAACGCAGTGGCGACCTCCTCGGCCAGTCGCCCGAACTTGTACGCGACGACCGTCCCCGGGCCCTCCAGAGCCTGCTTCAGCACCGCGGCCCCCGCCGTCACCGGCACCAGAGTCAACGGCTCGGTGCCCTCGGTCAGCACCGCGCCACTGCGCGCCGCCAGATCCTGCATCGCCGTGATCCCCGGCACCGTCACCACGGCCGTGCCCGGCAGCAGCTCACCGATCGTGTGCGCGAGATAGGTGAACGTCGAGTACACGTTGGGGTCGCCGATCGTCGCGAACGCCACCGAACCGTGCGTACGCAGCAGCCCCGCGACCCGCGCACCCGCCGCGTCCCACGCCGCCTCCCGGCGCGCCCGGTCCGTCCGCTCGTTGAGCGCGAACACGACCCGCACGACCTTCTCGGCCCCCACGTAGTGCAGCACCGTCGCCTCGGCGCGCCCCTGCTCACCCGTGTCCATCACCGGCACCACGACGACCGCTGCGTCCCGCAGAGCATTGACGCCCTTGACGGTCACCAGTTCCGGATCGCCGGGTCCGACCCCGACCCCGACCAGCGTGCTCGTACCGCGACCGTCGTTCATCCCTTGCACCTCTCAACGAATCGGCGGGCCGTACCGGGCGCCGAAGCCCAATGCGTATGCAGATAACTCGCGTGCACGCCCTGCTGGACGAACCCCTCCACGCGCCGCTCCGGCTGGTGCATGCCCCAGGCCGGCTCGTCCCCGGCACCGGGCTCCAGCACGGTGCGGTGGAACTCGTGCCCACGCATCCGCGTCCCCGTAGCCGCCAGCACGCTGTCGGAGAGCGCCACGGCGTCCCGGTAGCCGAGCGTCAGCCGCTCCGACATCCGCCCCTCGGCGTTCAGCACCCCGCACATCGGCAGCCCGTCCAGCGAGCGGCCCAGATACAGCAGCCCCGCACACTCGGCCGCCACCGGAGCTCCGGAGGCGGCGAGCTCCGCCACGGCCTTGCGCAACGGCTCGTTGGCGGACAGCTCCGGCGCGTACACCTCGGGAAACCCGCCCCCGATGACCAGCCCCCGGGTCCCTTCGGGCAGAGCCTCGTCCCGCAGCGGGTCGAACGGCACGACGGTGGCCCCGGCGGCGGCGAGCAGCTCACTGTGCTCGGCGTAGGAAAAGGTGAACGCGGCCCCGGAGGCGACGGCGACCACTGCCGGCCCCTGCGGCCTTTGAGGAGCGGGGGCCGGGTCGGAGCCCCGGTTACGGGAAGGCGCGGGGAGGGGAACAGCCCCACCGCAGGCGCCGACCGCCTCAGCCGCGCTCCACGCCTCCGCGCCCAGCTCCGGCGCGGACCGCGCGAGAGCCAGGATGGCGTCCAGGTCGCACCCGGCCCGCACCTGATCCCCCATCGCCGCGACAGCGCCCACCGCATCGCCCCGCCGCTCAGCAACCGGCACCAGCCCCAGATGCCGCGACGGCACCGCCACCTGTGCGGCCCGCCGCAAAACCCCCAGCACCGGCACCCCGGACTCGTCCAGGGCGTCCCGCAGCAGCGCCTCGTGCCGGTCGGAGCCGACCTTGTTGAGGATCACCCCGCCGATCCGCACCTGCGTGTCCCACGACGCGAAGCCGTGCACCAGCGCCGCCACCGACCGGGACTGCGACGACGCGTCCACGACCAGCACCACGGGCGCCCGCAGCAGCTTCGCCACCTGAGCCGTGGACGCCAGCTCACCCTGCCCCGCAGCCCCGTCGTACAGCCCCATCACACCCTCGACCACCGCCAGGTCACAGCTCTGCGCACCGTGCGCGAACAGCGGGGCGATCAGCTCCGGCCCGCACATGTACGCGTCGAGATTGCGCCCCGGCCGGCCGGTCGCCAGCGTGTGATAGCCGGGATCGATGTAGTCGGGCCCCACCTTGTGCCCGGACACGGCGAGCCCCCGCCCGGCGAAGGCGGCCATGAGACCCGTCGCTACGGTCGTCTTGCCGCTGCCGGACGACGGCGCGGCAATGACCAGGCGCGGAACGTTCACCACTCGATGCCCCTCTGGCCCTTCTGTCCGGCGTCCATCGGGTGCTTGACCTTCGACATGTCGGTCACCAGATCCGCTGCGTCCAGCAGCGCGGCGGGCGCGTTGCGCCCGGTGATCACCACATGCTGGCTGCCGGGCCGGTCACGGAGCACCTCGACGACCTCGTCGGTGTCGACCCACCCCCAGTGCATCGGGTAGGCGAACTCGTCGAGGACGTACAGCCGGTGCGTCTCGGCGGCCAGATCGCGCTTGACCTGCTCCCAGCCCTCCCGCGCGGCCGCCTCGTTGTCCAGCTGCTGATCGCGCTGGACCCAGGACCAGCCCTCGCCCATCTTGTGCCAGGCGACGGACCCGCCCTCACCGCTCGCGCCGAGGACCTTCAGCGCGTTCTCCTCGCCGACCTTCCACTTCGCCGACTTCACGAACTGGAACACCCCGATCGGCCACCCCTGATTCCAGGCGCGCAGCGCGAGCCCGAAGGCCGCCGTCGACTTTCCCTTGCCGATGCCGGTGTGCACCATCAGCAACGGACGGTTGCGGCGCTGACGGGTGGTGAGCCCGTCGTCCGGCACGGTGGTCGGCTGTCCCTGCGGCACTACGCGGCCCTCCTGTTGTTGTGCTGAACGTCCTTGACGAGCCCGGCGATCGAATCGGCCCGAAGCTCGTCGAGCGTGACGGCGGTGCCGCCAAGCTCACCCGCGAGGCTTGCGGCCAGCCCGAGCCGTACCGGCCCCGACTCGCAGTCCACGACGACGGACGCCGTGCCCTCGGCCTCGTGCAGCCGGGCGGCCCGCGCGGCCAGCGCCACCGGCTCCGGCCCCCCGGTCGCCCGTCCGTCGGTCACCACGACGAGCAACGGCCGCCGCGAAGGATCGCGCAGCCGCTCCACCCGCAGCACGTCATGGGCCTTCAGCAGCCCGGCGGCCACCGGGGTGCGCCCCCCGGTCGGCAGCATCTCCAGCCGCGCGGCAGCAGCGTCCACTGATGACGTCGGCGGCAGCACCACCTCGGCGTCCTTGCCCCGGAAGGTGATCAGCCCGACCTTGTCCCGCCGCTGGTAGGCATCCATCAGCAGGGACAGCACCGCACCCTTCACGGCGGTCATCCGCTGCCGGGCGGCCATCGACCCGGACGCGTCCACGACGAACAGCACGAGGTTCCCCTCACGCCCCTCGCGCACCGCCTGCCGCAGATCGTCCCGCCGCACCACCAGACCCCGCCCGGACCGGCCCCGCGCCCGCTGATGCGGGGCGGCGGCCTGCACGGTCGCGGCCAGATGCAGCTTGGTGAGCGCGCCCTGCGGACGCCGCGCCCCGGTCGTCCGCCCGTGCTCGGTACGCGCCCGGGACCGCCGCCCCGCCGCGCCCTCGCCCAGACCGGGCACGCTCAGCATCTTCGTACGGAACGGCTCACCGGCCCGCACGGGCTGCTGCTCGCCGCCGCCGGGGGACTGACCCTGTGCCGGCTCCTGCTCCCTGCCCTGCTCGGGCACGGTCTGCGCGGGCGTGTCGTCGGCCCCGCCCTCGGGCTGCGGCGGCGTGTCGGGCCCGTCGCCCTCCGGCGGCCGGCCGCCGCCGCCAGGCCCGTCCGGGTCCGGATCGTCGTCCTCGCCGCTGTTCTGCTCCAGCGTGTCGTCGAGCTTGTCCTCGTCGAGCCCCGGCGCGTCGAAGGGATTGCGCCGGCGCCGGTGGGGGAGTGCGAGCAGGGCGGCCTGCCGCACGTCCTCGGCGAGCACATCGGTACGTCCCGCCCAGGCGGCCAGCGCCGTGGCGGTCCGCGCCATCACGATGTCGGCCCGCATCCCGTCGACCTCGAAGGCGGCGCAGGTGGCCGCGATCTGGCGCAACGCGCCGTCACCGAGACGTACCTCGGGGAGCAGCGCACGCGCGGCCACGATCCGTGCCCGCAACGCGCCTTCCTCGTCCGCCCACCGGGCGGCGAAGGCGGCCGGGTCGTCGTCGTACGCGAGCCGTCGCCGTACCACCTCGACCCGCAGATCGGTCTCACGGGAGGCCGCGACCTCGACGGTCAGCCCGAACCGGTCGAGCAACTGGGGGCGCAGTTCGCCCTCTTCGGGGTTCATCGTCCCGACGAGCAGGAAGCGGGCGGCATGCCGTACGGAGACGCCTTCGCGCTCCACGTACGAGGCCCCCATGGCGGCCGCGTCCAGCAGCAGGTCCACCAGATGGTCATGGAGCAGATTGACCTCGTCCACGTACAGAATCCCGCGATGCGCGTCGGCGAGCAGCCCCGGCTCGAAGGCCTTCACGCCCTCGGCGAGCGCCCGCTCGATGTCGAGCGCCCCGACGAGCCGGTCCTCGGACGCGCCGACGGGCAGCTCCACCGTCCGCGCGGCCCTCGACACGCCGGATCCGGCCTCGTGGGGGCCATCGGGACACGCCGGATCGGGCGAGTCCGGGGCGCAGGAGAACCGGCACCCGGGGACGACGGCCACCTCGGGCATGAGCGCGGCCAGCGCGCGCACGGCGGTGGACTTGGCGGTCCCCTTCTCGCCACGCACAAGGACGCCACCCACGGCAGGGCTCACCGCGTTCAGCAGCAGCCCGAGCCGGAGGTCGTCCTGCCCGACGATGGCGGTGAAGGGATAAGGCGTACTCACAGGACCTCCTTGGCGAGGGAGCGATCAAGCCCCTCCAGGGCGTGTTCAAGCCCCTCCGGCGTTCGAGGAGCGGGGGTCCGGGGGCGGAGCCCCCGGCTACGGGAAGGGGCGGGCCAGGGGAGAGAGCCCGCCGCAGGCGCCACGTGCCGCCCGCTCACGCGTCGCCCTCCAGGTCGCCCTCAAGCTCCAGATACGTCGCCCGCAGCCGCTCCAGCGTCTCCGCGTCCGGCTCCGCCCACAGCCCCCGCTCGGCCGCCTCCAGCAACCGTTCCGAAATGCCGCGCAGGGCCCAGGGGTTGGACTTCTGCATGAACTCCCGGTTCTCCGGATCGAAGACGTACTCGGCGCTGAGCTTCTCGTACATCCAGTCGTCCACGACCCCGGCTGTCGCGTCGTACCCGAACAGGTAGTCCACGGTCGCCGCCATCTCGAAGGCGCCCTTGTACCCGTGCCTCCTCATGGCGCTCATCCACCGGGGGTTCACCACCCGCGCCCGGAAGACACGGTGCGTCTCTTCGCTCAAGGTCCTGGTCCTCACCTGATCCGGCGTCGCGGAATCCCCCACGTACGCCTCGGGAGACTCACCCGTCAGATGCCGCACCATCGCGACCATGCCGCCGTGGTACTGGAAGTAATCGTCCGCGTCGACCAGATCGTGTTCGCGCGTATCCACGTTCTTCGCCGCCACCGCGATCCGCCGGAACGCCGTCTCCATGTCCCCGCGCGCCGCCCGCCCCTCAAGGCCGCGCCCGTACGCATATCCGCCCCAGACCGCGTACACCTCGGCCAGGTCCGCGTCGCTGCGCCAGTTGCGGGCGTCGATCAGCGGCAGCAGCCCCGCCCCGTACGCCCCCGGCTTCGAGCCGAAGATGCGGGCCGTGGCCCGGCGGCGGTCGCCGTGCTCCGCCGTGTCCTCGTCGGCGTGCGCCCGTACGTAGTTGGCGTCGGCCGGCTCGTCCAGCTCCGCCACCGCGCGCACCGCGTCGTCGATCAGCCCCACCACATGCGGGAACGCGTCCCGGAAGAAGCCCGAGATGCGGACCGTCACATCGATGCGCGGCCGGCCCAGCTCGCTCACCGGGACCACCTCGAAGCCGGTCACCCGGCGCGAGGCGTCGTCCCACACCGGGCGGCAGCCGAGCAGCGCGAGGATCTCCGCGATGTCGTCGCCCTGGGTGCGCATGGCGGAGGTGCCCCACACGGTCAGGCCGACCGACTTCGGATAGTCGCCCGTGTCGGCGAGGTACCGGGCGATCAGCGAGTTGGCGAGCGACTGGCCGACCTCCCACGACAGCCGGGACGGAATCGCCTTCGGGTCCACGGAGTAGAAGTTGCGGCCCGTCGGCAGCACGTTGACGAGTCCGCGCGTCGGCGAGCCGGAGGGGCCCGCCGGGACGAAGCCGCCGTTCAGCGCCAGCAGGATGTGATCGATCTCGTCGGTCGTCCGGGCCAGCCGGGGCACGACCTCCTCGCAGGCGAAGCCCAGGACGGCGACGGCGTCCGGGAGTTCGAAGCCCAGCACCTCCCGGACCAGGCCCGCAGCCGCGGTCACGTCCCAGCCGCGCGCCTCCATGCCCTCCGCGAGACGGCGGCACAGCTGCTCCAGCAGGTCGATCGCGTCCGCGCCCGTCCTGGCAGGGCCGTCCACGAGCCCGGTCAGCTCGGCGGGCACCTTCACGGCGGCCCCCGGCTCGCCCAGCAGCTCCTTCTCGCTGAGCCCGAAGTGCTCGGCGATGGCGGCCCGGAGGCCCGGCAGCGCGTTCGCCGTGCCGCCCCACACCTGGGAGGCGCGCAACACCGCGAGGACCAGGTTGACCCGGGCCTCGTCGACCGGGCCGCCGCCCAGGATGTGCAGACCGTCGCGGATCTGGACGTCCTTGATCTCGCAGAGGTAGCCGTCGATGTGCATGACGAACGAGTCGAAGTCGTCGTCGCCCGGCTGCTCGTCGACATGCAGGTCGTGATGCAGCTCCGCGGCCTTGACCAGAGTCCAGATCTGCGCCCGCACCGTAGGTGCCTTCGTCGGGTCCAGATCGCTGACCAGCGCGTACTCGTCGAGCAGTTGCTCCAGCTTCGCCAGGTCGCCGTACGTGTCGGCGCGGGCCATCGGCGGCACCAGGTGGTCCACCACCGTGGCGTGGCCGCGGCGCTTGGCCTGGGTGCCCTCGCCCGGGTCGTTGACGATGAACGGGTAGATCAGCGGCAGCTCGCCGAGCACCGCGTCCGGACCGCAGCCGGCGGACAGGCCGAGGCCCTTGCCGGGCAGCCACTCCATCGTGCCGTGCTTGCCCATGTGGACGACGGCGTCCGCGCCGAAGGTGTTCTCCAGCCAGCGGTAGGTGGCCAGGTAGTGGTGCGAGGGCGGCATGTCCGGGTCGTGGTAGATCGCGATCGGGTTCTCACCGAAGCCGCGCGGCGGCTGGATGAGCACCACCACGTTCCCGAACTGGAGCGAGGCGAGGACGATGTCGTCCCCGTCCACGTACAGCGAACCCGGCGGCTCGCCCCAGTGCTCCAGCATCGAGTCGCGCAGCCCCGGCTCCAGCTCGGCGAACCACTGCCGGTAGTCGGCCAGCGGCACCCGCGCGGGCGCCGCCGCGAGCTGCTCCTCGGTCAGCCACTCGACGTCGTGGCCACCGGCGTTGATGAGGCGGTGGATGAGCTCGTCACCGTTGTCCGGGTGACCGTCGACCCCGTAACCGGCGTCGCGCAGCGCGTCCAGGACGCGGACCGCGGAGGCGGGCGTGTCCAGGCCGACGGCGTTGCCGACGCGGGAGTGCTTGGTCGGGTAGGCGGTGAAGACCAGGGCGAGCTTCTTCTCGGCGTTGGTCTTGTGCTTGAGGACGGCGTGGCGCACGGCGATCCCGGCGACGCGCGCGGCGCGTTCGGGGTCGGCGCGGTACACCGGCACCTCGTCCGGGCCCTGCTCCTTGAAGGAGAACGGCACGGTGATCAGCCGGCCGTCGAACTCGGGGATGGCGACCTGCATCGCCGCGTCCATCGGGGTCAGGGCCGCGTCGGACGCCTCCCATGCGGCGCGCGAGGAGGTGAGGCAGAGCCCCTGCAGCACCGGCACGTTCAGATCGGCGAGCGCCCCGATGTCCCAGGCCTCGTCGTCGCCTCCGGCGGAGGCGTCCGACGCGCGGGTGCCGCCGGCTGCGAGGACGGTGGCGACCAGGGTGTCGGCCCGGCCGAGCAGTTCGTACAGCCCGGCGTCCGCGCCGCGCAGCGAACCGCAGTACACGGGCAGGGCGTTGGCGCCGCGTGCCTCGACGGCGTCGCACAGCACGTCGACGAACGAGGTGTTGCCGGAGAGGTGGTGCGCCCGGTAGAAGAGCACGCCGACGGTCGGGCGGCCCTCGGTGAACGTACGGCTGCCGTGGAGCCCCCACTCGGGCATCTTCTGCGGTTCGGCGAAGCCGTGCCCGGTCAGCAGGACGGTGTCGGAGAGGAATCGGGCCAGTTCGACGAGGTTCCCCGGGCCGCCCTCCACCAGGTAGCGCAGCGCCTCGGCGACGACCCCGGCCGGTACGGACGACTCGGCCATCAGCTCCGCGTCCGGCACCGCCTCACCGCCGAGCAGCACGGTCGGGATGCCCGAGGCCTTGAGCGTCGCGAGCCCGTCCTCCCAGGCACGCCTGCCGCCCAGCAGGCGGACCACGGCGACGGAGGAGCCCTCGATCAGAGCGGGGAGTTCCTCCTGGACATCGATACGGGTCGGGTTGCCGATCCGGTAGGGCGCGCCCGAGGCGCGGGCGGCGAGGAGGTCGGTGTCGGCGGTCGACAACAACAGCACGGTGCTCAGCGGGGCGGTCAGTGGGGCGTTCATGCGCGTGCTCCAGGTGCTCCGGGGGCGATGAAGGGAAGTCCTGTCGGTGCGCCCGACTCGATGAGCCGCCACAGCGCGTCGGTGTCCGCGTGTTCTTCGATCAGGTCGCCGAGGCGGTCGAGCTGTTCCTCGCGCAGCCCGGCGAAGCAGGTGTCGGGGGCGGGGACGAAGCGCCGGCCGGCGGCCCGCGCGATCTCCGTCAGGAAGCGGCGGCGGAACTCGTCGCTCTCCAGCGAGCCGTGCCAGTGGGTGCCCCACACGGCCCCGGAGCGGCAGCCGTCGAGGCGCTGCCCCTGACCGTCGGTGAGGAACGGCTCGCCGCCGCGCACGTCGGCGACGCCGTGGTGGATCTCGTACCCCTCGACCGGGGCGCCGAGTGCCTCGCCGACCGGCCGGGCGAGGGTCTTCTCGCGGTCGAACCGGACGCGCAGGGGCAGCAGCCCGAGCCCGTCGACCTTCCCGGCGCGCGACTCGACGTCGTCCTCGATCTCTTCGCCGAGGATCTGGTAGCCGCCGCAGATGCCGAGGACCGGACGGCCCTCGGCGGCCCGCCGCCGCAGCGCGTCGGCTAGCCCGCGTTCGCGCAGCCAGGCGAGCGCCTTCACGGTGCCGCGGGTGCCGGGCACGATGACGAGGTCGGCGTCGGCCAGTTCCTCGGCACGGTCCACGAACCGCACGATGACGCCCGGTTCGGCGGCGAGCGCGTCCACATCGGTGAAGTTGGACATCAGCGGCACGGCGCACACGGCGACGCGCAGGATGTCCTCGCCGTGCGGTGGGGCGACTGCCGACTCCCGTACGGTGCCGCGCAGCGACACCCGCAGGCCGTCCTCCTCGTCGATGCCGAGGCCGTGGGCGAACGGCAGCACCCCGTACGTCGGCCGTCCCGTGAGATCGCGCAGCATGTCCAGGCCGGGCTCCAGCAGCGAGACGTCACCGCGGAACTTGTTGACCAGGTAGCCGGCGATCAGTGCTTGGTCCTCGGCCGAGAGCAGCGCCGTCGTACCGAAGAACGAGGCGAAGACCCCTCCGCGGTCGATGTCGCCGACGACCACCACCGGGAAGCGTGCCGCCCGTGCGATGCCCATGTTCACGATGTCCGTGCGCCGCAGATTGATCTCGGCCGGACTGCCCGCCCCCTCGCAGATCACTGCGTCATACGTGCCCCGAAGCTGCTCCAGGCAGTCCACGACGGTGGACAGAAGTTGCTCCTGGCGGCCGCCGTGGTAGCCGCGGGCGCTCATCTCGCCGACCGCGCGCCCCATCAGGACGACCTGGCTGGAGCGGTCGCTGCCGGGCTTGAGCAGGACCGGGTTCATCAGGGCGGTCGGCTCGACCCGGGCGGCCTGGGCCTGCATGGCCTGGGCGCGGCCGATCTCGGCGCCCTCGCGGGTGACGAAGGAGTTGAGCGACATGTTCTGCGCCTTGAACGGCGCCACCTTCACGCCCCGGCGCACCAGCCAGCGGCAGATGCCCGCGGTGACGACGCTCTTGCCCGCGTCCGAGGTGGTCCCGGCGACCAGCAGTCCGCCGCTCATGTCGGTCTCCGTCCTGAGAGTCGAGTTCCTGAGAGTCGAGTTCCTGCGGTACGGGCCCCCGCGGTACGGGCCCCCGCGATCCGTCGTGCCGCGAGCCCCGCGCCCAGGCGGGCCGCCACGCTCACGCCGAGGGCCAGCGCACTCACCCGGCGCGACAGCCGTACGGCACGCTCGATGTCCTCGCTCTCCACCGCCCGGCCGGTGTCCCCGTTGAGCACGGGGCGGTGTTCGACCCGGCCGCCGTAGGCGAGCGTCCCGCCGAGCCGTACGCCGAGCGCGCCCGCGAACGAGGCCTCCACCGGGCCCGCGTTGGGGCTCGGGTGCTTGGCCGCGTCGGCCCGCCAGGCCCGGACCGCTCCCCGTGGCCGCCCCCCGGCGGTCACGGCGAGCAGGGCCGTCAGCCGGGCGCCCGGCCAGCCCGCGAGGTCGTCGAGGCGGGCCGAGGCCCAGCCGTAACGCCGGTAGCGGGACGATTTGTGGCCGACCATCGCGTCGAGCGTGTTGGCGGCCCGGAACCCGACGAGCCCGGGGACCCCGCCCAGCGCGCCCCACACCAGGGCGCCGACGACGGCGTCCGAGGTGTTCTCCGCGACGGACTCCACGACGGCGCGGGCGATCTGCGGGCCGTCCAGGGACTGCGGGTCGCGGCCGCACAGATGCGGCAGCCGCTCACGGGCCAGGCCGAGGTCCCCGGCGGCCAGGGCATCGCCGATGGGCCGGGCCTCGCGCCCCAGCGACGTACCGCCGACGGCGGACCAGGTGGCGGCCGCGGTCAGGGCGACGGACGCGGCAGGGTGGCGGCGCAGCGCACGGGCGGCCAGCGCGGCACCGCCGGCGGCGCCTCCGGCGCATACCAGGGTGTGCAGTGCGCCCCAGCCGCGGTGGTCGTGCCACAGATGGCGTTCGACGCCTGCCGCGGCCCGCCCGAAGGCGGCGACCGGGTGCCCCCTGCGGGGGTCACCGAGCAGCAGATCGCCGATCAGGCCGGCTGTGGCGCCGTACGCGAAGATGCGATCGGCACGCACGGTTCAGCCGGCCGTTGCGCCTCGAAGGACCCTGGGACAGGCAGTTGCTGGCAGGAGCAGCACAGGACTGGACGCACGGCAGCCGGGCATGGCGATATGTCCTCACTCAGGGTCCGCGCCCTGGTTCGACGTGACGGCGACGAGAGTCTCCTGGCTTCCGGATCCGCAGTTCCCCCGGCCTTCCAGTCCGCTTGCGTGGACCGTGACTTCCGTGGTGGGGGACTGCTCCCCGGTGACAGTGGCGGGACCGCGCCGGATTCGCACCGGCTTCCTCTGCTGTCGCCGTAATGGCTCCGGCAGTCCACCACGCTCTGCGAACGCCCGTCAACTTGCCGTTGACCTGCGACGGTGCAGTGTGCTCAGACGCACATCGGGCCGGACGCACACGTGGTGCGTCCGGCCCGATGCGAAGGAGCGGGGAGTGGGTGGTGGGGCTCAGGCGACGATCAGGTAGATGCCGTAGGCCACTGCCGCGGCGCACAGCCCGAAGCAGACGTACGCGCCGGTGCGGGCCAGCACGAGCGATCCGCCCGCCGATCCGTCCTGTGCGGCCGGTTCCGGCTGCTTGGAGAGGCCGACGATGCCGAGGGTGAAGAGCCCCACGAGCGCGACGGTGGCGACGAGGGAGACGCCGAAGACGGTGCCGAGGGCTGCCCAGTCGATGTTCATGTGGATCTGTCCTTACCGGAGGCTCTTAGACCGTGGCGGGTCGGGCCGGGTCGGTGACCGGTCCGGCCGGGGCCGGGATGGTGGCCATGAGGCCGTGGGTCTGGGCAGCCGCGG
This sequence comes from Streptomyces sp. LN549, assembly GCF_043203805.1. Taxonomy (NCBI): domain Bacteria; kingdom Bacillati; phylum Actinomycetota; class Actinomycetes; order Kitasatosporales; family Streptomycetaceae; genus Streptomyces; species Streptomyces sp. LN549. The sequence goes on along the minus strand of NZ_JAZHRI010000002.1, from coordinate 1,975,682 downwards.
TGGGCGGCGGGCTGACGGCCGCGATGGCGGTGGTGACGACGCCCGCGGGCTCGTCGTCACCGGCCGCCGCGCCCTCGTCCTGGCCGCCGGGCGCGACATCGCCGTGCCCGACGGGCTTGCGGCGCGACAGCATCCAGATCGCACCGGAGCCCGCGATCAGCAGCGCGGCGACGACCACGACACCCCAGGTGCCCTGCTTGGTGAGGAACTCCGCGCCCGCACCGACCAGACCGGCGGCGGGCAGGGTCAGACCCCAGGCGACGAACATCCGCGTGGCGGTGGACCAGCGGACCACGCCGCCCTTGCGGCCGAGGCCCGCGCCCATGACGGCACCGGAGCACGACTGGGTGGTGGAGAGGGAGAAGCCGAGGTGCGAGGAGGCCAGGATGACGGTGGCCGCACTGGTCTGGGCGGCGAAGCCCTGCGGCGGCTTCAGCTCGGTCAGGCCGCTGCCCATGGTGCGGATGATGCGCCAGCCGCCCAGGTAGGTGCCGAGCGCGATGGCGAGGCCGGCGCACACGATGACCCAGACCGGCGGGTTGGAGCCGGGGGCGAGGACGCCACCGGTGACCAGGGCGAGCGTGATGATGCCCATGGTCTTCTGCGCGTCGTTGGTGCCGTGCGCGAGTGATACGAGCCCCGCCGAGGCGATCTGGCCGGCTCGGTAACCCTTCGCGGTGGCCTTCTCCTGGGCGCCGCCCGTGGCCTTCCCGCCGATGCGGTACGTCAGCTTGGTGGCCAGCAGCGCGGCCAGACCGGCGACGACCGGTGCGGCGACCGCGGGAAGCAGCACCTTGGTGACGACGGTGCCGCCGTCGACGGACGACCAGCCGGCGGACATCACCGCGGCGCCGATCAGGCCGCCGAACAGTGCGTGGGAGGAGCTGGACGGCAGGCCGACCAGCCAGGTCAGCAGATTCCACAGGATGGCGCCGACGAGCGCCGCGAAGATGACCTCGGTTCTGAGTCCGTCTTCGTTGATGATCCCGCCGGAGATCGTCTTGGCGACCTCCACCGACAGGAACGCGCCTACGAGGTTGAGAACGGCGGACATGGCCACCGCTGTCTTGGGTTTGAGTGCGCCGGTCGAGATGGTCGTGGCCATCGCGTTGGCGGTGTCGTGGAAACCGTTCGTGAAATCGAACACTAGAGCTGTCACGATCACAATCGCGAGCAGCAGCGTGATGTGTTCCATTTACCCAGGCAATCGTTCGACGTCAGTGGCACGTGGACCGTAGGCAATCTGAGTGAACGGAAGATGAACTGAGCAGGGCGTTGTGGTGACCCCAACCGGAGTGCCGTTGCCCTTTTTACCCGCCGTGTGACGGTGGGATTCCGGCACAGGCCGGTGTGGGCCCGGAATCCGGAGTTCGGGCGGGCCTTCGGGGAGGGGTGGCAGTGGGCCGCTCATCCGTTGAAAGGATCTTCGTATGAGCAGCGAGTGGCGGGATTCGATTGAACGGACCTGGGGTGCGGTCGTCGCCACCGCCCGCAGGACGGCCTCCGAGGGGCTGGTCGTGGGGACCTCGGGCAACGTCTCCGCGCGGGTCGGCGCGACCGTGCTGGTCACCCCGAGCGGAGTGCCGTACGACCGGCTCCGTCCCGAGGATGTGGTCGGCGTCGATCTGGAGGGCAACCAGGTCCTCGGTGACATGGTCCCCACCAGCGAACTCCCGCTCCATCTCGCGGTGTACCGGAACACCGACGCGGCCGCCGTCGTGCACACCCACGCGGTGCACGCCACGGCCGTCTCCACGCTCGTCACCGAGGTGCCGTCGGTCCACTACGCCGCCGCGATGCTGGGCGGCCCTGTCAGGGTCGCCGCCTATGCCCGGTACGGCACCGACGAACTGGCCGGAAACATGCTCGCCGCTCTGCGCGACCGCACCGGCTGCCTGCTGGGCAACCACGGCACGGTCACTCACGGCGCCACCCTCGACGAGGCGTACGACCGGACCGCCCAGCTCGAATGGCTGTGCCGCCTCTGGCTCGCCGCAAGCTCCGTACCCGGCCGCACCCCGGCCCTGCTCACGCCGGAGCAGCTGAGTGACGTCAAGGAAGCGCTGAAGGGGTACGGGCAGCAGCCGGGCTGAGGGACGGGCCTCCGCCGGCCTGGGAGACGGGCGTCCGCCGGCCGAACCCTGGCGGAGGCCGCGCAGGAACCGCGCAGGGCGGGGGCAGGAACCGTGCAGGGCGGGGGCAGGTCACCGTGCGGGGCGGGGGCAGGAACCGCCCTGCGCGGGGGGCAGGTCACCGTACGGCCCCCGCCCGCTGGCCGTACGCGGCCCGGACCGTGAAGCTGAAGCCGTGCGCCTGGCTACAGCAACGGCAGCAGCCGTCACCACCATCCTCGGCGTCGGCGCGGCAGCGGTCGCGGCCGGCCGGTACGCCGGCGACGTCGCCCTCAAGGCGCCGTCCGGACGTCCCCTCCCCGCGGACCGCAGACTGACCGTGCATGCGACGGCGGCCGGGCAGGTCACCCTGACCCGCTCCCTCGCGTCGCTGCGGCCAGGCACCTACGGGCTGGTGGGCGACGACGTCCACGCCGTCGTGGGGCCGGTGATCGACCAGGCCCACCAGGCCCCCGACACCGTCGTACGGCGGCTGGAACGCGTGAACCGCGGCACCCTGCGCCCCGGCGCCAAGGTCCGCATCACGCCGGAGCTCCACAGCGGTGACCCCGCCACGGCCCTCGGCCTCGAATTCCGTGAGGTGGAGATCCCCGGGGAACTCGGTGGCCTGCCCGCCTGGTTCGTGCCCGGCCCCCGTGACACCTGGGTCATCACCGTGCACGGCATCGGCACCACCCGGGAACACCCGCTGAACGTGACGGACTTCCTGCACGGGCAGCAGCTGCCGGTGCTCGACCTCGCCTACCGCGGCGACCCCGGAGCCCCCCGCTCCCCGGACGGCCTCGCCCACCTCGGCGAGTCCGAGTGGCGGGACCTGGACGCGGCCATCCGCTTCGCCGTGCGCTACGGCGCCGAGCAAGTCGTCCTGCACGGCTGGTCCACCGGCGCCTCGATGGCCCTGCACGCCTGTGTCAACTCCGCGCTGAGGGACCGGATCTGCGGTCTCGTCCTCGACTCGCCGGTGCTGGACTGGGCGGCCACCCTGCGCGCCCTGGCCGTCGCCCGCGGCGTCCCGTCCGCCCTGCTGCCCCTCGCCGTCCGTGCCGCCCAGGGGAAGACCGGACTGCGCGGAGCCCGGCTCCTGGACACGTCGCTGCCCGGGGCCCTGCACGTCCCGACGCTGATCTTCCACGGGCCCGACGACACCCTGGCCCCCTGGCAGTCGTCCCGGGAGCTCGCCGCACGCCGCCCCGACCTGATCGCCCTGCACGCCGTACCCCAGGCTCCGCATGCGGCGATGTGGAATGCCGGCCCGGCCCGGTACGAAGAGACGCTACGACGCTTCCTCACGCCCCTGATGTGAGCTGATGTACCGCTTCGGCCGGTTGGTGCCGGCCGGTGCGGCCGCACCCCCGACACCGGTGTTCCAGGTTCCGTTTGGGCTTTCGGGCCGTCAGAGGCAAGACTGCTCCCCGTGACGTCCCGTACCCCGCGCGACTCCAGGCTGCGACTTGTCCGCCCGAGACCCCTCGCCACAGCTCGCAAGGCCGTGACGACCCGGCGCACCAGGCCGGCGCCCCGCCCGCCCGAGGGCACCCCGCCCCGGGCGGAACTGGCCCGCCAGGCCAGGACCGCTCTCGCCGACGCCGTACGGATCGCCCGCTGGGCGGCCGACGGCGCGAGCTCCGGCACGCCTCCACTGGCCGCCCAGGCCCTCGAACGGGCCGCGGCGGCGCTGGAGTTGTCCCCGGCCCAGGTGCGCTCCGGCTGGGACCGGGCCAGGCTCGCCGGGCTCGTGGAACTGCACGGCGACACTGCTCGGCCCGGCTGGCGGCTGCGCGCCTGGGACCGCGACGACTCCGCCGTGCTCCGCGGCTGGGTGGCGCTCTTCGACGCCTGGTCGCTCGTCCACCCCGCGCCGCGGGACATCGAGTCCACCGCAGTCGCCGAGGCTGTCGAGGCCGTGCCCCAGGTGCTGTCCCTGCTTCAGCTCTCGGCGGGCCCGGTCACCGTGCCCGCCCTCCTGGACCTGCTCGGCCAGCGCGTGGCGGAGCTGCACGAGGAGCGCTGCGAGGTGCCGTACGGGCCGCAGGTGCTGCCCGCCCCCGCCGCGCCTGAGCCCACCGCTCACCCCGCCGCACTGGTCGCCCTCCTGCTGGACTGGGCCCTGGAGGGGCTGGCCGCCGTCGGTGCGCTCACCCTCGGCGCCGGGACCGCCACCCTCACCCCGCTCGGCAACTGGGCGGTCTGGGTCAAGCTGGAGCAGATCTGCGTCGCCGCCCAGAGCCCGGCCGGGAACATCGAGCAGTCCGCCGCCGACATGCTGCTCGGCTGCGCCCGCCTCACCCCCGGACCGGCCCGCGCCGAATACCGCGCCTGGCTGGCCGCCCGCCCTGTCGGCAGTGCCGTCGCCGAACTCCTCGGTGTGGCCCGCGGTGAGGACGCCCTGCTGCGCGGGCTCGCCTTCGAGGCGCTCCGCGTCGTCGGCGCACCGGCCGAGCCCGAGGTGCGATCCGTCGTCACCGACCCGTCGCTGCGCCCCTACGCGCTGCTCTGGCTCGCGGAGTACGACGGGACCGACCCCGAGGACGCCCAGGAGGTCCTCAGCCGCGAGGAGGCCACCTGGCTCTGGGTCGACACCGCGGCGGCCGTCGCCGACCACGGCGAGACGGGACTGCTGGTCCGCCACCTCGACTCGGCCGTGCAGGGCACCGTCCCGGCGCTGCTGGACGAGGTACGGGCCGTCGGCCACCCGCGCACCGTCCAGGTGCTGGTGGCCCTGGCCGCCGCACACCCCGACCCCGCGCTCGCCAAAGCGGTCCGCAAGGCGGCGTTCCAGGTGCACACCGGCGGAGCCTGAACCGGCGCCTGCCCGCTGTCCGGTGGTCACGGGTTCTCCGGGGCGCCGGACGGCCCGCAGCCTCAGCCGCGGAGGACCGGTCGCGCGGACGGGCCGGTCCACGCCGCCTCCACGCCGCAGGGCTGCCGCAGCTCCGGCCGTGGAGCCGGTCGGCCGGCCCGTTCAGCCGGCCGTACCCGGGGCGTACGTCCCGAAGCTCCACACATTGCCCTCCGTGTCCCGCGCCATGTAGTCCCGGGAGCCGTAGTCCTGGTCGGTGGGCGGCATGAGGATCTCCACCCCGTGCTTCACGGCTCGCGCGTGGTGGGCGTCGACCTCGTCGACCACCACGTAGACGCCGGCCGGCCCCGCTCCGTGCATCGCCTTGGCGAACACGCCCTCGCGGCCCTTGGATCCCAGCATCACCCTGCCGTTCCCGCAGGACAGCTCCGCGTGCATCACCGTGCCGTCCTCGCCCTCGTACACCGCTTCCTCGGTGAAGCCGAGGCCCTCCGTGAGCGTCTTGATCGCGGCCTTCGCGTCGTCGTACAGAATCGTCGGATAGACCGTCGGGACGCCCGCCGCTGCGTCTGCCATCGTGCTCATTCCCTTCTCGCGCCGCACCGGGCCCGTGGCGGCCCGTCTGTGATCTGCGTCTCAGTCTTCCACCGGGCGCTGACAATGCCCTGCGCGACGCAGGGTCCCTGCCGTCGGCGCAGGTCAGCGGAAGGTGTCGCAGTCCGCCATGTCGCCACTGCGGAAGCCGGTGGTGAACCACTGCTGGCGCTGCGCGGCCGAGCCGTGCGTCCAGGACTCCGGGGTGACCCGGCCCTGGAACTTCTCCTGGATCCGGTCGTCCCCGACCGAAGCGGCCGCGTCGAGCCCGTCCCGGATGTCCGCCCGGGTGAGCTCGGTGATCAGCGGCCGGCCGGTCGACTCGTCGGGCGTGGTCGTCGCGTGGTTCGCCCAGATCCCGGCGTAGCAGTCCGCCTGGAGTTCCACCTTCACCGCGTTGCTGTTCTCGCCGGTCCGCCCGTCCTGCGAGCGGGCCAGTGTCCCCATCTGGTTCTGCACGTGGTGTCCGTACTCGTGAGCGACGACGTAGGCCTCGGCGAACGGCCCGCCGCTCGACCCGAACTTGGTCCGCAGCTCGTCGAAGAAGCCCAGGTCCAGATAGACCTGCCGGTCGCCGGGGCAGTAGAACGGCCCCACGGCCGAGGTCGCCGATCCGCAGGCCGTGGAGACCCGGTCGGTGAACAGCACCGTCCGCGCGCCGCCGTACGTGGCGTTGCGCCGATCGAACTCCTGGTTCCAGTAGTCCTGCACGCTGTTGACCACCGCGACGATCCGGCAGTCGTCCTTGGTGTTGGCGTCCGCGCCGGTCCGGCACTCCTGCTGGACCTGTGCGGCCGACGAGGCGGTCGCGGTCGTGCCCGAGTCGCCCGACGAGAGGCCGAGCTGATCGGGGCCGACCCCGAAGAGCAGCCCCAGGATCAGTGCGATGACCCCCGCGATGCCGCCGCCCACGGTGGCTCTGCCGCCGGGGATACGGCTGCCGCGCACGTCCTTGACCTCGGATGTGTCCAGATCGGCGTCGTCGTCGAACTGCATCGCACCACCCTCTGCTCCGCCCGCGGCTGCGGCACAGCCATGCGCCGAGTATCAGATAATTCACACCGCAATGCCCGTTTTTGCTCACGTGATGGAGTGGGCCGGGCGCGCTGGGCGAGCTTTCGGCAACAGCGGTGGGAGCAGGCGGAAAAGTGGTTGGACACCGCCAGTAGACTGGTTCTCATGGCAATTCTCCTTGTGCGTGTGCGTGAGTAACGGCGTCGAGTCGTGAATCGCTAGTCGTTCCTCCGCCGTCCAAACCGCTCTGGAGTTTTTCCCCGTGATCACCGCTTCCGGCATCGAGCTGCGCGCCGGCGCCCGCATGCTCATCGAATCCGCCTCCTTCCGTATCGCCAAGGGCGACCGCATCGGCCTCGTCGGCCGCAACGGGGCGGGCAAGACCACCCTCACCAAGTGCCTCGCGGGCGAGGGCACCCCGGCCGCCGGCACCATCACCCGCTCCGGCGAGGTGGGCTATCTCCCGCAGGACCCGCGCACCGGCGACCTCGACGTGCTCGCCCGGGACCGCATCCTGTCCGCCCGCGGCCTCGACGAGACCCTGCGCAGGATGCGGGAGAACGAGGAGCGGATGGCGAACGGCAAGGGCGCCACCCGCGAGAAGGCGATGAAGAAGTACGAGCGCCTGGAGACGGAGTTCCTCACCAAGGGCGGATACGCGGCCGAGGCCGAGGCGGCCACCATCGCCGCGGCCCTCAGCCTTCCCGACCGGGTGCTCGCCCAGCCGCTCCACACGCTCTCCGGTGGTCAGCGCCGCCGTGTCGAGCTGGCCCGGATCCTCTTCTCTGACGCCGACACCCTGCTCCTCGACGAGCCCACCAACCACCTCGACGCGGACTCGATCGTCTGGCTGCGCGACTACCTCAAGAGCTACCGCGGCGGCTTCGTCGTGATCTCCCACGATGAAGAGCTGGTCGAGACCGTCGTCAACAAGGTCTTCTACCTCGACGCCAACCGCTCGCAGATCGACGTCTACAACATGGGCTGGAAGCTCTACCAGCAGCAGCGCGAGGCCGACGAGAAGCGCCGCAAGCGCGAGCGGCAGAACGCCGAGAAGAAGGCCGCGACGCTCAACGCCCAGGCCGACAAGATGCGCGCCAAGGCCACCAAGACCGTGGCCGCGCAGAACATGGCCAAGCGTGCCGACCGGCTGCTCTCCGGGCTGGAGGCCGTACGGGTCTCCGACAAGGTCGCCAAGCTGCGCTTCCCGGACCCCTCGCCGTGCGGCAAGACCCCGCTGATGGCGGAGGGCCTCTCCAAGTCCTACGGGTCGCTCGAGATCTTCACCGACGTCGACCTCGCGATCGACAAGGGCTCCCGGGTCGTCATCCTCGGCCTCAACGGTGCGGGCAAGACCACCCTGCTCCGCCTCCTCGGCGGTGCGGAGAAGCCCGACACCGGCGACATCATCGAGGGCCACGGGCTCAAGCTCGGCTATTACGCCCAGGAGCACGAGACCCTCGACCCGAACCGCACCGTCCTGGAGAACATGCGCTCCGCGGCGCCGGACCTCGACCTCGTCGCGGTCCGTAAGACCCTCGGTTCGTTCCTCTTCTCCGGGGACGACGTGGACAAGCCCGCCGGGGTGCTCTCCGGTGGCGAGAAGACCCGGCTCGCCCTGGCGACGCTGGTGGTCTCCTCCGCCAACGTGCTTCTGCTCGACGAGCCCACCAACAACCTCGACCCGGCCAGCCGCGAGGAGATCCTCGGCGCGCTGCGCACGTACAAGGGCGCAGTCGTCCTCGTCACGCACGACGAGGGCGCGGTCGAGGCGCTCCAGCCCGAGCGGATCATCCTGCTGCCGGACGGCGTCGAGGACCTGTGGGGTGCGGACTACCGGGACCTGGTCTCGCTGGCCTGACCCGGGCCGGCCGCGTGCCGGGGTCCGCTCCCGGCCCCCGGCCCCGCGCGCGTGGGGGCCGCATTCCGGCCGCCGCGGTCCGCTGATCCACTCGCACTGGATCATTCGGCCTACGCGTGATCCATCATCTGTGTGAGGACGTCTCGTACCCCGGCGCGGCACCCGGCAGATACCTGCCGGGTGCACGCATGAGGGGCCCCGACCCCCGTGCGGCCCTGACCTGGCCGTTCCTCCGGCGCTGTTCCTCCACTGCCCCCACAGTCCAGCGGAATGCATGATTCCGGTCGTGCCGGTGTCTTCCCGGGGTGCCGATCCGCTTGCACGGACCTTGCCGAATGGGTGGCCAGGACGGCCCCGAGGGGTGATCATGAGAGTCCAGAGCGCACTTCCCACGAGGAGGCACGGGTGGCCGAGACTCTGAAGAAGGGCAGCCGGGTAACCGGCGCCGCGCGCGACAAGCTCGCGGCAGACCTGAAGAAGAAGTACGACTCCGGTGCGAGTATCCGGGCGTTGGCCGAGGAAACCGGCCGCTCCTACGGATTCGTCCACCGGATGCTCAGCGAGTCCGGAGTGACGCTGCGGGGACGTGGCGGAGCGACACGAGGCAAGAAGGCCGCGGCGGCCTGACAAGGCGTCCGCGGACCGGGACAGGTCGCCGACCTGTCCCGGGGCTCACCGGTTTCGGCGGTGGCCACCCGGTCGATCGTGCGGTCGATCGGGTGGTTACTGTTCAGTCACTTAGCCCTGTGCTGACTGCACTGACTGCACCCCGATCCGGAGGCGCTCCATGACCTCGCTCGACACTGTGCTCGACAAGGACGGCGTACGACTCACCGTCGACGACGCGGTTGCCACGGTGACCCTCACCAATCCGGCCAAGCGCAACGCTCAGTCCCCCGCTCTGTGGCGGGCGTTGACAGAGGCCGGACGGGCTCTGCCCGGCAGTGTGCGGGTCGTCGTGCTGCGCGGCGAAGGTGTGTCATTCTCCGCCGGTCTCGACCGCCAGGCGTTCACCCCCGAGGGGTTCGACGGTGAGCCGTCGTTCCTCGACATGGGGCGCGGCCCGGAGGCCGAGCTCGACGCGGTCATCGCCGAGTACCAGGAGGCGTTCACCTGGTGGCGCCGCAACGACATCGTGTCGATCGCGGCCGTCCAGGGGCATGCCATCGGCGCAGGCTTCCAGCTCGCCCTCGCCTGCGATCTGCGGATCGTCGCCGAGGACGTGCAGTTCGCCATGCGCGAGACCAGCCTCGGACTGGTGCCCGACCTCACCGGCACGCACCCCCTGGTGCACCTGGTGGGGTATGCACGTGCGCTCGAAATCTGTGCCACCGGCCGCTTCGTGTACGCCGACGAGGCCGAGCGCACCGGCCTGGCCAACCTCGTGGTGCCCGCCGCGGAGCTCGAAGCAGCGGCCCGTGACCTGGCCGGCCCCTTCCTCGCCGCCCCGCGCGATGCCGTCATCGAGACCAAGGCCCTGCTGAGCGGCGCCGTCTCCCGTTCGTACGAGGAGCAGCGCGCCGCCGAGCGCGCCGCGCAGGGCCGTCGGCTGCGTGACCTCTCGGGCACGGTCGACTGACATCACACCGCCACTGACGTGGCACCGGGCCCCGGGCACACCGCCCGGGGCCCGGTGCCACGTCAGCCGGCCGGCGGGACCTGCGGCCCGGGTCCCTCCGTCACCGCCGTGACCAGCACCGCGACCGGCGGATGCCCGTCCACCGCCTGCGTCACCGCTGCCCGCACCGCGCGGGCCACGTCCAGCGCCCGGTGGCCGCCGTGCGTCGCCAGCTCGACCCGTACGTGGTCCGGGCCCGTGTGCACGGATGTGCCGAGCACCCGCGTCAGCGTCGCGACCCCCGTCACCCCAGCGGCCGCACGACCCGCCGCGTTCTCCGGATCCGCCGGCCGCACCTCGACAGGGGGTGGTTCGGCCCGTTCCGGTGCGGTGTCCAGCAACTCCGCCACCTGGACATCCACATCGTCGACCACCAGCCCGAGCCGCCGCGCGGCAGCCGTCAGCAGAGCGGAGCGCAGCGCCGCGGCGGCAGCGGGAATCGGCTGGTACGCCGTCGCGGCCACGGTGGCCTCGATTCGCAGCGGACCCGGCGGCAGGGCGCTCGGGGGCGGCGGCACCTGCGGGGCGGGGGCCGCCTCGGCGTCGGCCACGGAGATCCGCAGCGCCAGGATCACAGGCCCGGGCCCCGGACCGCCCACTGCCCGGCGCAGCACGGCGACCGCTGCCCGTTCCGAGATCCAGGCCCCGTCCGCCGGACCGCCCAGCGGGAGTAGCCGGCCCAGGCCGAGCCGTTGCCGAACCGCTGCCGTCCATCCTTGGGCCCTGTGCGAGCTGTCAGCCGTCGTCATTGCTTCAGCCTGCCGTATCCACGGCGCGAGACCGGGCAAGCGCACTTAATGTGGGCAAGGAAGTCCAATCTGCCCCGAAGGGAAGAACGTCGATGACCGAGACCCCACAGCGGAACCGGCCCGAGAACCCTGACAAGGACTCGACGGGCGGCGACAGCAGGAGCACGCTGACCAAGCGCGGCGGGGGAGACCCCGCCACCCGCGGCCGTACGACGATCGCCGACGGCGTGGTCGAGAAGATCGCCGGAATGGCGGCACGCGACGTGGTCGGCGTGCACGCGATGGGCAGCGGACTCTCGCGGACGTTCGGCGCGGTGCGCGACCGGGTCCCCGGCGGCTCCAAGTCCGTCGCCCGGGGCGTGAAGGCCGAGGTCGGCGAGTCCCAGACGGCCCTCGACCTGGAGATCGTCGTCGACTACGGCGTGTCGATCGCCGATGTCGCCCGTGATGTACGGGAGAACGTTATTGCGGCGGTCGAGCGGATGACGGGTCTCGAAGTCGTCGAGGTCAACATCGCGGTGAGTGATGTGAAGCTGCCTGACGAGGACGACGACGAAGGCCAGCCCGAGCCACGTCTCCAGTAGTCCTCCCGTCAAAGGCAAATGAGGAGCACAGATGAGCATGGCTGTGGTCGGCATGGTGGCCGGCATGGCGCTCGGTTTCGCCGGGTACTTCGGCGGGTTCGGTGCCTTTCTGCTGGTGGCCGCGCTGGGGGCGATCGGCTTCATCGCCGGTCGCTTCCTCGACGGTGACCTGGAGCCCGGCGACTTCTTCCGGAGTCGCGATCGCGGCGACCGACGGCGGTGACCGGGGTGCCGGGGGCGGGCGGCCGGGTCGCCGCCGCGGAGCGCGGGGAGACCCGGATCGCCGACCGGGTCGTCGCGAAGATCGCCGCGCAGGCGGCGAAGGAAGCGGTCGACGAACCCGCGAAGGACGCCGCGTCACCGCGGGCCACGGTCACGGTGCATCGTGACACCGCTCGGGTACGGGTGAGTCTGGAGCTCGGATACCCCAGCGACATCGGGCGCCAGTGCGGTGCCGTGCGTCGTCGGGTCGCCGAGCGGGTAGAGGCGTTGGCGGGGATGGAGGTGCCCGAAGTGGCCGTACAGGTCGAGCGCCTGCACCCCTCAGGAGCGAGCCTCGCGGCGCAGGGGAGGATCCGATGACCGAGCCCCAGAACCCGGAGAACAGCACGCAGCGTCTGCCCACCGCCGGGGCGGTGGAGCACGGGGACGTGCTCGCACTCGACCAGTCGGCGTCCTCAGCGGCGTACGACCCGGTCCCGGCCAAGGAACGGAGCGAGGGCGGAGCGGGCCGCTTCTGGTCCGCCCGCCGCATTCCCGCAGGTATCACCGCCCTGGTGGTCCTGGGGGGCGCGGGACTGCTTCTCTACGACGTCGCGGCGGTCCGTGCCGACCACCCGGCGATGCGCTGGCGCCGCTCGCTGGCCCGTGAGCTGGCCGAGCGGCCGCTGGACGACGTCTGGGTGCTGACCGGCGCCTCGGTCGCGGCGGCGGTCGGCCTGTGGCTGATCGTCCTCGCGCTCACGCCCGGACTGCGTGATCTGCTGCCGATGCGCCGGGCCCACCCGGGCGTACGGGCGGCCCTCGACCGGACCGCGGCGGCCATGGTCCTGCGCGACCGGGCCGTGGAGGTGCCCGGTGTGCAGTCCGTCCGGGTCCGGATGGGCCGCAGCAAGGTGGGGGTGCGTGCCGTCTCGCACTTCCGTGAACTCGACGACGTGCGGGCCGATCTGGACACCGTGCTCTCCACCGGCATCAGGGAACTCGGACTGGCCAGGCAACCGAGCCTGTCCGTCCATGTCCGCCGTCCGGCGAAGAAGGGGTGAGCGGCGTGATCGGGACCGTCAACCGGGTACTGCTCGGCCTGGCCGGACTGGTGCTGGTCTGCGTGGGCGGCGGGGTACTGGCCGCGGCGCTCGGGCTGTCCGTGCCGTCCTGGTGGCCCTGGTACGGCAAGCACGACGTACTGCTCAGTGAGGCGGACCGGGACCGCTGGCGCTCCGAGGGCTGGTGGTGGCCGGTGGTGATCGCGGTCCTCGCGGTCCTGGTGGTGCTCGCACTGTGGTGGCTGCTGGCCCAGCTGCGCCGGGCCCGTCTCTCCGAAGTGCTCGTGGACAGCGGCGACGGAGAGGGCGCGCTGCTGCGCGGCCGCGCCCTGGAGGGCGTGCTCGCGGGAGAGGCGGGCGCCCTGGACGGGGTGGCCCGCGCACAGGTCGTCCTGACCGGAAGGCGCAGCGCTCCCCAGGCCCGGATCCGGCTGCTGATGGAGCCGCACGCCGCACCCGACGAGGCGCTGGGCCGGCTCACCGACGAGGCGCTGGCCCATGCCCGGGACTCGGCCGGGCTGGCGCAGCTGCCCGCCGAGGTGCGACTGAAGGCGGTCAAGCACCGTGCGGAACGGGTGAGCTGACAGGCGGAGGGCGACGCGTCAGGGCCGGACGACCGGAATCGTCCGGCCCTGACGCGTTCCGCGCTCTCAGAAGCCGCGCCGGGATCCGCCGTCGACCGGCACCATGATGCCCGTCAGATACGAGGCGGCGGGCGAGAGCAGGAAGGCCGCCGTCCGGCCGAACTCCTCCGGAGTGCCGTAGCGGCGCAGCGGGATGGACGCCTCGTTGGCCGTGCGCGAGGCTTCCGCGTTGCCGGACAGCGCGTCCAGTTCACGCACCCGGTCCGTGTCGATCCGGGACGGCAGCACGCCCACCACGCGGATGCCCCGCGGGCCGAGCTCGTCGGCCAGCGACTTGGCGAAGCCGGCCAGACCGGGGCGCAGGCCGTTTGAAATGGTCAGTCCTGCGATCGGTTCGTGGACGGAGGCGGAGAGCACGAAGCCGATGACACCGCCTTCGCCGAGCGCCGCGGCCGCTGTCCGTGCCAGGCGCACCGCGCCCAGGAACACCGATTCGAAGGCTGACTGCCACTGCGCGTCGGTGTTGTCCGCGGCGGACCCCGGCGCCGGGCCGCCGACGCTGATGAGGATGCCGTCGAGCCGGCCGAACCCCTCCTTCGCGGCCTCCACCAGCTGCTGCGCCGCGCTCGGGTCGGCGTTGTCGGCGGCGAACCCGACGGCGTCCGGGCCCAGTTCGTCGGCGGCCTCCCTGACGCTCTTCTCGTCGCGGCCGGTGATGATCACCTTCGCGCCGTCGGTGACCAGCGCGCGTGCCGTGGCGTTTCCCAGCCCCCGGGTCGCTCCGGTGACGATGTACACACGGTCCTTCAGTCCAAGATCCATGGCCCTATCCTGCCGCCTCACCCCGCGCCGTGTCCTCGGCGGTCCCTGCCCCGGCCAGCGCCACCGCCGTACCGACCAGCCCGATGTGGCTGAAGGCCTGCGGGAAATTGCCCAGTTGGCGCATGCCCGCGGTGTCGTACTCCTCTGCCAGCAGCCCCACGTCGTTGCGCAGGGCCAGCAGCCGCTCGAAGATCTCGGTGGCCTCCTCCGTGCGGCCCGTCATCCGCAACGCGTCCGCCAGCCAGAACGAGCAGGCGAGGAAGGCGCCCTCACCGCCGGGCAGTCCGTCGATGGAGGTGCCGTCCGTGCTGTACCGGCGCAGCAGCCCATCGCTGCCCAGCTCGTCCCGCACGGCGTCGACCGTCCCGATGACGCGCGGGTCGTCCGGCGGCAAGAACCCGGTCCGGGCGATCAGCAGCGTCGCGGCGTCCAGGTCCCGTGACCCGTACGACTGGGTGAAGGTGTTGCGCACCGGGTCGAACCCCTTCTCGCACACCTCCCGGTGCACGGCGTCGCGCATCGCCCGCCAGCGGTCGGCGTCGCCGGTCAGCGACGGGTCCTCCTCCAGGCTGCGCACCGCGCGGTCGGCAGCCACCCAGGCCATCACCTTGGAATGAACGAAATGGCGGCGCTGGCCGCGGATCTCCCACAGCCCCTCGTCCGGCTCGCGCCAGGTGGACTCCAGGAAGCCGAGCAGACTGAGCTGCAGGCTCCAGGCATGCGGCTTGTCGTCCAGACCGGCGTCCCGGGCCAGCCGGAGCGAGTCGATGACCTCCCCGTACACATCGAGCTGGCGCTGTCTGACGGCGGCGTTGCCGATCCGGACCGGGGCGGAGTTCTCGTAGCCGCGCAGCCACGGCAGCTCCGACTCGGGCAGTCGGCGCTCGCCCGCGAGCCCGTACATGATCTGCAGATCCGCCGGGTCCCCGGCCACCGCGCGCAGCAGCCAGTCCCGCCACGCCGCCGCCTCCTCCAGATAGCCGGCCGAGACCAGTGCTCCGAGGGTGAGGGTGGAGTCCCGTAGCCAGCAGAAGCGGTAGTCCCAGTTCCGTACGCCGCCGATCTCCTCCGGGAGAGAGGTGGTGGGGGCCGCCACGATGCCGCCCGTCGGGCCGAAGGTGAGCGCCTTGAGAGTGATCAGTGACCGGATCACGGCTTCCCGGTAGGGCCCCTCGTACTTGCAGCGGGCGGACCACTCGGCCCAGTCGGACAGCGTGTTCTCCAGTGCCTCGTACGGGTCGACGAGATCGGGCCGGGGCGAGTGCGAGGGGTGCCAGGTCAGGACGAAGGCCACCCGTTCCCCGGCGGAGACGCTGAACGAGGAGCACGTGGAGAACTGCTGGCCCCAGGTCTTGACCGGCGGTTCGCTGCGCAGCCACGCCGAATCCGGCCCCGCGACAGCCACCCGGTGGCCGTCCGAGCGGCGCATCCACGGCACGACGGAGCCGAAGTCGAAGCGCAGCCGGATCACCGAGGACATGTCGACGGTGCCGCTGACACCCTCGACGATCCGCATCACATCGGGCTCGTGGTCGCGTTGCGGCATGAAGTCGATGACCTTGACCGTGCCGGTGCGGGTCTCCCAGAACGTCTCCAGGACGAGGGAGTCGCCCGCGTACGCGCGCCGGGTGCAGGTGTCCGCGCCCTTGGGGGCGATGCGCCAGTGGCCGTTGTCCTCGTCGCCGAGCAGTGCGGCGAAGCAGGCGCCCGAGTCGAAGCGGGGCAGACAGAGCCAGTCGACAGAACCGTTCCTGCCGACCAGTGCGGCTGTCTGGAGATCGCCGATGAGGGCGTAGTCCTCGATGCGTGGGGTCACGTTGTGGCGTGTTCCCGAACCTGGTCCCCGCTAAGCAGACACGGTGTCAGGGGATTACGGGAGTCACCCCGGCGGATGCCGGTCCGTCAGGCCTTCGCCGGCTCGGGCTCCGCCGCATCGGCCTGTGCGGCGGCCTCGGCCGCCGCTGCCGCCCGGTCGCGCTTCTCCCGGCGGGCCAGCACCACATAGCCGACCGGGACACCGGCGGCGAACAGCCACCACTGCACGGCGTACGCCATGTGCGGGCCGATGGAGCTGTCGTCGGGAGCCTCGATCAGTTCGGGGCTGTCGCCCTTCGGCTCCGGTCCCGTCTGCTCGATGTAGCCGCCGAGCACCGGCCGGGACAGGAGCTTCGCCTGCTGGGAGCTGTTGATCAGCATCACCTGGCGGTCCGGCAGATCCGAGAGGTCCTTGATGCCGCTGGCGCCCGTCGTCTCGTCCGCCTTGAGCCGCCCGGTGACGGTCACCTCGCCCTTGGGCACGGCCGGGACGTCGGGGAAGGCGTACTGGTCGGAGGCGGCGGGGACCCAGCCGCGGTTGATCATGACCGTGCCGCCGCCCTTGAGGTCGAACGGAATCAGCACATGGACACCGATGGAGCCGTCGGTCGCGGTCCGGCGGCGCACGACGACTTCGTGCTTCTCGTCGTACGTCCCGGTGGCGCTCACCGCACGCCAGTAGTCGGAGCGCGGAACGGTGTGACCGGGCGAGGTGAGCGTGGCGACCGGCACGGGCTTCGCCTTGAGGTTGTGCGAGATCAGGGCGTTCTGCGCGACCTTGTGCTCATGCCGGTGCAGCTGCCAGAAGCCCAGCTCGACCATCGTGGGAATGAGTACGAGGGCGATGAGGGCGAGAATCAGCCACTGCCGGGTCAACAGGAAGCGGTACACCCCATGACGGTACAACTGCGTCATGGGGTGCATTGCGCAGGGGGTGGGGGAAGGGGTGCGGCGCCCGGTGCTCAGACTCTGTCGATGATGCCCACCTTCCCCTCCGCGCGGGCGCAGTGACCGCCGCAGAACCAGTGCCCGTCGACCTCGACACCCTGGCCGATGACCTGGACCCGGCAGTGCTCACAGATCGGCGCCATGCGGTGAATGGCGCAGGAGAAACAGTCGAAGACATGAATCGCGCCCTGCGCGTGCACCTCGAAGGACATCCCGTAGTCGTTTCCGCATACCTCGCAACGTGCCATGCGCCACAGGGTGGGACGCGCGGGCGGTGACGGGCGAGCGGCGGGCGGGCGAGTCGCCCCCGGTTCACTCCGATGACGGCGTCGGGGGCCGGAACCTTCGTTGAGGCGGCCACGTCCCGCAGGAGATGGGTGAAGGCGCTCTCCTCAAGGATCGGGGTGCCGAACGATTTGGCCTTCACCGTCTTCGACGTCGCCGCGTCCGGGTCGTTGGTGACGAGCAGGCTCGTCAGCCGGGAGACACTCGTCGCCACATGCAGTCCCGCCTCCACGGCCCGGTCCTCCAGGAGCTCACGGTCGATCGAGGTGTCCCCGGAGAACGCCACCCGCATGCCCTGCATGAGAGGTTTGTCCTTCTCGTACCGCCCCGGATTCGGATACGGGCAGGCCGGGCGCTTGCGCGAGGGGCGCCAGCTGTTCTGCGCGCCGTACGAGGACTGGTAGCCGACCCGCGGGGTGACGGGGGAGTCCGACCACTCGGTCAGCGGCCGGCACTCCAGCAGTGGCAGCCGCATCCCGCCCCGCGCCGCCGCGTGCAGGCTCGGGCGGAACGCCTCGGCCAGCACGCGTGCGTCGTCCAGCGCGTGGTGTGCGCGCTGCTGCACCACGCCGAAGTGCGCGGCCAGCGACTCCAGCTTGTGGTTGGGCAGCGGCAACCGCAGCTCCTTGGAGAGCGCGATGGTGCACAGCCGCTGCTGGACGGGCGCGACGACCGCGGCGCGTGCGTACTCCCGGGCGAGCATCGACCAGTCGAAGGCTGCGTTGTGCGCGACGAGCACGCGGTCGGCGAGCCGCTCGGAGAGCTGGGCGGCGACCTCGGGGAAGAGCGGGGCGCCTTCCAGGACGTCGCTCGTCAGTCCGTGGATCCAGACGGGACCGGGATCACGCTCCGGGTTGACGAGGGTGTACCAGTGGTCCTCGACGTTGCCCTGGGCGTCCAGGCGATAGACGGCGGCGGAGATTATCCGGTCGTCCCGTGCGAGTCCGGTGGTCTCCACGTCGACGACCGCGTACCCCTGTGGGTAGGCGGTCGGCCACGGTGCTGCGGTCTGGCGGTCGTCGAGCATGGTCACAGAGAATACGGGCCTCCACCGACAGTCCCCTATTCGGCCGTCCCCCCTGACGTCGTGCCACCGGTCAGCAGCCCGTCCACCAGGGCCCGTACGGACGTGACGAACAGCCGGTCCGGGTCGGCGGGCCGGGCCAGTGCCCGGGCCAGTGCCGGATCGTCGTCCGCGGTGGAAACGGACCACAGATCGCCCTCCGCCGGTGACTGGACGGGGGACCGCTCCCGGTTGCGCTCGACGAGCAGGAAGCCGACGGTGTGGAACTGCACCGCCCGCACCGCGGCGGCCGCCCGGGCGCCGCGCAGGCCGGCGGCGTGCACCTCGTGGGCGAGCGCCTGCTGGGCCGGCAGGAACATCCGTTCCGTCAGGCCCCGTTCGTGGACCATCGCGATCAGATGCGGCCGGGCGCGCAGTTCCCGGCGGAGCCCGCGTGCCACGGAGACGATCCGGGTGGCCGGGACGCGGCCGGTGGGGCGCAGGGTGCCCATCTCCTGGACGGTCCGCTCGACCAGGGCGTCCAACAGCGACTCGCGGTTGCCCACGTGCCAGTAGATCGAGGTGACGGCGGTGCCCAGCTCGGCGGCCAGCTTGCGCATGGTCAGGGTCTGCGGGCCGTGCTGCCGCACGAGTCCCGCAGCGGCCGCGAGGACCTCCTCGCGCGTCAGCGACGATCGCGCCACAGCTCCTCCAGGCTCCCGAACTCCGTTACATGCACGGCTATTTACCCTTCACGAGCGCGGGTGTAACTGTGTTACAGAACCCGGCACGGACAACCGAGAAGGGTGGCACCGCATGGCACGTGTACGGTACGGCGCGCGCACCGAGGCCGAGATCGCGGCGGCCCGCGAGGCCCGCTCCCGGCTCCCCGACATCTGGTCCACCGGCGTGAGCGCCGTCTGGGAGAGCGACCCCGACGCGGTGGCGGCCGTCCTCCCACCGCCCCTGAAACCCTCCGGACGACCGCTCGTCCGGGCGAACATCAGCAAGGTCGATCTGCCCGGCTATCCGCTCGGCGCGGGCTCCGTCGCCGTCGCCGCCGTCCACGACGGGCACGAGGGCTGGTACCCGCTGGTCATGCCGATGACCCACGAGCGGGCCCTGACCGGCGGCCGTGAGGTGTTCGGCGAGCCGAAGAAGCTCGGCGAGGTGAGCGTGGAGCGTGACGGACTCGTCGTGCACGCCTCGCTCGCCCGCCACGGCATCGCCTTCGTCGAGATCCGCGGCGCGGTCGGCGAACCGCTCCCGCTGCCCGCACCGGCCGCCAAGCTCGACTTCTACTTCAAGTTCCTGCCCGCGGTGGACGGCGAGGGCTTCGACTCCGGCCCCGTGCTGATCCACTGCACCCGCCATGAGAAGGTCCGCCGGCTGGAGCGGATCACCGGCGACGTGGTGCTGCGCGAGTCCATGTACGACCCGGTCGCCGACCTCCCCGTGCTCCGCGTCGTCGACCTCACCATCGGCGAGAAGACCAGCGACCAGCAGGGCAGGGCCGTCGAGCGGGTGAGCGCCGACGCGCTGCTGCCGTACATCCACCAGCGCTACGACGACCCGCAGCAGATCCACGACGGCCCGCCGCGGGGGAGTGTCCGATGAGGCTTCAGGAGGGGCAGGTCGCCGTCGTCACCGGCGCCGCGAGCGGCATCGGTCTCGCGATGGCGCGCAGGTTCGCGGCCGAGGGGCTGAAGGTCGTGCTCGCCGATGTCGAGGAAGGCGCACTCGACAAGGCGGCCGGCGAACTGCGCCGCGAGGGTGCGCAGGTGCTCGCCGCGGCCGTCGACGTCGGCGAACGCGACTCCGTCACCGCGCTGGCCGACACCGCGTACGACACCTTCGGCGCGGTGCACGTGCTGTGCAACAACGCCGGGGTCGGCTCCGGAGCCGAGGGCCGGATGTGGGAGCACGACCCGAACGACTGGAAGTGGGCCTTCGCCGTCAACGTGTGGGGTGTCTTCCACGGCATTCAGGCCTTTCTGCCGCGCATGCTGGCGGACGGCGCCCCCGGCCACGTCGTCAACACCTCGTCCGGTGACGGCGGGATCGCCCCGCTGCCCACCGCGTCCGTGTACGCCGTCACCAAGTCCGCCGTCGTCACGATGACCGAGTCGCTGTACGCGCACCTGAAGGCGGAGGGCGCGGCGATCGGCGCCTCGGTCCTCTTCCCCGGCCCGCACATGCTGCGTACCGGCCTGTGGGAGTCGCACCGCAACCGGCCCGACCGGTACGCGAAGGAACGCCCGCGCAGGACCCCGTACCGCAGCCTCGGCCAGTGGGAGAGGGCCATGAAGGCGGGCGGCCACGAGGTGGAGTTCACGCCCGTGGAGGACGTCGCCGCCACCGTCGTGGACGGGATACGCGCCGACCGCTTCTGGATGCTGCCCGACAGCGAGCACAGCGACCGGCAGATCCGGGCCAGGTCGCAGTCGATGCTGGACCGGGCCAACCCGTCGTACCTGGAGAGTTTCGTACTCGACTGAGGAGACAGGACCAGCGATGACCGACGAAGACCCGTACCTGATCATCTCCTCCGACTGCCACGCCGGACTGCCCACCGAGGAGTACCGGCCCTACCTCGACCGCCGTTTCCACCGGGAGTTCGACGAATTCCTGGCCGGCCGTGACCGCCGCCGCGAGGAGATGACCCGCCTCGGCGTACGCAACGAAGCCTTCGCCGACAAGTGGTTCCACGACAACGAGGAAGGACTGAAGGGTGGTTGGGACGCCGCGCAGCGGCTGAAGGAGCTCGACGGCGACGGGGTGGCGGCCGAGGTCGTCTTCCCCGACGCGGACGCCGTCGACAGCCGCACTGCGGCCCCGTTCGGGGTAGGCCTCGGCCTCTCCGGTGACCAGGACCCCGAGCTTGGCATGGCCGGAGCGCAGGCCCACAACCGCTGGCTCGCCGAGTTCGTCTCGCAGCACCCCGAACGCCACTGCGGGGTCGCGCTGCTGCCCGTCACCGGTGAGGTGGACCGGGTGGTCGCCGAGATCCACCGGGCGAAGGAGTCCGGCCTCGGCGCCCTGATGATCCCCTCGATGTGGGTGGACAAGGCCCCGTACCACGACCGCCGTTACGACCCCGTGTGGGCGGCCGCCGCCGAGACGGGCATGCCCGTCGTCACCCACTCCGGGGCGGCACCGCGCCACGAGTACGGCGACCACCTCGGCATCTACGTATCCGAGGTCACCTGGTGGCCCTCCCGCCCCCTCTGGTTCCTCCTCTGGTCGGGCGCCTTCGAACGTCACCCCGGGCTCAGGTTCGGCGTCGCCGAGTCCGGCTGCTGGTGGCTGCCGAACCTCCTCTGGTTCATGGACCGGCTCTACCTCGGCGCCCATGGCGGCAAGAAGCTCTCCCCGTTCGCCGAACTGAAGCGCCCGCCGCACGAATACCTCGACCGCCAGGTGTTCATCTGCGCCACCAACACCAAACGCCGCGAGCTCGCCCAGCGGTACGAGATCGGCGTCGGCAACATCCTGTGGGGCAGCGACTTCCCGCACCCCGAGGGCACCTGGCCGAACACCGCGAACTGGCTGCGCGACACCTTCCACGACATCCCCGTCGCCGAGACCCGCGTGATGCTGGGACTGGCCGCAGCCGAGGTCTTCGGCTTCGACACGGACAGGCTCGCCCCCATCGCGGCACGCATCGGCCCCACCCCCGCCGACCTGGGCCAGAGCGCCGACCAGAGCGCGGCCGAGACCTCCTGGGCCCGCTCGCGCGAGGTCGGCAGGCACTGGCTGACCGACCACGACTTCCCGGTCCTGGGGGCGTCATGACGGACCGTTACACGGTCATCTCCGCCGACTGCCACGCAGGCGCCGACCTCCTCGACTACCGGCCCTACCTGGAGTCGAAGCACCACGAGGACTTCGACGCCTGGGCGGCCACGTACGTCAACCCGTACGAGGACCTCGTCGCCGACACCGCCGACCGCAACTGGAACTCGGACCGCCGCCTCGCCGAACTGGAGGCCGACGGCATCGTCGCGGAGGTCGTCTTCCCCAACACCATCCCGCCCTTCTTCCCCTCCGCCTCCCTGATGGCCCCGGCGCCCTCCCGGCAGGAGTACGAGCAGCGCTGGGCGGGGCTGCGCGCCCACAACCGCTGGCTCGCCGACTTCTGCGCCGCCGCACCCGGCCGGCGCGCGGGTGTCGCCCAGATCCTCCTCAACGACCCGGCCGAGGCGGTCCGCGAGATCCGCCGGACCAAGGAGGCCGGCCTGACCGGCGGAATCCTGCTGCCCGGGGCACCGCCGGGAAGCGGCATCCCGGAGCTGCACTCCCCGGTGTACGACCCGATCTGGGCGCTCTGCGCGGAGCTCGGCGTACCGGTCAACCACCACGGCGGCTCCGCCTCCCCACCGCTGGGCGACGAACCGGCCGCCCGCGCCGTCTTCATGGTGGAGACCACGTGGTTCTCCCACCGGGCCCTGTGGCACCTGATCTTCGGCGGTGCGTTCCGCCGCCACCCCGATCTGAAGCTGGTCCTCACCGAACAGGGCTCCGGCTGGATCCCGGGCATCGTGGAGATGCTCGACTACTACCACGGACGGCTCGTCGCGGCGGCCTCCAGGGCGGCCACCGCCGAGTCCAGGTTCGGTGCGGGGCTGGCCGCTTCGATGGGCGCGCGCCCCAGCAAGGTCTGGCGCGACAACTGCTTCGTCGGCGCCAGCTTCATGCGCCCGCACGAGGTGCCGCTCCGCGACCGGATCGGCCTCGACAAGATCATGTGGGGCAGCGACTACCCGCACGACGAGGGCACCGCCCCCTACTCACGGGAGGGACTGAGGATCGCGTACGCGGGACTGCCGCCGGCCGAGATCGCGGCCATGACCGGCGGGAACGCGGCCCGTGTCTACGGCTTCGACCTGCCGGCGCTGGACCGTGTCGCCGCCGTCGTGGGCCCGACCGTCGACGAGATCGCCGAACCCCTGAAGGAGGTCCCGGCGGACGCGACGAGCCCCGCCTTCGCGCCGGGTGGGTCGGTACGCGTCTGGTGACGCCGCGAGGTGAGACCATCCCCGGGTGACGGATACGCAGGCGCACGACGAACCTCATGGCAGCGGTCTGGGCGCTCGGCTCAACTGGCTGCGCGCCGCGGTCCTCGGGGCCAACGACGGTGTGGTCTCCACCGCGGGGCTCGTCGTCGGCGTCGCAGGCGCCACCGGTGACCGCGGCACGCTGCTGACGGCAGGCCTGGCCGGGCTGCTGGCCGGGTCCATGTCGATGGCGGCGGGCGAGTACGTGTCGGTCTCCACCCAGCGCGATTCGGAGAAGGCCGCGCTGGCGACGGAGAAGCGGGAGCTCCAGGAGACCCCGGAGGCGGAACTCGCCGAGCTCACCGGACTGTTGGAGGGAAAGGGGCTGAGCCGGGAGGTGGCGCGCGAGGCCGCCGTCCAGCTCACCGAACGAGACGCGCTGCGCGCCCACGCCGAGGTCGAGCTGGGTATTGACCCGGACGACCTGACGAACCCCTGGCACGCGGCGGGCGCCAGCTTCCTGGCGTTCACGGTGGGCGCGCTGCTGCCCCTGCTGGCGATCGTGCTGCCGCCGTCGTCGGTGCGCCTGCTGGTGACGGTGCTGTCGGTGCTCGCCGCCCTGGCCCTGACGGGCTGGTGGAGCGCCCGGCTGGGCGACGCGGCGGTGGGCCCGGCGGTGCTGCGGAACATGGGCGGGGGCGCGGTGGCGATGGCCGTGACGTACGCGGCGGGGCAGTTGCTGGGGGCGGCGGGGGTGTAGGGCGCGGACGCCCGGGGAGATCACGCCCCCGCCTTGTCAGAAGGTGCCAAAGGCTGCTGACAACACGTCTCGCATACTTGTTGGTAACAACGTCTGTTCCCCGTCGGCCTGCCGCTCTACGGTGCAGTCATGCCGACGAACCTGCCCGATGTAGTGCTCTGGTCCATACCGGCCTTCGTCCTGCTCACCGTTCTGGAAATGGCCCTCCACCACTTCCACCCCGACGAGGACGCCGCCGGGTACGAGGCGAAGGACGCCACCACCAGCATCACCATGGGGCTGGGCAGCCTGGCCTTCGACCTGCTGTGGAAAGTGCCCATCGTCGCGGTCTACACCGCGGTGTACGAGCTGACCCCGCTCAGTATCCCCGTCCTGTGGTGGACCGTCCCGCTGATGCTGCTGGGGCAGGACTTCTTCTACTACTGGTCCCACCGCGGCCACCACGTCATCCGGATCCTCTGGGCCTGCCACGTGGTCCACCACTCCAGCCGGAAGTTCAACCTCTCCACCGCGCTGCGCCAGCCCTGGACCTCGCTGACCGTCTGGCCGTTCTACCTCCCGCTGATCGCCTGCGGCGTCCACCCGGCGGCGCTGGCCTTCTGCTCGTCGGCCAACCTCGTCTACCAGTTCTGGGTGCACACCGAGCGCATCGACAAACTGCCCCGGCCGTTCGAGTACGTACTGAACACGCCCTCCCACCACCGGGTGCACCACGCCTCCCAGGGCGGCTACCTCGACCGGAACTTCGGCGGGATCCTGATCGTGTGGGACCGGTGGTTCGGTTCCTTCACCGCGGAGACGGAGCGGCCCGTGTTCGGACTCACCAAGAACATCGACACGTTCAACCCGCTGCGGGTCGCCACCCACGAGTACGCCGCCATCGCCCGCGACGTGCGCGCGGCGGGCAGCTGGAGCGAGCGGGCCGGGCGGGTCTTCCGCGGGCCCGGCTGGCAGCCGGCCGGGGCGACGGCGGGCAGCGGCAAGGCCGCCACGGCCGCTCTCGCGCAGGAGCGCACCGGATGAGCGCCGACCCGCTTCCGGGCGGCCGGCGGGAGCGCTGGGCGCGTCCCCTGCTCATCGCCTTCCTCGTCGCGTGCACCGTCGACCTCGCCGGGGTCCTCATCGACAGCGATGTCCTGCACCTCGTCGCCAAGCCGCTGCTGATGCCGCTGCTCGCCGCGTACGCCGTCGCCCGGCGCGGGCCCCGGCTGCTGATCGCCGCCCTGCTCTGCGGCTGGATCGGAGACGTCTTCCTGCTGGCCGACGCCGACCTCGCCTTCCTCATCGGGATGGGCGGCTTCGCCGCGGGACACCTCTGCTATCTGCGGCTCTTCGGGCGGGCCCGGGGCGCACTGCTTCCCGGGATCGGGTACGCGGTCGTCCTGACCGTCTTCGTCGTCCTGATCTGGGACGGGCTGCCGACCGGGCTACGGGTCCCGATGGCCGGCTACAGCCTGCTGCTGACCGCCATGGCCTACCGCTCCGGCGTCCTCGGCCGGTACGCGGCCACCGGAGGCGCGCTCTTCCTGCTCTCCGACGCGCTGATCGCCACCGGCATCGCCGACTGGCCGCAGCTGCCCGCCCCCGACTTCTGGGTCATGCTCACCTATGTGGCGGCGCAGTTCCTGCTGACCCTGGGCGTGCTCGCGCCGGGGGCGAAAGGGGCCGGTGCGGTCCTCGGGGCGTACCGTGAGCGGAGTATCAGCATCTGAGATCAGCAAGGACCCCCACGCATGCGCGCCACCGTCATTCACGCCCCCCACGACATCCGCGTGCAGGAGGTCCCGGACCCGGTGATCCAGCAGCCCACCGACGTGGTGCTGCGGGTCCTGCGGGCCTGCATCTGCGGCAGCGACCTGTGGGCCTACCGCGGCGAGTCCGCCCGGCAGCCCGGCCAGCGCATCGGCCACGAGTTCCTGGGGATCGTCGAGGAGGCGGGCTCCGAGGTCAACGGCTTCGCCGTCGGCGACCTCGTCGTCGCCCCCTTCGTCTGGTCCGACGGCACCTGCGCCTACTGCGCCGAGGGCCTGACCACCTCCTGCTCGCAGGGCGGCTTCTGGGGATCGGTCGGCTCCGACGGCGGGCAGGGCGAGGCCGTGCGTGTCCCGTTCGCCGACGGCACGCTGGTCAAGCTCCCCGCCGCCGCGGCCTCGGACGACCACCTGCTCACCGCGCTCCTGGCCCTCTCCGACGTCCTCGGCACCGGCCACCACGCGGCCGTGGGCGCCGGTGTGAAGCCGGGCTCCACGGTCGCGGTCGTCGGTGACGGCGCCGTCGGCCTGTGCGGCGTCATCGCCGCCAAGCGGCTCGGTGCCGAGCGGATCATCGCGCTCGGCCGCCACCGGGCGCGCACGGACATCGCCCGCACCTTCGGTGCCACGGACGTCGTCGCCGAGCGCGGCGAGGCGGCCGTCGCTGCGGTACGGGAACTGCTCGGCGGCGAAGGCGCGCAGGCGGTGATCGAGGCCGTCGGCACCGAGCAGTCGATGCGCACGGCGGTCGACATCACCCGCGACGGCGGCTCGATCGGCTACGTCGGCGTGCCGCACGGCAGCGGCACCGGACTGGACCTCGGCGTCATGTTCGACCGGAACATCGCCCTGCGCGGCGGGGTCGCCCCCGTCCGCACCTACATCCCGGAACTGCTCCCCGACGTCCTGTCCGGCACCATCGACCCGTCGCCCGTCTTCGACCTGGCCATCGGCCTCGACGAGGTACCGGCCGGCTACAAGGCGATGGACGAGCGCACGGCGCTGAAGGTCCTCATCAAGCCGTGAGCCACGCGGCCGCGTCCGCCCCCAGCGGGCCGGGCGGACGCGACCAGTCGGCGGGTGCCCCGTCGAAACCGACCGGCGGCAGCGCATGGCGCAGCCGCCCCAGCGGGCTGTCGGTCTCGGTGAGCCACTTCTGCGGGTCGTACGTGCCGTCCTGCGCGACGCGGTCCGGTGATGCGGGGATCTCGTCGGTCAGCCAGGCGGCGGTGCGAGCGAGCGAGAGCGTGGCCAGCCGCGAGCCGCCCCGGTCGTGCTGTTCGGTCAGTGCCCGCAGTACGGCCCCGGCCAGCAGGTAGCCCGTGCCGTGGTCCAGCGCCTGGGCGGGCAGCGCACCCGGCGGGCCGTCGTGCGCTCCCGGCTCGGCCTCGGTCATCGCGATGCCGGTGGCGACCTGCACCAGGCTGTCGAAACCGCGCCGCCGGTCCCACGGGCCGTGCCCCCAGGCCGACAGCCTGCCGATCACCAGGCCCGGCCTGCGCGCGGCCAGGGACTCCGGTGTCAGCCCCAGCCGCTCCAGCGCACCTGGCCGGTATCCGGTGACGACCACGTCCGCTCCGGCGAGCAGCTCGTCGAAGACACCGCGGCCGGCATCGCTCGACAGGTCGATGCTCACCGACCTCTTCCCGAACCCCGTGTCGCTGTGCGCGTCCTGGCTCTCCGGGAGCTGCGGGGCGTCGATGCGCAGCACGTCCGCGCCGAGCAGCGCGAGCGTACGGGTGGCCACCGGCCCCGCGAGGACCCGGGAGAGGTCCAGGACGCGCAGTCCGGCAGCGGGTCGCAGCGGTGTGCCGGTGAGCGGAGATGTCCGGCGCACCGGGGCGGCGTCGATCCGCTCCCGCTCCACCAGCGGCACGTCGCAGAGGGCGGCGCGGCGCGGGTCCGCGGCCCATTCCCCGGGTGTCCTGGCGGCGACGGCCAGCCCGCCCGCCGCGTACACCGTCTCCTCGATCTCGGCCCCCCGGCGCCCCGCGAAGGACGCGGCCGCGGCATCCACGGCCAGGTCGTCGGCGGTGTCCGCGGGCAGGCCCAGCGTGCCCAGCAACCGGGCCCGGTGGTGCGGGTAGTTGGCGTGGGTGCGGACCCAGCCGTCGGCCGTGCGCCAGAACCGGGACAGCGGGGCGAAATTGGCCGGGGCGCGGCCGTCGATGCGCAGATGGCGCTCGCTGACGAACGCGGTGGCCACCGCGCCGTCGTCGATCGGGACGCGGGGTACGGGTCCACCGGTGCGGCGGGCCGCGAGTTCGGCGGCGGCCAGGGAGCAGACCGCGACAGCGGCGCGGGCCAGCTCCCGTACGGGCAGCCGGGAGGACAGCAGCCCGGCCGGCCCCGAGGTCCCGATACGGCCGAGAAGTGCGGGGTCACCGCCGAGAGCGGCCCAGGCCTGCTCGGTGGCGGAGATGGGGGCAGAAGTCATCCCCGCACTATGGCACTGAGTGCCAGTCGCGGGGTAGGCCGGCCGGCGGGAGCACGGCCAGGGGTCCCTGCCCCGGTTCGGTGCGGGGGCCGGACCATCCCGGCCCCCGCACCGGCTGCTACCAGCGCACCGCGTCCAGCGCGTCCACCACTCCGGCCCCGTAGAAGCCGTTGCGGTTCTTGCCGCCCTCGCAGACCGCGTCGATCTTGCCGTCACCGTCGATGTCGTACGGGTCACCGCACGCCGTGGCGTCGGCCTCGAGCGTCAGCAGGGCCTTGACCGCGGCGGCCGACGCGTACGGGTGCGTCGACTTGATCAGGGCCACGACGCCCGCGACGTGCGGGGAAGCCATCGACGTACCGGCCTT
This sequence comes from Streptomyces sp. LN549, assembly GCF_043203805.1. Classification (NCBI taxonomy): domain Bacteria; kingdom Bacillati; phylum Actinomycetota; class Actinomycetes; order Kitasatosporales; family Streptomycetaceae; genus Streptomyces; species Streptomyces sp. LN549. The sequence continues at coordinate 1,947,296 of NZ_JAZHRI010000002.1, read as the reverse complement.
GTAGCCGTACTTCCCGCCCGGCAGCGTGGAGAGGATCAGACCGCTCGTCGCCGGCGGCTCGGGCGTCTGGTAGACCGTCGAGTCCCCGCCCGGCGCGGCCACGTCGATGACGCCGTTGCCGTAGTTCGAGTACGAGGCCTTCAGCCCCTTCGCGCCCGTCGCCGAGACCGTCACGACACCCGGCAGCATCGTCGGGATGTCCAGGCACACCTTCGGGTCGATGGTCCGGGTGACCGGTTCGGTGTCGTTCGGGCTGCCCGTGTCCTCGATCGTGTCGGCCGCCAGGTCCTCGGCCGAGTTTCCGGCCGCGGCGACATTGACCGTGCCCTTGCTCTCGGCGTACCGGGTGGCCCGCGCGACGGCCTCGACCAGCGCGCCCTGGTCCGGGTCGTTCTTGCAGTTGTACATCCACGGGTCGGTGTAGTAGCTGTTGTTCGTGACGTCGGCACCGTGGTCCGCCGCCCACATGAAGCCGCAGACGACGGCCTCGGTGTAGAAGAAGCCGTCCGGGTTGCCCACCTTGATGCCGGAGACCTTCACACCCGGCGCGACACCCGTCACCCCGATGCCGTTCTTAGCGGCGGCGATCGTGCCCGCGACATGCGTGCCGTGATCGCTCTCACCGGTCTTCGGGCGCCAGGCGCCGTCCGTGGTGTCCGGTGCGCCGGAGACACAGTTCGCCGAGCCGCGGCGGTCGAAGTTCGGGGCGAGGTCCGGGTGGGTGTCGTCCACGCCCGTGTCGATGACCGCGACCGTGACCTTCGAGCTGCCCAGCGACTTCTCGTGCGCCTTGTCCGCCTTGATCGCGGGCAGGTCCCACTGCAACGGCTCCATCGGGTCCTGACCCGCCGTCGCCTGCGCCGCCGCGGTCCGCTCCTGCTGCGCCGTCAGCGGCTGCTCGACCCCGATGTCCTTGGTGGCCTGCGGGACGATCGGGTTGGTACGGGTGGCGCCCGCCGAATCGACACCCTTCACACGGCGCATCGACTGCGCGAACTGCGGGTTCTGCGAGTGGGCGACGATGACCCCGATCCGGTCGTAGGCGATCACCACAGTGCCGCCGGCCCGCTCGATCGCCTTGCGCACCTGCTTGACGGTGCCGTGACCGCCGCGGGTGTTGACCACGTACGACAGCTTCGGACCGTCCGTCGACACCGCTGCCGAGGGCGTGTCCTCCACCGGCGAGGCGGAGGCGACGCCCATCGGCAGGAAGCCGAGCGAAGCGGTGAGGGCCAATCCGACGGGCAGCGTCACTGCGCGCGTCCGTCTGGATCCCAGATGAGCCATGGGGTCTCCACTTCATCCGTGTCAGTCGACCGGACACGGGGTGTGTCCAGTCGCGTACATGACGAGTGAAGCTATCGCTGATCATCCCCGCTCATCAATGAGTCCGGGAGAACCGATTCCCGCCGGAGCGCCCGAAGGGGTGACACGGAGAAGGCGGAAACCGCGGTGAACCGCTTCGCCGCGCGCTGCGTGCCGTTGTCAGGGGAGCCGCACCACCACTCCCCGATATCGAGGTCCCCAGTGAAATCCACCGTCCCCACCACCACCGCACCCGCGTCGCGAGGAGATTCCGTGGCTACCGATGCACCGCCGCCCGAGGGCAGTACGGAGACCGGCCCCGCCCAGCCCACGACCGAGGCGTTCGTCGCGGAGCAGGCGAGCCAGGAATTCGGCGAACTCCGCCGCTCGTACCGCTCGTTCGCCTTTCCGCTGACCATCGCCTTCGTCCTCTGGTACCTGCTGTACGTGTTGCTCTCCAACTACGCCGGCGGCTTCATGGGCACCAAGGTGTACAGCAACTTCAACGTGGCCTTCGTCTTCGGCCTGGCCCAGTTCCTCACCACCTTCCTCATCGCCTGGTTCTACTCGCGGCACGCCAACGCGAAGCTCGACCCGAAGGCCGAGGCCATCAAGTCCCGTATGGAGGCCGACGTATGAGCGCCGCGTACCACTCCCACACCGCCGTGACGCTCGCCGCCTCGTCCACCAGCGAGCACCGGCCGCTGATCATCTCGCTCTTCGCGATCTTCGTCGCGGCGACCCTCGGCATCACCGTCTGGGCCGGCCGCCAGACCAAGAGCGCCTCCGACTTCTACGCGGGCGGCCGCCAGTTCACCGCCTTCCAGAACGGACTCGCGGTCTCCGGCGACTACATGTCCGCCGCGTCGTTCCTCGGTATCGCCGGAGCCATCGCCCTCTTCGGCTACGACGGCTTCCTCTACTCGATCGGCTTCCTCGTCGCCTGGCTGGTGGCACTGCTGCTGGTCGCCGAACCGCTGCGCAACTCGGGCCGCTACACCATGGGCGATGTTCTCGCCTACCGGATGCGGCAGCGCCCGGTCCGTACCGCCGCGGGTGTTTCCACCATCGTCGTCTCGATCTTCTACCTGCTGGCGCAGATGGCAGGAGCGGGAGTTCTGGTCTCGCTGCTCCTCGGGATCACCAGTGACGCCGGAAAGATCCTCATTGTTGCGCTGGTCGGCGTACTGATGATCGTGTACGTCACCATCGGCGGCATGAAGGGCACCACCTGGGTGCAGATGGTCAAGGCCGTGCTCCTCATCGCGGGTGCCATCCTGATGACCTTCATGGTGCTGTGGAAGTTCGACTTCAACGTCTCCGACCTGCTGGGCACCGCCGCCGAGAAGAGCGGCCACGGCGCCTCGTTCCTGGAGCCCGGGCTCAAGTACGGCGCCACCGGGACCTCGAAGCTGGACTTCCTCTCCCTCGGCATCGCCCTGGTGCTGGGCACCGCCGGACTGCCGCACATCCTGATCCGCTTCTACACGGTGCCGACCGCCAAGGCGGCCCGGAAGTCGGTCAACTGGGCCATCGGCATCATCGGCGCCTTCTACCTGATGACGATCGCGCTCGGATTCGGTGCCGCGGCCCTCATCGGCCCGGACGAGATCAAGGCGAAGAACCCGGCAGGCAACGCGGCAGCCCCGCAGCTCGCCGAGTACCTCGGCGGGGTCGGCTCCACCGGCGGAGCCGTCATGCTCGCCGTCATCTCCGCGGTCGCCTTCGCCACCATCCTCGCCGTCGTCGCGGGACTCACCCTCGCCTCCTCGTCGTCCTTCGCCCATGACATCTACGCCAACGTCATCCGCAAGGGGAAGGCCACCGAGAAGGAGGAGATGCGGGCGGCCCGCTGGGCCACCGTCTTCATCGGTGCCGCCGCGATCGTGCTGGGTGCCTTCGCCCGCGACATGAACGTCGCCGGCCTGGTGGCGCTCGCCTTCGCCGTCGCCGCGTCGGCCAACCTGCCGACGCTCCTCTACAGCCTCTTCTGGAAGCGGTTCACCACCCAGGGCGCGCTGTGGTCGATCTACGGAGGTCTCGCCAGCTCGGTGATCCTGGTGCTGTTCTCGCCCGTCGTCTCCGGAAACGCGAAGACCTCGATGTTCAAGGGCGTCGACTTCGCCTGGTTCCCGCTGGAGAACCCGGGCCTGATCTCCATCCCGCTGGGCTTCCTGCTCGGCTGGATCGGCTCCCTCCTGTCGAAGGAGGAGCCGGACAAGGGCAAGTACGCCGAGCTGGAGGTCAAGTCCCTCACCGGCATCGGAGCCCACTGAGAGCACGAATTCACACAAGTTCACAGAGGGGAGCGGTTCCCGCACCCTCCCTTCCCGCGGCCGCGTCGTAGAGTCCTACGACGCGGCTGCGCCGCACCTCGTGTCAAACGGGCCCCTCCGCTGTCACAGGTCTCGCGTAGTCTCGGAAGAGTCAGATACCGCAACCGGGAAGTCACCGGGGGAGGGGGCCCACCATGCTCATCGACACCTACGACCGGGTCGCCACAGACCTGCGCGTCTCGCTGACCGACCGCTGCAATCTGCGCTGCACCTACTGCATGCCCGAAGAGGGCCTGCAATGGCTGGCCAAGCCCGACCTGCTGAGTGACGACGAGATCGTCCGCCTCGTCCGCATCGCCGTCACGCAGCTCGGCATCACCGAAGTCCGCTTCACCGGCGGGGAGCCGCTGCTGCGTCCCGGACTCGTCTCCATCGTCCAGCAGTGCGCGGCCCTGGCACCCCGCCCGAAGATGTCGCTCACGACCAACGGCATCGGACTGAAGCGGACCGCCGCCGCGCTCAAGGCCGCAGGCCTGGACCGGGTCAACGTCTCCCTGGACACCCTGCGCCCCGACGTCTTCAAGACCCTCACCCGCCGCGACCGCCACCACGACGTCCTGGCCGGACTCGAGGCAGCGCGCGACGCCGGCCTCACCCCCGTCAAGGTCAACACCGTCCTGATGCCGGGGCTCAACGACGACGAAGCGCCCGACCTGCTCGCCTGGGCCGTGGCCAACGAGTACGAGCTCCGCTTCATCGAGCAGATGCCGCTCGACGCCCAGCATGGCTGGAAGCGCGACGGAATGATCACGGCAGGCGACATCCTCCAGTCGCTGCGCACCCGCTTCGACCTCACCGCCGAGGAGGACGGCGAGCGCGGCTCCGCCCCCGCCGAGCGCTGGCTCGTGGACGGCGGCCCCCACCGGGTCGGCGTCATCGCCTCGGTCACCCGGCCGTTCTGCCGGGCCTGCGACCGCACCAGGCTCACCGCCGACGGGCAGGTGCGCACCTGCCTGTTCGCCCGCGAGGAGACCGACCTGCGCGGGGCCCTGCGCTCGGAGGCACCGGACGAGGAGATCGCCCGGCTCTGGAAGCTCGCCATGTGGGGCAAGAAAGCCGGATCCGGCCTCGACGACCCGTCGTTCCTCCAGCCGGACCGCCCGATGTCGGCGATCGGCGGCTAGGGCCTTTCGTCTGCATCATGCCGGGCTCGCCGGGTCCGGCCCGGTCCGAACGAAGGACCTGGCGCCCGAGCCGTTACGCGGGCGGCGAGTCCGACGACTCCCACTCGGCCAGTGTCACCACGTCCTTCAGGAAACCCCGCACCCCCAGGAACGAGGAGAGATGCTCCCGGTGCTCGTCACAGGCCAGCCAGGTCTTGCGGCGCTCGGGGGTGTGCAGCTTCGGGTTGTTCCAGGCCAGCACCCACACGGCATCGGTGCGGCAGCCCTTGGCCGAGCAGACGGGGGCGGTGGCAGCACGCTCGGCCGCGGGATCGGATTCGGGGGAGTTCACGGACTCAACCCTAGGGCCTGAGCCGGAAGGCAGGCCCTGCGGCATCCCCGCCGGAGAAATGGCGACGCCGAGCAGCCACGGGGGGAGCTGCCCGGCGTCGGTCCGTCGCTCCGACGGGGGATGCGGAGCGCTCACAAAGTATGTCACGCAGACCGGGGTGCGGTGCACTGGAACCTCATGATTGATCTGAGCTTTTCTTGAGCTTGGGTGACCGCAGGGCTCAGCCGTGCTCCTGCGGATCCGGACTCCGGAAGGCGTGTCCGCTCTCCGGACCGGGCTCCGCCGGACCGGCCACCGGAGCGGCGTCCAGCGCGAGCCGCGTCGGCGCCGGCACAAAGGTCGAGGGAATCGAAGGGCTGTTCTCCCGGCCCGCGTTGGCGATGACGACCGCGACGTACGGGAGCAGAACCCCCAGCGCCAGCGCCACGATCGCCACATGGCGCTCCACGTTCCACAGGACCGCGGCAGCGACCACCGAAACCGTGCGCACGGACATCGAGATCACATAACGCCGCTGTCGGCCGCGCACATCCTCCGCGAGCCCCTGCCGCGCCCCCGTGATCCGGAAGACCTCCGCACCGCTCTGCTTCCCCAACACGTCTCCACCAACCTTCCCCGAGCTCATGACGACTGGGGGAGACCCCGTTCCTGCGCCGGACGCTCCCCGGACCGGACCGGATCCCACGGTACGCCCGGCCTCCCCTCCGTTCGAGACCGGGGCGCGCCGTATACGTACACTCCCCCGCCCCGCCCCGCCCCACGTACGGACCCGTCCGACATGCGGCGTACCGGCCCGGGGCCGAGACTGGGCGGACATGCGCGACACCGCGTCGCACAAGGAGGCCGCATGAGCTGGTTGTGGGCAATCATCGTGGGCCTGGTGCTCGGCCTGATCGCCAAGGCGATCCTGCCGGGCAAGCAGGAGATCCCACTCTGGCTGACAGTCATTTTCGGCATGATCGGCAGCATCCTCGGCAACGCTGTCGCCACCTGGATCGGTGTCAACGACACCAAGGGCATCGACTGGACACGTCATGTGCTCCAGCTGATCGGAGCCGTGGTGGTGGTCGGTGTCGGCGACATGCTGTGGGCCTCGATCCGGGGCACCAGGCAGAAGACCTGAACCACGGACCGGACAAGCATGACGGCGGGGCACGCGCGATGCGTGCCCCGCCGTCATGCTGTCGCTACGGCTCAGCCGGCCGTGACCTCGATCGCCGCCAGGTTCTTCTTGCCCCGGCGCAGCACCAGCCAGCGCCCGTGCAGCAGCTCCTCGCGGGCCGGTGCCGCCTCACCGTCGACGGCCTTCACGTTGTTCACGTAGGCGCCGCCCTCCTTGACCGTGCGCCGGGCACCCGACTTGCTCGGCGCCAGACCGGCCTCGACCAGCAGGTCGACCAGCGGACCGAGCTCGGTGACCTGGGCGTGCGGCACCTCGGACAGTGCGGCACCCAGCGTCGCCTCGTCCAGCTCGCCGAGCTCGCCCTGACCGAACAGCGCCTTCGACGCGGCGATGACCGCGGCGCACTGGTCCGCGCCGTGCACCAGCGTCGTCAGCTCCTCGGCCAGCGTCCGCTGCGCTGTCCGGGCCTGTGGCCGCTCCTCGGTGACCTTCTCCAGCTCCTCCAGCTCGGCGGGGCTCAGGAAGCTGAGGATGCGCATGTAGCGGGAGACGTCGCGGTCGTCCACGTTCAGCCAGAACTGGTAGAACGCGTACGGCGTGGTCATCTCCGGGTCGAGCCAGACGGCGCCGCTCTCGGACTTGCCGAACTTGGTGCCGTCCGCCTTCGTCATCAGCGGGGTCGCCAGCGCGTGCACCTCGGCGCCCGGCTCCAGGCGGTGGATCAGGTCGAGGCCCGCGGTGAGGTTGCCCCACTGGTCGCTGCCGCCCTGCTGGAGGGTGCATCCGTGGCGCCGGTACAGCTCCAGGAAGTCCATGCTCTGGAGCAGCTGGTAGCTGAACTCGGTGTAGCTGATGCCCTCGTCGGACTCCAGCCGCCGGGCGATGGACTCCTTGGTGAGCATCTTGTTGACCCGGAAGTGCTTGCCGATGTCCCGCAGGAACTCGATCGCGGACATGCCCGCGGTCCAGTCCAGGTTGTTCACCATGACCGCCGCGTTCTCGCCCTCGAAGGACAGGAACGGCTCGATCTGGGACCGCAGCCGTGCCACCCAGGCGGCAATCGTCTCCGGGTCGTTCAGCGTGCGCTCGGCGGTCGGCCGCGGGTCACCGATCTGGCCGGTGGCCCCGCCCACCAGGGCGAGCGGGCGCAGACCGGCCTGCTGGAGCCGGCGCATGGTGAGCACCTGCACCAGATGGCCGACGTGCAGACTCGCCGCGGTGGGGTCGTAGCCGCAATAGAACGTGACCGGACCGTCCGCGAGAGCCTTGCGCAGTGCGTCCTCGTCAGTGGACTGGGCGAACAGCCCACGCCACTTCAGCTCGTCGACGATGTCCGTCACGGTTCCGTGTCTCCTCAGCTACGTGGTCGATACGTGGATCGAAAGGCAACAGTCAGTCTAAGGGCTGTCCCGCAATTCCTGGCGGGCGCGCGACGACAGCTACGGCACCTCGCCGCGTTGTCGGAACGCCCGAATACATCCAGTATTCGGGCGTCCCTCCGCCTTGCGATGCACCGCATCTGACGCCGCGCGCTGATCCACCAGGAATTGCGGGACAGCCCTTGGGCGGGTCATACGCCCAGGCTCACCGAGCTCATGTTGAAGTCCGGGATGCGCAGTGCGGGCATCGCGGCCCGGGTGAACCAGTCGCCCCACTCGCGCGGCAGCGTCTTCTCCGTCCGGCCCGCCTCGGTGGCCCGCGACAGCAGGTCCACGGGGGACTCGTTGAAGCGGAAGTTGTTCACCTCGCCGACCACCTCGCCGTCCTCCACGAGATAGACACCGTCGCGGGTCAGCCCGGTCAGCAGCAGCGTCGCCGGGTCGACCTCCCGGATGTACCACATGCAGGTCAGCAGCAGTGCGCGGCCGCTCGTCGCGGCCACCATCTCCTCCAGGGACCGCTCACCACCGCCCTCCAGCACCAGGTTGTCGATCGCCGGGGCGACCGGCAGCCCGGTCAGGCCCGCGGTGTGCCGGGTCGTCGTCAGCCGGCCGAGACGGCCGTCCTTGATCCAGTCGGTCCGGCCCAGCGGCAGCCCGTTGTCGAAGACCGACGCACCGTCCCCGGAGGAGTGCGCGATGACGAACGGCGCGGATTCGAGCCCCGGCGCGTTCGGGTCGCTGCGCAGGGTCAGTGGCAGCGGGGACAGGGTCTCGCCGAGCCGCGTCCCCCCGCCCGGCTTGGAGAACACCGTCCGGCCCTCGACGGCGTCCCGCGCGGTCGCCGACCACAGCTGGTAGATCAGCAGGTCGGCGACGGCGGTCGGCGGCAGCAGCGTCTCGTACCGCCCGGCGGGCAGCTCGATCCGGCGCTCCGCCCAGACCAGCCGCTTGGCCAGCTCGGCGTCCATCTCGGCCGGGTCGACGTCCTTGAAGTCACGGGTCGAGCGCCCCGCCCAGGCCGAGCGCGACCGGTCGGGCGACTTCGCGTTCAGCTCCAGCGTCCCGTTCGGCTGGTCGTGGCGCAGCCGCAGCCCCGTCGACGTGCCCAGGTACGTCGACGTCATCTCGTGGTTGGCGAAGCCGTACAGCTCGCGGCCGCCGGAGCGGGCCCGGGCGAAGGCGTCGCCGAGCGTGGGGGCGAACGCCGCGAAGACGTCCGAGCCCGTCTCCGCCGGCGCGTCCGTGAAGCCGGGGGAGTCCGGTACCCCGGTGACCAGCGGCTGCGCGTCCTCGGCCGGGCCGGCCCCGCGCGCGGCGGCCTCGGCGGCCCGCACCAGGGGCTCCAGATCGGCCGCGGTGACGGCGGACCGGGACACGACACCGGAGGCGGCACCCTCGGACCCGTCGACGGTGGCGATGACGGTCAGGGTGCGGCCCCGCGTCACGCCGTTCGTGGTGAGCGCGTTGCCCGCCCAGCGCAGATTGGCCGACGACTCCTCGTCGGCGATGACCACACAGCCGTCGGCGGTGGACAGTTCGAGCGCGCGCTCGACGATCTCGTGCGGCTTGCTGACGCGGCTCATCGCCCGGCCTCCTGCGTCGTGTCGAGACTGTGCTGCCCCGGGGAGTGACCCCCGGACCCCCAGCCGGTTCCGTGGTTGCCGCTCATCGCCCGGCCTCCTGCGTCGTGTTGAGGATGTTCACGCCTCGGAAGAGGGCGGAGGGGCAGCCGTGCGAGACGGCCGCGACCTGGCCCGGCTGGGCCTTGCCACAGTTGAAGGCGCCGCCCAGGACGTATGTCTGCGGACCGCCGACCTTCTCCATCGAGCCCCAGAAGTCCGTCGTCGTCGCCTGGTAGGCGACATCGCGCAGCTGCCCGGCGAGCCTGCCGTTCTCGATCCGGAAGAACCGCTGCCCGGTGAACTGGAAGTTGTACCGCTGCATGTCGATCGACCAGGACCGGTCTCCGACCACGTAGATCCCGCGCTCCACGCCGCCGATCAGGTCCTCCGTGGAGAGCCCGCCCGGATCCGGCTGCAGCGACACGTTCGCCATCCGTTGTACGGGGACATGGCCCGGCGAGTCCGCGTACGCGCACCCGTTCGACCGGCCCAGGCCCGTCAGCTTCGCGATCCGGCGGTCCAGCTGGTAGCCGACCAGCGTCCCGTCCTTGACCAGCTCCCAGGACTGCGCCTCGACGCCCTCGTCGTCGTACCCGATCGTCGCGAGCCCGTGCTCGGCGGTGCGGTCGCCCGTCACGTTCATCACCGGGGAGCCGTATGCGAGCTTCCCCAGCTGGTCGAACGTGGCGAACGAGGTCCCGGCGTACGCCGCCTCGTACCCCAGCGCCCGGTCCAGCTCGGTGGCGTGGCCGATCGACTCATGGATGGTCAGCCACAGATTGGACGGGTCGACGACCAGGTCGTACGTCCCCGCCTCGACGCCCGGGGCCCGCATCTTCTCGGCCAGCAGCCCGGGGATGGTCTCCAGCTCGGCGTCCCAGTCCCAGCCGGTCCCCGTCAGGTACTCCCAGCCGCGCCCGGCCGGCGGTGCGATCGTGCGCATCGAGTCGAACTCACCGGTCGTCGCGTCCACGGCGACCGCGGTGAACTGCGGATGCAGCCGCACCCGCTGCTGCGTGGTGACCGTGCCCGCCGTGTCGGCGTAGAACTTGTTCTCATGGACGGTCATCAGCGAGGCGTCCACATGCGCCACGCCCTCCGCCCCCAGCAGCCGGCCGCTCCACTCGGCGAGCAGTCCCGCCTTCTCCTCGGCCGGCACGTCGAAGGGGTCGACGTCGTACGCCGAGACCCAGCTCCGCTCCCCGTGCACGGGTTCGTCCGCGAGTTCCACGCGCTCGTCGGACCCCGCAGCCGCGATCACCTTCGCCGACAGCTTCGCCATGGCGACGGCCTGCCCGGCCACCCTCGCCGCCGCGTCCATCGTCAGGTCCACCCCGGAGGCGAACCCCCACGCCCCGCCGTGCACCACCCGCACCGCGTACCCGAGATCGGTGGTGTCGGACGACCCGGCCGGCCGGGCGTCCCGCAAGCGCCACGTGGCGCTGCGCACCCGCTCGAAGCGGAAGTCGGCGTGCACGGCCCCGAGCGCCCGCGCGCGGGCGAGCGCCGCGTCGGCGAGCGGCCGTAGCGGGAGGGCCAGGAACGACTGATCTACCTCATGGGGCACGGGCGGCCTCTCCTCTGCTTCACATACCCTCGGATCGTTTACGAGGCAGTGAAGCACGGCCGCAGCGGCGTCGCGGCCGAATTCCGGGCCCCACGCGGGGACGGGCCGTCCGGTGGCCCGCGGTCCGGCCATGGCCTGCCGGGCCGGGTACGTCTCTGTAGGAACCCCACAGTGACCGGGGGAAGGCGCTGTCAGGGGCCGATTCCTCGTGGAGCGGACGGTACCGATAGGTTTTCGATGTACCAGACCGCCAAGGAAAGGGTGATCCGTTGAGCCGCTCGGTTCTCGTCACCGGAGGAAACCGGGGCATCGGCCTCGCCATCGCCCGCGCTTTCGCCGACAACGGCGACAAGGTCGCGATCACCTACCGTTCCGGCGAGCCGCCCGAGGCGCTCACCGAGGCCGGTGTTCTCGCGGTCCGTTGCGACATCACCGACGCCGAGCAGGTGGAGCAGGCCTACAAGGAGGTCGAGGAGAAGCACGGCAATGTGGAGGTACTGGTCGCCAACGCCGGTATCACCAAGGACCAGTTGCTGATGCGGATGTCCGAGGACGACTTCACGTCCGTGCTCGACACCAACCTCACCGGCACCTTCCGGGTCGTCAAGCGCGCCAACCGCGGCATGCTGCGCGCCAAGAAGGGCCGGGTCGTCCTCATCTCCTCCGTCGTCGGCCTCCTCGGCTCGGCGGGACAGGCCAACTACGCCGCGTCCAAGGCCGGTCTGGTCGGCTTCGCGAGGTCGCTCGCCCGTGAGCTCGGCTCGCGGAACATCACGTTCAACGTCGTCGCGCCCGGCTTCGTCGACACCGACATGACGCAGTCGCTCACCGAGGAGCAGCGCAAGGGCATCGTCGCCCAGGTGCCGCTCGCGCGTTACGCGCAGCCCGCGGAGATCGCCGCCGCGGTGCGCTTCCTCGCCTCCGACGACGCGTCGTACATCACTGGAGCCGTCATCCCCGTTGACGGCGGATTGGGCATGGGTCACTGATCACCATGAGCGGAATTCTCGACGGCAAGCGCATCCTCATCACCGGGGTGCTGATGGAGTCGTCCATCGCGTTCCACGCTGCCAAGGTGGCCCAGGAGCAGGGCGCCGAAGTCATCCTGACCGCCTTCCCGCGGCCCACGCTGACGGAGCGCATCGCCAAGAAGCTGCCCAAGCCGGCCAAGGTCATCGAGCTGGACGTGACCAACGCCGAGCACCTCGACCGGCTCGCCGGCCTGGTGCGGGACGAGCTCGGTTCGCTCGACGGCGTCGTCCACTCCATCGGCTTCGCGCCGCAGGACGCACTCGGCGGCAACTTCCTCAACACCCCGTTCGAGTCGGTCGCCACGGCGATGCACGTCTCGGCGTTCTCGCTGAAGTCGCTCGCCATGGCCTGCAAGCCGCTGATGAGCGAGGGCGGCTCGATCGTCGGCCTCACCTTCGACGCGCAGTACGCCTGGCCGCAGTACGACTGGATGGGCCCGGCGAAGGCCGCGCTGGAGGCCACCTCCCGCTACCTCGCCCGCGACCTGGGCAAGGACGGCATCCGCTGCAACCTGATCTCGGCCGGACCGATCGGCTCCATGGCAGCCAAGTCCATCCCGGGCTTCGGTGAGCTCGCCGACGTGTGGAACACCCGCGCGCCGCTGGCGTGGGACATGAAGGACCCGGAGCCGGCCGGCCGCGGCATCGTCGCGCTGCTCTCGGACTTCTTCCCGAGGACGACGGGCGAGATCATCCACGTCGACAGTGGCGTGCACATGATGGGGGCCTGACCCTCGCACCCCGGCCGCCCACCGCCTCTCCGGAGGCGGTGGGCGGCCGTTTCCCTTGCCCCGCCCGGCCTCCCGGCGCTCAGGTCGAAAAGCTGGTCGATCCACCGCAGAATGTGGAGGAACCGGACTTCTGGTCAGGCTGAGGGGAGGAGATCGCTGTGCGCGGCACACGTCACCGAACCCGATCCCTGCTGGTGGCCTCCGCCGTCTTCGCCGGGCTGGTCGTGCCCGTCGGTCTGTACGCCGCGGGGCACGTCGGCGCCGCAGGGCCGGCCGCGCCCGCCGCGGCGGACCCCGAACCCTCCGGCGCCGAATGCCGCACGTCGGTGAAGGGCTCCCGGGTCGTCGCCTACTGCCACAACCCGTACCCCTCCACCGACCGCGTCCAGCTGCACACCGAGTGCGCCCGCTGGTGGGACATCGACGCCGACTCCGAGCCGGTCGCCGTCGGCCCGGGGCGGACCGTACGGCTGGACGACCGCTGCTGGAAAGAGGTCGGCTCCGTGTGGGTCACCCACGCCGACGAGACGCACCGGGCCGAGGCGTCCTAGGCCCCGTCCACCAGGCAGCTCAGCGCGTGGCTCGCGGCCTCGGCCGCCGCCGTCTCGGCGTCGCCGGCCCGGATCGCCTCGACCAGCCGGCCGTGGTCCATGTGGTTCTCCGGCCGCAGCTCATGGCCGATGTCGTCCCGCAGGTAGTCCCTCAGCAGATCACCCAGGTCGGCGTAGAGGCCGGTCAGCACCTCGTTGTGCGAGGCGGCGACCACGGCGAGGTGCAGCGTCGCGTCCGCCGCCACGAACGCCTCGGCGTCCCCCGCCGCCCAGGTCTCCTCGCGCCGTCGCATGAGCGCGTCCAGCTGCTTCAGGTCCCGGTCGGTACGCCGGGCGGCGGCCAGGCGCGCGGCCGACGACTCCAGCGTCGAGCGCAGCTCGGCCACATGGCGCGGATCGGCGGACGCGAACCTGCGGTGCATCACGCCGGCCAGCTCGCTGACGGCCACCACATAGGTGCCCGAGCCCTGCCGGATGTCGAGCAGCCCGTTGTGCGCGAGCGCGCGCACCGCCTCGCGGACGGTGTTACGGGCCACCCCGAGCTGCTCGACCAGCTCGGGTTCGGTGGGGATGCGCGAACCCACGGGCCACTCGCCCGAGGTGATCTGATTCCTCAGCTGGGCAATCACCTGGTCGGCGAGTGCCGAACGCCGCGGGGACGTCAACGCCATGGTGCTCCTTGCTCGGGTGTGCGGCGGGCGGGGGCCGCCCCGCCGCCTCGTGGAGGTGTCCAGATCATCTCAGAGGATTGGACAAGTAATCATCCCATGATTCTATGATGGCCCCATGCGTGACGACGAATCCTCCCCCCGGACCCCGACTCTGGACCCCGCCGCCGCCCCGGCGACCTCCCGCACCGAGGTGCCCGGGCAGGGGGCCGGCGGCCCCGCCCCCTGGGTGTTCCGCCTGGTCACGGTCGGGCTCGTGCTCGCCGCGCTCAACCTCCGCCCCGCCATCACCAGCCTCGGCGCCCTCCTCGAAGAGGTACGCGACGGACTGCACATGAGCGGCAGCGTCGCCGGGGTGCTCACCTCCGTACCGCCGCTCTGCTTCGCGGTCTTCGGCATCATGGCGCCGCGCCTGGCCCGCCGCTTCGGACCGGGTGCGGTCGTCTGCGCGGGCATGGTCGCCATCACGGCGGGGCTGGTGATCAGGCCCCTCGTCGGCGGGACCGCCGGCTTCCTCGCCGCGAGCGCGCTCGCCCTGATGGGCATCGCCGTCAGCAACGTCCTGATGCCGGTGATCGTCAAGCGCTGGTTCCCGGCCCGCGTCGGCTCCATGACGGGCCTCTACTCCATGGCCCTCGCCCTCGGCACCTCACTGGCCGCAGCCGTGACCGTCCCCATGACCGAGGCGATGGGCGGCAGTTGGAAGGCCGGCCTCGGCATCTGGGCCGCCCTCGCCGCCGTCGCGATCCTGCCCTGGATCCCGCTGGTACGGGACCGCAGCGGCGGCGCCGGACACCCCGCGGCCCGCCGGCCGGAGGCACCCGCACTGCGGATCACCCGCAGCCGCACCGCCTGGGCCCTCGCCTGCTTCTTCGGCCTCCAGGCCACCGCCGCCTACATCACCATGGGGTGGATGCCACAGATCTTCCGGGACGCCGGGGTCTCCGCCGGTACGGCTGGCGTCCTGCTCGCCCTCATCATGGCCATGGGCGTGCCGCTCGCCTTCGTCATCCCGAGGGTCGCCACCCGGATGAGGACCCAGGGACCGATCGTCGTCGTCCTCGGCGCCTGCGGCCTCATGGGCTACGCCGGCCTCTACTTCGCCCCGTCCGGCGGGGCCTGGGTCTGGGCACTGCTCCTCGGCATCTCGAACTGCGCCTTCCCGCTCGCCCTCACCATGATCGGCATGCGCTCCCGCAGCGGTGCCGGGGTGGTACGGCTGTCCGCGTTCGCCCAGTCCACCGGCTATCTCATCTCGATCCCCGGCCCGCTTCTGGTCGGCGTGCTCTACCAGCACAGTGGCGGCTGGGGGCTGCCGATCGCGCTCATGGCGGCCCTGATGGTGCCCCAGATGGTGGCAGGCATCCTGGCCGGCCGGGACCGGACGATCGAGGACGAATGCTGAGATGCGAGACTGGGGGCATGTCTCCTGTGCTCGACCCGAATCCCCAGAACGGTCAGAAGAAGCTGCTCCTCGTCTTCGGGACGATGCTGCTGATCACGGTCGTCGTCGGCATCATCGCCTCCATCGCCTCCCCGTGACGTACGGCTCCCGGGCGGGATGGTGGGGATAGCCCCACCATCCCCTAGGGGGCCAGGGTCAGGGTGAAGTGGGTGGGCCACCGGATGGGAGCGGCGCCCCCGGATCCGTAGGTTCTGACTATCGGAATCCAGTACCCACGGAGGCGGACATGCCGACCCGTACGCACACCCGCTCCGCCCGCCCGGACGCAGCCGGCGTCGAGGTCCGGCTGCCGTGGTGGGCCGTCGCGCTGCCCGCAGTGGCCTTCGGCGCGCTCCTCCTGCTGATCGCCGGACCGGGCCAGGCGCACGCCGCCACGGGCGATCCCGCGGTCGGCCGGTTGCTCGAGCGAATCGTGGAGCTGCTGACCCCCTGACGTCCGGCAGCCGGGGCGAGGAGCCCTCCAACACCCTGCGCCAGGTGGCACATTTCATGCGAAGCTGAGGTGTATGAGCGTCGATACACCTCGCAGGATCGTCCTTCTCAGGCATGCAAAGGCGGAATGGTCGCAGGACTCCGACCATGAGCGGCCGCTCGCGGAGCGTGGCCGCAAGGACGCCCCCGTGGCAGGCCGCAAACTCGTCGATTCCGGGATCGTCTTCGATCTGGCCCTCTGTTCCACCGCGGCCAGGACGCGCGAGACGTGGAAGCTCGCCGTGCACGAGATGCCGGAGCGCCCCAGGACCGTGTACGAGGAGAGGCTCTACGAGGCCTCGCTCGGCGAGCTGATCGCGCTGATCAACGAGACCCCCGACGACGTCCGCGATCTGCTGGTGATCGGCCACAACCCGGGCATGCACGCCCTCGCCGACGCCCTGGCGGGCTCGGCGGAGGGCGACGCCCTGGCCCGGATGAGCCGCGGTGGCTTCCCGACCGCCGCGTTCGCCGTCGTCGAGCTCCCCGGCACCTGGAAGAGCGTGGAGCACGGCGTCGGCAAGCTCGTCGAGTACTGGACTCCGAACGACTGACCGCCCCGGCTCACGACAGGGCCCGGGTGCGCACGCCGACGCGTGCGCACCCGGGCCCTGTGTACGTTCCGGCCGCGAGTCCCTATTCGACGAGGCCGTCGGCGGCCTCGACCTCCTCGCGGGTGATGCCGAGCAGATAGAGCACGGTGTCCAGGAACGGCACGTTCACCGCGGTGTGCGCCGCCTTGCGGACCACCGGCTTGGCGTTGAAGGCGACCCCGAGGCCCGCGGTGTTCAGCATGTCCAGGTCGTTCGCCCCGTCACCGATCGCCACCGTCTGCGCCAGCGGGACCCCGGCCTCCGCGGCGAAGCTGCGCAGCAGCCGGGCCTTGCCCGCCCGGTCGACGATGTCCCCGGTCACCCGGCCGGTGAGCTTTCCGTCGACGACCTCCAGAGTGTTGGCAGAGGCGAAGTCGAGCCCGAGCCGCTCCTTGAGATCGTCCGTCACCTGTGTGAACCCACCCGAGACGACGCCCACTTGGTAGCCGAGGCGCTTCAGCGTACGGATCAGGGTGCGGGCACCCGGCGTCAGCCGGACGTCGGCGCGCACCTTCTCCACCACCGATACGTCCAGCCCCGCCAGCAGCGCCACCCGCGCGTGCAGCGACTGTTCGAAGTCGAGCTCACCGCGCATCGCCTGTTCGGTCACCGCGGCGACCTCCGCCTCGCAGCCGGCATGGGCCGCGAAGAGCTCGATGACCTCGTCCTGGATGAGCGTCGAGTCGACGTCCATCACGACGAGCCGCTGTGCCCGGCGGCTCAGCCCGGCCGAGACGACGGCCACGTCGACGCCGATCCCCGCGGCCTCGACGGCCAGCGCGGTGCGCAGCGCCTCGGTTCCGGTGCCGGACACCGCGAACTCGACGGCGGTGACCGGATACTTCGCCAGGCGGAAGATCCGGTCGATGTTCCCGCCGGTCGAGGTGATCCTGGCCGCTATGGCGGCGGTCGACTCCGCGGTGAGCGGGTGCCCGAGCACCGTCACATGGGAACGGCCGTCACCGCGCGGGCGGTTGTCGCCCGTACCGGAGATGATCTCGGCCTGCAGCTTCAGGGACTCCGCCCAGCTGTGCACGGTGGCCCGCAGGTCGCCCGCGGTGGTCCCGCCCGCGGTCGGTGCGGTGACCAGGGCGCACAGGACGATGCGGCCACGGGTGACGACCTGCTCGATGTCGACGACATCGACCGAGTAGGCGGCGAGGGTGTCGAAGAGCCCGGCGGTGATTCCGGGCCGGTCCTTCCCGAAGATCTTCACGAGAAGGGTGGGCGTGTCTGCGTCCCGACGTGACTCAGGAGGCTCAGGAGACAGGGAGGGCTGAGGGGGCTGAGATGCGCTCATGGTGATTCCACCGTATCGGTCCGCGGTGCGGCCCCGACGGCCCGTCCCGAGGACCGGACAGCGACCCGGCGACCGTAATATCCATGTTCGTCATGACTTGCCATGTCCCATGACCATTCATGGCCTTGGGTGATCGTTCGGACCTGGTCGTTCGCAACAGTGCGGTCTCGGTTCGGTCAACCTCCCGCCCGGCTTTCGTATCGGGGACTGCTCCTGGAATAGTTCCCCACGATGTTCAGCATCCCTAGACTCCCTGCAACGGGGGTAATTCGGGGGACAACTAGTGGGGCGCGGAGTGCCGGAACTCGTACTGGAATTGAATGGCAGGACCTGGACGCTCGATCCGTCCAGGCCGTACACCCTCGGACGTGATCCGCAGGGCGACATGACGATCGACGACGCCAGGGTGTCGTGGCGGCACGCCACGATCAGCTGGAGCGGGCGCAGTTGGTTCATCGAGGACCACGGCAGCACCAACGGCACGTATGTGCAGGGCCAGCGGATCCACCAGATGGAGATCGGGCCCGGCTCCACCGTGAACCTGGGCAACGCCACCGACGGACCCCGGCTGAGCCTCAGCGGCGCCGATGTGTACAGCGGGCGCGCCGCCGCGGGCGCCCAGCAGCCGCAGCAGGCTCCGCACCAGGCTCCACAGCAGCCGCACCAGGCTCCGCAGCAGGGAGGAGTGGGCGGGCAGCAGCCGCCCGCCCAGCAGCAGGCCTGGCCGCAGGCACCTCAGGCCCAGCCGCAGCAGCCTCATGTGCCGCAGCAGCAGGGCATGGCACCGGCACCCCACGGCGGCCCCGGCGGCGCGGCGGGGGCGCCGCCGGTGTACGGCGACCGGAGCCCGACCACGTTCCACCAGCTGGCCCTCGGCCGGGTGATGCGGATCGGCCGTGCGCTGGAGAACGAGCTGGTCGTCTCCGACCTGCAGGTCTCGCGCCACCACGCCGAGTTCCACGCGACACCCGACGGCCGCTTCGAGATCCGCGACCTCGGATCCCACAACGGCACGTACGTCAACGGCCAGCCGCTCTCGAAGTCCGGCTCCGCGCTCATCGGCGCGAACGACATCGTCGGCGTCGGTCACTCGACCTTCCGGCTGGTCGGCGACCGGCTCGAGGAGTTCGTCGACACCGGCGAGGTCTCCTTCGCCGCCCGTCACCTGACGGTGACGGTCGACGGAGGCAAGCAGATCCTCAAGGACGTCTCGTTCGGTGTCCCGGAGAAGTCGCTGATCGGGGTCATCGGTCCGTCCGGCTCCGGAAAGTCCACCCTGCTCAAGGCGCTCACCGGCTACCGGCCCGCCAACCAGGGCGACGTCCTCTACGACAACCGGAATCTGTACAAGCAGTTCGCCGAGCTGCGCCAGCGCATCGGTCTGGTCCCGCAGGACGACATCCTGCACAAGGAACTGACCGTCACCCGGGCCCTCAAGTACGCGGCCAAGCTCCGCTTCCCCGCGGACACCACCGAGGCCGAGCGCCAGGCCCGGATCCACGAGGTCCTCGCCGAGCTCAAGCTCGACATCCACAAGGACAAGAAGGTCACCTCGCTCTCCGGAGGCCAGCGAAAGCGCGTCTCCGTGGCCCTGGAACTGCTGACCAAGCCCTCGCTGATCTTCCTGGACGAGCCGACCTCCGGCCTCGACCCGGGCATGGACCGCGATGTCATGCAGCTGCTCCGCGGCCTGGCCGACGACGGCCGCACCGTCCTCGTCGTCACGCACTCGGTCGCCGAGCTGGCCATCTGCGACAAGCTCCTGGTGATGGCGCCGGGCGGCTCCGTCGCCTACTTCGGTCCGCCGGAGGAGGCGCTCAACTTCTTCGGCTACTCCACCTGGGCCGACGTCTTCTCCGCGTTCGAGAACTACCGCGACTACGACTGGGCGGGCCGCTGGCGCGGTTCGCAGCACTACCAGCTGTACGCCGCCGACATCGACGCCGTCGCCGCGCAGCCCGTGCACATGCCGCCGCACCAGCAGATGCGTCCGCCGAAGCCGCAGGGCTGGATGACGCAGCTGTGGACGCTGATGCGCCGCTACGTGTCGGTGATCGCGTCGGACAAGGGCTTCATGGGTCTCATGGTGATCCTGCCCGCGGTGCTGGGCATCGTCAGCGTGGTCATCCCCGCGGACTTCGGCCTCGCCCCGCCGAAGCCGCCGTCCCGGTTCAACGGCGACGCCGGCACGATCATGCTGATCCTGGTGATCGGGATGACCTTCTCCGCCGCGGCCAACTCCGTACGAGAACTGATCAAGGAACGCGTCATCTACGAACGGGAACGGGCCACCGGCCTCTCCCGCTCGGCCTACCTGATGTCCAAGGTGATCGTGCTCGGTGTGATCACAGCCGTCCAGGGCGTCATCATCTGCGGCATCGGCTTCGCCACCCGCGATCTGCCGGCGGAGGGCCTGATCATGCCGCCGGCCGTGGAGCTCTGCGTGACGGTCATCGCGCTCGGCTTCACCTCCATGATGTTCGGGCTGGTCATCTCCTCGCTGGTGAAGACCTCCGAGAAGACCATGCCGCTGCTGGTCATGTTCGCCATCGTCCAGGTCGTCTTCACCGGCATCCTCTTCCAGGTGTACGGATCGCCCGGCCTGGAGCAGTTCGCCTGGCTGATGCCGTCCCGCTGGGCCATCGCCGGCGCGGGCTCCACGCTCGACCTCGCCCACCTGATGCCGCCGTGGGACCAGAAGAACCCCACGGACCTGGACCCGCTGTGGGAGCACACGGCCGGCCAGTGGGGCATGAACATCTCGGTGCTGCTGGTCCTCGGCATCATCTGCGGATTCGCGGTCGCACGGCTGCTGCGCCGCCACGAGCCCGAGGTCATGCGCAAGTAGCAGGGCGCCCCTGCGCACAGCACGACGCCGAAGGGCGGCACCCCACGGGGGTGCCGCCCTTCGGCATGGTCCGGAACGGATCAGTACGCGCTGTTGACGTTGTCGATCGAGCCGTACTTGTCGGCGGCGTAGTTGGCCGACGCGGTGATGTTGGCGACCGGGTCGTACTGGGTGTGGGGGGTGCCGCCCACGTGGTAGGCGTCGAACGTCGGCTTGATGATCTGGAGCAGACCGATCGACGGGACGCCGTTGATCGCGTTGATGTCCCAGTCGTTGATGGCGTTCGGGTTGCCGCTGGACTCACGGATGATGTTGCGGTGCAGCCCGTCGTAGGTGCCCGGGATGCCCTTGGACTTCATGATGGCCAGGGACTCCTTGATCCAGCCGTCCAGGTTGTTCGCGTACACGGGGGTACGGGCCTCGGAGCGGCTGGCGGCGTGCGAGCTGCGCTTGGCGGCGGCCGTCTTGGCCTTCCACTTCGCGACGGCCTTCGCGTGGGCCTTGGCCTTCGCCTTCTTGGCGTTCGCCTTGGCGACGGCCTCGACCTTCTCCTTCACGGCGGCGGCCTGCTTGGCCCGCGCGGTGTCGGCGGCCTTGATCAGCTGCTCGGCGGTGGAGTGCTGCTCGATGATGCTGGCCTGGATGGTCTTGGCCTGCGGGGCGCCGGCGGCGGACGTGAAGGCGACGGGAGCGGCGGAGAGTGCCTGAGGCTCGGTCTCGGCCTCGGCGTTACCGGGTACCAGGGACAAGGAGAGGGCAGCGGCGGCGACGGCGGAGATGCCGGCGACGGAGAGCTTCTGGGTCTTGTTCAGGCTACGGAGACGGCCGGGAATGCTGGACGCGGACATACAGGCGTACCTCTTCGAATCGCGGAGGGTCCTCACGGAGGACGAAGACGGGAGGCGGCGTCGCATCTCCGTCGGGGACGATTGCAATTGTTAGCGGCGGCAAAATGCTGTGGCAAAGGTGTGACGTACGAAGCCGGATAGTGGAACACGGCGTCGTTGGGGCCCGCCGATCCGCACCCATGCCCCCCCAAATCGCCCTTATGCCTCAACTAGGTGACTTCGTAAGTGACGTGGGTCCTATGCGCGGCCTCACATCGGGCCGGTAACAAACTCACCATTCGTTGCTTCAGCAATGCGGAGCGTGAGGATCCGGTTTGTGGTGAGCCTTCGGAGCATCGGCGACCGAAGACAACGCGGCAGATGTACGTGCCGGACCCCGCGAGCCCGGCATGATCCGAACGAGAGGACCTAGGGCCTGCGCCCTAAGCGGAGGCCGTCCAGAGGCGGATACGGGTCGAGCGGGGCGCCGGTACCGTGAGGCCATGAGCCATCGCCCACCGTCGGGCCTCGCAGCGGTGAGTGCCGCGCTGCTCGCCATGAGCCGGCACCTCGAGATGCGGGACGTCCTGAAGACGATCGTCGCGTCGGCCCGCGAACTGCTGGACGCCGAGTACGCGGCCCTCGGGGTCCCCGACGACCACGGCGGCTTCGCCCAGTTCGTCGTCGACGGTGTCAGCGACGAGCAGTGGAAGGCCATCGGCCCGCTTCCGCGGCAGCACGGCATCCTCGCCGCGATGCTCCACGAGGCGAAGCCCGAGCGCCTGGCCGACGTCCGCAAGGACCCGCGCTTCGAGGGCTGGCCCGCCGCTCACCCCGACATGTCCGACTTCCTCGGGCTGCCGATCAGGGACGGCGACGACATCATCGGCGCCCTCTTCCTGGCCAACAAGCGCTGCCCGAAGCCCGAGGGCAGCTGCGGCTTCACCGCCGAGGACGAGGAACTGCTGTCGACCCTCGCCCAGCACGCGGCGATCGCCCTCACCAACGCCCGGCTCTACGAACGCAGCCGTGAGCTCACCATCGCAGAGGAGCGCTCCCGGCTCGCGCACGAGCTGCACGACGCCGTCAGTCAGAAGCTCTTCTCCCTTCGGCTCACCGCCCAGGCCGCCGCTGCCCTCGTCGACCGCGACCCGGCCCGTGCCAAGGGAGAGCTCCAGCAGGTCGCCGCCCTGGCCGCGGAGGCCGTCGACGAGCTGCGCGCCGCCGTCATCGAACTACGCCCCGCCGCACTCGACGAGGACGGCCTCATCGCCACCCTCCGTACCCAGATCCAGGTCCTGGACCGCGCACACACGGCCCGGGTCACCTTCGCGAGCGTCGGTGTACGGGCCCTGCCCGCCGCCCAGGAGGAGGCGCTGCTCAGGGTCTCCCAGGAGGCCCTGCACAACGCGCTGCGGCACTCGGAGGCCGGGCACGTAGACGTCACCCTCACCCGTCGCGACGGCGGCACGGTGCTGCGGGTCACGGACGACGGCCGCGGCTTCGAACCGGCGGCCACCCGTCAGGCGGGGCGGCACCTGGGCCTCGTCTCGATGCGGGACCGGGCGAGCGGCGTCGGCGGCAGGCTCACCGTTGAATCGGCGCCCGGCAAGGGCACCACGATCGAGATGGAGGTGCCCGGTGGCTGACAAGCTCATCAGGGTGCTGCTGGTCGACGACCACCAGGTGGTCCGCCGCGGTCTGCGTACGTTCCTGGAGATCCAGGACGACATAGAGGTCGTCGGCGAGGCGTCCGACGGTGCCGAAGGCGTGGCCAGGACGGAGGAGCTCCGCCCCGACGTGGTGCTGATGGACATCAAGATGCCGGGCACCGACGGCATAGAGGCCCTGCGCAGGCTGCGCGAGCTGGAGAACCCGGCCAAGGTCCTGATCGTCACCAGCTTCACCGAACAGCGCACCGTCGTCCCCGCCCTGCGCGCCGGGGCCTCCGGTTACGTGTACAAGGACGTCGACCCGGACGCGCTGGCCGGTGCCATCCGCTCGGTGTACGCGGGCCATGTCCTGCTCCAGCCGGAAGTGGCCGGTGCGCTGCTCGCCCAGGACGACCCGGGTACGGGGACCGGCCGGGGGAGCACCCTCACCGAACGGGAGCGGGAGGTCCTGGGCCTGATCGCCGACGGCCGGTCGAACCGGGAGATCGCACGGGCGCTGGTGCTCTCCGAGAAGACCGTCAAGACACACGTCTCGAACATCCTGATGAAGCTGGACCTGTCGGACCGCACCCAGGCGGCCCTCTGGGCCGTCCGGCACGGGGCGGCGGGCTGACGGACGGCCGAAGAGGGGAGTCACCCTCCGGGCCCAGGTTTCACACTCCCGTGTGTACGTCACCCCGAACGGCGCATCCTCTTTCGGTGCGGGGCGTTCTTCATGGCGTGCTGCGGCGGCTGGCCGCAGCGACGCTAGGAGGATCCTGAAGTGAAGAACCTGAAGAAGGCTGCTGCCGTCACCATGATCGCCGGTGGCATCATCGCCGCCGGTGCCGGCGCGGCCTCCGCCACCGGTCACAGCGGTGCCGGCGCCCACGGTGTCGCGGCCCACTCCCCGGGTGTGGCCAGCGGCAACGTCGTCCAGGTCCCGGTCCAGGTCCCGGTGAACGTGGTCGGCAACACCGTCAACGTGATCGGCCTGCTCAACCCGGCCTTCGGCAGCTTCGGCCTGAACGGCTGACGCGCCGCACCCACGGCGTGATGCCGCCGGCCGGCCCCTCGTGGGACCGGCCGGCGGCATCACGCCGTCCGCCCCCACGCGGCTCGAACGCGCCCACGCCCCGGCTCCCGCATCACGGACCGCGGGCGCGCCCCGTTACCGCGCCCGCTCCTCCACATACGCGTTGTACGCGGCCACCTGCGCCCGCCGGGCCACCCGCTCCACCGGCCGCAGAGCCTCCCCGCGCGCCGCCATCTCCGAGGCGCTCACCGCCCCGCCGTGCCCGTTCTCGTACGCCACCGAGACCAGCAGCCCGACGCGCTGCGCCAGCTCCAGTACTCTGGCCGCGCGCGGCGGATACCCCGGGGCGAGCACCTCGCCCCCCCGTTCCGCCCGCGCCCGGTACGCGTCCACCGCCGCATCGGCCACCGGCCCCGACCCCGCCACATCGAGTCGGGACAACAGAGCCGTCGCATCCCGCAACGCCTCGGCAAGCTCCCGCTCCGCCTCGCCGAGCGACGGCACATCCGCCGGCGGCGCCTCGCGCACCGCCAGGCACTGCCACACCACACTGACGTGGAGATCCCCGACGGGCCCCGCCTCCCGCACCTCGGGCACCAGCCCGTACGGCGCACCGTGGGTGACCACGGCCTCCTCCGCCTCCAGCGCCCTGGCGTTGAACTCGGCGGGACCGCTGAGGCCCAGCGGGTGCCCGGGAACCGGCAGCGCGACCCGGAAGCCCGTCACCCCCAGCCCCCGCAGCCGCCCCAGCGCGAGCGTGAGACCGACCGGTCCCGCCTCACCAGGCAGCCCCTCGACGCGGTGCACCGCGTCCTCCCCGACAATGGCGAGCGCCGCGTCGTCCGGCGACACGAGTCCTGCGAGCAGCGCGTTGCCCCAAGCGGCCAGCAGCCCTGAGCGTGGTTCCGAAAGCATGGCGACAGCCTAAGACCGACCGGCACATGGGAGGCGGTCGGTTCATGGAACGGGCCCGGGCCCTGTCCTCACCCTCCCCGGACCCGGCTCCCGGCCGGACGGGACGGTGCGGCAACCGCGCGACGACGGGCCCAGCGCCTGAAGCGCTCGCCCAGTGGCGTAGGTTTTCCCTGGGAGCTGTGCCCACAGGCACGCGACGATCTCGAGACTGCATGGGGAGACAACGCGCTCATGAGCGATGTACTGGAGCTGGTGGACGTATCCGTGGTCCGCGACGGACGCGCTCTGGTGGACGATGTCTCCTGGTCGGTCAAGGAGGGGGAGCGCTGGGTCATCCTCGGCCCGAACGGCGCCGGCAAGACCACCCTCCTCAACATCGCGTCCAGCTACCTCTTCCCGACCAAGGGCAGCGCCACCGTCCTCGGCGAGCAGCTCGGCGGTGTCGGCACCGACGTCTTCGACCTGCGCCCCCGCATCGGCATCGCCGGCGTCGCCATGGCCGAGAAGCTGCCCAGGCGCCAGACGGTCCTGCAGACGGTGCTCACCGCCGCCTACGGCATGACCGCCACCTGGAACGAGAACTACGACAAGGTCGACGAGGACCGCGCCCGCGCCTTCCTCGACCGGCTCGGCATGACCGAATACCTCGACCGGAAGTTCGGCACCCTCTCCGAGGGCGAGCGCAAGCGCACTCTGATCGCGCGCGCCATGATGACCGACCCCGAACTGCTGCTCCTCGACGAGCCGGCCGCCGGTCTCGACCTCGGCGGCCGCGAGGACCTCGTCCGCCGTCTCGGCCGGCTGGCCCGCGACCCGTACGCGCCCTCCATGATCATGGTGACTCACCACGTCGAGGAGATCGCCCCCGGATTCACCCACGTCCTGATGATCCGCCAGGGCAAGGTGCTCGCCGCCGGCCCCATGGAGACGGAGCTCAGCTCCCGCAATCTCTCCCTCTGCTTCGGTCTGCCGCTCGTCGTCGAGCACCAGGGCGACCGCTACACCGCCCGCGGACTGCCGCTCGCCTGAGGGGCGTTGCCCGGATCGCCGCCGTACCCGACCGGTCGCGCACTGTCCGCGGAGGTACTCACGGTCATACGATGACCACGTGGACATCGACGCGTGGGTGTGGTGGCTGATCGGCGCGGTGGGACTGGGCATCCCACTCGTCCTGACCGCGATGCCCGAGTTCGGCATGTTCGCCGTCGGGGCGGTCGCCGCGGCGGTCGTCGCGGCCCTGGGCGGCGGAATCGTGGCCCAGGTCCTGGTCTTCGTCATCGTCTCGGTGGCACTGATCGCCGTGGTCCGCCCGATCGCCAACAGGCATCGTGCGGACCGCCCCCGACTCGCCACCGGTATCGACGCGTTGAAGGGCCGTCAGGCCGTCGTCCTGGAACGGGTCGACGGCAGTGGCGGCCGCATCAAGCTGGCCGGGGAGATCTGGTCGGCCCGCGCCCTCGACGCCGAACTCAGCTTCGAACCGGGCCAACAGGTCGATGTCGTCGACATCGACGGGGCGACGGCCGTCGTCATGTGACCGAACAGCCCCCACAGCAGCGCCCGTTCTGCGAGACTCGATGTCGATCATCATGGAAACCGGACCGGCAGGACAACCGACCTGACCCACGGCCCATACGATCTCGACCTCGCTCATCGCGATCCGTCGGCAACCGAAGGGCACGAGGAAACGATGCAACCGATCATCATCGTCCTGATCATTCTGGTGGTGCTCGTCTTCATCGCTCTGATCAAGACGATCCAGGTCATCCCCCAGGCCAGCGCCGCCATCGTGGAACGTTTCGGCCGGTACACCCGCACCCTCAACGCAGGCCTGAACATCGTCGTCCCGTTCATCGACTCGATCCGCAACCGGATCGACCTCCGGGAACAGGTCGTGCCCTTCCCTCCGCAGCCGGTGATCACCCAGGACAACCTGGTCGTGAACATCGACACGGTCATCTACTACCAGGTGACCGACGCCAGGGCGGCGACGTACGAGGTCGCCAGCTACATCCAGGCCATCGAGCAGCTCACCGTCACCACGCTCCGCAACATCATCGGCGGCATGGACCTGGAGCGGACCCTGACCTCCCGCGAGGAGATCAACGCCGCGCTGCGCGGAGTCCTCGACGAGGCCACCGGCAAATGGGGCATCCGCGTCAACCGCGTCGAGCTGAAGGCGATCGAGCCGCCCACCTCCATCCAGGACTCGATGGAGAAGCAGATGCGCGCCGACCGTGACAAGCGCGCCGCGATCCTCCAGGCAGAAGGCACGCGCCAGTCGGCGATCCTCACCGCGGAGGGCGAGAAGCAGTCCGCGATCCTGCGCGCCGAGGGTGAGGCCAAGGCGGCCGCCCTGCGCGCGGAGGGCGAGGCCCAGGCCGTCCGTACGGTCTTCGAGGCGATCCACGCCGGCGACCCGGACCAGAAGCTCCTCTCCTACCAGTACCTCCAGATGCTCCCGAAGATCGCCGAGGGTGACGCCAACAAGCTCTGGATCGTGCCCAGCGAGATCGGCGACGCCCTCAAGGGCCTCAGCGGCGCCTTCGGGAACCTCGGAACCGGCATGCCCGGCTTCAACACGGGTAACACCGGCAACGAACGCCGCGAGGAACCCCCGGTCGACTGACGTGTACACCTCTCGTGCATGATCAGTGCAGCAAACACCGATCATGCACGGGGGATTCGGGATGACCATCTGGGAGATGCTCGCTGTCTTCGCCGCGGGCATCAGTGCGGGCACGATCAACACGATCGTCGGCTCGGGAACGCTGATCACCTTCCCGGTCCTGCTCGCCACGGGCCTGCCCCCGGTCACCGCGACGGTCTCCAACGCACTCGGCCTGATCCCCGGCTCCATCAGCGGCGCGATCGGCTACCGCAAGGAACTCGAAGGACAGCGCCGACGCGTACTCAAGCTCGCCGTCGGCGCCATGATCGGCGGCCTCACCGGCGCGACCCTCCTGCTGGCGCTGCCCTCCACGGCCTTCGAGACCATCGTGCCGGTCCTGGTCACCCTGGCCCTCGTCCTGGTCATCCTGCAACCACGCATCAGCAAAGCGGTCCAGCGGCGGCGCGAGAGCACCGGCGCCACCGCCCGCCCCGACGGCGGCCCGCTGCTCTTCGTCGGCCTGATGCTGGCCAGCGTCTACGGCGGCTACTTCACCGCCGCCCAGGGGATCATCTACCTCTCCCTGATGGGCATGCTGCTCGACGACACCATGCAGCGCCTCAACGCGGTGAAGAACGTCCTGGCCGCCGTCGTGAACAGCATCGCCGCGCTCTTCTTCCTCTTCGTCGCGGACTTCGACTGGACGGCCGTCGTCCTGATCGCCATCGGCTCCACACTGGGCGGCCAGATCGGCGCCAAGATCGGCCGCCGGCTCAGCCCCACGTTCCTGCGTGCCCTCATCGTCACCGTCGGGACGGTCGCCATCGTCCAGCTGGTCCTGCGCTGACACGGCGAAGCCCGCCTCCTCACGAAGGCGGGCTTCCCCTACGTCACCCGGCGTACGGCGCCTACGCCGCGGAGTGCGCCAGCCACTGAGGCAGGGCCGACCTGTCACCGGCCCCCAGCGCCAGCAGCATCGCGTCAGCCGGCGACGGGACGAACGGCTGCCTCAGCAGCGGCATCCCCGCCTGCTCCGGCGTACGCGCCGCCTTGCGGTGGTTGTCCTCGGCGCACGAGGCCACCGTGTTGAGCCAGGTGTCCTGACCCCCCTGGGCCCGCGGCACCACGTGGTCGACGGTGCTCGCCCGTCGCCCGCAGTACGCGCACCGGTGCTGGTCCCGGATCAGCACACCCCTTCTGGACCACGGCGCCTGTCTTCGGAACGGCACCCGTACATACCGGCAGAGCCTGATCACCCGGGGTACCGGAATGTCCACGGCGGCACCGCGCATACGGAGATCGGGATGCGACTGCTCGACGACGGCCTTGTCCTGAAGGATCAGCACCACCGCACGGTTCAGGGTCACCGTCGACAGCGGCTCGAAGCTCGCGTTCAGCACCAGCGTGTCCCGCATTTCGCCCACCTCCCGTGTGCCGCCCGCCCCCTGGCGGGCCCGGATCAACTCTGGCCGGGCAGGCCGTGATGGACAACGCAATAAAAATGCCCTGCCCTGATCTCTCCAAGACCAGGGCAGGGCAAACAGCGGTGGAACCTTTTGCTTCACTCGCTCTCGGCGGACTCCGCGTACTCACCGATCAGCTGGGCACGGCCCAGCGTGTGGAACCGCAGGTTGAAACCGACCGCTGCGGGAGACGCGTCACTGTCGGGACCGAGCTTCTCGCTGTCCACCGCGTACACGGTGAAGACATAACGATGGTTCTCTCCGGCCGGCGGGGCGGCGCCGCCGAACTCCTTCGCCCCGTAGTCGTTGCGAACCTGCACGGCGCCCGCGGGCAGCCCTTCGAACTTCCCGCTGCCCGCACCCGACACCAGTTCCGTGAAGGACGCCGGGATGTCGAAGACCACCCAGTGCCAGAACCCGCTGCCCGTGGGGGCGTCCGGGTCGAAGCACGTCACGGCGAAACTCTTCGTCCCCGCCGGGAACCCCTCCCACCGCAGCTGCGGTGAAGTGTTCCCCGCCGCGTAGACCTGTGCGTCCGCAAGCACGGCCCCCGGGGCCAGGTCCTCGCTCACCACGGTGAACGAAGGGACCTCGGGATGGAAGTCATGCGGAAGCGGGGCCCTCTTCGGCTCGGTCACGTCGCCACCTCTCCTGATCGGTTCAGCTTTCGGAAGGTCTCCTTCCCCCCGACCCTAGAGCCAGTTGCGCTGCCCGCCGACCTGCGCCAGCCACTGATTCAGGTATGCCGTCCAGTCGGTCCCCTGGAAGTCGTTCAGACCCACCTTGAACGCACGGTAGGAGTCGCTGCCCTCACTGAAGAGCCCCGGCTTCTTGTCCATCTCCAGGACGACGTCCATCTCGCGGTCGTCCGCGACGAACGTCAGCTCGACCTGGTTCAGCCCCCGGTACTGCGACGGCGGGAAGAACTCGATCTCCTGGTAGAACGGCAGCCGCTGACGGGTGCCGCGGATGTGCCCGCGCTCCATGTCCGCGCTCCGGAAACCGAAGCCGAGCTGCCCGAAGGCGTCCAGGATGGCCTGCTGCGCCGGCAGCGGGTGCACGTTGATGGGGTCCAGGTCGCCCGAGTCCAGCGCCCGCGCGATCTCCAGCTCCGTGGTCACCCCGATGTTCATGCCGTGCAGGTGCTGGCCCGCGAACATCGTGATCGGCGTCTCCCACGGGATCTCGAGCCCGAACGGCACGACGTGCACCGCTCCCGCCCGCACCTCGAACGCGCCGCCCAGCCGCAGCTTGGTGAACTCGATGTCCTGCTTGGTCTCCTGGTCCTGGCCCTCGACCTCGACCCGGGCCTGCAGACCGACGGAGAGCCCCTCGATCTGCTGGTCCACGGACCCGCCCTGGATCCGCACCTCGCCCTGAACGACCCCACCCGGTACGACGTTGAGCTCGGTCAGCTCCGTCTCCACCGAGGCGCCACCGGCACCCATGCTCGCGAGCAGCCGCTTGAAGCCCATGTTTTTCCTCCTAGGTCCTGACCCCTACATACGCGCCATGACCGTAGTCGGTTCCCGGTAACGTCGGACGGCATGATCGCTGGACCGGACCGTACGCCGCTGACGCGGGAGTTCTTCGACCGCCCCGTGCTGGAGGTGGCTCCGGACCTCCTGGGCCGCACCCTGGTTCGAAGCACGCCCGACGGCCCCATCGAACTGCGCCTCACCGAGGTGGAGGCGTACGCGGGCGAGATCGACCCCGGCTCCCACGCCTTCCGCGGCCGGACCCCGCGCAACAGCGTGATGTACGGGCCACCCGGCCACGCGTACGTCTACTTCACCTACGGCATGTCAAGGCAGTCAGCATGAATGTCGATCTCCTCGCCCACCCTGCCGAAGAAGTCGCCCCCAAGCTGCTCGGGAGTGTACTCACCTGCAAGACCCCAGAGGGCACCGTGAGCATCGCCATCACGGAGACCGAGGCGTACTCCGGCGCGGCCGACCCGGCTTCCCACGCCTACCGCGGCCGGACACCCCGTAACGCGGTCATGTTCGGACCCGCAGGCCACCTGTACGTCTACCGGTCCCACGGTCTCCACTGGTGCGCCAACGTCGTCACAGGGACGGATGGCATCGCCTCGGGTGTCCTCATCCGCGCAGGCAGGGTCATCGAGGGGGAAGACCTGGCACGCCAGCGGCGAGGCGAGAGGGTCGAGAGCTCACGTCTGGCCCGAGGCCCGGGGAACTTCTGCCAGGCACTCGGCATCACGGCAGAGCACAACGGCGCAGACCTCCTGACAGGTACCTCGGTCGTGTTGTCCGAGGGTGAGCCAGTACCTGCCGCGCTCATCCAGGTTGGTCCTCGGGTAGGCGTGAGCAAGGCCCACGACTGGCAACACCGGTTCTACCTCGCCGGTGATCCAACGGTCTCGGCGTACCGACTGAGCCCGCGAGCCAAACCGACCACAGGAGCCTGACTCGCTGTGCGCCTTGCTGACGGCCCGCCGGTGAGTCGGTGCGGAGTTGGGTCAGGCGATGCGTGATCGTCCGCGAGCGCGGCCCGTGACGCATCCCTGGCCGGTCGAGTGACTGCTGGCGGGGGCCCGCCGGGTCTGATGTCGTACTCCGCTCCTATGCTCCTGCGATGACGTCTTACGAAGGAACGCATCCCACCGTTCTCGTCCGGGTCGGCAACCTCCAGGCCCAGATCGACGAGCAGCTCGCACCAGCTATCCAGGCGATCTGGGAGTGTGGCATCGACACGTTCACCTGTTGCCAGGACCTGGCCGAGAGCAACGCGGATTGGCCGGTGAAGTTGCCGCACATGGCGGAGTGGGTGGAGTCCCGCCGCGGTTGGATGCTTATCGACTTCCCGGTGGACAGCGGACTCGCCTTCCTTTCAGCCGTCGCAAATGCCGGACCGCGAGACGCGTTCTACGTGCGGATGACCCACTGGGCCGCCCCCGACGCCTGGGACGTGAAGATCAAGCCGATGGACGCGGCGATGTTTCAGGGGGACCAGCCGTCGGACTTCGGCCTGCGCCTCCTACAGGTCAGCTTCCCTGCCTACGATCTGCCGGAACTGACCCGGCGCCTCGGCGAACACGCCGCAGGCCGTACGGTGCCGCCTGCCCCCGCCGACTGGAGCACAGTGGGTCGCTAGCTACTGACCGGGTCGCTCTGGAAGCAGGCTCCGGCTGAACAGAGCAGCACCACACGGGAGGGCTCCCTGAACGGTCCTCCCTCTCTCGTATAAGATCCCTCGGCCAGGTCGCCGCCGTCGCTCCCGACCGCACGAGACCGAGTTCAGACCCGAAGGGCTTGAGCGTTCACCTGTGAAGAGATCGCGCCATCCGTGCACGGTCCACCCCCGCAACGAAAGGGAGGTACATGTCCCGCCATCCGGCGGGGGTCACCGGCGCACTCGTGTGCGCCGCACAGGAAGGAGCCACCCCCAGTGGCTATCAGCTTCGGCCATGACCGCCCGTGGGGCGGAGTCTCCCAGCACGAGTACCGGCGCATGGCACAGCACCCGGGACACCCACTCGCCTACCGCGTCCACTTCGCTGCCATCGGGTGGGCAGACCGGCAAGGACACGCAGGCTTCCAGCCCGGCCGGCTGGCCGCCCTATTGGCCAAGGACGGCAAGTCGCTGTCCGACCAGAGCACCCGCAACGCGGTGGCCCGCGCCAAGGAACTCGACCTTGTCTCGCCCCGTTCCGGTGCCGCCTGCCTAGTCCTGCCTTCACATCTGTTCCAGAAGGGCAAGGGTGCGCCAGTCCCCTGCCGCCTCCATCAGGACCGGTGACTACATCTCGGGCGTGTAGTCAGAGCACGTCTGGCGTGTAGCGGCATAGGCTCTGACCTGCGGAAACGTTCGCGTGCTCTCTTATCTATTTGGCTCAGAGGAAAGCGGTCAGGCTCAAGGGCAAGGGCAAGGGCAAGGGCAAGGGCAAGGGCAAGGGGAAGCGGCAGGGGGCGGCCTACCGGCCGCCACAGTCTCAAGTGGCCTACGACAGTGCGGCCCCGAGAGGGGCCGACAGGGGCAAGCCAGCAAGACCGCGGGGGCGCTGCCGCGCCCCACTGTCACAGCCGTAAGGCCCTGTTCCTTACATGCTTCCGCCGTCGCTGTCGGCGAATGGCAAGCCTGTGACCAGGTGATATCCACTCGCCGCCACTATCGGGGATCGTCAGACGGACCTGAAACCGTGGCGGAATCCTGGCTGCTAAGACATGGCGGTCAGTCAAGACCCCTTCAGGGGGTCATACCCCCACCCCTCCCGATGTCTCACTCCCGCGCCGCTGACCGTCGACTGTGGCGCAGTGTGACCGAGTAGAGCCGTCTCGAAAACCAAGGTTTGTGAGACGAGATGAGAGCGACCCCGGGAGAGGGCGCAGCCCTGTTCAAAACCCGTCTCGAAGCATCCGCCTTGGGCTTGATATTTTGAGATGAGTTCTGAGACGGTCCGTGTCATGACGACGACCACTGCCACCGGCCAGCTCATCGGATACGCCCGCGTCTCCACCGACGACCAGGAAGGGCAGCTGCAGCACGACGCGCTGACAGGTGCAGGGTGCGCCCGCATCTTCGAGGACACGGCCAGTGGCAAGAACACCGACCGGCCGCAGCTCACGGCCGTACTGGACTACGCCCGACCCGGCGACGTCCTGTGCGTGTGGAAGCTTGACCGGCTCGGCCGGTCGCTCATCGACCTTGTGTCCATCGTCGATGGACTGCGCGAGCGAGGCATAGGGTTCCGCGTGCTCGACGGTGCGCTCTCCTCCGTCGACACCACATCGGCCGATGGCCGCCTGTTCTTCCAGATCATCGCGGCCATGGCGGAGTTCGAACGGTCGCTCATCAAGGACCGCACGCGGGCCGGGCTGGAAGCGGCCAGGGCGCAGGGCCGTACCGGCGGCCGGCCGTCTGTGGTGGACGAGGATGTACTCACCGTGGCCCGTGCCAGGAAGGCCAAGGGAGAGAGCGTCAGTGCCATCGCCAAGGCCCTCGGAATCTCCCGAGCCACGCTGTACCGACACCTTGGAGAGAGCGCCTGAGACGGGCGCGCATGAGTTCAGACAGGCCCTCGGCTCTATGCCGGGGGCTTATCCTCATCGGCCCGCACCACCACGGCGAACGCCGTGCAGATCCGCCGGAAGCCACGATGGTTGCTCAGGCCGGTATGGCTCATGCACTCGACGTCGACCTCAGCACTGTCCGTCGAAGACT
Source organism: Streptomyces sp. LN549 (assembly GCF_043203805.1). NCBI lineage: Bacteria > Bacillati > Actinomycetota > Actinomycetes > Kitasatosporales > Streptomycetaceae > Streptomyces > Streptomyces sp. LN549. Next base: position 1,913,160 of record NZ_JAZHRI010000002.1, on the reverse strand, counting down.
CCGCCTTCCACTTGCAGTGCAGGCACTCCGCCTCATACGTCACGTCAGTGTCCGGATGCTGCGCGATCCGGTGCGTCACGAACCGCAGAACCGTGCGCGCCATCAGTGCTCCCGGTGTTCGTTCCGGAGATGAACCCGCAGGGCCACGTTCACGTCCGACACCTGCGAGTAGTCCCCGACCGATGTGGCGTTCGCACGAGCCACGCCGTACCGAAGGCACTCACGACAACCCGACACGGGGTCGGGCGGTGCAGAGGGAAGGGTCACGTATACCGGCCCGTCCATCGTCGTCTTGGGTGTGCTCATCCGTGCGACCTCCCGACTGTTCGCTTGCCGAAGGATGATCCCCCCGGGGTGCGCACGGGATGGTGCTTCAGTCGCGTAGTCGACTGAAGTCATGCACGGCAACCAGCGGACCACTCGGAGAGCCGCGCTCGAAGGTCTTCGCCAAAGAGGGCGTGTTCCTCGTACCCGGCGAACTCCTTCAGGTACGCCTGGACATCTCGGCCGTCGCGGAGTACGAGACTTCCCGCTGTCGTCTCGATGGTGACCAACGCGGCGTCGTAGGTGGTGAACGTACTCAGAGGGGTTCGGGGCGTAGGTGTCCCTACGGGGATCACGCCGATCTGAACGTTCGGGAGGTAGGACAGGGACGCCAGCCGGTCCATCTGCTCGGCCAGTGCCAGTGGGGAGACGACCGGCCAGCGAACCGCCTGCTCGGTCAGAACGAACGTGAACCGCTTCGAGGCGTCGTAGAGGACGGCTTGCCGTCCCAGCTTCCCCGCCACTGCCTTGCTCGTGTCGGATGTCGAGTGGGCCAGGCTCGCCCGTACGTACTCCGGGGTTGCGAGCAGTCCGGTAACCATCGAGAGCAGGAAGTACCGCATCTGCGTGGAGGACGCTTCGAGGGACTTCAGCTCGGCCTGTCTCGTACCGAGCCCCTTGCGCCGAAGTTCTCGGAGGTTCCGCCACTCGGTGTTCGCCATCCTGGCGAGGGCGGAGACCTCGGCGACCAGTCCCGGCGGAGCGTCCAGAGCTCGCAAGATCTGCTCGACGTCGACCAGAGACGGCCGTGTCCGGCCGTTCTCGATGCGAGACACCTTCGACTGGGACATGTTGCAGCGCGAGGCGAGCCGGTCCCCTGAGAGGCCGGCTCGCTTGCGCAAGTCCCGAAGCAGAGAGGCGAGTTCGGTGCCGGACTCGCCAAGCTGCTCAGCTTCGAACGTCACTCCGTCACGCGCTCCGCGTACTCCAGGAAGGGAACAGACTCGGCAACGGTGATGCGCTGCCACTCGATGAACGGCGCAGGGTCACCCTCGTACAGCTCTCGGCTGATCTGCGTGCCGTCGCCCTCGTAGTGCATCAGGACGACCGTCGAGCGGTCGAACATCCAGAAGTCCTCGACATCCGGCAGCGGGTTCTCCCGCTCGGTCACGTCAAGGATGCGGATGTCCTCCCCGGCGAGCACGTGCGGGGCGTAGTACCGGGAGAACTCGAAGCGAAGGTACTCGGAGAGCGGTCGAGTTAGGACGTGCACTCGCCCCTTGCTTTTCCCTTCGCCACGCAGCCGCTTCAGGTCTTCCGTGTAGGCGGACGAGTAGGCATGGGGGTCGACGCGGTTGCCTGCCCGGAAGGCTTCAAGCTCTTCCGTCTCCTGCGGAACCAGGTACTGGGGCAGGGTCTCCAGCCGCCACGCTTCCGACTGGAAACCGCGGAGCGTCGCCCGCCACTCATCACCATCCAAGAGCACGAACAGCCTCCCGAAGAACGCGCTCGGGGATCTCCACGAGCCCTTCCCCCTGCGGGGGACTGAAAGCGTCGGACACGTCACCCTGAACCACGATGGAGCCGGAAGCAGTGCGGTAGACGTTCGGGCAGTCGTCCTCTCCACATGTGCCGTTGCCGTTGCCAGTGAGTCGAGTCAGTTCTTCGCGTGCCATGCGGAACCCCCTTGACCTGTCGGCCCGGTTGGGCCGTCTGAGGCGACCGTACGGGTGCCGCCTGTGGCCGTCCATGCACGGACGTGACTCATGCACGTTGTTGCATGAACTGGGGAGCGACGGGGCGCACAGAGGCTTCTGAGGGATGTTTGGTCCTTCCTCACCGGGCATGGCGAAGGGCCCTGCCCGACTCTTGCCAGACAGGGCCCGTGCTCACTGAGCACCGACGGCCGGCTCGACTCTCCGTGCTGGGATCTCAGGGGTTCCGGTACGTGATCCGGCAGTGCTCGCCCTTGAAGGATCGGACCCCTCGACCGCGCGGCATCAGCTCGACTCGCTCGCAGACCTGCATGACGACGGTCCTCACGTAGTCGATGCGGTCGGGGTCTTCGTAGTCCAGTTCCTCCCACAGGTACTCGATGTCGCCAAGGTCGACGCGCACCCGCTGCGATGCCAGGTCTGCCAGCTCGGCACGGATCTTGGTCAGGTCGGCGTCACACCTGCCGATGCCAGCCCGCAGGGTCGACGCGTCGATGTCCCCTACGGCGAACATCTCCGCCAGAGCGGTGCGCCTCTCCGAGGCAGCCGTCTCCTCGGCCAGCAGCTCAGCCTCTCGCTCCTCGTCTGCGGCATCCGTGGCCGGTGCCGCGTTCCACTCCTCGGCCCTGTCGATGACCTTCCTGACCACGAAGGAGTCGAGCGGGTCCGCCGGGCAGGTGATGCACCGGCCACCCGAACAGGTGTAGATGCGGTACCGCTCGCCTGCCGCGTTCTTCTTGCTCCACCCTTGAGTGACGACGGCCTGACACTTCGAGCAGCGGACCACGCCGGACAACAGGGCCTTGCGCTTGCCGCCACCGCCCGTGTTGCGCTCGGGGTCGCTCAGGTAGCGGACCAGGGCCCGGAATATGCCCTCGGAGACGATCGCCTGCCAGTTGCCCGCGCCGGTCTCCTCGGTCCGACGTACGCGCTTCCCGTCCGGCTTCTCGACCCACTGCGAGTACGTCTGGATTCCCGCGTTCCTCGGCTTCAACAGGACGATCCGAAGGTTCGAGCTGCGCCACTCCTTGCCGTGCGGCGAGAGCAGTCCACGCGTGTTCCAGTCCTTCGCGATGGACCAGAGGGTGACGCCAGCCAGGACATCCCGGTACGCCTGCCGGAGGGCTTCCGCCTCTGCTTCCCGATGCCGGCCGTCCCGCTCGAAGCCGAAGGGGCGAGTGCTCCAGAAGGGCCTCCCCGACTCTCTGCGCCGCTGGTGTCCGAGTACCTGACGCTCTACTCGCATCTCGGTCTCGTTGCGAGCCACCACAGCGCCGATGCGGGCAGCGAGACGGCCGGACGGAGTGGACAGGTCGAGCACACCCTGAGCCTGTGCGGCGGCCAGCGTGACGCCGGTCGCCTCGGCCAGGTCCACCAGGTCTTCAAGATCCCAGGGGGTGCGGTACATACGGTCGTAGTGGCGGGACACGATGGCGTCGGCTTTGCCGTCCTCCACCAGAGCCTTGACGCGCTCCCACTCGGCACTCCGCTTGGTTCCCCGCTTGGTCGAAGCTGACGTGTCCTTCTCAACGACCACGGCTACGACCGACCAGCCCTTCCGGTCGCACAGCGCCTGACTCAGCTCGACCTGCTGTGCCAGGTTCCCGCCCTTGGATTCCTCGCCCCTCGGGGTGGGGCTGAGCCTGGCGTAGATGATCGCCCGCACTGCCTGTCTCCTACTTGTCGTCGCCCTGCGGATGATGCCGGACCAACGACATACATGCCTAGTGAGTTACCTACGGCATGTGGCACTGCCTCAACCTGGTGTGCGGTCCGGAGGGCATGGCGAGCGGTGTGCTCCTCAGGGCCGGTGAGATCCGTACGGGCGCCGACCTCACCCGCAAACGTCGATTCTCGGCCCGCAACGACAGAGAACTGGCCAAAGGGCCGGCCCGCCTCGCGACGGCTCTGGACATCGACCGGGTACTCGACGGAACCGACGCCATCGCCCACCCGGGTGCGCACCTCTCGGTACTGCACGGCACCCCTCCACCCCGCGACCAGGTACGCAGCGGTCCCCGCACGGGGGTGGGCGGTGACGGGGCCACTCACCCATGGAGGTTCTGGATCGACGGCGACCCCACGGTGAGCCCGTACAGGGCCCATGTGCCACGCCGCCGGTCAACTTGACTCGCCCTTGGGGGACGCCTAATGTAGTCCGAGCCGCTTGAGACGGGTACAGCTTTTGGTTCGATCCTTCGGATCGCATGCCGGGCAACTCGAAGCGGCCAACCACTACCTACGACTCACCCCAGAGGGTGCGGATTTCGGCATGCCGAAATTCGGCCAGCTGACTCGATTATGAGTAATCGGGGGAATCGGCTAACGTGGTGGACACGCCGAAAGGGAAAACGCGAAAGCGAATTCCTCGAAGGTAATAGAGAAACTCGCTTCGACCGAGAATCGGACAAGAAATTGTCTGATAGAGTCGGAAACGCAAGACCGAAGGGAAGCGCCCGGAGGAAAGCCCGAGAGGGTGAGTACAAAGGAAGCGTCCGTTCCTTGAGAACTCAACAGCGTGCCAAAAGTCAACGCCAGATATGTTGATACCCCGACCTGTTTCGGCAGGTTCGAGGTTCCTTTGAAAAGTCCTAACAGGTCTCTGGCCTGGTAGGCAATGCACACAGCGAGGATTCAGTGGACGATCGGTCATATTCCGACCTGGTCGTTCCGCTCTCGTGGTGTCTACCCGATTACGGGAAAACATTCACGGAGAGTTTGATCCTGGCTCAGGACGAACGCTGGCGGCGTGCTTAACACATGCAAGTCGAACGATGAAGCCCTTCGGGGTGGATTAGTGGCGAACGGGTGAGTAACACGTGGGCAATCTGCCCTTCACTCTGGGACAAGCCCTGGAAACGGGGTCTAATACCGGATAACACTTTCCCTCTCATGGGGGAAGGTTAAAAGCTCCGGCGGTGAAGGATGAGCCCGCGGCCTATCAGCTAGTTGGTGGGGTAATGGCCTACCAAGGCGACGACGGGTAGCCGGCCTGAGAGGGCGACCGGCCACACTGGGACTGAGACACGGCCCAGACTCCTACGGGAGGCAGCAGTGGGGAATATTGCACAATGGGCGAAAGCCTGATGCAGCGACGCCGCGTGAGGGATGACGGCCTTCGGGTTGTAAACCTCTTTCAGCAGGGAAGAAGCGAAAGTGACGGTACCTGCAGAAGAAGCGCCGGCTAACTACGTGCCAGCAGCCGCGGTAATACGTAGGGCGCAAGCGTTGTCCGGAATTATTGGGCGTAAAGAGCTCGTAGGCGGCTTGTTGCGTCGGTTGTGAAAGCCCGGGGCTTAACCCCGGGTCTGCAGTCGATACGGGCAGGCTAGAGTGTGGTAGGGGAGATCGGAATTCCTGGTGTAGCGGTGAAATGCGCAGATATCAGGAGGAACACCGGTGGCGAAGGCGGATCTCTGGGCCATTACTGACGCTGAGGAGCGAAAGCGTGGGGAGCGAACAGGATTAGATACCCTGGTAGTCCACGCCGTAAACGTTGGGAACTAGGTGTTGGCGACATTCCACGTCGTCGGTGCCGCAGCTAACGCATTAAGTTCCCCGCCTGGGGAGTACGGCCGCAAGGCTAAAACTCAAAGGAATTGACGGGGGCCCGCACAAGCAGCGGAGCATGTGGCTTAATTCGACGCAACGCGAAGAACCTTACCAAGGCTTGACATATACCGGAAAGCATCAGAGATGGTGCCCCCCTTGTGGTCGGTATACAGGTGGTGCATGGCTGTCGTCAGCTCGTGTCGTGAGATGTTGGGTTAAGTCCCGCAACGAGCGCAACCCTTGTTCTGTGTTGCCAGCATGCCCTTCGGGGTGATGGGGACTCACAGGAGACTGCCGGGGTCAACTCGGAGGAAGGTGGGGACGACGTCAAGTCATCATGCCCCTTATGTCTTGGGCTGCACACGTGCTACAATGGCCGGTACAATGAGCTGCGATGCCGCGAGGCGGAGCGAATCTCAAAAAGCCGGTCTCAGTTCGGATTGGGGTCTGCAACTCGACCCCATGAAGTCGGAGTTGCTAGTAATCGCAGATCAGCATTGCTGCGGTGAATACGTTCCCGGGCCTTGTACACACCGCCCGTCACGTCACGAAAGTCGGTAACACCCGAAGCCGGTGGCCCAACCCCTTGTGGGAGGGAGCTGTCGAAGGTGGGACTGGCGATTGGGACGAAGTCGTAACAAGGTAGCCGTACCGGAAGGTGCGGCTGGATCACCTCCTTTCTAAGGAGCATCTAGATTCCGCAAGGAATCCAGAGCCACTACGCCGGCAAATGTTCGGCGGTGGTCAGCTCATGGGTGGAACGTTGACTATTCAGTACCTGGTGGTTCAACCGGGTCGTAAGTACTGCTCCTAGGAGCGTGGAAAACGAACCGATTGGATTCCGGGTACTGGGCGCGCTGTTGGGTGTCTGAAGGTATGGCCGCAAGGCTGCCTTCAAACGCCGGCCCCAGTGAACTCGCCTGTAAGGGTGGGGTGATGGGTGGCTGGTCGTTGCTTGAGAACTGCACAGTGGACGCGAGCATCTGTGGCCAAGTTTTTAAGGGCGCACGGTGGATGCCTTGGCACCAGGAACCGATGAAGGACGTGGGAGGCCACGATAGGCCCCGGGGAGCTGTCAACCAAGCTTTGATCCGGGGGTGTCCGAATGGGGAAACCCGGCAGTCGTCATGGGCTGTCACCCACTGCTGAACACATAGGCAGTGTGGAGGGAACGAGGGGAAGTGAAACATCTCAGTACCCTCAGGAAGAGAAAACAACCGTGATTCCGGGAGTAGTGGCGAGCGAAACTGGATCAGGCCAAACCGTATGCGTGTGATACCCGGCAGGGGTTGCGCATGCGGGGTTGTGGGATCTCTTTTTCACGGTCTGCCGGCTGTGAGACGAGTCAGAAACCGTTGATGTAGGCGAAGGACATGCGAAAGGTCCGGCGTAGAGGGTAAGACCCCCGTAGCTGAAACATTAACGGCTCGTTTAAGAGACACCCAAGTAGCACGGGGCCCGAGAAATCCCGTGTGAATCTGGCGGGACCACCCGTTAAGCCTAAATATTCCCTGGTGACCGATAGCGGATAGTACCGTGAGGGAATGGTGAAAAGTACCGCGGGAGCGGAGTGAAATAGTACCTGAAACCGTGTGCCTACAAGCCGTGGGAGCGTCGCTGTATGTGCTTGCACATGCAGTCGTGACTGCGTGCCTTTTGAAGAATGAGCCTGCGAGTTTGCGGTGTGTTGCGAGGTTAACCCGTGTGGGGAAGCCGTAGCGAAAGCGAGTCCGAATAGGGCGATTTAGTAGCGCGCTCAAGACCCGAAGCGGAGTGATCTAGCCATGGGCAGGTTGAAGCGGAGGTAAGACTTCGTGGAGGACCGAACCCACCAGGGTTGAAAACCTGGGGGATGACCTGTGGTTAGGGGTGAAAGGCCAATCAAACTCCGTGATAGCTGGTTCTCCCCGAAATGCATTTAGGTGCAGCGTCGTGTGTTTCTTGCCGGAGGTAGAGCACTGGATAGGCGATGGGCCCTACCGGGTTACTGACCTTAGCCAAACTCCGAATGCCGGTAAGTGAGAGCACGGCAGTGAGACTGTGGGGGATAAGCTCCATGGTCGAGAGGGAAACAGCCCAGAGCATCGACTAAGGCCCCTAAGCGTACGCTAAGTGGGAAAGGATGTGGAGTCGCAGAGACAACCAGGAGGTTGGCTTAGAAGCAGCCACCCTTGAAAGAGTGCGTAATAGCTCACTGGTCAAGTGATTCCGCGCCGACAATGTAGCGGGGCTCAAGCGTACCGCCGAAGTCGTGTCATTCACACATATAGGGCCAACGCCTGTGTGGATGGGTAGGGGAGCGTCGTGTGCCGGGTGAAGCAGCCGCGGAAGCGAGTTGTGGACGGTTCACGAGTGAGAATGCAGGCATGAGTAGCGATACACACGTGAGAAACGTGTGCGCCGATTGACTAAGGGTTCCTGGGTCAAGCTGATCTGCCCAGGGTAAGTCGGGACCTAAGGCGAGGCCGACAGGCGTAGTCGATGGACAACCGGTTGATATTCCGGTACCCGCTTTGAAACGCCCAATACTGAATCAGGCGATGCTAAGTCCGTGAAGCCGGCCCGATCTCTTCGGAGTTGAGGGTAGTGGTGGAGCCGACGAACCAGACTTGTACTAGGTAAGCGATGGGGTGACGCAGGAAGGTAGTCCAGCCCGGGCGGTGGTAGTCCCGGGGTAAGGGTGTAGGCCGTGTGGTAGGTAAATCCGTCACACATTAAGGCTGAGACCTGATGCCGAGCCGATTGTGGTGAAGTGGATGATCCTATGCTGTCGAGAAAAGCCTCTAGCGAGTTTCATGGCGGCCCGTACCCTAAACCGACTCAGGTGGTCAGGTAGAGAATACCGAGGCGTTCGGGTGAACTATGGTTAAGGAACTCGGCAAAATGCCCCCGTAACTTCGGGAGAAGGGGGGCCATCACTGGTGAGGGAACTTGCTTCCTGAGCTGGGGGTGGCCGCAGAGACCAGCGAGAAGCGACTGTTTACTAAAAACACAGGTCCGTGCGAAGCCGTAAGGCGATGTATACGGACTGACGCCTGCCCGGTGCTGGAACGTTAAGGGGACCGGTTAGCTGACTTTCGGGTCGGCGAAGCTGAGAACTTAAGCGCCAGTAAACGGCGGTGGTAACTATAACCATCCTAAGGTAGCGAAATTCCTTGTCGGGTAAGTTCCGACCTGCACGAATGGCGTAACGACTTCTCGACTGTCTCAACCATAGGCCCGGTGAAATTGCACTACGAGTAAAGATGCTCGTTTCGCGCAGCAGGACGGAAAGACCCCGGGACCTTTACTATAGTTTGATATTGGTGTTCGGTTCGGCTTGTGTAGGATAGGTGGGAGACTTTGAAGCGGCCACGCCAGTGGTTGTGGAGTCGTCGTTGAAATACCACTCTGGTCGTGCTGGATGTCTAACCTGGGTCCGTGATCCGGATCAGGGACAGTGTCTGATGGGTAGTTTAACTGGGGCGGTTGCCTCCTAAAGAGTAACGGAGGCGCCCAAAGGTTCCCTCAGCCTGGTTGGCAATCAGGTGTTGAGTGTAAGTGCACAAGGGAGCTTGACTGTGAGACCGACGGGTCGAGCAGGGACGAAAGTCGGGACTAGTGATCCGGCAGTGGCTTGTGGAAGCGCTGTCGCTCAACGGATAAAAGGTACCCCGGGGATAACAGGCTGATCTTCCCCAAGAGTCCATATCGACGGGATGGTTTGGCACCTCGATGTCGGCTCGTCGCATCCTGGGGCTGGAGTCGGTCCCAAGGGTTGGGCTGTTCGCCCATTAAAGCGGTACGCGAGCTGGGTTTAGAACGTCGTGAGACAGTTCGGTCCCTATCCGCTGTGCGCGTAGGAATATTGAGAAGGGCTGTCCCTAGTACGAGAGGACCGGGACGGACGAACCTCTGGTGTGCCAGTTGTCCTGCCAAGGGCATGGCTGGTTGGCTACGTTCGGAAAGGATAACCGCTGAAAGCATCTAAGCGGGAAGCCTGCTTCGAGATGAGTATTCCCACCCTCTTGAAGGGTTAAGGCTCCCAGTAGACGACTGGGTTGATAGGCCAGATGTGGAAGCCCGGTAACGGGTGGAGCTGACTGGTACTAATAGGCCGAGGGCTTGTCCTCAGTTGCTCGCGTCCACTGTGTTGTTCCCGGGTTGCGAACAGTTATCGCACCGGTTGAACAGCTTCACTACTTAATTGAAAAGTGTGCTTGTTCGCTAGAACCCGATAGGGTTTCGGTGGTCATTGCGTTAGGGAAACGCCCGGTTACATTCCGAACCCGGAAGCTAAGCCTTTCAGCGCCGATGGTACTGCAGGGGGGACCCTGTGGGAGAGTAGGACGCCGCCGAACAATCTTTGAAGGACCCTTGGTCCCAGCGTTCAACGCTGGGACCAAGGGTCCTTTTTGTTTTTTCCGAAGCGCGTCGGGTGTCCGGCTGCGCAAGAATGTCTGTAGTACCCGATGACAGGAGCACCACCGATGTCCACCAACTCTCCCGACGATCGTTCGGAGCGCGAGCCGCGTCGCCGGGACGGCGGTGACCGGGGCGGCTTCAGCGGCGGTCGTGACGACCGGTCAGGCGGCCAGCGGCGGGACAACGACCGCGGCGGAGACCGTCGCGATGACAGTCGGCCCACCAGTGGCGGCGGTTTCCGTCGTGACGACAGCCGGCCCACCAGTGGTGGCGGCGGTTTCCGTCGTGACGACCGTGACCGGGATCGTGCGCCGCGTCGTGATGACAACCGTGGCGGCAGCTCGTCCGGTGGCTTCCGTCGTGATGACAACCGTGGCGGTTCCTCCTCCTCCGGCGGTGGCTTCCGTCGTGATGACCGTGGTGGCGCCGGCGCCGGCGGTGGCGGTTTCCGTCGTGATGACAGCCGTGGTGGTTCCTCCTCCGGTGGTGGGTTCCGTCGTGACGACAATCGTGGTGGTTCCTCGTCCGGCGGTGGGTTCCGTCGTGATGACCGGGCTCCGCGTCGGGACGATGACCGTGGTGGGCGTCCGAGTGGTGGGTTCGAGCGTCGTGACGACCGGCCGCGTGGCCCGCGTCGCGATGACGACAACCGCAGCGGTGGTTTCCCTCGCGATGACAATCGTGGTGGTTCTTCGTCCGGTGGTGGGTTCCGTCGTGATGACCGGGCTCCGCGTCGGGACGATGACCGTGGTGGGCGTCCGAGTGGTGGGTTCGAGCGTCGTGACGACCGGCCGCGCGGCCCGCGTCGCGATGACGACAACCGCAGCGGTGGCTTCCGCCGCGATGACAACCGTGGCGGTTCCTCCTCCTCCGGTGGTGGGTTCCGCCGTGATGACAGCCGTGGTGGTTCCTCCTCCGGCGGTGGGTTCCGCCGCGATGACAGCCGTGGTGGTTCTTCGTCCGGTGGTGGGTTCCGTCGTGATGACCGGGCTCCGCGTCGGGACGATGACCGTGGTGGGCGTCCGAGTGGTGGGTTCGAGCGTCGTGACGACCGGCCGCGCGGCCCGCGTCGCGATGACGACAACCGCAGCGGTGGCTTCCGCCGCGATGACAACCGTGGCGGTTCCTCCTCCGGCGGTGGCTTCCGCCGCGATGACAGCCGTGGTGGTTCTTCGTCCGGCGGTGGGTTCCGCCGTGATGACCGGGCTCCGCGTCGGGACGATGACCGTGGTGGGCGTCCGAGTGGTGGGTTCGAGCGTCGTGACGACCGGCCGCGCGGCCCGCGTCGCGATGACGACAACCGCAGCGGTGGCTTCCGCCGCGATGACAACCGTGGCGGTTCCTCCTCCGGCGGTGGCTTCCGTCGTGATGACAGCCGTGGTGGTTCCTCCTCCGGTGGCGGATTCCGTCGCGACGACAACCGCGGCGGTGGCGGTGGCTATCGCGGTCAGCGGGACGACCGGGACAGGGGCGGCTACCGCGGGCGCGACGACCGCGGTGGGTACGAGCGTCGTGACGACCGGGACCGTGAGCCCATCAAGCGGCTTCCGATCCCTGAGGACGTCACCGGTCACGAGATCGACAAGGACGTCCGCCAGGAGCTGATGAGCCTCCCGAAGACTCTGGCCGAGGACGTGGCGAGGAACCTGGTCATGGTGGCCCGGCTCATCGACGAGGACCCTGAGCAGGCGTACGCGTACTCCCGCATCGCCCTGCGGCTCGCCTCGCGTGTGGCCGCGGTGCGTGAGGCTGCCGGCTTCGCCGCCTACGCGACCCAGAAGTACGCGGAGGCCCTGGCGGAGTTCCGGGCGTCCCGGCGGATGACCGGTTCCGTGGAGCTGTGGCCCGTCATGGCCGACTGCGAACGCGGACTGGGCCGGCCCGAGCGGGCGATGGCCATGGCGGGCGAGCCCGAGGTGCAGAAGCTGGACAAGGCCGGCCAGGTCGAGATGCGTCTGGTGGCAGCCGGGGCCCGCAGGGACATGGGGCAGATCGATGCCGCCATCGTGACGCTGCAGAGCTCCGAGCTCGCGTCCAGCGCCGTGCACCCGTGGACGCCGCGTCTGCGCTACGCGTACGCGGATGCGCTCCTGGCCGCAGGGCGCGAGGACGAGGCGCGTGAGTGGTTCGGGAAGGCCTTGGAGGCCGACAAGGACGGCTCCACGGACGCGTCGGACCGCCTTGCCGAGCTGGACGGTGTCGAGTTCGTCGATGCCCTTGGTGACGACGAGGACGATGCCGCCACCGCCACCGCCACCGCCACCGCCACCGCCGAGGCGCCGGTCGTAGCCGATGAGGACGACGACATCGACGACGAGGACGCGGATGACGAGGACGAGGACGACGACGAGGACGACGGTCCGGTCAAGGCGTAACGCATAGGAAGAGGGCGGCACCCATGGGGTGCCGCCCTCTTCTGCGTTCGGGGCGGGTCAGCCGAGAGTCAGGCTGCGCAGGACCAGGCCCGTGGCCGGCTTGGGGCCGAAGGAGGTCGACTTGCGAGGCATGGTCACACCCTGCCGGGCCAGGTCGCGGACGACCTCTTCGCGTACCGGATGCATCAGCACCGCCGTGGAGTTGTGGCGCTCGGCCTGTTCGACGGCTGCCGCGGTGTCGTGGATGTAGGCGATGTGCGCCGGGTCGTCGGGGATCTGCCAGACATGGTCGAGCAGCGCCGAGTGCAGGACCGTCGCGTCGAGGGTGCGCCAGGCGGCCGGCCGGTCCGCCGGTACGGTACGGGCCAGCAGGCTCTCGGACGGGCGGTCGACGAGATGGAAGGCGCCGTCGCCCGCGAGCAGGAAGGCGTTGCCCTTCGCTGCCGCGTCTGCCAAGGCGTCCAGTGCCCTTGGGAGCGGCCCCTCGACGATGCGGACGCGGAACAGGCCGTCCAGCGCGGCGAGCGCGTCGGCGACGGGCAGCCCGTGCAGCAGCCGGTGGATGGAGCGGACCCGGAGCGGGTAGCGGGCCGTGTCGACCAGGAGGACCAGGCCGAAGTCCCAGGGGCCGGGGACGGAGTGCTCCTGCTGGAGGCGGAGGTAGGTGGCCCAACGGTGATGGCCGTCGGCGATGAGGGCCTGGTGACCGGCCAGGTCCGTCTCGATCTCCGCCCGGTCGGTGGGATCGGTGACCGCCCACAGCCGGTGGCTGTAGCCGTCCTCGGTAGTTGTGGCGAGCAGCGGCGGACGGTGGATGATCCGCTCGATGACCGCGGTCGCGCCTGTGGCGTTGCCGTCGCTGCGGTAGGTCAGCAGCAGCGGTTCGAGGTGGGCTCCGGTGGTCCGCATCAGATCGGCGCGGTCCTCGACGACATGGGCCATCACGTCCTCGTGCGGGAGCACTATGCCGTCCGCGGGGCCCGAGAGTGCCAGGGCGCCGACGACGCCGCGTTGCAGGATCTCGCCGTTGCGCTGCTCGTAGACGTACAGCGCCGGTTCGGAATCGGGGGCGAGCACCCCCTCGGCCAGCCAGCGGTCCAGGGTCGCGGCGGCCTGTTCGTGCCGGGCGGCCGCGGTGTCGGCCTGCGGCAGGATCAGCCGCACGATGTTGTGCGGGTCCGCGGATTCCAGGTGGAGCAGCCCGTCGGGCCGTACGACCACGTCGTACGGGGGCGAGGTCACCGCCGAGAGACTGCCTACCCGCTCGGGGACGTAACGCAGTCCACGGAAAGGAATGAGACGCAGTCCCTCGTCCGCGGGGCCTCGTGTGTTCATTTCTGCATCGTATGTGCGGTCCGGCGATGCGCGATGATCGGGGGACAGACAGGCTACGAGGAGCGCAGGATATGAGCCAGGCGAGCAGGACCGGACCGAGCGGGAGCAGCACCGCGCTGAGCGAGGCGTACGACACGGCGCTGCTCGATCTCGACGGGGTGGTGTACGCGGGTGGGCAGGCGATCAACCATGCTGCCGAGGCCCTCGGTACCGCACGGGACGGCGGTATGCATCTGGCGTATGTCACCAACAACGCCCTGCGGACGCCGGCCGCAGTGGCGCAGCATCTGACCGAAATCGGGGTGCCCGCCGAGCCCGCCGACGTGATCACTTCGGCGCAGGCCGTGGCCCGGCTGGTCGCCGACCAGCTGCCGGCCGGGGCACGGGTGCTGGTGATCGGGGGCGAGGGGCTGCGGGTGGCGCTGCGTGAACGCGGGCTGGAGCCCGTGGAGTCCGCGGACGACGACCCGGTCGCGGTGGTGCAGGGATATGGCGGGCCGGACATGGCGTGGGGCAGGTTCGCAGAGGCCTCGTACGCCATCAATCGCGGACTGCCGTGGTTCGCGTCCAACACGGACCTGACGATTCCGAGCGCCCGGGGGATCGCGCCGGGCAACGGAGCGGCCGTGGAGGTCGTACGGATCGCGACCGGAGCCGAGCCGCAGGTGGCCGGGAAGCCGCTGCCGCCGATGCACCGCGAGACGGTGCTGCGGACCGGGGCCGAGCGGCCGCTGGTGGTCGGGGACCGACTCGACACGGACATCGAGGGGGCGTTCAACGGGGGAGTGGACTCCCTGCTGGTGCTGACCGGAGTGACGGATGCGGCACAGCTGGTGGCCGCGGTGCCCGAACACCGGCCGACGTACGTGGACGCCGACCTGCGTGGGCTGCTGACGGGGCAGCCCGAGGTGACGCGGACGGACGAGGCGTACGCCTGCGGCGGCTGGACGGCCTCCGTACGTGGCGAGGCGCTGGTGCTGGAAGGCGATGGGGACGCGCTCGACGGTCTGCGGGCGCTGTGCGCGGCCGCGTGGACGCACGCCGGGGACGGCTCGTGCGCACTGGACTCGGGGAAGGCGGTGGCCCGGCTCGGGCTGTAGCGGCGGTGAGGGGCGGCCGCTTCCGGCGGGGGCCGGGCCGCGGTGAGGGCGCTCAGATCGAGGCCACAGCAGGCTAGGCTAACCTAACCCCGTGTTGGTTGAGAGTCCTCCGAACCCGAGCGCAGGCCCGATAGCCGCGCCGGTCAGCGCCGCGCCCCCCAGGCGCCATGCGGTACGTGCCGCAGGGCTCCTGGTGGCGTTGGCCGCCTTGGTGCTGGTGTGCCTGGCGAGTATTGCGATCGGCGCCAAGGGCCTGCCGCTCGCAGATGTGTGGCACGGCCTGTTCCACTACGGGGGGAGCGGCGACGACGTCCTCGTACGGAAGGTGCGGATCCCCCGGACCGTGCTCGGGCTGATCGTCGGCGCCGCACTCGGACTCGCCGGGGCCGTGATGCAGGCGCTGACCCGCAACCCGCTCGCCGAGCCCGGGCTGCTCGGCGTCAACGCGGGTGCGTCGGCGGCGGTCGTCTCCGCCATCAGCTTCTTCGGCGTCACCTCGCTGACCGGATATGTCTGGTTCGCCTTCGCCGGAGCCGCGATCGTCTCGGTCGCCGTGTATCTGCTCGGCGGCAGCCGGTCCGCCAATCCGGTACGGCTCGCGCTCGCGGGGACGGCCGTCACCGCCGCACTGTACGGCTACGTCAACGCCGTACAGCTGCTGGACTCGGCGGCGCTGGACCGGCTGCGGTTCTGGACCGTCGGCTCGCTGGCCTCCGCGAACATGGACACCATCGGCAAGGTGTGGCCGTTCATCGCACTCGGCGTACTCCTCACGCTGCTCATCGCGCGACCGCTCAACGCCCTGGAGATGGGCGACGACACGGCGCGGGCCCTCGGCGCCCATCTCACCCGGACCCGGGTCCTCGCGATGCTCGCCGTCACCCTGCTGTGCGGGGCCGCCACAGCCGCGTGCGGGCCCATCGTCTTCATCGGGCTGATGATCCCGCACCTGGTGCGAGCGATCACCGGCCCCGACATGCGGTGGATCCTGCCGTACGCGGCCGTGCTCTCCCCGGTGCTCCTTCTCGGCGCGGACGTGGTCGGCCGGATCGTCGCCCGTCCGTCCGAACTGCAGGTCGGCATCGTCACCGCGCTGCTCGGCGGGCCCGTCTTCATCCACCTCGTACGACGCAAGAGGATGCCCCAGCTGTGAAGGCCACCAAGGCGGAGACCGGAGAGACGACAGCGAGCGCGGAGACGAAGGGGACTGCGCGGTCGGTACGGGCCGTGCGGACGGCCGGCGGGTACTCGTTCCGGATGAACGCCCGGGCGTCCCTCGTCATCCTGCTGCTCGCCGCCGTGGCCGCGATCGCAGCCGTCGTCCTCATCGGCAGCGGCGACTTCGCGATGACGCCGGGCGAGGTCGTCACCACG
Organism: Streptomyces sp. LN549; assembly: GCF_043203805.1. NCBI lineage: Bacteria > Bacillati > Actinomycetota > Actinomycetes > Kitasatosporales > Streptomycetaceae > Streptomyces > Streptomyces sp. LN549. Next base: position 1,897,041 of record NZ_JAZHRI010000002.1, on the reverse strand, counting down.
CTCTTCGGACACGGCACCTTCCAGCAGGAGTTCATCGTCACGGACCTGCGCCTGCCGCGGGTGCTGGTCGGACTCCTCGTCGGGGCGGCCCTCGGCGTCGGCGGCGCCGTCTTCCAGACCATCTCGCGCAACCCGCTCGGCAGCCCGGACGTACTCGGCTTCGGCCAGGGCGCGACCGTGGGGGCGCTGACCGTGATCGTCCTCTTCCAGGGCGGCGCGGCCGCGGTCGCGGGCGGCGCGGTGGCCGGCGGACTGCTGACCGGGGTCGCCGTCTACCTGCTGGCGTGGAAGCGCGGGGTCCACGGATTCCGGCTCGTCCTGGTGGGGATCGGCGCGGCCGCCATGCTCACCGCCGCGACCCAGTACCTGATCACCAAGGCCAACCTGGTCGACGCGACCCGTGCCGTCGTCTGGATGACGGGTTCGCTCGACGGCCGGGACTGGGCGCAGGTCTGGCCCCTGCTCGTGGTCTGCGGCGTGCTGCTCCCGCTGGTGTTCGGGCATGGGCCCGCCCTGCGGGTGATGGAGATGGGCGACGACGCCGCGTACGCGCTCGGCGTACGGGTCGAACGCACCCGGCTCGTCCTGATGGGCTCCGCCGTGCTGCTCGTCGCCGTCGCCACGGCCGCCGCGGGACCGATCGCCTTCGTCTCGCTGAGCGCCCCGCAGCTGGCCCGCCGGCTCAGCCGCTCCACCGGCCCCAACCTGGTGGCCGCGACGTTCATGGGGGCGGCGCTGCTCCTCGTCGCCGACTGGGTCTCGATGGAGGCCTTCGGCGACCGGCAACTGCCCGTCGGAGTCATCACCGGGGTGCTCGGTGGCTGCTATCTGCTGTGGCTCCTCGTGTCCGAGCGCAAGGCGGGCCGCATATGAAGGCCCGTGCACGGGGCGCGGAGCGGGCGCCCGGCACCGACACTGCCCCCCGTCCCCTCACCGAACCGACCCACCCCCGGAGTACGACCATGCAGCGTCTCACCGCCGATTCGGTGACCCTCGGATACGACCAGCGGGTCATCGCGGAGAACCTCTCGGTCGAGATCCCCGACCACTCGTTCACCGTGATCGTCGGCCCCAACGCCTGCGGGAAGTCCACGCTGCTGCGGGCGCTGTCCCGGATGCTGAAGCCGACCCGGGGCAGGGTGCTGCTCGACGGGGAGGCGATTCACGGCCTGCCCGCGAAGAAGGTCGCCAGGACCCTGGGGCTGCTGCCCCAGTCCTCCATCGCACCGGAGGGCATCACGGTGGCGGACCTCGTGGCCCGGGGGCGCTACCCGCACCAGGGGCTGCTGCGGCAGTGGTCACCCGAGGACGAACGCATTATCGAGGAATCGATGGCATCGACCGGTGTCGGCGCGCTGGGTGATCGCTATGTCGACGAATTGTCCGGCGGGCAGCGCCAGCGGGTCTGGATCGCGATGGCGCTCGCCCAGCAGACGCCCCTGCTGCTGCTCGACGAGCCGACCACCTACCTCGACATCCAGCACCAGATCGACGTGCTCGACCTGTGCGCCGAACTGCACGAGACGCAGGGACGCACGCTGGTGGCGGTCCTGCACGATCTGAACCACGCCGCGCGGTACGCCACGCACCTCATCGCCATGCGGGAGGGCGAGATCATCGCGGAGGGCGAGCCCGGGGAGATCGTCACCGCGGAGCTCGTGGAGCGGGTGTTCGGGCTGCGGTGCCAGGTGATCCCCGATCCGGAGACGGGGACGCCGCTGGTGGTGCCTGCCGCGCGGGTGCGCGGGCCGCGGGTGCCGGTGTCCAGGGGCGCGTGAGCTGCGGCCACGCTGTGCCCTCAATCGCCGGACGGGCTCGGGGCGGCCGGCGCCGCCCCGGCTGCGTGGTGGCTGCTACAGCAGCGATCTGAGCTTCAGGAGGTCGCGGAAGCCGGCCTCCAGACGGACCCTGCCCGAGCCCCACGCCTTGGCGAAGTTCAGCTCGCCGTCCACCATCGCCACCAGGTCGTCCCCGGTCATCGCGAGCCGGATCTCCGCCTTCTCCGGAGGCGGTCCCTGGACCGTGTCCAGGACCTGGATCCGGCCGCCGGTGAGGCGTCCGGTGAACGTCACGTCGAGGTCCTTGATGTGGCAGCTGAGCGAACGGTCGAGCGCCGCCGCGCTGCGCACATCGCCGTCGGCCCCCGCGAGGTTGTCGGAAAGTCTGTCGAGTGCGCTGCGGCACTCCGCCATGGTCGCCATCGTGACCGACGGTACCGCAGCCCTTCGCGGTAGCGTTTCCCGCATGAGCGACTCGACGCCGGGGCCGGACCCGGCCGCCGGAACAGCGCCCGGGGAGATGCCGCAGGACGTACCGCAGGAGCCGCCCGCCACGGTCTCGCACGAGCCCGCCGGTCCGGCGCCCCTCGGTGTCGTACGCACGCCCACGGGCAGCTCCGGCGTGGACGCGCACCTGGAGCGTCTGGCCGATGCGGACCACCTCCCGGCGGACGGACACATCGAGGTGTACGAGGATGTACACCGTGGCCTGCGCGACACGCTGACCGCGCTGGACGCCAGGCCCGCACCCGCACCGGCACCCGCACCGATGCCCTCGTACGACAACAGGAGCTGAACCGAACGTGGCAGGAGTGGCCCGTCGCCGCCTCGACGCCGAGCTGGTACGCCGAAAGCTCGCCCGCTCACGCGAGCATGCGAGCCAGCTGATCGCCGCAGGACGGGTGACCGTCGGCGGCAACACCGCGACCAAACCGGCCACCCAGGTCGAGACGAGTGCCGCGCTCGTCGTCACCAAGGACGACAGCGACCCCGAGTACGTCTCGCGGGGCGGCCACAAGCTGGCGGGCGCCTTCGCCGCCTTCGTCCCGCTCGGGCTGAAGGTGGAGGGACGGCGGGCGCTGGACGCCGGGGCGTCGACCGGTGGGTTCACCGATGTGCTGCTGCGGGCCGGAGCGGCCCGCGTCCTCGCCGTGGACGTCGGCTACGGGCAGCTCGCCTGGTCGCTCCAGTCCGATGAACGCGTCGTCGTCAAGGACCGTACCAATGTGCGGGAACTGACCCTGGAGGCGATCGACGGCGAGACGGTGGACCTGGTGGTGGGCGATCTGTCGTTCATCCCGCTCGGTCTCGTGCTGCCCGCCCTGGCGCGTTGCGCCGCCCCCGACGCGGACCTGGTCCTCATGGTCAAGCCGCAGTTCGAGGTCGGCAAGGAGCGCCTCGGCAGCGGCGGCGTGGTGCGCAGCCCCGAGCTGCGCGCCGAAGCGGTACGGGAGGTGGCCCGCAGGGCCTGGGCGCTGGGCCTGGGTGTGCGGGGTGTGACGGCGAGCCCGTTGCCCGGGCCGTCAGGGAATGTCGAGTACTTTCTGTGGCTGCGGGCCGGAGCACCTGAGCTGGATCCCGCAGATGTCGACCGTGCAGTGGCGGAGGGGCCTCGTTGACGACGAATGCGGCACGAACAGTATTTCTCTTGGCGCACACCGGCCGGCCGGCCGCGATCCGCAGCGCCGAGCTCGTCGTCCAGGGGCTGCTCCGCAGCGGCCTGGGCGTGCGGGTCCTGGCGATGGAGGCGGCCGATCTGCCGCTGCCGCCGTCCGTCGAGACCGTCACCGATGCCTCGCCCGAGGCGGTGAACGGCTGTGAGCTCCTGATCGTGCTGGGCGGCGACGGGACGCTGCTGCGGGGCGCCGAGCTCTCGCGCGCCTCCGGGGTCCCGATGCTCGGCGTCAACCTCGGCCGGGTCGGCTTCCTCGCCGAGGCCGAGCGCGACGACCTCGACAAGGTCGTCGACCGGGTCGTCACCCGGGCGTACACCGTCGAGGAGCGCATGACGATCGACGTCCTCGTGCACAGCAACGGCGACATCGTCCACCGGGACTGGGCGCTCAACGAGGCGGCCGTGCAGAAGGTGTCGCCCGAGCGGATGCTCGAGGTCGTGCTGGAGATCGACGGCCGGCCGGTGACCGGATTCGGCTGCGACGGCATCGTGTGCGCGACGCCCACCGGCTCGACCGCGTACGCCTTCTCGGCCGGCGGTCCCGTCGTGTGGCCCGAGGTCGAGGCGCTGCTGATGGTCCCGATCAGCGCCCACGCGCTGTTCGCCAAGCCGCTGGTGACCTCGCCGACCTCGGTGCTCGCCGTCGAGGTCCAGCCGCACACCCCGCACGGGGTGCTGTGGTGCGACGGGCGCCGGACCGTGGAGCTGCCCGCGGGCGCGCGTGTCGAGGTGCGGCGCGGTGCCGTGCCCGTACGGCTTGCGCGACTGCACCAGGCCTCGTTCACGGACCGGCTGGTGGCCAAGTTCGCGCTGCCCGTGTCGGGGTGGCGGGGCGCACCGCACTGACTCGACGGTTTTCGCACCGGCGGATCCATCGGATCCGGCGCCCGGACCGCGACCCGTGTGCGCGCGGGCCATGAAACCTCGTATGGTCATGTCCGTGTTGGAGGAGATGCGGATACGGTCGCTCGGAGTCATCGACGACGCGGTGGTGGAACTGTCACCCGGTTTCACCGCGGTGACCGGTGAGACCGGCGCGGGCAAGACCATGGTCGTCACCAGTCTGGGGCTGCTGCTCGGCGGGCGCGCCGACCCTGCCCTGGTGCGGATCGGTGCCAAGGCCGCTGTCGTCGAGGGCCGGATCACGGTGGCCGAGGGCGACGCGGTGGCGTTGCGGGCCGAGGAGGCCGGGGCCGAGATCGAGGACGGTGCGCTGCTCATCAGCCGGACCGTCTCCGCGGAAGGGCGCTCCCGGGCCCATCTCGGCGGCAGATCCGTGCCGGTGGGAGTGCTGGCCGAACTCGCCGACGAACTCGTCGCCGTGCACGGCCAGACCGACCAGCAGGGGCTGCTCAAGCCGGCCCGGCAGCGGCAGGCCCTGGACCGGTACGCGGGCGACGGTGTCGCCGTGCCCCACGCCAAGTACGAGGCGGCCTACAGGCGGCTGCGCGAGGTCGCCGGTGAGCTCGACGAGCTGACCACGCGCGCCCGTGAGCGCGCCCAGGAAGCCGATCTGCTGCGTTTCGGGCTGAACGAGATCGCTGCGGTCGAACCGCTGCCCGGCGAGGACGCCGACCTCGCCGCCGAGGCGCAGCGCCTGGGCCACGCCGATGCGCTGGCCTCCGCCGCCGCTCTCGCGCACACCGCGCTGGCCGGCAACCCCGAGGACCCGGAGGCCGTCGACGCGAGAGCCGTCGTCGCGGCCGCCGGACAGGCCCTGGACGGGGTGCGCGCCCACGATCCGGCGCTCGCCGCGCTCGCCGACCGGGTCGGCGAGATCTCGATCCTGCTCTCCGACGTCGCGGGCGAACTGTCCGGTTACGCCGACCAGCTGGACTCGGATCCGCTGCGGCTCGCCGCGGTCGAGGAGCGCCGCGCCGCGCTCACCGGTCTGACCCGCAAGTACGGCGTGGACATCGCCGCAGTGCTGGCCTGGGCCGAGGACGGAGTGGCCCGGCTGACCGAGCTGGAGGGCGACGACGACCGGATCGGCGAACTGACCGCGGAACGCGATGCCCTGCGCGCCGAACTCTCCAGCCTCGGCCAGGCGTTGACGGATGCCCGTACGGCAGCCGCCGCGCTCTTCGCCGACGCGGTGACCGCGGAACTCGCCTCCCTCGCCATGCCCCACGCCCGCGTCTCCTTCGACATCCGGCAGACCGAGGCGGCGGACGAGGCGTCGGGCATCGAGATCGACGGGCGCAACGTGGCGTACGGACCGTCCGGCGCCGACGAGGTCGAACTCCTGCTGGCCCCGCACCCCGGCGCCCAGCCCCGCCCGATCGCCAAGGGTGCGTCGGGCGGCGAACTGTCCCGGGTGATGCTCGCCGTCGAGGTGGTCTTCGCCGGCTCCGACCCCGTACCCACCTACCTCTTCGACGAGGTCGACGCGGGCGTCGGCGGCAAGGCGGCCGTCGAGGTCGGCCGGCGGCTGGCGAAGCTCGCCCGGTCGGCGCAGGTCGTGGTCGTCACCCACCTGCCCCAGGTGGCCGCGTTCGCCGATCGCCAGCTGCTGGTCGAGAAGACCGTGGACGGCTCGGTGACCAGCAGCGGTGTCACGGTCCTGGAGGGCGAGGACCGGGTACGGGAGCTGTCGCGGATGCTCGCGGGCCAGGAGGACTCCGAGACGGCCCGGGCACACGCGGAGGAACTGCTGGCCACGGCACGGGCGGACGGCTGAGCGCTCTGTCTGCATGAGCGGACGCGGCGCCTGCCCGTCCGTGCGCCTGTCCGCCCGTCGCCGCGCGGACGGAGACCCCGCGTCAGCCGGCTCACCGAGGCGGTCGGCAAGCGCTGATCCCGCGTCCGGTTCCGCCCGGGGTTCACCCGTGCGGGTGGTGCGCCACGCCCGGTTTGTCGCGGTGCGCCCCGGCGTATCGGCTCGGCCGTGCCGGAACGTGCGTACGGACTGGCATCCTTGACGGTGTACTTACGGCCGTCGGGTGACGCCGTTACCCCCGACTCGGGAGCCCCGGGAGCCATTCAACGTGTCACAGCTGCGTACGGTCCAAGTGCTGGGCGGCGGCAGTTCGGGCAGCAGCGCCCATGTCGGATCGCTGGCGGCCGGACTGGTCGCGCGAGGCGTGCAGGTCACCGTCTGCGCGCCCGCGGCGCTGGAGCGCGCCTACGAGTTCTCCGGCACGGGGGCCCGTTTCGTGCCGGTACCCCGGCGCAGTGACCCCGCCGCCGTCGCCACGCTGCGCGCCGCCTGCCAAGGTGCCGACGTCGTGCACGCGCACGGACTGCACGCCGCCGTGCGGGCCGCGCTGGCGCTCGGCGGCCGACAGGTCCCGCTGGTCATGACCTGGCACACCCGGGCCCACGCCGAGGGTGCGCGCCGCCGGCTGCTGCACATGCTGGAGCGAAGAGCCGCCCGTGCGGCGTCGGTTGTGCTCGGCACGTCGTCGGACCTGGTCGACCGGGCCCGGCGCCGCGGTGCGCGCGACGCCCGCCTCGCGCCCGTCGCCGTTCCCGCGCCACGTGTCCCCGCGCCGGCGCCCGAGGGCAAGGTTCGGGCCGAACTCGGTGCGGTGGAACGGCCGTTGATCGTGGCGGTGGGCAGCCTCGTACCGCATCACGGGTACGGCACGCTGCTCGATGCGGCACGGATGTGGCGCCGGCTCGACCCCGTACCTCTGCTGGTCATCGCGGGTGAGGGGCGTGAGCGGGCGGCGCTGCGGCGCCGGATCAAGGCCGAGGACCTGCCCGTCTCGCTGATCGGCGGCCGAGCCGACGTTCCCGAACTCCTGGCTGCCGCCGACCTGGTCGTGCTGCCCAGCCGCTGGGAGGCGCGTTCGGTGCTGGCCCAGGAGGCGTTGCGGATCGGCGCGCCGCTGGTCGCGACCGCGGTCGGCGGAGTGCCCGAACTCGTGGGTGACGCGGCGGAACTCGTGCCGTACGCGAACGCGGAGGCGCTCGCCCGGGCCGTCGCCCGGTTGCTCGGTGATCCGGCGGAGCGGGAACGACTGGCGGCCGCCGGCCCCAGACAGGCCGCGAGCTGGCCGACCGAGGACGACACGATCGCCCAAGTGCTCAGCGTGTACGACGAGTTGGTGCAGCCGCTCGCGGTGGCCCGGACCCGCTGAGGCCGCCGGTCACGTCGCATGGCGGCGGGCGCGCAGGGCCAGGCTCAGTGCCAGGACGGCCTGCGGGTCGTCCAGATCGGTGCCGAGCAGCTCACCGATGCGGGCCAGCCGGTTGTACAGCGTCTGGCGGTTCAGATGCAGTTCGCGTGCCGTCTCCGCCTTGCGGCCCGCATGGGCCAGATACGTCTCCAGCGTGGGCAGCAGCGGCGGGCGCGAGGTGCGGTCGTGATCGCGGAGCGGGCCGATCGCCCGCTCGACGAACGCCGCCAGATCCGGATGGTCCCGCAGCCGCCACAGCAGCAGATCGATGTCGAGCCGCCGGGCGTCGTACCAGGGCCGGTCGCTCAGCCCCTGGGCCGCGGTCGCCGTCTCCGCCGCGTGCCGCAGCCCCGCACCGGCCGCCGCCCAGCTGCCCGCCACCCCGACCACCACGACGGGGGGATGGGAGCCCGCCCGCTCCAGGCCGGCCCGCTCCACCCCGGCCCGCAGCGCCGCGGCGACCCGGTCGGCCACCGCCGTACGCTCCGTCTCCGTACGCAGCCCCAGCAGCAGCGGCACCCGGCCCTCCACCGGCCGCACCCCGAGCAGCACCGGCACCCCCACCGAGGACAGCTCCTCCAGGACCGCGCGTGCCATCAGCGCCCAGTTCCCGGAGGGGGAGAGCTCCGGGGCCAGCCGCATCACCACGGGGAGCAGCGGCATCTCGCCCGGCTTGAAGCCCAGTACACGTGCCTGGGCCGGCGCGTCCTCGGGTGTGATGCGGCCCTCCGCGAGGTCGGTGAGGAAGTCACCACGGCCGCGCGCCGCGAGCTCCTCCTCCTGGCGGGCCTGCATCAGCACCACCGCGAGGATGCCCGCCGCCCGTTCCGCCGCCATCCGGTGCACCGGCACCAGCGGCGCGTCCACCGCCAACAGGACCAGCCTGGCCCGCACCGAGCCGGTTCCCGGGCCACCGCCCGGCACATCCACCAGCACCGAGCCGACGGGTGGCGACTCACGGGCGGCCCGGCCGCCCCGCATTCCGTCCCAGACCTGGAGCGGATCGGCGGACACCGGGCCCGACTCGGTGCCCGCCGCGTACAGCAGCTGGCCGTCGGCCGTCTCCAGGAAGACCGGGTTGGCCGTGAAATCCGCCAGGATGCCGAGCACCTGGGGCACCCCGCCGCCACCGAGCAGCGCCTGGGTGCAGCGCCGGTGGACCTCCTCGGCCTGCTGCAGGAGCGCGTAGTGGCCGTTGACGATCTCGGTGTGGATCTCCTCCGTCACCGTCACGAACGGCACCTCGCGGTGCAGCTGGACCAGCGGCAGCCCGGCTGCGCGGGCGGCGTCCACGATCGAGGACGGCAGCCTGCTGAAGCGCGGACCGAGTTCCACGACGAGGGCGGCGATCCCGCGGTCGGCGAGCCGCCGGACGAACGCCCGCTGTTCGGCAGGGCGGGTTCCGAGACCCAGGCCGGTGGTGAGGAGCAGCTCGCCGCCCTTGAGCAGCGACGCGATGTTGGGGACCTCGCCCGCGTGTACCCAGCGCACGGTACGGCCGAGCCGGTCGCCTCCGGTCACCACCTCGGGGAGTCCGCTGCGCAGACCCGGCAGCTCAAGGGCTCGCTGCACGGTGATGCCGCCTTGGGTCTCCACTGGCTCTGGCCTCGCGTTTCGCGTCTGTCGGACCGGGTGGCCGCACGGCTGCGGTCACCCTGGTCAGGAAGGTACCGGCCCGGGACGCCGGAGGCTCTGTCGGGGCGGTACGCCGTTGACAGGGCCGGGGCCCGCTGCGATCTTGAAAATCCTGCTACCGGGACGAGGGGGAGCAAGCATGGACGAGGATGCGCTGCCGTACGGGGAGCGGGTCGGTCCCGGCGCGCCCGTGAGGACGGCGGACGCGGGGCCGGACGATCCCCTGCCCGGCCCGTTGCCCGGCCCGTTGCCCGGCCCGCTGGTCGGCCCGGACTGGCTCGCCGGACGGCTCGGCTCCCCGGGGCTCCTGGTGCTCGATGCCTCCGTCGGCGCGCACCGGGGGTCCGCGCAGCGGATCGTGGGTGCGCGGCCGTTCGACATCGACGGCACGCTCTCCGACCACACGGGACCGCTGCCCCACACGATGCCCGACGCCGGACGGTTCACCGAGGAGCTGCGCTCTCTCGGCCTGCACGACGGCGACACGGTCGTGGTCTACGACGCGGTGGGCATCTACTCCAGCGCCCGGGCCTGGTGGATGCTCCGTGCGATGGGCTTCGACCGGGTCGCGGTGCTCGACGGGGGCCTGCCCGGCTGGGCGGCTGCCGGACTGCCGACGGAGGACGGCGCACCCACCGCCCCCGCGGAGCGCGGTGACTTCACCGCCAGGCCGCGCGCGGGACTGCTCGTGGGCGCCGACGCGGTGGCGGCGGCCCTCTCCGACCCGGCATCCGCAGTCTTCGACGCCCGGTCCCGGGAACGCTTTCGCGGGACGGCCCCCGAGCCGCGCCCGGGCCTGCGCGGCGGCCATATGCCCGGGGCGGTCAGTCTGCCCTTCGGCGAGATCCAGCACGAGGGCCGGATGCGCCCGGCGGAGGAACTGCGGGCCGCGTTCACCGCGCTGGCGCAGGACCGGGAGCGGCTGTTCTTCAGCTGCGGATCGGGTGTCACCGCCTGCGTCCTGACGCTGGGCGCCGCGCTGGCCGGGTACCGCGAGCTGGCGGTGTACGACGGCTCCTGGAGCGAGTGGGGGCTGCCCTCGGAGCACCGTCCGGTGGTGACGGACCAGGAGGCGGAGGCCGGCTGACGGCGGTGGTGGTGCTGCGGTGAGCCCGGGGTCCCGTCCCGCAGAGATCCTCCGGACCGAAGCAGAGATCCGCACACGTACGCCGTCGGGACGCAGCCGGTTCGGACCGGCGTCCCGCTCCGGCCCGGCCTCTGCATCAGCAGGTCGTCATGCCGATGGCGACGGCACGCCTCGACGAGCTCCCGGCCCGCCTGCCGCCTTCGGCGCGCAGGTCGACAAACCGACCGAATGCCAAGGCGAGCGCTTCGGTGACAGGGCAGTGGCCGAGTCGACGAATCGCTCGGCCTCATGGTCGACATCCACCACAGGGCCTCACCGGGCCGGCGGATCGCCCACGAGCGACACGCGCGGGGGAGCGTGTCGCCGGGCCGCCGGGTGCCTGCTCGTCGACGTGTCCGACCGGGCGGTCGGCCCTGCGCGCCCAGCCGGCCGACGTCAGCCCACGTACGCCCCGCTTGCAGTCAGCCGCAGCGCCGTGTCGATCAGCGGCACATGGCTGAACGCCTGCGGGAAGTTGCCCACCTGGCGCTGCAGCCGCGCGTCCCACTCCTCGGCCAGCAGCCCCAGGTCGTTGCGCAGGGACAGCAGGCGCTCGAAGAGCTGGCGGGCCTCGTCGACCCGGCCGATCATCGCCAGGTCGTCCGCCAGCCAGAACGAACACGCCAGGAACGCGCCCTCGTCGCCCTCCAGACCGTCCACGCCCGCGTTCTCGCCCGAGGTGGGGTAGCGGAGCACGAAGCCGTCCTCGGTGGACAGCTCCCGCTGGATCGCCTCGATCGTGCCGATGACCCGCTTGTCGTCGGGCGGCAGGAACCCCATCTGGGGGATCAGCAGCAGGGAGGCGTCCAGTTCCTTCGACCCGTAGGACTGGGTGAAGGTGTTGCGCTCCCTGTCGTAGCCGCGTTCGCAGACGTCGCGGTGGATGTCGTCGCGCAGCTCGCGCCACCTCTCCAGCGGTCCGTCCGTGTCGCCGGACTCGATCAGCTTGATGGTCCGGTCGACCGCGACCCAGGCCATCACCTTGGAGTGCACGAAGTGCCGGCGCGGCCCGCGCACCTCCCAGATGCCCTCGTCCGGCTCGTCCCAGTGCTTCTCCAGGTACCCGATCAGCTTGAGCTGGAGACCGGTCGCGTAGTCGTTACGGGTCAGCCCCGTCATGTGCGCGAGGTGCAGGGCCTCGGTGACCTCGCCGTACACATCCAGCTGGAGCTGGCCCGCCGCGCCGTTGCCGACCCGGACCGGGCCGGAGTTCTCGTAACCCGGCAGCCAGTCCAGCTCCGCCTCGCCGAGCTCCCGCTCGCCCGCGATGCCGTACATGATCTGGAGGTTCTCGGGGTCGCCCGCGACCGCCCGCAGCAGCCACTCGCGCCAGGCGCGGGCCTCCTCGCGGTAGCCGGTGCGCAGGAGCGAGGAGAGAGTGATCGCGGCGTCGCGCAGCCAGGTGTAGCGGTAGTCCCAGTTGCGTGAACCGCCGATGTCCTCCGGCAGGGACGTGGTCGGCGCGGCGACGATGCCGCCGGTCGGCGCGTACGTCAGGGCCTTCAGAGTGATCAGCGAGCGGACCACGGCCTCGCGGTAGGGGCCGTGGTACGTGCACTGGGCGACCCACTCGCGCCAGAAGTCCGCGGTGGCCTCCAGCGAGCCCTCCGGATCCGGGAGGGCGGGCGGTTCGCGGTGCGAGGGCTGCCAGCTGATCGTGAACGCGATCCGGTCACCGGGGGCGACGGTGAAGTCGGAGTACGTCGTCAGGTTCTCGCCGAAGGTCTCAGCGGGGGTGTCCAGCCAGACCGAGTCCGGGCCCGCGACGGCGACCGTACGGCCGTCCACCTTGTGTACCCAGGGGGTGACGCGCCCGTAGCTGAACCGCATCCGCAGCTCCGAGCGCATGGGCACCCGGCCGCTGATCCCCTCCACGATCCGGATCAGCTGGGGCGCGCCGTCGCGAGGCGGCATGAAGTCGGTCACTCTGACCGTGCCGCGCGGCGTGTCCCATTCCGATTCCAGGATCAGTGAGTCCCCGCGATAGCGGCGACGGTCCGCCTGCGGCGGTTCCGTGCCCTCCGCGCGGGCCGGTCCCAGGCGCCAGAAGCCGTGCTCCTCGGTACCCAGCAGTCCCGCGAAGACGGCGTGTGAATCGAAGCGGGGCAGGCACAGCCAGTCGGCCGTGCCGTCCCGGCAGACCAGGGCGGCGGTCTGCATGTCTCCGATGAGTGCGTAATCCTCGATGCGCCCGGCCACGTGCATCTCCAGTCGAACGGCCATGTCGCCCCGTGGGGCGCTTACTGCGGGTCAAGAGGTCGTTGCAGGGGGTTGATGTGGGGGAACCTGCGAGCTCATACCTCGCCCGGAGCGAGTGTCCGAGCAGGATACGACGCACCCGGGTGATCCGCGCGACGCTCTCGGCAACAGAGATGAGCCGAACGGGTGGGGCGTGTGAGACATGCGGTGATCCCGTGTGCAGGATGTGCCGGGAGTGGCCGGAAGCAGGCTCCCCTCGTCGCTGATACCCTGGTAGCCCGTGGACCGGTGGTCGTCGGCGACAGCAGACGAGGCCCCCGAACCGCAGCGACGGCACCTCCGGATTCTCCGGATGGGAATGCCGGTACGCACCTCACGATCGCGACCACGGGAGCCCCCTTTGGCTATGCAGCCCACATCCACGACGACCAAGCACATCTTCGTCACCGGGGGTGTCGCCTCTTCCCTCGGCAAGGGTCTGACTGCCTCCAGCCTCGGTGCCCTGCTCAAGGCGCGCGGCCTTCGGGTCACCATGCAGAAGCTCGACCCCTACCTGAACGTCGACCCGGGCACGATGAACCCCTTCCAGCACGGCGAGGTGTTCGTCACCAACGACGGCGCCGAGACCGACCTGGACATCGGCCACTACGAGCGCTTCCTCGACGTGGACCTCGACGGCTCGGCCAACGTCACCACCGGCCAGGTCTACTCGCAGGTCATCGCCAAGGAGCGGCGCGGCGAGTACCTCGGTGACACCGTGCAGGTCATCCCGCACATCACCAACGAGATCAAGCACCGCATCCGCCGCATGGCCACCGACGACGTCGACGTCGTCATCACCGAGGTCGGCGGCACGGTCGGCGACATCGAGTCGCTGCCGTTCCTGGAGACCGTCCGCCAGGTCCGCCACGAGGTCGGCCGGGACAACGTCTTCGTCGTGCACATCTCGCTGCTGCCCTACATCGGCCCGTCCGGCGAGCTCAAGACCAAGCCCACCCAGCACTCGGTGGCGGCACTTCGCAACATCGGTATCCAGCCGGACGCCATCGTGCTGCGCGCCGACCGCGACGTACCGACCGCCATCAAGCGCAAGATCTCGCTGATGTGCGACGTCGACGAGGCGGCCGTGGTGGCCTGCCCGGACGCCAAGTCGATCTACGACATCCCCAAGGTGCTGCACTCCGAGGGCCTGGACGCCTACGTCGTGCGCAAGCTCGACCTGCCGTTCCGCGACGTCGACTGGACCACCTGGGGGGATCTGCTGGACCGCGTCCACAACCCCGACCACGAGGTCACCGTCGCGCTGGTCGGCAAGTACATCGACCTGCCCGACGCCTACCTCTCGGTCACCGAGGCCATCCGGGCCGGCGGCTTCGCCAACAAGGCCCGCGTCAAGGTCAAGTGGGTCGCGTCCGACGACTGCAAGACCCCGGCCGGCGCCAAGAAGCAGCTCGGCGACGTCGACGCCATCTGCATCCCCGGCGGTTTCGGCGAGCGCGGCGTCATCGGCAAGGTCGGCGCCATCCAGTACGCCCGCGAGAACAAGGTGCCGCTGCTCGGCCTCTGCCTGGGCCTGCAGTGCATCGTGATCGAGGCGGCGCGCAACCTCGCCGAGATCCCCGACGCCAACTCCACAGAGTTCGACGCGGCCACCGCCCACCCCGTCATCTCGACGATGGAGGAGCAGCTGGCGTACGTCGAGGGCGCGGGCGACCTGGGCGGCACCATGCGGCTCGGCCTGTACCCGGCGAAGCTCGCCGAGGGCTCGATCGTCCGTGAGGCCTACGACGGCCAGCCGTACGTGGACGAGCGCCACCGTCACCGCTACGAGGTCAACAACGCCTACCGCGCCGAGCTGGAGAAGAAGGCCGGTCTGGTCTTCTCCGGCACCTCCCCGGACAACAAGCTCGTCGAGTACGTCGAGTACCCGCGCGAGGTCCACCCCTACCTGGTCGCCACCCAGGCACACCCGGAGCTGCGCTCCCGCCCGACCCGCCCGCACCCGCTCTTCGCGGGCCTGGTGAAGGCGGCCGTCGCGCGCAAGACGGCCGCCACGCCGGGCAAGTAACGGCATCCCTGCAGGCGTTACGGTTGACCGGGGTACGCATCCTTCGAGGACGCGTACCCCGGTCACTGTTTTTTGTGGGAGGACGTAGATGGGTTTCCAGGACACGCCCGAGGAATGGCCGGTCACCGCGACCGAGACTCCGTTCCGGGGCAACAAGACCAGCGTCCGCACCGATGACGTGGAGATGCCCGACGGTACGGTCGCGCGCCGCGACTACCAGGTCCACCCCGGCTCGGTCGCCGTGCTGGCACTCGACGACGAGGACCGCGTCCTCGTGCTGCGCCAGTACCGCCACCCGGTGCGCCACAAGCTGTGGGAGATTCCCGCCGGACTCCTCGATGTGCCCGGTGAGAACCCGCTGCACGCCGCGCAGCGCGAGCTCTACGAGGAGGCGTACGTCAAGGCCGAGGACTGGCGGGTGCTGACCGACGTCTACACGACGCCCGGCGGCTGCGACGAGGCCGTACGGATCTTCCTCGCCCGGAACATCTCCGAGGCGGACGGGGAGCGCTTCGAGGTCTCCGAGGAGGAGGCCGACATGGAGCAGGCCCGGGTGCCGCTCCAGGATCTCGTGCGGGGTGTCCTCGCCGGGGACCTGCACAACAGCTGCCTGGTGGTGGGGGTGCTCTCGCTCGCGGCGGCGCTTGCGGGCGACGGGGCCGACTCGCTGCGGCCCGCGGAGGCGCCCTGGCCCGCCCGGCCGTTCGAGGCCTGACGGCCTGACGGCCCGTCGGGAACATCGAGGGAGACGCTCGCGCGGCCCCGGGCGGATGCTGCTCCCTCGCATCCCCCGGTCGGAAAACATGCTGATCCGATCGGGGGACCTCCCCGCCGCGCTCCACCTGATTCGCCCACTCGCCTGAACTACGCTCGGAATGCCCTGACCGGAGTTCCGGCGGGCGACGCGTGCAGCGAAGTGGAGCGTGGCCCGTGACGGATCAGGCGGTGGACACCAGCGGCCCGGCCGAGGCAGCGGGGACCGAGGAGCCGGCCGCCGTCGAACCGCCCCGATTCTTCGGGCGCGAGCGCGAGTTGAAGGAACTGCGGGCCGATATCGAACGGGCCGGACTGGACACCATGGCCGGTCGCAAGAGCGGCCGGGCCCGGGTCCTGCTGATCGCGGGCCGCCCCGGTTCCGGCCGTACCGCACTGGCCGGCGAACTCACCCGCCGGCTGCTCGGCACGGGCGACTACCCCGACGGGCTGATCCGCGTCCGGCTCTCCGAACCCGGTGGCATCCCCGTCCCCGCCGAAGGCGCCGCGCGCGAACTCCTGCGCGGCCTGGACGTGGCCGGCCCGCCCGGCGCGGACGCGGACGAACTGTCCGAGATGGTCCGCGAGGCGCTCGCCGTACGCCGCGTCCTGCTCCTGCTCGACGACGCGTCCGACGCCGAACAGGTCGACCCGCTGCTGCCGGACAATCCGGACTGTCTCGTCATCGCCACCGCTCAGGGCCCGCTGACCGGCATCCCCGGCGTCCGGCCCTGCACCATCGGCGGCCTGGACGCGGGCTCCGCCGTGGAACTGCTCGCCCATGCGATCGGCCAGGTCAGGATCACCGTCGACCCACTGACGGCGGAGACCCTGGCGGAGGAGTGCGGTGGGCAGCCCGCCGCACTGGTCATGGTCGGGGGCTGGCTGGCCACCCACCCGACTGCGTCGGTGGCCGACGTCACCAAACAGCTGCGGGAACTGCCGGACGACAGTGAGCAGCCCACCGGGGCCCGGCCGTTGGCCCGCGCCTTCCGGCTGGTCCATGACTCGCTGCCGCCGACCGCCGCCCGGATACTGCGTCTGCTCTCCCTCGCCCCGGCCGGGCTCGCCGACGCCCACACCGCGTCGGCGCTCGCCGGCTGTTCCGTCTCGGCCGCCCGGACCACCCTCGACGACTTCGTGCGGCTGGGGCTGCTGCGGAGCGACGGGGCCGAGGAGCCGCAGTACGAGGTGCCCGGCTGCCTCGCATCGCTGCTGCGGGCGCTGCTGGAGGACCGGGACCGCCCGGCCGAGATCCAGCTCGCCCGGGCCCGGATGCTGGAGCGCACCGTGCGCCTGCTCCAGTCCTGCCGCGCGGTCACCGAACCCGAGGGCTCCCCGGCCCGGCGCAAGCTTGCCGGGCTGCCGCGCTCCTTGCGGTTCCCAGGCCCCGAGGCGGCCGCCGCCTGGCTGCGGATCCGCAGGCCCGCACTGGTCGCCTCCGCCCGGATCGCCGTCGAGGACGGTGAACTCGACACCCTGGCAAGGCGGTTGGTGGCCGCTCTGGTGCGGGCGCTGGCCGTGCACGAGGGCACCGAGGCGGCCGCGCCCGACCTTTACGGACTGCACGGTCTGGTGCTGGCCGTCGCGGAGCGGCGCGATCTTCCCCGGGAGCGGGCGGCCGCGCTGCTCAACCTCGCCGATCTGGACGCCGGGACCGGCCGGACCCGGGAGGCGCTGGCCCGCTACCGGGCCGCGCTGGATGCCGGACGGGCCGCGAAGGATCCGTACGCCACCGGCCGCGCCATGGAATCCCTAGGCGGCGCCTACGCGGAGCTGGGTGACTTCCACCGGGCCTCCGACTGGTACGGGCGGGCGCTCGCCCAGCGGCTCACCCAGGGCGAACGGGCCGACGAGGCGCGGCTCTACGGGCGGCTCGGCACCGTCCACACCTACGCGGGCAGGTACGGCGAGGCGCTGCGGAACTGGCGGGCGGCCGCGGCGGGCTACCGCAGGCTCGGCGATGTGCCCGCCCAGGCGCGGGCGCTCAGCGAGGTCGCCCGGGTCCAGGAGTATGCGGGCCGTCCGCAGGAGTCGCTGCAGACCTGCCGGGAGGCCGTGGAGTGGGCGCGCCAGGCCAAGGACCTGCGACTGCAGGCCGCGCTGGAGCTCCGGCTGGCCGACACCCTCGACCGCCTCGGCGACCCCGCAGCTGCGGGGCTGCACAGGGGTGCGGCCGAGAGATTGCTGGGCGAGGAGAGTGCGGCCTACGAAATCCGTAGTGCGACGACAGAAAATTAATGCTTTGTAAGGCTAGACAGCGAGAAGCCCTTCATTAGACTGGCTCTGCCGCGGGTGTTCGCGGTGTCTCCATTTACGCTGTGTCTATCCGGGTATGTATAGCTATGTCCGGGTAACCCTCTGAGCCAAGGACCGTGATCGACGTGAAGGTCGGCATCCCCCGCGAAGTCAAGAACAACGAGTTCCGCGTGGCGATCACGCCTGCCGGTGTGCACGAACTCGTCCGTTACGGCCACCAGGTCGTCGTCGAGGAGAACGCCGGGGCCGGCTCCTCCATCACGGACGAGGAGTACGTCGCCGCCGGAGCGCAGATCCTGCCCACCGCCGACGAGGTCTGGGCCACCGCGGACCTGCTGCTGAAGGTCAAGGAGCCGGTCGCCGAGGAGTACCACCGCCTCCGCAAGGACCAGACCCTCTTCACGTACCTGCACCTCGCCGCCTCCCGCGCGTGCACGGACGCGCTCCTGGAGTCCGGCACCACGGCCATCGCCTACGAGACCGTCGAGACCGCGAACCGCGCGCTGCCGCTGCTCGCCCCGATGTCCGAGGTCGCGGGCCGGCTGGCCCCGCAGGTCGGCGCGTACCACCTGATGCGTTCGGTCGGTGGCCGCGGTGTGCTGCCCGGCGGTGTCCCGGGCACTGCGGCCGGCAAGGCCGTCGTCATCGGCGGTGGCGTCTCCGGCTGGAACGCCACGCAGATCGCCGTGGGTCTCGGCTTCCACGTCACGCTGCTCGACAAGGACATCAACAAGCTCCGTGAGGCCGACAAGATCTTCGGCACCAAGGTGCAGACCGTCGTCTCCAACGCCTTCGAGCTGGAGAAGGCCGTCGTCGAGGCCGACCTCGTCGTCGGTGCCGTGCTGATCCCCGGCGCGAAGGCCCCGAAGCTGGTCACCAACGAGCTCGTCGCCAAGATGAAGCCCGGAAGTGTACTTGTCGACATTGCAATTGATCAGGGTGGTTGCTTCGAGGACTCGCACCCGACGACGCACGCCGAGCCGACCTTCATGGTTCACGACTCGGTCTTCTACTGCGTCGCGAACATGCCGGGCGCGGTTCCGAACACCTCCACGTACGCCCTCACCAACGCGACGCTGCCTTACATCGTGGAGCTCGCGAACCGTGGCTGGGCCGAGGCGCTGCGCCGGGACGCCGCGCTCGCCAAGGGGCTCAACACCCATGACGGGCAGGTCGTTTACCGCGAGGTGGCCGAGGCGCACGGCCTCGACCACGTCGAGTTGAGCACGCTTCTCGGCTGACGGGTCAACGCTTCCCGTCAACCTCGTGCGTCCGGCCGGACCTTGCCGAGCAAGGTCCGGCCGGACGTGTGTCGGGCCTCCCGGAGGCCCCGTGCAACTCGCCTCGAACGTAACCCTTTAACCGATTCGTGCACCCTCGAAAAGCGCGCCCGATGGGCTGTGCACCCTTGACAGCGGGGTGTTCGATTGCCGACACATTGGGCCGGGTCCGGCGGATTGTGTTGCTGCGGACCGGTGACACGCCATAGAGTCGCCAATCGTCGGCATGGTGCCACGCTGACCTATCGATAAGTTTCCTGGTCACGTCCAAGGAGGTAAGACGACTTGTGAATGAGTCGACATTTACTCCCGGGGGTGTTCATCCAGGGATGCCTGCACGGGGCCAGAGCCCGAACGGGCTGGAGGCTGTCGGCTCCGTCGCTGTCCGCACCTTCGCCACCCACCAGCACATGACGACAGCCCCCCAGATGATGGACGGCCTACACGTGAACGCCATGGCCGGCAACGAGAGTGGCCGGAACACCGCCCACTTCGCCGACTTCGACGAAGCGCCCCAGGGGCACTTCTACGACCCGGACGCCGAGTACGAGCCCGATCCGGAGTACGCGGCCACCCTCGCGCCCGATGCCGCCCGGCAGCGCCGCGAGCGGATCGGCCCCACCGGCCGGCCCCTGCCCTACTTCCCGATCCCGGGCCCGCTGACCGATCACGGTCCCGCGAAGATCATCGCGATGTGCAACCAGAAGGGCGGCGTCGGCAAGACCACGTCGACCATCAACCTGGGTGCCGCGCTCGCGGAGTACGGCCGGCGTGTCCTGCTCGTCGACTTCGACCCGCAGGGAGCCCTGTCGGTCGGCCTCGGCGTCAACCCGATGGAGCTCGACCTCACCGTCTACAACCTGCTCATGGAGCGGGGCATGGCGGCCGACGAGGTCCTCCTGAAGACCGCCGTGCCCAACATGGACCTGCTGCCGAGCAACATCGACCTGTCCGCCGCCGAGGTCCAGCTGGTCAGCGAGGTCGCCCGCGAGTCCACGCTCCAGCGCGCCCTGAAGCCGCTGATGGCCGACTACGACTACATCGTGATCGACTGCCAGCCCTCGCTCGGCCTGCTCACGGTGAACGCGCTGACCGCCGCGCACAAGGTGATAGTGCCGCTCGAGTGCGAGTTCTTCGCGCTGCGCGGTGTGGCGCTGCTCACCGAGACCATCGAGAAGGTCCAGGAGCGGCTCAACCCGGACCTGGAGCTCGACGGCATCCTCGCCACCATGTACGACTCCCGTACGGTGCACAGCCGCGAGGTCCTCGCGCGCGTCGTCGAGGCATTCGACGATCACGTCTACCACACGGTCATCGGGCGCACGGTCCGCTTCCCGGAGACCACGGTCGCCGGTGAGCCCATCACCACGTACGCCTCCAACTCGGTCGGTGCCGCCGCCTATCGCCAGCTCGCCAGGGAGGTGCTCGCCCGGTGTCACGCCGAGTGAGTCTGCCCGGGGCCGACGAACTGTTCCGTACCACCGGGGGGATGGGGCTGCAGTCCTCGTCCCCCGCGGAGCGGCGGCGCAAGGCGAACGGCGAGACCCGGGTACCGGCTCCGGCCGGCGAGGGGGATTCCGGGGACGGCACGTCGGGGGAGGGTTCCGAGGCCTCCGCAGGCGCGGCCCCCTCCTCGCAGGAGGAGCACTCCGCGGCGGACACCGACGCCGGCGGCTCGCGCAGCCGCGGCGGTGAGAACGACCGCGTCGCGGTGGCCGCACAGGCCGGGCGCCGCCCGCAGCCGCCGTCCTCGCAGGAACCGGTTCCCGCCCCTGTCGTGCAGCAGCAGCGCAGACGCGGTGGCGGGCGCGGGGCGAACCGCAGGCCCAGTGGCCGGGAGCGCCACGACGAGAAGATCACGGTCTACGTCTCCGCCGAGGAGCTGATGGACCTCGAACACGCGAGGCTGGTGCTGCGCGGCGAGCACGGCCTGGCCGTCGACCGCGGACGCATCGTCCGTGAGGCCGTCGCCGTGGTTCTCGCGGACCTGGAGTCACGGGGCGACGCGAGCATCCTCGTTCGGCGGCTGCGCGGCCGCTGAGCGGCGCGGCGCCGGTAGCCTGCCCGGAGGGCGGCCGCCGGCCGAGCGGCGCGGCCTGTCCCGTCCCGTACGGGCCGCCGCCCGCCGCCCGTGTTCCGTCGCACCCTGGATCTTCATGCCGACACCCGACCAGCCCGCCCGCACATCCCGCCGCCCCCTGGGCCGCGGGCCGGGCGGCGGTCCCGTGCCCGGGGGCGGACCGGGCGCGGGGGATGTCCTGCCGGCCCCGGAGGCTGTTCCCGAGGCGGCCCCGGACGCCGTCCCGCCGACGGCCGAGGTCCCCCCAACCGATGACGCTCCCGCACCCGCCGCCGGCATCCCCGCGGCGGATCCTGTCGCACCTGTCCCGGCCCCCGCGGCCGACGACGGGCGTTTCACCGTCCGGCTGGCGAACTTCGAGGGGCCGTTCGATCTGCTGCTCCAGCTGATCTCCAAGCACAAGCTGGATGTGACCGAGGTCGCCCTGTCCAAGGTCACCGACGAGTTCATGGCGCACATCCGGGCCATGGGGCCGGACTGGGACCTCGACCAGACCACCGAGTTCCTCGTGGTCGCGGCGACCCTCCTCGATCTGAAAGCGGCCCGGCTGCTGCCCGCCGCCGAGGTGGAGGACGAGGGCGACCTGGCGCTGCTGGAGGCCAGGGACCTGCTCTTCGCGCGGCTGCTGCAGTACCGCGCGTACAAGCGCATCGCCGAGATCTTCAGTGCCCGCCTCGAATCGGAGGGCCGGCGCTTTCCCCGTACCGTGGGGCTGGAACCGCACCACGCCGAGCTGCTGCCCGACGTCGTCATCAGCATCGGGGCCGAGGGTTTCGCCCGGCTCGCGGTGAAGGCGATGCAGCCGAAGCCCAGGCCGCAGGTCTACATCGACCACATCCACGCCCCTCTGGTCAGCGTGCGCGAACAGGCCGGGATCGTGGTGGAGCGGCTGCGGGAAGCGGGGGAGATCAGTTTCCGGGAGCTGACCGAGGATGCCCCGGACACCCTCACCGTCGTCGCACGGTTCCTCGCCCTGCTGGAGCTCTACCGGGAGAAGGCCGTCGCGCTGGACCAGGACGAGGCGCTCGGTGAGCTCATGGTGCGCTGGGCCGGGGGAGAGGGAGCCGGGCCCACCGTGACGGACGAGTTCGACCAGGAGGCACAGGACGTGCACGACGCGCAGCAGGACGTGAAGGCATGAGCGGGCAGGACGTCACCGGCTCCGCAGTCGCGGATCTCGACCTCAAGCCGGCCCTGGAGGCCGTCCTCATGGTCGTCGACGAGCCCGCGACCGAGGAGCACCTGGCCAAGGTGCTGGAGCGGCCCCGGCGGGCCGTCGCCGATGCGCTGCGGGAGCTGGCCGACGAGTACACCGTCCAGCGCCGCGGTTTCGACCTCAGGCTGGTCGCGGGCGGCTGGCGCTTCTACACGCGCCCGGAGTACGCGCCGGCGGTCGAGGGCTTCGTCCTGGACGGCCAGCACGCCCGTCTGACCCAGGCGGCGCTGGAGACCCTCGCGGTCGTCGCGTATCGCCAGCCGGTGAGCCGGTCGAGGGTCTCCGCGGTGCGCGGCGTGAACTGTGACGGGGTCATGCGGACCCTGTTGCAGAGGGGGCTGGTAGAGGAAGCGGGCGCGGAACCCGAAACAGGTGCGATCCTGTACAGGACGACGAACTACTTTCTGGAGCGGATGGGCCTGCGTGGCCTGGATGAGCTCCCGGAGCTCGCGCCCTTCCTCCCCGAGGCGGACGCGATCGAGGCTGAGACGCTAGAGGGTGTGCCGTCGTTCGATCCGGACGCACCGGACACCCCGGATACTCACGCAGACGACAAGACGGACTTTTGATGCGAAGCAGTGGCAGGAACAACGGCAGCAGCAGCGGCAGCGGCAGCGGCGGCGGCAGGAACAGCAGTGGCGGCGGCAGGAGCGGCGCCGGCAGTGGCGGCCGCGGCAGAAACAACACCGGCAGCGGCAGGAACAGCAACCCGAACCCCCGGGTTTCGGGCTCCGAGCGTGACGACAAGCAGGAGCAGCGCCCCCGCCGGCCCCGCCCCGAGGAGCGGCGCTACGACGTGGGCAACGACAAGCCCGGCGGTGACGGCGGCACCCGCAAGGGCCGTGGCGCTGCGGCCCGCGGTGGCGCCAAGGGCGGCCCCAAGGCCGCGACGAGCGGTTCCAGGAGCAGCGGCCGGCGCGCCCCGTACGGCGCCCCCGCCCGCCCGCGCGAGCTCGACGCCAAGATCGAGCAGCGCAACCGTGACCGGTACGCGGACAAGCCCGAGATCAAGACGCCGAAGACCCACCCCGGCGCCGAGCAGGAGGGCGAGCGGCTGCAGAAGGTCCTCGCCCGGGCCGGCATGGGCTCGCGCCGCGCGTGCGAGGAGCTCATCGAGCAGTCCCGCGTCGAGGTGAACGGCCAGATCGTCGTCGAGCAGGGCATGCGCGTCGACGTGCACCAGGACGAGATCAAGGTCGACGGCCTGACCGTCGCCACCCAGTCGTACCTCTTCTTCGCGCTGAACAAGCCGGCCGGTGTCGTCTCCTCCATGGAGGACCCGGACGGCCGTCAGTGCCTCGGTGACTACGTCACCAACCGTGAGACGCGTCTCTTCCACGTCGGCCGGCTGGACACCGAGACCGAGGGCATCATCATGCTCACCAACCACGGCGAGCTGGCCCACCGTCTCACTCACCCGAAGTACGGCGT
The DNA here is from genome assembly GCF_043203805.1 of Streptomyces sp. LN549. NCBI lineage: Bacteria > Bacillati > Actinomycetota > Actinomycetes > Kitasatosporales > Streptomycetaceae > Streptomyces > Streptomyces sp. LN549. The sequence continues at coordinate 1,873,417 of NZ_JAZHRI010000002.1, read as the reverse complement.
GAAGAAGACCTACCTCGCCGCCATCCAGGGCCCGCTCCCGCGCGACCTGGGCAAGAGGCTCAAGGACGGCATCCAGCTGGAGGACGGGTACGCCCGCGCCGACCACTTCCGCGTCGTCGAGAACACCGGCAAGAACTACCTCGTCGAGGTGACCCTCCACGAGGGCCGCAAGCACATCGTCCGCCGGATGCTGGCCGAGGCCGGCTTCCCCGTCGAGCGGCTCGTGCGTACGTCGTTCGGGCCGATCCCGCTGGGCGACCAGAAGTCGGGCTGGCTGCGCCGGCTCACCAATACCGAAGTCGGCATGCTGATGCGCGAGGTCGGTCTGTAGACCACCCGCACACCGCTCACGGCCCGCGGCCGGTTCCTGTATCTCGATTTTCGAACAGGAACCGGCCGCGGGTCTTTTGCTGTCTCCGTTCTGCCTTTATAGTCAGAGTGACTATTAAGGAGGCGGGAGTGAGTCTCGCGGACGTACTCGATCCCCTGCAGCAACCCCTGGTGACGGTTCTGGACACCCCGGTCAGCTGGACCGAGGTGCTGGGCTTCGGCAGCGGGGCGCTGTGCGTCTGGCTCGTGGCCCGCCAGCACCTCGCCAACTGGCCGATCGGCATCGCCAACAACGTCTTCTTCATCCTGCTGTTCGCCCAGTCCGGGCTGTACGCCGATGCCGGACTCCAGATCGTCTTCATCGCCCTTGCCGCGTACGGCTGGTGGACCTGGACCCACGGGGGTGGACCAGGGACGGACGGACTGCCGGTGCGGCGCACCACGCGCACCGAGTGGACCGGACTGCTCGCGGCAGGGGTGGTGGGGACCCTCGCCCTGACCGTCCTGCTCGACCGGGCCACCGACTCGACGGTGCCCTTCTGGGACGCCCTGACCACCGCCCTGTCGCTTGCGGCGACCTACGGGCAGTGCAGGAAGCTCGTCGAGTCGTGGTGGCTGTGGATCGCCGCCGACGTGGTCTACATCCCGCTGTACGCGTACAAGGAGCTCTATCTGACCTCGCTGCTGTACGCCGGCTTCCTGACGCTGTGCCTGATGGGCCTGCGCAACTGGCGGCGGGACCTCACCGTCCGGCACGAAGAGCCTGTGGAGGCCGTGGCATGAAGCGTTTCGCACACGGGCTGGTGCTCGGGAAGTTCTACCCGCCGCACGCCGGCCACCACCACCTCGTCCGCACCGCCCGGGACCGCTGCGAGCGGCTGACCGTGCTGGTCTGCGCCGCCTCGGTGGAATCCGTGCCGCTGGCGGACCGGGTCGCCTGGATGCGCGAGGTGCACCCGGACGTGACGGTTGTGGGCGCCGTCGACGACACCCGGATGGATCTCCACGACCCTGCGATCTGGGACGCCCACATGGCCGTCTTCACGGCGGCCGTGCCCGAGCCCGTGGACGCCGTCTTCACCTCGGAGTCGTACGGGGACGAACTCGCCCGTCGCTTCGGCGCCGAGTCCGTCTGTGTGGACCCCGGCCGCACGGTCTTCCCGGTCTCCGGCACCGCGGTCCGTGCGGACCCGGCCGGCTGCTGGGACTTCCTCGAACCCCCGGTCCGGGCGGCGCTCACCCGCCGCGTCGTCGTCCTCGGCGCCGAGTCCACCGGGACAACCACCCTGGCCCGCGACCTCGCCGCGCACTACCGGCGGCGCGGAGGTGTCTGGGCTCACACGGGCTACGTCGCCGAGTACGGGCGTGAGTTCAGCGAGCAGAAGCTCGCCGCGCTGCGTGCCCGGTGGCCCGAGGCCCAGTGGGAGGACGTCTCCTTCACCACGCACGACTTCCCCCTCATCGCCGAGACCCAGAACGCCCGTGAGGAGGCCGCGGCCCGTACCGGTTCCCCGCTGCTCGTCTGCGACACGGACTCCTTCGCCACGACCGTGTGGCACGAGCGGTACGTCGGCGGCCGCAACCCCCTGGTCGAGCGGACGGCCGACCGGGTCACCCATCACCTGTGGCTGCTCACCGACCACGAGGGCGTCGCCTTCGAGGACGACGGACTGCGCGACGGGGAGGAGCTGCGGCCCTGGATGACGGACCGCTTCCGGGCCGAACTCACGCGTACGGGAAGGACGTTCAAGGAGATCACCGGCAGCCGCCAGGACCGTCTGACCGCAGCCGTCACGGCTGTCGACGCACTCCTCGCCACCGGCTGGGACTTCGCCGCACCCCTCCCGGAGCGACGATGAGCGCCGCCGCCCCCGAGGGCTACGACCCGCACGCCTTCGAACCCTTCGCCGTCACCGTCGACCTCGCCGTCTTCACGGTCCGCGAGTCACGGCTGCACGTCCTGCTCGTCGAACGCGGCGAGGACCCGTACAAGGGCCGATGGGCGCTGCCCGGCGGCTTCGTCCTGCCCCGGGAGTCCGCCGGGACCGCGGCCCGCAGGGAACTGGCCGAGGAGACCGGGCTGACCGAGGACACCGTCTCGGCCCTCCACCTGGAGCAGCTGCGCACCTACAGCGAACCGGACCGCGACCCGAGGATGCGGGTCGTCTCCGTCGCCTACGCCGCCCTCGTCCCCGATCTGCCCGAACCGCGCGGCGGCGGCGACGCGGCCAGCGCCCAGTGGTGGGACGCCGGGCGGCTCGGCACGCTCGCCTTCGACCACGACCTCATCCTCGCCGACGCCCGCGCCAGGATCGGAGCCAAACTCGAGTACACCTGCCTGGCCACCGCGTTCTGCCCGCCCGAGTTCACCCTGGGAGAGCTCCAGCAGGTGTACGAGACGGTCTGGGGCGTCGAGCTGGACCGGCCCAACTTCCGGCGCAAGGTCCTTGCCACGCCCGGCTTCGTCCAGGCCGTGGAGGGATCACCGCGCCGCACCGGCGGGCGGGGAAAACCGGCCGCCCTCCACCGGGCGGGTGCCGCCACCGCCCTGCACCCCCCACTGCTGCGACCGGAAGGAAGAAGCACGTGATCGTGACCAGGACCCTCACCAAACAGGCCGCCACCGGCGCGCTGACCGGGCTCGCGCTCGGCGACGCCCTGGGTTTTCCGACTGAGTTCAACAACGTCCCCTCGATCCTCGCCAAGTGCGGGCCGTGGCGCCAGATGCGGCTGCCGAAGCCCGCGATCGTCACCGACGACACCCAGATGACCCTGGCCCTCGGACGCGGAATCCGTACCGCCATGGACCGCGGACTGCTGACGCCGCTGCGCCTCGTACGGCCGGTGCGCGACGAGTTCGTCGACTGGTACCACTCGCCCGACAACAACCGCGCCCCCGGCCGCACCTGCATGACCGCCTGCCGGCTGCTCGACAGTGACCGTCTGTGGCAGGAGGCCAGCCAGACCGGATCCAAGGGATGCGGCGCCAACATGCGCGTCGCACCCGTCGGACTCGTCCCCGGGCTGAGCGAGGAACAGCGGGCGGGCGCCGCCCAGCTCCAGGCGGCCCTCACCCACGGACACCCGACCGCGCTCGCGGCCTCCGACCTGATGGCCCGCGCGGTGTACCTGCTGGCGCAGGGCGCGGAGCCGATGGGCCTGATCGGCCAGCTGCGCAGCTACGCGTACGAGAACAGCAACCGCTACCTCACGCGCTGGCTCGGCGACCTCTGGCGCCACGCGGGCGACTCCTCCCCGGAGTTGTACATCCAGCGTGGCTGGGACGAGTGCCTCACCGCCCTCGCCCGGGTCCAGGACGCCCTGCGCCACCCGTCCCCGGAGACCGACCCCTGCGAGAGCACCGGCGACGGCTGGATCGCCGAGGAGGCCCTCGCCACGGCCCTCCACTGCTTCCTGCTCTTCCCCGACGAACCCGTCACCGCACTGCGCCGCGCCGCCTGCACCCGGGGCGACTCGGACTCGCTCGGCTGCCTGACCGGCGCCCTGGCCGGCGCGCATCTCGGCTCGGCGGCCTGGCCCAAGGAATGGTCGGAGCGGATCGAGTACCGCAGCGACCTCCTGTCGCTGGGGGCGCTCTGGGACGCTTGAGCCATGCGTACGGACACCACACTCCTCCAGCAGGCCGGGCTGCCGGTCACCGACCTCGCCCCGGTCCTCGCCGGGGAACGCCACCCGCTGCTGTTCGCCACGGTCTCCGGGGCGCACCTGTACGGGTTCCCCTCCCGGGACTCGGACGTGGACCTGCGGGGGGTCCACGTCCTGCCCGCCGAGGACTTCCTCGGGCTCCGGGAGCCCGAGGAGACCTGCACGCGGATGTGGGACAGCGACGGGGTGGAGATGGACCTGGTCACGCATGACCTCCGCAAGTTCGTCCGTCTGATGCTGAAGCCGAACGGCTATGTGCTGGAGCAGCTGCTCTCGCCCCTGGTCGTCCACACGACCGCCCTGCACGCCGAGCTGGTGGCCCTCGCACCGGCCGTCCTCACCCGCAACCACGCCCACCACTACCGCGGATTCGCCAACACCCAGTGGCGCCTCTTCGAGAAGACCGGTGAACTGAAGCCGCTGCTCTACACCTTCCGGGCGCTGCTCACCGGCATCCATCTGATGCGCACCGGCGAGGTGCTCGCCCATCTGCCGACGCTCCTCACCCGGGTGCCGACGCCGTTGTACCTCCCCGGCCTGATCGAGGCCAAGGCCGCGGCCGAACACGGGAGTGCCGACGGGGTGGACGCTCCGGCGGCGGCCCGGGACATCGAGTCGCTGCACCGGACGCTCGACGGGGCACAGGCGGACTCGGGGCTTCCGGACATGGCGAGCGGGTTCGAAGCCCTGCACGAACTCGTGGTGCGGGCGCGCCTCGTTCCGGCCCCGGCCGGCTGAACCGCGCCGCCCCGCCCCGGCCTCAGCCCAGCGGTGAGGCCAGGGCCGACGCCCGCCGGGCGCGGATCAGGAAGTCCTCGACCCGCGCCCGGTCCGGCTGTGCCGGCAGCGGGGAGACGGTGGCCGCCTCGTCGTTCTCCTCGGCCAGACGCGTCATCCGCCGCTCGACCTCCGCCCAGGCGACCTCGCCGCGCTTGACCGCCAGCAGTTCCTCCCGGGCGGCGCCCACGTCGACCGTGAGCTCTCCCGTACGCAGCAGATCCCGGCCGCTCGCCAGCAGCCGCAGCAGGTGCATCGCGTGCTTCCAGCGCGGCGCCCCGTACTGCCGGACGTCCGCCTCCAGCTTCCGGCGCTGTCCCAGTGCATACCGGACGAAGGTCTGATGGGCCTGCCGGGACAGGAACGCTCCACGCAGCGAGAGGAGCTCACGCCCGGTCCCGTCGAGCTGCTCCACCAGCGGCGAGTGCAGGCACTCCAGCACGTTGGGGTTGGCCCGCAGAGCCAGTTCGCAGAACCGTTCCAGCTCCCAGGAGAACTGTTCCTCGGCCGGGCCGTCGACATGCGTCGGAGGCTTGTCGAACCGCCAGAACAGCGGTGTCGGGGCGAGGAACACCCCGCGCCGGTCCGTGTCGCTGCCGTCCGTGGCGAGCCCGAAGGCGCGCGAGCCCATCACGCAGGAGTAGACCGTGTGGTCGCGGACCAGGGCCTCGTCGCCGGGGGAGATCATGCGGGGGAGGGTACGCCCCGTCCGGGCGGCAGCGGTTCCGGGCCGTGCGTACGCCACCGCCGCGTCTCACGGACAGGGCGCCCCGGCACGGGACGGTGCCGCCCCTCTAGGCTGAAACGCAAGCACAGACGCGGCAGGCACAGGCAAGGAGCACGACGTGGCGGTACGAGCGGTCCGCGGAGCCGTCCAGCTGGAGCGGGACGAGGCCGGGCACATGGACGAGCAGGTCGGCGCCCTGCTCACCACCGTCCTTGAGCGCAACAGCCTGGTCGCGGACGATCTGATCAGCATCTGGTTCACGGCCACGCCCGATCTGCACTGCGACTTCCCGGCCGCCGCGGCGCGCGGGATCGGTATCGTCGACGTACCGCTGATCTGCGCACAGGAGCTGGACGTCGAAGGGGCCATGCCCCGGGTGGTCCGGATCCTGGCCCACGTCGAGACGTATCTCGCCAAGTCCGAGATCGCCCACGTCTACCTCGGCGCCACCGCCTCCCTTCGCAAGGACATCGCCCAGTGAGAACCGCCGTCGTCATCGGAACGGGCCTCGTCGGCACCTCCGCGGCCCTCGCCCTCGCCGGGCGTGGCATCAAGGTCCACCTCGTCGACCACGACCCGGAGTCGGCCCGTACGGCGGCCGCCCTCGGCGCCGGTACGGACGAGCCACCCGAGGGCCGCGTCGACCTGGCGGTCGTCGCCGTGCCGCCGGCCCACACCGCGACCGTGCTCGCCACCGCGATGAGCAGCGGTGTCGCCCGCGGCTACCTCGACGTCGCGAGCGTCAAGGGCGGGCCGCGCCGCGAGCTGGAAGCGCTCGGCGTCGACCTCACCCCGTACATCGGTACGCACCCCATGGCCGGCAAGGAGCGCTCCGGCCCGCTGGCCGCGACCGCCGACCTCTTCGAGGGCCGCCCCTGGGTCCTCACACCCACCCGCGACACCGACACCGAGGTCCTCAACCTCGCCCTGGAGCTGGTCGCGCTCTGCCGCGCGGTCCCGGTGGTGATGGACGCCGACGCCCACGACCGGGCCGTCGCCCTCGTCTCCCACACCCCGCAGCTGATCTCGTCGATGGTCGCCGCCCGGCTGGAGGAGGCCGACGAGACCGCGGTGCGCCTGTGCGGCCAGGGCATCAGGGACGTCACCAGGATCGCGGCCTCCGACCCCCGGATGTGGGTGGAGATCCTGTCCGCCAACCCCGGCCCCGTCGCCGACGTCCTCGCCGGGGTCGCCGCCGACCTCGACGAGACCGTCACCGCGCTGCGCGGGCTCCAGTCAGCCGATGAGGAGAAGCGGCGCCGCGGCACCGAAGGCATCCAGGACGTCCTGCGCCGCGGCAACGCGGGCCGGGTCCGGGTGCCCGGGAAGCACGGCGCCGCCCCCTCCTCGTACGAGGTCGTGGCCGTTCTCATCAGCGACCGCCCCGGCGAGCTGGCTGGGATCTTCGCGGATGCGGGCCGGGCCGGGGTCAACGTCGAGGACGTACGGATCGAGCACGCGACCGGTCAGCAGGCGGGCCTCGTCCAGCTGATGGTCGAACCGAGCGCCGCCCCGGCCCTGAGTGCGGCGCTGCGCGAGCGGGGCTGGTCGATCCGGCAGTAGCCCTTGGGACGCAAGGCCGGGAGGCACTTGTCCACAGGGGTGGTCGGGCTAGCCCCGGCACTCGGTAACCTTGTGCGGGGCGGGTTCACGCGTCCCGTCCCGCCCGCCCCGTGTACCAGGAAGGTGTCCACCACCGTGGAAACCGTAAGCGCCGCCGCCCGGACCGCCCCGGCCGCAGTGATCGTCGCCATCGACGGCCCCTCCGGAACCGGCAAGTCCAGCACGTCCAAGGCCGTCGCCGCCCAGCTCGGCCTGAGCTACCTGGACACCGGTGCTCAGTACCGGGCGATCACCTGGTGGATGCTGAACAACGGCATCGACGTGCACGACGCGGTGGAGGTGGCGACCGCCGCCGCCAAGCCGGTCATCGTCTCCGGCACCGACCCCACCGGCCCGACGATCACCGTCGACGGGGAGGACGCCGCCGGGCCGATCCGTACGCAGGAGGTCACCTCCAAGGTCAGCGCCGTCAGCGCCGTCCCGGAGGTGCGCACCCGGATCACCGAGCTGCAGCGCACCATCGCCGCCGGAGCGGAGAGGGGCATCGTGGTCGAGGGCCGGGACATCGGCACCACCGTGCTGCCCGACGCCGACATCAAGATCTTTCTGACCGCGTCGCCGGAGGCCCGCGCGGCCCGCCGCAGCGGCGAGGTCAAGGGCTCCGATCTGGCCGCCACCAAGGAGGCGCTGATCAAGCGGGACGCCGCCGACTCCGGCCGCAAGACCTCGCCGCTCGCCAAGGCGGACGACGCGGTCGAGGTGGACACCACCGAGCTGACCCTCCAGCAGGTCATCGAGTGTGTCGTCACCCTCGTCGGGGAGAAGCAGGCCGCGAAGTGACACCTGCCACGGGCGCGCCCACGCTGCGCGGAGCGGCGGTCGGGCGCGGCATCGGGATCGGGCTGATGTACGGGCTCTTCAGGCCCCGTGTCCTCGGCGCATGGCGGGTCCCCGCCTCCGGACCCGTCATACTCGCGGTGAACCACTCGCACAACATCGACGGGCCGATGCTGATGGGCACCGCGCCCCGGCCCGTCCACTTCCTGATCAAGAAAGAGGCGTTCGTCGGCCCCCTGGACCCGTTCCTGCGCGGAATCGGTCAGCTGAAGGTGGACCGCTCGATCGCCGATCGCACCGCCATCACCCACGCCCTCGGCGTGCTGGGGGACGGCGGGGCGCTCGGGATCTTCCCCGAGGGCACCCGGGGCGAAGGAGACTTCGCCTCGCTGCGCGCCGGACTCGCGTATTTCGCGCTACGCAGCGGGGCTCCGATCGTGCCCGTGGCCGTACTGGGAAGCACCGAGCGCCGCGGGCGGTTGATATCGGCACTGCCGCCGCTGCGCAGCCGTGTCGATGTCGTCTTCGGCGACGCGTTCGCTGCCGGAGACGGCAGCGGTCGTCGGACGCGCGGCGCGCTCGACGAGGCGACGTTGCGGATCCAGGGACGGCTGACCGGCCACCTTGAGCAGGCCAGGCGCCTCACCGGGCGCACCGAGTAAGACTTGAGTAGTGGACCGCGTGCTGCGTGGTCCATCGATGATGATGCAAAGAGGAACGGACTTCATGAACGACCAGATTCACTCCGGCGGCTCGGACCACGAGCACGGAGCGCTTGGCGATGCCGAGTACGCGGAGTTCATGGAGCTCGCCGCGCAGGAGGGGTTCGACCCCGAGGAGGTCGAGGGTGCCATCGGTGAGGCCGGTCACGGACCGCTTCCCGCTCTCGCCGTCGTCGGCCGCCCCAACGTCGGCAAGTCGACGCTGGTGAACCGGATCATCGGCCGTCGCGAGGCCGTGGTCCAGGACAAGCCCGGCGTCACCCGTGACCGCGTCAGCTACGAGGCCGAATGGGCGGGCCGCCGCTTCAAGGTCGTCGACACCGGCGGCTGGGAGCAGGACGTCCTGGGGCTCGACGCCTCCGTCGCGGCCCAGGCCGAGTACGCGATCGAGATGGCCGACGCGGTCGTCTTCGTGGTCGACTCCACGGTCGGCGCGACCGACACCGACGAGGCCGTCGTCAAGCTGCTGCGCCGGTCCGGCAAGCCCGTCGTGCTCTGCGCCAACAAGGTCGACGGACAGAGCGGCGAGGCGGACGCCACCGCGCTCTGGTCGCTGGGCCTCGGCCAGCCGCACCCCGTCTCCTCGCTGCACGGCCGCGGCACCGGCGACATGCTGGACGCCGTGCTGGAGGCGCTTCCCGATGCCCCGGCCCAGTCGTTCGGCACGGCGGTCGGCGGCCCGCGCCGTATCGCGCTGATCGGCCGTCCGAACGTCGGCAAGTCCTCGCTGCTGAACAAGGTGGCCAACGAGGACCGCGTGGTCGTCAACGAGCTGGCAGGCACCACGCGTGACCCGGTCGACGAGCTGATCACCCTCGGCGGCATCACCTGGAAGTTCATCGACACGGCCGGTATCCGGCGCCGGGTCCACCTCCAGGAGGGCGCGGACTACTACGCCTCGCTGCGTACCGCGGCCGCCGTGGAGAAGGCCGAGGTCGCCGTGATCCTGATCGACTCCAGCGAGTCGATCAGCGTCCAGGACCAGCGCATCGTCACCATGGCCGTCGAGGCCGGGCGTGCGATCGTCGTTGCCTTCAACAAGTGGGACACCCTCGACGAGGAGCGCCGCTACTACCTGGAGCGCGAGATCGAGACGGAGCTCGCGCAGGTCGCGTGGGCCCCGCGGGTCAACGTCTCGGCCCTCACCGGCCGCCACATGGAGAAGCTGGTCCCGGCGATCGAGACCGCGCTGGAAGGCTGGGAGACCCGCGTTCCGACGGGCCGGCTGAACGCGTTCCTCGGTGAGATCGTCGCCTCCCACCCGCACCCCATCCGTGGTGGCAAGCAGCCCCGTATCCTCTTCGGCACCCAGGCGGGCACCAAGCCGCCGCGCTTCGTGCTCTTCGCCTCCGGCTTCCTGGAGCACGGCTACCGCCGCTTCGTCGAGCGCCGGCTGCGTGAGGAGTTCGGCTTCGAGGGCACGCCGATCCACATCTCGGTGCGGGTCCGCGAGAAGCGCGGCCGCAACAAGTAGGCGACCGGGGTGACGCCGGCAGGTGCGTGAGGCGCGCCCGTACACCCACGACGGCGGCCCCGGACCCGGGCGTACGACGGAGCCCCGGACCACTCATTCAATGAGTGGTCCGGGGCTCCGTCGTCACGTCAGGCGTCCCGCGAGCCCGGCGGCAGCGCCGCGGGCTGGACCCGTCCCGCGTGCCGTCCGACCCGCTGCCACGAGCCCAGGCTGCCGGTGTGGCTGCTCGGGCTGCTGCCGTGCCCGCCCCCCGTGCCGCCGGCGCCGCTCCCCGCCCCGCTGTGCCCGGAGTGGACGCTCAGCGAGGTGTGCGAGCCGAAGAACCCGCCACCGAAGGCCGGCAGGCCCAGACTCTCCTCGCCGCTCCGATCACCCGGCAGCGCCCTGAACGACCTGCGGTACTCGGAGTACAGCGCGTCATAGATCGGGGTGTGGGACGGGCCGCCCGAGGGATCCTGCGCGGGACGCATGGCAGGGATCGGGCTCGGACGCTGGTGGGAGGGGTCGTATGAGTGCACGTATGTGCCAACGACCCCGCCGTCCGTCGGATGCGGGCCCGCGGGAGAAATAGCTGTTCGTCGCGGGTGCGCGGGGTGCGCGGGGTGCACGGACATGATCAGGTCCCGGCCAGCGGCATCGCGGCCGCTACCAGGAACCCGCCGGCCGCGGCCTTCTCCAGGGCGTCGCGCAACAGGTCCTCGCGGGGCTGCTGGCCGATCGAACCGGCCGGTGCGGCATAGACCAGCACGGTCTGTGACTTGTTGGCCGCGGTCCGCCAGCCCTCCGTGACCTGAAGGGGCGCGTGCGCCTGCCACCAGGCCACCTGGGCGCCGCCGCCCGTGCCCGGCTGGAGCACCGCGTGCAGCTGTCCCATGGCGAGCAGGATGGACCACCCGTGCAGCACGTCCGGGACCTGGTCCATCCGGTGGACCGGCCGGAAGCCCTGCTCCAGCAGCAGCTGCAGGAACTCGTCGCCGCCGCTGCCGTCGGTGCCGGGGCGGGCGATCGCCCCGGTCGGCTCGACGACCAGGGCGGGGTGGAGTTCGTCGTCGATCAGGACGAGGCCGCTGGTGATCCCGAGCACCGCCTGCTCGGGGGCCGACAGATTCGGGTCCTCCTGCTCGCTGCCGGTGATGCTGCGTACGGCTCCCTGGAGCTGTTCCTCGGCCACCTGGACCACCTGTGAGGGGATGCAGGTCGCGTGGGCGAAGGCGAGGACAGCGGTCTCGTCGCCGACGAACAGCACCGTGCTGGTGCGTTCCTGCTCGGAGTCGCCGGGGGTGCGGCAGGAGGTGCAGTCGTAACTGCCGGGGGCGTTGTCGCCGACGAGCAGCCGGTCGGCTTCGGCGTCGCCGATCTCGGCGCGTACGTCCTCGCTGACGTCGAGCATGCGCGGCACGGGTGGCTCCTCGAACTCGGTACGTGCGCCGGGGGGTTCCCGGCTCATGAAGAGACAACGGGTGAGCCGTGGTCGGGGTCACGCGAGAAGGGGAACGGAATCGAACCGCCCAGGGCGACCAGGTCGCGAACGGGCAGGTGATACCGGGACAAATGCTGCACCGACGGAAGGTGCCGCAGGCGTCCGGGCCGCTCGGCGGGGGGCGGGGCGGGTGAGGAGTGACCCTTGCCCGTTGGGCCCCTGTGAACGGCGCCCACCCCCGCGCCCGCCTTGCCTCACGGGCCGGAATGCGGATGATCCGGGTGTCCGCTATACGGGCGGAAGGAGGCGGGGCGGGGTGGGGCGGTGGTGGGATGGTGTGGATATCATCACCTCCAGATAAGGGTGCAATAAGGAAGAGTGAATTCCCGGTGGTGTGTTCATTTACGGGTGGTCATTCCGGAGTGAAACCGACGTCACTCGGCAGTGGCTTTTCGGCTCGTTTTCCGGGTCATTCCGGCCCGTTTGGGTGATCATTTTCGGCCCTGTGTGATTACTGTGCGTCCGATGCCGAATCATGCGTCCGAACGAATGACTTCGAGGGGAACACGTGTGGTGATCCTGTGACACAAGCGTGACCGGCGAGGTACGTGAGGATGCCGTGTGACGGGTTGCGCCCCGGCTTCCGCCGCTGCCCCGGGCCGCCTACGGTGGGAGACATGGCACCCGTACCGACTCCCTCCGCCCAGCCGGACGACACCCCCGGCGCCTACGTCGGCCTCCCCGCCGAGACCGCCGAACGGCGGGCCCGGGAGCGAGGCTGGGCCACCGTCAGAGCCCTGCCGCCGGGCATGGTCATCACCATGGAGTTCCAGGGCGGCCGGATCAACTTCGAGGTCGACGCAGGCGTCGTCAGGCGCTGCTGGACCGGCTGAGGGCTCCGTACGACCCCCTGAGCCCACGTGCGCGTATGACTGAAGGCCCCGACCGGAGTCGGGGCCTTCAGTCATACGCGGGGTGGGGCTGTGCGCACCGTTCCCGCAGCTCCGCAGCTCCGCAGCTCCGCGGGTCAGCCGCCGGCCACCGGCCGGGCCGGAGCCGTACCGCCGCGGGGCGTGCGGTCCGCGTGCGGCGGGCGGCGGCTGCCGGCCGGGGTGACCGGGGTCCGCTCGGAGCGCGGCGGGTGACCCTGGTACGCGGGCGGCGCCGTGTGCGCGCGCGGGCGGCTACTGGTGGCTGTGGCCACCGCTGTCGGGTGTCCGCTCGCCCCGGAAGCGGCTGCGGAAGCAGCCCCGGACGCCGTACGGGCCGGGCTCCGCGCCGGTTCGGAGGCGGTCTGCCGGCCTGCGGGTGCGGGCTGCGGAGTGCCTGCCGGGACGGGCGCCGGTGCCACGGTCCTGCCGCGTGCGCTCAGCCACTCGCGGGCCGCGAAGATCCAGTTCTCGGCACGGGTGATCAGCGGTTCGACCCAGGGCAGGCCCAGGAGGATCAGCAGTCCCGCCGCCCAGCCGAGAACCACGTCGCTGAGCCAGTGCGTACCGAGGTAGACCGTCGTCAGGCCGACCCCCAGCGAGACGATCGCGGACATGGCCGACAGGTACCGCCTGGCTCGCGGCGTGGCGGCCAGGTAGGCAAGGATTCCCCAGGTCACGACGGCGTTGGCAGTGTGCCCGGACGGAAATATATCGCCGCCGGCGAAGAGTTCGGCCGATCCGATCTGGGTCGCGTAGTGCGGGCCGAGCCGGCCGAGGCCGATCTTGACCGCACCCACCGTGACATTGAGCAGCAGGAGCGAGGCGCCCAGCGTCAGCAGGGGCCGCAGGGTGTGCTGCCGCCAGGATCGCCAGCCCAGCCAGCAGGCGACCATGACCGCAGTCGGTCCGCGCTGGCCGAGGACGACGTAGTAGTCGAGGAAGGCGTGGATGCTCGGCCACTGCTGGTACGGCCGGAAGAGCATGACCTTCCAGTCCAGGGTCACCAGCCAGGAAGACATGAGCACGGCAATGACGATGGCCAGATAGAACGCCAACGTCCCGCCGAAGAGAGCGATGCGGTGACGGCTCATCCGCGGTGTCTCTATCTTCGGCGGTTCCGGCTCCCGGTCCAGACGGGCAAAGATGTCGGTACGCACCCAATCGACGTTACAGCGAGTGAGTGGGTGACCCGGTCGATCCGGCCGCTTTGTGATGACGATGTGATGTGGACTATGTCTCAGTGCGGCTCGTTTTTCTGGGTGTTCGGAGAGCTCAGGGTTCCTCGTGTTTCATTTTTTGACAGACATTCCGTAAGTGCATTCGGGTATTGACGGAATAGCGCGCCGGATGGCGAAGTGGATTATTCGTGAGGGCTCGCGGAGCCGAACGGACGGTGTCGGTCCGGTTACTGCACGCCTGCGGCAGGCGTGCAGCGGAGGGGGCGCGCGGGCGCCCGGGCCCGCGGTCCGTGCGGCAGGACGGCCGGTTGTCGCAGGTCGGGGTGGCGCCCTGGAGCGCCCCGGGACGGGCGGCCGCAGTGGCGTACGCCACACTCGACGACGTCGGCAGGTATGAGATGGGCCACGTGTGGCCCTGTCGAACTCGCGTACGCTGACGGATCACTCGCCCGTCGATGCCGGGCCCGGAGGGACAGCGACGCTGAATCCCCGGGGGCCTGCCGAGCGCGAGGGACCTTTTGGGAGGTAGATGCATGTCCGGGACGACCACAGCCCGAATCCGTCTGCGCGAAGCCGCCGACGGAGCCAATCGATGGCTCGTGCTGGTCGTCCTCTGCCTCAGTCTGCTGCTCGTGGCACTCGACGCGACCGTGCTCCACGTCGCCGTCCCCGCCGTCACCGAGGACCTGCGGCCCAGCGCCGTCGGTCTGCTGTGGATCGTGGACGTCTACCCGCTGGTCTGCGCGTCCCTGCTGATCCTCTTCGGAACGCTCGGTGACCGGGTCGGGCGCCGGCGCATCCTGCTGCTCGGCTACGCACTCTTCGGGATCGCCTCGGGCGTCGCGGCCATGGCGGACAGTGCGGGCGTGCTCATAGTGGCGCGGGCCCTCCTCGGCGTCGGCGGCGCGATGATCATGCCGGCGACGCTGTCGATCCTCCGGCAGGTGTTTCCCGACCGCCGTGAGCGGGCCGTGGCCATCGGGGTGTGGACCGCCGTCGCCGCAGTCGGCGCCGCCACCGGACCGGTCATCGGCGGCTTCCTCGTCGAGCACTTCTGGTGGGGCTCGGTCTTCCTGATCAACATCCCGCTGATGGCCCTGATCCTGCCGGTCGGCAGGCTCCTGCTCCCGGAGTCGCGTGGCAGCGACGACGGGCCCTGGGACGTGTTCGGTGCGCTGATGGCAGCCGCCGGTGTGCTCGGCGTCGTCCTCGGCGTGAAGCGGGCGGGGACCGGAGAGGGGCTGCTGGGTCCCGGCACGCTCGTTCCGCTGCTGGTCGGGGCCGTACTGCTGGTCGCGTTCGTCCGCCGCCAGAAGCGGCGGACGCATCCGCTGATCGACATCGGGATGTTCTCCAGGCCCGCCTTCACCGCCGCGGTGGGCTGCATCGTCCTCGCCATGCTGGCCCTGGTCGGCCTGGAGCTGATCGCCGTCCAGTACCTCCAGCTCGTCCTGGACCTCAGTCCGCTGGAGACCGGTCTGCGGCTGCTGCCGCTCACATTCGCCGCCATGGCCGCAGGTGCCACCGGCTCGTACACGCTGCGCCGGATCGGGCCGCGCCGGATGGTCGGCTGGGGCTTCGTCCTCACGGCGGTGGCGGTGCTGATGCTGACCGCGATGGGTCAGCACGACCGGCCCGGGCTGCTGACCGTGTCCTTCGTCGTGCTGGGCTTCGGTCTGCAGTCCACGCTCTTCGGTGCGTACGAGTCCATGCTCAGCGAGGCACCGGCCGAGCGGGCCGGCGGGGCTGCCGCGATAGGTGAGACCTCCTACCAGCTGGGCGCCGGCATGGGCATCGCCCTGCTCGGCAGCGTGATGAACGCCGCGTACGCCCCCGGCCTGGCGAGGCTCCCCGAGCAGGGGGTCCCCGCCTCCGCCGGTGCCGCAGCCTCGCACTCCCTCGGTGAGGCGTACCAGGTCGCCTCGCAGCTGGGCGGTCCCCTCGGCGCCGTACTGCGCGACACCGCCCGGAACGCCTTCGTCGGCGGGCTGCACATCACCTTGCTGGTCAGCGCGAGCCTGCTGCTGCTCGGGGCACTTGCCGCGTTGAAGTTGCCGCGCGTGATGGAGTGCCCGCCGCTGCTCTGTGAATCCCAGGAGCAAGCGGACGCTCCCGAGGTGCCCGGTGCCAGGAACGCGCACGAGCCCCTTGGGCCCGGCGAGCTCCCGAGCTCCCACGAGCTGCCGGTCCAGGAGAGGCCCGAGGTGCTGCTCCGGCTGCCCGCGCGGCGCAGGCCGGCCGAGGCCACGGGCTCTGGACGCGCGGCACACTGAGTCGTAACGTCGGCACGACGCCGTAACTAACGCTGCTAGTTTTCGGCGCCCCCCACCGACATCGGTACCGTGCGAGCCGCCGGAGGCACTCCCTCATGTCCACCGCTCCGTCCTCGAAACTCCCGCCCTTCGACCCCCGCGACCCGATCGGCATCGACGACCTCCTGGGCGCCGAGGATCTCGCGATCCGCGACACGGTCCGCGTCTGGGCCGCCGACCGGGTCCTGCCGCACATCGCCGAGTGGTACGAGAACGGCGAGCTGCCCGGCATCCGTGAGCTGGCCCGCGAACTCGGTTCGCTCGGGGCCCTGGGCATGTCCCTTCAGGGGTACGGCTGTGCGGGCGCCACCGCGGTCCAGTACGGACTGGCCTGTCTGGAGCTGGAGGCGGCCGACTCCGGGATCCGCTCGCTCGTCTCCGTGCAGGGCTCCCTCGCCATGTACGCCATCCACCGCTTCGGCTCCGAGGAGCAGAAGCGGCAGTGGCTGCCCGGCATGGCGGCCGGCGAGATCATCGGCTGCTTCGGCCTCACCGAGCCGGACCACGGCTCCGACCCCGCCGGCATGCGGACGTACGCCAAGCGTGACGGCGAGGACTGGGTCCTCAGCGGCCGGAAGATGTGGATCACCAACGGCTCGGTCGCCGGGGTCGCCGTCGTCTGGGCGCAGACCGACGAGGGCAGTGCCGGCAGCGGCATCCGCGGATTCGTGGTGCCCACCGACGCCCCCGGCTTCTCCGCGCCCGAGATCCGGCACAAGTGGTCCCTGCGCGCCTCGGTCACCAGCGAGCTGATCCTCGACGAGGTGCGGCTGCCCGCCGATGCCGTACTGCCCGGCGTCACCGGACTGCGCGGCCCGCTCAGCTGTCTCAGCCATGCCCGCTACGGCATCGTCTGGGGAGCCATGGGCGCCGCCCGGTCCAGCTTCGAGGCGGCCGTCGACTACGCGAGGACGCGTGAGCAGTTCGGGAAGCCGATCGGCGGCTTCCAGCTCACCCAGGCCAAGCTCGCCGACATGGCCGTGGAACTGCACAAGGGAATCCTGCTCGCCCACCACCTCGGCCGTCGGATGGACGCGGGCAGGCTCCGTCCGGAGCAGGTCAGTTTCGGAAAGCTGAACAACGTGCGGGAGGCCATCGAGATCTGCCGCACCTCGCGCACGATCCTCGGCGCCAACGGGATCTCGCTCGAGTACCCGGTGATGCGTCACGCGACGAATCTGGAGTCGGTGCTCACCTACGAAGGAACCGTGGAGATGCACCAGCTGGTGCTGGGCAAGGCGCTCACCGGCCTGGACGCGTTCCGGTAGACGGGGGTCGCGGCCGGACCGATCCGGTGAGCGCCCCGCTCAGCTCTGGTTGAAGAAGCCGTCGGCCGGCCGGCCGGCGGCTTCGCCGTTGACGACCTGGGTGTCGGCGGGGGTCAGCAGGAAGACCCGGGTGGCCACGCGGTCGATCGACCCGCGCAGTCCGAAGATCAGTCCCGCGGCGAAGTCCACCACGCGCTTGGCGTCGGAGGAGTCCATGGATGTGAGGTTCATGATCACCGGGACGCCGTCCCGGAAGAGCTCTCCGATGCTCCGGGCGTCCCGGAAGCTGTCCGGGGTCACCGTGGCGATCCGGCGGCCCGTCTCCTCGGCCGCCTCCGAGGCCACCTGCACCCGCGGATCGGTCACCCAGGCCTGACCGGCCCCGGTCCGTGCACCTTCGGCGTACTCGTCGTCGTCGTAGTACCGCTCGTCGTTGTCCTCTACGAGGCCCAGCCAGGCACTCGCCTTGCGCACCGATCCCATGGACGCCTCCTCTCACCGCGGTTCTTTGGTGTTCCGCATGTCTTTCGTATCCCTATGGTCGTCCATGATGCGGATCGTGCGCCAAGGGGATAGGCGGCGCGCAGGGCATTCGTGACGGTACTGGTGCAGAAGATGTGGCGATTCGTCAAGGTTCCTCCTGCGTAAGGGCCCTGGGGATAAGAAAATATGCTCCTCCGGTCCGTACGGGTGACATGGGGGACGTACGGGTGAACGGGTCACTCGATACGATGCACGTCGCGCACGCGCCCGACTGCGGCGCACAGGTGAACGGCTCCCGGGGGATGGCTGTGTTCGGAATCGTGAGGCCCTGTACTCATCGCTTGTCGGAAGGGCTCAAGGCCGAGTGGATGGCCCATCTCTGTGGGCTCTGTCTCGCACTTCGCTCCGATCACGGGCAGTTCGCCCGGATCGTCACGAACTATGACGGTCTGATCGTCTCGGTCCTGACGGAGGCTCAGGCCGAACGCACCTCCGCGCAGCGGCGCACGGCGGGGCCTTGCCCCCTGCGCGCCATGCGCACCGCCCCCGTCGCGCGGGGCGAGGGCGCCAGGCTGGCGGCCGCCGTCTCGCTGGTGCTGGCCTCCGCCAAGGTGCGCGACCACGTGGCCGACCGGGACGGCCTGTTGGCGCGCCGCCCGGTGGCCGCGGCCGCGCGCAGGGTGGCAGCGGGCTGGGACCGGGCGGGAGCTCGCACCGGCGCACAGCTCGGCTTCGACACGGCGCTGCTCGTCGACGCCGTCGACCGGCAGACCGGCATCGAGCTGCTCGCGGGGCCCGGCACCCCGCTGCTGACGGTCACCGAGCCCACCGAGACCGCCACCGCGGCGGCCTTTGCACACACCGCCGTACTCGCGGGCAAGCCGCAGAACGCCGAGCCGCTCGCCGAGGCCGGGCGCCTCTTCGGACGCCTCGCGCACCTGCTGGACGCCGTGGAGGACCAGGAAGCTGACGCCGCGTCGGGTGCCTGGAACCCACTCACGGCGACCGGCACCTCGCGTACGGAGGCCCGGCGGCTGTGCGACGACGCGCTGCGCGGCGTACGGCTGGCGCTGCGGGACGCGGAATTCACCGACGGCAAGCTCGCCCATGTGCTGCTGGCGCACGAACTGCGGCGTTCGGTGGACCGGGCCTTCGCCACGGATGTCTGCTCCCATCAGGGCGGCGGGCTCCTGACCGAAGCCGGCCATCCGTCAGGAGGGCGGCCCACGGGGTCGTTCGGGCCGCCCCCGGGTAATCCCTACGCCCCCACAGGGCCCGGGGGGCCCTTCGGTCCGCCGCAGCCGCCGGAGCCCCCGCGTGACCGGCGCGGGCTCGTCATGGGGTGCCTGGTGTGGGCGGGTCTCGCCTGCACCTGCCAGATGTGCTGCGGCACCTTCGACGACCCGTGGAGCCGGCAGCGGCGCGAGGGGCTGTGCAGTCAGTGCGACTGCGGCGACTGCTGCGACGCCTGCGACTGCTGCAGCAACTGCGGGGACTGCTGCGACGGCTGTGACTGCTGCGGGTGCGACTGCAGCTGCTGACGTCGCGGTACGCGGTACGCGGTGCGACTGCGGCTGCTGACCCCGCGTCGTGCGGCTGCGGCTGCTGATCGTGCGTCACTTGATTTCGGGCGGCGAGATCTGCGAGGTCTTGACGGCCGAGGCGGAGATGCCCCACTTCTTCAGGATCCGGTCGTAGGTGCCGTCCGCCTTGAGACGGTTCACGGCCGCCTGGAAGGCGGGCGCCAGTGGAGTGCCCTTCTTGAAGGCGAAGCCGACGTCGAGACGCTTGAACTCGTTGAGGAAGCGCACACCCTCCTGCTGCTGTACGGCATACCTGAGTCCGTTGATGGTCGACATCACCACGTCCGTACGCCCCTGCTGGAGCGAGGTCCAGACGGCCGACGCATCGGAGTACGTCTTCACGTCGTACGCCTTCTTGCCGGCCTCGGAGCACCGGTGCCGGTTCTCCTCCAGCGTCACCTCGAACGTGGTGCCCGCCGTGGTGCCGACGGTCAGGCCGCAGAGCTGGGTGAGATCGGTGATCCCGGTCAGTTCGCTGTCGTCACGGACCGCGAAGCCCTGGCCGTCGTTGAGGTAAGTGACGAAGTCGATCGTCCGACTGCGTTCGTCGGTCACGCCGAAGTTGCCGGTGCCCACCTCGTACTTCCCGCTGCTGAGCGCGGGCAGGATCGCCTCGAACGCGGCGACCTCCCGCTTCGGCTTCAGCCCGAGCACCCTGGCCACGGCGTCCCCGAAGTCGATGTCGGTGCCGGCCAGGGTCGTACCGTCCGCGAGATAGGTGGCGCCGGGCGGGGTGCCGACGCTGGAGGCGATGTTCAGGGTGCCTGCGGAGCGGACCTCGGCGGGCAGCAGGGCGGCAGCGGCCGCGTCCTTCTTCACTCCTGACACGACGTCGGTGGTGGGGATCGCGCCCTTGGCGGCGGAACCGGCCGCGCCGGCGGGCGCGGCAGCCGGATCGCCGGACCCGCACGCGGTCAGCGTCAGTGTGGCGGCGGTGATCAGCGCGAAGACAGCGGTGTGCCGGGTACGGGGCATCAGAGATGGTTCTCCAGTTTCATCGGCCGTGGAGGGGCGCGGGGCAGCGCGCGGCGGCCCACGGCCGGGGCGGAGGAAAGGCGGAACGAACGGGAAGACCTGTGCGAGGGGAGGGTGGTGCGCTGTTGTGTACGCGAGGGCACGCGGGGAGAAGGGCTCAGGCGCCGGTTCACGGCGCGAGCAGAAATGCGGGGCGAGGCAGGGCGTCAGCTCAACAGGAACAGGACCACACGCGACCGAAGTCGATGTGGGAGCGCTTGACCAGCCACTGCTGCGAATGCATGGCCCAAGTGGAACAGGCATCCGGTGGTCCGTCAACTGAGCTGAGACGTACGGCTCACAGTGTGGACAGGGTTGACAAGCCGCCGTGAACAGCGCTTACCTCAAAGGCGGATCGGGCTGAGGGGCCCGGTCCCCGTTGTGTTCCACCGTTGTGTTCCGTGCCGAGGGCGCGCCCCGTGTTCGATCGCCGCATCCACGGAGCCCTCGCATGTCCGCACAGACAGACATCCTCCCGCCGGCTCTCCCGGCCGAGCCCCTCGAAGACAACGATGCCGACCGGCTGCGGATCGTCCCGGTGCGCCGGACCGGCCAGTGGACGGCGGCCGTCGCCGTACTGATCGTGCTCGCCCTCGCACTGAACTCCGTCATCCGCAACGACGCCTTCCAATGGGACGTCGTCGGCGACTACTTCACCACCACGGCGGTGCTGCGCGGCCTCGGGCTCACGCTCTGGCTCACCGCGCTCGTGATGGCCCTCGGTTTCGCGCTGGGGACGCTGCTCGCCGTCCTCAGGCTCTCCGCCAACCGCGTGCTCCAGGCGGTCGGCTGGGGGTACGTATGGCTCTTCAGGTCCACCCCGATCCTGGTCCAGCTGCTGTTCTGGTTCAACATCGGAGCGCTCTACCCGGAGATACTCGGCGTCCGTACCGTGAACCTCCTCGGCCCCGTCACGGTCGCCGTCATCGGACTGACGCTCCACGAGGCCGCGTACGCGGCGGAAGTCGTCCGCGGCGGCATCCTGTCCGTGGAGCGCGGACAGCTGGAGGCCGCCCAGTCCCTCGGCCTCGGCCCGTGGCGGCGGCTGTACCGGATCGTGCTGCCGCAGGCGATGCGCTCCATCGTGCCGCCCGCGGGGAACATGCTCATCGGCACCCTCAAGGGCACCTCGATCGTCAGCATCATCGCCGTGCAGGACCTGCTGTACTCGGTCCAGCTCGTCTACCACCGCACCTACCAGGTCATCCCGCTGCTGCTGGTCGCCACCCTCTGGTACGTCGTCGTGACCTCGCTGCTGAGCGTCGGCCAGTACTACGTCGAGCGGCACTACGCGCGCGGCACCGGGGACGCCCGGTGAGCGCCGTACCGACGCTGGTCGTCATCGGGGCCGGACCGCGCGGCACCGGTCTCATCGAGCGCATCGCCGCCAACGCCCCCTCGCTGTACGGCGACCGGCCGCTTGACATCCACCTCGTCGACCCGTTCCCGCCCGGCGGTGGCCGGATCTGGCGCCACGACCAGTCGCCGCTGCTGTGGATGAACTCCATGGCCGAGGACGTCACGATGTTCACCGACGAAACCGTCCGCCAGGAAGGCCCCGTACGGCCGGGGCCGGCGCTCGACGCCTGGGCGGCCGATGTGCGCGAGGGGCGGACCGAACCCGGACCGGACGTCGCCGCCGAACCCGGACTCCGTGACGAGATCGAGGCGTTGAAGGGGCCGGACTTCCCGAGCCGGCGGCTGCAGGGCGCCTACCTGCGCTGGGTGTACGAGCAGTCGGTGGCCGCACTCCCGCCCACCGTCACCGTCCACGACCACCGCGTCCGCGCGCTGCGCGTCACCGGCCCGCGCGGCGGCCATCAGTCCGTCCACCTGGAGGGCCGCGCCGAACCGCTCACCGCCGACCTCGTGGTCCTCACCATCGGCCACCTCGACGCCGAACCGGACGACGAGCACCGGCGGTTGTCCCGCTTCGCCGAGCGGCACGGCCTCGTCCACCTGCCGCCCGACTTCACCGCAGACAGCGACCTGAGCGCCCTGCCCGCAGGCGAACCCGTCATAGTCCGGGGCTTCGGACTCGCCTTCATCGATCTGATGGTGCTGCTCACCGAGGGCCGCGGCGGACGGTACGAGAACGGCACGTACCTGCCCTCCGGGAAGGAACCCGTCCTGTACGTCGGATCGCGGCGCGGTGTCCCCTACCACTCCAAGATCGGGTACGTCCGGCCCGGCGAGCGGCCGCCGCTCCCGCGCTTCTTCGGCCCCGACCGGGCCGAGGAACTCCTGAACCGGCCGGAACCACCCGACTTCCACCGCGACATATGGCCCCATGTCGACAAAGAGCTCGGCTACGCCCACTACCACCGCCTCTTCGCCTCCCACCCGGAGCGCACCACGGCCGACTGGACAGCGTTCGAGGAGAAGTACGCGGCGGCCGCCCCGGGAAGCGCCGAATTGCGGGCCGTGATCGAGGCGGCCGTCCCCGACCCCGCCGACCGGCTCGACCTGGCGGCGCTCGACCACCCACTGGACGGGGTGCGCCACACCTCGTCCGCCTCCTTCCAGGAGGCGGCGCGCGCCTACATCACCGCGGACCTGGCACGCAGGCACGATCCCGGGCACAGCGAGGACCTCGCCGCCTTCCTCGGACTGCTCTCCGTATACGGCCAGTTGATCCGGTTCGGCGACATCGGGGACTGGTGGCACGGCTTCTTCAGCTACCTCGCCTCCGGGCCGCCCGGCCCCCGGCTCCGACAGCTGCTCGCCCTCTCCCGGGCCGGTGTCGTCCGCTTCCTCGGTGCCGGGACAACGGTCGAGACCGACGAGGAGCAGGGCCTCTTCCGGGCAGGCAGCGCCACGGTTCCGGGGGAGCGGACCGAGGCCCGCGCCCTCGTCGAGGCCCGGCTGCCCGACCCCTCGCCGCGACGCACCCGCAGCACCCTGCTCCGGGCGCTGTACGAGGACGGGGCCGCCGCCACCGCCACCGGACTGCTCGCGGTCGACCCCGGCGACGGCCGGATCCTGGACCGCGACGGCCTCCCGCACCCCCGCCGCTTCGCACTCGGCCCGCACACCGCGGCGCGCACGAGCGGAGCCTTCACCCGGCCACGCACCGGCGGCCCGGCCTTCGGGCAGAACGACGCCACCGCACGCGCCGCTCTCACCTTCCTGCGTGACCTCGGCGGCACCGATGGCTGACCTGCGCGCCCACCCCCGATCCGAACCGCCCGAGGACATCACCATGAAGACGACCAGCCGTCCCCCGAAGAGCGAACCGGCCGCCGCGCCTGCCCACGAGGCAGCCGCACCCATGGTCGAGATCCGGGGCGTGCACAAGAGCTTCGGCTCCCTGGACGTCCTGCGCGGCATCGACCTGTCCGTACGCACCGGCGAAGTGACCGTGATCCTCGGCCCTTCCGGTTCCGGGAAGTCCACCCTGCTGCGCACGATCAACCACCTGGAGAAGGCGGACCGTGGATCGATCACGGTCGACGGGGAGTTCGTCGGCTACCGCAGGAAGGGCGACAAGCTGTACGAACTGCCTGAGCGCGAGGTCCTGCGCCGCCGCACCCGGATCGGCTTCGTCTTCCAGAACTTCCACCTCTTTCCCCACCTCACCGTCCTGGAGAACGTCACCGAGGCCCCGGTGGCCGCGCTCGGCCGTACGAAGAAGGAGGCCGTCGACGCCGCGCACCGGCTCCTCGCCCGCGTCGGACTCGACGACAGGGCGACGGCGTACCCGAAGCAGCTCTCCGGCGGCCAGCAGCAGCGCGTCGCCATCGCGCGGGCGCTGGCCCTCGAACCGAAACTGCTGCTCTTCGACGAGCCCACCTCGGCGCTCGACCCCGAACTCGTCGGCGAGGTCCTCGACGTGATCAAGGACCTGGCGGAACAGGGCACCACGATGATCGTCGTCACGCACGAGATCGGGTTCGCCCGCGAGGTGGCCGACACCGTCGTCTTCATGGACGAGGGACGGATCGTCGAGCAGGGCCCGCCCGACGGCGTACTCGGCCGGCCGCGCCACGAACGCACGCGCGCCTTCCTCTCCAAGGTCCTGTGACCCGGAATCCCAGGGCCTCGAAGCCACTTCCGAACCTTTCCGAAAGAGCCCGCCATGTCTCACCTCCGTCCTCTCCACCTGGCCGCCGAGATCGGCGGCCCGCCCCGCTACGACCCCGCGCACTACACGGGCCTTGCCCGGCTCGCCGAACGCGGGACCCTCGACTTCGTCACCCTCGGCGACTCGTTCGCCCGGCCCGGACCTGACGCACTCGCCGTGCTGTCCCGGGTCGCGCCCGGCACCCGCAGGATCGGGCTCGTACCGACGGTCACCACCACCCACACCGAGCCCTTCCACGTGTCGTCCGCCGTGGCCACGCTGGACTGGGTCAGCGGCGGCCGGGCCGGACAGTGCGTGGACGTGTCGACGACCGACGCCGAGGCCCGGCTGTTCGGCCGCCGCCCCGCCGCGCCCGCCGCCGAACTGTGGAGGGAGGCCGGCGAGGCCGCCGAAGTGGGAGCGCGCCTCTGGGACAGCTGGGAGGACGGCGCGGAGATCCGGGACGCCGCCGGCGGCCGCTTCCTCGACCGCGACAAGCTGCACTACGCCGACTTCGAGGGTGCCACCTTCAGCGTCCGCGGACCCGCCATCGTGCCCCGGCCCCCGCAGGGTCACCCGGTCACGGTCGTCGACGGTACGGCGGACCCGGCCAGGGAGACCGCCGCCCGCCACGCCGATGTGGTGCTCGTACGGGCCGGCACGCCCGAGCGGGCCGCCGAGATCCGTGACGACGTGCACCGCCGCGCAGCGGCCCACGGACGCGACCCCGGGACGCTGCGGGTGCTCGCCGCGCTCAGCGTCGACCTCGGCGACGCCGAATCGGCCCCGGAACCGGGGCTGAAGAGCGGACCGCCGCTCGCCGGGCACGGCACCTACTACCGCGGCGGTCCGGTCGACCTCGCCGACCTGATCACCCAGTGGCACCGGGCCGGAGCAGTCGACGGCTTCCACCTCACCCCGATCACCCCCGAGCGCGACCTCGAACGGATCGTCAACGGCACGGTGGCCCTGCTCCAGCACCGCAGCCTGTTCCGCACCTTCTACCCCGGCGGCACCCTCCGCGAGCACCTGGGCCTGGCCCGCCCGGCCAACCGGTACACCCGCCAAGGAGAACGGGTATGACGGCCGCCCCGAAGCAGATGCATCTCGCCGCGCACTTTCCGGGTGTGAACAACACGACCGTGTGGAACGACCCCCGCTCCGGCAGCCAGATCGAGTTCTCCTCCTTCGAGCATCTCGCGCGTACGGCCGAACGCGGGCTGTTCGACTTCTTCTTCCTCGCCGAGGGGCTACGGCTGCGCGAGCACAACGGCCTGATCCACGACCTGGACGTGGCCGGCCGCCCCGAGTCACTCACCCTGCTCGCCGCGCTGGCCGCCGTCACCGACCGGCTCGGCCTCGCCGCCACCGTCAGCGCCACCTTCAACGAGCCCTTCGAACTGGCCCGCCGGTTCGCCACCCTCGACCACCTCAGCGCCGGCCGGGCCGCGTGGAACGTCGTCACCTCGTCCGACGCCTTCACCGGTGAGAACTTCCGGCGCGGCGGCTACCTCGACCGGGCCGACAGATACACCCGGGCCGCCGAGTTCGTCGCCACCGCTCGCGAACTGTGGGACTCCTGGACGCCCGACGGCACCCCGCGCCCCTTCGCCCACCACGGCCGGCACTTCTCCGTCCAGGGCGAGTTCACCGTCCCGCGCTCCCCGCAGGGGTACCCCGTCGTCATCCAGGCGGGGGACTCCCCGGAAGGCCGCGAGTTCGCCGCGTCCGTAGCCGACATCGTCTTCACCCGGCACGGCACCCCGGAGGCGGGCCGCGCCTTCTGTGCCGACGTCAAGGGGCGGCTCGCGAAGTACGGCCGGGAACCCGGCGAACTGAAGATCATGCCCGGCGTCGGTGTGGTGCTGGGCGACAGCGACGCCGAGGCGCGGGAAAGGGCGGCCGGGATCCGCCTCCAGCAGGTCTCTCCGCAGAACGCGATCCTGGCCCTGGAGCAGGTCTGGGGCCGCGACCTCTCCTCGTACGATCCCGACGGGCCGCTTCCCGAGAGCGACCCGGTCCCCGATTCGGCTCTGAGTCAGGGCCGGGTCCGGCACGGCGACCCCCTCACGGTCGCGGCGCGCTGGCGCGAACTGTCCCGGGAGAAGGGGCTGTCCATCCGGCAGACCGTCATCGAGGCGACGGGCCGGCAGGCGTTCGTCGGCAGCCCGCGGACCGTGGCGGCCGAGATGGCCGGGTTCGTCGCCACGGGAGCCGCCGACGGCTTCGTCCTCGTTCCCCATCTCACCCCCGGCGGCCTCGACGACTTCGTCGACCGGGTCGTTCCGCTCCTCCAGGAACGGGGGGTGTTCCGTACCGCTTACACCGGCTCCACGCTGCGGTCGCACCTCGGGATCGCCGAGCCGGTATGGAAAGGTTGACCGCATGAGCACGGACGCACAGCAGCAGGCAGCACGGGACTGGAACCACTGGCACCAGGAGCGGACCGCCACGGTCGCCGCACCGTACGGGCCGCTCTCCCTCACCGGCACCCACTGGCTCTCCGACTACCCGGAAGGGCGAATTCCGGCCGTCCCGGGCCACTGGCGGGAGGACGGCGAGGAGGTGGTGCTCACCGCCGGCCCCGAGGACGGCCTGAGTGTCGACGGGAAGCCCTTCACCGGCCAGGTCCGGCTCGGTGCCGACCGTGGCCCGATCGACGGTTCCCGGGTGGCGCACGGAGAGCGCCGCCTCGTCCTGCTGAGCCGCGAAGGCATGTGGGCGGTACGGGACTTCGACCCGGACTCCGCGGCACGGCGCGCCTTCCGGGCCATCGAGGCCACACCGTACGACCCGCGCTGGGCCGTGCCGGGCCGCTTCCGCGCGTACGGCACCTCCCGCACCGTCCGGGTCGAGAACGCCGACGGTGTGGAGCGCGGGCTCGGGCTCGGCGGGGAGATCGCCTTCGAGCTGGACGGCGCCGGGCACACCCTCCAGGTCGCCGTCGAGAACGACGGCTCGCTCTGGGCGGTATTCGCCGACACCACCAGCGGGGACACCAGTTACCGCTTCCGGTTCCTGCGGCCCGCCGCCCCGGCCGACGACGGATCGGTGACGGTGGACCTCAATCGTGCGCTGCTGCCGCCCTGCGCCTTCGCCGATCACTTCATCTGCCCCTTCCCGCCGCCCGGCAACACCCTCGCCGTCGCCGTCGAGGCGGGGGAGCGCAGCCGGACCGACGGCTGAACCGGCGCCTGCGTCCGACCGTGTCCGGCCCCGGCTGAGCCTCCTGCGCCGGGGCCGGACGCATGCGCGGGAACGTCCGGGATCCGGGAAGCTCAGGCCAAAAGGCGCCCTTGCGCAAGAAGTTGACGCCTTGAATACTCCCGAGCAGCGCTTGTCAGGGGCACGGCACATCCGAAATGCGGACGGATGGCCGCGCCCATGACTGCGCCTCACGGGTCCGACCACCCCACGGGCGGACCCCCGACTCCCCTCGGGAGGAAACAAGTGAGGATCAAGCGCACCACCCCCCTCAGCACTGCCGCGAGACGCAGCAGGGCCGTCGCCATCGCTGCGGGTCTCGTGGCGGTTGCCGCACTCGCCGTCCCCAGCGCACAGGCAAGCTCCAGCGAAACGTACAGCGCGAACCAGCTCTCCGCCGCGAGCGACGCCGTCCTCGGTGCCGACGTGGCCGGTACGGCCTGGAACGTCGACCCCGTGACGAAGAAGCTCGTGGTCACGGCCGACAGCACGGTCTCAGCTGCGGAGATCCAGCAGATCAAGGACTCCGCCGGCGCCAACGCGGGCGCCCTGCGCATCGAGCGCACTTCCGGGAAGTTCAGCAAACTGCTCTCCGGCGGTGACGCCATCTACGCACCCGGCTGGCGCTGCTCCCTCGGCTTCAACGTCCGCAGCGGCAGCACGTACTACTTCCTGACCGCCGGTCACTGCACCGACGGCAACCCGCCCTGGTACACCAACTCATCGAACACCACCTACATCGGCCCGACGGTCGGGTCCAGCTTCCCGACCAACGACTACGGTCTGGTGCGCTACGACAACGCCGCGGTCAGCCACGAGGGCACCGTGGGCAGTGTCGACATCACCAGCGCGGCCAACGCCACGGTCGGGATGTCCGTCACCCGCCGCGGTTCCACCACCGGCATCCACAGCGGCACCGTCTCGGCGCTCAACGCCACGGTCAACTACGGCAGCGGCGACATCGTCTACGGCATGATCAAGACGAACGTCTGCGCGGAGCCCGGCGACTCCGGCGGTCCGCTCTACTCCGGCTCCAAGGCGATCGGACTCACCTCGGGCGGCAGTGGCAACTGCAGCTCCGGTGGTACGACGTTCTTCCAGCCGGTCACCGAGGCGCTCAGCGCGTACGGCGTCAGCGTCTACTGATCCGCGGGGTGGCCGGATCTGTCCCCCGGAACCGGCCCGTCCCTCGAAAGCGCATGTCGAACACGCCGAGCCCCCGCCCGTAATTACGGGCGGGGGCTCCCGCTGAGGCCGCGGCTTTTGAGAGGATGTGACACAGGACGGTCACGCAGGAGCAACGGGGGCGGACGCTGCGCCTTCCGGGGGGACGCCCTCCGGGAACCCCCGGCAGACACCCCAGGGGGTTCCAGGTCCGTGAAACGCATCGGAGTGACCGGTCACCGCAGCATTCCGCAGGAAGTCCATGACCATGTGCTGGCGTCGATGCGAGCGGCGTTCCGCGGATTCGACGGCTCGGTGGAGGCGCTGTCCAGTCTGGCCGTCGGAGCGGACCAGCTCTTCGCGGACCTCGCCCTCGCCCACGGCGCCCAGCTGACCGTGGTCATCCCCAGCGGCGACTACGAGGAGTGCTTCGCCGACGGAGCCGAACTGGCCCGCTACCGGGCCCTCAAGGCCCGCGCCGTGCGGGAGGTCAGACTGGACTACCCGCACTCCACCGACGAGGCGTACTACGCGGCCGGCGCCTACATCGCCGACCACTGCGACCGGCTGATCGCCGTATGGGACGGCCGGCCCGCCCGCGGCCTCGGCGGCACGGGGGACATCGTGACGTACGCCCGCGAGCTCGGCCGCCCGGTCACCGTGATCTGGCGCGACGGGGTCGAGCGGAGCTGACCGGACGTCAGGGGCGTGGCAGGCCGCGCGCGTGCGACCTGCCCGTCACCGAGCCGGGTGCCGGGGTCGTCACATCTGGTGCCGGGCGAGCCAGTCGGTGTGCTGGGGGGAGACGACGCGCTCGGTCTCGAACACGGCTCGCGGCCACTGGCGCTCGTTCAGCGTGGTCTCCATCGCTATCTGCATCGACTCCAGATCCTTCTCCACCAGGGAGTGGGCCGAGATCAGCGGATGGTGTCGGCGCATCTCGCTCCAGGCGAGACAGGCGGCGGCAGCCGCGGAGAGCACCCCGGTCAGCGCGAAGGACTGGCCGACCGAGAACGCCCTGAGGAGGGCTAGGACCAGGGCGAGCGCCGTCAGCCCGGCGATGGTGGTCGACCAGACCAGGGTGGCCCGCCGGGACACCTCCTGTCGCCTGCGATACCAGCTCCGCTGTTCGATCAGCCGGTCACGCACATAGGTCTCCTTGCGTACGGTGAATGCCTTGTCCCGTAATGCGCGCATGGAATCGGTGATGAGTCCGCCGGAATCGGCCGTCCGGTCCCGGGGGTCGGACCAGCCCACCTTGCGGAGCTCCTGCAGCCCCTCTTCGAGCCGGTTGGCGAAAACCGCTTCGGGGTGCTGGGTGCCGGTATCGAAAGGTGAGCCATGCACGGAGTAGCGCCAGCACATCGATTTGATGAACTCTGCCGCGGAGCGATTGAGCTGCCAGTGCGACTTCGCTTTCCGCCGGGATGTGAGGTATGCGGTGACCAGGACGCCGAGGTAGGCCAACACAGCTGCGCTGTCGGTGAGTTGGAGCGTGCCGCCAACCTCCGTGCGCCAGGGCAGTGCGGCCGGGACCGTGCCCGCAACCAGCAGGATGAGCTGCCATCGGGTCGTATTCACCGACTCCCGCTGGCGGGCGACCGCGATGGCGTCCGTGTGGTGAAAGAGCTCCGGCAGATCAGCGTTCCTGAAGACCATGCTCTGCAGTGGTCCGGGAATCGCCGTCATGTTCACTCCCGTCTGCGGTTATGTCATCACTCCGATGGCGGAAGTCATAGTTCCGCTTGATCGCGGCCGGACCCATGTGACGCTCTTGTTCCAAGTGGGCGTCCTCAGTTGCCAACCGAGGTCATGAGAGTAAAGTCGTGCCGCCGGACACTGCAATGGTGCAGGTACCAACGCTGGTTTCCTGTCCGGAACCATTCCATCGGAACGAATCCCCTCAAGGACGGCCGTGAAGACCACTGAATCCTCCCTCTCCTTCGCCGTTGCGAAGAAGAGCCGTGTGCCGCTCGCCGCGATCGACGCGCGTGGTGGCGAAGCAGCCAGGAAGCTCGGTCGGGTGCATGTCGCCTCCGCCGGTCGCCCCAGCCAGGCATCCACCTTCAACTCCTCCCTCTGATCCTGCATCAAGGATCAGTCCTCCGGAACGGCCGGTCTGCCGGATCACCCTTCCGCGCTGGCTAGACTGGTGGAATGACAGGACCCCTGGTCCCTTTCCGTGAAGTAGTCCTCAAGGTTCACAGCAGGTGTGATCTTGCCTGTGACCATTGCTATGTCTACGAACATGCCGATCAGAGCTGGCGAACCCGTCCGAAAACAATCTCTGACGAAGTCATCTTCCGGACTGCTCAGCGCCTGGCTGAGCATGCCAAGACACATGCACTGCCCTCCGTGTCAGTAATCCTGCACGGAGGGGAGCCTCTGCTGGCGGGCCCCGCACGGCTGCGGCGCATCTGCGAAGAGCTCACCTCCGCCTTCGACGGCGTCGCCGCGCTCGATCTCCGGATCCATACCAACGGTCTGCAGCTCAGCCCGCGCTATCTCGACCTCTTCAGCGAGTACGACGTCAAGGTGGGTATCTCCCTCGACGGCGACCGCGCGGCCAACGACCGGCATCGCCGCTTCGCCGACGGGCGCAGCAGTCACCCCCTGGTGCTCAAGGCCGTCGAACTGCTCCGGCAGGAGCGCTACCGCCATCTCAACCTCGGCCTCCTGTGCACCATCGACATCGCGAACGACCCGGTCGCGGTCCTCGACGCGCTCACGGAGCTCGAACCGCCGCTCATCGACTTCCTGCTTCCGCACGCCACCTGGGACGATCCGCCGCCGCGGCCGGACGGGTCGCCCACCGCCTACGCCGACTGGCTCCTCGCGGTCTTCGACCGCTGGCAGGAGCAGGGGCGTCCGGTGCCGGTGCGGATCTTCTCCTCGGTCGCCTCCACCATCAACGGCGGCCCCAGCCTCACCGAGTCGCTGGGCCTCGCGCCGACCGACCTCGTCGTCGTCGAGACGGACGGCCGGCTGGAGCAGGTCGATTCACTGAAGAGCGCCTACGAGGGCGCGGCGGCCACCGGATTCGACGTCTTCGCGAACGCCTTCGACGAGGTCGCGGCGCACCCCGGGGTGCGGGCCAGGCAGCTCGGCCTGGAGGGCGTCAGCGAGACGTGCCGCCGCTGCCCCGTCGTACGTTCGTGCGGGGGAGGTTTGTACACCCATCGCTACAGCTCCGCGGCCGGCGGAGAAGGATTCGACAACCCGTCCGTGTACTGCAATGACCTCGCCGCCCTGGTGCGCGGCATCGAGGCTCGTACGCCCGCGGACACCGTGGCGCCGGCGGTGGCCGCTCCGGTCGAACTGCTCGCGGCCCAGGAGGACCTCACCCGCACCCTGCTCGCCCGGCTGCACGCGGACCTGGACGGCCGCGGCGGCGAGCGGTGGGCGGCGGCGTGGGAGCTGGCGGCCGTGCTGGAGGGCTCGGAGGAAGGGGCCCGGGGGCTGGACGGCGTACTCACCCATCCGTACACGCGTACCTGGCTGCTCGACGCGCTGGACGCCCTGCACGAGGCCCGGCCGGAGGCGGCTTCCGCGGCCGCGGACGGACTGCAGACCCTTCTGGCCGCCGCCGCCGTGCGGGCCGGCCTCGATCTGCGGGTGCCGGTGCCCTACCGGGACGGCGGGCTCGTCCTGCCCACCCTCGGCCGGCTGACGGTCGCCGGGCCGGGGGAGCGCGGCACCGTGCTGGTGCGCGCGGCCGGGGACGGGTTCCTGGCCGGCCCCGCCGCCGGATCGGCGGAGCGGCAGATCCGGCGGTCCGCCGAGGCCGAGCCCGGCTGGCTGCCGGTGCGCGCGTTCGCCCTGCCGGGCGGCCCGCTCCCGGGCCACGGCTTCGTGATCGACGATCTCGACCCGCACCGGGACTGCTTCGGCGCACCCGCCGCCGCCCCCACGCTGGACGCGGCGGGGGCCGGCCGTCTGGGTGCCGCGCTCACCGAGGCCTGGGCGCTGATCGAGGAGCGGGCTCCTGCACACGGCGCGGGGTGCACCGACGGCCCAATCACCTTCACCCCGCTCACCGGCCTGGCGCCGGGCGAGCCCGCGGTGGGGCGGCACGGATACGGCGCGCTCGGCATCGGGGCGGACGAGGACGCCGGCACGCTGGCGCTCACGCTGCTGCGCGGCGTGCGTCGGGCGAGATTCCGGGCACTTGTGGACGTCACGGATCTTTACGCGGCGGACGGCTCCTGGGAACATCGAATGCCCTGGCAGGAAGAATTGGTTCCGTTTTCCCGGATGCTGGCCGACGTTCATGAACGGCTGGCGCTCGCGGCATTCGATTCCCGGTACCGGGACGGAGTGGCGCAGGCGCTCGACACGCTCGAAGGGGCGGCCGAACTCACCGTCGGCGGGAAACGAATGCTGGCTCTGATGCGAAAAGAATTCTGAATCAAGAATTCCGGTTCGAGGGGGAGGGTGATCGCGGACTCGGGACAACCGGGAGGAACAGCCTCAGACCGCATCTGCGCAGAGGCGTGATCGACAGGGCCTGGGAACAGATGACTGAAAAGTGGCGTTGATTGACCGAACGTCATGGGGGTGGAGCAAGGTCCGCTCCGGAATGATGAATTCGCTCGCATTCTCTTCACTCCTCGGGTGCGGGTGCTCACACAGGACGGGGGTCGTGTGCACGCGACGACGCAGCAGCGAGCGGCGGACCATCGGCCGTACTTCTTCTTGAGTTACGCTCACACACCGGGGTACGGCGGTGGCACGGACCCCGATATGTGGGTCGAGCGGCTCTTCCAGGATCTCTGTGGCCATGTGATGGCCATGACCGATCTGCCCGCGGGTGCCCCCGCGGGCTTCATCGACCGCGAGATACGTTCCGGCGAGGGCTGGTCGGAACGGCTCGGCGAGGTGCTCGCCACCTGCCGGGTGTTCGTACCGCTGTTCTCGCCGCGCTACTTCGCCAGCGAGATGTGCGGCAAGGAGTGGTACGCCTTCGCCCAGCGCGCCATCCACTACCGGGCCCGCTCCAACCAGCCCGCCGAGGCGATCGTCCCGGCGCTCTGGGTGCCGGTGCCGCCCAGCCAGCTGCCCGGGCCGGCCGAGCGATTACAGTTCAACCACCGTGATTTCGGGGACCGTTACGTCAGTGACGGACTGTACGGGCTGATCAAGCTCAAACTCTTCAACGAGGAGTACGAGCGTGCGGTGTACGAGCTCGCCAAACGCATCGTCAGCGTCGCCGACACCGTACGGATCGGCACCGGCCGCCCGGTCGACTACAGGCTCGCACCCAGTGCCTTCGGCTCACCGAGCAGCGGGGCCGCCGGCGGCCCCCGGCCCATGCAGGTGACCATCGCCGCCGCCACCCGCCACGACCTGCCGGAGGGGCGCAACGCCGACTACTACGGCGACAACCCGCAGGACTGGAACCCCTACCACCCGGACGCCGCACGGCCCCTGGCCTATGTCGCCGAGGACCTGGTGCGCTCCCTCAACTACCAGGCCACCATCGCCTCCTTCGACGAGGAGGCCGGCCTGCCGGTCGGAAAACAGCCCACCACACCGGAGATCCTCCTCGTCGACCGCTGGGCGCTCCAGGACGAGGACCGGTGCAGACGGCTCGCCGCCTTCGACGCGGAGCACCGACCCTGGGTGACGATGGTGGTGCCGTGGAACCGCGACGACCACGAGAGCAGAGCCGCGGAGGCCGAACTGGCCGCCAAGCTCGAACAGACCATGCCGACCAAGATGCGCCAGGGCCGGGCCTACTGCCGCGCCGCCGCCAAGGGCGTACCGAGCATGGAGGCCTTCGGCCAGATCCTGCCGCAGGTGGTCGAGGTGGCCGCCCAGCAGTACCTGAGACACGCGGCTGTCTATCTGCCCGCCACCGGCGGCGGAGGACCCACTGAACGGACGCGCTTGATGGGACCGATGGCGCAGACCCAGTACATCCCCCGGACACATGACGCTGCGACGGATGCGGAGGACACGGATGACGGCCAGTCGTGACGGACGCATCGTCACCTTCTACTCGTACAAGGGCGGTACCGGGCGCACCATGGCCCTGGCGAACACGGCCTGGATTCTCGCCGCCAACGGCAATCGGGTACTGGCTGTCGACTGGGATCTGGAGGCCCCCGGACTCCACCGGTTCTTCCACCCGTTCCTCGACCCCTCGACCCTCGGCGCCACCACCGGTGTCATCGACCTGATCACCGAGTACGCCTGGGCCGCGACCAGCCCGGTGCAGCGGGCCGACGACTGGCACCGGGAGTACGCGCGGATCCAGCCGCACGCGGTCTCGCTCACGCCCGAGGCGCTCGGCTGGGAGTTCCCGCAGGGCGGAACGCTCGATTTCGTCTCCGCCGGACGGCAGAACCGCGAATACTCCGCGACCGTCTCCACCTTCGACTGGGACAACTTCTACGACCGGCTCGGCGGCGGCCACTTCTTCGACGCCCTGCGCGACGACATGAAGGCCAACTACGACTACGTCCTCATCGACAGCCGTACCGGCCTCAGCGACATCGCCGACATCTGCACCGTTCACCTGCCCGACGTGCTCGTCGACTGCTTCACCCTCAGCGACCAGTCCATCGACGGCGCCGCCTCGGTCGCCCGGCAGATCTCCGAGCGGTACACCGGCCGTCCCATCTCCATCTTCCCCGTCCCGATGCGGATCGACGAGGGCGAGAAGGAGAAGGCGGACGCCGGCCGGGCCCTGGCCCGGCTGAAGTTCGACCGGCTGCCGCGCGACCTGTCGGGGGACGAACTCACCGCCTACTGGGGCGCGGTGGAGATTCCGTACCGTCCCTACTACGCGTACGAGGAGACGCTGGCCACCTTCGGGGACGAGGCGGGGCTCACCAACTCCCTCCTCTCCGCCTTCGAACGGCTCACCTCCGTCATCACGGACCAGCAGGTCACCTCGATGCCCCCGGTCGGGGAGGAGGTGCGGCTGCGCATCCGTGACGCGTTCACCCGGCGCAGGCCCGCGCTGCCCGCCGATCTCTTCCTCAGCTATGTGGCGGAGAACCGGATGTGGGCCGACTGGATCGAGTCCGTCCTCACCCGGGCGGGCTTCCGCGTAGTGCCCCGCGACGTGTCCGCCGAGCGGGGGCCCCAGGAAGTGACGGCCGGCGCCGCGGAGAACGCGGTCCGTACCGTGGTGCTCCTCTCCAGCGCGTACCTCAAGTCGCAGCGCGCGGTGAGCCTCTGGGACCGGGCAGTCACCGAGGACCCGGGCGGCGGGCGGCGTCATCTGCTGCCCCTCAGGGTCGGTGACGTACGGCTGTCCGCTGCCTACATCGACCGCAACCCCGTCGACCTGTTCCGGCTCGACGAGGTGCACGCCACCGCCGCCCTGTTACGCGCCCTGGACCGGCCCGTACAGCTCACCGACGCGGTCTCGCCCGGACCGCGCTTCCCCGGCACCGTCCCCCGGATCTGGAACGCACCACCGCGCAACCCCGGCTTCACCGGCCGCTCAATGGTCCTGGAGCGGATGCGCGACCAGCTCGGCGGCGGCATGGCCGTCGTGCTGCCGCAGCCGCAGACCCTGTACGGACTCGGCGGCGTCGGCAAGACGCAGGTCGCCCTGGAGTACGTGCACCGGTTCATGGCCGACTACGACCTGGTCTGGTGGATATCGTCCGAACAGACCGACGACGTGGTCGCCGGGCTCGCCGAACTCGCCGTCCGGCTGGGCGCCCAGGGCGGCGACGACATGGCCGCCGCCTCCCAGGAGGCCGTCGACCTGCTGCGCCGCGGTGTGCCCTCGGACCGCTGGCTGCTGGTCTTCGACAACGCCGACGACCCCGAGCGGCTCCGTCGCTACTTCCCGCAGGGCGGCTCCGGGCACATCCTTGTCACCTCCCGCAACCAGGCCTGGTCCCAGCACGGCGACGCACTGCCGGTCGACGTCTTCCTGCGCGAGGAGTCCATCGAGCACCTCCAGCGCCGGGCTCCGGGGCTGAGCGACGAGGACGCCGCCCAGGTGGCCACCGCGGTGGGTGACCTGCCGCTCGCCGTCGAACAGGCCGCGGCCTGGATCGCGGAGACCGCCACCCCGATCGACACCTATCTGGAACAGCTGGCCCAGCAGGCCCCGGAGGTCCTGGCGCTCAACCAGCCGGCCGGATACCCCGAGCCGGTCGCCGCGACCTGGAACATCTCCATCCAGCGTCTCAAGGAGCGCTCGCCCGCCGCGGTGCGGCTGCTCCAGCTGTGCGCCTTCTTCGCCCCCGAGCCGATCTCGGGGAACCTGCTGTACAGCAAGGAGATGATCGAGGCGCTGAAGCCCTACGACGCCTCGCTCCAGGAGAAGCTGGTACTGGGCCGGGTCATC
This sequence comes from Streptomyces sp. LN549, assembly GCF_043203805.1. NCBI lineage: Bacteria > Bacillati > Actinomycetota > Actinomycetes > Kitasatosporales > Streptomycetaceae > Streptomyces > Streptomyces sp. LN549. The sequence goes on along the minus strand of NZ_JAZHRI010000002.1, from coordinate 1,836,383 downwards.
CGGGAGATCGGCCGGTTCGCCCTCGCCAAGGTCGACCAGGTCTCCAACTCCATCCAGGTACACCGGCTCGTCCAGGCCGTCATCCGGGCCCAGCTCACCGAGGAGGAGCAGCGGGACGCCCGGCACGCCGTCCACCGCATCCTGGCGGGTGCCCGGCCCGATGACGACGAGCCGATCGACAACCCGGCCAACTGGCCGCAGTTCGCCTCGATATGGCCGCACCTGGGTCCGTCGGACGCCCGCAACTGCAAGGAGCCCGAGGCCCGCAGGCTCCTGATCGACCGGGTGCGCTACCTGTGGAAGCGCGGTGACTTCAGGACGGCCACCACGCTCTGCGAGGAGCTGCGCGACATCTGGCGCGAGACGCTGGGGGAGCGGGACATCCAGTACCTCTACCTCTGCTTCCACCTGTCCAACATCTACCGCTCGCGCGGCCGTTACGTGGAGGCCATGGAGCTCGACGAGATCACCCTGGCGACGCAGCGGGAGGTGCTGGGACCGGAGCATCCGCACACGTACATGAGCACCAGCAGCCTGGCCACCGACCTCGGCACGCTCGGCGAGTACACCAGGGCGATCGAGCTGGCGACCGAGGCCACCGACGGGTTCAACCAGATCTTCCACGACTCACACCCCAGGGCCCTGGCCGCGGCCAACAACCTGGCGTTCACCCTCCGGTCCATCGGCCAGTACGCAAAGGCCCGCGAGATCGACCAGGACGTCTTCGACCGGCGCCGCGAGGTGCTCGGTGAGGAGCACCCGTACAGCCTCTCCTCGGCCATGAACCTGGCCCGCGACCTGCGGGACGTCGGACGGTACGAGGACTCGGTCGGCATTCTCAGCCGTACGTACGACAGCTACAAGGCCACCCTCGGCCGGTCCTTCCCCGGCACACTCAGCGCGGCCAAGAGCCTGGCGGTCTCGCTGCGCCGGGCAGGCAGGCTGGAGGACGCCCGCCGGCTCACGGTGGCGACGCGGGCCCGGTACCGGGCCAAGTACACCTCCGCCAACCCGGAGTCGCTGGCCTGCGACCTCAACCTGGCGGCCGACCTGTTCGCGGCCGGGGAGGCGACCGAGGCCCGGAACGCAGCCCAGGAGGTCGTCGACCAGTATGTGAAGGTGCCGGGGGAGAAGCACCCGTACACACTGGCGGCGCTGAACAATCTGGGTGTCTATCTCTGGGGGACCGGTGCGGCCGAGGAGGCCGAACAGGTGCTGACCCGGGTGGTTGCCGCGATGCGCGAGGTGTACGGGCGGGCACACCCCAACACGCTGTTCAGCGTGATGAACCTGGCCAATGCCACGGCAGAGCGGGGCGATCTCGACCTGGTGCTGAAGACCGAGCGGGAGCTGGCCGTGCAGTTCCGTGACGTACTGGGCGCACACCATCCGGAGACGCTGGCCATGAAGTCGAACATGGCGGTCACGCTCGACGCGATGGGGCGCAAGGACGAGGCGCTCCAGGTCAGGATGGAGACGGTCGAGGAGCTGTCCCGGCAGCTCGGTGACGACCATCCGCTCACCCGGATCGCCCGGGACGAGCGCCGGTTCCAGCGCGAACTGGAACCGCAGGCGGTGTGAGTCCGGTACGGGGAGCGTCCGGCCGGCGCCGGACGCTCCCCGTACCCGCTCCTCAGTCCTCGGAGGTGTCCAGCAGCCAGTTGAGGATGCGGGGGAGCGCGTGCAGTGCGTCGAAATGCGCGGCGGCCGGTTCCACCACGACGGTGGCGCCCGGGATCCGGCTCGCCAGCCAGCGGGTGTGCCCGACCGGTGAGAACACGTCCTTCTCGCCGTGCCACAGCAGCACCGGACCGGTGATGTCGGCAGGATCGAAGCCCCACGGGTGACTGAACGCGAGCGCGTCGTCGATCCATCCGTATGCCGAAGTGCGCAGCCCCTCACGGTAGTTGCGCAACAGCATGGTGCGGACGCCGGCGTCGTTGACCACCATCCGGTCGGAGTTGGTCAGCTCCCGGCGCAGGTCGTCGATCAGCTGCACCGGATTCTTCCTGATCACCGCGGACCGTGAGATGAACGACTGCGCGAGCCCGTCCGGATCGGACCTCGCCGTGGTGTACGCCAGTACGTTGGAGGGGGCCATCCCCTCGAACCAGTCGAGGCCCTCGGCGTCCCGGGGGGCCAGCCCGACCAGGGCGGCGGTACGAGTGACCCGCTCGGGCATCAGCGCGGCGCAGGCCAGGGCGTGTGACGCGCCACCGGACCGGCCCACCACGGCGAACCGGTCGAGTCCCATGTGGTCCGCGATGGCCCGTACGTCCTGGACCGCGTCGGCGACACTACGGCCGGGCAGCCGGTCGGAGTCGCCGTATCCCGGCCTGTCGTAGGTGATCAGCTGTGTCTTGCGCTGGTACAGCACCATGCCCCGCGGCGCCGGACCGAGCCTGCTGCCGGGCATCCCGTGCAGCAGGAAGACCGGTCTGCCGCGAGGGTCCCCCAGGCGTTCCACCACCAGTTGCCGCCCGTCGGCCACGCGCACCCGACTGCGCACTCCGTGCCTCCTCGCGATTCCTGCGGGCACGACGTGCCCGGCTATCCCCGCACCATCCGATGATGACCCATCAGAGGCGATCTCGGGATGGCGCGTGGGGAGAATCTGGGAGGCTCCGGGGCAGCGGACCGGTACGGGTGCCCCGGGGATGCGCCGGGAATCGGATCCGCGGGGGCGAATACCGGACAGGACTAGTCCTCACCCGCTGCCGACCCGGTGGTTGCACCGGGTGTTCGCAGAAGGAATCGACAAGGCCTGACCACCGGTAAGTGAATGTGACACGACCGAACCGGTGTGGTCGTGTGTGCGTCCTGAAGTCGGCCTTGTGTGCTATCTGGGCGGTCGGAATAGTGGGCGCCCCATCCTCCGCGTACGGGCGACCCCACATCATCCGTGCGCGGCCCCACAGGAGGTCGAAGTTGAAGCATCGACGCATGTCCAGGAAGCGCGCAGTGCTGGCCGGTTCGGCCGTGGTCGCCCTGGTTGCAGCGGGAGTGACGTTCCAGAGTGCGAATGCGAGTGACGACGTACCGCAGTTCACCGCGCGGACACTCGACGCGGTGGCGGCCGGAAAGCTCGCCACCGGTCTGGGCAAGGACCTGGGCGCCGACGCGGCCGGCGCGTATTACGACGCCTCCGCCAAGAACCTCGTGATGAACGTGGTCGACGAGGCTGCCGCCGAGCAGGTCCGGCAGGCGGGCGGCAAGGCCAGAGTCGTGCAGAACTCGCTTGCCGAGCTGAAGTCGGCCCGGCAGACCCTGACCGGCAAGGCCACGATCCCCGGCACCTCCTGGGCGGTCGACCCGGTCAGCAACAAGGTGGTCGTCACCGCCGACCGCACGGTCAAGGGCGCTGCCTGGCAGAAGCTCAGCTCGGTGGTCGAGGGGCTGGGCGGAAAGGCCGAGCTCAAGAGGTCAGCAGGGGAGTTCAAACCGTTCATCGCGGGCGGCGACGCGATCTGGGGCAACGGCGGGCGCTGCTCGCTCGGCTTCAACGTGGTCAAGGACGGCGAACCCTACTTCCTGACCGCCGGGCACTGCACCGAGGCGATCTCCAGCTGGTCGGACTCCCAGGGCGGCGCGGAGATCGGTACGAACGCGGGCTCGTCGTTCCCCGACAACGACTACGGCCTGGTGAAGTACACCTCCGACACCGCGCACCCCAGCGAGGTCGACCTCTACAACGGCTCCGCCCAGCCGATCACCAAGGCGGGCGAGGCGACCGTCGGGATGACGGTGACGCGCAGCGGCTCCACCACCCAGGTGCACGACGGCGAGGTGACCGGGCTGGACGCCACGGTCAACTACGGCAACGGCGACATCGTCAACGGGCTCATCCAGACCACGGTCTGCGCCGAGCCCGGCGACAGCGGCGGCTCGCTCTTCGCCGGTGACACGGCGATCGGGCTGACCTCGGGCGGCAGCGGCGACTGCTCCTCGGGCGGCGAGACGTTCTTCCAGCCGGTGCCGGAGGCGCTGGCGGCGTTCGGGGCGGAGATCGGGTGACGGTTTCGGTGCGGTGACGCATGGCCCCCGGCGCAGCTGGGGGCCATGCGCCGTGTCGCGCTGAATCCGGTCCCGCTCTGTCTCCGTCAGGTCGTCAGCCCGCCTGCCGCCAGTCGGTCGCGCACATCGTCCACCAAGCCGCGGCCGATACCGGTCGTCCGGTGCAACAGGGACTCGAACGCAGTGAGGCGACGGAAGGCGTCGGCGTAGACCGCCTGCTCCTCAAGGGGCAGCTGGAGCACGAGAAGGCGGCGGACGTCGACCCGGGACGAGCTGGAGGCGTGGGTGCCTGCCTGCCGGCCGTTCATGGGCGCGCGCAGGCACCCGGCGAGGAAGTGGGGGTCCACCTTCTCCGGGGCGACGCGCAGGACGTACAACTGCGGTCCCAGTGCAACGGGTTCGCCTTGGTGCACCCAAGCCTTGAATGCACGCACCACCCCGGCGACGATCACGTCGCCCTCGCTCACCACCGTGTGCGGGGCACTCGCGTCAACCCGTCCGGTAGGCACGCCGTCCGTGAGCAGATCCGCCACGGTGAGCAGGGGCAGACGGGCCCCGGGCCCGGCATCCGTGGCGTCCGCTGGCTGCTGCCCCGTCCCCAGGGTGAGGGCGCCGGCCTTGACGAGGTCCCCCACTGTGGCGGTGGTCTGCGGCTCGGAGCTTGTCAGGGCCAGCTTCGAAAGGCGGCTCACCAGCTCGCCCAGCTCGTCGAGGGACCCCGCCAGTTCCCCCCACGAAGCGGTCAGCTCGACCCTGGACGGTTCGGATCCGGACCCGGTGTACCGGCCCGGGGTGACGTCCACCTCGTCGTCGAGCAGGTCGAGCAGAGAAACCCGAACGGCGCCTTCGGGCAGCCCGTCCGCCGGACCGTCGAGCTGTGAGACCGCCGAGCGGACGAAGTCGGTGAGGGCCGCCCAGTCGGGCCCCTGCTCACGCATCACCGGTCTCGCCGAACGTGTCGCGTCGACGAGTAGGGCGTCCTGCGCGACGGGACCTGCGACAGGTCCGTCAGGAGCTGCCCGAAGGACCCACAGCTGGAGCGAAACGCTGTGTGGCTGCGCGCAGCCGGGCGGCAGGGCCACGACGGCCCGCAGCATTCCGGTACGCAACAGCGATCCCCGGATACGGCGCCCGGCCTTGCGGGAGGCGACGGCTGGAGGAAGCACGATCACAGCGGTGCCGCCGGGCCTGAGATGGGCGAGCAGATGCTGGACCCAGGCCAGTTCGGGCTCGGTGCGAGGCGGCAGACCGTGGGTCCAGCGCTGATCGGTTGCCAGTTCCTCGTAGCCCCAGTCGCGCTCGTTGAACGGCGGGTTGCACAGGGCGATGTCCGCCCTCAGCCCGGGGAAAGGGTCCGCACGCAGGGCGTCGACGGATTCGATCTCGGTACGGACCTCCCGGCCCTCGGTCGCGAAGTCCAGTCGCGCGGAGGCGAGCGCGGCCAGGGCGGGGTCACGCTCACACCCCAGCAGGGTCAGTCCGGGGCCGTCGTACTCCTCGGCGGCCGCCGCGACCAGATGCCCCGTGCCGCAGGCCGGATCGAAGACCGTGAGCCCGCCTTCCCCGTCGCCGAGCCGGCTGTCGAGCGCGATCCGGGCCATCAGCCGGGCCAGTTGGGGAGGCGTGGTGCTGAGCTGGCGCACATGGGTGTCCAGCCAGCGCTGCAACAGGAACTCGAACGTCTCGCGCTGCCCCTCGCTGCGTCCCAGACGGGCGGCGTCCACGACCAGGCTCCGGGCTTCGTCGGACAGCGCCGATGCGGTGGACCGGGCCCGGGGTGCACGCATCCGGCGCGCGGCCTCGGCGATCGTGAGGCCCGATTCATCACGACTGCCCAGCGCCTCGAACCGCGGCCACAGGAACTCGCGAGCCCCGGCGTCCGACAGCTTTCCCTTGCTGCGCAGCCACTGCTCGACCTCGGACAGGGAGAACTGCGGGCTGACGTCCGTGCCGCCGATGCGGGAGGGGAACGAATCGTGACGGCGGCGCCAGTTGCTCACCGCCGCACGGCCCACCCCGGCGATCCGGGCGATCTCGGCGAGGCTGACGGGTACGGGGGTGGTTGTGCTCATCGAAGGCTCTCCGGGTGAGGGGCGGGCTCTGGCCTGTCCGGCCTGTGGGTCGGCATTCCCAGCGGCAACCGCTGTTCTGGCAGGCTACTACGCACATTGACTTTGTTCACAGGCTCGGCTTGTGTCATCAGTGTGTGAATCATGTGGAGGGTGGGAGATATGCAGACGTTCGCGCCGGGAATGGTGCTGCACGATCGGTACCGACTGGAGTCCGTGCTCGGGCGGGGCGTGATGGGCCAGGTGTGGCAGGGGAGCGATCTGCGCCTGGACCGCCCCGTGGCGGTGAAGACCATCGTGTCCGAGCTGATGGCCGTGGAGCGCGGGCGTGACGAGGCCCTGGCGCGCTTCGGGCGGGAGGCCCGAGCGGCGGCCCGCCTCGACCACCCCAACGTCACCACCGTGTACGACGCCTCGGTCACCGAGGAGACCTGCTGCCTCGTGATGCAACTGGTCGACGGGACCACCCTGGACTACCTCTTCGACCAGCAGGAGGACGAACGCTTCGACGTACCCACGGCGGCGGCTGTGGCCGCACAGCTGTGCTCCGGGCTGTCCGCCGTTCACGCTGCCGGACTGGTCCACCGGGACCTCAAGACCCAGAACGTCATGGTCCGGAGCGACGGGATCGTCAAGATCCTGGACTTCGGACTCGTCAAGCTGCTGGCGGACGTGGACCCGCGCCTGACCATGACCGGGGAGGGGATCGGCAACATCCTCTGCGCCTCTCCCGAGCTGCTGTCCGGCAGCGGTACCCTCGACGGCCGCAGCGACCTCTACGCGGTGGGCTGTCTCCTGCACCACATGCTCACCGGTGCACCCCCCTTCGCGACCGACCAGCCGGCGCGACTGGTCTCCTGCCACCTCGGCGAGCCCCCGCCGTCGGCTGCGACATCAGGCGTGGATGTTCCGGGCCCTCTGCAGGAGCTCATCACCGCGCTGCTTGCCAAGGATCCGGATGACCGCCCGGCTTCAGCCGCCGAGGTGTACGTGGCCCTCGCTCCCTACCTTCCGAGCCCCGACCCGGACCGGGCCTCCCGCCGTGGCCCTGCCGAGGATCCCCGCCGCCCCTTCCATGTTCCGCAGGGGCCGCGTCCCCTGTGATCGGTGAGAGGATGTTGCCGCCGATCGGGTGCGCCGCACTGCTCCGGTCGTAGGGGTGCGACAGGCGCTGTCGGCGCCGGAACTGGGGACGGGCGCGATGCGGCGAAGCCTTGGGCGGTACGAGCTCACTCACGAGCTGGGCCGGGGAGGCATGGGCGTCGTCTGGGCGGCGCTCGACCCCGCGGACGGCCGGGAGGTGGCCGTCAAGCTGCTCGTTCCCCGGGGGTACGGCTCCGAGCTCTCCACCCTGGAACGCCGGTTCCTGCGCGAGGCGAGGCTCACCGCCCGCCTGAGTCACCCCGGCATTCCGGAGGTGTACGACCACGGCAGCCAGGACGGTGAGCTGTACCTGGTGATGGAGCGCGTACCGGGCCGCGCCCTGGACGCGGTGATCGAGGAAGAGGGCGGCCTGGCTGTCGAGCGGGCCGCCGCCGTCGCCCGGACCGTCGCCGACGTGCTGGCCTATGCCCACGGCCAAGGCGTCGTTCATCGCGACCTCAAGCCCTCCAATCTGATGATCACGCCCGCCGGTGAGGTCAAGGTGCTGGACTTCGGCGTCGCGGCCGCCCTGGAACCCCGCCCGGGCGAGACGCGCTTCACCGCGGCCAATGCCACGCCCGGGACGGTGATCTACATGGCACCCGAGCAGGCGGTCGGCAAGACCGTCCCGGCGAGTGACCTCTACTCACTCGGCTGCGTCCTGTACGAACTGCTCGCCGGGAAACCGCCGTTCACGGAGGGCGGCCTCTTCATGCTGTACCACCAGCATGCGAATGATCCCGTGCCCCCACTCGAAGGGCTTCGGCCCGGCGTTCCCCCGGGACTGCGGAAGCTGGTGGAAGGGCTGCTGGAGAAGGAACCGCAGAACAGGCCCGGCTCAGCGGCAGAGGTGTGCGCGCTTCTCGCGGCCTGGGCTCCCGCACCGGCCGCGGCTGCACTCGTTCATCCGCGGCTGGCCGAGATCGAGGCCCTGCGCCGATCGGGCCACCCGGCTCCCGCGCTTGAGGAGTACCGGGACCTGCTCGCGGCCCCAGGCCTCGGTCCGGCCGATGTCCTCGCGGCCCGGGTCGGTACCGCCCTGTGTGACGGGGCGCTCGGCCGTACCCGGGAGGCGCTGGACGAGCTCATGTCCGTACTTGCGGAACAGCGCAGCCTGCTGGGGCCGGCCGATCCCGGAGTGCTGGACACGCGCTACGAGATCGCGGTGCTCCTGGTGCGCGCGGGGGAGCGGCGTCGTGCGGCGGAACGGCTGCGCCGGCTGGCCGATGACGAGGAGCGCGCACCGGCTCAGGACGACCCGCGCCGAGGGCGTTCGCGTGCTCTCCTCAGGCGACTCGATCGCATGCCGCGCACTTGACTTTGTAATCTCTGTTCACAGTAATTACGACATGTTAAGCTGCGACGTGCCGCTCGGATGGGAGACAGGGGTCCTTGTCCGCGGATGGCCGCCGGAGATATCGAGGGGAAACAGCGCCGATGACGTCAACAGCCCAGCGCGGGAGCGAGCGGACCGGGGCGCAGGAGCTTCCCGAAGAGGGAAAGCTCGTCGAGGTACGCGGTCAGTCGTGGGTGGTCGCCCGCGTCGAGCCGTCCCCGCCCCAGGGCGACGACGACACCCGCAGGCCCGCCACCCTCGTTCACCTCCAGTCCGTGGCCGATGGCCGCTTCGGCGACACACTCTCGGTCATCTGGGAAGTCGAGCCCGGCCGCCGCGTCCTGCCCGCCGGCTCCCTCCCCGACGCCTCCACCGGCCAGTACGACCCGCCGTCCCGTCTCGCCGCGTTCCTCGACGCCGTTCGCTGGTCCGCCGTCGCCTCCGCCGACTCCAAGACGCTCCAGGCCCCTTTCCGCTCGGGGGTGGCCGTCGAGCCCTACCAGCTGGAACCGGTCTCCCGTGCGGTCGGCGCGCCTCGCGTCAACCTGCTGCTCGCCGATGACGTCGGTCTTGGAAAGACCGTCGAGGCCGGCCTCGTCGCCCAGGAGCTGCTGCTGCGCGGCCGCGCCCGCCGCATCATGGTCGTCTGTCCCGCCGGGCTCACCCTGAAGTGGCGCGACGAGATGGCGGAGAAGTTCGGCCTCGACTTCACCGTCGTCAACTCCGAGCACTGCGCCCGGCTCCGCCGCACCCACGGCACCGCGGCCAACCCTTTCCGCGTACACCCCCTGACCATCGTGTCCCTGCCCTGGCTGCGCGGCACCAAGGCCCAGCGCCTCCTCGACGAGGTCATCGGCACCCCCGAGGAGAGCCGCGACGGCGACCACAAGCGGTTCTTCGACCTGCTGGTCCTCGACGAGGCCCACCACGTCGCCCCGTCCGCCCCCAAGCAGGTCTACGCGGTCGACTCCCAGCAGACGAAGCTGATCCGCCGCCTCGTCCCGCACTTCGAGCACCGCCTCTTCCTCTCCGCCACCCCGCACAACGGCTACCCCGAGTCCTACACCGCGCTCCTCGAACTCATCGACGACCAGCGTTTCGCCCGCGGCATGGACCCCGACAAGGACGCGCTGAAGGACACCGTCGTACGTCGCCTCAAGGCAACGGTCACCAACGCCGACGGCACACCTCGCTTCCGTGCCCGCAGGACCGAACAACTCCCGGTCGACTACACGGACGCCGAGCGCGAGATCCACGGCCTGCTCAGCTCGTTCGCGGACCTGCGCCGCAAGAAGCTCGTCCCGACCGCCAAGGGCGGCCGCCGTGCCGCCGACCTGGTGACCCTGCTGCTGAAGAAGCGACTCTTCTCCTCCCCGGCCGCCTTCCTCCGCACGGTCCACGTGTACCTCTCCCACCTGGAGGACACCGGCACCCGTACGCGCATCGCGGCGGCCGAAGTCCCGGACTGGCTCGACGACTTCGCGGACATGGTCGCCGACCTGGACGACCTCGGGCTCGTCGACGCAGAGGACGCCGCCCTCACCCGCTCCACCTCCCTGACCCCCGCCGAGGACAACCAGGAGCTCGACCTGCTCCAGCGGATGGAGCGCTGGGCGGTCACCCACGAGGCCGACGCCGACTCCAAGGCGGCCGTTCTCCTGCGTACCCTCAAGGCCGTCTGCCGCACCGCCGACGGCAAGCACTGGACGAACGAGCGCATCGTCGTCTTCACGGAGTACCGGGACACCCTGGACTGGCTCGTCACCCTGCTCCGTCAGGAGAAGCTCACCGACGACGGCCGCACCGCCGTCCTGCACGGCGGCCTCAGCACCGAGGACCGCGAGCACATCCGCCTCGGTTTCCAGGCCGACCCGGCCACCGACGAGGGCGCGGTCCGCATCCTGCTCGCCACCGACGCGGCCGGCGAGGGCATCGACCTCCAGAACCACTGTCACCGGCTGATCAACTACGACATCCCGTTCAACCCCAACAAGCTCGAACAGCGCATCGGCCGCATCGACCGCTGGGGCCAGCGCCACGACCCGGAGATCTCCCACTTCATCGGCTCCGGCTGGCAGCAGGCCCAGGCCGGATCGTACGAAGCGGACCTGGAGTTCCTGTCCCGCGTGGCGAAGAAGGTCGCTCGCATGGAACAGGACCTCGGCTCCGTGAACGCGGTCATCGCCGAGGCCGTCCAGCGCCGCATGACCGGCGACACCATGCCCGTCGACATCGACAATGCCAAGCCCCGCACCATCCAGGGCCGCCGCACCGGTGGTGAGGTCGCTCCCGAGCAGAACGTCACCGCCCAGTCCAAGCGTCTCGCCGACCAGTACGACGAGACCGTCTCCACGCTCGGCCTCACCCCGGCCAACATCAAGCGCGTCGTCGACACCGCCCTCGCCCTCGACCACCAGCCGCCCCTGGCCCCCGACCGCACCCTCGCCGAGGACTTCGACCCGGGCGACCTGTACGAGGTCCCGCCTCTCTCGGGCACCTGGGAACGAGCGAGCCGCGGTCTCGCCCACAAGCTCCGTGAGGACGAGCAGCGCCCCATCACCTTCGACGCGGCCGTCGCCGCCCGGGGCCGTGATGACGTCGTCCTCACCCACCTCAAGCACCCCCTCGTCGCGCTGTCCACACGCCTGTTGACCGCGGCGGTCTGGAACGCGGACTCCGTCGGCCTGCACCGCGTCACCGCAGTCGTCAGCGACGACCCGGCGATCACGACCACGCTCGTCTCGGCCTACGCCCGGTACGTCCTCGTCGGCAACGACGGCACCCGGCTGCACGAGGAGGTCATCCACGCGGGCGGCTGGTTCGGCGACACGGGCCGCTTCCGCCGCTGGGAGTCCGTTCGTACCCAGGGCGACGCCCTCGCGAAGGCCCTCACCGAAGGCACCGAGGCGGCTCCGCACCTCAGGCAGGAACTCACCACGGCCTGGGAGAAGCTCGCCACCCCGCTGAACACCTCCCTCAAGGCCCGCGCCCGCGAACGAGGCGACAGCCTGGTCAAGGCCCTCGCCGACCGCCGCAAGCAGGAAGAGGACCGCATCATGGCGACCCTCGGCCGCTTCGAGGCGACTCTGCAGGCCAAGCTCAAGGAGGAGGGGGACGGCACGGGCGAGCAGTACGCACTCTTCAGCCGGCACGACATCACCGCCGCCGAACGCCGCCAGTACGACGACGACCGTGCCCGCTGGCAGCAACGCCTCGACGGCATCCCCGCCGAACGCGAGCGGGAACTCGCCGCGATCACCGCCCGCTACCGCGACCCGCGCGACCACCTCTTCCCCGTAGCCGTCGTCTTCGTGATCCCCGCAAAGGAAGCCCGCCGATGAGTCCCCGTCCCGTCTCCCGTGGTCTCGCCGCAGCCAAGGCGCAGGCGCTCGACGGCCGCCGCCAACACCAGGAATGGCTGGACCTCACCGAGGTCTCGGGCCCCTTCCTCACCATGCCGGTCCTGCGACAGGCCTGGCCCCAGCTCGACGCCCTGGAGAAGGACGAACGCGCCCGCCTGCGGGCCCGCCACGCGGACTGGCAGAACGACACCACGGCGGGCCGCGACGAGTGGGTCGCGTACGTCCTGCGCTCTCTCCTCGGCTGGGGCGACGCGCTCACACTCCGCCGGGGCGAGGACGAGGACATCGCCCTCGACCGCCTCACCCTCCACGTCCCCGAACACGGCGCGGTCCTCCGCCCCGACTTCGCCCTCGCCGAACCGGGCACCGACCTCGCCGCCGAACCCGACACGGCCTCGGCCGCGAAGCGCGTCCGCGTCCTCGGCATGACCGTCCCCTCGGGGACCGTCCCCACCTCGCGCGCCGCCGCCGGCGGCGACTGGGCGGCAGCCCCGGCGGACCGCCTGGCCCGCCTGCTGCGCCACCACGACATCCCGCTCGGCCTCGTCACCGACGGCCGTTGGTGGTGCCTGGTCTGGGCCCCCCTCGGCGGCGTCACGACGACGGCGGTCTTCGACACGATCGGCTGGAACGAAGCCGCCGAACGCAACGTTGTCCGCGCCTTCGTCTCCCTTCTGCGCCGCCGCCGCTTCTTCGAGTACGAGGACGCCGAGACGCTCGTCGGCCTGCTCAAGGCAAGCCTGGCCGCCGGCGAGGACGTCACCGAAGCGCTCGGTATCCAGGTCCGCCAGGCCGTGGAGCTCCTCGTCGACGCCATAGGGCGGGCGGACGTACGGGCGATGGACGCGGGAGCCCCCGGGCTGCACGCTTCCGGTGTGGCCGCCGGTGAGATCTACCGGGGCGCGGTCGCCGTCATGATGCGCATCGTCTTCCTCCTGTACGCGGAGGAACGCGGCCTGCTCCCCTCGGACAACGAGGTGTACGCGACGGCGTACTCGGCCCGCTTCCTGCGCTCCGAACTCAAGGCCCGCGCAGACGAGGAGGGCGAGAGCGCCCTCGAACACACCACCTCCGCCTGGCACCGCCTCATCGCTCTCTTCCACGCGGTGCACGGCGGCGTGGACCACCCCGAGCTGCACCTCCCCGCGTACGACGGCTCGATCTTCGCGCCCGACACGTACGCCTGGCTGGAGCTCACCACCCCGCTCCTCCCGATCGACGACCGCACGGTTCTGCACATGCTCCAGTCGGTGCAGGAGGTCCGCGTCGGCACCGGCAAGAACGCGGAAGTCCGCACGCTGAGCTTCCGCGCCCTGGACGTGGAGCAGATCGGTTACGTGTACGAGGGCCTGCTCTCGTACGGCGGCGAGCGCGCGGTCGAGGACATGGTGGGGCTGATCGGCCCGGAGGGTCTCGAACACGAGGTGCCGCTGAGGGAGTTGGAGCAGCTGGCGGCGAAGTCGGGCGGTTCGGTCGCTGCCCTGGCCAAGGCCATCCACGAGAAGTGGAAGGACCCGAAGCCTCCGGCGAGTGCTTCGCGGCTGGAAAAGCTGCTGGCTCCGGCGAAGGACGAGGTGGAGGCCCGCCGGCAGCTGAACGCGGTGACGAAGGAGGTCTCGCTGAGCGAGCGCCTGCTGCCGTTCTTCGGCATCCTGCGACGCGACCTCCGTGACCTGCCGATGGTCATCCCGAACGGATCGCTGTACGTCACGGAGTCCTCGCTCCGGAAGAACACGGGCACGCACTACACGCCCAGGTTCCTGGCGGAGGACGTCGTCCGGCACGCACTGGAGCCGCTGGTGTACGAGCCGGGCCCGCTGCAGACGGCGGACGCGGGGCAGTGGCGGCTGAAGTCGCCCGAGCAGATCCTGAAGCTGAAGGTCGCGGACATCGCGATGGGCTCGGCGGCGTTCCTGGTGGCCGCCTGCCGCTACCTGGGCGACCGTCTGATCGAGGCCTGGGAGAACGAGGGCCGCACGGACGCGATGACATACCGGGCCGGCCGGGCCGTCGACGCGGTGACGGCCGCGGACGCGGAGCAGGACCCGGTGGTGGTGGAGTCCCGCCGCGAAATCATCGAGCACTGCCTGTACGGGGTGGACATCAACCCGATGGCCGTGGAGATGGCGAAGCTGTCGCTGTGGCTGGTGTCGATGGACCCGACGCGGCCGTTCACGTTCCTGGACGACCGGCTGGTGGCGGGGGACTCGCTGCTGGGCGTGCACAGCATGGAGCAGTTGCAGTCGGTGCACATGAAGCCGAAGGCGCAGAGCGACGTGCTGGTCCACGAAGCCGCGTCGCTGATCGACGAGCTGACGCGCGAACGCCTGGCGATCACCGCGATCAAGGGCGTGGACCTGCCCGCGCTCCAGCAGAAGCGGGAGCGGCTGGAGGACGTCAACCGGCACTCGCGGCGCCTGCGGTTGGTGGGCGATCTGATCGCGGGTGCGGCGCTGGCGACTTGCGCGTCGGGGCGGGTGGAGTGGTACGCGCCGGATGGCGGCGACCGGGTCAGGGACCTGTTCCCGCAGGCGGCGTGGCTCGTGGAGAAGCTCTTCGCGGAGGGTGTCGAGGACGACTCGGAGATCGTGCGGGAGGCGCGGGCGACGGCGGAGGAGTGGCTGGGGGCGGAGCTGCCGGCGGGGGGTATGGAGCGGCGACCGGTGCATTGGCCGTTGGTGTTTCCGGAGGTGTTTTCGGTGGGGGGCGGGTTTGATGCGGTGGTGGGGAATCCGCCATTTTTGGGGGGGAAGAAACTCACCGCCTCCTTGGGGGAGGCATACCGCGAATACATTGTGGATCACATTGCGGCTGGTGTGCGAGGCCACGCTGACCTTGTGGCGTATTTCTCTCTCCGTGTTAACGATCTGCTCAACAAGAGTGGGCAAATGGGGATCATCGCAACCAATACTTTGGTGCAGGGAGACTCGCGGCAAGTGGGGCTAGATCAGATTGTTGCTTCAGGAACGACAATCAGGCTGGGCGTCAAGAGCGCGATGTGGCCGACAAATTCAGCTTCCTTGAAGTATTGCATTGTAGGTGCGAGTCGGGGGGTGTTGATGCCTGGGGTAAAGCGCTACTTGGGTGGTAAACCCATCGAGCGTGAGATTTCCTCGTACTTGAACCCTGTGACACGTGAAAGTGCTTGGGCTGAGAGTCTCGTGCGAAGTGGTCAACTCACTTTCACTGGAGCGTATGTTTTGGGAATGGGCTTCACGTTGCCTAGTGAGCGTGCTCTCGAGTGGATCGGCGAGGACCTGAAGTATGCCGAGGTTGTCTTTCCTTACGTCAACGGTCAGGACCTGAACGTGAACCCGTGTCATCGTGGCGATCGCTGGGTAATCAACTTTCATGATTGGCCTGAGTCTCGCGCCCGAGGGTATTCGAGGGCATTTGAACAAATCGATAAGGAGGTTCGCCCTGAGCGGCAGCGACGGAAGGCGTCGGGTGAATACGTCCTACGTAAGCCCCTTCCAGAGCGGTATTGGCAGTATGCGGAGAAGCAGGCTGCGATGGTTCGCGCTGTTGCGCCACTCAGTCACTGCATTGTCCTGGCAAGGTCCAGTGATTTGGTGATGCCCGTACTGCTAGAGAAGGGCCCGGTCTTTTCTGAGAAGACTGTCATCATCGCTACAGGCGACAGTGCGATGCTGGCATTTCTGAGTGGAGCAGCTCACTACTGGTGGGCCATCGATCGCGGCATTGCCGAGCCTAAGGTTCCAAATTACGCTCCGTCTGATGTTTTCGATGCTTTGGTGCGTCCGGTGGTGACTGCTGAACTTCGAAAATGTGGCGCGCGCTTGGACGCTTACCGTCGCGAGTTGATGCTGGCTCGGAATATGGGGTTGACGGCCACCTATGCTTTGGTACACAACCCTGACTGCCAAGACGAGGACATCATCGAACTCCGGCGCATCCACGCAGAGATCGACCGGGCTACAGCCGAGGCTTACGGCTGGTTCGACCTCCTGGACGACTCCGGGCAGACCCCGCACGCCGACCCCACCCACGAGACCTTCCCGCTCGACCACGGCTTCCACGAGACGGACCAAGGCACCCGCTATACCATCGGGCTGCTCGCTCGGACCGAGATCATCGACCGGCTTCGCCAGTTGAACCACCAGGCGTATGCCGATGAGGTCTACCTCGGTCTGCACAAGAAGCCGGCCAAGCACCCGGATATGCCGAAGCCCTCCGCCGACGCCATCCGGAAGCGCAAGGAGCAGCTGTCGGCGCGAGGCGGTTCGGATTTCGGTGAGGGTGGCGAGGGCGCCCTCTTCTGAGCTGGCCGCAAGACAACGGGCTCGTCCGCATCACCTACTTGATGCGGGCGAGCCCGTTGTTCCGTCCAAGGCGCCTCGTCGGCGCTACCCCCGCGCGAGCGTCACGAACGCCGCCCACTCGCCCCGGCCGACCCGCAGCACCGGTCCGCCACCAGCGACCTTCGAGTCACGTACGTACACCGCACCGGTACCGGCGGCCACCTCCACGCAGTCACCGCCGTCCGATCCGCTGTGGCTGCTCTTGAACCAGCGCAGCTCGTCAACGTTCCCGGTTACCTGCTCCACGCTCATGTCTCTCCCACCAGCCGTTCGATGAGCCGCGCAGACGCCTCGACGTTCAGGGCCTGCGATCGCAGCTTGCCATATCGCAACCCGAACGAGCTGACCTCTGTCGGATCGCCGACGACACACCCGACACCCTGCGACTCGAAGTACCCGAGGTGTCGGAGTTCCTTCGTCTGGACCGTCACGAACGGCCCGTTCTTCCCTGGATGGAACCCCAGCCCGGCTGGCATGACCTGGACCTCGACATTGCGCAACCTGCCTAATTCCAGCAGATGTTGCCACTGCGCGCGCATCACCTCGCTGTCGCCCACCGGATCGCGCAACGCCTCCTCCCCGATGATGAACGACAACTCCGCCAACGGATCCCGAGTCAGCAGCTTCTGCCTGCCCAGCCGCGCCTCCGTGTGCTGGTCGATGATCTCCTCGCTGAACGGCGGGCAGTGGCCGCCGAACACCGCTCGCGCGTACGCCTCCGTCTGCAACAGGCCCGGTACCAGCAGCGGGTCGTACGAGAAGCGGCTCAGCACCTCCGCCTCGATGAGGGCGAAGTTGCGGAAGAACTTCGGCAGCTTCGCCCGGTCCACATCGGCCTGGAGCACCTCCAGCACACCGCCCGCCCCCAGCACCCGGTCCGCCGCGACCGTGAACGTCTCCTTCGCCGGCCGTCGCCCCTGCTCGACCGACGCGACCTGCTCCAGGGAGTAGCCGATGGCCTCCGCCAGGGCCTGCTGACTCAACCCGGCCCGCTTCCGCAGGTGCTGGAGGAGCTTGCCGTAGGCCACCCACACGCCCGGCAGCTCGCTGTCCTCCCTCGTCCTCGTCGCCCGGCCGTTCCGCGTATCCCGCATGCGTCTTCACGTCCCTTCCCGCCACCCGCTCGTGCCCGCCCACCGCCCATCCGTAGCGTTCCTCAACTCCACTACAGCTGGGCAAGGTTCAACGGGTGAGCACATTCCCCGGACACGGCCCTCGCCCCGTACAGCACCCGTACAAGACCCGTGCAACTCAGAGCGTCGCCCCCTCGCCCGGCCCGTACCAGCTCACTTCCGTACGGCCATCAGACCTGGTCAGCGACGCTCGCAGGGTTCCACGATGACGTCGTGAAGCAGCAGAAGAGCATCCAGGAGGCTCCGGCCTCGGCCCCCGAGCTGAGCCTCCGCCTCAGCAGCACCCCACGCGGCGCCCGCCTGGCCCGCAACCTCGCCGTTCAGCAGCTCACCGAGTGGTGCGGATGCCCGTACGACTCCGATGCTGCCCGAGCAGTCGCCGTGGTCACCGCCGAGCTGGCCGCCAATGCCGTCACTCACGGCCGGCTTCCCGGCCGTGACTTCCGGCTGACGCTCCTCCTCCTGTCCCACGCCCTCCGCATCGAGGTGACGGACACGCGCCCGGAGCGCCTGCCGCCCACCTCGGTGGCGGGCCCCATGCCCGCCGACGCGGCTTCCGGACGTGGCCTGTTGCTCGTCGAGTCCTACGCGGAACGTTGGGGTTACGAGGTCCGCGACGCGTACACCAAGACGGTCTGGGCGGAAGTAGGTCGCGGCCTCTTGTGAACTAAGTCAATGATTGTCATCCTGGAGAGGTAGCTGTGACCCAGGGGGGCGCCTTGCTTGACCATCGGCTTGTTCAGACCGCCGTGATCGGCGACAAGGACTCGGATCATCCGGTCATCCTGCCCATGGACGCACACGAGCTGGATATATGGCGAAGGATGCACCCGTCCTACGACTACTGGTGCGGCCTTCAGCTCGGCGGTTGTGGCGGCCAGTTGACCGACCGCCGATACACCAACAAGGTGTGCCACTTCGCTCACCATGCCACCGCCCCCATCTGCTATCGCACGGCGAACGGCGAATCCAGCGCCGACCACCTCTTCATCAAGCGAGGCGTGCGGCGCCTGATGGACAAACGACAGCTCCGCGGCAAGGTGCAGACGCGGGACCTGGGCAACGGTCCTGGTGACGCCGTAGACGTGTACCTCACGGAGAGTCGCCGACGGCTGCGGTTCCAGCTCAGCCCGGTCGACTACCGGGCCTGGCGTGGCGCTACGGACGAACTCGGGGCGGATGCGGCTGACATCGACTGGATCTTCGCCGCCGAGGGGCAGATCACCCAGCAGATCATCGGGAGCCATGGGTACTGCCTCCGCGTGCGTTGCGAGACTGTGGGAGGGGAGCGGCGCGTGCACATCGGGGCCGAGGCCCGGGACCGTACCGTTGCCTGGACCCCGCTCGAGGACTGCGCGCTGACACCGTCCGGCATCGTCACACCGCACGTCGAGGAGATCCGGCTGTCCTTTCCGCGCCCGAAGCCTTCCGTGTTTCCGGTGCAAGGAGGTCTGGTCTTTGCCCTCGCGCCGGACGCAGTCGCACCTGCCGACTCGCCCTTCACTCTGGAAGGCCGACATCTGCTCGTGGCCGACGTGAAGCCGATGGACAGCCCCATCGTCCGTACCGTGATCTCGCTGCCGGGGGACACGGCGGCCCCACCCTCCGAACACGTCTACCGCGTGCCCGACGGTGCGCGCATCCTCGTGGCCGGGAACGGCCGGGAGTGGGCGGTCGAGGCCAACCGGTACATGCGGCTCAACACCCACGATGCGCAGCGCACGGGGCTGTGGACACCGGCCCCTGAGCGTTTCGAGCCGCCGGCAGTACGCCCCCCGGCTCCCGCGCGACCCGTTGGGCAGCCGAAGACACCCGCACCCGCGCCGGTACCGGCGCGTATGGAAGTGTCGAAGACCGCCGCGACTGCCCCCGCGGCTCGCGAATCACTCACACGCCCCGAGATAGTGACGGCACTACGGGATGCCCTGGCGCAGTGCGCTCGGGAGCGTGCAACGGCAACGTGGGAGATGCTCGCCCAGGTGATCGGGCCCGCCCTTGTCACGTATTCCCTTGATGATCGATGTTCGCTGCTCGTAGAAGTCGACCGACCACTGCGCGAACACGTACCGGTTCTGTCCGCGCTCATCCGTGAACGCGGCGCATCACTGTCCTATTTGCCAAGCGTTCTTGCGCGGCTCGGGGTGCCTCATGCCGAGCAGGCTGCCTCCCTTCAGATCAGAAGCTGGGCGGTTGTCGAGAGCGAGCGGGCCTTTGCCGCCTACGCGACTCCCTCACGAGCCATGTCGGCGCGCTACGTGCTGGTGCCGAAGGCATCGAAAGCACGGCAGCGTTCGGCCGGGCGTCGGATCGCGTCCAGGCCCAAGCCGAGCAGCGTGACGCGTGTGCGGACGCTCCTTTCTCAACTCGAACAACTGCGACCGAGGTTGCAGGGTGCCATGGCTCGCCAGTCGGCTTCCAAAGCGATCAGTGGTGGGCAAGCATGGCTCGCCCATCTGGACGGGGCAGATCAACCTGCGCAGCAGCAGAGGAAGCTTGCAGCTCAAACGCCCGAGAGCGTCATCGGCCGACTTGAGAGGGCCATCAGCGCAGCGCGCGACGACATCAAGGCCGCGGAGTGGCTGACGCAGCGCAAGGATTGATGCGGGGAAGACCGGGCGTCGTAGAGGGGGCCCGCGGAGCTTGTCGACAGGCCTGCTTCGTGCACGCCGTCCGTCATCGACCCGCCTCCGAAACTCAGTCGCACCGGTCCGCGCGAATCTGTTAGACAGCCAGGATGTCTTCTCGGCGCCCCCTGCTTCCACGTTCGGCACCGGCCACCTCCGGGATTTCGTCCCGTTCGATCGCCCTGCTGCTGGACCGGCTCGAAGAGCGATCCGTCGAGTGCCACTCGATCATGGTCGTGCACCGCGGTCACGTCGTCGCCGAAGGCTGGTGGGCGCCGTACTCGGCCGAGCGCCCACACCTGCTCTACTCGCTGACCAAGTCGTTCACGTCGATTGCCGTGGGGCTCGCGGTCGCCGACGGCCTGCTCTCGCTGGGCGACCGTGTGGTGGATGTGCTGCCCGACCACGTCCCGGCCGACATCTCGGAACAGGGAAGGCGCATCACCGTTCACCACCTGCTGACCATGACAGCAGGGCACCCCACGGACAGCCTCACCGAGGCGTGGGAGCTGGAGCCCCACGACCTGGTGAAGGGTTTCCTGCGCCTGCCGTTCTCCGCGGCGGAGGGAACGCGGCACACATACGACAACTCGACCACGTTCATCCTGGCCAGGATGGTGGAACGGGTCACGGGCCGCGGCCTTCCCGAGTTCCTCGACGAGCGGCTCTTCAAGCCGATGGGTGTCGATCACGCCGAGTGGGACCGGGTGGCCAGCGGTGCCGCCTTCGGGTTCCACGGCCTGCACCTCACGACCGAGGCCGTCGCCGCATTCGGTGAACTGTTGTTGCGGGGAGGCCTCTGGGGCGGACGGCAGCTGGTGCCCCGCACATGGGTGGAGCTGGCGACCCGACGGCACATTGACTGCTTGCCGTTCGAGGACGGAACGGACGAGGCCGACTTCTCCTGCGGCTACGGCTACCAGTTCTGGATGTCCCGTCACGGGTACCACGGGCATGGTGCCTTCGGGCAGCAGTGTGTGGTGGTCCCGTCGCACGACCTCGTCGTCGCCGTGACCGCCCAGGGGGAATCGCAGGAAGTGCTCGATGCCATGTGGGAGTGTCTGCTGCCCGGGGTGGGCGATGGGGGCAGAGTTCAAGACGACGAGGTGCTTGCCGATCGACTGCGTCGTCTGTCGCTGCCGCCGGTGCCGGGCTCGGCCGACCCGGAGCGTTCGGTCGGTGCGCGGCTTGACGCATCGGCCGAGGAGTCGGCGCTGCCCGACGGAACGGCAGTGACCGTTGATCCTGACGGCGGTGGATGGCTCGTACGGTTCGAGGCGCTTTTCGATATCGAGGTGGGCCACGGCGAATGGCGGGAGAGCTCTCCGCTCGGCCGGTCTGTCGTCGCGGCCGGAGCCTGGCAGGGCCACATGTTCGTAGCCGACCTTTACGTCATCACCACCCCGCACCGCGTACGACTGGTCATCGATGCCGATGCCGGGACTGCCACGGCCCTTTGGAGCAGTCTGCCGCTCACCGGCCCCAGCCTGGAGCTGCCTGTGCGGGCGCCCCTGATGACACGGCCTGACGTCGCGTAGAACATGAACGCGGGAATGCCGAGGAGATGCGGAGGCCCGCGCCCGCGGTGTAGCGGCTCGGGCCTCCGGGCGAGGGGTGCGGGTCAGGCGGACTGGGGCAGTCTGGTGCCGCCCGCCTTCGCGGGTGCGACGCCGAAGATGTCCACCGCGTGGTAGTACGTCCAGGCCGTGGCATTGCAGGAGGTCAGCGTCGCGCCGGAGTAGGCGGCACAGACGCGCTTGAGGTCCGCGTAGAGGGCGGAGTCGAGACGGGCCTTGTTGGCGGAGAACGTGCCGGCGGCCTTGTAGTTGCGGTAGCCGAAGTCGTGGCGGGCGCAGGCAGTTTGGAACGGGAAGCCGAACGGGTTGTCGGGGGAGGTGCTGCAGTAGTCCGTCGACCAGTCGAAGCCGTACGCGGACCATGCGCCCTTGTTGTTGCGGGCAGCGTTCCAGGAGTTGTAACTGGAGGCGCTCGTCTGGGTCCAGGAGCTGAGGACCTGCGGCTTGTCCGCAGGGGCGGCGGAAGCGGATGCGGCGGGGAGCAGGGCGAGCGGAAGCGAGAGGGCGGCCGTGACGAGCAGAGCGGCGAAGCGACGATTCATGGAACAACCTCCAGAGAAGCCAGGGGAGTTGCAACAGCTGTGTGCCTCGCGGGTCTGGTGAGGCAGCTTCAGGATGCCGTCATGTACATGCCGTGTTGGGGAGTTTCGTCAAATGGCCTTCACCGATTTCGAACGTCTCGGCCTGAGCGGTCGGCGTGACGGAGCGGCCCGGATGCGCAAACTGCCCTGGACGCGTCGCCGCATACCTGCTCGGCCTTGCGTACCTGCTGCATCTTCACCTGAAGTCCCATGACCGCCCTATAGGGTTGTACTTCAACGGACATCCGTCGAAAGATGCGCCGGCCGCTGAGTCGCTGTGCTGAGACGTCAGAGAGGTTGTCCGGACCGGGCGACCCGGCTATGCGCTGAACTGCCTGGGGGGACGCGCCATGACCGAAGCTCCGATAGACACCGACGTCATCGGCGACGAGGGTGCCCGGGAGGCCGTCGAGCACGAGCGCGACGAGCTGCGGGAGTTCATCAAGGGGCTGAGCCCGCACGACATCAAGTCGGGCGGCTGGTTCACCAAGCTCAGCGCTCAAGCCTTGAACTCCTATACCTCCAAGGTCGACTGGCAGTACTTCCAGGAGCGGTACGCGGGTGTGCCGGCGGATGCCATCGTCGATCAGCGGATCAAGATGGCGGCCCGGTACGCCGCGCTCGAAGGCGGGCTCTCCGCCGGGGCCTACACGGCGACCGTCGCCGCCACGCTCGGGACCCTCGGTGGTGCTTCGTCGGCGACGGTCCCGGCCGCCGTCGCGACCATGATGGTCGATGTCGCGTTCATCACCCGGCTCCAGCTCCGACTGGCTTACGACATCTCGGTCCTCTACCGGGTCCCGCTCAACCTGTCCGACCCCGAGGACATGTGGAAGCTCATTCGAGTCGCCTTCACGATCAGGGGCGGGGAAGTGGTCAGGGAGGGCGTGGTCAAGACGGTCCCGGTCATGATGCGGCCGTTGATCAAGCGCTTCTACTCCAAAGCGGCACTGAGCACTGCGAAGGGACTCCCCTTCGTCGGGAAGTTCCTGCTGCAGCGCAACGTCATCAAGATCGGCATCCCCGTGGTCGGCGTTCCCCTTGCGGTGGTGTTGAACCGCTACACGACACTGCTCGCGGGGCGGCACGCGCAGGCCGTCTTCAGGAACGAGGCGCAGGTGATCGAAATCGCCGAGGGGCTGAGCAAGCGGAGCCGGCACCCGCAGTTGACGCTGTGGGTGGCATGGCTCGTCATCAAGACGGACACCAAGATGGCCGATGACGAGACGCTGTTGATGCGGCACCTGGTGAGGCTGGTCCGGGAACAGCACCAGGTGATCGATGAACAACTCGCTCACCTGGTCGATGTCGATCCCGCCGACGTGTGGCGACGCTTGGACGCGGAGCCGGGGGATCTGAGCGACCTCGTCGACGTCGCCGAACGTGTGGCTGCTGTGGACGGTGCCGTCAACGCGCGTGAGAGAGCCGTCATCTCCGAGCTTGCGGAGCGCTGCCGCCGGGCCTGACGTTTCCCTCTGGAGCCGTCCCCTGGCGGTGCGGAGCCGCGCTTGGTGATTCGGACACCCCCGTGCCTGCTTGTGAACTGAGTCAATGAATGCAATGCTTGGGGTGTAGGCGCGTAGGTGGGCCGGATCAATGTGTGACTGGCAGTCACCGATTCCGTCCTGATAGTTGTGACGACGGTGCGGGTGCAGGCCCGTTTGCAGCGTTCCGCCGGGCGTTGCCAGGGAGGGACAGCCATGAACACCACCACTCGCGACCAGGCCATCGCCGATGAGCAGAAAGCCGTGGATCACGCGTACGACTGCTACGCAGAGCGGCTCGCCGAAATGACCGATGGTTCCGCCGCCACGGCTGCTGCCAGCAACAAGGACGGCATCGCCAACCGGCTCGGCATCGAGGAGCAGGCGGCGGCGTACGACGGGCTGGGCGGCGAGTCTCTCGTCACTGCCCGTGTTGACGCGCCGGAGGACCCAGGCGGGGAGCCCCGGCCCTGGTACGTCGGGCGGCGTGCCGTCTCGGACGTCCGTACCCGGGACAGCGTCGTCGTTCTGTGGACCAGCCCGCTGGCGACGAAGTGGCTCGCGGTGCGGCCGGAGGCACCCGGCGACATCGCTCTGCGGCGGCAACTGCGCTGCGCGCAGCGCGTCGTCGAGGACTACTTCGACGACATCACTCGGGCCGCCGTTGCCCCCATCGCCATCGTGGAACCCGTCGCGGACCCTGCGCTTCCGTTACTCCCGGCCCTCCCCTTGCCCAGGCCGGCCGGAGATGATGCCCCCGTGCTGCCGGAGGCCGCCGATACCGAGGTGATGGAGCCGGACGAATCGGGAAGCGCGGCACCCGGCGTGCGGCGCGCCCCGGGCCGTACGCCCGCAGACGTCGCCCGGATCCAGCGTGGCAAGCCCCTCCAGCCGGACGACTTCCTGCTCCGCGAGCTCCAGCGCTCCCGCAGCGGCCGTATGCGGGACATCGTCGAGACCATTCGCCGTGACCAGATGGATCTGGTCACCGGCTCTCCCTCAGACATCCTCGTGGTGCAGGGCGGGCCGGGCACGGGCAAGTCGGCTGTCGGTCTCCACCGGGTGACCTGGCTCGTCAACAACGGCCACTTCAAAGCCCAGGACATCCTCGTCATCGGCCCGCACCAGCGGTTCCTCGACTACGTCGGCCAGGTCCTGCCCACGCTCGGCACGCGTGACGTCAACGCCGTCCAGCTCTCCCGTCTGTGGGACGGTGAGGCGGTCGGCATCGACACCGCGCAGGCGCGGCTGGTGAAGTCCGACGAACGCATGTCGGCTGTCCTGCGGCGCCGCGTCGAGCAGGAATGCCGGCCGGAGGCCGTCGACGCCCTTCTCGCCGCACCTTCCTTCGAGGGCGACGAGCCGGCCTTCACCGTTACCGCCGGCAGTACGACTCTGCGCGTTCCGCGCTCTGAGGTGCACGCGTTGTTCGACGAGGCGCGCGGTGGTGACGGGGCCCACCGGGAGCGCCGCGACCGGTTCCGCAGCCTGCTTGTCGACCGGCTCCTGCGGGAACTCGCCGCACTGGCCCCGCGTCGCGGCGCGGACGGCACGATCCGGCGCAGCCTGGAGCGCAACCGTCAGGTGGAGCGCCTGCTGGATCGCGCCTGGCCCTCACCGGGTGCGCGTGAGGCGTTGCGCAGCCTCTACGACTCGCCGGAGCTGCTGCGCGCCTGCGCCGACGGCATTCTCGACGAACAGGAACAGGCCGCGCTGCACCGGCCCCGGGCCGACAAGGCCGAGGACGACCCGTGGACCCTGGACGACCGGGTCTGCCTGGAGGAACTCCGCTTCCTCGTCACGGGGGAGACGCCGCGGCGCTACGGGCACATCGTGGTCGACGAGGCCCAGGACCTGACCCCCATGCAGGCCGGCGCCCTGCGTCGTCGCATCGCCAGGGGCGGCTCGATGACCGTGCTCGGCGACCTGGCCCAGGCCACCGGCCCGTATCCGTACCCCGGTTGGGACCGGCTGGGCACGCTCCTGTCCGACCACGGTGACTGGCGGGTCGAAGAGCTGACCACCAGCTATCGCGTGCCCGCCGAGATCATGGAGTTCGTCGCCCCACTGGCCCGCGCGGTCGCCCCCTCGCTGCCCTACCCGCGGGCCGTGCGTGAGGCCGGAGCGGACGCTGTACGGACGATCGCGACCGAGCCATGGAAGCTGCTCGGCGACACCGTCGTCCAGGCCGTCCGTCTCGTCGGCAGCAGCGACGGACGCACACTGCGTTCCGTGGCTGTCATCGTGCCGGACGACTCGGGGTGGCTCGACGAGATCGGCCGGCATCTGGACGAGGCCGTCGGCATCACCGAGCGGGAGCGGGAAGCGGTGTCGGTCCTGGCCGCGGGCCAGGCGAAGGGGATGGAGTACGACCACGTGCTCGTCGTCGAGCCCGCCACCATCGCCGACCGCGGCCCGTCCGGGCTGCGCCAGCTGTACATTGCGCT
Source organism: Streptomyces sp. LN549 (assembly GCF_043203805.1). Taxonomy (NCBI): domain Bacteria; kingdom Bacillati; phylum Actinomycetota; class Actinomycetes; order Kitasatosporales; family Streptomycetaceae; genus Streptomyces; species Streptomyces sp. LN549. The sequence goes on along the minus strand of NZ_JAZHRI010000002.1, from coordinate 1,810,291 downwards.
GACCCGGAGCACCCAGAGCCTGACGGTTCTGCACAGCGCGCCGCTCCCGGACGCCCTGGCGGGCCTCGAAGGGCCGGCGGAACCTCAGCCCAGTTCGGCCGATGCCGCTGCGGAGGCGGAGGGCGGCGTCCCGGAGATCGGCACGGACCTGCGCATCCGGGTCGTCGGCCATACCACTGGTGGCAACTACAAGGTCGAGGCCATCGAGCCCGTCACGGACCGGCCCCTGCTCATGGCTGTGCGCCACGGTTCCACTCCTCCCTCCGTGGGTGCGGAGATGGACGCCTGGGTACTCCGTCACGTGTCCGGTGTCAGCTTCGTCACGGTCGACGAACGCGGCCGCAGGCCCATCTCGGCGACCATGGCCCCGCGTTACGTGGCCGCGCTCGGCGTTGTCGAGGAACTGGCCGGCGGCAGCGTCCCGGACGACTTCCGGGGCAGGCTCTCCGAGCTCAAGGGCATGGCCAACCGCTGCCTGCGCCTGGACCAGCACGACTGGCTGGACGTCTGGCGTGTACTCGGCGCACCTGACAGGCCGCGTCTGAACGCTCTGCGGGACCTTGCCGCCGGTGCCAACCGTACGTCCGCCTCCGGCACTCCGGATCTGGACCGTTTCCGGGCCGAACTGGAGCGGAGCGCCTGGGCCGAGGACCTGGTCGAGGCCCGGCGGACCATGGAGCGGCGCATCCGTGCCGCAGCCGGCCCCGCTACGGAGAGCGAACAGGACCGAGCGGCCGCCACGGATCCCGATCCGTCCGCATCCGCACCACCTACACCGCCCGAGACCGAGGAAGCCGAACTCATGACCACTACGACAACCGGGCCCGTCGCATTCGAGGAGCCGGGCCCGGGTCCGGGTCCGGGCCTTCTCCAGTTCCTGGAGACCTCGTCGTCGGCGGACCGCACCTGCAAGACCCATGAGGCCGTGCGCTTCGAACTCAAGGCGGCCCTCCTGCGTGCGGACCGGCAGCCGGATCCCGAACACCCGGTCATCGACGTCGACTGTGTGACCGGCGCGGGCCACCTGGTCTACGAGGTGCTCGGCGCCGGTCTGACCTCGTACACCGATCTCCGCTCGGGAGCGGTCCGCCTTCGCGAGATCAACCATGCGCTGGCCCTGGAGGCCGACCGGCTCTGCCTCGTGCTGTCCGGCCCCCCGGCGGAGGACTGGTCGGCTGCCACGGTCCATGACGTCTTCGGTGTCCACGTACTGTGGCGCACTCCGGAGCACGGTTGGGACGGCCACGACCTCGGCAGCGCCCTGGGCGGCGACTGGGCATGACGGTCGGACAGTGCCGCCGCCCTGCCCCGGCGCACCAGGACCACCCGGCTCAGTCCCGCCGGGCCAGATCCAGCGCTGCCGTGAGGACGAACCAGTCCAGCACTTCGCAGATCTCCTCGCTGTGCTCGGTGAAGAGCCTCAACGGGAACGAGGGGCGCAGTTCCAGCTTGGCCTCGGGAAGGTCGATGCCGTCGATCCTGTTGAGCCGGTGCAGCAGCTCGCGACGCTGTTCCGTGTCGTCGAACGGGCTGCGGTCCTTGAGGTACTGGAAGACGACCTCGACGGTCCCGCTGACCGGGTAGAGGCCCAACGGCCACATCAGCTGCGGTCGGGTGCTCGTACCGGTGTCGAGCATGGGGAAGCAGCTTGTCTCCTCATAGCGCCCGTAGTCGAGATGACCACCCTGGCGACGCCAGAAGTCGAGGGCCGCTGTCACCCCGGGCACGGCCTCCGGCCAGTGCTTCTGCAGCTGTTCGCGGAAGCGCTCGGCCGCCTCCGCGTTCTCGTGGTCCGGGAGCGGATCGTGGCTGGTCTGCGGGGCCACGTCCCTGCCCAGCAGGGTAGCCAGTTCCGCGGCCGTCAGGCGCTGGGATGTATGGGCGCGGCCGTAGCGGTCGAACCGCACGCCTTCGCTCGCCAGCACGTCCTGGGGAGGCAGCCGTTCGCTGCCCTCCGCCCAGCGGAATCCGGACGAGACCTTGCCCTCGGAGTTCAGCACGCGGTAGGCGCCGATCACTGCCGGGTTGGCCGCCAGGTAGGCGCCGACAGGGACCGGGCGGGTGCCGATGAGCTCGGCGACGTCCCCGTACGCCGTCCATGTGCCGCTGGGCATGGCGACCAGTGCCGCGCGCAGCTCCGTCCAGCTGGACAGTTCCTCGGTGACCGGACGAAGTCCTCCGACCGGGCCGGGCCAGAGCTTCACCGCGCGTTCCCAAAGGCCGTCGGCGCGAGTGATGATCTCCGCTTTGCCCCAGCGCTTCGACGAGGCGATCTCCTGGTTCATGCGCAGTGCGCTGGAGTCGAGAATCTGCTGCTTGCGCTCGAACGGATGATTGGAGAGCTTGGAGTTGTCGCCTGTCAGAGTCAGGTTGCCGAGAGTGTGGACCAGCAGGTCGTGCAGTTCTTGGGGCGACTGGCCGGTCTCCGTCTCGTCGGCGAGGAGATCGAACCACGCCTGGGCCGGCCGCTGAGGCAGGACGTGCTCGACGCTGAGAGAGGCCTTGGCGAAGTCGACGGGCTCGCTGGGGGAGTAGCTCTCCTCCAGGCGGCGCAGGATGTAGCTGCGCTGCGGAGGGCGTCCGCTCCAGTAGAACGGCTTGCTCCGGATCGCGTCCCGCAGTTCCTCGTCACTCGGCCACCGACGGCGCTTCCCTGACAGGAAGCGCCGAACGGCCTCGGCCGCCGGGCGGTCGGTCTCCAGGTCCTTCGGCGCCTCCATGAAGATGCGGTTGATGCCGGCGGTCGGCGTCTGGCAGATGAGCCGCCTGGCCAGGTAGGACTCGACGTACAGCAGAGCCTCGGCCGCGTCCTCGGGTTTCGTCGATCCCGCGTCCACCAGGTCCAGCAGATGGAGGGCCAAGGGGTAGTGCGTCTGACCACCCCAGGCGGCCAGACGTTCCAGCGCCGCACGGAGAGGCGCCGAAGGCTCTCGGACGGGTTCGACGATGCGGAGGAATCGCTGTGCCCGCTCGGACAGTTGGGCGATCTCGCGCTGAAGCGCATTCTCGTCGCCCGCCAGCGGTTGCAAACGCTTCTGTTGCTCGCGGTAGATCTCGCTCTGCTTGGTCTTGTTGTGACCGCGTACGACCAGGTCCAGCCAGACCAGCAGTTCCAGGTTCTTGGGGCCCAGTTTCTGCTGCATGGGAAGCCACAGTTCCTGGTACACCCGCTCGCCGCGCTGGGGCAGCAGCATGAAGACGTAGTTGCGCAACAGGTCGCTCTGGCTGAGGCCGACGCCGGTATTGTTGATCGATTCGAAGATCCGGTAGACGTTGTCACCAGGTTCGGCGGTGATCTCCACGATCGACAGCAGGCCCTTGAGGGCGCTTTCCACGGCCTCCAGCCAGCTCTTCGCGTCCGTCGCTGCCTCCTGCCCCTCCGAGAGGGCGCCGAGGAAGAACCGGTACGCGCCGCCGATGTTGCCTCCGCCGCCTGATCGGGGTGCCGAGCCGACGCACTCGGTGAACTCCTGCCGGTCCGCCTGGGTAGGGAGCAGACGGTAGTGGTCCAGACCCTCCTGGTACTCGTTGACGAGGATCTGGCGGTGGACCCGCTCGGCCCCACGGGGGTCGCCGGAGTCCTTCAGCCGGTCGCGCAGTGCGGTGAAAGCGAGCATCAGAGTGGTGAGACGCTGCTGACCGTCCACGACCAGCCACTTCTGTACTCCGCCGGCCTGGATCTGCCCCGGCGCGAGAACGACGGACCCGAGGAAGTGCGGTGCGGCCGACTCGCCGGCCCGGTGCTGCTCGACGAGCTCTCCCACGTCCTCCCAGAGCCGCAGCAGTTGATCCCGGCCCCAGCTGTACGTCCTTTGGTAGAGCGGGACCTGGAACTGCTTCTCCCCCTGGATGAGATTGAGGAAGGTGATCTCCTGGGCGCGCATGCGCTTCCTTTCCCTGCTGCGGCCGGTGCGTTCGCCTGCCCGGGGACGTGCCGGGGGCGTTCGAGTGTGCGCACTGGATGCTGACTGGTCGGCGGGGTTCGGCGTATGCCGACGCCGGCTCCGTCTGTCGCTTCCGGGAGCTTAGGTGACGTTTGAGTGCCCGGTCAGCCCATCTCCGGGATCGGCTCAATTGAGGTGTGAACTCAGTGCGTTCTGTGCATTCACGTGCTGGGAGATCCTGGGCATCGTCTCGTTGGGAGAGCGTCGCAGCAGCTTCATGCTGCGGCCCTCGACCCATGCGTTCCAGGACTTGAGGTAGTACAGCAGATGTTCACGGGAGTCGTCGCGGCGGCGATGGGCTTTTCCACTGGCCAGGCCGAGCATCGTGTTGCGCAGGGTGAGGCGGGGGTCGCCGGACTCCAGCAAGGCGCCCGTCACCACTCCGTCCTGCCACGCGGACTGGTCGATGTCGGGACGCGTGCGGGTGGTGACGTACCAGCCGATCGTCGCCGCTGTGGTGGTGATGCGACAGGCACGGTTGAGCGCGATGCCGTGCGGGAGCGCCTCGCGGACGCCGGGATGCTTCTCCAGCATGACCAGCAGCTGGTCGTTGCTGGTGACCGACGAGCCGCCGCTCCATGCGGAGTCGGGTGCGTTCAGGTAGAGATGGAGGCCACGCAGGGCTGCTGCCAGGTGGGTGGCGTTGGACTCCCCGGCGAGCGCGAGGGTGTCCCGGCCCGTGCGCTTGCGGCCTGTGTCCATCACCGTGAACGCGGCGCGCGGCACCCCATGTGTGACTGTCAGTAGGACCGGGCTCCCCGCCTTGACGATGGCCGCCAGGCGATGCTGACCGTCGATCAGGCCGCCGTCCTCATCGAAGGCGATGCCCTGGTGGGTGAGTTGCCATTCGCCCCTCTGGATCTGTGCCGCGAGCTGCTGAACCGTGCCCTTGCTCAGAGGTCGGTTACTGGTGTTGCGAGTGAGCCAGGCAGCGGCCGTTTCGGGGGATACGTCGACGATTTCCATGTGCATGGGAGAGACCTCTCGCGGGTTGGTGAGTAGGTGCTGACTTAGATTGCAGCAGTGGTGTGAACTGAGTCAACTGGCAAGTATGCGCGTTCGGGGTCGTCGGCTTCCCGTTGGTCGGGATGTCCGACGAGTCCTGCTCCGTGGCTCACGCCTGCTGGTACGCTCATCGCGTGTGCTGAGTTCACACTTGATTTATGGGGCGCGCTGGGGGGCGCGCTCGGGGGCGTACGTATCCCCGTGCTCCGGTTGGCCGGGGCGTGATTTCGCAAGTCGGCCACCTGTCGGGGGCCCTCAGTAGCAGTGGAGTGGCGTGTGAGCCAGGGTGGGAACGTGCTGAGCGACGGCATTGAGCCGGTCGGTTCCGTGCATCACTATGCGGATGGGCTTCATGTCCGTATCGACGAGGTCGTCCCGTACGAGCCGGTGAGCGCCGCCGGCTGTGACGGGTACCGGCAGGGTGACGATCTGATCCGGTGCACGCTGTATCTGAGTAACGGGACAGGGGGGCCCGTCGACCTGAGCGGAATCGGACTGTCGGTGCGTGGCGGACCGTATGGAAAGACCGGCCGTCGGGTGACCGACTCCGCGAGTGGTTCGCTCGACGGCGCATTCGTCGGGACGCTGCGCACCGGGCGTCGCGTCTCCGCGACCTGGGCCTACAGCATCCCGGCCGGCACTGGCCAGGAGCTCGATCTGGAGGTCCGTTTCGACGGCACGCACCCGCGCGAGAGTGTCACCTTCAGTACCGCGCCCCCCGCTGCGCAGGCTGGCGCCCGCGTACCCGCCGCCCGGGCCGCAGTGACGCCCTTGCCCGATCAGGCCGTGCTCTTCGGTGACGAACAGCGGTCACTGTTCACGCAGACTCCGGAGGTGCCCGCGGCTTCGCGCGGGGCGGCGGACGAGAGTGACGCCGCACGTGTCCGGCAGATCTTTCGCTTCCTGGCGGAGGCCGAGGAGTCCAGGACGCGCGCCGTCCGCACCCTCGACGGGGCGGCAGGGGCCGTGTGGTTCGAGGAACTGCCGGACGATCCGGGTGTGTCCGTGATGCTCGACGGCACCCTGGCAACCGACGACCCTGCCTGGCTGACCGTCGCGCGGCCCGATCGCGAGGATGCACCGCAGCCGAACGCGTTGCTGGAACCATGGGTCGACGGGACTCGGATCCGTGACTTCAAGCAGCCTCGTGCCCCGCATCTGAGACGGCGCATCGAGCCCGAATTCCCGGACTGGTCCATCGGTATCCCGCTGGAGAAGACGTACCACGAGCTCGATCAGCACCCGAAGCGGGAGAAGATCGAGAAGTTCCACGCGGCCTGGGAGCAGGAGTGGGCCGCGTGGGCGCAGCGGCGGAGGGAGATCGACCCCCTGGTCAGACTGTACGACCGGCTCCACAAGATGCATGAGGATGCCGCCAACCTCGGTGAGGCATACGAACTCGTCCTCGGATTCGGCCGGCTCACCTGGCAGACGCCTGAAGGCCAGCGGGTGGAACGGCATCTGGTCACTCACCGTGCGACCCTCCACCTCGATCCTTCCACCGGAACGCTCATCGCGGCCCCGGATCCGGGTGGAGTGGGGCTCGAGCTGGAAGAAGGCATGCTCGACGGGGCACAGCACGTGCCCGGTTCCGTCCGCGAGGAGATCGTGGAGGTGCTGGAGAGCGCCTCGGACGTCACCGATCCCGGGCAGCTCGACGCCCTGCACACCGTCCTGCGGAGCTGGGTCAACGCCGCACACAGCGCGGGGAATTATCTCCCGGCGGTACAGCGCGTCACTCCGCGCAGTCTCGATGTGCCCCAGGTCGGGCTCACACCGGCGCTCGTCCTGCGTGAGCGCAACCGCCGGTCCACGCTGGACGCGCTCAAGACCATCGCCCGCCAGATCGACGCGGGTACCCCGCCCACCGCTCTGCTGAGCTACATCGCGGGCCGAGACGGTGCGCTCACCGCCGCCGACCTCGTGGCGGCGCAGGGGGAGAGGAGCCAGGACGACGGCGGCGAGATGTACTTTGCGCTTCCGGCCAACGAGGAGCAGCGGACCATTGCCGAAAGGCTGCGGACCAACCGGCTCGTCGTCGTCCAAGGGCCGCCCGGTACGGGCAAGACGCACACCATCGCCAATTTGGTGACGGATCTGCTCGCGCAGGGCAAGCGTGTCCTGATCACCAGCCAGACGCCGCGCGCCCTTCGGGTGCTGCGGGACAAACTGCCGGAGTCCGTACGCGACCTGTGTGTCAGCCGCACGGAGGACGGCGCCGCCGCGCAGCGCGAGCTGGAGGCGTCCGTGGCCCGGATCCTCGGTGAGTACGCCGGTTACGACCCGACGGCTTCGCAGCGTGAGATCCGTACGCTGCAGGCTCGGCTGGCGGCTGCCCGGACGGCACAGCAGGCCATCCTGCGGGATCTGACGGCGCTGCGTGAGCAGGAGACGCACCGCTTCGCGGCGGAGATCGGGGATTACAGCGGCAGCCTGCAGGAGATCGCCGAGCGCCTGGCGGCCGAGGCGGAGACGTACGGCTGGATCGGCCCGGTGCCGCAGGAACAGCCGTCGCTGAGCGCTGAGCACGCCCTGCGGCTCCTGCGCGCCACCCGTGCCTACACCCCGCTCCACCAGTCGCTCGCCGCAGAGGTGCCGGGCCCCTCCGAACTGCCGGGACCGGCCGCCTTCGAGGATGCGGTCGGCGTCGTGCGTTCGGCGGAGGAGGCACACGAGGCTGTTCGTCAGGATGAGCTGAGCCGACGTTACGACTCCGCTGTGCGCCGCCTCGACATGCACGAACAGGAGAAGGTGTCGGCCGCCCTCGACGCCTTCGTGGGTGCACGCGCGCGGGCCGGAGCTCTGGCCGCTGCAGCGGGCGGCTGGGCCGGTGCCCTGTTGGGCGAAGCCGCCTCGGGCCAGGACTGGCAGGTCCGTAGCCGCCACACCGCGGTGACGGACCTTCTCGCCGCTGCCGAAGCCTCCCTCTCCGTCCTGGGCAGCGCCATGGTCAGCGGACTGGAGCAGTACGAACCGGCTGTGGCACTCCGCCATGCCACCACCCTGCACGACGGGTTGCGGGACGGGCAGAAGCTGCGCGGGACGCTCGGCATCCGTTCGAAGTTCGCCAAGGCGGTGGCCCCGTTCGTGGAGGCGGTGCGGGTGGACGGCCGGTCCCCGGAGGACACCGGCACAGCCGCTGTCGTACTTGCCCGGATCCAGCTGGAACTCCGGCTGTCCCAGGTCGAGTCCGAGTGGGGCACGTCCGGCGCACCGTGGCAGGGCCCCGGCCCCAGGCTGGCCCGGCTGCGGCAGGACGCCGAGGCGCTCGACGCCCTCCTCGCCGTCGCGACGGCCCGCACCGACCTCGTCACGGCAGCCGCCACCTCCTCGGAGCTGAACGCCGCCGCCTGGCAGGACCCGACGGTCGAGAACGCCGTACGGGCATTGCTGCGCGCGGCGACCACGCTGCGTGCGGCCGAGCAGTCACGACGGATCATTGCCGGAACCGAGGAGCTGCTGGGCGAGTGGAGCGACCGGCCGGGCGCCTCCCCGTCGGTGAGGCGTGCACTGGACGCCGTTCGTGCCCGTGACCCGGAGGGATACCGGGAGTTCAGCCAGGAGATCGCGAAGGTCCGCGACGCGGCGCATCTTCGCGCCGATCAGCACGCTGCTCGCGCCGTGGTGCAGGAGGTCTTCCCCTCCCTTGCAGAGAGGGTGGCCGGGAGCGCCGAGGACGGAGGCTGGGACGAGCGGCTCAGCGCTCTTGCGGGCGCGTGGGCCTGGTCCGCCTGGCGGGACCGTATGGAGCGTCTCACCGATCCGGATGCCGAGCGCGTTCTGCGCCGACAGCTCACCGAGGCCGACGACGAGGCCCGCATCATGCTGGCGCGCCTTGCGGCGGCACGGGCTTGGCACCGCTGCCTCGGGCTGCTCACGGGCGACCAGTCCAGGGCGCTCAGTGCGTATCAGCAGGCCGCCCGTCGTATCAAGGGCAAGTACCAGCACCGCTACCGCCGCGACGCCCAGGCCGCGCTGCGCAAGGCGCAGACCGCGGTGCCTGCCTGGATCATGCCCCTGCACCAAGTGGCGGAGACCGTGCCCATGGACCGGCCCGGCATGTTCGACGTGGTGATCGTCGACGAGGCCAGTCAGTCGGGGCTCGAGGCCATGCTGCTGAGCTGGCTGGCTGACCGGATGGTCGTTGTCGGAGACAGCAAGCAGGTGAGCCCCTCCAACGTCGGGCTCAAGCAGGACCAGTACTTCCACCTCAGGGACCGGCTCCTCACCGGGCTCGATGAGGACGTACGGAGCCTCTTCGGCCCGGAGTCCAGCTTCTTCGACCTCACCGAGGCGCTCTCGGCGGGCCGGGGCACGCTCATGCTCAAGGAACACTTCCGGTGCATGCCGGAGATCATCTCCTTCTCGAACGAGCTCTGTTACAACGGCCGGCTTCAGCCTCTGCGCCAGTACGGTGCCGACCGGCTGCCTCCGGTGAGAACGGTGTACGTCGAGAGCGGCGAGGCCATCGGAACCAACACTCGTCTGGCCAACTCCGCGGAGGCCGAAGCGCTCGTCGCCGAGCTGGTGCGCTGCTGTGCCGATCCCGCGTATGAGGGCAGAAGCATGGGGATCATCAGCCTGCGGAGCAGCAAGGCGCATCTGGAGGAACTGGAAAACCTTCTGGCCGAGCGGCTGGACTACGAGGAGCGGGAGCAGCGCCGGATCAGGGTGGGCAACGCGGAGGACTTCCAGGGCGACGAACGCAGCGTCATGTTCGTCTCGTGCCTCAACTCCCCCACCACAGCGGCCGGTACCGTGCCCGGGGGCTTCACCGGCAAGTCCTTCGAGCAGCGCCTCAACGTGGCTGCCTCTCGCGCCCAGGACCAGGTTTGGGTGTTCCACAGCGCTCGCGTCGAGCAGTTCCATCCGAACGATCTGCGCCGCCAGTGGCTCGACCACCTCACGCGACCCGCGGAGGAGGAGACCGTGGCGGTGCGGGGCGAGGTTCAGCCCGACGTACGGCACGAGGCGTTCGACAGTCTCTTCCAGCAGCAGGTGTACCTGGAACTGACCATGCGCGACTACCGGGTCCGGCCCGGATACAGGGTCGGCCGGCATGCCATCGACCTGGTGGTCGAGGGCGGTACGCGAAGGCTGGCGGTGGCCTGTGACGGTGACACGTTCCCGGAGGGCGAGGACGCTTCGACCGCGGCAGCCCGGCAACGCGATCTGGAACGTGTCGACTGGACCTTCGTCCGAGTCCGGGGCAGTCGGTTCCATCTGGACCGCGAGCAGGCGCTGGCTCCACTGTGGACGGAGCTGGAGCGACTGGGCATCGAACCCGTCACGGAGCCAGGGCGGGACGCGCAGGAGGAGGCCGAGGGCGTCGGAGCGATCTCGGACGAGTCCGGCGGGAGCGGGACGGAAGTCTTCGACCGGGATGGGGAGCCTGACGCGAAGAGGGCGGCGCCGCTCGGCGGGAGCGGGGCGGGCGTGGTCGCGGCGCACCGGCCCGAAGGGGACGGCCGCGGTGCGTACAGCCGCATGGAGCGCCGGGACCGGGAGCGTGAGGAGGTCAGGGCCACAGTCGCCCGGCAGCATCCGGCCGAGTCCGTGTTCGCTGCAGGACCGGACGCGGCGCCGGACCGCCCCACCCCCGCAGCGGCGGCAGCAGAGCGGCGGGAAGCGCTTCGCGGCGCACCGGGAGCCTTTCCAGTGCGGTCGATTCCCGTGGGGGCGTTCCAGCGGTTGATGGGGGAGATGCAGCGGTTGCAGACCGCCGTCGACGCACCCGACGAGATCCCCGCCGGCATCGATCCGGCCAATCTGGTGTTCCTGCGCAAGACGCAGGCGGATCAGCGTGACCGCCGGGCCAAGCGGCTGGCATTTCTGCGGGCCTTCATCGACGCGGTGGCCATCGGAGACAGCGACGAAGCACCGTCTGTCGTGGTGCCGGGTGTCGTGCTGGTCCTTGAGTTCGACGGCCGGGTCGACACGGACACGCTCTACACGGTTGCCGAGCTGCCGGGCGGAGACGCGGACGCGGTCTCGCCCTCCTCGCCCCTGGGCCATGCGCTGATGTGGCAGAGGACAGGGCGAGAGCTGTCGTACAACTCGAACCAGAACAAGGCGCACTCGGTCGTGATCCGAGAGATCAGGGCCTGACCGGCTGCCTCCGGCGGCGGCCGCTGCTCACCCGGCAAGGGGGCAGCGGCCGGCCGCTCAGCCGGTCACCGGGTCGAGCATCGGGCTGCGCTGTCCGTTCCAGGAGACGGCCAGCGCGTCACGGGCCCGGGTGCACGCGACGAACAGCAGACAGTGTTCCGCCAGCAGGTCGGACTGGTGCTGGACCGGGTCCACCTCGACCGGAGTCACCTGCTGTGCGAACGGAAGCACCGCGGCTGTCATGCCGACAACGGCCACACAGCGGAACTCCAGCCCCTTCATGGCGTGCATCGTGGCCACCCGTACCCCCGAGGCTGTGGGGCCCGGATCGTCACGGACCGCCACCGCGGGGATGCCTTCCCTGCGCAGCCGTGAGATGACCGAGTCGACCACGGTGTTGAACCGGGCACACACCGCAACCTCCGAGAGCTTCACCCCGTCCTGGTTCGTCCAGGCCCTGATCTGTTCGACCAGCGCTCCGATCTCCGCTTCCTGACTGCCGTACCCGTGCGCGGACGGGGTGCGGCCGTGGAGCTGGGAGCGGTAGCCCCGCAGCGAGTCGCGGCGGCCCTCGGTGTCGTCGTCCTCGCCCAGCCGGCCCACCGGATGCCCGTCGAGCAGCGATGCGGACCAGCGCAGGATCTCTTCCGTGCTGCGGTAGTTGAGGCGCAGTCGGGACGTTCGGCCGCGCACATGGATGCCCAGCGAGCGCAGCGACACCCGGGAGTCGTAGATGCGCTGATGCGGATCGCCCACGAGGAACAGATCGTCCGATCGCGGTGCCACGCAGGCACGCAGCACCCGCCACTGGGCCGGGTGGAGGTCCTGGGCCTCGTCGACCACGACATGCCGGTAGCGCGGACCACTGTCGGCGAGGCAGCTTGCCGCCTGATCGCACAACTGCGTGTAGGTCGCCGAGTGACGGGAGGACACATCTCCCGTGAACCGCTCCATCACACGCCACAGACGGGCACGCTGGACTCGTCCCACCTGGGTACCGCGGCCCCTGCGTACACAGCGGAGATACTCCTCGGGCGTGCGAATGCCCTGGGCCAGCACGACGTTGCGGAATTCCTGGGACAGGAACTGCTCGTTCCACGGGAGGTCCTCACGGGCCGTGGCACGGGTCCAGGCGCTCCGCTCCGCCGCCGCGGAGAGCGGCCGTGGTGCGGTGCCGCGTGCCTCCCGGACGACCCGCGCCGCCAGGGAGTCCACCGTCGTGACGTCGACCCTCTCGAGCAGGTGGGCGTCGGCCTTGCCGAGCAGGAGAGCCAGGCTGTCGCGCAGGGCGGCAGCCATGGCGTTGGTGAAGGTGGTGAGCAGAATCCGGTCGCCGTCGTGGCCGGTGCGCAGAAGGTGGCGTACGCGATGCAGCGCGACCACGGTCTTGCCGGTTCCGGGCCCACCGGTTACCTGAGCGGCCCCGTTGAACCCCGGGTGGTAGGCGAATCGCCGTTGGGCGGGGTGGAGGAAGATCCTCCACCGTGTCAGGTCCTCGGTGAGGATGCGCTCCAGTTCGCCCGGGCCGGTGACCTCGACGATGCGGTCGGGGCTATTGAGGATGGCCTCGGTGAGGGTGACGGCCGGCCGGTCTCCGGCGGTACGGACCGTCTGGCCGCGGGAAGCGATCAGCTGCTCCCACACGTCCTCGGCCGAGTAGCCGGCCGCAAGGAACTCCAGTACCTCGTACTGGTCGGCCGGCATCATCGGCGGAGCCATCACGGAAAGGTCCTCCGCGGTGACGCAGACCCGGGCCAGTCGCAGGACCTGGTCGTCGATGCCGAGATCGCGCAGTGCGGTGTCGGATTGCTTCTCGAAGAGGCGGGCGGGGGCGGCAACGGCTTTTGTCTCGAAGTACGTCTCCATCTGCTCCAGGGCCTCGACGTTGCGTACTTCAAGGCCTCCGGTCGCACCGTTGACGGAGTAGGCACGCTTGCAGGCCCAGTTGATCGCCTCGTCGTGCGTGGCAACCCTCAGCAGAGTGAACAACTCGCTGCCGTCGTCGGGCGCGAGGAGGACGCCACGGTACGACTTGGTGATGCGGATCGTGCGGATCCGGCGGTCGTGCGCCCGTTCCAGCTTTTCCAGATGCATCCCTTTGCTCGCGTGGAGCTGGGGGACGGTCATGCCGCGGAACATCTGTATCGCGTCGTTCACCTCCTTCTGCACAGGACGTTGCAGCGAGATGAGGTCCGCAACGAAGTCGTCGGAGAGGGCGAGTCGGGGCATGGGCGACCTCATGTCACTCGGTGGCCGGTGGTCGAGGAACAGACTAGAGAGTCTGTGCACGAGGATGTGCGGCACCACTGCATCATCTTGTGTGAACTCAGTCAACGCTCTATATTGAACGGGTTGTTATACGCTCGAACCGATTTCGTGCCCACCGGCCCTGTCCGAAAGGACCCACCGCATGCCGGCCCAGATCGACCCGGCCGTCGTTCCGCATCCGCTCGAAGAAGTGCCGCAGACCTTTCTTGCCGGTGATTCGTATGGAGTGCGGGACGGGCTCGTCACCTACATCCGACGCGATCTGCTCGGACCGTGGGACGGTGAGACCGAGACGTTGCCCCAGTTCTCTTCCGGCCCCCGGGACCGTTACCTCGTCGGCATGCTCGGTCCGCGGCCCGACATTCCGACAGCGAAGGGCATCGCGCTGGCCGCCGCGCAGAGCGCCGACGACGAGTCCGGAGACGAGAGCGAGGGGGACGACAGCGGGCTCGCGGACCGGATGACGCCGCAGGCGGCGGGTCACATCTGGGCCTCGTCCATGGGCTTGTCCTTCACTGTCCCCGCTTCCGTCGGGACGCTCAGCGTCACCGCGCGCTGGGGGCGCTATACCCAGTCAGAGGAAGCCACGGACCGTGGCACGACCCGCAGGGTGTGGTCCCGTGAGCCGGTGGAGTATCCGATCGACATCGACGTCACCAGCGCCGGTGGCCGGGAAGTTCCGCTGGAGGACACGGCCGTTGTCCTGGACGTGCAGGTACGGCATCACCGGGCCGACCATGGCGGCGAGGATCTGCGCGTCGTCGAACTCGCTCTGGTGAATGGGCAGGAGGACAGTCGCGAGGCGCGCGATGCCCGCTGGCTTTTCCAGGCCTCGCTCGAAGTCACCGCCTTCCCGGTCGACCAGGCAGCTGTGTTCTTTCCGGTCGACGACCCTCTCGACCCGGCGAATCCGGGCAGCGGACCCGAGGATCCGGAAGAGCGCCGTCTCCGCCTCCTCTACCGGAACAGCCTCAGCCACGCCAAAGGCCGCAACGTGGCCGTGCATGCCGAGGTACGCGACGGCGAACGCAACGCGCACCGGCTCACCACCACCTGGTTGCCTGCCTATGACGTCCGGGCCACCACGGCTCCCACCCTCGGGGATCAGGAACTGCTCCGAGGGCTCGAGCTCGGCATGGACGAGCTCGCAGCGCTCGCGGTCCCCGGACGCCGCAGCGAACTCAGCGCCGCCCTCGCTCCGCTCGCCGAGGGTTATGCCGCATGGCTCGAACAGCAGCGTGGAGCCGCCCATTCGCTGCCGGACGACCTGCGGGAATCGGCACTCGTCGCCATCGAGCAGGCGCTGGAAATCTGCGACCGCATCACCCTGGGCATCGATACGCTTGCTGCTGACGACACCGCGCTCGCGTCGTTCCGGTTCGCCAACAGGGCTATGGCGCTCCAGCGCCGCAACACGGCTATCGCCGAAGCCAGGACGGGACGTGAGGACGATCCCGCCTCGTACGTGGAAGCACGTGACGAGGTGTACGGGAAGGGCAAGGACGGGGCCAGCTGGCGACCCTTCCAGCTCGCCTTCGTGCTGCTCAACCTCGCCTCACTCAGCAGGCCGGGTCATCCCCACCGGGGAACCGGGCGCGAGGCGCTCGTCGACCTGCTCTTCTTCCCGACCGGTGGTGGCAAGACCGAGGCCTATCTCGGGCTGGCCGCGTACACCTTCGCCCTGCGACGGTTGCAGGGCACCCTCGGTACTGGAGCCGAGGCCCGCAGCGGGGAAGGCGGGGTCGGCGTTCTCATGCGCTACACCCTGCGGCTGCTGACCGCCCAGCAGTTCCAGCGCGCGGCTGCGCTCGTGACCGCGTGCGAGGTGCTGCGCCGCGAGGAATTCGCGCACGACGCGCGCTGGGGCGCCCAGCCGTTCCGTATCGGCCTGTGGGTGGGAACGTCCGTCTCGCCCAACTGGTTCGACGAGGCCAAGGAGCAGATCGCCGGCGCCCGCGAGAGTGCCAGCGACAAGCACGCCAGGGTGCTGCAGGTGCTCACCTGTCCCTGGTGCGGTACCGGGCTGACCGCCCGCTCCCATATGGAGTACGACGAGGCCAGGCGACGCGTTCTGCTCTACTGTCCGCGCGGCGAAGGCGCGGAGCGGTGCCCGTTCTCTCGGCTGGAGTCCCGGGGGGAGGGCATTCCCGTGCTCACGGTCGACGAGGAGATCTACCGGCTCGCCCCGTCACTGCTGATCGCCACCGTCGACAAGTTCGCCCAGCTTCCCTGGAACGGGTATGCCGGGCTGCTGTTCGGCCGGGTCACGGAGGTGTGCCCTCGCCATGGTTACCGCCATGACGATCTGGATGCCAAGACCGGCTGCGGCCGCCGCCATCACGCCAAGGGCGACCTTCCTGCGGTCACCGCCCAGCCTGTCATGCGGCTCCGGCCGCCGGATCTGATCATCCAGGACGAGCTGCACCTGATCTCCGGCGCGCTCGGCACCACCGTCGGCCTGTTCGAGTCGGCCATCGACCAACTGTGCAGCTGGAGTTTCACGGATCCTCAGGGGCGACACCAGGAGGCCGGCCCCAAGATCGTCGCGTCGACGGCGACCACCAAGCGGGCTGCGGACCAGGTGCTCGGGGTCTTCGGTCGCAAGGTCGCAGTCTTTCCGCCGCAGGTTCTCGATGTCGGTGACACGTTCTTCTCGCGGCAGGTCGAACTCAGCCGGGAGGACCCGGGCCGACGATATCTCGGTGTGTGTGCACACGGAACCCGCCTCAAGGCTGCCGAGATCCGGGTCGCCGAGATTCTTCTGCTCGCAGGGCAGCAGCTCTTCGACGACTACGGCGCGCCCGCCGATCCGTACATGACGCTGGTCGGCTACTTCAACGCCACCCGTGAACTCGCCGGAATGCGGCGTTACATGGACGACGACATCACGACCCGGGTGCGTTCCAACGGAATGCGTAAGGGTAACGACACACTCGCCAACCGCATTGGCAGCAGGACAGGGATGCTCAACATCCAGGAGCTCACCTCGCGCATCTCCTCCGCCGACATCGGTAACGCGCTCAAGCGGCTGGAGACCCCCTTCGACCCGGAACGCGACACCTCGCTCCGGCGCGAGGCCTTCCGTCGTGAATACGCCACTGCGCTCAAGGAGAAGCGCGAGCCTCGCGCGTCGATGACACCCATGGTCCGGCAGGCGGTCGATGTCGCTCTCGCCACGTCAATGCTCCAGGTCGGCGTAGACGTCTCCCGGTTCGGACTGATGCTGGTCGTGGGCCAGCCAAAGAACACCGCCGAGTACATTCAGGCCTCGTCCCGCGTGGGCCGTGACGCCAAGCGTCCCGGACTTGTCGTCACCCTCTACAACTGGGCCCGCCCGCGCGACCTGGCTCACTACGAGGACTTCGAGCATTACCACGCCACGTTCTACCGGCAGGTCGAGGCCCTCTCCGTCACACCGTTCACCCGCCGCGCCCTTGACCGGGGTGTGGCCGCCACCTATGTCGCTGCCCTGCGCCAGGCCGCGTACGACACCTCGCGCAACCTCGACGCCCACGACGTCGACCTCAGTGGCCCACTCGCTGCCGAGGTGGAACGTCGCTTTCTGGACCGGGCGGAACGCGTGGGCGGGGAGCGTGCACGCGCTTACCTGGGGGAACGGCTCGACCGGCTGAAGGACGAGTGGCGTCGTAAGCGTGACGAGAGCAGTGCGGCACTCGGCTACCGGAAAGAAAAGCAGAAGAACACGATCGTGAGCGGTCTGCTCCAGCGTGCCGACGGTTCTCGGTGGACCGAACTCACTGTCGGCATGTCCATGCGTGAGACGGAGAACGAAATCAACCTCCTGCTCCCGGGCGGCGGTGCCTTCCTTGAGGAGTCCACCGGCGCGGGCCCCGACTGGAACTTCGGTAAACCGGATCAGGACCCGGATCCCGAGGCGGCGGCGATGGTGGACAGCGATGAGTACGGACCCACCACCGGCACTGCGGGGAAGGGACAGCGATGAGCAGCAACGCGAACCGCCGGGTCGGCGCGGTCCGGCCGAGCCATCTCATGTTCACCGCCGGCATCGGTTCCCTCGTCGATCTGCCGAACTTCTCGGTTCTCATCAAGGGGCTCGATTCCTGGAGCTACAACGGCATCACCGAATACGACATCGACGAGCCGCGCCTGCGTGCCGCCGTGAACCGGTCGCTCCAGCGCTACGGGCGCAAGCAGATCGAGCAGCTCCGTGCTGCTCCATGGCTGGAGGGAGGTGACAGCGACCCTAAGGGCTGGGCCGCGCAAGGAGTGGGCGTACCGGTTGTTCCGTTCCCGCAGTGGCTGCGTTGCACCGCGTGCAACGTCCTGGCCGCCGTTGACTCCGGCGAGTTCGCGTTCATCAACACCAATCCGCGAACCCCGCACGAGGCGAAGTTCGTCCACGACTGCAAGCGCGGGAAGCCCCTCGCGGTTGCGGCCCGATTCACCCTGGTCTGCACGGGGGGTCACCTGGACGAGTTTCCGTACACGTCCTTCGTCCACCACGGGCAGGCGTGCCCGAAGACCCCTCGTCCCAAATTGCGGATGAAGGACCACGGCGGAAACCAGGCGGCCAACGTCACCATCGAATGCGTCGCCTGCGGCACGAAGCGCAACATCCGTGAGGCGATGGGCGAACGGGGCCGCCGCAACCTTCCCACCTGCCGCGGACGGCACCCGCATCTGGGCACGTACGAGCCCAACGGGTGTGGTCAGGACGCGGTACTGATGGTCGCCGGCGCCTCCAACCAGTGGTTCCCGCTGACCCTCAGCGCGCTCGCCCTCCCCAAGGGGCAAGGTGGCGACATCGAGAAACTGCTCGACGATCACTGGCCCGAGCTGCAGGGCATCGAGTCCCGGGAGAACTACGCGTTCCTCGCCGGGATTCCGACGTTCGGTTACCTTCGTCAATTCGACGCGGACGCCCTGGTCGCGGCTGTTGCCGCCCGCAAGGCGGGTGGTGGGGCCTCGCCCACGGCACCTGATGTCCAGGCTGACCTGCTCGGGCCCGAGTGGGACGCCCTCTCGGGCCCGATCCCGCAGGCGAGCGATGACTTCACCCTGCGCGAAGTCCGCGTTCCGCCGCCGCTGGACGAACTCTTCTCCGACGTCCGCCAGGTCGAGCGGCTGCGAGAAGCCCGTGCGCTCATCGGCTTCACCCGTCTCGACGCCCCCGACCCCGAGTCGCCGGAGATCGCGACTCAGGTCGAGCTCTCCCGTTCCACACAGAACTGGGTGCCTGCCAGTGAGGTGCGAGGCGAAGGAATCTTCCTGCGTGTACGAGAAGACCTCATGGCCGAGTGGGCGACGCGGATGGAGAAGTCACCACGGATGGTGGCACATCAGGAGGCCTTCGGGAGGTTCCGGAGCAACCGTAAGTCGGACCGGAAGACAAGCGACTTCGATCCGCTGTACGGCTGGGCCGGAGCCCGCTATATCGCTCTGCACACGCTCTCGCATCTGCTGATCCGCACGATCGCCCTGGAGTGCGGCTACAACTCGGCCTCCCTCGCCGAGCGCATCTACGCCGGTGATGAGCAGAGTCCCAGAGCGGGCATCCTCATCTACACCGCTGTACCGGACTCCGAAGGCACGCTCGGAGGGCTGGTCTCCCTGGCGGAGGGCCGTGACTTCGACCGGATCGTCCGTCGGGCCCTTGCCGATGCCTCGCACTGCTCGGCCGATCCGCTCTGTTCGGAACGGCTGCCGCATGCTCCGGCGGACTACCTCCATGGAGCCGCCTGCCACATCTGTCTGTTCGTCTCCGAGACAACCTGCGAGCGGGGAAACCGTTTCCTCGACCGCCGTTTCCTCGTCCCGCTCATCGGTGACAAGGACCAGGTGCTCACGCCGGTCGGTCTGCTGCCATGAGCAGACACGGCTTCGAGGCCGCGGCCGAGGCTGCGGCCGCATCCCTGGGGCCTTCCCGTACGAAGGACCTCGCGGGGCTGCTGGCGCGGGGACACAGCAGAGAGCGGGCTCTCACCGAACTCACGACGCCACGCATACGGGAAGCCGTCGCGCGGTTGTACCAGGCGTTGGAGAACGACGGGCTCCCGCATTCGGAGGCCGCGGCCTATCTGCGGGGCTATGCGGCTGCGCAACTGCGGGCCCGGGACGCGGTCCAGGTCCGAACGGTGTGGAGCGGCCCCTCCACGCCCGGCGTACCGGTGAGGGCGACCGCGCAGGTACTGGTCGAAGTCATCAACGGCGCTCGGGAAGAGCTGTTGGCCATGACCTATGCGGCCCGTCCGTATCCGGCGCTGACCGAGGCCCTGAGCAAGGCCACGGCGCGGGGAGTGCAGAGCCATGTAGTGGTGGAGACGCTGGCAGGCGCACGGGGTCTCCTCTCGGGTCATGAGCCGGCCGGCGCTTTCGCAGCCGTGCCCGGGTTGCGTCTCTGGCACTGGGTACGCGACCCGGCCACCGGCTCCTTCGCCCGCCAGCACGCGAAACTCGCCGTCGCCGACCGGCAGGTTCTCTTCATGGGCAGTGCGAATCTCACAGAGTCCGCCGCGCGACGCAATATCGAGGCAGGTGTCCTGGTACGCGGCGGAGATGCTCCGCAGCGGGCAGCCGAACACATCGTGGAACTTCAGCGCCGGGGGGTGCTTCAGCGCCTGCACACCTGATAGTGGCGGGCCGGCTCTCCCTTACACCGGCGTCGAGCCCCCGCCCGTCGCCCCCGCGAGCGGAGTGTCCGCGGCGTCCGCCGCCTCCGGCTTCTTGCGCATCGCCATCAGCAGGGTGATGACCGTGCCCACCACCGCCCACGCGGACAGCACCAGCAGTGGCCCGGTCACCGCGTTGCCCTTGAAGTAGGCGATCGAGCGTGCCGTCCAGGTCCCGGCCCCCGGCGGCAGTGCGGGGCCGATCGCCCGCCAGAAGTCCGGGAGCATCGGGAGCGGGAAGGCGCCGCCCGCGCTCGGATTGCCCGCGATCACCACGATCAGGACGGCCAGGCCGATGCCGACGATGCCGGTGAGCGCCTGCAGGGCGAGGGTGATCATGCCGACCGCGAAGACGGTCAGTGCGCCCAGGCCCGACAGCCCCCAGAAGGACCCGGGGAGGGCTCCGAGGATCGGGCCGATGATGATCGCGCCGCCGATTCCGCCCGCGATCGAGTAGAGCGCCATGACCCCGGTCCGGATCACCGCGCGCTGGCGGTTGGCGGGGCGGCTGCCGGCGCTGATCGCCAGGATCGAGGCGCAGAGGTAGCCGCCCACGCACCAGCCCACGACCAGGTAGAAGGACGAGAGCCCGTCGAAGTCCTCGCTCGACGCCGGGGCCACGTCCACGGAGCGCACCGTGCGCTGCTGGGTGAGCTCGACCTTCGTGATGATCTTCGTCAGGGAGTCGGCCAGGACGGTGCCCCCGCCGGAGGCGACCAGCACCGTGTCGGTCGTGCTCCTGGGGCTGACGATCAGGGCGCCGTCGATGTCGCGGTTCAGGATCTGCTCGCGGGCGGTGGCCGCGTCGGTGACCGTGCGGGGGTCCAGGGGGCCGCCGGGGAGGTTCTTCAGTTCGGTGACGAGCCGGGCGGACACCTGCTGGGGTGCCACGACACCGAAGGGGACGTCCGTCGGCTTCGGCTTGTGGAGTGCTCCGATGTAGGACGCGATGAACAGCAGCTGCAGCGCCAGCACGCCGATGACGAGCAGTGCGGCCCGTGGGGTGACGGCGTTCTTCACCTCGTCGACGAAAGTCATGCCCCCCACGGTCCGGGGTGCCTGTCGTCCCCGCAGTCGGGGCTGGGCCGATTGGCTGAGGGGATGGAGAGGCGGGGATGGCTCACACTCGAATATCGTACGAATGTTCGAAACTTGGTCTATGGTGGAGAGCGAGGGGGTGGTGAGTACGGATCGGTTCAGGAGGTGCAGGTGCCCGGGTTCACGCATCTGCATACCGTTTCCGGGTTCTCCCTGCGGTACGGGGCATCGCACCCGGAGCGGCTGGCGGAGCGCGCCGCCGAGCGCGGGATGGATGCCCTCGCGCTGACCGACCGCGACACTCTGGCGGGTACGGTCCGGTTCGCCAAGGCCTGCGAGCAGGCGGGGGTGCGGCCGCTCTTCGGGGCGGAACTCGCCGTGGCCCCCGTCGGGCGGGCGGAGGGCGACGGGCGTACGCACCGGCTGCGGACCCCGGTCCGCGGGGGTGCCTTTGTCGATGAATCCGCACCCAGGGCCACCTTTCTCGCCCGCGACGGCGCCCAGGGCTGGGCTGAACTGTGCCGCCTCGTCACCGCCGCACATGGAGCCGTACCCGACGGCGGGCGGCCCCTGCTCGACCGCTCCGTACTGCCCGCCGAAGCGCTCGCCGTGCTGCTCGGTCCCGCCTCCGAGGTGGGCAGGGCGCTGACCGCGGGCCGGCCCGACCGGGCCGCCGCCCTGCTCGCCCCCCTGGCGGGAGGCGTACGGCGACGACCTGCGGCTCGAAGCCGTCCACCACGGCCGCGACGGCACCGGACCCGGTTCGCTGCGGCTCGCCGCCCGTACCGTCGGCTTCGCCGCCGAGCAGGGGATACGGGCCGTGCTGACCAACGCCGTCCGGTACGCCGATCCGGGGCAGGGCCCGGTCGCCGATGTGCTCGACTCCGCCCGCAGGCTCGTCCCCGTCGACCCGCGCCGCGCCCCGCTCGACAGCGGTGAGCGCTGGCTCAAGGACGCCCGCGCGATGGCGGAGACCGCCGAGCGGATCACCTCCGCCGCCGGACTCGGCCCCGGCGCCGGGGCGCGGCTGCTCGCGGAGACCCGGCACACCGCCGACGCCTGCGTGGTCGACCCCCAGGGCGACATCGGCCTCGGCTCGGTCCACTTCCCCGAACCGCACCTCGTCGGCGCGGACCGTCGTACCGCCCAGCGGGTGCTGGCCTCCCGCGCCGCCGCGGGCATGGTGCTGCGCGGCTACGACCGCAGGCGCGAGTACTGGGACCGGATGCACCACGAGCTGGACATCATCGCCCACCACGGCTTCGCCTCGTACTTTCTGACAGTCGCTCAGGTTGTGGACGATGTACGGGAGATGAAGGTCAGGGTGGCCGCACGCGGCTCCGGGGCCGGCTCCCTGGTCAACCACCTCCTCGGCATCGCCCACGCCGACCCGGTCGAGCACGGGCTGCTGATGGAGCGCTTCCTGTCCAAGCGCCGCTTCGTGCTGCCCGACATCGACATCGACGTCGAGTCGGCCCGCCGCCTCGACGTCTACCGCGCGATCATCGGCCGCTTCGGCGCCGAACGGGTCGCCACCGTCGCCATGCCCGAGACCTACCGGGTGCGCCACGCCATCCGCGACGTCGGAGCCGCACTCTCCATGAACCCGGCCGAGACCGACCGGCTCGCCAAGGCCTTCCCGCACATCCGGGCCCGCGACGCACGGGCGGCCATGGAGGAACTGCCCGAACTGCGCGAGGTGGCACGTCAGAAGGAGAAGTACGGGCGGCTCTGGGAGTTGGTGGAGGCGCTGGACGCCCTGCCGCGCGGCATCGCCATGCACCCGTGCGGGGTCCTCCTCTCCGATGCCTCGCTGCTGCGCCGCACCCCCGTCATGCCCACCAGCGGCGAGGGGTTCCCGATGGCGCAGTTCGACAAGGAGGACGTGGAGGACCTCGGGCTGCTCAAGCTCGACGTGCTCGGTGTACGGATGCAGTCGGCGATGGCGCACGCGGTCGCGGAGGTGCGGCGGGCCTCGGGTCAGGAGGTGGACCTGGACGCCGTGCCGCCGGGCGACCCGGAGACGTACCGGCTGATCAGGACCGCCGAGACGCTGGGCTGTTTCCAGATCGAGTCGCCCGGTCAGCGTGACCTGGTCGGCAGGCTCCAGCCCGCCGGCTTCCATGACCTGGTGGTCGACATCTCGCTGTTCCGGCCCGGTCCGGTCGCCGCCGACATGGTGCGTCCGTTCATCGAGGCCCGGCACGGCCGGGCGCCGGTCCGCTATCCGCACCCCGATCTGGAGGGGCCGCTGCGCGAGACGTACGGAGTGGTGGTCTTCCACGAGCAGATCATCGAGATGGTCGACATCATGACCGGCTGCGGCCGGGACGAGGCCGACCGGGTCCGGCGCGGGCTCTCCGACCCCGAGTCGCAGGGCCGGATCAGGGTCTGGTTCGCGCAGCACGCGGCAGCGCGTAAGTACGACGCGGACGTGATCGCCCGTGCCTGGGAGATCATCGAGGCGTTCGGCAGCTACGGCTTCTGCAAGGCGCACGCGGTGGCCTTCGCCGTACCGACGTACCAGTCGGCCTGGCTGAAGGTGCATCACCCGGCGGCCTTCTATGCCGGGCTGCTCACCCATGACCCGGGAATGTACCCGAAGCGTCTGCTGCTCGCGGACGCCCGGCGGCGCGGGGTTCCGGTGCTGCCGCTGGATGTGAACCGGTCGGCGGCCGCCCATCGAATCGAACTGGTGTCTGACGAGGAGGGGAAGGGGAGGGCCTGGGGGCTGCGGCTGGCGCTCTCGGACGTCCATGGGATCAGTGCGGCCGAGGTCGCCCGGATCGAGGACGGGCAGCCCTACACCTCGCTGCTGGACTTCTGGCAGCGGGCCCGTCCGGGAAAGCCCGCCGCCGAACGGCTGGCCCAGGTCGGCGCGCTGGACGCGTTCGGCGCCAACCGCCGCGATCTGCTGCTGCACCTGTCCGAACTCCACCGTGCCCAGCGGGGCGCGGGTTCCGGCGGCTCCGGCGCGCAGCTCCCGCTCGGCGGCGGCCACCGCACCGGCTCCATCGGCCTGCCCGACCTCAACGAGGCGGAACGGCTCAGCGCCGAACTGGGCGTGCTGAGCATGGATGTCTCGCGCCATCTGATGAGCGATCACCACGCCTTCCTGGAGGAGCTCGGCGCGGTCTCGGCCAAGCGGCTGCGCGAGGCGCGGCACGGGGACACCGTGCTGGTCGCGGGTGCCAAGGCGGCCACCCAGACCCCGCCGATCCGCTCCGGCCGCCGGGTCGTCTTCACCACCCTGGACGACGGTACGGGCCTGGTCGACCTGGCCTTCTTCGACGACAGCCACGCCGCCTGCGCGTACACCGTCTTCCACTCCTGGCTGCTGCTGGTGCGCGGGGTGGTGCAGCGGCGCGGACCGCGGAGCCTGAGCGTGGTCGGCGCGGCCGCCTGGAACCTGGCGGAGCTGGCCGAACTGCGGCGCACCGGCGGGCTCGACGCGGTCGCGGCCCGGCTGGCCCAGGTACCTGCCGAGGCAGCTGATCCGGAGAAGGAGAAGGAGAAGGAGAAGGAGGGAAAGGGGGAGGAGGCGGCGTCCGCTGCTGACGACGGCCGCCGGATCCGGATGCCCACCGGCTACGAGATGAACCCCTGGTCGGACCTGCAGCCGCCCGGCGAAGGGGCGCCCACCGGGAGGAAGCTGTGGCACCAGAGCCCGGGGAGTGCGGGATGAGCGAGCAGCCCGGCATTGTCTGCCTGCGGTTTCGCCGGGTCGGCGGCGGTCTCCCGGACGGCGCCGGTTATGCGGGGCTGCTCGCCCTGCTCGGTTCGTTCACCCCGGTCGTCGAGGCGGCGCCGCCCGACGGGGCGCTCGCCGATGTGCGGGGCGCGCTGCGCTACTTCGGGCGGGACGTGAAGGGGCTGGCCTCGGTGATCCGGGTCCGCGCACTGGCCCTGCACGGGGTGGACTGCGCGATCGGGGCCGCCGAGAACCCGATGCTGGCCCGGATGGCGGCACGGCAGGCCGCGCCCGGGACGACCTTCGTGGTGCCCGCCGGCGGGGCCGCCGCCTTCCTCGCGGACCGGCCGGCCGGCGCGCTGGACGGCGTCGGGCCGGCGACGGCCCGCACGCTGTGCGGATACGGGCTCGACTCCGTCGGCCGGATCGCGGCCGCCCCGCTCGGCACCCTGCAGCGGATCACCGGGGTGCGGACCGGGCGCGAGCTGTGGGAGCGGGCACACGGCATCGACCGTACGGCGGTCGTGCCGAACGCCGCGGCCCGCTCGCTCGCCGCGGAGCGGACCTTCCCGCGTGACGAACTGGACCGGGAGCGTCAGCGGCGTGCGCTCATGTCACTCACCGAGGAGCTGGGGGCGAGGATGCGCGGTGAGGGGCAGGTGTGCCGCTCACTCGCGGTCTCCGTGCGCTATGCCGACCGGACCGGATACTCGACGCTGACCCGCAGCCGTACGCTCCGCGAACCCACCGCGCACTCCGCGGAACTCACCGCGCTCGCCTTCCGGATCCATGACGCGTTCGCCCTGCAGCGGGCCAGGGTGCGGGGGATCGCGCTGCGTGCCGAGGGGCTCGGTGATGCCGGGCGGGCCGCGCACCAGCTGACCTTCGACCCGGTCGACGAACGGGCGCGGCGGGTCGAGGCGGTCGCGGACCGGCTGCGGGACAGATTCGGGCCACGGGCCGTGATGCCGGGGCGACTTGCGGCCTGACCTGCCCGTCGGGGACTGTCCTGAAGCTACGGTTACCACCGCGTCAGTTTTTACCGACGCGTAACTTCCCACGCAACCTTACTCGTGCGTAAGTTGGCATGAGCACATAGAACGTCGTCAGAACTTGTGGTCCGGGCCGCAGGGCGCACAGACATCGCAACTCCCTTGAGCCGCAAGGAGACCACACGATGCTGCCCTGGACCCGTGCGTCGCGTACCCCACGTGCGCGGACAACCCTCGCCGCACTGTTCCTCGCTGTCGCCGCAGTCGCCACCCCCACGGCCACTGCCGCTGCAGCCACCCCCACCGCCACCACGGCCACCTCCCGTGGCTGGAACGACTACTCCTGCAAGCCCTCCGCAGCCCACCCCCGGCCCGTCGTGCTGGTCCACGGGACCTTCGGGAACTCCGTCGACAACTGGCTCGTCCTGGCCCCCTACCTGGTCAACCGGGGCTACTGCGTCTACTCGCTCGACTACGGCCAGCTTCCCGGAGTGCCGCTCTTCAACGGTCTCGGACCCATCGACAAGTCGGCCGGGCAGCTTTCCGTCTTCGTCGACAAGGTGCTCGCCTCCACCGGGGCCCCGAAGGCCGACCTCGTCGGCCACTCCCAGGGCGGCATGATGCCGAACTACTACCTGAAGTTCCTCGGCGGAGCTGCCAAGGTCAACGCCCTGGTCGGGATCGCGCCCGACAACCACGGCACCACCCTCCTCGGCCTGACCAAGCTGCTGCCCTACTTCCCCGGCGCCGAGGACCTGCTCAACGCCGGCACGCCCGGACTCGCCGACCAGGTGGCCGGGTCGCCCTTCGTCACCAAGCTCAACTCGGTGCCCGACACCGTGTCCGGCGTGCACTACACCGTCATCGCGACCAAGTACGACGAGGTCGTGACCCCGTACCGGACACAGTTCCTGAACGGGCCGGACGTACGCAACGTCCTGCTCCAGGACCTGTGCCCGGTCGACCTGTCCGAGCACGTGGCGATCGGGACGATCGACCGGATCGCCTACCACGAGGTGGCGAACGCCCTGGACCCGGCGCACGCCACCCCGACCACCTGCGCCTCGGTCATCGGGTAGGGACCGGGTCAGGGACCGGTCCCTGACCGGACCGTCCGTCAGAGTCCGCGCCGGGTCGCTGCGGCGGCCCGGCGGCGGACCGAGACCAGCAGCGCGGCCGCGCCCAGTGCGATCGCGGCAGCACCACCCATGGCCAGCCGGCTCGTCGCGGCGCTGCCGCCCGTCTCGGCGAGGTTGTCGGCCCCCGCGACGGGGACATCACCCGACGCACTGTCCGGCTCCGGGACATTGGCCGGAGCGGTCGCACCAGCGGCCTCGGTGACGGCCGCGCCCGTATCGGCGTCGTCGTCACCGTGGCCGCCGTGCTCGACCGAGGACTTCTGTGCGCCCTCGGTGATCTTCTGTTCGGAGGGCGCCGAAGCGGACGGCGCGGGCACGGCGGCGACCGACCCGCTGCCGCTCGCGGCGCTGCCCCCCGTACCGCCGAAGACCACGTCGGAGCACGCGTAGAACGCCTCGGGGGAGTCCGACCGCTGCCAGACCGTGTAGATCAGCTGGCGTCCCGAGCGCTCGGGAACGGTGCCGTCGAAGACGTACGAACCATCCACCAGTTCCGGGTCGGTGGCCTCGGCGAACGGCTTCTCCTCCAGGTCCGACCACTTCAGCGGTTTGGCCGGGTCGTAGCCGGCGGTGGTGAGATACAGAGCGAAGGAGCCCTTGTGCGGGGCGGTGGCCCGGAAGCGGAAGGTGTGGGTGCCTGCCTTCATATCGGTGGCAGGCCAGTCGGCGCGCGGCAGATCGAGCCCCTTGAACTTGTCGTTGCCCGCGCTGCACAGCTTGCCGTCCGGGATCAACTGCTGATGCTTCCCTGCCGCGTTGGCGATGTTGACGCCGTTCCAGTCGTACAGCGCCTGGGTGCCTCCCGCCGCGACCGCGGCCACGCACGCGGCGGACCGCGGGTGTTCCGGACCCTCGGCGAAGCAGGCCGAGACCCGGCTGACCGGGTCCGTCAGCGAGCCGTGCGCCGAGGCCGGAGCCGCGGTCAGAGCGGTGAGTACGAGCGACGCAGCACCGAGTGCGACGACGGCGGCGGCCCTGTGGCGGGCGGGGGTGATGGCGGGCATGGCGGGGGTACTCCTTCAGCGGTCCACGGCGGTGTGCGGGGCGTCCCGGGAACAGCAAGCTAGCCCCGGCCCGGCCTCGGAAAGGCCCGGGAAAGGGGCTGATGGCGATCGTTATGACGGCCTTAAGGGGCCACTCAAGAATGCTTAAGGCCACTCAGGAATGCTTAAGACCGGCCGTCGGCGGCTCCGGGACCGGACGCCTCCGGGGGGACCGCCGCCGTTGTCAGTGGCAGCTGGCACGATCGGTCCATGACGACGATCGACTGGGATTCAGCCGCCGGTTCCTTCGACGAGGAGCCGGACCACGGCCTGCTCGACCCCGTGGTCCGGCACGCCTGGGCGCAGCGGCTGGAGAGCTGGCTGCCCCGGGAACGATCCGAGGTGCTCGACCTGGGGTGCGGCACCGGAAGCCTGGCGCTGCTCGTCGCCGGGCAGGGCCACCGGGTCACCGCCGTGGACCGCTCGCCGCGCATGGTCGAGCAGGCGCGCGCCAAGCTGTCCGGCACGGGGACCGAGGTGCTGACCGGGGACGCGGCCGCGCCGCCGGTCGGCAAGCAGAAGTTCGACGTGATCCTGGCCCGGCACGTGGTGTGGCTGCTCCCCGATCCCGCGGCCGTGCTGAGCCACTGGTTCGGCCTGCTGCGCCCCGGCGGGAGACTGGTGCTGGTCGAAGGCGTGTGGAACGGGGTCGGGCTGTCCGCCGGGCAACTCACCGCGCTGATCGCCCCGTTCACCGAGCGCATCCACCACGAGCGGCTCTCCGGCGACCGGGATCTCTGGGGCAAGGAGGTCGACGACGAGCGCTACGCGCTGGTGGCGCGGGCCGAACCCCCGCGTCGGCACACCGAGGTCGTCGATGTGCATGTGATCCTCCGCCGAGGCTCCGAAGTCCTGCTCGCCCGACGGGCCGGTACGGGGTACGCGGACGGGCTGCTGCACGCCCCGTCCGGGCATGTGGAGGACGGTGAGGACGTCCGCGAGGCGGTGATCCGCGAGACGGCCGAGGAGATCGGGATCGCGCTCGAACCGGAGGAACTGCGCGTGGCCCTGGTCATGCAGCACCGGGGGCCGGGCGGCAGCCCCAGGACGGGCTGGTTCTTCGAGGCGGAGTACGACCCGGACCGGCCGCCGTACAACCGTGAACCGGACAAGTGCTCCGGGCTGGAGTGGTTCCCGCTGGACGCCCTTCCGGACGACATGGTCGCGTACTGCCGCGCCGGCCTTGACGGTTACCGGGCGGGGGAGCACTTTCTGATCCACTGGCACGAGGACGGCGACTCCGTCGCGTACGAACCGCGGAGCGTCCGCCGGGCCGTGCCGCTGCCGGTCGGCGGCGCTCGCACCGGACGGCTGCACCACATCGAGCTGTGGGTGCCGGATCTGGCGGCCGCAGCGTCCGGCTGGGGCTGGCTCCTCGGCGAGCTGGGCCATGTTCCGTACCAGCAGTGGGCGCACGGGCGCAGCTGGCGGCGGGGCGACAGCTACGTGGTGATCGAGCAGTCGCCCGACCTGGCCCCCGGAGCGCACGAGCGACGACGCCCCGGGCTCAACCACCTGGCGTTCCACGTCGAGGACCGGGCCACCCTCGACGCTCTGGTGGCCCGGGCCCCCGACCACGGCTGGCGGCTGTTGTTCACGGACCGCCATCCGCATGCGGGCGGCGACGGGCATGTGGCCGCCTACCTGGAGGACGCGGCGGGGTACGAGGTGGAACTGGCGGTGGGCTGAGGGGGATCGGGGTGAGGAGGCGGGCGGGGGCGCCGGGCGGGCGGGCGCCCCCGCCCCTTCTCCCTCGCTGGGACACCTCAGCCCAGCAGTGCGGCGAACCCCTCCTCCGTGCGGGCGAGCCGTTCCAGCTCGTCCAGTGCCTCCACGGCGGCCCTCGCGGACGCCGGGTCGCGTCCGGCCAGGCCGCTCTCCTCGAATTCGTCCTCGTCCAGCCGCAGTACGCCAGAGCGGTCCGCCGACACCCACAGATCGAGATCCAGGTCCTCGACGAGCAGCTCGCCGTCCCGCAGCACGGCCGGACGGGTCACATCGCAGTACCAGCCCTTGAGTTCACCCGCGCCCGTGCGGACCTCCTTCACGGCGAACCAGGCGTCGCGCCAGTAGTACTCCGTGAAGACGTCACCCGGCTCGAAACGTACGAAGCCGAAGTCGCGGACCCCGGGGGCGGCCCAGGGGGCACGCACCGTCACCCGGGTGCCGTCGTCGGCAACCAGGGCGGCGGGATAGCGGATCTTGGTCTTTCCGGCCTTGACCAGGACGACCGTCAGTTCGGACTCAGCCGAGCTTGCGGACATGGCGCACCTCCGTGGCACAGATCTCGTAGCCGAACCAGCGGTTGATCGCCAGCATCGGACCGTTGTCGGCGTCATTGCCGGTGTATGCGTCGGTGTACCCGGCGGCGCGCGCCCGGTGCAGCGAGTCGTTCTTCGCGAGCTTCGCCAGCCCCCGGCCGCGGTACGCCCGGCGGGTGCCGGTCATTCCCGACCAGTAGCGGTTCACGCCGTCGGTCTCCGCCGCGCTGAAGGCCGCGACCTCGCCGTCGGCCACCACGACCGAGGTGAGGTCGTGGTCGAGGCCGGGACTGCGCCAGGTCTCCGTCAGCCACTCCTCGTAGTCCGACAGCAGGGCCGGCGTGTCGCTGGGTTCGTCCGCGGTGGCCTCGGCGTCCGCCTCGAAGAGCGGGCGCGGGTCGTCGGCGAAGTCGGCGCCGGTGCGCAGTTCGATCCCGGCGGGCAGCTCCTGACGGGGCGGCAGCGTGCCGTGCGCCAGGTCGAGATGGAAGAAGTGCGCGGGCCGGCTCGGCGCATAGCCGTGCTTCCCGGCGAACGCCCGGTCGCCGGGGGTGTCCAGCACCCAGGCGTAGACCGAGGTCGCGCCGGCCAGCGCCAGATGCTCCTCGGCCGTACGCAGCAGCAGCGTGCCCGCGCCCCGGCCGGTCCGCTCCGGGTGGGTGTACGGATTGCAGAACGACTGCCCCGGCTCGGGGCTCTCATGCGCCAGACCCACCTGGGCCGTACCGATGATCTCGCCGTCCTCCTCCGCGACCAGCATCCGGTAGCGCTTGTCGGGATGGGCGGTGGCCAGGTCGAAGACCACCCGCTCCGGCGTGGTCACCATGAACGGGAGCGCTGCGCGTCTGACCCGGACCCAGTCCTCTGCGTCGGCGGACCGGAAATCGCGCACGATGACTGTCATGTGCCGGACCGTACCCGCAGGTCCGGCCCGTCCGCCCCCGAATTTCCGGCGGTGGGGCAGAATCGGCCCGTGACTCTGAAGATCGCCGTTGACCCGGATTCCGGCACCGCTCCGTACGAGCAGCTGCGCACGCAGATTTCCGAACTGGCCCGCTCCGGCGCGCTGCCGGTCGGCTACAAGCTCCCGACCGTCCGCGGTTTCGCGGAGGAGCTCGGCCTCGCCGCCAACACCGTCGCCAAGGCGTACCGGGCGCTGGAGGCGGACGGAGTGATCGAGACACGGGGGCGCAACGGGACGTTCGTCGCTGCCGCGGGCGACGCGGCCGAACGCAACGCGGCGTCCGCGGCGCGCGAGTACGCGGAACAGGCCCGGCGGCTGGGGATGTCCCGGGCGCGGGCGCTGGAGCTCGCGCAGGACGCGGTGCGGGCGGTCTACGCGGGGTGAGGTGAGGGGGCGTCCGGCAGGGCGGTCTCAGAGGTACAGACCCGCGTCCGCGCCCGAGTCCTGCTTGGGTACCGAGGCGGGGCCCGTGCCGCGGCGCAGCGCGTACAGCTCCGCCAGCGTCGCTCCCTCGCGCGCCACGTCCCGGCCGAGGCCCTCCTCCGTGCCGAGCCAGGCCACGGACTCCTTCCGGGTCAGCGGTCCCACCTCGATCCGTGCCAGGCAGCGGCCGGGCCTGACGACTGCCGGGTGCAGCCGCTCCAGGTCCTCGTTGGTGGTCACCCCGACGAGCACGTTGCGGCCCTGCCCCAGCAGACCGTCCGTGAGGTTCAGCAGCCGGGACAGCGCCTGGCCGGCCGTGTGCTTGGCCTCGCCGCGGATCAGCTCGTCGCAGTCCTCCAGGAGCAGCAGCCGCCATCGGCCCTTCGTGCTGCCGTCGTCCTCGCCGATCGCGATGTCCATCAGATAGCCGACGTCGTTGAAGAGCCTCTCGGGGTCGAGTACGCAGTCGACCTGGCACCAGTCCCGCCACGACCGCGCCAGGGTGCGCAGGGCGGACGTCTTGCCGGTGCCGGGCGGTCCGTGCAGCAGGAGCAGCCGGCCCGCGATGTCGTCCGGGGTGACCTTCATCAGCCGGCCCATGGCATCGGCCACCGGTGCGGTGTAGTTGGCGCGCACCTCGTCCCACGTGCCGGCCGCGATCTGACGGGTCGTGCGGTACGGTCCGCGGCGCGGCGACACGTACCAGAAGCCCATCGTCACGTTCTCGGGCTGCGGTTCCGGTTCGTCCTGGGCTCCGTCCGTGGCCTCTTCGAGTACCTGGTGGGCCAGTTCGGCGCTGGTCGCGGTGACCGTGACGTCGGCGCCCCGGTTCCACCGCGAGATGAGCAGGGTCCAGCCCTCGCCCTCGGCGAGCGTGGCGCTGCGGTCGTCGTCGCGGGCGGCGCGCAGCACCTTCGCGGCCGGGGGCAGCAGTGTGGCCCCCGTGCGGACCCGGTCGAGGGAGGAGCTGTGCGAGTACGGCTGCTCGCCCGTCGCGAAGCGGCCGAGAAACAGCGCGTCGACGACATCGGACGGGGAGTCGCTGTCGTCGACGGTGAGCCGGATCGGCAGAGCGGACTCGGGGTTGGCAGACATGCCGCCCATGATCCGGCACGGGGGCACCCCGCGCACCCAGGTTTCACCAGCTTCCTCCGCCTGTGCCGGGGGCGCGGTACCGGAGCTCCCGTGGAGTGCCGTATGCCGAGCCGTGCACCGATATGACATGAACTCAGAGGTCCGTCGGCTAAAACTCATCCGAACGACTTGGCATGGACACTTCCGGAATGGCCTTCGCTGCTGCTACCACGGACGTGGCAGAGATCCTGCCGGTCGACCTCAGGGAGGTTCCATGAAGATGTCCAGACTCGTGGCGTTCTCGTCCTCGCTCCTGCTCGGCGCAGTCATCGCCCTGACCGGGGCGGCCACCGCGAACGCCGCATCGTCCGTACAAGCCGTCGACTACGTCGCGCTGGGCGACTCCTACTCCTCGGGGGTCGGCTCCGGCAGCTATATCGGCTCCAGTGGTGACTGCAAGCGCAGCACCCTCGCCTACCCCTCGCTCTGGGCGGCCGCCAACGCGCCCGCCTCGTTCGCCTTCACCGCCTGCTCGGGTGCCCGCACCGGTGACGTGACGGCGAGCCAGCTCGGACCGCTCGCCCCCTCGACCGACCTGGTCTCGATCTCCATCGGCGGCAACGACGCGGGATTCGCCGATGTCATGACGACCTGTGTCCTCCAGTCGGAGGCCACCTGCCTCAGCCGGATCGCCACCGCCCGCAGCTACGTGGACTCCACGCTGCCCGGCAAGCTCGACTCGGTGTACGACGCGATCAGGGCCAAGGCCCCGGCCGCCCATGTCGTCGTCCTCGGCTACCCGCGCTTCTACCAGATCGGCGGCAGCTGCGTCGTCGGTCTGAGCGACAAGGTGCGCACAGCCATCAACGGTGCCTCCGACTACCTCAACGCGGCCACCGCCAAGCGCGCCGCCGACCACGGCTTCACCTTCGGTGATGTCGCCGGAAAGTTCACCGGCCACGAGATCTGCTCCGGAAGTGCCTGGCTGCACAGCCTGAACTGGCTCAACATCGGTGAGTCGTACCACCCCTTCGCCTCCGGGCAGTCCGGTGGCTATCTGCCCGTCCTCAACGCGCTCGACTGACCGGCCCGCACGTCCGTCCGTCACCCCGTCAGGCCGCCTCCCGGGGTGGAGGTCCCGCAGGCCGGGGCCTCGCTCCGGTAGGCCGGCCCCGGAGCCGGTGTGCTGTCCAGAGGCTGGTGATCTGCGCAACTCGCCCTGGAATCGCGCATATTCGCAGACAGGTCGTCAACCTCCGTATGTGTGTGCTCAATCCTGTGCCCGGGATACACGCGTGTCGCCGCGGGGCGATAGGGTTAACCTGCCCGGGCCGGGTGCCCTCGTACGGGTGGGGAGTGACATGGAACAGATAACGATGCACAGCAGGGCGCGTGTGCCTGCCATTACATGCGGGAGCAGCGCGACGAGTTCGCGCCTCGACCGTCATCTCGCAGTGCTGGGCGGCCCCGCCGTCCCGCAGCGCGAGTCCGCTGAGGCGACGCTGCTGATGCGCGAGCTCACCTCGCGCGATGCCGCGCACACCCGCCGGAGCAAGAGTGCGCGGGTCTCGCTCTTCGCTCCGCTGCGGCGACTGCGACGCTCGCTCTTCGGCAGCCGCCGCTGAACCGACGAACCCGGTCCCCGGCGTCGCGCTGCTGCCTGCTCTTCCGTCATCCCCGGAGCCGGCAGTGGCGCTTCGCCATGTCCGCGTGGGCTCCACGCCGGGGTCATGACCGCATGGGTGTCTTCCGGTGGAGTGGGTGCCGAGATAATTCGGTGCCGAAGCACTTCTACACTGTCCACATGTCCCAGAAGCGAGCCGCGCGCCTGAGTCCCGACGAGCGAAGGGCGCAGTTGGTCGCCATTGGCGTGGACATGCTTGCCGATCGCTCGCTGGACGAGCTCTCCACCGACGATGTGGCACGCCGCGCGGGCATTTCCCGGGGGCTGCTCTTCCACTACTTCGATTCCAAGCGCGACTTCTACCGCTCCGTGGTGCAGCAGGAGTGCGACGACTTCGCCGCAGCCACGGAACCTGACTCCTCACTGGAGCCCGTTCCCTGGCTGCGGTCCTTCATCGCCGGGTTCGTGGCGTACGTGACGGAGCATCGCAGGGTCTATCTCGCCCTGGTCCGCGGCGCCGGAGGCAGCCATCCCGCCGTGGAGGACATCGTCGAATTCACCCGCAACACTCTGGCCCGGCGGGTGGAGGAGGGGCAGCGGCGGCTGGGGATGCCGGATTCACCGCGGCTGCTGGTTGCCGCCCGGGCCTGGATGGCCTTTGCCGAGGAGGCCGTCACCAGCTGGCCGCTCGCCGAACCGGAAGCCCTCGACGAGCTCGGCGCCTTCCTGGAGTCGAGCTTCGTCTCCCTGCTGGGCGCACTGGACCGGCCGGTCGCGCTGCCCGGCTGAGCGGTGCACTTGCGTCTTCATCCGCCGTAGCGATGCCGTGGCCATGCCGTAGCCGTGCTTTCATGCGCCGCCGCGCGAGTAGCGGCGTACGGACAGCGGCACGGCGACCGCGAGCAGCAACGCCGACCAGAGCAGCGTCCCGGCCACCGGGTGGGCGACCGGCCAGGCCGCGTCGGCGGCCGGAACGGCATTGCCGAAGAGGTCGCGGGTGGCCGCGGCGGCGGCGCTGATCGGGTTCCACTCCGCGAGCGTGCGCAGCCACCCGGGCAGGTTGTCGGTCGGGATGTACGCGCTGGAGAGCAGCGGCAGGATGAACGTGGCGCTGCCCAGCTGCCCGGCGGCCTCCTCGTTCCGGATCAGCAGCCCCAGCCAGCAGCCCACCCACGAGGTGGCGAACCGGAACAGCAGCAGCAGTCCGAACGCGCCCAGCGCGGCGGCCGGGCCGCCCTCGATCCGCCAGCCCACGGCGAGTCCGACCAGGATCAGCGGGATCATGCCGACGGCCGTGGTCAGCAGATCGGCCGCGGTCTGCCCGAACGGTACGGCGGTCCGGCTCATCGGCAGGGTGCGCAGCCGGTCCATCACACCCCGGTGGCAGTCCTGCGCGGACTGGAACATCCCGGTCATGATGCCGTTCGCCGCGGTCGCCGCCAGCAGCCCCGGCACCAGGAACGCGCGGTACTCCTGGCCGGGGACGGCCAGGGCGCTGCCGAAGACGTACCCGAAGAACAGCAGCATCGTGATCGGCATGGTCTGGGTCAGGATCACGACGCCCGGGGCCGCCTTGATCCGTTGCAGGTGGCGGCCGAGCACGGCCAGGACGTCCGTGACCGGTGTGTTCGCGGGCCTGGTGGCGTCCGCCGTCCGGCGTTCCGTCACGAGTGCGTCGGTGCTCATGCTGCCGTCTCCTTGATGGGGGTGCTGCGGCCGGTCAGGCGCAGGAAGACCTCGTCGAGGGTGGGTGGCCGCAGACTCGCGTCGATCACGGCCGCGCCCGCCGCGTCGAGCTCGCGGACGATCCGGGGCAGGGTGAGCGAGGGGTCGGTGGCGACAGCGCCCACTGTGCGGCGTTCGTGGTCGAGGACCGGCGCGGCGCCCGTCAACTGGTCCAGGACGGCAGCGGCCGGGGCGAGCGCCGACGCGTGGGCGACGACGACCTCGGCGTAACTGCCGATCCGGGCCTTCAGTTCGGCGGGGCTGCCGCTGTGTGCGGCCCGGCCGCTGTCGACGAGCACGATGTCGTCGGCCAGCTGATCGGCCTCCTCCAGATACTGCGTGGTGAGCAGGACGGTGGTGCCGCGGGCCGCCAGCTCCCGTACCGCCGCCCAGATCTGATTGCGGCTGTGCGGGTCGAGTCCGGTGGTCGGCTCGTCCAGGAACAGCACCTGGGGCCGGGCGAGCAGGCTGGCCGCGAGATCAAGGCGGCGGCGCATCCCGCCCGAGTAGGTGCGGGCCGGGCGGTCGGCCGCGCCGGTCAGCTCGAAGCGTTCGAGGAGCTCGTCGGCCCGGCTGCGTGCCGCCGCGCCCCGGTACCTGAGCAGCTTGGCGAACAGCCGCAGGTTCTGCCGGCCGGAGAGTTCGCCGTCGACGGAGGCGCTCTGTCCCGTGACGCCGATCGCCGCCCGCACGGCGCCGGCCTCCCGCACCACGTCGTGGCCCGCGATCCGGGCGCTGCCGCCGTCGGGTGCGGTCAACGTGGTGAGGACGCGGACAGCGGTGGTCTTGCCGGCGCCATTGGGCCCCAGCACCCCGCAGACGGTGCCTTCGGCAACGGCCAGATCGAGGCCGCGCAGCGCGTGGACGTCGCCGTAGCGCTTCTCCAGACCTTCACTAAGTACAGCGTACGTAGTTGTCATGCCGCAACGGTACCGAACTACGTACGGTGTACGTAACTACCATGGTGGTCGAGGTGATGATCAATGGTGGGGCGACCCGCTGTACCCGAAGTGATCTGGGCGCGCCCCGAGCGTGCGGGGCGTGGTCCCAAGCCTGCGTTCAGTCGCGCGGACATCGCGGCGGCCGCCGTGCGCATCGCGGACGCGGAGGGGCTCGACGCGGTGTCGATGCGGAAGGTGGCCGCCGAGCTCGGCTGCGGCACGATGTCGCTCTACAACTACGTGCCCCGCAAGGAGGACCTGTACGAGCTGATGCTCGACGCGGTCAGTGCCGGGTACGACTACCCGGAGCCCTCCGGCGACTGGCGCGCCGACCTGCTCGCCCTCGCCCACCAGGCGCGGGGGATGATGCACCGCCACACGTGGGTACCCCGGCTGATGTCGCCGGTGTACGGGTTCAGCCCGAACGCCCTGCGGTACCTGGAGTACGCGCTGAGCTGTCTGGACGCGGTCGACGCACGGTTCGGCGAGAAGATGGAACTCATCGCCATGGTCAACGGCGTGGTGACCACGTACACCGCCAACGAGATCGCCACGGCGGAGCGCAGCCGCTCCCTGCCCTGGTCCGAGGAGCAGGAGCAGGCCGCCCGCACCGGATATCTGATCAGCCAGATCATGACGGGGAAGTACCCGAGGATGGCGGCCGGATTCGCCGAGGATCCCGGGCCGATCGATCTGGATGGCGTGTTCGACCGGGCACTCGCCCGGGTGCTGGACTCGTTCGACCGGACATGATCCCGAACGTCTGCTCCACGCGTCGGCGGACCGGCCGCGCCGCGTGGCAGGCGGTGTCGACGCGAGCGACGGCCGGTGCTGCCCGGTGGACGGGGGGAAGGGGTGTGGCGCGGGACTTCTCCGGTCCGCAGCCGGGCGCTCGCGGGGTCACGGACGGGAGAAGGCCCGTCCGCAGCCGAGCGCTCGCTGGGCCTCGGACCGGAGAAGCCCCCTCCGCAGCCGAGCGCTCGCGGGGTCGCTCACCCTTCGTGCGGGCCGTCCGGTGCTTTCGGCCGGCCGCCGTCCGCGGGTGCGGCGCGGTGCAGCGTGCGGATCGCCGGAATCGAGAGCAGTGCCACGCAGCCCGCCAGGCAGGTGCCCGCCGAGACCAGCAGCAGCCGCGCCGGGGAGGCCAGGGCGGTGGCCGGCCCCGCCAGTATCTGGCCGAGCGCGATCCCGGACACCGAGCCGGCCAGCTCGTACGCGGTGACCCGGTTGAGCACCGCGGGTGGGGTGTGGGTCTGCACGCTGGTCGCCCACATCACCGACCAGAACGCCAAGGCGCCGCCGCCGAGGACGTGGCCCGCCAGCAGCACCGGCAGCTCCGCGCCCAGTGCAACGCAGAGCGGCAGCGCGGTGAACAGCCCCATCGCCACCGCCCCGGCCGCCAGTGGCCGGGCGGGTCGCACCCGCAGCGCCAGCAGGCCGCCGAGCACGGTTCCGACGCCGAGGAAGGAGACCGCCAGACCGTAGGCGTTCGGGCCGGACCGGGAGCCGATCAGGGCCGAGCTGAGCGGGACCAGCGGCCCGAAGAGCAGCACACCGTAGGCCACCCAGATCAGGATCACCGCCCACATCCAGGTGCGGGAGCGGAACTCGTGCCAGCCCTGACGCAGGTCGCGGCGGAGTGAACTTCCGCCGGGGGAAGCGGATCCGGCATCGGCCCGGGTGTCCGCGGGCGCGCCGGCGGGGGCGAGGCGGATGAGCGCCAGGCACAGGGCGCTGAGCACGAACGTGCCCGCGTCGATCGCGTACACGGTCCCGGCGCCGGTCAGAGCGATCAGCAGTCCCGCCAGGGCCGGTCCGAGCAGCTGGGCGAGCGCGTCGGCCACCTTCAGTGTGGCGTTGGCCCGCTGCGGCTCGCGGGCGACCAGCGGGACCATCCCGTTCACCCCTGGCTGGAACATCGCCGTGGCCGCACCGGCCAGCGCCGCCATCGTCACCAACAGCCAGAAGGGCGGGGGCCCGGCGAAGAACGCGGCCGCCAGCACGCCCTGGGTGAGCACCCGGACGAGGTCCGCGCCGACCATCATCCTGCGTGCGCCCCACCGGTCGGCGAACACCCCGCCGAACAGCACCAGGACGACGCACGTCCCGGTCCAGGTGCCGAGGACGAAACCGACCCCGGAGACTCCGTACAGCGCGCCCACCGCGAGCGCGGCGGCCACCGGCATCATCGCGTCGCCGACCAGCGAGACCGAACGGGCAACGAAGTAGAAGGTGAAGCGCCGGTCCCACAACGGGTGCCGGACGGGCGGCTGTTGGCCGGGCGAAGGGTCCGCGGGCCGGTCGCCGGGCGGTGAGGGAGAGGTCTGAGCCTGCTTGGTGGTCACAGCGCCATCCTGGTCTGGACCACTTGGGCCGTCCCAGTGTCCCGAACGACATGATGGGGTACTTTCGCGCCATGACGCCTCGCTCGCTGCCGAAATCCCCTGCGCCGCACCGGGTGGTGGCCCTGCTGCAGCCCCAGCAGTCGACCTTCCCGCTGGCCTGCGCGTCCGAGGTGTTCGGCGACCACGGCCCGGAGATCCCCGCCCGCTACGCGTTCGAGGTGTGCGCCGAGCACCCCGGCCCGGTGCGCACCCAGGCCGGCTACGACCTGCTGGTCACGGCGGGCCTGGACGCACTGGAGCGCGCGGACACCGTGCTGGTCCCCGGCAGGCAGCAGCCGGCCGGCACCGAGGTTCCACCGGCGGTGGCCGCGGCGGTACGCCGGGCACACCGGCGCGGTGCGCGGATCGTCGCCATCTGCTCGGGCGCCTTCGTGCTCGCCGCCGCCGGACTGCTGGACGGCCGGAGGGCCGCCACCCACTGGGCCCGGGCCACCGAGCTGGCCGCCAGGTTCCCGCAGGTCCAGGTCGACCCGGGGGTGCTGTACGTGGACCACGGCGACGTCGCCACCAGCGCCGGATCGGCGGCCGGTGTGGATCTCTGCCTGCACCTCGTACGCACCGACCACGGGGCTGCCTACGCGATGCGGATCGCACGGCAGATGGTGATGCCGCCGCACCGTGAGGGTTGCCAGCTGCAGTACGCCGAACTGCCCACGTCCGGGCCGGTCGCCGACTCACTTGCCCCGCTGCTGGAATGGCTGGCCGGGCGCCTGGACCAGCCGGTCAGCGTCGCCGAGATGGCGGTCCGCTCCCAGGTCTCGGCCCGCACGCTCACCCGTCGCTTCACCGAGCAGCTGGGCATCAGCCCCGGACGCTGGCTGCTCGACCGGCGACTCGCCGCCACCCGGGCGTTGCTGGAGGAGACCGACCTGCCGGTGGAGACCATCGCGCGCCGGGTCGGCCTCTCCTCGGCCGTCAATCTGCGCCGGCGCTTCCACGAGGCGCTGCGCACCACGCCCGCCGCCTACCGGCGAACCTTCCGCGCGGACGAGGCCGGGCAGGAGCGCCGAACCCGGCCTCCGGTGGATGCCCTCGTGCGGCTCCGCTGACGGCCTCGTGCCGGTCCGCCGGTGTCACAGCAGCGCGAACTGGCCGTCCGGGCCCTCCTCCTGGTGGTCGAGCACGGACGCGGGCCGCCGCGCGGTGGCCGGCACCGGCAGCACGCCCGCCGCCCTCAGCTCGTGTGCGCCGATCTCCGGGCCGTCCGCCAGCTCGTCCTGCCGGGGCCGCAGTTCGGCAAGCAGGGCGAGCAGTGCGATCAGCTCCAGCAGCTCGGACGTCCACTCCTGCGGCCAGGCGCGGGGGCGTACGGCCTCCAGGCCGCCGGCGCCCGACACCGCCGCCCGGCGCTCGAACCAGAGCTCCAGCATCCGTACGCCGCCCACCCGGAACTCCCACGCACCCTCAGGCACCGGCGAGATGCGGCCCGAGCCGAGGCTCAGCACCTGTTCCTCGGCGTCGTACGACAGCTCCGACGGGACGGGCGGCACAGCGGCCCGCACATACGGGCGGCGCCCGCCCGGCAGCCGGGGGCGCTCCCCGCCACGCGCCCCGCGCAACTGGAGCCGCAGCAGCTCCCGCCCCAGCTCCACCCCCGCCGACCAGCGCGCGGTGTCCACGGGCAGCGGCACCACGCAGCCCGCCGGAGAACGCTGGGCCGCCGCGAGGATCCAGGCCAGCACGGACTCGGCAGTGACCGCGTCCCCGTGGCGGGCGCGCAGCAGGGTGAGCAGCCCGGGGGCGAGATTGGGTTCGGCGCCGCCGGGGCGCCGGTACAGCGGACGGATCCGGCCGGGCCGGCCCGCGGGGGAATGGCCGTCGGGGAGCAGCGCGGTCACGGAGAGGGCGGGGCCGGTGTCCTGGGGGACACGGCCGTGCTCGAAGACGAAGACCTGGTGACCGTCGGCGACCCGCCACAGCTCGGGCCGGGCGACGTCGATCAGACGGTGGTCGGGGAGCAGCCACTGCTCGTCGAACGGCCCGTGCAGGATCCTTACCGGCTCAGGGCACGGCCCCGCCTCACGGGCGAACCGGCCGGTCCCGCCCGGCTGTCCGGGCAGGGCCGCCACCG
The DNA here is from genome assembly GCF_043203805.1 of Streptomyces sp. LN549. Classification (NCBI taxonomy): domain Bacteria; kingdom Bacillati; phylum Actinomycetota; class Actinomycetes; order Kitasatosporales; family Streptomycetaceae; genus Streptomyces; species Streptomyces sp. LN549. The sequence goes on along the minus strand of NZ_JAZHRI010000002.1, from coordinate 1,768,925 downwards.
GAGTCCGCGGGGTCCGCACACGGGTGGGCCCGAACAACTGCTCGCGCTCCGCGTCCGGGGCCTGGACCAGCCGCTCCCAGCGGGCCCTGAGAGACGCCGCGTCCGGGGCGGTCACCCAGGGGCGCCCGGTCCTGAGCGGCCGTACGGACCAGGGCATGAGGTCGTCGAGGAGCGGGCTGCGCGGGCCCTCGCCGGAGCCGGCCGCTGCCGGAGCTGCCACCGTGTCGTCCTCCCCGTCGCCACGTCTGCCGCCTTCCCCGGCATCGTAACGGCGGGGCCCCGGGGCCCGGCAGGGCGCCTGCCGGGAGCTGCGGCCGTCAGTGGGCCTCCACCGTGACCGAGAAGGAGAACCGGTCGCCCCGGTAGCGGATCTGCGCCACATCGACCACCCGGCCGCTCTCGTCGTAGGTCACGCCCGTGTAGTACAGGATCGGGCTGAGCAGCGGGACCCGGAGCAGTTCGGCGGTGGCCGGATCGGCGAGCCGGGCTTCGACCGTGTCGGTGATCCGGGCGATGGGGACGCCGACGCGGTCGCGCAGCACCTTGGTCATCGGCCAGCGTTCGAGGTCGGCGGGGTCGAGCCCGGCCGCGACCTCCGGATGGACCCAGTTCTGCGCCCAGTTGGTCGGCTCGCCGGTGTCCTCCTCGCACCGCAGCCGTCGGTAGCCGGTGACCTCGGCGCAGTCGGGGAAGTACTCCGTGACATCACCCGGCACCGGGCACGGGCCGTGGTCGAGCACCGTGGTCCGCTCGCCCGACTGCTGGGCGACGATCGCGTCGATCGAACCGAGCAGCCGCACCGGCGACACCCGGCGGGCGCGCGGCTCGATGAAGGTGCCGCGCCGTCGGTGCCGGCTGATCAGCCCCTCGGTCTCCAGCTCCTTGAGCGCCTGGCGCATGGTGAGGACGCTGACGCCGTAGTGCGCGGCGAGCTGCTCCTCGGTCGGCAGCCGCAGGGTGGCGTCCGCCGTGCGGCCCAGTATCGAGGCCCGCAGCGACTGCGAGACCTGGTACCACAGCGGGAGCTTGCGGTTCAGGACCAGCGAGTCGGGCGCGAAGGCGGCCCCGTGGGGCGCGGGGGGCTTCAGAGGGGTCTGCGGCACCTGGGTCACCTGCATTCGTCGTCGCTGCGGCACGTGGCCGGTTCACATGGGCCGTTACGGATGGAACCCGTTACGGACGGAAGTTGCGGCTCAGACCCTGCCACACGTCGTCGTAGCCGTGTTGAAGATGGCCGGCCGTCGTCGCCTGTCCGGTCGCGGTGACCGGCCAGCGGGTCTCGAACATGAAGGCCAGGCCGTCGTCGATCTTCTGCGGCTTCAGCTCCGCCGCGCTCGCCCGTTCGAAGGTCTCCCGGTCCGGGCCGTGCGCCGACATCATGTTGTGCAGGGAGCCGCCGCCGGGCACGAAGCCCCCCTTGCCGGCCGTCTTCGCGTCGTACGCGCCCTCGATCAGGCCCATGTACTCGCTCATGACGTTGCGGTGGAAGTACGGCGGCCGGAAGGTGTCCTCGCCCACCAGCCATCGCGGCGCGAACACCACGAAGTCGACGCCGGCCAGGCCGGGGGTGTCCGTGGGCGAGGTCAGCACCGTGAAGATCGACGGGTCCGGGTGGTCGTAGCTGATCGAGCCGATGACGTTGAACCGGCGCAGGTCGTAGACGTACGGGGTGTGGTTGCCGTGCCAGGCGACCACATCGAGCGGCGAGTGGTCGTACGTCGCCGACCAGAGGTTCCCGCAGTACTTGTTGACCACCTCGACCGGGCGTTCCACGTCCTCGTACGCGGCGACCGGGGCGAGGAAGTCACGGGCGTTCGCCAGGCCGTTGGCGCCGATCGGGCCGAGGTCGGGGAGGACGAACGGCTGGCCGTAGTTCTCGCAGACGTAGCCGCGGGCGGTGGCGTCGAGCAGTTCGACCCGGAAGCGGACACCGCGCGGGATCAGGGCGACATGGCCCGGTTCGGCACGCAGCAGGCCCAGTTCGGTGCGCAGCAGCAGCCCGCCGTGCTCGGGGACGATCAGGAGCTCGCCGTCGCTGTCGCTGAACACCCGGTCGGTCATGGCGGTGTCGGCGGAGTAGAGGTGCACGGCCATGCCGGTGCGCTGGGCGGCGTCGCCGTTGCCGCCCAGCGTCCACAGACCGGACAGGAAGTCCGTACCGGGCACGGGCTGCGGAAGCGGGTCCCAGCGAAGCCGGTTGGGGTCGGGGACGGACTCGGTGAACGGGGCGGTGCGCAGGGTGCCGTTGTCGATCCGGACGAACGGCGGATGGGCCGCGGAGGGGCGGATCCGGTAGAGCCAGGAGCGGCGGTTGTGAGCGCGCGGCTCGGTGAAGGCCGAGCCGCTCAGCTGCTCGGCGTAGAGCCCCAACGGTGCGCGCTGCGGTGAGTTGCGGCCGTGCGGCAGGGCCCCCGGCACCGCTTCCGAGCTGTGCTGATTACCGAATCCGGCGGAATGTGCGAGCCCTTCCGCCGTCTTCCGCGCCTGCTCGATGCCGCTCATATTGTGCTCCCGGTGCATGAGGAAGGAAGGGGGATTCTGAAATCCTATGGTCAACCGTAGGAATCGGATCGCGGTGAGTCAACGGCATTCGTGCGGCACAGGGGGGTTCCAAAAGTTGAACAATGCTCTACTCTCCGGCTCATGTCGTGGACACGAAAGCTTCTGGTGGTTCTGGCGGCGCTCGCGGCCGCCCTTCTCGCGGGGCCGGCCGCCCAGGCGCACGAGGAACGGCCCGTCACCCTGCCCGACGGCACCGGCAGCGTCCCGGTGTACCGCACCGGCGGGCCCGACCTTCTGGTCTGCAAGAGCGACCGGGCCGACTTCGAGCGCCGGATATCGGGATTCCCGGACGCCCTGCGGACCAGGAACCTGACGCTCTTCGACCGGTGCCAGAAGTCCGGCTACCGCCATCTCCAGCAGGCCGTCGATGCCGTCACCGGGCCCGGGAAGAACATCGCGGTCCTGCCCGGCCTCTACGAGGAGGAGCCCTCGCTGCCGGCGCCGAAGGGGGAGTGCGCCCGGCTGAAGGCGCCCAACTCTCAGCTCGGCTACCAGATCCTGAGCTACGAGCAGCAGGCGAAGTGCCCGCACAACCAGAACCTGGTGGCGATCCTCGGCAAGAAGGACCTCCAGATCGAGGGCACCGGCGCCGCGCGTACGGACGTCGTCATCGACGCCAAGTACCAGAAGCTCAACGCGGTCCGGGCGGACGGCTCCGACGGCGTCTACTTCAAGAACTTCACCGCCCAGCGCACGACGTTCAACTCGCTGTACATCCTGGCCCAGGACGGTTTCGTCATCGACGACGTCCTGACCCGGTGGAACGACGAGTACGGCTTCCTGACCTTCGCGAGCGACCACGGCCTGTACAAGAACTGCGAGTCGTACGGCAACGGCGACTCCGGCATCTACCCGGGCAGCGCGTCGAACATCAACGACGCGTACGGCTACAAGGTGCCGCGCTACTCGATCGAGATCACCGGCTGCCACAGCCACCACAACATGGTCGGCTACTCCGGCACCGCGGGTGACTCGGTCTATGTCCACGACAACGAGTTCGACCACAACATGGGTGGCGCCTCGATGGACAGCGCCTTCCCCGGACACCCCGGCCTGCCGCAGAACCACGCCCGCTTCGAGCGCAACCTGATCCACGACAACAACGCCGACTACTACCCGTACGTCGCGGACGGCACGTGTGCCAAGCCGCCCGTCGAGCGCGGTTACGAGGACGGGGTGGTCTGCCCGCAGATCTCCATGCCGCCGGGCACCGGCATCATCACCGCTGGCGGCAACTGGAACCTCTACGAGAACAACTGGGTCTACGGGCACAAGCGTGCGGCCTTCTTCCTCAGCGCCGTACCCGCCTTCATCCGCGGCGAGGACGCGCTCGGCAAGCAGACCGACACCTCGCACCACAACCGGTACGCGAACAACCACCTCGGCACGGACAAGCAGGGCCGCTCGCGCCCCAACGGAACCGACGTGTGGTGGGACGGTCAGGGGGCGGGCAACTGCTGGCAGTCGGACACGGGTGCCTCCACGCCGCGCTCCCTGCCCGCGTGCGGGTCCGCTCGGGGTGACGTCACCGGCAGCACCGACCGGCTGGTGGGCGAGCCCGTCAAGCTCGCCCAACTGCTGGTCTGCGCCGACTACAACGTGCAGGCACGCAGGCTGCCGGCCGGCTGTGACTGGTACGGGGCACGCGGCATCGAGCGCATCGAGGTGCAGGCGGCCCTCGGCATCGCGGTGGTGCTGGTGCTGGTCGGCGGGGTGCTGTGGTGGCGCAGGCTGCGGTCCAGCCGGCTCGCCACGGCCGCCACGGTCCTCGGCCTCATCGGCCTCGGTCTGGACGTGGCCGGCTCGACCATGGGCCTCGCCTCCTCGTACGTGCCCGCCCTCGCGCTGCTGCTGACCGGGCTCTGGTGGACGGGCATCGGGCTGGTGCTGCGACGGGAGCGGCCGGGGCTGGGCTGGGTCACGGTGGTGCTGGGCGGCCTGACGCTGCTCGACGCGCTGGACAAGGGCGTGTTCATGATCCCCTGGATCCCGCTGAGTCCGGCCTGGGTGCGGGGGCTGCTCGGCCTGGTGTGGGTGGTGTGGGCCGTGGTGGCCGCCGCCCGCCACGGCGAGCGCGCGAAGGCGGCACCGGAGCCGGCCCCGGGAGCGGAGCCGGCCTCGGACACCGGTGCGGAACGCGCGTCGGAGTCGGAGAGCGCATCCGCGCCGGCCTCGCCCACGTCACCGGTCACCGCCCAGGACGGAGAACCGTCGTGAAGCGGCACCCGGTGCAGGCGACTGCGACGGCGACGGCGACTGCGACTGCGACTGCGACTGCGACGGCGATCGCATCGGCCGGGCTCCCGGGCCCGGCCGCTCCGGCCCGGCGGACCGGCCGCCGCGTCGTCCTCTCGCTGCTCGCCGCCGTCCTCCTGCTCGGCGCGAGTGCCTGCGGAGGGCGGGCCACCACCCACCACAAGCCGGGTACCAGCCATGAGCAGGCCACCGGCAGCAACGGCCGGCTCCTGACCGCGGACGACGGCTCCGGGCACCGGCTGCGCCAGGTCGACGCCCAGGGCGCGCCCGGGGTGGCCCTGACCGTGCGGCCGGACTCGGAGGACGGCTGGAACGTCCACCTCTCGGTACGGAACTTCCGGTTCACCCCGGACAGCGTCGGCGGCGCCGCACTCCTGGGGCGCGGCCACGCCCGCCTCTTCCTCGACGGCCACTCCCTCGCCCGTGTCTACGGCGCCTGGTTCCACCTCCCGGAGTCGCTCCTGCGCGGCGCCGGGGGCGGCACCCGGCTCACGGCCCGTCTCTACGCCGACGACCACACCGCGTGGGCCGTCGGTTCCGCTCCGGTCCAGGCCACCGCCACGCTCGGCGGGGCCACTTCGGCGACCCGCCCCGTGCCCACCCCCGGCGCCACCGTGGAGATCACCGTCCGCGACGGCAAGGTCAGTCCCGCCCCCGGGCGCACGGAGGTCAAGAAGGGCCGGACCGTTCGCCTGAAGGTCCGCAGCGACCGCGCCGACACCCTTCACGTACACGGCTACGACAAGGAGGCACGGCTGCCCGCCGGCCGGACCGTCACTCTCACCTTCACCGCCGACCGCACTGGGCTCTTCGAGGTCGAGACGCATGAGTCCGACCTGCTCCTGACCCAACTCGTCGTACGGTGACGGCACTCGACGACCCCCGTGCAGTGAGCGTCCTCGCCCACGGCATCGGCGCCCAGCACGACCTGCCCCTCTCGCCCTTCTACGCCTTCGCCGGAGCCTTCGCCGCGCTCTTCGTCTCCTTTCTCGCGCTCGGCCTGCTCTGGTCCGCCTCCCGGTTCCGCGGCGACCGGGCGGGCCACCCGCTGCCGGCCGCCGTCCAGCGCGTGGCCGACGCCCGCCGCACCCGCATCGCGGCCCGCGCGCTCGGCCTGGCCGCCGCGCTCCTGGTCGTACTGCACCTCCTCCTCGGTCCGGCCGACCCGGACCGCAACCCGGCCCCCGGCGCCGTCTACGTACTCCTCTGGGTCGGGCTCGTCCCGGCCTCGCTGCTGCTCGGGCCCGTCTGGCGGCTGCTCAACCCGCTGCGCACCCTCCATCTCCTCGGCTGCCGCGCACTCGGACGCGACCCGGCCGCCGGCCGCCCCCTGCCCCCACGCCTGGGGATGTGGCCCGCCGCCGCCGGGCTCCTCGCCTTCACCTGGCTCGAACTCGTCGCCCCCGACCCCGCCTCATCCGCCGCCCTGCTGCTCTTCCTCGCCCTCTACACTGCCGCCCAACTCGCGGGGGCCGCCCTGCACGGGGCCCGCTGGTTCGACCACGCCGATGCCTTCGAGGCCTACTCGGGCCTCCTCGCCCGGCTCTCCCCGGTCGGCCGCCGCGCCGCCGACCGCCGCCTCGTCCTGCGCTCCCCGTTCAACGGACTCGACGCCACGCCCCAGCTCCCCGGGCTCGTCGCCACCGTCTGCGTGATGCTCGGCTCCACCGCCTATGACGGCTTCTCCGACGCGCCCTCCTGGATCACGACCGTCCAGACCTCGGCCCTGGGCCGTACCACCACCGCCACGCTCGGCCTCCTGGGCGCCGTCGCCCTCGTCGCCGCCCTCTACGCCCTCTGTGCCGGTGCCACCCGGCTCCTCTCCGGTCAACTGCCGCACCCCCTCACCGCCTTCGCGCACTCCCTGGTCCCGATCGCCCTCGGCTATCTCGTCGCCCACTACTTCACACTCTTCGTCACCGAAGGTCCACGTACCGTCATGGTGGCACTCGGCACTGACAATCCCGCACCGCCCGAACCGGTCCTGGGGCCGGGCGGAATCGCCACGCTCCAGGTCGTCGCGATCGTTCTCGGCCACGTCCTCGGCGTCGTCGCCGCCCACGACCGCTCCGTCCGGCTCTTCCCGCCCGGCCGCGCCGTCGTCGGCCAGCTTCCGCTCCTTGTCCTGATGGTCGCGTACACGATCGGCGGACTGGCGCTGCTCATCGCCTGAGCCGGGGGCGGAGCCGCCCTTCGCCCCCGGCGGATCCTGAGACCGGGTACGGACCCCCGCCCCCGGCCGAGGAGGCCCACGGCATCATGGAACCCGTGCCCCATGCGAACACGAACCTCCGCCGCGCCCCCGTGCAGCAGCGCAGCGCCGAGCGCCTCGCCCGGATACTCGACGCCTGTGCCGAACTCCTCGACGAGAGTGGCTACGAACAGCTCTCCACCCGGGCCGTGGCCGTACGTGCCGAGGTGCCCATCGGCTCCGTCTACCGGTTCTTCTCCAACAAGCGGGCGCTGGCCGATGCCCTCGCCCGCCGCAACCTGGACAGCTACGCCGAGCGGATCACCGCCCGGCTGGCCGCCATCCCGGCCGCCGACTGGCGCCGCGCCATCGACGCCGTGCTCGACGAGTACCTGGCGATGAAGAGCTCCGTCCCGGGCTTCTCCCTCATCGACTTCGGTGCCCCCGGGCCCGACGAGGACCCGGCCGACGACGCCAACCAACGCGTCGCGGGGCGGCTCGCGGAACTGCTCTCCGGTCATCTGGAGCGCGACCCCGACGAGGACCTCCTGCGCTCCATCCTGGTCTGTGTGGAGGCCGCCGACGCACTGCTCCAACTCGCCTTCCGCACCGACCCGTCCGGCGACCGGGCGATCGTCGCCGAGACCCGTGTGCTGCTCCAGGCCTACCTCGCGCGGGTCCTGGACTGAGGGAGGCCGGACTCCGGGACAACTGCCCGCCCCTGCACCTCCCCACCGTGCGTACCGGTCGGTATGCTCGGCTGTGCTTGGTCATGTCCGCGCGCCACCGCTGCCGCCGCCCGGGAGGGCCCATGTCGCACGACCCCAGCAGCTCCCGTACCGCCCTGCGCATCTGTCCCCTCTGTGAAGCCACCTGCGGGCTCACCCTCACCATCGAGGGGACCAGGGTCACCGGCGCCCGCGGTGACCGGGAGGACGTGTTCAGCAAGGGGTTCATCTGCCCCAAGGGTGCGTCGATCGGCGGACTCGACGAGGACCCCGACCGGCTGCGCGCCCCTCTCGTCCGCAGGGACGGCGTGCTGACGGAGGCGAGCTGGGGCGAGGCGTTCGATGCGATAGCCCGCGCCCTGCCGGCCATCGCACAGGAACACGGGCCGCAGGCCGTCGGCGTCGTTCTCGGCAACCCCAATGTGCACACGATGGCCGGCGCCCTCTATCCGCCCGCACTGCTCGCGGCCCTGCGGACCCGGGCGCTGTTCACCGCGAGCACCCTGGACCAGATGCCCAAGCACGTCTCCAGCGGACTGCTCTTCGGTGACCCGAACGCCATCCCGGTGCCCGACCTCGACCGCACCGACCATGTGCTGATGCTGGGCGCCAACCCGCTCGAATCCAACGGCAGCCTGTGCACCGCCCCCGACTTCCCCGGCAAGCTCAAGGCGCTGCGACGCCGCGGCGGCAGCCTCACCGTCGTCGACCCGCGCCGCACCCGCACCGCACGCCTCGCCGACCGGCACGTGGCCATCCGGCCCGGCACCGACGCCCTCCTGCTCGCCGCCATGGCGCACGTCCTCTTCGAGGAGAAGCTCACCGACCCCGGCGTGCTCGCGGACCATGTCGAGGGGATCGACGAAGTCGCCCACGCGCTGGGTGACTTCACGCCGGAGGCAGTCGCCGCGGCCTGTGACGTGGACGCCGCGACCATCCGTACCCTCGCCCGGGACCTAGCGGCCGCCCCCACTGCCGCCGTGTACGGCCGTATCGGCAGCTGCACCGTCGAACACGGCACCCTCGCCAGCTGGCTCGTCGACGTCCTCAACGTCCTCACCGGCAACCTCGACCGTCCCGGCGGCGCCCTCTTCCCGCTCTCCGCGACCGCCCGCGCCCCGCGCCCCGCCGCCCCCGGCAAGGGGTTCGCCCTCGGCCGCTGGGCGAGCCGCGTCTCCGGCCACCCCGAGGCCAAGGGGGAACTGCCGATCTCCGCACTGGCAGAGGAGATCGGGACGCCGGGCGAGGGGCGGATCCGCGCCCTGATCGTCCTGGCCGCCAACCCCGTGCTCTCCGCTCCCGACGGCGACCGGCTCGACGCCGCACTGGCCGACGGGCTCGACTTCATGGTGAGCGTCGACCCCTATCTCAACGAGACCTCCCGCCACGCGGATGTGGTGCTGCCCCCGCCGCCGCCCTCGCAGAGCGGCCACTTCGACTTCGCGTTCAACACCCTGGCCGTACGCAACCAGGTCCGCTACACCCGCCCCGCCGTGCCCCTGGACGCCGAACGGATGGACGAGGGCGAGATCCTCGCCCGGCTCGTCCTCGCCGTCTCCGGGATGCACGGCGCGGAGCCGGACGCCGTGGACGTCATGGTCATCGACCGGGCTCTCGGCAAGGCGGTCGCCGACCCGCTCTCGCCCGTGCACGGCCGTACCCCCGCCGACGTCTCCGCCGCGCTCACCGGCCGTACCGGGGCGGAGCGGCGCCTCGACCTGATGCTCCGCCTCGGCCCGTACGGCGAGGGCTTCGGTACCGACCCCGACGGCCTGAGCCTGGAGCGGCTGCTCGCCCACCCGCACGGCATCGACCTCGGCCCCCTCGCTCCCCGCGTTCCTGAGGTCCTCACCACCCGCAGCGGACGCATCGAGCTGTTCCCCGCCCCGATCGCCGCCGATCTGCCCAGGCTGCGCCGCGCCCTCGACGGGCGAGGCGACCCCGACGCCCTCGTCCTCATCGGCCGCCGCCATCTGCGCTCCAACAACAGCTGGCTGCACAACGTCGCCGCGCTCCGCGGAGGGTCGAACGTGTGCACCCTCCACGTGCACCCCGAGGACGCGGCACGCATCGGACTGGCCGACGGCGCATCCGCCAGGGTCACCGCGGACGGCGGTGAACTGACGGTCCCGGTCGAGGTCACCGACGGCGTGCGGACCGGCGTGGTGAGCCTCCCGCACGGCTGGGGGCACAACCGCCCCGGCACCAGGATGTCCGTCGCCGCCGAGCAGCCCGGCGTCAACGTCAACCAGCTCCTCGACGGCAGCCGCCTCGACCCGCTCTCCGGCACCGCCGTGCTCAACGGAATCCCCGTCACCGTGACACCCTCGCGTTGACCTGGGGTTTTGCTCGTATTGCTCGCATGTCAACGTCTTGTTAACGCCATGTGGTGCGCCCTAACGTCATCCGCACCGCCGGCTCCGGTGGGAGTTCAAGGGTGAACGATAGGTATCCATATGCTGACAATCCTCGGCTTTGCCATGATTGCGACCTTCCTGGTCCTGATCATGATGAAGAAGATGTCGCCGATCGCGGCGCTCGTCCTGATCCCCGCACTCTTCTGCGTAGCCGTGGGGAAGGGCGCCCATCTCGGCGACTACGTCATCGAAGGCGTCGGCAATCTGGCGCCGACCGCCGCCATGCTGATGTTCGCGATCGTCTACTTCGGCGTGATGATCGACGTCGGGCTCTTCGACCCGATCGTCCGGGGCATCCTGCGCTTCTGCAAGGCCGACCCGATGCGCATCGTCGTCGGTACGGCGGTGCTCGCCGCGATCGTCTCGCTGGACGGTGACGGCTCCACCACCTTCATGATCACCGTCTCGGCGATGTATCCGCTCTACAAGCGCCTGAAGATGAGCCTGGTCGTGATGACCGGGGTCGCCGCCACGGCGAACGGTGTCATGAACACCCTCCCCTGGGGCGGTCCCACGGCCCGCGCCGCCACCGCGCTGAAGCTGGACGCGGGCGACATCTTCGTCCCCATGATCCCGGCGCTCGGCGTCGGACTGCTCGCGGTGATCCTCCTGGCCGTGGTCCTTGGCCGGCGTGAGCGCAAGCGGCTCGGAACCCTCACCCTCGACGAGGCCCTGGCCACCGGCACGGTCACGGAATCCGAGACGGTTCTCGTCACCGCGGGCGGCGGCGGCGACCCCCTGCGCAAGGGCACCGGCGGAGCCGGTACGGGCAACGCGGCACCCGACGACGAAGCGGCGGAGGAGGACGCGGCGGGCGACGAGGGCTTCAAGGGCCTCGACCCCCACCGCGCCACCCTGCGGCCGAAGCTCTACTGGTTCAACGCGGGTCTCACCATCGCCCTGCTCACCGCGATGATCATGGAACTGATGCCGATCCCGGTGCTCTTCCTCCTCGGCGCTGCTCTCGCCCTCACGGTCAACTTCCCCCACATGCCCGACCAGCGTGCCCGGATCGCGGCCCACGCCGACAACGTCCTCAACGTCTCCGGCATGGTCTTCGCCGCCGCCGTCTTCACCGGCGTGCTCACCGGCACCGGCATGGTCGACCACATGGCCGACTGGCTTGTCGGCGCCATCCCGGACGGCATGGGACCGCACATGGCCCTCGTCACCGGCGTGCTGAGCATCCCGCTCACGTACTTCATGTCCAACGACGGCTTCTACTTCGGCGTCGTGCCCGTACTCGCCGAGGCCGGTGCCGCGCACGGTGTCTCGCCGCTGGAGATCGCCCGCGCCTCCCTGGTCGGCCAGCCCCTGCACATGTCGTCCCCGCTGGTGCCCGCCGTCTACGTCCTCGTCGGCATGGCCAAGGTCGAGTTCGGCGACCACACCCGCTTCACCGTCAAATGGGCTGCGCTCACCTCGCTGGTGGTGCTCTGCGCCGGACTCCTGTTCGGGATCATCTAAGAGCGTCCGGGGATTGGGGGGCGGCGTTGCGGGGCCGGTCACGCGCATCTGCCGCGTTGTCGTCAATCACCATGACTCCGTCATGCCTCAATCCTCCGCCTTGCAGCTGCACGCACCCAGCCCCGCTCCTTCACCCACCCCCCAATCCCCGGACGCTCTGACCATGACCGACACCACCGGGCCCGGCCGGAGCTGGCTGCTGCGCCTCGTCATCGCCTTCGCCTTCGCGCAGGGGGCGGTGTCGATGGCGCGGCCCGCCGTCTCCTACCGGGCCCTGGCGCTGGGTGCGGACGAGCGTGCGATCGGCGTCATCACCGGGGTGTACGCGCTCCTCCCGCTCTTCGCCGCCGTCCCGCTGGGGCGCCGGACGGACCACGGCAGATGCGCACCGCTGCTGCCGCTCGGCGTCGTCCTGATCGCAGGGGGCTGCGCCCTCAGCGGCCGGGCGGACTCGCTGACCGCGATGGCGGCCTGGAGCGGGGTCATGGGGCTCGGCCACCTCTGCTTCGTGATCGGCGCCCAGTCGATCGTCGCCCGCCAGTCCGCCCCGGCCGAACAGGACCGCAACTTCGGCCACTTCACCATCGGCGCCTCCCTCGGCCAGCTCGTCGGCCCGATCGCCGCCGGTTACCTGATCTCCGAGCGCGACGGCGCGATGGGCCGCACCAGCGCCCTCGCCCTGCTGGTCTCGGCGGCCGTCGCCGCCGTCTCCTTCACCTCGCTCTGGCGCATCGAGCACCGGACCGCCCCCGCGCACCGCGGCAGGGGTCCGGCCGCCAAGGTGCCCGTCGGCAGCATTCTGCGCGCCCGCGGTGTTCCCGCCGGGATCTTCATCAGCCTCGCCGTGCTCTCCGCGACCGACATCCTCACCGCGTATCTGCCGGTCGTCGGGGAACACCGCGGCATCGCCCCCGCCACGGTCGGCCTGCTGCTGAGCCTGCGCGCCGCCGCCACCATCGCCTGCCGGCTGGTGATGACCCCGATGCTCCGGGTGCTGGGCAGGGCCGCCCTGCTCGCCTCCACCTGTCTGCTGGCCGGAGTGCTCTGCGCCGGCCTCGCGCTGCCCGTCCCCGTCTGGGCGCTGGCCCTGATGCTCACCGTCCTCGGCTTCTGCCTCGGGGCCGGCCAGCCCCTGTCGATGACCACCGTCGTCCAGGCCGCCCCGGCGGCCGCGCGCTCCACCGCGCTCGCCCTGCGGCTGACCGGCAACCGGCTCGGCCAGGTGGCCACCCCCGCGGCCGCCGGGCTCGTCGCCGGAGTGGCGGGTACCGCGGCGCCGTTCGTCATGCTCGGTGCGCTGCTGGTCGCGGCGGCGGGCCTGGGCGCACGGGGCAAGGACGGCCGCACACCGCGCCGGCGCCCGGTTCCGGAACCGGGCGTACCCGGGGTGCCGCTAACGAGCTGCGAACCACGTGACAAGTAGCCCGCCAGTAGCTTTTGGATCGAAGGTGCCTGGCCCTTGGCCCTGCCTTCGGGGGCACGAGGGTTCCGGCTCCTGGTGCGGTCACGCGGTCGTCTCCTGCTCGGCCTCGGCGAACGCCCGGTACAGCGAGGCGACCGAGGGGTGCTTGTCCTTGTTCTTGCCGGTCTTGATGGTGAGCTTCTTCGCATCGAGCTGGATGCCGCCGGCCTGGAGCGCGCCGGACAGCGTCATCAGCTCGGCCGCGTTCCTTGCCAGCCGCTTGAGCTCGTGGACGGTGAAGATGACCCGGGTGTCGGGGGCGGCCTCCTTGAACTGGTGGGCGAGCTTGAGCGCGGCCTCCAGCTCGGGCCGCACCTTGATGCGGGTGCTGATCTGCTCGGAGAAGACCTTGTGGCAGTCGGCCGCGTGCAGGGCTTCGAGCTGGCTCGCCAGTTCCTGGCGGGCCGTGGATGTCCTGGCGTACCCGATGCGGATCGGCTTCGCGGTGCGCTGCGCGGGGACCGCGGCGGGTGCGGGCCCCTTCTTCCAGGGGTGGCCGGGCGAACGGTCGGCGGGGACGAGGACTTCGAGCTCCTCGCGCAGTGCGGTGATGAGGACGAAGCGCGGGGTGTGGTACTTCGTCGCGGTCTTCCCGCCGCGCGTTCGGCAGGCACTCCCGGCGGGTACTTCGCACTTGGGGCAGTCGTTGCCTTCTCACGCGTTCGCGGCTTGATCTGGCGTCAGGTCCACGCGATCAGTGTGTCAGAAGTGTCTCGCATAACGCCCGGGTTCTGAGAGGACTTCTGCGAACGGCGACCTGCGGAAACGGATCACGCTCGGGGGCTCTCGCAGAACTCGCACAGATGGTCATTCATACGCGCCCGCAGGGCGTGCCGGTTCTCGCGGTAGAGGTCAGGCGAGAGCGACCGGCGGCGTGGGGGTTGGGGATCCTGGCGGTGCCAGCGGCGGCTGCGCGGCCGGGGTCGGCCCGGTGGTGCGGTGCGCAGGGACTCTTACGCCTGCGCACCGCACGCGCCCTATTTCACCTCACGGTATTCAGGCGGGATTCAGCCGTGATTCGGCGAACGCGAGGCCGGCGACGGCCGTGAGCAGGACTGCGGTGCCTGTGATGGTGGCCGCAGTGAGGTATTCGCCGAGGAGCACTGTCGGCCGTCGCTGTCTCAGCTGGATCGCTGGGGGATGGTGACCAGGGTGCGGCCGCGGCCGCCGGCGTCGACGCGGTCGTGTGCCTTGGCGATCTCCTCCAGCGGGAAACGGTCGCCGATGTCCACCGTGAGGGCGCCGACGGCGGCTGCGGCAGTGAGGTCGCGGGCGGCCTGCCTTCTGGCCGCGGCGGGGAAGTCGTCGCTGCCGAGCAGGCGGAGGGTGACGTTGTTGAACAACAGCGGCCAGAAGGGGATCTCCGTCCGGTCGGCGCGGGTGGCGTAGGCGGTGATGACCGCGTCGTTCGCAGCAACGGCGCAGTCCAGGTCGGCGTTGTCGGACAGGGACGCCTCGACGATGCGGTGGACTCCCTTGGGTGCGTACGTGCGGATCTCCGCCGCCGGGTCGTCGGAGTCGAGGGCGACGGCGTGAGACACCACGGAGGGGTCGATGCGGTGCAGGTCCTCCCCGCGGCGGACGGTGGCGAGCACGGTGGCCCCTGCCCAGTGAGCGAGCTGGGCGGCCAGGGAGCCGACCCCGCCGAGCACACCGTGCACCAGGACGAGCTTCCCGTCGACCGGGCCGTCGGCGAATACGGTGCGGTGGGGCGGTGATGCCGGGGATGCCAAGGCTCGCCCCGAGCTCGTCGGCGAGGTGGTCGGGCAGGGGAGCGGTCAGGTCGGTGGGGACGACGGTGTACTGGGCGGCGGTGCCGAAGGGTCGGTAGGACTGGGCGCCGTATACCCACACCCGCTGCCCGATGCGGCGTGCGTCGACGCCTGCTCCGACGGTGTCGACGACCCCGGCGGCGTCGCTGTGCGGGATCACGCGCTGAAAGGGCATCGTCGAGCCGAGCCAGCCGCGCCGTTTCTTGGTGTCGCCGGGGTTGACGCCCGAGACGGTGACACGGACGCGGACCTCACCGGGTCCGGGGATGGGATCAGGGAGTTCGCCGACGTGCAGGACATCGGCGGCGGGTCCCTGGTCGTCGTACCAGGAAGCAAGCATGGAGGTACCTCCGTGGGCGGTCAGCTCGCGGGAGCAGCGGGAGCATGGGGGTCGCTGTCGGTGACCGTGGTGTCGAGCGCGGGCGGATTCTCGCCGAGGGCCTCGCGCAGCCAGGTCCGTTCGGCGCGGCTGGTGGCGCGGGCGGTGAGCAGCATGCCGCGCCGGTAGGGGTCGGCGATCTCCTCGGCACGCAGGGGCCGGTCATTGTCGTAGAAGAAGCTCGCCGGTTCTTCCAGGAACTCCAGCCGTCTGCGCAGCACCGCGTGCTGTTCGGCCATGTCCGGCAGGTGGGAGAGGAATGCCAGGACGATGTAGAACCGGGTGAAGTCGGTGATCTCGTGGTCAGCGGGCTTGCGTAGACGCTGCAGCATGTCGGCCCGCCCGGCCGCTGTCAGGCTGAGCACGTACCGGGCCGCCCCCGCGGCCGGGTCGGCGCGCCGCTCGATCAAGCCCGCCTTGGTCAGACGGTTGATCGCCGGATACAGGCTGCCGTCGCTGACCGGCCGCGTGTAGCCGGTCAGCTGTGAGACGCGGCGGCGTAGCTCGTGTCCGGGCAAGGGGGCCTCGGCCAGGAAACCGAGTATCGCGAGTTCGAGCATGAGTCCATCCTCGCACGACTGCATCGAATCGATGTAAACATCGTTTCGATGTTAGGCTCTCAGGCATCCACCCACCGTCTTCGGAGAGGCCCAGCAAGATGCCGCCGCAGTCCAGCGAGTCAGTGATGAACCGCTTCGTCGAGTTCATCAACACGGGCGACGAGGGTCTCGCCCGCGAGGTCATTTCTCCGGACGCGGTGTTCCACGCGCCGAGTCACCCGGAACCGCTGCGGGGGCCCGAGGGTTACATGGAGGTCCTCGGGATGATGCGCAGCGCCTTCCCGGACGTCCAGTGGACGCTGGAGGAGACGGTCACCGAAGGCGACACGGTGGCCGCGCGGTTCACCATGCGGGGAACCCACGACGGTGAATTCTTCGGGATCCCGGCGAGCGGCAACAAGATCTCGGTGCAGGCCATGAACTTCTACTATCTGGCCGACGGCCGGATCGTCGGCGAACGGGGACAGCCTGACCTCCTCGGGGTGATGCAGCAGATCGGTGCCGTACCTGCGCCGTAAGGCGAGAGGGCCTCAGCGGTGGTGGGCGAGGAAGACGCGAGCGCGCTCGTCGAGCTCGCGGGCGCAGGTCTGAGCGCAGGGCGCGGACCGCTTTGAGGTCCCGGTGGACTTGACCCCGGCCATAATGTCGATCGCGCGGTCCCAGGTGGTGCACGCCTGCTCGATGCCACCCTGTTTGGCCTGAGCTCCCAGGGCAGCGATGACCCGTGCGTACGTCGCCCCGGGGCGGCTCTTCGCTGAGCTGGACAAACTCGCCCAGGGCCACTGACCCGGACGCAGACGTGCGCAACACGGCACGGCAGCCGGTACGCGTATCAGGTCCGCCCGCTTGGCCGGGCCGCTTCGCGGATATCCGCGTCCGCTGTACAGCGACGCCTCTACCGTCCAGCCCGAACGCTGATCACGGGGGTGACGGAAGGGGCTGTGGAGTGGGGCGGGATCTGGGTCTGGACGGGGTGGTGGACCACTTCACCCTGTCCGGCGACGAGGTGGGCTGGTTACGGAACAAGACCGGGGCCACGAGGCTGGGCTTCGCCGTCCAGCTCAAGTATTTGACCTGGCACGGTCGGTTTCCCGAGATGCGCCTGGAGCTGCCGCCTGACGCGGTCGAGCACGTCGCCAAACAGGTGGGCGTCACCGCGTCCGAGCTGGGGTTCTACGACTTCACCTCCCGCGCCGCGAAACGGCACCGCAGCGAACTGCGGGATCTGACCGGGTGGCACGAGTGCACCAGGACCGACCAGGTCAAGCTCGTCTCGCACCTGGTGGATGTGATCTGGCACGACGAACGCCGCGAGGAACAGGTGCGTGCCGAGCTGCTGCGGCAGATGCACGTGGACCTGATCGAGCCGCCGACAGCGGCCCAGATCGACACGCTCATCCGGTCCGCGCTGCACCAGGCCGACGAGCGGGCCGTCGCCGAGGTCGCCGCACGGCTCGCGCGAGTGGAGGACTGTCCCCGTCGGCTGGACGCGCTGGTCTTCACCGACCCGACCGACGACGGCGCCCAGGATGACGACCCCGACACCGAAAGGGTGGACAGCGACGGCGGTGAGGACGAGGACGACGTGGAGTCGGTGCTCTCCGACATCAAGGCCCATCCGGGCAACGTCAGCCTCAACTCGCTGCTGGATGAGATCAAAAAGCTCAAGCAGGTCCGCGTCGTCGGCATCCCGACCAAGGCGTTCACCGGTATCGGCGTACAGGTCATCACAGCCGCCGGTTACGGCCCATCCCCTGTGTTGTAGGCCTCCTTGGAGTCCTCCTCCCACCACCCGGCGAAACGCGGGTCAGTGCGCTTGCCCTCGTTGAACGCCTTGCGCAGCGCGGGCAGTGACCATGACCGCCACGGAGTCAGCTCCTCCTCCGGAATCCCGTACGACTGCTCGGCCCTGCGCTGCCACCACACAGCAGTTGCATGAGCAACAGCCCAGTTGTACGCAGCCCGCGCAGCACCCGCATGCGAATGCAGACCGCACATGGCCGTGGCATTTGGATCCAGGGCAAGCTTGTGCGCCAGGACGGGGAAGCCCAGTTGCGGCGCGAACTTCTTCACGCGCTCACCCCCGCGAGGCGGCGACAACGGCTACAGAGCTTCACCGCATCAGCATATTCACCGACAATGCCACGCAACCACTGAAAGAAATAGGCACAGTTGTCTACCCTCACCCGGCGCAGTGGGCTAATTTCAGGCCACTGCTGCCGCTCCCCACCGCTCCACCTTCATCCTCCCGGGCGGAACCACATGACTCGCGCCATCACTCTCAGCAACGTAAGCAAGGCCTACGGACGCTCCTCGCGCGCCGTGGACCGCCTCTCGCTCTCCATCGACCCGGGCGAGTTCGTCGTCCTGCTGGGCCCTTCGGGGTGCGGCAAGTCGACCGTGCTCCGCATGATCGCCGGCCTGGAGGACGTCACCGAGGGCGAGGTCCTGCTCGACGGCGAACCGGCCAATCACCTGACACCCCGCGAACGCGGCATGGCCATGGTCTTCCAGAACTTCGCGCTCTACCCGACCATGACCAACCGCGCCAACATCGGTTTCCCGCTGAAGCTGGAGAACCCGCGCCAGGACCACAACGAGCGCATCGAGAACACGGCCAGGATGCTCGGCATCGAGAGCGTCCTGGACCGTTTCCCCGGTCAGCTCTCCGGCGGGGAGCGCCAGCGGGTCGCGATGGGCCGGGCGATATCGCGTCAGCCCTCGGCCTTCCTGATGGACGAGCCGCTCTCCAACCTCGATGCGAAGCTCCGCAACCACCTGCGGGCCGAGATATCCCAGCTGACCAAGGAACTCGGCGTCACCACGGTCTACGTGACGCACGACCAGGCCGAGGCCATGTCGCTGGGCCACCGGGTCGCCGTGATGCGCGGGGGAGTGCTCCAGCAGGTCAGCCCGCCGCGCGAGGTGTACTCGTTGCCGGAGAACGTGTTCGTCGCCGCGTTCATCGGCACCCCGCGGATCAACCTGCTGCAGGCCGTCGTGCACGCACCCCTGGAAGGGCGGATGTCGATCGACCTCGGCCGCCAGCGCCTCCCGCTGCCCGAACCGCTCAGCCCCGACCATCAGTTGCTCCGCATCCAGCAGGGCCGGCGCATCATCGTCGGGCTGCGCTCCGAGGCGGTCCGGATCGCCCCGCCCAGCCAGGCCCGCCCCGGTGAGGTCGCCCTCAGCGGCATCGTCGAGCACGTCGAGTACCAGGGACACGAGGCGCTGGTCCACCTCAACACAGGGTCGCAGCCCGCCGTGGTGCCGGACCTGGAATCGGCCCGCCCGGACCGTGGCACCCAGCGCAGGCGCCGCGGGGCCGGGGGCGGGGCCGGCGTCCTGGAACGGCTCAAGGAGCGCGCCACCGGACAGGCCGGCGCAGCCGTCGCGGTCCTCGACGAACCGGGATTCGAGCCGCTCCCGCAGGGCGTGCGCAGCCCCGACCGCCCCGCGGTCACGTCCAGCGACCTCGTCGTGCGCACCGGTCCCGACATGCGGCTGCGCACCGGGGGCCAGGTTCCGCTCCTGGTCGACCTGGCGCACCTGTACGTCTTCGACCACCAGGGGCGCCGGATCTGCCCGCTGCCGAAGGACGTGCCGGGCCTGGAGGTGTAGGGCCGGTCGGACCGGGTCCGTCCGGTGGCCGCGTCTCAGCCGACGGACGGACCCGCTGCCTCGCGTGCCCGCACCACGCGGAACGCTCCCGCCGGATAAGGGAGTTCGGCCGCGAGGTTCGCCGCCCGGTCCAGCTCCTCGCGGGCCGCGTCCGGCCGGCCGATCGCCGCGAGCGCGGCCCCGAGCACCGTGCGCGCCTCGGTCTCGGCGAGCCGCTCGCCGACCTGTTCCGCGCGCGCCGTCTCCTCGGCAGCGCGCCGGACCGCCGCCTCCGGGCTGCCCGAGTACAGCTCCGCCCACGCCACCAGATGGGCGGTGCCGGGGCCGCTGTCCTCGGCCAGCAGGGCGAGGGCCTCGGCCGGAGCGCCGTCGCGGACCAGGAGTTCGGCGTGTGCTGCCCGAACCTCGTGCAGTGCCTGCCGGTCCGCCTGCGCCTCGGCCGCCTCACCGGCCCGCTCCAGCAGCTCTCCGGCGCCTGCCTCGCCGGTCCGGATCCGGACGCGGGCCAGCGCCGCGAGTGCATAAGGGGTGCACCAGCTGCGATGCGACTCGCCTTCCTGCGCGGCGGCCTGTGCGTGTTCCTGCGCCTCGGCGAACTCTCGCAGCAGCAGATGGAGTTCGGCGAGATTGGCGCGTTCGAAGGCGACCGCTGTCGGATCGCCGGTGTGCTCGGCGAGCTTCAGTGCCCGCTGCCCGATGGAGACGGCCTCGCCGAGCCGGCCCGATCTGCGGGCGTGCTCGCGCAGCACCGAGAGCGTGGTGACCAGGAGGTCCTGGTCCCCGTACGCCTCCGCGTGCGGCAGCGCCCGCTCCGCCGCGGGCCGGGCCAGGTCGAACCGGCCGGCGAGGGCGAGCGAGGTCGCCTGCATCCCCAGGGACCGGGCCAGCAGCCCCCTGCGCTCACCGCCCGCGACGGTGTCCGCGGCCTCCTGTGCGATACGGGCCGAGGCGCGGGCCTCGTCGTACCGTCCGGCCACGAACCGCAGGCTGCCGGCCGCCAGATGGTGGGTCGCCACGGCCAGCGCGGGGGTGTGCGGGCCGGGCCGGTAGGTTCGGAGCAGCTCCTCACCCTCCTCGGTCCCGCAGTACTTCATCAGGACATCGCTCAGCCGGGCAGCGGCCAGCACCTGTCCGTCCTCGTCGCCCCGCCGCACCATGTCGTCGAGCGCCTCGCGCAGTACGGTGGCGGCGTCCTGGTAGCGGGCCATCCGGCGCAGCACGGCCCCCCGGTCAATCCGGGCCCGAGCCGCGTCGGCGGCAGACGCGTCCAGCCGGGCCGTCAGCTCGGCGTAGTAGCGGTCCGCCGTGTCGTTGGCGCAGAGCGCCGCAGCGCGTTCGGCGGCCTGGCGCAGATAGCCCGTCGCCCGCGGGTCGTCGGCCCGGGTCAGCTGGGTGGCCAGGGTGTCGACCGCGTCGGGGCGGTGGCGCAGCACCGCCTCCGCGTAGGCCGAGTGCAGCTGGCGGCGCCTGGCCGTGGACAGGCCGTCGTAGCAGGTCAGCCGGACCAGCGGATGGCGGAAGGCGAGACCGGGCAGCGACCTGCCGCCCACCATCACCGGCCGTTCGGTCACGACCGAGGCCGTCACCGCCGCGTCCACGGCGTCGGCCGCCTCGGCCGGCGAAAGCGGCGGGTACAGCCCCTGCCCGGCCACGTCGAGGATTTCGGTGAGGGCCGCGCCGCCGCCGGTCACGGAGATCGCCTCTACCACCCGCCGGGCCGCCGGACCCAGCCGGGCCAGCCGTGCGGCCACCAGCTGGCGCACGCCCTCCGGCGCGCCCGGGGCGTCCGGGTCCGTGCCCTCGTGGACCGTACGGGCCAGTTCCAGGGCGAAGAGCGGATTGCCCAGGGACAGTTCCCACACCCGGTCGAGACCGGTCACGGCCCCCGCGTCCCGGGCGACCGCCAGGCACTGGTCCCGGTCCAGTCGCCCCAGCTCGACCGGCTCGGCGAGCTGCCCGCGCACCAGGGTCTCCAGAGCGGTGCGGCGCGGGTCGTCCGCGTCGAACTCCTCCGCGCGGTAGGTGACCACGAAGCGCCACCCCGCACCGGTGGTCGCTGCCCGCCGGGCCAGATGGCTCAGCAGCTGGTACGAACCGGCGTCCGCCGCATGCAGGTCGTCCAGGACCATCAGGACCGGCGCGCCCGCCGCGAGGTCACCCAGCAGTCCGGCCGTGGCCCGGAAGAACCGGTCGCGCTCCTCCTCGGGGCTGCGTTCCCGGCCGGCCCCGATCTGCCCCAGTGACGGCAGGAGCGCGGCGAGTTCGGGATACTCGCCGCCGATCCGGGCCCGCTCCACCGGTGGCCGGTCGGCCAGCCACGCGTCCAGTGCCTCCACGAAGACGCCGTACGGGGTGTGGCCCTCCGCGTCGTGGCCCGCGCCCCACAGAACCGTCGTGCCGGCCGCGGCGGCCGCCCTCGCCGCTTCGGTCGTCAGCCGGGTCTTGCCCACCCCGGCCTCGCCGCCGATCAGTCGCACCGGCGGGCCCTCGTCGGAGAGCAGGGCCCGCAGGGCCTTGTCCCGGCCGCGCAGCGGGGCACCCGCCGGGGTGCGGATCGCGGCGGGCAGGACCGGGGACGCGGAGGCGGGCAGCACGTTCGTGGTGGCGTCCAGCGCGAGCAGGTGCAGCCGCTCGGTCGCAGCTCCCGGCCGTACACCGAGTTCGGCGTCGAGCGCCTCCCGGCACAGGTGGTACTGGCGCACCGCCTGCCGGCGCAGCCCCTGGCGCAGATACGCCTCGATGACGACCCGGTGGGCCCGCTCCTCCGCCGGGGCGGCGGCCAGGGCGCGCAGCGCCACCTCGGTCGACAGTTCGTTCTCGTCGTCCGCGAGATGGGCCTCGGCCAGCGCCAGCCGCACCCGGTCGCGCAGTGCGGTGATCTCGGTGCGCCGGGCCTCGGCCCACGCGGCATAGCGGTCCTCGGGCAGCACCTCGCCGGTGAACGCGGCGAGCGCTGCGGCGAGCTGCGCGGTGCTGCCACCGGCCAGAGCGCGTTCGGCCAGCGCCTCCGCCTCGTCCGCGTCGATCACGACGGTCTGCGGCTCGAGCCGCAGCAGGGTGCCCTCGCCGGCGAGATAGGACGAGGAGGAACGGGGGGCGAGCTCGGGCTCGATGGCGCGGCGGGCGGCGTGCAGTGCGACCCGGAGGCTGCCGATCGCGGCCTGCGGATCGGCGTCGGGCCAGCAGATCTCCATCGCCTGCTCGCGGTGGAGGCTGTGACCGGGGGAGACGGCGAGGAGCTTGACCAGAGCGCGGGCGCTCGGCCGGGGCCACCGCTCGGCAAGCGGGGGCCCTCCGTCGCGAGTCACCCGGAACCCGCCGAAAAGGTGCAGACGCAGCAGCGGTGGGACGGTGTGTGTGCCGTTCGTCGCGTCTGTGCCCATCAGGGCGCCACTGTAACGCGCGGATTCGGACATCCCGCAGCCCCCCGGGCGGTACCCGGAGGGGTGCGATACCCCGCCCCGATGCCCTTGTTCCGGCTCGGGGCCGATGAACGTGTCGGCGGTGGCCGGGAGGGCGGAGAGGGCGTCGTGCCGTCGGGGCGGGGCGAGCGGCCCCGCCCTGGTCCGCGGTCGCGGTTGACACGGGCGGGGGCGAGCCGTCACCGGACGTTAGGCGGGGCCCGCTACTGGGGAGTTACCGGCCCGCCGGGCGAACACCGGCGGATCGCCGGGGCCGGCGTGACGGGCGTCTCTGGCGCCTGAAAACTAACAGCGCTAGTTTGGGACGCGGACGACCTCGTCCGTCACCGCGTCCGGGAGGAACAGCCATGAAGGCCCATGACGGTATGTACATCGGCGGCGCATGGCGGCCCGCCGCCGGAACGGACACCATCGCGGTGGTGAACCCGGCGGACGAGCAGGTCATCGCCCACGTCCCCGCGGGCACGGCCGAGGACGTCGACGCCGCGGTACGTGCCGCCCGCGCCGCGTTCCCCGACTGGGCCGCGACCCCGGCCGCCGAGCGTGCGGCCCGGATCGGCGCCCTGCGTGATGTGCTGGCCGCCCGCAAGGACGAGATCGCCGGGACGGTCACCGCCGAACTGGGCTCGCCGCTGCCGATGTCGCAGACGGTGCACGCGGGCGTGCCGGTGCTGGTCGCCGGTTCGTACGCCGAACTGGCCGCGACCTACGCCTTCGAGGAGCGCCACGGGAACTCCACCGTGTTCCTGGAGCCCGTCGGCGTGGTCGGCGCGATCACCCCGTGGAACTACCCGCTGCACCAGATCGTCGCCAAGGTCGCCCCCGCACTCGCCGCCGGCTGCACGGTCGTCCTCAAGCCCGCCGAGGACACCCCGCTCACCGGGCAGCTCTTCGCCGAGGCCACCGAGGAGGCAGGGCTGCCCGCCGGTGTCTTCAACCTGGTCACCGGCCTCGGCCCGGTCGCCGGACAGGCACTCGCCGAGCACGAGGACGTGGACCTGGTCTCCTTCACCGGCTCCACCGCGGTCGGCAGGCAGATCGGCGCCACGGCGGGCGGCGCGATCAAGCGCGTCGCGCTGGAGCTCGGCGGCAAGTCCGCCAACGTCATCCTGCCCTCGGCCGATCTGGCCAAGGCGGTCAACGTCGGCATCGCCAACGTGATGTCCAACTCCGGCCAGACGTGCAGCGCCTGGACCCGGATGCTGGTGGACGCCGAGCGGTACGAGGAAGCCGTCGACCTCGCCGCCGCGGCCGTCGCCAAGTACGTACCCGGTGAGCGGGTCGGTCCGCTCGTCAACGCCAAGCAGCAGGCCCGGGTGCGCGGCTACATCGAGAAGGGCATCGAGGAGGGCGCCCGCGTCGTGGCCGGCGGCCCCGAGGCGCCGCTCGCCACCGGGTACTACGTCAGCCCCACGGTGTTCGCCGACGTCACCCCGGAGATGACCATCGCCCAGGAGGAGATCTTCGGCCCGGTCGTCTCGATCCTGAAGTACGAGGACGAGGCGGACGCGCTGCGCATCGCCAACGGCACGGTGTACGGGCTGGCGGGCGCCGTCTGGGCCGCAGACGACGAGGAGGCCGTCGCCTTCGCCCGCCGGATGGACACCGGTCAGGTCGACATCAACGGCGGCCGCTTCAATCCGCTCGCACCCTTCGGCGGTTACAAGCAGTCCGGCGTCGGGCGCGAACTCGGTGAGCACGGCCTCTCCGAGTACCTCCAGACCAAGTCCCTCCAGTTCTGAACCGCCGTCCGAGTCCGCGTCCCCGATCAGCAAGGAGCCAGTCCGTGGTCCGCGCCGCCGTACTGTCCGCCGTCGGAGCTCCGCTGGAGATCACCGACATCACCCTGCCCGAGCCCGGCCCCGGCCAGGTCCGCGTCCGTCTCGCCGCTGCCGGGGTCTGCCACTCCGACCTCTCGCTGTCCAACGGCACCATGCGGCTGCCCGTCCCCGCCGTCCTCGGCCACGAGGGCGCGGGTACCGTCGTCTCGTTGGGCGAGGGCGTCAGCAACCTCGCCCCGGGCGACGGCGTCGTCCTCAACTGGGCGCCGTCCTGCGGCAGCTGTCATCACTGCGGCATCGGCGAGGTCTGGCTCTGCACCAACGCCCTGGCCGGGGCGGCGAACATCCACGCCCGCACCGCCGACGGCACCGAGCTGCACCCGGGACTGAACGTCGCCGCCTTCGCGCAGGAGACCGTGGTCGCCGCGAACTGCGTCCTGCCCGCTCCGGACGGCATCCCGCTCACCGACGCGGCCCTGCTCGGCTGCGCGGTACTGACCGGGTACGGGGCGGTCCACCACAGCGCCCAGGTCCGCGAGGGCGAGTCCGTCGTCGTGTTCGGCATCGGCGGCGTCGGCCTCGCCGTGCTCCAGGCCGCCCGGATCGCGGGCGCCTCGAAGATCGTCGCGGTGGACGTCTCCCCGGAGAAGGAGGAACTGGCGCGCCGGGCGGGTGCCACGGACTACGTGATCGCCTCCGCCACCACGCCCCGCGAGATCCGGGGGCTCACCGGAGGCCAGGGCGCGGACGTGGCCGTCGAGTGCGTCGGCCGGGCCGCCACCATCCGCGCCGCCTGGGAGTCCACCCGCCGTGGCGGCCGCACCACGGTCGTCGGCATCGGGGGCAAGGACCAGCAGGTGACGTTCAACGCCCTGGAGATCTTCCACTGGGGCAGGTCCCTGACGGGCTGTGTGTACGGCAACAGCGACCCGGCCCGCGATCTGCCGGTGCTGGCCGACCACATCCGGGCGGGCCGCTTCGACCTCTCGATGATGGTCACCGAACGGATCGCGCTGGACGGCATTCCGGCGGCCTTCGACAACATGATCGCCGGCAAGGGCGGCCGGGCCCTGGTGGTCTTCTAACTCCCGGCGGAAGCCTCCGAGCGTCCTGTGGTGAGCAGCCGGGCCTCCATCTCGCCCTGCTCGAAGAGCCGGGAGGCCGGGCCCACGATCAGTGGGTCCGGCTCCCCGGCCACCGTCGCGTCCTTGTCCGGGTAGTCGAAGCGGTGCAGGACGTGCCGGATCGCCTCCAGCCGGGCCCGCTTCTTGTCGTTGCTCTTCACCACGGTCCACGGAGCGTCCGCCGTGTCCGTGTGGAAGAGCATCAGCTCCTTGGCCTCGGTGTACGCGTCCCACTTGTCGAGCGATGCCAGGTCGACCGGGCTCAGCTTCCACTGCCGCACCGGATCGGTCTGCCGGCTCATGAACCGGTTGCGCTGCTCGTTGCGCGAGACGGAGAACCAGAACTTCACCAGGTGGATGCCGTCGCGGGCGAGCATCCGCTCGAACCCCGGGGCCTGGTGCATGAATTCGAGGTACTCGGGGGTCGAGCAGAACCCCATCACCCGCTCCACGCCGGCCCGGTTGTACCAGGACCGGTCGAACATCACGATCTCGCCGGCCGCCGGCAGATGCGCCACGTACCGCTGGAAGTACCACTGGGAGCGCTCGCGTTCGGTGGGCGTCTCCAGTGCCACCACCCGCGCACCACGGGGATTGAGGTGTTCGGTGAACCGCTTGATGGTGCCGCCCTTGCCGGCGGCGTCCCGCCCCTCGAAGAGGATGACGAGCCGTTCGTCGTGCTCCTTGACCCAGTGCTGGAGCTTCAGCAGCTCGATCTGCAGGGCGCGCTTGGACTTGTCGTACGCCTTGCGGCCGAGCTTGGTGGTGTACGGATAGTCCTCGCGCCAGGCGTCACGCGCCCGGCCCTCGGGCGTCACCAGAATCGGGCCGTCGGCCGCCTTCGCCTTCTTACGGCCGGTCCGCTGCTTGGCGCTCCGTGTCATGAGAGGGTCCTTCCACCTGCGGGGCCGGATTCCTCCGCGTCGCACCAGTCTGCGGACGCTTCCGGGAGACCGCCACCCCGGCCAGGCAGAGCAGTCCGCCGCCGACGGTGAGCAGCGCGGGCACCTCGTCCAGCAGCAGCCACGACATCAGCACCACGAGCGCGGGCACCGCGTAGGTGGTGGCGCCCATCCGTCCCGCCGTGGTGCGGGCGAGCGCGTAGGCCCAGGTGGTGAAGGCCAGCGCGGTCGGGAAGATCCCCAGATAGACCATGTTCAGGGTGGCCGGCAAGGGTGCGTCGGCCGCGTCCGAGACCAGCGCTCCGGCGAACGGCAGACACGCCACGGTGCCGACCAGGCAGCCGAACGTGGTGATCTGGAGCGCCGAGCCGTGCCGCAGCGCAGGCTTCTGGCCGACGACTCCGCCCGCGTACGCCACCGCAGCCAGCAGGCAGAGCAGCACACCCAGCACCGATGAGCTCCCGTGTCCCGACATGGAGAGCCCCACCACCGCGGCACCCGCGAAGGACACGCCCATGCCCAGCAGCAGCCGGCGCGGCAGCCCCTCGCCGAGCAGCCGGGCGCCGAGCAGGGCGATCAGCAGGGGCCCGATGTTCACCACCATCGCGGCGGTGCCGGCGTCCACCTGCTGCTCACCCCAGTTGAGCACCACCATGTACAGGCCGAACCACAGCAGCCCGGACCAGAGGATCCCCGGCCAGGCGGCCCGCGGCGGCAGCCCCTCCCGCCTCAGGAGCAGGAGGGTGCCGAGTGCCAGGGATCCGGCCAGCAGCCGTCCGAGAGCCAGTGCGCCGGGGGAGTAGGCCTCGCCCGCGCTGCGGATGGAGACGAAGGCGGAGGCCCACAGCACCACGGTGGTGCAGGCGGCGGCGGTGGCCCGCCAGTCTCGGTGTTCCGGGGGTGCGGCGGGGGAGGGGAGCGTCGTCATGGTCCTGACCGTAGGGCCAGGACAGTTCGGTGCCCACCGAATAGTTGCGGGCAGGCGGACGCGGCCGGCGCAGCGCTCTAACGCACGCCCTGCGCGGGAGGCGCGTACTGGAGGGCGAGCCCGTCGATCAGGGCCCGCAACCCCGTCTCGAAGGCCCCCTCGTCGACCTTCTGGCGGCGCTCCGCCAGCAGATGTGCCTGACCCAGGTGCGGATAGTCGGCCGGGTCGTACGCCGTCTCGTCGTCCACGAAGCCCCGGGCGAACGAGCCGAGAGCCGATCCGGTGACGAAGTAGCGCATCAGGGCCCCGATGTAGGTGGCCTGGGCGGGTGGCCAGCCCGCGCGGACCATCGCGCCGAACACGGCGTCGGCGACCCGCAGGCCGGCCGGGCGGCGGCCGGGGCCCTGGGCGAGCACCGGGACGATGTGCGGATGCGCGCTGAGCGCCGCACGGTAGGAGACGGCCCAGTCGTGCAGCGCGGCCCGCCAGTCGCGGGGGTCGGACTCGTCGAACATCGACAGATCGACCTGCGCGGAGACGGAGTCGGCGACCGCGTCCAGGATCTCGTCCTTGTTGCGGAAGTGGTTGTAGAGCGACGGCCCGCTGACTCCGAGCTCGGCCGCGAGACGGCGGGTCGAGACCGCGTCGAGCCCCTCGGCGTCCACGAGGGCGCTCGCCGTCTCGACGATGCGGACTCTGCTGAGGAGGGGCTTGCGCGGGCGGGCCATGCGGCACATAGTAGGCCCTGCGCACCTAAAACTAGCAGTGCTAATTAACGTGGAGAGTCGAAGGATGAACCTGGAGCTCAGCGAGGAGCAGGCAGCCGTCCGGCAGCTCGCCAAGGACTTCGTCGCCCGCGACGTCGCCCCGCACGTGGTCGAGTGGGACCGGGCCGAGAACGTCGACAAGTCGATCGTGAAGAAGCTGGGCTCTCTCGGCTTCCTCGGGCTGACGGTCCCCGAGGAGTACGGCGGCTCGGGTGGCGACCACCTCTCGTACTGCCTGGTGACCGAGGAGCTCGGCCGCGGTGACTCCTCGGTCCGCGGCATCGTCTCGGTCTCCCTGGGGCTGGTCGCCAAGACCATCGCCGCGTGGGGCGACGAGGAGCAGAAGCGGCAGTGGCTGCCGCGGCTGACCTCCGGGGACGCGGTCGGCTGCTTCGGCCTCACCGAGCCCGGTACCGGGTCGGACGCGGGGAACCTGACGACGAGGGCCGTGCGCGAGGGAGGGGGTGCCTCCCGCTCGAGCGGAGCCGAGGGTGGCGGAGACTATGTCATCAACGGCAGCAAGATGTTCATCACCAACGGCACCTGGGCCGACGTGGTGCTGCTCTTCGCCCGCACCAACGACACCCCCGGCCACAAGGGCGTATCCGCCTTCCTGGTGCCCACCGACACCCCCGGCCTCACCCGGCGCACCATCCACGGCAAGCTCGGTCTGCGCGGCCAGGCGACGGCCGAGCTGGTGCTGGAGGACGTCCGTGTCCCCGCCACCGCCCTCATGGGTCCCGAGGGCAAGGGTTTCTCCATCGCCATGTCCGCGCTGGCCAAGGGGCGGATGTCGGTCGCCGCCGGCTGTGTCGGCATCGCGCAGGCCGCCCTGGACGCGGCCGTGGGATACGCGGGCGAGCGCGAGCAGTTCGGCAAGCCGATCGCGAGCTACCAACTCGTCCAGGAGCTCATCAGCGACATCGCCGTGGACGTCGACGCCGCCCGCCTGCTGACCTGGCGGGTGGCCGACCTGATCGACCGCGGCGAGGCCTTCGCCACCGCCGCGTCCCAGGCGAAGCTCTTCGCCTCCGAGGCCGCCGTCCGCGCCGCGAACAACGCCGTCCAGGTCTTCGGCGGCTACGGCTACATCGACGAGTACCCGGTCGGCAAGCTGCTGCGCGACGCCCGCGTGATGACGCTCTACGAGGGCACCAGTCAGATCCAGAAGCTGATCATCGGCCGCGCCCTGACGGGGGTCTCCGCCTTCTGAGTCCCGCGTGAGCCGAACGGGCGTCTGAGTACCGGTCTGAGTACGCGGGCGGATGTGGTGTGCGCCACGCCGGCCGATGCTGGGCGGCATGAGTGAGACGACATCGGTCAAGCAGCAGAGCACCGCCGCCTTCTACGGACAGGCCGTCGCGTCCTTCGGGCTGGCGATGGGGGCGGTCGCCCTCGGGATCTACTTTCTCGACGCCGACGGCTGGGTCCGCGGCTTCCTCGCCATCGGGGTTCTCTACCTCGTCACGTCCGCCTTCACACTGGCCAAGGTGATCCGGGACCGGCAGGAGGCCGGCCAGATCATCAGCCGGGTCGATCAGGCCCGGCTGGAGAAGATCCTCGCGGAGCACGACCCCTTCCAGCAGCGTTGACCATCTCACCCCTCGGTCTTCTAAGCGCTTGCTCAGGATCGGGGTATGGTGTGCGTCCTGCTGACTGAGAGGGGCGACCGACGATGAGCACGGCGGAGGAGACCGACGGCGAGAACACGCCGTGGGCCGAAGTGACGCCCGAGGCCGCCCGGCGGCTCCTCGTCGCGGCCGTCGACGCCTTCGCCGAGCGCGGGTACCACGCGACCACCACCCGGGACATCGCCGGCCGCGCCGGAATGAGCCCCGCCGCGCTCTACATCCACTACAAGACGAAGGAAGAGCTGCTCCACCGGATCAGCAGGATCGGTCACGACCGGGCCCTGACGCTCCTGGAATCAGCCGCCGACGGCGAGGGCACGGCCACCGAGCGGCTTGCCGGTGCGGTGCAGGCCTTCGTCCGCTGGCACGCCGAGCGGCACACCACCGCACGCGTGGTCCAGTACGAGCTCGATGCGCTCGGCGATGAGCACCGCACCGAGATCGTCGAACTGCGCCGCAGGAGCGATGCGGCCGTGCGCCGGATCATCGGCGAGGGCGTGGCAGCGGGGGAGTTCGACGTCTCCGACGTGCCCGGCACCGCGCTCGCCGTGCTCTCGCTCTGCATCGACGTGGCGCGGTGGTTCAACGCGCAGGGCAGCCGTACGCCGGACGAGGTGGGCGAACTGTACGCCGGGCTCGTGCTGCGGATGGTCGCGGCCAAGCGCTGACGCGGCCGCCCCGGGCACCGGGAAGGGCGTTGTCCACGGCCCTGGCAGGGGCCCCGGACAACGCCCTCGTTCAGCTCAGAAGTAGAAGCGTGACACCGACTCGGCGACGCATGCCGGCTTCTCGCCGCCCTCGCGCTCGACCGTGACGACGGCGGTGACCTGCACGCCGCCGCCCGCCTCCTCGACGCTCTTCAGGACGGCCGTCGCCCGCAGCCGGGAGCCGACGGGCACGGTCGAGGGGAAGCGGACCTTGTTGGTCCCGTAGTTGATGCCCATCTTCGTGTTCTCGACCTGCATGACCTGCGGTACGAGCGCCGGCAGCAGCGAGAGTGTGAGATAGCCGTGCGCGATCGTGGTGCCGAACGGCCCGGCCGCGGCGCGCTCCGGGTCCACGTGGATCCACTGGTGGTCGCCGGTGGCCTCGGCGAAGAGGTCGATCCTCTTCTGGTCGACCTCCAGCCAGTCACTGTGCCCCAGCTGCTCGCCCACACCGTCGCGCAGCTCCTGCGCGGACGTGAAGATCCTCGGCTCTGCCATGTCCCTGGTCCCTGCCTTCCCGCTCTCGGCCATCCGTGGTCGCCTGTCCGACCGGCGATCAGGGGTGGCGTCGCCCTCGATTGCCAGCATGTCTAAGCGCTTGCTCAGCATGCTTGGCGGGTGCGTTCCTGTCAACGACGGACCGGGTGGGAGAGGGCCGCGTAGGGTTCGATGAGTGCCCCAGATCCCACAGACACTCCATGAACTCACGGTCGGCCAGCTTTCCGCGCGCAGCGGCGCCGCGGTCTCGGCCCTGCACTTCTACGAGGCCAAGGGCCTGATCAGCAGCAGCCGCACCAGCGGCAACCAGCGCCGCTACACCAGGGACGCGCTGCGCCGGGTCGCCTTCGTCCGCGCGGCGCAGCGGGTCGGCATCCCGCTGGCAACCATCCGTGACGCCCTGGCCGAGCTCCCGGAGGAGCGCACCCCGAACCGGGACGACTGGGCCCGGCTCTCCGCGGCGTGGCGCTCCGAGCTGGACGAGCGGATCCGGCAGCTGGGCAGGCTGCGCGACCACCTCACCGACTGCATCGGCTGCGGCTGCCTGTCGCTGGACACCTGTGTGCTCTCCAACCCGGACGACGTCTCCGGTGACCGGATCAGCGGTTCGCGCCTGATGCCGGAGCTCAAGGAGGCGAACCGGTCCGCAGGAGGGTGCTGAGCTCCCTGGTGGGTTCGCGGATGCCCGTCCGGCGGCCTCCGGGCGCCGGACGGGCATCCGCGCCTCAGGAGATCGTCGCCAGATCGCCGAGCCGGGAACGCCGTGCCTTGGCCAGCGCGTCGGGGGTGAGTACGGGCTGCGGCACCACGATCCCGCACCCGGTGCAGACCGGACCGGACCACGGCTCGCTGTCCAGGTCCTGCCGCCAGACGATGCGGGCCCGGGTGCACACCGGGCAGTCCGTACCCGGCTCCGACTCCAGGGCCGAGATCAGCCGGAGCAGCACGTCGGCGAGGGGCGCCGCCGGGTGGACGGCCGGGTCGCCGCACCGTGCGACCCCGTTCCCGCCCCAGGTGCGCCGGTGCCAGTCGTCGAACGCGCCCGGCCGGCGCAGTCCGTCGTGCTTCTCCCGCCTGCGGCGCTCGGCGAACCCCGCCTCGTACCCGAGCCAGACTGCCCGCGCCTTCTCCAGTTCCTCCAGCGCGCGCATCAGTCGCGCCGGGTCGGGTGCCCGGTCCTCCGGGCCTATCCCGTGCCGGACGCACAGGTGATCCCAGGTCGCCCGGTGGCCGTACGGTGCGAAGCGTTCCAGGCATTTGCGCAGCGAGTACCGCCGCAGTGCCAGATCGCTCCGCGGATCGCGGACCTGTCTCGCAAGACTCCGGAAACCGGCCATTGCGCCGCCACCTCCGTCGCTCGTACTCCGTCGCCCGCACTTCGGCGTCAGTGAATGGACGTACGACTGCCCGGATCGGCTCCATCCAATGACGAGTTGGTCCACTTGATGAGATGACGGCTCGTCATGCGGCGGAATGTGGCGATTCGGAAAAGGTGACCGATGTTCACCTTACCGACGGGTCATACCGCCGGTAACCTCCGGCGTATCGGCCTCTCCGAGGAGCACGCATGCCCCCACGCACCCGCATGTCCGTACGCACCGGCAGGACAGGAGCCGCCACCGTCGCGGCCGTTCTCGCCCTCGGCTCGTCCCTGTTGGCCTCCGCACCCCATGCGGGCGCCGCCGAGCCGGACCCCGTCCCCGTCGTCGACTACTGCCAGGGGCAGTGCGACGACATCCTGCCGCCCGGCGAGAACGGCAACGCCACCCTCGTCGAGATCCTCGGCAACAAGGCGTTCGGCACCCATCCGGCGCACAGCGACGACCAGCTCGACCGCTACGACGGCCTGGTGGCCGGGCACACGGGCCTCACCGACCAGAAGCTGAACGACTTCTTCAACGACGCCTCCTTCGGCGTCGCGAAGGACCAGGTCGAGTCCGTCACCTCGCCCCGCGACGACGTCACCATCACCCGGGACAAGGTGTCGGGCGTCCCGCACATCAAGGGAACCACCCGTTACGGAACCGAGTTCGGTGCCGGATTCGCCGCCGGTCAGGACCGGCTGTGGCTGATGGACCTCTTCCGTCACATCGGACGCGGGGAACTGACCTCGTTCGCCGGCGGCGCCCTGGCCAACCAGGGCCTGGAGCAGCAGTTCTGGCCACAGGCCCCGTACACCGAGGCCGATCTGGAGGCCCAGGTCGAGTACATCAGAACCCATGAGGGCCCCCGCGGCGAACAGGCCATGGCGGATGCGCAGGCCTATGTGGACGGCATCAACTCCTACCGGGAGAAGTCGAAGAAGGGCCGCTACTTCCCCGGTGAGTACGTCCTCACGGGCAAGATCGACTCCATCACCAACATAGGTGAGATCCAGCCGTTCAAGCTCACCGACCTGATCTCGATCGCCTCGGTGGTCGGCGGCCAGTTCGGTGGCGGTGGCGGCGGCGAGGTGCAGGCGGCGCTGTCCCTGCTGTCGGCCCAGCAGAAGTACGGCGTCGCCGAGGGGACCAAGGTCTGGGAGTCGTTCCGCCAGCGCAACGACCCCGAGGCCGTGCTGACCGTCCACGACGGCACCTCCTTCCCGTACGCGAACAGGCCGGACAAGGCCGTGGGGACGGCGTTGCCCGATCCGGGCTCCGTCACCACCGAGCCGCTGATCCACGACCGCACCGGCTCCGCGGGCACCAATGCGAAGGCCCCCGTCAAGGCGCCGGCCACGCTCAAGAAGGTCCAGGGCATCTACGACGACGGAGTCATCCCCGAGGGCTCGCTCCCCGGCTCCGGCTCCGGCGCCCAGAAGCGCGGCATGTCCAACGCCCTCCTGGTCTCCGGCACATCGACCGCGAGCGGGAACCCGGTCGCCGTGTTCGGCCCGCAGACCGGCTACTTCGCCCCGCAGCTGATGATGCTTCAGGAGATCCAGGGGCCCGGCATCAGCGCCCGCGGTGTCTCCTTCGCCGGAGTCGGCATGTACATCCAGATGGGGCGTGGGCAGGACTACGCCTGGAGCGCCACCTCAGCGGGCCAGGACATCACCGACACGTACGCCGTCGACCTGTGTGAACCCGACGGCTCCGCACCCACCAAGGCCTCCACGCACTACCTCTACCGCGGTGACTGCACCGCCATGGAGAAGCTGGAGCGCTCCAACTCCTGGAAGCCGACCGTCGCCGACTCGACGGCGAAGGGCTCCTACCGGATGCAGGTGTGGCGCACCGGCTACGGCATCGTCACCCACCGCGCCACGGTGGACGGCAAACCGGTCGCCTACACGACCCTGCGCACCACCTACCGGCACGAGGCCGACTCGATCATCGGCTTCCAGATGCTCAACGACCCGTCCTACGTCACCGACGCCGCCTCCTTCCAGCAGGCGGCGGGCAACATCGACTACGCCTTCAACTGGTTCTACGCCGACTCCCGCACCGCGGCCTACTACAACAGCGGCATGAACCCGGTCCGCGCGGCCGGCGTCGACCCGGCCCTGCCCATCAGGGCCGAGAAGGCGTACGAGTGGCAGGGCTACGACCCGGCGGCCAACACCGCCGCCTACACCCCCTTCGCCGAGCACCCGCACTCCAGCGGCCAGGACTACTACGTCTCCTGGAACAACAAGCAGGCCGAGGGGTACGCCTCCGCGGGCTTCGGGCTCAGCGCGGTGCACCGGGCCGACCTGCTCGACGACCGGGTGTCGAAACTGGTGGAGGAGGGCGGTGTCACCCGCGCCTCCCTCACCCGGGCGATGGCGGACGCGGCCCTCACCGATCTGCGCGGGGAGCAGCTGCTGCCCGAACTGCTCAAGGTGATCCGCTCCCAGCCGGTCACCGACCCGGACCTGAACGCGGTGGTCCAGCAACTGGACTCCTGGCGGGCGTCGGGTGCCCAGCGCAAGGAGAGCAG
Organism: Streptomyces sp. LN549; assembly: GCF_043203805.1. Taxonomy (NCBI): domain Bacteria; kingdom Bacillati; phylum Actinomycetota; class Actinomycetes; order Kitasatosporales; family Streptomycetaceae; genus Streptomyces; species Streptomyces sp. LN549. Next base: position 1,733,847 of record NZ_JAZHRI010000002.1, on the reverse strand, counting down.
CCCGGGCTCGCACGCGTACACCTACGCCGACGCGGTGCGGATCATGGACGCCTGGTGGCCGAAGCTGATCGAGGCGGAGTTCAAGCCGGGGCTCGGTGACGATCTGTACGGGGCGCTGACCGCGAACCTCGCCACCGACGAGTCCCCGGCGGCCAGCCACGGGCCGAGCGGCGCGCACAGCGGTTCGGCGTTCCAGTACGGCTGGTGGGGTTTCGCCGACAAGGACCTGCGCCAGGTGCTGGGCCAGCCGGTCAAGGGGCCGCTCGCCAGGTCCTACTGCGGCAACGGCGATCTGAGCAGCTGCCGCGCGGCGCTGCTGTCCACGCTGAAGCAGGCGGCGGCGGTGCCGGCGGCCGAGGTGTACCCGGCCGACGGCAGCTGCAAGGCCGGTGAGCAGTGGTGCACCGACTCGATCATCCACCGGGCGCTGGGCGGGATCACGCAGAAGGCGATCCACTGGCAGAACCGCCCGACGTACCAACAGGTGGTGGAGTTCCCGGCCCACCGATAGGGCCTTTCGTCCGGATCAGGACGGACTGGGGAGCGTGCCGGACCCCGCGAGCCCGGCCTGATCCGGACGAGAGGACCTGGGGCGAGTTCACCGGGCGGGCCCGCGTGTGCGGGCCCGCCCGGTGCGCCTCACCGGTACTGCAGGTACCGCTTGCGCACGGCCCGGAACGCGGCCAGGTCCTGCGCCCACGCCCCCACGACCTCGTCCGTGTCGGCGCCCGCGTCGATCATCGTGCGGACCCGGGTGTTGCCGGTGAGCTTGTCGATCCAGTTGTCCGGGCGCCAGGCGAAACCGCTCCAGGTCTGCTTCGCGGTCACCAGCAGCGCGATGCCGGTGCGCACCGGGTCGAAGACCTCGCGGTCCTGGACGTGCACCTGCACCCCGCCCACCGTCTTGCCCTGGAACTTGGAGAACGTCGGCGCGAAGTACGCCTCGCGGAAGGCCACTCCGGGGAGGTCCAGCGCGTTCGCGGCGGCCGCCCAGGTGTGGTCGACGCCCTCCGCGCCGAGCAGCTCGAACGGCCGCGTCGTGCCGCGCCCCTCGGAGAGGTTGGTGCCCTCGAAGAGGCAGGTGCCCGAGTAGACCAGTGCGGTGTCGGGCGTCGGCATGTTGGGGCTGGGCGGCACCCACGGCAGCCCGGTCTCGTCGAAGAAGTCCGAGCGCGACCACCCCGACATCTTCACGATCTCCAGCTCGGCCGGACGGTCCGCCAGGAACTCCCCGTTGAACAGAAGCGCCAGCTCGGTGACCGTCATGCCGTGCGCCTGCGCGATCTCCCGGCGGCCCACGAAGGTGCCGAACGCGGGGTCGAGCACCGGCCCGAGCGCCGCCCGACCCGTCACCGGGTTCGGCCGGTCCAGCACGACGAACTTCTTGCCCGCGAGGGCCGCCGCCTCCAGGCAGTCGTACAGCGTCCAGATGTACGTGTAGAAGCGGGCGCCCGCGTCCTGGATGTCGAAGACGATCGTGTCCACGCCGGACGCGGTGAACACGTCGGCGAGGGCCTGACCGCTCTTCAGGTACGTGTCGTAGACCGGCAGCCCGGTCGCCGGGTCGTCGTAGCGCCCCTCCGAGCCGCCCGCCTGCGCGGTGCCGCGGAAGCCGTGCTCGGGGCCGAAGACGGCGGTCAGGTTCACCCGCTCGTCAGGGTGCATCACATCGACGATGTGCCGGACGTCGGAGGTGATCCCGGTCGGGTTGGTGACGACGCCGACCCGTTGCCCCTTCAGCAGCGCGTATCCGTCCGCCGCCAGGCGGTCGAAGCCGGTGCGGAGCCGGCCGTGGCCGGCGCCGTGCCCCTTGCCGGACGAGGGGAGGGCGGCTGCGGGTCCGGCCGAAGCGGCGGTCGCCGCGAGAGCTCCCACCGCACCGCCGGCGGCCAGCAATCCACGCCTGGACAGGCTCATTCGGCTACCTCCATGATCGCGACGTCTGTCATGGTCACGCACGCTAGCGCGCGTGAGGGCCGCAGGGAACGTGCCGGACGGGGCGGCTGTGCACGGAGTGGCGGATGAGCGGCCCAGACCCCTTCCCCGACGACATACCGACCGGTTAGTCTGCCGTTGCAGTCGGCTGAGAGAGGCGGGACCGATGAGTACGGTGCAGGGCGCGGGCGTAGTGGTCACGGGGGCCGGGGGCGGCATCGGAGCCGCGCTGGCCCGCAGATTCGCTGCTGAGGGCGCGCGGGTCGTGGTCAACGACCTCGACGAGGGCCGGATCAAGGCACTCGCCGAGGAGATCGGCGGCACCGCGGTCGCCGGCGACGCCTCGCAGATCGTCGACGCCGCGCGGGACGCCCTGGACGGCACCGTGGACGTCTACTGCGCAAACGCGGGCCTCGCCTCGCCCGGCGACGTCTTCGCCGACGAGGAGGTCTGGGCCGCGGCCTGGGACGTCAATGTGATGGCCCACGTCCGCGCGGCCAGGGCGCTGCTCCCGGACTGGCTGGAGCGGGGAAGCGGCAGGTTCGTCTCGACCGCCTCCGCCGCCGGACTGCTGACGATGATCGGCGCGGCGCCGTACAGCGTCACCAAGCACGGCGTGGTCGCCTTCGCCGAGTGGCTCTCGCTCACCTACCGCCACCGCGGCATCAAGGTCCACGCGATCTGCCCGCAGGGTGTGCGCACCGACATGCTCACCGCCGCCGGATCGGCCGGGAAGCTCGTCCTCGCCCCCAGCGCGATCGAGCCCGAGGACGTCGCCGAGGCCCTCTTCGACGCCATGGCCGCGGACCGCTTCCTCGTCCTGCCGCACCCCGAGGTCGCCGGCTACTACCGGGCCCGCACCAAGGACACCGACCACTGGCTCGGCAATATGAACCACCTCCAGCGGAAGTGGGAGGAGACCGGCGCATGAGCGAGTCGATCTACGCGGCCAAGCCCTGGCTCCCGCTGCTCAGCGAGGCCCAGCGGGCCCCCGTCAGCCCCGCCGAGACCCTGGTGCACGCCTTCCGTGACTCCGTGGCCCGGGCCCCCGGGCATCCGGCGCTCGCCTACTTCGACGGACGCCTCACCTACGCCGAGACCGACGCGCTCTCCGACTCCGTGGCCGGCCACCTCGCCGCCCGGGGACTGGGGCGCGGCGACCGGGTCGCGATCATGCTGCAGAACTCGCCGCAGTTCGTCCTCGCGCTGCTCGGCGCCTGGAAGGCCGGGGCGACGGTCGTCCCGCTCAACCCGATGTACAAGTCCGCCGAGGTCGGCCACGTACTGAAGGACGCAGAGGTCACGGCGCTGATCTGCTCCGACCGGGCCTGGGAGGCGTATCTGCGGGACACCGTGGCCGGCGCCCCGTCCGTCAGGATCGCCGTCACCGCCTGCGAGCTCGACCTCCAGACGAAGAACGACGAGCGTGTCCTCGGCTTCGAGCGGCTGCCGGCCGCAGACGCCGACGACCTGGTGACCGTGGCCCGCAAGGGTCTCGCAGCCCCCGCCGGCCGGGAGCTCGCCGCCGCCGACGTGGCGCTGATCAGCTACACCTCCGGGACCAGCGGCACCCCCAAGGGCGCCATGAACTCCCACGGCAACATCATGGTCAACGCCGAGCGCCAGCGCACCGGCCACCCCATCGCCGAGGGCTCCTCCTACTTCGCCCTGGCCCCGCTCTTCCACATCACCGGCATGGTCTGCCAGCTGGCCGTTTGCCTCGCCAACGCGGGCACCCTGGTCCTGGCGTACCGCTTCCACCCCGGTGTCGTCCTCGACGCCTTTGCCGAGCACCGCCCCGCCTACACCGTCGGCCCGTCGACCGCCTTCATGGCGCTCGCCGCGACCCCCGGCGTCACGCCCGAGCACTTCGCTTCCTTCCAGGTGATCTCCTCCGGCGGCGCACCGCTTCCGCCCGCGCTCGTCGAGAAGTTCCGGGCGGGCTTCGGCCCGTACATCCGCAACGGCTACGGACTCACCGAATGCACCGCTCCCTGCGCCGCGGTGCCACCGGAGCGCGAGGCGCCCGTCGATCCGGTCTCCGGCACCCTCTCGGTCGGCGTGCCCGGCCCGGACACGGTCGTGCGCATCATCGACGAGAACGGGGCCGACGTGCCCTTCGGTGAGCAGGGCGAGATCGCGGTGCGCGGTCCCCAGGTCGTCACCGGGTACTGGCGGCTGCCCGAGGCCACCGCCACCGCCTTCCCGGACGGCGAGCTGCGCACCGGCGACATCGGCTTCATGGACCGCGAGGGCTGGCTCTACGTCGTCGACCGCAAGAAGGACATGATCAACGCCTCCGGCTTCAAGGTCTGGCCGCGCGAGGTGGAAGACGTCCTCTACACCCACCCGGCCGTGCGCGAGGCCGCCGTCGTCGGCGTCCCCGACGCCTATCGCGGCGAGACGGTCCGCGCCTATGTCAGTCTGCGGCCCGGCGCCTCGGTCGAACCCGGCGAATTGGGTGCGTACTGCAAGGAACGGCTTGCCGTGTACAAGTACCCGCGCGAAGTCGAGATCCTGACGGAACTTCCCAAGACGGCAAGTGGGAAGATCCTCAGGCGGGAACTGCGTTCACCCCGTTAGAACGGTTCACCACAGCACGGAAGGAAGGTGGCGGCTATGGCCAAGGCGACGGACGGGAGCGGTACCCCCGTCCCCCAGCGGCTGCTGGCCGCCGCCACCCGGCTCTTCGCCGAGCAGGGGTACGACCGCACCTCGGTCCAGGAGATCGTCGAGGCCGCCGGCGTCACCAAGGGTGCGCTGTACCACTACTTCGGCTCCAAGGAGGATCTCCTCCAGGAGGTGTACGCCCGGGTGCTGCGGCTCCAGCAGGAGCGGCTCGACGCCTTCGCGGACGCCGATGCGCCGGTCGAGCAGCGGCTTCGTGACGCCGCGGCCGACGTGGTCGTCACCACCATCGAGAACCTCGACGACGCCTCGATCTTCTTCCGCTCCATGCACCACCTGAGTCCCGAGAAGAACAAGCAGGTACGGGTGGAGCGGCGCCGTTACCACGAGCGCTTCCGTGCGCTCGTGGAGGAGGGGCAGCGCAGCGGGGTGTTCTCCACGGCCACGCCGGCGGACCTGATCGTCGACTACCACTTCGGCTCGGTCCACCACCTGTCGACCTGGTACCGGCCGGACGGCCCGCTGACCCAGCAGGAGGTCGCCGACCACCTCGCCGACCTGCTGCTGCGCGCACTGCGGCCGTAGGACCTCATCCAGGACCCCCTTCAGGACCCGCCGCCGGCCAGCCGGCCGAGCAGCGCCTCCGCCGCGGGGTTCCGCGGCCGGGGGGCCCGGCCCACCAGCACGACCGTCCGGCCCGGTTCGGGCTGACGGATGCTCACGCACGGCAGCCCGGCGTCCTGGCCGATCCGGCGCGGCACGATCGCGACGCCGATGCCCGCCCGTACGAGGTCGACGAGCAGCCGGATCTGCGTCACGTCACAGGTGATCCGGCGCTCCAGACCGCAGTGAGCGGCCAGCCGCCGTACCGCTGTCTCCAGGCCGGTGCCCGCGCGGAAGTCCACGAACGGCTCGTCGGCGAGGTCCTTGATCAAGGTGCGCCCGGCGGTCGCCAGCCGGTGGCCGGGGGCCGTGATCAGGACCAGGTCCTCCCGCCAGGACGCGAAGGCCACGATGCCCTCCGGGAGCTCGGCCGCGTCCGGCGCCAGATAGGCGAGATCCAGCTCGCCCGCGCGCACCCCTGCCACCAGGTCCGGAGTCGTCGCCTCGCGGAGTGAGATCTGCACCCCGGGCCACAGCCGGTGGAACGCGGCGAGCTCGGCGGCCAGATCCACGCAGGTCAGCGTCTGGATCGTGCCGATACGTACCCGCCCGGTGGCCAGCCCCGAGACGGCGGCCACAGCGTCGCGCGCCGCGTCGGTCCCGGCCAGCACCGTCCGGGCCGACGGCAGGAGTGCCCGGCCCGCCTCGGTCAGCACCACCCGGCGGCCGGTCCGCTCGAACAGGTCGGCTCCCAGCTCCCGTTCGAGATTGCGGACCGAGGTGCTCAGGGCGGACTGCACGATCAGTTCGGCACGGGCGGCGGCGGTGAAACTGCCGTGCGTGATCACCGCCATGAAGTGGCGGAGCTGGCGAATCTCCATCCATCTACGGTAGCGATCACAGCCAGCGAATCCATCTGTTGGACCGAATGCCGTGGCGGGGTGAAGGTGGATACATGGCGCACATACAGACTTCGACGCGTGTCCCCGCCCTGTGGAAGGCGGCCTACGGGCCGCACCGGGCGAGGCCCCTCCGGCTCCTCGCCCGGTGTCTGCTGCGGGTGAGGGCCTTCGCCCGCGAGCTGGCGCTCGCCGACCACGTACCGTACGGCGGCTACTGAGCGCCGCCGACTTCTTCTATAGAGGATGGAGTATCTCTATAGTGGAGGAATGAGTGACGACAACGCCTTGTCGAGCGGTCTGTCGATGGCTGAGCTGGGTGCCAGGGTGCGGGCCGAGCGCCGGAGCCGGGGGCTCGCCCTGGAACGGCTCGCCGCACTGAGCGGAGTCAGCCGGAGCATGGTCTCCGAAGTGGAGCGCGGCACCAAGACACCCAGTGTGCTGGTGCTCGACCGCCTGGCGACCGCCCTCGGCACCTCGATCGCGCGGCTCCTGGACGAACCCGTCCGGCCCGCCACCACCGTGCTGACCCGCGACCGTCAGCAACGGGTGCGCGATCCCGCCGGCTGGGAGCGGCGCATTCTCTCGCCGGTCCTGCCCGGTGTGGAGTTCGAGTTCATGCGCACCACCCTGGAACCCGGCGTCGACGCGGGGGAGTTCGCCGCGCACCCACCGGGATCGCACGAGTACGTGGCGGTGGAAGCCGGGTGCCTGCGGCTCACCGTCGACGGCGCATCGCATCTGCTCGCGGCCGGGGACTCCGCCTACTTCCCCGGCGACCGCCCGCACGCTTTCGCCGACGGGGCGGACGACGGGCAGCCCTGCGTGTACTACCTGGCCATGGCTCTGGGCCCGGGCGAGGGCGTGGGCGCACATTCCCTCGCGCGGCACGGCGGACACGATGGATGAGCTGCGCGGGGCGGCGCGGGCCGCCGCGGACCTGGCGACCGGTCACCTGGCCGGGGTGCCGGACGGGCCCGTGTGGCAGCCCGTGCCGGAGGAGGACCGGGCCTGGCTCACCGGACAGGCACTGCCCACGAAGGGGCGCACCCTGTCCGGACTGCTCCACGACGTGCGCGAGCGCGTCCTGCCGCATCCGATGGGCAACGGGCACCCCCGGTTCTTCGGCTGGGTCAACTCACCGCCCTCGCCCGCCGGTGTCCTGGTCGCCCCGCTCGCCGCGGCGATGAACCCCAGCTGCGCCGGCGGCGACCATGCGGGCGTGCTGCTGGAGCGCACTGCCGTACGGTGGCTGGCCGAACTGGCCGGCTACCCGCACCCGCCCGGCGGCGGACTGCTGACCGGCGGCGCCTCTCTGGCCACCGTCATCGCCCTGGCCGCCGCGCGGCAGCGCGCCATCGGTGAACAGGGCGGCGACGTGAGGGAGGAGGGGCTGTACGGCCGTCCGCCGCTCGTGGTCTATGTGTCGCAGGAGGGCCACAGCTGCCTGCGCAAGGCCGCCGAACTCCTCGGCCTGGGCAGCAGGTACGTCCGTACCGTCCCGGTCGGCCGGGACTTCCGGATGGACACCGAAGCGCTGCGCCGCGCGATCGCGAAGGACCGGGTGGCCGGGCTCCGCCCGTTCTTCGTGGCCGCGAGCGCCGGCACCGTGAACACCGGCGCTGTCGACCCGCTCGACGAGATAGCCGGCATCGCCCGCGAGCACGGCCTGTGGTTCCACATCGACGGCGCCTACGGAGCGCTCGGCGTCCTCGACGAGGGGGCGGGTCCTCGCTACGCGGGGCTCGCGCGGGCGGACTCACTCGCCCTCGACCCGCACAAGTGGCTCGGCGTCCCCGTTGACTGCGGCTGTGTCCTCTTCCGCGATCCGGCGGCTCCCCGCGCCGCCTTCAGTCTCGTACCGTCCTATCTGCGCGACGACAGCGCCGACGGCCTCGGCTGGTTCTCGGAGTACGGGCCCGAACAGACCCGCCCCTTCCGCGGGCTGCGCGTCTGGAGCACCATCGCGCACCTCGGGCGCGAAGGAGTGACGCGCCTGGTCCGGCGCACCTGCGGGCTCGCCCGGACACTCGCGGCCGCGGTCGAGGCGGACGGCGACTTCGAACTGCTCGCCCCGGTCGTCACGTCCGTCGTCGCCTTCCGGTACCGGCCCGCCGGGACCGGCGCCGACGGCACCGACCGGCTCAACGAACTGATCCCGGCAGCCGTCCAGCGGCGCGGACAGGTCTTCCTCACCGGTACCCGGCTCTCCGGAACGGCGGCGCTGCGCGCCTGCATCCTGAATCCCGCCACCACCGAGGCCGATCTCGAGATCCTGCTGGACGAAATCCGCAACTGCGCAAGGGAGATGGCCGTATGACAGCCCGGCATGTGGTGGTCGACCTCGGAGGCGTGCTCTTCCCCTTCGACCACGCCCACCGCCTCCACCGCCTCTCCGCCGCGTTCGGACTGTCCCCGGAGCGGGTCGACGAGGCCCTGTGGACCTCGGGGTTCAGCGCCGACTGCGACCGGGGCGTCCACGCGACGGCGGCCGAGGTGCGCTCGGGTATCCGTGCCGCCACCGGGTTCACCGGCAGCGACGAAACGCTGGACACCGAGTGGTGCAGCGCGTTCCGTCCCGACCGGGCGGTCGCGGCCGAACTCCTGGGCCGCACGCCGCAACCGGTGCTGTTCACCAACAACGGGCCGCTGGAGGAGGAGGTGCTGACCCGGCTGTATCCCGAGATGTTCGAAGGCTTCGGCCGGCTGGTGTTCAGCCACCGCATCGGCCACCGCAAGCCCGAGGCGGCCGCCTTCGCCGCGGTCACGGAGCTGCTCGGCGCGCGGCCCGGCGACGTGCTCCTCATCGATGACAGCCTGCGCAACACCGAGGCGGCACGCGCCTTCGGCTGGGACGCCGTCCACTACCGGGGCCCGCGCTCGCTCCACGGGGCGGGCCCGGGACAGGGCCCGCCCGACCGAAGCCCTACACGAACTTCTTGATCTCACGCCGGGCCAGCGACCGCTGGTGCACCTCGTCCGGGCCGTCCGCCAGCCGCAGCGTCCGCGCCGCCGCCCACAGTTCGGCCAGCGGGAAGTCCTGGCTGACGCCGCCCGCACCGTGCAGCTGCACCGCCTGGTCGAGGATGGAGACGACCGCCCGCGGGGTGGCGATCTTGATGGACTGGATCTCCGTGTGCGCACCGCGGTTGCCCACGGTGTCCATCAGCCAGGCCGTCTTCAGCACCAGCAGGCGCAGCTGCTCCACGGTGACGCGGGCGTCCGCGATCCAGTTCTGCACCACGCCCTGCTGGGCGAGCGTCTTGCCGAAGGCGTTCCGGGCCACCGCGCGGCGGCACATCAGCTCGATGGCGCGCTCGGCCATGCCGATCAGCCGCATGCAGTGGTGGATCCGGCCCGGACCCAGCCGCGCCTGGGCGATGGCGAAACCGCCGCCCTCCTCGCCGACCAGGTTGGCCGCGGGCACCCGCACGTTGTCGAAGAGGACCTCGGCGTGGCCGCCGTGGTAGTGGTCCTCGTAGCCGTACACCTTCATGGCGCGCTTCACGGTCAGGCCCGGGGTGTCGCGCGGGACGAGGATCTGTGACTGCTGGCGGCGGATGTCCTCGCCGTCCGGGTCGGTCTTGCCCATCACGATGAAGATCGCGCAGTCCGGGTTCATCGCCCCGGAGATGTACCACTTGCGGCCGTTGATGACGTAGTCCTCGCCATCGCGGGTGATGCGGGTCTCGATGTTGGTCGCGTCCGACGAGGCGACCTCCGGCTCCGTCATCGCGAACGCGGACCGGATCTCCCCGGCCAGCAGCGGCTCCAGCCACTGCTTCTTCTGCTCCTCGGTGCCGAACTGCGCCAGCACCTCCATGTTCCCGGTGTCCGGTGCCGCGCAGTTCAGCGCGGTCGGCGCCAACTGCGGGGAGCGGCCCAGGATCTCCGCCAGCGGGGCGTACTGGAGATTGGTGAGCCCGGCGCCGTACTCGGCGTCCGGCAGGAAGAGGTTCCACAGCCCCTGCCTGCGGGCCTCGGCCTTCAGGTCCTCGACGACCTGCGGGGTGTCCCACGGCGACGCGAGCTGCTCCCGCTGCTCGTCCGCGGTCTTCTCGGCCGGGTAGACGTGCTCGTCCATGAAGGTGAGCAGCTTGGCGCGCAGCTCTTCGGTGCGGGCGTCGAATGCGAAGTCCATGGGGTGGGTCAGCCTTCCTGGAGGGTGGTGAGGCCGTGCTCGATGAAGACGGGGACGAGGTCGCCGATGCGGTCGAAGCCGCCGCCGACCGTCTGGCCCAGGGTGTAGCGGTAGTGGATGCCCTCCAGGATCACGGCGAGCTTGAACCAGGCGAACGCCGTGTACCAGGAGATGCCGGAGGTGTCCCGGCCGGAGCGGGCCGCGTAGCGCTCGATCAGTTCGGCGGGGGAGGGGTGACCGGCCGCGCCGCTGGTGGTGGAGACCGGTGACTCGGGCAGGCCCAGGTCGGAGCTGTACATCACCAGCAGGCCGAGGTCGGTGAGCGGGTCGCCGAGCGTCGACATCTCCCAGTCGAGGACGGCCTTGATCTCGTCGTCCGCGCCGATCAGCACGTTGTCCAGGCGGTAGTCGCCGTGGATGACGGTCGGGGCGGGGGAGTCGGGGAGCTGCCTGCCGAGTGCCGCGTGCAGCTCGTCGATGCCGGGAAGTTCGCGGTTGCGGGAGGCGTCCAGCTGCTTGCCCCAGCGGCGCAGCTGCCGGTCGAGGAAGCCCTCGGGGCGCCCGAAGTCGCCGAGGCCGACGGCCTGCGGGTCCACGGCGTGCAGTTCCACGAGGGTGTCGACCAGGCCGAGCACGGCCTTGCGGGTGCGCTCGGGGCCCAGCGGGGCGAGCTGCTCCGCCGTGCGGTACGGGGTGCCCTCGACGTACTCCATGACGTAGAACGGCGATCCGATGACCGAGTCGTCCTCGCAGAGCAGCAACGGTTCGGGGACCGGTACGGCCGTGGGGTGCAGCCCGCTGATCACCCGGTGCTCGCGCTTCATGTCGTGCGCGGTGGCCAGCACATGGCCCAGTGGCGGCCGGCGGACGACCCAGCGCCCGGTGCCGCCCGTGTCCGTGACGACGTATGTCAGGTTCGAGCGGCCGCCCTCGATGAGCCGGGCGTCGAGCGGTCCGTTCACCAGACCAGGCCGCTCCCGGTCGAGATGTCCGCGCAAGCGGTCGAGGTCGAGACCTGGCGGGTGGACTGGGCTCATCGTGCGCACCTCCGGGGTGGAAAATCAGTCGGTGTTCATGATGCCGACCAGTCGGTATGTCGTCCAGTGAACTTCCGGAACCGGATGTGCGGAATCCGGTCCGAAGGGCGGCCGGACTCTGGCGTTCAGTCGCACCTCTGAATAGAGTTCACGTATGGATACTGCGCTATTGATCGACGAAGTACGGCTGACCCCGATCCTCGTAGCCGATCCGCCGCTCCTCAACACCCAGGGCGTCCACCAGCCGTACACCCCACGGCTCATCGTGGAGGTTGTCACCCGCGGCGGTGTGACCGGCATCGGGGAGACCTACGGCGACGGCAAGTACCTCGAACTGGCCGAGCCGCTCGCCATGGCCCTGGCCGGACGCCCGGTCAGCGATGTGAACGGCCTCTTCGCCCTCGCCGCCGAGGTGTGCGGAGATTCACGCGCGGCCGACGCGCGGGTCGACGCGGGCGGTCTGCGCGGCGTGCAGACCGCGGACAAGCTGCGGCTCTCGGTGGTCTCCGGCTTCGAGGTCGCCTGCCTGGACGCCCTGGGCAAGTCCCGCGGCCTGCCCGTGCACGCGCTGCTCGGAGGCAAGGTCCGCGACAGCGTCGAGTACAGCGCGTACCTCTTCTACCGCTGGGCCGAGCACCCGGACGGCGGCGAACGCGACGACTGGGGCGCGGCCGTCGACCCGGCCGGGGTCGTCGCCCAGGCCCGGCGCTTCGCCCGTGAGTACGGCTTCTCCTCCTTCAAGCTGAAGGGCGGTGTCTTCCCGCCCGACGAGGAGATCGCCGCGGTCCGCGCCCTGGCCGAGGCGTTTCCCGGACAGCCGCTGCGCCTGGACCCCAACGGCGCCTGGTCCGTCGAGACCTCGCTGTACGTCGCCGAACAGCTCAAGGGCGTACTCGAATACCTGGAGGACCCGGCGAGCGGCACGGAGCTGATGGCCGCGGTCGCCGCCGGCACCGACGTACCGCTGGCAACGAACATGTGCGTCACCACGCTCGCCGAGGTCCCGGAGGCCTTTGCCCGGGACGCCGTCCAGGTCGTCCTCTCCGACCACCACTACTGGGGCGGGCTGCACCGCACCCGCGAACTGGCCGGCATCTGCCGCACCTTCGGTGTCGGACTGTCCATGCACTCCAACACCCACCTCGGGATCAGTCTCGCCGCCATGACGCACGTGGCGGCCACCGTCCCCAACCTCGACTACGCCTGCGACAGCCACTACCCCTGGCAGACCGAGGACGTCATCACCACCCGGCACGCCTTCGAGGACGGACGGCTCACCGTCTCCGACGCCCCGGGCCTCGGTGTCGAACTCGACCGGGAACGCCTGGCCGTACTGCACCGCCGCTGGCTCGACGACGACGGCACGATGCGCGAGCGCGACGACGCCGCCGCGATGCGCAAGGCCGAGCCGGGATGGGCGACACCCGCGATCCCGCGCTGGTGACGGCGGGGCCCGCACCCGCCTGAGTTGCGGGCATCCCGGGCCGCCCCGAGGGTCGTTACATGAAGGCGATCAGCTACAGCAGGTACGGCGGGGCCGATGTCCTCGAGTACGGGGAGCGCCCCGACCCCAAGGTCGGCCCCGACACCGTCCTGGTGAAGGTACGGGCCGCGGCGGTCAATCCGGTCGACAGGGTCGCCCGCGAGGGGCACCTCGACGCCGTTCTGGAAACGGTCTTCCCGGTGATCCCCGGCTGGGACGTCTCGGGGGTCGTCGTCCAGCCGGGCATCGCCGTCGACGAGTTCGCCGTCGGCGACGAGGTCATCGGATACGTGCGGGAGGACTTCCTCAGCCGTGGCACCTTCGCCGAGTACGTGGCCGCACCCGTGCGCACCCTGGCGCGCAAGCCGCTGAGCCTGAGCTTCGAGGAGGCCGCGGGGCTGCCCCTGGCCGGCCTCACCGCCTACCAGGTACTCCACCGGACGCTGCGGATCCGTAACGGGGACACCGTCCTCGTCCACGCGGCGGCGGGAGGCGTCGGTTCGTTCGCCGTGCAGATCGCCCGTCACACCGGCTGCCGGGTCATCGGGACCGCGAGCGAACGCAACCACGACCATCTGCGGCAGCTCGGCGCGGAACCCGTGGCGTACGGGGACGCGCTCGCGGACCGGCTGCGGGCGCTGGCTCCCGACGGGATCGACGCCGCCTTCGACACCGTGGGCGGTGAGGCCCTGCGCGTGTCCGCCGAGACGCTCGCGCCGGACGGCCGCCTCGCGTCCATCGTCGACGACGAGGTGTTCTCGTACGGCGGCAAGTACGCCTTCGTCCGGCCCGACGCCAAGGACCTGGCCCATCTGGCGGAGCTGGCCGAGCGGGGCATCGTCTCGGTCCATGTGGACCGGGTCTTCCCCCTGGCCGAGGCCGCCGAGGCCCACCGGCTCAACGCCGAGGGCCGCACCCGCGGAAAGATCGTCGTCACCGTCGACTGGGAGGAAGAGGACTGACCGCCGGCTCAGAACAGCATGGCGGCGGCGAACACCGCCAGCGCGACCGTGCACGCCGCAGCCGTCAGGGCCTCCCGGGACCCGAGCGTCCGCGGGCGGGCGGTCCCCATGCCCTGCACCCGCCGGTTCGCCACCCGCAGAAACCCCAGCCAGGCGAGCACGCTCAACGACAGGGCGACCACCCCGGCCGGGGTGGCCCCGCTGTGCAGGGCCTGTTTGCCCGCCAGCAGTGCCACCACCGTGCAGGAGAGCGTGGTGCGCCGCCAGGCCAGCCTGGTCCGCTCCGGCTGCAGGCCGGGATCCCGCTCCCCGGTGCTCACCGGCCCTCCCAGCCGAAGAGGACCACCACCACCATCGCCACGGCGACGACGGCGACCGCGAGACTCAGCAGCGTCGGGAACCGGGAGACCGGCAGGTCCTCGCCCCGCCGCATCGCCCGCTCGCACCGCACCCAGTGGTTGACGGCCCGCAGCGCGCACAGCACACCGGCCGCAAGCAGTGCGAGCGCCAGGCCCGCGCGGACGCCCCATGCCAGCTCGGGCAGGAACTGGTCGACCGCGAAACCGCCGCCGATCAGTGCGAGAGCCGTCCGGATCCAGGCGAGAAAGGTCCGCTCGTTGGCGAGCGAGAAGCGGTAGTCGGGGGTGTCGCCTTCTTCGCGGATCCGCTGCGGCGCGAACCACAGCCGCAGGCTCTGCACAAATTCGTTCACGTACGGACCTTATCTGCCACTTTGGGGTGTATCCCTCGGCCGGTTCAGGAAGACTCCCGGAACGCCTGAAGCCGCCGGTGGCTCTCCAGGCCGTCCGGCACCCACTGCCAGTCGCCGAGCCGCTGCTCCAGCTCCTCATCCGTGAGGAAAGTGTGCCAGGCGACCTCCTCCACCTGCGGCTTCACCGGCAGCTCGCACCGCACCCGGTAGACGTACGACCACCAGGTGTGCCCGCCACCCTCGTAGAGGAACTTGAACAGCGGCTCGGGACGGGGCAGGCCCGTGACGCCCAGCTCCTCCTCGGCCTCCCGCAGTGCCGCATCGTCGTAGGACTCACCGGCGCCGACGACCCCGCCGACGAACATGTCGTAGTGGGCGGGGAAGACCAGCTTGGTGGCGGTCCTGCGGTGCACGAAGATCTTGCCGTCGGCGTCCCGGGCCTCGATGAAGACGCAGCGGTGACGCAGGCCCTGCGCGGTCGCCTCGCCGCGCGGGGCCTGTCCCACGACGACGTCGTGCTCGTCGACGATGTCCAGGATCTCGTCCGAAGGTGTCATGCCCCTCATCCAACATCAGCCTCTGACACACAGGTGAGGGACCTCCCTCAATGCGGCTGAAGACGCTCCGGGCGGCGCCCGCCCACCGGCCCCTCCGGCATCGCCGGATGCAGTCCGAGCAGGACGATTCCGATCACGATCGCGGCGAGCCCGGCCGCCTGCCAGGCCAGCGCGGCCGTGTCGGTGCGCACCTGGTCGCCCATGAAGCCGATCCCGCAGGCGATCCCGGCCAGTGGCTGGGCCGCGGTCAGCGCCGGCAGCGACATCCGCAGCGGGCCGGTCTCGAACGCGCTCTGCACGAGGATCAGCCCCGTCACCCCCAGCACCAGCACCGCGTACGGCTGCCAGCCGGTGACGAGCGCCGCCCAGCCCCCGTCCGAGAAGCGCTGCCCGCTGACGCGGGTGAGGGCGTCCTGGAGTCCGTAGAGCAGTCCCGCCGCCACCGCGAGAAGCGCGGGGGACACCCCCGACCGGGAACGCTTGGCGAAGGCCGTCAGCAGCAGGGCCAGGCCCACCACCACACCGATCACCAGCCAGTGCCGCAGCGGACTCGACACCGCCTGTCCGCCCTTCGGCTCGCCCGCCACCAGGAACGCCGCGACCCCGCCGGCCAGCAGCCAGAGCCCCGCCCAGCCCTGCCGGCCCAGCCGCTGACCGGTGCGGTGACGGGACAGGGCCATCGCGAAGAGCAGATTGGTGGCGAGGAGCGGTTCGACGACGGAGACCTCGCCCTTGCCCAGGGCCAGGGCACCCAGCACCATGCCGCAGACCATCAGGCCGATGCCGGCCAGCCAGCTGCGCACCCGCATCAGGTCCAGCAGCAGCCGGGGGGAGAGATAGTCGCTCCTCGGGGCGTGGCTGGCGGCGGCCTGTTGCAGCACGAAGCCGAAACCCAGACAGCAGGCGGCGCTCACGGCGAGCACGAGGACCAGCACCGACACGCTTCTCCACCCCAAGTCAGGCCGGAAGAGGGTGATTTGTTTCGACGATAGCGCCTGGGGACCACCGGTGCGGCCGGAGTGCGGCCGACCGGGCGGTTGACGCCGGGGCGGCAGGTGCCGAAGATCTGACGCACGAGTAACTTCGCGAGCGTCCGCACGGGTGACCTGCGGTCACTCCGCCGGCCAACGGCCCGGTCGCCCCGACAAGGATGGAACCCATGGCGTACGACGCTGATGTGATCGTGATCGGGGCGGGACTCGCGGGGCTGGTCGCCGCTGCGGAACTCGTCGACGCGGGCCGTTCGGTCATCCTCCTCGACCAGGAACCCGAGCAGTCGCTCGGCGGTCAGGCCCACTGGTCCTTCGGCGGCCTCTTCCTCGTCGACTCGCCCGAGCAGCGCCGGATGCGGATCAAGGACAGCCAT
Organism: Streptomyces sp. LN549; assembly: GCF_043203805.1. Taxonomy (NCBI): domain Bacteria; kingdom Bacillati; phylum Actinomycetota; class Actinomycetes; order Kitasatosporales; family Streptomycetaceae; genus Streptomyces; species Streptomyces sp. LN549. The sequence goes on along the minus strand of NZ_JAZHRI010000002.1, from coordinate 1,717,524 downwards.
GAGCTGGCCCTCCAGGACTGGCTCGGCACGGCCGGCTTCGACCGCAAGGAGGACCACTGGCCGCGGAAGTGGGCCGAGGCGTACGTCGACTTCGCCGCCGGCGAGAAGCGTTCCTGGCTGCACCAGCAGGGCATGCGGTTCTTCCCCGTCGTCGGCTGGGCCGAGCGCGGCGGCTACGACGCGAACGGCCACGGCAACTCCGTCCCCCGCTTCCACATCACCTGGGGCACCGGCCCCGGCGTCGTCGCCCCCTTCGAGCGCCGGGTGCGCGAGGGCGTCGCCAAGGGGCTCGTCACCTTCCGCTTCCGCCACCGCGTCACCGGCCTCGGCCGTACGGGGGGCGCCGTCGACACCGTGAGCGGCGAGATCCTGGCGCCCAGCGACGCGGCCCGCGGCACGGCGAGCAGCCGGGAGGCAGCCGGCACCTTCGAGCTCAGGGCCCAGGCGGTGATCGTCACCTCCGGCGGCATCGGCGGCAACCACGACCTCGTCCGCAAGCAGTGGCCCGAGCGGCTCGGCACCCCGCCCGCCAAGATGCTCTCCGGCGTCCCCGCCCACGTCGACGGGCTGATGCTCGGCATCACCGAGGAGGCGGGCGCCCACCACATCAACCGCGACCGGATGTGGCACTACACCGAGGGCATCGAGAACTGGAAGCCGATCTGGGCCAAGCACGGCATCCGGATCCTGCCCGGCCCGTCCTCGCTCTGGCTGGACGCCCGCGGCAAGCGGCTGCCCGTCCCGCTCTTCCCCGGTTTCGACACACTCGGCACCCTCGAACACATCATGCGCAGCGGCCACGACTACACCTGGTTCGTCCTCGACCAGAAGATCATCGGCAAGGAGTTCGCGCTCTCCGGCTCCGAGCAGAACCCCGATCTGACCGGCAAGTCCATCCGCGACGTGATCGGCCGGGCACGCGCGGACGTGCCGGGGCCGGTGAAGGCGTTCATGGACAACGGCGTGGACTTCGTCGTCGAGAAGGACCTCGGTGCCCTGGTCCGCGGAATGAACGCCCTCACCGGCGAATCACTGATCGACGAGGACGACCTGCGCCGCGAGATCACCGCCCGCGACCGGGAGATCGCCAACCCCTTCACCAAGGACCTCCAGATCACCGCGATCAGGGGCGCCCGTACCTACCTCGGCGACAAGCTCATCCGTACGGCCACTCCGCACCGCATCCTCGACCCGAAGGCCGGGCCGCTGATCGCCGTACGGCTCAACATCCTGACCCGCAAGTCGCTGGGCGGGCTGGAGACGGACCTGTCCTCCCGGGTCCTCACCGCGGAGGGCACCCCGCTGGCCGGGGTGTACGCGGCCGGTGAGGCAGCCGGGTTCGGCGGCGGCGGGGTGCACGGCTACCGCTCCCTGGAGGGCACCTTCCTCGGCGGCTGCATCTTCTCCGGCCGGGCGGCGGGCCGGGCGGCGGCGCAGGCCGTCGGCTAGCACGCCTCCATCCGCGCGTCCGTCCGGTGGGGTTCGGGGCGGGGAACCGTGCACGGGTACCGAATGCGGGCATGGGAAGGAGATGCCAGGAGTAGCCGAGCCCGTCATCAAACTCGTCCGGCGCACCACCGAACCCGTGGGGGCCCAGACCCTGCGCTCCACGGGAGCGGCGGTGATCGCCTATGCCGTGGCGACGGCGACGCTGTCCCAGCCCGCGCCTCTGACCGCCCCGCTCACCGCGTTGCTCGTCGTCCAGGTCACGCTCTACGCCACCCTCACCACGGGGATCCGGCGCGTGAACTCCGTGATCGTCGGGGTGCTGATCGCCAGCGGGTTCAGTTCCCTGGTGGGGCTGTCCTGGTGGAGCCTCGGGCTGACGATCTTCACCTCGCTGATCATCGGCCGGCTGGTCCGGGTGAACGAGTTCGTCCCCGAGGTGGCGATCAGCGCCATGCTGGTGCTCGGCGTCGCCCAGGTCGCCGACACCGCCTGGGAACGCGTCTTCGAGACGCTGATCGGCGCGGGCGTGGGGCTGCTGTTCAACCTGCTGTTCGCCCCGCCCGTGTGGGTGCAGACGGCGGGTGCGTCCATCGACGGGCTGGCCCGCGAGATGGGGGAGTTGTTCCGCGACCTGGGGGGCGACCTGGGTGGCCGCGTCACCGTCGAGCAGGCGGCCGAACGGCTGCACCGGGCCCGCCGCGTCGACCACGACATCGTGGCGGTGGACGCCTCGCTGCGGCAGGCGGAGGAGAGCCTCATGCTCAATCCGCGCGTACGTCAGGGGCTGCTCTACCGCGTGGTGCTGCGCACCGGCCTGGACACGCTGGAGATCTGCGCGGTGGTCCTGCGGGTGCTGGCCAGGACGCTGACCGACCTGGCCAAGGAGCGCGTCGACGAAGCCCTCTTCCCCGCAGACGTGGCACCCGGGCTCACCGAACTGTTCGGGCAGATGGCGGGCGCCATCGAGAGCTTCTCGCTGCTGATCACGACTCCGGTCGCCGCCAGTGCCGAAGATGCCGAGGACCGGCTGGCCGAAGCGCTGACGACCAGCCGCGCCACCCGCGACCGGGTGGCGGACATGCTGCTGGCGGCAGTCCAGGAACACCCCAGGAAGTGGCAGTTGCACGGGGCGCTGCTCGCCGAGGTCGACCGCATCCTGGACGAGCTCGACATCGAGAAGCGCACGGAGCGCCTCGGCAAGGAGCTGGACCGCCGCTCGGCCGAGATGCACGAACGCCATCCCCGCCTGCTCGCGGTCAGGCGCCGGCTGGGGCTCGTCCGTGCCCCGGACCGGGCGGAGGCCGACGACCGAGGGCTCTGAGGGCGCGGCCGGTCAGGGCGCTTCGACGATTTCGACGACCCGGAACCGTTCCGCGACGACCAGCGTGTCGTCGTCGACCGTGAACTCCGGGTCGCCGAGCGCCTCCCGCATCTCCGCGCTGTGCCAGAACCGTTCGTGGCCCTCCCGCCACCCGGCCACCGAGGTGTCGCCCTCGCCCTCGTCGAGCACATGCTGCAGATCGACGTCACCGAGCCGCAGGATCCGCACTTCCGTGATCTCCAGGACCGCGATCTCCTGCCCGTCCGAGTCGATCAGCGCGGACCGCTCACCCACGGGCGGCGGTTCCTCCTGCTCCACCTGGTACTCCACGAACAGTCCGGTCGTCGACACCTTCCGCCCGTCGAGCACCGCGGCGACCAACCGGTCGCGCAGCGGGCCGGGGAACGCGAGAAGGAAGGGCTTGAGCGCTTCACGGTTCGGCATGGGGCAAGTCTGGCATCCGCTGCCCGCCGCTGGCGGGGTGAATCTGACGGGACGGTGACATACCGCCCCCGCCCCTGGCGCCGGGTGGTTCCGAGTGTTCGAATCGAAGGGTGAACAGTTCCTCCTCCGGCGCGCAACCGGACACGGCTGCCCAGGGCGCCGATCCGGACGGCACCGGCACCCCCGTCGGCCGCCGCCTGGTCCTGACGATGCTCGGCCTGGGCGCCGCCGGGCTCGTCGCCGCCCCCGTACTGCAGCGGACCCTCGAATCCGGCCTGGGCGCACTCTCCGACAAGGACCCCACCGGGCTGACCGGTCTGCTGCCCAACGGCGGCGGCTTCCGGTACTACTCCGTCGCCACGTCCGTACCGCACAGGAGCGCCGCCGACTACCGGCTGACCGTGGACGGCCTGGTCGACCGCCCGGCCACGTACACCCTGGACGCGCTGAAGGGGATGGAGCAGACCCGGATGGTGCGGGACGTCCAGTGCGTCACGGGCTGGCGGGTGCCCGAGACCCCCTTCGAGGGTGTACGGCTCTCCGCTCTGCTGGACGCGGCGGGGGTGAGGCCCGGGGCGAAGGCGGTCCGCTTCACCTGCTTCGACGGCACCTACAGCGAGAGCCTCACCCTCACGCAGGCCCGCCGGGCCGATGTGCTCGTGGCGCTGCGGATGCAGGACCGGCCGGTGTCCCACTCCCACGGCGGGCCGGTCCGCCTCTACGTGGCCCCGATGTACTTCTACAAGTCGGCGAAATGGCTCTCCGGGATCACCGTCACGGACTCGGTTCGCCCCGGTTACTGGGAGAAGCTCGGATATGACGTCGACGCCTGGGTCGGCCGGTCCAACGGCCGCGACGATGCCCCCACGACCTGAGGCGCCCGGCCGGGTCCGCCGGTTCAGCCGGCCGGTGCGGTGGGTGCACCGCACCACGGCGGCGCTGATGCTCACCTGCGTGGCCACGGCGGCCTGCCTGTACGTCCCGCAGCTCGCCGAACTCGTCGGGCGCCGCCTGCTCGTGGTCACGGTGCACGAGTGGTCCGGGCTGCTCATCCCCGTACCGCTGCTGGCGGGGCTGGCCGCGCGGTCCCTGCGGGCCGATCTGAGGCGGCTCAACCGCTTCGGACCGCACGACCGGCAGTGGCTGCGGGCGGTGCGCCGCCGTGACCACCGGCCGGAGTCCCGTCCGGCCGGGAAGTTCAACGCCGGACAGAAGCTGTACGCGGCGTGGATCGCGGGAGCGGTGCTCGTCATGGCGGGCACCGGGCTGCTGATGTGGTTCACCGGTCTCGCCCCGCTGATGTGGCGGACCGGTGCGACGTTCGTCCACGACTGGCTGGCGCTCGCGATCGGCATCGTGCTGGGCGGTCACATCGCGATGGCCCTCACCGACCCGGAGGCACGCCGTGGCATGCGCACCGGGTCGGTCGAGCGCCGATGGGCCCGTCGCGAGCACCCGCTGTGGCGGGAGCCGGGAGAGCGGCTAGAGGACCAGTGACAGGAGCAGGATGAAGGCCAGCGAGACCACGGAGATGATGGTCTCCATCACCGACCAGGTCTTCACCGTCTGGCCGACGTCCATCCCGAAGTACTCCTTCACCAGCCAGAACCCCGCGTCGTTGACATGGCTGAAGAAGAGCGAGCCCGCGCCGACGGCGAGAACCAGCAGAGCTGCGTGCGAGGTCGACATGTCGGCAGCCAGCGGGGCCACCAGACCGGCCGCCGAGATGGTGGCCACGGTCGCCGAACCGGTCGCGAGCCTGATGCCCACGGCGATCAGCCAGCCGAGCAGCAGCGCCGGGATCGACCAGTTCTCGGAGAACTCCAGGATCATCTGACCCACGCCGGCGTCGATCAGCGTCTGCTTGAAGCCGCCGCCCGCGCCCACGATGAGCAGCACCCCGGCGATCGGGGCGAGGGACTTCTCCACGGTGGAGGAGAGACGGCCCTTGGTGAATCCGGCCGCCCGGCCCAGCGTGAACATGCCCACGATGACCGCGGTGAGCAGCGCGATCAGCGGCGAACCGATGACATCGGTGACCTGCTGGAGACCCTGTTCCGGGTCGTCCACCACGATGTCGACGAGCGCCTTGACCAGCATCAGGACGACGGGCAGCAATATCGTCGCCAGGGTGGCGCCGAAGCTGGGCCGGCGGTCCAGATCCTCGGACGGGCGCTGCGGAATCATCTTCTCCGGGGCCTTGATGTCGACCCAGCGGGCGGCGTAGCGGGAGAAGACTGGACCGGCGATGATCACCGTGGGGATCGCGACCAGTACACCGAGGGCCAGCGTGACACCGAGGTTGGCACCGAGGGCGTCGATCGCGACGAGCGGGCCGGGGTGCGGGGGTATGAGCCCGTGCATCACGGACAGGCCGGCCAGGGCAGGGATGCCGATCCGCATCAGGGAGTAGTTGCCGCGCTTGGCGACGAGCAGCACCACCGGGATCATCAGCACGATCCCGACCTCGAAGAACAGCGGCAGACCGATGATCGAGGCGATGAGGACCATCGCCCACGGCATGGCCCGCCTGCTCGCCTTCGCGAGGATCGTGTCGACGATCTGGTCCGCGCCGCCGGAGTCCGCGAGCAGCTTGCCCAGGATCGCGCCGAGCGCGATGAGGACGCCGACACCCGCGACGGTCGAGCCGAGACCCGCGGTGAAGCTCGCTATCGTCTTCGCCGGCGCCGCGCCGGCGAACGAACCGAGCGCCAGGGAGCCGATGGTCAGCGCGAGGAACGCGTGCATCTTGAACTTGGTGATGAGCAGGACGATGACGGCGATGCCCGCCAGGACGGCGATGCCCAACTGTGCGTTGCCGGCCGAAGTGATGGGTTCGACGGCGTCCGCTGCCAGCATCTCGACGCTGAGACCGGTCACGGTGATGATCCTTAGTTTTCGAGCCGGCGCAACGCGGCGACGGCTCGCTGGGTGATTTCCTCGGGGCTGCCGGACACATCCACGGCGACGCCGGCCTCGTCGTCCTCAAGGGGCTGGAGGGTGGCGAACTGTGAGTCGAGGAGCGCGGTCGGCATGAAATGGCCCTTGCGGCCCGCCATCCGCTCCTCGATGAGCGAGCGGTCGCCGCTCAGATGCAGGAAGACGGCACCGGGGGCCTCGCTGCGAAGCCGGTCGCGGTAGGCCCGCTTCAGCGCCGAGCTGCTGACCACGCCGCCGAGCCCCGCCCTGCCGTGTGCCCACTGCCCGATCGCATCGAGCCAGGGCCACCGGTCCGCATCGTCCAGCGGGGTGCCGGCCGACATCTTGGCGATGTTCGCGGCGGGATGGAAGTCGTCGCCCTCGGCGTACGGAACGCCCAGTGCGGTGGCGAGCAGGGGGCCGATCGTGGTCTTGCCGGTTCCTGCGACGCCCATCACCACGACGACGTGGGGGGTGCTCATTGCGGTGCCTCGCTGTCCTCTTCGATGTCTTCCTCGACATCGGTCCGTCGCGCTACTGAAACGTATACGTACGACTTATTCAAGATGCTGTGACATAAACGTCGTACTTTTCGTTGCCGGAGGAGCTGCCCGCAGAGGCCCCCGTACTCTTGGGCCATGACCACACAGGGCCAGGGGCTGCATACACATGTGCTGGACACCCTGGGTCTGGAGATCGCCGCGGGTGAGCACCTGCCCGGCCAGGTCCTGCGCACGGACGAGCTGGCCCAGCGCTTCGACGTATCCCGCACGGTCGTGCGGGAGGTGATCCGGGTTCTGGAGTCCATGCACCTGGTGGAGTCCCGGCGCCGGGTCGGCGTGACCGTCCGGCCGGCCGAGGCGTGGAACGTCTACGATCCGCAGGTCATCCGGTGGCGGCTGGCCGGCGCCGACCGCCCGCGACAGCTCCGCTCGCTGACGGTCCTGCGCTCGGCGATCGAACCCGTCGCCGCCTCGCTCGCCGCTCGCAACGCCACCCCTGAGCAGTGCGCCGAGCTCACCGAACGGGCCCTCGGCATGGTCGCCACCTCGCGCGGCCAGCAGCTGGAGGGGTACCTGGAACACGACATCGCGTTCCACCGGATCGTCCTCAACGCCTCCGGCAACGAGATGTTCGCGCGCCTCGGTGACGTGGTCGCCGAGGTCCTGGCGGGACGCACCCACCACCAGGTGATGTTCGAGGACCCCGACCCCGCGGCCGTCACCCTCCATGTCCGGCTCGCCGAAGCGGTCCGCGAGGGCGACGCGGCGGAGGCGGAGCGGCTGACGAAGGAGATCGCGACGGGTGCCCTGCACGAACTGGACGTCCTCGCGCCCTGAGCAGGCCCGCTCAGGCGTCGGCAGGCGGCGCCGGGTTCACGTGCTGGAGCCGGGCCGCCGCTGCGGCGAGCATCATCTCCAGCGCCGCCGGGTAGCCGCTGCGGCTCATCTCCGCGACCAGTACGGGCGCGGTCGCCGCGATGTGGGGATACGTGTGCGCCGGCTGCCGGGCGTAGATCTCCGGCCAGGCCTGCACCTCCTGCTCCCTGGCCTGCTCCGGGAGCGCCAGCGTCGTCGCGTCCAGCGCCGCGAACGACAGGGTCTGATCGACGAAGACGTGGTAGATCCGCACCGCCTCGCCGTCCGGGAACCCGGCCCCGCGCAGCACCCCGAGGATCGCCTCCACCGACCGGATCTCGTGTGTACGGCCGGTGACCCGCGCGAAGGTCAGCAGCGCGGCCTGCGGGTGGGTCAGATAGTCCGCATGCATCCGCAGCCCCAACGACCGCAGATCCGCGCGCCAGTCACCCGTCGGCCGCCAGGTGCGCAGAGTCCGTCCGATCAACTCGTCGGCCACCGCCAGCAACAGCTCGTCCGTGTCCCGGAAGTACCGGTAGAGCGCGCTCGGATCGGACCCCAGGGCCGCACCGAGCCGGCGCACGGTGAGTGCGGCAGCCCCGTGCTCACCGATCAGCCGCAGCGCCGTCTCCACGATCAGCTGCTCGGACAGCACGGTGCCCTGCTTGGTGGGACGCCTGCGGCGCCGCGCTCCCTCCGGCACCACCCGCTCGCTCGCGTTCATGCCCGGACCTTATGACAACAGCGTTGACGTGCGGAACCCCGAGGAGTTCGATATGCCGCCAGCAGGGCCGAAAAGCGTCCCTCGGCGAAGGAGCGACCGTGACGTCCTCTCGTACCCCCTACGGTGACAAGCCACCCGGAACAGCAGCGGCACCCCTGCGCAAGAGCCTCGGTGTGGCCGACGGGTTCGCCATCGCGGCCTCGTCGACCGCGGCCACCACCAGCATCGGCATCGGGCTGGGCGTCACCGCCACTGCCGTCGGGCTGCACCTCCCGATCATCATGCTGCTTGCCTTCCTGCCGATCCTGGGCATCGCGAGCGCCTATTCCCGGCTCAACAGGGTCGAGCCGAACATGGGCAGCGGCTACGTCTGGGTCGGCCGCTCGCTCAGCCCCTGGCTCGGCTTCCTCGTCGGCTGGATCGGTATCGTCTCCACGATCGTGTTCCTCGCCTACACCACCACCGTCACCGGCTCCGCCCTGCTCCAGCTCGCCGGCGAGAGCGGACTGCGCGAGCTGGCCGGGCTCCGGCTCGACCCGGACTCCACCGCGCAGTCGACCGCGCTCGGCATCGTCGTCCTGGTCGCCGTCACCTTCACCGCGGTCACCGGCCTCCGGTCGGCCGCCACGTTCCAGAAGTACCTCCTGGTCTTCGAGTACGCCGTCCTGCTCGGCTTCTGCGGATACGGCCTGTTCGCCGGCTCACAGCCCTTCAGCCTCGACTGGCTCAACCCGTTCACCATCCCCTCCTTCGAACAGCTCGCCCAGGGGCTGCTGCTCTCCGTCTTCTGCTTCTGGGGATTCGAGTCCACCTTCAGCGTCACTGAGGAGATCCGGGACCCGCAGGACGCGTCCAAGGCCGGGCTCATCACGCTCTTCACGATGCTGGGCCTGTTCCTGCTCGGTTCCTTCGCCTTCCAGCGTGTCCTGTCGCTCGACGAGCTGACCGCCCATGGTGCCCAGGGGCTCACCTACTTCGGCGACCGGCTGGCCGACCAGCCGCTCGCCGCGCTCCCCTTGATCGCCCTCACCCTGTCCGCCGTCGCGTCCCTGCAGTCCGGGGTGATCCCGACGGTGCGAGGCATGTTCGCCATGGGCCGCGACCGCACGCTCGGACCCCTGTGGACCAAGGTCAGCCCGCGCTACGGAACGCCCGCCGCGGGTACCGTCGCGGTCGGCTGCATCGCCGCAGCCATCGCCGTGCTCTCCCTCGTCATCCCGAAGGTCGGAGACCTGATCCTGGCGTCCGTGAACGCGATCGGGGTCGTCGTCTCGATCTACTACGCCCTCACCGCGCTGGCCGCGGCGTCGCGCTTCCGCGGGGCGTTCCGGGAGAGCTGGTCCCTGGCGGTGCGGGCGGTGGTGCTTCCCGTGACCAGCGCCCTCGTCCTGCTCGCGCTCGGCGGCTACCTCTGCTGGACCTTCGCCACCTCGGCCGACCACTTCGAGGTCAGCCCGGACAACGGCTGGTTCATGCTTCTCTGCCCGGCCGCCATCCTGTTGACCGGCTCCGTCGCGGCGGCCTGGGCCAAGTGGGCCAGGAAGTCCCCGTACTTCGTCACCGGCCGGTCCGTCGCCCCGGATCTGTTCCAGGACCCGCTCCCGGAGGCCGCCCGGGAGACCGTGCCGGACCCCGCCTGACCCCCTCACCCGCACGCCCCGAACCTGCGAAGCAACGAAACGGAACAGCTCATGCACCACACCCCCGCCGACCTCGTGTTCACCGGCGGTCCCGTCCACACCACGGACGCCGCCCGTACCAGCGCCACCACCGTCGCCGTCACCGGCGACCGGATCACCGCGGTCGGCCATGACGAGGTACGCGAACTCATCGGCCCGCGCACCGAGGTGGTCGATCTCGCCGGACGCCTCCTGCTCCCCGGCTTCCAGGACGCCCACATCCACCCGGTGTCGGCCGGGCAGGAACTCGCCCAGTGCAACCTCACGGAGATCAAGGACGCCGCCGACACCATCGCCGCCGTACGGGCCTACGCCGACGCGAACCCGGAACGCGAGTGGATCACCGGCGGAGGCTGGTCCATGGACGCCTTCGAAGGCGGCGCCCCCACCCGGCAGCAGCTCGACACCGCCGTACCGGACCGCCCCGCCTGCCTGGTCAACCGTGACCACCACGGCGCCTGGGTCAACAGCCGCGCCCTCGCACTCGCCGGGATCACCGCACACACCCCCGACCCGGCCGACGGCCGCATCGAGCGCGACGACCGGGGCGAGCCCACCGGACTCCTCCAGGAGGGCGCCATGGACCTGGTCGCCCGCCACGCCCCGCGCTCCACCGCAGCCGACCGCCTCGCCGGCCTGCTCCGCGCCCAGCGCCTGCTCCACGCGTACGGAATCACCGCCTGGCAGGACGCCATCGTCGGCACCTACGGCTCGATGGACGACGTGGCCGACGCCTACCTCGCGGCGGACCGTGACGGCTCGCTGACCGCCCGGGTCACCGGAGCACTGTGGTGGGACCGCGAACACGGCACCGAGCAGATCCCCGGACTCGTCGCCAGGCGCGAGGCGCTGACCGGCCGTAACTTCCGCGCCGGTTCGGTGAAGATCATGCAGGACGGGGTCGCCGAGACCGGCACCGCCGCCCTCCTCGCCCCGTACCTCGACTCCTGTGGCTGCGCCACCGCCAACAGCGGCAACAGTTTCGTCGACCCCGTCGAACTGCGCCGGTACGTCACGGAGCTGGACGCCCTCGGCTTCCAGACCCACTTCCACGCACTGGGCGACCGCGCGGTGCGTGAGGCGCTGGACGCCGTCGAGGCCGCCCGCACCGCCAACGGGTTCACCGACACCCGTCCCCACCTCGCCCACCTCCAGATCGTCCACCCCGACGACATCCCCCGCTTCCGCGCGCTGGGCGCCACCGCCAACATCCAGCCGCTCTGGGCCGCCCACGAACCCCAGATGGACGAGCTCACCATCCCCTTCCTCGGCGGCGAACGGGCCGCACTCCAATACCCGTTCGCGGCCCTGCTGCGCTCCGGCGCCACCGTGGCCGCGGGCTCGGACTGGCCGGTCAGCAGCGCCGACCCGCTGCACGGCATCCACACCGCGGTCAACCGCGTCGTGCCCGGCGGTGACGGCCCGGTCTTCTTCCCGGAGCAGCGCATCTCCCTGACCGAGGCGCTGGCCGCGTACACGGCGGGTTCGGCGTACGTGAACCACCTGGACGACACGGGCAGCATCCGGGCCGGCGCCCTGGCCGACCTGGTGGTACTGGACCGCGACCCCTACGCCGCACCGTCCGAGGAGATCGCTGAGACGCGGGTCCTGGCGACGTACGTGGGCGGCCGCCGGGTGTACGGGGACTGACGCGCGGTGTGCCCCTCGTACGCGGCCCGAGGGTCACACCGCACCGGCCGGGGACCCTCCGCAGCGCCCAGCCCCGGCCCCGGTACCTGGAGCCCGCCTGTTCCGCGTGTGAGGATTGAGCGCGATCAAGGGGGTGCAGGGATGGGTCATCAAAGGCCGGGCCGAGAACCGTCGGAGGAACTCGATGCGCAGCTGCCGGCAGCTGCACGCGGCGACGACCCCGCGGCGGTGCGGGCGCTGCTGAATGCCGGCGCGGCGGTGAACAGTACGGGCGCGGACGGCTTCACCGCGCTGGAAGTGGCGGTGGCCGCAGACTCCTACGAGACAGCCCGGCTGCTCCTGGCCGGGGGTGCGGATGCGGACAGGCGCTCACAAGGCGGGCTGACGCCACTGATGCTGGCGGCCGACGCCGGCGCGTGCGACACCCTGGAGCTGCTGCTTCGCCACCCGGTCAGGCATGGTCTGACGGACGATCTCGGCCGGACCGCACTGGACCTGGCCCGCGCGCGCGACCGGCAGTCCGCCGTCTCGACCTGGCACACAGCGGCTGTCAGCATCCTGGAGCCGGCCTTCGGGATACGGGCGCCCTTCGCCGAACTCGCGGCCCGCGCCCTCGCATTCGCCGACCCGGACGACTCGGGCCCGTTCCTCGTCAAGCAACTACTGGAACGGCGAGTGGACCTGCTCTCCCGCGACGAGACCGCCGCTGCCCTGGCGGCACCCGATCCTCGTCTTCGGAAGTTCACAGCCGAAGTCCTGTGGGGTTTCGGCGTTGACGTGATCAGGGACCTGCATGACAAGGAGGCTCAACAGTGGGCGGCCGGCCTGCTCCGAGCTCACGCAGAGCTGGAACGGGACCCGGAGGTGCTGAGCGAGGTGGTGCGAGGTATCGGGTGGCACGCAGAGGTGGACACCTGGGACCACGAAGGCCGACTCGACACCGAGGAGCGGGCTCGGCTCCAGCGGTTCGCGGCCCATTCCGATCCGCGCGTCCGGGACGTCGCCGAGCTGGCACTGAGCGGCTGGGCTGACGACTCCGAAATCCAACGGCCCTGATCCAGCCGGTCATGCTCCAGGGCGCTTTGACCGTGATCGGTGCCGGGTGAGTCAGGGACCGGCAGGACAAGGACGCTCAACAGCGGGTGGCCGGCCTGCTGCGAGCCCGTGCAGAGCCGGCACCGGACACCAGGATGACCACCGCGCGCTCGGCGGCGATGCCGCCCCTCCAGTACGTCGAGGACGAACGGGGCGCAGCCGCTCGACACGACCGGCCCCGGCCCGGCGGTGATCGAGCTGATCGGGGCGGCGGGGAGCTGCCCACGCGGCGCGCTCCCGCGGCCCCCTCGCACCGCGTACGGTTGTTCGTGATCGATCTCAGGAAAAGTCGGGAATCGATCTCAGGAGAAGTCGGGAAAGGGAGACCACGGGAATGGCGCAGCACGTACAAGGGGTCATCGCACCGGGAAAGAACGAGCCGGTACGGGTCGAGACGATCGTGATTCCGGACCCCGGCCCCGGTGAGGCCGTGGTGAAGATCCAGGCGTGCGGCGTCTGCCACACCGACCTGCACTACAAGCAGGGCGGCATCAACGACGAGTTCCCCTTCCTCCTCGGCCACGAGGCCGCGGGCATCGTGGAGTCGGTGGGCGACGGAGTCACCGACGTCGAGCCGGGCGATTTCGTGGTCCTCAACTGGCGTGCCGTGTGCGGACAGTGCCGCGCCTGTCTGCGCGGCCGCCCGTGGTACTGCTTCGACACGCACAACGCCAAGCGGAAGATGACCCTGCTGGACGGCACCGAGCTGTCCCCGGCGCTCGGCATCGGCGCCTTCGCCGAGAAGACCCTCGTCGCCGCCGGCCAGTGCACCAAGGTCGACCCCGAGGTCTCCCCGGCCGTCGCCGGACTCCTCGGCTGCGGCGTGATGGCGGGCATCGGCGCCGCCATCAACACCGGCCAGGTCGGCCGCGGCGACTCGGTCGCGGTCATCGGCTGCGGCGGGGTCGGAGACGCGGCGATCGCGGGCGCACGGCTGGCGGGAGCGGCGAAGATCATCGCCGTGGACATCGACGACCGCAAGCTGGAGACGGCGAAGAAGATGGGTGCCACGCATACCGTCAACTCCCGCACCGGCGACCCGGTCGAGGCCATCCGCTCGCTCACCGGCGGCAACGGTGCCGATGTCGTGATCGAGGCAGTCGGCCGCCCGGAGACGTACAAGCAGGCCTTCTACGCCCGCGACCTCGCGGGCACCGTCGTCCTGGTCGGCGTCCCCACGCCGGAGATGCAGCTCGAACTCCCGCTCCTGGACGTCTTCGGCCGGGGCGGCTCGCTCAAGTCCTCCTGGTACGGCGACTGCCTGCCCTCGCGCGACTTCCCGATGCTCATCGACCTGCACCAGCAGGGCCGGATCGACCTCGGCGCGTTCGTCACCGAGACCATCGGCCTCGGCGACATCGAGCAGGCCTTCGCCCGGATGCACGACGGCGACGTCCTGCGCTCGGTGGTGGTCTTCTGATGACCGCCCGCATCGACCACCTCGTCACCTCCGGCACCTTCGCCCTCGACGGCGGCGAGTGGGACGTCGACAACAACGTCTGGATCGTCGGCGACGACACCGAGGCGGTCGTCATCGACGCCGCCCACGACGCCGCCGCCATCCAGGCTGCCCTCGGCGGACGTACGCTGCGCGCCATCATCTGCACCCACGCGCACAACGACCACATCGACGCAGCCCCGGCGCTCGCCGACGCCACCGGCGCACCGGTCCTGCTCCACCCCGACGACCTGCCGCTGTGGGAGCAGACCCACCCGGACCGGGCCCCGGACGGCGAACTGGCCGACGGCCAGGAGCTGCGGGTCGCCGGCACGACCCTCAAGGTCCTGCACACCCCGGGGCACGCCCCCGGCGCCGTCTGCCTGTACGCCCCCGAGCTGACCACCGTCTTCACCGGCGACACGCTCTTCCAGGGCGGTCCCGGCGCCACCGGGCGGTCGTTCTCGCACTTCCCGACGATCGTCGCCTCGATCCGGGACCGGCTGCTCGCCCTGGACCCGGCGACGACCGTCCGCACCGGACACGGCGACTCCACGACCATCGGCGCGGAGGCCCCGCACCTGGACGAGTGGATCGCCCGCGGCCACTGACGCCCGGGGCTATTCCTCCGGCCATGCGGAGAGCCGCAGCCCGCTCTCGAAGCGGTGCGGCTCTCCCGTGACCGGGTCGGTGAACTCCAGCACCCTGGCCAGCAGTTGAAGGGGGTGCGCGAAGTCGTCGGGTTCGCCCTCCGCCTCGACCACGGGATAGACCGGGTCGTGAACGAGCGGCAGACCGAGGCTGTTCATATGGACCCGGAGCTGATGCGTGCGCCCGGTGGCGGGCCGCAGCCGGTAGCGGCCGAGCCCTTCCCGGTGCTCCAGCAGCTCGATCCGGCTCTCGCTGTTCGGCTCGCCGGGCTCCTCGCGGGCGGCGATCACCCCGCGCTCCTTCACGATGCGGCTGCGCACGGTACGCGGGAGAAGCAGCCGCGGTTCGTACGCTGCCACCGCCTCGTACTCCTTGGCGACCAGGCGGTCGCGGAACAGCGTCTGGTACGCGCCCCGTTCCTCCGGCCGCACGACGAAGAGGACGAGACCCGCGGTCAGCCGGTCCAGCCGGTGGGCGGGCTGAAGGAGTGGCAGCCGCAGTTCGCGGCGGAGCCGGGCCACCGCGGTCTCGGTGATGTGCCGGCCCCGCGGCGTCGTCGCCAGGAAGTGCGGCTTGTCCGCGATGACCAGATGCTCGTCCCGGTACACCACACCGACCGGGAAGGGCACCCGCTCCTCCGGTGCGAAGTCCCGGTGGAACCAGAGGTACCGGCCCGCCGCGAACGGCTCGTGGCCCGTCACCGTGCCCTGGACGGAGACGAACCGGCCCCCTGCCAGCATGGCGTCGACCCGCTCCGCGCCGATCGCGCCGGCGAACCGCGCCAGCAGGTGATCACGGACCGTCGGCCACTGCCCGTCCGGATCCTCCGGGAGCCGCACCCGGACCGGATCGACCCCGTCGCGCTGGGGCAACGGTGACGGCGGAGGCTTCGCGCGGCCCCTCATCGGGGCCCACCGGACGCCTTGGTGCTGGTTCTCATGGTGCCCGGCATCCTTCCACAGCCACGGGGGCCCACGAGTGCGCAGCAAAACGCCGACGCCACGCCGCTGGGCAACCCCTCGGGAATGAAAGGATTCAACGCATGGGGGGCGGACACCCTGTACCGGTCACCCCGATCGTCCGCCAAGGTCCCCGTCCCGCCCCGCCCCGCGCTGATCGGGGCGGGGCGGGGCATGGGATCCGTGGGATCAGCCCAGTGCCGAGAACAGATACGAGAACTCCGCCGGCGCCGCGTCGAGCCGGTGCTCCGGCAGTACGCCCGGTCCGCAGGACTGCGAGCCGATGCCCTGCACCGCGTGGTCCAGGTTGACCCAGACGCGGTCCCCGGCCACCAGATCCGGCACGTGCTCCGCCGCGTCCAGCTGTTCGCTCGTCCAGCGCCGCGCGGTGAACCAGAACGGTGTGCCGCCCTCCGCCCGCAGCCCCGTACCGCCGGCGCCGGTCAGCTCCACCCACCGGACGTCCACCCGGGCCCCGTTCTCCTGAGGCCTGACGTACGGGGTCTGGAGCGCGTCCACCTCCATCTGCCACTGCCCGAGCATCGCGGCGGCCCGGGTGTCCGGGTACGCCTCGCCCGGCCCGCCGCCGAACCACCGCGCACCGCCGTACGCCGCGGGCAGCCCGAACCGGATGCCGAGCCGGGGCAGCGGCACCCGCCAGTCGCCTTCCGGCACCACGGACACCGTCAGCCCGAGCCGGTCCCCGGCGGCCGTCCACCGGTACGTGGTGCGCAGCCCCAGGTCCCAGCCGGCCGGCGCCACCCGGGTCCGTACCGTCAGCGCGTCCTCGTCCGCCTCGACCGCGTCGACGCGGTGCCGCATCCGGTGCAGCCCCAGCTCCCGCCAGCGCAGCCCGTACCGCTCGTCCGGCTGCCAGGCCGCCCCGTTGTCGTTGTCGGTGGGTGCCCGCCACACATCCAGCCGCAGCCCCTCCACCGGAACGCCCCCGATGCGCACCGGAGCCCCGGTCGCCGCGTCGAAGACGCCCGGCCCGAGGGTGATCACGCCACCGGACCGCACCGGCCGTGCACCGGCCGCCGGTGCCGGGGCGGCCGGTGCACCCGTCTCCACCTGGCCCCATGCCACCACGTGCCCGCGCTCGCCCCAGGCGGTGTCCTCGGCGAGTACCGCCCGTACCGTCCACAGGCCGTCACCTGCGGCGCCGGGTGTCACCTCCGCCGACGCGCCGGGCGCGAGCTCCGGCACCGCCAGGGTGCCCGAGGCGACGACCGTGCCGTCCACCTCGTGCGACCAGAGGAATTCCAGATGCCCCAGCCCGGCGAAGTCGTGGCCGTTGGTGACCGAGAACGAACCGGGGGCCGGCCCCGGGCCGATCCGCACGGGTTCGATGACCTTCTTGTACTCGACGAGCCCGGGGGACGGTGTGCGGTCCGGGAAGAGGAGGCCGTCGCAGACGAAGTTGCCGTCGTGCAGCTCCTCGCCGAAGTCCCCGCCGTAGGCGAAGCCGTGCTCGGGATGGGCGAAGCCGTGGTCGATCCACTCCCAGACGAAGCCGCCCTGGCAGCGCTCGTACCGCTCGAAGAGCCGCTGGTACTCGCTCAGGCCGCCCGGCCCGTTGCCCATGGCGTGCCCGTACTCGCACATGATGAAGGGCATCGCACGCCGCCGGGCGTCGAGTTCCGCGTCACCCCAGGGTTCCTCCGCACGCTTGCCGATGAGTTCGACCTCGGCGTGCGTCGGATACATCCGCGAGTACAGATCGACGTCCTTGCAGGAGAGGTCGCCCTCGTAGTGCAGCAGCCGCTCCGGGTCCCGCCCCCTGATCCATTCGGCCATCGCGGTCAGGCCGCTGCCCGAACCGCACTCGTTGCCCAGTGACCAGATGATCACCGAGGCGTGGTTCTTGTCGCGCTCGACCATGCGGGCCGCCCGGTCGAGCAGCGCGGGGGTCCACCGCTCGTCGTCGACCGGGTTGCCCCGCCACTCCAGGTCGACAAAGCCATGTGTCTCCAGATCGCACTCGTCGATCACCCAGAGCCCGAGCTCGTCGCACAGGTCGAGGAAGGCGGGGTGCGGTGGATAGTGGCTGGTCCGCACGGCGTTGATGTTGTGCTGCTTCATCAGCACCAGATCGCGCCGCATCGTCTGCGCGTCGACGGCCCGGCCCGTCTCGGGGTGGAACTCGTGCCGGTTCACCCCGCGGAACAGCAGTCGCCTGCCGTTGACCTTGATGACCCCGTCCTCGACCACGACCGTGCGGAAGCCGATCCGCAGGGGAGTCCGCTCGCCGGCCGTGACCAGCTCCGCGTCGTACAGCCGGGGAGTCTCGGCGGTCCACGGCTCGACCGGCAGGGTCACGGACTCGCCCGCGGCGATGTCGACTCCCAGCTCGGGCACCAGGACCCGGCCCCTGGCCCCCTCGCACTCCACGAGCAGCGTCCCGGAGCCCTCCCGGTGGTCGTAGCCCGCGTGCACGAAGAAGTCCCGGGCGGCGTCCTGCGGGCGGTGCAGCAGGGTGACCTCACGGAAGATGCCCGGCAGCCACCACTGGTCCTGGTCCTCCAGGTAGCTCCCCGACGACCAGGCGTGGACCCGTACGGCGAGGACGTTCTCGCCGGGACTCAGCAGATCGCCCACGGCGAACTCGTGCGGCAGGCGGGACCCCTTGAAGTCGCCCAGCTCCTGCCCGTTGAGCCAGACCCGGGCACAGGACTCCACGCCTTCGAACCGGAGCACGAACTCGCCGTCCCGCGGCCGGTCCCCTGGCAGCGTGAACGCCCGCAGATGGTCACCGGTCGGGTTCTCGGACGGCACCCGCGGAGGATCGACGGGGAAGGGGTAGACGACGTTCGTGTACGCGGGAGCGCCGCCTGCGCCCTGGAGCACCCAGTGACCGGGCACCGCGACCGTCCCCCATGCCGAGGCGTCGAACCCCGGCCGGGCGAACGACTCGTCCTCGACGCCTGCCCCGGGTGAGAGCCGGAAGGCCCACTCACCGTTCAGGGGCATCCGCCAGGCATCGGACGTAGGGCACCAGGAGCGCGGCGCGAGCCCACCGGAACCCGGGCTCGGATCCTCGTACCAGGGCAGCGTGTCGGTGTCGGTGCGGCTCATGGTTCTCCTCGTTCGGAAACACCCTTCCGAGGGTGACGTTAACCAGGAATGAACCGTTTCAACAAGGGTGGTGGCACGGATGGTTCCGCAGTGACCGCTCACGATGAGAACGGCAGCGGCGCGGTGGGCGCCGGCTGCCTCAGCCGCGGCTGCAGGGCCTTCCCCGGCCGTGGCAGTCCCGACAACGCAAAGTGCCGACCAGGATCTCTCCTGATCGGCACGTGCTCTGTGTCCGAGGGGGGACTTGAACCCCCACGCCCGATAAAGGGCACTAGCACCTCAAGCTAGCGCGTCTGCCATTCCGCCACCCGGACTAGGTGTCTGTCTCGCGGGCCCGGCCCGTTCCGACGTGGAAAACCATAGCAAACATTGGGGGGTGCTCGATCACGCCCCGGTCGGTGTGACAGCCGGATGACGAGGGGCGGGTGGCCTTGGGTACGCGGGCCGGGCGCGGGAGGATGAGGGAGAGCACCACAGCGACAGCGGAGGGAACCAGCGTGAGTGAGACCAAAGCGGCCAGGACCGGCTCGGGTGAGAGCGCCGAGAACGAGGTCGTCGACCTCTGTCGTGACCTGATCCGGATCGACACCAGCAACTACGGGGATCACTCGGGACCGGGCGAGCGGCTGGCCGCCGAGTACGTGGCGGAGAAGCTCGCGGAGGTCGGGCTGGAGCCGCAGATCTTCGAGTCCCACAAGGGCCGCGCCTCCACGGTGGCGCGGATCGAGGGCGAGGACCCGTCCAAGCCGGCCCTGCTGATCCACGGCCACACCGACGTCGTCCCGGCCAACGCCCACGACTGGACGCACCACCCCTTCTCCGGGGAGATCGCGGACGGCTGCGTGTGGGGCCGGGGCGCGGTCGACATGAAGGACATGGACGCGATGACCCTGGCGGTCGTGCGCGACCGGATGCGCAGCGGCCGCAAGCCCCCGCGCGACATCGTGCTCGCCTTCCTCGCGGACGAGGAAGCGGGCGGTACGTACGGGGCCCGGTACCTCGTCGACAAGCACCCCGACCTGTTCGAGGGCGTCACCGAGGCCATCGGGGAGGTCGGCGGCTTCTCCTTCACGGTCAACGAGAACCTGCGGCTCTACCTCGTGGAGACCGCGCAGAAGGGCATGCACTGGATGCGGCTGACCGTGGACGGCACGGCCGGCCACGGTTCGATGACCAATGACGACAACGCGATCACCGAGCTGTGCGAGGCCGTAGGGCGGCTGGGGCGGCACAACTGGCCGGTCCGGGTGACCAAGACCGTGCGCTCCTTCCTGGACGAGCTGTCCGACGCGCTCGGCACCCCGCTCGATCCCGAGGACATGGACGCCACGCTGGCCAAGCTGGGCGGCATCGCCAAGATGGTCGGCGCGACCCTGCGCAACTCCGCGGCCCCCACCATGCTCGGCGCCGGCTACAAGGTGAACGTGATCCCGGGGCAGGCGACCGCTCATGTCGACGGCCGCTTCCTGCCGGGGTACGAGCAGGAGTTCCTGGCCGACCTCGACCGGATCCTCGGCCCGCGCGTCAAGCGCGAGGACGTGCACGGCGACAAGGCGCTGGAGACCGACTTCGACGGCTCGCTCGTGGACGCGATGCAGGTCGCGCTCAAGGCCGAGGACCCCATCGCGCGGGCGGTCCCGTACATGCTCTCCGGTGGTACGGACGCCAAGTCCTTCGACGATCTGGGCATCCGCTGCTTCGGATTCGCTCCGCTGAAGCTCCCGCCGGAGCTCGATTTCGCGGGCATGTTCCACGGTGTGGACGAGCGCGTACCGGTCGAGGGCCTGAAGTTCGGAGCGCGGGTACTCGACCGTTTCATCGACCACAGCTGAACAGCCGAGATCCTGTCGCGCTATTCGCCAGTGTGTACGTACCTAACCGGAACGAGTGAAAGGGATGGATCGCTCGTAGCCCGATTACTTCTTCCTCGTTACAGGTGATGCGGTCCGCGGCTGGGACCGCATTTGCCAACTAGGAGGAATAATGATCAAGAAGATCGTCGCCGCTGCGGCTGTCACCGGTGGTCTGGTGCTCGCGGGTGCCGGTATGGCCGTCGCCGACTCGGGCGCCCAGGGTGCCGCTGTCGGCAGCCCCGGCGTGCTCTCGGGCAACGTCATCGAGGTTCCCGTGCACGTCCCGGTGGAGGTGTGTGGCGACTCGGTCTCCGTGATCGGGCTGCTCAACCCTGCCTTCGGCACCGCCTGCGTCAACGACTGACGTTGTGCGTCAACCCGCAAGGGTTTGAGCCCGCTCGGCCCCGGAGCGCACGCCATGTGCTCCGGGGCCGTCGGGTCCTTTGCCCCCGCACGGTCAAGTCCGGGGGTATTCCGGAAGGTAGAAGGCAGGAAACAACCTATGCGACAGGTCACGCGTAAAGGCCTGATCACCATGGCGGCTGCGGGCGGCGTGCTCGCGCTCAGTGGTGGTTACGCGCACGCCGACGCGGGAGCGGCCGGCGGCGCATCGAATTCCCCGGGGGTGCTTTCAGGGAATACGGTACAGATCCCGGTCGAGGTACCGGTCAATGTCTGCGGCAACTCCGTGAGCGTCGTGGGACTGCTCAACCCAGCGGCGGGCAGCGCCTGCGGGAACGGTTCGGACCGGGCGGCCACAGGCCGTCACGGCTCGGCCTCCGGGACCCCGGGCCGCCACGCCTCGGACAGCCGGGCGTCGGACGGCCGCGGCCAGGGCGTGCGGGCGGGCACCGGGAAGCACCGGGCGGTCAGCAGCGGCAACGGGGGCGGGGCAACCGCAGAGGGGACGGCACACGGCTCTCCCGGCCTGCTCTCGGGCAACCAGATCCAGGTGCCCATCGACATCCCCGTGAACGCCTGCGGGAACAGCGTCACCATCGGTGGCCTGCTGAACCCCGTGACCGGCAACACGTGCGAGAACGACAGCGCGCCGCCGGTCGTTCCGATCACCCCGGTCACCCACGAGGCACCGCCGGTGCCCGGACCGCGCACCATCCCGAACGCGCCCGAGCCGCAGACCCTGCCGGCGAGCACTCCGCAACTCGCGCACACCGGAGGGGGCGGGCTCGACCTGCTCATCCCGGCGAGCGCGGGTCTGCTGCTCGCAGGCGCGGGCACGGTGCTGTACCGCCGCGGCAGGGCCGCCGCCTAGAGACAGACGGCAGCAGGTAGCACGGTGAAGGGAACGGGCCCCGCGGCAGCGGGGCCCGTTCCGTCTCACCAGGTGGCGCGCAGCTGGCGGATGATCCGCCGCCGCAGCCGCACCCGGCGGCTGCCGTCCAGGCGCAGCGTCAGTCGGTCCAACTCCCAGTGCCCGTACTCGGCATGGTCGGTCAGCAGGCGGGCCGTCTCCTTCCGGGACACCCCGCGCGGCACGTACACGTCGACAAATTCGTATTCCGGCATCGCATCTATTGTGCGGGCAGAGCCCGTGTACGGATAGCGTCTGCCCTATGTCTGATGCTGCGCAGCCCACCGCTGCCGAGGTACGCGCCGCCGCCGATGCGGTCAAAGCCGCGATCGACCACCACCTCGCGGCGGTCGAACGCCGGTCCGGGGACGACGACCCCGCTGTCTACGACGCGTTCAACGCACTGGCCGCTGCGGCCGAGGTCTACGACGAACTCCTCTACGACCGCCATGACGAGGTCACCCCGTTCGAGATTCCGGGGGTGGAGGACTCCCTGCCGCCGTACAGCGGCCCGGAGGAGCCGAACGCGCTCAGCGTGCTGATCCGCCGTGACTACGCGGTGGTGGAGCCGCAGCGGCTGCTCGCGCAGGCGCAGCGCGTCGCCGACGTGGACCCGGACGACCGCGGCAGCGAGGGCGCCGCCGTGGTCGGCAGGAGCGTCCATGCGGCGCTGGGGGTGCTGTTCGGGGAGTACGAGGCGGACGAGATCGCCTCCCGGCACACGGAGTTCGGCCTGGAGGAGGGCGACTCCACGCTCTGGGTCGCGGCGGCGGAAGAGCTGCCGGAGCCGGGGGAGTGGCTCGGCGCCCCGTTCGACGACGCGGATCCGCAGCTGGTGGTCTGCCGCTTCGACGTCAGCGCGGTCTTCGACGAGGACGATCTGGACGAGGAACTGGACGGTCTGACGAGGGACAGGACCTGATCCCTCCCTCCTGCCCCTGACGGAGCCGTACCGAAGAGTGCCGGGCGGACGCACGACGCGCCCGCCCGGTCCGCAGGGGCCGTCAGGCGCCGGACGCCTCCAGCAGCGTGCGCAGCCGGGTGGTGCGGTCCTGGGCGGGGGACTGGGCCACGGCGCGGGGCAGGGCCTGGTCGACACCGTGCACCACGGACAGATGCCGTTCCCCCCGGCCGAACGCGGTGTAGACCCAGGGGCGGCTCAGCCCCTGAGCCGCGTCACCCGGCAGCACGACGACGACCGCGGGCCACCGCATCCCCGCCGCCTGGTGGGCGCTCAGTGCCCAGGCGTGCCGCACGGAGGCGGCCACCCGCTCCTGCGGTACGACGACGGGGCTCCCCGCACAGTCCAGGTGCAGTCCCTCGGCATCGGCGGAGACGACCACACCGGGCACGGTCCTGCCCGGCGCGGGGACATGAGCCACCCTGTCCCCCGGATCGAAACCGCCGAAGCGGCCGGGGCCCGGGTTGAGCCGCTGCTTGAGCGCCTCGTTCAACGCCCGGGTGCCGGCCGAGCCGCCGTGGCCGACGGTGATGACCTGGGTGTCCGAGGACGGCACCCCGATGGCACGCGGCACGGAATCGGCGACCAGCTGCACCGTGCGGTGCACGGCCTCGCCCGCGTCGCGCACGGGGACGATCACGACCTCCTTGCCCGGTGCCTCCACCTGGTTCAGCTCCCCGATGCCGATGCCGGAGACCAGCTCGCCGATCGGACCGGGGTCCGGGGTGCGGGAGACGATCCGGGGGCAGGCGCGGGCGGCCAGGACATCGGCGAACACCCGCCCCGCACCGGCCGATTCCAGCACGCCCGGATCGCCGCTGAGCACCAGCCGGGTGCCGTCGGCGAGGGACTCCACCAGCATGGCGCCGGTCTCGACGTCCAGCTGAGGGGCGTCCAACACGACGAGCAGGTCGAGGGCGAGTGCCCCCTCCTCGTCCCGGCCGGGGCCTTCCGCGCCGGACAGGAGCCCGGCGAGTGTGACGGCCGCCGAGGGGTCGCCGACCGCCCCGGCCAGCCGCTGCCTGCCGTCCACGCTGTGCGTGGCGCCGAGGGCCCGCAGGCCGAGAGCGCCGGCGGCGGCGATGAGCGCCGCGGGTTCGGCCCTCGCCGCCTCGCCACCCGTGTGTGCGACGAGGCCGTGGGCCGCGGCGGTGCGGATCAGTTCGGCGGCCGAGGGGGACGGGGCCGCCGCGGCGGCGTCCGACCAGTCGGCGTCCTTCTCGCAGGCGTTGACCAGCCGGGCGAGTCCGTCGGCGAGGCTCTCCTCCGCCAGCGCGTAACGGTCGAGGCCGAGGAACACCTGGACCGGCTCCTGCTCGGCCGCCGGCTCCGCGTCTTCTTCGGTCCCGCCGCTGTCGTCGGTCTGCTCGCCCTCCGGGCCGTCCTGGAAGACCAGGACGACGCCCTCGGCGATGGCGTGCTGCACCGCCGCGTCGGGGTCGGCCACCGCCCGCCCGGTGAGTGCGGCGCGCACCTGCTCCGCGTCCAGCGCGGTGTGGCCCTGCAACGCGGCACGCTCCAGCAGCCAGCCGACGAGGGCGGCGGTGCGCCGCTCGTCATCGGGGCCGCAGCCGGCGCCGAGGAGCGCCCGGGCAAAGCCGTCGGCCTGTTCCGGGCCGACTCCGGGCAGGGCCAGCAACTGCCACGGGTCCGCGCGCAGGATCTCGCCGGCCTGCCCGCCCAGGGTGCCGGCTGCCGGGGTGGCCAGTGCCTCCGGAGCGCCTCCCTCGGCCAGCACGGCCGCCACGGCGGCCACGGCCTCCGGCGACGCGTCCTGGGGCGCGTGGACCGGCTCGGGGGCCCGCTCGCGCACCGGCGTCGGCGCGGGGGCGCTCCGGCGGGCGGGGGAAGGGGCGGGGGAGTCGAAGAACGCCGTGCTGGGCTTCTCGCCGCTCTCCACGGCCCGTACCGCCGCCAGCAGATCGGCCGCCGGGCCGCTCAGCTTCGCACCGGCGGCGATGGGGCCCTCCTTCTCGGCCTTGCGCTTCTCGATCCGCTCCCGCAGCTCGCGCTGGGCGGCCAGCTCCGCCTCGGCCTCGGAGAGCGCCGCGGCAGCGCCGGCGGCGCCCTCGGGGGCCCCGTCCGCGCCCGCGACGGTGTCCTCCGAGGGTGCGGACCCGTCCGTCCCCTCGGGACCCCCGGCCGTCTCCCCTTCGTCGGCCAGGTCGTCGGCCCCGGCAGCGGCCTCCTCGGCGGGTGCGGGTGCGGGTGCGGTGGCGGGCTCGTCCGCGACGACGCTGTCGTCGTCGGTGGCCGAGGGGCCGGGGGATTCCCCCCGGGGAAGCGCAGTCACAGCGTGCTCCAGTCCTGGTCGGGATAGCGGTGCACGGGCGCCGACACATCGTCGAGCGCCTGGCAGATCTCGTCAGGAAGACTAAGCGCCTCCACTGACAATGCCTCCGTGAGCTGCTGCGCGTTGCGCGCGCCGATGATCGGGGCCACCACGCCCGGCCGGTCCCGTACCCAGGCGAGCGCCACCTGGAGCGCCGTGGTGGCCAGGCCGTCGGCCGCAGTCGCCACGGCGTGCACGATGCGGCTCGCCGGGTCGTCGAGGTACGGCTCGACGAAGGGGGCCAGCAGCTCGGAGGCGCCGCGCGAGTCCGACGGGGTGCCCGTGCGGTACTTCCCGGTCAGCACACCACGGCCCAGCGGCGAGGACGGCAGCAGCCCCACGCCGAGGTCGAGCGCGGCAGGCAGGACCTCGCGTTCCACGCCCCGCTGCAGCAGCGAGTACTCCATCTGCGTACTGGCCAGCCGGGTCCGCACCCCGGGCGAGGCGAGCTGCCAGGTCGCGGCCTTCGCCAGCTGCCAGCCGCAGAAGTTGGACACCCCCGCATAACGGGCGCGTCCGCTGGAGACCGCGATGTCCAGTGCCTGGAGCGTC
Organism: Streptomyces sp. LN549; assembly: GCF_043203805.1. Lineage (NCBI taxonomy): Bacteria > Bacillati > Actinomycetota > Actinomycetes > Kitasatosporales > Streptomycetaceae > Streptomyces > Streptomyces sp. LN549. The sequence continues at coordinate 1,691,752 of NZ_JAZHRI010000002.1, read as the reverse complement.
TCGTCCAGCGGGGTCATGGGGTCGAAGGCGTGGACCTGCCACAGATCCACGTAGTCCGTGCCGAGACGTGCCAGCGAGGCGTCCAGGGCGGCCAGCAGATGTCCGCGCGAGCCGTTGAACCTGCGGTACGGATCCGCCACGCTTCCGGCCTTGGTCGCTATGACCAGATCGCGCCGCGGCACCAGGCTCCCGACAAGCTGCCCGAGCAGGTACTCGGCCTCCCCGCCGCCGTACACATCCGCCGTGTCGACCAGGGTGCCGCCCACCTCCCAGAAGGCCTTCAGCTGCTCGGCAGCGTCGTGCTCGTCGGTGTCCCGGCCCCAGGTGAGGGTGCCGAGCCCGATCCGGGACACTCGAAGGCCGGTGCGGCCGAGATGCCTCTGCTCCATGGGCGCTGAGATTACTGGCCAGAGCTCCACGCGTCGCAGGCCTGTGGACAACCGGGGCGCGGGTTGCCCCTGCCGTATCGCCTTCCCGCGCGCTAGAGTCCGGAGCACAGGGACGTTACTGATCAGTAAGGGGAGCGGCTATGCGGCTCGGCATCAATCTCGGTTACTGGGGTGCGGGAATGGACGGCGACAACCTCGCCGTCGCGCAGGAGGCCGACCGGCTCGGCTACGACGTCTGCTGGGCGGCCGAGGCCTACGGCTCCGACGCGCCGACCGTACTGTCCTGGGTCGCCGCGCAGACCGAGTCCATCGACGTCGGCTCCGCGATCATGCAGATCCCGGCCCGTCAGCCCGCCATGACGGCGATGACCGCGGCCACCCTCGACTCCCTGTCCGGCGGCCGTTTCCGCCTCGGCCTCGGGGTGTCCGGGCCGCAGGTCTCCGAGGGCTGGTACGGCGTCAAGTTCGACAAGCCGCTCGCCCGCACCCGGGAGTACGTCGAGATCGTCCGCAAGGCGATGGCCCGGGAGCGGCTCTCGTACGAGGGGCAGCACTGGACGCTCCCGCTGCCCGGTGGTCCGGGCAAGCCGATCAAGCTGACCGTCCACCCGCAGCGCGAGCACATTCCGCTGTACATCGCCGCGATCGGTCCGAAGAACCTGGAGCAGACCGGCGAGATCGCCGACGGCGCCCTGCTGATCTTCCCGTCCGCGGACCATCTCGAGGACACCGCGATGAAGTACCTGCGGGCGGGGCGCGAGAAGGCCGGCAGGACCATGGACGGCTTCGACGTCTGTCCGACGTTGCCGCTCGCCGTGGGCGACGACATCAAGGGCCTCGCCGACATGTTCCGGCCGTACACCGCGCTGTACGTGGGGGGCATGGGCAGCCCCAAGCAGAACTTCTACAACCAGCTCGCCCAGCGCATGGGGTACGAGAAGGAAGCCGCCGAGATCCAGGAGAAGTACCTGTCGGGCGACAAGGCCGGTGCGGCCGCCGCCGTACCGCACCAGCTGATCGACCAGACCACGCTGCTGGGATCGGTGGAGCGGATCGCCGACCGGATGCAGGCGTACGCGGCCGCGGGCGTCACGACCCTGACCCTGGCACCCGCGGGATTCACGCTCGACGAGCGGATCGCCGCGCTGCGGGCCGGCACGGACGCGCTGGAGCGGTCCGGGCTCGCTTGAGGGCTGTCCCGCCGTCCCTGACGGGCTCGCGGGGTCCTACGGGACAGCCCCCGGGCAGCACTACGGCCGTGGTGGGGGCTCGGGGGGCCTCCCCGCCACGGCCGTCACCGGGAACAACGCTGCGTGGGCGGTTGGGTTACGGGGCCTGTGCGGAAACGGTTCTCCGGGGTGGGGCCGCCGGGAGGGCGGTACCCCGTTCGGCCCAGTGAGGGGGCGCTCCTGTTGCCCGTCGGGGCCGGGCACATTTGACTGTCGCTCGGCAGACGCCGGCACGGAGGTGGCAGAGATGCTCTCGGCAAAGAACCTGTTCCAGGAGATTCTCGACGACGACGAATCGTTCCGGCTGTTCTGTTCCATCGCCGCCAGCGGGGAGTCCCAGGGCGGCTGGGAGAACGGTCGCATCGCGGCCCTCGTACCCGCGAGCCAGCGCGGGCTGGCCCCGAAGATCGCCCGGCACGGTGCCGACGAGGACAAGCACGGGCGGATCTTCAACGCCCTGCTGAGGAAGCGCGGTCTGACGGCGGTCCCGGTCCCGCACGAGACCGACTACACGATGCTGCTGGAGAAGCACGGCATCGGGCTCGCCCATGAGCAGCTGGGGCGCGAGGAGCCGCTCACCGAGCGCGACATCATCACGTACCTGGCCCACAGCCGGGTGACCGAACAGCGTGCGTCCGAGCAGATGCAGCTGCTGCGCAAGTACTTCGCCGACCACCCCGACCTGGGCCGCGCGGTCAGGATGATCTCGAGCGACGAGGACAACCACCTCGCGTACTGCCACGAGGAGCTGCTGCGTTTCGCGGCAGCCGGGCACGGCCGGACGATCCAGCACATCCTGCGCGAGTGCGCCCTCGCCGAGATCCGGGTGTACCGCGACGTCAGCCTCGCCGTGATGGACCACATGGGCCGCGTCCTCGGCTGGTCCCCGGCCAAGGCCGCGGTGCTGGCGGCAGGGATCCACGCCGTCCACGCCTACGAGCGGCTGTTCGGCTGGCGGCGCATGGTCAGCCTGACGCCTCCCGAGCGGCGCGACGCGCTGGGCGGGCCCGCCGTGCCGGCACCCGAGTTCGCCTGAGCGGGGCCGGCCGTACCGGCACCGTGCGGCCGCCCGGGCCCGCCGCACGCATCCGTCAGAGCCAGCCGCGGCGTTTGAACTGGCGGTACAGGCCGACGACGGCGCCCGCCATCAGCAGCACGACCGCCGGATAGGCCCAGACCCAGCCCAGCTCCGGCATGTGCTCGAAGTTCATTCCGTAGATCCCCGCGACCATCGTCGGCACGGCGGCCATCGCCGCCCAGGCCGAGATCTTTCGCATGTCGTCGTTCTGCCGCACCCCCATCTGCGCGAGATGAGCGGACAGGATGTCGGAGAGCAGCCGGTCCAGCCCCTCCACCTGCTCGTTGGCGCGCGTCAGATGGTCCTGGACGTCCCGGAAGAACGGCTGCGAGTGCTCGTGGACGAACGGCACCCCGGCGCTCGCCAGCCGGGCCATCGGCGCGGCCAGCGGGACCGTCGCCCGGCGGAACTCCAGCACCTGGCGCTTGAAGGTGTAGATGCGGGCCGCGGTGTTCTTGGAGTCGCCCGTTCCGTTCGGGGCGAAGACCTGCGTCTCCAGCTCCTCCAGGTCGACCTGGAGCTCACCCGCGACATCGATGTAGTGGTCCACGATCGCGTCGCTGATCGCGTACAGGACCGCCGTGGGACCGTGTTTGAGCACATCGGCCTCGGCCTCCAGCCGGCGGCGGACCGCGGCCAGGGGCGCACCCTCGCCGTGCCGTACCGTCACCACGAACGAGTCGCCTATGAACACCATCAGTTCGTCGGCGCTGACCGTGTCGCTCTCGTGCTCGTACACGATGGGTTTGATCACCGCGAACAGCGAGTCGTCGTACACCTCCAGCTTCGGCCGCTGGTGCGCGGCCAGCGCGTCCTCCACGGCCAGCGGGTGCAGCCCGAACTCGCTGCTGACCAGGTCGAACTCCTTCTCCGTGGGCTCGTGCAGGCCGATCCACAAGAACGCGTCGCCGCTGGCCCGCGCCTCGTCGAGGGCGTCGGAGAAGTCGGCGGGGCCGTCGGTGCGGCGTCCGTCCTTGTAAATGGCGCAGTCCACGATCACGCGCGCATTCTTCCCTGCTCCGGTCCCCGGCGCACCTTTGCGTGGGCGTCGGCCCAGGGCCTCTCGTTTGGATCATGCTGGGCTCGCGGGATCCGGCACCGCACCGCGCCGCGTTGTCGTCGGTCGCCAGGGCTCCGCCATGACTCCCTCCTCCGCCTTGCGATGCACGGCACCGGACCCCGCTCCCTGATCCAGCCTGATCCGAACGAGAGGCCCTACGCTGGCCGCTATGCCGACCCTGATCCTCGTACGCCACGGACGCTCCACCGCCAACACGGCCGGAGTGCTCGCCGGCCGCACCCCCGGTGTCGCGCTCGACGAGCGCGGCACCGAGCAGGCCGCCGCGCTCCCCGGACGGCTGGCCGCCCTGCCCCTGGTCGCCGCCGTCAGCAGCCCGCTGCAACGCTGCCGGGAGACACTCGCGCCGCTGCTCGACGTCCGGCCCGAGCTGGCGCTGCACACCGAGGAACGGATCAGCGAGTGCGACTACGGCGACTGGTCGGGACGCAAGCTCGCGGAGCTCACCGACGAGCCGCTGATGACGGTCGTGCAGCAGCACCCGTCCGCCGCGGCGTTCCCCGGCGGCGAGTCGATGCGGGCGATGCAGGCACGCGCCGTCGACGCGGTGCGGGACTGGAACGCGAGGATCGAGGCGGAGCACGGCGAGAACGCCGTCTACCTGATGTGCTCCCACGGGGACGTCATCAAGTCCCTTGTCGCCGACGCCCTCGGCATGCATCTGGACCTCTTCCAGCGCGTACAGGCCGACCCGTGTTCCGTCACCGCGATCCGCTACACCAGGCTGCGCCCGTTCCTGCTGCGGCTCGGTGACACGGGCGACCTGGCATCGCTGGCGCCCCGCGAACCGGGGCCGGACGCGAGCGCCGGGAGGGCTGCGGCGGCCGGCGGCGAAGGGGACGCGGCGGTCGGCGGCGGCGCTGGGGCGCCGTGATCGCTTCGCACAGTAGGGTGGACGCGCCGTAGGCGCCTTTCCGGGGGACTCTCCCGGGCCGGCCCCGCCGACCCTCATATGCCGTCAATCTCAAGGGAGACAGGACGTGTCCCGTCAGGTGTTCCTCTACGACCCCCCGGACCGTTTCGTGGCCGGTACGGTCGGGCTGCCTGGACGTCGTACGTTCTTCCTGCAGGCATCCTCAGGCGGACGTGTCACCAGCGTGGCCCTGGAGAAGACCCAAGTCGCCGCGCTCGCCGAGCGGGTGGACGAACTGCTCGACGAAGTGGTGCGGCGCACCGGCGGGAACTCACCCGTTCCGGCCGTGGCCCCGATGGACGTCACCGACACCGCTCCGCTCGACGTCCCCGTCGAGGAGGAGTTCCGGGTCGGCACCATGGCGCTGGCCTGGGACGGCGAGGAACAGCGCATGATCGTCGAGGCGCAGGCCCTGGTCGAACTGGACGCGGACTCCGTCGAGGACCTCGCGGAGGCCGAGGAGCGGCTGCTCCAGGACGAGGAGAACGGCCCGCCGATGCTCCGGGTCCGGCTCAGCGGCGCACAGGCCAGGGCCTTCGCCAAACGCGCCCTGGACGTCGTGAACGCAGGCCGCCCCCCGTGCCCCCTGTGCAGCCTGCCGCTCGATCCGGAAGGACACGTATGCCCGCGCCAGAACGGATACCGCCGCGGGGCCTGACCGACGACGGGCTGATCACCCTGCTCGGCAAGGGGCAGCTCACGGTCCTCGGACAGGTCCGCGGGGCCTCCAACGCGGTGCTCTACTGCTCGGTCGCGTACGAGGGCGAGCAGGCGCACTGCGTCTACAAGCCGGTGGCCGGCGAGCAGCCCCTGTGGGACTTCCCCGACGGCACCCTCGCCCAGCGCGAGGTGGCCGCCTACGAGGTCTCCGAGGTGACGGGGTGGGGCCTGGTGCCGCCCACCGTCCTGCGGGACGGGCCGTACGGCCAGGGGATGTGCCAGCTCTGGATCGAGGCGGCGCCGCAGGACGAGGGTGCCTCCGGGCTGCTCGCGCTCGTCGAGGACGAGGAGCCGGCCGAGGGCTGGAAGCCCGTGGCCCTCGCCGAGGTGGGGGAGGGGAGGACGGCGCTGCTGGTGCACGCGGACGATCCCCGGCTGCGCCGCCTCGCGGTCCTCGACGCAGTGATCAACAACGGCGACCGCAAGGGCGGCCATCTGCTGCCCGCACCCGACGGCCGGCTGTACGGCATCGACCACGGTGTGACCTTCAACGCGGACGACAAGCTGCGCACGCTGCTGTGGGGCTGGGCGGGCGAGCCGCTGCCGGCGGAGGCCGTCGAGGTGCTGGACCGGCTGGCCGCGGAACTGGAGCCGGGGGCCGCGCTGCTCACCCGGCTGGGGGAACTGATCACCGCCGCCGAGATCGAGGCCCTGCGGGCCCGGGTGGCGGGTCTGCGGTCCACGGGGCTGCACCGGGAGCCGAGCGGGGAGTGGCCGGCCATCCCGTGGCCGCCGGTGTGACCGAGCCGGTGTGAGCAAGCCGCTGGGACCCCCGGGGGTCCCAGGAGCCACCGGGGCAGGCATCTTCCGGGCCCGGGCGCAAGAGCGCCTCTTCGGACAGGATTCCCCCCTCCGGTTCGTATCCGGAAGCTGCATCCGGTTACGCTCGTGCCATGCATGCCTGGCCCGCTTCTGAGGTCCCCGCCCTTCCTGGCAAGGGCCGCGACCTTCGGATCCACGACACCGCGACCGGCGGACGGATCACCCTTGACCCCGGTCCCGTCGCCCGCATCTATGTCTGCGGCATCACGCCGTACGACGCGACCCATATGGGTCATGCGGCGACTTACAACGCGTTCGACCTCGTTCAGCGCGTGTGGCTCGACACCAAGCGGCAGGTTCACTATGTCCAGAACGTGACCGACGTGGACGACCCGTTGCTGGAGCGGGCCGTGCGCGACGGCAAGGACTGGACCGAGCTCGCCGAGAGCGAGACGGCCCTGTTCCGTGAGGACATGACTGCCCTGCGCATGCTTCCGCCGAAGCACTACATCGGAGCCGTCGAGGCGATACCCGGCATCGTGCCGCTCGTCGAACGGCTCCGGGACGCGGGCGCCGCCTACGACCTCAACGGCGATGTGTACTTCTCCGTCGACACCGATCCGCACTTCGGCCAGGTCTCCAACCTCGACGCCGAGGCGATGCGCCTGCTCTCCGCCGAACGCGGCGGCGACCCCGAGCGCCCGGGCAAGAAGAACCCGCTCGACCCGATGCTCTGGATGGCGGCCCGCGAGGGCGAGCCGAGCTGGGACGGGGCCTCGCTCGGTGCGGGCCGGCCCGGCTGGCACATCGAGTGCGTCGCCATCGCCCTGGACCACCTCGGCATGGGCTTCGACGTCCAGGGAGGCGGCTCCGACCTCGCCTTCCCCCACCACGAGATGGGCGCCTCGCACGCCCAGGTGCTGACCGGAGAGCACCCGTTCGCCCAGGCGTACGTGCACGCCGGCATGGTCGCCCTGGACGGCGAGAAGATGTCCAAGTCCAGGGGCAACCTCGTCTTCGTCTCGGCGCTTCGCCGCGACGGCGTGGACCCTGCGGCCATCCGCCTCGCCCTGCTCTCGCACCACTACCGCTCCGACTGGGAGTGGACCGACCAGGTGCTCGCCGACGCGGTGGAGCGGCTCGCGCGGTGGCGTGCCGCCGTCTCGCGCCCCGACGGGCTGTCCGCCGACGCGCTGGTCGAGGAGGTCCGGGAGGCCCTCGCCGACGATCTGGACGCCCCGGCGGCCCTGGCCGCCGTGGACCGCTGGGCCGAGCGGCAGACCGCCGAGGGCGGGACGGACGAGGGAGCGCCGGGACTCGTCTCTCGCACCGTCGACGCCCTGCTCGGTGTCGCGCTGTAACTGCCCGCAGGATTACATCCCTTCACCGGCTCCGAACTTCTTGATGAAGTTCGGAGCCGGTTCCGTTTTGTCCATGGTCAAATGCTCGATGCTGCGCTAAAAGCGCTCTATGCAATCATCAACGCGCATCAGAGGGGCAGTAGTTGCAGCGCTCCTGGGACTGCTCGCCGCGCTCTCGGGGCCGGGCAGCGCCCAGGCCGCCGACGCGGCCGAACCGGCCGGCACGACGGTCGGCGACCTCACCGGCTTCACCGCCGACGGACCCGTCTACCGGCTGAGCGCGGGGGCCGCGAAGGCCCGCGTCAGCTTCGTGTCCGAGGAGACCTTCCGTATCGAACTCGCTCCGGACGGCACCTTCGAGGACCCTGCGCGCGACGCCATCGTCCTGCCGCAGGGCACCCCGCCCCGCACCCGCTGGAAGGAGCGCGGCGACCGCTACGACCTCTCCACGGGCAACGTCACTCTGCGTGTCTACAAGTCGCCCCTGCGGTTCGCTCTGTACCGGGCCGACGGCAGTCAGGTCTGGTCCGAGGCGAAGGGGCTGAGCTGGGACGGCGAGAAGACCACCCAGACCCTGGCCCGCGGCGCCGACGAGCAGTTCTACGGCGCCGGCATGCAGAACGGCCGCGGCAACACCTCGCACCGGGACAAGACCGTCGAGGTCGGCGTCGACTACAACTGGGACGACGGCGGGCACCCCAACTCGGTGCCCTTCTACCTCTCGTCGGCGGGCTACGGCGTCTTCCGCAACACCTTCGCGCCGGGCACCTACGCCTTCACCGATCCGGTGACCACCACCGAGCAGGAACAGCGCTTCGACGCCTACTACTTCGCGGGCGACAGCGCCAAGGACGTCATCGGCCAGTACACGAAGCTCACCGGCAAGCCCTTCCTGCCTCCGGTGTACGGCATGGAGATCGGTGACGCCGACTGCTACCTGCACAACGCCAACCGCGGTGAGCGCCGCACCCTGGACTCGCTGAAGGTCGCCGACGGCTACGTCGAGAACGACATGCCGAACGGCTGGATGCTCGTCAACGACGGCTACGGCTGCGGCTACGAGGACCTCGCCGAGACCTCCAAGGGTCTCCAGGACCGCGACATGCAGCTCGGCCTGTGGACCCAGGACGGCATCGAGAAGATCGCCGACCAGGTCAAGGCCGGCCAGCGCGTCGCCAAGCTCGACGTCGCCTGGATCGGCGAGGGCTACAAGTTCGCCCTGGACGGCTGTAAGGACGCGTACAAGGGCATCGAGGACAACAGCGACGCCCGCGGCTTCACCTACGCCCCCGAGAGCTGGTCCGGGGCGCAGCGCTGCGGCGTCCAGTGGTCCGGCGACCAGTACGGCACCTGGGACTACATCCGCTGGCAGATCCCGACCTACGCGGGCGCCACGATGTCCGGCCTCGCCTACACCACGGGTGACGTCGACGGCATCTTCGGCGGGAGCGCCAAGACGTACACCCGTGACCTCCAGTGGAAGATGTTCCTCGGGACCACGATGACGATGGACGGCTGGGCGGCCAGCGACAAGCAGCCCTTCCGGTACGGGGAGCCGTACACCTCCATCAACCGCGACTACCTCAAGCTGAAGGAGTCGCTGCTGCCGTACCAGTACTCCTACGCCCACGAGGCGACGAAGTCCGGCGTCGGCATGGTCCGCCCGCTGGTGCTGGAGTACCCGGACGACCCGAAGGCGGCGACGGACGCGGCCAAGTACGAGTTCATGTCCGGTGAGGACTTCCTCGTCGCCCCCGTCTACCAGGACAGCACCGAGCGCGACGGCATCTACCTGCCGAAGGGCACCTGGACCGACTACTGGAGCGGGCGGACGTACGAGGGACCGGTCACGCTCGACGACTACAGCGCCCCGCTCGACACCCTGCCGCTCTTCGTCAAGGGCGGTGCCAGTGTGCCGATGTGGCCGGGCATCCGCTCGTACAAGGACCGCACCGCCACCTCCCCGCTCGCCTGGGACATCTACCCGCAGGGCGATTCCTCGTTCACGCTGTACGAGGACGACGGCGTGACCCGGCAGCACCGCGACGGCGCGTACGCGACCCAGACGGCCGACGTCCGGGCACCGGCCAGGGGCGCGGGCGACGTCACCGTCGACATCGGTGCGAGCAAGGGCGCGTTCACCGGGAAGCAGAGCACCCGCCCGTACGAGTTCAGTGTGCACACCGGCTCCGCGCCGAGTGCCGTGAAGCTCACCGGCAAGCTGCCCCGGCTGGACTCGGCTGCCGCCTACGCCTCGGCGAAGCAGGGCTGGTGGTACGACCGCGACGACCGCGGCGGCGTGGTGAAGATCAAGACCGCCCCGCTGTCCACGGGCAGGAAGTTCTCCGTGAAGCTGGAGAACACCAGCGCGGTCGGCGGTCGTGACGCCGCCGCGACCGCTGCCCTCTCCGCGCCGCAGGGCCAGGAGATCGGTGCCGGGGCCGCGGGCACCGTCGCCGTCGACGTCACCGCAGGCAAGGCCGATGTGACGGACGCCGTGGTCTCGCTCGACGTTCCCGATGGCTGGCAGACCACTCCGGCCGCCGCAGTGGACCGGATCCCGGCGGGCACCACCCGACGGGTCGAGGTGCAGGTCACCCCGGCGAAGGACGCCAAGGCGGGGGAGGCCCGGATCACCGCGCTCACGCGCTACCGGTCGGCGGGCGAGTCCCGCACGGCCGTCCAGCGCTTCGCCACAGCCGTGATGCCGGCGCCGCCCACCGGTGAGGCGTGGGCGAGCGATCTGGAGTGGCTGACCTCGTCCAACGGGTACGGACCGGCGGAGCGCGACCGCAGCAACGGCGAATCGGGCGCTGCCGACGGACACCCGCTGACCCTGGCGGGGAAGGTGTACGAGAAGGGGATCGGCACCCACGCCGACTCCGATATCGAGGTCTATCTCGGCGGGCACTGCTCGAAGTTCACCGCCGACGCCGGGATCGACGACGAGATCAACGGCTACGGCGAAGTGGCGTTCTCCGTCGAGGCGGACGGCAAGGTGCTGTGGACCTCGCCGAAGGTGACCGGGGCGTCGGCGACCGTGCCGGTCGATGTGCCGCTCGACGGTGCGCGGCACGTGCGTCTGAAGGTCACGGACACCAACGGGTCCAAGACCGGTGACCACGGGGACTGGGGCGCGGCGCGCTTCGTCTGTTCCTGAATGTCCGCAGCGATGCAGGGGAGCCGGGCGGGTACACACCCGTCCGGCTCCACGCTGTCCGGATCAGTCCTCCGAGGAGTCGTCCGGGGAATCCTCCGACGAATCCGGCGAGGCGTCGCTGCTCCCCGTACCGCCGGCCGGCCCGGCGCCCTCCCCGGAGCCGGTCACGGGACCGCTGCCGGCCCCGCCCAACGGCCCGGGGCCGGTGGATTCCGGCCGGGGCGGCTTGGGCGGCCTGGTCCGGCCGCTCGACGGGTCCCGCAGATACGAGCCCTCACCGCTGTCCGTCGCGTGCCCGCCCGGCGACTGGCCGGGGCCGGGATCCCGGCGCCGCAGATAGCGCTCGAACTCCCGGGCGATGGCCTCACCGCTCGCCTCGGGCAGCTCCGCGGTGTCCCGGGCCTCCTCCAGCGTCTGCACGTACTCGGCCACTTCGCTGTCCTCGGCGGCCAGTTGGTCGACCCCGAGCTGCCAGGCGCGTGCGTCCTCGGGCAGTTCACCCAGCGGGATGCGCAGCCCGATGAGGTCCTCCAGGCGGTTCAGGAGCGCCAGGGTGGCCTTCGGGTTGGGCGGCTGCGACACATAGTGCGGCACCGCCGCCCACAGGCTCACCGCGGGCACACCCGCGTGCGTGCACGCCTCCTGGAGGATGCCGACGATGCCGGTCGGCCCCTCGTACCTGGTCTCCTCCAGGTCCATGGTCCGTGCCAGATCCGGGTCGGACGTGACTCCGCTGACCGGCACCGGCCGGGTGTGCGGGGTGTCGCCGAGCAGCGCACCGAGCACCACCACCATCTCGACGCCCAGTTCATGGGCGAAGCCCAGGATCTCGTTGCAGAACGAGCGCCAGCGCATCGACGGCTCGATGCCCCGGACCAGGACGAGATCGCGCGGTTTCTCGCCGCCGATACGGACCACGGAGAGCCGGGTCGTCGGCCAGGTGATCTTGCGCACCCCGCCGTCCAGCCAGACCGTCGGGCGGTTGACCTGGAAGTCGTAGTAGTCCTCGGCGTCCAGCGCCGCGAACACCTCGCCCTTCCACTCCCGGTCCAGGTGCGCCACCGCCGTGGAAGCGGCGTCACCTGCGTCGTTCCACCCCTCGAACGCGGCCACCATGACCGGGTCGATCAGCTCGGGAACCCCCTCGAGCTCGATCACCCAGGCCTCCTTCCGAAGTTCCCTTGCGTACGGAACAACCTTACGGCTTCCGGCCACTGCCTCCGCAGTCCTTGCGCACGGTGGGGTGAACCCGGTCGGCCGGGATGCGTCGCCGCCCGACGCCGGACAGCAGTCGGGCAATACATCCGAGCTGTACGGGGTCAGTTTCCGCCCAACCCTGGACGTTGGGGCCTTCAGGGCGCTATACATCGGATGACCAGAGCAGAGGTCCGATGTTATTTCCCCTGGGGGCGCACATGAGTCAGACCGTCACGGATTTCGAGGTCCATGACATCCGTTTTCCGACCTCGGAACAACTGGACGGCTCGGACGCCATGAACCCCGATCCCGACTACTCGGCTGCCTATGTCGTACTGCGTACCGACGCCGCGGGCGGTGACGGCATCGAGGGACATGGCTTCTGTTTCACCATCGGGCGCGGCAACGAGGTGATGGCGGCCGCCATCGAGGCACTGAGGCCCTACCTGATCGGGCGTCCGGTGCCCCGGACCGCGGCCGACCTCGGTGAGCTGTACCGGGAGCTCACCCACGATTCGCAACTGCGCTGGCTTGGCCCCGAGAAGGGCGTGATGCACATGGCGGCCGGCGCGGTCGTCAACGCCGCCTGGGACCTGGCGGCCAAACACGCGGGAAGACCCGTCTGGCAGTTCCTGGCGGAGATGACGCCCGAGGAACTCGTCTCCCTCGTCGACTTCCGCTACCTCACGGACGCCCTCACCCCCGAGGAGGCGCTCGCCATCCTGCGCGCCGCCGAACCGGGCCGGGCCGACCGCGCGGAGCGGCTGCGGGCCGAGGGATACCCGGCCTACACCACCTCGCCCGGCTGGCTCGGCTACTCCGACGACAAGCTGGTCAGACTGGCGAAGGAGGCCGTCGCCGACGGCTTCACCCAGATCAAGCTGAAGGTCGGCGGTGACGTCGCCGACGACGTCCGCCGGCTCGCGCTCGCCCGTGAGGCCGTGGGCACCGACGTACGGATCGCCGTCGACGCCAACCAGCGCTGGGACGTCGCCGACGCCGTGGAGTGGATGACCGCGCTCGCGCCCTACGACCCGCACTGGATCGAGGAGCCGACCAGCCCCGACGACATTCTCGGCCACGCCGCCGTGCGGGCCGGCCAGCCGGTCAAGGTCGCCACCGGCGAACACGTCGCCAACCGGGTCGTGTTCAAGCAGCTGCTCCAGGCCGGAGCCGTCGACTTCGTCCAGATCGACGCGGCACGCGTCGCCGGCGTCAACGAGAACCTGGCGATCCTGCTGCTCGCCGCCAAGTTCGGCGTGCCCGTCTGCCCGCACGCGGGCGGTGTCGGACTGTGCGAGCTGGTCCAGCACCTGTCGATGTTCGACTACGTGGCGGTCTCCGGCACCTGGGAGGACCGGGTGATCGAGTACGTCGACCACCTCCACGAACACTTCGTCGATCCCACCGTGATCGAGTCCGGGCGCTACACCGCCCCGGCGGCGCCGGGCTTCTCCGCCCGGATGCACCCCGAGTCGATCGCCGCACACCGCTATCCGGAGGGCCCCGTATGGCAGGCCCGCCGCACCGATGAGGAGGACAGCCGATGACCGGCACACGCGACTTCGAGGGGATGAACGCTCTGGTGACAGGCGGCGCCTCCGGCATCGGGGCCGCCGTCGCGACCATGCTGCTGGAGCGCGGGGCCCGCGTCGCGGTTCTCGACCGGGAGACCGCGGGCGCCCCCGAGGGGACCCTCGCCGTCAAGGCGGACGTCACCGACGACGCCGCCGTCCGTGAGGCCGTCGACCGTGCGGCCGCCGAACTGGGCTCCCTGCACACGCTCGTGTCCAACGCGGGCATCGGCTCCATCGGCAGCGTCGAGGACAACGACGACGACGAGTGGACCCGGGTCCTGGACATCAACGTCCTCGGCATGGTCCGCACCGCCCGGCACGCGCTGCCGCACCTGCGCAGGGCCGCGGCCGAGCGCCCCGGCGCCGTGTCGATCACCCAGACCTGCTCGATCGCCGCCACCGCGGGGCTGCCCCAGCGCGCCCTGTACAGCGCCAGCAAGGGCGCCGTGCTGTCCCTGACGCTCGCCATGGCCGCCGACCACGTCCGCGAGGGCGTCCGCGTCAACTGCGTCAACCCCGGCACCGCGGACACCCCGTGGATCGGCCGGCTGCTCGGCCAGGCCGACGACCCGGCCGCCGAGCGCGCGGCCCTCAACGCCCGGCAGCCGCTGGGCCGGCTGGTCTCCGCCGACGAGGTGGCCGCCGCGATCCTGTACCTCGCAAGCCCCGCCGCGGCCTCCGTGACGGGCACGGCACTGGCCGTCGACGGGGGAATGCAGGGCCTGCGCCTGCGGCCCGCCGACAGCTGACCGCGGGGTGTGCGGTCCGGACTCGGGCGGCCCGGACCGTACATCTCACAGCATCTGCACCACCTGCACCACGCACCCCCGCAATGCCATCAGATCCTTCGAGCCGGTACTTCACAAAGGAACGGGACACCAATGAGAGTGCGTACGACGAGTGCGGCGGCCTGCGCCGTACTGCTGGCCGTCACTGCCCTCGCGGGCTGCAACCGCGAATCATCGGACAGCGGCGAGGGCAGCGGGAAGGTCGGCATCGACCTGCCGCGCAGCGACAGCGACTTCTGGAACTCCTACCAGAACTACGTCGAGAAGGGGGTGAAGGACGGTGGGGTCAAGGCACTGCCGCTGACCAACTCGCAGAACGACATCGGCAAGCTGGTGGCCAACGTCCAGACCTTCGCCGACCAGGGCGCCAAGGCCGTGGTGATGGCCCCGCAGGACACCGGTGCGATAGCCGAGTCGCTCAACACGCTGAACGAGAAGAAGATCCCCGTCATCAGCGTCGACACCCGCCCCGACAAGGGCGACATCTACATGGTGGTGCGGGCCGACAACAAGGCGTACGGGACGAACGCCTGCAAGTACCTCGGTGAGCAGCTGAAGGGCAAGGGCAAGGTCGTCGAGTTCCAGGGCGACCTGTCCTCGATCAACGGCCGCGACCGGTCCGAGGCCTTCAAGGCCTGCATGGACAAGGACTTCCCGGGCATCAAGGTGTTCGAGCTGGCCACCGACTGGAAGGGCGACGTCGCCTCCGCGAAGCTCCAGTCGACCCTGGCCGCGCACCCCGACATCAACGGCATCTACATGCAGGCAGGCGGCGTCTTCCTGCAGCCCACCCTGGCGCTCCTGGAGCAGAAGAAGCTGCTGAAGCCGGCCGGGACGCCGGGCCACATCACGATCATCTCCAACGACGGCATCCCGGAGGAGTTCGACGCCATCAAGGCCGGGAAGATCGACGCCACGATCTCCCAGCCCGCCGACCTGTACGCGAAGTACGCGCTGTACTACGCCAAGGCGGCTCTGGACGGGAAGACCTTCAAGGAGGGCCCGACCGACCACGACTCCACCATCATCAAGATCCCGAACGGCCTGGAGGACCAGCTTCCGGCGCCCTTGGTGACGAAGGACAACGTCGACGACCCGAAGCTGTGGGCCAACCAGCTGGAGAAGAAGAGCTAGCCATGGACCAGGCACCACCACCTGCCGTACAGGCGGAAGGCGTCGTCAAACGCTTCGGGCCCACCGTGGCGCTCGACGGGGTGAAACTCACGGTGCGGCCCGGCGAGTCGCACGCACTCGTCGGACGCAACGGCGCGGGCAAGTCGACGTTGGTCAGCGTGCTGACCGGACTCCACAAGGCGGACGCGGGCACGGTCACCTTCGGCGGGGAGCCCGCGCCCGCCTTCGGCGACACCACGGCCTGGCAGTCGAAGGTCGCCTGCGTCTACCAGAAGTCCATGGTCGTCCCCGATCTGACCGTCGCCGAGAACCTCTTCCTCAACCGGTTCGACGACAACGCCCGCTGGATCAGCTGGGGGCGGCTGCGCAGACGAGCGGAACAGCTCCTCGCCGACTACGGCGTCCAGGTCGACCCGAACACACGGGCACGCGATCTTGCCGTGGAACAGCGGCAGTTCGTCGAGATCGCTCGGGCGCTTTCCTTCGGCGCACGCCTGATCATCCTCGACGAGCCGACCGCACAGCTCGACGCCCGCGGCATCGGCCGGCTCTTCGACAAGCTCCGGGAACTGCAGGACCAGGGAGTGGCGTTCCTCTTCATCTCCCACCACTTGCAGGAGGTGTACGAGCTGTGCACGGCGGTCACCGTCTACCGCGACGCCCGCCACGTGCTGACGGCCCCCGTCGCCGACGTCACGAAGACGGAACTGGTGGCGGCCATGACCGGCGAGAAGTCCGCCGGCGCGGTCGCCTGGCACGCGGCCGGCACCGCCACACCCGTCGACGCGTCGGCCGAGCCCGTCCTGCGTACCGAGGGGCTCACCCTGGAAGGCCGGTTCGAACCCCTGGACCTCCAGGTGCGCCCCGGTGAGGTGCTCGGGCTCGCCGGCTCCGCGGCCAGCGGCAACACCGCGCTGGGCGAGGTCCTGGCGGGCATGCGCAAGGCGGGCGGCGGCACGGTCCGGGTGCGCGGCCGAGCCGTCCGCTCGGGCAGTGTGCCGCACGCCCTGGCCGCCGGGATCGGCTACATCCCCGAGGACCGGCACGACCAGGGCCTCGTCCTGGAGCGCAGCGTCGCCGAGAACGCCACACTCACGGTCACCGACCAGCTCGGCCCGTGGGGGACCGTACTGCCCTCCCGTACACGGGAGTTCGCCCAGGGCATGATCGAGTCGCTGGACATCAAGACCCAGGGGCCCGAGCAGCCCGTCTCCGGTCTCTCCGGCGGCAACCAGCAGAAGGTGGTGGTCGCGCGAGCACTGGCCCGCAAGCCCAGCGTGCTGGTGGCGGTCCGGCCCACCGCGGGCGTGGACATCAAGTCCAAGGACTCGCTGCTCGGAGTCGTCCGGCGGGTCGCCGACGAGGGCAACGCCGCAGTCGTCGTCTCGGACGAACTGGACGATCTGCGGGTCTGCGACCGGGTCCTCGCCCTGTTCCACGGGCGGGTCGTCGCAACATTCGCAAGCGGGTGGTCCGACGGGGAACTCGTCGCCGCCATGGAAGGTGTGGGGGAAAGGGAATGACCGGCACGATACGGCCGTCCACGGCCGAGGACATCAACGGGGCGCTGAAGGGCGGTGCGGGCGAGGACGGCCCGCTGAGCCGGCTCAAGCTGATCCGGTGGAGCGACTTCTCCCTGGTACCGGTGATCCTGGTGCTGATGGTGATCGGCTTCATCGTCTCGCCGGTCTTCCTCACCTCCGACAACCTGATCAGCGTCGTCCAGCAGTCCTCCGAGCTGAGCCTGCTGGTCCTGGGCCAGGCGCTGATCCTCATCTGCGGCCGGATGGACCTCTCGCTGGAGTCGACGATCGGCATCGCGCCCGTCGTCGCCATGTGGCTGGTGCTGGACTCCGAGGGCGGCCGTTTCGCCGGCCTCGGATTGTTTCCCAGCTGGTCGGCGATCCCGCTCTGTCTGCTGGTCGGGCTCGTCATCGGCGGCATCAACGGCTTCCTGATGCTGAAGCTCCGGGTCAACGGCTTCATCGCGACGCTCGGCATGCTGACGATGCTGCGCGGCCTCCACATCGGCATCACCGAGGGCAAGTCCATCACCGACGTCCCGGAGTCCTTCCGCTACCTCGGCAAGACCTCGTGGTTCGGTGCCCCGGCCGCGGTCTGGATCTGCCTGGTCCTCTTCGCGATCGGCGGGGCGGCCCTGGCCTGGCTGCGCCACGGACGCTCGCTGTACGCGATCGGCGGCAACCCGGAAGCGGCACGCGCCGCGGGCATCCGCGTCGACCGGGTCACCTGGATCGTGCTCGCCATCGGCGGTCTGCTCGCCGCGTTCGCGGGCATCCTCTACACCGGCCACTACGGGGCGGTCGCCGCGACCCAGGGCAACGGCTGGATCTTCCAGGTGTTCGCCGCGGCCGTGATCGGCGGCATCAGCCTCAAGGGCGGACGCGGCACGCTGTTCGGTGCGCTGACCGGCGTACTGACACTGCAGCTGGTGGTCAACGTGATGACGCTCGGCGGCGTCCCGGCGCTGTGGAACCAGTTCCTCAACGGCGCCATCATCATCGTCGCCCTGGTCATCTCCCGCTTCGCGAGCGGCGAGAAGCAGGACTGAGCGGAACACGTCCGGAGAACGCCGGCGGGGCTGATCTCCTCAGCCCCGCCGGCGTCTGAGGCGCGGGGTCCGGGGCGGAGCCCCGGGTCGGCCCGCTGCCGAACGCTAGAGCGTCGACCGCAGCCACTGCTCCACGCTCGCCACATGGACCGTCGCCCAGGCCCGTGCGGCCTCCGCGTCGCGGTCCCGCAGCGCCGCGACGATCGCCCGGTGCTCGTGGAGCGTGCGGCTCACCGCGTCCTCCTGGGTCAGCCCGCGCCAGACCCGCGCCCGGGTCGTCGGACCCGAAAGACCGTCGAGCAGTGAGCAGAGCACCGAGTTGCCGGACGACTGCACGATGCCGCGGTGGAACTCCAGATCGCAGGCCACCAGCTCCTCGACCGAGGGGCGCTCGCCCAGCGCGTCCAGCTGGGCGCTCAGCAGGTCCAGCTGTTCCTCACTGATTCTGCTCGCCGCCATCGCGGTCGCGGCCGGCTCCAGGATCCGGCGGACCGCCAGGAACTCCAGCACCGTGTCGTCGCGGTGGAAGTCCACGACGAAGCTCAGCGCCTCCAGCAGCAGCTGGGGGTCGAGACTGGTGACATACGTGCCGTCGCCCTGGCGCACGTCGAGAATGCGGATCAGCGACAGCGCGCGTACCGCCTCCCGCAGCGAGTTGCGGGACAGACCGAGCTCCGCGGCGAGTTCGCTCTCCTTGGGGAGACGATCGCCGGGCCGTAGCGCACCCGAGACGATCATTCCCTTGATCTTCTCGATGGCCTCGTCAGTGACAGCCATGGGCGACCTCCAGACATCCGATGTATCGCACCATTATGCGTCCCCGGAGGCGGCCGGAGCGCCCTTCGGGCCGACCTGTGCAACGCCTGTACCGCGACGCCGCGCCGTTACGCCCGGTTTCGTGCGACAGGGTCCGGAACGGCCCTGGGTGAATCGGCACATGCGGACGGGGGCGGCGTCCCCCCGGACGCCGCCCCCGTCCGCATGTGTCAGCTCTTCCGGTCGCCCAGCACCGACTCGACACCGGCCCGGATCTCGTCCGTCGCCAGACCCCGGATCGTCAGCGTCGTCCGGCGCCGCAGCACGTCGTCCGCGGTCTGGGCCCACTCGTGGTCGCGCGCGTAGGCGACCTGCGCCCAGATCTCCGGCGCGTCCGGGTGGATGCGCTCCGCGAGCGCCGGGTTCTCGTTGGCCAGCCGGGCGATGTCGAAGGACAGCGAACCGTAGTGCGTGGCCAGGTGCCGTGCCGTGTCGGCGGACATCCGCGGACCGGGCGTGCCGCCGTCGATCAGCAGGCGGTGGGCGACCGCGTTCGGGTTGGCGATCCCCGGCAGCGGCAGCTTCTTCGGCAGCCGGGCCATCGGCTCCATGTCCTCGGCCAGCGGGTGCCCGGGGAGCGCTGCCAGCTTGTTCATCACCGTACGGCCGATGTGGCGGAACGTCGTCCACTTGCCGCCCGCGACCGAGAGCATCCCGCCGCGGCCCTCGGTCACCACCGTCTCGCGCTTGGCCTTGGAGGTGTCACCGGGCCCGCCCGGCAGCACCCGCAGCCCCGCGAAGGAATACGTGATCAGATCCCGCGACAACTGCTGGTCCCGGATCGAGAACGCCGCCTCGTCCAGGATCTGCGCGGTGTCCTGCTCGGTCACCGCGACATCCGCCGGGTCGCCCTCGTACTCCTCGTCCGTCGTACCAAGGAGCAGCATGTCCTCCCACGGCAGGGCGAACGTGATGCGGTACTTGTCGATCGGCGTGGCCAGCGCGGCCTTCCAGGGGCGGGTGCGCTTGAGCACCAGGTGCGCGCCCTTGGACAGACGTATCGACGGCGCCGCGTTCGGGTCCTCCATCTTCCGCAGGTGGTCGACCCACGGACCGGTGGCGTTCAGGACCAGCCGCGCGGTGACGCCGAACTCGGTGCCGTCCGTACGGTCCTCGA
This sequence comes from Streptomyces sp. LN549, assembly GCF_043203805.1. Classification (NCBI taxonomy): domain Bacteria; kingdom Bacillati; phylum Actinomycetota; class Actinomycetes; order Kitasatosporales; family Streptomycetaceae; genus Streptomyces; species Streptomyces sp. LN549. The sequence continues at coordinate 1,671,861 of NZ_JAZHRI010000002.1, read as the reverse complement.
GGTCGGCGCCCGTCACCCGGCCCCTGGTGAACCGCAGCCCGGTCACCGCGGCGTGGTTGAGGACGGTCGCCCCCGCGTCGACGGCCGCGCGGACCGTCATCAGCGCCATCCGCGCGTCGTTCATCTGGTCGTCGCCGTAGACCGCGACGGCCTTCAGATTGTCCGTACGCAGCTCCGGCACATCACGCTGCGCCTTCGCCGGGCTGATCACATGGCCGACGCCGTCGCCGAAGGCGGACAGCGCCGAGTACGCGAACACGCCCGCGCCGAGCTTGGCCGCACCGTGCGGCCCGCCCTTGTAGACCGGCAGGTAGAAGGTGAGCGGATTGGCCAGGTGAGGGGCCACCTGACGCGACACCGCGCGCCGCTCGAAGTGGTTCTCCGCGACCAGCTTCACCGCGCCGGTCTGCAGATAGCGCAGACCGCCGTGGAGCAGCTTGGAGGAGGCGGAGGAGGTGGCGCCGGCGAAGTCGCCGGCGTCCACCAGGGCCACCCGCAGCCCGGACTGCGCGGCGTGCCAGGCGGTGGAGATGCCCAGAATGCCGCCGCCGATCACCAGGAGGTCGTACGTCGCCTTGGAGAGCTGCTCCCGGGTCTCGGCGCGGCTCGGAAGGGAGCCGGAGGCCGGATGCGTCCCGAGGGCGGGGACGCTCTGCAGGGTGGTCATGTTGTCTACTCCTCGTCTTCGAGCCAGCCCATGGTCCGTTCCACGGCCTTGAGCCAGCTCTTGTACTCGCGGTCGCGGGTGTCCGCGTCCATGCGGGGGGTCCACTCGGCGGCCCGGCGCCAGTTGGCGCGCAGCGCGTCGGTGTCGGGCCAGAAGCCGACGGCCAGGCCGGCGGCATAGGCGGCGCCGAGGCAGGTGGTCTCGGCGACCATCGGGCGCACCACGGGGGCGTCCAGGAAGTCGGCGAGCGTCTGCATCAGCAGGTTGTTGGAGGTCATTCCGCCGTCGACCTTGAGCGCGGTCAGCTCGACGCCGGAGTCCTTGGTCATGGCGTCGCTGATCTCGCGGGTCTGCCAGGCGGTGGCCTCCAGCACGGCACGGGCGATGTGCGCCTTGGTGACGTAGCGGGTGAGCCCGGCGATGACACCGCGGGCGTCGGGACGCCAGTACGGGGCGAACAGTCCGGAGAAGGCCGGCACGAAGTACGCGCCGCCGTTGTCCTCGACCGACGAGGCCAGCGTCTCGATCTCGGCCGCGGACTGGATCAGGCCCATCTGGTCGCGCATCCACTGCACCAGCGAACCGGTGACGGCGATCGAGCCCTCCAGGGCGTAGACCGGCTTCTGCTCGCCGATCTGGTAGCCGACCGTGGTCAGCAGCCCGTTGTAGGAGTTGACGGGCGTCTCGCCGGTGTTCATCAGCATGAACGTGCCGGTGCCGTACGTCGACTTGGCCTCGCCCTCGGCGAAACACGTCTGGCCGAACAGCGCGGCCTGCTGGTCACCGAGTGCGGAGGCGACCGGCACGCCGTCGAGCACGCCGCCCTTGGCCTTCCCGTACACCTCGGCCGAGGACCGGATCTCGGGCAGCAGGGCAGCCGGGATGTCCATGGAGGCGAGGATCTTGTCGTCCCACGTCATGGTGTGCAGGTTCATCAGGAGCGTGCGCGAGGCGTTGGTGACGTCGGTGACGTGGACGCCGCCGTCGGTGCCGCCGGTCAGGTTCCAGATGACCCAGGAGTCCATGGTGCCGAAGAGGATGTCGCCGCGCTCGGCGCGCTCGCGCAGCCCCTCGACGTTGTCGAGCAGCCAGCGGACCTTGGGGCCGGCGAAGTACGAGGCGAGCGGCAGGCCGGTCTCGCGGCGGAAGCGGTCCTGGCCCACGTTGCGGCCGAGCTCCTTGCAGAGCGCGTCGGTGCGGGTGTCCTGCCAGACGAGGGCGTTGTGGACGGGCTCACCGGTGTTCTTGTCCCAGAGCAGGGTGGTCTCGCGCTGGTTGGTGATGCCGATCGCCTTCACGTCGGCGGCGGTGATGCCGGCCTTGACGATCGCGCTCGCCACGACCTCCTGGACGTTCTCCCAGATCTCGGCCGCGTCGTGCTCGACCCAGCCCGGCTTCGGGAAGATCTGCTCGTGCTCCTTCTGGTCGACGGAGACGATCCGGCCGTCCTTGTCGAAGACGATGCAGCGGCTGGAGGTGGTGCCCTGGTCGATGGCCGCGATGAACGGCCCGGTGCCGTGGGTGCCGGTGGTGTGTGCGTCGGTCACGGTGTGCTCCCGGAAGTCTGTGTGGTCTTGGGGGTGACGGCTCTGGGCCCTGTGGCTCACGCGAAGGCGAGGTTGTAGAGCCCGCCCGCGATCGCGCCGCCGACGAGCGGTCCGACGACCGGGATCCAGGCGTATCCCCAGTCGGATCCGCCCTTGTTCGGCAGCGGAAGCAGCGCGTGCACGATACGCGGACCGAGGTCGCGAACCGGGTTGATTGCGTAGCCCGTCGGGCCGCCGAGCGAGAGACCGATGGAGACGACCACCAGCGCGGTGATCAGCGCGCCGAGCGTGCCGAGGCCGTTGCCGTTGTCGTTGAGGCCCTGGGTGAGGATCGCCAGGACCAGCACGGTCGTCGCGATGATCTCGGTGACGACGTTCTGCACGGCGTTGCGGATCTCGGGACCCGTGGAGAAGACGCCGAGAACCGGTCCGGCCTTGGGGGCTGCGGCCTTGTCGACCATGCCCTCCTCACCCGTATGGGCGTTCAGGATCTCCGGATCGGTGAGATGCGCCCGGAACTGTCCGTAGTAGGCCACCCAGCACAGCGCCGCGCCGATCATCGCGCCGAACAGCTGCGAGACGAGATAGAGCGGGACGTCGCTCCACTTGGTGCCGCCCTCGATCGCCAGACCGAGGGTGACGGCCGGGTTGAGGTGCGCTCCGGAGACTCCGCCGACGAGATATGCGCCGGTCAGCACCGCGAAGCCCCACCCGAAGGTGACGGCGAGCCAGCCGGCGTTCTGTGCCTTCGAGTGCTTGAGCGTGACGGCGGCACAGACACCGGCGCCGAGCAGGATGAGTACGGCGGTACCGATGGTCTCGCCGATGAAGATGTCGGAGCTGGACACCCGCGACTCCTTTGTCCTTCGTCCAGGGAAGCCGAACCCCGGGTACCTCCGGTGGTCCGCGCCCTCAGGTGAGGGCGTTGCGGCCTTGGCACCGTCACACCCTAACGCGTATTTCCGTTAGGCGTTCGACAATGCCGACCGATGAACGGCAGTGTTTCTCCCAGGTGAATGAGGCGTCAAGGGGTGTGTGTCCTATGACTCGATCGTTACCGATGATCCCGCAGGGAACTCAGAAGCGCCTGGCGCCCAGATCCCGGGAGACCGCGCGGGCGCAGTCCCGTACCGCCGCCACCAGCTCGGGCCGCAGCTCGCCGTCCGCGCACACCCGCTCAACCGCGCCGGTCACGGCCACGGCTCCCACCGGCATCCGGCGCCGGTCGTGGATCGGGGCGGCCACCGCGGCCACGCCCTCCCAGGTCTCCTCCACGTCGGCCGCCCAGCCCCGCGCGCGGACCAGTTCGAGCATCGACTCGAACTCCTGCGGATCGGTGACGGTGTGGGGGGTGAAGGACTGCCGCTCGGCCTCCAGGGCCTCCGTGTGGGCCACCGGGTCGTAGGCGGACAGGACCTTGCCCAGGGCCGTGGAGTGAAGCGGCTGCATGGCCCCGACCTCCAGGACCTGACGGCTGTCGTCGGGCCGGAAGACGTGGTGGACGATCAGGACGCCCTGCTGGTGCAGGACACCCAGGTGCGTGCTCTCGCCGCTGGAACGGGCCAGATCGTCCGTCCAGACCAGTGCTCGTGCCCGCAGCTCGTGGACGTCCAGATAGCTGTTGCCCAGACGCAGCAGCTCGGCCCCCAGCTGATAGCGGCCGGATGCCGCGTCCTGCTCGACGAAGCCCTCGTGCTGGAGCGTGCGGAGGATTCCGTGCGCGGTGCCCTTGGCCAGGCCCAGGGAGGAGGCGATGTCCGACAGTCCCAGCCGCCGCTCGCCGCCCGCCAGCAGGCGCAGCATCGCGGCCGCCCGCTCCAGCGACTGGATGTTCTTGGCCATCGCGCCGTACTCCTCCACCTCGGTTCGACAATGCTGAACACTATCGGTCGATGCCGACCCATGCTCGATCGCAAGGGAATTCTGCGGCACTCCGACAGCCCGGACGACCACCTGAACAGCATGCAGTCCGATTCGTGGGACAGAGTGACGGCCCGGGACGCCACCCGGCTACCCTGGCCAGGTGCGCCTTCCGCCGAAGACGCAAAGCCGACAGCCGTCGCATCCCAGGGAGTACATCCATGGCCTCGTCGCCGACCCCTTCCGCCGACAGCCGGAACCGAGCCGCAGCCCTCCGTGAGGCGCTCGCCACCCGAGTCGTGGTGGCCGACGGTGCCATGGGCACCATGCTCCAGGCACAGGACCCCACGCTTGAGGACTTCGAGAACCTCGAAGGCTGCAACGAGATCCTGAACCTCACGCGCCCCGACATCGTGCGCTCGGTGCACGAGGAGTACTTCGCCGTCGGCGTGGACTGCGTCGAGACGAACACCTTCGGCGCGAACCACTCGGCAGCGAACGAGTACGAGATCGCTGACCGGATCTTCGAGCTGTCCGAGGCGGGCGCCCGCATCGCCCGCGAGGTCGCCGACGAGTTCGGAGCGAAGGACGGCCGCCAGCGCTGGGTCCTCGGCTCGGTGGGCCCCGGCACCAAGCTGCCGTCGCTCGGCCACATCGCGTACGACGTGCTGCGGGACGGCTACCAGCAGAACGCCGAGGGCCTGCTCGCCGGCGGCGCGGACGCCCTGATCGTGGAGACCACGCAGGACCTGCTGCAGACCAAGTCCAGCCTCATCGGCGCGCGCCGGGCGATGGACGCCCTGGGCATCGACGTGCCGCTGATCTGCTCGCTCGCCTTCGAGACGACCGGCGTCATGCTGCTCGGCTCCGAGATCGGCGCCGCGCTGACCGCCCTGGAGCCGCTGGGCATCGACCTGATCGGGCTGAACTGCTCGACGGGCCCGGCCGAGATGAGCGAGCACCTGCGCTATCTGGCCCGGCACTCGCGTACACCGCTGATGTGCATGCCGAACGCGGGTCTGCCCGTGCTGACCAAGGACGGCGCGCACTTCCCGCTCGGCCCCGAGGGGCTGGCGGACGCGCAGGAAGCCTTCGTGACCGACTACGGCCTGTCCCTGATCGGCGGCTGCTGCGGTACGACGCCCGAGCATCTGCGCCAGGTCGTCGACCGGGCCCGCGACCTCACCCCCGCTGTCCGCGACCCGCGCCCCGAGCCCGGAGCCGCCTCGCTCTACCAGACCGTGCCGTTCCGCCAGGACACCTCGTACCTCGCGATCGGTGAGCGTACGAACGCCAACGGGTCGAAGAAGTTCCGCGAGGCGATGCTGGAGGCGCGCTGGGACGACTGTGTGGAGATGGCCCGCGACCAGATCCGCGAGGGCGCGCACATGCTCGACCTGTGCGTCGACTACGTCGGACGCGACGGAGTCGCCGACATGAACGAGCTGGCCGGCCGTTTCGCCACCGCCTCCACCCTGCCGATCGTGCTGGACTCCACCGAACTGCCCGTGCTGCGTGCCGGGCTGGAGAAGCTCGGCGGGCGCGCGGTCCTGAACTCCGTGAACTACGAGGACGGTGACGGCCCCGAGTCGCGCTTCGTCAAGGTCACCCAGCTGGCCGCCGAGCACGGCGCCGCGCTGATCGCGCTGACCATCGACGAGGAGGGACAGGCCCGCACCGTCGAGCACAAGGTCGCCATCGCCGAGCGGCTGATCGAGGACCTGACCGGCAACTGGGGCATCCATGAGTCGGACATCCTCATCGACTGCCTCACCTTCACGATCTGTACGGGGCAGGAGGAGTCCCGCAAGGACGGCATCGCCACCATCGAGGCGATCCGCGAGCTGAAGAAGCGCCACCCCGACGTCCAGACGACGCTGGGCCTGTCGAACATCTCCTTCGGCCTGAACCCGGCGGCCCGCGTCGTCCTGAACTCCGTCTTCCTCGACGAGTGCGTCAAGGCCGGTCTCGACTCCGCGATCGTGCACGCGTCGAAGATCCTGCCGATCGCCCGGCTGGAGGAGGAGCAGGTCAAGGTCGCCCACGACCTGATCTACGACCGCCGCGCCGAAGGCTACGACCCGCTGCAGCGGCTCATGGAGCTCTTCGAGGGCGTCAACATGAAGTCGATGAAGGAGGGCAAGGCCGAGGAACTCCTCGCGCTGCCGCTCGACGAGCGCCTCCAGCGCCGGATCATCGACGGCGAGAAGAAGGGACTGGAGGCCGACCTCGACGAGGCCCTGCAGACCCGTCCCGCTCTCGACATCGTCAACGACACCCTGCTGGAAGGCATGAAGGTCGTCGGCGAGCTCTTCGGCTCCGGCCAGATGCAGCTGCCGTTCGTGCTCCAGTCCGCCGAGGTCATGAAGACCGCGGTGGCCTATCTGGAGCCGCACATGGAGAAGTCGGACGCCGAGGGCAAGGGCACCATCGTCCTGGCCACCGTCCGCGGTGACGTCCACGACATCGGCAAGAACCTCGTCGACATCATCCTGTCCAACAACGGCTACAACGTCGTCAACATCGGCATCAAGCAGCCCGTCTCCGCGATCCTGGAAGCCGCCGACGAGCACCGCGCCGACGTGATCGGGATGTCCGGTCTCCTGGTGAAGTCCACCGTGATCATGAAGGAGAACCTCCAGGAGCTGAACCAGCGCAAGCTGGCGGCCGACTACCCGGTCATCCTGGGCGGCGCGGCCCTCACCCGCGCCTACGTGGAGCAGGACCTGCACGAGATCTACGAGGGTGAGGTCCGTTACGCGCGGGACGCGTTCGAGGGCCTGCGGCTGATGGACGCGCTCATCGGGGTCAAGCGCGGTGTCCCGGGTGCCGTTCTCCCCGAGCTCAAGCAGCGCCGTGTGCCCAAGCGTGACACGGCCGTGCTGGAGGTCGAGGAGCCGGAGGAGGGCGTCCGCTCCGACGTCGCCGTCGACAACCCCGTCCCCACCCCGCCGTTCTGGGGAAGCCGGGTCGTCAAGGGCATCCAGCTCAAGGAGTACGCCTCCTGGCTCGACGAGGGCGCCCTCTTCAAGGGGCAGTGGGGCCTCAAGCAGGCCCGGGCCGGCGACGGACCGACGTACGAGGAACTGGTCGAGACCGAGGGTCGCCCGCACCTGCGCGGCTGGCTCGACAAGCTGCACACCGAGAACCTCCTCGAGGCCGCCGTCGTCTACGGCTACTACCCCTGCGTCTCCAAGGGCGACGACCTGATCCTGCTCCACGAGGACGGCTCGGAGCGCACCCGCTTCACCTTCCCGCGCCAGCGCCGAGGCCGCCGCCTGTGCCTCGCGGACTTCTTCCGCCCCGAGGAGTCCGGCGAGACCGACGTCATCGGCCTCCAGGTCGTCACCGTCGGCTCGAAGATCGGCGGCGAGACCGCCAAGCTCTTCGAAGCCAACTCCTACCGTGACTACCTGGAGCTGCACGGTCTGTCCGTCCAGCTCGCCGAGGCCCTGGCCGAGTACTGGCACGCCCGGGTCCGCTCCGAGCTCGGCTTCGCCGGCGACGACCCCGCCGACGTCGAGGACATGTTCGCGCTCAAGTACCGAGGCGCGCGCTTCTCCCTCGGCTACGGTGCGTGCCCGGACCTGGAGGACCGGGCGAAGATCGCCGACCTGCTCCAGCCGGAGCGGATCGGGGTCCACCTGTCGGAGGAGTTCCAGCTCCACCCCGAGCAGTCCACCGACGCCATCGTCATCCACCACCCCGAAGCCAAGTACTTCAACGCGCGGTAAGGCTCCGTTCGACGCGCGGTAGCAGCACGAGTCGTACACTGGTCGGTCCAGTGCAGGCCGGTCGCCCTCCCTCCGGGAAAGGTGGCCGGCCTTCTCGTCCCTCATGGAAGGTGTGCCGGATGACCAGTACGATCCCCGCGTCCCCGACCCGTACGGCCGAGGGTGCCGCCCTGCAGGCCGTCTTTCTCGACATGGACGGCACCCTGGTCGACACCGAGGGCTTCTGGTGGGACACCGAGGTGGAGGTGTTCGCCGATCTGGGGCACCGGCTGGACGAGGCGTGGAAGGACGTGGTCGTCGGCGGCCCGATGACCCGCAGCGCCGGTTACCTCATGGACGTCACCGGCGCGGATGTCACGCTCGACGAGCTGACCGTGCTGCTCAACGACCGCTTCGAGAAGCGCATCGCCCGCGGAGTGTCGCTGATGCCGGGCGCGGCAAGGCTGCTCGCCGAGCTGGCGAGACACGAGGTCCCCACCGCCCTCGTCTCCGCCTCGCACCGCCGGATCATCGACCGGGTCCTGGACTCGGTGGGCCATCACCACTTCGCGCTCACCGTCGCGGGCGACGAGGTCACCCGCACCAAGCCCCACCCGGAGCCCTACCTCACGGCCGCGAGCGGCTTCGGGGCCGACCCGGGGCTCTGTGCGGTCATCGAGGACACCGCGACCGGCGTGGCCGCCGCGGAGGCCGCGGGGTGCCGGGTGGTCGCCGTGCCGTCCGTGTCGCCGATCGCTCCGGCCGCCGGCCGAGTGGTCGTCGGTTCGCTCGAAGAAGTCGATCTCGCATTCCTCAGGGGCCTGGTCACCGGAATGCGGTGATCTGCATACCGAGAGTATTTCTGTGAATGAATGGAAAAGCTCTCACGCGAGGCTGTGCGTTTTATGTCGCACCCCGGTGTCGACAATGCGGGTGCATGTCAATCTGAAAAGGTGCCCGTCGCGTGACGTTCATCACTCATTCGATGATCGAGAAGCCCCTGGGATCTGCCGCGCCTCCCGTCGGGTGTACCCAAGTGTCCCGATTGGTGAATCCGTGTACGAATCATTCCGGGGGCAGGAAATCGGCTCGACGTTGACTTGCCCGTCTCTCTGAATACCTGGGGGCGGCACCGGTCAGGCAATACCGGCGGCGCCTACTAATGTCGTTTTCTCCATGACCGCATGAGGGAGAACGTCCACGATGAACCGCAAGACTCTGGTGCTGCCGGCCGTCGTCGGCCTGCTCGCCCCCGTACTCGCCGCCTGCGGCGTGTCGGACGGCGGGAGCGATGGCGACGGCGCCATCGTTGTCGGCACTACGGACCAGTTCGTCGCCTCGAAGGACGCCCCCGCACCTCTCGACCCCGCCATCGGCTACGAGGCCGGTGTCTGGAACGTACTGCGGCAGACGGTCCAGACCCTGATGCACATCCCGCGCAGCGGCGGCCAGCCGGAGCCCGAGGCGGCCGAGAGCTGCCTCTTCACCGACACGGCAAACGAGAGCTACCGCTGCAAGCTGCGCAGCGGCCTGACTTTCGCGGACGGCAGCCCGGTCACCGCCGAGGACGTCAAGTTCTCCATCGACCGCGTGATCCGGATCAAATCCACGAACGGTCCGGTGGCCCTGCTCAACAACATCGACACCGTCGAGACCACGGGTGACCGGGAGGTCGTATTCCACCTCCGGACTTCGGACGCGACCTTCCCGTACAAACTCGCGACACCGCCCGCCGGAATAGTCCAGCATGACAAATACCCGGCGACCACGCCGCGCAGCGGATTCCAGGTGGACGGATCGGGCCCCTACACCATGGAGCCGGAAGTGAAGAACGGCCGCGTGGAGAAGGTCGTCTTCACCAGGAACCCCCGCTACAAGGGGGATCTCAAGGTGTTGAACGAGAAGGTCGAACTGGATTCCTTCCCGGACGCCACCGCCATGGGCAAGGCGCTCGACGAGAAGAAGATCGACATGATGACGCGCACCATGGCGCCGAAGCAGGCCCAGCAGATGCTGGAGCACCCCAAGGACGGCATCAAGCTCACCGAGATGCCCGGACTCGCCATCCGGTACCTCGGCTTCGACACCGAGAATTCCGCCGTGAAGAAGAAGGCGGTCCGCCAGGCCATGGCCCAGATCATCGATCGCGGTGAGATCGCGAGCGAGGTGTACGGCACCACGGCCGAGCCGCTGTACTCACTGATCCCGTCCAGCATCACCGGACACACGAACTCGTTCTTCAACAAGTACGGCGAACCCAGTGCCGCCAAGGCCGCCACGATCCTGAAGCGCGCCGGGATCGACACCCCCGTGAAGTTCACCCTGAACTACACGAGCGACTACTACGGCGAGGCCACCGCCGACGAGTTCAGGACGCTGAAGCGGCAGCTCAACGGCACCGGGCTCTTCGACGTCACCGTCAAGGGCACCCCCTGGGCGAAGTACCGTCCCGCCGAGGTGCGCGGCGACTACGCCGTGTACGGCATGGGCTGGTTCCCCGACTTCCCGGACCCGGACAACTACACGGCGCCGTTCCTCGACAAGGACAACTTCCTCAACTCGCCCTACCGGTCGACCGCGGCCCAGAAGTCGCTCATCCCGGAATCCCGTCGCGAGGCCGACCGCAGCGTCGCCGCACAGACCTTCCAGCAGCTCCAGGACATCGTCGCGGAGGACGTCCCCGTCCTTCCCCTCTGGCAGGGCAAGCAGTACGTCGCCTCCCGCGAAGGCCTCACCGGTGTCGAATGGGCGGTCACCTCGTCAGCCGACATCCACCTCTGGGAACTCGGCAGCGGCACCAGCTGAACCGCCGGCACACCGCCCCGGCTCGCCCACCCCGCACAGGGTCACTGGGCGCCGGGGCGCACCAGTCCGCTCTCGTACGCGTACACAGCGGCCTGCACCCGGTCGCGCAGCCTCAGCTTCGTCAGTACATGACCCACATGCGTCTTGACCGTGGTCTCGCTGACGAACAGATCGGCGGCGATCTCCGCGTTCGACAGGCCGCGTGCCACCAGCTTCAGGACCTCGACCTCACGGTCCGTGAGCGTGTGCAGGGTGTCCGGCACCGGCTCCTCGCCGGACGGCAGATGGTCCGCGTACTTGTCGAGCAGCCGGCGCGTGATGCTGGGGGCCAGCATCGCCTCGCCGCCGGCGACCACCCGGATCGCCTGCACCAGCTCATTGGCCGGGGCGTCCTTCAGCAGGAAGCCGCTGGCGCCGGCGCGGAGCGCCTCCACCACGTACTCGTCGAGATCGAACGTGGTCAGCACCAGCACCTTCGCCGGGCCGTCCCGGCCCGGACCGGTGATCTGACGCGTCGCCTCGACTCCGTCCATCCGCGGCATCCGGATGTCCATCAGCACCACATCGGGCTGCAGCGCGCGCACCTGATCGAGCGCCTGGAGACCGTCACCGGCCTCACCCACCACCGCGAGATCGCCCTCCGCCTCCAGGATCATCCGGAAGCCGGTGCGCAGCAGCGGTTGGTCGTCGACCAGTAGGACGCGGATTGCCACGGGATCTCCTCAATGTCCTTCAAGGGCCTCAGGCCGGCCGGCCTCAGCCCGGACCGGGTCCATTCTGCCCTGGACATCCTGCGTCGATTCCGCCGGCCGCACCGACAGCGGATAGACCGGGGGAGTCCCGCCGAATTCGGGGCAGAGCGCCTGGTGGTCGCACCAGCCGCACAGCTTCGTCGGCCGCGGCCGCCACTCACCCGTCTCCGTGGCCAGCGAGATCGCGTCCCACAGCGCCAGCAGCTTGCGCTCCACGCGCTCCAGGTCCGCCACCACCGGGTCGTACGTCATCACGTCGCCGCTGCCGAGGTAGACCAGCTGGAGCCGGCGCGGCACCACACCCTTGAGCCGCCAGATCACCAGTGCGTAGAACTTCATCTGGAACAGCGCGCCCTCCGCGTACTCCGGACGCGGCGCCTTCCCCGTCTTGTAGTCCACGATCCGGACCTCGCCCGTCGGCGCCACGTCGATCCGGTCGATCACCCCGCGCAGCCGCAGCCCCGAATCCAGCTCGGTCTCGACGAACATCTCCCGCTCGGCCGGCTCCAGGCGCGTCGGATCCTCCAGCGAGAACCAGCGCTCCACGAGCCGCTCCGCCTCCGACAGCCAGCGCGACAGCCGCTCGCCCTCCGGATCCTCGGCGAACAGCTCCGACAGCTCCGGCTTCGACTCCAGCAGCCGGTCCCACTGGGCCGGGATCAGCGACGTGGCCCGGTCCGGCGTGCGCTCCGGGGCCGGATTGTCGAAGAGCCGCTCCAGCACCGCATGCACCAGCGTGCCCCGGGTAGCCGCCTCGCTGGGCTTCTGCGGCAGCTTGTCGATGACACGGAAGCGGTACAGCAGGGGGCACTGCATGAAATCGCTCGCCCGCGACGGCGAAAGGGACGAGGGCGGCTGGGGCGGCCGCGGTACTGAGGTCATGACGAAGACCCTACGACCCGCCACTGACACCAATCGGCATACCATCGACCACAGACCCTCGAACACTGCATGATCGTGCCGAAACGGCACCGACCGAAGGGACCTCGTGGACGAGAGCGGCAACAGCGGGCGGCCGCAGCCCGGCGCAGGGGGCAAGCCCCCCGGCGACGGCCCCGACAAGGGCACACCGGGACGCGGGGAAGAGCCGGGAGGCGGCATCCTCATGGGCCGCCCCTTCGGAGTGCCGGTCTACGTAGCACCCAGCTGGTTCGTCGTGGCAGCCCTGATCACCTGGGTCTTCGGCGGCCAGCTCGACCGCGTGCTGCCCGAGCTGGGTGCGGTGCGCTACCTGGTCGCCCTCTTCTTCGCGATCGCGTTCTACGCCTCCGTGCTCGTCCACGAACTCGCGCACACGGTCGTCGCCCTGCGCTACAAGCTCCCGGTCCGCCGCATCCAGCTCCAGTTCTTCGGCGGCGTCTCCGAGATCGAGAAGGAATCCGAGACCCCGGGCCGCGAATTCGTCCTCGCCTTCGTCGGCCCGCTGCTCTCCCTCGTCCTCGCGGGCGTCTTCTACGTACCGATGAAGTTCGTCGAAGCCGGCACCGTGCCCGGCGTGCTGCTCGGCGGACTGATGATCTCCAACCTCATCGTCGCCGCGTTCAACCTCCTGCCCGGCCTCCCGCTCGACGGCGGCCGGATGCTCCGCGCCGTCGTGTGGAAGATCACCGGCCGCCCGATGAGCGGCACCGTCGCCGCCGCCTGGGTCGGCCGCGCCCTCGCCGTCGTCACCCTCATCGGCCTGCCCCTCCTCACCCACACCGGGGCCCTCGGGACCAGCGACCGCGACATCAGCGGCATGGACACCGTCACCGACGCCCTGCTTGCCGCGATCCTCGCCGCCATCATCTGGACCGGTGCGGGCAACAGCCTGCGCATGGCCCGGCTCCGCGAACACCTCCCCGACCTGCAGGCCCGCACCCTCACCCGGCGAGCCGTCCCGGTCGAGGCCGACACCCCGCTCTCCGAGGCCCTGCGCCGGGCCAACGAGGCAGGCGCCCGCGCCCTCGTCGTCGTCGACGGGACCGGCGAACCCACGGCCGTCGTCCGGGAAACCGCCATCGTCGCGGTCCCCGAACACCGTCGCCCCTGGGTCGCCGTCAGCGGTCTCGCCCAGGACCTCACCGACGGCATGAAGGTCTCCGCCGAACTCGCCGGTGAGGCCCTCCTGGACCGTCTCAAGGCCAGCCCCGCCACCGAGTACCTCGTCGTCGAGGACACCGGTGAGATCTACGGAGTGCTGTCCACCGCCGATGTCGAGCGTGCGTTCGTCGCCGCCATGGCCCGCCCCGCCGCCTGAGAGGTCACCCGAGCCCGTCTGCCGCGCCCGGGCGGGCGGTCGGAGCCCCCGGAAACACCGGTACGCTGGTCACATGTCTGAACCGACCGGTGCCGCCCGCCGACGCGGGCCCTTCAAGGTCGGGGACCAGGTCCAGCTCACGGATCCCAAGGGACGCCACTACACCTTCACGCTCGAAGCCGGAAAGAACTTCCACACCCACAAGGGTTCTTTCTCGCACGACGAGCTGATCGGTGCTCCCGAGGGCAGTGTTGTCCGTACCACGGGAAACGTCGTCTACCTGGCGCTGCGCCCCCTGCTCCCCGACTACGTCCTGTCCATGCCCCGCGGCGCCGCCGTGGTCTACCCCAAGGACGCGGGTCAGATCCTGGCCTTCGGCGACATCTTCCCCGGCGCCCGCGTCGTGGAAGCCGGAGTCGGATCCGGCGCACTCTCCACGTTCCTGCTCCGTGCCATCGGCGAGCAGGGCATGCTGCACTCCTACGAGCGCCGCGAGGACTTCGCCGAGATCGCCCAGCAGAACGTCGAGCGCTACTTCGGCAGCCCGCATCCCGCTTGGCAGCTCACCGTCGGCGACCTCCAGGACAACCTCACGGAAACCGACGTGGACCGCGTCGTCCTGGACATGCTCGCGCCCTGGGAGTGCCTGGACGTCGTCTCCAAGGCCCTGGTCCCCGGCGGCATCCTCTGCGCGTACGTCGCGACCACCACCCAGCTCTCGCGGACGGTCGAGTCCATCCGTGAGATCGGCTGCTTCGCCGAACCGCAGCCCTGGGAATCGATGATCCGGAACTGGCACGTCGAGGGTCTCGCCGTCCGCCCGGACCACCGCATGATCGGCCACACCGGATTCCTCGTCACCGCCCGCCGGCTGGCCGACGGAGTCCAGGCCCCGCCGCGCCGCCGCCGTCCCTCCAAGGGCGCCTACGGCGAGGACTACACCGGCCCGGGCAGCCAGAGCGGCTCCGCCCGCGACTGAACCAGGGGCGCAGCCTCCGGCACGCGCCCCGGCATGCCGGCGCCGCCGCCGAGTTCCCGGACCGACCCGGGAACTCGGCGGCGGCGCCTTTGCGTTGCCCGAGAGCGGGGGACGGACGGGGAACGGTTTCGGTGGCGACCCCACCGTTCCACTGCCGTGTGAGGTGTGGCACGATGCTGGCCACCCCCACCCCGCCGCCGACGTCCCGCCGAGGGCACCGCCATTTCCGGCATTCCGCACCACAGGAACCACAGGAGACATCCCGCGTGCAGACCTCCGCGCTCCCGGACCTCGCGCACACCGGCACCAAGCCGATGCACTGGCTCGCCACCGCGGCAGCCATGGCCGCCGTCGTCGCGGCAGCCGGTCTGCTCCAGCCCGACGCGACCGCCTCGGCCTCCACCGCCACGCACCGCACCGCGGCGCAGCACGGTGCGGCGCCCGTTGCCGCCCCCGACCCGGACCGTGCGGATTTCCACCTGGAATGCGCCGGGGCAGGCCACACCGTGGCCAAGGAGGCCCCCGGTGACCTGGACGGCGACGGCCGTCCGGAAACCGTCGCGGTGGTCCACTGCGCGGCCGGATCGGGCACTCCGCCCAGCGGCGTCTACGTCCTCACACAGGGAAGCGGGGCCGCACCACGCATCGTCGCGACCCTGGTGGATCCCGTCCAGAAGGTCAGCGTCGGCGACTTCGCGGTGCGTGACGGCGTCGTCTCCGCGACGCTGCTCGGCTACTCATCGCCCTCGGTTCCCTCCTGCTGCCCCGACGAGCAGGAGAAGGTCACCTGGCAGTGGCAGAACGGTGCCTTCGTGCGGAGCAGCCAGTCGGAGGACCCCGCCGGCGCCGGCGTCTGACTGTCGCCCGGCGTGTCCCCGTTCCGTCCGGGACCGCGGTCAGGCGGCCTCGGGGCCGAAGACCTCGACCCTGTCCGAAACGCGCCGTACGTGGATGCAGTCGCCCGGGCACTCCTTGGCCGAGTCGACCACGTCCTGAAGGATCGGCAGCGGGACGGGCGTGGTCGCGCCCTTGTCCTGGAGCAGCTCGTCCTGATCGCTCTTCACATACGCGAGACCGTCGATGTCCAGCTCGAAGACCTCCGGGGCGTACTGCACGCAGATGCCGTCCCCCGTGCAGAGGTCCTGGTCGATCCAGACCTCCAGGTCCTGCGTCTCGCCATCGGTGGGAGCGTCCTGCTGCACGGTCATTTCTCCTGCCGTTTCCTGCGTGTCCGAACCAAAAAAAGCCAGCCCTGGCGGGTGTTGAACAGTTCGACGATACAACCGGCCGCTTTCCGATGTTGAAGGGTGGGTATTCCCCTGACACGAGGGAGAGCGCAAGGGTGAAGATCGGACACACCTCAGAGTCTTTGTGATCTAGGGGTTTCAATCATCACCCACCCAGGTAGGGTCAGGAAGCGTCCAGCTCCCCTTGGAGGAGGTGAGGACCGTGGCAGCCCACGACGACGACATCAACCGCGGCATCCGGCCCGGGCGGGGGTCCGATGACCCAGCCGGCCAGGTCGCCTATCTCGAGCAGGAAATCGCCGTCCTGCGACGTAAGCTCGCCGACTCTCCGCGGCATACGAGGATTCTCGAAGAGCGGATCGTCGAGTTCCAGACCAACCTTGCAGGCGTGTCCGCACAGAACGAGCGGCTCGCTGCCACACTCCGTGAGGCCCGAGACCAGATCGTGGCCCTCAAGGAAGAGGTCGACCGGCTCGCACAGCCACCGGCCGGCTTCGGTGTGTTCCTGCAGGCCAACGAGGACGGCACCTGCGACATCTTCACCGGGGGCCGCAAGCTCCGGGTGAACGTCAGCCCCAGCGTCGAGCTCGGGGACCTCCGGCGCGGCCAGGAGGTCATGCTCAACGAAGCGCTCAACGTGGTCGAGGCCATGGAATTCGAGCGGGCCGGGGACATCGTCACCCTCAAGGAGATCCTCGAGGACGGCGAACGCGCCCTGGTGGTCGGGCACACCGACGAGGAACGGGTGGTGCGGCTCGCCGAGCCGTTGCTGGACATCACCATCCGCCCCGGCGACGCCCTGCTGCTCGAACCCAGGTCCGGCTACGTCTACGAAGTCGTCCCCAAGAGCGAGGTCGAAGAGCTCGTCCTCGAAGAAGTCCCGGACATCGACTACAACAAGATCGGTGGACTGGGCGACCAGATCGAGCTCATCCGGGACGCGGTCGAGCTCCCCTACCTTCACCCGGACCTCTTCAAGGAGCACGAACTGCGGCCGCCGAAGGGCATCCTGCTCTACGGTCCGCCCGGCTGCGGCAAGACACTCATCGCCAAGGCCGTCGCCAACTCCCTTGCCAAGAAGGTCGCCGAAGTCACCGGCCAGCCGGCCGGGAAGAGCTACTTCCTCAACATCAAGGGTCCGGAGCTCCTCAACAAGTACGTCGGCGAGACCGAGCGGCACATCCGCCTGGTCTTCCAGCGTGCCCGTGAGAAGGCCAGTGAGGGCACCCCCGTCATCGTCTTCTTCGACGAGATGGAGTCCCTCTTCCGTACCCGGGGATCGGGCGTCAGCTCGGACGTGGAGAACACCATCGTCCCCCAGCTGCTCGCCGAGATCGACGGCGTCGAGGGCCTGGAGAACGTCATCGTCATCGGCGCCTCCAACCGCGAGGACATGATCGACCCCGCGATCCTGCGACCCGGCCGACTCGATGTGAAGATCAAGATCGAGCGTCCGGACGCAGAGGCCGCGAAGGACATCTTCGCGAAGTACCTCACGCCCTCGCTGCCCCTGCACGCGGACGATCTGGCCGAGCACACCGGCTCCAAGGAGGCCGCGGCTCACGCCATGATCCAGTCGGTCGTCGAGCGGATGTACACCGAGTCCGAGGAGAACCGCTTCCTCGAGGTCACGTACGCCAACGGCGACAAGGAAGTCCTCTACTTCAAGGACTTCAACTCCGGCGCGATGATCCAGAACATCGTCGACCGGGCCAAGAAGATGGCCATCAAGGCATTCCTCGAGCAGGGCCAGAAGGGCCTGCGCGTCTCCCACCTCCTCCAGGCATGCGTGGACGAGTTCAAGGAGAACGAGGACCTGCCGAACACCACCAACCCGGACGACTGGGCCAGGATCTCCGGCAAGAAGGGTGAGCGGATCGTCTTCATCCGCACACTCGTCACCGGAAAGCAGGGCGCGGACACCGGTCGATCCATCGACACGGTGGCGAATACCGGGCAGTACCTCTAGAACGCAGACCGGCTGCGGATGCCCGGCGGGGCATCCGCAGCCGGTTGCTTTCCGGACAGCTCCCACGACACCGCAGTAATGACGTAATTGATCTCCCCACCGGCACAGAGGCGCTCTAGGCTCTGGCATACCGCCCGGTCGCGCAGTGCGGGAACGGGCGAACCGCGCACGCACCGGAAAAGCAGCGGTACTTGAGCGCCGCCCCCGGAAGGGAGCGACGCCGGGCAAGGAGGGCCGCATGACCGTACGGCGAGTAATGGGCATCGAGACCGAGTACGGGATCTCCGTGCCCGGCCACCCCAACGCCAATGCCATGCTCACCTCGTCCCAGATCGTCAACGCCTACGCGGCGGCGATGCACCGGGCGCGCCGCGCCCGCTGGGACTTCGAGGAGGAGAATCCGCTGCGCGACGCGCGAGGCTTCGACCTCGCCCGTGAGACCGCCGACTCCAGCCAGCTCACCGACGAGGACATCGGCCTGGCCAATGTCATCCTCACCAACGGAGCACGGCTGTACGTCGACCACGCGCACCCCGAGTACAGCTCGCCGGAGATCACCAATCCCAGGGACGCCGTCCTGTGGGACAAGGCCGGCGAACGCATCATGGCCGAGGCCGCCGAGCGCGCGGCCCAGCTCCCTGGCGCCCAGCCGATCCACCTCTACAAGAACAACACCGACAACAAGGGCGCCTCGTACGGCACGCACGAGAACTACCTGATGAAGCGCGAGACGCCGTTCTCCGACATCGTGCGCCATCTGACGCCGTTCTTCGTCTCGCGCCAGGTCGTCACCGGCGCCGGACGGGTCGGCATCGGCCAGGACGGTCACGAGCACGGCTTCCAGATCAGCCAGCGCGCCGACTACTTCGAGGTCGAGGTCGGCCTGGAGACCACCCTCAAGCGCCCGATCATCAACACGCGCGACGAGCCCCACTCCGACGCCGAGAAGTACCGCCGGCTCCACGTGATCATCGGCGACGCGAACCTCTCGGAGATCTCCACCTACCTCAAGCTGGGCACCACCTCGCTGGTCCTCTCCATGATCGAGGACGGCTTCATCAACGTCGACCTGGCCGTCGACCAGCCGGTGCGCACCCTGCACCAGGTCTCCCACGACCCCGACCTCCAGCAGCTGATCACTCTGCGCAGCGGCCGGACACTCACCGCTGTCCAGCTTCAGATGGAGTACTTCGAGCTGGGCCGCAAATACGTCGAGGAGCGGTACGGCGCAGACGCCGACGAGCAGACCAAGGACATCCTGATCCGCTGGGAGGACACGCTCAACCGGCTGGAGAACGATCCGATGAGTCTGTCCCGTGAGCTGGACTGGATCGCCAAGCGGGAGCTCATGGAGGGCTACCGCCGTCGCGACAGCCTGGACTGGGACGCGGCCCGCCTGCACCTGGTGGACCTGCAGTACGCGGACGTACGGGCCGAGAAGGGCCTCTACAACCGTCTGGTGGCCCGCGGCAGGATGAAGCGCCTGCTGGACGAGAACGAGGTCGAGAAGGCCCGTACGGCGCCTCCGGAGGACACCAGAGCGTATTTCCGCGGTCGCTGTCTGGAACAGTACGCGGACGACGTCGCCGCGGCATCCTGGGACTCGGTCATCTTCGACCTGCCGGGCCACGACTCCCTTCAGCGGGTGCCCACCATGGAGCCGCTACGGGGCACCCGCGACCACGTCAAGGCACTCCTGGACCGCTGCCGCACCGCGGAAGAGCTGGTCCGGGTGCTGTCGGGCGGCTGAAAGGGCCGCCGACTGGGAATCATTCCGATGACCTCCGGACGTTGAGACAAGTACCGGGCCAATGTCGGACCCCGTAGGTAGGGTCTGATCAAGTGCTTCGAACCGAGCGGGGTGAGCTATATGGCGACCAAGGACACCGGCGGCGGACAGCAGAAGGCGACGCGCTCCACCGAAGAGGTCGAGGAGCAGGCGCAGGATGCGCAGGGCTCCGAGGACCTCAAGGAGCGACAGGAGAAGCTGAGCGACGACGTCGACGACGTCCTCGACGAGATCGACGACGTCCTGGAGGCGAACGCCGAGGACTTCGTTCGCTCATTTGTGCAAAAGGGCGGGGAGTAACCGGCCCGGCACCCTGACCGGTGACCGGTGACCGGCGTGCGGCACGGGCCTCCGCCCGTGCCGCACGACCGCGGGCACGGATCGTGATCGCTCCGAATACCTCCGCCACACATGTGGATCACCCCGGTCGGACGGGTAGGGTCCGTGGCATACGGTGCTTCAACTGCAATTCGGCCGTAGGCAAGTTGGGAGATGCTCCTGACGCCTAGCGCAGGGCCATCGCTTACCTGGAGGGAAACGCGTGGAAGCCAACACTCGTAGCACCGGGCGTCTACCAGCTGCCTTCCTGACGCCCGGGTCCTCTTCGTTCATGGACTTCCTGTCCGACCAGTCGCCCGGGATGCTCCCGGGCAACCGGCAGCTGCCGCCCATGAAGGGGGCCATCGAGGCGCCGCACGGCACCACGATCGTCGCGGCGTCCTTCCCGGGCGGCGTCGTCCTGGCCGGTGACCGGCGGGCGACCATGGGCAACATGATCGCGCAGCGCGACATCGAGAAGGTCTTCCCGGCCGACGAGTACTCGGCGGTGGGTATCGCCGGTACGGCGGGTCTGGCCGTGGAGATGGTCAAGCTCTTCCAGTTGGAGCTCGAGCACTTCGAGAAGGTCGAGGGGGCCCAGCTCTCCCTGGAGGGCAAGGCGAACCGGCTCTCCACGATGATCAGGGGCAATCTGGCGATGGCCATGCAGGGTCTCGCCGTGGTGCCGCTCTTCGCCGGCTACGACGTCGACCGTGAACGGGGCCGGATCTTCAGTTACGACGTCACCGGCGGCCGTTCCGAGGAGCACGGGTACGCGTCGACCGGCTCCGGATCGATCTTCGCCCGTAACTCGATGAAGAAGCTCTACCGCGAGGACTTGACGGAGGAGCAGACGCTCACGCTGGTCGTGCAGGCGCTGTACGACGCGGCGGACGACGATTCCGCGACCGGTGGACCGGACGTGGGCCGTCGTATCTATCCGATCCTCACCGTCATCACCGACGAGGGCTTCCGGAAGCTCACCGAGACGGAATCCTCCGAGATTGCCCGCTCGATTCTGGAACGCCGGCTGGAACAGCCCGACGGCCCGCGCGCCGCGCTGCTCTGACCGCCCGTTCCGAGGCTTCTTCGATGCTCCTGCCACTGACAGAAAGGGACGGATAGCCGGTGTCGACGCCGTTCTATGTCTCACCTCAGCAGGCCATGGCCGACCGGGCGGAATACGCCCGGAAGGGCATCGCCCGTGGTCGCAGCCTGGTTGTGCTGCAGTACGCCGACGGCATTGTGTTCGTCGGCGAGAACCCGTCCCGTGCGCTGCACAAGTTCAGCGAGATCTATGACCGGATCGGTTTCGCCGCCGCCGGCAAGTACAACGAGTACGAGAATCTCCGCATCGGCGGAGTGCGCTATGCAGATCTGCGCGGATACACCTATGACCGCGACGATGTGACGGCGCGTGGGCTGGCGAACGTCTACGCCCAGACGCTCGGCACCATCTTCTCCAGTGCGGCCGAGAAGCCGTACGAGGTGGAACTGGTGGTCGCCGAGGTCGGCGCCGGGCCCGAGGGCGACCAGATCTACCGGCTGCCGCACGACGGCTCGATCGTGGACGAGCACGGTTCGGTCGCGGTCGGCGGCAACGCGGAACAGATCAGTACCTTCCTGGACCAGCGCCACCGTGACGGGATGTCCCTCGCCGAGGCCCTGAAGCTGGCGGTGCAGGCCCTGTCCCGCGATCCCAACGGCAGCGAGCGGGAGATCCCCGCAGAGCGGCTGGAGGTAGCGGTCCTGGACCGTACGAGGCCGCAGCAGCGCAAGTTCAAGCGGATCATCGGCCGGCAGCTGGCCCGGCTGCTGGAGGCGGACGGCGCCGATTCGACGCCGACTGACGCCCCTTCGGATACAGAGGACGGCGAGGGCGCGGACACCTCCGCGGCAACGACGGACACCGGCAAGACGGGCGGGAAGAAGGCCGCCCCTGGTGCCGGTGATTCCACCGACTCGGGCGGCGACGTGGAGTAGCCGGCTCTGCCGGTCTCCGTGCCCCGGTCCGCCTCCTCGGCGGGCCGGGGCACTGTCATGCCGGGTGGCGGCCGGGCGGAGGCGCGGAGGAGCCGCGGACGATCAGCCGCACCGGCAGGCCGCCGGACTCGGCCGGCCTGCCGTCCAGTACGGCCAGCAGTGCGCTCATACCGCGGCGGCCGACCTGCTCGGCGGGCAGTTGCACGGTGGTGAGCTCGGGTTCGACGGCCGTGGCCAGGGCCAGGTCGTCGAAACCGGTGACGGAGAGGTCGTCCGGAACCCGCAGGCCGAGCCGCCGGGCGGCCTTGCACGCACCCGCGGCCAGGATGTCGTCGTCGCAGACGATGGCGGTGGGCCGTGGCCCCGTGGCCCCGAGCGCGCGTTCCGTGGCCTCGCGGCCGGCCCGTACGTCCAGTGCGGCAGGGACGGTGAGGACCTCGGTGCCGGGGACACCGCTCAGGGAGTCGTGGAGTGCGCGGGCGCGGACCGCGAACGTCCAGGAGTCGACGGCCGAGGCGAGATGGATGAATCGGCGGTGGCCGAGGGCGAGCAGATGCTCCGTCACCTGCCGCATCCCGTCGGCGATGTCGAGGTTGACCCGGGCGGCGGGTCCGGGCGCCGCGGGGTCGCTGTCGAGCATGACCAGGGGGAGACCGGCACCGTGCAGGGCACCGAGGGCGTCGGCGGCCATGGAGGAGGCGATCACCCCGTCCAGGGCGGCGCGCGCCGAGGCGAAGGGATCCCGGGCCGGTCCCGTGCCGTCGGGTGAGGGGTAGAGGACGACGCCGAAGCCGTGCTCGGCGGCGACCGCCGCGGCCCCCGTGTAGACCCGGGCGAAGAACTCGTTGGTCAGTGCGGGGACGACGAGCAGGGCGGTCCTGGTGCGGCCGAGACGCAGATTGCGGGCGGCGAGGTTGGGCCGGTAGCCCAGGGCGCGGGCGGCGTCGCGCACCCGGCCGGCGGTGGTCTCGGAGACCCGGCCGCGCCACTTGTCACCGAGGACCAGGGAGACGGTGGCCTGGGAGACGCCTGCGGCCCGCGCGACATCGCGGCTGGTGGGCCGGGGGGTGCCGGGCGGTGCTGGGCTGGTCACGCGGGCCTCCGGGCCGGTCTGGGCAGGCGCTGCGAGGTGGACCTGCGGACTGGGCTCATGGTACGTATGAACCCGGAAGTTATACGTAAAACCTCGGGTGGCCGCAAGGCGCTCCAAGGAGAGGGCGGGGACATGGCCGCGGGATATCTGGACATCCTCCGGGCGCGGCATGCCGCCCGGCTGCTGACGGGCACCCTGGTGGGCCGGCTGCCGAACGGCACCGCACCCATCGCGATCGTGCTGTTCACCCGTGCGGAAGGGGGCAGCTACGCCCTCGCGGGTGCCCTCGCCGCGGTGTACGGGCTGGGCACGGCAGTCGGCCAGCCGCTGCTGGGCCGCGCCGTGGACCTCTACGGCCAGCCGCGCGTCCAGTTGCCCGCCGCCGTCCTCTCCGCCCTCGGCATGGTCCTGCTCGCCGTGGCCGGTCTAGGTTCGCTGCCGCTCGCCTATGCGGCCGTGGCCGTCGCAGGGGTGGCCACACCGCCCCTGGAGGGGGGCCTGCGGGCCCTGTGGCCGAGTGTCCTCGGCAGCGAGGACCGGGTGCACCGTGCCTACGCCATGGACGCGGTCGCGCAGGAGGTCATGTTCACGGTGGGGCCGCTGCTGGTGACCGTGCTGGTCTCCCTCTGGTCGCCGGCCGCCGCACTGCTCGTCATCAACGCGATCGGCGTCCTGGGGGCGCTCTCCGTCGTCCTGTCCGAGCCCTCCAGGGCCTGGCGCTCCGCGCCGCGCGAGGCGCACTGGCTGGGGGCCCTGCGCTCGCCCGGGCTGCTGGCGCTGCTCGGCTCCTTCTTCTTCATCGGGCTGGCGCTGGGCTCCATCACGGTGGCGGGCGTGGCGTACGCCGACGACCACGGCCGGGAGTCCGTCTACGGCTGGCTCATGGCCGCTCTGGGCCTGGGCGCGCTGATCGGCGGCGCGGTGTACGGGGCACGGCAGTGGTCAGGACCGCCCGAGCGCCGGCTCCGGGTGATCGTGGCGCTGCTGGCACTGGGCTATCTGCCGCTGATCCTGACGCCCGGTGTGGTGGCGATGACCGTGCTGGCCGCCGTCGCCGGAGTGTTCCTGGCCCCGGCCATCGCCTGCTCGTTCATCGTCGTCGACCGGCACGCCCCGCGGGGCACGGTGACGGAGGCGTTCTCCTGGCTCGTGACGACGTTCGGGGTGGGCGCGGCGGCGGGCACGGCCGTGGCGGGCCCGGCCGTGGAGTTGGGCGGGACGGCGTGGAGTTTCGCCGTGGCGGGGGCCGGTGGAGTGGCCGCGCTGCTCGTTCTGCTGGCCACCGGAAAGGTCCTCGCAGCTCCCGGACATAGTGCTGTTGCGGTGCGAGGATCGGAAAATGATCGAAACGGTGCCGTCGAACCCGGTTTCAGCTCGGGCCATCAGGCGTAATGTTCAGTCATGGACCGCCGCATTTTCGGGCTGGAGAACGAGTACGGCGTCACGTGCACGTTCAGGGGACAGCGCCGACTGTCTCCTGATGAAGTGGCGCGCTACCTCTTCCGCCGTGTTGTGTCATGGGGCCGCAGCAGCAATGTCTTTCTGCGGAACGGCGCCCGCCTCTACCTCGACGTGGGATCGCATCCGGAATATGCAACCCCCGAATGCGACAACCTGACCGAGCTGGTCACCCACGACAAGGCCGGCGAGCGCATTCTCGAAGGCCTGCTTGTCGACGCCGAACGCCGCCTGCACGAGGAGGGAATCGCAGGCGACGTCTATCTCTTCAAGAACAACACCGACTCGGCGGGAAACTCCTACGGATGCCATGAGAACTACCTCGTGGCCCGGCACGGAGAATTCTCCCGGCTCGCGGACATCCTCATTCCCTTCCTCGTCACGAGGCAGCTGATCTGCGGCGCCGGCAAGGTGCTGCAGACCCCCCGGGGCGCCGTCTACTGCGTCAGCCAGCGTGCCGAGCACATCTGGGAGGGCGTCAGCTCCGCGACGACGCGCTCCCGTCCGATCATCAACACCCGCGACGAACCGCACGCGGACGCGGAGCGCTACCGCCGTCTCCACGTCATCGTCGGTGACTCCAACATGTCCGAGACGACCATGCTCCTCAAGGTCGGCGCGACCGACCTGGTGCTCCGCATGATCGAGGCGGGCACGGTGATGCGGGATCTGACCCTGGAGAACCCGATCCGGGCGATCCGTGAGGTCAGCCACGACATCACGGGGCAGCGCAAGGTCCGCCTCGCCAGCGGCCGCGAGGCGTCCGCCATAGAGGTGCAGCGCGAGTACTACGAGAAGGCCGTGGACTTCGTGGACCGCCGTGGCATCCGCACGGGCAACGTCGAGAAGGTCCTCGAACTGTGGGGCCGTACGCTCGACGCGATCGAGGCCGAGGACCTCGACCGGATCGGCACCGAGATCGACTGGGTCATGAAGTACAAGCTCATCGAGCGGTACCGGGCCAAGCACAACATGACCATGTCGAATCCGCGGGTCGCCCAGATAGACCTCGCCTACCACGACATCCACCGCCGCCGGGGCCTGTACTACCTGCTGGAACGCAAGGGCCAGGCCGCCCGTATCTGCAACGACCTGAAGATCTTCGAGGGCAAGTCGGTGCCTCCGCAGACGACCAGGGCGCGGCTGCGGGGCGACTTCATCAGGCGGGCCCAGGAGCAGCGGCGGGACTTCACCGTCGACTGGGTCCATCTCAAGCTCAACGACCAGGCGCAGCGCACGGTGCTGTGCAAGGACCCGTTCCGGTCCGTCGACGACCGAGTGGAGAAGCTGATCGCGGGTATGTGAGCCGGCGCAGGACGCGCCTCGGCTCTCGTGCGACTCGGGCCCCGTACGTTCCTCGTACGGGGCCCTGCGCACGCCCTAGAGTGTCGGGGACCCCCTGGGGCTTGCGTCCCAACAAATGTGCCGTCTGAGATCTGAGGAACCAGTGCGCCGAATTGCCGGCCTTCTCGTCGTCCCCCTGCTGCTGGTGTCAGCGGCCTGCGGCAGCGACGACAAGGGCTCCGACTCCGCTTCCGCCTCCGCGTCCGCCCCCGCGAAGGGCGGGTTCCCCGCCATCACCGCGGGCGCGAAGTTCGGCGAGAAGCCCACTCTGGCCAAGGGCACGGGAACGCCGCCCAAAGAGCTGAAGACCAAGGTCATCAGTGAGGGTGACGGCGCCACGCTCAAGAACGGCGACGCGATCCAGGTCAACTACCTGGGGCAGGCCTGGGACTCCGACAAGCCGTTCGACAACAGCTTCGACCGCAAGCAGCCGTTCGATCTCACGCTCGGTGCCGGCATGGTCATCCAGGGCTGGGACAAGGGCCTGGTCGGTCAGAAGGTCGGCAGCAGGGTCGAGCTCGTCATCCCGCCGGACCTCGGTTACGGTGCGCAGGGCCAGGGCGACATCAAGCCGAATGCCACCCTCGTCTTCGTCGTCGACATCCTGAAGGCGAAGCAGATCCCGGCATCCGCCAAGGGCACCGCGGTCGCCCAGGACAACGTCGACCTGCCGAAGGTGGGCACGAACACCGACGGCAAGGCGCCGACCCTCACGATCCCCAGCAAGGTCGCCCCGCCCAAGAAGCTGGTCTCCAACTACGTCCTGGAGTCCAAGGGCGAGGTCGTCAAGGAGACCGACACGGTCGTCGTGAACTACGTGGCCAAGCTGTGGAAGGACGGCAAGGAGTTCGACAACACCTACGCCACGGGCAAGACCGCCTCCTTCCCGCTCGCCCAGGTCACCCTCAAGGGGCTCAAGAACGGCCTGATCGGCAAGAAGATCGGCAGCCGTGTGCTGCTCGTCATCCCGCCGGACCAGGGTCTCGGTGACAAGGCACAGCAGTCCGTGCCCGCGAACTCGACGCTCGTCTTCGCCGTGGACATCCTGGCAAAGATGTAAGACTGTCCCGGTTGCCCAGTTCATCATTTAGAGGAGCAAGTCAGTGAGCATCGAGAAGCCCGAGATCGACTTCCCGGGTGGCGAGCCGCCGGCCGACCTGGAGATCAAGGAGATCTGGGAAGGCGAGGGCGCCGAGGCCAAGGCCGGCCAGACCGTCTCCGTCCACTACGTGGGCGTGGCGTTCTCCACCGGCGAGGAGTTCGACGCCTCCTGGAACCGCGGCACCCCGCTCCAGTTCCAGCTCGGTGCCGGTCAGGTCATCAAGGGCTGGGACCAGGGCGTGCAGGGCATGAAGGTCGGTGGCCGTCGCCAGCTGACCATCCCCGCGCACCTCGCGTACGGTGACCGCGGCGCCGGCGGCGGCGCGATCGCCCCGGGCGAGACGCTGATCTTCGTCTGCGACCTGGTCGCCGTCTGATCTCGCGCCCCTGCGCTCCGAGGGCCCGTGCCGCAAGGCGCGGGCCCTAGTGCCGCGGCGGGCAACGTTTGCCCCGTCGCGGGCAAACGTTGCCCGCCGCGGCACTAGCTTTTGTCCGGACGCTCCGGAGCGGTACGGTCGAGGGTCGTAGAGCAAACAGAGAGGGCGTCGATGGCGATTGCCAAGGCCGAGCGGCTGATGAACCTGGCACTGTGTCTGCTGGGGACCCGGCGCCCGCTCAGCAAGCGCGAACTGCGCGGTTCCATCGAGGCCTATCTCGAAGCGGGTTCCGACGACGCCTTCAACCGGATGTTCGAGCGCGACAAGGACGATCTGCGCGAGCTCGGTCTGGTCATCGAGACCGTGGAGAACCTGGACGGCGACACCGGCTACCTCGCCCGCCGCGACAGTAACCGGCTGCCCCCGATCACGCTGGACGCCGAGGAGGCCGCGGCCCTCGGGCTGGCCGCCAAGGTCTGGCAGCAGGCCCGGCTGGCCGGTGCCGCCAGCGGAGCCCTGCAGAAGCTGCGGGCCGCGGGCATGCCGGAGGCGGAGGACGCGTACGAGGTGCACAGCGCCCTCGAACCCCGTATCCCCGTCCACGAGGCCGCGTTCGAGCCGCTGATGCTGGCCTGCCGCGACCGCCGGCCGGTGACCTTCGACTACCGCAAGGCCAACGCGGCACGCCCTGAGCAGCGCCAGGTCGAGCCGTGGACGCTGGAATGCTGGCGCGGACACTGGTACCTGGCCGGCTGGGACCGAGGGCGGGGTGCGGAGCGGGTGTTCCGGCTCTCCCGGATCGCGGGCAAGGTCCGTTCCCGGGCCGGGGCCTTCACCGCCGAGGTGCCCGACGTGGTCACCGTCCGCGAGACCGTCGAGAGCTGGGCGGGCGAGACGGCGACGCGCACCGCGCTGATCAGGCTGCGGGCCGATTCCGGCTACCCGCTGCGGGCCCGGGCGATATCGGTCCGGGAACTCGGGAACGGGTGGGAGGAGTTGGAGATTCCGTACGGACACGGTCTGGACGCCTGGCTCGTCGAGTTCGGTCCGGACGTCGTCGTGACCGAACCTGCGGATCTGCGGGCCGACGTGGTGGACCGGCTGCGCGCCGTGGCCAAGGACTGAGGGGACCGTATTCATGGCCACGAACGCCATCGACCAGACCCGCCGGATGCTCTCTCTGGTGACGTATCTGCGCGAGCGCCCCGGCGCCCATGTCCAGGACGTCGCCCGGGCGTTCGGAATCACCGAGGACGAGCTGATCTCGGACCTCGACGTCCTGCCCATGTGCGGGACGAGCTTCCGCGGCGGCGATCTGCTGGACATCGACACGGACGGCGACCGCATCTGGTGGCACAATCCGGACGACGTCGCCGAGCCCCTGCGGCTCGCGGCCGACGAGGCGACGGCGCTGCTGGTCGCCGCCCGCGCCGTCGCGACGCTGCCCGGACTGCGCGAGAGCGACCGGCAGGCGCTGCTGCGGGCCACCGCCAAGCTGGAGGCCGCAGCCGGTGAGGTCGGGGCCGCGAGCTCCCGGCTCTCGGTCACCTTCGAGTCCGAGGGCGGCGTCTTCGCCGACGTGGACCGGGCGATCTCCGAACGCCGCCGGCTCTGGCTGCGTTACTACTCGCCTGCGCGCGACGAGCTGACCGAGCGCGAGGTGGACCCGATCCGGCTGTTCGCCGTCGGTCACACCTACATGGAGGCCTGGTGCCGGTCCTCCGAGGACCGGCGTACGTTCCGCCTCGACCGGGTTGCCGAGATCCGGCTGCTGGACGAGCCGGCCGCGCCGCCGGAGCTGGAGCTCCGGGACCTGTCGGAGGGTCTGGTCCAGCCGGCCGCCGAGGATCCGGAGGTCGTGGTCGAGGTCGGCCCCGGCGGACGCTGGGTCGCCGAGTACTACCCGCACGACAGCGCGGAGGAACTGCCCGACGGCGGCCTGCGGATCACCCTGCGCACCCCCGACCCCGCATCGCTGCGCAGGCTCGCGCTGCGGCTCGGCGGGGAGGGGCGCATCGTCTCGCCTCCGGAGCTGGCGCGGAGCGCCCGGACCGCGGCCCGGGCGGCTCTCGCGGCGTACGACGGTCTGGCCTGAGGGGATACCTGAGGAGATATGGGCAATATGTCTGTGGTGTCCGGTGTGCCGACCGTGGTCGTTCCCGAATCCGTACGGTTCAAGGCCGCCTGCCCGGAGTGCCGCGCGCGGTTCGAACTCGCGGCGGCGGAGTTCCGTCTCGCGATCGGTGCGAGCAGCCGGACCACGTTCTACTCCTTCACCTGCCCCGCCTGCGGCGCATCGGTGCGCAGGCCCGCGGGGGAGCGAATAGTGGAACTGCTCACCAGCGGCGGTGTGCGGACACTGCGCCTGCACACCGGTGTCTGAGACACCACTCCGGACCTTCGGACACTAGACACATCGAGGCTCTGCGCATGTTCTGGCCCATGCTCGCCATCGCCCTGGGATTCCTCGGCATCGCCGTCCTCGGCGTGCTGGCCGTCAAGGTCTTCATCGAGGCCCAGCGCCTCGGTCACCAGGTGACAAGCACCACTGAGCGCATCAACCGGGCCGCCGAGGACCTGGAGCGCGCTGCCACGAATCTCGCGTCCACGGGCGAAACCCTGCGCTGACCGGCCTGTTCGATCCGGGTGGGCGCGGCCTCCTCTTTCGCAGTTGCGGGGGGTACGCTGCTGGTGACGGCCCTGGCAGGGGGTGCGGGCCGCTGTTGAAAGTATGCATAGGCATTGCCTCGCGTTTACTCCCGCGGGTTACGATCGCTCCCAGCGAAATGGTCGGACGTGTGTCCGACCCAAAGGGCAGCGAGCCCACCTCCAGCCGCCTCAGCGAGAAGGAAGCACA
The DNA here is from genome assembly GCF_043203805.1 of Streptomyces sp. LN549. Classification (NCBI taxonomy): domain Bacteria; kingdom Bacillati; phylum Actinomycetota; class Actinomycetes; order Kitasatosporales; family Streptomycetaceae; genus Streptomyces; species Streptomyces sp. LN549. The sequence goes on along the minus strand of NZ_JAZHRI010000002.1, from coordinate 1,641,763 downwards.
TCATGGGCAATCTGAAGCCTCTCGAGATCGTTCTGATCATCGCTGTCATCCTGCTGTTGTTCGGCGCCAAGAAGCTTCCCGACATGGCGCGTTCGCTCGGCAAGTCGGCCCGCATCCTCAAGAGCGAGGCCAAGGCGATGAAGAAGGACGACGAGCCGGTGGCCACGACGGACACGGTCGCCGACCAGGGTGCTCAGCAGCCCGCCGCCGCGCGCACGATCCAGGCCGCTCCCGGCGATGTGACGAGCTCCCGCCCGGTGAACGAAGCGAAGCCCACCACCCAGAGCTGATCGCTGACGGGTCTCCCCGACAGCTGCCGCACGAGACGAGGGAAGTGGGTTGCTCAAGTCTGCCCGCAAGCAGGAGAAGGACGGCGAGGGGCGGATGCCTCTCGCTGATCACCTGCGTGAGTTGCGTAACCGACTGCTGATCGCGGTCGTGGCGGTCATCGTGATCACGTCGGTCACTGCCTTCTTCTACCAGGATCTGATCGACTTCCTGATCCGCCCGATCCTGGAGTCGGTCGGCTGCACCAACGGCCAGAAGAAGCAGGCGAACGGCCACCCCTGCGCCGAGATGACGGTGAACGGACTGGTCGCTCCGTTCTCCATCGCCCTCAAGGTCTCCCTCATGGCGGGCGTGGTGTTCTCCACTCCCGTCTGGCTCTACCAGCTCTGGGCGTTCCTGGCCCCGGGCCTCCACAAGAACGAGAAGAAGTACGCGCTGTGCTTCGTCGGCGCCGGGGTGCCGCTGTTCTGCGTGGGAGCTGCGCTCGCGTACATCCTGATGCCGCAGACCGCGGCGGTTCTGCTCGACTTCACACCGGACAACACGACGAACCTGCTGCCCGTCGACGACTATCTCGACATCGTCACGCGCATGGTGATCGTGTTCGGTCTCGCCTTCGAGCTGCCGCTCCTGCTCGTCCTGCTGAACTTCACCGGAGTGCTCACGGCCAAGCGGCTCGCGTCCTGGTGGCGCGCCATGGTCATGGGCATCACGGTCTTCGCAGCGGTGGCGACCCCGACGGGTGACCCGCTGACGATGGTGTCGCTGGCGGCACCGATCGTGCTGCTCTACTTCATCGCGCTCGGCATCTGCATGGCCAACGACCGGCGGAGGCGTCGCGGCAACCCCGACGCCGAGCTGGACGACGACGAGGCGTCGGAGCTGGATCTCACGCCTGAGGACATCGGCGACATGGAGAACGTGTCGGCTTCGCTGCCCGCGCAGGCTGACGGGGAACTGGACGGCGGACGATCGAGCCGGCGAGACGGTTACGACGACATCACCTGACCTTGTAAGGTCCCCCGGGTGACCAGCGAGATCACCCTTTTCGTCAATCCCACCGCAGGGCGCGGCCGGGGCGCGCACGCCGCGCAGCCGGCCGCTTCCGCGTTGCGGGACGCCGGATTCTCCGTCCGTACTGTGCTCGGTGAGGACGCCGACGACGCGTTGCGCCGGGCGCGAGAGGCCGTGGCCGGGGGAACGGGCGCGCTCATAGCCGTCGGCGGCGACGGGATGATGTCCCTCGCCCTCCAGGCGGTCGCCGGGACCCTGACCCCGCTCGGTGTCGTCGCCGTCGGTACGGGCAACGACTTCGCCCGCGCTCTCGGCATGCCGATACGGGACCCCGCGGCGGCGGGCCGGCTGGCCGCCGAGGCGCTCAAGGGCGGTGCCGTACGCGAGATCGACCTCGGCCGGGTCGGTGAGCGCTGGTTCGGGTCCGTGCTCGCCTCCGGCTTCGACTCCCGCGTCAACGACCGCGGCAACCGGATGCGCTGGGTCGGCGGCCGGTTCAAGTACGACCTGGCGATCCTCGCCGAACTCGCCGCCTTCAAGCCCATCCAGTACCGCATGAGTCTGGACGGCGGGCCCTTCCGGGAGATCGAGGCGACCCTCATCGCCGTCGGCAACGGGTCCACCTACGGCGGCGGCATGCGGATCTGCGCGGATGCCGTCATGGACGACGGCCTCTTCGACGTGACGGTCGTCGGCGACTGCAGCCGCACCACTCTCCTCAAGGTGTTCCCCAAGGTCTACAAGGGGACGCACCTCGGCCACCCCGTCGTCACTGTGCACCGGGTCTCCACCATCGCGCTCGAAGCGGTCGGTGTCACCGCGTACGCGGACGGTGAGCCGCTCGGCGCGCTGCCGTTGACCGCCACGTGTGTACGGGGAGCCGTCAGGGTGCTGGAGGTGCGTTCCCCCACGGGGAATTAAAGATCGAGTGACTGTCACAGGCGGCGGGTAGGCTCGTGGACAAGATGACAGAGGACCTCTCACCAGCTGAGCGATACCAGGCTTCCCGGATCCGAGCCGCCGAGCAGGCGACCGCACTCGGGCCGTTCCGCGAGATGTACGAGTTCGGTCTGGACCCCTATCAGATCGAGGCCTGCACCGCGCTGGAGGCCGGCAAGGGCGTGCTCGTCGCGGCCCCGACCGGTTCGGGCAAGACGATCGTCGGCGAGTTCGCCGTTCACCTCGCCCTGGCCCAGGGCCGCAAGTGCTTCTACACCACGCCGATCAAGGCCCTGTCCAACCAGAAGTTCGCCGACCTGGTCAAGCGCTACGGCGCGGACAAGGTCGGCCTGCTGACCGGGGACAACAGCGTCAACGCCGATGCACCGGTGGTCGTCATGACCACCGAGGTGCTGAGAAACATGCTGTATGCGGGCTCCCAGGCGCTGAACGGCCTCGGTTACGTGGTGATGGACGAGGTGCACTACCTCTCCGACCGCTTCCGGGGCGCCGTGTGGGAGGAAGTGATCATCCACCTCCCCGAATCCGTCACCCTGGTGTCGCTGTCCGCGACCGTGTCCAACGCCGAGGAGTTCGGCGACTGGCTGGACACCGTCCGCGGCGACACCCAGGTGATCGTCTCCGAGCACCGGCCGGTGCCGCTCTGGCAGCATGTGCTGGCCGGCCGCCGGATGTACGACCTCTTCGAGGAGGAGAGCGACCACGGCGGCCGCGGGTCCGGACGCCGTGAGGTCAACCCCGACCTGGTCCGGCTCGCCCGCATGGAGAACCAGCGCGGATACAACCCGCGTGAGCGCCGCCGCGGGAAGATGGTGCGTGAGGCGGACCGCGAGCGCGAGCGGCGCCAGCGCAGCCGGATCTGGACACCGTCGCGCGCCGAGGTCATCGACCGGCTGGACGCCGAGGGACTGCTGCCCGCCATCACGTTCATCTTCAGCCGGGCCGGCTGCGAGGCCGCCGTGCAGCAGTGCCTGCACGCCGGGCTGCGGCTCAACGACGAGGACAAGCGCCGGCTGGTCCGGGAGATCGTCGAGCAGCGCACGGCGTCCATCCCCACCGAGGACCTGCACGTCCTCGGCTACTACGAGTGGCTCGAAGGACTGGAGCGGGGCATTGCCGCGCACCACGCCGGGATGCTGCCGACCTTCAAGGAGGTCGTCGAGGAGCTCTTCGTACGCGGGCTCGTGAAGGCGGTCTTCGCGACGGAGACCCTCGCGCTCGGCATCAACATGCCCGCACGCTCCGTGGTCCTGGAGAAGCTCGTCAAGTGGAACGGCGAGCAGCATGCCGACATCACACCCGGCGAGTACACCCAGCTGACCGGCCGGGCCGGCCGGCGCGGAATCGACGTCGAGGGTCACGCGGTGGTGCTCTGGCAGCGTGGCATGGACCCCGGCGCGCTGGCCGGACTCGCGGGCACGCGTACGTATCCGCTGCGCTCCAGTTTCCGCCCCTCCTACAACATGGCCGTCAACCTGGTCCAGCAGTTCGGGCGGCACCGCTCTCGCGAGCTGCTGGAGACCTCCTTCGCCCAGTTCCAGGCGGACCGCTCGGTGGTCGGTATCTCCCGGCAGGTCCAGAAGAACGAGGAGGGACTGGAGGGCTACAAGGAGGGAATGACCTGCCATCTCGGTGACTTCGAGGAGTACGCGCGGCTGCGCCGCGACCTCAAGGACCGGGAGACGGAGCTCGCCAAGCAGGGTGCGTCGCAGCGGAGGGCCGCGGCGGCCGCGTCCCTGGAGAAGCTCAAGCCGGGAGACGTCATCCACGTGCCCACCGGCAAGTTCGCCGGTCTGGCACTCGTCCTCGACCCGGGGCTGCCGGCCGGGCGGACCAACGGGCACGGACACCGCGGGCTCGAATACCACGACGGGCCGCGGCCGTTGGTGCTGACGTCCGAGCGCCAGGTGAAGCGGCTGGCCTCGATCGACTTCCCGGTGCCGGTCGAGGCGCTGGAGCGGATGCGCGTCCCGAAGTCGTTCAACCCGCGCTCGCCGCAGTCGCGCCGCGACCTGGCGTCCGCGCTGCGGACCAAGGCCGGGCACATCGTGCCGGACCGGCACCGCCGCGAGCGCGCTGTCGCCGCCGACGACCGCGAGATCGCGCGCTACCGGGCCGAGTTGCGCGCCCACCCCTGCCACGGGTGCGACGAGCGCGAGGACCATGCGCGGTGGGCCGAGCGGTACCACCGGCTGCAGCGGGACACCCAGCAGCTGGAGCGCCGCATCGAGGGGCGGACGAACACGATCGCCCGCACCTTCGACCGGATCGTGGCCCTGCTCACCGAGCTCGACTACCTCCGGGGCAGCGAGGTCACCGAGCACGGGCGGCGGCTGGCCCGGCTGTACGGCGAGCTGGACCTGCTGGCGAGCGAGTGCCTGCGGGCGGGCGTGTGGGAGGGCCTCAACCCTGCCGAACTCGCCGCATGTGTCTCGGCGTTGGTGTACGAGGCGCGGCAGTCGGATGACGCGGTGGCGCCGAAGCTGCCGTCCGGGCCGGCGAAGACCGCGATGGGCGAGATGGTCCGGATCTGGGGGCGTCTGGACGCCCTGGAGGAGGACTTCAAGATCAACCAGGCGGAGGGGGTCGGACAGCGTGAACCCGATCTCGGATTCGCCTGGGCGGTGTACATGTGGGCGTCCGGGCGGACGCTGGACGAGGTGCTGCGCGAGGCGGAGATGCCGGCGGGGGACTTCGTGCGGTGGTGCAAGCAGGTGATCGACGTTCTGGGGCAGGTGGCTGCGGCGGCTCCGCGTGAGGGGAGCTCGGTGGGGAGGAATGCGCGCAAGGCGGTCGATGAGGTGTTGCGGGGAGTGGTGGCTTACAGCTCTGTGGGGTGAGGCGGGGGTGCGGGGTGCCGTGCGTTGCCGGGTGCGGATGAGGTTGCGCCTGCGGCGGTCCTGTTCCCCACCCGCCCCTTCCCGTAACCGGGGGCTCTGCCCCCGGACCCCCGCTCCTCAAACGCCGGAGGGGGCGCCGGGAGGACCGGAGGGGCCGGGGAAGTCGTTGGCTAGGGTGGATCTGTAGGCGCGCCAGCCGCCGTGACCCGTGATGTCCTCTGACCCCTCCACCGCGTACGGCTCGCAGAGGAAGCCCGCAGCCGTCGTGCCGTCCGACAGGTCCACCCGGCCCAGCACCATGGGGTGCGGGAGGGCTGCTGTGAGGGTGCCCAGGCCCTCGGCGGGGAGTTCCCAGACTTCTGTCTCGATGGCCGCGCCTCCCTCGCCCGTCCGGACCAGGCCCGGCTTGGGGGGCGTTGTCGCCAGGGCGTGCAGGCGGTAGACGGGGGCCGTCGTGGTCGTGCGGATCAGGCGGGCGCCCAGCGCCAGGAGTTGCGGGTTGAGCGGCTCACCGGTCAGGTGGGCGCCCGCCACCGCGATGCGGACCGGCGGGGTCAGCAGGGTGGCGATCCGGGTCAGGCGTTCGTCCGTGTGGGCCGGACCGATCAGCATCACGCCGAACGGCAGGCCGGCCACCTCGCCCGCCGGCGCGGCCACCGCGCACAGGTCGAACAGGTTGGTGGAGTTGGTGAACCGGCCGAGGCGGGCGTTCGCGCCCAACGGGTCGGCCGCCACCTCCGCGAGCGTGGGGTGTCCGGGCGTCGTGGGCAGCAGCAGGGCGTCGGCGTCACCGAGCGCGGCCTCGGCCGCGGCACGGAGCCGCTCCAGTCGGTCCCGGTCCGCGAACAGGCGGTGTGCCGGGATGTCCCGGGCCGCGGTGATGATGCCCGCCACCGTGGGGTCCAGGTCCGCGGGGCCGGTGTCGACGAACGCGCCCACCGCGGTGTAGCGCTCCGCGACGAACGCTCCCTCGTAGAGCATGGCCGCCGCCTCCGTGAACGGGGTCAGGTCGACCGGCCGCAGGACGGCGCCCGCCGCGCGGAGGCGGTCCGCGGTGGCTGCGTAGGCGTCAGCCCAGCCGGGGTCCAGTTCGCCCAGCTGTTCCGTGGGCGGCACCGCGATCCGCCACGGCCCCGGGACACGGGCGGGGACGGGGTGGGCGGTGGGCGTGGTCATCAGGGCGAGCGCCGCTTCCGCCTCGGGGAGCGTACGGGCGAAGACAGTGACGCAGTCCAGGCTCGCGCAGGCGGGCACCACGCCGTCCGTCGGGACGAGACCGCGGGTCGGCTTGAGCCCCACGATGCCGTTGAACGCCGCCGGGACCCGGCCCGAGCCCGCCGTGTCCGTACCGAGTGCGAGGTCCGCGATGCCGAGCGCGACGGCGACCGCCGAACCCGAGCTGGAACCGCCGCTGATGCGTTCGGGGGCGGGGGCGCTCCGGACCGCGCCGTACGGGGAGCGGGTGCCGACCAGACCCGTGGCGAACTGGTCCAGGTTGGCCGTGCCGATCACCAGGGCGCCGGCGGCCCGGAGACGGGCCACGGCGGGGGCGTCCGCGGCGGGTTCGTACGCGTAGGAGGGGCAGCCCGCCGTGGTGGGCAGGCCGGCCACGTCGATGTTGCCCTTGACGGCCAGCAGCCGGCCGGCCAGAGGGAGGTATTCGCCTGCCGACAGCCGGGTGTCGAGGGCGTGGGCCTCCTCCTCCAGATCGGCCTGCGGGCGCAGGCCGATCCAGATCTCCGGGCGGTCCACCGCCGCGATACGGGCGTACGCGGCGCGGACCCGGGTGAGCGTGGGGTCGGACATCAGGGTGCTCCTCAGTTCGTACGGGTGGGCGGGGCGAGGGTCACCAGTGCCGTGCCCGCTTCGACCTGGGCGCCCGGCCGGGTGAGGATCCGTTCCACCACACCGTCGGCCGGGGCATGCACCCGGGACTCCATCTTCATCGCCTCCAGTGCCAGCAGCGGCTGACCTGCCGTCACGATGTCACCCTCGGCCACATCGAGCTGCCAGACCGATGCCGCGAACTCGGCCTCCACCAGCCGGCCGCCCGGCGGCACCGTCACCTCGGCGGCGGGCGGCGCCGGTGCGTCGGCGGCGTCGGCCCGGGCGAACTCGCCCGCGGCCTCCCACGCGTCCCGCTCGGCGGCGAAGGCCGTGCCCTGGCGGGCACGGAAGGCGCCGATCGACTCGGCGTTCCCGGCCAGGAACTCCTCGTACCGGGCCAGTGAGAACTCGCCCTCCTCGATCCGCGGGACGAAGCGGCCGGAGACGATGTCCGCGCGCAGCTCCAGGAGTTCGTCCGCCTCCACCGGATACCACTTGATGCGGTCGAAGAAGCGGAGCAGCCACGGCGAGCCCGGCTCGAAGGCGCCGCGCTGCTGCCAGCCCGACCAGACCTGGGTGGTGCGGCCGACGAACTGGTAGCCGCCCGGCCCCTCCATGCCGTAGATGCAGAGGTAGGCGCCGCCGATGCCGACGGAGTTCTCCGCGGTCCAGGTCCGGGCCGGGTTGTACTTGGTGGTGACGAGGCGGTGCCGCGGGTCCAGCGGGGTGGCCACCGGAGCGCCGAGGTACACGTCTCCCAGGCCCATCACCAGATACTCGGCGTCGAACACCGTGCGGTAGACGTCGTCGACCGTGTCCAGGCCGTTGACCCGGCGGATGAACTCGATGTTCCACGGACACCACGGCGCGTCGTCGCGTACCCCTGCCATGTAGCGGGTGATGGCCTCGCGGGTCGCCGGATCGTCCCAGGACAGCGGGAGATGCACGGTGCGGGAGGGGACGGTCAGGGCGTCGGTGGGCGGGAGCGCGGCCTCGGTGCGGTGGAGCAGGTCCAGCAGTCCGGTCTGGGCGAGGACCGCGGGGTCCGTCTGGATCTGGAGCGAGCGGATGCCCGGCGTCAGACCGGTGATACCGGGAACAGCCGCCTCCGTCAGCGCCTCCATGAGGGCGTGGACGCGCATGCGCAGGGCCAGGTCCAGCTGCATCGGGCCGTACTCGACCAGGACGTTGTCGTCGCCGCTGCGGCGGTAGGTGAGGACGTCGTCGCGGTAGAGGATGCCGCCGTCGGTGATCTCCGGGCGCGGTTCGCCGGTCACCGTCACCGGCATGAAGCGGACGGTGTCGCCGGGCCGCAGCTGGCCCAGCTTCCAGCGTTCGGCCGTCACCACCGTCGCCGGGCAGACGAAACCGCCGAGGGAGGGGCCGTCCGGGCCCAGGAGTACGGGCATGTCGCCGGTGTAGTCGACCGCGCCCACGGAGTACGGAGTGTCGTGGATGTTGGACGGGTGCAGTCCCGCCTCGCCGCCGTCCGTCCGGGCCCAGCGAGGCTTCGGGCCGATGAGGCGGACGCCGGTGCGGGCCGAGTTGAAGTGGACCTTCCAGTCGGCCGCGTAGAAGTCGTGGATGTCCTCCTCGGTGAAGAACTCCGGCGCCGCGTGCGGGCCTTCGGCCGCGGCGATGTGCCAGCCGGCCGCGAACCGGGGCCGCTCCGGCACCGGCACGGGGAGCGCCGCCGGTGCGGGGCCCCCGCCGTGCAGGACGTCGCCGGTGCGCAGGGCCCGGCCGCCGTGTCCGCCGAAGCCGCCGAGCGTGAACGTGGCCGCGCTGCCCAGGAACTCCGGCACGTCCAGACCGCCGCCGGCGAAGAGGACGTACGTACGCAGCCCGTGTTCCGCCGGTGCGCCGATCGCGAGCGCGGCACCCGCCGGGACGGTCAGCGGCTCCCACTGCGGGACCGGTGCGCCGTCGAGGGTCACCGGAGCGGGGGCGCCGGTGACGCACACGGTCGTGGGACGGGTGAAGCGGAGGGTGGGGCCCTGGAGGGTGCACTCCAGCCCCGGGGCGCCCGGGGCGTTCCCGAGAGCCGTGTTGCCCAGCCGGAAGGACAGATCGTCCATGGGGCCCGACGGCGGTACGCCGACCTGCCAGTAGCCGGTGCGGCCGGGCCAGTCCTGAACGGTGGTGAGGGTGCCGCCGGAGACGACCTCGATGCGGGGCGTCGGGTCGTCGATCGTGGCGAGCGTGGCCGTGGAGTGCGCCGCGGTACGGACCCGGTCGTCGGCCAGTGCGGCCCTGACCAGCCCGAGATTGGTCTCGATGCCGTCGATGCGGGTCGCCGCGAGCGCCGCGTCCAGCCGGGCCAGGGCCTCGGCGCGGTCGGTGCCGTACGCGATGACCTTGGCCAGCATCGGGTCGTACGCCGTCGTCACCTCCGTGCCCGTCTCGATCCAGCTGTCCACCCGCAGGCCCTCGCCCCGGGGGAACGCGACCCGGGTCAGCAGACCGGCACCGGGGCGGTGGTCGCGGCTGGGGTCCTCGGCGTAGACCCGCGCCTCCACGGCGTGGCCGTGCGGGGCGTCCGGCTGCCGTACGACCGCGGTGTCGCCCTGGGCCAGACGCAGCATCCACTCGACGAGGTCGACGCCGTGGATCTCCTCGGTGACCGGGTGCTCGACCTGGAGGCGGGTGTTGACCTCCAGGAAGTACGCCTCGGCCCGCGCGGCGTCGTACACGAACTCGACCGTTCCGGCCGAGCGGTAGCCGACCGAGGCGCACAGCTCCCGTGCGGAGTCGGTCAGCCGGGTGCGGATGCGCTCGGGGAGGCCGGGGGCGGGGGCCTCCTCCAGGACCTTCTGGTTGCGGCGCTGGAGGGAACAGTCGCGGTCGCCGAACGTCACCACCCGGCCGTGCCCGTCGCCGAACACCTGCACCTCGACGTGGCGGGCGTCCTCCACCAGGCGTTCCAGGAAGACCCCCGCCGAGGAGAACGACGCGGCGGCGACGCGCTGCACCCGCTCCCAGGCGTCGGCGAGCTCCGGGGTCGACCGGCAGGCCGACATGCCGATTCCGCCTCCGCCACCCGTGGCCTTCAGCATCACGGGATAGCCGATGCGCTCCGCCGCGGCCAGCGCCGACGGCAGATCAGGCAGGAGGCCGGTCCCGGGGGCGAGCGGCACGCCCGCGGCCTCGGCCGCGGCGCGTGCGGTGTGCTTGGCGCCGAAGAGTTCCAGCTGGGCGGCGGTCGGGCCGACGAAGACGATCCCGGCGTCCTCGCAGCGCCGGGCGAACTCCGCGTCCTCGGAGAGGAATCCGTACCCGGGATGGATGGCCCCGGCCCCGGTGTCCTTCGCGGCGCGCAGCACCAGATCGGCGTCCAGATAGGACTCCTTGGCGGGCGCCGGGCCCAGCCGTACCGCCTCGTCGGCGAGCCGGACGTGCGGGGCCGAACGGTCGGGGTCGGAGAAGACGGCGACCGTACGCAGTCCGAGGCGGCGGGCCGTACGGATGATCCGGACGGCGATCTCGCCGCGGTTGGCGATCAGCAGCGTGTCGAAGGCCGCAGGTGTGTCGAAGGTCATCGGCTCGTCCCGGTGAGGGTGGCTTCTACCGCCGTCGGCTCGAAACCGTTGCAGGGGTTGTTGATCTGGGGGCAGTTGGAGATCAGCACGAGGACGTCGGTCTCGGCCCGCAGCGTGAGGCTCAGCCCGGGTGCGGAGATCCCGTCGACGATGCCGAGCGTGCCGTCCTGTTCCACGGGCACGTTCATGTACCAGTTGATGTTGGACACGAGGTCGCGTTTGCCGAGCCCGTGCCGGGCGCCCTCGGTCAGGAAGTTGTCCACGCAGGCGTGCTGCGACCAGGTGTGGTGGCCGTAGCGCAGGGTGTTGGACTCCTTGGAGCAGGCGCCGCCCACCGTGTCATGACGGCCGCAGGTGTCCGCGGTGACCGTCATGAGGGGGGTGTGCTCGTTCGACATCAGCACACTGCCGGTGGTGAGGAAGATGCCGCCCCGGGCCTGGATCGTGTCGGGCGCGCTGTAGCGGATGGCCGTGTCGTGGGCGTCGTACACCAGGAAGTCCACCGCCTGGTTGCCGTGCAGATCCGTCAGCGTGAGGTGTTCGCCGGCCCGGACGGTCGCGGACCAGGCCGCGCGGGCGGGGATGACGGTGGTGGAGAGGACCGTGGCGGTCGTGGTCATGCGAGCCCCCGGGCGGTGAGGAAGTCGAGTGTGTTGAGGAAGGCGCGGCGGCCCTCCGGAGTGGCGTCCCAGAGGGCGTCGCCCGGGGCGGTCGGCCGTGCGCTCCAGGCCAGTACCTCCAGCGGGGTGCTGGTGTAGGCGGGGCGGGGGTCCAGCGGATGCGGGACGTTCGCGAGCAGTACGGTCAGGTCCTGCTCGGCGCGCAGGGTCACCGAGGCGCCCGCACCCGCCGAGCCGGTGAACTCCGCCGTGCCGTCCTCCCCGATCCGTACGCCCTGGAAGAAGGAGAGGGACGGCGGCAGGTCGCGCGGCTCCAGACCGTTCTTCAGGGCAGCGAGCTTGAGCAGCTCCCGGCCGGCGGGGGAGGCCGACTGCGGGGTGCCGTCGCCGTACCGTGCGGTGTTCCGCCGCAGCGTGGACGTGCCGCACAGCGCGTCGTGACGGCCCGAGGAGTCGGCGGTCACCGAGGCGAGCACCCGTCCCTGGTCGGACAGGAGCAGCCGGCCGGCGCCCAGATAGGCGTTCCACTGGACCTTGACGGTGTCCGCGGTGTTGAGCCGTTCCCACGGCCGGCCGTCGGCGTACAGCAGCAGATGGGCGCAGGCGTCGCCGGTGAGGTCCGTGAGCCGCAGTTCGGTGCCGCGTGCCAGGACCCGGTGCGTGTAGTTGCCGCCCGCGACCGTCTCGGCCCAGACCGGCGTGCCGGGGGCGGCGTCCGGCCAGTCGGTGGCGGGCACCACCGGCATGGACCCGGTACGGGAGCCGCCCTGGGCACGTGCGTGGTCCCGGGCCCCGTGTGTTGTCGCTGTCGCCATGGCTCAACCTCCGGCTCGACGTGGTGCCGATGCTTGTTTCTGTCGCGCGACAGAAATTAGGACGCCGGGGAGTCGTGGCCATTGCCCGTTCGTTGCGCGGGAGTTACCGAGTACTCACCAAGATCGTGGCGGGTGGGGATGTGCGACGATCGGCCCATGTCCAGCACCTCAGGTACCGGCGGCGGGCGCCGGGTCGGCCGGCCGCGCGCCACCCAGCGCCCGGACAGCGGACTGTCCGCGCGGGACGAACTTCTGGCCGCGGCGGCGGAGTTGTTCACCACCCGTGGATACGCGGCGACCACCACCCGTGCCGTTGCCGAACGGGCCGGCATGCGCCAGGCGACGATGTACCACTACGTGGCGGGCAAGGAGGATCTGCTCGCGGCGCTCCTGGAGTCCACCGTCACCCCGTCGCTCGCGCTCGCCGAGAAGCTGCTCGCGGACGGGGCGCGGCCGGCCGAGGACCGCCTGTGGGAGCTGTGCCGGGCGGACGTGGCGCTGCTGTGCGGGGGCCCGTACAACCTGGGGGCGCTGTACGTACTGCCGGAGGTGCGGGCCGAACGGTTCGCGGACTTCCACCGGGTGCGGGCGGCGCTGCGGTCCGCGTACGGGGAACTGCTGGCCGCCACCGAAGCGGGCGCGGCGCTCGACGGGGGCGAGGCGCGGCTCCGTGCGGACCTGGTCTTCGGGCTCATCGAGGGCGTGATCCTCGTGCATCTGTCGGGGCCCGAGCGTGCGACGGAGACGTTCGCGGCGGCGACGGCGGACGCGGCCCTGCGGATTGTGGGGGCGGCGCCGGAACGCCGCGGGTGATCCCGGGGAGTGACGTCGGTGTCACGCGGTCGGCCGGGTCCGCGTCCTGCGGGCCCGGTCGGTGGCGGTGGTCCTTTCTGTCGTGCGGAGGAAGCTCCTAGGTGCGGTTGCCGCTGCTGCCGATCTTCATGGATGCGCCCGCGCAGACCAGCCCCAGCAGGACGGTCAGGCCGCCGATGATGACGTTGTTGAGCACGACGCCCATGTCCGGGCTGCTGCCCACCACCCAGGGCGAGATGATCATCCAGGCGCCCATGGCGCACATGGCCCAGCTCAGGCCGTACATCCGTTGCGGCATCACCGTGAATCCCAGTCCCAGCACGGCGATGGCGATACCCATGATCAGGTTGTGTGTCACGAGAGGGGCCTGGGAGGTCGTGAAGTGGAGCACCCAGGGCGAGACGGCGCAGTACAGCCCGACGAGGAAGACCGGTCCGTCGACGAGTGCCACATCGCGGCCACCCATCATCCGGTCGTAGCGGTCGCGCATTTCGGAGACGTCGGGGTGCCCGGCCATGTCGTGGCCGGTGTGCGAGACGTTTGGCATGAGGTTCGTCTCCTTCGGTCCTGCGGGCCCGGTCACCGCTGTGTGCGACAAGCGGCCCGCAATGCCATTGTGCCCTTATATGCTGCTTATGTGTAGATTCAAGGCAGCTGGATATCCGCAGGAACCGCTTCGGTGCACCGGCCGTCCAGCCGCCCGGCCAGCAGGGTCAGTTCCGGTGTACGCAGCACCCGGGCGCCGTACCCCGGCAGTGGCACGTGCAGCGGCCCGGTCCAGCGCGACGGGATCGCCCCGAGCCCGTACACCGCTCCGGCCAGAGCCCCCGTCACCGCCGCCACGGTGTCGGTGTCCCCGCCCGCGTCGATCGCCGAGGCGAGCGCTTCCTCGTACGAACGCGTCGTGCGCAGCGCCCACAGTGCGGTGCCCAGGCAGGGCCACACCGCGCCGTTGAACTCCGTCGCCCGGTCCGGATGCCAGCCGGGCGCGAGGACGGTGGCCCACCGCTCCCGGTGATCGGCGTGCACGGCGGCCAGTGCGTCAGGGACGGCGGCGAGCGGATCGGCCCCGTCCAGTGCCACCCGGATCAGCTCGTGCAGTACGGCGGTGCCCTCCCAGGCCGCGCGGTCGCCGTGCGTCAGTGCGGCGATCCGGCGGGCCGCGTCCATGGTCGCGGCCCGGGCGTCCGCCTCCGGCCGCTCCGGCCCGGCGAAATACACGGCTGAGGTGGCGGCGCGCATCAGTGAACCGTTGCCTGCGGCCCGGCCGTTGATCTGGAAGTGCAGCGCCGCGGCGGTGTCCCACGGATCACCGCTGGTCAGCACATCCTCGGTCTGGAGGCCGATGTCCTTCGGCTCGCCGGCCGCCCACCGCCGGAACCGGCCGAACAGGTCAGGGAGGTCGAGACCGCCGCGCTCCAGCAGGGACTCCCCGACCAGCACGGCCATCTGCGTGTCGTCCGTCGCCTCGCCCGGGTCCCAGCCACCACCGCCGCACATCGTCCCGGCACCGTCAGGGAAGCGGGTCGTGTACACACCCACAGGGCCGAACTCGAAGGGTGCGCCCAGCGCGTCGCCCACCGCCGATCCGACCACCGCACCGGCCGCCCGGTTTTGCCTGCTCAGGGAGTCCATCCGGTCAGAGTACGGAGGGCGACCGCTTCGCGTACGCGCGATAGGCCGCGCCGAGCAGCACCGTGGCGCCGAGAAACAGCACCGTGAACCACTGGAAGTACCAGTGCCCGCCCGCCGGGTCGTACACCGCGGCGCGGGGCCAGGCCAGGTTGACGGTCATGAAGGCTCCGTACACGAAGGCCACGGCGTTGACCGGAAGTCCCCAACGGCCCAGGGAGAAGAGGGGGCGGCCCGTCTCGTCGTGGAGCGGTCCGGTGGCGGGGGAGAGAGGGAGGCGGCGGAGTCTGCGCAGCAGCATCGGGCCCGTGACCATGGCGTACGCCAGGTAGAGCATCGCGATGCACGTGGTGCCGATCGCCAGGAACGCCTCCGGGGAGGCCAGGTTGAGCAGTCCCAGCGCCGCGGCCGCAGCGCCGACGAGCAGGGCGGGCGCGGCGGGCATTCCGGTGCGCGGGGAGACCTTGGCGAGGCGGGACGAGCAGGGCAGCACCCCGTCGCGGGCCATCGAGAACAGCATTCGGGAGCCGGCCGTCTGGATGGCGAGCGTGGCTACCGCGACGGCGACCGCCACGTCGGCGAGCAGGAGCCGGCCCACGCCGTCGCCGAGGCTGCTGGTCAGCACGTACGAGAGGCCTTCCGTGGCCAGCCGCCCGTCGGTCAGGTCGGGCGCGGCCAGGATGCCGGCGAGCACCAGCAGTCCGCCGAGCACCCCGGCCGAGGCCAGTGCGAGCAGGATCGTGCGTGGTGCGGTGCGACGCGGGGAGCGGGTCTCCTCGCTCATCTCACCCGCGCTGTCGAAGCCGATCAGGACGTAGGCCGCGGTGAACGAACCGACCAGCAGGGAACCGAGCGCCCCGCCCTGCCCTCCGGTGTGCAGTGTGATGCCGGGGGTGCGTTCGGTGTGGGTGAGGAGGAGGACCAGGATGAGAAGGGCACCGATGATCTCCGCCGTCACCCCGATCCGGTTGACCGCCGACATGACCTTGTTGTCGAGCAGGTTCACCGTCGTGGTGAGGGCGAGGAGTATCACGGCCAGCAGAGCCGCGTTGGCGGCGCCCGACGCCGTGGTGGGCGCAGGGTCCCCGCCCATCAGCTGGAATCCGGACCAGATCGCGGGCAGCACCACCTGGAGCGCGAGCGCTGCCGCGGCGACCACGACGATCTGCCCGATCACCATGATCCAGCCGGCGTACCAGCCGAACGCGGGAGTGCTCAGCCGGGTCGACCACTGGTAGACGGCCCCGGACAGCGGGTAGCGGGCGGCGAGTTCGGCGAAGCAAGCGGCGACCAGCAGCTGGCCCACGAGCACCGCAGGCCAGGTCCAGAAGAAGGCGGCCCCGCCGAAGGAGAAGCCGAACGCGAAGAACTGGAAGACGGTCGTCAGGACGGAGATGAAGGAGAAGCCGGCCGCGAACGAGGCGTACCGCCCCATGGACCGGTGCAGTTCCTGGCGATAGCCGAAACCGGCCAGGGAGGCGTGGTCGCCCTGGCCGGTTCCGGCGGGATCCGGTCGTACGTCCGTTGGTGCGGTGGCGGTCATGTCAGCCCCTGTCGCCGATTTCCTGTCGGGCGACAGAAATTAGGGACGCGCTGTTTCGGGGGCGTGACGCGGCCGTGTCCGCGCGGGGCCGAAGTGCTCACGTCCTCCGGTGCGTTGCCGGGCGGACGGTTGCGGAGTCCCCGTGCGGAACCGCTACTTGGCGGGCATCAGCACCGTGTCGACGATGTAGACCGTCGCGTTGGCGGTCTGGACATTGCCGCAGACGACCTTCGAGGAGTCGTTCACCGTGTACGTCACGCCCGAACCGGACGTCGTCAGCTCGCTCTTCTCCAGCGTGTCGAAGGAGCCCTTCTCCAGCTGCTTCGGGGTCAGCTTCTGGCCCACCACGTGGTAGGTGAGGACCTTGGTCAGCGCGGCCTTGTCGGCGAGCAGCTTGTCCAGGTCGGCCTTCGGGACCTTGGCGAAGGCGTCGTTGGTCGGGGCGAACACCGTGATGTTCTGGGCGCTGTTCAGCGTGTCGACCAGGCCGGCCTTCTTGACGGCGGTGACGAGCGTGGAGAGCGCCGGGTTGTTCGAGGCGGCCGTGGCGACCGGGTCCTTCGCCATGCCGTCGAAGGAGCCCGCGCCGTCCTTCGGCACCGTCGAACAGGCCGGGCCGAAGGGCTCGTTCATGGGGGTCGTGTCGTCGGCGGGCGCCGAGGCCGTGTCCGAGGCCTTCGCCGAAGTCGCGGAGGATCCGGCCGCGCTGTCCTTCGAGTCGCCGGAGCAGGCCGTCAGGGCCAGCGGCAGGACGACCGCAGCGGAGAGTGCGACGGCGGCGCGACGGGCGTGGGTGGCCTTCATGGTGTTCTCCTGGTGGGATGGGTGACCGCGTGGTCGCGGTCGGTGGTCGGGATGGGATGTGCGACGGGTGCCCGGTCCGTACGGAACGGGCATGGGGGCGTCCGCTCAGGACACGTCGACCACCACCGAGTGCCAGCCGGTCGCGCCGTTGGGTACGGTGCCGGCGCGCCGATCGGTCTGGGTCGCGCCGGTGCCGTCCGTGGCGCGGACCTCGAGGGTGTGGTCGCCGGAGGTGGCCGGCCATTCCCACACCCACTGGCGCCAGGTGTCCCGGCTGTCCTCGGCAGCCAGCCGGGCGGTGTTCCACGGGCCGCCGTCCACCCGGACCTCGACCCGCTGGATTCCGCGGTGCTGGGCCCAGGCGACCCCGGCGACCGGGATCGTGCCGGCCTTCGGGGAGGCGAAGGGGCGGGGGGTGTCGATACGGGACTCGGTCTTGACGGGGGCCTGCCGGGACCAGGACCGCTTGACCCAGTAGGCGTCGTAGTCGTCGAACGTGGTGAGCTCGATGTCCTTGATCCACTTGCAGGCCGACACGTATCCGTAGAGGCCGGGGACGACCATCCGGACCGGGAAACCGTGCTCGAAGGGCAGCGGTTCACCGTTCATGCCGAGGGCCAGCAGCGCGTCGCGCCCGTCCATGACGGCTTCGACGGGCGTGCCGATCGTCATGCCGTCCACCGAACGCGCCACGATCTGGTCGGCGGGCCCGCCCCGGGACGGGGGCTTCACCCCGGCCTCCCGCAGCAGATCCGCCAGCCGCACACCGATCCACCGGGCGTTGCCGACATACGGCCCGCCCACCTCGTTGGAGACACAGGCCAGGGTGATGTCGCGTTCGACGATCTCCCGGCGCAGCAGGTCCTGGAAGCTGAGCGTCAGGGGCTTGCTCACCCCTTTGCCGTGGATGCTCAGCTGCCATTCGGCGGCGTCGAGGCGCGGTACGACGAGTGCCGTGTCCACCCGGTAGAAGCTCTTGTTCGGGGTGACGAACGAGCTCAGTCCCCGGATGTGCAGATCGGCGCCCGCCGGTACCGCAGGAGCCGCCGAGGCGGGTACGGGCAGGACGAGGTCGCGCCGTGAGGCGGCTGCCCCGGCCTGCACGGCGGAGGTGAGCCGCCGCCCCAGCAGCCCGGCACCGGCCGAGGCCGCCGCCGCGGCGCTCGCCGCGATGACGAAGCCCCGCCGGTCGAAGGTGCCGCGGGCCGGCTCCCCGCCCCCCTCTCCAGCCGCGGGAGAGGGACGGGAAACCGGTGCCAGCCGTCCGGCCAGGAGATACAGCACTCCCGCGGCCACCACGGCACCCACCATCGAGGGCAGCGCGTCGGACACGCGGCCCTCCGGCCGCCCCGCCGCCGCGACTGCCCCGATCACCCCGAAAACCAGGACGGCCGCCGAGCCCGGCAGCCGGTGTCGCAGCGCCAGCACCCCGACCGCCATGGCGAAGACCGCCAGCAGGGCCAGAATGCCGAGCTCCAGCACCAGCTTGTCGTTCGTGCCGAAGTTCCGTACGGCGAAGTCCTTGAGCGCCGGGGGAGTGCGGTCGATCACCGCACCGCCCACCGCCGCGACCGGACCCGCCTCGGGACGGACGACCGCCGCGACGAGTTCGGCGACGGCCAGGGCGCAGAATCCGGCGATCACACCGCTGAGCGCGGCGAGGACAGTGCGTGCCCAGCGGGACCGCCGGGGCCCGGGGGCCCCGTTCCGCGTGTCGTTCCGATCTTCACTCACATCCGGGATTCGTTCCCCGATGCCCGGCGGATTGGTCGGTCATCCGAATGAATGTGAGCCGCTCCCGGCCGAACGGCTGTACCGGGGCCCGTCCACGGCGCCGCTCACGCCGACGGCAGGTTCATCAGCGCCAGCGGGGCCGACGTCGGCTGCGCCGAGCCGCCCGCGGGTTCGACGGTGACCCCCATGCCCGTGGCTCCGTCCAGCGGCCCGTCGAGCAGGGCCGCATACGTTGTCGACGAGGGGCTCGACGCCCGCATCAGGCCCGCGGAGCGCATCGTGCCGTTGTCGTCGAACCACAACTGGTAGACCTTGCCGCCGGGGGCCTCGGCGAGTCCCGAGGCGAGGAACACGGCCCTGTTCTGACTCCTGGACACCACGACCGTGCCCTTTCCACCGTCCTTCAGGGTCCCGGACCGCGA
This sequence comes from Streptomyces sp. LN549, assembly GCF_043203805.1. Taxonomy (NCBI): domain Bacteria; kingdom Bacillati; phylum Actinomycetota; class Actinomycetes; order Kitasatosporales; family Streptomycetaceae; genus Streptomyces; species Streptomyces sp. LN549. The sequence continues at coordinate 1,622,912 of NZ_JAZHRI010000002.1, read as the reverse complement.
CTGTGCGTCGGGCGCGGCCAGGACCTGGGCGAGCTGTGCGTTCTCCCCCTGTGCGGCACGGGCCTGCTCCAGGGCGTCCTGTGCCTCCTGGTGCTGCCACACCGCGACGCCACCGAAGCCGGCCGCCGCGGCCAGGCTCGCGGCGAGCGCGAAGGCCGGCCACCGGCCGGTCCGGCCCGTGGCGGTGCGGCCCGTGGCAGTGCGGCCCGGGGCCCAGGTGCGGGCGCGGCCACCGCCGGACGGCGGCTCCTGGCGTACGGTCGCGACCTCCCGCAGCACCCTCGCGCGCAGCTCCCGCGGCGGTGTGGCGGAGACGGCGAGCCCGAGCCGGGTCGCGGTCTCCGAGAGCTCGCGCACCTCGACGGAACAGGCCTCGCAGTCGCCCAGATGGCGTTCGAAATCCCGGCGTTCGGATTCCGGCAGCGCGTGCAGGGCGTAGGCCCCGGTCAGTGTGTGAAGGCCGGCGTCGCTCATGCGCTCACCCCGAGGCAGTCGCGCAGCCGGATCAGTCCGTCGCGCAGTCGAGTCTTGATCGTTCCCAGCGGTGCCGCGAGCAGCTCCGCCACCTCGCGATAGGTCAGCCCGCGGTAGTACGCCAGGGTGACGGACTCCCGTTGCAGCTCGGACAGGGTCCGCATGCAGCGGCGTACCTGCTCCCGCTCCAGCCGGATCTCGACCTGCTCGGTGACGTTGTCGAAGGCGGGCGTGCGGTCGAGGAGCGCGGCCTTGTGCTCCCGTGCCGTCGTGGCCTCCACGGAGCGCACCCGGTCCACCGCGCGGTGATGGGCCAGCGTCAGCACCCAGTTCATGGCGCTCCCGCGGGCGGCCTGAAAGCGCGGAGCCGTGCGCCACACCTCGACCAGCACTTCCTGCGCGACCTCCTCCGACTGGGCGGGATCACGCAGAACGCTGCGCACGAGTCCGAGCACCGGCCCGCAGACCACCTCGTACACCTGGGCGAAGGCGTCCTGATCGCCCCGGGCGACCATCCCCAGCAGCTCCTGGAGATCGGGCCCCACCGAGGCCGATCCGCTGATGTGCACTGCTTCCTTCACGCGGGCTTCCTCCCAGGGTGTTCAACGGTCTCCAACAGGGATTCGGAGCCGGTGGCAGCGCGGATTGGTCAGGGGGCGAGATACTTCCACGCTCCTCGAATTTCGCGATACATCGTGGTTGACGGCCGCGGATGCTCGCGATATGTTCGGCTACGAGTATTTGGCGACGGAGTGAGGAGGTGGGGCGGGTGGCCAAGCGGCGAAAGCTCGGCAATCCACTGGCGCTCACGGTGATGGTGCTGCTCGCGGAGCGCGCCATGCATCCGTACGAGATCGCCCAGACCCTCCGCCGGCGGGGCAAGGAACACAGCGTCAAGATCAACTTCGGCTCGCTCTACACCGTGGTCCAGAACCTGGAGAAGCACGGCTATGTGGAGGTCACGGGCGTGCAGCGGCAGGGCAACCGCCCGGAGCGCACGCTGTACGGCATCACTGAGGCCGGGCGCGCCGAGATGCTGGACTGGCTGTCCGACCTGATCGCGGTGCCGGCCGCCGAGTTCCCCGTCTTCGACACGGCCCTCTCGCTGCTTCCGGTGCTGCCGCCGGACGAAGTGGCGCAGCTCCTGCTGGACCGCGAGCAGGCGCAGACCGTCCGGGCCGCGGCGCTCCGGGGGGTGCTCACCCAGCTGGGTGACACGCTTCCCCGGGTCTTCGTCGTGGAGAGCGAGTACCAGCTCCACATGATCGAGGCGCAGTTGGAGTGGATCAGGGGCTTCGTCAAGGAACTCACCGACTCCACCATCAGCGGCATCGAGGAATGGAAGTCGTTCCACGAGACCGGTGAGGTGCCCCAGGACTGGCAGGACCTGGACGAGCAGGACATCGCCCTCGACCCCGAACGCAAGGCGTGACGGAAGGGGCGGACCAAGAGAAAAAGACCCCGGCAGGAGCTGTTGGAGCAGCACCCGCCGAGGTCTCGAACCCCGGACCGGACAAGCCGTGAAGGCACGCCAGGCGATCGAGGTGCGGCACACCCAGGATAGCCCGGCACTCCACTCGCGGACCGGCTCGGCCCCACGGGCACTCGGAGCACCGAGTGCCCCGCCGACCACAGGAGAGCTCCGCCATGAGCACCCGTGCGCCCGCCGTCGAGGCGCGGCAGCTGATCAAGACCTATCCAGGTGACGTCACCGCGCTCAGCGGGATGGACCTCACCGTCGCCCCCGGCACCGTCTTCGGGCTCCTCGGGCCCAACGGCGCCGGGAAGTCCACCACCGTCAAGATCCTCACCACCCTCGCCCGCCCGGACTCCGGCTCCGCGTCCGTCGCCGGCCACGACGTGCTGCGCCACCCCGACCGGGTCCGCCGCGCCATCGGCGTGGTCGCCCAGAAGTCCGGCGCCGACCCGGTCGCCACCGGCCGGGAGAACCTGGTGCTCCAGGGCCGGCTGTACGGAATGCGCGGCGCCGCCGTCCAGCGCCGGGCCGACGAGCTCCTGGACCGCTTCGATCTCGCCGACGCCGGGAAGCGCCAGGTCAAGGGGTACTCCGGCGGAATGCAGCGCCGGCTCGACGTGGCGCTCGGCCTGGTCCACCGCCCCGAGGTGCTCTTTCTCGACGAGCCGACCACCGGGCTCGACCCGGAGGCCCGCACGGCGATGTGGGAGGAGATCTCCCGGCTGGCCGGTGAGGAGGGCCTGACCATCGTGCTCACCACGCACTATCTGGAGGAGGCCGACCGGCTCGCCGAACGCATCGCGATCGTCGACCGCGGCCGCATCGTCGTCGAGGGCACTCCCGACGAGCTCAAGGGTGAACTGAGGGGCGACGCCGTCCATATGGAGCTGCGCGCCGACGGCGACCGCGAGGCCGCCACCGCCGCACTCGGCGGACTGCCCGGCGTGTACGAGGTGCTGGTCGACGGACGCCGGGTCAGCGTCCGCGCCGAGGACGGCGCGGCCGCCGTTCCGGTGCTGCTCGCCGCCCTGGAGCGGGCCGGTGCCGCCGTGGCCGCCGCCACCGTCGCCCGCCCCTCCCTGGACGACGTCTATCTGCGGTACGCCGGCCGCCGCTTCTCCGAGGCGGAGGCCGCAGGCCCCGACAGCGCTTTTGCACCCGCCGCAGGAGGCGCCCGATGAGCAGTCAGGCACTCGCCCAGACCTGGTACATGACCCAGCGCCAGCTCACGGCGATTCTCAGGCAGCCGGTCTTCCTGGTGATCTCGCTGATCCAGCCGGTGATCTGGCTGTTCCTGTTCGGCAACCTCTTCAGGAAGGTCGTCGAACTCGGCGGCTTCGGCACCACGTCCTACCTGGACTACCTGATCCCGGGCATCGTCGTGATGAGCGCCCTGGGGTCGAGCATGTGGGCCGGCATGGGCACCCTGGAGGAGATCGAGCGTGGCACGCTCAACCGCTTCCTGACGACGCCCGTCAGCCGCAACGCGCTGATGAACGCCAACGTCGTGCAGAACGGCATCAGCACGGCCGTGCAGTCCGTGATCATCGTCCTGCTCGGCTGGGCCGCGGGCGCCACCTACCCGGGCGGAGTGGGCGGACTGCTGATCCTGGTCCTCGCCTCGATCCTGCTCGGTACGGTGTTCGGCGCGTTCTCCAACGCCCTGGGCATGCTGGTCCGCCAGCGGGAGTCGATCATCGGCATCAACACCTTCCTGCTCCTGCCGCTGACCTTCCTCTCCACCTCCTTCATGGCCCCGAGCCAGATGCCCTCGTGGATGCGGCACACAGCCGACTTCAACCCGGTCAACTGGGCGATGGTGGCCGGCCGTTCGGCGCTGAGCGCGGATCCCGACCGGGTCCTGGTGCTCAGCCGCGGGGGAGCGCTGCTGGTGCTCGCTGTGATAGCGGTCTGGCTGTCGACCCGCACCTTCCGCGCGTACCAGAAGTCCGTCTGAGCGCCGGTGCCCGGACCTGGCCGGCGTCATCGGCCGGGTACGGGCCGGTCCACCGGCGCCGCACCCTCCGCCCGGCCCGGGAGTTCGCTCCTGGGCCGGGTTCCGCGTTGCCGGACCGCGCGCAGGGCCAGGAAGAGCAGCAGTCCGAACGGCGAGAGCAGAATCGTCAGTACGAGCAGCGGGCCCATCACATATGGCGAGATGCCCAGCCGGCGGCTCTCCAGGAACATCCACTGGCCCAGCAGCAGATCCCAGGCGATCACCTGCGCCCACACCGCTCCCGCCCCGTTGGACAGCGCAGTCAGTTCACGGAACGTGTCGATGTCCGGGCTGCTCACCGCCGCCCAGAGCTCGGGAAGGACCGGAAGGGCCATCGCCAGATAGACGGCGAGCACCGGCAGGACCGTCAGGGGTGAGGCGGCGACCCGGGCCGTGACCGCCCGGCCCGGCAGGAAGATCATGAGCAGCCAGAACGGCGCCGCCAGCACGAACGAGATCTCGAAGAGCGCACCGGTCATGACACGAACTCCTTCTCGACGGTGGGGGAGGTGTGCGCCCCGGAGCGCGGCCGCAATGCGCCGTACGCGCCGGCGGCGGTGGCGGCCAGAACGAGCGCCGCGGCGCTGAGGGTCGCGTCGTCCGGGTGGATCAGCGGCTGGCCGCGCAGCGCCTGCCAGGTGACCAGGGCGGTGACCGCCGCATAGGCACCGGAGGTGACCATCACCAGGTGCAGTCGGACCCGGGGGTCGCGCAGCCGGGCGAAGCGCGGCGCCAGCGTGACCAGCGCCAGCAGGAACAGGGGGAGCAACTGGAGTGCGTGCATCCCCACGAAATGCGGGATGCGCAGATCACCGCCGGTCGTCGACCAGCCGGTGAGCGCCATCGAGGGCCCGCCGTCCGGTACGCCCACGGCATGCGCACCGACCACATCGGCGGTGTCGAGGTTTCCTGCCGCGCGCTGCTCCTTCGAGGGCTGCGTCATGAGGAAGCCGAAGCCTGCGCCCACCAGGGCAAGGAGCACACCCGAGCGGATCGCCCAGGCGGAGGCACGGTCCGCGATACGGGCGCGCAGCAGCAGGATCGCGATGACCAGGGTGCCGGTCCACAGGATGACCACGGTGGCGCCCATTGCGGCGAACAGCGATGAGTCGAACGGTGTGGCGTGGTTGAAGTGGCTGCGCTTCCCGCGGACGACCTGCGCCGTGATGATCGCCATCTCGACGAGGCTGGAGAGCGCGACCACGGTCCCGGCCCACCAGCCGGCGCGCCGGCCCCGGGTGAGGAGCGTCAGCATCCAGGCGAGCGCGAGAGCGTACACGACGAACGAGACCGCGAACTTGAAGGGTTTGAACCAGATTGCCGAGCCTGCCAGAACCCGGTCGTCGACCAGCAGGCCGACACCCGAGACGACCGTCATCACGGCCATGGCGGCGGCGAAGAGGACTAACGGGCGGTGCCAGGTACGCCATTGCGGCATGAGATCCCCCAGAGTCGATTATGGATAGTGGCGCTCTCTGCTATCCGATAGTGAAACTATCTATGATGGAGTGCGGGTTGGCAAGCGGGAAAAGGGAGAACACGCGGTGCGCATCGGTGAGTTGAGCCGCAGGTCCGGAGTTCCGGTACCGACGATCAAGTTCTACGTACGGGAGGGGCTGCTGCCTGCCGGGCGGCTGACCAGCCCGAACCAGGCGAGTTACGACGACGGACACGAGCGCAGGCTGCGGCTGATCCGGGTCCTGCTGGACGTCGGAGGGCTCCCGCTGTCGGCCATCGGGGAGGTGCTCCGCGCGATGGAGGATCCGGCTCAGCCCGTGCACGACGTGCTGGGCGCGGCGGCGAAGCGCATCGCGCCGTTGCAGGGTGACGACCCCGGGCCCGAGCTGGAGGACGCCCGTGAGGACGTGGCGGAGCTGTTGAAGCGCAGGGGCTGGCTGTCCGAGGCGCGCAGCCCCGGCGGGGAGTCGCTGGCCGAAGTGCTGGTGGCGCTGCGCCGAGCAGGGTATGGCAGTTTCGTCGAACTGCTCGACGACTACGCGACGGCCGCCGAACAGGTCGCACGGATCGACCTCGACTACGTGGGGCGCCGCGTGGCACGGGAGGACCTGGTGGAGAGCGTGGTGGTCGGCACGGTGCTCGGCGAGGCGATGTTCGCCGCTCTGCGACGGCTCGCCCATGTGGACGCGTCGGCACGGCTGTACGGCGAGGAGGCGGGCGGCTGAGCCGGCGCCGCCGCGTCCCGGCTACGGGACCGGTGTTGTGGGTCCGGCGCTGTGGGGCCGTGCCGTGGGGCCGGTGTGCGGACATGGCTGTGCCCCGGTCCATGGACCGGGGCACAGGGCGGTTCGCGGCAGGGGGCTTACGCGGCGCTCTCCTGCTCGCGCTCCACCTGCTCGTTCCACTCGCGCTTGACCGAGCGCCAGGCGTCGTCGTTCTGGCCGAGCCGCCAGTAGCCGGAGATCGACAACTGCGGCAGCGGGATCCCGCGGTCGAGCCTCAGGTGGCGGCGGATCTCCTTGACGAAGCCCGCCTCGCCGTGGACGAACGCCTGGACGTCGCCCGCGGGGAACTCCAGCGCCTTCACCGCGGCGACGAGCGCCTCGCCCACCGGGCGCTCGCCCCGGTGCAGCCAGGTGACCTCGACGCCGTCCGGCGACGCGATCTTCTGCTCCTCCGAGGCGTCCGCGACCTCGATGAACGCGTGCACCACCGCGCCCGCGGGCATCTGCTCCAGTGCCGCGGCGACGGCCGGCAGGGCGCTCTCGTCGCCCACCAGAAGGTGCCAGCCGGCCGAGGCGTCGGGGCCGTAACCACCGCCGGGGCCCAGGAAGGTCACCTGGTCACCCGCGGCCGCGCGCGCCGCCCACGGGCCTGCGAGGCCCTCGTCGCCGTGCACCACGAAGTCGATCGCCAGCTCCCGGGCGTCCGGGTCCCAGGAACGCACCGTGTAGGTACGCGTCGTGGGCCAGAGCTCGCGCGGGAACTCCTCGCGGATGCGGGCCATGTCGAAGGGGTGCGTGTACTCGGCGCCCTCGGGGGCGAAGCACAGCTTGACGTAATGGTCGGAGAAGCCGGACAGCGTGAAGTCGGCGAGACCGTCACCGCCGAGCACCACCCGGATCATGTGCGGGGTGATCTGCTCGGTGCGCAGGACCTGCGCACCCTGCGCCTTGGGTGCCTGCCGCGCCGGTCGTTCTGCCACGAGGTTGTCTCCCTGCTCAGGATGCCGGACCGTTGGCCCATACACGGGACATTGGTCTTAGGGTTACCTAACCTAACACCTCAGGCGGCGAGTGTGGAGAGCAGACGCTGGAGTGCTCCGCCCAGTCCCCATTGGTCCGCAAGGGCTTCGAGCGTCGCGGGGTCGCGCGGCTCGGCGGGCAGCGCGGGGTCGAAATCCGGCAGGGGTACGTCGCCGGCGACCCGGACCACGGTCGGCGCGACGGCCACGTAGTCACGGGCCTCGTCGAGCCGCTTGCGCTGCGAGGGCGTCAGCTTGGCGGCCGGATCGTCGACCGCGGCCATGATCCCGGCCAGGTCGCCGAACGCGTCCAGCAGTTTCGCCGCCGTCTTCTCGCCGATGCCGGGGACGCCCGGCAGTCCGTCGCTCGGGTCGCCGCGCAGCAGTGCCAGATCGACATAACCGGAGCCGTCCACCCCGTACTTCTCGCGGAGCCAGGCCTCGTCGGTCACCTGGAGGGAGCCGACGCCTTTCAGCGGGTACAGCACCCGCACCCCGCGGGCGTCGTCCACCAGCTGGTAGAGATCCCGGTCGCCGGTGACGATGTCGACCGGGCCGGTCGCCAGGCCGGTCAGCGTGCCGATCACATCGTCCGCCTCGTACCCCGCGACGCCGACCCGGGCGATGCCCAGGGTGTCGAGGACGTCCGCGATGACCGGCACCTGCGGGGCCAGGGTGTCGGGCGTCTCCTCCTCGTCGGGCAGTCCCTCGCCGGTCTCCACCGCGACGCGATGCGCCTTGTATGAGGGGATCAGGTCGACGCGCCACTGCGGACGCCAGTCCGCGTCCCAGCAGGCGACCAGATCGTCCGGCCGGTGGTCCTGTACGAGCCGGCCGATGAAGTCCAGCAGCCCGCGCGCGGCGTTGACCGGTGTGCCGTCGGGTGCGCGCACCGAGTCGGGGACCCCGAAGTAGGCGCGGTAGTAGAGGGAAGCGGTGTCGAGGAGCATCAGGCGTCGCGTCACACCCCGATGATGCCGCACCCCGCCGACAGCGGCCGCCGCGGACGCGGTTCCCGGACCCCGGCCGCTCTTTTGTGAGCTGGGTCACTCTGATGTTTGCCCTGTGTAAGCGGGGGCAGGCGCGGCACCGGAGCGGACCACGTCGCACTTTCAACTAGTGCACGTGCCATGCGGACCGAATCCGCACCGCTCCACGGTCTGCCGGAGGGGGTGGCAGACCGTTCTCGGTTCAACGCGTGAGGTGTATGTGTCAAGGCTGCAAGCCGAACACTTGTACAAAGTTTTCGGCAGACGACCCGATCAAGCCGTGCAGAAGCTCGAGAGCGGCACGGACCGCGACGAGCTGCGCGCCGACGGAACGACCGCAGCGGTGATCGATGCATCGTTCACCGTGGAACCGGGCCAGATCTTCGTCGTGATGGGTCTGTCCGGGTCCGGCAAGTCCACGTTGCTGCGCATGCTCAACGGGCTGCTGGAGCCCACCGCGGGCAAGGTGCTCTTCGACGGCCAGGACCTGACCGCCCTGACCGCCGCCCAGCTCCGCCATGTCCGCTCCACCAAGATCAGCATGGTGTTCCAGCACTTCGCCCTCTTCCCGCACCGGAGCGTTCTGGAGAACGCCGGCTACGGCCTCGAGGTGCAGGGCGTGCCGCGCGCCGAGCGCAACCGCCGCGCCGCCGAGGCACTGGAGATGACCGGCCTCGCCGGCTGGGAGAAGTCCTGGCCCGACGAGCTGTCCGGCGGTATGCAGCAGCGCGTCGGCCTGGCCCGCGCGCTCGCCACCGATGCCGACCTGCTCCTGATGGACGAGTCCTTCAGCGCGCTCGACCCGCTGATCCGCCGTGACATGCAGGACCAGCTCCTGGAGCTGCAGAAGCGGCTGAAGAAGACCATCGTCTTCATCACCCACGACCTCAACGAGGCCATGCGCCTCGGCGACCGCATCGCGGTGATGCGCGACGGCGAGATAGTCCAGCTCGGCACCGCCGAGGACATCCTCGTCACCCCGGCCAATGACTACGTCGCGTCCTTCACCCAGGACGTGGACCGCTCCCGGGTGCTGACCGCGGGCGCCATCATGGCCGAACCGCACACCGTGATGGGCACCACCACCGACGACGGCAAGGAACTGCGTACGCCCGCCGACGTCCTTCGGGAGGCACCGGCCACCGTCGTCGAGTCCACCCCGATCATCGAGCTGTTCACGCCCTGCTCGCAGAGCGGTGTCGCGGTCGCCGTGACCGACGACAAGGGCAAGCTCATCGGTGTCGTGCCGAGGGCCCGGCTGCTCGCCGTCCTCGGTGAGCCGATGACCCCCACCGAGGCTCCCCAGGGCGCCCAGGCCTCGCTGAAGAAGGTGGCCAGTGTTTAGGCTCCATCTCGGCGACTGGGTCGACTCCGCCGTCGACTGGCTCCAGACCCACCTGGCCTGGCTCTTCGACGCCATCAGCTCCGTCGTGAGCGGCATGTTCGACGGCATCGCCGCCGTACTCTCCGCCCCCGCGCCCCTGCTCTTCGCGGGCATCGTCGCCGTCATCGCATGGTGGCTGCGCGGCCTGCTCGCCGGTGTGCTCGCGTTCGTCGGCTTCGCCCTCATCGACTCCGTCGAGCTGTGGGACGAAGCGATGGACACCCTCACCCTGGTGCTCGTCGCGACCATCGTGACGCTGGTCCTGGCCGTACCCCTCGGTATCTGGGCGTCCCGCTCGAAGACCGTCAGCGCGGTGACCCGGCCGGTCCTCGACTTCATGCAGACCATGCCCGCCATGGTCTACCTGATCCCCGGCGTCATCTTCTTCGGCGTCGGCGTGGTCCCCGGGATCATCGCCACCATCATCTTCGCGCTGCCCCCGGGCGTCCGGATGACCGAACTCGGCATCCGCCAGGTCGACGGCGAACTCGTCGAGGCGGCCGAGGCCTTCGGCACCACCTCGCGCAACACCCTGCTGCGGGTGCAGCTGCCGCTCGCGCTGCCCACGATCATGGCGGGCATCAACCAGGTCATCATGCTGGGCCTGTCCATGGTGGTCATCGCCGGCATGGTCGGCGGCGGCGGCCTCGGCGGCTCCGTCTACCGCGCCATCGGCAACGTCGACGTCGGGCTCGGCTTCGAGGCCGGCGTCTCCATCGTCGTCCTGGCGATGTACCTGGACCGCATGACCAGCGCCCTGGGCCGCGAGGTCTCCCCGCTCGCCCGCCGCGCGCTCGCCAAGGCGCAGTCGGTGACCGGCGGACTCAAGGTGTGGAACTACCGCCCGCAGCCCGTCGTCGCCCTGGTCGGCATCGTCGTCCTCGCGCTCGTCGCCGGCGGCATGGGCATGTTCGGTTCCTCGGACACGGACGGCACCGCGAGCTCCGACCCGAAGAACATCGGGGCCGGCAAGAAGATCAGCATGGGCTACATCCCGTGGGACGAAGGCATCGCCTCCACCTTCCTGTGGAAGGAACTGCTGGAGCAGCGCGGCTTCGAGGTCGACGTCAAGCAGTACGAGGCCGGTGCGCTGTACACCGGCATGGCGGGCGGTCAGATCGACTTCGAGACCGACTCCTGGCTGCCGGTCACCCACGCCGCGTACTGGAAGAAGTACAAGGACCGCCTGGAGGACATGGGCTCCTGGTACGGCCCCACCTCGCTGGAGCTCGCCGTCCCCTCGTACGTGAAGGGCGTCGACTCCCTCGACGACCTCAAGGGCAAGGCGTCCGACTTCAAGGGCCGGATCGTCGGCATCGAGCCGAGCGCCGGTGAGACGGGCCTGCTCAAGGACAAGATCCTGCCGGGCTACGGCCTGGACAAGGAGTACAAGGTCGTCGACGGCTCCACCCCGGCCATGCTGGCCGAGCTGAAGCGCGCGTACGCCAAGAAGGAACCGATCGTCGTTCCTCTCTGGTCGCCGCACTGGGCGTACAACCAGTACGACCTCACCAAGCTCAAGGACCCCAAGAACCTCTGGGGCAAGGGCGACGGCATTCACACGCTGACCCGCAAGGGCTTCGCGGCCGACAACCCCGAGGTCGGCAGCTGGCTGAAGAACTTCAAGATGACCGAGGAACAGCTCACCAGTCTTGAGGCGCAGATCCAGAAGAGCGGCTCCGGCAAGGAGCAGGAGGCCGTTCAGACCTGGCTGAAGGCCAACCCGGGCGTCGCCGACAAGTGGACCCCGGTCAAGAAGGCCGCCACCTCCAAGGGTGCCGACGGCAAGGACGAGCGCGACCGTGCCGTCGAGATGGCCTGGTTCCCGTGGGAGGAGGACATCGCCGCCACGTACCTGTGGAAGGCCGTCCTGGAGGACCGCGGGTACAAGATCAACCTCAAGCAGTTCGAGGTCGGCCCGATGTACGCCGCCATGTCCCGCGGCCAGATCGACGTGCAGTTCGACGGCTGGCTGCCGTACACCCAGAAGAACTACTGGGACAAGTACGGCTCCAAGCTGACCGACATCGGCTCGTGGTACGGCCCGACCTCCATCGAGATCGCGGTGCCCGACTACGTCAAGGACGTGAAGTCCCTGGCGGACCTGAAGGGCAAGGGCTCGCAGTTCAAGGGCCGGATCGTCGGCATCGAACCGGGCACCGCCACGATGGAGAACCTCAAGAAGAACGTGCTGCCGGGCTACGGCCTGGACGAGGAGTACAAGGTCGTCGACGGCTCCACTCCGGCCATGCTGGCCGAGCTGAAGCGCGCGTACGCCAAGAAGGAGCCCATCGCCGTCGTGCTGTGGACCCCGCACTGGGCGTACAGCGAGTACAAGATGACCAAGCTCCAGGACCCGAAGAAGGCCTTCGGTGACGGCGACCGGCTGCACACCATCGCCTCCAAGGAGTTCCCGCAGAACTACCCGCAGCTGACCAAGTGGTTCAAGGACTTCAAGCTCAGCGAGGGCCAGCTCGCCGGCCTGGAGAACCAGATCCAGAAGCGCGGTGCGGGGCACGAGGAGGAAGCCGTGAAGGCCTGGATGGACATGAATCCGGGCATCGCGGACAAGATGGCTCCTCAGCAGTAGCCGTGGCAGCGGCCCCACCAGGGGCATCGGCACGGAAAGGGGTGGGCACCGCCGGTGGCGGTGCCCACCCCTTTCGGGCTGTCCGGACGACTCTTTCCCCTCCGTCCTCGCGTAACGGTGTGCGTAAGGTGCTGGCAACCGGAAGGATGGCGAGTCGGGAGGGAGCCGGACATGGACGACAAGGAAACACTCCGGGTGGGCGCCGCGGTCCGCCGACAGCGCAGATCCCTGGGACTCACCCTGGCCGCGGTCGCCGCACGCAGCGGTCTGTCCGTGCCGTTTCTCAGCCAGATCGAGAACGAACGGGCCAGACCCAGTGCCCGTTCCCTGGACCGGGTCGCCGAAGCCCTGGAGACGACCACCGCACGCCTGCGCGCCGCCGCGGACTCGGCGCGCGCGGTCGACGTCGTGCGTGGCGCGCAGGAGGACGGTGTGCGCAGGGTGGTGCGCGGCCGCCACCAGCTCAGTGCCCTCGAATTCACCGGCGAGCTCGACCTCGGGCGAGAGTTCCAGCACCGCAACGACGAGGTGATGTACGTGGCGGAGGGCGCCGCCGAGGTGGAGGCCGAGGGGCAGGCCTACCGGCTGGAGCGTGGCGACACGCTGTTCCTCTCGGGCGGGGTGCGCCACCGCTGGCGGGCCACGGTCCCCGGGACCCGGCTGCTGGTCGTCGCGGTCGCCGAGCACATCGACGCCACGTTCGACCCACGGCGCTGAGCAACCGGCGCGCCGTATGTCACGCGGTACGGGCCGTCACCGGCGCGGGCCCCTGCGGCGCCGCGAGCAGCATCCCGCTCAGCAGCCCGCGCAGCGTGCGCGCCCCGGCCACCGCCCAGGCCGCCACCAGCAGGACGTACAGGGCGACGGCCAGCCAGGTGAACGCCGCCAGACCGGTGTGCCGGGCCAGACCGGCAGCGCCCGTCACGCACGTACCGACGGGGAAGGTGAAGCCCCACCACGTCATGGCGAAGGTCATCCCGCCCCGCACCGCCCGCACCACCAGGGCGACGGACAGCGCGAGCCACAACAGCGCGAACCCCATGACCGGCACCCCGTACAGCACGGCGAACGCCCCGAGCGCGGAGGCGTACGGTGCCTGGATCGCACCCGGCGCCACATCGGCCAGCGCATTGACCGCGGTCGTCGACTGACCCAGCGGGCCGAGCACCAGGAACAGGGTGGGCGTCAGCACGAGCGGCAGCGGACCGCGGTGGACCAGCCGGGCGAAGATCAGCGGCAGCATCACCAGCGTCGCCAGCAGGCTCAGCCCGAACATCGCGTAGCAGGCGAGCAGCATCGCCTCCCGCCACTGGCCCTCGGGAAGTTCCGGCACCAGCAGCGGGCCGAGAGCGGCCGACACCATGGGAGCCACCACAGGCAGCAGCCACACCGGGGACGCGGTGCCGGGCTCGGGCCGGTGGCGCACGATCATCAGATACGGAATCGCCACGGCCGCGGCCAGTCCGGTCAGTGTGCCCGCGGTGTACAGCAGCACATCCAGCACCAGGGCCGCCTGATGGCCGATCACGTCCCTGCCCACCACCATCCCGGAACCGCCGACGGCCAGCAGAGCCATCGAGAGACAGCCGTAGAACGGCGCGACCGCCGGATCCAGCAGATGCGCGCGGGCCTGGTCGCGGTGTGCGGCCCAGTGCCCGGCGCGGGCCGCGAGCACGGCGGCCAGCAGAACCGCCGAGAGGACCCACACCAGCGTGCAGGCCGCCCGCAGCCCGGGGACGTGCACGGGCAGGGCGGCGCCGGCGCTGGCCACGATCGCGGTGCCCATGACGGTCGCGTACCAATTGGGGCCGAAGTGCCGCAGGGCCGGCCGCCGGACGGTGCCGGCGTACGGAGGAGCGGTGCGGGTCTGCGGAAAGATGGCCATGCCACGATTCTCGGCCCGCGGATCGTCCCCCACCAGGGAGTCCCGCCCTATGAGGTCATAAGGTGGACTTATGATCAGCGACGCGCCCGCACTTCTGTCCCACCGGGTACCCGATCTCGGTGCGCTGGAGCTGCTGCTCGCCGTCGCCCGGCACGGCAGCCTCGGACGCGCCGCCCGGGACGTCGGCATCACCCAGCCCGCCGCCAGCAGCCGGATCCGCTCGATGGAACGGCAGCTCGGCCTCGCCCTCCTTGACCGTTCGCCCCGCGGCTCCCGCCTCACCGACGCGGGCGCGCTCGTCACCGACTGGGCGCGCCGGGTCGTCGAGGCCGCCGAGGCGTTCGACGCGGGTGCCCAGGCGCTGCGGGACCGCCGCGACTCCCGGCTGCGGGTCGCCGCCTCCATGACCATCGCCGAATACCTGCTCCCCGGCTGGCTGATAGCGCTGCGCGGCGAACGGCCGGACACCGCGGTGTCGCTGCTCGCCGGCAACTCCGCGGTGGTCGCGCAACGGCTGCTGACCGGCGAGGCGGACCTCGGCTTCGTCGAGGGGCTTTCCGTGCCGGAGGGGCTGGACGGCACGGTCATCGCGCACGACCGCCTGGTCGTCGTGGTCGCCCCGTCGCACGCCTGGGCCCGCCGCCGCACCGCACTGACCCCGAAGGAGCTGGCCGGGACCCCGCTGATCCTGCGCGAGCACGGCTCCGGCACCCGCCAGGTCCTGGGCGCCGCCCTCGCCGTGCACGGGGGACTGGCCCAGCCGCTCCTGGAGCTCTCCTCCACCACGGCGGTGAAGGGCGCGGCGGAGAGCGGCGCCGGGCCCTGCGTCCTGAGCGAACTGGCCCTCGGCGAGGAACTCTCCGCCCGGCGCCTGGTCAAGGTCCCGATCGCCGGTGTCCGCCTGCGCCGCCAGCTCCGCGCCGTCTGGCCCGCCGGCCACCGCCCCACGGGCCCGGCCCGCGACCTGCTCGCCCTGACGCGTTCGGGGCCGTCCGGCGACTGAGGCCGGGGTGGGGGCGTCAGAAACCGGTGGCCCGCCCGCCCGGCGGCGGGAAGGATGTGCGGATGACCGTGACCGCACCGCCCGCCACAGGCGTCCGCCACTACTGGGCCGACCTGCCCGACACCGTACGGAGCGCCGTCCAGGACATCCTCGGCGCGCCGGTCGTCGAAGCCCGGAGCCAGAGCTGCGGCTTCTCGCCCGGCGTCGCCGCCCGGGTCCGGCTCGCGGACGGACGGCGCGCCTTCGTCAAGGCGGTGAGCGCCGAGACCAACCCCGGCAGCCCGGACCTGCACCGCGCCGAGGCCCGCCACACCGCGGCGCTCCCGCCGCACGCCCCCGTACCGAGGCTGCTCGGCTCGTACGACGACGGGACCTGCGTCGCGCTCGTGCTGGAGGACATCGAAGGACACCAGCCCCGCGTCCCCTGGGAGCCGGCCGAGCTGCAACGTGTCCTGGCGGCCGTCGGTGACCTGTCCCGCACCCTTACCCCGGCCCCTGTCGACGCGCCCCCCGCCGGTGAGCGCGAGGCGACGATGTTCACCGGCTGGCGGACCCTGCACGCGGCAGGGGACACCGCCCGCCTGGACCCCTGGGCGGCCCGCCGGCTCGGCGCTCTCGCGGAACTGGAGTCCGGCTGGGCGCAGCACGTCACCGGCGACAGCCTCGTCCACGGTGACCTGCGCGCGGACAACATCCTGCTGACCGAGGACCAGGTCGTCTTCGTCGACTGGCCCCACGCGATGCGTGCCGCGCCCTGGTTCGACCTGCTGGCGATGCTGCCGTGCATGGCGGCTCAGGGCGGCCCCGACCCGGAGACCCTCTTCACCGCCCACCCGCTCGGCCGGGACGCCGACCCCGCCGGAGTCACCGCCGTACTCGCCGCCCTGACCGGCTACTTCGTCGCGCACTCACTGCTCCCCGACCCGCCGGGCCTGCCGACGGTCAGGGCGTTCCAGGCGGCGCAGGGCGCGACCGCCCTGGACTGGCTGCGCGGTCGGCTCGGCGGCGCGCTTGACGGCACTTCCTAAGGACTGTCCCGCAATTCCTGGCGGGCGCGCGACGACAGCTACGGCACCTCGCCGCGTTGTCGGAACGCCCGAATACATCCAGTATTCGGGCGTCCCTCCGCCTTGCGATGCACCGCATCTGACGCCGCGCGCTGATCCACCAGGAATTGCGGGACAGCCCTTCAGTGCCGCGCCACGTAGTAGACGTTCAGGATGTCGCCCTCGACCCGCTGGGTGTCTATCCGGCCGAATCCGGCCTCGCCGAGCATCTTCCGGGCGGTCTGCTCACCCCAGACCGTGCCGAGGCCCTCACCGCCCTCGCCCAGCGAGACACTCATGCAGTAGAACACCGAGAACGTGTACAGCGCCGGGCCCAGCGGGTGGTCGATGTTCTCCTCCAGGCGGCTGGACGCCGCGATGTCCCCCATCAGGAACACGCCGTCCTGTGCCAGGGCGGCGGCGACGGCGGCCAGCGTGCGCGCCGGCCGGGCCAGGTCGTGGATGACGTCGAACGCCGTGATCAGCTCGTAGGAGCCGGAGATCTCGGAGCAGTCGCCGATATCGAAGGCGGTGTTGGCCAGTCCCAGCGCGGCTGCCTCGGCGCGGGCGGCGGCGATGCCCTCCTCGGACATGTCGAGCCCCTGGAAGCGGCTCGCGGGGAAGGCCCTGGCCAGGACGTTGACCGCGTGACCGTGGCCGGTACCGATGTCCAGCACGGAGATGCCCGCGCGCAACCGCTCCGTGAGACCGGGCACCAGTGGAACGATCCCGTTCACCAGTGCCAGGTCGAAGACCTCCCCGGACTCCTCCGCCTGAAGGCTCTGGAACCGCGGAAACGCCGAGTACGGCAGACCGCCCCCGGTACGGAACGCCTCCAGCACCTGCTGCTCGACCTCGCCCATCATGCCGAAGTCCTGCGCGATCCGGGCCAGATTGTCCGGCCCGGCCGCCCGCGTCAGTGAGGCGGCATGCTCGGGCGGCAGCGCGTACGTGCTCTGCTCGGGCGCATAGTCGACGATGCCCCCGACCACCATCGCGCCCAGCCACTCCCGTACGTAACGCTCGTTCAGCCCGGCGGCCTCCGCGATCTCCCCACTCGTGGCCGGCGCCATGCCGGCCATCGTGTCGAACAGACCGCTCTGGTGGCCCAGGCCCGCCATGAGACCCAGGCAGGTGTCGTTCAACACCTGAACCATGCGTCCCGCGAACGCCTCCTGCTTCACCGTATCCGGCGTGATGACGGACATCGCTCCTCCTCTCGCCATCGGGCCACGAGGGGGAGGCGGGGAAGGCGGCCGATCGCACTCACGGCGAGCGGCCCGACGGGACGGCGACGGATTCTCTCGTCTGCACCACGCTACGCGGACGGGGTGCCGCCGGCTGTCCGGGACCGTGGCCGATACCGCGGGACCACCGGTCGCGTCGAGCGCGTACCGGCCCTCAGGCGGCCGGCGAGGCCGCCGCCACCAGCGCCCGCATCACCCGCACGTCCTCACCCATCTCCGGGTGCCACTGCACCCCGAGGACCCACCCCGGCCCCGGCCGCTCGACCGCCTCCACCGTGCCGTCCGCCGCATGCGCCGAAGCCACCAGGCCCGCGCCGAGCCGGTCCACGGCCTGGTGGTGGTAGGTGGGTACCTCGCACGGGCCGGGTGCCACCGAGGCGTACAGCGTCCCCGCGACCGGCGTCACCGTGTGCGTACCGAAAACCCCTGTCGCCCCGTCAGGACCCGCGTGCCCGTCCAGATGCTGCGTCAGCGTGCCGCCGAGCGCCACGTTCAGCACTTGCATACCGCGGCAGATCCCGAGCAGCGGTGTGCCGGACTCCAGCGCCGCCACGATCAGCGCCGCCTCCCAGCCGTCCCGCTCCGGTGCGGGCGGGCCGGTCCGCGGGCCGCGCTCCGCCCCGTACCGCGCGGGATCCACATCCGGCCCGCCCGCCGTCACCACCGCGTCGAGCCGGGCCACCACCGACGCGGCGAGCTCCGGCGAGTCCGGCGGCAGCAGCACGGCCACACCGCCCGCCTCCCGGACCAGCCGGGCGTAACCGGCGGGCAGCAGCGTCGCCGGCAGGTCCCAGACGCCCCAGCGGGCCGAGGCCTCCAGATAGGTACTGATCCCGATCAGCGGACGGTTCATCGGACGCCTCACTTCACTCGCACGGCACGCGGAACGAACCGGCACCGTATCCAAATCCCTTGCCCCGCCCGTAGATTTGGATCATCTGTCGGCCCGCGAGGAGAGGATCCATCCGTGTCCGACCGAACAGCCCCGCTCGCCGTCGAGGAACTCCACCTCCTCGTCGACAGCGGTGAGATCGACACCGTGGTGCTGGCCTTCCCCGACATGCAGGGACGCCTCCAGGGAAAACGCTTCGCCGCCGCCTTCTTCCTCGACGAGGTCGTCGCGCACGGCACCGAGGGCTGCAACTACCTCCTCGCCGTCGACACCGACATGAACACGGTCGACGGGTACGCCATGTCCTCCTGGGACCGCGGCTACGGCGACTTCGCCATGCGCCCCGACCTCACCACTCTGCGCCGCGTGCCCTGGAACGAGGGCACCGCGATGGTCACCGCCGACCTCACCTGGGCCGACGGCTCACCCGTCACCGCCGCGCCCCGCCAGATCCTGCGCCGCCAGCTGGAGCGCCTCGCGGAGCACGGCTACTCGGCCCACGTCGGCACCGAGCTCGAGTTCATCGTCTTCAAGGACACCTACGAGCAGGCCTGGGACCGCGGCTACCGCGATCTGACTCCCGTCAACCAGTACAACGTCGACTACTCCGTCCTCGGTACCGGCCGCGTCGAGCCCCTGCTGCGCCGCATCCGCAACGAGATGGCGGGCGCGGGCCTCACCGTCGAGTCCGCCAAGGGAGAGTGCAACCCCGGCCAGCACGAGATCGTGTTCCGGTACGACGAAGCCCTGGTCACCTGCGACCAGCACGCCGTCTACAAGACGGGCGCGAAGGAGATCGCCGCGCAGGAGGGCGTCGCGCTCACCTTCATGGCCAAGTTCAACGAGCGCGAGGGCAACTCCTGCCACATCCATCTCTCGCTCAGGTCCACCGGCGAACCAGGACGCAGCGTCATGGCGGACAGCGACGGCACCATGTCCCCGGTGATGCGGCACTTCCTGGCAGGCCAGCTCGCCGCACTGCGTGACTTCTCCCTCCTGTACGCGCCGAACATCAACTCCTACAAGCGCTTCCAGCCGGGCTCCTTCGCCCCGACCGCCGTCGCCTGGGGCCACGACAACCGCACCTGCGCGCTCCGCGTCGTCGGCCACGGCCAGTCCCTGCGCCTGGAGAACCGCCTCCCCGGCGGCGACGTCAACCCGTACCTCGCCGTCGCCGGGCTCGTCGCCGCGGGCCTCTACGGCATCGATCACGCGCTCGAACCTCCCGAGCCGTGCGAGGGCAACGCCTACGCCGCCGCGTACGACCACGTCCCCACCAACCTGCGTGACGCGGCCGAGCTCTGGGAGCACAGCGAGATCGCCCGCGAGGCCTTCGGTGACGAAGTCGTGGCCCACTACCGCAACATGGCACGCGTCGAGCTCGACGCCTTCGACGCAGCGGTGACCGACTGGGAGCTCCGACGCTCCTTCGAACGCCTGTGAGGGCCTCCTTGATCCGAGAGCACCGTGTCCTGAACCCGGCGACGGAGGAACTCCTCGTCACCGTCCCCGCCACCTCGGCGGCCGAGGTGGACGCCGCCGTCACCCGTGCCGCCGCGGCCCAACGGGTCTGGGCCGCGCTCGCCCCCGCCGACCGGGCCCGGCTACTGCGCCGTTTCGCCGTCGCCGTCGACTCCCACACCGAGGAGCTGGCCAGGCTCGAGGTCCGCGAGGCCGGGCACACGATCGGCAACGCGCGCTGGGAGGCGGGCAATGTCCGCGATCTGCTCGACTTCGCCGCCGGGGGAGTGGAGCGGCTCAGCGGCCGGCAGATCCCCGTCCCCGGTGGCATCGACATCACCCTGCTCGAACCCCTGGGAGTCATCGGGGTGATCGCCCCGTGGAACTTCCCCATGCCGATCGCCGCCTGGGGGACCGCCCCCGCGCTCGCCGCGGGCAACGCCGTCGTCCTGAAACCCGCCGAGACCACCCCGCTGACCGCAATCCGGCTCGCGGAACTCGCCCTGGAGGCAGGCCTTCCCGAGCACCTCTTCCAGGTACTGCCGGGCGCGGGCGACGAGGCGGGCAACGCCCTCGTCGAGCACCCGGGAGTCGCCAAGATCGTCTTCACGGGCTCCACCCGCGTCGGCAGACAGATCATGGCCAAGTGCGCCCGGCAGGTGAAGCGGATCACCCTCGAACTCGGCGGCAAGAGCCCCAACATCGTCTTCGCCGACGCCGACATCGAAGCCGCCGCGGCCGCCGCCCCGCTGTCCTTCCTGGACAACGCGGGCCAGGACTGCTGTGCCCGCACCCGGATCCTCGTCCAGCGCACGGTGTACGACCGCTTCCTGGAACTCCTCGGCCCGGCCCTCGCGGCGGTCGTCGTCGGCGACCCGGCCGACGAGAAGACCCAGATGGGCCCGCTCATCTCGCGCACACAGCTGGACCGGGTGCGCGGTTACGTCCCCGAGGACGCCGTCGCCATCCGCGGCAGCGCGCCCGAGGGCCCCGGCTTCTGGTTCCCGCCCACCGTGCTCACCGACGTACCTCCGGACGCGCCCCTCGCCACCGAGGAGGTCTTCGGGCCGGTCGCGGTCGTCCTGCCCTTCGAGGACGAGGCGGACGCCGTCCGGCTCGCCAACGCCACCGAGTACGGCCTCGCCGGATCGCTCTGGACCCGTGACGTG
Organism: Streptomyces sp. LN549; assembly: GCF_043203805.1. Classification (NCBI taxonomy): domain Bacteria; kingdom Bacillati; phylum Actinomycetota; class Actinomycetes; order Kitasatosporales; family Streptomycetaceae; genus Streptomyces; species Streptomyces sp. LN549. Next base: position 1,602,097 of record NZ_JAZHRI010000002.1, on the reverse strand, counting down.
GGACGCGCGCTGCGTGTCGCGCAGGCTGTCCGGGCGGGGAACCTCTCCGTCAACTCCCACTCCGCGGTCCGCTACTGGACCCCGTTCGGCGGGTTCAAACAGTCCGGCCTCGGCCGGGAACTGGGCCCGGACGCCCTCACCGGCTTCACCGAGACCAAGAACGTCTTCCTCAGTACGGAGGCCTGAACCGGTATGACCACGGACAACGAGAACATCTGCCGCCGCCTTGTCGGCCGCACCGCCGTCATCACCGGCGCGGGCAGCGGCATCGGCCTGGCCACCGCCCACCGGCTCGCCTCCGAGGGGGCGCACGTCGTCTGCGGCGACATCGACGAGACCGCGGGCAAGGCGGCCGCCGAAGTGGTCGGCGGCACCTTCGTACGCGTGGACGTCACCGATCCCGATCAGGTGGAGGCCCTGTTCAAGGCGGCGTACGACACCTACGGGTCCGTCGACATCGCCTTCAACAACGCCGGCATCTCGCCGCCCGACGACGACTCCATCCTCACCACCGGGCTGGAGGCCTGGAAGCGCGTCCAGGACGTCAACCTCACGTCCGTCTACCTCTGCTGCAAGGCGGCCCTGCCCTATATGCGGCGCCAGGGCCGGGGCTCGATCATCAACACCGCCTCGTTCGTCGCCAGGATGGGGGCGGCGACCTCGCAGATCTCGTACACGGCCTCCAAGGGCGGTGTGCTGGCCATGTCGCGCGAACTGGGCGTCCAGTTCGCCCGTGAGGGGATCCGGGTCAACGCCCTGTGCCCGGGGCCGGTCAACACCCCGCTGCTCCAGGAACTCTTCGCCAAGGACCCGGAGCGCGCGGCCCGCCGGCTCGTGCACATTCCACTCGGCCGGTTCGCGGAGGCGACCGAGATCGCGGCCGCCGTCGCGTTCCTGGCGAGCGACGACTCCTCGTTCGTGAACGCCACCGATTTCCTCGTCGACGGCGGGATCTCCGGCGCCTACGTCACGCCCCTGTAGAGGGGCCGGCCACCGGCTGCGGAACCCAGGGCCTGTCCGGCGGAGCGGAGTCGGACAGGCCCTAGAGTGGAGCGATGAGCAACGCGCCACCGCCCGGCTGGTTTCCGGACACGGCCACACCCGGCAACGAGCGGTGGTGGGACGGCGCCGCCTGGACCGCCCACACCCGACCCGGTGCCGGCGTGCCCCAGCCGTTCGGGCCCGGTCAGGGCGGCGGGGGCAGCAGCAGCGCCAGGACCATCGCGCTCGTGGCGGCCGGCGCAGTGGTCGTCGGCGTGGCCGTGACGGGCGCGATGCTGTTCGGCAGGGACGACGCCGCCGCACCCACCGCGACCCCGTCGGGCAGTTCCGCGCCGAAGGCCGCAGGTACGGCCACCGACGCGGCACCCGGCGACGAGAGCCCGTCGCCGGACGGCTCACCGGCCGACGAGGACCCCACGGTGCTCGTCGACCAGCTCAACGGCATCACCCTGCCGATCCCTGATGGCTGGGAGCGGCCCGAACGCAGCGCCGGGCAACTGCTCACGATGCGCACCACCGGCTCCTACGACTGCCCCGGGGCATCCACCTCGTTCTGCTACCACGGCACGGTGACCACCCGTACCCCGGGCGGCACCGACGCCACCACGCCCGAGGCGCTCGCCAAGGAGGACATCGGCGCCGCCGCGGACCGGGCGTACGAGGAGGACATCGTCGGCCGGCGGATCCACGGCGGCATCATCTCCCACCGGCAGATCGCCGGCGGCCCGGTCAGCGTCGCCGGACGCACCGGATACCATGTGCGCTGGCGGGTCGTCACCGCCAAGGGGCCGGGCGGCTATGTGCAGTCACTCGTCTTCCCCTCGGCCGTGGGCAGCGAGTCGCCCGTCGTCGTCCGCTACGCCTTCGACGCGGGCCCCGACGGGCCGCCGCTCGCCCTCATGGACACCCTCACGAAGGGCATCCGGCCGATCGGCGACAGCGAGACCGGCGGGGGCGTCGGCAGCTCCGTCGCCCCCTGAGAAATGTCCCAGCAGCTCGCTACGAGGACATCCCGGCGCCCTGGAACCGCACGCACCGGACCGCGTCCGCTTTCCGATCTCACGTCACCCGACAGCCTCCGAGAGGCTGTCGGCCCAGAAGGCTCAGAGGGCTCAGAGGAAGGTGCGGCCCTCGCCCCGGTACGTGGGCACGGTCGCCGTCACCCGGTCGCCCTCGATCAGCTGAAGCTCGTCGAACCGCTCGCACAGCTCACCGGCCTTCGCGTGCCGGAACCACACCTTGTCGCCGATCAGCAGATCGTCGGCCGGGGCGCCGAGCAACGGAGTCTGCACCTCGCCGGGGCCCTCCTGCGGGTCGTAACGCAGCCCCTCCGGCAGGTACGGGACAGGCAGCCGGTCCGCACCTGCCGCCCCGGACGCCGGGTAGCCGCCACCGAGCACCGTCACCACGCCCACGCCGGGCCGACGCACCACGGGCTGGGCGAACAGGGCCGCCGGGCGGGCCGTGAACGAGGTGTAGTTGTCGAACAGCCGCGGCACGTAGAGGCCGGAACCGGCCGCGATCTCGGTGACGGCCGGCTCCGCCGCGGTGTGCTGCACACTGCCGGTGCCGCCGCCGTTCACGAACTCCAGGTCCGGTGCCACGGCCCGTACCGCCCGCACCACCTCGGCCCGACGGGCCGCCAGCTCCCGGCGGCCCGCGGCCTGCATCAGCCGGATCGCGCGGGAGCGCAGCGGCCGTCCGGCGAGTGAGTCGCCCACGCCGGCGATGTGGCCCTCGTACGCCATCAGCCCCACCAGCCGGAAACCGGGCCTGCGGGCGATGGACCTGGCCAGCTCCGCCAGCTGGGCGGGGGAGCGCAGCGGCGAACGCAGGGCTCCGATCCTGACCCGGCCGCCGAGCATCCGCAGTGAGGTGTCCAGCTCCAGGCAGACCCGGACCTCCTCCGTGCCCCCGGCCCGCGCCGCGTCGATGAGCTCCAGTTGTGCGTGGTCGTCCACCATCACGGTCACGGCGGCGGCCAGCTTCGGGTCCGCGGCCAGCTCCGCGAAGGCCGAGCGGTCGGCCGACGGATAGGCCAGCAGGACGTCCTCGAAGCCGGCCCGCGCCAGCCACAGCGACTCCGCGAGCGTGAACGACATGATTCCGGCGAACCCGGGACGGGCCAGCACCCGTTCCAGCAGGGCGCGGCAGCGCACCGATTTGCTCGCCACCCGGATGGGCTTCCCGCCCGCACGCCGGACGAGGTCGTCGGCGTTGGCGTCGAACGCCTCCAGATCGACGACGGCGATCGGAGCGTCGAGATGGGCGGTGGCCCGGTTGTAGCGGGTCCGGTCAGCGGCACGGGCAGTCATGGCCGCAGCTTGCCAGACAGCTGTACCGCTGGGTAGGGGGACGATCTGCGCAGATCGACTCCGGACAGGCCCTGGCACGGCGGCCCGCTCCCAAGACCGCCTCCCCAACCCGTAGAGTGACGGGCACGCGGCGAGCAACGGGCCTGCCTGTGCAGCCGATCCGCGTGCGGTACGGAACGGACCAGGGGGGCGGATGAGTACCGAGGCGCAGCGCGCTCCCGTACCGCCACGCCCGAGCACCCCGCCACCGCTCGCCACGGCGCCTGCCGACCGGCCCGTGAACGCCACCCCGCCGCCCCGCCCCGAAAGCCCGCAGTCGGCCACGCCTCCGGCACCGGACGGCCGAGAGGCCGAGACAGCGGCGACCCGCGAGACCGTCGACAGCGGCCCTGAACCGGAAGGCCCCGGAACGGGTCCGGTGACGACGCGGCACACGCCGGGCGGCATCGCCCGGGCCTCGGCCACCGGGGTGAGGGGCATGAGGTTCTCGGATCTTCCCAAGGCGCAGGCACAGACACAGGCACCGGTTCCTGCACTGACACAGGCGCAGGAACAGGCGCGGGTCCCGCACCCGGCTCCGATCCCGGACGCGGAACCCGTTCCGCCGCGGTCCACGACCACCCACCGGCCCGCCGACCCGGCGCCGGAACGGCCGCCGGCCCCGCCGCGGCCCTCTTCCGCACCCCCGGCGACGGCTCCGACCGGGACCCCGCCCCAGGCCCCGTCCGCACCCCGTACCCAGGTCCCCGTTCCCGCCGCGCCCCCCTTCGCATCCCCGACCACGCTGCCCCCCGTGGAGACGACCGCCCGGCTCCGCCCCGTGCCCCCGGCCCCGCGTGCCGACGCGCCCGCGTCCCCAGGCGCCCCGGCCCGGCCCGCCACGCCCCCCGCGGCGACCCGGCGGCGGCCCGTGGGCGCCGTGGAACTAGGCGGCCCGCCGGTCCGGCCCGCGGCAGCCACCCCGTACGCCTACCGGCCCCCGCACACCCGCCCCCCGGCCGAGACGCCGGCCGAGACCACCACCCGGCTCCGGCCCGTGCGGACCCGACGCCCCTTCAGGGCCGCGGCGGCCGCGGTCTGTGTCGTGCTCGGGCTCGGGCTGATCGGCGGGGCCGCCACCGGCAGCTGGCTCACCAGCGACTCCTCCGCCGATCCTGCGGCCCACAGCGCCTACACCGTGGGCCGCGACGCCTGGCACAGCGTCCCGGTGGACACGCTCTTCCCCCGGACGCTCAAGGGCGACGGGGCCGGGCCCGGCGGCGCCGACCGGGTCTGGACCAGGATCGCCGTGGCCCCGGACAGCGGCTGCACGGACGCGTCGCTCGACCCGCTGCTGCTCAAGACCCTCCGGCCGGTCGGCTGCGCCCGCCTGCTCCGCGCCACGTACACCGACGCGACCAGCAGTAGCGTCACCACGGTCGGACTGGTCTTCACCGAGGCCGACACCGAGGCCATGCGGGCGTTGAGCAACCGCTTCAGCACCGAGCACCTGGACGCGCGCACGGACCTGATGCCCCGCACGTACGCCGTGAAGAACAGCCCCGCCGCGGGATTCGGCGACCGGCAGCGGGCCAGCTGGACCGTGCACGCGCTGACCGAGGTGCCGGTCGTCGTGTTCGCCGTCTCCGGGTTCGCCGACGGGCGCAAGGTCACCGACCCGCAGCCGGCCGAGAAGGCCATGGCGCTGAACGCGACGACTGCGGCCGCCCAGGCCGGACTCGGGCACGAGGCCAAGGGCGTGGCCGACCGGGTCGAGCGCGGACTGCGCAGAACCGTCGCCGACCTCACGGAGAAGCCCGAATGACCCGCCACATCCGCCCCCGCAGGCTCCTCGGCGCGGTCTGCGCCGCCACCGCGCTCGCGCTGCTGCCCGCTTTTCCGGCCGGGGCGGACACGATCCGGGCCCAGCAGTGGGGCCTGGACGCCCTCCACACGGACCGGGCCTGGCAGACCACCCGCGGCGAGGGGATCACCGTCGCCGTCGTCGACACCGGGGTCGACGGCAGCCTGCCCGACCTGGCGGGCCAGGTGCTCCCCGGCAAGGACATGATCGGTTTCGGCGCCGGACGCGGGGACCGCTCGTGGGCCAGGCACGGCACCGCGATGGCCGGGATCATCGCCGGCCGGGGCCACGGCAGCGGACACGACGAGGGGGTCATCGGCATCGCGCCCGAGGCGAAGATCCTCCCCGTCCGGGTCATCCTCGAAGCGAGCGACCCCGCGCGGGCCAAGGCGCGCAAGTCCCGGGGCACCGCCCTCGCCGACGGCATCCGGTGGGCCGCCGACCACGGCGCCGACGTCATCAACCTCTCCCTCGGCGACGACAGCGCGTCCGCGCACCCCGAACCCGGTGAGGACGCCGCCATCCAGTACGCGCTGAAGAAGGGCGCGGTCGTCGTCGCCTCGTCCGGCAACGGGGGCGAGAAGGGCGACCACATCTCCTACCCCGCCGCCTACCCGGGCGTGATCGCGGTCGCCGCGGTCGACCGGTACGGCACCCACGCGTCGTTCTCCACCCGCCGCTGGTACGCCACCGTGAGCGCACCCGGGGTCGACATCGTCGTTCCCGCGCCCGACCGCAAGTACTACGTGGAGTGGGGCACCTCCGCGGCGTCGGCGTTCGTCTCCGGAGCGGTCGCGCTGGTGCGTGCCGCCCACCCGGGCCTGACGCCCGCCCAGATCAAGAAGCTCCTCACGGACACCGCCCGCAGCGCCCCGTCGACCGGCCGCGACGACGCCCGGGGCTACGGCATCGTCGACCCGGCCGCGGCCATCAAGGCCGGCGGCTCACCGAGCCCCGCCGGGCTGCGCACCGGCTCCGCCGCGGCCGGCTACCGCAAGCAGTACTTCGGCTCCGGGCCCACCCCGCCCCGCGCGGACGACGGTCCTGCCGGCTGGCTGGCCCCGGCGGCGGGCGGCCTCGGGGCGCTCCTGCTGGCCCTGGCCGTCGTGCTGTGGCGCGGCCGGGGCGGCCGCCCGCCCGCCCCTCGTCGCTGAGCAGCCCTCACCCCGCCCTCACCCCGCGGTCCCGGCCCGCACCACTCCCACCGCCGCCTTCGCCACCGACTCGACGAGCGCGATGCCCGTCTCCTTGGTCCGCTGACCGCCGGACAGCACGGCCACCAGGTAGGTCCGCCCGTCCGCCGTCACCTGCCCGATGCTGTTGATGTTCCACAGCCCGGTGGCGGTACGCGGCATCCAGCCGTTCTTGAGCGCCCACTCGCTGCCCGCGGCCGACACCCCCCACTGCTGGTCGGCCTCGACCTGTGCCATCAGTTCCCGCAGGGAGGCCCGGGATTCCTCGCTCAGCTCCGCGTCGGTTTCCGTGCCGAACACCGCCTCCAGCAGCGTCAGCTGATCGGCCGCCGTGGTCCGGGTCAGCCCCCACGCCTTCGCCGCCGTCGTCGTGGTGAGTCCGAGCCGCTCGTTGGCGGCGTCGAGACCGGCCGCCCCGCCCACCGCCGCCAGCAGCGCGGTGGCGGAGTCGTTGTCGCTCCGCTCGATCATCGCGACCGCGTGAGCGTGTTCGCCGGCGGTCAGTTCACGCTTCTCGTCCTGGGCCCGGAGCAGCAGCGCCGCGAGAATGTCGACCTTGACGATGCTCGCGGTGTCGTAGGTCGCTTCCGATCCCCCGTACACCGCACGCGTCCCGCTGCCGCTGTCCAGCACGGCCACCGAGACGGCCGCCGTGCCCGAGCCGGCCAGCAGTGGTTCGACGGCCGCAGCCAGTTCCGTGTCCAGATCCACCACCGGCTCCTCGCTCGCCGCCGCGACCGGAGCGGTCGCAGCCGGTGAGACGGACGATACGGAAGCCGCGGCGGCGGGCGACTGATCCGGCGACCTGCCGGTCAGGTACGCACCCCCGGCGGCCGAACCGGCCAGCACGATTGTGGCCGCCACGGTCGCGGACAGGGCGGATCTGCGGGCTCTGTGTCGGGGCATGGTCCGGACGCTAGGAAGCCCAGCTGAGAGGAGGCTGAGCCCGACCTGTCGGGGGGATGAGAAAGCCCAGGCACTACGCTCGCCCTGTGGCACAGAAGAACATCCCGGACCCCGGATACTCCGATGACGACGGCACGGCCGACCCCGCCCTGGCCGCGGCACTCGCCGCCTGGGCCGAGGACCGCAAGGCCGTCGGCCCGGTACTCGAAGCCCTCAGGGGGGCTCGTCTCCTGGTTCCCGTGGTGGCCGTCCTCGGTGAGGTGGAGGAGGACGAGAAGGGGCTGCGCCGGGAGAAGACCAGCGACATGGCGGTCCCCACCCTCCAGGCCGGCGACCGCCGCGCCCTGCCCGCCTTCACCTCCACCGCCTCGCTGGCCCGCTGGGACCCGCAGGCCCGCCCCGTCGCCGTACCCCTGCACCAGGCCCTCCAGGCCGCAGTGCACGAGAAGGCCGACACGGTGGTGCTCGACCTCGCCGGGCCAGTGGCCTTCGAGCTGACCGGTTCAGCCCTGCTCGCCCTCGCCGAGGGCCGTACCAGCGCCGACCCGCTGGACGACCCGGCTGTCACCGCGGCGGTACGTGACGCAGTCGCCGCCGAGCCCGCGGTGCTCCGCGCGCACCTGGGGCCGGGCCGCGCCGACGGCACTCTCGCCCTGGTGCTGGAGGACGGTGCCGACCCCGCCGAGACGGCCGGCCGGGTTGCGCGGTTGCTGGCGGCGAACGAGGTGCTGCGCGCACGACTGGTCCGTGGCCTGGACCTCGCGCTGCTCCCGGCCGACGCCCACACGCCCGGTGAGGCCCTGTTCACGCGCTGATCACCCGACCGGCTCAACGCGCGCTGTTCCTGGCGGCGCCACTGATCGGCGGAGTGATCGCGGCGCTCGCGCACCGGCTGGCCCATCCCCTCCCCGGTCGGCAGGCGCAGTCCGTCGTGGCCTGATCCGGCCACCGACGCCGTGAGCCCCCTGCCGGGTCGGGCAGGGGGCTCACGGGCGGGAAGGAACGGAAGGGGCGGGGCGGGCTCAGCCGAAGACCGGGCCGGTGTACTTCTCGCCGGGGCCCTGGCCCGGCTCGTCCGGTACGAGCGAGGCCTCGCGGAACGCCAGCTGCAGGGACTTCAGGCCGTCGCGCAGCGGGGCCGCGTGGAAGGAGCTGATCTCCGTGGTGCTCGCGTCCAGCAGGCCGGCCAGTGCGTGGACCAGCTTGCGGGCCTCGTCGAGGTCCTTGTGCTCGTCGCCGTCCTCGGTCAGGCCGAGCTTCACGGCTGCGGCGCTCATCAGATTGACCGCGACCGTCACGATCACCTCGACCGCGGGCACCTCCGCGATGTCGCGGGCCATTTCGTCGAAGCCGGGGGAATCACTGGTGGGGGTCGCGTCACTCATGCGCCATACGATAGGCCCACGGCGGCCGGCTCCCTTCGCCGGGAGCCGCGCCCCGGCTCCCGAAGCCGTGGTCCGGGCGCGGGGTTCGCACCACCCCGGGGGAGCTGCTAACCTTGTGTAACGACCGGCTGGGCATCTATGTGCCCGGCCCACAAGTGGAGGCTCCGATCTCCCACCTGGCCGTCCTCAGGACGGCGGGTCACCGGTCAGGTGGCGCCCATCGTTCCGTACGGACGATGGAGCCGCCCGATGCGCCCCGCGGTTGACCGCGGCGGTGTTCCGGTTGTTCAGGAGCCCCGCCTGTGTCCCGGCGGGGCATTTTTCATGGTCCTGACCGGTTGGTCTGTTGAAACAGACGTTACGTGGCTGTCTGCCAGGCGGCCGCGTGGTGCTACCGAGGAGGATCCATCAGCGCCGAGCCCCGCATCAACGACCGGATTCGCGTGCCCGAGGTGCGACTTGTCGGTCCCAGCGGCGAGCAGGTCGGGATTGTTCCGCTTGCCAAGGCCCTGGAACTCGCACAGGAGTACGACCTCGACCTGGTCGAGGTGGCGGCTACCGCCCGTCCGCCCGTGTGCAAGCTCATGGACTACGGGAAGTTCAAGTACGAGTCGGCCATGAAGGCCCGTGAGGCGCGCAAGAACCAGGCGCACACGGTCATCAAGGAGATGAAGCTCCGGCCGAAGATCGACCCGCACGACTATGACACCAAGAAGGGTCACGTCGTCCGGTTCCTCAAGCAGGGCGACAAGGTCAAGATCACGATCATGTTCCGTGGTCGTGAGCAGTCCCGCCCCGAGCTGGGCTTCCGACTGCTCCAGCGTCTCGCTTCGGACGTGGAGGAACTCGGCTTCATCGAGTCCAACCCGAAGCAGGACGGCCGGAACATGATCATGGTTCTTGGCCCGCACAAGAAGAAGACCGAAGCCATGGCCGAGGCCCGCGAGGCCCAGGCCGCCCGCAAGGCGGAGCGTCAGGGTTACGCCCACGACGACGCCGAGGCTGCGGACGAGGATGTCGAGGCTCCCGCCGAGGCGACCTCCGAGGCTCCGGCCGAGACACCCTCCGAGGCGTGACCTCCGGGGGCTGCCATCCAGGCGCCCCCGGGTCCCCCCGGAGTCCCACCAAGATCTGACGCCCCTGCAGTCCGGTGCTCGCACCGAGAGGGGCGCCACTGACGAGGAGAGAACGGCGCGATGCCGAAGAACAAGACGCACAGCGGTGCCAGCAAGCGCTTCAAGATCACCGGCTCCGGCAAGGTGCTCCGCGAGAGGGCCGGCAAGCGCCACCTGCTCGAGCACAAGTCGTCCAAGAAGACTCGCTCGCTGACCGGCACGGTCGTCGTGGCTCCGGCCGACGCCAAGAAGATCAAGAAGCTTCTCGGCAAGTGAGGCCGTCGTCCCCGGTGACACCGGGGACGCGCCCTCGATCCGACCGGGACCAATTCGTTTCCGGGCCGTGTGAGTACGACCACGGCCCCGCTACAAGGAGTTAACAAGTGGCACGCGTCAAGCGGGCAGTCAACGCCCACAAGAAGCGCCGGGCAATTCTCGAGGCCGCCAGCGGTTACCGCGGTCAGCGCTCGCGCCTGTACCGCAAGGCCAAGGAGCAGGTCACCCACTCCCTGGTCTACAACTACAACGACCGCAAGAAGCGCAAGGGCGACTTCCGTCGGCTGTGGATCCAGCGCATCAACGCTGCGGCCCGCCAGAACGGCATGACGTACAACCGCCTCATCCAGGGTCTGAACGCCGCCAACATCGAGGTGGACCGCAAGATCCTGGCCGAGCTCGCGGTCAACGACGCCAACGCGTTCGCCGCCCTCGTCGAGGTTGCCCAGAAGGCCCTCCCGAGCGACGTCAACGCCCCGAAGGCCGCCTGATCCAGGCCGCACTTCTTGGCTTTTGAGCCGGACCCGCAGGCGCTCGTCGTCTGCGGGTCCGGTGCGTTGCACGCCCGGGGCCTGTCCGGCCCAGCACCTTCGTACGCAGAGAGGCTCGCCGCCGACATGGGCACCCCCGAACTGATCTCCCCGCGTTCGCCACGGGTCGCCGCCGCCCGGCGGCTGGCCCGGCGCAACTTCCGCGGCAAGGAGCGCAGGTTCATCGCCGAGGGGCCGCAGGCCGTGCGCGAGGCCGCGGACCACCGCGGCAGCGACGGCGAGCCGACCCTCATCGAGCTGTTCGCCACCGTCGAGGCCGCCGAGCGGTACGAAGCCATCGTCGACGCCGCCCTCGACGCGGGCGCCCGGGTGCACCTGGCCGACAGCGAGGTCCTGGCCGACGTGTCCCAGACCGTCACCCCGCAGGGACTGATCGGCGTCTGCCGCTTCCTCGACTCCCCCTTCCAGTCGATCCTCGCCGCGCGGCCGAAGCTGGTCGCCGTCCTGGCGAACGTCCGCGACCCCGGGAACGCCGGTACGGTGCTGCGCTGCGCGGACGCCGCGGGCGCCGACGCGGTCGTCCTCACCGACGCCTCCGTGGACCTGTACAACCCCAAGTCGGTGCGCGCCTCCGTCGGCTCGCTCTTCCACCTGCCGGTGGCCGTCGGCGTCCCCGTCGAGCAGGCCGTGCAGGGGCTGCGGGACGCGGGCGTACGGATCCTCGCCGCCGACGGCGCGGGCCAGGACGACCTCGACGACGAGCTCGACGCCGGCACCATGGGCGGGCCCACCGCCTGGGTCTTCGGCAACGAGGCCTGGGGCCTGCCCGAGGAGACCCGGGCGCTGGCCGACGCCGTCGTGCGGGTGCCGATCCACGGCAAGGCGGAGAGCCTCAACCTGGCCACCGCGGCCGCCGTCTGCCTGTACGCCTCCGCGCGCGCCCAGCGGCCCCGCCGCAGCGCCGGCTGAGAGACCGCCCGTCCGAGGTCACCCGACCGCCGCCACCCGGCGCGGGGCCCCGCAGGGTGTCGCTCCGTCACCGACGACTAGTAGGGTGACGAACTCGGGGGCCCACTGCACCGGTTCGAGAGGTGGGGTACGGGAATATGGCTGTCGGCATGAGCGGACCGCGGGCGACACATGCGGCCGTCGTGCGCGCCGCCGAGGATCCGGACGGCGTCACCGTCGGCGACATCGGATCCCGGGACCAGCCACTGGATCCGGACGACCTTCCCGACGGACTCGTCGTCGCGGACGAGACCGGCCGGGTCATCTGCTTCAACTCCGCCGCCGCGCGGATCACCGCCGTTCCCAGGGCCGCCGCCCTCGGCCGCCCGCTGGAACACGCGCTGCCGCTGGAGGACCTCAAGGGCCGCCGCTGGTGGGAGCTGACCGACCCCTACGGTGGCCTCGCCACCCGCGTCGGCCAGCCCGAACGCAACCTCCTGCTGCCGGGTGGCCGCGAGGTCCTCGTCTCCGCCCGCTACGTACGCGAGAGCCCGACCGGCCCTGTGCGCCGGCTGGTGGTCAGCCTGCGCGGCACCGAGGCCCGCCGCCGTACCGAGCGCAGCCATGCCGAACTCATCGCGACCGTTGCCCACGAGCTGCGCTCGCCCCTGACGTCCGTGAAGGGCTTCACCGCCACGCTGCTGGCCAAGTGGGAACGGTTCACCGATGACCAGAAACGGCTGATGCTGGAGACCGTCTATGCCGACGCCAACCGCGTCACCCGCCTGATCACCGAGCTCCTGGACATCTCCCGGATCGACTCGGGGCGTCTGGAGGTGCGCCGCCAGCCCGTGGACCTCTCCGCCGCCGTCGAACGCCACGTTCAGGCACTCACCGCCTCCGGCCAGGACCCCGGCCGGTTCCTCGTCCGTACCTGCCAGCCGCTGCCCACCGTGTGGGCCGACCCGGACAAGGTCGACCAGGTGCTCGGCAACCTGCTGGAAAACGCGGTGCGCCATGGCGAGGGAACCGTCACCATCGAGGTGGCAGCCGCACCGGCGAAGAGCGACGAGAAGGGAACGGCGGTCACCGTGAGCGACGAAGGCCCCGGCATCCCCGAGGAGTCGCTGGGCCGTGTCTTCACCCGCTTCTGGCGGGGGAGCAAGCGCGGCGGCACCGGCCTGGGCCTCTACATCGTCAAGGGCATCGTCGAGGCGCACGGCGGCACGATCACGGTCGGCCGCGGCCCCGGGGGCGGCGCCGAGTTCCGATTTATTCTGCCCGTGAGCACGCCGGCCTACATGAAGTAGAGGGGCCTGAGCGGACCACGGGCGGCCCACACATCCTGTGGCCCTTAGACTCGACCTTTGGCACCTTTGCGTCCTCCAGTCGTCGAGCGGGGCCGCGCCACCAGCCAATCGGAAGTACGGGAAGAGATGTCGGCACCGAACAAGTCGTACGACCCAGTCGAGGTCGAGGCACTGAAACCGGAAGAGATCGAGCGCATCCGGGACGAGGCGTTCGCCGCCTTCGCCGCCGCGGGCGACCTCGACGCGCTCGCCCAGGCGAAGACCGCGCACACCGGTGGTACCTCGCCCCTGTCACTCGCCAACCGCGAGATCGGCGCGCTGCCGCCGCAGGCGAAGGCCGAGGCCGGCAAGCGCGTGGGCCAGGCCCGCGCCGCCGTGGGCAGGGCACTCGCTGCCCGCCAGACGGAGCTGGAGGCCGAGCGGGACGCCCGGGTCCTGGTCGAGGAGGCGGTGGACGTCACGCTGCCGTACGACCGCACCCCGGCCGGTGCGCGCCACCCGCTGACGACCATCATGGAGCGCGTCGCCGACGTCTTCGTGGCCATGGGCTACGAGGTCGCCGAGGGCCCCGAGGCCGAGGCCGAGTGGTTCAACTTCGACGCCCTGAACTTCGTGCCCGACCACCCGGCCCGGCAGATGCAGGACACCTTCTTCGTCGAGGGCGCCGACGGCGCGAAGAACGACGAGTCCGGTGTCGTCCTGCGTACGCACACCTCGCCGGTCCAGGCCCGCACCCTGCTCGACCGCGAGCCCCCGGTCTACGTCGTCTGCCCCGGCCGGGTCTACCGGACCGACGAGCTCGACGCCACGCACACCCCGGTCTTCCACCAGATCGAGCTGCTCGCCGTCGACGAGGGCCTCACCATGGCCGATCTGAAGGGCACCCTCGACCACATGGTCCAGGCGCTCTTCGGCCCGGACATGAAGACCCGGCTCCGGCCGAACTTCTTCCCGTTCACCGAGCCGTCCGCCGAGATGGACATGGTCTGCTACGTCTGCCGCGGCGAGTCCGTCGGCAACCCCGACCGCCCCTGCCGCACCTGCGGCAGCGAGGGCTGGATCGAGCTCGGCGGCTGCGGCATGGTCAACCCCAAGGTGCTCATCGCCTGCGGTGTCGACCCCCAGAAGTACAGCGGATTCGCCTTCGGGTTCGGCATCGAGCGGATGCTGATGTTCCGCCACAACGTAGAAGACATGCGAGACATGGTCGAAGGCGACGTCCGGTTCACCCGGCCCTTCGGGATGGAGATCTGATGCGCGTCCCGCTTTCCTGGCTGCGGGAGTACGTCGACCTGCCGCCCACCGAGACCGGCCGTGACGTACAGGCCAAGCTCGTCGCCGTCGGCCTGGAGGTCGAGACCGTCGAGCAGATCGGCGCCGGCCTCAAGGGCCCGCTGGTCGTCGGACAGGTGCTGACCATCGAGGAGCTGGAGGGCTTCAAGAAGCCCATCCGCTTCTGCACGGTCGACGTCGGGTCCGCCAACGGCACCGGCGAGCCGCAGGAGATCGTCTGCGGTGCCCGTAACTTCGCCGTCGGCGACAAGGTCGTCGTGGTCCTGCCCGGCGCCGTGCTGCCCGGCGACTTCGCGATCGCCGCGCGCAAGACGTACGGCAGGACCTCGCACGGCATGATCTGCTCCACCGACGAGCTCGGCATGGGCGACGACGGCACGCACGGCATCATCGTGCTGCCGCCGGAGCACGCGGTCGGTACCGACGCGATCGAGCTGCTTCAGCTCGTCGACGAGGTCCTCGACATCGCCGTCACGCCCGACCGCGGCTACTGCCTGTCGATGCGCGGTGTCGCCCGTGAGACCGCCATCGCCTACGGCCTGCCGCTGCGCGACCCGGCCCTCCTGGACGTGCCCGCGCCCAACGCGTTCGGCTACCCGGTCAAGGTCTCCGACCCGATCGGCTGCTCCCGCTTCACCGCGCGCACCGTCGTCGGTCTGCAGCCCGAGGCCCGCTCGCCGATCTGGATGCGGCGCCGGCTCCAGAAGGCCGGAATGCGGCCGATCTCGCTCGCCGTCGACGTCACCAACTACGTGATGCTCGAACTGGGCCAGCCGCTGCACGCCTACGACCGGACCCGGATCGACGGTCCGATCGGGGTGCGCCGCGCCGAGCAGGGCGAGAAGCTCACCACGCTCGACGGCACCGTCCGCGTCCTGGACGCCGCCGACCTCGTCATCACCGACAACCGCGGGCCGATCGGCCTGGCGGGCGTCATGGGCGGGGCCAACACCGAGATCGCCGACGCCTCCGAGGACGCCCACACCACCGAGGTCGTCATCGAGGCCGCGCACTTCGACGCGATCTCGATCGCCCGCACCGCGCGCCGCCACAAGCTGGCCTCCGAGGCGTCCAAGCGCTTCGAGCGCGGTGTCGACCCGCAGGCCGCGGCGGCAGCCGCGCAGCGCACCGTCGACCTTCTCGTGCTGCTCGCCGGCGGTACCGCCGAGGCGGGCGTCACCGAGGTCACCGCCCCGTCCGGTCCGCGGACCATCACGATGGCGGCCGACCACCCCGACGAGGTGGCCGGTGTCGCCTACGGCCGCGAGACCGTCGTGCGCCGCCTCCAGGAGGTCGGCTGCGACGTCTACGGGCAGGACGAGCTCCTGGTCACGGCCCCGTCCTGGCGGCCCGACCTCAACGAGCCGAACGACCTCGCCGAAGAGGTCATCCGGCTGGAGGGTTACGAGAACCTCCCGTCCACGCTCCCGACGCCGCCCTCCGGCCGCGGGCTCACCGACCGCCAGCGGCTGCACCGCAGGGTCGGCCGGGCACTGGCCGGCGCCGGTTACGTGGAGGCGCTGAACTACCCGTTCACCGGCGAAGCGGTCCTGGACCAGCTGGGCCTGGAGGCGGACGACGCCCGCCGCCGTACGGTCAGGCTCGTCAACCCGCTCTCCGACGAGGAGCCGTCGCTGCGCACCACGCTGCTGCCGGGCCTCCTCGGCGCACTGCGGCGCAACGACGGCCGCGGCAGCCACGACCTCGCGCTCTTCGAGACCGGTCTGGTCTTCCGGCCCACCGGCCAGGAGACGAAGCCGGTCCGGCTGCCGGTCGACCGGCGCCCCTCCGACGAGGAGATCGCCTCGCTCAACGCCGCGCTGCCGCGTCAGCCGCGCCGCGCCGCGGTCGTCCTCGCGGGCGCCCGCGAGCAGGCCGGCTGGTGGGGCAAGGGCCGACCGGCCGACTGGGCGGACTCCGTCGAGGCCGCCCGCACCATCGCCCGTGAGGCCGGTGTCGACCTCACGGTCCGCGCCGACCAGCACGCGCCGTGGCACCCGGGCCGCTGCGCCGCGCTGTACGTCACGGTCAACGGTGAGGAGATCCTCTTCGGTCACGCCGGCGAGCTGCACCCGCGTGTCATCAAGGAACTCCACCTGCCCGAGCGCACCTGTGCCATGGAGGTCGAGCTCGACGTCCTGGAGCAGGCCGTCGACGGCGCCCTCCAGGCGCCGCGGATCTCCACCTTCCCGGTGGCGACCCAGGATGTCGCACTGGTCGTCGACCAGGGCGTGCCCGCCGCCGACGTGGAGCAGGCGCTCCGCGCGGGCGCGGGTGAACTCCTCGAGTCGCTGCGGCTGTTCGACGTCTTCACGGGCGAGCAGATCGGCGAGGGCCGCAAGTCCCTGGCGTACGCGCTGCGTTTCCGTGCAGCGGACCGCACGCTGACCGTCGACGAGGCGAGCGCCGCCCGGGACGCGGCGGTGGCACTGGCCGCCGAGCGTACGGGTGCGGTGCTGCGCGGCGCGTAGCAGCCCGCCCGCACAGTGAGGAGGGGCGTATCCGGCCACCGGATACGCCCCTCCTGCGTGCTCGCCCAGAGGCGGAGGACCGCACGCGGGATCCGGCCGGTCCGGGGAATCCGGTTCCCGGCCGACCCCGCAGCCACCCTCCGATCCGTGGGCAGTGGGTCGTGCGATCCGGCGCCGTCCGCGCTGCCGCGGAGTGTCGGGCAGGTCGGCAGAGCGGACGGCGCGGGTGCGGGTCGTCGTGCTGTACGAGGGGGAGCAGACGACCCGGCCGCCTCTTGCGAGGGACTCATTCAAGCGATCCGCGGACCGGTGCGACAGCGTGCGCAGCGGGACGGTTCGGGCATTCCGTTCACACCCCGTGTGAATCGTGCTCCACTGGGGCGACACGTCCTGGCGTGCCGACCCTTCGGAGGGGGCAATGGGGGCAATGGAGCCCAATACTCTGCTAGAGGCTCTGATCGACGAGGCGGGCTTCTCCCGGGCCGGGCTCGCCGCACATGTGAACCAGGCCGGCCGCGCCCGGGGGCTGGGGCTGCGCTACGAACACACCGCCGTCGCCCGCTGGCTGAAGGGCCAGCGGCCCCGCGGTCAGACGCCCGACCTGATCTGCGAAGTGCTGGGGAACCGGCTGCGCAGGGCCGTCTCGCTCGACGACATCGGTCTGGCGGCCCGCGGAGGCCACACGCCCGTGCAGGGTTCCTCGCTCACCGGTTTCGTCGAGCGGGCCACCGCCGTGTGGCGCTCCGACGAACAGCAGCGCCCGCATGTCGTCGCCGCCCCGGCCGTCACGGGAACGACCGCGGTGATGCCTGTCTGGGAGTGGGAGAACCCGCCGGAGGACGCCGACGTGTCCCGTTCCGGCCCGCACCGGGTCGGTCCGGCCGACATAGCAACCCTGCGGGCCGCTCGCGCCCACTACGAACTGATGTACCGCAAGGCGGGCGGAATCGCGACGCGTGCGCGCATCGTCGGCTTCCTCAACAGCGAGACCGCCCCGTTGCTGCGCGGCGGCTACAGCGACGCGATGGGGCGTCAACTGCACCGCGCTACGGGTGCTCTGGTGGCTGTGGCGGGCATCTGCGCGTACGACTCCGACGCACACGGGCTCGCCCAGCGCTATTTCCACCAGGCGCTGCGGCTGGCCAAGGCGAGCGGGGACCGGGGGCTCGGCGGCTATGTGATCGCCCTGCTGGTGAACCAGTCACTGTTCCTTGCCGAGTACCGGCAGTCCGTCGCCTTCGCCGAGGCGGCGCTGCGGGCCGCCGGACGCGACATCACCCCCGCACTGGCGGCCGACCTCCATGCGATGCAGGCCAAGGCGTACGCCCATCTCGGCGACGGACCGGGCGCGTTGAGATGCATCGGGCGTGCCGAGTCCGAGGCCGAACGGATCCGGCCGGGCCAGGAGCCGGACGAGACGGGGTACGTACAGCCGGGTCTGGTCGACGTACAGGTGGCGGAGGCCCTGCTCGGTCTCGGGGACCTGCCGGCGGCCAGGGAGCACGCCGCAGCCGCGGTGCGGACCCCCGCGCACGACCGGGGCCGGGTCCACCGGCTGGCGATGCTGACCACGATCGAGCTGCGGCAGGGCGAGGCCGACCGGGCCGCGGTCACGGCGGCGGAAATGGCGGAGCGCGCCAGGGGCATGGAGTCGCAGCGGCTGCGCGACCGGCTGCGGGCCGTGCGCGGACACCTGATCGCGAGCGGCAGCGCCGAGGCGGAACGGGCCGCCGATCTCGTCGACGGTGCGCTGCGCGTACCGCTGTGAGTACCGCTGTGACTCGAGGTCTGCTGCGATATGGCCACCTACTAGTCAGAAGGTGGCAGAACTGTGCAGTGGACGAATCTGAACGAACAGACTGTGTACGAGAACCGCTGGTTCCGGGTCAATCTGGCGGATGTCGAACTCCCCGACGGTCACCACCTCGACCACTTCGTGATCCGGCTCCGTGCCGTCGCGGCGGCCACGGTCGTCAACGAGGCGAATGAGGTCCTGCTGCTCTGGCGGCACCGGTTCATCACCGACAGCTGGGGCTGGGAGCTCGCAGCCGGGGTGGTGGAGGAGGGCGAGCAGCCGGCCGCCGCGGCCGCCCGGGAGATGGAGGAGGAGACCGGCTGGCGCCCCGGCCCGCTGCACCCCCTGCTGACCGTGGAGACGTCGAACGGGCTCACCGACGCCCGGCACCACTTCTACTGGGGCGAGGAGGCCGGCTGGACCGGTCACCCCGTCGACGACTTCGAGTCATCGCGCCGTGAGTGGGTACCGCTCAAGCTGGTGCCCGACATGATCGCCCGCGGCGAGGTCCCGGCCGCGGGGATGGCCGCCGGGCTGATGATGCTGCACCACTTACGGCTGGGCTGAACCGGGCCGCCGACGTGCGAGGGGCCGACGGCCCCTCGCACGCGAGTGCGAGCGGGATCAGGCGTACGGGTAGAACCCGGAACCGGTCTTGCGGCCGAGCCGGCCCGCGTCCACCATGCGCTGGAGCAGCGGGGGAGCGGCGTACAGCGGCTCCTTGTACTCGGCGTACATCGAGTCGGCGACCGAGGCCACCGTGTCGAGGCCGATCAGGTCGGCGAGCTTGAGCGGGCCCATCGGGTGGGCGCAACCCATCTCCATGCCGTTGTCGATGTCCTCGCGGCTGGCGATGCCCGACTCGAACATCCGGATCGCGGAGAGCAGATACGGGATCAGCAGCGCGTTGACGACGAAACCGGAACGGTCCTGGGCGCGGATCGGGTGCTTGCCCAGTATGTCCTGCACCATGGCCTCGGCGCGCTTGATCGTCTCGTCCGACGTGGTCAGTGCCGGGATCAGCTCGACGAGCTTCTGCACCGGGGCCGGGTTGAAGAAGTGGATGCCGATGACCTGGTCCGGGCGGGAGGTCGCGACGGCCAGCTTCACCAGCGGGATCGAGGAGGTGTTGGAGGCGAGGATCGCGTCCTGCCGGGTCACCACCTGGTCCAGCACCTGGAAGATCTCGGTCTTGACCTGCTCGTTCTCCACGACGGCCTCGATGACGAGATCGCAGTCGGCGAACTCACCGAGGTCGGTGGTGAAGCTGAGACGGCCGAGGGTCTCGTCGCGCTCCTCAGCGGTGATCTTGCCGCGTTCGGCGGCCTTCGAGAGGGAGTTGTGGAGCCGGGTGCGGCCGATCTCCAGCGCCTCGCCGGTGGTTTCGGCCACCTTGACGTCGAGGCCGCTGCGGGCGCACACCTCCGCGATGCCTGCGCCCATCTGGCCACAGCCCACCACTCCGACGCGTGCAATGTCGGCCATAGAGTCCGTCACCTCGTGCCTTTCGCTGTTCTCCGTTCGGCGGCTTCCGTCTGATTCCGGGCTCCACCACGACCCCACGACGTTACTCCGCGCCTTACCGGGGATTGCGGGCCGGGGCGGGCATGCTCGGCTTCACGCCCGGATTCCGGGGCTGAGGACTAGGACGGAAACGGCAGGTGCGGTGATATGCGGCAAATGGCCCGAAGGAAGTTCGTGACGGGCGCGGCCGTGACGGTCGCGGGGGTGATGGCCTCGGCGGCAATGGCAGGTGACGCCGCCGCGGCCGCGCGGGACGGGGACCGTACGGGCAGGCCGGGCGGGCCCCGCGATGTGCTCCGGCGCGAGCTCCGGGGCATGTGGGTGGCCACGGTCGAGAACGTCGACTGGCCGTCGAAGCCGGGGCTGTCGGCCGCGGAGCAGCGGGCCGGGCTGATCGCGTACCTCGACGAGGCCGTCGCCCGACGGCTGAACGCGGTGATTCTCCAGGTCCGCCCCAGCGCCGACGCGCTGTGGCCCTCACCGTACGAGCCGTGGGCCAAGTGCCTCACCGGCGTCCAGGGAAAGGACCCGGGCTGGGATCCGCTGGGCACGGCCGTCCAGGAGGCGCACGCCCGCGGCCTGGAGTTGCACGCCTGGTTCAACCCGTACCGGGTCGCCAACCACGCCGATCCCTCCCGCCTGTCCGCCCGCCATCCCGCGCGGCTGCACCCCGAATGGGTCGTGCCGTACGGCGGGAAGCTCTACTACAACCCCGGACTGCCCGAGGTCCGGGCGTTCGTCCAGGACGCGATGCTCGACGCGGTCCGCCGCTACGACATCGACGCCGTCCACTGGGACGACTACTTCTACCCGTACCCGGTGGCCGGCCAGGGCTTCCCGGACGGTGCCGCGTACGCGACGTACGGCGCGGGCTTTCCGGACCTGGCTGCCTGGCGGCGCTCCAACACCGACAAGCTGGTGCGGGAGATGTCGGAGCGGATCAAGGCGCTCAAGCCGACCGTCCGGTTCGGCATCAGCCCGTTCGGCGTGTGGCGCAACGCCTCCACCGACCCGCTCGGCTCGCGGACCGAGGCGGGCGTGCAGACCTACGACGACCTGTACGCCGACACCCGCGGCTGGGTCAAGAAGGGGTGGATCGATCATGTCTGCCCGCAGTTGTACTGGAACATCGGCTTCGCTCCCGCCGACTACGCGGCACTGGTGCCCTGGTGGGGCGAGGTGGTCCGGGGTACGGGCGTGGATCTCTTCATCGGCGAGGCCCTGTACAAGGCGGGGGACCCGGCCCAGTCCGCGGCCTGGCAGGACCCTGCGGAGCTGTCCCGGCACGTCGACTTCGCCGCCGCGTACGACCAGGTCCGCGGCCACGTCTACTTCTCGGGGAAGAGCGTGGTCACGGACCGGATCGGCGCGATGGACCGGGTGGTGGCCGACCACTATCGCTCGCGGGCGCGCCCGCCCCGCTGACCGGCTGCCGGTTGCACGGCGCTCGTGCGGGCCCGGACGCCTCTAAGGGCTGACCTGTAATCCCTGGTCCCGGTTCCGGGCGGGCGTGTGCTGGACGACGCTGTCGGGGCCGGGGGCGATCAGGTGTTCATGTCCGTCCTCGAAGCGGACGCGGTACGGAGGAGTTCCCCCGTCCCCGAGCACTTCGACGATCTCTGCGACCCGGTCGTGCTGCCCCACGGTCCTGCCGTGCGTCAGCAGCCGGTCGCCGGTGTGTGCCTCCATCGGGAGTGACCTCCTCACGGGTGGCGTTCCATGTCGACAAGTCTATGACCGGCGGGCTCCGGCGCGCTGAGTGACAGCGATGCAGACGAGGACGGCGACCGCCGCCGCCGGGGCCGCCGGGGTGACCTCCTCGCCGAGCAGCAGGAACGACCAGATGAGCGTCAGCAGGGGTTGCGCGAGCTGAAGCTGGCTGGCCCGGGCGACGCCGATCTCGGCCATGCCGCGGTACCAGACGTACAGGCCGAAGAAGGTCGACGCCACGGACACCCAGACCAGTCCGATCACCCCGTGCGCGGTCAGCCGCACCGGCTCGTACGGCAACGCGACCGCGGCGCCCGCCGCCGCGAGGGGCACGGTGAGGATCAAAGCCCAGCCGGTCACCTGCCAGCCCGGCATCACCTTGGCCAGTCTGCCTCCCTCGGTGTAGCCCGCCGCGCAGACCAGCAGCGCGCAGAACAGGTAGAGGTCCCCGGCCGACAGGTCACCGCCGCTCTGCAGCACGGTGAAGGCGATCACCACCGCCGCTCCGGCGAGCGCCGCGATCCAGAACGCGCGAGGAGGCCGCGATCCGGTACGTACGGAGGAGAACATCGCGGTGGTCAGCGGCAGGAGGCCGACCACCACGGCCGCGTGCGAGGTCGTCGAGGTCTGCAGCGCCAGCGTGGTCAGCAGCGGGAAGCCCACGACGACCCCGCCCGCCACCACCGCGAGGCCGGCCCAGTGCTGCCGCTCCGGCACCCGCACCCGGGCCGCGAGCAGCACACCGCCCGCGATCGCGGCGGCCAGCAGACTGCGCAGCGCCACCAGGGACCAAGGGCCGAAGCTCTCCAGGCCCCAGGCGGTGGAGGGGAAGGTCAGCGAGAAGGAGACCACTCCGAGCAGGGCGAGCAGGGTGCCGTTCCGGCTCGCAGGGAGGGAATCGGGGGACGCGAGAGGTGCGGGGCCACCCGATGCAGGCCCGGTCCCCGACCGACCAACCGCTACTGTGGGACCCGTAATAGCGCTATCCTGTGCTGTCATGCAAGAGCGTAACAGCGTCGCCGAGTTGGCTGAAGTGCTTCGGGGTGAACTGAACCGCTACTCACCTGGTGAGAAGCTGCCGTCCAGTCGTGCACTCGTCGAACGGTTCCGGGCCAGTCCCGTCACCGTCTCGCGGGCCGTCGCCCAGCTCGCCGCCGAGGGGCTCGTCGTCACCCGTCCCGGCTCCGGCGCATTTCGCGCGCAGCCACCCACCGGTGTACGCCCGCCCGCCGACACCTCCTGGCAGGAGGTGTCGCTCAGCGGCGACGGTGGGCCCGAGGTGGTGCCCCGTACGGTCGACGCGTCCGGTCTCCTGGTCACGTTGACGCCGCCACCCACGGGGGTCGTCGAGTTCAACGGCGGCTATCTGCACAGCTCGCTCCAGCCCGAGCGGGCCATGGCGGCCGCCCTCGCCCGGGCCGGCCGCCGCCCCGGTGCCTGGAGCCGGCCGCCCACCGACGGGCTCACCGAACTGCGCGCCTGGTTCGCCCGTGAGATCGGCCCCGCGCTCACCGCGGCGGATGTGCTGATCACCGCGGGCGGCCAGAGCGCCCTGGCCACCGCGCTGCGGGCGCTGGCCCAGCCCGGCGCGCCCATCCTCGTCGAGTCGCCCACCTACCCCGGCATGCTGGCGGCCGCCCGGGCCGCCGGGCTGCGGCCGGTCCCCGTCCCCGTCGATGCCGACGGTGTGCGGCCCGATCTCCTCGACGCGGCCTTCCGGGCCACCGGCGCCCGTGTCCTGGTGTGCCAGCCCCTCTTCCAGAACCCGACGGGTGCCGTCCTCGCCGACGGCCGGCGTGCCGAGGTCGTACGGATCGCCCGCGGGGCGGGGGCGTTCGTCATCGAGGACGACTTCGCCCGCCACCTCGTGCACGACGACGCCGGACCGCTTCCCGCATCGCTGGCCGCCGACGACCCCGACGGAGTCGTCGTCCACGTCTGTTCGCTGACCAAGGCCACCTCGCCCAGCTTCCGGGTGGGCGCCCTCGCGGCCCGGGGGCCGGTCCTGGAGAGGCTGCGGGCCATCCAGGTCGTCGACAGCCTCTTCGTGCCCCGGCCGCTCCAGGAGGCCGCGCTGGAACTCGTCGGCTCTCCCGCCTGGGGCCGTCATCTGCGCTCCGTCTCCGCGGAGCTGCGCATCCGCCGCACCGCCATGATCACCGCGCTGCGCCAGGAGCTGCCCGGCCTCGCGCTGCCGCACATCCCCGCGGGCGGCGGCAACGTCTGGGTGCGTCTGCCCGATTCCGGCGCCGGTGCGGACGAGTCCGCCATGGTCGCCGCGGCCCTGCGCGGCGGTGTCGCCATCGCGCCGGGGCGGCCCTACTTCTGCGCCGAACCTCCCTCGCCCCAGGTCAGGCTGAGCTTTGTCGCGGTCGCAGGCCTCGCCGAGATCGCCGAGGGTGTGCGGCGGCTGAGCACCGCCTGGGAGGGCGTGCTCGACACCCCGGCCGATAGGGTCGGGTCATGACCGGAACGCCCCAGGAACGTTACGAGATATCGTCCGACCCCAGCCGGCTGGACGCTGACCGGATCCACAACTGGCTCTCCACCGACACCTACTGGGCCTTGGGGCGCACTCGGGAACATCAGGATCGCGCCATCGCCGGGTCGCTCAACTTCGGTGCCTACGACCTCGTGTCCGGCGAACAGGCCGGATACGCCCGGGTGGTGACCGATCTCGCGACGTTCGCCTGGCTCTGTGACGTGTACGTCGACCCCGCAGCCCGCGGGCACGGCCTGGGCGGACGGCTCGTCGCGGCGGCCCGCGACCACCTCGCCCCGACCGGTGTCCGCAGGTTCCTGCTCGCCACGGCCGATGCCCACGGTGTGTACGAGAAGGCCGGTTTTCGGCCGCTCGACAACCCGGACCAATGGATGTGCCTCCGGTTCGCCTGAGCCGGAAGCGCTTACGGCGGCACTCTTGACCTGCGCGGCGATCGGCTCCACGATCGCGCCCATGAGTGTTCGAGTCTCGCTCGTCGCCGCGGCACGCAGTTCCTCCCTGCTCGGTGAGCGCTTCGACGACGACCGGCCGCTCGACGAGGCCGGCTGGCACGAGGTCCAGTTCGCCGCCCCGGCCCTGGTGCCCCTGGGCGCGGCCGAGCTGCGTTACTGCTCGCCGACCGCCCGCAGCCGCGCCACCGGGGCGGCGCTCGGCTTCGCGCCGTTGGTCCAGCCCGACCTGCGCGACTGCGACATGGGGCGCTGGCGTGGCTGCACGCTCGCCGATGTCACCGCGCGCGAGCCGGCCGCCGTGGACGCCTGGCTGGCGGACCCGCGCTCGGCGCCGCACGGCGGCGAGCCGCTGCTCGCGTTCATCTCCCGGATCGGCAACTGGCTGGACACCCGCCCCGCCTGCGACGGCTCCATCGTCGCCGTAGCCGAACCGGCGGTCGTCCGGGCCGCCCTCGTCTACGCGCTGAAGGCTCCGCCGTCGACGTACTGGAACGTCGACGTCCGCCCGCTCTCCACGGTCACGCTCACCGGCCTGCCCCGCCGCTGGAGCCTCCGCCTGGAAAC
The DNA here is from genome assembly GCF_043203805.1 of Streptomyces sp. LN549. Lineage (NCBI taxonomy): Bacteria > Bacillati > Actinomycetota > Actinomycetes > Kitasatosporales > Streptomycetaceae > Streptomyces > Streptomyces sp. LN549. The sequence goes on along the minus strand of NZ_JAZHRI010000002.1, from coordinate 1,577,001 downwards.
GGGGTCCCGCTGACCGCAGCCGCCCCCGGGTGCGCGCAAGGCGGAGCCGGCCGAGGCGGTGTACGTGTCGCCGTGACCGGAGGGGTTTCCGGGAGCGTCACGGAGACGGCAACGGCGGGACCGACTCGCCCTCGGTGTCGATGCGGGGGAGGATCCGGTCAAGCCACCGGGGCATCCACCATGCGCTCCGGCCCAGCAGCGTCATCACCGCGGGGACCAGCAGCAGCCGGACGATGGTGGCGTCGACGAGGACGCTGACCGCCAGTCCGAGCCCGAGCATCTTGACCACGATGTTGTCGCTGATGACGAAGGCGGCGAAGACGCTGACCATGATGAGCGCGGCGCAGGTGATCACCCGTGCGGTGATCTCCAGCCCGTGTGCCACCGCGCCCTTGCTGTCCCGGGTCCGCAGCCAGGCCTCGTGCACCCGGGCGATCAGGAACACCTCGTAGTCCATGCTCAGGCCGAAGACGATGGCGAACATCATCATCGGTACGTAGCTCTCGATGGGCACGGTTCCGGAGACCCCCAGGGACGGTCCGCCCCAGCCCCACTGGAAGACCGCCACCACCACCCCGTACGACGCGGCGATCGAGAGGAGGTTGAGGACGGCCGCCTTGACCGCGACGAGGACGCCGCGGAACACGATGAGGATGATGATGAAGGCGAGGCCGACCACGACGGCGATGATCAGGGGAAGCCTGCGGGCGATGATGTCGAGGAAGTCCTCCTGCGCCGCGGTCGTCCCGGTCACATAGGCGGAGGCGTCGGTGCCCGACACCCCCTGCGGCAGTACGTCGTCCTTGAGGTGGTTGAAGAGCGTGGTCGTGCCCGCGTCCTGCGGGGCCTCCTTGGACAGGGCGGTGCCGACGAGCAGCGCGTTGTCGTCCGTGGGCTGCAACGGGCTGACGCTGGCCGCGCCGGGGACGTCGGTGAGCGCCTTCTGGAGGCTGCTCGCCAGCGCTGAGCGGTCGGCGCTCGGCACCGACTGCTGATCGACGACCAGAGTGAACGGGCCGTTCGCGCCGGGTCCGAAACCCGTGGAGATCAGGTCGAACGCCCGCCGGTCGGTGAAGCTCGTCGGATCGGCTCCGTCGTCGATGTGCCCGAGACGGATGGAGAACAGCGGGATCGCGAGGACCCCCACCACGACCAGCCCGGCGAGCAGGAACCACCAGGGCCGCCGCTCCACCCGCTGGGCGTAGCGGTGCCAGCCGCCCTTCGCCTCGGCGCCGGGCCCGGCCCCGCCCTCGGCGACCGGCGGCCGGACCCGGTAGCGGTCGATCCGCCGGCCGACGAGACCGAGCAGGGCCGGGACCAGGGTGATCGCGCCGATGACCGCGGTGATCACGGTGACGGCGGCCGCGGCCCCGAGCTTGCCGATGAAGCTCACCCGGGAGACGTACAGACCGGCCAGCGCGACGATGACGGTGCAGCCGGACACCAGGACGGCGCGTCCGCTCGTGGCCACCGCCCGGCCGGCGGACCGGACCGGATCGGCGCCGTCCATGACGAGCTGACGGTGACGGGTGATCAGGAAGAGTGCGTAGTCGATCCCGACACCCAGTCCGATCATGGTGGCGAGCGTGGGTGAGACGCTCGCGAAGGTGGTGGCCGCGGCCACCAGCGACAGACAGCTCAGCCCGACGATCACACTGATCAGCGCGGTGAGCAGAGGGACGCCGGCGGCGATGATGCTGCCGAACCCGATGAGCAGCACGACCACGGCGACGGCGAAGCCGACGGCCTCGCTGGTGAGATCCTTGGTCTCCGGCCTGGCCAGCTCTCCCAGCGGGCCTCCGTACTCGACCTCCACACCGGCGGATCGCAGCGGCTTCACCGCCGTGTCGACCTGGTCGAGATAGGAATCGTCCAGCGAGGTCGGGTTCACGTCGAACCGCACGGTGATGTACCCGGTCTTGCCGTCCTTGGACAACGAGGTGGATGTCGCGGAGGAGGACGAGGGCAGCGGGTTCTGGGCGGACAGGACGTGCGGCAGCTTCTGGAGGTTCGCCACCACCTGGTCGACCTGGCTCTGCACCTCGGTCAGGGGCTTCTGCGCATCGTGCAGGACCACCTGCGCCCCGGTGCCGCCCGCCGCCGGATCGTGCGCCTTCAGCAGCTCGGCGCCGGTGTTGGACTGGGTGCCGGGCAGGCTGAAGTCGTCGGAGTACGTGCCTCCGAACGCGCTCTGGAGGGCGTGCAGCCCGCCGAGGGCGACCACCCACAGCACGATCACCACGACGAAGTGGCGCGCGCACCATTCGCCCAGCCGCAGCAGCCACCCCCCGCCCTTGCGCGCCGGTGGTGCGTACGTACTGCTGCCGCTGGGCGGGGCCATGGCGCTCTCCGGAGAAGGGGACGGGCTGTTCGGCCGGGGCGCTTCGCGTCCCGTGTGTCCACTTCGAGAACGTAGAGGCGGGTACGGAAACCGTGGCTCGCGACACGTTCGCCGGTCTGCCCGTTCCGCCGCACGGCCGGTAGTGGCGGCAGGCCGGGGCCGCCGTGCGCCGGAGGGCGTCCGGGGGCGGTCAGCCCTTCTGCTGCGCGCCGACGATGAGCGTGAGTGCCTCGGTGATGGCGGTCTCCGCCGTCGCCTTGTCGAGCCCGAGGCCGGTCAGCAGCCCGGCACCGTCCTCGTGCTCCAGCAGGGCCAGCAGGATGTGCTCCGTGCCGATGTAGTTGTGCCCCATCCGCAGAGCCTCCCGGAAGGTGAGCTCCAGGGCCTTGCGCGCAGCGGCGTTGTACGGGATGAGCTCGGGCAGCTCGCCCTCCGCAGCTGCCGGCAGTGCCTGTTCGGCGGCCTGGCGGACGGTGTCCAGGGCCACGCCCTGCGCCTTGATGAACGCCCCGGCGAGTGCCTCCGGCTCGCTGAGCAGCCCCAGCACGATGTGCTCGGTGCCGATCTCGGCGTTGCCCGCGGCGCGGGCCTCGTTCTGTGCGGCCATCACCACGTTCTTCGCGCGCGGGGTGAAGCGGCTGAAGCCCTGGCTGGGGTCGAGCTCGGACAGCTCGCCGGGGTCCTTGGCCACGAACCGCTTCTGGGCTGCCTGCCGGGTCACGCCCATACTCTTGCCGATGTCCGTCCAGGACGCACCGGAACGCCGCGCCTGGTCCACGAAGTGGCCGATCAGGTGGTCGGCAACGTCGCCGAGGTGGTCCGCCGCGATGACGGCGTCCTGAAGCTGGTCGAGGGCGTCGGGGTGGACCTTCTTGATGGCTGCGATGAGGTCGTCGAGACGGACGGGATTCGTCATGCCCACGGGATTCGTCATGTGTCAACGGTAGGTTGACAGTACGACGGTGTCAACTGTCGGTTGACAGTGATCGCGTCCGGGGCGCGGCGCCGCCCCGGCACGACAGAACGCGCCGGCCGACGGTGTCGTCGGCCGGCGCGTCCGGTGCGCTGGTCTGCGAGCGATCCGGGGTCAGAGGGTCCCGGAGTCGGCGATGGTGACCTTCGCCTTGGTGCGACCACTCTGCGAGCCGAGGCCCTCGATCTTCGTGACCAGGTCCATGCTCTCCTGGTCGGCGACCTCGCCGAAGACCACGTGCTTGCCGTCCAGCCACGAGGTCACGATGGTCGTGATGAAGAACTGCGAGCCGTTGGAGTTCGGGCCGCTGTTCGCCATGGAGAGGAGGCCGGGCTTGGTGTGCGCCAGCTTGAAGTTCTCGTCGTCGAACTTCGCGCCGTAGATGCTCTTGCCGCCCGTGCCGTCGCCGCGGGTGAAGTCGCCGCCCTGCAGCATGAACTCGGGGATGACCCGGTGGAAGGACGAACCCTTGTAGCCGTAGCCGTGCTCGCCGGTGGCCAGCTGGCGGAAGTTGTCCGCGGTCTTGGGAACGACGTCGTCGTACAGGTTGAAGACGATCCGCCCGGCGGGCTCGTCGTTGATGGTGATGTCGAAGTAAACCTTGCTCGTCATGGAACCATCCTGACATCTGCTCCCGTGGCTCCGACGGGCGGGCGCGTCCAAACACCGCTCACGGGTGACCGGCCAGGGGCATGTGGTGGACACTCCGCCAAAGCCCCCGGCCCGGTCGCGCCCGCTCCGTCACACCCCCGTGCTGCCGTCGATCCGCTCCCGCAGCAGGTCGGCGTGGCCGCTGTGGCGGGCGTACTCACCGATCATGTGGGTGTAGATCCACCGCAGGCTCACCTCGCCGCCCATGAAGGGGGCCGTGTCCTCCAGCGACCGGGCGGCGCAGTTGGCCCGGGACACGGCGATCTCCTCCTGCCAGCCGGCGCAGGCTCCCGCGAAGGTCCGGCCGCCGGAGAGCTCGAACCCTCCGTCGTGGCCGCCGGGGCCTGCCGGTGTCCCGTCGGCGGGCGGGAGGTCCTCGCCGGTCAGTACCCGGCGGAACCAGTTCCGCTCGACCTCCGTCAGGTGCTGGACCAGTCCCATCAAGGTCAGCGACGACGGGGGTACGGAGGCGTGGCGCACCTGCTCGTCGGTGAGGCCCGCACATTTCACCGCCACGGTGGCCCGGTAGAAATCGAGCCAGGCGGCCATGTTGGTGTGCTCGTCGGCGTTCAGGGGCGGCATGGGGCGTTCGGTGCTCGTCATGATCACCGATGCTGCCAGGACAGTCGGGTCTGACAACCGGGTCTACCGAACGGGTCCGACAGCCGGGCCGCCATGATCACGGCCGGGCGTCGGCCGCTCCGTCCTACGGCCGGCGGCGGGGCTTGCCGCGCTTGGCGCCCGACGCACCCTTGGCACCGCGCGCGCCACCCTTCGTCCCCTTCGCGCCACCGGAGCCGCCCCGCGGGTTCTTCCCCGCGGACGCACCCGCCGCGGGCTTGCGCCGCGTACCGCCGCTCTCGGTGCGTTTCGACTTCGGCTTCGGCTCCGCGGGCGCCGTGCTGCGGCCCCGAGAGCTGTTCACGGTCCGTCCGCGGACGATCCCGATGAAGTCCTCCACCAGGTCGGTGGTCCTGTCCTCGGGCCAGGACAACGCGATCCGCGACTCGGGCGCGTCCGACAGCGGACGGTAGGTGAGGTCCTTGCGGTGGTGCAGTCGGGCGAGCGATTGCGGGACGACGAGGACACCCACTCCCGCCGCCACCAGCTCGACGGCGTCCGCCGTCGTGGCCGGGCGCTCGATCGCGGGTTTGCCGGGGAGCTCCTCCCAGCCGAGGGTGTCGTCGAGCGGATGCAGCACGATGTCGTCGCCCAGCTCCGCGAGGGAGACCTCGTCGACCGCCGCCGCCACGTGGTCCTTGGGGATCACGACGACGGTCTGCTCGGTGTAGAGCGGGATCGCGCTGAGATCCGGGCCGTCGACCGGCAACCGGACGAAGCCCGCGTCGGCGCCGCCGTCGCGCAGCAGGGCCGGCGCCTCGGCGGCGGGCACCGCGACGAGAGTCAGGGGGACGTCGGGCAGGCGCTCGTTCCAGATACGCACCCACTTGGTGGGCGTCACCCCCGGGACATACGCGAGCCGGAACGAAGGGGATACTTCCGAGCCTGTCACCCCGCCAGGTTACCGGTCGTGGTCAGAGGTGGCGCACACGCTCGATACTCTTGGACCATGACGTCGCACCAGACCACCCAGACAATGAAGCCCGCGACCGCGGCGAAGAAACTGGGTGTGTACCTCGAGGCCACCCCCACCGAGTTCCAGGAGGGTGTCGTCTCGCGCGCCGAGCTGGCGGCTCTCCAGTCCGATCCGCCCGAGTGGCTGCAGGAACTGCGACGCAACGGCCCGCACCCGCGCCCGGTGGTCGCGTCCAAGCTGGGCGTCTCCATCTCCGGCCTCGCCCGCGGAGGCGTCACGGACGCTCTCACCACGGAACAGATCGACGCCCTGAAGCAGGACAACCCCGAGTGGCTGCAGAAGGAGCGGGCCACGCAGGCGGAGGTCCGCAAGGAAACCGTACGCATCAAGGAGCGGAACGCAGAGCGCAAGGACGCGTCGTAGCGCTCGCACCCGACTCCCGAAGACCGTCATGTGGGTGGTCTCCGTTCCCTCGCCGACCGGCGGGACGGAGGCCACCCACACGTCGTTTCCGCGCAATGGCAGCTGCTCGGCGCGCAGTCGCCGGCCCGAAAAGCGGATGACGGCCGGCCGGACCCTGCGTACCGTGGTCCCCATGGGAACGCTGTGATCGCCCCGCCCACGACCGCGTAGAGCTCAGCTCCGCCGTCGTGGTGCCGAATTCGTCCTCGAATCCGTTCTTTCGGCATGTCCGGGAACAGGGGCTGATCCATGCACCCAGCACACTCCGCACAACTCTCCCTGCACGGCGTCACCAAGCGTTACGGCGACCGCACCGTGCTCCGACAGGTCTCGTTCAGCCTCGCGCCCGGCGAGAAGGCCGGTGTCGTCGGCGACAACGGGGCAGGCAAGTCCACACTGCTCCGTCTCCTCGCGGGCGAGGAACGGCCCGACACGGGCGAGGTGTCCGTCATCGCGCCCGGCGGGACGGGGTATCTCGCCCAGGCCATCGGGCTGACTCCGCAGGCCACGGTCCAGGACGCCGTCGACGTGGCGCTGGGGGAGCTGCGCGCCCTCGAATCCGAACTGCGCAGGGCCGAGTCCGCGCTGGCCGAATCACCGCCCGGCCCGGAGCTGGAGTCGGCCCTCGCCGCGTACGCGCGCCTGACCGAGCAGTACGAGGCGCGCGACGGCTACGGTGCCGGCACCCGGGTGGACACCGCGATGTACGGGCTGGGCCTGCCCTGGCTGTCCCGGGACCGGCCGCTGGGCACGCTCTCCGGCGGCGAGCGGTCCCGGCTGGCGCTGGCCGCGACACTCGCGTCCCGCCCCGAACTGCTCCTGCTGGACGAGCCGACCAACGACCTCGACGACCGGGCGGTCGGCTGGCTGGAGGACCATCTGCGGGCCCACCGCGGAACGGTCGTCGCTGTCACCCATGACCGGATGTTCCTGGAGCGCATCACCGCCACGGTCCTGGAGGTCGACGGCGGCCGCGTCTCCCGCCACGGCAACGGCTACGCCGGTTACCTCACCGCCAAGGCCACCGAACGCCGGCGGCGCCAGGAGCGGTACGACGAGTGGCGGGCCGAACTCGACCGCAGCCACCGGGTGGCCGAGACCAACGCCGTCCGCCTGGACGCCATCCCGCGCAAACTGACGAAGCCCGGCTCCGGAGCCGGTGCGTTCCGTGCGCGCGGGCGCGCCCACGGCGCGATGAGCCGTATCCGCAATGCGAAGGAGCGGGTCGAGCGGCTCACCACGAACCCGGTGACACCGCCGCCGGACCTCCTGTCCTTCACGGCCCGCATCGCCACCGCGAGCGGTCCGGGCGAGACCCCGGCCGCGTCCCTGGACCATGTCGTCGTCGAGGGCCGGCTGAAGGTGCCGGAGCTACGGATCGGACCGGCCGAGAGGTTGCTGGTCACCGGCCCCAACGGCGCCGGCAAGAGCACCCTGTTGAGGGTCCTGGCCGGGGAACTCCGGCCGGACACGGGCGACGTGGGAGTCGCCGGGAAGGTGGGGCACCTGCGCCAGGAGGAGACACCGTGGCCGCCGGGTGCGACCGTCCTGTCGGCGTTCGCCCACGGCCGCCCCGGCGACCGGGACGAGCACGCCGACCGGCTGCTGTCGCTCGGCCTGTTCGAGCCGGCCGCCCTGCGGCTGCGCGTCGGGGACCTCTCGTACGGCCAGCGGCGCCGCATCGAACTCGCCCGGCTGGTCAGCGAGCCGGTGGACCTGCTCCTGCTGGACGAGCCGACCAACCACCTCTCGCCCGCTCTCGTGGAGGAACTGGAGGCGGCGCTGACCGGCTACACGGGCGCGCTGGTGCTGGTCACCCACGACCGCCGGATGCGGACGCGGTTCAGGGGCACCCGGCTGGAAATGAGTGAGGGCGCCGTCACCGGCGGACCCTGAGCCGGCCGGCTCGGAGGGGACGGCGGTGACACCGCCGCCCCCTCCAGGGAGCCCTTAGGGTTACGCCCATGCTGGAGGGGATCGACGACATCGACTGGGCGGCACTGGAGCACGCCTACGGGCCGGCGGACGATGTCCCCGCTCTGCTGCGGGCGGCCGGATCGACGGACGCCGGGATCCGCGACGAGGCCGTGGACGAGCTGTACGTCTCCCTCTGCCACCAGGGCTCGGTCTACTCGGCGACGGCGCCGGCCGTGCACTTCGTCGCGCGGCTCGCCCTGGACGGGCCCGGCGACCGGCAGCCGCTGCTGTGGCTGCTGCACAGCGCGGCCGACGGCGCGGGACGCGAACGGCCGCAGGCGCGACGGGCGGTGGCCACGGTCCTTCCGGCTCTCCTCGGACTCGCGGCAGACCGGGACCCGGGCGTCCGGCGCACCATGGTGTGGATCATCGCCGCCTGCGAAGAGGCCTCCCTGCCGCTGCTCCCGCTGCTGCGGGCCCGGCTGGAGACGGAGGACGACGCGGAGGTGCGGGCGGATCTCGTCACGGCCCTCGGCCTGCTCGACGTCTCGCCGGACCTCAGCAGGGTGCGCAACCAGGACCTGCTCTCCGCGCCGGAGCCGTCGGTGCGCAGGGCCGCGGCGACGGACCTGCTGCGTACGGCCCCGCTGCCGCTGCCGCCCGCGCTCGTGGAATCGGCGCTCGACGCCCGGGAGGCCGCACCCGGCGACGGCGACACGCACCATCCGTGGCCCGCTTCCCACGTCCCGCTCACGCAACGGCTGATGGACGACCCGGACGCCGCCCTGCGCGCCGTCGAGCGAGGACTGCCGATGGCCTGGGAGCTCACCGAGACCTGGCGCGACCGTGAGAGGGACGTCCTGCCGTGGCTCGCGGCGACGGCAACGGACGCCGAGGGCCTCTGCCGGGTGGCCCGCGTGGGTGCCGCGCTGCCGGGCGGGGAGACGGCCCCGTGGCTGGAGCCCCGGCTGCGGTCCGACGCCCCCGACGTCCGGATCGCGGCAACGCTTGCCGCGGTGCGGCTGCGCGTGCCGGGCGCCCTCGGCCTCGTCCTGCGGCTGATGGACGAACTGCCGGAGGAGGCGGCCTCGCTGCAGCTGACCCCTCTCGGCACGCCCGGCGCGGTCGTGACCACGGCGGTGGAGGTGTTCGGCGCGGATGCAGAACCGGTGGCCCGGCGGGTCGCGGCCCGGCCTCGTGCCGAGTGGCTCGACGCCCTGCTTCCCTTTCCCGGGCTCGCGGCCGGCTGCGTGGACGACCTGGTCCGGCCGCTGCCCGCCTCGGCCGGGGTGCTGGCCGTGCTGGGGCCGGCGGCCGGCCGGGAGGCGGCACGAGCCCTGCGGGCACGGGCCGTGGCGGGTGACGTGTCGGCAGCGCTGGCGCTGGTGCGGGTCGACGGGGACGCCGAGCCGGCTGTACGGGCGGTGCACATGCTGCCGGACGCGGTGGCGCGACGTGCGGCAGCGGTCCGGGTGGCGGGCGAACTCGGCCCAGCGGCCGCCGTGTTGATGCCGCTGCTGGAAGAACGGCTGACGGCGCCGCCCCGGGCGGTCCGTGCGGGCGCGGCTGCCCCGCTCTCGCGTGTCCCGGGCCGCCCGCCCGCCGCGGCGCCGGTCGTCGCGGACCGGCTGACCCGCCGAGGCGGCCTGCACGAACCGCACCTCGGCGCGCTGCGCGCACTCACGGCGATGCGCCTGCTCCCGGCGGCGGCCCGCCCCGCGGTCGAGCACATCGTCTCCTCACAGCGCCGCGTCGTCAGCTCCTTTCCCTGCGACGGCACCCCGCACCCGGACCTCGCGGCGAGGGAGCTGGCACGGGAACTGCTGGCGGTGACCGGCTGAGGGACGTGGGCGTGCCTGCCAGGAGCTCCGAGAAGAACACAGGGGCGCCGAGAAGAACAGGGGCGCCGAGAAGAACAGGGGCGCCGAGAAGGAGAGGAACGTCGAGAAGGACGGGAGCGTCGAGAACGCTGCGAAATGCCGAAAGAGAAAGGCAAGGAGGTTTTCCCACTCCTTGCCTTCTTAAAGATATAGCGCACCGGGGGGCTTGCGGCAAGGCCCCCGGTGTGCCGCAAGATGATCGACCGCAGCCGGAACCTGCGGAGACGGCGAATGTGCGAGGGCTGCGCATTCTCGTCGAAGCAAGGGCCGTCCGGGCCCGGTTGAACCGCCGGAGCGACCGACCGCACGGATGCGGATGGGCGAGCAGGCGAACCGCGCCGGAGCGGCAGGCCGAAGTCTGATCTCTTGAATGGGTGTTTCGATGATTGACGTGATCGTGGTCGGCGGCGGACCGACCGGTTTGATGCTGGCCGCCGAATTGCGGCTGCACGACGTGCACGTGGTCGTGCTGGAGAAGCTGACCGGACCGACGGGGGAGTCCCGCGGACAGGGCCTTCACGCGCGCAGCGTCGAGATGATGGACCAGCGCGGCCTGCTGGACCGGTTCCTGGCGGTGAGTGAGAAGTTCCAGGTGGGTGGTCTCTTCGGCGGCATCGCCACGGCGTGGCCGGAGCAGCTGGAGACGGCTCATCCGTACGGCGTCGCCACTCCGCAGCCGGTCACGGAGCGGCTGCTCGAAGAGCGTGCCGTCGAACTCGGTACCGAGATCCGGCGCGGCTGCGAAGTGATCGGGCTGAGTCAGTCCGAAGACGGGGCCGATGCCGGTGTGACCGTCGAGCTGGCGGACGGCACCGAACTGCGCTCGCGCTATCTCGTCGGGTGCGACGGCGGCCGGAGCACGGTCCGCAAGCTCCTCGGCGTCGGCTTCCCCGGCGAGCCCGCCACCGTCGAGACGCTCCTGGGAGAGATGGAGGTGACCGAGGATCCGGAGAAGATCGCCGCCGTCGTCGCGGAGGTCCGCAGGACCCAGTTGCGGTTCGGCGTCAGCCCCGCCGAGAACGGGGTGTGCCGGGTCGTCGTGCCCGCCGACGGCGTCACCGAGGACCGTACGGCCCCGCCGACGCTGGAGGATTTCAGGCAGCAGTTGCGGGCGGTCGCGGGCACCGACTTCGGCGTGCACTCGCCGCGCTGGATGTCCCGGTTCGGCGACGCCACCCGGCAGGCCGAGCGCTATCGGACCGGCCGGGTGCTGCTGGCCGGCGACGCGGCGCACATCCACCCGCCGACCGGCGGGCAGGGGCTCAACCTCGGCGTCCAGGACGCGTTCAACCTCGGCTGGAAACTGGCCGCCGCGGTCGACGGCTGGGCACCGGAGGGACTGCTGGACAGCTACCACGCCGAACGGCACCCGGTGGGCGCCGCCGTGCTGGCCAACACCCGCGCGCAGATCACGCTGCTGGGGACCGATCCGGGTGCGACCGCGCTGCGTGAGCTGTTCGCGAAGCTGCTGGACTTCGAGGAGGTCAACCGGTACGTGACCGGGATGATCACCGCGGTCGACATCCGCTACGACTTCGGCGAGGGCCACGAACTGCTCGGCCGCCGGATGCGGGACGTGGAGCTGGAGGGCGGGCGACGCCTCTACTCGCTGATGCACGAGGGGCGCGGGCTGCTCCTCGACCGGACGGGTCGGTTCTCGGCGGCGGGCTGGTCGGACCGGGTCGACCACGTCGTCGACGTCAGCGAGGAACTGGACGTGCCCGCAGTCCTGTTGCGTCCCGACGGCCACGTGGCGTGGGCCGGTGAGGACCAGCAGGAGCTGCTCGACCGGCTGCCCCGGTGGTTCGGCGCTGCCGCCCACTGAGCCCGGCGCCACCGGGCGTCCCGGCCGGCCACGCACGACCGGTGTCCCGTCCCCGGCACCCGTAAGGGTGGGGACGGGACGTGTCCGGTCGGCGCAGCGGGTCAGGAGGCGACGAAGCGCGCGATCTGTCCCAGCACGATCGTGTCCGCCAGGTACCCGATGTGGGTCTGGCAGGCCACGTTGTGGTTCGTCGCGCCGCTCAGCCTGGTGCTGGTGTACGGGAGGATGACGCCGTCGCACGCCGAGTACCAGGTGGCGTAAGCGGTGTCGCCCGGTGTCTCGTCGCCGGAGGAGATCTGGGAGATGAACGACGAGCCCGGGTACATCTGCTGACAGGTCGTGTAGATCAGGCAGGCACTGGCGAACGTGGTTCCGTGGTTCGCGCCCGCGATGGAGGCGAGGTGGCTGACGCTGGTGTTCCCGCCCAGGACCTTCAGGTAGTACTGGCTGACGAGGCCGCCCATCGAGTGATTGACGATCGCGACCTTGCTCGCGCCCGTCCGGGCCTTCACGTTGTTGACGAAGGAGGCCAGGCCCTGGGCGTTGGTGACGTTGTTGCCGTAGGAGTTGTACTCGTAGGCGAAGAGCTTGGAGCTGGACCAGCCGTTGAGTTGGAAGACGCTCATGGCGGTGACCCAGTTGGAGGCGTTGCCGGTGTACCCGTGGACGAAGACGACCGGGGTGCTGGTCGACAGGGGCTGAACGGCGGCTTCGGCGGACCGTGTGGTCGAGGTGGCCGCGGTCTCGGCCGCGCCGGCCGTCGACGGCGAGCCGAACAGGGTGAACGCGACCGCGGCAGCCGCGAGAACGCCGAGAAGCCGGCGGGGTGAACGACGACGCATGGAGCACTCCTGACAAGGGTGTGGGGAGGCGGGGATGCAGATGCCTGCTTGGATCAGAGTCGGGGTGCGCGGCGCGGGCGGCATCGGCGATTTCACCGGTGTCCGGCCCTGATCCGCCGGACCGCCCTTAACATCGGCGTCCATGGGGACCTACCTCGACGGATTGATCGAGACGCGTACGGCGGGCGGGGCGTGGAAAGCGGAGGTCGACCTGCTCGGATTCGACCTCTGGAAGGCCCGGTACGCCCGCGAGTGCCTGTTCGGCTACGGCGGGAGCCTCGGGGTGGAGCGGCCCCTGTTCGACCAGCGGGGATGGCCGGAGGACGCCTGCGAGGAGGTGCCGAAGGAGTGTGACGAACTGAACCACAGCCACTCGTACGCGACGTGGGCCGAGATCGCGGCGGTTGACTGGGACGCACCGCTCTGCGACGGCCCCGACGGGAACCGTCTGGGGGAGTGGCGGCCGGGGCCGGACGGCGAGCTCGTCCTGGAAGACGTGGTCCGGGCGCCGGTTGACGTGCTCGACGCGGCGGAGGAGCTCTTCGGCGAGGACCTGTTCCCGTCCGAATGGCCGCCGGGCGGCCAGGTTCGTCTGAACGGCTCCGTCTACCGGCCGGTGGTCCTCACGGCCGGGATGTTCGTTCCGCCGGACGGCCGTTGGGCCCCGGTGTGGGCGTCGATGAGAGAGCTGGCGGCCGGGTACGGGAACGAGAACGTTCGCCTGGTGGTCTGGTTCGGCTGACCCGGATTCCCGACCGGCCGGACGGGCTCAGCCGTCAACGGTGCCGAACCGCGGCGTTCCCATCCGGTCGACCTGGTGCGCGACGGCCGTTCTCCGTCGCGCACCAGGTCGTAGGTCATCCCGTCGGCTCACCGCTGGTGCCGGGGGAAGCAAGGCGGTCTCAGGAGACGTGCTCGTGGCGCATCCGCGGGAACCGGCCGTCGTGAAAGAGCAGTGGGGTCTCGGGGCCGTGCCCGACCTGGTGTATCCGGAAGGTGATGACCGTGTGGTCGCCCGCGGGGAGTTCCCCGGCGACCTCGCAGTCCATCCAGGAGCTCGCGCCCTCGACGAAGAGCGGCCCGTGTCCGGTCACGCGCGTGCTGAGGCCGGCGAACCTGTCCGCATCCTTCGCCGCAAGCTGGCGGCAAGCCGCGCCCTGGTGCTCGGCGAGCACCGAGGCGCCGATCCGCCCGGCCTTCTTCAGGACGGGCCACGTCGAGGAGTCGTTCCGCACCGAGAACAGCGCCATGGGCGGGTCGTAGGAGACTCCCACCGCCAGCGATGTGGCGACCATCCCATAAGGCGATCCGTCGACCACCGAGCAGAGGGCCACAACCGCCGCGGGGAACCCACCGAAGACGGCGCGGACCTGGTCGGAGTGAGCGACCGCAGGCGCGAGGACCGCGGCATCGGTGCCGAACCGCCGATCGAGGCCCGCGATCGTCATATCGCGCCAGCCTTGAAACCGGAGGCGGCACGGATCTGGCGGAGCCCGACGGCATTCGCCTCGACCCAGGCACCGACCACCTCGTGCGCGCGCTCCATGAGCGGGGTCTCCAAGTAGAAGCCCCTGGTCGGCACCAGGGCACCGAGTTCAACCAGGAGCGGGCGCAGGTTCACCTCGGGGGCCATGGAGTGGCCGTTGTCGGCCCCCATCATCAGAGGGATGGCGCACACGTCCTTCAGGCCGAGGGTCGGGTAGCGGTCGAGGAAGCTCTTCAGCAGGCCCGTGTAGGTCGCCTTGTAGGTGGGCGAGGCAAAGATCACGAGGTCGCTCGCGGCGACCGTGTCGTTCAGCTCCGCCATGTGGACGGAGGGCCACGCGAAGATCTCCGCCACGTGCTCGGCCAGGTCGATCGTCGTGATCTCGTCACCAGGCTCGGCGATGGCGTCCGCAAGTGCTTGAGCTAGGCCGAGAGTCCGCGAACCTGCCTTGGGGTTCCCCGCGACAACGCTGATTCTCACGACAGCCTCCAATCGTCATCACGATGGTGGCGAGCGAACCCGTCAACTGCCTGCTCTGCAGCGGCATCCGGGCGCGCGCGCCAGTTCGGAAGGTGCCACCAAGAGCTGTGTCCCGGGGGCGGGTCACGCCGGCTTGCAGCGCCCCTCCGGACACGGGCCTGGTCGCCGCCCGGTCAACATTCCAACAGTGGATCGCATCAGCACATGACGCACCGTCGGGTGCTCGCCGCTCTGCGACTGGATCCGGCTGATGTCAGTAAGGTCTTGTCCGTGCCACAGGCCGTCGGCCTGTGGCACGGAGGTTCAGCTTTCAAGCGCGACCTGCCTGGCGGACCGAGGTCTTCAGCCACGCCAGGCAGGTCGGGCGTTCACCCTGCCCCCCTACTTACGGGGCACTGCGGATCTTCGCAGAGGCTATTCCCCCCCGGCCTGCCCAGCGGGCTGTGTTCCAGGAGCAGGAGCAGGAGCAGGAGCAGGTGCGGGTGCAGGTGCAGGTGCGGGAGCAGCCATCTTCACCAAGCCGAACAGCCCGATGAGCAGGAGGACGGCGATGAACGCCGCGCCGCCGCCCAGGGCGTCGCCTGCGGCATGCGCTACCGCACCATGCGCGGTGCTGCCGTTCTCGAGCGCGTCCTCCAGCCGGGAGATGTAGACCGTGCTGAGGACGGCGATACCGAGCGCACCGCCGACCTGCTGCATGGTCTGCAACATGCCCGCCGCAGCGCCGGCGTTCTGCGGTGGCAGACCGGCGAGGACGGTGAAGTTCAGCGATGTGAAGGCGATGCCGACGCCGACGCCGCAGAAGATCGTGGGGACCACTACGAAGGAATAGCCCGTGGACGGGGTCATCTGGCTGAGCCAGAGCAGGCCGATGATGATCAGCACCGCCGCGGCGATCACGAGGTTCTTCGGGCCGAACTTCTTCACCAACGGCGGGAAGGTCCAACGGGAGGAGAAGACGCCCAGGGTCAGCGGAACGACCGCGAAGCCGGCCTCGACCGGGCTGTATCCCAGCGAGCCCTGCGCGTACACCATCAGGAAGTAGAGACCGGCGAACATGGCCCCGGGCAACATCAGCATGCCGGCGTAGGCGGCGGCCCGATTCCGGCTGGCGAACAGAGCCAGCGGGATGATCGGCTGGGCCACACGCCGTTCACCGAGCAGGAATGCGATGAGCAGCACGACTCCCACCGCGAAGGCGGCGATCGTCTGTCCACTGCCCCAGCCGCCGTCAGCGGCGTGGGTGAACCCGTAGACGATGCCGATCAGACCGACCGTGCCGGTGATCGCACCGAACACGTCGAGCTTGCCCTGGACATGCGGCAGTTGGGGAATGAAGCGGATGGCGAGCACGATGATCACGACGCCGATCGGCACGTTCACCAGCATCACCCAGCGCCAGTTGGCCCAAGAGGTGAGAACACCGCCGACCAGCAGGCCGAGGGAGCCGCCTGCCGAGGACGCGGCAGTGTAGTAGCTCAGGGCCCGTGCCCGGGCGGCCGGTGCGGTGAAGGTAGTGGCGATCAGTGACAGTGCGCTCGGCGCGGCGACAGCCGCGCCGATCCCCTGGATCACCCGGGTGGTGAGCAGCCAGCCGGGGTTCTGGGCAAAGCCCCCCACGAGGGAGGCGATCGTGAACACCGCCACGCCGACGATGAAGACCGTGCGGCGGCCGAACACGTCGCCGAGCCTGCCGCCGAACAGCAGCAGGCCGCCGAAGGCCACCCCATAGGCGTTGATGACCCAGGTGAGGTTGGCCGAGGAGAAGCCCAGTGCCTCCTGGATGGTGGGCAGGGCGGTGGTCACGATCGTCAAGTCCAGCATGATCATGAGCTGGCAGGTCACGATCACGACGAGGGCTATCGTTAACCGGCGCTCGGCTGACCGGTCGGCCACCTGGGGTGGTGGGGTCGAGGATTTCGACATTGCGTTCCTTCGGACGAGGGGACTGACGCTGTGTGACGGCCCGCCTGGCGGAGCCGATCACCAGTCAGGAGCGGTGGCCGGGGGGCCTTGTGCCGATCAGACGGTCCAGGGGATGGGGTTGGCACCTTCGGTGCCAGGAATGCTCACCAGCGCCCCGGCCTGCATGGCGACCAGTGCCTCGAGCGGCTCGCCGGTGCTGCGGAACTGGCGCACGGACCCGGCCGGCACCACCAGGGCCTGGCCGGCCGAGACCTGCTCGGTCTCGCCGTCGACGGTGAACTCGAAGGAGCCGGCGATCGGCATCCAGATCTGGTCCTTGTCGATCACGTGGACGGGGGACACGCCTCCGTCGATCACCGAGACCTTCCAGGTCGCCACCTGCTCGCTGCCCTGGCTCGGCGCGGCGAGGCCGTACATCACGGCAGACGCAGTCTTGATTGTCCGGTCCTCGGACGGGTTGATGATGTTCATGGTGATAGCCTCCTGTGTCAAGTTGCTTGACACAGTCTAATGGGGGCGGGCGATGATGTGTCAAGATGGAACTATGGAAAGCGCGGATGAACTGACTGACTACGAGCTCATCTACCTTGTCGGGATGACGTTCCAGCTGTTGCTCGGGGAGTTCGTGGGCAGGCTCAACGAGCACGGTTACGAAGAGATCAGACCGATAGACGGCATGGCGCTTCAGGTGCTCAAGGGCGATGGCGCGACTGGGACGGAACTGGCCGCCGAGCTAGGAATTACCAAGCAGGCGGTGAGTGGCATGGTCACGCATCTCGAGGAGCTTGGTTACGTGGTGCGCGTGGAGCACCCGTCCGGTGGTCGCCGCCAGCTGATTCAGCTGACCGAAAAGGCTTATGTGCACCTTGATGTTGCCGGTGCCGTGCTGCATGATCTCGAATCCGAAATCATAGGCCGGACTGGGAGGATATCGATGTACACCCTGCGGATGACGCTGGCAGAGGTGATCAGGACGCTGAGCGGCGGCGATATTCCTCCGCTGCGACCGACCTGGTGACCAGGGGCGTCGCTCTTTCCGTATGGCTTTCCGGAGGGCTTTCCTGAGATCCCGGGCATCGACTGTCCGCTGAGTCTCGGGAAAGCCACCATGGGCATCGCTGAGCGAGAGCAGTCGGGGCTGATCTCGCAGGTCGGATGAATTCTTCATTTTCACCATCACCCGTAGGACGGGACCAGTTCGACGTCCGTGTCCCCGAATCCGACCCGGGCCGCCATCTCACACCCCAGCCCGGTCTCGATTGCGTTGATGATCGCGGGGCGCAGCTGCGCCCCGCTGATGATTCTGTCGACCGAGCCGACCTCGACGGCCCGCTGGATCGTGTGAATCCCGTCGAACTCGGCGGCGACCTCGCTGAGTTTCGCCGCCCGGACGGCCTCGGTAACCTCGGCCAGTTCCGCATTGAGCGCGGCGCGGTCGGCCGTCCCGGCCGCGGCCGCCTTTGCGCGGAGGCCGGCGACGCGGGGGTCGGCGGCGGTGCGCTTGCGGACCTCGCCGGAGAACACGACCGCGGCGGCGGGGGCGCCGCCGAGCACGGAGGCGAACGAGCCCTCGACTGCGAGGATCGTCATGTTCGGGTTGAGCGCCTTGGAGAACACGGCGAACGTGCCGCCATGGCAGCGCGAGACGATGCAGAACACGATCGGGCCGTCGAAGTTGACGACCGCCCGGCCGATCTCGGCGCCGTACTCCAGCTGGACCTTGCGCATCGATTCCGGGGAGCCGTCGAACCCGGACATGTTCGCCACGACCACGAGCGGCCGGTTGCCGGAGGCGGAGTTGATCGCCCGCGCCGTCTTCTTCGACGACATGGGGAACAGCGTGCCGGAGGTGTAGGTGTCCGGGCCGTCGGAGGGCGGGAAGCCGTGCCGGGGCACGGAGTGGGACTCGACGCCGATCAGACAGACCGGGCGTCCGCCGATGCGGGCGTCCTGGACCACGGAGGTCTCGGCGTCGGCCATGTCGGCCCACCGCTCCAGCACCGGGTGGTCCTGGTCGGACACGGCCCGCATCATGGTGCGGATGTCGAACGGCTTCTTGCGGTCCGGGTTGGACGCGGTGGAGAAGATCTCCCCGACAGTGGTGAAGTCGCTCCCGTCGGCCGGGTGCGGGTAGCCGCTGATGTCCCGGTCGGCCGGGTCGGTCGTCGGGGCCGGGCGCGCCACCTTCTCGCCGGGCGCGATGTAGGCGTGGTCGTAATGGGTCATGAGGAGCGCGGCCGCGGCGGTGAGGTCCGGTGCCCAGTACTGGGCCTGGCCGTTGGGGCCCATGACCCGGTCGTAGCCGCCGATGCCGAAGTTGTCCTCGGCGGACACGCCGCCGGAGAAGTCGAGGGACTGCTTGCCGGTGAGGACCATCGCCGAGTCCGGGATCATGACCAGGATGCCCTTGGTGTGCATGAGCATGGTCGCCTCGGCGTTCCAGTACGGCTGGCCGCCGACGGTGATCCCGGCGATGACGATGTTGATCTCGCCGCCGGCCTGGGTGAACTCGACGATCCGCTTGAGCGCGGCGGCAACCCAGTCCATGTTCTCCGAGCCCGAGGTCATGGAGATCTGCGCCCCGGCGGATATGGCGAACCACTCGACAGGGACCCGCATCTCCTCGGCCAGGTCGAGGGCGGCGATGACGCGGGCGCACTCGGGCTCGGACAGGGAACCGAGGGACTTCGTCGGGTCGCCGAGCAGCGCCACGCGCGTGACACCCTCGGGGTACACGTCGGTGGGCGTTGTGATGACGCCGGCGACGATGCCCGCGGTGTTGTTCCCCTTCGGGCGGCCTGCCGGGACGAGGCGCCTGTGACCGGCGCCGGGACCGACGGCGCCGGAGGCCTCGCCTGGCTCGAGGTCGTACTCGGTGAACGTGCCGTTGTCCCCGGCGAGCAGACCGGTGAGCTCGTAGGGGTAGACGGCGCCACGGCGGGCCGCGGACAGGACCTTCTGCCGGTAGTCGTCCAGCGGCAGGATCACGTCGGTCGGCGGCGGGCCGGTGTGCAGCACCGGGGCTCCCACCGCGCCGTCGGTGATCCGCACGGATGTCTCGGCCGGTTCCCCGGTCGCCCGGCGCTGCCGGAGGACGAGCTGGACCTCTTCCAGTCCGGCGCCCGACACGGACGGGCGGATCCGGCGGATGAGCGGGGCCAGTTCCTGCGCGCTGAAGTCGCTGGAGGGCCACACGTACATGAGGATCCGGTTGGTCCCTGTGGCCCTGCTGCCCGGCCGCTGTGACCGGGCGGCGCGGATCGCGTCGAGGCATGCGGCGAGGGTGTCCTCCACCTCGGGCAGGGCGACGAGCCGGCCGTCGGAGTCGCGCAGCGGGGTCAGGTTCCGGACCTGGCCCATCGCGATCAGCCGCTCGTCCCTGCCGTCGGACTTCGCGACGGCCCGCAGCAGGTGCAGGTCCTCGTCCGCGGACGGCAGCGGGGTGAGGCCGAACTCGCGGAGCCGGCCCAGCTGCAGGCGCTCGGCGATCTGCGGGTGCAGGCCGCGGACCGGCCGGTCCTCGGTCAGACAGTCGCCCTCGTCGGGCCGGAAGGTGAAGTGATGCTGCATGACGGTGGCCGCGGCGCCGGCGACCGTGACGGTGATCCGGACGACCCCGGCAGGCGCCGGCCGCCCCGTGACGGCGCTGGTGACCGCCGCGGCGATCTCGTCGGCGGTGGACCGGCCGGCCCAGGCGACGTAGATGTCGGCGGCCAGGCCGCCGCCGGGCACCCGGCCGGACAGGGCCCCGGTGGCTGCGACAGCGTCGGGCAGGCCGGCTATGTCCGTGGTGGTGGCCGCGACGTGGGTCACGGCGGCCGCCTGGCCGGCGGTGAGGGTTCCGGTGTGCTCCGCGGTGACGAACCGGTACCCGGCGATACCGGCGACGGTGACGTTCGTCAGGCGGCGGTTGCCGTAATAGCGGCGGGTCAGGACCTCCAGCAGCGGCGTGTGATCCGGGCCGGGCCGGCCGGCGCCCGCCGGGCGCGCGGAGCGGATGATCCGTTGCCCGAGCAGCCGGACGAGGGGCGCGGAGGCGGCGGCCATCGCCCGGATGCGGTCGCCGCGGTCAGCGGCGGCCGGGTTCGCGTCGAGGTGGCGCAGGTGCGCGCGGACCGCGGCGTACACGTGGGCCCGGCTGCGGCGCAGCGGCGGCTGGGTGAACCAGCGGAGCACGACGCCGCGGGCGAGGTCGGACACGGTGGGGAACTGTGCCTGGGTTGCCTCGATGAGCTGTGCCAGGGCAGAGCTCGCCTGCTCACGGGCGGGCCCTGCGGGCGGTGCGCTCGTCTGCCACTGCCGCAGCAGCTCGGAGATGATGACGGCGCCGCCGGTCATCTGCTGCTGTGCCAGGAAGATCCGGAAGACCGCCGTCTCCAGCTCCGGCGTCCGGTCCAGCCCGGTGACGCCGTAGTGGGCCAGGACCCGGCGCAGCCGGGCCTGGACCGCATCGGGAACCCTGGCATGGTCCGCGTCGAGGCTGCGCAGGTAGGCGCGGAAGTGCTCGCGCGGGCTGTGCACGAACCTCGCGGGCGCGGACAGGTCCGAACCCGCCGCCCCGGCATGGTGGACCGCCCTCTTCCGGCTCAGCTCCGACAGGTCGGCGAAGACGGTGAGCAGGTCGAGTTCCGCGGGGACGAGCTCGTCGCCCAGCTCGGTACGGGCGTCCCGGTACCCGGCGGTCAGGGACTTGCGGTCGTCGGCGTCGCCGTCGTACCCGAGCAACAGGCCGCGCAGGTCCCGCAGGCACGCGCCGGCCAGGTCCTCGGCCGACCCGCTGTCCGCCACCGTCGGCAGGTCGATGGCCTGCCCCTCCGGGTCCACGGCGCCGGCGACCGCTGCGCCCTCGCCGGACGCGCCGTCCTCGTCGGGCAGTGGCTCCAGGCGCAGTAGCGGCGCACCGGACTCGACCTGGGTGCCGACCGGGGCCGAGCACTCGCGGACCAGGGCACGGAACGGGGCACGCAGCACCGTCTCCATCTTCATCGACTCCAGCACCAGGACCGGGTCGCCCTCGGCGACCTCGTCCCCGGCGGCGACCGGGGTCGCGACCACCAGGGCCGGGGCGGGAGAGCGGACCACGCCGCCCTCATCGCGGCTGACCCGGTGCGCGACGCCGTCGACCTCGACCTGGTGCACGGGCCCGTGCACGGATGCCGTCAGCCGGAACCGCTGCCCGTTGACCGTGATGGCGCCGCTGTAGCCGTCGAACCGCTCCAGCACGGCCTCGGCCACGGCGACGTCGCCGCCGGCGGCGATCTCGACCCGGAACCGGTCCGGCCCGCGGCGCGCTACCCGCACCCGGTAGGAGACGTCGCGGAGCTTGTAGTCGAGGGCCTGTCCGGGGTCGTGGCGGACCTGGGGCCGCCCGCCGCGGGCGGCGGCCAGCAACGCCTGCCGGCTCGCCTCCTCCTCGTCCTCGTACGCCCCGACCGCCGCGGCGACGAGGGCGACGCCGGAGTGCTCGTGGGCGGCCAGACGGCCCTGCGCGCGGACCCGGTCGATCCAGCCGGTGTCGGCCCAGCCGGCCGCGGTGCTGCCGTGGGTGACCTCGGGCTGGACCAGCAGGTCCAGGACGAAGCTCTTGTTGGTGGCGCCGCCCTCGATGACGACGCTGGTCTCGGTCATGGCGCGCCGCAGCCGGGCCAGGGCCTCTTCGCGGTTGCGGCCGTACGCGATGACCTTGGCGATCATCGAGTCGAAGTCCGCGGGAATCGTGTCGCCCTCGCTGACACCGGTATCGACACGTATCCCCGGCCCGGCCGGCAGGACCAGGCGGGCGATGCGGCCGGGCGCGGGCGCGAAGTCGCGGTCCGGGTCCTCGGCGTTCAGCCGCGCCTCGACGGCGTGCCCGGACTCGGTGGGCCGGTCCCCGGAAAGGCGCCCGCCGGATGCGACGTGCAGCTGCATCCGCACCAGGTCGGTGCCGGTGGTCAGTTCGGTGACGGGGTGCTCGACCTGCAGGCGCGTGTTCACCTCGAGGAACGCGAACTGCTTTTCGTCCGGGTGGTAGAGGAACTCCACGGTCGCGGCGCCCCGGTAGCCGACCGAGAGGGCGAGCCGCTCAGCGGACGTCTTCAGGTCCGTGACCTGCTCCGCGGACAGCAGTGGGGAGGCGGACTCCTCGATGACCTTCTGGTTGCGGCGCTGCACCGAGCAGTCCCGCACGCCGAGGGCCCAGGCCGTGCCCTGCCCGTCCGCGATGACCTGGACCTCGACGTGCCGCGCCCCGGTCACGAGCCGCTCGAGGAAGACCGTGCCGTTGCCGAAGGCCCGCAGCGCCTCGGAACTGGTCCGTTCCAGCGCCCCGGTGAGGTCGGCGGCCGAGGTGATGACCCGGATGCCGCGCCCGCCGCCGCCGGCGGTGGCCTTCAGCATCAGCGGGTAGCCGATCCGCTCCGCCGCCCGGTGCGCCTCCTCCAGGGTGGCGACCGGGCCGCGGCTCCACGGGGCAACCGGAACGCCGACCCTCTCGGCTATCAGCTTCGCGCCGATCTTGTCGCCCAGCCGGCGCATCGCCTCCGCGGACGGGCCGATGAACGTGACCCCGGCCTTCTCGCACAGCTCCGCGAACGCCGGGTCCTCCGCGACGAAACCCCAGCCCGGCCACGCCGCGTCCGCGCCCGACTCCGCCAGGGCGTTCTCCAGGACCGCCATGTCGAGATAGGGACGGTCCGCGGCCGCGCCGAGGCAGACCGTCCGGTCGGCCTCCCGCACGAACGTGGCGCCGCGGTCGGCGTCGGTGTACAGCGCTACCGTCTCGATGACCTTCCCGGTCTGCGCGGACAGGTCACGGACAGCGTGGATCAGCCGCATCGCGGCCTCCCCGCGGTTAACAATGGCAATACGGCTGAACACCGGCCAGGCCTCCTTCTGAATATTCTGCGGCGCCGGAAATGCTGTTGGACAGCAATAGGGAGAGAAGACCCTAGAGGCGCTCGAAGACGCCGAACTTCCACTCGATGTTGTAGCCGATACCAGTTCCGGCCGGCCCCTTCGAGATTTCCGGGAAGACATATTCGCGCACGATGTGGCGAATGACTGCCTCTCGAGTCGTCCGGTCAGTGATCTCGGCGAGGTACTCCGCCTGATTCGACGGGACGAGGGCCGTCGCCAGGTTTTCCTCGGCCAGCAGCTCGAACGTCTGACTGGTTGTGGTGCCGGTCATGAAGTGCTCGAGAGCTGCGGCAACCCCTTCGACGGACTGCGGTGTGGGCAGTATCCGGCGGTCCGCGCGCTCCTGGGCGTTCAGTCTTTGCTCAGAACGCGCGCGGGTGACGGCCTCGCGCAGCGGCGAGGGCAGACCGGACGGGTCGGCCGTCTCCAGCGCATTCAGCCAGTGCCGTCGGAGCAGGCGGTTGGGGTCGTGGAAAAGAACGGAGTTCCTGGTGGCGGGCGCGAGGTCGGGCGCGTTGAAGACCAGTTTTCCGCCGGGCGCCAGCACAGCCGCGATCGAGGCGGCTGCGTGCCGCATCGGTCCTTCGCGGAGCAGGTGGAACACCATGTTGGCCATCACCACGTCAACGTGATCGCCTTCCATGACTTCGAGAAGATCACGGAATTGCCCACCCTCTCCTCGCAGAGAGTGGAACCTGGCCCAGGGGACGTCCTTGAGGAGTTCGTAGCCCTGAGCGAACCACCCGTGCGGCAGGTCGACCAGGTGGAGCTCGAAGCCGATGCCGAGACCGGCAAGACGTTCAGGGAGATCCTGCGCGATGCAGACCTTGGAGAGTTCGATCGACGCCAGGCCGGTGCCTGCGCCGTAGTCCAGAACCCGGATGACGTCGCCCCTGCGGGCCTGCTCGGCGCGCGCATTGATCGCAGCCATGACCTCGCGGACCACGACTCCGGTTGCTCCGGAGGACCACCTGCGGGGCTGGGACAGGTCGCCGTCGAAATAGAGCAGTTCGTGCAGGCCGCGTCCGTCGTCCAGGTCGGATCCCGGCTCCGGGCGCCAGTCGCCCGCCTGCACGGTCGTCACGAGGTCCTGTCCCGTAACCGCGGTCGCCCGGTGCTGCCCGTCTTGGCCACGTAGCTGGATGACCTCCAGGGGATTGGGCTGTGCGCACACGAATCGGTTGACCGAGACCGCGACGAAAGGCCGCGTGGCCGGGTAGCGGCGTTCGAGGTGGCTGACCGCGGTCAGGCCGGCCCTCCGGCAGCAGTTCATGAACGTCGAATACTCGACCGGATACTGGTGAGCCAGGCCACGGTAGGCATCGAAAGCGACCGAGTGCAGCGTGCCGAGATGCTGGGACGCGACTTGCGGAGGCACACAGTGCGCCTCAAGAAGCACCATGCCGTGCTTGCCGACATAAGGCTTCCAACGCTCAAGATGTGCGACGAGATCCGCCTCGACCGCAGCGGCCGACAGCGGCGTGCCGTCGGGCGCCACATACGCGCCGGACGCCGAGCCAGGGACATCGGACGGCGATCCGCCGTGGTAGGTCCGGCCGTGATCGGCGAACGAGCGGATGTGCAGGCCGTCCTCGATCGACAGTCCGTGTTCGGCCAGTTGGGCCCGCAGTTCCAGTGGCGATGTGATGTCACCCAGCAGGAGCAGCGGGTCGCGTACGCCGGCAGCCTGCAGCTTCTGCCGTGCCTCGTCGAGAGCGACCGCGCTGGCATCGATGCCGACGTAGCGGACGCTGTCTCCGATCATGGAATGCAGGTGGGCGAGCCAACTGCCGTCACCACATCCCATGTCGGCGATGAACGCCGGCGGCCGGCCGTTTGCGAACATCTCCCGGAAGATCGGGTCCGCATCGGCGAAGTACCGGCGACGAGCAGCCGAGCCGGCCTGCACATTGAGCTTGTTCTCGCAATGCCACTCATCGCCTCCGGGACTCACCACGAGCTCGCCGCGGAGCAGCTCTTCCAGGCGGGCCAGCATGGGGAGGTAGGAGCCCGCCAGGCCGAAGTGATCGCTGAAATTCCGGAAGGCCAGGCCTTTCGGGGTCCATTGGCATTCGGCATCGACCCAGCCGAGCAGGGCCAGGAGACGCTCCACGTCCTGCGGGAGCCGGTCGCTGCCTTCGTGAGCGCGAAGTGACAGCATGGCCGGTACGAGCAGCGTTCCTTCCAGATAGGCCCCTACGAACTCGTCCTGCTCGATGCCTGCATGCCATTCCTCCAAGCGCCCGACTGCGGCCGAGAAAGCATCCGAGGTCTCGGCATCCCACGGGGTATTCCACGAGTCGGGTGCGCTGCCGGCGAACCGGGCAAGGAACTGGCCCGCCTGTAGCAACTGATCGCGATGACGCAGGGCCGCTAGCCCGGACGGTGTCCACGCTGCCGGCTCGGCCTCGGCGTCGAACCAGCCGACGCTCGCCAGGCAGCGCCGAACCACTCCCAGGTAACCGGTTTCGGGAAGGCCGCATTGTTCACCGGGGCCGGATTCCAGCAGGCCGAGTGAGCCGAGCGCGCGGATGATCGAGGAGATGACCACGCCATCTTGGTAGAGGAAATTACGGCGGCGTGCATTGGCCGCGTAATCCGCCGGTGCCTCACTGCCGGTTGATTGGAGCGTGGCGGTTATTGTCGTCTCAGAAGGCACTGAATACCCCTTAACCATCCGTGGTCAGCTGATAACGCGAGCCTGGTGACCGCATTGAGTCTTCTGCTTGGTTCGCCGGCAGGAAGGGCCGGCCGGAGCCGTCCCCGGGCCCGAACCTGTCGGCCGTTGAGCGGTCCGCGCCCGGGGTGACGAAGATCTGGACCAGCGCGCGGTGCCGCTGGGAAAGGAAGTCGACGGCAGACCCTTCGGCCTTCGTCATCACGCCGTGGCAGCTCGAGGTGCGCACCGGCATCAGCCCGGGGGCGAGCGAGACCGAGGTCAGGGACAAGGCGGTGAAGCCCGAGGGCGTGCTGTCGACGTCCCGGGTGGCGGCGATGACCAGTGGCGCCGCCACCGTTGACATGGCTTCGGAGAAGTCCCGGGCGGCCACGGCCGCGGGGGCCTGCTCATCCGACGCGCAGGAGATCCCTCACCCGTACCCGCTCTCAGCCCTCGGTGCGGATCGTCTGCTCGATCGGTTCGTTCTCATCCGGACGGCGGCCGGCGGCCGCCGTCCGGTGCGGGTCCGTCATACCCCGCCGCTTGCCGCCGCCCGGGACGCCTCGCGGACCTGCGCGGAGAAGTCGTCGCGGAGCGACGCCTCCCAGGCCTGCGAATCGCGCAGGCCCTGCACCGAGCCGGTGAAGTGCGGCGCGACCTCCGAGGCGAACAGTTCGAAGCTGTCCATGGTCTGCCGGCGGTTGGCCCAGTTCTGAACGGTCAGCAGCAGGCTGCCGAAGCCGCCGCTCTGCTCGTTCAGGTACTCGATCGCCTCTATCGCGTCCTCCGGGGACCCGATGATCGCGGTGCGCGTCTCCACCATGTGCTCCACCTCGCGCCCCTCCGGCAGGTCGCCCACGGCGCCGAGGGTGCCCTTGACGTAGCTGCGGAACCACTCCGCCGCACCCTGGCGCACCTGCCGGTACGCCTCCTCGCGGGTCTCCGCGATGTGGGTGCAGATCGCCACGCGCCACTTGCTCCGGTCCACCGTGGTGCCGTTCTTCGCGGCCTCGTCCTCGGTGGTCTCCCACAGCTTGCCGAGTGGCGGGGCTTCCCGTCCGGCCAGTCCGGCGAAGGTCAACGGGTTGATGCCGTACTTGCCGGCCAGCCGCATGCTGCGCTCGGTGCCCGTGCCTGCTGCCATCATCTCGAAACAGGGCTGGGTGTACGGCCGCATCTGCAGCCGGGCCTCACGCAGTTCGAACCAGTCGGTCTTGCGGGTCAACGGTTCGGTGCTGGTGAGCAAGTGGTGGATCGCGTCCAGCGACTCGGCCATCATCCGCCGCTGGTCGCTGGCGGCGATACCCATCATGTACGCGTCCGAGGGGTGCACCCCGGCGCCCATGCCGAACATGATCCGGCCACGGGTCTGATGGTCGAGCTGGACCATCCGGTCGGCCGCGGTGAGCGGGTGGTGGTAGGGCAGGCTGACAACGCCGGTGCCCAGCATGATGCGCCGGGTGCGCTCGGCCGCGGCGGCCAGCAGCAGCTCCGGCGAGGCGACGGTGGACCAGCCGCCGGAGTGGTGCTCGCCGACCCAGGCCTCGTTGAAGCCGAGCTCGTCCAGGCGGCTGATCAGCTCCAGGTCATGCTGCAGGTTCGCGGTCGGGTCCTGGCCGAGGCGGTGGAACGGAGGGAGAAACGCGCCGAATCGCATGGTGGGGTGTCCTATCGTCTTTCGTCAGGAGATTGCTTGCCGGTGTGGTCAGGGGTTCAGGGCTCGCCGGATCGCGTCTGCGACGACGTCCACGGCAGGCGGCGCGACGACGGAGTAGTGATCACCGGGCACGGCTTCGACGCTTGCGTCTTCGCCGCCCAGCATGTCCACCCAGGCCGCGGCGGTCTTCTCGTCCGCGCCGCCGTCCGCCGCGCGAAGCAGCAGGGTGCGGACCCCGGACGGGGCCGGGCGGTGGGCCTCCAGGAGGCGCGAGTTGGCCATGAAGCGCTCGATGATGCGGTGGAAGGCCTCGGCGCCGATGTCCGACGGCAACACGCCGGCGCTCACCAGGGACTGGCGCAGGGACTGGATGCGGTCGGGATGTGCGGACGGCACCGTCTCGCCGCCGTCCTCGTCCCTGCCCTTCTCGCCGCTGTCCGCCGCGGAGCGCGGCGTCCAGTCGCTGCCCGACAGTCCGGCCAGGTCGCGGGCGAACCAGTCGAGCAGGTCGTCGTCGCCGAGTGGCCCGCCGGTCGCCGGGCCCGGCGCTTCGAGCAGGTCCACCGCGACGACCAGGTCCGCCTTCCGGCCCGACGCGGCCAGCAGCCGGGACATCTCGATCGCGACCACACCGCCCATCGACCAGCCGCCGAGGAGCCAGGGGCCGTCCGGCTGGGCCGAGATGACTTCCTCGACGTAGTGGGCGGCCAGGTCGGTCAGCGTCGGCGCGTCCAGGTCGTCAGGGGTCTGGAGCGCATAGAAGGGGCGGTCGCCACCGACCCGCGCGGCCAGTTCCGCGTAGCAGAGCACGTCGCCGCCGACCGGGTGCACGAAGAACAGCGGCGGCAGTTCACCTTCCGTGCGCACCTGCACCAGAGCCTCGCGCCGGTGTGTGCTGCCGAGGTCGGACAGCGCCTCGGCCAGCTGGGCGATGGTCGGCCGGGCGAACAGCAGGGACACCGGCAGCACCCGCTCCCACTCGGCCTCGATGCGGGCCATCAGCCGCACCGCGGTGAGTGAGTCGCCGCCCAGGGCGAAGAAGCCGGCGTCTGCGGTGACCAGCGTCGGGTCGAAGAACTCGGCCCAGATCGCGGCCAGCCGGGTCTCGGTCTCGCCTTCGGGCGCCCGGCCGGCGGCCTCGCCGAGGCCCATGGACGGATCGGGCAGCGCAGCGCGGTTCACCTTGCCGTTGGCGGTGAGCGGCATCTCGTCGAGCAGCACGAACTGCCTCGGCACCATGTACTCCGGCAGCACGGCGCGCAGCGCCGACTCGAGCTTGCCGGTGTCCGGGTCGGCGTCGGGCTGGTGGACCACGTAGGCGACCAGCCGCTTGGGACCCTGCCGGTCGCCGAGCGCCTGCACCACGGTGGCGCGCACGCCCTCGCAGTGCGAGATCGCTGCTTCGATCTCACCCAGCTCGATGCGGTATCCCTGCACCTTGACCTGATCGTCCTCGCGGCCGAGGAACTCGATCACGCCGTCGGGCCGGTACCGGCCCATGTCACCGGTGCGGTAGAGCCGCTCACCGGTGGCCGGGTGCCTGACGAACGAGGCGCGCGTCTTCTCCCCGTCGGCGTGGTACCCGCGGGCCAGGCCGTCGCCGCCGATGTAGAGCTGGCCAGGGACCAGGGCCGGGCGCGGGCGCAACTGCTCGTCGAGCACGTGGAACTGCTGATTGCGCATCGGCACGCCGTACGGGACGCTCGTCCACTGCGGGTCGACACTTTCGATCGGGTACCAGATCGACCAGATCGACGCCTCGGTCGCGCCGCCCAGGCTCCATATCGCCGCGCCGGGCAGCCCGCGCCGGATCAGATCCGGCAGGGTCACCGGTATCCAGTCGCCACTCATCATCACGACGCGGACCAGGTCCGGCGCCTGCGCGGTCGGCGAGGCGAGGTGCTGGGCGAACAGCTCCATCAGGGCCGGGGCGCTGTTCCAGATCGTCACGCCGTGTTTCCTGGCGAGTTCGGCCCACCGGGACGGTTCGTGTGCGGCGTCCGGATCTGGCAGCACGATCGCACCGCCGGCGGAGAGCATGCCGAACACGTCGTAGACGGACAGGTCGAAGTTGAACGCCGACAGGGCCAGCACACGATCCTGGTCGGTCACGGTGAACCGGTCGTTGACGTCCGCGATGGTGTTGCCGGCCGCCCGGTGCTCGATCATGACCCCCTTGGGGGTTCCGGTGCTGCCGGAGGTGAAGATGACGTACGCCAGGTCGCCCGGGTCCGCGGGGGACGGGGGAGTCGGCGCGTCGGACAGCGCGGCGAGCGTCTCGTCGTCGACCACGAGCCGTTCCACGCCGTCGGGCCAGGACTCGTCCGCCGGCCCGCCGGGCTGGGTGAGCGCCACGGTGATGCCGGAGGTCCTGCACAACGTGCGCAACCGTTCGGCAGGGACCGCGGCGTCGATCGGCACGTAGGCGGCACCCGCTTTGAGGATGCCGAGTGCCCCGGCGACCTGCTCCCAGCCCTTGTGCATCACCACGCCGATCAGCTGCTCGGGGGCGGTGCCGTGTTCGAGCAGCCAGTTGCCTATCCGGTTCGACAGCGCGTCGAGTTCACCGTAGGTGAGGCTCCGGTCGGGCGTGATCACGGCTACCCGCTCGGGCCGTTCGGCCGCGTTGGCCATGAACCCGGCGTGCAGCAGCTCCTCGGGCCGCGGGCCCGCGGTGGCGTTGACGCGGTGCCGTACAGCGAGCTCCTTCTGCCCCAGGAGCGGGGCGATCGGGCTGTTCCAAGCCGTCGGCGAGGCGGCCAGCTCGTTGAGAAGGCTGACGTAAGCGGCATGCATCGCGTCGATCAGGCCGGCCGGGAAGAGCTCTTCCACCACGTCCCAGTTGACGATCAGCTCTCCGTCGTCCTCGATCACCTGGTGGTCGAGCCACACCTGCGGGGTGCGGATGGCGCTGGAGACCTCGCGGCCGCTGTCGCCGAGGGACAGCAGGTGCTGAACCAGGCCGGTACCCGCGGCGCGGGTGTCCCGGGCGGCGAAGTTCACCGTGCTGGCGAACACGACCGGAACGGATGCGCGCACCGACTCGCCGCGCTGCTGGTTCATCTCCCGCAGCACCCGGACACCGCTCACCCGGCTGTGCTCGAGGTCCTGCCACAGTTGCTGTTGCACCTTCACGGCACGTTCGCCGAACGGGGTGCTGCCGCCCGCGTGCACCTCCAGCAGAATGGTCGAGCTGAAGTTGCCCACGATCGAGTCCACCTGCGGATGCAGCGGCATCCGGTTGAAGAAGAGCATGTTCAGGGTGAAGTCGGGGTTCTTGCTCCACTGCGCGATCACCTCGGTGTACGCGGCGCAGATCGCTGCGGACGCGGTGACCCCGGCCGCCTTCGCATGCTCCCGGAACGCTGTCCAGGCCTCGCGGTCGAGCCGGTGCTCGCGGTGCACGAAGTGCGGCCGGTGCACGGTGGCAGGGTCGCGTGCCAGCGGCAGTTCGGGTGCGGGCGGCATCTCGGCGACCCGGCCGCGCCAGTACTCGAGCGAGGCCGCGTACTCGGGGCCCTGCTCCAGTTCCTTGGCCGCGATGACGTAGTCGCGGAAGGTGATCTCCGCCGGCTCGTCCAGCTCCTCGCCGCGGACGGACTGCGCCCATTCGCGGAACACCGTCGACGCGCCCCACGCGTCGCTGATCAGCGCCTCGTGCGCGACATGCAGGCGGATGCGCCCCTCGCCCAGGATGCTGGCGCGAACGTCGAACAGCGGCCATTGGTCCGCGGCGAGGACCTGGTCGCGCATCTCCTCGTGCAGGGCGGCCAGTTTCTGGTCGCGGGTGTCGGCTTCGAGCCCTGACACGTCGTAGGTACGGATCTCGTAACGCGGCACCTCGGGCAGCACGCGCTGGGTGCTGTCGTTGTTGATGACGGCCCTGAGCATGTCGTGGCGGGCGATCAGCGCGTTGAGCTTGTCGGTCAAGAGGTCCAGGTCGGCGCCTTCGAGGTCGACCTCGGTGAAGAAGTAGGTCGAGACGTTCCCGAGCTCGAACGCGTCCGTGCGGCCGATCAGGTAGGCCTGCTGGAGGTCGGTCAGCGGGAACGGTTCGAACCGCGCGTCCGGGTCGGGCACGATCCGCGGTGGCTCGTCCGCCGCGAGTTCGAGGCTCGCGGCCGCGCCCGGATCAGAGCCCTGTACGGCGTCCCCGCCGGTCGGCTCACCGAGCGCGTCGAGCACCAGATCGGTCAGGCCACTGATGTCGCAGCCCTCGATGAAGGCGACCAGCGGCAGCGACACCGACAGCTGGCGGGTCAACTGGTCGTTGGCCTGCAGCGCCATCAGCGAGTCGAGCCCCAGGGCCGGGAGCGGCTCGTCGAGGGCGAGGTCCTCGGCTTGGGATCCGAGCACGCCCGCGACGGTTCCGGTGACCAGCTTCAGGGTCTCGGCCGCTCGCTCGTTCGCGGGCAGGGCGAGGATGCGTGCGCGTGCGGCACCGGACGCTCCGGTCGGCTTGGCGGACCGCGCGGCCCCCGGGCGCGCCGGGCTGTTCGTCCTCGCGTCAGTTTGCTGACGCGTGACCGCGTCCTTGTCCGCGCGCTTCATGTACACGCCGTCGGCCGACACCACCGGGTTGCCCCCGGCGTCACGCACGTCGAGCGTCGCGGTGAGCACGTCGCCGGCGTAGCCGGACCGGGTCACCGTGGTGCGGCAGTAGAGCTCACTGCCGTCGTGGCCGTGGAACGTGAGGCGATCGATGCCGAGAAGCATGTAGGCCTCGTCCGGCGTGCCGCCTTCGGGCATGCAGCTGATCAGCATCTGCAGCAGCGAGTCGGTCACGCCCGGGTGCAGCAGATACGGGTCGGCCTCGCCGGCCGCGGCCGGCCGTATCCGGGCAACGGCCTCGCCCGGCCGGTGCCAGATGTGGTCGATCCAGCGGGCCGACCCACCCAGGTAGATCGTGCGTTGCCAGAGCTGCCTGTAGTGGTCCTCGCCGCTGGTCTGCTGCGCGAACTCGGCGGCCAGCTCCGCTTCGTCGATGGCGGCGGAGGCCGTCCCGGGCACTCCGGGGCCGACGCGCCCCTGGGCGTGCAGTGCCCAGGCGGCGGAGTCGCCGGCGCTCTCCGGGCGGGCGAAGAAGCGGTAGGCGTAACGCGCCTCGTCGATGGGTTCGAGCGCGAGCTGTCCGGCACACACCTCGCTGGCTATCAGGCTCTGGGGAATCGAGTAGTCCTCGATGGCGATCGGCCCGGTCACGCCTTCCCGCCGCGCGGCCGACATGGCCAGATCGAGATAGACGCCGGCGTTGACCACCGGCATCCCGTCCATGACGCAGTCCCGCAGGCAGGCGTGCGACGCGGGGTCGATCCGTGCGTCGAAGAGACGGCTGTCCAGAGCACACGGGATCGATGCGCCGAGCAGCGCGCCGCCGGTGCCGGCCCCGTCGGCTGTGGAAGCGCCCGTCGTGGCGACGGGCGGGCGCCCGTTCGCCGAGGGGACCAGGGAGGCCGAAGTCGCCGCATCCGGAGTCTGCGTGCTCGGGGTGTACCAGTGCCGATCGGTCCGGAACGGGTACGTGGGTGCGGCGACCTTGCGCCGGCCGCGGCCGGCGTCAACCTTCGCCCAGTCCACCGGGACGCCGCGGGTGTGCAGCGCGGCCAGGCCGTTGAGCATCACCCGGTTGTCGTCCTGCTTCTGCCGCAGCGAGGGCAGGAACAGGAAGTCGGGGCCGGAATCGGACTGCGGGGCGAACCGCGTGGCCATGCCGCTGAGCACGGGGCTCGGCCCGACCTCGATGAACACGGTGCATCCGGAGTCGAACACGGCCTGCATCCCGCGGTGGAAGTCCACCGGGGCCAGCGCGTGCCGGCGCCAGTACGCGGCGCCGATACAGCCTTCGCCGCTGAGGGACTTGCCGGTCACGTTCGAGAACAACGGAATCTGCGGCGCCCGGTACGCGATCTTCTCGGCCTCGGCCTCGAACGGGTCGAGCATCGGCTCCATGAGCGGCGAGTGGAAGGCCTTGGAGGTCTTGATCGGCCTTGAGTTGATGCCCGCTTCGGCGAGGACGGGCAGGAAGCGCTCCATCGCCTCCGGCGCGCCGGCCACCACGACGCTCTGCGGGCCGTTGATGGCGCTGAGCGAGAGCCCCTCCCCGGCCTGCGCGAGCAGTTCGCGCACCCGCTGGGTGTCGGCGAACACGGTGACCATCGCGCCCGCGGGAGTCAGCTCCTGCATGAGCCGGCCGCGGTGGGCGGCCAGCAGTGCGCCCTCGGTCCAGTCCATCGCCCCGGCCACACAGGCCGCGGCGAGCTCGCCGACGCTGTGGCCGAGCAGGGCGGCCGGCTCGACGCCCCAGGAGCGCCACAGCCGGGCGACGGCGTACTCGAGAATGAACAGGGCCGGCTGGGTGTAGCGGGTCTCGTCGATGAGCCCGGAGTCGAGCGAGCCGTCGAGCATCAGCGGCAGCAAGCGGCGGCCCAGCACGGGCTCGAGCAGCTCGTCGGCCTGATCGAACAGCTCGCGCACCAACGGCTCGGTCCGGTAGAGCGAGGCAGCCATCGGCGCGTACTGCGACCCCTGGCCGGTGAACAGGAAGGCGACGCGAGGCCGGGCAGATGCGCTCACCCGGCCCGTGTGCACGTTCGGCGAGGTGTCCTCGGCCGGCAGCTCGATCGCCTCGGCAAGTCCTTCGCGCAGTGCCTGCGCGGTCTGGCCGACCACCGCGGCCCGGAAGGGGAGCGCGGCGCGGCCCACAGCCGCCGTGTGGCAGAGGTCGGGCAGCTCCTGCTCGTCCGCGGCCGCCAGCCGGTCCTGGTAGGCGTGCACCAGCTCGCCCAGGGCCGCGGAGCTCTTCGCGGACAGGGTCAGCAGATGGTCCTTGCGCGGCTCGGGCGCGTTCGCGCTCGATTCCGGTGCCGGCGGCTCGCCGACCACCACGTGCGCGTTGGTGCCGCTGACGCCGAAGCCGCTGACTCCGGCGACGCGGGGCCCGTCCCCGGCGGGGAACACGGTCGGCTCGACCGGGATGCGCAGGTGCAGCTGGTCCAGATCGATCGCCGGGTTGACGGTGCTCAGGTTCAGGTGCGGCGGTACGGTGCCGTGCTGCACCGTCATCAGGGCCTTGATGAGCCCTACGACGCCGGCCGCGGCCTCCAGGTGACCGAAGTTGGTCTTGGCCGAACCGACCAGCGGGGGCTCCGAACCGGCCGGCGCGCCGAGCGCGGCACGCAGCGCCCGCAGTTCGAGCGGGTCGCCGAGCGGGGTGCCCGTGCCGTGCGCCTCGATGTACCCGACGCGGTTGCCCTCGATCCGTGCTGCGCGCAGCGCTGCCCGCACCACTTCGGTCTGCGCCGCCGGGTTCGGCACGGTGATGCCGCTGCTGCGGCCGTCCTGGTTGACAGCGGAGCCGAGAATCAGCCCCTCGATGCGATCGTTGTCCGCGAGCGCGGTGGACAGCCGCTTGAGCACCACCACGCCACAGCCCTCGCCTCGGCCGTAGCCGTCGGCCGACGCGTCGAAGGTCTTACATCGGCCGTCTTCGGCGAGCATCCCGGCCTGAGACATCAGCAGGAACCACTCCGGGCTCAGCAGGACGTTGACACCGCCGGCCAGCGCCATCGAGGTCTCCCCGGAGCGCAGGCTCTGGCAGGCCAGGTGCACCGCGACCAGCGAGGAGGAGCAGGCGGTGTCCACGGACAGGCTCGGGCCGCTCAGGCCGAGCCAGTAGGAGAGCCGGCCGGCCGCGAACGTCGAGGCGTTGCTGGTGGTGCAGTACATCTCCAGCTCGTCGGCGACGACCTGCTGCATCTGGTTCTGGACGTAGTCGTAGGTGGTGACGCCCAGATAGACGCCGGTGGGGCTGCCGGCCAGGCGGTCCGGCGCCTGCCCCGCGTGCTCCAGGGCCTCCCAGGCCACCTCGAGGAACATCCTCTGCTGCGGGTCGAGAGCGGCGGCCTCGCGTGGAGAGATGCCGAAGAACCCGGCATCGAAGCGGTCGACCTCGTCGAGGAATCCGCCGCCCGCTATGCCGCCCCACCGCTTCGGGTCCCAGCGTTCCGGTGGGACCGGCACGGTCCCGCTCTCGCTCCGGAGCAGGAAATCCCAGTACTGTTCCGGGCTCCGCACGCCGCCGGGCAGCCGGCAGCCCATGCCGATCACCGCGATCGGCTCGGTTTTCGCCTGCTCCGCCTCGTTGAGGCGTGCCCGCAAAGTGCGGATCTGTACCAGGCTCCGGGCCAGCACTTCGCGGGCCGAACTGGGCTCAGCTGTGTCGATGGTCAAAGCCCTATCCCTCACTAGTCGATTTCCGAGCTGAGCAGAATGATGAGATCTTCTTCCGACAGGCCTTCGGTATCCGCGAGATCCGCTGCGTCCACGTTCAGAGCGTCGGCCTCGGGGACGGACGCCTCAGCGGTCCCGGCGTCGGGTACGGGCACCTCGGCGGTCCCGGTCTCGGGTGCGGCCACCTCGGCCAGATGCTGGGCGAGCGCGTTGACCGACCCGTGTTCGAACATCACTGTTGCCGGGAGCGGTATGCCGAGGGCGGCGACGATCCGCGCATGCACGTTCGTCGCCATGAGCGAGTCCATGCCGAGCTGGAAGAAGCCCGCGTCCGGGTCGAGCTCCCGGGAGTCGAACTCCAAGGCTGCGGCCACCAGACCGAGGACGAAGTCCGCAGCGGCCGGCACCGTTTCGGCCGGCGGCAGCGTACGCAGTCGGCCGGCCAGTTCGGCATCGACGGACACGCGGCGCCGCTGCGGCGCGGCCGGTTTCGGTGCCTGCAGGGCGGCCGGGGTGTCGCGCTCGCGGTACCAGAGCTGCTCGTGCTGCCACGGCTGGGGCGGCAGCGGCACGGCCAGGGCGGGCGGACCGAGCAGCTCGTCGAACCGTATCCGCATGCCTGCGCAGTGCAGCGCCGCAGCGCCCAGCAGCAGGGGTTCCCCGGCCGAGGCGCCGGAGTTCGGTGCGGGCACGGCCAGCCCCTGCACCCCGGCGTCGGCGAGTGCCTGCTGAAGGCTGCTGGCGAGCGGCTGCCTGGGGCTCAAGTCGACGAACGCACCGGCACCGAGGCCGATAGCGGTCTGCGCCGCGTCCCAGAAGCGGACCGTGCGCCGCATGTTCTCGAACCAGTGCTCGGGCCCGAAGTCGGCGCCTTCGCGGACCTGCCCGGTCACCGAGGAGATGATCTGCGGATCGGCCTGGCGCGGAGTCAGCCCGGACAGCGCGGCGAGCAGTCCCTCGCGCATCTCGTCCATGGCCGAGCTGTGTGTCGCCACCGCCTGGCTCACCAGCCGTGACGGGATGTTCTCCGCCTTGAGCTCGGCTGCTGCCTTCTCCAGCGCGTCCTGCGGGCCGGAGAGCGAAGCGGACAGCGGCCCTTCCGACGAGGCCACCGCGAGCCCGTCGAAACGCCGGGCCAGCTCGGCGAGCCGGTCAGCCGACGCGGCGACCGCGAGCATCCCTCCGTGTCCCCGCCGCGCCTCGACCGCCGCGCTCTGCGCACAGATCACCCGGGCGCCGTCGGTGCGGTCGAGCACCCCGGCGAACCGAGCCGCAGCCACCTCGCCGAACCCGTGACCGACGACGGCCTGCGGGCGGATTCCCGCCTCCGTCCACCAGGCGGCCAGGGCGAGGCTGATCGCGTACCGCACCGGCTGCACCAGGTCGATCCGCTGCTCGTCGTCGATGCCTTCTATCAGGCCGTGGATGCTGCGGCCGAGCCACGGGCGCAGAGCGTCGTCGCAGTCGTCGAGCATCTCCCGGAAAGCGGGGCTGTCCTGCGACAGCTGCCGCACGGTCTCCGCCCAGCCGCTCTGCGCGTGCGCGGAGAAGGCGAACACCGCGCCGGTCGGCGCATCCTCGGCACGCCCGCTCACCACACCGGGTGCGAATCCGGACTCCGACCAGGCGCTCAGCCGGTCCGCCGCCTCGCTCGCGGTGCGGGCCACCACAGCGAGACGGTGTTCCTGGTGCGTGCGCCGGGCGCTCGCCGTGTGCGCGATGGCCCGGAACTCCGCGTCGCCGGCCGGGGCCGCGTGCAGGAAGTCCCGGTGCGCGGTCGCCGTCGCGGCCAGCAGGTCCTCGGTGCGGGCGGACATCGCCACGATGTACGGCGGCGCCGGGGCGGGCGCGGCCGGGGGTGCGGGCGCGGGTGTGGGCGCCGGTCCGAGGATCGCGTGCGCGTTCGTCCCGCCGGCACCGAAGGCGCTGACCGCCGCGTGCCGGAAGCGCTCGGCCGCCGTCCAGTCCTGGCCCTGCTCGGCGATGGCCAGCCGCGTGCCGGTCAGATCGATGTTCGGGTTGAGACGGTCGAAGTTCAGGTTGGGAATGATCCGCCCGTGCTTGAGACACAGTGCGGCCTTCACCAGCCCGGCCAGTCCGGCAGCCGACTCCAGATGACCGATGTTGGTCTTCACCGAGCCGAGCACGCACGGCGGCGCCTCGTCCGCGCGCCCGTAGGTCGCGGCCAGCGCCTCGACCTCGATCGGGTCGCCGAGAACCGTGCCCGTGCCGTGCGCCTCGACGAGGGTGATCTGGTTCGGTTCGAGGGCGGCGGACTTGAGCGCCTGCCGGATCACCGCCTGCTGCGCCCGGCCGTTCGGCGCGGTCTGACCGTTGCTCAGCCCGTCCTGGTTCACCGCGGAGCCGCGGATCACCGCGATGACCGGGTCGCCCGCGGCCACCGCGTCGCTGAGCCGGCGCAGCGTGACCGCGACCACACCCTCGCCGCGCGTGTATCCGCTCGCGGAAGCGTCGAAAGTGCGACATCGACCGTCCGGGGACAGCGGCATGCCCTTCGCGTGGGCGACCGCCGTCGAGGGGGAGAGAATCAGGTTCACGCCGCCGACCACGGCCAGGTCGCTCTCGCCGCTGCGCAGGCTCTGGCAGGCCAGGTGCACCGCGACGAGCGAGCTCGAGCAGGCGGTGTCCACGGTCAGACTCGGGCCGCTCAGGTCGAACAGGTAGGAAAGCCGGTTCGCGATCAGCGAGTTGGTCCCGCCGGTGATCGTGTACGTGTCCGCCCAGGACGGGTCGGCCACCTGGAGCTGGAGGTAGTCAGCGGAGTTCACCCCCACGAACACGCCCGTCGCAGTGCCGGCAAGCGCCTCCCGGGAGAGTCCGGCCCGGTCCAGCGCCTCCCAGGCGACCTCGAGGAACAGCCGCTGCTGCGGGTCCATCCGGGACGCCTCGCGCGGCGAGATGCCGAAGAAGTAGGGGTCGAACTCGTCGACCCCGTCGACAAAGGCGCCGTACTGCATGCGCATCCGGCCCGGCGTCTCCGGGTCGGGGTCGTAGAAGGACGGCCCGTCCCACCGCGAGGCGGGGATGGGCGTGATGGCGTCCACGCCGCCGGAGAGCAAGTCCCAGTAGTCCTCCATGGACCGGACGCCGCCCGGTAACCGGCAGCCGACGCCGATCAGAGCAATCGGCTCGCTGCGAGTGCGCTCCAGCTTCTCGATGCGTTCCCGGAGGCGTGCGACGATTCGTGCGGCGTCGGGCGCAGGCCGGGACGCGACGATGGGGGAATCTGTCATGTCAGAGGTCCTCTATGCGTGCTTCGAGGAGTTCGAGCTCCCGTATCAGGCTGTCTCCGTCATCCGCACCAGGCAGGAGCGCGGATTCGTCGGGGGCTCCGGGCGGCACCGGCTCGGGCGGCCGCACAGAGTCGGCGTCATGCCGCGGCGTACCCAGCCCGATCTTGTCGCTGAGGTACGGCACGAGCTTCCGGACCGTCGGGTAGTTGAAGATGAGGCTGGAAGACAGCTCCACGCTGAACTTGCGTTCCAGCCTCTTGCGGAGCTCGACCGACATGAGCGAGTCCATGCCGAGCTCGTGCAACGGCTGGTCGGCGCCCACGCGCTCGGGACTCGTGCCCACGATCCGTGCGATGGCCGTCCGCAGGGTGGACTCGACCTCGGCCACCGGGTCGGCCGCCGTGAGCAGCGCCGACACCGACTTCTCGGCGGCCGCGGGCTGAGCAGACTCCGCGGCCTGCACAGAACCGCCGGACTCCGCGGCGGATGACGCGATCCGTAACGTGTCGGACCGGCGCACACGCAGCCCGCGGATCGTCATCAGGTCGCCGCCGGCGGAGTCCAGCATCTGCACTTCGGCCCGGGTACCCCCGGCGCCGTCCGCCTCGAGCCGCACGTGAACGGACACCGTGCCGGACGGCTTGCCGGCGAAGGAGATCGAATCGGCTCCCTCGACCAGCACCACACCAGAACCGCCCGGGTTGCCACCGCTGAGCACGGCGGCGCTGACTGTCTGGAAAGCAGCGTCGTACGCGGAGCGCGGCAGCCGCGTACCCGACAGCGCGAGATCCCGCGCCGTGAGCGTGGCCTGCGCGACTGCGCCACCGTCGAGGGCCCGGAAGGCGGTCACCCGCCGGTACTCGGGGCCGCACTCGACGCCGTTGTCGGCCAGCAGCCGGTAGAAGCCGTCCTCCGTGAGGACGTCCGGCGCGGAGAGCTCCATGTCGTGGCGCAGGGGGCTGCGCCCGTCCGGCGTGACGTCCTCGGCCCGGAACACGGCCTCGGCGAGCAGGACCGGGTTCGGACCCCCTCCGCCGTCGAAGACGCGGAAGCGGGCGCCGCTGCCCTCTTCGGACAGCACCGACTGCACGAGCCGCGGCCGTCCGGTCTGCGGTGCGAGTGCGGAGGCGAACAACAGGTCGGAAACAGTGAGTTCCGCTCCCGGTATCACCTCGTCGACCGCAGCCGTCGCCAGCGCGAGGTAGGCCGATCCCGGCACCACCGCGATGCCCCGGACCTGGTGGTCCGCGACCTCCGGTATCTCGGAGGTCAGCCGCGTCTGCCAGTAGTGCAGCCCGGGTTCGACCGCCGAGTCGAGCCGGGCGCCGAGCACCAGACCCGTGCCGGCCGCGTACTCGGAGTGCACCTCGCGCTCAGCACCGGAGAGTCCGGGGATCGGGAAGTGCTCGCGCTGCCAGGGGTAGGGCGGCAGGTCCACCAGGCGGGGCTCGCCGGGGTGGAGAGCCGTGCTCCCGTCGACCTCGACACCTGCGACAAAGGCGGCCCCGAGCGACTGCAGCATGACAGCGCGCCCGTCCTCGTCGCGGCGCATCGACGGGACGACCGTCACCTGCCGCCCGGCGTGCGCGGCAGTCTGATCGATCGCAGTGGTCAGGACCGGGTGCGGGCTGATTTCGACGAACACGGAGATGTCCTCGTCGAGCAGCGACCGGACCCCGTCCGAAAGCGACACAGGCTCGCGCAGGTTGTCGCACCAGTACGCGGCATCCATGCCGGAGCCGTCGACGAGCCGGTTCAGTACGGTCGAGTGGATCGGGACCCGGCCCGCGGTCGGCCGAACCTCGCTCAGCCGCTCCAGCAGGCCGTCCATCTGCGGGCTGTGCGCGGCCACATCGGCCGGCACCCCGCCGTGCCCGGATGTCCCGCCGAGCAGAGCGCTGCCCAGGCAGATGATCCGAAGGCCGTCGTGCAGGGTGAGTGCCCCGCTCGTGTACGCCGCCGCCACCTCACCCGTCCCGTGGCCGGTCACCACGTCCGGCTCAACTCCCCAGGACCGCCACAGCTCGGCGAGTGCCACTTGGACGGAGAAGAGCAGCGGCTGGGCGAGCTGGACGCGCTGACCGGTCAGTGGCACGTCGGCCGCGTTCGAGCGCAGCTCCTCGAGGATCGACCGGCCGAGCATCGGCGCCGCCTCCGCGTCGCACTCGCGCAGCGCCGCCGCGAACACCGGCTCCTCGGCCATCAGTCTCCGGGCCATGCCGGGCCACTGCGAGTCCGGACCCGGGAACACGAACGCGGTCCGGGGCCGGCCGACGGCGGGCTGCTCCGAGGCCCGGGCGGCCTCCGTGTCGCCGCCCTTGGCGAGCCGGTCCAAGTCATCGGCCAGGCCGGGCAGATCCCGCCCGACCGCGGCGAGCCGGTACGGAAAGACGGTGCGGCGGGCCGTGGCCCGGCAGACGTCTGCCACGGTGATCTCCGGCCCTGCCGTGCGCAGCGCGCGGGCCGTGTCCTCGGCGTACTGGAGCAGCGCCTGCGGACTCTGCGCGGAGAGGGTCAGCAGATGCGCCTTCGGCTCGTCCGGCGGCACCGGCTCCCAGCCGAGCGTCCGCAGCCGGCTGAGAGTGTCGGACAGCCCGCCGCGCGCGTCGCCGCGCCGCATGGTGCCGAGCGCGACGGGGAGGCCTTCGGCGCCGTCGGTGTCGCCGACGGCGGCGGCGGCCTCATCGGTGAGCTGCGTCAACGCGTGCAGCAGCACCGGATGGGCGGTGATCTCGAGAAGTACCGAGGCGCCGTCAGTCATCGCCCGGCGTACGGCGTCGTCGAATCGGACCAGGCAGCGCAGGTTCTGCGCGAAGTACGCGCCGTCGACCTCACGCCAGTCGAGCGGCTCCGCGGTGACCGAGGAGATCATCGGTATTCGACCCGGGCGGGGGCGCAACTCGCCGATGTCGCGCACCAGGTCCTCGATGACCTGCTCGATCGCCGGGCCGTGTCCGGCCACATCGACGTCGATCATGCCGGCCTGGGCACCGGCCGCCTTCGCCGCGGCCACCACTGCTTCGAGCCGAGGGCGGTCGCCGGAGATCACGGTGGAACGCGGCCCGTTGCATGCGGCCACGGTCACCGCGCCCTCTTCCGGGCCGAGGAGTTCCCGCACCTCGGCCACCGTGTACTCCAGGGCGGCCATGCCGTGGTCGGGGCGGGCCATCTGGTACTGGTACCGGCTGTAGTGGTAGACCAGCGACGTCGCCTGTTCCACGTCGAGGATTCCGGCTATCACGGCCGCCGGGATCTCGCCGATGCAGTGCCCGACCACCGAGGCCGGACGCACCCCGGTGTGCTCCAGCCAGCGGGCCAGGCCGACCTGCACTGCGAACAGCAGCGGCAGGACCACGTCAAGGCGCTTCCTGTCCTCCTGGCCCGTGGCGAGCTTCTCGGCCAGGGACCAGCCCGCCAGCGGGATGAAGGCGCGGTCGCACTCCTCGACAGCGGCGCGGAAGATCGGCTCCGCGCGCATCATCTCGACACCCATTTCCGCGTACTGGTGCCCGTGCGGGGAGCAGGCGAAGAGGATGTCCGGGCTCGGCATGCCCGTCGGCGCAGCGACCGACGACGCGGTCTGCTCCGGGGCGTCGGCCACGGGCAGCTCACGGGTCAGGGGCTCGTCGCGTCCCTCGAGAACGACGTGCACGTTCGTGCCGCCCCAGCCGAACGCGCTGACTCCGGCGAGCGGGCGCGCGTTCTCCGGCCAGGCCTCGCTCTCGCGCGGAACGCGCAGGCGCAGTCCTTCGAAGTCGATGTGCGTGTTCGGGGTCGCGAAGTGCGGGTTCGGCGGGATCCGGCGATGCTGCAGGCAGAGCGCCGCCTTGATCATCCCTGCGATGCCCGCGGCGCCTTCGAGGTGGCCTATGTTCGCCTTCACCGAGCCCATGACCAAGTCCGGTGCGTCCTGCTTCCGCCCCACGGTGAGCGCCGCGCCGAGGGCAGAGGCCTCGATCGGATCGCCGAGAGCGGTTCCCGTGCCATGCGTCTCGATGTACGCGACGTCGCGCGCATCGACCGCCGCCGTTCTGTAGGCCTGGCTGAGCACTTCCTGCTGGGCGATCGGGTTCGGAGCGGTCAGGCCGTTGCTCTGCCCGTCGTTGTTGGCGGCCGATCCCCGGATCACACACCAGATCCGGTCGT
This sequence comes from Streptomyces sp. LN549, assembly GCF_043203805.1. Taxonomy (NCBI): domain Bacteria; kingdom Bacillati; phylum Actinomycetota; class Actinomycetes; order Kitasatosporales; family Streptomycetaceae; genus Streptomyces; species Streptomyces sp. LN549. The sequence goes on along the minus strand of NZ_JAZHRI010000002.1, from coordinate 1,533,839 downwards.
TGTCGGCGAGCGCGCGCGACAAGGGTTTGAGGACGATGACGCCGCAGCCCTCGCCCCGGCCGAATCCGTCGGCACTCGCGTCGAAGACCTTGCACCGGCCGTCCGGCGCGAGAGCGCCGAAGCCCTGCAGCGCCTCCGTGGTCCGCGGGTCCAGCAGCAGGTTGACCCCGCCCACGACGGCCACGTTCGACTCCCCGGTGGCCAGGCTCTGACAGCCCAGGTGCACGGCCAGCAGGGAGGACGAACACGCACTGTCGACCACCAGGCTCGGCCCGCGAAGCCCGAGCGAGTAGGACAAGCGGTTGGCGATCATGTTCAGGGAACGCCCGCTCGCCATGTACGCCGAGGCCGGGCCGGCCGGTGCCGCTCCCAAGTCGGCGTAGTCATGCCAGATGGCGCCGACGAACACCCCGGTGCGGCTGCCGGTGAGCCTGCCGTCGCCGAGCCCCGCGGCGTCCAGCGCCTCCCAGGCCACTTCGAGGAACAGGGACTGCTGCGGATCCATCTCCTGCGCCTCGCGCGGGGAGATACCGAAGAACAGCGGATCGAACCGATCGACGGGGCCGCGCAGGTATCCCGCTTCACGCGGTCCTGATCCGGGCTTCCGCCGCCCCGACGGTGGCGGTCCGACCAGGTCGGCGCCGTCGCTCAGCAGTTGCCAGAACTGATCGATGTCGTCCGCGCCCGGGAAGCGGCAGGCCATGCCCACGACGGCGACGGGCTCGCCGCTCACAGGGGCCCCCGGACCCTCCATCGCTCCTGGGACCGTGGGTTCCAGCTCCTGCCCGCCGATCAACCGCGCGACCAGCCGCTCGACCGTCGGGCATTCCCACGGGAGCGTGGCCGGAAGCCGACGGCCCATCAGTTCGCCGAGCGCCTCGACGAATCCGACGGCCTTGAGCGAGTCGAGTCCATAGGCGGAGAAGACGATGTCGTCACGCAGAGCGGCGGGATCCATGCCCAGCCGGGCGGACAACTCGGCGCGCACCGCAGCGGCCAGGTCGGCAGCCGGATGATCGGCCGACTGTGTTGCTTCCATTCAAAGCCACCCCCCGAAGGCTACCCGAAATATGAAAGATGCTTTTGTGCACCCTCATTCGACTCGCCAAGGAGCAAGAGTCAATATGACCAAAGAGGGTGTGTTAACAGTGCCGTTACATAAGTTGTCGTGCCCTTCCCCCCGGTGCCCCGAAATTGAATTTCTCTCAGGGGCACCCCGCGATGGATGACCTTGGCAGGCGTCGCGTCGGCTTGTCAAGCTCCTTGACTTGGCACCAAGATCGACTCGCTGAGCCCTGGTGTCGAGGGCAATTCCGTTTACATAGGCAGTGGGCAGGCCTGGCCGCTGGACCCGGGTGGCGAGGTCAATTCCGTTTAGATAGGCGGAAGTTGGGCTCGGTCGCTGAATCCTGGTGCGGAAGTCCAATTCCGTTTGGATAGGCAATGGGCGGGCCCGGGTGGTGGCCGGCGGGAGCTGGATGGTGGGTGGCCCGGGGGTGACGGATGCCGTGGTCGGGGTATCCGGGCGCACGGCTGGGCATGCTCGACGCCCTCTCCCATTACCTGCGGGCGCAGGCCTGGCGGGAGAGGGCCGCGGCTGCCCATGGGCCGGGGCGGGAACGGGGCGCGGCTTGCTGGTGGCGAATTGTCATGACCATGGGTGCTGCCGCGATGAACTGCAGGGTGCAGTGGACCGGAAAGCGGCGCGGCGTAGGCCCGGTACTCCCTCTTCATTGGCGATCGCGGCGTGCAACTGACTTGCGCCACGGACGTCCGGGCCTGTTCGGGTGTGGAGGCCTTCGGCCGGGTCGGGCGGGCAGGCCGAAGCCGCTGACGTCCCGGCGTCGGCCCGGCAGGAACCCGAGACCCGCCCCATGCGGTAGGGCGGATCGTCACCCTGGCCGTCGCGCCCGGTGGTCGAGCCGGTACTCCACGGCATCCTCGTGCCCCGAAGGTGAGTGCCGGCGGGTCCCGCCCCGTGCTCCGGCATGCGGAAGCGATCTCGTCGATGAGGGACTGCTGTGCGGGGCCGGCGAAGCGCTCCGGGTGAAGATCCGCCTCCGTGGGGCCTGGGCCTGGTTACGTCGTCATTGCGCGGTGTTACGCGTTCATTCGCCGATCAGCGGACCCGTCCGCCGGGCGGGGCCCTCGGTCGCGCCGCGAGGCTCCCGCCGGATGGTCGCATGTCTTTGCATAAAAGTGCAGAGATGCGTATAGTCATGCCATCGACGAGGAGGATTTCGATGGTGGTACGTGCAGCAGTGGCAGGGGCGAGCGGATACGCCGGCGGTGAGCTGCTCCGCCTTCTGTTGGTGCACCCCGAAGTCGAGATCGGGGCCCTCACCGCGAACTCCAACGCGGGCCAGCCGCTCGGCGCCCTGCAGCCGCATCTGCGGCCGCTGGCCGGCCGGGTGCTCCAGCCGACCACCGCCGAGGTGCTCGCCGGGCACGACGTGGTCTTCCTCGCCCTGCCGCACGGACAGTCCGCCGCAGTGGCGGAGCAGCTCGGTGACGAGGTGCTCGTGGTCGACATGGGGGCCGACTTCCGGCTCAAGGACGCCGCGGACTGGGAGAAGTTCTACGCCTCGCCGCACGCAGGGACCTGGCCCTACGGTCTGCCCGAGCTGCCCGGTGGGCGGGCAGCACTGGCGGGGAGCAAGCGCATCGCGGTGCCCGGCTGCTACCCGACCGCCGTATCGCTCGCGCTCTTCCCGGCGTACGCGGCCCAGCTCGCCGAGCCCGAGGCTGTGATCGTCGCCGCCTCCGGTACCTCGGGTGCGGGCAAGGCGGCCAAGCCGCATCTGCTCGGCTCCGAGGTGATGGGCAACATGTCGCCGTACGGCGTCGGCGGTGGCCACCGGCACACGCCCGAGATGATCCAGAACCTCAGCGCGGCCGCCGGTGAACCGGTCACCGTGTCCTTCACCCCGACCCTCGCCCCGATGCCCCGCGGCATCCTCGCCACGTGCAGTGCCAAGGCGAAGCCGGGCGTGAGTGCCGAGTCCCTTCGCGCCGCGTACGAGAAGGCCTTCGCGGACGAGCCGTTCGTCGATCTGCTCCCCGAGGGGCAGTGGCCCGCGACAGCCGCCGTGTACGGCTCCAACGCCGCATCGATCCAGGTCGCGTACGACGAGTCCGCCGGCCGGATCATCGTGATCAGCGCCATCGACAACCTCGCCAAGGGCACCGCGGGCGGGGCCCTGCAGAGCATGAACATCGCTCTCGGACTGCCCGAGGACACAGGACTTTCCACGATCGGCGTCGCTCCGTGAGCGACGAAGACGCAGCCGCCGGGCTGCGGACGACGACGAAAGCCGCACGGCCGCACTGCGCGGCCGGAGAAGCGAACGAGGAGAAGCAGTGAGCGTCACGGCAGCACAGGGATTCTCGGCGGCGGGCATCGCCGCCGGGATCAAGGAGAGCGGTAACCCGGACCTGGCCCTCGTGGTCAACAACGGTCCGCGTCGCGCCGCCGCGGGCGTCTTCACCTCCAACCGTGTCAAGGCCGCGCCCGTCCTCTGGTCGCAGCAGGTCCTCAAGGGCGGCGAGGTCACCGCCGTCGTCCTCAACTCCGGTGGCGCCAACGCCTGTACGGGACCGCGGGGCTTCCAGGACACCCACGCCACCGCCGAGAAGGCGGCCGAGGTCCTCGAAGGCCACAGCGCCGGTGAGATCGCCGTCGCCTCGACCGGGCTCATCGGTCTGCTGCTCCCCATGGACAAGCTGCTGCCCGGCATCGAGAAGGCCGCGGCCGCCCTGAGCGAGCACGGCGGCGAGAAGGCCGCCATCGCCATCAAGACCACCGACACCGTCCACAAGACCGCGGTCGCGGGCGGCGAGGGCTGGACCGTCGGCGGCATGGCCAAGGGCGCGGGCATGCTCGCACCCGGACTGGCCACGATGCTCGTCGTCCTCACCACCGACGCCGACGTCGCAGCCCCCGGCCTCGACACGGCCCTGCGCGACGCCACCCGGACCACCTTCGACCGGGTCGACTCCGACGGCTGCATGTCCACCAACGACACCGTGCTCCTGCTGGCCTCGGGGGCCAGCGGAATCACCCCGGAGCAGGGGGAGTTCGCCGAGGCCGTACGGGCCGTCTGCGACGACCTCGCCCGGCAGCTGATCGGCGACGCGGAGGGCGCCTCCAAGGACATCCGCATCGAGGTCGTGAACGCCGCGACCGAGGACGACGCCGTGGAGGTGGGCCGTTCCATCGCCCGTAACAACCTCCTCAAGTGCGCCATCCACGGCGAGGACCCCAACTGGGGCCGGGTCCTGTCCGCCATCGGCACGACGAAGGCGGCCTTCGATCCGGATCAGCTGAACGTCGCCATCAACGACGTCTGGGTCTGCAAGAACGGGGGAGTCGGCGAGGACCGCGACCTCGTCGACATGCGGTACCGGGAGGTCAAGATCACCGCCGACCTCGCCGCGGGCACCGAGTCGGCCGTCATCTGGGCCAACGACCTCACCGCGGACTACGTCCACGAGAACAGCGCGTACAGCTCATGAGTGCCGCGCGGAAGCACACCGCACTCCCGAAGGCGCAGATCCTCATCGAGGCACTGCCCTGGCTGACCCGGCACAACGGCAAGACCGTCGTCATCAAGTTCGGCGGCAACGCCATGATCGACGAGGAGCTGAAGGCGGCCTTCGCCCAGGACGTCGTCTTCCTGCGGCACGCCGGCCTCAAGCCCGTCGTCGTCCACGGCGGCGGCCCGCAGATCAGCGCCCAGCTCGACAAACAGGGCCTGGTCAGCGAGTTCAAGGCCGGACTGCGCGTCACCACGCCCGAGGCGATGGACGTCGTACGGATGGTGCTGGCCGGACAGGTCCAGCGCGAGCTCGTCGGGCTGCTCAACCAGCACGGCCCGCTCGCCGTCGGCATGACCGGTGAGGACGCCCACACCATCACCGCGATCCAGCACCGCCCGGTGATCGACGGCGAGGCCGTCGACATCGGCCGGGTCGGCGAGATCACCGCGATCGACACCGGGGCCATCCAGGCGCTGCTGGACGACGGTCGTATCCCCGTCATCTCCTCCATCGCCCGCTCGGCGGAGGACAACCACGTCTACAACGTCAACGCCGACACCGCGGCCGCCGCACTCGCCGCCGCGCTGGGCGCCGAGACGCTGATGGTCCTCACCGACGTCGAGGGCCTCTACGAGGACTGGCCCAACAGCGACGACGTGATCAGCCGCCTCACCGCCACCGAGCTGGAGAAGCTCCTGCCGGAACTCTCCAGCGGCATGGTGCCCAAGATGCAGGGCTGCCTGCACGCCGTACGCAACGGCGTGGAGACCGCCCGCGTCATCGACGGCCGGGTCCAGCACTCGATCCTGCTGGAGATCTTCACCGACGAAGGAATCGGCACGATGGTCGTGCCCGACACAACGACCGGAACACAGGGGGAGTCATGAGCAACCAGGAACTCACGCAGCGCTGGCAGCAAGCGCTGATGGACAACTACGGCACCCCCCGACTGCCCCTGGTCCGCGGCGAAGGCGCCCATGTGTGGGACGCGGACGGCACCGAGTACCTCGACTTCGTCGGCGGCATCGCGGTGAACGCGCTGGGCCACGCCCACCCCGCGGTCGTCGAGGCGGTCTCCCACCAGATCGCCTCCCTCGGCCACGTCTCCAACCTCTTCGTCGCCGAGCCGCCCGTCGCCCTCGCCGAACGGCTGCTCCAGCTCTTCGGCCGCACCGGCAAGGTCTACTTCTCCAACTCGGGCGCCGAGGCCAACGAGGCCGCGTTCAAGATCGGGCGGCTGACCGGCCGCGGCCACATGGTCGCCACCGACGGCGGCTTCCACGGCCGGACCATGGGGGCCCTCGCGCTCACCGGCCAGCCCAAGAAGCGCGAGCCCTTCGTCCCGCTGCCCGGTGACGTCACGCACGTACCGTACGGGGACGTCGAGGCGCTGCGGGCCGCGGTGACCACCGACACCGCGTTGCTCATCATCGAGCCCATCCAGGGCGAGAACGGCGTGGTCGTCCCGCCCAAGGGCTATCTGGAAGCGGCCCGGGAGATCACCCGGGCCACCGGCACCCTGCTCGTCCTCGACGAGGTGCAGACCGGGATCGGCCGGTGCGGCACCTGGTTCGAGCACCAGGCCCACCAAGGCGTCGAGCCCGATCTGGTCACCCTCGCCAAGGGGCTCGGCGGCGGCCTGCCGATCGGCGCCACGGTGGCCTTCGGCGCCGCGGCCGATCTGCTCGGCCCCGGCCAGCACGGCACGACGTTCGGCGGCAACCCGATCGCCTGCGCCGCCGGACTCGCGGTCCTGGACACCCTGGCCGCCGACGGTGCGCTGGACAACGTGAAGCGGCTCGGTGAGCGGATCCGTGACGGTGTGGAGGGCCTGGGGCACCCCCTGGTCTCCCACGTCCGCGGCTCCGGCCTGCTGCTGGGTATCGTGCTCACCGAGCCCCTCGCGCCCCAGGTGCAGCAGGCGGCTCAGGGAGCCGGACTCCTGGTGAACGCGCCCGCCCCCGATGTCGTACGGCTGATGCCGCCGCTGATCATCGGTGAGGCGGAGGTGGACGCGTTCCTCCAGGCGCTGCCCGGTGCCCTCGACGCGGCATGCGGGGACGGACGATCCGGAGAGGGACAGACCGGAGAATGAGGCGACGACGATGACCGAGGCGCAGGATTCCGAGCACGGCGGGCCGTCCGTGCCGCAGACCCGCACCGCACGCCACCGCCGGATCGTGGACATCCTGAACCGGCAGCCGGTGCGCTCGCAGAGTCAGCTGGCCAAGCTCCTCGCGGACGACGGGCTGAGCGTCACCCAGGCGACGCTCTCCCGGGATCTGGACGAGCTGGGTGCGGTGAAGATCCGTAACACCGGTGGCGAGCTGATCTACGCGGTGCCGAGCGAGGGCGGATTCCGTACCCCGCACGCACCGCTGGGCGGGTCCGCCAAGGAGGAGCGGATGCGCCGCCTCTCCGCCGAGCTGCTGATCTCGGCGGAGGCCTCGGCGAACCTGGTGGTGCTGCGTACGCCCCCGGGCGCCGCCCAGTTCCTCGCCTCGGCGATCGACCAGGCCGAGCTGCACGACATCCTCGGCACCATTGCAGGGGACGACACGCTCATGCTGATCAGCCGCGATCCGGCCGGCGGGCAGGCGCTCGCAGACCATCTGCTGCGGCTCGCGCAGAACGAGCGCTGACATCAGTAGCGCGTGATCGCGGTCGGGCCCGAACGGGTCCCGATCGCGAGATGCGGACGGCGGGCCGGATCGGCCCAGGCCAGGATCCGGTCCATCGCGGCCGCCGGCACGGAGACACAGCCGGCGGTCGCGCCGCGTCCATTGACGTGCAGGAAGATCCCGGCGCCCCGGCCCCGTACCGGCCGGTCGTAGTTGAACCCGACGACGAGGGCCCGGGCGTACTGCGTCGGATACGTGATCAGGTGTTCGGCCTCGGTGGCCCGGCAGCCGGCGGGCCGCGGTTCCACCCACCGGTTGTAGGCGCGCGCCGCGTTGTCCTGGCACCACCACGACCGGTCACTGACCCGGCGGTACGGATAACGCGTGCCGGGCCGGGCCGCTTTCACCCCGAAGGCGTACGGCAGGCCGTACAGCCCGGTGGGCGTGGTGAAGGTTCCCTGCTTGCGCGATGCCCCCTCGGCCAGCCCGTTCGCCCCGAAGCGGGCGGGCGCGGACCCGGCTGCCACCCAGCGTCCGGCGCGCAGACTCCACCAGGTGACCGTGCCCGTGGTGGAGGAGGTGCCGGAGGCGACGGCCGTGATGAGCTGGCTGCCGCCGCCTGTGCCGGCCAGCCGCAGGGGCAGCGGCACCGCCGGGGGACGGGCCCCGAGCAGGCAGGCGAGAGCGAGCAGGACCGAACCGGTCACCAGAAGTCTGCGCATGCCCCGGACCGTAGAGCGGCCGCCGCCGGGCCACCTGCGCACCTGCTCCGTACGGCCCAGTCGCTCACGTCCTCACCCCAGAGGGCCGGCGGCGTCACGGCGAGGGCGGCATGACCGGCAGCGGGAGCGGCAGCCCCGGCAGCCCGTCCATGCTGGTGGCGATGTGCTCCTTCTTCTCGAAATAGGCGCTGAGCGAGGCGTCGTCCTCCCGGGCGAAGCGCTGCCCGTGCAGCGTGCGGTCCTCGTCGTAGGACATGAAGGGGACGCCGTATCCACACGTGTCCCGGATCAGTTCGGCCGTCACCACGATGATCGCCCGCAGCCCGTGCAGTGAGGGGTCCACCCTGTCGAACCGTCCGAGCAGTTCCGGGAACCGGGGGTCGTCACGGAAGACCGGCTCGCCGCGGCCGTGGACCCGCACGATGTTCGGCGGCCCCTGGAAGGCGCACCACATCAGCGTGATGCGCCCGTTCTCGCGGAGATGGGCGACCGTCTCGGCGTTGCTCCCGGCGAAGTCGAGGTAGGCCACGGTCTGTTCGTCGAGGACAGCGAACGATCCGCTGACGCCCTTGGGCGAGAGGTTCACCGTGCCATCGGCGTCCAGCGGGGAGGTGGCGGTGAAGAAGACCGGCTGCGCCTCGATGAAGGTGCGCAGCCGTCCGTCCATGCGTTCATACGTCTTTCCCATGGGGACGATTGTCCGCTCCGGCTCCCGGGGCGGCAGGGGATTCCAACGGGTGGGACGGATGTACGCGGCCGCCCGGAGCAGCCGCCGCGCCGTCAGCCGCACCGCCCGCGGCCGGTCCACGTACGGGACGCCTCTTCACTGCTTTGACAAAACATACAGAGGATCGCATAGTTATGCCTGTTAGTGATTGCGGCAGTGGCTGCACAGTGGATCGCGCCGTGAGCAGGCATCCGTGGCCGAGTGTGCTGCACTCGCACGGGGAAGCGGTCGCACATCCAACCCCCTGGTTCTTCCTAGGAGCACGCAGTGAGCAACGGCAACGGCAACGGCGACGTACGTCTCTGGGGCGCCCGCTTCGCGGACGGTCCGGCCGAGGCGCTGGCCAGGCTGTCCGCGTCCGTCCACTTCGACTGGCGGCTCGCGCCGTACGACATCGCCGGCTCCCGTGCCCACGCGCGCGTCCTCAACAAGGCGGGCCTGCTCACCGAGGACGAGCTGAAGCGGATGACCGCCGGGCTCGACCAGCTGGAAGCCGATGTCGCCGACGGCTCCTTCACCGGCACCATCGCCGACGAGGACGTCCACACCGCCCTGGAGCGCGGGCTGCTGGAGCGGCTCGGTCCCGACCTCGGTGGCAAGCTGCGCGCCGGGCGGTCCCGCAACGACCAGATCGCCACGCTCTTCCGGATGTACCTGCGCGACCACGCCCGCATCATCGGCGGTCTGATCGCCGAGCTCCAGGACGCCCTCGTCGGCCTTGCCGAGGCTCACCCGGACGTGGCCATGCCCGGTCGTACGCACCTCCAGCACGCCCAGCCCGTGCTCTTCGCCCACCATGTCCTGGCCCATGTGCAGCCCCTGTCCCGGGACGCGGAGCGGCTGCGGCAGTGGGACGAGCGGACCGCGGTCTCCCCGTACGGCTCCGGCGCACTCGCCGGCTCCTCGCTCGGGCTCGACCCCGAGGCGGTCGCCGCCGATCTCGGCTTCGAGCACGGCTCGGTGGGCAACTCCATCGACGGCACGGCCTCGCGGGACTTCGTCGCCGAGTTCGCGTTCATCACCGCGATGATCGGCATCAACCTCTCCCGGATCGCCGAGGAGATCATCATCTGGAACACGAAGGAGTTCTCCTTCGTCACCCTGCACGACGCCTTCTCCACCGGCTCCTCGATCATGCCGCAGAAGAAGAACCCCGACATCGCCGAACTGGCACGGGGCAAGTCCGGACGGCTCATCGGCAACCTGACCGGCCTGATGGCCACGCTCAAGGCCCTGCCGCTCGCGTACAACCGCGACCTCCAGGAGGACAAGGAGCCGGTCTTCGACTCCTGTGACCAGCTCGAAGTCCTGCTCCCCGCCTTCACCGGGATGATGGCCACCCTCACCGTCAACCGCGAGCGCATGGAGGAGCTGGCCCCGGCCGGCTTCTCGCTCGCCACCGACATCGCCGAGTGGCTGGTCAAGAAGGGCGTGCCGTTCCGCGTCGCCCACGAGGTCGCCGGCGAGTGCGTCAAGGAGTGCGAGAGCCACGGCATCGAGCTCGATGAACTGACCGACGAGCAGTTCGCGAAGATCTCCGAGCACCTCACCCCCGAGGTCCGCACGGTCCTCAACGTGGCCGGCGCACTCGCCTCACGCAATGGCCGCGGTGGCACGGCGCCCTCGGCGGTCGCCGTCCAGCTGACCGAGGTCAAGGCGGACCTGGCGACGCAGCACGCCTGGGCGGCGGCCCGCAAGTAGCCGGACGGGCATCGCGGGCTACGTTGGGGGTAGTCGAGATTCCTGCCCACGACGAGGAGCCCGCGATGCCGTTCGCCCGACTGACCACAGCGACCACCCCGACCGCCCACATCGGGTTCGGCCTGGCAGCGGTCGGCAGGCCCGGCTACATCAACCTCCACCGCGAGCGCGACCTGCCCGACGAGCGCACCGTCGACGCGCTGCGCGCCCGTACGCACGAACTGCTCGACGCGGCCTACGCGCAGGGCGTCCGGTACTTCGACGCTGCCCGCTCCTACGGCCGTTCGGAGGAGTTCCTCGCCGACTGGCTGAACTCCCGGCCCGAGGTCCGAGACGTCGTGGTCGGGAGCAAGTGGGGCTACACCTACACCGCCGACTGGAACGTCGACGCCGAGGCGCACGAGGTCAAGGACCACACCCTCGCCACGTTCGACCGTCAGCGCGCCGAGACCACCGCCCTGCTCGGCGACCGGCTCGACCTCTACCAGATCCACTCGGTGACCCCCGACAGCCCGGCCCTCACCGACAAGGACCTGCACGCCCGGCTCGCCGCGCTCGCCGCCGACGGGGTCAGCGTCGGCCTCTCCACCAGCGGACCCGCCCAGGCCGAGGCGATCCGGGCCGCCCTCACCGTCACGGTGGACGGCGAACCCCTCTTCCGTACGGTCCAGGCCACCTACAACGCACTGGAGACCTCCGCCGGGCCGGCGCTCGCCGAGGCCCATGCCGCGGGGCTCACCGTCATCGTCAAGGAAGCCATGGCCAACGGACGGCTCGCGGGCACGGAGGCCCCCGCCGTGATGCGGGAGATCGCCGGCGAGGAGGGGCTTGGCAGCGACGCGGTCGCCCTGGCGCTGGTGCTGCACCAGCCCTGGGCCGGTGTCGTGCTCTCCGGCGCGGCGACCGTCGGCCAGCTCGCCGGCAACCTCCACGCGGCCGTCCTCGACCTCGACGAGGAGCGCAGGGCCGCGCTGGACGCGCTGGTGGAGGAGCCGGAGGCGTACTGGCGGCACCGTGCGTCGCTCCCGTGGAGCTGAGCCCTTCCTGCGCTCCCGTCACATCGGACGGCTCCGGTACGTCAGGGTGGTGACGGCACGCGACGCAGGAGGACGGCTGTGGACGGAAACGAGTTCCTGGCGGCACGCTTCGAGGAGAACCGGACCCATCTCAAGGCTGTGGCCTATCGGATGCTCGGCTCCGACAGCGAGGCGGAGGACGCCGTCCAGGAGGCCTGGATCCGCCTCGGCCGCTCCGACGGCGCGGCGATCGACAACCTGGGCGGCTGGCTGACCACCGTGGTCGGCCGGGTCTGCCTGGACATCCTGCGCTCGCGCCGCTCCCGCCGGGAGGAACCCCTGGAGACCGGCGCGCCGGATGCGCACGAGCCCGGCCGGGTCCTGGGCCCGCAGCCCGGTGCCGACCCGGAGCAGCAGGCGCTGATCGCCGACTCGGTGGGCCTCGCGCTGCTCGTCGTGCTCGAGACACTGGACCCGGCAGAACGCCTGGCCTTCGTGCTGCACGACATGTTCGCGGTGCCCTTCGACGAGATCGCCCGGATCGTGGACCGCACCCCGGCCGCCGCCCGGCAGCTCGCCAGCCGGGCCCGCCGCCGGGTGCAGGGCGCCGACCCGTTCCCTGACCCCGGGGCGGCCCGACGGCGGGAGGTCGTCGACGCCTTCCTCGCCGCCGCCCGCAGCGGCGACTTCGACGCGCTCGTCGCCGTGCTCGACCCGGATGTGGTGGCCCGGTCCCAAGGTGCGGCCGGAGCCGCCTCGCTCGTGCGCGGGGCCGCGAACGTGGCCCGGCAGGCGCTCATGTTCGCCCCGTTCGCCCGGTCGGCACAGTTCGCCCTGGTCGACGGTGCTCCGGCCGTCGTCTCGACGGGGGAGGGCCAGCACTTCTCGGTCATGCGGTTCACGATCGAGCGAGGAAAGGTCGTCGAGCTGTTCGTGATCAACGATCCCGGGCAGCTGCCCGGGATCGACCTGATCCTGCTCAACGACTGAGCCGAACCCGGCGGGGCGGGGATCAGCCGTTGCCCCGTCCGTCCGCCCAAGCGGCCAGCGCGTCGAAGTCGGGCCGCTCCAGCCCGACCCGCGGATCGATCTGCAGCAGCAGGCTCTCCCCGCCCGCCCCGTGTTCAGCGACCCACGCCCGGTCCCGCTCGGTGATCTCGTCGTCGACCCACGCGAACGGCCGCCCGGCCGCGTACTCCACGACGTACTGCGTCTTCCAGTACGTCCCGTCCGGTGCGGCACCGTGCATGTCCGGCCAGTCGATGTACGGGAGTGGCGGCAGCCCGAGGTGCGGCCCGATCCACTCGTTCGCCTCGTCCTTCCAGGTGGTCGCCCAGATCAGCTCGTAGCGGCCGGCCAGTGTGAGCAGTTCGTCGCCGTGCCGGGGGTTGAGCAGAACGGGCAGCGCCGGGCCGGCGGTCCACCCTGTCGGCCGCATGCGGTGTCTGGTGTATCCCTCCGGCACGTGGCGGCGGGTGAGCGCTGCGTACGGATTGAGCGGACCGTCGATGTCGATCAGCAGCAGCGGCTTCATGCCGACATGCTCCTCCGCTTCCGTTGAGCGGCGCGAGCCCATTTCCGGTGAGACATTAATGTCTCAAGTGGGTTAGTGTCGTCTCATGACTCTTGATCGTGAGCAGGTCCTGCGCAGCGCCGCTGCCCTGCTGACCCGAAAATCGACGGCCACCATGGACGAGGTCGCCAAAGCCGCAGGCATCGGCCGCGCCACCCTGCACCGGCACTTCGCCGGACGGGACGCCCTGGTCAGGGCGTTGGAGGGGCTGGGGATCCAGGAGTTCGGAGCGGCACTCGATGCCGCGGTGCTGGACGAGGGCACCTCGGAGGAGGCGCTGCGCCGCTTCGTCGCCGCGATCGAGCCGAGCGCCGGGCTGCTCTCCTTTCTCGTGACCGAGAATCAGCTCTTCGAGGGTGATGAGCAGAACGACGGCTGGGACCGGCTGGACGCCCGGGTGGCCGCGTTCTTCCGGCGCGGCCAGGAGCGCGGCGAGATCCGCATCGACCTGACCCCGGCCTGGCTGACCGAAGCGCTCTACGGGCTCATCAGCAGCGCCGCGTGGGCCGTTCAGACGGGCCGGGTGGCCGCAAAGGACTCCTCGTACATGATCGTCGAGTTGCTGCTCGGCGGCGCACGCCGGAGCGTGGAGCAATGAGCAGCATGGAACAGCACCCGGAGCCCGCGCCCGAGCTGTACCGCCCCGGGCGGTGGATCGCGCTGTCCGTGCTCGTGCTCGCGGTGCTGCTGGTGGCCATCGACGCCACCGTGCTGGGCCTCGCGACCCCGTTCCTCAGCGAGGACCTCGAACCGACCGGCACCCAGCTGCTCTGGATCGGCGACGTCTACTCCTTCGTCATCGCCGGACTCCTGGTCTCGATGGGCAGCCTCGGCGACCGCATCGGCCGCAAGAAACTGCTGCTGTGCGGTGCCACCGCCTTCGGTGCGGTCTCGGTGCTCAACGCGTACGCGAGTTCGCCGGAGATGATGATCCTGGCGCGGGCCCTGCTCGGCGTCGCCGGCGCCACCCTGATGCCGTCCACCCTCGCCCTGATCCGCAATCTCTTCCACGACGCCCGCGAGCGGAGTCTCGCGATCGGCATCTGGGGAGCGATGGCCTCGGCCGGTGCGGCGGTCGGGCCCGTCGTCGGCGGATTCCTTCTGGAGCACTTCTGGTGGGGCTCGGTCTTCCTGATCAACGTGCCGGTCATGGCGGTGCTCGTCGTGGTCGGGATCAAGATGATCCCCGAGTCGAAGAACCCGGCGCCCGGACCGTGGGACCTGGTGAGCGTGGCGCTGTCGCTGGTCGGCATGATCGGGGTCGTCTACGCCATCAAGGAGCTCGCCGCACACGGCGGGAGCTGGGAGGTCGCACTGTCGGGCCTGGGCGGCCTGGCGGCGCTCGTCTGGTTCGTACGCAGGCAGTTCCGGCTGCCCGCACCACTGCTCGACATGCGGCTCTTCCACCACCGGGGCTTCTCCGGCGCGGTCCTCGCCGATCTGCTGACCATCCTCGGCCTCTCCGGCCTGGTCTTCTTCCTCTCCCAGTTCCTGCAACTGGTCCAGGGACGCGGACCGCTGGAGGCCGGACTCGCCGAACTGCCCGCGGCCATCGGCGCGGTCACCGCGGGCCTGCTGGCCGGAACCACCGCCCGCCGCTTCTCCGTGCGGTCCGTGGTGGCCGGCGGTCTCGCGGGCATCGGGCTGGCGCTGGCAGCGGTCGCCGCGGTCCACAAGGACACCGCCTATCCACTGATCGGCGCACTCCTGCTGGTCGTCGGCGTGGGCGCGGGCTTCGCCTTCACGGTCACCTCCGACGTGATCCTCTCCAGCGTCCCGAAGGAGCACGCCGGCTCGGCGTCCGCGGTCTCCGAAACGGCGTACGAGCTCGGCGCCGCTCTCGGCATCGCCCTGCTCGGCTCCATCGTCACCGGGGTCTACCAGGGTTTCACCGCCCCCGCCGGAACCCCGCCCGACGTCGCGGCGGCGGCCCACGAGTCACTCGGCGGTGCGGTCGAGGCGTCCGAGGCGCTTCCCGAGCAGCAGGCGACGACCCTGGTCTCCGCAGCCCAGGACGCCTTCGTCGACGGACTGGGAGCCGCCTCCGCCATCGGCGCCGTCGTCCTGATGGCCACGGCGGTCGCTGCCTGGTTCCTGCTGCGCGGCGAGAAGCTGGAGGAAGGCATCGTGCCCGACTGAGGGCGGCGGACCCCGGCCGCACGGTCTCGTCCGCCCTCCTCGCCCCGCCCGTGCGGCCACCCGCCGTACGGGAGGCCGGGGCACACGGAAACGCGGAAGGGCCCGTACCGCCGGCCGCGGACACTGTGTCCGCCAACCGGGGTACGGGCCCTTCCCGCCGCCCTGTGCCTCGCCGTTGCGCTCCGGCTCAGGCAGCCTTGGCCTTCGTTGCGTACATGTCGACGTACTCCTGGCCGGACAGCCGCATCACCTCGGCCATCACGGAGTCCGTCACCGCCCGCAGCACATAGCGGTCACGGTCCATGCCCTCGTAGCGCGAGAACTCCATCGCCTCACCGAAGCGGACCGTGACCTTGCCGGGCCGCGGCAGGCCGGCGCCGCCCGGCTGCAGCTTGTCCGTGCCGATCATCGCGAACGGCACCACCGGAGCACCCGTCATCAGCGTCAGTCGCGCGATGCCCGTCCGGCCACGGTAGAGGCGGCCGTCGGGGGAGCGGGTGCCCTCCGGGTAGATCGCGAAGGCCTTGCCCTCCTCCAGCACCCGGCGGCCCGTCATCAGTGCCGCGACACCGCCTCGGCCGCCGTCCCGGTCCACCGGGATCATGCCGCTGCCGGTGAAGAACCAGGCCATCAGACGGCCCTTGAGGCCCTTGCCGGTCACGTACTCGTCCTTGCCGATGTAGAACACCGGCCGGTCGCAGCAGATCGGCATGATCATCGAGTCGATGAACGTCAGATGGTTGCCCGCGAGAATCACCGGCCCGGTCCCCGGAATGTTCTGAGCGCCTTCCACCTGGGGGCGGAACAGCAGACGCAGGATCGGTCCGAGCACTGCCTTGATGAGTGCGAGTCGGGACAACGGTTCCTCCGGTGTAGTGGCCGGGCCGGCCGAAACGACGAATTGAGAGGGTCCATGCAGGTGAGGACGATACTCGCGGGTACTCGCTGATCGCACATCGGGTTCACTCAGTGGATACGCAGTGTTGACGTGTGTTTGCGCCATGTTCGCCCGGATGGCGCCGTCCGGACCGCGTCGCTGCCTACGCTCGGTCCTCGCCCGACAGGTGCCGGACATCATATGCGAGGAGCATTCATGACAGAGCGTGCACAGGCCAGTCCCGGACGACGGACCGTCATGGGCGTGGGTGCCGCGGTACTCGGCACCGCGGCCCTCGGTGTCACCGGAACGGCGCAGGCGGCCGGGAAGTCCGCCGGGCGCGGCGGCCACCGCCTCGACCTGCCGGTGCCGACCGTCATCGGACACCGCGGTACCAGCGGCTACCGTCCCGAGCACACGCTCGGCTCCTACCAGCTGGCTCTCGACATGGGCGCGCACATCATCGAGCAGGACCTGGTGCCGACCAGGGACGGCCATCTCGTATGCCGCCACGAGAACGACATCACCGCCACCACCGATGTCTCCGCCCACCCCGAGTTCGCCAGCCGCCGGACGACGAAGACGGTCGACGGCACCCCTCTGACCGGCTGGTTCACCGAGGACTTCACCCTTGCCGAGCTGAAGACGCTGCGCGCCAAGGAGCGCATCCCCGGCAACCGCCAGAAGAACACGCTGTACGACGGCCGCTGGGAGGTCCCCACCTTCGAGGAGGTCCTGCGCTGGGCCGACCGTGAGGGCCGCAAGCGCGGAAAGCCCGTCTGGCTGTACGTCGAGACCAAGCACCCCACCTACTTCCGCGGCCTGGGCCTCGGCCTGGAGGAGCCACTGGCCAAGCTGCTGCGCCGCTACGACCGGCACCGCGCGCAGTCGCCGCTCATCCTCCAGTCCTTCGAACCCGGCAGCATCCAGCGCCTGTCGAAGCTCGTCGCCACCCCGCGTGTCGTGCTGCTCTCGGGCGCCGGCTCCAAGCCCTGGGACTTCGTCACCTCCGGCGACCCGCGCACCACCGACGACCTGGTGAAGCCCGCGGGCCTGAAGTGGATGGCGTCCTTCGCGCAGGGCATCGGCCCCACCCTGGACCTGATCATCCCCAAGGACGGCTCGGGCCGGCTCACCACGCCCACCACCCTGGTGCGGGACGCGCACGCGCAGGGCCTGATCCTGCACCCGTACACGATGCGCAACGAGAACACCTTCCTGCCCGCCGACTTCCGCCGGGGTGCGGACCCCAATGCCTACGGCGACGCCTTCGGCGCCTTCGCGGCGTACTTCGCCACGGGAATCGACGGGATCTTCTCTGACAACCCGGACACGGCGCTGCTCGCGGCGGCGGACTTCGCCGGCGAGTAGCGGCAGCCCCATCCCCTGCTCTCTCCTTCCCGGCCGCCGTACGGAGCGGTCACGTCCGGGAACGTCAGCACCCGGCCGGGGCGTGCCCCGGTCGGGTGGTCCCGGCAGGTTCGGCACCCGGCGGCCGGTACAGCGGGTCGGCTGGGGGCGTGACGCTCATCGATCTTCCTCAGGCCCTGCCCGCCCCGGGCGCAGCTGCCGTCGTCCGCTCGCTCCATCCGCTGGTCACCGCCGAGGCGACGGCGGAGGCCGCGGCATTCGCCACCGGCGCCGCCGTCGACCCCGCCGATCTCGAACAGGCCGTATGGCTACGGCTTCTGGAGCGGCTGGTGGACCAGGGGCTGCCCGCGAACCCCGCCCGGTGGGTGCGGGACACCGTCAGGGCGGAGGCCCGCCGGGCCCGCCGCACCGCCAGGCGTGAGCGTCCCTACCGTGACGAGGCCGCGGCCGACCACTCCGGCTGCCCGGAGCGGGCCGCCCTCGGCGCCGACCAACGCCGGGTCCTGCACGCTGCCGTGGACCGGCTCCCGGGCTCCTGTGCTCGCTTACTGCGTGCGCTGCTCGCCCCGAGCGACCCCACCTACCGGGAAATCGCAGGGGAGTTGGGTATGTCACAGGGGAGTTTGGGTCCGATCCGTTCCCGATGCCTTGGATGTCTGCGCAGAATGCTGGCGGCGGAGGTTGTAGCTCCTGAACTGCGGGGAAAGGAGCGGTAGACAACCGGCGGATCAGGTGAGCGAGAGGTATGCGCAGATGGGCATGAGCGTGATCATCTCGGCGGCGAAGGCACAGGACGCCGAACAGATCTTGAAACTTCAGTACCTCTGTTTTCAGAGCGAGGCGGAGCTGTACGGGAACTACCGGATCGACCCCCTCGTCCAGACCCTCGACTCGGTGCGCGCCGAAATCGCCACGAACCTGGTGTTCGTGGCGCGGCTCGGCGAGGAAGTCGTCGGTTCGGTACGCGGTACGTCGGACCAGGACGGCACCGGACAGATCGGAAGGCTCTGCGTCCACCCCCGGCTCCAGGGGCACGGCCTCGGGGCCCGCCTGCTGGGCGCGGCGGAGGCCGGACTCACCGACCAGCGGTCGGCCACCCGCTTCCGGCTGCACACCGGGCACCTGAGCGAAAGCAATCTGCGGCTCTACCGGCGCGCGGGCTACGCCCCCGTCGGCAACGCCACCGGTCAGGACGGCGTCCGGATGATCCTGCTGGAGAAGACGGCCTCGGCGCCCGCCTACGTGACGAGCGCCTAGGAGTCACGCGGTCCGGGCGCGGCGCAGCCACATCATCCCGGTGACCGGAAGGATCACCGGGATGAACAGGTAGTCCCGGCCGAAGGACGACCAGACCGTGGCGTCCGAGAACGCCGAGGGTTCGATCAGCGTCCACGTACCCACGATCAGCACCCCGGCGAGCTCGGCGGCGCAGCACGCCAGGGCCGTCCGCCGCGCCCTCTCGCCCCCGCGCACCAGCGAGTACGTGATGAAGCCGTAGACGGCCGCGGCGGCCGCCGACAGTACGTAGGGCAGCGGGGCCTTCTCGAAGTGCAGGATCATCTCGACGATCGCGCGGGACGCCGCCGCCACGGTGAACACGCCGTAGAACCAGACCAGTACCCGTCCCGGACCGGTGCCCAGATCGAAGGGCCGCTTCTCGCCGCCGGCCGCTGCGGGGGTGCGATCGGTGTCGGTCACGGTCAGTTTCCCCAGATGTCGTAGAGCCGTACTTCGAGAACGGCCAGTACGACCGCGCCCGCCGCCACCGTCACCGAACCCCACCGGGTCCGCTCGCTCAGCGACAGGAAGCCCGCCGCCGGTACGGCGAGGAAGGCCCCGATCAGATACGCGATGAAGATGGTCATGCCCTGCTCCGGCCGTTCGCCGCGGGCCATCTGCACGATCCCCACCACCAGCTGGGCCAGTGCCAGCAGCGAGACCACGGCCATTCCGATGAAGTGCCAGTCCTTGGTCGGCTGGTCCCGGTAGGCGGCGAATCCGCACCAGGCGGCGAGGGCGAGGGCGGCCACGCCGACCGCGATCGTCAGGGCGTCAAGCATGAGCCGAGGGTATTACGGGCCCCGGGGGCCGTTGCGTGCGCCCCCGTGCCCGCACGTCGCTGCCGGTGGGGACGAGGGCCCGCGGCCGGGCCACGGGGGACGGGCGAGTGATCGTGGCCTTGGCCACATACCTACGCGTCCCCGGCCGGTGGAGGGTGGTGTCGCGGAGGGCTCATCGATCGTATCGATGCAGGTCGCAGCGTTATGACCGGAACTCTCCACGGCCCGCCGGCCGGAGCCGCCGGACCATCCACGGCTGTCCGCTATCCGGACAGCCGGTTCGGCGGGAACCTCACGTCTGTTTTACTTGGCCCATGACCACGACGAGCAGCCGCACCCTTGCGACCGAGGCGATCACGACGCCCGGTGCTCGTTGTATGTGTCGAATGCGCGCCTTCTGAGGGCCCACGCCTGAGCCTCGCGCCCCGAAGCGAGACCGAGCCCGAGCCGTCCGCACCCAGCGGAACGCGCCTCCCAGCACGCTGCCCCGCGGCCACCGCCGTGTACCGGCCGTGCCGGGACACCCGCTCGGAACGTCCGATCGAAACGTCCGGACAGTCTCACCGGACGAATGCCCCGTGCCCGGCGGACACCGCGCCGCGCACTCGACAGTGACGGAAACCCTGTGATCACCACTACGGGCCTCACGAAGGTCTACCAGTCGCGCGACCGTGAGGTCACCGCCCTGGACGGCGTCGACCTGCACGTCCGTGAGGGCGAGGTGTACGGCGTCATCGGGCAGAGCGGCGCCGGAAAATCCTCCCTCATCCGCTGCGTCAACCTGCTGGAGCGCCCCACCTCCGGCACCGTGACCGTGGCAGGCCGGGACCTCACCGCTCTCGCGGGCCGTGGCCGCCGCGCCGGCCAGGACCTGCGCGAGGCGCGCAGCCGCATCGGCATGGTCTTCCAGCACTTCAACCTGCTGGCCTCCCGCACCGTCCAGGGCAACGTCGAACTCCCGCTGGAGATCCTCGGCGTCACCGGCCGCGAACGGTCCCGCAAGGCGCTCGAACTCCTCGACCTGGTCGGCCTCGCCGACAAGGCCAGGGCATACCCGGGGCAGCTCTCCGGCGGCCAGAAGCAACGCGTCGGCATCGCCCGCGCACTCGCCGGTGACCCCAAGGTGCTGCTCTCCGACGAGGCGACCTCGGCCCTGGACCCCGAGACCACCCGCTCCATCCTCCAGCTGCTGCGCGACCTCAACCAGCAGCTCGGTCTCACCATCCTGCTCATCACGCACGAGATGGACGTCGTCAAGACGATC
This sequence comes from Streptomyces sp. LN549, assembly GCF_043203805.1. Lineage (NCBI taxonomy): Bacteria > Bacillati > Actinomycetota > Actinomycetes > Kitasatosporales > Streptomycetaceae > Streptomyces > Streptomyces sp. LN549. The sequence goes on along the minus strand of NZ_JAZHRI010000002.1, from coordinate 1,513,229 downwards.
TGCGACTCCGCCGCGCTGATGCAGAAGGGGCGCATCGTCGAATCCGGAACCGTCGGCGACCTGCTGGCCACCCCCGGCTCCGAACTCGCCCACGAGTTGTTCCCGGTCGGCGGCACCGCCTCCGGTCCCGACCGCACCGTCGTCGACGTCACCTTCCACGGCGACGCGGCCGGCCGGCCGGTGATCTCGCAGCTCTCCCGTACGTACAACATCGACATCTCGATCCTGGGCGCCGCGATGGACACCGTCGGCGGCAAGCAGATCGGCCGGATGCGCATCGAGCTGCCCGGCCGGTTCGAGGAGAACGTCGTCCCGATCGGCTTCCTGCGTGAGCAGGGCCTGCAGGCCGAGGTCGTCGAGACCGAACCCGTCATCATTCCCGCACCGCTCACCAAGGAGGTGGCGAAGTGACCTGGTCCGAAATGCAGCCGCTGCTGACGCAGGGCACCGTCGACACCCTCTACATGGTCCTGTGGTCCGCGGCCGTCACCGTCCTGGTCGGACTGCCGCTCGGCGTCCTGCTCGTCCTCACCGACAAGGGCGGACTGCTGCAGAACACCCCCGTGAACAAGGTCATCGGCGTGATCGTGAACATCGGCCGCTCGCTGCCGTTCATCATCCTGCTGATCGCCCTGATCCCCTTCACCACGTGGGTCGTCGGCACCTTCATCGGCCCGACCGCGATGATCGTGCCGCTCGCCGTGGGCGCCATCCCGTTCTTCGCCCGGCTCGTCGAGACGGCGGTGCGCGAGGTCGACCACGGGCTGGTCGAAGCCGTCCAGTCGATGGGCGGCTCCATCCCCACGATCGTCCGCAAGGTTCTGCTGCCTCAAGCGCTGCCGTCCCTCGTCTCCGGCGTCACCACCACCGTGATCGTGCTCATCGGCTACTCCGCGATGGCCGGCGCGGTCGGCGGCGAAGGCCTCGGATCCAAGGCCGTCACCTACGGATTCCAGCGCTTCGACAACCAGTTCATGCTCATCACCGTGGCGCTGCTGATCGTCATCGTGACCGTGATCCAGCTGATCGGCGACGGAGCCGTACGCCTGCTGGCCCGCCGCGGCCGCACCACCTCCTGAGACTTCTCCTCCCCACAAGCCCGCACTCCTTGTCCGGGCGCACCACCATCACCACCTGAAAGAGGCACTCTTCGTGCGTAAGAACATCAAGATCACCGCAGCTGCCGCCGCCACCGCCGCCCTCGCCTTCGGCCTCACCGCCTGCGGCACGGACTCCGACCCGGCGTCGAAGTCCGGGACCGGCGCCAACGCCGACACCTCCAAGGCCCTCGTCGTCGCAGCGTCCCCGACGCCGCACGCCGACATCCTGGGCTTCGTCAAGAAGAACCTGGCGGCCAAGGCCGGCCTCAAGCTGGAGGTCAAGGAGTTCACGGACTACGTCCTGCCGAACACCGCCACCGAGACCGGCCAGGTCGACGCCAACTTCTTCCAGCACCAGCCCTACCTGGACGACTTCAACAAGAAGAACAACACTCACCTGGTCTCCGTCGGCACCGTCCACCTGGAGCCCCTCGGCCTCTACTCCAAGAAGGTCAAGGACCTGGGCGACATCAAGTCCGGCCAGACCATCGCCGTACCCAACGACACGACCAACGAGGGCCGTGCGCTCCAGCTCCTCGCCGAGAACGGCCTGATCACCCTCAAGGACGGCGTCGGCACCAGCGCCAAGCTGAGTGACATCACGGACAAGAAGGGCCTGGAGTTCAAGGAGCTGGAGGCCGCAACCGTCCCCCGCGCCCTCAATGACGTGGACGCCGCCGTCATCAACGGCAACTACGCCATCGAGGCCGACCTCAAGCCCGCCACGGACGCCCTGGTGCTGGAGAAGGCGGACGGCAACCCGTACGCCAACATCATCGCCGTGAAGAAGGGCAACGAGAAGGACGCCCGCGTCGAGAAGCTCGTGAAGCTCCTCCACTCCGACGAGGTCAAGAAGTTCATCGAGGACAGCTACCAGGGCTCGGTCATCCCGGCCTTCGGTACCGCAGCCAAGTCCTGACCCCGGCACGGCACTTGTCCGACGAGCCCCGCACACCCCGCCCGGGTGCGCGGGGCTCCGTCGTGCCGACCCGGCCATGCACAAGCTCCGCCCGATGCTGCATGCTGTGCCTTTACACGGTCTTCGGCATGGAGCTGCGCATGACTTCCACCTTTCCGGACATCTCCATCAGCACGGACCGGTTGGTGCTGCGCCCGTTCGACATGGCTGACGTCCCCGCGTACATCGAGATGATGAACGACGAACTCGTCATCGCCTGGACCGAGGCACCCCACCCCTACACCCAGGTCGACGCCGAACGCTGGGTCCGCAGGATCGCTCCTGCACAGCGGACCAAGGGTGACGGCATCGTGCTCGCCGTCACCGAGTTCCTCACCCAGCGCCTCGTCGGCTCGGTCCGGCTGCGCAACACCGACTGGCGCACCCGCGCCACCGAGGCGGCCTACATCACCGCCCCGTGGGCGCGCGGTGAGGGATACGCCACCGAGTCGGTCCTCGCCCTGGCCCAGTGGCTCTTCCGCGACCAGGCCTTCGAGCGCATCGAGCTGCGTACCGCCGCCGACAACACCGCTTCACAGCAGGTCGCACAGAAGCTCGGCTGCATCAGCGAGGGAGTCCTGCGCAACGCCCGCATAGCCCGTTCACAGACCGAGGACGGAGGATGGACCGACATCAGGACCGATCTGATCGTCTGGGGCCTGCTTCCCGAAGACCTCGAAGGGGTGGCCGAAGAGCTCGCCGACGCCGGTGGCTACGGCACCTACAACGACTGGAACTGAGAGCATCCGAATTTTCCGGGGCACCGATGCCGCGCTGGTCCGGACCAGGTAGCCTCACCCTGCCCCCCGGGTAACCATCCCCACCTGCGACAACTTCAGGAGACTGACGACAGATGGCCGACCGGGTCACAGTGATCGGCTGGGACGGCTCGCCACTGACCAGAGCGGCCACGGCCGCGCTCTCGGCCGCCACCCTTGTCGCCGGCGCCGCCCACCACCTCGCGCTGCCCGAAGTCCCGCACGGCGCGGAGCGGATCCGCCTCGGCTCCGTCGACCTCGCAGCCCGCCGGATCGCCGGGCACCGCGGCAGCGCCGTGGTTCTCGCCGACGGTGACCCCGGATTCTTCGGTGTCGTCCGCACGCTGCGCGCACCCGAGCACGGCCTGGAAGTCGAAGTGGTGCCCGCCGTCTCCTCCGTCGCCACCGCCTTCGCCCGTGCCGGCATGCCGTGGGAGGACGCCCAGACGGTCGTCGCCCACCCCCGCACCCTGCGCCGCGCCGTGAACGTCTGCCGCGCCCACCACAAGGTCGCGGTCCTCACCTCGCCCGGTGCGGGACCCGCCGAACTCGCCCTCCTGCTCGAAGGCGTCCACCGCACTTTCGTCATCTGCGAGGAACTCGGCACCGACCGCGAACAGGTCACCGTCGTCACCTCCGACACCGCCGCCGACCACGTCTGGCGCGACCCCAACGTCGTCATCGTCATCGGCGGCGGACCCGAACAGCGGGCCGAAGGAGCCTGGATCGCCGGCCGCCACCCTGCCTACCCCCAGGGCGTACGCGGCTGGGCGCTGCCCGCCGACGCCTACCCCGGCACCGGGGCGGGCGAGAGCGGCGAGGGCGAGGCCCCCGGACTCCGCGCCGCTCAACTCGCCCACCTCGGGCCCCGGACCGGCGACCTGCTCTGGGACATCGGCTCCGGCAGCGGCGCCCTGGCCGTGGAGGCCGCCCGCTTCGGTGCGGCGGTCCTGGCCGTCGACAGCGACCCGGACGCCTGCGCCCGGACCACCGCGGCCGCCCGGGCCTTCGGAGTCCAGCTCCAGGTCGTCGAGGGCCGGGCTCCGCACGTGCTGGAACGGCTGCCCGAGCCCGACGTGGTACGGATCGGGGGAGGCGGCGCCCCTGTCGTCATCGCCGTCGCCGACCGCAGGCCCGAGCGGATCGTGACGCACGCGTCGACCCGGGACGAGGCCGAGGCCCTGGGCGCGGCCCTCACGGAGAACGGTTACACGGTCGCCTGTTCCCTCCTCCAGTCCGTCGAACTCGACACGGCCGCATGGTCGGAGCGCGAACGCACGGTCGTCTTCCTGCTTTCCGCACTGCGTTCGGACCTTGCCCCCTGACCCGGTCGGCATACGGTGCGAGGTAGGCTGGCCGATCGTTGCACCGCTCCCGGACGTTCGTCGCTTCGTTCGTCAATGTCCGGAAAAGGGGACTGTTTTGGCCCCCGTTGTGGTACGGCAGAACCGGGGGACGCGCAACGTGGCGCAGTCCACAGCGAGCCGTGGCGAAATGAACTGCCGCGGCGGCGAACGGCCGCGAGAATGCAGTATGTCCGCGACCGACTCGTGCCGCGCGGCGCGCCCGCTCGTCCCATTGGACGAGCACCGGCGTGCCGTGTTCGGGCGTCCCGGGCGAAGGGCCGAAGGAGCACTGACGATGGGCGAGGGGTACGCATGAGTGACACCGGCCAGATCCCGGGCGAGGGACTGCCGGAGAACGCAGGCATGGTGGAGCAGACGGGCATCCCCGCCCCGGACGCTTACACCTTCCTCGACCCCTCCGAGCATGCGTCCGAGGACGACGACCTCCTGCTGATGCCGAGTCCTCAGGGCGCCTGGAGCGAACCCCAGGCCGGCCAGGCCCCGATGCCCGAGCAGGGCGGCGGGTACCAGCCCGGCCCTGAGCCGCAGCAGCAGCACATGCTGCTGGGTGACGGCGGGGCACAGGTCCCGGCCCAGTTCCAGGAACAGGTCCCGGCGTACGCCATGCAGCAGGCCGCCGCCGAGTCGCTCCAGGCGAGCGGCCAGGGAACCCATGAGTCCGGTGGCCGCAACTCCGGGCATGTCGACCTCGGCGGTGTGCGTATCCCGTCACCCGTCCCCGCACCGGCGCAGGCCCAGGTTCCCGTGGCCCAGACCCAGGCACCCGTGCGCCGCCCGCTGCACCGCGGCCCGGCCTCCGCCGAATCCGGCCCCTCCTACGGTGGTACGTCCGCAGGCGTGGTCCGTTCGCTGGCCGACCGGGGCCCGGCGGGTACGCCCCAGCCGCAGGTCCAGCCCCAGACGCAGGCTGCCGTTCAGGCCCCCGCACGGCACGCCGGCCCGGCCACCGCCGAACCCGAGTACTTCGAGCTGCCGGCCGACGAGGTGGCCGCGCTCCCGGGACCGCAGCTCGGCGAGATCCCGCCGCAGGGCGCAGGCCAGTGGGCGGCCCAGGCGCCGCCGCAGGCCGCCGTGGAGGCGGAGCCGTCGGTACCGGAGGTGACGGCAGCAGAAACGGTCGTCCCGGAGACGGCCGTTGCGGAACCGGTGACCGAGGAGCCCGTGGCCGAGGTGCAGGCGGAGGAGCCCGCGCCGATCGCGCAGCCCGTCGAGCCGGTAGCCGTCGAGCCGGTAGCCGTCGAGCCCGCGCCCGTCGTGGCCGAGGAGCCGGTACCCGCACCCGCGGCGGTCATGGTGCCGGCCGAGGCGCCCGAGGAGGCCCCTCAGGCCGAGGTCCCGGCGGAACCCGCACCCGTGCACGTGGCACCGGCCGAGGCCGCGCCTGCTGAGGCCGTCGCACCCGCTGAGGCCGTCGCACCCGCCGAAGCCGTCGTACCCGCCGAGGCCGTCGCATCCGCCGAGGCCGTCGTACCCGCCCAGGCCGTAGCCCCGGTCGAGGCCGTACCCGCCGATGAGTCGGCCGCCGAAGCCGTGCCTGCCGAAGCCACGCCCGTCGAGGATGCGGCCGCCGAAGCCCCGCTGGCCCCTGCCGCGGCCACCGAGACCGGACCCGCCGCGGAAGCACAGGCCGAGGCAGTCCCGGTCGAGGTCGCGGCAGCCGTGCAGCCGCCGGTGGAGCCGGTGCCCGACGGAGCGTCCCCGGGCCGGTTCGTGCCCGTGGCCGGCTCGCTGCCGACCACACCCGACCCGGCCCCGACGCCCGTGACCGAGCCGCCGGTGGAGCCCGTGGCCCTCGTCGCGGAGCCCGGGACGGCCGAGGTGGCGGAAGCGGTGGCGGTCATCGGGACCACCGCCCCGGAGCCCGTGGCCGTGCCCGAAGCGGAGACGGGCCCCGAGGTCATCGAGACCCCGGACCTCACGGACAGCCACCCCGAGCCCGTACAGCCCGAGGCCACCGGGACGACCGAGCCGCTGGCCCGGGCCGCCGAGCTCGTGGAGACCGCCCAGGCCGCTGCTCCCGCAACGGCCGGCGAGCCCGAAGTCTCCGATGCCCCGGCCCCGGAGGCCGAAGAGGCGCCCCCCGCCTCGCCACCCGCCCCCGGCTATGACGACGCCGAGCGCGAGGCCGTCATGCGGGTCATGCGCGAGCGCCGCGACATCCGTAACGGATTCCGCAGCGACCCCATCCCGCACGAGGTGCTCCTGCGGGTCCTCGAGGCCGCCCACACGGCGCCCAGCGTCGGGCACTCGCAGCCCTGGGACTTCGTCGTCATCCGTTCCGCCGAGACCCGCCGCTCCATGCACGAACTGGCGCAGCGCCAGCGCGAGGCGTACGCGAAGTCGCTCCCCAAGGCGCGGGCGAAGCAGTTCAAGGAACTGAAGATCGAGGCGATCGTCGACACCCCGGTCAACATCGTCGTCACGGCCGACCCCACCCGCGGCGGCCGGCACACCCTCGGCCGGCACACCCAGCCGCAGATGGCCCCGTACTCCTCGGCGCTCGCCGTCGAGAACCTGTGGCTCGCCGCACGCGCCGAAGGCCTCGGCGTCGGCTGGGTCAGCTTCTTCGACGAGCGCGAGATGGTCCGTGCCCTGGGCCTGCCCGAGCACCTCGAAGTCGTGGCGTACCTCTGTGTCGGTTACGTCGACGAGTTCCCGGAGGAGCCGGAGCTGATGCAGGCGGGCTGGTCCAAGCGGCGCCCGTTGTCCTGGGTCGTCCACGAGGAGACGTACGGCCGCCGTGCCCTGCCCGGCGAGGAGCCGCACGACCTGCTCCAGGAGACCATCTCCAGCATCCGGCCGCTGGATGCCAAGGCGCTGGGCGAGGCGTGGGAACGGCAGAAGCGGATGACCAAGCCGGCCGGGGCGCTCGGCATGCTGGAGATCATCTCGGCGCAGCTCTCCGGGCTCTCCCGGATGTGCCCGCCGCCGATCCCGGAGCCCGCGGCCGTCGCGATCTTCGCGGGCGACCACGGCGTGCACGCCCAGGGCGTCACGGCCTGGCCGCAGGAGGTCACCGGCCAGATGGTCGCCAACTTCCTCGGCGGCGGCGCGGTCTGCAACGCCTTCGCGGCCCAGGTCGGTGCCGAGGTGTGCGTCGTCGACGTCGGCGTGGCCTCGGAGCTGCCCGCGACCCCCGGCCTGCTGCCCCGCAAGGTGCGCGCCGGAACGGCGGACTTCACGACGGGCCCCGCGCTCACCCGCGAGGAGGTCCTGGCCGCGATCGAGGTCGGTATCGAGACCGCCCGCGACCTGGTCGCGGCAGGCAACAAGGGCCTTCTGACCGGCGAGATGGGCATCGCCAACACCACGGCGTCGGCCGCCCTGATCTGTGTGTACACGGGGATGGACCCGGCCGAGGTGACCGGCCGCGGCACCGGGATCAACGACGAGATGCACGCCCGCAAGGTCGATGTGGTGCGCCGCGCGCTCGACCTGCACCAGCCGGATCCGGCCGACCCGATCGGCGTGCTGGCTGCCGTGGGCGGCCTGGAGCACGCAGCGATGGCCGGGTTCCTGCTCGGCGGGGCATCGCTCCGCACGCCGGTCATCCTCGACGGTGTGAGCGCGGGTGCCGCGGCCCTGGTCGCACGCGCCATCGCGCCGGAGGCCCTGGCCGCCTGCATCGCGGGCCACCGCAGCGCCGAGCCCGGCCACGTCGCCGCGCTCAACAAGCTGGGTCTGCGCCCGCTGGTCGACCTCGACCTCCGCCTCGGCGAGGGCACGGGCGCGCTGCTGGCGCTGCCGATCGTGCAGAGCGCGGCCCGTGCGATGCACGAGGTGGCGACGTTCGACTCGGCGGGTGTCACGGAGAAGTAGCCCGCACCTCCGATGCCGGAGGGGCTTGAGAACCAGCCCCTCCGGCGTTCGAGTAGCGAGCCCGGGGGCGGACTCCCGGTCACGGGAAGGGGGCGGGGAACAGGCCGGCCGCGAGGCGCCCACGCCTGCCACCCCGCGCACCCCACCCCGTATCGTGAACCCCGCCCCACAACACCGCACGTCACAGCCGCTCCACCGCCGCAGCGGCCGCAGCCCCCGCATCGCACGAGGAGCCCGCACCGCCATGGCCGAGCACGTCGATCACCCCGCCTACCCCGTCGGACTGCGCCTGAGCGGGCGCCGCGTAGTCGTCGTCGGCGGCGGCCAGGTCGCGCAGCGCCGCCTCCCCGCCCTCATCGCGGCCGGCGCCGAAATCGTCCTCGTATCACCGTTCGCCACCCCGTCCGTCGAGGCGATGGCGGACGCCGGCGAGATCCGCTGGGAGCGTCGCCCGTACGCCGAAGGCGACCTGGCCGACACCTGGTACGCCCTCATCGCGTCCGACGACACGACGGCCAACGACGCCGCCTCCGCCGAGGCCGAGCGCACCCGCACCTGGTGCGTCCGCAGCGACAACGCGGACGCCGCCACCGCCTGGACCCCCGCCACCGGCCGCAGCGAGGGCGTGACGGTCGCGGTGCTGACCACCGACGCGCACGGCCGGGACCCGCGCCACTCCGCCGCCGTCCGCGACGCCATCGTCGAGGGCCTGCGCGACGGCACCCTCGCCGCCCCCCACCACCGCACCCGGGCCCCCGGTGTCTCCCTGGTCGGCGGTGGACCCGGAGACCCGGACCTGATCACCGTCCGCGGCCGCCGCCTCCTCGCCGAGGCGGACGTCGTCATCGCGGACCGGCTCGGCCCGCGCGACCTGCTCGACGAACTCCCGCCGCACGTCGAGGTGATCGACGCCGCCAAGATCCCCTACGGCCGCTACATGGCGCAGGAGGCGATCAACAACGCGCTGATCGAGCACGCCAAGGCCGGCAAGGCGGTCGTCCGGCTCAAGGGCGGCGACCCGTTCGTCTTCGGGCGCGGCATGGAGGAGGCCCAGGCGCTTGCCGCCGAAGGCATCCCGTGCACCGTCGTCCCGGGCATCTCCAGCTCGATCTCGGTGCCCGGAGCGGCCGGCATCCCCGTCACCCACCGCGGTGTCGCCCACGAGTTCACCGTGGTCAGCGGCCACGTCGCCCCGGAAGACGAGCGTTCACTGGTCGACTGGGAGGCACTCGCCCGGCTGCGCGGCACCCTGGTCCTCCTGATGGCCGTCGACAAGATCGGCGCCATCGCCCGTACGCTCATCGCCCACGGCAAGTCCGCCGAGACCCCGGTCGCGCTGGTCCAGGAAGGGACCACCGCTGCCCAGCGCCGCGTCGACGCGACGCTCGCGACGGTCGCCGAGCGGGTCGTGGCCGAGGACGTCCGCCCGCCCGCCGTCATCGTCATCGGCGACGTCGTCGCCGTCGGCGTCGCGGCCGCCGGACGGACCACTGAGTAACCATCGGTAACGGATCTTTCTCCAGACCGTTGGCACCACACACCGGACAAGGCAGTATCAACCTGTGGCTGATCTCATCACCGTCGACGACCCCGACGACCCCCGTCTGAGCGACTACATCGGTCTGACCGACGTCGAGCTCCGGCGCAGGCGAGAGCCCGCCGAGGGCCTCTTCATCGCCGAGGGGGAGAAGGTGATCAGACGCGCCAGGCACGCCGGGTACGAGATGCGTTCCATGCTGCTCTCGGCGAAGTGGGTCGACCTGATGCGCGACGTCATCGACGAGGTTCCGGCGCCCGTCTACGCGGTCAGCCCCGAACTGGCCGAACGTGTCACCGGCTACCACGTGCACCGCGGCGCCCTCGCCTCCATGCAGCGCAAGCCGCTGCCGACAGCCGACGAACTGCTCCGCACGATCCGTCGCGCAGCCGGCACGGAGGCCGGCGACGACCACACGGACACCGGCGCGATCCCGCCTTCAGGGCCACAGGAACGTGCTGGTCAATGTCGTATCGCGATCTTCGAGGACATCGTCGATCACGCCAATCTGGGTGCGGCCTTCCGGAACGCGGCGGCTCTGGGAGTGGACGCCGTGTTCCTCACCCCGCGCTGTGCCGACCCTCTTTACCGGCGGGCCGTGAAGGTGTCCATGGGCGCTGTTCTCGCCGTCCCGTACGCCAGGTTCGAGTCATGGCCGCGTGACGCCGATGTCATCCGGAAGGACGGCTTCGTGCTCGCGGCCCTCGCCATCTCGGCGAGTTCCATCACTCTGGACGAGCTCGCCGGCCGTCGTCACGAGAAGCTCGCCCTGATGCTGGGCACGGAGGGGGAGGGACTGTCGGCCGGGGCGCTACTGGCCGCCGACGAGCATGTGCGCATCCCGATGGATGCCGGCGTCGACTCCCTGAACGTGGCCGCTGCCTCAGCTGTCGCCTTCTACGCCACCCGGCCGAGGTCCGACTGACCCGGAAGCCCAGGATCGTGCTCGCGTCATGAGCTCACGGGCGGTTGCCCGGGCTCGCAGGAACGCGGCAGCGACCCGGCGGCCTACTCGCCATCTGTCCGGACCCCGGCCAGCAGACTCCCGAGCGCCGCGAACAGGGCCAGGAACCCGGCGGTCGCGCCGACGCCGACGTCGTCCTCGACCACATGGCCGCCGAGGAAGATCCAGGTCACCGCACCGACCATGACCAGCAGATGGTTGCCACGCTCCCTCAGCACCCGCATCCCCGCCCACAGCAGCAGAGGCATGGACATCACCCCGGCGACCCCCGCGAACAGCAATTCCAGGAACCCCCCGGCGAACAACGCGTCCTGATCGGCCGCCGCCACACCGAAGGCCCACTCCCTGCAGGACGTCCAGATCCAACAGCAGACGACGGCGGACACCGCCGACACCGCAACGCCCTTCACCCAGCGGGCAGTCCTGCGGTTCGTCATGGCGTCAGCCTTCCATGCCACAGGGACGGCGACCTGAGTACGAGTACTCAGCTCCGTCGCCGGGAACCGGGCAGGGGCCGCCGCGTCCGACCGCTGCGCGGTGGCCCCGGGCCGTCCGGAAAGCTGGTGGCTCCGAGGTGCGTGGCTACTGCTCGCCCTGCCCCTGGGTCTGGCCCGCGCCGAGACCACGGGCCGGGCCCTGGCAGCCCTGAGCCGCCGCGATACCCAGCGCCACCAAAAGCGTCACCACGACGAAGACCACCAACCGCTGCCGCAGCAGTCGCGGATTGGCAGGACGTCGGCCGGTCGACGTCGAGCGTGTGCCGGGCCGGGTACCGGGCCTGCCGTTCGTCCCGACCGCGCCCTGAGACCTCCTGCCCGACCGTGTCGTACTGCGCGGCGGCTGCTGCGCGGGCCGCGAACCCCCGGTGCGGGGCGACGCCGGACGCGGCGCCGCCGCCTGCCGGCTCTGCGGCCGGGACAACGGAGCGGGGCCGGGCGCGCGGCGCGTCTGCTGCTCGGTGTACGGGCCGTCCAGACGGCCGGTCGGCCGGTCGGCCTCCTGTGCCGAACGCTGGGCGGGCGGCCGGCTCTCGTGCAGTCCCTGCGCCTCCCGCGCCGCGATCTCCTTGAGCCGCATGGAGAGTTGCAGCGTGCTGGGCCGCTCCTCCGGGTCCTTCGCCAGACAGGCGCTCACCAGCGGAGCGAGCGCGTCGTGCACGTCGTACAACTGAGGCTCCTCGTGCACCACGCGGTACAGCATCACCTCGGAACTGCCGTGCCCGAAAGGCGAATCGGCCATGGCCGCGTACGCCAGCGTGGCACCGAGGGAGAAGACGTCCGTCGCGGGCGTCACCGCCGCGCCCCGCACCTGCTCGGGCGCGAGGAAGCCGGGTGAACCCACGGCGGTACCCACGTGCGTGAGTGTGGACGCTCCGGTCGCCCAGGCGATCCCGAAGTCGATGATCCGCGGGCCCTTGGGGGACAGGAGGATGTTCGACGGCTTCAGGTCACGGTGGACGACACCGGCCTCGTGCACCGCCACCAGGCCCTCGGAGAGCGCGGCCCCGATCGAGGCCACCTCCGCGGCAGACAGCGGACCCTCCTCGGCCACCTTGTCGTGCAGCGAGGGCCCCGGGACGTACTGTGTCGCGAACCACGGGCGGTCCGCCTCCAGGTCCGCGGCGACCAGCCGTGCCGTACAGCCGCCGCGGATCCGCCGGGCGGCGGACACCTCGCGCGCGAACCGCGAGCGGAACTCCTGATCCTCCGCCAGGTCGGGCCGAATCACCTTCAGCGCCACCCGCTGGCCCCGCCGGTCCGAGCCGAGATAGACGACACCCATGCCGCCCGCCCCGAGTCGCCGGTGCAGCCTGAACGAGCCGACGACACGCGGGTCCTCGCGCCGGAGCCGCATCATCGCCATGTCTGCCCATCCCCGCTGCCTGGTCCGCCTGACGAGGCACAGCTTACGTACCCGTCGCCCGGGGCGCTCAGAGGCCGCGCCCTCGCCGGAGAATCGATTGTCAGTGCCGGGTGGGAAACTTGAGGAGTGGTCAGGGAGCCGCGGATCCATGCTCCCAGGCCCGTGCGAGATCTCAATGGTCCGTCGCAGAAGGGGGATTGGATCAATGAAGGGCGATCGAGTCGAGATAGTCGTGGACGCCGGGGACACGACCCGAACCTACGAAATGGTGGCCTCCAGAGCAGGGCGCAGGGTGGAGACGGCGGTCCGCCGAGGGGTGGTCGAAGTGAGTGAAGTCACGAGGAACGGCTCCGTGGTGCGCACCGCCCGCTTCATGGCGACCAGGGTGCTCGCCCTGGTCGAACAACCGGTTCCCAGGGAGGACGCCTCCGAGCGTCCCCTCCGGGATGACCCCAACGCCGGGTAGGACCGTCTCCACCCAGGGGAGTACGCCGAGTGCCCACGGCTCATCCTCCGGGAGGCCCGGCATTCGGTACGCGGGCATGACGCCGCCCGCTTCCCGGATCCCTAATGTTGAAGTCATGCGGCGGGCGTCGCACTCGTCCCCCGAGGTCAAACGCCCGCCGCTCCACATCAGGTCAGGAGAGGAATCATGGCGGACACGGCAGCGCGGACGATGATCCGCACGCAGGGACGCAGGGCCTACGCCTCGTTCGGCAGCCGCCCGTCGTCCGGCAAGCGCCACCCGTTGGTGGCGACGGCCATGGTTCTTCCTCTGGCGGCCCTGCTCGTAGTCGTCTTCGGCGGCTGGGACGCAGTGGTCACACAGGCGTCGTCCGTGGGCGTGATGCTGGGGCGCTGAGCGGCGCCCCGGGTCCGGAAGAGCGGTCCGGACCGGGACATCCGGCCAACAACCCCGTGGGGACGGGGGTGCGGCGGACGGCAGCGTTTGTCCGGTCAGCTGGGGAGCTGACCGGACATCGCGCTGTCCGGGGCCGTACGGCCACGGGCGGATGCTGCATGGTCCGGAGCCCGGGCCCCGGTGGTCCGGAGAACCGGCCCGGAGGCCCGGCCCCGAAGGCGTACACCCCGTGCACCGGTCGGCCGGCGCGGTCCGCGTACGCTCTGCGGCGGGTGCGGCGCCGGCCGGGCCCGCCGATCCTGTGCCACCGGGGGAGTCCGTGACCACCGCAGTCGTACGTGCGCTGGGCGCCCTGGCCCATGAAGCGGCGCACGCCCGTTCCGGACCCCGGTGCGCCTGCCCGGCGCCGGCCGTCCTCGCGGACCGGTCGGACGGCACCGTGGTCCGTTGCGGCCCCGTCGTCGCCAAGGCCCACGCCGCCGGTACGGACACTGCCGCGCTGTCCGTACGTCTCGGCCTGGCCGCCGACCCCGGTCTGGCCGGCATCCTGCTCACCCCTCTCGTCGTACAGCCCGCCGCGGGACCGGCGGTGTCCGGCGCCGCCTCGCCGTACCTCACCGAGCTGCACGGCCGTCCGGTCACCCTGTGGCCTCACGGGGAGCCCGTGGACCCGGGCGACCCCGACACGGCGCCATGGGAGGAGGCGGCTGTCCTGCTGGCCCGCCTCCACCGCGCCCGGCCTGTGCCATGTCAGCCCGGACCCGGACCCGGACCCGGACCCGGCCCCGGACCCGGCCCCGGCCCCGGACCCGGCCCCGGCCCCGGCTCCGGCGCACCGGACGTACGGGCGACGCCGCTCGTCCTGCCCGCCATGAGGGGCCCGGCGAAGGCCGCGCTCGCCGTGGCCCGGATGCGGGCGGCCCGGCCGGGCGATCCGGCCACGGCCCCCGTGCTCGCGGCCTGGCGCGGGCTGCCGCCCTGGGTGCGGGACGAGGCCCCCGCTCCCGCGCACCGTGCGCCCGCTCTCTGCCACGGCGATCTGCACCTGGGCCAGCTCGTCCGGCATCCCGCGCCGCACGGTGCGTGGTTGCTGATCGACGTCGACGACTCGGGACCGGGCGACCCCGCCTGGGACCTCGCACGCCCCGCCGCCTGGTACGCGGCCGGGCTGCTGCCCCCCGAGGTCTGGTTCCGCTTCCTGGGCGCCTACCGGGCCGCGGGCGGCCCCGCGGTACGCGCCGACGGCGACCCGTGGCCCGAGCTGGACCTCGCGGCCCGTGCCCTGACCGTACAGACGGCGGCGCTGGCCCTCGCCAAGTCCGCGGCGGAGCGCAGGGTTCCGGATGAGGTGGAACAGGTGATGATCGACGCCTGTGCCCGAATTGCCGCTCTCCCGCCCGAGTTGGCCGCCGACCACTCGTCGTAGGGTGAACCGACCGCCGCCGGGCATGCATTCCGGCGACGGCTAACCGACGGCGAGGAGTGAGCCCGCAGATGCAGTGTCCCAAGTGCCACGCACAGATGCAGACGTACAACCGCAACGGCATTCAGATCGAGCAGTGCAGCGGCTGCCGGGGGATATTCCTGGACTACGGCGAGCTGGAGTCCCTGACCCGCATCGAGGCGCAGTGGACGCAGCAGGCTCCGCCGGCGCCGCCCGCCCCGCAGGCCTACCCGGCCGCCCCCGCGCCCGCCTGGGGCGCCCCGCAGCACCACGGTGGACACCACCAGGGCCACTACCGGCAGAAGAGCTTCGGCCGGATGCTCTTCTCGTCCTGATCCGGACCACCGCGCGCCGCGGTCCGGACGGAACATGTCCGGGCCGCGGCGCGGGCGCGCGGGACAACGACGAAGCCCCGGTCGTCGAGACGACCGGGGCTTCGGGCTGTGCGCGATACTGGGATTGAACCAGTGACCTCTTCCGTGTCAGGGAAGCGCTCTCCCGCTGAGCTAATCGCGCAGGGTGACCCTGCGTGTACTGCGTGCGCGATACTGGGATTGAACCAGTGACCTCTTCCGTGTCAGGGAAGCGCTCTCCCGCTGAGCTAATCGCGCGGGGGTCCTTGCGGACCGGTGGACGATACTGGGATTGAACCAGTGACCCCTTCCGTGTCAGGGAAGTGCTCTCCCGCTGAGCTAATCGTCCTTGGAGGTGGAGACGGGATTTGAACCCGTGTAGACGGCTTTGCAGGCCGTTGCCTCGCCTCTCGGCCACTCCACCAGGGGCGGGGGTTCGGGAAGATCCCCCACCTTCTGCGAGCGGACGACCAGGTTCGAACTGGCGACCTCAACCTTGGCAAGGTTGCGCTCTACCAACTGAGCTACGTCCGCTTGTCGGTTCCGGTTCACTTGCGTGTCCCGGCGACGTGTTGAACTCTAGCGGATTCCGGGGCCAGTACAAAAACGCGTTTGTGCAGCGTGCTGAGGTGCGCTCGCCCCGGCGCAGGTCACCGCGCGCCGTCCTAGACTCACCGACGTGCACGACCTCGCCCCAATGGCCCGCTTCGGCGGCCTCGTCGCCTCCGATCTGCAGGATGTGACCAGTGATCCCGCAGCCCTCGACTCGTCCGGCTTCTGGGCGGTGTCGGCCGATTTCGAAGGCCGGCTCGTCTGCGCCCGTTTCGCCACCGTGCGCACCGCGGCCGTGCCCGCACCGGTGCGCGGCGCATGGCGCGGCCCTGCCGCCGGTGACTGGACCTCCTCCCTCGACCGCGCCGCGTACACGGCGGGTGTACGACGTATCCGTGCGTACATCGCGACGGGCGAGGTCTACCAGGCCAACCTCTGCCGTGTGATGACGGCGCCGCTGCCCGATCCGACCGCGGCGGACGTGGACGCCCTCACCGCACTCCTGGCGCGCGGCAACCCGGCCCCGTACGCAGGAACGATTCGGCTTCCCGGTCACGGTGTGGAGATCGCGACCGCTTCACCCGAGCTGTTCCTGCGCAGGGACGGTCGCACGGTCTCGTCCGGACCGATCAAGGGCACCGGCCGCACCGAGGCCGATCTGCTGGAGAAGGACCACGCCGAGAACGTGATGATCGTCGACCTGGTCCGCAACGACCTGGGCCGGGTCTGTGCCGCCGGTTCGGTCACGGTCCCCGACCTCTGCGTCGTCGAGAAGCACCCGGGCCTCGTCCACCTCGTCTCGACCGTGCGCGGCCGGCTCGCCGACGGCGCCGGCTGGCCGGAGCTGCTTGCCGCGGCCTTTCCGCCGGGTTCGGTGACCGGGGCACCCAAGTCCAGCGCGCTGAGGATCATCGAGGAACTGGAGACCGCCCCGCGCGGCCCGTACTGCGGCGGCATCGGCTGGGTGGACGCCGACCGGGCCACCGCCTCGCTCGCCGTGGGCATCCGCACCTTCTGGACCGACCACACGGGCGCCGTCCCGGTGCTGCGGTTCGGCACCGGCGCCGGCATCACCTGGGGCTCGGATCCGGAACGCGAATGGGACGAGACCGAACTGAAGGCGTCCAGGCTGCTCGCGGTAGCGTCGGGCGCATACGAAGCAACCGGAAGGACCGCACCATGAAGATCTGGGTCAACGGGGGACTGCGGGCCGCCGACGATGCCCGGGTGTCCGTGCTCGACCACGGGCTGACCGTCGGCGACGGCATCTTCGAGACGGTGAGGACCGCCGACGGCAGGCCGTTCGCGCTCACCCGCCACCTCGACCGGCTGACCCGCTCCGCCCTGGGCCTCGGCCTGCCCGCGCCCGACCTGGACCAGGTGCGCCGGGCCTGCGGCGCCGTCATCGAGGCGAACCCGGCCGCGCTCGGCAGACTCCGCATCACCTACACCGGCGGGATCTCGCCGCTCGGCTCCGACCGTGGCACCGCCGGACCCGGACTGGTCGTCGCTCTGGACGAGGTCAAGCGCCGCCCGGACACCACCGCGGTCATCACGGTTCCCTGGACGCGCAACGAACGCGGCGCGCTCGCCGGGCTGAAGACCACCTCGTACGCGGAGAACGTCGTCGCCCTCGCCCGCGCCCGCGAGCAGGGAGCCTCCGAGGCGCTGTTCGCCAACACCGTCGGCCGGCTCTGCGAGGGCACCGGCTCCAATGTCTTCGTCGTCCTCGACGGACAGCTGCACACCCCGCCGGTCGCCTCCGGCTGCCTGGCCGGGATCACCCGCGCACTGGCCGTGGAGTGGACCGGGGCGCAGGAGACGGACCTGCCGTTCGACGTTCTGGACCGGGCCGAGGAGATCTTCCTGACCTCCACCCTCCGCGACATCCAGGCCGTCCACCGGGTCGACGGCCGGGAGCTGCCCGGCGGTCCGGGACCGGTGACCGCCAAGGCGATGCGCGTCTTCGACGAGCGGGCCGCCGACGATCTGGACCCGTGACCGGTACGCCCGCCAGGGACGGGCGCGGGCCCGTCCCGCGGACTCGCACCGGAAAAGCGGATGACGGGCCCGTGCGCAGGGGATAGACAACCTCTGATGACCACGACACTCCGGCCGTCCGGGCCGATCCAGTCAGGCGCCGACGGCGCACAGAGCCGGGCGTACGACGTCTGCGACAACGGGCGGCCGGTCGGCGCCGTCGAAATCGGCACCGCGCCCGGCTCGGGCGGCGGTACGGGGGAGCTGCGGGCCCTGCGGATCGACGAACCGGTCCGGCGTCGTGGACGCGGCACCATCGCCGCGCTGGCGGCCGAGGAGGTGCTGCGGGGCTGGGGCTGCACCCAGGTGCAGACGGGCGTCGCCGCCGACGACACCGCGGGGCAACGGCTGACGGCGGCACTCGGCTACACCGAACGCAGCCGGAACATGGTCAAGCAGCTGCCCTCCGAACCCCCGGCACTGCCCGGCGGACTGAGCGCACGGCCGATGGCGCCCGAGGAGTACACGGCCTGGGAGGGCGGCGCGATCGCCGGGTACGCGGAGAGCCTGGTGGCACGCGGCATCCCGCAGGAGTCGGCGCTGCGGGCGGCCCGCGCCTCGCACGCCAGGCATCTGCCGCAGGGGCTCGCCACCGAGGGCGCGCAGCTGCATCACCTCGTCCATGAGGACGAGAAGGTGGGGTTCGTCTGGGTGGCGCAGTTCGAGATGCACCCAGGCCGGCTGATCGGCTACGTCTTCGATGTCGAGGTGGACGAACGTTTCCGGGGGCGGGGATACGGCCGGGCGCTGATGCTCCAGGCCGAACGCCTCGCGCTCGCGGCCGGCGACACTCTGCTGGGCCTGCACGTCGTCACAGCCAACAGGCCGGCGCTCCGGCTGTACGAGTCGCTCGGCTACGAGCCCACCCGGTACAACCTGGCCAAACCGCTCTGACCCGGCACCCGGCGGCCAGGGCCTCTCGTTTGGATCATGCAGGGCTCGCGGGGTCCGGTACGCACTCCCCCGAGGTCTCGGCTTCGCTCGACCAGGGGGACCCCTCCGGCGTTGTCGTCGGTCGCCGACTCCGCAGTGACTCGCTCCTCCGCCTTGCGACTGCACGCACCGGACCCCGCTCCCTTGTCCGGCCTGATCCAACCGGGCGGCGGGTCAAAGCGGCGCGCGGGGCCGTGCGTGCGGGTGGGCGGGCGGCGCCGGGGCGTCGCCGGCAGCCGGCCCGCTCTCCCCCCTCAGCCCTGTCCGGCGAGCAGCCGGTCGGCGATCGCCTCGATCCGCTCGCGCAGTCCTTCCTGGCTCTTGCCGCCGTCCAGACGCTCGCCACCGATCACGTACGTGGGCGTGCCAGTGACCCCGATCGCCTTGCCCTCGGCCTGGTCGGCGTCGACGATCAGCATGTGCCGGCCGTCGATCAGGGCCGTGTCGAACTCCTCGGCGTCCAGACCCAGCTCCCCCGCCAGCTCGACCAGCAGCGGCTCGCCGGTACGGCCGAGGTCGGCGGTGCGGGCGAGCACCGCCTCGATGTACGGCCAGCCCTTGCCCTGCGCCGCAGCCTCCTCGGCGGCCTGCGCCGCCGCGTGGGCGTGCTGGTGCTTCTCCAGCGGGAAGTGCCGGAAACGGATGTCGATCCGGCCGCCGTACCGGGCGCGCAGGGCGTGCACATCGGTGAGGGCGTGGTGGCAGTCGGGGCACTGGAGCTCGCACCAGACATCGAGGACGACCGGTGCTGCGGGGGTGGAATCGCTCATGGGGCCAGTCTCCCAGGACACACGGGGGGCGCCGCGACCGGCATCGGGTGGAGCAGGCGGCGGTCGGCGCCTCAAACCGGCCCCGGTGTGGGCCGAACGGCACCTGGGGAGGATCCCGGCCCTGAAATGTCCCTGATGCGGGCTCGGAGCATGGCCGCCCGCCCCGTCGCCGGTGCAGGATGGAAGGGACGTTTCCCCTGCGCCTGGAGGCACTGATGCTTGCCGAGACCATTTGCTCCGCGGTGTCCGCGGCGGGCCTGGGCATCGCCGCCGTCACCGCGTACCGGAAGCGGTTCCTCACGGCGACCAGGATCGCCGCCTACTCCCTGGTCCCGATCGGCCTGGTGCTGACCGGCGTCGTCGAGTGGGTGTCGGACATCGCCTTCAAGCCCAGCGTCTGGCTCGGCTTCGGGGTGCTGGGGGTGGCCTGGCTGCTGTTCATGACGACGCGTGCGATCGAGCGCCGCGGCGGGGGCACCCGCAAGGAGCGCAAGGCGGCGGCCCGGGCCGCGCAGGGCGAAGCGGTGGCGCCGGCGGCCTCGGCCTCCTCGCTGGGGGCGGGAGTACCGGCCACCGAGCCGCGACAGAAGCCGAAGCCGAAGCAGCAGTCCGCCGCCGCAGGGCAGGGCGACGACTTCAGTGACATCGAGGCCATCTTGAAGAAGCACGGCATCTGACAGCCGCCCCCGCCTCCGGCGCACTCCCCGGCCCGCTTCGGAGGCCGGGCGAACCCTGCATGCCTGAATCGATTCAGGCATGATCCTTGACGGCGTTCAGCCGGAGGGCTAGCGTCCCGACCGGATTGAAACAATTCATTCACTCCGTCCGTACGATGGGGTGACGCCGCTTGACGAGCGCGGCCGGGGCAGTGGGGCAGGACTAGTGGCGCGTGTGGCAGGGATCAAGGATGTGGCCCGGCAGGCCGGGGTCTCCGTGGGCACGGTCTCCAATGTGATCAACCGCCCCGAGGCAGTGCTGCCCGATACCAGGGCCCGGGTGCTGGCCGCCATCGAGGAGCTCGGATACGTCCGCAGCGAGTCGGCCCGCCAGCTCAGGGCCGGCCGCAGCCGGATCATGGCGCTCCTCGTCCTGGACATGGGCAACCCCTTCTTCGTGGACGTGGCCCGCGGCGCCGAGCGCGCCGCCCGGCAGGCGGGACTCGGTGTCATGGTCTGCAACAGCGGCCAGAGCCCCGCGGAGGAGGCCGAATACCTCGGCCTCTTCGCGGAACAGCGCGTATGCGGCGTACTGGTCACCCCGGCCGACGCGACCGGCCGCAACCTCGAGTCCTTCGCCCGCCACCGGATTCCCTACGTTCTGGTGGACCGGGTGGCATCCGGTACGGGGACGTGCGCCGTCTCCGTCGACGACGTGCGGGGCGGCACCCTGGCCGTCGGTCATCTGATCTCGGCCGGGCACCGCTCGGTCGCGTACGTCAGCGGACCCGGCGACCTGCACCAGATCAGGGACCGCCGTCAGGGCGCGTTGTCCGCGCTCTCCGAGGCCGGGCTCCAGCCCGAGGCGCTCGTCGAGATCCCCTCCGACCGCCTCGACGTGGCGGCGGGCCGTGACGCCGGGGCCCGCCTGCTCGGGCTCGTCCCGCGCCCCACCGCCGTGTTCTGCGCGAACGACCTGCTCGCCCTGGGCGTGCTCCAGGCCCTGTACGCGGCGGGGGTACGGGTGCCGCAGGACATCGCCATCGTCGGATACGACGACATCGAATTCGCCGCCGCCGCTGCCGTACCGCTCACCTCGGTCCGCCAGCCCGCGGTCGTGATGGGCCGGATGGCCGCCGAACTCCTGCTGGAGGAGGCGGACGACGAGGACGGTACCCACGAGCACCGCAGCGTCGTGCTCCAGCCGGAACTCGTCGTGCGCGCATCGAGCTCCACGCCCCGCTGAGCCCTGTCGCCCGGCCCTCACCCCGAACCGTCCTCTGCCGTTCCTTTCCGCATGCCCGAAATGGAGACGCCGTGTCCCTGTTCGACCTGCCCTTGGACCAACTCCGCACCTACCGGCCGGAGTCCGGTGAACCCGACGACTTCGACGCCTTCTGGCGCCGCACCCTCGACGAGGCCGGTGCGCACCCGCTGGACGCCGAATTCATCGCCTACGACGCCGCGTTGAGCAACGTGGATGTCCAGGACGTGTCGTTCGCCGGCTGGGGCGGCCACCGCATACGTGCCTGGCTGAACGTACCCGCCGGCGCCGAGGGGCCCTTGCCGACCGTCGTCCACTACCTCGGCTACGGCGGCGGGCGCGGACTCCCTCTCGACCACCTGGTCTGGCCCGCCGCCGGCTGGGCCACCCTGGTCGTGGACACCCGAGGCCAGGGTGCCGTCAACAGCCACTCGGCGGGTTCCACCGCCGACCCGCACGGCGGCGCCAACCCGCAGTCGCCCGGATTCATGACCCGCGGGATCCTCGACCCCGACGAGTACTACTACCGCCGGGTGTTCACCGACGCGGTGCGCGCCGTCGAGGTGGCCCGCGCCCACCCGTCCGTCGACCCGGACCGGATCGTCGTGCACGGCGGCAGCCAGGGCGGCGGCATCGCCCAGGCGGTGGCGGGGCTGAGCCCCCACGTCAAGGCCGCGCTCGTCGACGTACCGTTCCTGACGCACTACCGGCGGGCCGTCGAGATCACCGACAAGGACCCGTACCAGGAGATCGTGCGTTTCCTGGCAACCCAGCACGGCCACGCCGACCAGGTGTTCCGGACTCTTTCCTACTTCGACGGCATCAGCTTCGCCGCCCGGGCGGACATGCCGGTGCTGTACTCCGTGGCCCTCATGGACCCCATCTGCCCGCCGTCCACGGTCTTCGCCGCCTACAACAACTGGGCAGGCCCCAAGGAGATCGAGGTCTACCCCTGGAACGGCCACGAGGGTGGCGCATCGGCCCATCGCGGGGTGCAGCTGCGTATGCTGCGCGACCTGGGCTGACGGGACCGGACCGCGGGCCGGGGGCTCGGGGGCGGAGTTCCGAAGCCTGACGGGGGAGCGGAGTTCCGAAAGCCTGACGCGTGATCGGACGCCGGAGCGATTCGGTGCACCCTTCGGGGGGTGAACTCCCGTCACGAAAAGGTGTGTTGACCGCCAATGAGGGCCGGTCTGCGTCATGATCGTCCCGAGATGGTGGACACCTCCCGGGGCGATGCCCCCGCACCCCCTGCCGAAGAGCCGCGTGGCTGCCTCTTCGCGCTTTCCCAGCCCCCTCTGATGATCTTCCTCACGGTGATCGGCGGCCTGCTGCTGATGGCCGCGTTGCACGATCTCTTCGTGCTGTGAGCCGTCAGCCGGCCGCTTCCCTGCGGCGCGCCCGGTATGCGGCGACGTGCAGGCGGTTACCGCAGGTGCGGCTGGAGCAGTAGCGACGGGAGCGGTTGCGCGAGAGGTCGACGAAGGCGCGCCGGCAGTCCGGCGCCTCGCAGCGCCGCAGCCGCTCCGTCTCGCCGGCCACGATGATGAACGCGAGGGCCATGCCGCAGTCGGCTGCCAGGTGGTCGGCCAGCGAGGCGTCCGGCGCGAAGTAGTGCACGTGCCAGTCGTAGCCGTCGTGGTTGCTGAGCTGCGGCGTGGTGCCCGCGGCGGCCACGAGCGCGTTGACGAGCGAGGCGGCGACCTGCGCGTCGGCCGCGGCGAAGACGTCGGCGAACCGTGCCCGTGCGTCGTGGACGGCGCGGAGGTCCTTGTCGTCGAGCTCGTTCACCCCGCTCACCCGGTGGCGTCCGGCGAACGCGTACAACGCCTCGATGTCGGCGAGCCCGTCGACGGGGGAGCCGCCCTCGGGCTGCTCGCTCTCCGGCGCGGTGTTCACCAGATCGACCACCGTTTCGAGGGCGATCCGGGTGTCGTGGGGGATCAGCACGCTTCCGCTCCCTGGCCTCCGGCGGGCGGACGCCCGCCGATGGCGGCTGACTCTACTGGCTCACCTCCGGCGCGCAGGGGCGCGAGGGGCCTTTGGGGCCCCTGGGGCGCACCTGTCGACCAGACCCGGAACGAAGCGGTGCCCGCGGGTGCCTGGGGGTGCGTGAGGGCCTCGGTGGGGGCGTGCCGGGGCGGCAGGGGCGTGGTGGGAACGCGGACCGGCGCCGCCACCACGGTGGATTCCGTGGTGGCGGCGCCGGTGTCAGCCGTATGAGGTTGTCCGTGCGGCGCCGTCTCCCCGAGTCGACGGCGCCGTGCGGCTCTCTGCCTGGCTCAGCTCTCGGCCAGGATGTGTGAGAGCTCCGTATCGAGATCGAAGTGACGATGCTCGGTCCCCGGCGGAACCGCGGCGTCGGTCCTCTTCAGGAACGACTCCAGGGCTCGTGCAGGGGCCTCCAGCAG
Organism: Streptomyces sp. LN549; assembly: GCF_043203805.1. NCBI lineage: Bacteria > Bacillati > Actinomycetota > Actinomycetes > Kitasatosporales > Streptomycetaceae > Streptomyces > Streptomyces sp. LN549. Next base: position 1,489,578 of record NZ_JAZHRI010000002.1, on the reverse strand, counting down.
GGCTTCGCCCTCTGGGGAGCTCAGTGCGATACAGACGACGCCCTGGCCGTGACTACGGGATGGCCAGACGCGGACGTCTCCGGTGCCGGTGGGCCTGTGCAGCCCCTCGGCAAGGAGGTCGCGGGCGAAAACCCACTCGACCGTCTCCTCCGCTCCGGTGTGGAAGGTGGCGTGCACGGCATACGGATCGGCCGTGTCATACCGCAGGCCCGCGGGTACAGGCAGTGAGGACTCGCTCGACACAACGAGGCGCAGGTGCAGCTCGCAGCTGACCGTGGTGTTCATAAGCGCCAGGGCCTTTCGCTCAGTGTGCGCTCGGGGATTCGCACGTCGGCGAAATCGACATGCCACCTACGGTGGCGTTGTAAACCCCTCTGACCGTTTTGTGATCCTTCAGGTAGCTAGTACAGCGGTGTGTAACTTTGGGTTATGCGGCCATTCCGGTGACGAGGAGCGTTCCGGTAGGTTGGCCCCCATGAATGCGGAGAGTGACGAGCGGGACGGGGCCGCCGCATCGGCGGATCCGGCGCCCGCGACGGGGGACGTACCGAAGAGCGTGACGGGGGACGTCACGGAGGGTGTGACGAAGGAGGACCGGGAGCTCGGCTCCAGGGCGCCCGGGTTCATCAAGGCGTCCAGGACGCTGCACCTGAGCTGGCAGGTCGGCGTGTTCGTGGTCGGCCTGGCCGTGGTGGCGGCGGGCATCGTCATGCTGCCGCTGCCGGGCCCCGGCTGGCTGGTGATCTTCGGTGGCATGGCGATCTGGGCGACCGAGTTCGTCTGGGCCCAGCTGGTGCTGCGCTGGACGCGGCGGAAGGTCACCGAGGCCGCCCAGCGCGCGCTCGATCCCAAGGTCCGGCGGCGCAACATCGCGCTCACGGCGATCGGGCTCGTGATCATCGCGGTGCTGGTGGGGATCTATGTGTGGAAGTTCGGAATCGTCATGCCGTGGAAGATCCACGAGTGACCCGGAGGTGGTCGGGGGGCGCCGCTGACATGGGGTAATGTTTGGCGTGCGCCCGGGCGATTAGCTCAGTGGGAGAGCGCTTCGTTCACACCGAAGAGGTCACTGGTTCGAACCCAGTATCGCCCACCCCGGACCGACGGCCCGGAAGCTTCAAGAAGCTTCCGGGCCGTCGGCGTTTCCGGGTATCCCGTTGAAGCGCTTCGATCGATTTTCGTCCCAACCATTGACGTCGCCGGTGCCGCTCCTTACTTTGACCCGGCAAGCGCTTTCTAAAACGATTCAATCAAGCGTAGGGGCGAACTATGTCTCGGAACCAGGGCATGGACCGGCGGCAGATGCTGAAGCTCGCGGGCTTCTCGGCTGCCGGTCTCGGGCTGACCGCGGCCGGCTGCGGCTCGGGCAGCGGGTCGAGCGGGCCGGTCACCATCCGGCATGCCTGGTGGGGCGCCGACGACCGGGCGAAGAAGGTCCAGGAGTGCGTCAAGCTCTTCGAGAAGAAGCACCCGAAGATCAAGGTGAAGACGGACTTCCAGCAGTACCCGGACTTCTGGAAGAAGTTCAACACCCAGGCGGCCGGCGGCAACCCGCCGGACGTCATCCAGAACGCCGTGACCTTCCTGCGCAAGTACGAGGCGAAGAACGTCCTGCTCGACCTCAACCCGCAGGCGAAGAAGGGCAACCTCCAGCTGGACGGCTTCCGCGCCGGACTGGAGAAGTTCGCCGAGATCGACGGCAAGCTGCTCGGCGTACCGGTCGGCAGCAACTCGATGTCCCTCGTCATCGACGAGAAGGTCTTCGAGAAGGCCGGCGTCGACCACAGCCTCGGCTGGACGTGGGACGACTGGTACGCGGGCCTGCAGAAGATCAAGTCCGGCCAGGGCATAGCCGGCGACTCCGGTCCCCACGGCGTCATGTACCTGTACGACCTGGTCCTCCGCCAGAACGGCAAGGCGTTCTTCACCGAGGAGGGCATGGGCTTCGGCGAGAACGAACTGCTGCCCTACTGGACCGAGGCGCTCGACCGGGTCAAGTCCGGTGTCTACGCCGACCAGAAGAAGGTCGAGCAGATCAAGCCTGCCTCAGCCCTCGCCAAGGGCCTCTCGGCCGGTGAGTTCACCTGGGACAACTTCTCGGTCCGCTACAGCGCCGAGGGCAAGAGCAGTTACAGCCTCGCGCCCATCCCGAGCACCGACGGCAAGAAGACCGGCCAGTACCTCGGCTCGCTGATGCTGAGCGGCACGGCCCGGACCAAGCACCCCGCCGAGGTCGCGACCTTCATCAGCTTCATGACCCACGACCCCGCGGTCGCCCGCATCATGGGCTACGACCGTGGAGTCCCCGCCACCACCGCGCAGTTCGAGGCCTTCCAGCCCACCGACGCCCCGAGCAAGGCGATAGCCGCGTACGAGACCGAGATCGCCAAGGCCGGCGTGCTGGAGCCCATCACCCCGCACCCGGCCGGCGCCGACGTCGTCGAGGCGGCGTTCCTGCGCATCGCGGGCGACATGTCCCTGGGCAAGGCCTCGCCGGAGGACTCCGTGAAGCAGTTCTTCTCCGAGGCCAAGACCGCCCTCGCCTCGAACTGAGAGGAGTGACGCGGTGACTCACATCCAGACCTCCACGAGCGGCCCGGTCCTCGACAAGGACCTCGCCGCCGTGGAGCGGAGCGGCCCGGGACGCAAGACCCGCCCCGCACCGCGACCGCGGGGCCACCGCGAGAATCTGACCGGCTATCTCTTCATGTCGCCCTGGATCGCGGGCTTCCTGTTCCTGATCGCCGGCCCCATGGTGTTCTCGCTGTACCTCGCGTTCACCGACTACAACCTGTTCGACGCCCCGAAGTGGGTCGGCCTGAAGAACTTCACCGACATGTTCGCCGACCCCCGCTGGCGCCAGTCGGTCAAGGTGACCTCCTGGTACGTGGTGATCGGCACCCCGATCAAGCTGGCCGCCGCTCTCGCCGTGGCCATGCTGCTGGCCCAGAAGCGCTGGGGCCAGTCCTTCTACCGGGCCGCGTTCTACGCCCCGTCGCTGATCGGTGCGAGCGTCTCGGCCGCCATCGTCTGGCGCGCCCTCTTCTCCGACGACGCCGTCGTCGACCGCGGACAGCAGCTGTTCGGCATCGACGCCGGCGGCTGGATCGGCGACCCGCAGATGATCATCTACGCGCTGGTGGCCCTCACGGTCTGGCAGTTCGGCGCCCCGATGGTGATCTTCCTGGCGGGCCTCAAGCAGGTCCCCCGGGAGCTCTACGAGGCGGCGAACGTGGACGGGGCCGGTGCCTGGCGGAAGTTCTGGAACATCACCCTGCCGATGATCTCGCCGGTGCTGTTCTTCAACGTCCTGCTGGAGACCATCCACTCCTTCCAGATCTTCGGATCGGCCTACATCGTCAGCAACGGCAGCTGCGGCCCCGCCGACGCGACACTCGTCTACACCTGTTACCTGTACGACCAGGGCTTCGCGAACAGCCGGATGGGCTTCGCATCCGCCATGGCATGGCTGCTGCTCGTCGCCGTGGGCCTGGTCACCGCCGTGCTGTTCTGGTCCCAGAAGCGCTGGGTGCACTACGAGGAGGGGGGCCGATGACCCCGATGGACACCACAGCCACCGTACGACGCCGGCTCCCCGGCTCCCTCGCCTGGCACATCGGCGCGCTCGCCCTCCTCGTGGTGGTTCTCTACCCGGTGGTGTGGACGATCGGCGCCTCGTTCAAGCCGAGCGAGGACATCGTCGGCGCGCTGAACCTCTTCCCGACCGACCCGATAGCCGACAACTACCGGCGGCTCGCCGACGGCATCGCCGACATCCCGATCTGGAAGTTCTTCCTGAACTCGGCCTACGTCTCGGTCGGTTCGGTCATCGGAGTCGTACTCTCCTGCTCGCTCACGGCCTACGCCTTCACCAAGGTCCGCTTCGCCGGGCGCAACATCATGTTCGCCATCATGATCGGCACGCTGCTGCTCCCGTACCACGTACTGATCATTCCGCAGTACGTGATGTTCCAGAAGCTGGAGCTGATCAACACCTTCACTCCGCTGCTGATCGGCAAGTACCTCGCCACAGACGCGTTCTTCGTCTTCCTGATGGTCCAGTTCATGCGCGGACTGCCCAAGGAACTCGACGAGGCCGCCCGGCTGGATGGCTGCGGTCACCTGCGGATCTACTGGTCGATCGTGATGCCGCTGTGCCGGCCCGCGCTCATCACCAGCGCCATCTTCACCTTCATCCAGTCCTGGAACGACTTCATGGGCCCCCTGCTGTACCTCAACGAGCCGGACAAGTACACCGTCTCGATGGGGCTGCGGATGTTCATCGACCAGGACGCCGTCGCCGACTACGGCGGCATGATCGCGATGTCACTGGTGGCGCTGCTGCCGGTACTGGCCTTCTTCCTGGCCTTCCAGCGCTACCTCATCGACGGCATGGCCACCTCCGGCCTGAAGGGCTGAACACCCGTGGCGACGAAATCCGGAACCGTACCCAGGACCTCCTTCGTCCGGGAGCGATTCAGCGTCTTCTCCGAATGCCTGCTCACCGGCGTGTGGATCACCGTCGCCGCCCTGCCGCTCGTCACGTTCCCCGCGGCCTTCGCCGCGGGGAGCAGGCACCTGCGCCGGTATCTGGCCGGTGAGGCGGGCGGGGTACGGGAGTTCGCCGCCGATGTACGGGAGGCGTTCCGCGGCGGCTGGCGGATCTCCCTGCTGTGGTGGGCGGCGCTCGCGCTGCTCGCCTTCGACTGGCAGGTCGCCCGGTCCGGCCTGCTGCCGGGCGGCCGTCCGCTCATCGCCGTGAGCCTGCTCGGTCTGCCGGCCGTCGCCGTCTGGGGGCTGCGTACGGCCGCCGCCTGGCGGCCCGGCACCCCCTGGGCACAGACCGCGCGGGCCGCCGGGCGCCGGACCTTCACCGATCCGGCAGGATCACTGCTGCTCGTCGGCGGATTCGTCGCCCTGGCTCTCGCCGCCTGGCAGATTCCGCCGCTGGCCGCGCCCGCGCTCGGCTGTCTGGCCGCGGCCGCGGTCGCCGCCGACCGCCGCTGACCCGGCGGCCGGACCCACCTACCGGACCACTTCCCACCACGCGTCAGCGTGCGATCAGTCATGCCCATTCTCGCCACGAACTGGAGTCGTGATGTCCCCGATCCCCCGCCGCACCGTTCTCAAGGCCGCCGCCGTCGCCGGCGCGGCCACCCCCTTCTCCTGGGTGCTGAGCGACACCGCCCAGCAGGCCACCGCCGCCACCGCGAAGGCCGCCGAAGGCCCCGTCGAGATCGGCTGGCTGGAGGAGGACGGCCTCGGTGCCGCCCCCGGCTCCACCTTCGGTGTCCCGTGGGCCAAGGGCCGCTTCCCCGCCGACCAGAAGTTCGCCCTGGCGACCGCCGACGGCAAGGCCGTCCCCGTCCAGACCTGGGCCACCGCCAAATGGCCCGACGGATCCCTGAAGTGGACCGCCCACGCGGTCGGACCCGAGGCCGGCGGCGCCAAGAAGTTCACCCTCACCACCGGTGAACCCGCCACTGCTGCCGACAAGGTCACCGTCAAGAGCAGCGGCGGCTCGATCACCGTCTCCACCGGAGTGATCACCGCGAAGATCGGCAGGACCGGCTCCTCGCTCGTCACCTCTCTCACGCGAGGCTCCACCGAGATCGCCAAGGACGGCCGCCTCGTCCTGATCCGCCAGGGCGAGCTCGAGGACGGCGACCAGGGGCAGGAGAAGTACGAACGCTTCGAGAGCGCCATCAGCAAGACCGAGGTGGAGCAGAGCGGCCCCGTCCGCGCCGTCGTCCGCATCGACGGCAAGCACCGCCACGGCAACCGCTCCTGGCTCCCGTTCTCCGTCCGGCTCTACTTCTACGCGGGCGCCGAATCGTTCCGCATGATGCACACCGTCACCTTCGACGGCACCCAGGAACCCGGCAAGGCGAGCGGAGACTTCATCCGCGGCCTCGGTGTCCGCTTCACCGTCCCGATGCGCGACGAGACCTACGACCGCCACATCCGCATCGGCGGCGACGAGAGCGGCATGCTCCGCGAAGCCGTCAAGGGCATCACCGGACTGCGCCGCGACCCCGGAGCAGCCGTCCAGGCCGCCCAGTTCGAGGGCACGAAGCTGCCCGACCCGGCCACCTGGGACCAGCGCGTCACCACCCGTCTCCCGCTCATCCCCACCTGGGGCGACTACACACTCAGCCAGCTCTCCGCCGACGGCTTCTCACTGCGCAAGCGCACCAAGAAGGGCCACGGATGGATCGCCGCCGGCGGCGGCCGGCGCGCCTCCGGCTTCGGATACGTGGGCGGCGCGAGCGGCGGACTCTCCTTCGGGCTGCGCGACTTCTGGGAGAAGTTCCCCGCCCAGCTCGACATCCGCGGCGCCGACACCGACGCAGCCGAGGTCACCCTCTGGCTCTGGTCACCCGAAGCGGAACCGATGGACCTGCGCTTCTACCACGACGGCCTGGGCCAGGACACCTATGCCGAACAGCTCGAAGGCCTCAACATCACCTACGAGGACTACGAGCCCGGCTTCGGCACCCCGTACGGCATCGCCCGCACCAGCGAACTCGTCTTCTGGGCCAACGACTCCACCCCCAGCGCCGAGGCCCTCGCCCAGCAGACCCGCACCGTGCGCACCCTCCCGCAGCTCGTGGCCCCGACGGCCCAGCTCACCGGGGCGGGAGTCTTCGGCGGGCTCTTCTCCCCGGTCGACCGCTCCACCCCCGCCAAGGCGAAGATCGAGGACCACCTGGACTTCCTGTTCACGTACTACAAGGACCAGGTCGAGATGCGCCGCTGGTACGGCTTCTGGGACTACGGCGACATCATGCACTCGTACGACCCCGCCCGGCACCAGTGGCGCTACGACGTCGGCGGCTATGCCTGGGACAACTCCGAACTCTCGCCCGACCTCTGGCTCTGGTACGCCTACCTGCGCTCCGGACGCGCCGACATCTTCCGCTTCGCCGAGGCCATGACCCGCCACACCGGCGAGGTCGACGTCTACCACCTCGGCGACTGGGCCGGTCTCGGCACCCGCCACGGCGTCCAGCACTACGCGGACAGCGCCAAGCAGCAGCGCATCGCCAACACCACCTACCGGCGCTTCTACTACTTCCTCACCGCGGACGAACGCGTCGGTGACCTGATGCGCGCCAACGTCGACTCCGACGAGACCTTCCTCGGCCTCGACCCGCTCCGCAAGATCCGCACCGAGCCCTACACCCCGGACCGGCACGCCCTGTCCGTCGGCTTCGGCACCGACTGGAGCGGACTCGTCTCCGCGTGGCTCACCGAATGGGAGCGCGGCGGACCGCAGGCGGAGAAGGCCAGGGCCCGGGTGCTCGGCACCATGGAGACCATCGCCGCCCAGCCCAACGGATTCGTCCAGGGCAGCGGCCTCTACGACCTGGACACCGGGAAGTTCGCCGTCGCGACCGAACCCGTCGTCAGCGTCTCCCACCTGTCCGGCGTCTTCGGGCTCAACGAACTGTGCGCCGAACTCATCGGCCTGGTCGACATGCCGAAGTTCAAGGAGGCGTACCTCGACTACTGCCGGTACTTCAACGCCACCAAGGCCGAACAGACCGCCCGCTACGGCTCCGACTTCGGCAGCCTGCTCCTCTTCCAGGGCCACTCCCGGATGGACGCGTACGCCGCCGTGCAGACGGGCGACGAGAAGCTCGCCGCCCGTGCCTGGGAGAAGTTCTACAACAGTGACGGCTACAAGGAATCCGCCCCCTGGAAGACCGAGAAGGTGAGCGGCCCGGTCACCACCGTCCCGGGCAGCGAGGCCAACTGGGTCTACACCAACGACACCGCGCTGTACGGACTCGCCGCCATCGAGAACCTCGCACTGGTCGGCGACCGCATGCCGGCCTGAGGCCCGTGAGGGCGCCCCGGGCCGGCATGCGGTACGTCACCGCATCCGGCCCAGGGCTTCCCGCAGCCGCCGGGCATCACGCAGCCGCTTCTCGTACGTCGCCCCCACCGCCAGCAGCAGTACGCCGGCCAGCGCGGGTGCCACCCAGCGCGGCATCGCACCCACCACCTGCACCACATACGGCGCCAGCTCGTGCAGCGCGTCCAGCGCCAGCACCACGCCGCCCAGCACCAGCAGCGCCTGGAGCCGCAACCGCGCCCCCAGCAGAGTGATCACCAGCGCCGCCACCCCCAGCACCAGCGGCCGCAGCCAGTGCGGGTCGCCCCAGGCGGCGAAGAGTGCCGGTACCAGCGTCACCGCCAGGCCCGCCCCGTACGCAGTCCACGAGGACGCCGCGGGATCGCGACGACGGCGCAGCACACCGATCACGAGCGCCGGCACGGTCACCGGCAGCGTGTACGCCTCCGGGGACGACACCCCGGACGCGGACAGGCGCACCCAGGACGCCAGGACGAACAGCGCGGTCGCCGTGTACCCGGCCGCCTCCCGCCGCTCCGGGCGCAGCGCCGTACCCGCCGCCAGTACGCCGCAGAGGGCCAGCACCAGGGCCAGGAACGGCGGGTCACCCAGAGCCGCCACCACCGCGGCGAGGCCCACCGCCCCGCCGGTCAGTTCGAGCGGCAGCGCCACCGCGTGCCCCTTCAGCCGTGCACCCAGCCCGGCCGTCACCGCGGGGACGACGAGCAGCACGGGCGCGGCCTCGTACACCGCGAGGCCCATCGACGCACCGAACGCGACGGCGAGCACCGCGGCACAGACCACCGCCGCACACGCCACCACCGCCTGCACGGTCCCGAACACCGCAGAACGCGACGGGTCCTCAGGCGCGTCCAACGCCGTCGCAGCGCCGGCGAACATCAGCAAAAGTGCCCCGAACACCGCGTAGGTGGCCGGCTCCGCACCGAGCGACAGCAACGCCACGCCCACCGCACCGACCGACGCGCACACCCACGCGGTCACCGCCACACTCGTCATCCCGCGGCGCAACGCGCCCAACGCGAGGGTCAGGACCACCGCGACGAGCATCGACTGCAACGAAACAGCCGCCGTGTACGAGACGTTCAGCGCGGGCGGCAGCACCGTCAGCCCCGCCCAGCCGACCACCACCGCCCACGTCGCGGCGGCCGTCCGGCACACGGGACCGGGGGACAGCGCCGGACCTGCCCACCGCACCACGCCCTCCCACGACCGGTACGCAGCCCCGAGCGCCGCAGCCACCGTCAGCAGCACCACCGGGGCCGCAGCCATCTGCTGCCACGGCAGATCCGTGGCCCCCAGAGCTCCCCGGACCCCTCCGCCCGGCGTCCCCGACCACAGCCGGCCCAGCTGAGCCACCGGACCCACCAGCACCACCGCTACCGGGGTGGCCGAGTACAGCACCGACGCGGCCGTCACCGAGCCCGCCGCCCACACCAGCCCCCGCACGGCCGGACGCCCCAGCGGAGCCCGGACGCCCAGCAACAGCAGCCCGCCGCACACCAGATACACCGGAACCGCCCAGCCACCGGCCACCCCAGCGGCCAGGACGCCGCCCACCGCGGCGACAGCGGCCAGTCCGGCCACCAGACCTGCGGCCCCGGCGAGAGCCACCGGCGCCCGCCGGGCCCCCGCGAGAGCGATCACCGCACCGGCCAGAAGCAGCACCCCCGGCACCACCGCACCGGCCGGCCCCTCGGCCGACAGCGACTTCACCAGAGCCACCAGCAGCCCCGAACCACCGGTGACCCAGAGACCGGCACAGGCCGTGACCCGGACCGCAACTCCCTTGAACCACAGCGCGATCGCACAGTCCAGCGCCGCCGTCGCCAGCAGTGCGACGGCGAACACCAGGGCGTCCGCCTCCTCGGCCCACGCCCACAGCACCAGCGGCAGCTGCGCGCCGACCACAGCCAGGGGCAGCGGCAGCCGCAGGCGGTCCAGCAGCAGGCCGTAGGCCGCCCAGAGCACCGCCAGCACGGCCGAGGCGGCCGCCGCGTACCCGAGCGCGCCGGCCTCCGGGACCGCGACCCCGTGCAGGGCGTAGGCATCCAGCACCATCAGCACCGACGCCAGCGCCCCGATCGCCTCCGCCGTCGAGGACAGGCCCCGCCGCAGGAGCATCGCGGGCGCGGCCAGAGCCGCCACCGTGACCGCGGTCAGGACCGCCGAGCGGCCGCCGATCCCCATCTGACCCCAGCTGACCAGGGTGAAAGCGATCGCGGCGATCGTCAGCAGCAGTCCGCCGAGGATGAGCAGCACATTCTGCGCGCTACGGGTACGGACCGGGGGAACAGACGGCGCGAACGGCGGCGCGAAGGAGGCCGGAGCCCCGGCCCGAGCCCCGGCAGGGGTGTGAGGTGGCGGGTACTGCGGCGCGGCCGGCCCAGGACCGGGCGCCTGCAGCACGCTCAGCAGCCAGGTACGACGGGTCAGCAGCTGGGACCGGCGGAGATCGAGCCGGGCGAGCTCGCGGTCGAGGATGACCAGTTCCTCGGCGGGTGGCGGCACATGTTCCATGGAGGCGAGTGTGGTGCCGGCCACGCTACCGGGCATGCGCACGGGTACTCAGATCCCCGGCTGAGTATGCGCATCCTGGAGACATGAACTGGAGCCACTACCGATTTGTCAGTGTCTGGGACCTTCCCGCCCCGCCCGGCACCGTCTACGCACATCTCGAACGCGTCGAGCACTACCCGCAGTGGTGGCCCCAGGTCCGCGAGGTCACCCCCGTCGACGACGCCTCCGGAACCGCCCGGATCCGCTCCCTCCTCCCGTACGACCTCGTCATGACCATGCACGCGAACCGCCGCGACGTGCCCGGCGGCGTCCTCGAAGTGACGCTCACCGGCGACCTCGAAGGCTGGGCGCGCTGGACCGTCGTGCCGCACGGTGCCGGGAGCCGTGCCACGTACGAACAGGAGGTGGTGGTGCGCCGCGCGCTGATGCGGGTCCTCGCGGTGCCGGGACGGGCCGTGTTCCGGGCCAATCACACCCTGATGATGCGGGCCGGACGACGCGGTCTCGCGGCTCGGCTGGAAGCGGTTTGAACCACACCCGCCGAGCCCTGTATGGTTCAACCCGTTCCCGGGCGATTAGCTCAGTGGGAGAGCGCTTCGTTCACACCGAAGAGGTCACTGGTTCGAACCCAGTATCGCCCACCCCGGGAGAGGCCGGTCCGTCAGCGACACCGACGGACCGGCCTCTGCGTGTCCGGACGTGAACACCCGCACTCCGCTCACGCAGCGGCGCGCAGCTCCGGACGCAGTGGCCAGGCCGGATCCACCGTCTCCGGCGTGCCGCTCCTGGCGAACCAGGCCTGGAGGCCACGCGCCTGGGCGGCGTGCCACACCGCCTGGAGCGTGTGCAGCTCCGCCGGTGACAGCCGCTCCAGACGGGTGGAGAACCGCCGCCCCACCGCCCGGACCAGCTCCAGCGACGCAGCCGCATCGGCTGCCGCGTCATGCGCCCCGTCCAGCATCACCCCGTACAGCTCGCAGAGATCCGTGAGCGTGCGCCGGCCCTTGCGGTAGCGGTCCAGATGCTTGTCGATCACCCGCGGATCCAGCACGCACAGCGAGGTGTTCTCCAGATAGCCGGCGAGTGACGACGCCCGGTGCCGCCTCAGCTCCCGGTCCAGCAGCGTCAGATCGAACGGCGCGTTCATCACGACCAGCGGCCGGCCCGCCGCACTCTGCTCGGCCAGCGCCCTGGCTATCTCCTCGACCACCGGCGCGGGCCATCGCCCGTTGCGCTGCAGGTGGTCATCGGTCAGGCCATGGATCTCCGTCGCCCCCACGGGCACCGGAATTCCCGGATTCACCAGCCAGCGGGTGACACGCGGCCGCCCGCCGGCACTGTCCTGGACGACGAGCGCGGCCGAAACGATCCGGTCCTGCTCGACGTCCACTCCCGTCGTCTCTGTGTCGAAAGCGGCCAGCGGCCCCTCGTACCAATGAGTCATCCCCGAACTCCTCGCGCCCGAGCGGCAGATGGTGTGATTCCTCTGCCCGGTTCGGTGATACCCGCACCCTTTGCCTGATACGCCGTTTGAGGGCGGTCCTGTGCGGTGACAACACAGGTGACGGGGCTGGAAGTTGACACACCGCCGCGTCCGACCTGCTCATCGGCACAGCCCGGAAGGCATACGGAGCCATGGCGCTCGCGCAGCCCGACCCGAGTGGGCTGCTGCCCCAGCGGACCGAACCGCTGCGCGGCGCACTCGCCACCACCGCCTGCATGGAGACCCTCCAGGTGGGCTACTTGCACGCGGTCGCGGCCGCGGCGGGGTGCTCCCTGTCGCAGCCCTTCCCCGACAACGGCATCGACTGGCACGTCAGCCACGGCGCCCCCGGCCACGTCGTCGACGACGAGGTGACCATCAAGGTCCAGCTGAAATGCACCTACCAGATACCGGCCGGTCCGCCCGGCCCGACGTTCGCCTTCACGCTCGACAACGCCCACCTCGTGAAGCTCGCACGGACCCCCGTGTCCGTGCACAAGATCCTCGTCGTGATGCTCGTGCCCCGCAGCCAGGACGACTGGCTGCGGGCCGGACACGACCGCCTCGACCTGCGGCACTGCTGTTACTGGACCAACCTGGCCGGTCACGCCGTGACCGGCCGGCACCGGACCACCGTGCGGATCCCGACCTCGCGCATCTTCGACGACCGAGCGCTCTGCGAGATCATGACCCGTGTCGGGGCGGGAGGGAGACCCTGATGCACCGGCCGATGGACGAGTCCGTCAACGAAGTGTTCCCGTCAGCCGTCCGTCCCCACCCCGGTGAACAGGCGGGGCCCTGGCCCACCGGTTCACCGGCCGGCGGCCTCCCCGATCCTGCCCGCGTCGACCCCGCGGTCCTCGGCGTCCTGCTCGCCCGGCACGGCTGGCGGCGGCGCGGCGGTGCGGCCGGCCGCTACAGCCGCTGGACCCCGCCCGGCCCGCCCGGCGGCTCCACCAGCCTGCTCGTGCCCGACACCACCGCGTTCCCCGACAGCGAGGACCTGCTGGGGGAGGCACTGACCGCCCTGGCCCGCAGCGCCGCACCCTCCGCCCGCGAGGTCCTGGTCTCGCTCGCCGTCCCCAGTGACGAGATCCGCTGGTGGCGCGACGTGCCCGAACCGGCCGCCGGCGCCGCCAGCTGGACCGGGTCGGAGCAGTTGCACGGCGCGGCCCGGCAGATCCTGCTGGCCGGCGCACTCGCCGTCCGGGGCCGGGCCGGCTACCACGGCGCCCGCCACCGCCGGCGCGCCCTCGCGACGCTCGGCTCCGTCCTCATCGGCCCCGCACCGGGCGGCCGCGACCTCACGGCGTTCGTCCCCGTCGAGGCGGGCCGCCCCCTTGCCGTACGGCTCTACCACGCCCTGCACGCCGCCCGGGAGGCCGTCGACTACCAACGGGCCACCGGCGGCATGGAGGCCTTCGACACCGCCGTCGAGGCGGGCGTCAGCCGCGAACTGACCGAGGCGGTCATCGCGCTCGTCCGGGGCTCGGAGGGGGCCGGGATCGCACTGGACTGGGCGCCTGCCGCAGGAGCCCCCGAGGGCTGCCCGGCACGCCCCGAACCGGTCGAGTTCTCACCGGGCGACCTGCCGGCCCTGCGCCGGGCGGGCGCCCGCTACCTCCGGGAGGAGCCCGCGGTGGCGGTACGGATCACGGGCGCCGTCGTCCGCCTGCGCCGCTCGGGTCCGCGCGGGGCCGGAATCGTACGGCTGCGGGTCCTGGCGGGCGCCGAGGTGCCGCACGTACGGCTGGAGCTCGACGAGGAGGCCTACCGGATCGCCGGCCAGGCGCACCTGGTGGGGCTGCCGGTGCGGGTGGAGGGCAGGCTGGAGAGCCGGGGCGGTTTCCGGCGGCTGACCAGGGCCTCGCAGGTGGTTCCGGTACAGGTGGACGAGGAGGAACGGGACCGGCTGATGAAGTCGCTCCAGGAGAACGTCGACTATTTCGAGGAGGCGTGCACGGGGGAGTAGCGGGGCGGAGGCGGCCCATTTCGCTATGGGGGCCGTCGGCTCGGTACGATTCCCATTGCGTCCGCCATGGGAATGCGGGTGCGCCCCCTCAGTCAGGAGAGACCGGTGTCAGACGTCCGTGTGACCATCCAACGCGATTCCGAGCGGGAAGAGCGCGTGGTGACGACGGGCACTACGGCAGCCGAGCTCTTCCCCGGTGAGCGCACCGTCGTCGCCGCCCGCATCGCCGGTGAACTGAAGGACCTCGCGTACGTGCTCGCCGACGGCGAGACCGTCGAGCCCGTGCTGATCTCCTCCGAGGACGGCCTCAACATCCTGCGGCACTCCACCGCGCACGTGATGGCGCAGGCCGTGCAGGAGCTGCACCCCGAGGCCAAGCTGGGCATCGGCCCGCCGGTCAAGGACGGCTTCTACTACGACTTCGACGTCGAGAAGCCGTTCACGCCCGAGGACCTCAAGGCCATCGAGAAGAAGATGCAGGAGATCCAGAAGCGGGGCCAGAAGTTCTCCCGCCGGGTCGTGACGGACGAGGCGGCCCGCGAGGAGCTCGCCGACGAGCCGTACAAGCTGGAGCTCATCGGTATCAAGGGCTCCGCCTCCTCGGACGACGGAGCGGATGTCGAGGTGGGCGGCGGCGAGCTGACCATCTACGACAACCTCGACGCGAAGACCGGAGACCTGTGCTGGAAGGACCTCTGCCGCGGTCCCCACCTGCCGAGCACCCGCTTCATCCCCGCGTTCAAGCTGATGCGCAACGCCGCCGCCTACTGGCGCGGCAGCGAGAAGAACCCGATGCTCCAGCGCATCTACGGGACCGCCTGGCCGACCAAGGACGAGCTGAAGGCGCACCTGGAGTTCCTGGAGGAGGCCGCCAAGCGCGACCACCGCAAGCTCGGCAACGAGCTGGACCTCTTCTCCTTCCCGGACGAGATCGGCCCCGGCCTCGCGGTCTTCCACCCCAAGGGCGGCATCATCCGCCGGGCCATGGAGGACTACTCGCGGCGCCGCCACGAGGAGGAGGGCTACGAGTTCGTCTACAGCCCCCACGCCACCAAGGGCAAGCTCTTCGAGAAGTCCGGCCACCTGGACTGGTACGCCGACGGCATGTACCCGCCCATGCAGCTCGACGACGGGGTGGACTACTACCTCAAGCCGATGAACTGCCCGATGCACAACCTGATCTTCGACGCGCGCGGCCGCTCGTACCGTGAACTGCCGCTGCGTCTCTTCGAGTTCGGCACGGTGTACCGGTACGAGAAGTCGGGCGTCGTGCACGGCCTGACCCGCTCGCGCGGCTTCACGCAGGACGACGCACACATCTACTGCACCAAGGAGCAGATGGCGGAGGAGCTGGACCGGACGCTCACCTTCGTCCTGAACCTCCTCCGCGACTACGGTCTGACCGACTTCTACCTCGAGCTGTCCACCAAGGACCCGGAGAAGTTCGTCGGCTCGGACGAGGTCTGGGAGGAGGCCACCGAGACACTGCGTCTGGTCGCCGAGAAGCAGGGCCTCCCGCTGGTCCCGGACCCGGGCGGCGCCGCGTTCTACGGCCCGAAGATCTCGGTGCAGTGCAAGGACGCCATCGGCCGTACCTGGCAGATGTCGACCGTGCAGCTCGACTTCAACCTGCCGGAGCGCTTCGACCTGGAGTACACCGGCCCCGACGGCACCAAGCAGCGCCCGGTCATGATCCACCGCGCCCTGTTCGGATCCATCGAGCGCTTCTTCGCGGTGCTCCTCGAGCACTACGCGGGCGCGTTCCCGGTGTGGCTGGCGCCCGTCCAGGCGGTCGGCATCCCGATCGGCGACGCGCACATCCCGTACCTCCAGGAGTTCGCCGCCAAGGCCCGCAAGCAGGGGCTGCGGGTCGACGTGGACGCGTCGTCGGACCGGATGCAGAAGAAGATCCGCAACCAGCAGAAGGCCAAGGTGCCCTTCATGATCATCGCGGGCGACGAGGACATGGCCAACGGTGCCGTCTCGTTCCGCTACCGCGACGGTTCGCAGGAGAACGGCATCCCGGTCGAGGACGCCATCTCCAAGATCGCCAAGGCCGTCGAGGACCGCGTCCAGGTCTGATCCGTGCCCGGAAGGGGCCCCCGGTGAGCTACCCGCTCACCGGGGGCCCCTTCTCGTCCTCCCGCCGGAACACCTGGATCAGCCACGACGAGAACGAACCTGTCACCGCCCCCAGCAGCGCCAGCCCGCAGGCCATCAGCCCCGCCGCGACGACCCGGCCCCACGGTGTCACCGGCACGGCGTCCCCGTACCCCACCGTCGTGAGCGTCGCGCACGCCCACCAGACCGCGTCGCCGAAGGTCCGGATGGAGGCGCCCGGTGCGTCGTGCTCCTGGTGATACACCGCGAGGGACGCCGAGAAGCCGAGCAGCAGGGCCGTCAGGCCGGCGTACGACATCACCCGCGCATACAGGCTCAGCCGCGGTTCGTCGTGACGTTTCTGGATGGCTGTGTAGACCTTGACCAGCCGCAGTGGGCGCAGCAGCGGCAGGATGAGCACGATCGTGTCGAGCCAGCGGACCCGGACGAATCGGCGGCCCAGGCCGCTGAGCCGGATCCGTACGGCGTAGTCGACGAGGAAGAGCAGCCAGGTGGCGGCGACCAGGGCGAGGGCGAGGTCGTGCCACGGCTCGGCGTCGTCCGGGGCCAGGACGCGGACCGCGTAGCCGAGCAGGAAGAGCAGCGAGGCGGCGAAGAGCGGTACCTCGGTGCGTTGCTCCCAGAGGGTGAATGCGGGGGAGGGCCGGGCCGGGGTGCGGTCGCTCATCGGGCCAGCATCGCGCCGAGTGGACGGGATCGGCCCCGGCGACACGCTTCGCGTGGGGTACGCAATATGCTGATCGGCATGACGAGTGAGCCGGAGCAGCAGATCGGAGTGGGAACGCCCGATGCGTTCCAGCGCCTGTGGACGCCCCACCGGATGGCGTACATCCAGGGCGAGAACAAGCCGACCGGCCCGGAGGCCGGCGACGGCTGTCCGTTCTGCGAGATTCCCTCGAAGTCGGATGAGGACGGGCTCGTCGTCGCGCGCGGCGAGAAGGTCTACGCCGTGCTGAATCTGTATCCGTACAACGGCGGGCACCTGATGGTGGTGCCGTACCGGCATGTCGCGGACTACACCGAGCTGGACGGTCCTGAGACGGTGGAGCTCGCCGATTTCACCAAGCGGGCGATGACCGCGCTGCGGGCGGCGTCGGGGGCGCACGGTTTCAACATCGGGATGAACCAGGGTGCGGTGGCCGGTGCGGGTATCGCCGCGCATCTGCACCAGCATCTGGTGCCCCGCTGGGGTGGTGACACCAACTTCATGCCGGTGGTGGGTCACACCAAGGTGCTGCCGCAGCTGCTGGCCGACACGCGCGCGATGCTGGCCGACGCCTGGCCGCGCACCGTCTGATCCCGGCCCTTCTTCCCTCGTGCAGGGCGCCCCGGTTCTCCGGGGCGCCCTTTGCCGTTGGCCCTAGGGCGCCCCGTTTGAATCATGCCGGGCTCGCGGGGTTCAGACGAAAGGCCCTAGGCGTCGTAGATGTCGGCCTTGCGTGGGCTGGGGTCCTGGACGAGTCCGCTCAGTATCGACGAGCGGTTGTCGAAGCGCTCCGTGTCGACGCCGTTCTCCGCCAGGACCTTCATGGCGGCGCTGTGCACGACACGCAGGACGGGGGTGGCGGCGCGCATCGCGTCGTCGGCCATGAAGCGGTGGCGCCACGGCTTCTCGGCCCAGGCGTGCCGCAGCCCGAAGGGTTCAGGCAGGGCGATCTTGCCGCCGAGGTAGTCGAGGAGCGGCGGGTACCAGGTGAAGGGGGCGCGCAGGGCGAGGCGGACGACTTCCTTGGACTCGACCAGGGCCAGCGTGATGTCGCGGGTCTCCCAGAACCTGACGGTCTTGTTGACCGTCTTCTTCTTGGCCGCGGGCTTGCTGGTGAACAGGGAGTGGACCGGGCCGAGCGCGTGTCCGGTGACCTCGATGCGCAGGGTCTCGAAGAGCACCGTGACGGTGATCATCATGGTGATGACCAGCTGGCCGTCCCAGAGGGTGAACTGGACGCCCAGGTAGTGGCGGTCGCCGCCGCCGAACTGCTGGTGGTTGCAGATCCGCTGTATCTCATGGGGTTTGACCTGGAAGGTGGCGACGTCCTCGCCCTGGGGGCGGGACACCTCGTCTGCGTTCTCTCCGACGGGCGACACGATCCAGTGGGTGACCGAGGGCGTGGGGAAACCGCCGGTGTTCAGCGGGCCGCGCTCCAGCATCTTGAGCTGGTCGTGGATGACGCGTATCAGGTCCCAGCTGCGGAACTGGTGGAACTCCTTGCCGGGGTCCTTGGCGACGAGATCCTCGGCGAGCTGCCAGCTGCCCCAGCGGGTGCCCATGCCGAGGATGCCCTTGGGGCCGGCGTAGAAGACGGAGTTGGACTGCTGCTCGGCGGAGAGCTTCTCCAGGCCCTGGCGCAGCGCCTCGCGGGCCGTCTCGTTGGGGTTCTTCGGTACTGCTTCGGGGATCTTGGCGATGACGCCGCCGCCGGAGAGCAGTCCCTCCCAGCGGGCGCGCATGTCCTGGGCGGAGGCCTCGGCGATCCGTTTGGCGATCAGCCAGCCGATGACGGGGGCCACGATCATCGCTCGCAGATACAGCCCCAGGAGCCCGGTGAGGGGCATCTTGATCAGGAGGAACAGGGCGGCGATGCCGATGATGGGCAGCAGGGCGTTGCCGATGGCGGCGAGGCCCTTGTCCTTGGTGTTGGCGAGTCCGTCGCGCAGGCGGAACGCGATGACCCACAGCAGCATCCCGGGCAGGAAGGCGAAGCCGAACAGGACTGTCACGGCGGTGAGTTTGGTGTCGCGGGCCTTGCGGAGCCGGGTCGCTGACAGGCAGTGCTCGACGACCGTCTGGGGATCGCTGCCGAAGGACTGGATGAGGGCCTTCCGGGCGCCGCCCAGGGTGCGTTCCTGGACGGCGCGGGAGAAGGCCTCGCCGAGGTTGGGTTTGAAGTAGACGGACTTGAAGAGCTTGGAACGCCCTTCCTTCACTTCGGACTTGTGCCACTCGCTGTTGGCTTTGAGGATTTCCTCCACCGGGCTGTCGCGGTACGCGGCAGAGGCGAGGGCGTTGGTCGCCACCGCCGCACCTGCCGCCCCCTGGAGCGGAATCTGCGCTCCGGGAGAGAAATCGAATCCGTTGCTGGCCACTGTCGCCCCCACTCGCCGCCGAGGAACCGCTCCTGCGGCTGTTTCCCAACTGCCGGGCCCGGCACACTTTCTGAGCTGGGAGCACAGCGTATCGTCCGGATCGGTACGCCGTCCGGCCCTGTGGACAACGCTGCGCGGAAGAGGTCGTTATGCGCCTTTCGTTCCGTTCTCCCGCTGTTCGTGCAGGCGATCGGCGAGCTGTGGGGGCATGGCCTCGTGGCGGGTGTAGCTGCGGTCGAACCTGCCGGTTCCGTGGGACAGGGAGCGCAGGTCGACCGCGTAGCGGCCGATCTCCAGTTCCGGTACCTCGGCCCGCACAAGGGTGCGTCCGGCGCCGGACTGCACGGTGCCTGTCACCCGGCCGCGGCGGCCGGAGAGGTCGCTCATGACGGGGCCGACGTAGTCGTCGGGGACCAGGACGCGGACCTCGGCGACGGGTTCCAGGAGCTGGATGCGGGCGTCGGCTGCGGCCTCGCGCAGGGCCAGGGCGCCGGCGGTCTGGAACGCGGCGTCGGAGGAGTCCACGGAGTGGGACTTGCCGTCCCGCAAGGTCACGCGCACGTCGACCAGCGGATGTCCGGTGGCGACGCCGCGGGCGGCCTGGGCACGGATGCCCTTCTCGACGGACGGGACGAACTGGCGGGGCACCGATCCGCCGACGACCTTGTCGACGAATTCGATGCCCGAGCCCGGCGGCAGCGGCTCGACGTCGATCTCGCAGATGGCGTACTGCCCGTGGCCGCCGGACTGTTTGACGTGGCGGCCTCGTCCGGTGGACGGCCCGGCGAACGTCTCGCGCAGCGCGACGCGGTGGGGGACGGCGTCGACCTGTACGCCGTAACGGGTGCGCAGCCGGTCCAGTGCCACGTCCAGGTGAGCTTCCCCGAGGCACCACAGAACCACCTGGTGGGTGTCCTGGTTCTGTTCCAGGCGCATGGTCGGGTCCTCGGCGACGAGGCGTGCCAGCCCCTGGGAGAGCTTGTCCTCGTCGGCCTTGCTGTGTGCCTCGATGGCGAGGGGCAGCAGAGGGTCGGGCATGGTCCACGGTTCCATCAGCAGGGGGTGGTCCGGGGCGGACAGGGTGTCGCCGGTCTCGGCGGTGTCCAGCCGGGCGACGCAGGCGAGATCGCCGGCGATACAGGCGGTGAGGGGCCGCTGTTGCTTGCCGAAGGGGGAGGAGAGGGCTCCGACGCGGATCTCGGCCTCGTGGAGGGGCCGGGTCTCGTGTCCGGGGTCGTCGAGTCCATGGCCGGAAATGTGCACCGTGTCGTCGGGGCGCAGGGTGCCGGAGAAGACGCGGACGAGCGAGAGCCGGCCGACGTAGGGGTCGGAGGCCGTCTTGACGACTTCGGCGGCCAGGGGGCCCTGCGGGTCGCAGTCCAGGGCGGGGAGCGAGGCGCCGTGCAGGGTGGTGACGGCCGGCAGGGGGCGTTCGAGCGGGGTGGGGAAGCCGCCGGTGATCAGGTCGAGGAGTTCGACGGTGCCGATGCCCTGGCGGGCACCGCCGGTGGCGGGGGCGGCTGTGAGGACGGGGTGGAAGGTGCCGCGTGCGACGGCGCGTTCGAGGTCGTCGACGAGTGTCCTGATGTCGATGGCCGCGCCGCCGAGGTAGCGGTCCATCAGCGTCTCGTCCTCGCTCTCGGCGATGATCCCTTCGATCAGCCGGTTGCGCGCGTCGGCCAGCGGCGTCTGCTCGGACTCGGCGGGAGGATGTTCCCTCCGTTCGCCGCCGGAGTAGTCGAAGATCTGCTGGGTGAGCAGTCCCGTGAGTCCGGTCAGCGGGGCGTGTCCGTCCGCGGCCTCTGGGCCGTGCACCGGCAGGTAGAGCGGGAGCACGGCGTCGGGGTCGTCGCCGCCGAAGATCTCGCCGCAGATCCGGGTCATCGCGTCGAAGGAGGTGCGCGCCGTGTCCAGGTGGGTGACGACGATGGCGCGCGGCATGCCGACCGCCGCGCACTCCTCCCAGACGGCGCGGGTGGTGCCGGCGACGGCGCCGGCCTCCTGGGCGGCCGAGACGACGAAGAGGGCCGCGTCCGCCGCGCGCAGACCGGCCCTGAGTTCCCCGACGAAGTCGGCGTAGCCGGGGCTGTCCAGCAGGTTGATCTTGACTCCGTCCCATTCGACGGGGACGAGGGAGAGCGATACGGAGCGCTGTCGGCGCTGCTCGATCCCGTCGTGGTCGGAGACCGTGGTGCCGTCCTCGACCCGGCCTGCCCGGTTGACCGCGCCCGCGGTCTGTGCCATGGCCTCGACGAGGGTGGTCTTGCCGGAGCCGCTGTGGCCGACCAGCACCACGTTCCGGATGGCGGAGGGGTGGTCGGCCGTCGCTGCTCTTCCGGCGGCTCCGGTGTGCGTGTGTGCCTTGTCGCCCATGGCGCGTGCCTCCCGGGTGGTGGCGCCGGCAGGGGGCCCGCCGGCGCGGGGATGGGGAGCGGTTGCACGGGCACGGAGGAGCCGCCGCGGCGGCTACGACGACGCCCGCGGTAGTTCCGAGCTTTCCACTCCGTCCGGGTCGCGTCCATACGCCGTACGCCGTCGCACGACACCCCCCAGGGTGCCCGGACGGTGGAGTGCGGCGGGCGTGACTACGATGGGCCAGGAGGGTGCTGAAGGGCCTGGCCGGGCTCGCGGCGCCCGGGACGCACGTCTGTGGCGTTGCCGAAACGTCCCCATGGCGGAGCCGCGGGGACGCTCCGGCGCCTTGCAGTCGCACGCACCGGACGCTGCTCCCTGATCCGGCCAGGACCTTCAGCACCCTCCAGCCGGTGGCCGATGGGGCCATGCGGCCCACCGACCCCTCGGGAAGGCCATGCTGAACAAGTACGCGCGTGCATTCTTTACGCGTGTCCTCACGCCGTTCGCCGCACTGTTGCTCCGTCTGGGCGTGAGTCCTGACGCGGTCACTCTGATCGGCACGGCCGGAGTGATGGCAGGTGCGCTGGTCTTCTTCCCGATGGGGGAGTTCTTCTGGGGCACGATCGTCATCACGATCTTCGTCTTCTCCGACCTCGTCGACGGCAACATGGCGCGACAGGCGGGCATCTCCAGCCGCTGGGGCGCGTTCCTCGACTCGACGCTCGACCGGGTCGCCGACGGGGCGATCTTCGCCGGCTTCGCACTCTGGTACGCGGGCAGCGGCGACGACAACATCCTGTGCGCTGTCGCGATCTTCTGTCTCGCGAGCGGCCAGGTGGTCTCGTACACCAAGGCGCGCGGTGAGTCGATCGGTCTGCCGGTGGCGGTCAACGGGCTCGTTGAGCGTGCCGAACGCCTGGTGATCTCGCTGGTGGCGGCCGGTCTGGCCGGTCTCCACAAGTTCGGTGTGCCGGGGATCGACATCCTGCTGCCGATCGCGCTGTGGATCGTCGCCGTGGGCAGCCTGGTGACGCTGGTGCAGCGCGTCGTGACCGTGCGCCGTGAATCCGCCGAGGCCGATGCGGCCGCCGCGGTGTCGGCTGCGGCCGACCGGGGGAGCGAGGCGGCGCAGTGAGCGGCGCGCCGGGGGAAGCGAAGCCCGGCCCGAAGGAACGGCTGAGCGACGGGTTGTACGGGCTCGGCTGGGCCGCGGTCAAGAAGCTTCCCGAGCCTGCCGCGCAGGCGATGTTCCGCACCATCGCCGACCAGGTGTGGAAGCGGCGCGGCAAGAGCGTGCTGCGGCTGGAGTCGAATCTGGCTCGTGTCGTGCCGGACGCGAGTCCGGCCCGGCTCGCGGCGCTGTCCAAGGCCGGGATGCGTTCGTACATGCGCTACTGGATGGAGTCGTTCCGGCTGCCCACGTGGACCCCGGAGCGGATCAAGGCGTCCATCGACGTGACGGACGCGCACCGGCTGACCGAGGGACTCGACGCGGGGCGCGGGGTCCTCCTCGCGCTGCCGCACCTGGGGAACTGGGACCTGGCGGGGGCGTGGGTCACCACGGACCTGAAGGTTCCGTTCACCACGGTTGCCGAGCGGCTCAAGCCCGAGTCGCTGTACGACCGGTTCGTGGCGTACCGCGAGGGCCTGGGCATGGAGGTTCTCGCGCACAACGGCGGGACCGCGTTCGGGACGCTGGCACGCCGGCTGCGCGAGGGCGGTCTGGTCTGCCTGGTCGCCGACCGCGACCTGTCGGCCTCAGGTGTCGAGGTGACGTTCTTCGGCGACACCGCCCGGATGCCCGCAGGGCCGGCGCTCCTGGCCCAGCAGACCGGTGCGCTGCTGCTGCCGGTCACCCTCTCCTACGACGACACGCCGGTGATGAAGGCGCGGATCCATCCGCCCGTGGAGGTACCCGGCTCAGGTGACCGTGCCGAGAAGACGTCCGCGATGACACAGGCCCTGGCCGACGCGTTCGCCCTGGGCATTGCCGAGCACCCGGAGGACTGGCACATGCTGCAACGGCTCTGGCTCGCCGACCTCGAACCCCGCGGAGACTAGGGCCTTTCGGTTGGGTCATGCCGGGCTCGCGGGGTCCGGCACGCACTTCCCCGAGGTCTCGGCTTCGCACGACCAGGGGGGACCCCCTCCCGCGTTGGCGGCGGCCGCCAATGCTCCGCAGTGACTCCCCCTCCGCCTTGCAGCTGCACGCACCGGACTCCGCTCCCTGATCCGGCCTGACCCGAACGAAAGGCCCTAGCAGTGAAGATCGGCATCGTCTGCCCGTACTCCTGGGACGTACCGGGCGGCGTGCAGTTCCATATCCGTGATCTGGCCGAGCATCTGATCCGGCTCGGACACCAGGTCTCCGTGCTGGCACCGGCCGACGACGAGACGCCGCTGCCGCCCTACGTGGTGTCCGCGGGACGGGCCGTGCCCGTGCCGTACAACGGCTCCGTCGCCCGGCTGAACTTCGGTTTCCTGTCTGCGGCGCGGGTGCGGCGGTGGCTGCACGACGGCACGTTCGACGTGATCCACATCCATGAGCCGACCTCGCCGTCGCTGGGGCTGCTGACGTGCTGGGCGGCCCAGGGGCCGATCGTCGCCACGTTCCACACGTCCAATCCGCGCTCCCGGGCGATGATCGCTGCGTACCCGATCCTCCAGCCGGCGCTGGAGAAGATCAGCGCGCGCATCGCGGTGAGCGAGTACGCACGCCGGACCCTGGTCGAGCACCTGGGCGGGGACGCGGTGGTCATCCCCAACGGGGTGGACGTCGGATTCTTTGCCGCGGCCGAACCCCGCCCCGAGTGGCAGGGCGGCACGATCGGCTTCATCGGGCGCATCGACGAGCCCCGCAAGGGCCTGCCCGTCCTGATGCGGGCGCTGCCCGCGATCCTGGCCGCACGTCCCGACACGCGGCTGCTGGTGGCGGGCCGGGGCGACGAGGAGGAGGCCGTCGCCTCGCTGCCGAAGGAGATGCGTGAGCGCGTCGAGTTCCTCGGCATGGTGAGCGACGAGGACAAGGCACGGCTGCTGCGCAGCGTCGACGTGTACGTCGCGCCCAACACCGGAGGCGAGAGCTTCGGCATCATCCTCGTCGAGGCCATGTCGGCGGGCGCTCCGGTCCTGGCCAGTGATCTGGACGCGTTCGCCCAGGTCCTGGACCTGGGCGCGGCGGGGGAGCTGTTCGCCAACGAGGACGCGGACGCCCTGGCCGGCGCGGCGATCCGGCTGCTGGGCGACCCGGAGCGGCGCGCGGAGCTGCGCGAGCGCGGCAGCGCACATGTGCGGCGCTTCGACTGGTCGACGGTCGGAGCGGACATCCTCGCGGTGTACGAGATGTGGCGGACGGGGCCGCGTCGGTGGCCGCGGACGAACGCACGGGGCTGCGGGCCCGGTTCGGGCTGGCCCGGGACTGATCCCTCGGCGGCCGGCCGGGGCCGCGTCGGTGGCCGCGGACGAACGCACGGGGCTGCGGGCCCGGTTCGGGCTGGCCCGGGACTGATCCCTCGGCGGCCGGCCGGGGCCGCAGGCCGGTCCGGGGCTCGTGCGGCCGCCTCGTGGTGGCGGCCATGTCCGCCGCCCGGTCCGGGCCGCGTGCGACCGCCCCGTGACAGTCGGCCCCGTCCGGCGCCCGCTCACCGGTAGCCTTGCCGCCCGTGACCGAAACCCTCATCTGGACCGCCGTCGTGCTCGTCGCGATCGGCCTGTATCTCAGCTGGACCGCCGGCCGTCTCGACCGGCTGCACACCCGCATCGACGCGGCACGCGCCGCCCTCGACGCCCAACTGCTGCGCCGCGCCTCGGTCACCCAGGAACTCGCCACGTCCGGGGTCCTCGACCCGGCGGCCTCCATCGTCCTGTACGAGGCCGCGCACGCCGCCCGCCAGGCGGAGGAGGAGCACCGCGAGGTCACCGAGAGCGAGCTGAGCACCGCCCTGCGCGCGGTGTTCGGCGAGCGGGCGCAGGTCGAGGCGGTGAAGGAGATCCCGGGCGGCGAGGAGGCCGCTTCGGAACTGGCCGCGGCGGTACGCCGGGTCCCGATGGCGCGCAGGTTCCACAACGACGCGGTGCGGGCGGCACGTGCGCTGCGCCGTCACCGTACGGTGCGCTGGTTCCGGCTGGCCGGGCACGCCCCGTTCCCGCTGGCCTTCGAGATGGACGACGAGCCGCCGGTCGCCCTCGCGGACCGCCCGGTCAGCTGACCGTGGCCGCCGCGAGGCGGGGGCGGCACACCCGCGCCCGCCGCCGTGCCGGACCAAAACGATCCACCGGCCTCCTATTGGCCCTTGCTGTGGACTGGTGCCGGAGAGTTTGCTCAGCAGTGCATCACCCCTGCACGCCCAGCAATCTTTTCTCCGAGTGAGGTCGATCCGTGTCCACGCTTCCCACCACCCCGCAGTCCGCCGACGCCCCCGCCACCGGCACCGCCCGCGTCAAGCGCGGCATGGCCGAGCAGCTCAAGGGCGGCGTGATCATGGACGTCGTCAACGCCGAGCAGGCGAAGATCGCCGAGGACGCGGGCGCCGTGGCCGTCATGGCCCTGGAGCGGGTGCCGGCCGACATCCGCAAGGACGGCGGCGTGGCCCGGATGTCGGACCCGAACATGATCGAGGAGATCATCGAGTCCGTCTCCATCCCCGTGATGGCGAAGTCCCGCATCGGGCACTTCGTCGAGGCCCAGGTCCTGCAGTCCCTCGGCGTCGACTACATCGACGAGTCCGAGGTCCTCACCCCGGCCGACGAGGTCAACCACAGCGACAAGTTCGCCTTCACCACCCCGTTCGTCTGCGGCGCCACCAACCTGGGCGAGGCCCTGCGCCGCATCGCCGAGGGCGCGGCCATGATCCGCTCGAAGGGCGAGGCGGGCACCGGCAACGTCGTCGAGGCCGTCCGCCACCTGCGGCAGATCAAGAACGAGATTGCCCGGCTGCGCGGCTACGACAACAACGAGCTGTACGCCGCCGCCAAGGACCTCCGCGCCCCGTACGAGCTGGTCAAGGAGGTCGCCGAGCTCGGCAAGCTGCCCGTCGTCCTCTTCTCCGCAGGTGGCGTCGCCACCCCGGCCGACGCTGCGCTGATGCGCCAGCTCGGTGCCGAGGGCGTCTTCGTCGGCTCCGGCATCTTCAAGTCCGGCGACCCGGCCAAGCGCGCCGCCGCCATCGTGAAGGCCACCACCTTCTACGACGACCCGAAGATCATCGCGGACGCCTCCCGCAACCTGGGCGAGGCCATGGTCGGCATCAACTGCGACACCCTGCCCGAGGCCGAGCGCTACGCCAACCGTGGCTGGTAGTCACTGATGAGCGACACCCCTGTCATCGGCGTCCTGGCTCTCCAGGGCGACGTAAGGGAACACCTGATCGCCCTGGCCTCGGCGGACGCCCTGGCCAGGCCGGTCCGGCGTCCCGAGGAACTCGCCGAGGTCGACGGCCTGGTCATTCCGGGTGGCGAGTCCACCACGATGTCCAAACTGGCTGCCCTGTTCGGCATGCTGGAACCGCTGCGCGAGCGGGTGCGGGCCGGGATGCCGGTCTACGGCACCTGCGCCGGGATGATCATGCTCGCCGACAAGATCCTCGACCCGCGCTCGGGCCAGGAGACCGTCGGTGGCATCGACATGATCGTGCGACGTAACGCTTTCGGGCGGCAGAACGAGTCCTTCGAGGCGGCCGTCGAGGTCGCCGGGATCGAGGGCGGCCCGGTGGAGGGCGTCTTCATCCGGGCCCCCTGGGTCGAGTCCGTCGGCGCGCAGGCCAAGGTGGTCGCCGAGCACGGCGGCCACATCGTGGCGGTACGGCAGGGAAACGCCCTTGCCACGTCATTCCACCCGGAACTGACCGGAGACCACCGGCTTCACGCGTACTTCGTCGACATGGTGCGCGCAGTCAGCTGACTCGACCCCGGTAGGATCTCTCGGGTTCGTACGGAATTTGGTGACGCGAAGGAGAAGGCAGATGTCCGGCCACTCTAAATGGGCTACGACGAAGCACAAGAAGGCCGTGATTGACGCCAAGCGCGGCAAGCTCTTCGCGAAGCTGATCAAGAACATCGAGGTCGCGGCCCGCACCGGCGGGGTGGACCCCGAGGGCAACCCGACCCTTGTGGACGCGATCCAGAAGGCGAAGAAGAGCTCGGTCCCGAACAAGAACATCGACTCCGCGGTCAAGCGCGGTGGCGGTCTCGAAGCGGGCGGCGTCGACTACCAGACGATCATGTACGAGGGCTACGGCCCGAACGGTGTCGCGGTGCTCATCGAGTGCCTCACCGACAACCGCAACCGTGCCGCGTCCGACGTACGTGTCGCGATGACGCGCAACGGCGGCTCGATGGCCGACCCGGGTTCGGTCTCGTACCTGTTCAACCGCAAGGGCGTCGTGATCGTCCCCAAGGGCGAGCTGTCCGAGGACGATGTGCTGGGTGCGGTGCTCGACGCCGGCGCCGAGGAGGTCAACGACCTCGGCGAGAGCTACGAGGTCGTCAGCGAGGCCACCGACATGGTCGCGGTCCGCACCGCGCTCCAGGAGGCGGGCATCGACTACGACTCGGCCGAGGCCAACTTCCTGCCCACCATGCAGGTCGACCTCGACGAAGAGGGCGCGCGCAAGATCTTCAAGCTGATCGACGCGCTGGAGGACAGCGACGACGTGCAGAACGTCTTCGCCAACTTCGACGTCTCCGACGAGGTCATGGAGAAGGTCGACGCCTGAGCGGCTGCCGGGTGACCGGCGCGGCTTCACGTGGACGGGCCGACGGGGACACACCCCGTCGGCCCGTCGCATTGTCAGTGCGAGCCGATAGCCTGCGGGAACAGTTGACCGATCGGCAGGGAGGGGGCGAATCGTGCGGGTACTGGGCGTGGACCCCGGGCTCACCCGGTGCGGCGTCGGAGTCGTCGAAGGCGTCGCGGGCCGTCCCCTGACGATGCTCGGCGTCGGAGTCGTGCGCACCCCCGCCGACGCGGAGCTCGGCCACAGGCTGGTGGCCATCGAGCGCGGCATCGAGGAGTGGCTCGACGAACACCGGCCCGAGTGCGTGGCCGTGGAACGGGTGTTCGCCCAGCACAACGTCCGTACGGTGATGGGCACCGCCCAGGCCAGCGCGGTCGCCATGCTCTGTGCGTCCCGTCGCGGCATCCCGGTCGCCCTGCACACGCCCAGCGAGGTCAAGGCCGCCGTGACCGGCAGCGGACGCGCGGACAAGGCACAGGTCGGCGCCATGGTGACCCGGCTCCTGCGCCTGGACGCCCCGCCGAAGCCCGCGGACGCCGCCGACGCCCTCGCCCTCGCCATCTGCCACATCTGGCGCGCCCCCGCGCTCAACCGCCTCCAGCAGGCGCACGCGGCGGCCGCAGCGGCTGCCCGCACCCCGCGCGTCCCGCGCACCGCAGCAGCCCCCGTCCGGAAGGTCCCCCGATGATCGCCTTCGTCAGCGGCCCCGTCGCCGCGCTCGCCCCGACCACGGCCGTGATCGAGGTCGGCGGCATCGGCATGGCCGTCCAGTGCGCACCGAACACCCTCGCCGGCCTCCGCATCGGCAAGGAGGCCAAGCTCGCCACCTCGCTCGTCGTACGGGAGGACTCGCTGACGCTCTACGGCTTCGCCGACGACGACGAACGGCAGGTCTTCGAGCTCCTCCAGACCGCCAGCGGGGTCGGGCCCCGGCTCGCCCAGGCCATGCTCGCCACGCACAGCCCGGACGCCCTGCGCATCGCCGTGGCCACCGGCGACGAGAAGGCGCTCACCGCCGTGTCCGGCATCGGCAAGAAGGGCGCCCAGAAGCTCCTGCTCGAACTGAAGGACAGACTCGGCGAGCCCGTCGGCGCCCACATCGGCCAGCAGGGCATCGGCACCGCGGTCTCCGCCGCCTGGCGCGACCAGCTCCACGCTGCCCTGATCGGTCTCGGCTACGCCACCCGCGAGGCGGACGAAGCGGTGTCCGCCGTGGCACCGCAGGCGGAGGCGGCCCTCGCGGAAGGCGCCCAGCCGCCCGTGCCGCAGCTGCTGCGCGCCGCCCTGCAGACCCTCAACCGCACGCGCTGAGCGCACCCGGGCAACACCCTGACGCCCGGCCTGGCATCCCACGGCACGGCACCGAAACACCCGAGGCGGGACTGACGAGATGAACTGGGACGAGACCGGACCCGACACCGACGAGCTCCTCGACGAGCGACTCGTCGACGCCGGCGCGGACGGCGAGGACACCGCGGTCGAGGCGGCGCTGCGCCCCAAGGACCTCGACGAGTTCGTCGGTCAGGAGAAGGTGCGCGAACAGCTCGACCTGGTCCTCAAGGCAGCGCGGGCCCGTGGCGCCACCGCCGACCACGTGCTGCTCTCCGGGGCCCCTGGGCTGGGCAAGACCACCCTCTCGATGATCATCGCGGCCGAGATGAACGCACCGATCAGGATCACCTCCGGCCCTGCCATCCAGCACGCGGGCGACCTGGCGGCGATCCTGTCCTCGCTCCAGGAGGGCGAGGTCCTCTTCCTCGACGAGATCCACCGCATGTCCCGGCCCGCCGAGGAGATGCTCTACATGGCCATGGAGGACTTCCGGGTCGACGTGATCGTCGGCAAGGGTCCGGGGGCCACCGCCATCCCGCTGGAGCTGCCGCCCTTCACCCTGGTCGGCGCGACCACCAGGGCGGGACTGCTGCCGCCCCCGCTGCGCGACCGCTTCGGCTTCACCGGGCACATGGAGTTCTACGCCCCGAATGAACTGGAACGGGTGATTCACCGCTCGGCCGGTCTCCTGGACGTCGCGATAGACGTCGAAGGCGCCGCCGAGATCGCCGGGCGCTCGCGCGGCACGCCCCGTATCGCCAACCGGCTGCTGCGCCGGGTCCGGGACTACGCCCAGGTCAAGGCCGACGGCAGGATCGACCGGGAGATCGCCGCCGCGGCACTGCGGGTGTACGAGGTCGACGCCCGGGGACTGGACCGGCTGGACCGGGCTGTCCTCGGCGCCCTGCTGAAACTTTTCGGCGGCGGTCCGGTCGGCCTGTCCACGCTGGCGGTCGCCGTGGGGGAGGAGCGCGAGACGGTCGAGGAGGTCGCGGAGCCCTTCCTCGTACGGGAAGGGCTGCTAGCCAGGACGCCGAGGGGGCGGGTCGCCACCCCGGCCGCCTGGGCCCATCTCGGGCTGGTGCCTCCGCAGCACGGCGGAAAGGGACAACAGGGCCTGTTCGGGGCGTGATGCATCACAGGTTGACCCACAGAGGAACCACGGTGCCATGCTGGGCGTTGTTCCATCGATGCGGACTCGCTTAGACTCCGCCGATGCCGCCCTTAAAGGTCGGTGTACCCACCCCCGTAGACCAGGCCGCCTTCCAGCGCGGTCGTGCGAAGGAAAATCGTCCCGTGAATCCCGTGACTCTCCTCCCCTTCATCGTGCTCATCGGGGCCATGTTCCTGATGACGCGGTCCGCCAAGAAGAAGCAGGCGGCGGCTGCGAACATGCGCAATGAAATGCAGCCCGGCACCGGCGTCCGGACGATCGGGGGCATGTACGCCACCGTCAAGGAGCTTCACGACGACACGGTTCTCCTTGAGGTCGCCCCCGGCGTCCACGCCATCTACGCGAAGAACGCCATCGGTGCCGTCCTCGACGACGCGGAGTACAACCGCATCGTCCACGGTGACGTGGAGGAGCTCGACGTCGACGGCGCGATCGTGCCGGACGACGCCTCCTCGCTGACCGAGGCCGAAGCAGCCGACGAGGACACCTCGGACGACGCGAAGACCGACCTGGTCAAGAAGACCGAGGCGGACGACGCCGAGCAGGCCGACGACAAGGCCGACAAGAAGTCCGAGGGCAAGGCCGACGGCGAGGCCGACGCGAAGTAGCACACGACCCGGGGATGCCGTGAGCCCACAGGCATCCGGCCATCCCCGGACCGTGCGGTCTTCTGCGGGGGCGGGTCCCCACTAAACTTCGTGGCCGCTCGGGCGCGTACCCGGCGCGGGGCGGTTGGACAGGGAGAAACGAGAAGGTGGCAGCACCGAAGAAGGGCCGAGGACCGGCCGGCGGTCAGGGCAGGCCGGGGCGTTCCCTGGCTCTGATCCTGATCGCCATGGTCGCTCTCACCGGCGGGATGTTCCTGGCCGACCAGCCGACGCCGCGACTTGGCATCGACCTGGCCGGTGGTACGTCCATCACGCTGGAGGCGAAGGCCGAGCCCGGCCAGGAGTCGGCGATCAACAAGACCAACATGGACACGGCGGTCCAGATCATGGAGCGCCGCGTCAACGGTCTTGGTGTCTCCGAGGCCGAGGTCCAGACCCAGGGCGATCGCAACATCATCGTCAACATCCCCAAGGGGACGAACTCCGCCCAGGCCCGTGAGCAGGTCGGTACGACCGCGAAGCTCTACTTCCGGCCGGTGCTGACCGTCGCCCAGGGAACGCCCACGCCTGCGCCGAGCGCCTCGTCCTCCGACAAGGCCAGCCCGTCCGCCACGCCGAGCGCT
Organism: Streptomyces sp. LN549; assembly: GCF_043203805.1. Classification (NCBI taxonomy): domain Bacteria; kingdom Bacillati; phylum Actinomycetota; class Actinomycetes; order Kitasatosporales; family Streptomycetaceae; genus Streptomyces; species Streptomyces sp. LN549. The sequence goes on along the minus strand of NZ_JAZHRI010000002.1, from coordinate 1,457,693 downwards.
TCAGCCTCGGACAAGGCGAGCAGCCCGTCCGCGAAGCCCACCGCGAGCGCCACCACTCAGGGCCGTGCGGTCACCGGCGCCCTGAAGGCCGACTCCACGCCCACGCCCAAGGCCAGCACCACGCCGGAGGCGAGCTCCACCCCGACCGCCTCCGCCGAGGAGCAGGCGGCCGCCGCGGACCTGCAGAAGAAGTTCGAGGCGCTGGACTGCTCCAGCAAGGCCTCCCGCTCCAAGGCGAGCCAGGGCGCCAAGGCCACCGACACGGTCGTCGCGTGTGAGCAGGACGGCAGTGCCAAGTACGTCCTCGGCCCGGCCGAGGTCGACGGCACGGACGTGGACAGTGCCAAGGCGGCGATCAACCAGCAGAACGGTCAGTGGATCGTTCAGATGGAGTTCACCGGCGGCGGCGCCAAGAAGTTCCACACGACCACGGGCAAGCTCGCCCAGCAGCAGTCGCCGCAGAACCAGTTCGCCATCGCGCTCGACGGCGAAGTCGTCTCGGCTCCCTCGGTCAGTACGGCGCTGAGCGCCAACGCCGAGATCTCCGGCAGCTTCAACCAGCAGTCCGCCGAGGAGCTTGCCAACGTGCTCTCCTACGGTGCGCTGCCGCTCTCCTTCCAGGAGCAGAGCGTCACCACCGTCACCGCCGCCCTCGGTGGCGAGCAGCTCCGCGCAGGCCTCATCGCGGGCGCCATCGGCCTGGCCCTGGTGGTCATCTACCTGGTGGCCTACTACCGCGGGCTGGCGTTCATCGCGCTTCTCAGCCTCCTGGTCTCCGGCATCCTGACCTACACGATCATGTCGCTGCTCGGCCCGGCCATCGGCTTCGCGCTGAACCTGCCCGCGGTCTGTGGTGCCATCGTGGCGATCGGTATCACCGCGGACTCGTTCATCGTGTACTTCGAACGCATCCGGGACGAGATCCGCGAGGGCCGCACACTTCGCCCGGCCGTCGAACGCGCCTGGCCGCGCGCCCGGCGCACCATCCTCGTCTCCGACTTCGTGTCGTTCCTGGCGGCGGCGGTCCTGTTCGTGGTCACCGTCGGCAAGGTCCAGGGCTTCGCGTTCACGCTCGGCCTCACCACCCTGCTCGACGTGGTCGTGGTCTTCCTCTTCACCAAGCCGGTCATGACGCTCATGGCCCGCACGAAGTTCTTCGCCAGCGGTCACCCGTGGTCCGGACTGGACCCGAAGCGGCTCGGCGCCAAGCCGCCGCTGCGCCGTTCGCGCCGTGTCAACGCCCCTACCGACCCGAAGGAGGCGTGAGATGTCGCGACTCGGCAATCTCGGCGCCCGTCTCTACCGCGGCGAGGTCGGCTACGACTTCATCGGCAAGCGCAAGATCTGGTACGGCATCTCGATCCTGATCACCATCACGGCCATCGTCGGCCTGGCGGTCAGCGGCCTGAACATGGGCATCGAGTTCAAGGGCGGCGCGGTCTTCACCACCCCGAAGACGAGCGTGTCCGTCAACGACGCGGAGAAGCTGGCGACCGACTCGTCCGGGCACCAGGCCATCGTCCAGAAGCTGGGCAACGGCGGTCTGCGCATCCAGATCACCGAGGTCGACACCGCGAAGTCCGACCAGATCAAGGGCGAGCTCTCCAAGGGTCTCGACGTCCCGGCCGAGAAGATCGCGGCCGACCTGGTCGGCCCCAGCTGGGGTGAGCAGATCGCCAACAAGGCGTGGACCGGCCTCGGCGTCTTCATGGTCCTCGTCGTGATCTACCTGGCGATCGCCTTCGAATGGCGAATGGCCATCGCGGCCCTCGTCGCGCTGATCCACGACATCACCATCACGGTCGGCATCTACGCGCTCGTGGGCTTCGAGGTCACCCCGGGCACCGTGATCGGTCTGCTGACGATCCTCGGTTACTCCCTCTACGACACGGTCGTCGTCTTCGACAGCCTCAAGGAGGGCACGAAGGGGATCACCAAGCAGACCCGGTGGACGTACAGCGAGATCGCCAACCGTTCCATCAACGGCACGCTGGTCCGCTCGATCAACACCACGGTCGTCGCCCTGCTGCCGGTCGCGGGTCTGCTGTTCATCGGTGGCGGTGTTCTCGGCGCCGGCATGCTGAACGACATCTCGCTGGCACTCTTCGTCGGTCTCGCCGCCGGTGCGTACTCCTCGATCTTCATCGCCACTCCGCTCGTCGCCGACCTCAAGGAACGCGAACCGCAGATGAAGGCGCTGAAGAAGCGGATCCTCGCCAAGCGTGCCGCAGCCGCCGCCAAGGGCGAGCTCAACGAGGCCGAGCAGGAGGACGAGCGGTCCGTCGAGGACACCGCGCCCGCCGGTGCGGTCGTCGGACAGCGCCAGGAGCCCCCCAGGGGCCACGGCCGGACCCCGGGGAAGCGTCGATGACCAGCACCACCGAGAGCACCAGGGACCTGCTGCTCAGCCGGATCCGTGACGTGGCGGACTACCCGAAGCCGGGCGTGATGTTCAAGGACATCACTCCGCTGCTCGCGGACCCGGTCGCGTTCACGGCCCTCACGGACGCACTCGCGGAACTGTGCGTCCGGCACGGTGCCACGAAGATCGTCGGCCTGGAGGCCCGCGGCTTCATCCTGGCCGCGCCGGTCGCGGTACGGGCCGGCCTCGGCTTCATCCCCGTCCGCAAGGCCGGGAAGCTGCCGGGAGCCACACTCGGCCAGGCGTACGAGCTGGAGTACGGCACCGCGGAGATCGAGGTCCACGCGGAGGACCTGTCGGCCGACGACCGCGTCATGGTCATCGACGACGTCCTGGCCACGGGTGGCACCGCCGGGGCCTCGCTGGAGCTGATCCGGCGGGCCGGGGCCACGGTCGCGGGCGTCTGCGTCCTCATGGAGCTGGGCTTCCTGGCCGGCCGTGAACGCCTGGCGCCGCACCTGCAGGGCGCTCCGCTGGAGGCCCTGATCACGGTCTGACCGGCCGCGTACACGCACAGCGAAGAGGGCACCCGGAGCGATCCGGGTGCCCTCTTCGCGTATCCGCAGTGCCGCCCCCCATCGCCCTGAAGGCCGTCAGGACGGGGAGGTGTCCTCGTTCGCCGCGCGCCGGCTCCTGTAGTGACGCGCCGCCCGTGCCCGGTTTCCGCATGAGGGCTTGCACCATTCCTGCCGCCCGTGACTCCTGACGAAGTAGCGCACGCAACGGGGCGCGGTGCAGGCGCGCAACTGCTCGCGCTGCGGGCCCGTCAGGAAGTCGATGGCGGAGCGGGCCAGGGCCGCTACCAGCCGCACGTGCGGATCGTCCTGAGCCGACAGCAGCCGGACGGTGGGGGCGTCGTCGAGAGGCCAGTCCATCTGCGGGGCGACCGGCTCCCGGGCGGCCTCCGCGTTGACATGTGCCAGGGCCTCGCCGACAGGCATCAGGTGATGGGCGTCAGCCGGGCTGGGCGCAGCGGGAGCGACCGCGTGGGCGAACAGGGCCCGGACGGCCCGCCGCAGCCCGACGATCCCGAGTCTGAGGTCCTCGTCCGCCACGAGTCCGCCCGCCGGGACATGGCCGGCCGGCAGGTCGCCCTGCTCGTGAATCCAGCGGGTCGTTCCCTGGACAGTAGCCAGATCGTCGGTGACACCACCGTCCCCGTCGTGCCGGATCGTGCTCGCCAGTTCCAGTGCCGGCCAGCGCTCCACGGGACGCCCCTCTCGCTCTCGGTGCCGAATCGACGACCACTTGATCACATCCCCGCGTACACCCTAAGGTCCTAATGGAAAAAACAAAAACTTCCGTTAGGTGCGGGGAGAGGTGGCGACACCTGCCCGGTACCGCTCGGCGGCCCGAGCCCGCCATGGAGGAGACAGAAGGATGACGGCACTACTTGCCCAGATCAGTGACCTGCACCTGGACGGCAGCGAGAGGGCGACCCGGCGCGCCACCCGCGTCATGGACTACCTGCGCGCCCTGCCCCGCCCGGTCGACGCGCTCCTGGTCACCGGGGACATAGCCGATCACGGGGCGGAGAGCGAGTACGAGGAAGCGGCCCGGATCCTGGCCGCCCCGTTCCCGGTACTCACCTGCCCCGGAAACCACGACGCCCGGCCGGCGTACCGCAAGGCCCTGCTCGGCGAGGCGCCCGGCCACGGCCCCGTCAACCAGTACAGCCACATCGCCGGCACCGCCATCCTGATGTGCGACTCCACGATTCCGGGCCGCGACGAGGGGCGCCTCGACGACGAAACGCTCGCCTGGATCGACACCACCCTCACCGCGCTGCCGCAGGACACCCCGGCGCTGATCGCGTTCCATCAGCCCCCGGTCGAACTCCACCACCCCCTGCCCGACTCCGGCATGCTCGAAGAACCCGGACGGCTGGCCGACCTGCTCGCCGCGCACCCTCGGGTCGTCGCCGTCCTGACCGGCCACGCCCACACCGCGGCCGCCTCGACGTTCGCCGCCCGTCCGCTGATCGTCGGGCCCGCCATCACCTGGACCCTGCGCATGCCCTGGGAAGCCGGTCCGGCAGCGGACCGCGACCAGCCGCCCGGCCTGGCCTTCCACGTCCTGGACGACGAGCGGCGCCTGACCACCCACTACCGCGTCGTACTCTGATCATGGCCTGAACAGCACCGGACGGTGCGCACCACACCGCGGACGCGCACCGATACGGGCACCCGGGAACAGCCGGGTGCCCGTACGGCGTTGTGAGGGCTCTCACGGTCCCCGGGGGAGGACCGCCCGCAGGGTCGATACGATGGCCTTTCCGGGTGTCCGGATCCGCACGAGGAGTGCTCTTGCCAGACGAGGCCCAGCCAGTCGCCGCCCCGCAGCCCGACAAGCCCGAGGCGGCCCCAGCCACGCCCGCGACGCAGCAGCCCGCGGAGAAGCCGAAGCCCCCGGCTCCGGAGCCCGGCAAGGGTCCGGCCCCCGCCGGGGCGAACGGACCCGTGCCCGCTTCCCCCGCGCAGCCGGCCGTCCCCGCCTCCCCGCCCCCCACCGCACCGAAGCCGCCCTCCAAGCCCGCAGCGGCCGCACCGGCCGCCCCCGTGGGCCCCGCGGCCCGTACCGGCGGCTCGTCCAACCGGGTCAGGGCCAGGCTCGCCCGCCTCGGCGTGCAGCGCTCCAGCCCGTACAACCCGGTACTGGAACCGTTGCTGCGTACCGTCCGCAGCAACGACCCCAAGATCGAGAGCGCCACGCTGCGCCAGATCGAGAAGGCCTACCAGGTCGCCGAGCGCTGGCACCGCGGCCAGAAGCGCAAGAGCGGCGACCCGTACATCACGCATCCGCTCGCCGTGACGACGATCCTCGCCGAGCTGGGCATGGATCCGGCCACCCTGATGGCCGGGCTGCTGCACGACACCGTCGAGGACACCGAGTACGGCCTGGACACGCTGCGCCGCGACTTCGGCGACCAGGTCGCCCTTCTCGTCGACGGCGTCACCAAGCTGGACAAGGTCAAGTTCGGCGAGGCCGCGCAGGCCGAGACCGTACGCAAGATGGTCGTCGCCATGGCCAAGGACCCCCGGGTCCTCGTCATCAAGCTCGCCGACCGGCTCCACAACATGCGCACCATGCGCTACCTCAAGCGGGAGAAGCAGGAGAAGAAGGCCCGCGAGACGCTGGAGATCTACGCCCCCCTGGCCCACCGCCTGGGCATGAACACCATCAAGTGGGAGCTGGAGGACCTCGCCTTCGCGATCCTCTACCCCAAGATGTACGACGAGATCGTCCGCCTCGTCGCCGAGCGGGCGCCCAAGCGCGACGAATACCTCGCCATAGTGACCGACGAGGTCCAGTCCGACCTGCGTGCGGCCCGTATCAAGGCCACCGTCACCGGACGGCCGAAGCACTACTACAGCGTCTACCAGAAGATGATCGTGCGGGGCCGCGACTTCGCCGAGATCTACGACCTGGTGGGCATCCGGGTCCTCGTCGACACGGTCCGCGACTGCTACGCGGCGCTCGGTACGGTGCACGCGCGCTGGAATCCGGTCCCCGGCCGGTTCAAGGACTACATCGCGATGCCCAAGTTCAACATGTACCAGTCGCTGCACACCACGGTGATCGGCCCCAGCGGCAAGCCCGTCGAGCTGCAGATCCGTACGTTCGACATGCACCGCCGCGCCGAGTACGGCATCGCCGCGCACTGGAAGTACAAGCAGGAAGCCGTCGCGGGCGCCTCCAAGGTGCGTACCGACGTCCCCAAGAACACCGGCCGAGGCCAGGACACAGTCAACGACATGGCGTGGCTGCGCCAGCTCCTGGACTGGCAGAAGGAGACCGAGGACCCCAGCGAGTTCCTGGAGTCCCTGCGCTTCGACCTCTCCCGCAACGAGGTCTTCGTCTTCACGCCCAAGGGCGACGTCATAGCGCTTCCCGCGGGGGCGACACCGGTCGACTTCGCGTACGCCGTCCATACGGAGGTCGGCCACCGGACCATAGGAGCACGGGTCAACGGGCGGCTCGTACCGCTCGAGTCGACGCTCGACAACGGCGACCTGGTGGAGGTCTTCACCTCCAAGGCCGCCGGCGCCGGGCCCTCCCGCGACTGGCTCGGCTTCGTCAAGTCGCCGCGGGCCCGCAACAAGATCCGCGCCTGGTTCTCCAAGGAACGCCGCGACGAGGCGATCGAGCAGGGCAAGGACTCCATCGCGCGGGCCATGCGCAAGCAGAACCTGCCGATCCAGCGGATCCTGACGGGCGACTCGCTCGTCACGCTCGCCCACGAGATGCGCTACCCCGACATCTCGTCCCTCTACGCCGCGATCGGCGAGGGACATGTGGCGGCGGCCGGCGTCGTACAGAAGCTGGTGCAGGCGCTCGGCGGCGAGGACGCGGCCAACGAGGACCTGGCGGAGAGCTCCCCGCCCTCGCACGGACGCAACAAGCGCCGGGCCAAGGCGGATCCCGGTGTCGTCGTCAAGGGCGTCGAGGACGTCTGGGTCAAGCTGGCCCGCTGCTGTACGCCCGTGCCCGGCGACCCGATCATCGGCTTCGTCACCCGGGGCAGCGGCGTCTCCGTGCACCGGGCGGACTGTGTCAACGTCGACTCGCTCTCGCAGCAGCCGGAGCGGATCCTCGAGGTCGAGTGGGCGCCCACCCAGTCCTCGGTCTTCCTGGTCGCGATCCAGGTCGAGGCGCTGGACCGGTCCCGGCTCCTCTCGGACGTCACGCGGATCCTGTCCGACCAGCACGTCAACATCCTGTCCGCGGCCGTGCAGACGTCCCGCGACCGGGTCGCCACCTCGCGCTTCACCTTCGAGATGGGCGACCCCAAGCACCTCGGGCACGTCCTGAAGGCCGTACGGAGCGTGGAGGGCGTCTACGACGTCTACCGGGTGACCTCGGCCCGCAGGCCGTAGGGCCGAGCTCAGCGGCCCGCCGGCGACGGGGCTCAGGCCCACGTCGCCGGCAGCCACTACTCAGGCGTCGATCTCGTACTGGCCGTACTCCAGGAAGTACCGCATCTCCTCCGGTGTGCCGCCGATCGCCTCGCCGACCGCCGTGCGCAGCGCCTCGCTGATGTCCGGGTCGCCGAGGGTGCGGAAGAGGGCGACGCTGTCGTCCTCGGCCCGGGCGAGCCGGGGCAGCCGGTCTCCAGGAAGTACCTCATGCTTCCGATGTGCCGTTGTCCAAGGCCTCGTTGGCCTCCCGGACGACCCTCCTGCCGCTGTCCTCGTCCGCCGGATGCGCAGGATCGCGGCACGGAGGTCGTCGTCGGACATCTCGTTCACCGGTGTGCCGGAGCCGTCGGCCGCATCCGCCGCATCCGCCGCATCCGCCGCGGACACGGCGGCGGCCGGGGAAGCCGTCCCGGCGGTGAAGGCCGGGCCGGTCAGGAGAAGGGCACGGCCAGGGCGGTGGCCGCGACGGTCAGGACGGCACGGGTCAGTCTCATCCGTGGACCTGCCTCAAGGAGGTGGTGATCTCGGCGGACCCGGCTTTCGCACGAAGCGCGCCGGTGCGGGAACCATTCCCCCTGCCCCGCCCCTGCCTCGGTTCACTGCCGGCTTCCGGCAGTCGTCACGGCTTCTCGTTGCCGTCCACGCACGCCGGGCCGCCGCCGACGCCTGACGGGGCGGCGGCCGCAGAGCGACGACACGGCGGGGACCGGCACACGCGTCGTACGGCCGGGCACGCGAGAGGGGCTTCCCCGCGCGAACGCGGGGAAGCCCCTCAGCCGACATCCGGAGGGTGTCAGCCGCCGAACTCCTCCAGGCCCTTCAGCGCCTGGTCCAGGAGCGCCTGGCGGCCCTCAAGCTCGCGGGCGAGCTTGTCCGCACGGGCGTTGTTGCCCGAGGCGCGAGCCGTGTCGATCTGCGTACGCAGCTTGTCGACGGCCGCCTGGAGCTGCCCGGTCAGACCCGCGGCACGGGCCCGTGCCTCCGGGTTGGTCCGGCGCCACTCCGACTCCTCGGCCTCCTGGAGCGCCCGCTCCACCGCCTGCATCCGCCCCTCGACCTTGGGGCGGGCGTCACGCGGCACATGGCCGATGGCCTCCCAGCGCTCGTTGAGGGTCCTGAACGCGGCCCTGGCCGCCTTCAGGTCCTTCACCGGCACGAGCTTCTCGGCCTCGACGGCGAGCTCCTCCTTGAGCGTGAGGTTCTCCCCCTGCTCCGCGTCGCGCTCGGCGAAGACCCCGTTGCGAGCGGCGAAGAAGACGTCCTGGGCGCCTCGGAAGCGTTCCCACAGGGCGTCCTCCGCCTCGCGCTGGGCGCGGCCCGCCGACTTCCACTCCGTCATCAGGTCGCGGTAGCGGGCAGCCGTCAGGCCCCAGTCCGTGGACCCGGAGAGCGCCTCGGCCTCGACGACCAGCTTCTCCTTGACCTTGCGGGCCTCCTCGCGCTGGGCGTCCAGCGAGGCGAAGTGGGCCTTGCGGCGCTTGGAGAACGCCGAGCGCGCATGCGAGAAGCGGTGCCACAGCTCGTCGTCGGACTTGCGGTCGAGCCGGGGCAGGCCCTTCCACGTGTCGACGAGTGCGCGCAGCCGCTCGCCCGCGGAGCGCCACTGCTCGCTCTGCGCCAGCTCCTCGGCCTCGACGACCAGCGCCTCCTTGGCGTGCTTCGCCTCGTCGGTCTGCTTGGCCTTCTGCGCCTTGCGCTCCTCGCGCCGCGAGTCGACCGTCGCGACCAGGGCGTCCAGCCGCTTGCGCAAGGCGTCCAGGTCGCCGACGGCGTGATGCTCGTCGACCTGCCCCCGCAGATGCTCGATGGCGGTCGTCGCGTCCTTCGCCGACAGGTCGGTGGTCTTCACCCGCCGTTCGAGGAGGCCGATCTCGACCACAATGCCCTCGTACTTGCGCTCGAAATAAGCCAGGGCCTCCTCCGGAGAACCGGCCTGCCACGATCCGACGACCTGTTCGCCATCGGCTGTACGCACGTACACGGTGCCTGTCTCGTCGACACGGCCCCACGGGTCGCTGCTCACAGCGCCTCCTCCACCTGATGCCCGTGAGGGGGCTCGCCCCCCTGGCATCGTCCACAGTTTCCTGGGGCGGGCTGCGCCCGCCCTGCACAACGCCAATCTAGGCGACGGGCCGCCCGGCTGTCCGCACTCAGCGCGGCCGAAAATTATCCGGCCGCACCGAGTGACTGCTGGACGGAGATCCTGCCGGGTCCGCCGCGGTTCACGCCTTGTCGACGGCCGCCTTCGAGATGTTCACGGCCTTCTTCGGTGCACCGTCGGCGGCGCCGCCGGTGACTCCCGCCTTGCCGATGGCCTCGACGGCCTTCAGCGAGTCCTGGTCCATCGTGCCGAACGGCGTGTAGCTGGGCGGCAGTTTGCTGTCCTTGTAGACGAGGAAGAACTGGCTGCCGCCGGTGTGCGCCTGCCCGGTGTTGGCCATCGCCACCGTGCCGGCCGGGTAGGTCACCTTGCCGTCGGCGCCCGCCTTGCCCAGCGCGGTCAGGTTCTCGTCGGGAATCGTGTAGCCGGGACCACCGGTGCCGTCGCCCTTCGGGTCACCGCACTGCAGGACGAAGATGCCCTGTGTGGTCAGCCGGTGACACTTCGTACCGTCGAAGAACTTCTTGTCGGCCAGCGACTTGAAGGAGTTCGTCGTGTGCGGGGTCTTCGCCGCGTCCATCGCGAACGATATGTCGCCCTGGCTCGTCTTGAGCGACATCGTGTACTTCGCCGTCTTGTCGATCTCCATCCCGGGCTCGGGCTCGGTCTTCTCGCTCACCGAGGGAGAGGGAGGGGCCGACGGGCTCTGGCTCGCGGCCGCGCCGGCCTTGTTGTCCTTGTCGTCGTCGCCGTTGGTGGCGAAGTACGTGGCACCGCCGATGACTGCCACCACGGCCACTGCGGAGGCGATGACGACGGTCAGCCGCCTCGTCCTTCGACGGGCGTCCTCCCGGCGCTGCTGCTGCCGCTCGAACTTCTCCCTGGCGAGCTGCCGCCGCCGCTGATCGCTGCTGACCACCGGGTGATCTCCTTGTACGTCGTGTGATCGGGCCTGGGTTGCCCCGTACCGTATATGGGTTAGCTGTGGAATGAGGAGCGCCGGTAGGCTCTGAACTGCTGCGACCTCGCAGCCGACCTCCCTCGTCGGACGACCATTAAGGACGATCGTGCTCATTGCCGGGTTCCCCGCCGGGGCCTGGGGGACCAACTGTTACCTGGTCGCCCCCGCCGCGGGTGAGGAGTGCGTGATCATCGACCCGGGCCACCAGGCCGCCTCCGGGGTCGAGGAAGCGCTGAAGAAGCATCGGCTGAAGCCCGTCGCCGTCGTCCTCACCCACGGCCACATCGACCATGTCGCCTCGGTCGTCCCGGTGTGCGGCGCGCACGACGTCCCCGCCTGGATCCACCCCGAGGACCGCTACATGATGAGTGACCCGGAGAAGGCCCTCGGCCGCTCCATCGGGATGCCGCTCATGGGCGAGCTGACGGTGGGGGAGCCGGACGACGTCAAGGAGCTGAGCGACGGCGCGCAGCTGCTGCTGGCCGGCATGGAGTTCGGCGTCTCGCATGCGCCCGGCCATACGAAGGGGTCGGTGACGTTCAGGATGCCCGAGGCCGCGGACGTTCCGCAGGTCCTCTTCTCGGGTGACCTGCTCTTCGCCGGCTCCGTCGGACGCACCGACCTGCCCGGCGGCGACCATGCCGAGCTCCTCGAGTCGCTGGCCCGCGTGTGCCTGCCGCTCGACGACTCGACCGTGGTGCTGTCCGGCCACGGCCCCCAGACGACCATCGGCCGCGAGCGCGCCACCAATCCGTATCTGAGCGGTATGGACGCGCCCCGACGAGGAATGTGACGAGAGCGAAATCGTGAGCACCTTCAAGGCCCCCAAGGGCACGTACGACCTGACCCCGCCCGACTCCGCGAAGTATCTCGCCGTGCGCGAGGCGATCTCCGCACCGCTGAAGAACTCCGGCTACGGCTACATCGAGACCCCCGGCTTCGAGGACGTGGCCCTCTTCTCCCGCGGCGTCGGTGAGTCCACCGACATCGTGACCAAGGAGATGTACACCCTCACCACCAAGGGCGGCTCCGAGCTCGCCCTGCGCCCCGAGGGCACCGCGTCCGTACTGCGGGCCGCCCTGGAGGCCAACCTCCACAAGCTCGGCAACCTGCCGGTCAAGCTCTGGTACTCCGGCTCGTACTACCGCTACGAGCGCCCGCAGAAGGGCCGGTACCGCCACTTCTCACAGGTCGGCGCCGAGGCGATCGGTGCCGAGGACCCGGCCCTGGACGCCGAGCTGATCATCCTGGCCGACCAGGCGTACCGCACCCTGGGGCTGCGTGAGTTCCGCATCCTGCTGAACTCGCTGGGCGACAAGGAGTGCCGGCCCGTCTACCGCGACGCGCTCCAGGGATTCCTGCGCGAGCTCGACCTCGACGAGGAGACCCGCCGGCGCATCGAGATCAACCCGCTCCGGGTCCTCGACGACAAGCGCCCCGAGGTCCAGAAGCAGCTGACCGGAGCCCCCGTGCTGCGCGACTACCTGTGCGACGCCTGCAAGGCGTACCACGAGGAGGTCCGGGACCTGCTCAATGCGGCAGGTGTCGTGTACGAGGACGACGAGAAGCTCGTGCGCGGCCTCGACTACTACACCCGCACCACGTTCGAGTTCGTCCACGACGGTCTGGGCTCGCAGTCGGCGGTCGGCGGCGGCGGGCGGTACGACGGTCTGTCCGAGATGATCGGCGGACCGGCCCTTCCGTCGGTCGGCTGGGCGCTCGGCGTCGACCGCACCGTGCTCGCGCTGGAGGCGGAGGGCATCGAGCTCGAACTGCCCTCCACCACCAGCGTCTTCGCCGTTCCGCTCGGTGAGGAGGCGCGGCGCGTGCTGTTCGGCGTCGTCACTCAGCTGCGCCGCGAGGGTGTGGCCGCGGACTTCGCGTTCGGGGGCCGCGGGCTCAAAGGCGCCATGAAGAGCGCCAACCGCTCGGGCGCGCGCTTCACGATCGTGGCCGGAGAGCGCGACCTGGCCGAGGGGATCGTCCAGCTCAAGGACATGGAGTCCGGCGAGCAGACGGCAGTGCCCCTGGCCGAGGTGACCGAGGCGGTCCGCACGCGCCTCGCGTGAACCATCCGTCGTGGGCGGGCCCGTGCGGGCCCGCCCACGACGGGGGAGCGCCGGCAGCCCTCTCAACAGTGGGCTGTGGGCGCCCCGTTCCCCCGTCGTCAACGCGGCGGGCACTCATTCATCCTGCCGGGCGATTTCGCTCCGGGGCGGAGTGACGGTCCAGGGGTGGGGCGGATCCCGTCCGAGGACGCGCACAGATGTCCTTGTCACGGCGGCGACGGCCCGGCACCCCCTCGTTCCGGTGCCGTGGCACCCGCGGCCCGCGCGCGCATCTTTATGTTCATCGAACGGAAGTCCTGTGCGGCCGTGCGGCACAATGACCGTGCCCCAGCAGGCCACTCACTGACGGAACGGCGATATGACGACTGCAGCGGTTGACCATCCCTCTTCCGACCAGGACGAGGACGGCGGGAAGAGGACCATCGGCGGCAGTCGCGCGCTGGCACTGCTGCTGGTGATCACGGGCGCTGCCGGACTCCTTGCCGCGTGGGTCATCACCATCGACAAGCTCAAGCTGATGGAGGACCCCAACTTCGTCCCGGGCTGCAGTCTCAACCCGGTGGTGGCCTGCGGCAACATCATGAAGAGCGACCAGGCGTCGGCCTTCGGCTTCCCGAACCCGATGCTCGGCATGGCCGCCTACCCCGTGATCATCGGGATCGGTCTGGCCCTGCTGGCGGGAGCGCGCTTCCGCAGCTGGTACTGGCTGGGGATGAACGCGGGCACGCTGTTCGGCGTCGGGTTCTGCACCTGGCTCCAGTACCAGTCGCTGTACAACATCAACTCGCTGTGCCTGTGGTGCTGCCTGGCCTGGGTCGCCACGATCCTCATGTTCTGCTACGTCACCACGCACAACATCAAGCACCGGATCATTCCCGCGCCGAGCTGGCTGCGCAACGGGCTCACCGAGTTCCACTGGGTGCCCCCGGTCCTGTGGATCGGGATCATCGGCATGCTGATCCTGACCCGCTGGTGGGACTTCTGGACCAGCTGACCGGCCCTTACGCCGCTGCCGGGCGCCCCACCGGCCCGGCCGGGATGTCAGTGCGGTGACATAGGCTTCAGAACGTGGAGCCCGACCTCTTTACCGCAGCTGCCGAAGACCGCCAGGAGAAGGACCCGTCCAGCAGCCCCCTCGCTGTCCGGATGCGGCCCCGTACCCTCGACGAGGTCGTGGGCCAGCAGCATCTGCTCAAGCCGGGCTCGCCACTGCGCCGCCTCGTCGGCGAGGGGAGCGGGGGACCGGCCGGTCCCTCGTCGGTGATTCTCTGGGGTCCCCCCGGCATCGGGAAGACGACCCTGGCGTACGTGGTCAGCAAGGCCACGAACAAACGATTCGTCGAGCTCTCCGCGATCACCGCGGGCGTCAAGGAAGTGCGGGCCGTGATCGAGGGCGCCCGTCGCGCCACCGGTGGCTACGGCAAGGAGACCGTCCTCTTCCTGGACGAGATCCACCGCTTCTCCAAGGCCCAGCAGGACTCACTGCTCCCGGCCGTGGAGAACCGCTGGGTGACACTGATCGCGGCGACCACCGAGAATCCGTACTTCTCGATCATCTCGCCGCTGCTCTCGCGCTCGCTGCTGCTGACGCTGGAGTCGCTGACCGACGACGATCTGCGCGCTCTGCTGAGGCGGGCCCTGACCGACGAGCGGGGACTCGGAAGCGCGGTGACCCTGCCCGAGGACGCGGAGGAACATCTGCTGCGCATCGCCGGGGGCGACGCGCGCCGGGCGCTGACGGCGCTGGAGGCGGCGGCCGGCGCGGCGATGTCCAAGCACGAGGAAGAGATCACCCTCCTCACCCTGGAGGAGACCGTCGACCGGGCGGCCGTTAAGTACGACCGGGACGGCGATCAGCACTACGACGTGGCGAGTGCCCTGATCAAGTCGATCCGCGGCTCCGACGTGGACGCGGCGCTGCACTATCTGGCGCGCATGATCGAGGCGGGTGAGGACCCCCGGTTCATCGCCCGGCGGCTGATGATCTCGGCCAGCGAGGACATCGGTCTCGCCGACCCCACGGCGCTGCCCACCGCGGTCGCGGCGGCCCAGGCAGTCGCGATGATCGGCTTCCCCGAGGCCGCGCTCACCCTCAGCCACGCCACCATCGCGCTGGCGCTCGCCCCGAAGTCCAACGCGGCGACGCTGGCGATCTTCGCCGCCCAGGAAGACGTACGGAAGGGCCTGGCCGGCGCGGTCCCGGCCCATCTGCGCGACGGCCACTACAAGGGCGCCGCGAAGCTGGGCCACGCCCAGGGCTACGTCTACCCGCACGATGTCCCCGGCGGCATCGCCGCCCAGCAGTACGCCCCGGACGCCGTCCGGGACAAGCGCTACTACCGGCCCACCCGCTACGGGGCCGAGGCGCGGTACGCGGACGTGGCGGACCGGGTCCGCGAGCGTCTGGGCCGTGCGGACACCGACGGCGGCGCGAGCGCGCCGGACGGTTCGTAGCGGACCGTGTCAGTGCGCGGCCGCTTCGAAGAGGGTGCGCATGGCGTGGCGCAGCTCCACCACGTCGCGTACCGGCTCGGGGAACTCGAAGCGCGCGTCGAAGCAGGGCCCGTTCCGCTCGAAGAAGCGGACCCGCAACCCGTGCCGGTCCAGCGCGACCGGTACGACGGACGGCGGGTTCGCGCCCGTCTGGGCCGCCCGCTCGCCGAGCAGCTCGCTCAGCGTCCCCAGCCGGTCCCCGTGCGCCGCGTGCAGATGCTGCAGCAGCTCCGCCTCGTGGGCGACGAGGGGGTCGGGGGCCGCGTCCCCCAGCTCCTCCGGCTCGACCGCCTCCGCACCCCAGAGGTCCTCGACGTGGGCCTCGCCCGTCTCCAGCCGCAGCAGCATCCGGCCGGGGCCCGCAACCCCGGGTACGGACGTGAGCCATCCGCAGACGCGGGCCCGGCCGCGGATGCGGTGCGGTACGGCGACCGGGGCGACGTCCGTGATCTCCAGCACGGCTGTCAGCTCGTCGTCCTGGGCGTGGGCCGCGGCCCGTACGGCCGGGGAATCAGCGGGGAATTCGAGGAACAGGTCGCCGTCCGGACCCATGCTCCGGGACAGGGGCATCAGCTGGTCCGAGCCCGCGCTCTCCAGCCCGGGGATGAGCAGCACCGCGGAGCAGGTACTCTGTACGAGAGTTCGTGTGCGCTCGGCTGCTGACGGCATCCGTGTGTTTTCAAGCCCGCTGGGACGCGGCTGACCACGATCTGATCGGTCCTCCGTCGTATCGACGCCTTTGAGTGCGTCGACGCTGTCAGTGCTGTCCGTGACGTGTGTGGTGTTCCCAGGGCGAGACATGCGATCTCCTTGAGTAAGGTGAGCCTAACCTAACCTACAACGGAGGTCTGGAGAACGTGCCTAATCAGTCGCGTCCCAAGGTCAAGAAGAGCCGCGCGCTCGGCATTGCGCTGACGCCGAAGGCCGTCAAGTACTTCGAGGCCCGCCCCTACCCGCCGGGCGAGCACGGCCGTGGCCGCAAGCAGAACTCGGACTACAAGGTCCGTCTGCTCGAGAAGCAGCGTCTGCGCGCCCAGTACGACATCAGCGAGCGCCAGATGGCGCGTGCGTACGACCGCGCCAAGAAGGCCGAAGGCAAGACGGGCGAGGCGCTGGTCGTCGAGCTCGAGCGCCGCCTCGACGCGCTGGTCCTGCGTTCCGGTATCGCCAAGACGATCTACCAGGCTCGCCAGATGGTCGTCCACGGCCACATCGAGGTCAACGGTGGCAAGGTCGACAAGCCGTCGTTCCGTGTCCGTCCGGACGACATCGTCATGGTCCGCGAGCGCAGCCGCGAGAAGTACCCCTTCCAGGTTGCCCGCGAGGGTGGTTACGACACCGACGGTGAGACCCCGCGCTACCTGCAGGTGAACCTGAAGGCCCTGGCCTTCCGCCTTGACCGGGACCCGAACCGCAAGGAAATCCCCGTGATCTGCGACGAGCAGCTCGTCGTCGAGTACTACGCTCGCTGATTCAGGCGTAGTCGCTCTTCACCAGCGCTCAGGCCCGCCCCTCTCCGATCGGGGAGGCGGCGGGCTTTCGCGTGTTCCCGGCAGAGGGCAGGGGTTCCTGTCCGTCGGGGCCCGCCGCCGGCTGCCGTTCGCCGGGCCGGCCCGACAGGGCCCTGGCCACCACGGCGTCCGTGCCCAGCCTGCCGCCGGCGCGCAGCTCCGACGCGTACAGCGTCTCGCCCAGCTCATGACGGGCCAGCTCCGCGCACCGGGCGCGGGGCCTGCCGTAGTGCGCCGAGCCGAACAGCGGCAGCCCCACCGACGGCCAGATGCCGTCGGCGGCGCCTTGCAACAGAGCCGCCTCGGCGGCGTCGCCCTCGACCACCGTGACGAGCGCCAGCAGCTCCAGGGTGAGCACGGTGCCCAGGCGGTCGTGGAAGGTGTGGCTGATGGCCAGCGACTCCTCGAGCAGCTCCCGCGCCCTGCCGGGGCGGCCCCGTTGCAGTGCGGCGAACCCCAGGACATACAGCGCGTAGCTGAGTGCCCACCGCTCCCCGTGGTCCTCGCAGATCTCCCGGACCTCTTCGCAGATCACGACCGCGCCGTCCAGATCCCCCTGGAATCCGGTCGCCATGGCCAGCTCGACCTGGGCCATCAGTACGTTGCTGTTCAGCTCGCCGAGTTCCTGGTAGCGGCCGAGCGCCTCCTCCAGCAGTTCGTGCGCGCGCGCCATGTCGTCCGTGACCAGGGCCAGGCAGCCGGTGCGGTGCACCGCGTACGCCGACGCCAGGGCGTCACCCGCCAGATCCGCCTCCTCCCGGCACTCGGACAGTGCCGAGATCGCGCCCACCGGATCGCCCTGGAGGACCGCGACGTACCCGAGCACCCACAGCGCCTTCAGCCGCGAGGAGTCGTACGGCGTCTCCTCCTCCCGTACGTGTTCCAGCCAGTGCCGGCCCTCCGAGAGGCGTCCACAGCCGACCCACAGGAACCAGAGCGTGCCCGCCAGGTACTGCGCGAGGTGCGCTTCCTCGGGGCTCTCCAGCGAACACTCCATGGCCCGCCGCAGATTCGGCAGCTCGCTCTCCACCCGGGCGGCCACCTCGGCCTGCCGCGGGCTGAACCAGTCGAGCTCGCACCAGGTCGCGAGCCCCAGGAACCAGTCCCGGTGGCGGCGGCGCAGCCGGTCCGTGTCGCCCGTGGCCGCCAGCCACTCGGCGCCGTACTCCCGCACCGTGTCCAGCATCCGGTAGCGGGTGCCGACGGCCGAGTCCTCCCGCAGGACCACGGACTGCGCCAGCAGCCCGGACAGTACGTCCAGTACCGAGTCGGCCGGCAGATCGGGGCCGCTGCAGATGTACTCGGCCGCCTCCAGGTCGAACTGCCCGGCGAAGACGGAGAGCCGCGCCCACAACAGCCGCTGTTCCGGGGCGCACAGCTCATGACTCCAGCCGATGGCCGTACGGAGCGTCTGGTGGCGGGGGAGCGCACTGCGGCTGTTGCCGGTCAGCAGCCGGAACCGGTCGTCCAGCCGCTGCAGCACCTGCTCCGTCGACAGGGCGCGAAGCCGGCCGGCTGCCAGCTCCAGCGCGAGCGGAATGCAGTCGAGACGGCGGCACAGTTCCAGGGCGGCGCCCCGGGAGTGCTCGGTCAGCCGGAACTCGGGCTGCACCGAGGCGGCCCGCACGGCGAACAGCAGCAAGGCGTCCTCGTCGCCCATGGTCGCGAGCGGGTATCCGGTCTCGCCGTCGAGGTCCAGCGGCAGCCGGCCGGCCGCCAGTACCCGCAGCTGCGGGGCCCGACGCAGCAGATCCCGTACCAACTCCGCGCAGGCGTCAACCAGATGCTCGAAACCGTCGATCACCAGGAGGAGTCGGCGCTCGGCACAGTGTTCGAGGAGTGTCGTGCGGGGCGGCCTGCTCGTGTGATCGGTGAGGCCCAGTGCGTCGACCAGGGCATGCTCCAGCAGCACGGGATCGTGGACCGCGGACAGCTCCACCAGCCAGACCCCGTCGCAGTACCGTTTCTCCAGGAGCGCCGCCACTCTGGTGACCAGCCGGGTCTTGCCGACCCCGCCCACCCCGATGACGGTGACGAGTCGGGACTCCTCCAGCAGCCCGACGACATCGGCCAACTCGCCGTCGCGCCCCACGAATCTGTTCAGCTCCGCGGGGAGATTGCCCGGGTGGCAGGGTGCGGGCGCTTCGTGGGAGGCGGCTGGAGGGCTCGAATCGTCGGGGGACGGAAAGGGGCGCTGAGGGCGTCGCATGAAACACGCAGAGTACTGGCCCGAAAGCGCTCCGTACAATCTTGTTGTGGGAACTCCCGCCGGGCCGGACCACAATGCGGTACAAGGCGCGAGCCCCGGCGCGATAGGCTCGGGGACGGTGACCGGCCGCCGCGACGGCCGTCGCCGAAGCGCAGGAAACAAGACAGACAGACGACAAGTCAGAGAGCGGTGCACTGTGTCCGGTGGTGAGGTGGCCGGGATCCTGGTGGCCGTCTTCTGGGCGATCCTGGTTTCGTTCCTCGCCGTCGTGCTGGTGAGGCTCGCCCAGACGCTCAGGGCGACCACGAAGCTCGTGGCGGACGTGACCGAACAGGCCGTCCCGCTGCTCGCCGACGCCTCCGCGACCGTACGTTCCGCTCAGACCCAGCTCGACAAGGTCGACGCGATCGCGACGGACGTCCAGGAAGTCACCTCCAACGCCTCGGCGCTCTCCACCACCGTCGCCTCCACCTTCGGCGGCCCGCTGGTCAAGGTCGCGGCGTTCGGTTACGGGGTCCGGCAGGCCATCGGCCGCAAGTCCAGTCCCGAACCGGAAGCGCGTTCCCGGCGCGCGGTGATCGTCGGCCGGACCGTGCCGTCCGCGCGTGGCAGGAAGCGCAACGGCAGAAACCCCCGCGGATCGAAGGACTGACGCAGCGATGTTCCGCCGTACGTTCTGGTTCACCGCCGGCGCAGCCGCCGGCGTCTGGGCCACCGCCAAGGTCAACCGGAAGATCAAGCAGCTGACCCCCGAGAGCCTCGCGGCGCAGGCCGCCGACAAGGCGCTCGTGGCCGGTCACAAGCTCAAGGACTTCGCCCTGGACGTCCGCGAGGGCATGGCCAGGCGCGAGGCCGAACTGGGCGAGGCCCTCGGGCTCGAAGCGCCCGTCGACCCCGATCTCCCCGTGCAGCGCCACTTCGCCGTCGAGGCGGCCGAGCCCGAGGCGCACCGCACGCTTCCCCGCACGTCACGCACCTACAACTCGTACAACCGGAATGAGGACCACTGATGGAGTCGGCTGAAATTCGTCGCCGCTGGCTGAGCTTCTACGAGGAGCGCGGTCACACCGTTGTCCCTTCGGCGTCGCTCATCGCGGACGACCCGACTCTGCTGCTGGTCCCGGCCGGCATGGTGCCGTTCAAGCCGTACTTCCTCGGCGAGGTCAAGCCGCCCGCCCCGCGCGTCACCAGCGTGCAGAAGTGTGTCCGTACACCGGACATCGAAGAGGTCGGCAAGACCACCCGGCACGGCACCTTCTTCCAGATGTGCGGGAACTTCTCCTTCGGCGACTACTTCAAGGAAGGCGCCATCGAGTACGCCTGGGAGCTGCTGACCAGCTCCGTGGCGGACGGCGGATTCGGGCTCGACCCCGAGCGGCTGTGGATCACGGTCTACCTCGACGACGACGAGGCCGAGCAGATCTGGCGCGACAAGATCGGCGTTCCCGCCGAGCGCATCCAGCGCCTGGGCAAGAAGGACAACTTCTGGTCCATGGGCGTCCCCGGCCCCTGCGGCCCCTGTTCCGAGATCAACTACGACCGCGGCCCCGAGTTCGGCGTCGAGGGCGGCCCGGCCGTCAACGACGAGCGGTACGTGGAGATCTGGAACCTGGTCTTCATGCAGTACGAGCGCGGCGCCGGTGACGGCAAGGACGACTTCCCGATCCTCGGCGACCTGCCCTCCAAGAACATCGACACCGGTCTCGGCCTCGAACGCCTCGCGATGATCCTGCAGGGCGTGCAGAACATGTACGAGACCGACACCCTGCGCGTCGTCATGGACAAGGCAACCGAGCTCACCGGGGTGCGCTACGGCGCCGCCCAGGGCACGGACGTCTCGCTCCGCGTGGTCGCCGATCACATCCGCACTTCCGTGATGCTCATCGGCGACGGTGTCACCCCCGGCAACGAGGGCCGCGGCTATGTGCTGCGCCGCATCATGCGCCGGGCGATCCGCAACATGCGGCTGATGGGCGCCACCGGCTCGGTCGTGAACGAGCTGGTCGACGTCGTGATCAACACGATGGGGCAGCAGTACCCCGAGCTGATCACCGACCGCAAGCGCATCGAGACCGTCGCCCTCGCCGAGGAAGCCGCCTTCCTCAAGGCCCTCAAGGGTGGCACCAACATCCTGGAGACCGCGGTCACCGAGACCAAGGCCGCCGGCGGCCGGGTCATCGCCGGTGACAAGGCGTTCCTGCTCCACGACACCTGGGGCTTCCCGATCGACCTCACCCTGGAGATGGCCGCAGAACAGGGCCTGTCCGTGGACGAGGACGGCTTCCGCCGCCTCATGCAGGAGCAGCGGGACAAGGCCAAGGCCGACGCCAGGGCCAAGAAGACCGGTCACGCCGACCTGTCCGCCTACCGTGAGGTCGCCGACAACTCCGGCGTCACCGAGTTCACGGGGTACACCTCCACCGAGGGCGAGTCGACCATCGTCGGTCTCCTCGTCGACGGCGTCTCCTCGCCCGCCGCCTCCGAGGGCGACGAGGTCGAGGTCGTCCTGGACCGCACCCCGTTCTACGCCGAGGGCGGCGGCCAGCTCGCCGACCAGGGCCGGATCCGGCTCCACAACGGCGCCGTCATCCAGGTGCGCGACGTCCAGCAGCCGGTCCCCGGCGTCTCCGTCCACAAGGGCTCGGTCCAGGTCGGCGAGGTGACGGTCGGTGCCTCGGCCCTCGCCACCATCGACAACACCCGCCGCCGCGCGATCGCCCGCGCCCACAGCGCCACCCACCTCACGCACCAGGCGCTGCGTGACGCGCTGGGCCCGACGGCCGCCCAGGCCGGTTCGGAGAACTCCCCGGGCCGTTTCCGCTTCGACTTCGGTTCGCCCGCCGCCGTACCGGGCACGGTCCTCGTCGACGTCGAGCAGAAGATCAACGAGGTCCTCTCGCGGGAGCTCGACGTGCAGGCCGAGGTCATGTCGATCGACGAGGCCAAGAAGCAGGGCGCCATCGCCGAGTTCGGCGAGAAGTACGGCGAGCGGGTCCGGGTCGTGACGATCGGCGACTTCTCCAAGGAGCTGTGCGGCGGCACGCACGTCGGCAACACCGCCCAGCTCGGTCTGGTGAAGCTGCTCGGCGAGTCGTCCATCGGTTCCGGTGTGCGCCGCATCGAGGCCCTCGTAGGCGTCGACGCGTACAACTTCCTCGCCAAGGAGCACACGGTCGTCGCCCAGCTGCAGGAGCTGGTCAAGGGCCGTCCCGAGGAGCTCCCGGAGAAGATCGCGGGCATGCTCGGCAAGCTGAAGGACGCCGAGAAGGAGATCGAGAAGTTCCGCGCGGAGAAGGTCCTGGCGGCCGCCGCGGGCCTGGTCGACTCCGCCAAGGACGTACGGGGCGTCGCCCTGGTCACCGGGCAGGTGCCGGACGGCACCTCCGCCGACGACCTGCGCAAGCTCGTCCTCGACGTCCGTGGGCGCATCCAGGGCGGCCGGCCGGCCGTCGTGGCCCTGTTCACCACGGCCAACGGCCGCCCGCTGACCGTCATCGCCACCAACGAGGCCGCCCGCGAGCGCGGCCTGAAGGCCGGTGACCTGGTCCGTACGGCCGCCAAGACGCTCGGCGGCGGTGGCGGCGGCAAGCCGGACGTCGCCCAGGGCGGCGGCCAGAACCCGGACGCCATCGGCGACGCCGTCGCCGCTGTCGAACGCCTCGTCACCGAGACGGCGTGACGTCGGACATGACGCAGATGCGCCGCGGTCGCCGCCTGGCGATCGACGTCGGGGACGCCCGGATCGGGGTCGCCTCCTGCGACCCCGACGGGATCCTGGCCACGCCGGTGGAGACCGTGCCGGGACGCGACGTCCCGGCCGCCCACCGGCGGCTCGGACAGATCGTCGCGGAGTACGAGCCGATCGAGGTCATCGTCGGTCTGCCCCGGTCCCTGGGCGGTGGTGAGGGACCGGCAGCGGCCAAGGTCCGCGCCTTCACCGATGTGCTCGCCCGCGCGGTTGCACCCATTCCGGTGCGATTGGTGGACGAGAGGATGACCACAGTGACGGCCAGTCAGGGGCTGCGCGCATCAGGCGTGAAGTCCAAAAAGGGCCGATCCGTCATTGATCAGGCTGCCGCTGTGGTGATCCTTCAGAACGCTCTGGAGTCCGAACGGGCTTCGGGCAATCCGCCCGGCGAGGGCGTCGAAGTGGTTGTCTGATCGCGATACGGTAACGTTCCGCGCGATGCGGCGGTGTTCGAACAAACCGCACAGCAAAGAGACGGAACAGCGTCTCGCGGCTCAAGGGGATCGATGACTGAGTATGGCCGGGGCCCCGGCTCCGAACCGTGGCGTCCCGAGGATCCCCTGTACGGGGACCAGGGATGGGGAGGCGGGCAGCAGCCTGCCCCCGGCCAGGGCCAGTACGGCGGCCAGCAGCAGCCCTACCCGCAGGACCCGTACGCCCAGCAGCAGCCGCAGGCCCCGTACACGCAGCAGCAGGACCCTTACCAGCAGCAGCAGCAGCACCAGCAGCACCAGCAGCAGCACCAGCAGCACCAGCAGCAGCACCAACAGCAGCATCAGGACCCGTACGCCCAGCAGCCGCAGTACCAGCAGCAGCCCCCGTACGACGCCCAGCAGGACCCGTACGCCCAGCAGCCGTCGTACAACAGCGGGTGGGACACCGGTCAGCAGCCCGCCGCGATGCCGTACGACGGCCAGCCCGCCGACCAGTACGGCTACGGCGAGACGAACGACTACTACGGCACCCCGGAGGCCTACCCGCCGCCGCAGCCCCCGGGCCGCCGCGAGGCCGAACCCGCACCGGCCCCGGCGCAGAACCCGGACTGGGACCCCGAGTTCCAGCCGGAGGAGACGCACCCCTTCTTCACGGGCGCGGACGACGAGGGCGAAGCCAAGGACGACGACTACGACGACGACCCGCGCGAGTCCCGCCGCGGTGACGGCGGAGGCGAGCGGCGCGGCAAGGGCAAGAAGAAGAAGGGCCGCAGCGGCTGCGCCTGTCTGGTCGTCTCCCTCGTCCTGGCCGGCGGTCTCGGCGGAGTGGGCTACTTCGGCTACTCGTTCTACAAGGACAAGTTCGGTTCGGCCCCCGACTATTCGGGCAGCGGCTCGGGTTCGGTCGAGGTGGAGATCCCGAAGGGCTCGTACGGGTACGACATCGGCAACATCCTGAAGAAGCTGGGTGTGGTCAAGAGCGTCGACGCGTTCGTCTCCGCGCAGAACGAGAACCCCAAGGGGAAGTCGATCCAGGCCGGGGTCTATCTCCTCCACGAGGAGATGTCGGCGGCCGAGGCCGTGAAGATGATGGTCGACCCGAAGAGCCAGAACCTTCTGATCATCCCCGAGGGCTCCCGCAACGTCGCCGTCTACGCGAAGATCGACGCGAAGCTGAACCTCAAGGCGGGCACGACCAAGGCCGTCGCCACGTCCAAGAAGGCCGATCTGGGCCTCCCCGGCTGGGTGGGCAGGAACAAGGACATCAAGGACCCGCTGGAAGGATTCCTCTACCCGGCCGCATATCCGGTCACGAAGGAAACCAAGCCGGAGACGATTCTCAAGAAGATGGTCTCGCGGTCCAACGAGGAGTACGAGGATCTCGACCTCGAAGGAACCGCCAAGAAGTACAACCTGGACGGTCCGTGGCAGGTGCTCACCGTGGCCAGCCTGGTCCAGGCGGAAGGCCTCACGCATGACGACTTCCGCAAGATGGCCGAAGTCGTCTACAACCGCCTGAAGTCCGACAACGTGGCGACGAACCGCAAGCTCGAATTCGACTCGGCGTTCAATTACCTCAAGAACCAGAGCGAGATCAAGATCAGGTCGAACGAGATCCGGACCAATCCGGATCCCTACAACACCTATTACCACGCCGGTCTGCCGCCCGGCCCCATCGGCAACCCCGGGGACGAAGCCCTGCGCGCGACCCTGAGTCCCACCTCCAGCGGCTGGATGTTCTTCATCTCGCTCGACGGCAAGAAGACCCAGTTCACCAAGACGGCCGCGGAGCACGAGAAGCTCAACGAGAAGTTCAAGGAACTGCATGGCCTCGACTGACCGGCGCAACCGGGCAGCCGTCCTCGGCTCGCCCATCGCGCACTCGCTCTCCCCGGTCCTGCACCGGGCCGCGTACGCCGAACTCGGCCTCGACGACTGGTCGTACGACCGGTTCGACGTGGACGAGGCGGCGCTCCCCGGCTTCGTCGAGGGCCTGGATTCCTCCTGGGCCGGGCTCTCCCTCACCATGCCGCTGAAGCGGGCGATCATCCCGCTGCTGGACTCCGTCAGCGAGACCGCGGCCTCCGTCGAGGCCGTGAACACGGTCGTCCTCACCGAGGACGGCGGGCGGGCCGGCGACAACACCGACATCCCCGGCATGATCGCCGCCCTGCACGAGCGCGGTGTCGAGAAGACCGAAACCGCCGCCGTCCTCGGTGCCGGAGCCACGGCCTCGTCCGCTCTCGCCGCGCTCTCGCAGATCTGTACGGGACCGGTCACCGCCTACGTCCGGAGCCGCGAGCGCGGTGACGAGATGCGCGGCTGGGGCGAACGGCTCGGGGTCGAGGTGCGGATCGCGGACTGGGCGGAGGCCGAGCAGGCGCTGTACGCCCCGCTGATCATCGCGACCACGCCGGCCGGGACCACGGACGGGCTGATGAACGCCGTACCGGACCATCCCGGCACGCTCTTCGACGTGCTGTACGAGCCCTGGCCCACCGGACTCGCATCCGCCTGGGCGGCCCGCGACGGTGCAATCGTCGGAGGTCTTGACCTTCTGGTGCACCAGGCCGTCCTCCAGGTCGAGCAGATGACGGGCCGCTCGCCCGCGCCGCTGGCCGCCATGCGGCGGGCCGGCGAACAGGCGCTGGCCGCCCGCTGACCGCACATCCGGCCCGCCCGGTCCGTCCGTCTGATGGACCGGCGGCGGGCCGGGGGGCCCGGTCGTGGGAGGATCGAGGGCGGCGGGCCAGGGCCGCGCACCCGGTCGCGCCGTTGCAGTTACAGGCGCGAGCATGAGGAGCACCGTTGAGCAGGTTGCGCTGGCTGACCGCCGGAGAGTCGCACGGCCCCGCACTGGTGGCGACGCTGGAGGGTCTTCCCGCCGGTATCCCCGTCACCACGGAGATGGTGGCGGACGCGCTCGCCAGGCGACGGCTCGGTTACGGGCGCGGCGCCCGGATGAAGTTCGAGAAGGACGAGGTCACCTTCCTCGGCGGGGTCCGGCACGGCCTGACCATGGGCTCGCCCGTCGCCGTGATGGTGGGCAACACCGAGTGGCCCAAGTGGGAGCAGGTCATGTCGGCTGACCCGGTCGACCCCGACGTACTGGCCGCCCAGGCCCGTAACGCCCCGCTGACCCGCCCCCGGCCCGGCCACGCCGACCTCGCCGGCATGCAGAAGTACGGCTTCGACGAGGCCCGGCCGATCCTGGAGCGCGCCAGCGCCCGGGAGACCGCGGCCCGCGTCGCACTCGGCGCCGTCGCCCGGTCGTACCTCAAGGAGACGGCCGGCATCGAGATCGTCAGCCACGTCGTGGAGCTGGCGGCGGCCAAGGCGCCGTACGGGGTCTACCCGGTCCCCGCCGACGTCGAGAAGCTCGACGCCGACCCGGTGCGCTGCCTCGACGCGACCGCGAGCAAGCAGATGGTCGCCGAGATCGACCAGGCCCACAAGGACGGCGACACGCTCGGCGGTGTGGTCGAGGTGCTGGCGTACGGAGTGCCGGTCGGCCTCGGATCGCACGTGCACTGGGACCGCCGGCTCGACGCCCGCCTCGCCGCCGCGCTCATGGGCATCCAGGCCATCAAGGGCGTGGAGGTCGGCGACGGCTTCGACCTCGCCCGGGTGCCCGGTTCGCAGGCGCACGACGAGATCCTGGTGACGGACGACGGGATCAGGCGCGCCTCCGGTCGCGCAGGCGGTACCGAGGGCGGCCTGACCACCGGTGAGCTGCTGCGCGTCCGCGCCGCGATGAAGCCGATCGCGACCGTGCCGCGCGCGCTGGCCACGGTCGACGTGGTGACCGGTGAGCCGGCCAAGGCGCACCACCAGCGCTCCGATGTCTGTGCCGTTCCGGCCGCGGGCATCGTCGCCGAGGCGATGGTCGCGCTGGTGCTCGCCGACGCGGTCGCGGAGAAGTTCGGCGGCGACAGCGTCGCCGAGACCCACCGCAACGTCCAGTCGTACCTCGACCACCTCCAGATCCGATGAGCGGTCCGCTGATCGTCCTGGTCGGTCCCATGGGCGTCGGCAAGTCCACGGTCGGCGAGTTGCTCGCCGACCGGCTTGCCACCGGCTACCGGGACACCGACGCCGATGTCGTGGCGACGGCCGGCAAGCCCATCTCGGAGATCTTCTACGACGAGGGCGAGGAGCACTTCCGCGCACTCGAGAGGGAGGCCGTCCGCGCCGCGGTCGCCGAGCACGAGGGCGTTCTCTCTCTCGGCGGCGGCGCCGTCCTCGACGAGGCGACGCGCGCCCTGCTCGCGGATCACGCCGTCGTCTACCTCTCGATGGACGTCGACGAGGCGGTGAAGCGGGTCGGGCTGAACACCGCGCGCCCGCTGCTCGCCGTGAACCCGCGCCGGCAGTGGCGCGAGCTCATGGAGGCCCGCCGCCACCTCTACACGGAGGTGGCCCGTGCGGTCGTCGCGACCGACGAGCGCACACCGGAAGAGGTCGCCCAGGCGGTCCTCGACGCACTGGAGCTGCCGGACGCACCGTCCGGCCGGGAGAAACGAACGATGACCGACCAGGCCCCCACCCGCATCCAGATCGCCGGCAGCGCGGGCACCGATCCGTACGAGGTACTGATCGGCCGGCAGCTCCTCGGTGAGCTGCCCACGCTCATCGGCGACCGCGCCCAGCGCGTCGCGGTCCTGCACCCCGAGGCGCTCGCCGAAACCGGCGAGGCGGTCCGTCAGGACCTCGCGGACCAGGGCTACGAGGCCATCGCCATCCAGCTGCCCAACGCCGAGGAGGCCAAGACCGTCGAGGTCGCCGCCTACTGCTGGAAGGCGCTCGGCCAGACGGGCTTCACCCGCACCGACGTCATCGTCGGCATCGGCGGCGGCGCCACCACGGACGTCGCCGGCTTCGTCGCAGCCTCCTGGCTGCGCGGAGTGCGCTGGATCGCCGTACCCACCACCGTGCTCGGCATGGTCGACGCGGCCGTCGGCGGCAAGACCGGCATCAACACCGCCGAGGGCAAGAACCTCGTCGGCGCCTTCCACCCGCCGACCGGGGTGCTCTGCGACCTGGCCGCGCTGGACTCGCTGCCCGTCAACGACTACGTCTCCGGCATGGCGGAGATCATCAAGGCCGGCTTCATCGCCGACCCGGTGATCCTCGACCTCGTCGAGGCGGACCCGCAGGGCGCGCGCACACCGGCCGGACCGCACACCGCCGAGCTCATCGAGCGGGCCATCCGGGTCAAGGCGGAGGTCGTCTCCAGCGACCTCAAGGAGTCCGGGCTCCGCGAGATCCTCAACTACGGGCACACGCTGGCCCACGCGATCGAGAAGAACGAGCGCTACAAGTGGCGCCACGGCGCCGCCGTCTCGGTCGGCATGGTCTTCGCCGCCGAACTGGGCCGCCTCGCCGGACGCCTGGACGACGCCACCGCCGACCGGCACCGCGCCGTCCTGGAGTCCGTCGGACTGCCGCTCACCTACCGCGGCGACCAGTGGCCCAAGCTGCTGGAGAACATGAAGGTCGACAAGAAGTCCCGCGGCAACCTGCTGCGCTTCATCGTCCTGGACGGCCTAGGCAAGCCCACCGTCCTGGAGGGCCCCGACCCGGCCGTTCTGCTCGCCGCCTACGGTGAGGTGTCGGCGTGACCCGCCGGGTGTTCGTCCTCAACGGACCCAACCTCGGCAGGCTGGGCTCCCGCGAGCCCGATGTCTACGGGGCCACCTCGTACGCCGGACTCGTCGACACCTGCCGCACCCTCGGCAAGGAGCTCGGCTTCGACGTCGACGTCCGGGAGACCAACGACGAGGGGGAGCTGATCCGCTGGCTCCACGAGGCCGCGGACGGCTCAATTCCGGTCGTTCTCAACCCGGGTGCCTTCACGCACTATTCGTACGGGATGCGGGACGCGGCCGCCCAGCGCACCGCCCCGCTGATCGAGGTCCACATCTCGAACCCGTACGCCCGGGAGGAATTCCGTCACAACTCCGTGGTCGCACCGGTCGCCACCGGGACCGTGGCCGGATTCGGCATCGGCTCCTACCGGCTCGCCCTGCGCGCACTCGCGGACGAACTGACGGACTGACGCACCCGTGCACCGGAAGCCGACTGGCCGAAGGGGCACTATGGACCCTCCCCGGCCGTTCCCTCCGTGGCGGCCGGGGAAGGTACGGTTGCCGTTCCACCAGCGCCAGTTGCCTGTACGAGACGGAGTGCCACCGGATGCAGCACGCAGTGGGGGCCCCGCTGCCGCCGCCCCAGGGACCCGGAAACGGACCCGTCGGCTGGTCGCACCAGGCCCAGCACCCCGGCCACCCCGGCCCGCCGGTTCCTCCGCCGGCCGGCCCGCCCGCTCAGCCCCCTGCCGGTCACCCGGGCCCGCCGCCCCCGGCGCCGCCCGCCCCGCAGGGGCAGGGCTGGACCGGGCCCGCGCCGCACCAGGCCTCCGCCCCGGTCTCCAGGGAGACCACCGGGCACATCCAGCTGCCGCCGGGCGGGCCCGTACCACTGCCCGCACCGCCCGCCGGGCCCGGCACCGGCACCGCGACCCTCGCCGTGCTCCTGATCGGTCCGGCAGGCGCCGGGAAGACCACGGTGGCCAAGCTCTGGGCCGCCCGCCGCCGGGTCCCCACCGCCCACGTCAGCCTCGACGACGTCCGTGAGTGGGTCTGCTCCGGCTTCGCCGACCCCCAGGCGGGATGGAACGACCAGTCGGAGGCCCAGTACCGCCTGGCCCGCCGCACCTGCGGCTTCGCGGCCCGCAATTTCCTGGCCAACGGCATCTCCTGCATCCTCGACGACGCGGTCTTCCCGGACCGGCCCGTCGTCGGCCTCGGCGGCTGGAAACGCCACGTCGGCCCCGGACTGCTTCCCGTCGTCCTGCTGCCGGGCCTGGAGATCGTGCTGGAGCGCAACGCCGCCCGCAGCGGCAACCGCCGTCTCTCCGACGAGGAGGTCGCCCGGATCCACGGCCGGATGGCCGGCTGGTACGGCTCCGGGCTGCCGATCATCGACAACTCCACGTACGACGTGGAGACCACCGCCCGCGTCCTGGACGACATACTCGCCCGCTCGCTCGCCAGCCCCCCGGCCTGGTGAGCCGGCGCCCGGCGGGGCCGCCCGTCCGCTGAGGGGCCGCCGCACCCCGGTCGGGTGCGCTGACCGGGCGGGCCCGGGCCCGCGCTCGTACGCTCGATGTATGTCAGAGGTGTACGCCGTCCGCCGCGGGCTGCTCCGCGACCGGTGCGCCGCCGTCGGATCCGCGGCCGCCCTGGTCTCCCGCCCCGCCAATGTCCGCTACCTGGCGGGCGGAGCGCCCCCGGGTGCCGTGCTGCTGCTCGGCCCCGACGAGGACGTCCTGCTCTGCGCGCGCCCTCCGACCGGTGATCCGGCCGACGGGCGCACCGACGAACACCTCCGGGTGGACCTGCTGCCGGTGACCGGCGGTGATCCCGTGGTGGCCGCCGCGGATCTGGCCACGGCCGGCGGGGCGGAGTCCCTGGCCGTCGAGGAACACGACCTGACGGTCGCCCGGCACCGGGCCATGGCCTCGGTCGCCCCGAAGCTCCGGCTGGCCGACCTCGGAGCCACCGTCGAGCAGCTGCGCATCGTCAAGGACGAGGAGGAGATCGGCTGTCTGCGGATCGCCGCCGAGATCACCGACCAGGCGCTGGGAGAGCTGCTCGAATCGATCCTGGTCGGCCGCACGGAACGGCATCTCGCGCTCGAACTGGAACGCCGGCTGGTGGACCACGGCGCCGACGGCCCGGCCTTCGCGACCTCCGTCGCCACCGGCCCCAACTCCGGCCGGGGCCGCCACAGGCCCTCGGACCGACGGGTGGAAGAAGGAGATTTTCTCTCCGTCTGCCTCGGTGCCAACTACCGCGGATACCGGTGCGAGATCGGCCGCACCTTCGTCATCGGTACAGCGCCGGCCGACTGGCAGATCGAGCTCTACGACCTGGTTTTCGCCGCTCAGCGGGCCGGACGCGAGGCGCTCGTGCCCGGTGCCGCCTACCGTGACGTGGACCGCGCGGCCCGTCATGTACTGGACTCCGCGGGCCATGGTGAGGGCCTCGCACCCTGGACCGGGCACGGGGTGGGGCTCGAAATCGACGAGGACCCGCAGCTGGCACCTGCAGCCATGGGTAAACTGGACGCTTGTGTGCCGGTCACCGTCGAACCGGGGGTCCACCTCCCGGGCCGGGGCGGAGTCCGGATCGATGACACGCTCGTCGTGCGCCCCGAGGCGGACGGCGGACCCGAGCTACTCACCATTACGACCAAGGAGCTGCTCGCGCTCTAGCGCGCATCCTTGGCCGTTCCACCAGCTTCAGTCCAGGAGATTCCGCAACCGTGGCTTCCACGAACGACCTCAAGAACGGCCTGGTGCTCAAGCTCGACGGAGGCCAGCTCTGGTCCGTCGTCGAGTTCCAGCACGTCAAGCCCGGCAAGGGCCCGGCCTTCGTGCGCACCAAGCTCAAGAACGTGCTCTCCGGCAAGGTCGTCGACAAGACGTTCAACGCCGGCGTGAAGGTCGAGACGGCCACCATTGACCGGCGCGACATGCAGTTCTCGTACATGGACGGCGAGTACTTCGTCTTCATGGACATGGACACCTACGACCAGCTGATGGTCGACCGCAAGTCCGTCGGCGACGCCGCCAACTTCCTGATCGAGGGCTTCACCGCCTCTGTCGCCCAGCACGAGGGCGAGGTGCTCTACGTCGAGCTGCCGGCCGCCGTCGAGCTGACCATCCAGCACACGGACCCGGGCGTCCAGGGCGACCGGTCCACCGGTGGCACCAAGCCCGCCACGCTGGAGACCGGCTACGAGATCGGCGTCCCGCTCTTCATCACCACCGGTGAGAAGATCAAGGTCGACACCCGCTCGGGCGATTACCTCGGCCGGGTGAACAGCTAACCGTGGCTGCCCGGAACACGGCCCGCAAGCGAGCCTTCCAGATCCTCTTCGAGGCCGACCAGCGCGGTGAGTCCGTGCAGACGGTCCTCGCGGACTGGGTCCGGCACTCGCGGTCCGACACCCGCCAGCCGCCGGTCACCGAGTACACGATGGAGCTCGTCGAGGGGTACGCGCAGTACGCGGACCGAATCGACGACCTCATCGTCACCTACGCCGTGGACTGGGAGATCGACCGCATGCCGGTCGTCGACCGGAACATCCTGCGGCTCGGTGCGTACGAGCTGATCTGGGTGGACGCGACACCCGACGCGGTGGTGATCGACGAGGCGGTGCAGATCGCCAAGGAGTTCTCCACCGACGACTCCCCGTCCTTCGTGAACGGCCTGCTGGCCCGTTTCAAGGACCTCAAGCCGAACCTTCGCCGGGAGCAGTAGCCTCCGGCGGCGTTCTGCCGACGAAGGGCCCACGGTCACCCGACCGTGGGCCCTTCGGCATGCTCCGAGCGGCTCGGCGCCGCTGGGAGCTGCTCGTGCGGCCAGTGGTGAGTCCGGCCCGGAAAACGGAAACGCCGGGTCCGGCGGGGCGCCCGGGAAGGGCCCCGCCGACCCGGCGGTACGTTTCTGCTGGGGTGGTCAGCCCTCGTCGTGAGCGACCGCGCGGCGCGCGTCCGCGTCCAGGACGCCCCAGCTGATCAGCTGCTCCGTGAGCACGGACGGCGACTGGTCGTAGATCACGGCCAGCGTGCGCAGGTCGTCCTGGCGGATCGAGAGCACCTTGCCGTTGTAGTCGCCGCGCTGGCTCTGGATCGTCGCCGCGTAGCGCTGCAGGGGTCCGGCCTTCTCCGGCGGGACGTGGGCGAGGCGCTCGAGCTGGAGAACGAGCTTCGGCGGCGGCTCGGCAGCCCCGCCGGGCGTCGTGCCGGGCAGGAGCTCCTGCACCGGAACGCCGTAGAAGTCAGCCAGTTCGGCAAGGCGCTGCACGGTCACGGCGCGGTCGCCGCGCTCGTACGAGCCGACCACGACGGCCTTCCAGCGGCCTTGGGACTTCTCCTCCACGCCGTGGAGGGAGAGGCCCTGCTGGGTGCGGATGGCGCGGAGCTTGGCCCCGAGCTGTTTTGCGTATTCGCTGGACATAAGGCTCCCCGGACGCTGGAACATTGTGCGGCTCCGCCGCGTGGCTGGTAACTCACTGTGAGGTTACGCAGCGTTACTTGGGTGCGTCAAGCTGAATGGTCCGGACCGGCACCTCCCGGGGGTGGGACAAGGCCCCTGCTCAGGCCCTGGTAACGTGGATGACGCAATTTCGACGTCCTTTAAGATCCGTCCAGTGAGGCGGAGAAGGAGGTCCGTTTCTTATGGACGCACAGCACGACGCCACCGGCAATGCGGCACGCCCCGTTCTCGAGGCTCCCGACATCGCCCGAGTACTGACCCGCATCGCCCACGAGATCGTCGAACGCGCCAAGGGCGCCGACGATGTGGTGCTTCTCGGCATCCCGACCCGGGGCGTCTTCCTCGCCCGCCGGCTCGCCGACAAGCTCGAAGAGATCACCGGCCGGAAGATGCCGGTCGGATCGCTCGATATCACCATGTACCGCGACGATCTGCGGATGCGCCCGGCGCGCGCCCTGGCACGCACCGAGATCCCCGGTGAGGGCATCGAGGGCCGCCTGGTCGTCCTCGTCGACGACGTCCTCTTCTCCGGCCGCACGATCCGCGCCGCACTCGACGCGCTCGGCGACATCGGCCGGCCCCGCGCGGTGCAGCTCGCGGTCCTCGTCGACCGCGGACACCGCGAACTCCCGATCCGTGCCGACTACGTCGGCAAGAACCTCCCCACGTCGCTGCGGGAGACGGTCAAGGTCCAGCTCGCCGAGGAGGACGGCCGCGACGCCGTGCTGCTCGGGGTAGAGCAGGCCGCCCCGGCGGTCGAGCAGTAGCTGCCTTCTCCGTACGGCCGACCTGCCGTACGGCGGCTTCCGCACGCCCGCACGCCTGAACCCTCCAGCCACCCGGAGAACACCCAGATGAAGCGCCACCTCATCTCGGCCGCCGACCTCACCCGCGACGACGCCGTCCTGATCCTCGACACCGCCGAGGAGATGGCCAGGGTCGCGGACCGGCCGATCAAGAAGCTCCCGACCCTGCGCGGCCGTACCGTCGTGAACCTCTTCTTCGAGGACTCGACGCGGACCCGCATCTCCTTCGAGGCGGCCGCCAAGCGGCTGTCCGCCGACGTCATCAACTTCTCCGCCAAGGGCTCCTCCGTATCCAAGGGCGAGTCGCTCAAGGACACCGCCCTGACGCTGGAGGCGATGGGCGCCGACGCCGTCGTCATCCGGCACGGCGCCTCCGGCGCCCCGTACCGCCTGGCCACCTCCGGCTGGATCGACGGCGCGGTCGTCAACGCCGGCGACGGCACGCACGAGCACCCCACCCAGGCCCTGCTGGACGCCTTCACCATGCGCCGCAGGCTGGTCGGGGCCGACACCGGACTCGGCAAGGACCTCGACGGCCGCCGGATCACGATCGTCGGCGACATCCTGCACAGCCGGGTCGCCCGCTCCAACGTCCATCTGCTGACCACCCTCGGCGCCCACGTCACCCTGGTGGCCCCGCCCACCCTGGTCCCCGTCGGCGTCGAGCAGTGGCCCTGCGACATCAGCTACAGCCTCGACGAGGTGCTGCCGAAGTCGGATGCGGTGATGATGCTTCGTGTGCAGCGTGAGCGGATGAACGCCGCGTACTTCCCGACCGAGCGCGAGTACTCCCGCCGCTACGGCCTGGACGGCGAGCGGATGGCGAAGATGCCCGAGCACGCCATCGTCATGCACCCCGGCCCGATGGTCCGCGGCATGGAGATCACCGCCGAGGTCGCCGACTCCGACCGGTGCACCGTCGTCGAGCAGGTCGCCAACGGCGTCTCGATCCGCATGGCTGTGCTCTACCTGCTGCTCGGCGGTTCCGAGCCCGCCGCACCCACTGCCCCCGCCGCCACCCTTGATCGAAGCGCTGCGCGCCCTGCTGTCCCCGCCCGTACCGAGGAGAACAAGTAACCATGAGCAAGATCCTTATCCGCGGCGCGAAGGTCCTCGGCGGCGAACCCACGGACGTCCTCATCCACGGCGAGAACATCGCGGCGGTCGGCACCGGGCTCGAAGCCGGCGACGCCACCGTGATCGAGGCGGCGGGCCAGATCCTGCTGCCCGGCCTGGTCGACCTCCACACCCACCTGCGCGAGCCCGGCCGCGAGGACTCCGAGACCGTCCTGACCGGCACCAAGGCCGCCGCGGTCGGCGGCTTCACCGCCGTGCACGCCATGGCCAACACCTTCCCGGTCGCCGACACCGCCGGAGTCGTCGAGCAGGTCTGGCGGCTCGGCAAGGAGTCCGGCTACTGCGACGTGCAGCCCATCGGCGCCGTCACCGTCGGCCTGGAGGGCAAGCAGCTCGCCGAACTCGGCGCCATGCACGACTCCGCCGCCGGAGTGAAGGTCTTCTCCGACGACGGCAAGTGCGTCGACGACGCGGTGATCATGCGCCGCGCCCTGGAGTACGTGAAGGCGTTCGACGGGGTCGTCGCCCAGCACGCCCAGGAGCCCCGTCTCACCGAGGGCGCCCAGATGAACGAGGGCATCGTCTCGGCCGAGCTCGGCCTCGGCGGCTGGCCCGCCGTCGCCGAGGAGTCGATCATCGCCCGCGACGTCCTGCTCGCCGCCCACGTCGACTCCCGGGTGCACATCTGCCACCTGTCGACCGCCGGCTCCGTCGAGATCGTCCGCTGGGCCAAGTCCAAGGGCTGGAACGTCACCGCCGAGGTCACTCCGCACCACCTGCTCCTCACCGACGAGCTCGTACGGTCCTACGACCCGGTCTACAAGGTGAACCCGCCGCTGCGCACCGAGGCCGACGTCCTGGCCCTGCGGGAGGCCCTCGCCGACGGCACCATCGACTGCGTCGCCACCGACCACGCCCCGCACCCGCACGAGGACAAGGACTGCGAGTGGGCCGCGGCCGCCATGGGCATGGTGGGCCTGGAGACCGCGCTCTCCGTCGTCCAGCAGACGATGGTCGAGACCGGGCTGCTCGACTGGGCCGGTGTCGCCGACCGGATGTCGTTCCGCCCCGCCGCCATCGGCCGCCTCGACGGACACGGCCGGCCCGTCTCGGAGGGCGAGCCCGCCAACCTCACCCTGGTCGATCCGGCATACCGTGGAGTCGTGGACCCCGCGGGCTTCGCCTCCCGCAGCCGCAACACCCCCTACGAGGGGCGCGAGCTGCCGGGCCGAGTGACCCACACCTTCCTGCGGGGCCGTGCCACGGTCGTCGACGGGAAACTCGCGTGACAACACTCAGCCCCACCCACCAGCTGTACCAACTGGCCGCCGAGCCGAAGTCGGCGGAAGTGACCGACTGGTCCGCCCGCATCAGCTGGGTGATCGGACTGATCGTCCTCATCGCCTTCGTCTACTGGCTGATGCGCCAGGGATGGAAGTGGCGCGGCAGCCTCCAGTCCGGTCTCTCCGACCTCGCGACCACCCCGGACGGCTTCGCGGACGGCGAGAAGCTGCTCACACTGACCGGGCGCTACCACGCCTCGACGACGGCCGGACAGTGGCTCGACCGCATCGTCGCCCACGGCCTCGGCACCCGCAGCCGCGTCGAGCTCACCCTCACGGAGCAGGGCCTCGACGTCGTACGGCCCGGCGCGACGGACTTCTTCGTCCCCGCCGCCGAGCTGCGCGGCGCCCGGACCGACAAGGCACTCGCAGGCAAGGTCCTGCCCGAGGGCGGTCTGCTCGTCATCACCTGGGCGCTCGGCGACCAGCTGATCGACTCCGGATTCCGCTCCGACCACTCGGCCGAACACGCCGCCTGGGTCGAAGCCGTCAACGGCCTCACCAGCACTCATCTCACCAGCACTACGGAAGGCACCGCACGATGACGATCTCCACCCGGGGAGCCGCCAAAGCTCCCGCCGTACTCGTCCTGGAGGACGGCCGCGCCTTCCGCGGCCGCGCCTACGGGGCTGTGGGGGAGACCTTCGGTGAGGCGGTGTTCTCCACCGGCATGACCGGCTACCAGGAGACGCTGACCGACCCCTCGTACCACCGCCAGGTCGTCGTGATGACCGCCCCGCACGTCGGCAACACCGGTGTGAACGACGAGGACCACGAGTCGAAGCAGATCTGGGTCGCCGGTTACGTCGTGCGCGACCCCGCCCGGGTGCCCTCCAACTGGCGCTCGCGGCGCTCGCTCGACGAGGAGCTCGTGAGCCAGGGCGTCGTCGGCATCAGCGGCATCGACACCCGCGCCCTCACCCGCCACCTGCGCGAGCGCGGCGCGATGCGCGTCGGCATCTTCTCCGGCAACGCCATCGCGGACGAGGGCACACTCCTCGCCCGGGTCCGCCAGGCCCCCGAGATGAGCGGCGCCGACCTCTCCGCCGAGGTCGCCACCAAGGAGACGTACGTCGTCCCCGCGATCGGCACCAAGAAGTTCACCGTCGCCGCGATCGACCTCGGCATCAAGGGCATGACCCCGCACCGGATGGCCGAGCGCGGCATCGAGGTGCACGTCCTGCCCGCCACCGCCACGCTGGAGGAGGTGTACGCGGTCGAGCCCGACGGCGTCTTCTTCTCCAACGGCCCCGGTGACCCGTCCACCGCCGACCACCCGGTCTCCGTCATGCAGGGCGTCCTGGAGCGGAGGACACCGCTCTTCGGCATCTGCTTCGGCAATCAGATCCTGGGCCGCGCGCTCGGCTTCGGCACGTACAAGCTGAAGTACGGCCACCGCGGCATCAACCAGCCCGTGCAGGACCGGTCGACCGGCAAGGTCGAGGTCACCGCGCACAACCACGGCTTCGCCGTCGACGCCCCGCTCGACAAGGTCTCCGACACCGCCTACGGGCGCGCCGAGGTCTCCCACGTCTGCCTGAACGACCAGGTCGTCGAGGGCCTCCAGCTCCTCGACCGGCCGGCCTTCAGCGTCCAGTACCACCCCGAAGCAGCCGCCGGCCCGCACGACGCCGCGTACCTCTTCGACCGTTTCGTATCCCTGATGGAGGGCCAGCGTGCCTAAGCGCTCCGATATCCAGTCCGTCCTGGTCATCGGCTCCGGTCCGATCGTCATCGGGCAGGCCGCCGAGTTCGACTACTCCGGCACCCAGGCCTGCCGCGTCCTCAAGGCCGAGGGCCTGCGCGTCATCCTGGTGAACTCCAACCCGGCGACGATCATGACCGACCCGGAGATCGCCGACGCCACGTACGTCGAGCCGATCACCCCCGAGTTCGTCGAGAAGATCATCGCCAAGGAGCGCCCGGACGCGCTGCTGCCGACCCTGGGCGGCCAGACCGCTCTCAACACCGCGATCTCGATGCACGAGAACGGTGTCCTGGAGAAGTACGGTGTCGAGCTCATCGGCGCCAACGTCGAGGCCATCAACAAGGGCGAGGACCGCGAGCTCTTCAAGGGCGTCGTCGAAGCCGTCAAGGCCAAGATCGGCTACGGCGAGTCCGCCCGCTCCGTCATCTGCCACACCATGGACGACATCATCAAGGGTGTCGACACGCTCGGTGGCTACCCCGTCGTCGTCCGTCCCTCCTTCACCATGGGCGGCGCCGGCTCCGGCTTCGCCCACGACGAGGAGGAGCTGCGCCGCATCGCCGGACAGGGCCTCACGCTCTCCCCGACCACCGAGGTGCTCCTGGAGGAGTCCATCCTCGGCTGGAAGGAGTACGAGCTGGAGCTGATGCGCGACAAGAACGACAACGTCGTGGTCGTCTGCTCCATCGAGAACTTCGACCCGATGGGCGTCCACACGGGTGACTCGATCACCGTCGCCCCGGCGATGACGCTCACCGACCGCGAGTACCAGCGGCTGCGTGACATCGGCATCGCGATCATCCGCGAGGTCGGCGTCGACACCGGCGGCTGCAACATCCAGTTCGCCATCGACCCGACCGACGGCCGGGTCATCGTGATCGAGATGAACCCGCGCGTCTCGCGCTCCTCGGCGCTCGCCTCCAAGGCCACCGGCTTCCCGATCGCCAAGATCGCCGCCAAGCTGGCCGTCGGCTACACGCTCGACGAGATCCCGAACGACATCACCGAGAAGACCCCGGCCTCCTTCGAGCCGACGCTCGACTACGTCGTGGTCAAGGCCCCGCGCTTCGCCTTCGAGAAGTTCCCCTCCGCCGACTCCACCCTCACCACCACCATGAAGTCGGTGGGCGAGGCCATGGCGATCGGCCGGAACTTCACCGAGGCGCTGCAGAAGGCGCTGCGCTCCCTGGAGAAGAAGGGCTCGCAGTTCTCCTTCACCGGCGAGCCCGGGGACAAGACCGAGCTGCTGGCCGAGGCGGTCCGCCCGACCGACGGCCGGATCAACACGGTCATGCAGGCGATCCGGGCCGGCGCCACCCAGGAAGAGGTCTTCGACGCCACGAAGATCGACCCCTGGTTCGTCGACCAGCTCTTCCTGATCAAGGAGATCGCCGACGAGCTGGCCGCCGCCGACAAGCTCGTCCCCGAGCTGCTGGCCGACGCCAAGCGGCACGGCTTCTCGGACGTCCAGATCGCCGAGATCCGCGGCCTGCGCGAGGACGTCGTCCGCGAGGTGCGGCACGCGCTCGGCATCCGCCCGGTCTACAAGACGGTCGACACCTGTGCCGCCGAGTTCGCCGCGAACACGCCGTACTTCTACTCCTCCTACGACGAGGAGAGCGAGGTCGCGTCCCGCACCAAGCCCGCGGTGATCATCCTCGGCT
Source organism: Streptomyces sp. LN549 (assembly GCF_043203805.1). Taxonomy (NCBI): domain Bacteria; kingdom Bacillati; phylum Actinomycetota; class Actinomycetes; order Kitasatosporales; family Streptomycetaceae; genus Streptomyces; species Streptomyces sp. LN549. Next base: position 1,418,161 of record NZ_JAZHRI010000002.1, on the reverse strand, counting down.
CGGGCCCCAACCGCATCGGCCAGGGCATCGAGTTCGACTACTCCTGCGTCCACGCCTCCTTCGCGCTGAGCGACGCGGGCTACGAGACCGTGATGGTCAACTGCAACCCGGAGACCGTCTCCACCGACTACGACACCTCCGACCGTCTGTACTTCGAGCCGCTGACGCTCGAGGACGTGCTGGAGATCGTGCACGCGGAGTCCCTCGCCGGCCCGATCGCGGGTGTCATCGTGCAGCTCGGCGGCCAGACCCCGCTGGGCCTGTCGCAGGCGCTCAAGGACAACGGCGTGCCCGTCGTCGGCACCTCCCCGGAGGCGATCCACGCCGCCGAGGACCGCGGCGCGTTCGGCCGGGTGCTGGCCGAGGCCGGCCTGCCCGCCCCGAAGCACGGCACCGCCACCACCTTCGCCGAGGCCAAGGCCATCGCCGACGAGATCGGCTACCCCGTCCTCGTCCGCCCGTCCTACGTGCTCGGCGGCCGCGGTATGGAGATCGTGTACGACGAGACGCGGCTCTCCTCGTACATCGCCGAGTCCACCGAGATCAGCCCCACCCGGCCGGTCCTGGTCGACCGCTTCCTCGACGACGCCATCGAGATCGACGTCGACGCCCTCTACGACGGCACCGAGCTCTACCTCGGCGGCGTCATGGAGCACATCGAGGAGGCCGGCATCCACTCCGGTGACTCCGCCTGCGCGCTGCCCCCGATCACCCTCGGCGGCTACGACATCAAGCGGCTGCGGGCCTCGACCGAGGGCATCGCCAAGGGCGTCGGCGTACGCGGACTGATCAACATCCAGTTCGCGCTCTCCGGCGACATCCTCTACGTCCTCGAAGCCAACCCGCGCGCCTCCCGCACCGTCCCCTTCACCTCGAAGGCGACCGCGGTACCGCTCGCGAAGGCAGCCGCCCGCATCTCGCTGGGCGCGACCGTCGCGGAGCTGCGCGAGGAGGGTCTGCTGCCGAAGCACGGCGACGGCGGCACCCTGCCGCTGGACGCGCCGATCTCCGTCAAGGAGGCCGTCATGCCGTGGTCGCGCTTCCGCGACATCCACGGCCGCGGCGTCGACACGGTCCTCGGCCCGGAGATGCGCTCCACCGGTGAGGTCATGGGCATCGACTCGGTCTTCGGCACGGCGTACGCCAAGTCGCAGGCCGGAGCGTACGGGCCGCTGCCCACCAAGGGCCGCGCCTTCATCTCCGTCGCCAACCGCGACAAGCGCTCGATGATCTTCCCGGCCCGTGAGCTGGTCGCCCACGGCTTCGAGCTGATGGCCACCTCCGGCACGGCCGAGGTGCTCAAGCGCAACGGCATCAACGCGCGCGTGGTGCGCAAGCAGTCCGAGGGCGAAGGCCCGAACGGCGAGAGGACGATCGTCCAGCTCATCCACGACGGCGAGGTCGACCTCATCGTCAACACGCCGTACGGAACCGGCGGCCGGCTCGACGGCTACGAGATCCGTACCGCGGCCGTCGCCCGGTCCGTACCGTGCCTCACCACGGTCCAGGCGCTCGCCGCGGCCGTCCAGGGCATCGACGCCCTCAACCACGGAGACGTCGGCGTACGTTCCCTCCAGGAACACGCGGAGCATCTGACGGCAGCGCGCGAATAGCGGCCCAAGAGGGGGACACCGGAAACGGTGTCCCCCTCTTCGCGAGAACAGCGATTCGCGAACCACCGTTTCGTGAGAACACCGACGCGCCGAGACACCACCGAGGACACACCCCGATGTACAAGCTCTTCTTCCAGCTCGTCTTCAAGCGTATGGACCCCGAGCAGGCCCACTACCTGGCCTTCCGCTGGATCCGCCTCGCCGCCCGCACTCCCGTCCTGCGCACCTTCGTGGCCGCCGCGCTCGCCCCCCGCTACGAGGAGCTGCGCACCGAGGCCCTCGGTCTGCGGATGCACGGCCCCTTCGGCCTCGCCGCGGGCTTCGACAAGAACGCGATCGCGATCGACGGCATGGCCATGCTCGGCTTCGACCACGTCGAGATCGGCACGGTCACCGGCGAACCGCAGCCGGGCAACCCGAAGAAGCGCCTGTTCCGCCTGGTCGCGGACCGCGCGCTGATCAACCGCATGGGCTTCAACAACGAGGGTTCGGCCGCCGTGGCCGAGCGCCTGGCCACCCGCGTGCCGGTCATCCGGACCACCGTCGGCGTCAACATCGGCAAGACGAAGGTCGTCCCCGAGGCCGACGCCGCCGCCGACTACGTGAAGTCCACCGAGCGCCTGGCCGCACACGCCGACTACCTCGTCGTCAACGTCTCCTCGCCCAACACGCCCGGACTGCGCAACCTCCAGGCCACCGAGTCGCTGCGCCCGCTGCTGACCGCCGTGCGCGAGGCGGCCGACCGGACCGTCACCGCCCGCCGCGTCCCGCTGCTCGTCAAGATCGCCCCCGACCTCGCGGACGAGGACGTCGACGCCGTCGCCGACCTCGCCGTCGAGCTCGGCCTGGACGGCATCATCGCCACCAACACCACCATCGCCCGCGAGGGCCTGGGACTGAAGTCCCCGGCCTCCCTGGTCGAGGAGGCCGGCGGTCTGTCCGGCGCGCCCCTCAAGGAGCGCTCCCTGGAGGTCCTGGGCCGCCTGTACGCGCGCGTGGGCGACCGGATCACCCTGGTGGGCGTCGGCGGCATCGAGACCGCCGAGGACGCCTGGCAGCGCATCCTCGCGGGCGCCACGCTCGTCCAGGGCTACAGCGCCTTCATCTACGAGGGCCCGTTCTACGCCCGCGCGATCCACAAGGGCCTGGCCGCGCGCCTGGCCGCCTCCCCGTACGCGACCCTCGCCGACGCGGTCGGCGCGGAAACCCGGAAGGCCGTGAAATGACCCAGGAACCCTTCGGCGCACGTCTGCGCCACGCCATGGACACCCGTGGCCCGCTCTGCGTCGGCATCGACCCGCACGCGTCCCTGCTGAGCTCCTGGGGGCTCGGCGACGACGTCGCGGGCCTGGAGCGCTTCACCCGTACGGTCGTCGAGGCACTGGCCGACCGGGTCGCCGTGCTCAAGCCGCAGTCAGCGTTCTTCGAGAGGTTCGGCTCGCGCGGCGTCGCCGTACTGGAGAAGGCCGTCGAGGAGGCCAGGGCAGCGGGCGCGCTGGTCCTGATGGACGCCAAGCGCGGCGACATCGGCTCCACCATGGGCGCCTACGCCGCGACCTACCTGGACAAGGACTCGCCGCTGTTCTCGGACGCGGTCACGGTCTCGCCGTACCTCGGCTTCGGTTCGCTGCGGCCGGCGCTCGACGCGGCGGCGATCTCCGGCTCGGGCGTCTTCGTGCTGGCCCTCACCTCCAATCCGGAGGGTGCCGAGGTGCAGCGCGCCACCGCGGCCGACGGCCGTTCGCTGGCCCAGGTGATGCTCGACCACATGGCCGCCGAGAACGAGGGGGTCACCCCGCTCGGCTCGGTGGGCGCGGTGGTCGGGGCGACGCTCGGCGACGCGGGTGCGAACCTCGCGATCAACGGCCCGCTGCTCGCTCCCGGCATCGGCGCCCAGGGCGCCACGCCCGCGGATCTTCCGGGCGTCTTCGGCGACGCGGTCGGCAATGTGGTGCCCAGCGTCAGCCGGGGCGTGCTGCGCCACGGGCCGGACGCGTCAGGGCTGCGCGAAGCCGCCGAACGGTTCGCGGACGAGGTCCGCGCGGCCGTCTCGGACGGCTGACACTGTCACGTAACAGGCTGTTGACGGAATCCTGACCAAAAAACTCAGGTGTTATGCCAGGAATGTCCTGGTCGGCTAAGGCTGACCAGGACTTTTAGTCCGTTCTCGCTGACTCCGGCGGCCTTGGCCGCTAGTCTCCGTCGAGAGCCAACGAGCACAGGTTGTTCGCGGCTCACCAGGTGAGGGGCGATCCCGCAGCCTCACCGGTCCGTATCCGACAGATCGACATCCGAGGTGACGTAGGCGTGGCTCTTCCGCCCCTTACCCCTGAACAGCGCGCAGCCGCGCTCGAAAAGGCCGCCGCGGCTCGCCGGGAGCGGGCCGAGGTCAAGAATCGACTCAAGCACTCCGGCGCCTCCCTCCATGAGGTCATCAAGTCGGGCCAGGAGAACGACGTCATCGGCAAGATGAAGGTCTCCGCCCTGCTGGAGTCCCTGCCCGGCGTGGGCAAGGTCCGCGCCAAGCAGATCATGGAGCGGCTCGGCATCTCCGAGAGCCGCCGGGTCCGGGGTCTCGGCTCCAACCAGATCGCATCCCTGGAGCGTGAGTTCGGCGGCAGCGCCGCCTGACGTTCTCAGGCACTCCTGAGAACCTGGATAATCGCTCCATGGTTGCAACATCCCGGGGGACGTCCCCCGTACCCCCGGACGTACGTCCGCGGCTGACCGTGCTCTCCGGCCCCTCGGGGGTCGGCAAGAGCACGGTCGTCGCGCATATGCGCAAGGTCCACCCCGAGGTATGGCTCTCGGTGTCGGCGACGACCCGCAAGCCCCGCCCCGGCGAACGCAACGGCGTTCACTACTTCTTCGTGGACAACGAGGAGTTCGACAAGCTGATCGCCAACGGCGAGCTGCTGGAGTGGGCCGAGTTCGCCGGCAACCGCTACGGCACGCCGCGCCGCGCCGTGCAGGAGCGGCTGGAGGCCGGTGAGCCGGTGCTGCTGGAGATCGACCTCCAGGGTGCCCGGCTGGTCCGGCAGTCCATGGCGGACGCCCAGCTGGTCTTCCTCGCCCCGCCGAGCTGGGACGAGCTGGTGCGCCGGCTCACCGGCCGCGGTACCGAGGCGCCCGAGGTGATCGAGCGCCGTCTCGGCGCGGCGAAGGTCGAACTGGCCGCCGAATCCGAGTTCGATACGACGCTTGTCAACACCTCCGTCGAGGATGTGGCGCGTGAGCTGCTAGCCTTGATGCTGGAGGCTTCCGGCCACCGTGCCGGCGGTGAATGAGCACAATGACCGCACCGACACGGGGGCACCGGCCACAAAGCCCCTGACTGTCAAAGATTTCTTTGATCTTCACCCCCTTCGGAAGGCAGAGAGTGTCCTCTTCCATCACCACGCCCGAGGGCATCATCAACCCGCCGATTGATGAGCTCCTCGAAGCAACCGACTCGAAGTACAGCCTCGTGATCTACGCCGCCAAGCGCGCGCGTCAGATCAACGCGTACTACTCGCAGCTCGGTGAGGGACTCCTCGAGTACGTCGGTCCGCTCGTCGACACCCACGTCCACGAGAAGCCGCTCTCGATCGCGCTCCGCGAGATCAACGCGGGCCTGCTCACCTCCGAGGCCATCGAGGGCCCCGCGCAGTAAGCAGGAAGAACGCACCTTCACCACAGGCCCGGCGGTCGTGACCGCCGGGCCTGTGGTGTGTCCCGGGGCGAGGAGTCCGCGCCCGCGGCGGTGAGGCAGCATGGGTGACGTACGGAGGGCGTACGTATCCGAGTGCGGGGAGACGCAGTGGACAAGCCGAAGGTCGTTCTGGGGGTCAGCGGGGGCATCGCCGCGTACAAGGCGTGCGAGCTGCTGCGCCGGCTGACCGAGTCCGGACATGACGTACGGGTCGTCCCGACCGAGTCGTCGCTCCACTTCGTGGGCGCAGCCACCTGGTCGGCGCTCTCCGGCCATCCGGTCTCCACTGAGGTCTGGGACGACGTCCATGAGGTCCCGCACGTGCGGATCGGCCAGCACGCCGACCTCGTCGTCGTCGCCCCCGCCACTGCCGACATGCTCGCCAAGGCGGCCCACGGCCTGGCCGACGACCTGCTCACCAACACCCTGCTGACCGCCCGCTGTCCGGTCGTCTTCGCGCCCGCCATGCACACCGAGATGTGGGAGCACCCGGCCACCCAGGAGAACGTCGCCACCCTGCGCCGCCGGGGCGCCGTCGTCATCGAGCCCGCCGTCGGGCGCCTCACCGGCGTCGACACAGGCAAGGGCCGGCTGCCGGACCCGGGGGAGATCTTCGAGGTCTGCCGCCGCGTCCTGGCCCGCGGTCCCGTCGCCCCCGACCTCGCCGGCCGGCACGTGGTGATCAGCGCGGGCGGCACCCGTGAGCCGCTCGACCCGGTCCGCTACCTCGGCAACCGTTCCTCAGGCAAGCAGGGGTACGCACTCGCCCGCACCGCCGTCGCCCGCGGCGCCCGGGTCACGCTCGTCGAGGCCAACACCGGTCTGCCCGACCCGTCCGGCGCCGACATCGTCCGCGTCGGCACCGCCAAGCAGCTGCGCGAGGCCGTACTGAAGGCGGCGGCGGACGCCGACGTCGTGGTGATGGCGGCGGCCGTCGCCGACTTCCGCCCGGCTCAGTACGTGACGGGGAAGATCAAGAAGAAGGACGGCCAGGAGCCCGCCCCCCTCGCCCTCGTGCGCAATCCCGACATCCTCGCCGAGGTGGCGGCCGACCGCGCCGCACCGGGGCAGATCGTCGTCGGGTTCGCCGCCGAGACCGACGACGTCCTCGCCAACGGCCGGGAGAAGCTGCGCCGAAAGGGCTGCGACCTGCTGGTGGTCAACGAGGTGGGGGAGCGCAAGACCTTCGGCTCGGAGGAGAACGAGGCCGTGGTGCTCGCGACCGACGGGAGCGAGACCCCGGTGCCCTACGGACCCAAGGAAGCACTCGCCGACACGGTCTGGGATCTCGTGTCGGCGCGTCTCGGGTGAATTTCCCGTGCCGCCGCCCCGATGGGCCGATCCCTTGCAATACGGGCACGAACGGCCCTCCGTGGCGGCCCTCGGGCAGCGCCGGGCGGCGGTGCCGCATGTCACAGATCTCCCAAAGGGCGAGACATGTTGTCCGACAGCCGGAGCCGACCGATAAACTGGTCGCGGTTCGTACCGGGCGCAGCTCCCGGGCCGACCGCCAATGATCAGCCAGCAGCCGCTGCAACCCCAGGGAGCGATGTGTCCCGCCGTCTCTTCACCTCGGAGTCAGTCACCGAGGGTCACCCCGACAAGATCGCTGACCAGATCAGCGACACCATTCTCGATGCACTTCTGCGCGAGGACCCGACGTCGCGCGTCGCCGTCGAGACCTTGATCACCACCGGTCTGGTGCATGTTGCGGGTGAGGTCACGACCAAGGCCTACGCCGACATCCCGACACTGGTCCGCAACCGGATCCTGGAGATCGGCTACGACTCCTCGAAGAAGGGCTTCGACGGCGCCTCCTGCGGCGTCTCGGTGTCCATCGGCGCGCAGTCGCCCGACATCGCACAGGGCGTCGACACCGCGTACGAGAAGCGGGTCGAAGGCGACGAGGACGAGCTCGACAAGCAGGGCGCCGGCGACCAGGGCCTCATGTTCGGCTACGCCTGCGACGAGACGCCCGAGCTCATGCCGCTGCCGATCCACCTCGCGCACCGGCTCTCGCGCCGGCTGTCCGAGGTCCGCAAGAACGGGACGATCCCGTACCTGCGCCCCGACGGCAAGACCCAGGTCACCATCGAGTACGACGGTGACAAGGCCGTCCGTCTCGACACGGTCGTCGTCTCCTCGCAGCACGCGAGCGACATCGACCTCGACTCGCTGCTCGCTCCGGACATCCGCGAGTTCGTCGTCGAGCACGTCCTCAACCAGCTCATCGAGGACGGCATCAAGCTCGACACCGACGGCTACCGCCTGCTGGTCAACCCGACCGGTCGTTTCGAGATCGGCGGCCCGATGGGCGACGCCGGCCTGACCGGTCGCAAGATCATCATCGACACCTACGGCGGCATGGCCCGTCACGGCGGCGGCGCCTTCTCGGGCAAGGACCCGTCGAAGGTGGACCGCTCGGCCGCGTACGCGATGCGCTGGGTCGCCAAGAACGTCGTCGCGGCGGGCCTCGCCGCCCGGTGCGAGGTGCAGGTCGCATACGCGATCGGCAAGGCCGAGCCGGTCGGGCTCTTCGTCGAGACCTTCGGCACCGCCTCGATCGAGACCGAGAAGATCGAGCACGCCATCGGCGAGGTCTTCGACCTCCGCCCGGCCGCGATCATCCGCGACCTCGACCTGCTGCGCCCGATCTACGCCCAGACCGCCGCGTACGGGCACTTCGGCCGCGAGCTCCCCGACTTCACCTGGGAGCGCACCGACCGCGTGGACGCGCTGCGCAAGGCCGCAGGCCTGTAGGCCTGCCGGCCGCCCCTCCCGGGGCGTCGCACGTACGCCGGAGCCCGGATGCCTTCACGGTGTCCGGGCTCCCGCGCGTCCGTGTCCGGTCAGGGCCGCCCGAGCCGGCCCGTCCGTGCGGCCCCGGGTGATCGGCGGCCTCGGCTGTCAGTGGCGTCTGGTAGGAATTTGGCTGTGAGCAGCGACGACAAGCGGTCCGACGAGCCCGATGCCGGGGCACCGGAGCAGCTTGCGCTGATCCGGGAGACCGTGCGCCAGGCCAAGGTGCCGCGCGCCAAACCGCGGACCTGGCGCGGGGCCGCCCTCGCCAAGGAGCTGCCCGTCGCGCGCGTGCTGGTCAACAAGGGCGCGCTCCACCTCGACCAGTACTTCGACTACGCCGTGCCCGAGGAGCTCGACGCCGAGGCACAGCCCGGCGTGCGGGTCCGGGTGCGATTCGGTGCCGGGGGGCGCAATGTCCGGGGAGGGCGCCGCGAGGGTGGCGGGCTCATCGACGGATACCTGGTCGAGCGGCTGGCCGAGTCCGACTACGGCGGGGCGCTGGCCGCGCTCGCCTCCGTCGTCTCGCCCGAACCGGTCCTCGGCCCGGAGCTGCTCGCACTCGCGCGGGCCGTCGCCGACCGGTACGCGGGCAGCCTCGCCGATGTCCTCCAGCTCGCGGTGCCGCCGCGGAACGCCCGGGCCGAGGCCAAGCCGTCGCCGGAGCCGCTGCAGCCGCCCCCGCCGCCGCCGCCCGGTACCTGGCAGCGGTACGCGCAGGGCCCCGCCTTCCTGTCCGCGCTGGCCGACGGGGGAGCGCCCCGTGCGGTGTGGACCGCGCTCCCGGGACCGCACTGGCCCCAGGAGATCGCCGCTGCCGTCGCCGCGACCCTCGCGTCGGGACGCGGCGCGCTGGTCGTCGTTCCCGACGGGCGGACCGCGGGGCGCGTCGACGCGGCCCTGACCGGATTGCTCGGCGAGGGCCGCCACGCAACTCTGACGGCCGGTTCGGGGCCCGAAAAGCGTTACCGGGAGTGGCTTGCGGTGAGCCGCGGATCCGTCCGGGCGGTCGTCGGGACCCGGGCCGCGATGTTCGCCCCCGTCGCCGACCTCGGCCTGGTCGCGATCTGGGACGACGGGGACTCCAGCCACAGCGATGACAACGCCCCCTTCCCGCACGTCCGCGAGGTCCTGGAGCTACGGGCCGCGCACGGCCGGTGCGCCTTCCTGCTCGGCGGGACGAGCTGCACCGTGGACGCCGCGCAGCTGGTCGAGAGCGGCTGGGCGCTGCCGCTGCGCGCGGACCGGGAACAGCTGCGGATCGCGGCGCCCCTGGTCCGCACCGTCGGCGACGGCGAACTCGCGCGGGACGGCGCCGCCCGGACCGCCCGGCTGCCGAGCCTGGCCTGGCAGACGGTGCGTGACGGGCTGCGCACGGGACCGGTGCTCGTGCAGGTGCCGCGCCGTGGCTACGCCCCCCGGCTGGCCTGCGAACGCTGCCGGGAGCCCGCGCGGTGCCGGCACTGTGCCGGACCGCTGGAGGCGCCCGACCAGCAGGATCTGAACTGCGCCTGGTGCGGGAAGGCCGAGACGTCCTGGCACTGCGTCGCCTGCGGCTCCCGTCGGCTGCGAGCCCGGATCGTCGGCGCCCGCCGGACCGCGGAGGAGCTCGGCCGGGCCTTTCCCGCCGTGCCGGTACGCACCTCCGGCCGTGACCACATCCTGGACTCGGTTCCCGACCAGCCCGCGCTGGTGGTCAGCACACCTGGCGCCGAGCCGGTAGCCGAGGGCGGGTACGCGGCGGCGTTGCTGCTGGACGGCTGGGCGATGGTCGGCCGGCCCGACCTGCGGGCCGGTGAGGAGGCGTTGCGCCGCTGGACGGCCGCCGCAGCGCTGGTACGGGGGCAGCCGGAGGGCGGAACGGTGGTGATCGTCGCCGAGCCGACGCTGCGGCCCGTGCAGGCGCTGGTGCGCTGGGACCCGGTCGGACACGCTCGGCGTGAACTCGCGGAACGGGCCGAGCTGGGCTTTCCGCCGGTGTCCCGGATGGCCTCGGTGACCGGGACGCCGGAGGCGCTCGCCGCGTTCCTGGCCGCCGCGGAGCTGCCGCCGGACGCCCAGGTGCTCGGTCCGGTGCCGGTACCGGGCGGTGAGCCCGGACGGCCCCGCCGCTCCTTGGACGCGCCCGTGGGCGAGGCCTGGGAGCGGACCCTGGTCAGGGTGCCACCGGGCAGCGGGGCGGCGCTGGCGGCCGCGCTGAAGGGGGCGCAGGCGGCACGGATGTCCCGTGGGGGCGGCGGGGGTGGCGCCGGCGGTGCGGTGCGGATCAGGGTGGACCCGCCGGACATCGGGTGACGGAGCCGCTGCGGTCGCCTTGCTCGGGGCGGACGCAATCGCCCGGGCGGCGCTTGGCCGTGCCCTGCGGGACGGTCCGACCGCGGACGCCGCCGTGCCTGCCCCGGCGTGCCGGAGCACTGCAGGACAGGCACAGGTCGTGCCGTCAGCCGTTGCGCGGTCCCGGGAAGGCGCCCGGGCGCAGCTCCTCGCGCAGCGGGGGGCGGTCAGCGGACGGCTGCGGCGGCATCGAGCGCGCCGCCGGGACGGAGGGCAGCGCGCCTGCGGGGGACGCCGGGACCGCCGGCACCGGACGCTGCGCCATGTCCTCGGCCGCGCTCTCGGCCGCGCTCTCGGCCGGCACCGGCTGAGGAGCGGCGCGCCGTGCGCCGTAGCGGCGGTGGACCGCCTGCTTGGTGACTCCGAGTGCGGAGCCCACCGCGTCCCAGGAGAAGCCCAGCGAACGGTCGAAGTCCACTGCCGCCGTGACCAGGGTCTCGACGCTGTCCCGCAGTTCCTGGGCCAGCCTGACGGTGGGGGCCGGGGCCCTGCCGTAGACGACGAAGCCCGCGGAGGGGCCGGAGCGGCGCGGACGGTAGACGTTGCCCAGCTGCGCGGTGAGTGTGCGCAATGCGTCCACCTGCCGCCGGACCCGCTCGATGTCCCGCACCAGAAGATGCAGGCTGGCCCGCGCTTGGGCGTCGTGGGTTGCGTGGTCGGCCATGAAGAAGCCTCTCGAACCGGCGTTGAAAGGGATCGGGCCGCACCAGGGCGGCTCGCTTCGGTCAATCTCTCTTGACCAACGCCTCACCGGTGGATCTGGTCACGCTCCGGGGGCGTATACGCATATGTGAGGGGCGCGCAACCGTGCGTACGCCCCCCAGCGCCCTCCCGGCCTCCGGGCCCATAGACTTATGCGTTGCTCGTCACCGTAACGTTTCGGCCTGAGAGGCAGTCAGCCACCCATGAAGCTCGTCTTCGCAGGCACCCCCGAGGTAGCCGTACCCGCACTGGACGCCCTGATCGCCTCCGGTCGCCATGAGGTGGCCGCCGTCGTGACCAGGCCCGACGCGCCCGCTGGGCGCGGTCGCCGGCTGGTGGCCAGTCCCGTCGCCGAGCGGGCGGAGGAGGCCGGTATCGAGGTGCTCAAGCCGGCCAGGCCACGCGACGAGGACTTCCTGGCGCGGCTCCGGGAGATCGCGCCGGACTGCTGTCCCGTCGTCGCCTACGGGGCGCTGCTGCCCAAGACCGCGCTCGACATCCCGGCCCGCGGCTGGGTCAACCTCCACTTCTCGCTGCTGCCCGCCTGGCGCGGCGCCGCGCCCGTCCAGCACGCCGTCATGGCGGGCGACGAGGTGACCGGGGCCTCCACCTTCCTCATCGAGGAGGGGCTCGACTCCGGACCGGTCTTCGGCGTCCTCACCGAAGAGGTGCGGCCCACCGACACCAGCGGCGATCTGCTGACCCGGCTGGCCTTCGCCGGCGCCGGACTGCTCGCCGCGACGATGGACGGCATCGAGGAAGGCACCCTGCACGCCGTGCCGCAGCCCGCCGAGGGCATCACCCTTGCACCGAAACTCACCGTCGAGGACGCCCAGGTCCAGTGGTCGGCGCCCGCCCTGCGCGTCGACCGGGTGGTCCGCGGCTGCACCCCGGCCCCCGGCGCCTGGACCCTCTTCCGCGGGGAGCGCCTCAAGCTGATCCAGGCCGTGCCCGTCGTGGACCGGGCCGATCTGGCGCCCGGGGAGCTGTCCGCGGCCAAGAACAACGTGTACGTGGGCACCGGATCGCACGCGATCGAGCTGCTCTGGGTCCAGCCGCAGGGCAAGAAGCCGATGCGCGCCGCGGACTGGGCGCGCGGGGTGCGCATCGTCCCGGGCGAGCTCGTGGGGATCTGAGGGCTGTCCCGTAGGGCGAGAGGCCCTTGGGCCACTCGTGGACCGGCGGGCCGGGGCGGGGACGTACGCTGGGAGGGTTCGCCCTCTCACCATCAGCGGAGCACCTTTCACGTGAACGACCAGCCGCGTCGCCGTCCCGCCAAGCCGCACCGCCGCCCGCAGAAGGACCCGGTCCGGTTCCTCGCCTTCGAGGCCCTCAGGGCCGTCGACGAACGCGACGCGTACGCCAACCTGGTTCTGCCCCCGCTGCTGAAGAAGGCCCGGGCCAAGGGCGAATTCGACAACCGGGACGCGGCGCTGGCGACCGAGCTGGTCTACGGGACGCTGCGCCGCCAGGGCACGTACGACGCGATCGTCGCCGCCTGCATCGACCGGCCGCTGGTCGAGGTCGACCCGCCGGTGCTGGACGTACTGAACATGGGCGTGCACCAGCTGCTCGGCACCCGCATCCCGACCCACGCCGCGGTCTCCGCGAGCGTGGAGCTGGCCCGGGTGGTGCTGGGGGAGGGGCGCGCCAAGTTCGTCAACGCCGTGCTGCGCAAGGTGTCCGCCGACGACCTCGACGGCTGGGTGGCGCGGGTCGCCCCCTCGTACGAGGACGACGCCGAGGACCACCTGGCGGTCGTGCACTCGCATCCGCGGTGGGTCGTCTCGGCTCTCTGGGACGCGCTGGGCGGCGGCCGCGCGGGCATCGAGGACCTCCTCGAAGCCGACAACGAGCGGCCCGAGGTGACCCTGGTCGCCCGCCCCGGGCGCTCCACCACCGATGAACTGCTCGACGCGCTCGGCGAGGAGAACGGCCTCCCGGGCCGATGGTCCCCCTACGCCGTGCGGATGGCCGAGGGCGGCGAGCCCGGCGCCCTGAGCGCCGTGCAGGAGGGCCGGGCCGGTGTCCAGGACGAGGGCAGCCAGCTCGTCGCCGCCGCCCTCGCCAACGCCCCGCTGGAGGGCAGCGACACCCGCTGGCTCGACGGCTGCGCCGGCCCCGGCGGCAAGGCCGCACTGCTGGCAGCCCTCGCCGCCGGCCGCGGCGCCGCACTGCTGGCCGCCGAGAAGCAGCCCCACCGGGCCCGCCTCGTCGAGCGCTCGCTGGCCGGCAACCCCGGCCCGTACCAGGTGATCACCGCCGACGGCACCCGCCCGCCGTGGCTGCCCGACACCTTCGACCGGATCCTGATGGACGTCCCGTGCTCGGGCCTCGGTGCGCTGCGCCGCCGTCCGGAGGCCCGCTGGCGCCGTCGCAAGGAGGACCTGGAGAGCTTCGCGCCCCTCCAGCGGGGACTGCTGCGCGAGGCGCTGAAAGCCGTACGGGTCGGCGGCGTCGTCGGATACGCGACGTGCTCGCCGCACCTGGCGGAGACCCGGGTGGTCGTCGAGGACGTGCTCAAGGGCCGCGGCGGCGCACCCGTCGAGGCCGAGTGGGTGGACGCCCGCCCGCTGATGCCCGGAGTGCCCGCACTGGGCGACGGACCGGACGTCCAGCTCTGGCCGCATCTGCACGGCACCGACGCGATGTATCTGGCCCTGCTGCGGCGAACCGCCTGATCGCCCCGGGAGATGTCAGCGTCTCGGCATGAATGACCTTTTCTCATTGTCTGTGGCCCACGTCCGGCTCATGGGCCACAGCAGTGAGACGAACGGGTGTCCGTCGGTTCGCGCGTGGCTGTGAACCTTCACGTCCGCCTTCGACGTCGCCGCCCGTCCCCACCCATCAATCCGTAGATCACTTCACATCATTACCGGGAGAACCCGTGACCGTGAGCAAGAACATCAACAACCCCGTGGGCATGGGCGGCGGCCAGCGCAAGAGGCTGTCCCGCGCCGAACGGCAGAACAACGGTCCGCACCGCAACCTCGACCGGCAGGGTGCAGCCGACCAGAAGGCGGAGCTGGTGCGCAAGATGCGCGAGAAGGCAGCCGCCGCCGAGGGCGCCGGGCAGGCGGGCGACGACACCGCACAGAGCTGACGCACCGCCGCCGCAGGGCGGCGCACGGGGCAGGGCCAGGACCGCGACGCGCGGTCCTGGCCCTGCTGCCGTACGAACAGGGAATTCCGCATTGGAACCCACGAGGGACTCGGGCCGGGGGTGAAAGGTCGGGAATGCGCGAACTGTAATGATCCCGTGAGGCTTTGGAGCGCACCGAAGCGGGGAAGTGCCCCAGGACGTGGCAGGCTTGGCCCCATGGCCCAGATCAACCCCAGTATTCTCTCCGCCGACTTCGCACGTCTCGCCGAGGAGGCGCAGGCCGTCGACGGCGCCGACTGGCTCCATGTCGATGTCATGGACAACCACTTCGTGCCCAATCTGACACTCGGCGTCCCGATCGTGGAATCGCTCAGCAGGGCCACCAGCACGCCGCTGGACTGCCATCTGATGATCGAGGACGCGGACCGCTGGGCCCCGCAGTACGTCGAGGCGGGGGCGGGATCCGTCACCTTCCACGCGGAGGCCGCGGCGGCCCCCGTCCGGCTGGCGCGGGAGATCCGGGCCAAGGGCGCCCGCGCGTCCATGGCGCTCAAGCCGGCGACGCCCATCGAGCCGTACGAGGACCTGCTCCCCGAGCTCGACATGCTGCTGATCATGACGGTGGAGCCGGGCTTCGGGGGCCAGTCCTTCCTGGACATCATGCTGCCGAAGATCCGCCGCACCCGTGAGCTGATCTCCAGGCACGGACTCGAACTGTGGCTCCAGGTCGACGGCGGCGTCTCCGAGTCCACGATCGAGCGGTGCGCGGAGGCGGGGGCGGACGTCTTCGTCGCCGGTTCCGCCGTGTACGGCGCCAAGGACCCGGCCGAAGCCGTCCGTGCCCTGCGCGCCAAGGCCGACGGGGCCATCGCCTCGGCGGGGTGGGCGTGCGGCCACTGACGCCGATGACGGCGCAGACACCCGCTCCGGCCCCCGATTGCAGGGCGGCCAGGCCAAGTGCAGATGAACGCGGTCCGACGGGACCGATCAAGGATCGCCGTATCTGACAGGATGAACGGCGTATCGAGAGCGTGAACAGCAGTGAGGAGAACGCGGTGTCTGCAATGTCGGCGGGCCGGTCCGCCCTGCGGATGGGGCCCGCGGAGCTGGTGCAGGCGGCGGCCATGGCCCGCCGCTTCTACCTCGAGGGCAAATCCAAGATCCAGATCGCCGAGGAGTTCGGCGTCAGCCGCTTCAAGGTGGCCCGGGTCCTGGAGACGGCCCTGGAACGTGACCTCGTACGGATCGAGATCCGGGTCCCCGCGGAGCTGGACGCCGAGCGCTCCGACGCGCTCCGCGCCCGCTACGGGCTGCGCCACGCGGTCGTGGTCGAATCCCCGGCGGAGGAGCAGGACGACGCGGCCGACCCCGAGAACCTGGGCGAGGTCGCGGCCGACCTGCTCGGCGAACTGGTGAACGAGGGCGATGTGCTCGGGCTCGCCTGGGGACGCTCCACGATCCACATGGCGGCGGCCCTCGACCGGCTGCCACCGTGCACGGTCGTGCAGCTCACCGGGGTGTACGACGCGGGAACGGCCGAGCGCGGCTCGGTCGAGGCCGTCCGGCGGGCCGCGCAGGTGTCCGGCGGCGAGGCCCACCCGATCTATGCGCCGATGCTGCTCCCCGACCCGGCGACGGCCGCCGCGCTGCGCCACCAGACGGGCATCGCGCGCGCCTTCGAGTACTTCGACAAGGTGACCGTCGCTGCCGTCTCCATCGGCTCCTGGGAGCCCGGGATCTCCACCGTCCACGACATGCTCTCCGATGAGGAGCGCGAGCACTACGCCTCACTCGGCGTCGCCGCCGAGATGTCGGCGCATCTCTTCGACGCGGACGGGCGGCGGGTCGGCCGCGACCTCGGCGAGCGCTGCATCACGGTCGAGGCGGACCGGCTGCGCCGGATCCCCGAGGTGGTGGCGATCGCCGGAGGCCAGCGCAAGGCCGCGGCGATCGGAGCGGTGCTGCGGTCCGGTCTCGTCACCAGCCTGGTGACCGACACGGCGGCGGCGGACTACCTGCTGACGGACTCGGCCGCGCCGCGCCGCCCCGCACTGGAGCGGGCCGACCCGGACGGGGACTGACCCGGAACGTAGCGGAAGGGGGCGGGCGGTGACGACACCGCCCGCCCCCTTCCGGCTGCTTCGCCATGCCCGGTCATTCCTGCCGGACGCCCAGGACGCTCGCCTCCAGATACTGCTCGGGCTCCTTGTACTGGCTGACGTCGGCCGGGTTGTAGCGCGGCGTCTGCCGGGACCAGTCGAGGTTCCCGCGCATCCAGCTCCGCATCCCGTCCAGATACGGCTCCAGCATCCAGCTGAGCTGCGGGTACGCGGCCAGCAGCTCGGCCTCCGCGGTCAGGAAGCGCTCGGTCTCCGTGGCGATCTGCGCACAGACGTGTTCCAGCGCCTGCTGCTTGCCGAAGCCGCGGTGGTGCCGGACGAGGTGGACGAGGTTGTGGATCTCGCCGAGCACCTGTTCCTTCTCGTACGAGTAGACGTCGTTGGCCCAGCACACGACGTTGCACGAGGCTTCGAGCGCGGTGATGAAGCGCCGGTCGTTGTGGATCGACTCGGGCGCCTCGATGCCGGCCACGATTTCTATCAGGTCCATGCAGACGTGTATCGCGCCCGTGTGGCGGCGCTTCTCGATGTACGTCGCCTCGGACGGGACCACGCCGTCCGCGCGGTTCCCGGCCTCCCAGGTGGTGGCCGTCGTGAGATAGGTGATCAGGTGCCAGGTGAAGCGCCGCCGCCAGTGCGCCGCGGCGGCCGGCGTCGTGCGTTGCCACAGGTCGGTGAGGGCGACGACCGCGGCCGGCAGTCGCTCGTTGGCCAGGGTGCCCGTGCCGGTGCCCTCGACCACGGACTGCATGAGCGCGACGACGTCCCGTACACGGTCCGGGCTGCGGCCCAGGTGTCCGTCGTCCAGTTGGTCGTCGACGAGAAACAGCCAGACGAACCAGTCGGCGACGAGGTCCAGATTCTTGCTGTCGGCGGTCGGGTAGACCATGCCGACGAAGGCTCCGAAGTCCGCCTGCTCGAAGCGGTCTCTGGCTGAATCCCGGTGCACCAGGCCGGTGTTGCGGGTCCAGCTGTCGAGATGGTCCCGTACGTGTCCGACGTGCGGGTTCGTCCGCTGGGGGAACGGGCAGTAGATGTCCGGAAGTTCGCTCTCCACGGGCGGGTCGTCATCCTCTCCGGTCGTACGTGTGGCGGGAGTTGTGACGCCTCCGCCTGATGCTCCGGGGTGTTGGGTGACCCGCGGGACCTGCGCGTTTGAAGCTACCTGACCCCCAGTCACCAGGTCCAGGGATGATGATCACGAATGATTCGCAGGCCTCTCGGGTAGGGTCTGCGGGCAAGGCAGGTTCCACTTGCCCGGGACTCCCGATCCTGTTCCTTGGAGGAATATACGAAGGCGGGAGTCATTTGCTGTGTCTTCGTGGACGCGACCTGCATCATTTCGTATGAAAAAATGAGTGTTATGCGTTTTCTTGAGCCCGGCACTGGTCGATACACAGAGTCCCCCTCGGTCCCGTACGACCTCACGTACGACGATGTCTTCATGGTTCCGGGCAGGTCGGCGGTCGGATCCCGCCAGGGGGTCGACCTGTCCTCGCCCGACGGCACCGGCACCACCATCCCGCTCGTCGTCGCGAACATGACGGCCATCGCGGGCCGCCGGATGGCCGAAACCATCGCCCGTCGCGGTGGGCTCGTCGTCATCCCGCAGGACATCCCGATCGAGGTCGTCACCGAGGTCATCAGCTGGGTGAAAACGCGCCACCTCGTGCTCGACACCCCCATCGTGCTGGCCCCCGGCCAGACGGTTGCCGATGCCCTGTCCCTGCTGCCCAAGCGCGCCCACGGCGCCGGGGTCGTCGTCGACGGCGAGCAGCGGCCCGTCGGCGTGGTCACCGACCACGACCTGACCGGGGTCGACCGCTTCACCCAGCTCTCCGAGGTCATGTCGAAGGACCTGGTGCTGCTGGACGCGGACATCGACCCGCGCGACGCCTTCAACAAGCTCGACGGCGCCAACCGCAAGCTCGCCCCCGCAGTGGACGCGGACGGCCGGCTCGTCGGCATCCTCACCCGTAAGGCCGCACTGCGCGCCACTCTCTACACGCCCGCCACCGACGCTGCGGGCAGGCTGCGGATCGCGGCCGCCGTGGGGATCAACGGCGATGTCGCGGGCAAGGCCAAGCAGCTCCTCGACGCCGGCGCCGACACCCTCGTCGTCGACACCGCGCACGGCCACCAGGAATCCATGATCAGTGCGGTGCGAGCCGTCCGGGCGCTGGACCCGCAGGTGCCGATCGTCGCCGGAAACATCGTCGCCGCCGAGGGTGTGCGCGACCTCATCGAGGCCGGCGCCGACATCATCAAGGTCGGCGTCGGACCCGGCGCCATGTGCACCACCCGGATGATGACCGGCGTGGGACGGCCCCAGTTCTCCGCCGTCCTGGAGTGCGCCGCGGAGGCGAGGAAGTACGGCAAGCACGTCTGGGCCGACGGCGGTGTCCGGCACCCGCGCGACGTGGCCATGGCGCTCGCCGCCGGCGCCTCCAACGTGATGATCGGCTCCTGGTTCGCCGGGACGTACGAGTCCCCGGGCGACCTTCAGCAGTCCGCCGACGGCCGCTTCTACAAGGAGTCCTTCGGCATGGCGTCCGCGCGCGCCGTGAAGAACCGCACCTCCGACGAGTCGGCGTACGACCGGGCCCGCAAGGCGCTCTTCGAGGAGGGCATCTCCACCTCGCGGATGTTCCTGGACCCGTCCCGTCCCGGCGTCGAGGACCTGGTCGACTCGATCATCGCGGGCGTCCGTTCCTCCTGCACCTACGCCGGTGCGGGTTCTCTCGCGGAGTTCGCCGAGAAGGCGGTCGTCGGCGTCCAGAGTGCCGCCGGCTATGCGGAGGGCAAGCCGCTGCACGCCAGCTGGAGCTGACCGACGCACCTCGTACCGACCGTGCCCCTTCCGGCTGTTCACGCCGGGAGGGGCACCGGTGTTTTCCGGGCGCTCACCGGGGCGGTACATGGCCGAAAGCGGTGGTCGGGCGGGGCTGAGACGCATACCAACTCAGTTGAAAAATAAGTAATATGAATCTCAATCAGCTGCCCGCCACTCTGCGGTAAGGGATCTCATGTCCTTCTTCACTGACCTGGCCCATCAGTACATCGACGGAGAGTGGAGGCCGGGCAAGGGGTCCTGGGACATCATCGACTTCAACCCGTTCGACGGGGAGAAGCTGGCCTCCATCACGGTCGCCACGGCCGATGAGGTGGACCAGGCATACCGCGCGGCCGAGGCCGCTCAGCAGGCGTGGGCCGACACCAACCCGTACGCCCGGCGAGCGGTGCTGGAGAAGGCCCTGCGGGTCGTCGAGGAGCGCGAGGACGAGATCGGTGACGCGATCGTCGCCGAGCTCGGCGGCACCCGGCTGAAGGCTGCCTTCGAGCTGCACCTGGCCAAGGAGTTCCTCCGCGAGGCGATACAGCTGGCGCTGCGTTCCACCGGGCAGATCCTCCCTTCGCCGACGCCCGGCAAGGAGAACCGGGTCTACCGGGTGCCGGTCGGCGTGGTCGGGGTCATCAGCCCCTTCAACTTCCCCTTCCTGCTGTCCCTGAAGTCCGTGGCGCCGGCCCTGGCGCTGGGCAACGCCGTGGTGCTCAAGCCGCACCAGAACACCCCGGTCTGCGGTGGCACCCTGGTGGCCAAGGTGTTCGAGGACGCCGGGCTGCCGGCCGGTCTGCTGAACGTCGTCGTCACCGACATCGCGGAGATCGGTGACGCGCTGCTGGAGCATCCCATACCGCAGGTCATCTCCTTCACCGGCTCCGACAAGGTCGGGCGGCACGTCGCGACGGTGTGCGCGGCGAACCTCAAGCGCTCCGTGCTCGAGCTCGGCGGCAACAGCGCACTGATCGTGCTCGACGACGCCGATGTGGACTACGCCGTCGACGCGGCGGTCTTCAGCCGGTACGTGCACCAGGGGCAGGTCTGCATGGCCGCCAACCGCATCCTCGTCGACCGCGCGGTGGAGCAGGAGTTCACCGAGAAGTTCGTCGCGAAGGTCGCCTCCCTGCGCGTCGGCGACCCGGCCGACCCGGCGACCCAGATCGGCCCGCTGATCAACTCGACCCAGGCCGAGGCCATCGCCACGCTCGTCGACCAGACCGTCGAGGCCGGCGCGACGGCGCTGCTGCACGGACGAGCCGACGGGAACGTCGTCAGCCCCTCCGTCCTCACCGGCCTGGCGCCCGATTCTCCCGTGCTGTCCCAGGAGATCTTCGGCCCGGTCGCGCTCCTCGTGCCGTTCGACGGCGAGGACGAGGCGGTCCGGATCGCCAACGACACCCCGTACGGGCTGAGCGGCGCCGTGCACACCGGCAACATCGAGCGTGGTGTCCGGGTCGGGCAGCGCATCCGCACCGGCATGATCCACATCAACGACGGCACGGTCCACGACGAGCCCATCGTCCCCTTCGGCGGCGAGAAGAACTCCGGGCTCGGGCGGCTGAACGGCGACTCGATGCTGGAGGCCTTCACCACCCAGAAGTGGATCTCCGTGCAGCACGGGCGCTCGCAGTTCCCCTTCTGATTCCCTTCTGATCCTCTGCTCCCTTCTGATCCCCTTCCGACCCGGCGCCACCTGCGATGAGCGCGCCCTGCCGGGCGGGCCCATGGTCTACTTCCGGGGGCGGCACCGCCGCCCCCGGAACAGCCGTGCCCCGGCCGCGCCAAGGCCCTCGCCATCGCAGAGAAGTGACCCGTACGACGTGCGACTGAACGACCTCGACGAACGCATCGTCCACGCCCTCGCCGAAGATGCCCGCCGCTCCTACGCCGACATCGGCTCGATCATCGGGCTGTCCGCACCGGCGGTGAAACGCCGGGTGGACCGGCTGCGCGCCGAGGGGGCGATCACGGGGTTCACGGTCCGGGTGGATCCGGCGGCGCTCGGCTGGGAGACCGAGGGGTACATCGAGATCTACTGCAGCCGCAACACCTCACCGGAGTCGATCAAACAGGGTCTTGCCCGCTACCCGGAGGTCGCCTCGGCGTCCACGGTCACCGGGGACGCCGACGCGCTCGTCCAGGTGTTCGCCGCGGACATGCGCCACTTCGAGCAGGTGCTGGAACGGATCGCGGGCGAGCCGTACGTCGAGCGGACGAAGTCCGTGCTGGTGCTCTCCCCGCTGCTGCGGCGGTACTCGTCGGGTTCGCCGGGGTAGCGGTGCGGCCTCGATGACGCGGGTCGTGCAGGCCCGCCGGTGACGAGAGGCGGCCGGTCCTCCGGCAGCGGTTCCGTCCTCGAACGCGGGACGGGCTGGATCCCGAACCCGGGACGCAATGAATCGCCGCCCACCCCAGATCCCGCGCAACGGATCGGCGGTCGGTGCGCAACGGTCGCGCCTTGTCCGGGGGAACCGCGGAACGTACCGTCGATACGTCCCCGCCCACCCGCATCGTTCGAGGTCAGCCATGCCGCCGTTGCGCACCGCCCTGCTCCAGAGCTCCGGAACTCCGGGCTCGGTGGCCGGCAACCTCGACCTGCTCGACGACGCCGCGCGACGGGCCGCCGCCGGCGGTGCCCGGCTGCTGGTCTGCCCCGAGATGTTCCTGACCGGGTACGCGATCGGCGACGACGTGCCCCGGCTGGCCGAGGCCGCCGACGGGCCCGCCGCCCGGGCCGTCGCCGAAATCGCCGTCCGGCACGGCATCGGCGTCCACTACGGCTACCCGGAGCGCGAAGGCGACGCCCTGTACAACGCCGCGCAGCTCATCGGACCCGAGGGGACCGCGCTCGCCAACTACCGCAAGACCCACCTCTTCGGCGACTTCGAGGAGCGGTGGTTCACCCCCGGCGACCGGCCGGTCGTCCAGGCCGAGCTCGACGGCATCCGTATCGGCCTGTTGATCTGCTACGACGTCGAGTTCCCGGAGAACGTACGGGCGCACGCACTCGCCGGTACCGATCTCCTGCTGGTGCCCACCGCGCTGATGCACCCCTTCCCGTTCGTCGCGGAGTCCCTCGTACCGGTCCGCGCCTTCGAGAACCAGCTGTACGTCGCCTATGCCAACAGGACCGGCACGGAGGGCCCCTTCGAATTCGTCGGCCTGAGCGCCCTCGCCGGTCCCGACGGCACGGTCCGCACCCGTGCGGGACGCGGTGAGGAGCTCGTCGTCGGTGACGTCGACCCCAGCTTGCTGACCGCCTCCCGGGCCGGTAACCCCTATCTCCGCGACCGCCGCCCCGGTCTGTACGGCTCCCTCGTCTGAGTACGCCGCGCCCCCTTCACCCACCCGTACCCGCAAGGAGTCCGTACCCCATGACGTCCACGGTGCCCCCGGCCGTCCCGCACACCGACGCAGCCCCGCCGATCACCATGTTCGGGCCGGACTTCCCCTACGCGTACGACGACTTCCTCGCGCACCCCGCCGGCATCGGTCAGATACCGGCGACCGAGCACGGCAGCGAGGTCGCCGTCATCGGCGGCGGGCTCTCCGGCATCGTCACCGCCTACGAGCTGATGAAGATGGGCCTCAGGCCCGTCGTCTACGAGGCGGACCGCATCGGTGGACGGCTGCGCACCGTCGAGTTCGACGGCTGCACCACGGACGGCGAGCCGCTCACCGCCGAGATGGGGGCGATGCGCTTCCCGCCGTCCTCGACCGCCCTCCAGCACTACATCGACCTGGTCGGCCTGGAGACGAAGCCGTTCCCCAACCCGCTCTCCCCGGTCACCCCGTCGACCGTCGTCGACCTGAAGGGCGAGTCGCACTACGCCGAGACCGTCGACGACCTCCCGCAGGTCTACCGCGATGTGATGGACGCCTGGAACGCCTGCCTGGAGGAGGGCGCCGACTTCTCCGACATGAACCGGGCGATGCGCGAGCGCGACGTGCCGCGGATCCGGGAGATCTGGGCCCGCCTCGTCGAGAAGCTCGACAACCAGACCTTCTACGGCTTCCTCTGCGACTCCGACGCCTTCAAGTCCTTCCGCCACCGCGAGATCTTCGGCCAGGTCGGCTTCGGTACCGGCGGCTGGGACACCGACTTCCCCAACTCCATCCTGGAGATCCTCCGCGTCGTCTACAGCGAGGCGGACGACCACCACCGTTCCATCGTCGGCGGCAGCCAGCAGCTCCCGCTGCGCCTGTGGGAACGCGAACCGCAGAAGATCGTGCACTGGCCGCTCGGCACCTCGCTGGCCTCGCTGCACGGAGGCGAGCCGCGTCCCGCGGTGACACGGCTGAACCGCACCGCCGGGAACCGGGTCACCGTCACCGACGCCACCGGCGACATCCGCACCTTCCGGGCGGCCGTCTTCACCGGACAGTCCTGGCTGCTACTCTCCAAGATCGCCTGCGACGACGCGCTCTTCCCGATCGATCACTGGACGGCGATGGAGCGCACCCACTACATGGAGTCGTCCAAGCTGTTCGTCCCCGTCGACCGGCCGTTCTGGCTGGACAAGGACGAGGTGACCGGGCGCGACGCCATGTCGATGACGCTCACCGACCGGATGACGCGGGGCACGTACCTCCTCGACGACGGCCCGGACAAGCCGGCCAGCATCTGCCTCTCGTACACCTGGTGCGACGACAGTCTGAAGTGGCTGCCGCTCTCGGCTACCGAGCGCATGGACGTCATGCTGAAGTCGCTCGGCGAGATCTATCCGAACGTGGACATCCGCAAGCACATCACCGGCAACCCGGTGACCGTCTCCTGGGAGAACGAGCCCTACTTCATGGGCGCGTTCAAGGCCAACCTGCCCGGCCACTACCGCTACCAGCGACGGCTGTTCACCCACTTCATGCAGGACCGGCTGCCCGCCGACAAGCGGGGCCTGTTCCTGGCGGGCGACGACATCTCCTGGACGGCCGGCTGGGCCGAGGGGGCCGTGCAGACCGCGCTGAACGCCGTCTGGGGTGTGATGACCCAGTTCGGCGGTGCGACCGACGGCACCAACCCCGGCCCCGGCGACGTCTTCGACGAGATCGCCCCGGTCGAACTCCCGGAGGACTGAGGCCCTTCACGGCCGGGTGTGGGCTGCCTCCGCATCGCAGGCCTGTTTCCCCGGCAGTCGTAGGTCTGCCGGGGAAACAGGCACCGCGTCCGCGGTCCGCCACCGACCGGTCAGGCGGGCACCACGTGGAAGAAGTGCGTGGGCAGCTGGACGGCAACGGATTCGTACACCTGCGCACAGACTGCCGTGCCCGGCTGCTCGAAGGTCCCCTCCGGCGGCTCCGCCACCTTGATCACCGACTGGCCGGATTCGAGCAGCCTCGCGGCCATCGCGAAGTCCCCCACCAGCGCGCAGCCGGGCGCCACATGGCGGTGCCGGCTGATCTTCACCTCCTCACGGGTGAGGTCGCCCAGCAGGCTGCCCGCGCCCACCAGCTCGGCGTAGTAGTCGCGGGAGTTCACCATCAGGGCGCGGCCGGTGCCGCCGGCCTGCTCTATCTCGTTGAATGCGGCGAGCACCCCGTCGATGTAGGAACCCTGGTACGGCAGCCGCGCCACATCAGGGTGCCGGAGCACGTCGAGGGTGAGCGCCCGGTTCTCCGCGGTGCCGAGCCGCACCATGAGCCGACGGTCGATGAACGAGGCCAGGCCCTCCGGTTCGTCGGCGAGGCCGTCGGGGATCTGCACCCAGGCGGTGATCGGCGCGACGTCGTACTCGGCCAGCGAGAAGCGGAAGGACGCCTCCCGCAGCCGTCCCTCCGGGCTCGCCCCGCCGTCGGGGTTTCCGGTGCCGGTCGGTCGGGTCTCGTGCCAGGAGCGCACGGTCTGCGTTTCGGCCCGCTGGGTGCGGAAGAGGTTACGTGCCGTCAGCCGTTGACCCTGCTTCCCCGTTTCGAACACGTCGGTGAGCGTGAAGGGGAAGTGCACCTCGGCCTTCTCGGCGTCGGCGAGGTAGGCGGCGGCGAACTGCTCGCCCGGGGTGGACGGTGTGCTGCTCGTCATGGACTCTCCTTGTTCCTGGCTCAGCAGGCGTGCGCGATGAGCCGCTCGTAGTACGGGAGGTGGTGCTGGTAGAAGCCGCGCAGCTGAGTGTCGTTCTCGACCGTGACCGCGTATTCGCGCTCCGGGGCGCTGAAGGCCGAGCTGGCGCTCGCGTCCCGGTGCCAACGCTCGTTCTGCCGCCATTCGGCGCGCTCGCCCGGCTGCCAGGTCAACGCCTCGGGCAGGTAGGGCAGGCCGACACGCTCGCAGTACGCGGCGACCACGGCGGGCGGGTCGGCCAGCAGGCGCTCGGCCGAGATGACGACGGGGCGCTTGCCGGTCACCTTCCAGGCCAGCTCGAAGAGCGCGTACTGGTGTTCGTAGCCGATCTCGTGGCAGGCCAGTTCGGGCTTGACCGCGTAGTGGGAGGCGATCGTCCTGGCGGGTTCGCGGACGATGAAGGTGTGGGTGAAGGAGGCGATCCGCTCCGGGTGGTCGAAGAGGTACTGGTGGTGGTACTCCAGCGTGTCCTTGAAGAAGACCGGCTTCCGGGTGCCCAGTTCCGTCAGCTGGGACAGGAGCTCGGCGGGCGTGCGGACCGTGACCGTACGCTCCTGCGCGTCATCGGCCACGTCCCCGCCGTCGACGGCGGGGACGGTGACCTGGCCGTGGTCGGTGAGCAGCACCAGCGGCTCGTGCACGACCGTGACGTCGCCGCGCTCGACCATCATGCGCAGAAACGCTGTGGAGACCGAACGAGGATGGGCCCACAGGGCGATGACGGTCACATCGACCACGCTGTGGGCTGTCGGTCCCAGCGGTGGCCGCGCACTTCGTCCAGCAGCGCCGGGTCGAGCGCGGCCCCGGAGACCGCCAGGTTGGCGCGTACGTGCTCGGGCCTGCGCATGCCCGGGATGACCGTGCTCACGGCGGGATGGTGCAGGATGAAGCGGAGGTTGAGCTCCGGCAGCGACATGCCCTCGGGCAGTACCTTCTTCAGCCGTTCGGCACGCTCCACCGTCGGGCCGAGGTTCTCCGGGCCGAAGTAGACGGCACGCCAGTCGTCCTCGGGGAAGACGGTGTCGCGGGTGAGGGTGCCGGTGAGGCCGCCCTCGTCGAAGGGGACGCGGGCGATGATGCCGATGCCGTCGCTCAGGGCGCGGGCGAACAGTTCGTCCTCCGGCGCCTGGTCGAAGATGTTGTAGATCACCTGGATGACATCGACCAGGCCGGTGTCCAGGGCCCGCAGGCAGTTGACAGGTTCCCAGCGGTTGACGCTGATGCCGAAGCCGTCGATCACACCCTCCGCCTTGAGATCGGCGACCGCCTGCTGCCAGCTCTCCTGGCCGCTCCAGCGGTCCTCCCAGACATGGAACTGGAGCAGGTCGATCCGGTCGGTCCCGAAGTTCTCCAAGCTGCGGTGGACGTACTCGCGGATGTGGCTGCGGGGATAGACGTCGTCGAGCGTGTCGTCCGGGCCGGGTGGCCATTCCCGATTCAGCGGCGGGATCTTGGTCGCCACCCGCAGCCGGTCCCTGCCGGTGCGGTCGGCATGCCGCCGGAGCAGGGCGCCCAGCATCTGTTCGCTGACGCCCCGGCCGTAGGCCCAGGCGGTGTCGAAGAACGTGCAGCCGTTCTCGACCGCGAGATCCAGGCAGTCCGGGGCCACGTCGTAGTCCCAGCCGGTGAATCCTCCGGGGCCTCCGCCGATACCCCACATGCCGTAGCCGATCTCACTGACCTGCCAGCCCAGTCGTCCCATGGTGCGGTAGTGCACGGTCGTCCTCTCGTTTCATAGGGGCGTACGCGGTGGCCGCGTAGCTTGCTCAGGCGGTGAGCGTGGTGCAGTAGGCCTCCAGGGCCGCCTCCAGCGGCCGTTCCCGGAAGCCGTGCCGCGCGTCCAGGGCGGCGCACGCCTCCTTGGCGAACAGCCCGGGGTTGTCCGCCAGCAGCCTCCGGAAGTCGGGTACACCGTCCGGCCCGGTGGCGGGGAGCGCCGTCAGCAGAGCGTGCAGCACGGTCACGGCGGGCTCCCCGCCCCCGGCCGCACTCTCCCGCAGCGCGGCCATGAACTCCGCGGGCGGCACCGCACGCAGGGCGCCCCCACGGTCCGGACACGCCAGGTCGAGCGCGGCGAAGTCCACGCTGCCGTCCCGGAAGACGTGGTAGACGGCTCCGTCGGAAGGCTCGGCGAGCCCGGCGATCAGCCGTGCGGCCGCCTCGTCCACCGGCGTGTAGTCGGAGTGCATGGGCACGTCGGGCCGGACCGTGAGCCGGAGCGCTGCGGACAGCAGCAGATGGGTGAGCGCCCTCGGGTTGGGCACGCCGTTGTCGGCGGCGGGCATCACCTCGCCGAGCCGATAGACCGTCACCGGCGCGCCACGTCTGCGGGCGTCGGTGAGCAGCCGCTCGGCCACCCACTTGGAGCGGCTGTACCCGCCGCTCGGTGTGGTGGCGGCGGACGGATCGAAGTCCTCCCGGATGCGGCCCGGAGTGCAGGAGGCGTGCTGTTCGAGGATCCCGAGGGTGGAGACGTGGTGCAGCGGCTTGGGCCGCACCGAGAGCGCGAAGCGGAGCACCTCGGCCGTGCCGGTGACATTGGCGGCGCGGTGGGCCCGGTAGTCGAGAAGGAAGTTGACCATGGCCCCGATGTGCAGCACGGCGTCACAGCCGGCGGCGTACGTCTCCCAGGTCTCCCTCGTCCAGCCGAACCGAGGGGCGCCCAGTTCGCCGGCGCGTGCCTCCAGGCGTTCCCCGAGGGACTCGTCCCACAGCCCCTGGGCGCTCAGCGTCCGTACGACCCGGTCTCGGGCGTGGGCGTCGTCGCGGGCCCGCACGACGCAGACGGCGCGGGCCGGGGTGGCCGACAGCAACCGGTGCAGGGACCTCGCCCCGACGAAGCCGGTGGCACCGGTGACCAGGACGGTGCGCGGGGGGAGTGTCACCGGGGTGCCTGCGAACCGCTGGGCGCGGGCGGCCATTTCGGCGAGGTCGGAGGGGAGGGCGGAGTCCCGCTCCATGAGTGCGGCCACGGCGGACGCCTCATCACTGCCCGCCTCGGCGGGGCGCCCTCCGAACGCCGCGGACCCGCCGGGCCCTCCCGTCCCGCCTCCCTTGGGCGGGCCCTCCAGCGCCGCCGCCAGCGCGTCCGGCGTGCGGTGCTCGTACAGCTCTGCGAGCCCCACCGTCAGCCCCGCAGTCTCCCTGATCCGCAGCAGGGCGCTCAGGGCGGCCAGTGAGTCGCCGCCGCGTCGCAGGAAGTCGTCTCCCGTCCCGAACGAGGGGAGGTCGAGGACCGTACGCATCACCTCGGCGACGCGTTCGGCGAGGGAGCCGATGGGACGGGGGACCGGGCGTGCCTCGGACTCCAGCTTCTCCTCGACGAGCAGCCGCAGCGCCCGCAGATCGACCTTGCCGTTGTCGGAAAGCGGCAGGGACTCCAGCACGAGGCAGTGCTGAGGCACCTGGATGCGCGGCAGCGTCGACACGAGATGGGCGCGGAGCGCCGCGGGTGTGGTGCCCTCCTCGGAGGCCGCCGCGACGACCAGCCGGTTGCGTCCTTGCCGGCGGAGGGTCAGCGCCTTGGCCTGGATGACGCCGTGGCAGCCCTCGGCGGTGGTCTCGATCTCGGCCAGTTCGATCCGGACGCCGTCCACCTTGGTCTGCCGGTCGCGGCGGCCGGTGAAGCGGAGCAGTCCGGCCGCGTCGAACCATCCGAGGTCACCGGTCCGGTAGAGGGTGGCGCCGGGTATCGCCGGGAACGGGTTGGGTACGAACACCTCGGCCGTGCGGGCCGGGTCGCCCAGGTATCCGGCACCGACGCAGGCGCCGCCGATGACGATCTCGCCGGTGACGCCCGCGGGCAGCGGGCGCAGCCGGTCGTCGGTGACCACCACGTAACAGTTGTCTATGGGGCGCCCGAGCGGGATGTGGTCGCCCTCGCCGCCGTCGATGCGGTGGAAGACCATGCCGATGGAGGTCTCGGACGGGCCGTAGCCGTTGGTGATCCCGAGCCCGGGGAGCAGCGCGCGCAGCCGGTGCACGGCGTGCGGGATGATCTCCTCGCCGCCGACCACCAGATGGCGCAGCGAGTCGACCTTGCGCACCGCGCCCGGCTCGGCCTCCAGCAGTGCGAGCAGCATGCCGAGAATGGCCGGGACGAAATCGGTGATGGTGACCCGGTAGCGGTGGATCGTGTCGACGGTCCGCTCCAGGTCGAGGAACTCGCCCTGTTCGGGTACGACGGTGCGGCCACCTGTCGTCAGCGGCCACAGCAGCTGCCAGATCGCCGAGTCGAAGGTGTGGCGGCTGTTCTGGAGCACCACTTCCTCGCCGGTGGCGCCGAAGTAGCGGGACATGAAGCGGAAGCGGTTGGTCAGTCCTTCGTGCAGATTCACGGCGCACTTCGGTGTCCCCGTCGTGCCCGAGGTGAACACCCCGTAGACCGGCTGCTCCGGTCCCGGCGTCGGACCGGGGCGCACGGTGCTCGGCGTGATCCGCCCGGCCGAGACGACCTGCGCCAGCCGGCCCGTGCAGACCAGCGGCCCGGAGGTGAGCACCAGCGGCGGGTCCAGCTCCTCCAGCACGGAGCGCAGCCGCTCGTCCGGCCAGGCCGGGTCACAGAGCGCGAAGGCGGCGCCCGCCTTCATCAGCGCCACCATGCACAGCGGCA
Organism: Streptomyces sp. LN549; assembly: GCF_043203805.1. Classification (NCBI taxonomy): domain Bacteria; kingdom Bacillati; phylum Actinomycetota; class Actinomycetes; order Kitasatosporales; family Streptomycetaceae; genus Streptomyces; species Streptomyces sp. LN549. The sequence continues at coordinate 1,388,290 of NZ_JAZHRI010000002.1, read as the reverse complement.
GTTCGACGCTGTTGCCGATGACGACGGGCACCATGACACCGGGGCCGACACCGGCCGCCGTCAGATCGGCGGCCAGGCCGTTGGCGAGCGAGTCGAACTCCGCATACGTCAAGGTCGTTTGGGTGGCTCCGCGGTGGATCAGCGCGGTGCGGTCCGGGGTCCTGTCGGCCTGTTCCTCGATCAGTCTGTGTACGGGGCGGTACGGACCGTGATCGACACGGCTGCCGGCGGTCTGCCAGATGTTTTCCGACATGTCTCCGAACTCTCTGAGGGTGACAGGTGAGGGCGCGAGGAGGCGGGTTCACCGCTCCTCGCGTTCAGCTCCGTGGTCACGGGCGGGAGTGAGGCCCGTGACCAGCTCGGCGAGCGCAGACGGGGGTGGGTTTCCGGTGGCGAGTGCGGCCAGTAGCGCACCGGCCGCGGGGGCAGTCTGGATTCCGTAGCCGCCCAGACCGGCCAGCCAGTAGAAGCCGGCCGTGCGGGGGCAGGGACCGATCACGGGTGTGTCGTCCGGGGCGGCGGTACGCAGGCCGGCCCAGGCGTGGCTGATGTGCCGCAGGCGGAGGGTGGCCACCCGTTCGAAGCGTTCGACGGCGGTGGCGACGTCGAGGTCACGGGGGCGGGCGTCGCCGGGCGGTGCGGGGGTGTCGTCCGCCGGGGAGAGCAGCAGACCGCCGGACTCGGGCTTGGCGTAGAAGGTGTCCGCCACGTCCGTGATCATGGGCCAGCCCGATACGTCCGCCGCCAGGAGGGCGGCGCTCCCTGGGCCTTCGCGATCCCCGGGGACCCCGGCCGGTATCCGGGCGAGCGCGGCGGTGCGGCGGCGCGGCACGAGCCCCGCCGGCCGTACGCCCGCCAGTCGCGCCACGTCGTCGGCCCAGGCGCCGGCGGCGTTCACCACGACCGGCGCGGTGTACTCCCTCTCCGCTGCGGAGACCCGCCAGTTCCCGGCCTGTCGGCGCAGGGCGTGGACCCGGGCGCCGGTCACCACGCTGCCGCCGCAAGCGCGCAGCCCCCGCAGGAAGCCCTGGTGGGCGGCGTCCACATCGATGTCGCAGGCGCCCGGCCTGTACAGCGCGCGGTCGAAGGCCCCGGGGCGCAGCACCGGGCAGAGTTCCAGCGCCCGCTCCCGGTCCAGCTCGAGGACCGGCTGCGGCGCGGTGGCCCCGGCTGCCCGGGCGGCCTCGAACTGCGGGGCGGTGCCGGGCGTTTCCAGGGCGAGCACGCCGCGCGGGGTGAGCAGCGGGGCGGCGGTGAAGCCGTCCGGCGAGGCCTCGTAGAAGCTGCGGGCAGCGACGGTCAGCGCCCGTACGGTGGCGTTCCCGAAGTACTCGGAGAACAGCGCGGCGGAGCGTCCGGTGGCGTGGAGGCCCGGGGACCGTTCGGCCTCCAGGAGGACGACGCGGCCGTGCGGGGCGAGGAAGTATCCGGCGGCGGCGCCCGCGATGCCACCGCCGATGATCAGGAAGTCGGCCGTACCGGCTGACGCGGACGAAGTGCTCACCCCTTCCCCCGCTCGCCGGCGTCCCGGGCCGCGGCGGAGTCACCGGGCCCGGCCTGCTCTCCGCGCACGGCCCCGTGCCGGGGCATGGTGAAGAACGCCACCAGCAGCGACAGCACGGCGACTCCGCCCGCCACCAGGAAGCCGCGGCCGATGCCTTCGGCCAGCGCGTCCTCGGCGGAGGTGGTGTCCGCCGCCGCACCGACCGTCGACCAGACCACGGTGCCCAGCACCGCCAGCCCGATCGCGCCACCAATCTGCCGGGCCATGCTGAGGAGTCCGGAGGCGGCGCCGGAGTCCTCGTCGGCCACGTCCGCCAGCGCGGCCAGCGTCAGCGGCACGCCGGTCACGGCGAGTCCCGCGTACGTGAGCACGGTGGGCACCAGCATCCCGGTGGCGTACCCCCCGGACTCCCCGATCCGGGAAAGCCAGAGCATTCCGGCGGATGCGGCCAGCAGGCCCCAGCAGACCAGCGCGCGGGCGCCGAGGAACGTGACGAGCCGTGAGGCGGCCTTTGCGCCGGCGACGAGCAGGCAGGTCAGCGGAATGTAGACGAACGCGGTGTCCAGCGGGCTGTAGTCCCAGACCTGTTGGAGGAAGAGAGTGAGGAAGAAGAAGATGCCGAACATCGCGGTGTTGGTCAGCGCCAGCACCGCGTACGTGCCGCACCTGGTCCGGCCGGCGAACAGCCGCAGCGGCACCAGCGGCTGGCTGCCGCGTCTCTCGATCACCACGAACGTCGGGAGCAGCACGGCCGCCGCGCCGAGTGCCACGAGCACCGACGGGTCGGTCCAGTGCCCGCCCTCCGAGGCGCCGCTGATCAGGCCGTGCACCAGCAGCAGCGCGGCCAGAGTGCCGGTGAGCGCTCCGGACACGTCGAACCTGCCGCGCTGCCGGGGCGTCTCGCGCAGCACCCGCCAGGAGAGGGCGAGGACCGCTGCCCCGATCGGGACGTTCACGAACATCACCCAGCGCCAGGACAGATACGCGGTGATCACGCCCCCGGCCAGCAGCCCCACACCGCCGCCCGCCGTGGCCACGGCCGTGTACCAGCCCACGGCCCGGTCGCGTTCCCGCCCCTGCGGGAAGGTCACTGCGATCAACGACAGCGCGGCGGGCGAGGCGGCCGCGGCACCGACACCCTGCACGGTGCGGCAGACGATCAACAGCCACGGCTCCTGCGCGAACCCGCCGAGCAGCGAGGCCACGGTGAACAGCGCCATCCCCGTCGTGAACATCCGCCGCCGCCCGAGGATGTCGCCGAGCCGCCCGCCGAGTATCAGCAGCCCGCCGAAGGCGACGGAGTACGAGGCGACGATCCACTCCAGATCGGATCCGCTCAGCCGCAGCGAGCCCTGGATGCTGGGCAACGCGACATTGACGATGGTGGCGTCCAGCAGGAACATCAGCTGCGCCACGGAGATGACGGCGAGCGCCACCGCTCGCCGCCGCGATGCGGTCGTCACCGGGCCGGTGCCCGCGTCCGAATCCGCCGTGGCGTTCGCGTCCGGGGGAGTCCGCGGCGCCTGCGGGGCCGCTGTCATCGGTGCGTGGTGTATTCGACCTCAAGGCGTTTGCGCAGCGGATGGCGGAGGATCTTCCCCAGGGAGTTCTTTGGCAGCTCCCAAACGAACTGGACCCGGTCCGGCCAGAGCGTTTCGGCCATCTTCTCCTCTGCCAGATGCCCGCGGAGTTCCGCCAGCGTGGGCGGTTCCCCCTCGGCCACCACCACGGCGCAGACCAGTTCGGCGGTGGGCATGCGCGGATCCGGGTAGCCCACGAGCGCCACCTCCCGCACGCCCGGGTGCCGGATCAGCACCGACTCCACCTCGAGCGTCGAGACTTTCTGGCCGTTGGCCCGGACGGCCTGGTCGACGGAGCGGCCGACGATGCGGATGCCGCCCCGGCCGTCGTCCCGGGCCAGGTCACTGGTGTCGAACCAGCCGTCCTCGTCCAGACACGCCTCATACACCTCGCGCTGGCCGAGATAGCCCAGGCACTGCGAGGCGCCGCGCACCAGCAGCCGACCGCCACCGGTGTCGGTGCCGCCCTCGGTGCCCGTCGTCGGCACGATCCGCAGCTCCATCGACGGCTCCGAGCGGCCGTCGCTGTGGCCCGCCCAGCCCTCCGGGTCGTCGGCCCGGGTGACGGTGACCGCGCCGTTCTCCGTCATGCCCCACAGGGCCCGCACCGGGATGTCGAAGACCTCCCGCATCCGGGCTATCAACTGCGGCTGGATCGGCGCCGATCCGGAGACGATCTGCACCACGCTCGACGTGTCACGGGGCGCCTCGGCCTGCACGTCCAGCATGTCCAGGAGATAGGCGGGCGAGGCGTACGCCCATGTGACGCGATGCCGCGCGATGAGGTCGAGGAGCAGCTCCATGTCCCGGTTCACGTCCTGCACGACACAGGTGGCACCGAGCAGCACCGGCATGTAACAGGCGTACGACAGCCCGGCCATGTGGGTGGCGAAGTTGGGGATGGAGATGACGTCGTCGCCGGTCAGCCCGTGCGGCACGGAGACCGCGAGCACCGCCGCGTGCAGGGTGTTCTGGCTGTGGACCACGCCCTTCATCCGGCCGGTGGTCCCCGAGGTGTAGAGCAGCAACGCCGGCTCGTCGGGGCCCAGTCGGTCGGCCTCGTCCACGCTCCGGCGGTCCTCCCAGGGCGTACGGACGAAGAACGCGTCGAAGTCGAGCGCGCCGGTCGCCTCGGCGTCGCCGCACACCACCCGGTGCGCGAGCGTCGGCGGGGCGGCCTCCTGGAGGCGGGCGCCGTAGTCGGCGTCCTGGAAGCGGTCGACGGTGACGCAGACCTTCGCCGCGCTCTCCCGCAGGACATGGCCCAGTTCGCGGACGTCCAGGGCGGGGATCACCGGGGTGGCCACGGCGCCCACCCGGTGGCAGGCCAGATACAGCGGGGTCAGTTCCCAGCGGTTCGGGAGGTAGAGCGCCACCACATCCCCACGCCCCACGCCGAGTTCGCTCAGCGCGGCTGCGAACCTCTCCACGAGAACCTGGAGTTCGGCATAGCTGATCTCCTTGGCCGGGCCACGGCCCTCGTACGCGAACACGGCCGGGTGGTCCCCCCGGTCGCGGGCCGCCGCGGACAGGTCGTCCAGGAAGGTCGTTTCCCGCCACCAGCCCGCCGCCCGATACGCGGCGGCAATGTCCGGTCCAGGCCGGACCAGCGTGTCCCACTTACCCACCGCGGCACCTCTCGTCATCGAGTATCCCCACATGAGTAACGCGATCGAGCGGCTGAGCCTAGAGGATTACGGAGGGTCGCGGAAGCCCTGTGTGTGCGCACCGTTTCAGCAGACAAACAACTCAACTCAGGCCACGGGATTCTCCCTTGACATACCTTCGGCGTGCAGGTCAGGATCGCTCGATCAGCACTGGAGTGCGACTTGTGTGCGGAGCGGCACGTGAGTTCTTGGAGGCGGCGTGAGAATCGGTCTGCTCGGGTGGGACTACTCCGGGATCGATCCCGACGGCCATCATCTGGTGGAGTACGGGCGCGAGCGGGGCCACGAGACCTCGTTCTTCACGCTGGAGGACATGGCGTACCGCCCGGGTCCCTCAGGCCCCACGCTGACGCTGCGCGGCGAGCCCGCGGATTCGTTTCAGGCCATCATCAACCGGTGCAAGCTCTATGGTGACGACTGGCAGGACCGGGTTGAGCGGCTGAGCATGCTGAGCAATGTCCCCGGGGTCCGCCTGTTCGATCCGGCGGACGTCTGGGTCACCGGATACAGCAAGTTCCTCATGGCGCAGCGGCTGGCGGCGGCCGGGCTGCCGGTACCGCCGGTGCGGTCCGTGACGTCACTCGCGGACGTCGAGGCTGCCTGCGCCGAGTGGGGGCCGGTGATCCTCAAGCCTTCCTTCGGCTACCGCGGGATCGATGTGGAGCGCATCGTCGACCCGATCGCCGGCAAGGAGACCGCGGAGGACCTGCTCTCCCGCTTCCCCACCCTGGTGTGTCAGCCGTACGTCCCGACCGAGGGCGGCGAGTACCGGATCGTCGTCGCGGGCGACGCCACCCCGCTCAACGTCCTCAAGCTCCCGGCCGCCGGCTCCTGGCGCTGCAAGACGGTGGAGGGCGCGAGCTACGAGCGCTTCGACGCGCCCGACGAGCTGATCGATCTGTCACTGCGGGCCACGCGCGCCATGGGAATGACCCTTGCCGGGCTGGACATCCTGCCGACCTCGGACGGCTATGTGATTCTCGAGGTCAACCCCATCCCCGGCTTCCTCGCCCTGATGGGGCGGGAGCAGCACCGGCAGGTGCTGGGCGGGGTGTACGACTGGGTCGAGGAGAACGTCGCCGCGAAGGCCTGACACGTCGGGGCCCCGGGACGCCACAGCGGAGACCGCAGTCGGCGCGGTGGCGCTGGGAACCCGTACGAGATCACCGGCCTCGCACGGGACTCCCTGCTCGGTCCGGACCGCGTGGATCTCCCGGTCACTCCGGTGGCGTGCGGCCCGAAGTGAATCCGGGCACGGCGCCGGGGGCCCGCACAGTCACGGCCGTCAGGAACGGCGCATGGTAGAGCGTCGGATCCACGGGTGCTTTGCTGATCAGATGGCCTGTCAGCCGTGCACCTCCCCGGTCCCGGTCCCGGGCATCCTGCGGGGCGTAACCCAGGATCATGGTCGGATCGCTCAGCGCGTCCAGTCGCAGGACGAGATCCGCCTCGTCGCCGCCCTGCGGATCGGCACACTCCTGTGAGGGCACCGCCCGGAAACCCATCCCGGTCTTGAAGAGGAGCAGTCCCGGCTGTGTGAGATGGCCCAGCAGATTCGGCTCGTTCCCCATGGACCCCCGGGTGTACCCCCGGTCCCGCCCGGCCTGCATGGCCGCAAGGTAGAGCGTGCGGGCCAGGCTGGACCGGCGCCACCGGGCGCTGACCGCGGAGAACCGGAGCAGCAGCAGGTCCACCTCAGGGCACTCCAACACCAGTACGCCCCCGGCCAGTTCGTCCCCCTCGTAGCCGAAGACACCGAAGAACCTCCGCGGCCCGTGCAGCACCGCGTCCCGGTAGTCCAGCGCGAACGGAACGCCGAACCGCATCTCGGCCACCCGGTCCTCGTAGAGCGCGAAGAACCCGTCGAGTGAGCCCGGCGTCACCGGATCCTCCAGCACGATCCGGAGGCCGGCCGAGTCCGCATCCCGCCGGGCCTGCCGTATCGACTTGCGAGCCGTGCGGTGCAGCCCTGCCAGGTGCGCATCCTCGTCGGCGCCCAGTTCGGACACCCAGGTGAGCACGGACGGCTTGTGCACGAACCCCCGGGCGGCGAGCTCGTCCCAGCTTGCCGCGGGTGGATGCATCACCCGTACGACGTCGACCGGGTGATCCGCGTCGAGCCAGGGCTCGTCCGCCAGTTCCCCGGCCTCGATCAGTGCCAGCGCGAGACCGTATCGGTCGACGACCTCCAACGGTCTCTCCCCCTCAGACCGTCGCCGCGGCGGACGCCGGCGGAGCGCCGGCCAGCCTGCCCGCGAAGCACTCCAGCGCACCGGACCAGCTGTCCACGTACTCCGCGACCAGCCGCTCGAACTCGGCGGCCTCCGCCTCCGTGGTCACCATCATCGTCATGCCGGTCTCCTCGTCGCTGACCTGCGCGGCATGCACCGTCTCCGCCTTGATATGCGCATCGATCCAGGCGAACTGAGAGGTCTCGCCGAAGACCTTCTCCCCGTCCACCCACACCTTCGAGTACATCCGGCGGAAGCCCACGGCGATGTCCAGCGCAATGGTCTCCACCACCCGGAGCTGGACGGCGGCGCCCAGCGGGGAGTCGGCCAGCCGCTCCATGTTGGTCAGCAGGTCGACCACGGGGCCGGGAAGATCCTCCGCGCTCCGCTGCGCCGCCGGGCCCAGCCGCGAGGCCAGTGGCGCGACGATGGTGTCGTCCCACCAGATGTAGTGAATTCCCGCGGGGCCTGTCGGGGCGACCGCGCTGAACTCCGGGGCAGCGTTGTCCAAGTCGTCACCGATGACCTGGTACACCGTCTGGAAGGCGCCGAGCAGATCACGCGTCGGTGCCTCCCGGGTGGAGAACGTACGGGCCATGGTGCCCAGCCCGGCGAGAGTGCTGAACATGAAGCTCTTCGTCATCACCCGCCACCAGACGGCGATGTCGAGCGCGCCCTGCGGGGTGACGGAATCCACGCTCCGCGCCTTGCCGAAGAAGCTGTTGTCGGCACGTCGTAGACGCGCTCTGTCGATTTCCTTGTCCACCCGTTCGTCGAGTGCGTCGCGGTCGGCGGTGGAGAGTTCAACGGCAGTGGTCACAAACACTCCTGATACTGGTGAGAGTTCCTGCGGACAGCCCCGAGGGGGCCTGGGCCCCGGACCTGTCCGGCCCCGGGACTGAGGGGCTGTCCCGTATTCCACCGGGGAGTCCGGGACAGCCCTCAGATGCCCAGCTTCTGCTTGACCTCGGCGAAGAACGGCACGTAGCGGTAGTCACGGGCCACCGGGTCGTAGTCGGTGTACTTGTCGGTGAGTGCGATCAGCCGCTTGCGGACCGCCGCCACGGGTTCCTGCCGGATGTGCGCCTCGATGGCGTGGATCTCGGCGAGGAACTGCGCCAGCACGTCGGGGATCTCCGGGCTCAGCTGTATGACCGAGTCCTTGACCCGGATGCCCTCGTGCTTCTGCAGATACCCGAAGAGCAACTGTGAAGCCACCGCGTCGTAGTTCGGCCGCGGTATGCCCTCCACCGCGTAGCGCAGCAGCCGTTCCGCCAGGATGTACTCGTAGGCGGTGAGCGACTCCTCGCGGGGCAGCTTCTCGTCGCCCAGCAGCGCGAGCATCGCGGAGACGTCCACCCGCAGTTCCTCGAGCCCGGCCAGCGGCTTGTACTTCTTCGCGTCGAGGAAGTCCGGGATGGGCATGTCGCCCTGCCGGTGGTGGTACTCGTGCAGCCGCACCCACCAGGACGACGCCTGCTCGATCGTCGCGTCCGAGGCCCCCTGGATCAGGGGGAAGCTGTCCTTGGCCATCACCGCGTCGATCATTCCCCGGGTGATCCGGTTGTGCCTCTCCACGAACTTGTCGATGAAGTAGAAGACGAGGTCGTCCGGGTCCTGAAGCCCGTCGATGTGATTCTCCGGAAAGAGCGCCACGACCACCCGGGAACGGAATCCGGCCGACCGCCCGGTGATGCGCACCGGGGCGGTGCTGCTGGCGTACCGCTGGGCCAGATGCGCGTCCGCGGGCAGTTCCTCGTAGGTCAGGTAGTCCAGGGACAGCTTCGGGAAGTACGAAGCGTCGAACAGCGAGAAGAGATGGTTGTCCCTACGGCTGTTGATGTGTTCCTTCGTGGCGCGCAGACGTTCACCGGGGGTGAACGAGTGGATGTCCTCCAGGAATGCCTGCGCGGCCGGTTGCCGGGAAAGACTCCGGGTGTTCTCGATCTGGCGGGCCAGTTCCTTCAAGGCTGCTTCAGAGCGGTACGAAGCACGCTCGGGGAGCCCGTTCCGCAATGTGTCCACCTCGGCGAACACCGAGCTCATGTCGTCCATCAGACGCCCTTCCTGGCTACCCATCCGAGCCGTGACGCGAAACGAACCACCCGGCGGGCCGAATTCGCGTCCGCAATGACTTGCCCTGAGTGCGGCAGCACACAGCTCCGCTGCCGCACGGTCCGGGAAAGGTCGCGGTGATCACCGACGACGCGGTGACCAAGAGGGAGCCTAACCGCGCCGACAGTGCCTGACCAGATCCAGGTTCAGGCTCGTCCCTACGCCCCCGTTCAAGGTCAACTGGCTCATGAAGTCGGGGCGTTATGTCCCCGACTGTGCCGGTCGCACATCGTGATCGGCGACACTGAGGGGTCAGTGCAGCCGGGTGAGGGCGTCGGTGGTGACGGCGTGGACCGGGGGACGCCCGGCGAGCAGCCGTAGGACCTCGTTGGCGGCGCTGGTGCCCAGCCGCTGCCGGCACTCGACGCTGCCCGCCGCCTGGTGCGGGGTGAGCAGCACGTTCGGCAGCGCGCGGAAGGGGTGGCCGGCGGGCAGCGGTTCGGCGTCGAAGACGTCGATCGCCGCGTCCAGCCGGCCCGTGGCCAGTTCGGCGAGGAGTGCGTCCTCGTCGACGAGCCACGACCGGGCGGTGTTCACGAGCCCCGCCCCGTCCGGCATCAGCGCCAGCTGTGCGGCGCCGATCATCCGGTGGGTCTCCTCGGTGACCGGTGCGTGCACGGCCACGATCCGACTGCGGGAGAGAAGCGTCTCCAGCGGTACGGACGTCACACCGAGCGCCCTGGCATCGGCCTCGGACAGGAACGGGTCGGTGACGCTCACCCGCGCCCCCATCGCCTGCACCAGCCGGATGTAGGCGCGTCCGGTGCGGGAGGCACCGAGCACGCCGATGTCGCTGCCGTGGATCTCGTGGCGCGGCGGGGCCTCGCTCGCCGCCGCCCACTCCAGCCCGCCGCGCAGGGCGTGGTCGAAGCGCTGGATCCGGTGGAGCAGCGAGAGCGTGAAGGCGAGCGCGACCTCGGCGACCGGGCGGGCCATCTCGTCACCGGCCTGGGTGACCAGGATGCCGCGCCGGAACACGTCCTCGGTGACATAGGGGGCGACCGCCGAACCGGTGTGCGCCACCAGCTCCAGCCGGTCGGCATGCTGCAGCAGACCGGCGTCCACCTTGGGCGCCCGCCACGAGGTGATCAGCGCACGGGCGCCGGGCAGCGCGGCCGCGACCGCCGCCCGGTCGGAGTGGTCGTCGACGACGGTGAGTTCGGCCGCCCGTTCCAGTTCCTGCCACACCTCGGCGGTGAAGAACTGGGCGCGCAGGCCCGGCGGTACGGCGACGACCACCCGTGAGGAGCGGTCGGCGGGTTCAGGAGAGCCAGGCATCGAGGTGCTCCGCAACGAAGGCGTCATCGGTCAGCCAAGGGTAGGCCGCGGCCACCCGCGTGATCTCGTCGGCCTGTCCGGGGGAGAGCGTCTCGGCCGGGTCCAGGCAGCGGATGTTCGCCAGCAGGCCCTGGCGGCGCAGCACTTCGTGCACCCCGGCGATGCAGCCGCGGAAGGCGCCCCGCACATCGAAGACCGCGCTGTTGGCGTCGGTGAGCTCGGAGCGGCGGGCCAGGCAGCGGACCATCGCCTCGTGATCCCCGGCACGGGCCAGCCGGACGTCGTCGAGCAGGGTCACGGCCGAGCTCGTCCACACCGCCCACTGGCCGAGCAGCCCGCCCGCGAACCAGCGCGGGGTGCCGGCGGCCGTCTCGTACGGGGTGAGCAGATCGCCGATGATGTCGTCGTCGTTGCCGGTGTACAGGGCCACCTCATCGGCCCGGTCCGCCGCCGCCACCGCCCGTACGACATCGGCGGTGCGGTAGCGGTCGAACGGGGCGATCTTCACGGCGACGGTGTGCGGCAGGTCGGTGAACGCCGACCAGAAGGAGGGGGACAAGTACCGCCCGCCCACGGCCTCCTGGAGGTAGAAGCCGATCACCGGCAGCACCTCGCCGACCGCCCGCGCCCGCTCCAGCAGCCCCTTCTCGTCCGCCCCGGGCACGGCCGGGCTGAGCAGCACCGCGTCGTAGCCGAGCGCGGCGGCTGTCTCGGCCTCCGATACGGCCTGGGCGGTGTAGCCGCAGGCACCGGCGACCTTCACGAACGGGCGGCCGGCCTCGGCGTCGATCGTCTCGGCGGCGAGCTCCAGCACGGGCCGGAACAGGCCCACCTCCCGCTCGCGGATCTCGAACTGGGTGGTGTGCACGGCGACGGCGGCGCCGCCCGCGCCCGAGGCGAGGTAGTACCGGGTCAGCGCGCGCTGCCGGCGCTCGTCGAAGGTGCCGTCCGCGTGCAGCGCGAGCGGGTGGGCGGGGATGGCCGCGCCCTGGGCGAGCAGCTCCAGCGCGGGCGTGGACCGGAGGGAGGGAGTGGACATGGAGTGGATCAGAACCTTCCGTCACGTACCTGGAACTTGGTGGGCTTGCCGGACAGCGGCAGCCCGCGGCGCAGCCAGTCGGCCTGCCATTCGACGAGGGTGCGCAGAGCGACGTCCGGGTAGCCGAACAGCGCGTGGCAGCGGCTCGCGTCGGAGAGCAGCGCGGTGGGCGCCTCCGCACCGGCGAGCACCGGCTCACGGTCGAACTCCTCACCGAACCACTGGGCGATGCGGCGCACCGACGCGGTCTCGGGGCCGGTGAGGTTGAGGGTGAACGCCTCGCCGTCGGTGGCGTGCAGCAGGGCGCGCAGGGCGACCTCGTTCGCGTACCCCTGCCACACCACGTTGGCATGACCGGTCGTCACATCGACGGCCTCGCCGGCCTGCACGCGGTACGCGATGTCGGCGAGGACGCCGTAACGCAGGTCCACGGCGTAGTTGAGGCGGATGTTGGCGACCCTGGTGCCGCGGGTCAGTGCCGCGTGATCGAAGATCCGCTCGCGGCCGAGGCACGACATCGCGTACTCGCCGACCGGCCCGACCGGGTCCGTCTCGGTGCAGCCGCCGGAGGAGACCGGCACCAGCGGATAGACGTTGCCGGTGGAGAACGCGGCGATCCGCGAACCCGGCCAGCGCCGCGCCACCCGGTCGGGCATCGCGGCGTTCACCGCCCAGGCATGTGAAGGCGCCCCGGCGGAGCCGAACTTGGCGCCGACCATGAAGACGACATTGCCGGCGTCGGGCAGTTCGGCCAGATCGGCGGCCGGGTCCATCAGGTCGAAGGCGACGGTACGGACCCCGGCCGCCTCCAGCTCCTCGGCCGCCGCCTTGTCCGACCAGCGGGAGACCGCGTACACGGTCACGTCCGTACGGCCCGCGGCGTCCAGCGCCCGGCGCGCCAGCCGGCACAGGCTGGGGCCCATCTTGCCGCCCGCACCGAGCACCAGGAGATCGCCTTCGAGGCGGCCGAGATCGGCGACGAGCGCGGGGGAGGGGGTGGCGAGCCGCTCTTCGAGTGCGGCCTCATCGGTGAACATGTGTGGCTATCCCTTGATTCCGGACGCGGTGACGCCCTCGGTGAAGTAGCGCTGGCCCACCATGTACGCGGCGAAGATGGGCACGAACGCGATGACGGAGCCGGAGAGCACCACATTGAGCGGCACGTTCTGCTGCTGGAGCGAGGCGATGCCGACCGTGAGGGTGCGCATGTCGGTGGACTGGCCGATGACCAGCGGCCACAGGAAGTCGTTCCAGTGCCACAGGAAGACGAAGACGCCGAGTGTGGCGAGGATCGGCTTCAGCAACGGCAGCACGATCCGGTAGAAGATCTGCCACTCGCTGCAGCCGTCGAGCCGGGCCGCCTCGAAGAGTTCGTCCGGCAGCCCCTGGATGAACTGCCGCATCAGGAACACCGCCTGAGCGTTGGCCAGGGTCGGCACGATCAGACCCCAGTAGGTGTCGACACCGCCCAGCTTCGCGATCATCGCGAAGGTCGGGATCATCGTGACGTGGTACGGGACCATCACCATCGACAGGAACGACCAGAACATCGTCTCCCGGCCCGGGAAGCGCTTCTTGGCGAAGGCGTACCCGGCGAGGGAGGCGAGCAGCAGCACGCCGACGACCGAGACGACCGAGTAGATCAGCGTGTTGAACAGCCAGCGCGGCACGTCCTGGGCGCCCATGACGGTGTCGTACGCCTCGCCGGTCAGCGGCCACGGCAGCAGACTTCCGGGAAAGTCGACCGCCGCGGACGGCTTCAGGGAGAGGACGACCATCGCGTAGAACGGGAAGACCGTGACGAGCGCGGCGGCGGTCAGCAGCACGCCGCGTGCGATGCGGCCGCCGCCGGTGGGGCGCATGCCGTACGGGACGGTGTCCTGCTCGGAGAGCTTGCGCAGTCTGCGTTCGGCGCGGCGCGCGGCCCGGTCCGGGGGTGCGGAAGCCGGGCCGGCGGGCGGGGCCTTCGTCTCTGCGGGTGCTGCGGTCATGGTCACTGGTCCTTCCCGATCACGAGCCGCTGGATCACCGCGACCACCACGGTCAGCACGAAGAGCGCGACCCCGATGGCGGAGGCGTAACCCAGGTCGAAGTACTTGAAGCCCGCGTCGTAGAGCTGGAAGACGAGCGTGTAACTGGAGTTGGCGGGGCCGCCGCCGGTCATCGTGTACACGGCGTCGAAGACCTGGAACGAGGCCGTCGTCTCGATGACCGCGAGGAAGAACAGGGCGGGCTTGAGCTGCGGCAGCACGATGTACCGGAACCGCTGCCACGGGCCGGCCCCGTCGGTGAGGGCGGCCTCCTCCAGCTCCCGCGGGATGTCCTGCATCCGGGCGAGCAGGATGAGCATCCCGTATCCGAAGCGGGACCAGACGCCGACGATCGCGAGCGCGGGCAGCACCAGCACGTCGTCGGAGAGCCAGGAGCCCTCGGACATCCCCAACCAGCCCATCAGGGTGGACCAGGGGCCGCCGGTCGAGAAGATCCACACGAAGACGGTGGCGGCCAGCACCAGCGAGGTGACGACCGGCAGGAAGAACACCGACCGGAAGAACTTGGCGCCCCGGAAGGCGCGCCGGGTGATCAGCGCCAGGGACACCGACGCGATGAGCGTGCCCGGCACGGCGAGCACCGTGTAGAGGACGGTGACCTTCAGTGCCTGCCAGAACAGCGGGTCGTCCCACAGGCGGGTGAAGTTGTCGAGCCCGATGAAGCTGCCGCCGCCGGTGAGGGAGTAGTCGGTGAAGCTCATCAGCACACCGGCGACACCCGGACCGAACCGGAATGCGAGGAACAGCAGGAAGCACGGAAGGACGAAGAGCAGGCCGATCCGGGCCTCGCGGCGCGCCTGCGGCCCGCTGCGACGGCCCCGGCGGGTGGGTTCCGCGACGACTGCCACGGGGATCTCCTTGCGGTACGGGGGAATTACGGGCGTTGGGGGAGTGCCCCAGGGGGCGCGGGGCCGGGGTCCGGATGCGGCGCGGACCCCGGCCCCGCGACGGGTGTCAGCGGCCGAGCATCGCCTGCGCGGCCTTCTGCGCGGCGTCCAGTGCGTCCTGCGGGCTCTTCTTGCCGAGCAGCGCCGCCTGGATCTCCGGCGCGAGCAGGCCCTGGACCTCACGGGCCTTGTCCTGCAGCGGGCCCACGTTCATGCTCGGCAGAGTGGCGCCGACGGCGGTCTGGAGCGCGTCGTCGGGGTACAGGTCGCCGCCGGACTTACGGGCCGGGAAGAAGCCCGCGGCCTTCTGCAGACCGGCCGTGTTCTTCGACTCGGCGACGAAGTTCAGCCAGTCGCCGGTGTTCTTCTTGTCGGCGCCCTTCAGCATGGACAGCGCGCCCACCGTGCCGTAGCCGACCGAAGCGGTCTCCTTCAGCGGCGGCTGGACGACGATGTTCTCCTTGCCCCAGAAGGGCTCGACGTCCGCCGGGGTGTTCTGCCAGGTGCAGGCCACCTTGCCCTTGGCGGTCGGGGTCTGCTCCAGCTTGGGCGTGGTCGTGACCAGGTCCTTGTCGGTGTAGCCGCCGTCGACCAGCTTCTTCAGGTACGTCAGCGCCTTGACGCCGGCCGCGTCGTTGAAGGTGACGTTCTTGCCGTCCTCGGAGAAGACGTCGCCGCCGGCCTGCCACAGCAGCGGGTAGAACGTCATGTTCAGCGTCTGCTGGGTGTCGCCGCTGTAGCTGGTGGCGTAATAGCCCTTCTTCTTCAGCTTCGGTGCCAGCGCCTCCAGGTCCGCCCAGCTCGCCGGGTAGCTCTTCTCCCCGATGGCGTCGAACACGCGCTTGTCGCAGATCAGCGGGTTGGCGCTGGTCAGGATCGGAGTGGCGAGCGCCTTGCCCTCGACGGTGACGGACTTCAGCGCGAAGTCCGTGTAGTCGGACTTGGCGTCGGCCGGCATGTACTCGTCGGCCGAGACGATGTTCTTCGCGTACTTCGGCAGCTGGTCAGGGATCAGGTAGACCGCGTCCGGGCCCTTGCCGGAGGCGATCGCGGTGGCCAGCGCGGTGTCGCGGTTGGCCCAGGGGAAGGTCTCCACCTTCACCTTGACGCCCGAGTGCTCCTTCTCGAAGGCCTTGACCAGGCCGTCCCAGTACTCCTTGTTCTTGGCCTCGTCGAAGATGACCGGGTAGGTCCACATGGTGACGGTGTTGCCGTCGTCGTTGCTGGAACAGCCGGCGAGCACACCGGCGGCGAGCGCGGTCGCCACGACGGGGGCGGCGAGGGCGCGGACTCTGGAACGACGGGTGAGAAGACGGGACATGAGGTGGTCCTCCGAGGACGTGAGGGTGGGAAGCGGGGGAGTCACTGCGCCGGGACCGTCTGGACGGTGCCGGTGTGCCGGGCACGTTCGGCGGCGAACGCCGCGAGATGACTGCCGAGCGAGGTGGCGGGGCCGGAGCGGACGGCCCCGGAGTCACCGGTGGCGACGGCGGTGACGAACGCCTCGACGAGCGCGGCGTCCCCGCCGCCGTGCCCGTCGGCCGCGTTCGAACCGGACGTGCCGAGTTCGTGCACGCTGGACTCACCGGTCCGGAAGTCCTGCACGGTGACGCGCTCGCCGTCGCCGACGAGCCAGCCGTGCGAGCCGAAGATCCGGGTCTGGCGGTGGGTCTGTTCGGTGAACGCCACCATCTGGAAGGTCGCGGTCACCCCGTCCGACAGCTGCATGGCGAGGACCTGGTGGTCGACCACGTCGTTGTCGCTGCGGTACGCGCAGACCCCGTACGGGCCCTCGCGCAGCGCCTGTACGAGACCGGCCTCGTCGGTCGCCTCGGTGACGTGGGTGACCGGCCAGACCGCGCCCTTCTCGCGCAGCGTCGGCATGTACAGCTTCAGCGCGCTGTACGGGCAGCCGGACTCCACCGCGCAGTCCAGGCAGCGGTCCGCGGACCCCGCCGGGGCGTTCTCGGGCCGGAAGTGCTTCAGCCCGCCGAAGCCGGTGACCTGCTCGATCCGGCCGCCCATGATGTACGTGATCCAGTCCAGGTCGTGGCAGGACTTGGCGAGCAGCATCGGCGACGAGTCCTTCTCGCTGCGCCAGGGACCGCGTACGTAACTGTGGGCGTAGTGCCACCAGCCGACCGGCTCCAGATGGTCGATCGAGACCAGCTGCCCCAGCACACCGGAGTCCACGACCTCCTTCACCAGGTCGGTGTACGGGGTGTACCGCATGACGTGGCACACCGCGAACAGGACCCCGGCCCGCTCCACCCCCTCCACGATCCGGCGGGTCTCCTCCTCGGTCGGGGCGAGGGGCTTCTCGGCGAGGATCGCGTAGCCGGCCTCGGCCAGGGCCAGCACCGGCTCCACATGGAAGCGGTCCTGGGTGGCGACGATGACGGCGTCGGCGATGCGGTGGTCGACGAGCGGCCGCCAGTCGTCGAACTCGACGGGCGCACCGGCGGCGGCCCGCGCCGCGGGGCGCGGATCGGCGACGGCGACGAGTTCGGCGCGCTCGGGGTGCGCCTTGATCCACTCGGCGTACGTCAGACCGCGGTTGCCGGCGCCGACGAGGGCGACCCGTACGGGCCGGCCGGTGATCGGGGTATGCGTGGACACGGGGAATCCCTGGTGCTCGGTGGTACTCGACGGGAGGGGTGGTCAGAAGCGCAGCGTGGCCGCGGTGTGGGCGACGCGGTCGCCCTCCTCCGGCAGTGCGGTGCGCTCGGTGCCGTCCTCGACACAGCCGGTGTGCAGCAGATGGCCGGCGCCGCCGAAGGCCGCGGGCCGTAGTTCGAGTCGGCCACCGGTGAAGGTGGAGCCGGTGGCCCGGTAGCGGTTGGTGCCCTCGGTGAGCAGCACATGGGCGGTGCCCTTGGGTGCGGTCGAGTCGAGGCCGGTGAGCTGCCAGTCGACGGTCCGGCCGGAGCCGGTACGTGCGAGCAGGGCGCCGTCCTTGTTGGTACCGGACAGCCGCGTTCCGTCGATGCGGAGGCGTTGGTCCTTGGCTGCCGTCAACTTCATTCCGCTGTCCCGGAGTTCGCCACCGAGCACGGTGATGTCGGCGTGGGCGAGCGAGACGGGGGCGGTGTCCTTGGACCCGGTCAGCGTGCACTGGTCGAGGACGAGCGGCCCGGTGCCGTTGAACACGGCGCCGTCGACGCCCTTCAGCGTGGTGCGCTGGAGGGTGAGAGGGGCGGTGACGCCTGCCTGGGTGATCTCCGCGCCCGCCGCGAAGGCGAAGGAGGAGTCGGCGATGACGTTGGGACGGGCGGAGAGATCCGAGGCCCGGGAGACGATCAGCGGACCGGTGGCCGTACAGCCCCGCATCTGCACCCCGTCCGCGTTGACCCAGAGCATCCCGGAGCCGGCCAGGGACGGCTTCCCGATGACCAGGACGTCCTCCAGCGTCAGATCGGTGATCTTGACGCGGGCGACGAACCAGGAGCAGGCGTGCCGCCGTACGGTGATCCGCTTGGCCCTGCCGCCCCAGGCCGCACCCGAGTTGGCGAACGTCATCAGGCCGGAGTTGCCGGTGTAGACGAGGTCGTGCTCGAACTGGCCGTGCGTGACGAACGGCCCCTCGTCGTCACCGTCGCCATGGCAGTTGGTGACGTAGCAGTAGGCCGAGGCCGTGAAGTCGTTGAGGTGACGGGCGTTGGAGGTGTGACAGTCCTCCACGTGCCCGTACAGACAGTAGATCTGCTGCGTGAGGTAGCCCGCGCCGCCGTAGGTGACGGACTTCGGGTTGGTCAGCGAGCACTGCTCGGTGCGGTAGTACGTGCACCAGCGGCGCATCACCACCGGCCAGAAGGTGCCGACGGCCTCGATGCCGGAGACGTCACAGCGCACCGCGTACTCGTAGGCGACCGGGTGCGAGCCGGTCATCTCGTCCTCGCCCCAGCCCTCGAAGACCATGTTGCGGACGTGGGCGCGGTCGACGGGCTCGACGCGGGTCCAGGTCAGGGTGCGGCCGGCCGCCAGGTCCCAGCCGATCTGGTAGTTGACCCGGATGTGCGTCTCGTCGACGACATCGGTGACCTGGACGAGGCGCTGGATCTCCTTCTCGTACTTCCCCGCCAGCGCGTTGATCTCCACGGCCCACCACTGGCCGACGGAGAACTTCGAGGAGTCACCGACCTCGAACAGGTCCGAGAGGTCCGGCATCGCCGCGCTCAGGGTGTGTTCGACGGTGGTGTCGGTGACGGTGCCGCGGAAGGAGAGGACGGCGCCGAAGGGGTTGTCGTGGGTGTTCTTCTCGATGCCCGTGGTGCGGATGTGGTGGCCGCCGAAGTCGAGTTCGATGTTCGAGCGGTCGAAGAGGTGCCGCTTGGTGAAGAGGAGGTCGGTGTGGGCCTCGATGCGGTGGACGCTGTGGTCGTTGACCATGGCGTCGAGGGCGGCGTCGGCGGGGGTGGTGGCGTCGAAGTGGCCGAAGGTGCGGAAGTCGAGGGTTCCGGTGTGGAGCTGGTGCCAGCGTCCGGCCTTCGCGCTGTTGGGGGCGATGATGGTGCCGCCGTTGTGGGCGGTGGTGGACTTCTTGTTCCAGCGCAGGGCCATGGTGCCGCCGTCGCCGGGGGCGTTGTATCCGGCGAGGATGGCCTGGGTGCCGTCGGTGAGGGGCTTGGTGTTCAGTGCGCGCAGTGCGCCGACCGTGTCCAGGTGCAGGACGTCACCGGCACGGGCGGGTGCGGCCTGCGCCGTACCGGTGGCCACGGCCGTACCGGCCATGACCAGACCGGCCAGACCCGAAGCCCGCAGCACGGAACGACGGGACGAAGCAGAGGTGTGGTGGTGCGGAACGCTCATGCGGACTTCGCCTTCCGAGAAGTGCGACGAGGGAGGGAGCGTTCCTGCGGTGGACTGCCATGAGGCGGATGGCTGAAAAAGGGTCCGGCCGTTGGGTGTTCACGACGCGGTGGGCAGGCGCCGGAAGCGGACCGGGAGGGGTAAACCGGCGGTGACCGGTGAAAGTCACCTCAGTTGGCAGGGAACATACGGCCGGTTACGCCGATTGGTCAAGACCTGATTCCGTCGGAATGAGACGTGTCCGTGTCCGCAGTGGCGGCGTCGGGGTCGTCGACCCAGCCCAGCGAGACGCTGATCCGGCGGGCCGCGTCCCGCACCTGGCCGCCCAGCTCCTGATAGCGCCAGGCCGGCAGGCCCAGTTTGAGACCGGTGATGGAGACGGCCCCCGCACACACCGAACGGTCGTCGAAGACCGGGGCGCCGATGCAGATGATGCCCTCGGCGTCCTCCTCGTCGTCCAGGGCGTAGCCGACCCGGGCGATATCGCGCAGATGGGACAGGAACGTCGCCGGGTCGGTGATGGTGCGGGAGGTGCGCCGGGGCAGCCCGAACCGTTCGATCACGGCGGCGGCGTCACTCTGCGGGACGGCGGACAGCAGCGCCTTGCCCAGACCCGTGCAGTGCGGCAGCTCCCGCTGGCCCATCCGCAGATCGAGCCGGACGCGCTGGTCGAGCTCGACCTGGTCGACCACGACCGCGTGGCCGTCCTCGGGCACGGCGAGCCGGGACGCCATGCCGGTGGCCCGGGTGAGGTCGCGCAGGACGGGATGGGCGACCCCGCGCAGCGAGACCTGGGACCTCGCCCGGTCGCCGAGCCGGGCCAGGCTCATGCCCAGCCGGTAGCGGCGGTTCATGCCCTCGCCGTCGTCCGAGACGAGGCCGTAGGCGCGCAGGGTCTGGAGCATGCCGAAGGCGGCGCTCTTGGAGATGGAGCAGGCCTGGCCCACCTCGGTGACGCTCAGGCCGTTCCCCTGGGATGGGGCGGCGAGCGCTTCGAGGATGTCCGCTGCCCTGGCCACGCTCTTGACCCAGTACTTCGGCTCTTCTGGGGCAGCACTGTTCGTCATAGCAGAACAGCCTAGTGCCTGCGGGGTCGCCTAGGTGCCTCTGTGGCACTTTCGCGGCACTTCCGTGGCAAAGAGAGCCCGATACGCGGGGCTTGAAGCTCCCTGAAGGGGTTGACCGCCATTCGGCCCGGACGTAATATCCAGGCACTGTTCTGCTCTACAGAACAGTGTTCTGAAAATGCGAAACGCACCACCGAGCACCACGGATCACCTTCTTCCTGCGGCGACTGCCGGGCGGATGGCGCCAGGGACTCACGGGCCGGGCAGGGCCCGCGAAAACCGACGACTCTCGACGCAAGGAGCAAGCACCATGAGTTCAGGCCCGGTAGGCAACGAATCCGGAGCCCGACTCGCCGAGCGCGCCCGCCAGGTCGTACCCGGCGGCGTGAACAGCGGTCAGCGCAGCGTTCCCGGACTGACCGACCTGGTCGTCACCGGGACCCACGGCGCACGGTTCCGTACCGCCGACGGACGCGAGTACACCGACTTCCACTCGGCGTTCGGCCCCCCGCTGCTCGGCCACAACGACCCCGACGTGGCCCGCGCCACCGCCGAAGCCGGCGCGACGCTGGGCCACATGGGCGTCGGCGTCACCGAGGGCGAAGTACTCCTCGCCGAACAGCTCACCGAGCTGATCCCCTCGATCGAGAAGGTGCTGCTCACCAGCACCGGCAGCGAGGCCACGTTCCACGCGCTGCGCGTCTCCCGCGCCGCCACCGGCCGCCGCCTGGTCGTCAAGTTCCAGGGGTGCTACCACGGCTGGCACGACGCGGTCAGCCTCAACGTCATCTCCGACCCGTCCAAGGTCGGGGGACACGACCCGATCTCGGCCGGCATCCTCCCCGAGGTCCTCGAAGCCACCCTCGTCCTGCCGTTCAACGACAGCGAGGCCGTCCGCCGCACCTTCGCCGAACACGGCCCGGACATCGCCGCCGTCATCGTCGAACCCGTTCCGCACAACGTCGGCGCGCTCCTGCCGTACCAGGAGTTCCTCACCACCCTGCGCGAGGAGACCACGAAGGCGGGCAGCGTCCTGGTCTTCGACGAGGTCATCACCGGCTTCCGCCACGACATCGGCGGCTGGCAGAAGATCTCCGGCGTCACCCCCGACCTCACCACCCTCGGCAAGGCCATCGCCAACGGCGCCCCCGTCGGCGCGATCGGCGGCCGTGCCGACCTGATGGACCTCTTCTCCACCCGCCCCGGCGCCCCCGCCTTCTTCGCCGGCACGTACAACGGTCACCCGTCCGTCGTCGCCGCCGCCCTCGCCACGCTGCGCAAGCTCCGCGAGGAGCCGGTCCACGACCACGTCTTCCGGCTCGGCGACCGGGTCCGCACCGAACTGACCGGACTGTACGAGCGGCTCGGCGTCCCCGCGGTCGTCACCGGCTACGGCTCCGTCTTCGTCAGCTACTTCATGCCGGGCGAGGCTCCCCGTACGTACGCGGACCTGCTGAACAACCACGCCTCGATGTTCGTCGGCTACCGCCGAAAGCTCCTGGACCACGGCCTGTTCGAGCTTCCGCTCAACCTCAAGCGCAGCCACATCAGCTACGCCCACACCGACGCCGACGTGGACCGTCTGATCGAGGGCACCGAGGCCGCGGTCAAGGCAGTCCTCGCCGACGGCGGCGCCCGCGACCTGGAGAACACCTCGACCATGGGTGGAGCGACCCGCTGATGCTGACCGTCAACCGCACCCGCCCCGCCGGCCCCGCCGGACGGATCACCCGCGTCGAGACCCTGATGCTCGGCACCTCCTGGCGCGACTTCGGCTACGTCCGCGTCCACACCGACGAGGGCCTGACGGGCATCGGCGAGATCACCCACCCGTACCGGGTGCGCGAGGTCTGCGCCCTCACCGAGGCCCTGGCACAGCGCCACCTGATCGGCGCCGACCCCTTCGACATCGAGGAGCTCTGGCTCCGCGTCTACCAGGGCGACTTCCTGCGCGGCGGCGACATGGGCGGCATCGCGCTGTCCGGCCTCGACCAGGCGATGTACGACCTGATGGGCAAGGCGCTCGGCGTCCCCGCCTACCGGCTGACCGGCGGTGCCTGCCGCGACGACGTCCGGGTGTACGCCAATGGCTGGTACACCGGGGAACGCGAGCCCGAGACCTTCGCAGCCAAGGCGAAGGAGACCGTGGCCAAGGGCTACACCGCCCTCAAGTTCGACCCCTTCGGCCCCGGCCTGCACGAGCTGGAGCGGGCCGAACTGCGCCGCTCCATCGATCTCGTCGCCGCCGTCCGGGAGGCCATCGGACCGGACACCGACCTGTTCATCGAGGGTCACGCCCGGTTCGCCATGCCGACCGCCGCCCGTCTCGTGCGGGAGCTGGAGCCCTTC
Organism: Streptomyces sp. LN549; assembly: GCF_043203805.1. Classification (NCBI taxonomy): domain Bacteria; kingdom Bacillati; phylum Actinomycetota; class Actinomycetes; order Kitasatosporales; family Streptomycetaceae; genus Streptomyces; species Streptomyces sp. LN549. The sequence continues at coordinate 1,365,713 of NZ_JAZHRI010000002.1, read as the reverse complement.
GACATCGGCTGGTTCGAGGAGCCGATGCCCTGGACCCACATCGAGCGGTACGCGGAACTGCGGCAGCGCGCCACGTTCCCGATCTCCGGCGGCGAGCACTTCCACAACCGCTACGAGTACAAACAGCTCTTCGCGACGAACGCCGTCGACATCATCCAGCCCGACCTCTCCATGGCCGGCGGCTTCACCGAGGTCCGCAAGCTCGCCGCGATCGCCGACACGCACGGCATGCTCGTGGCCCCGCACAACTCCAACTCGCCGCTCTGCACCACCGTCTCGGTGCACGCGGCGCTCGGAATCCCCAACTTCAAGATCCTCGAGACCTTCGACGGGCTCCTGGAGCCGTTCGTCTTCGACGCCCTCAAGGGCACCCTTCCGATGAAGGACGGCCGCATCGGCCTGCCGACCGCCCCGGGGCTCGGCGTCGAACTCGTCGACGAGGTCTTCGAGGAACACCCGCCCAGTCACCGCTTCTGGAACATGTTCGCCGACGGCTGGGAGAAGCGGAACCGCACATGATCGTCGACGTCCACTCCCATCTCTTCCGGCACAGCCACGACTTCACCGACCCGTTCAGCTCCGACTCCGCCCGTGCCCACGCGGGCGAGGTCGACCTCACGGTGAAGTGGGAGGACTACGCTGCCACCGCACCCGAGTCCACCCGCACGATCGTCGTCGGCGGCAAGGCCCGGCGCAGTGGTCTGTGGGTCGACGACGCCGCCGTGGCCGCGTACGTCGGAGAACACCCCGACCGGCTCATCGGCTACCTGGCGCTCGACCCCACCCAGCCCGGCTGGCAGGAGGAACTGCGTTACGGCCACCAGGAGCTGGGCCTGCGCGGCATCAAACTGATGCCGATGTACGCGGGCTTCGACCCGGCGGCCGAGGAGTACGACGAGCTGTACACGTACGCCGAACGGCACGGGCTGCCGCTCCTGGTGCACACGGGCACGACGTTCGTCTCCAGCGCACCGCTGGAGTGGGCGATGCCCCGGCACCTGGACGCCGTCGCCATCCGCCACCCGGAACTGCGGATGGTCCTCGCCCACCTCGGTCACCCCTTCGAGGGCGAGTGCATCGCGGTCATCCGCAAGCACCCGCACGTGTACGCCGACCTCAGCGCCCTGCACTACCGGCCCTTCCAGCTCTGGCACAGCCTCCGGCTGGTCCAGGACTACGGGGTCTTCCACAAGGTGCTGTTCGGCAGCGACTACCCGTTCACGACGGTCGACGACTCGGTGAAGGGGCTGCGGGAGATCGCCCGCATTCCCGGCATCCCCGGGCTGCCGCCGCTCGACGCGGACGCGATCGAGGAGATCATCCACCGGCCCTCGCTCGATCTGCTGGGCCTGAACGGCTGACCGGGCCGTTCCCCACAGCCTGCGGGCCGGCACCCGGGTCACCCCCCCGGTACCTGGTGCCGGTCCGCAGCCGGGCCGCCGCGCTCCCCCTGTTGTGTCCCGGCGCGGCGGCCCACCTCTCGTCCCTCCCCGTCCGAAGGAACCCCGTCATGACCGCAGCCGTCCCGCCCCGCGGCACCGACCGCTTCGACCTGACCGGCCGCACCGCGGTCGTCACCGGTGCCGCCCGGGGCCTCGGCCGGTCCTTCGCCGTCGGCCTCGCCGAGGCGGGCGCCGATCTGGTCCTGGTCGACCTGCCCGGTGCCGAGGGCGTCGCCGATACCGCCGCGGCCGTCGAGGCACTCGGCCGACGCTGCTGTGTCCACGGACAGGACCTCGCGGACATCGACGCACTGCCCGCCTTCGTCGACACCGTGCGCGCCGAGGCCGGGCCGCTGCACATCCTGGTCAACAACGCGGGCACGGCGGCCCTGGAACGCTTCAACGAGATCACCCCGGCCAGCTGGTCACACATCATGCGGGTCAACGTCGACGCGGTGTTCTTCCTCAGCCAGCGGATCGCCGAACACATGACGGCCGACTCCGTCGCCGGCCGCATCATCACCATCACCTCGAAGAACGCCCTCGTGGCGGAGGCCGGCCTGGCCCACTACAACGCCTCCAAGGCCGCCGCCCAACTGCTCACCGAGACCCTGGCGGTCGAGCTGGCCCCGCACGGCATCACGGCCAACACCCTCGCCCCCGGCATGGTCGAGACCCCCATCGACGGTGAGTTCCCCTTCGACCGGGAGGCCTTCGAGTCCGCGTACCGCGAGCGCATTCCGCTCGGCAGGTACGCGCAGCCCGACGAATGCGTCGGCGCACTGCTGCTGCTCGCCTCGGACGCCGGTGCGTACCTCACCGGGACACGGCTCGTCGTCGACGGGGGAGTGCTGGCCGACCAGATGCCGCGGATGCGCTTCATGCCGCCGTACCGCAACACGATCTGACCGCTCCATCCGACCGCGCCCCACCGGTGGCCGGTTCCCATCGAGCACGCATCGACAACGCGAGGAGCACCTCCGTCATGTCCGTTCATGCTTCGCCCTCTGCTTCGTCCCGTCGTTCCGTGCTGCGGGCTTCGGGTCTGGCCGGTCTGGTCATGGCCGGTACGGCCGTGGCCACCGGTACGGCGCAGGCCGCACCCGCCCGTGCCGGTGACGTCCTGCACCTGGACACGGTCGCCGCGCTGCGCGCACTGAACACCAAGCCCCTCACCGACGGCACCCAGGTCATCCTCGCCGGATACAACGCCCCCGGCGACGGCGGCACCATGGCCCTGCGCTGGAACAAGAAGTCCACCACCGCCCACAACGGCGGCACCGTCATCGCCCCCAACAGCGCGAAGACCGGACGCTGGCACCAGCTCCACACCGGAACCCTCGACTTCCGCACCTTCGGCCACTTCGACGCCACCACCCCCGCCGACGCCGCCCTCGACGCCATGGTCAACGACCACAGCGTCCACCGCATCGAGGCCCACACCGACCTCCTCTTCAGCAAGCGGCACCTCTTCGACCGCTCGAACATCGAACTCGACTTCGGCGGACACCACATCCGCACCACGGGCATCGAGAAGAACACCCACGACAACCCCTTCGGCGCCGTCCTCTCCTTCCGCGGCACCGTCACCGACACCACCGTCAGACACGCGCTCTCCGCCAACGTCATCGAACTCACCGACACCTTCCCGGTGCCCGACGCCAAGGCGTTCTCGGTCGGCCAGTGGTGGGCCGTACAGGTCGACCCGGTCGCCGGCGGCGGCGGTGACGAGCGCGAGCTCCAGAAACTGGTCGAGATCACCGAGATCGTCGACGCCGGCCACGTCCGGATCGGCTACCTCAACGGCTGGGAGCTCGCCGCCGGCCGCAACCTCACCTGGACCCGGATCGAGCCCGTCCGCAACACCCACATCCGCAACATGCTCTTCGAGGGCGCCGGACCCGACGAGTACACCGGATCCCACCCCGTCAGCTTCGAGTACGCCGTCGGCTGCGACGTCTCCGGTATCCACGCCACCGGCACCTTCTGGCCGGTCATCATGCGCCGCTGGTGCACCCGCTTCCGTACCGAGGACTGCTCGCTGAAGAACCCGCCCACGGTCGAGTACGGCGGCGCGGGCTACCTCACCCAGCAGATCTACTGCCTGTACGGGCGGGTCGCCGACTGCACGACCAGCAATGTGCGCCACCTCAACGACCTGACCGCCTCCGCCTACTGCACCGTCGTGAACTGTCACGGCGACGGCGACGACGCCGGCGGCAACCCCTTCACCACCCATGGCCAGTACGAGCACGACCTGCTCTTCGACGGCAATTCCGGGCTGATGGACATCGCCAACTCCGGGGCCCAGTGGGGCATCTCCGCCAAGCGGATCACCGTACGCAGACACGTGTGCTCCTGGTTCACCGCCAACACGAAGATCACGGATCTGACCCTCGAGGACATCACGGTGATCGCGCGCCCCACCTTCGACCAGGCCGGCACCCTCACCGTGAACGCAGACGGGGCCCAGGTACGCGGCTGCACCGCGAAGACCTTCGCCGTCGCGCAGCGCTCCGCCCGCTCCACGCGTCCGACGACCATCAGTGACTGCTCCTTCGCCCTGCCCGCCGGCTCCGTCCTCGTCCAGACCCCGGTCACCGCGCCCGTCCACTTCGTGCGCTGCACGTTCGAGGGAGTGGACGGTGCGATCCTGCGAGGTGCGGGCCCGGTCCACTTCACCGACTGCACGGTCACCGGCGCTGAGAACGCGGCCCCGCTCTCCGTCGGATCGGCGGATCTGCGGATCGACGGCGGCCGCTACGAGAACACCGGCTTCGAACTCAGTGCCGTGCGCGACCAGCGGATCACCGTCACCGGTGGCACCCGCCTCACCGGGAGCAACAAGGCCGGGGCGCTGCTGGGCCGTGCCTCCGGGCCCGGGAAGGTGACCTGGGACATCACCGCGCTCAGCAGCACGGCCGCCGGACCGGACACCGCCCATGTGCGCATCGCCGACGGCACGAACCACTACGCGGCCACCGGCAGCCGCTTCACCGGCGGCGCACTCCACCTCGCCCCGGACGCCCTCGGCTCGGTCCTGCACACCGCGTGCGTGGAGGACGGCACGCGTCGCAGTGCGATGCCCGCGGACGGCGACTCGGTGCGCACGGAAGGGAACCTCGTTCTGTGACCGCCCTGATCCGGACCGCGACCCCCGCGGACGATCCCGCCCTGGCCGCGCTGTGGCAGCGGTGCTTCGAGGCCCCGCACATCGCGGCCCTGCACGCCCTCGACCCGGACCGCCACCGGCACACGTTCGTCGCGCAGAACGCCGCGGGCGGCGGGATCGACGCGGTCGTCGTCTATGTGCCGCGGCTGATCCGTGACGCGGCCGGCACCCCGCAGCGCGTCGGCGGCATCGGCAGCGTCGCCACCCGCCCCGAGGCCCGGGGCCAGGGGCTGATCCGACGCCTGCTGGCGGCGGCGGAGCGCACGATGACCGCCGAACAGTGCGCGTGGTCGCTGCTGTTCACCGGCACGCCCGGTGTGTACCGGAGCTCGGGCTGGCAGGAGTTCGCGAGCGAGCACACCGAGGGGACCCTCGCCCCCTCACCCGCTCCGGGTGCCTTCCCGGTCCGTGAGGCCACGGCACAGGACGCCGTGGAGGTGGCCGCGCTGCACCACGCGTACAACGCGAGCCGGCCGCTCAGCTCGCTGCGGGCGCCCGAGGACTGGGCGGTCCGCGTGCCCGCCTGGTACGGCCCGGCCGAGCGGCCGCTCGTGGCGGTGGACCCCGGCTCCGGGGCGCTCGTCGGCTGGATCGTGGCGCAGCACGCGGGGGACTGCGTGGAGGTGCGCGAGTTCGCGGGCGCGGCCGGAAGCCTGGAGACCCTGCTGGCCGCGGTCGGTTCGCGCGGCCGGGCGGCGGGGCTGACCCGGGCCCGGGTCCGGACGCCCGGTGCCCCGGAGGCGGCGGCCGCGCTGCCCGCCCTGCTGGCGGATGCCCGGCAGGTGACGGAACACGTGGGGATGGCAAGGCCGTTGCACGCAACGGCCGAGTCCGTGCGGGCCACCGTCACGGCGCCCGGCGCGGTGCACTGGTACGGCGACTGTTTCTGAGCTCTGCCACGGCTGCCCGCGCCCGTCACCGCGACGCCGGCCACCGTGACAGGAGCGGTGATCACCGTCAGGCCGGTCCCTCGTCCCGCAGCTCGATCCGGACGACGGTGTCGGGCCGCTGGAAGGATGCGGCTGCCGCGGGCCGTTCCCCGGTGTCAGCCGGCGGGTGCGCCGTCGCCGAGTTCCTGGGCGAGCCTGCGCAGATGGGGCCCGTACTCCGGGTCGGCGAGTGCCGAGGCGAACTGGGCCGTGAGGTAGGCCAGCGGGTTGCCGGTGTCGTACCACTGCCCCTGGATGACCTGGCCGTACATGGCGCGGGTGTGTGCGTAGACGTTGATCGCGTCGGTCAGGTAGACCTCGCCGGTGCGGTGCTCGTACCAGTGCTCCGTCTGCCGGCGCAGCTCGTCGATGATGCCCGGGGTGACGACGTAGCCACCGATGGCGGCGTACGCGGAGGGGGCGTCCGACGGCTTCGGCTTCTCGACGAGGCCGGTGATGCGCAGGAGACCGTCGCCCATGTCCTCCTTGACGACGGGCACGCCGTAGCGCCGGGAGTCGACGGGGTTCATCGGCATCAGGGCGAGGACCGGGCACCTGGTTGCTTCGTACGCCCGGATCAGCTGCTGCGCCCGCGGCGTCTCCGCGACGAAGACGTCGTCGGGCCACAGGACCAGTATCGGTTCGTCGCCGATGTTCCGTGCCGCGTTGAGGACGGGGGTTCCGTTGCCGTACGGGCCGTGCTGGTCGAGGTAGGTGATGTGCCCGAGCCTGGACAGCTCACCGACCTCCTCCACGGCGTCCGCATAGCCGGACTTGCCGTCGGCGCGGAGTTGGGCGACCAGTGCGGGGTTGGGCCGGAAGTGGTCCTGGATCAGTCCCTTGCCGCCCGAGATGACGATGGTGATGTCCGTGATGCCCGAGGCCACGAGTTCGCGCACGGTGTGTTCGATCACCGGCTTGTCACCGACCGGCAGCATCTCCTTCGGCGTTGCCTTCGTCAGAGGAAGGAGGCGGGAGCCGAGGCCGGCGGCGGGGATGACCGCCCTGCGGATCGTGGTGGACATGGGTGCCTTCCGATAGCCCGGCGCAGCGCCGCGCCGGGCACCGCGGTCGTCGACGCTATCAGCCGGTCCGCATGAACCCACCGTCTGCCGTTGGCGTTCGGCCGCTGTTCGCCGTATGTACCGCCGGGCCCCACCGTGGCGTAACTCCTGGGCCGGGACACCCTCAGCGCTCGGGGGGCCCGGACTCGTCGTACGAAGAGGTCCCCGAATCCAGCAGCGGTTCCTCGGTCTTGAGGTGGGCCGGGGCAAAGGCCCGCAGCACGTGGTAGCCGGTGATCACGACGATGGTGCCCAGGGCGATCCCGCTGAGCTCGAAGTTGTCGGAGATCTTCAGACTGACCCCGCCGACCCCGATGATGATGCCCGCGGCGGCCGGCACCAGGTTCAGCGGATTGCGCAGATCGACCTTGGCGTTGAGCCAGATCTGGGCGCCGAGCAGGCCGATCATGCCGTAGAGGATGACGGTGATGCCGCCGAGCACCCCGCCAGGAATGGCAGCGACGACCGCGCCGAACTTCGGGCACAGTCCGAACAGCAGGGCGAAGCAGGCAGCGGCCCAGTAGGCGGCGGTGGAGTACACCCGGGTCGCGGCCATGACCCCGATGTTCTCGGAGTACGTGGTGTTCGGCGGGCCGCCCACAGCGGTCGACAGCATCGAGGCGGCGCCGTCCGCGGCGATCGCGGTGCCCAGCTTGCCGTCCAGGGAGCGACCGGTCATCTCGCCGACCGCCTTCACATGGCCGGCGTTCTCGGCGATCAGCGCGATGACGACGGGCAGCGCGACCAGGATCGCGGACCATTCGAAACTCGGGGCGTGGAACGACGGCAGCCCGATCCAGTCGGCCTTCCCCACACCCGAGAGGTCCAGCCGCCAGTGGTCCACGGCTTCCGCCCCGCCCGCGGGCGAGTGGATCTTCCCGAAGACGCGGTCCAGGACCCAGGACAGGACGTAGCCGAAGACGAGACCGAGGAAGATCGCGATACGGGAGAAGAAGCCGCGCAGACAGACCACGGCCAGCCCGGTGAACAGCATGACCAGCAGAGCGGTCCACTGGTCCTGTGGCCAGTACGTCGACGCGGTCACCGGAGCCAGATTGAACCCGATGAGCATGACGACCGCGCCCGTCACCACCGGCGGCATGGCCGCGTGGATGATCCGTGCGCCGAACCGCTGCACCGCGAGGCCGGCGAGGAAGAGCACGGCCCCGACGACGAAGACCGCGCCGGTGACGACCGCACTGCTGCCGCCACTGGCCCGGATCGTCGCGGCGACGCCGACGAAGGAGAGCGAACAGCCCAGGTAGCTGGGCACCTGGCCGCGCGTGGCCAACAGGAAGATGGCCGTCGCGACACCCGACATCATGATCGCCAGGTTCGGGTCCAGGCCCATGAGCACCGGGGCCACGAACGACGCGCCGAACATCGCGACCACGTGCTGGGCGCCGAGCCCGAACGTCCGGGGCCAGGAGAGCCGCTCGTCGGGGCGCACCACTGCGCCCGGTGCGGGCGTCTTCCCGTCGCCGTGCAAGGTCCAGCGCACGCCGAGGCCGCCCATGGTTGCTCCCTGTGTGTAGGTGCGGAGTCCGAGTGCCTCGTCGGGCACGTGCCACCGCGGAAATGATCAGAGCCATGGTAGTGCCGGACCGGAGTTGCTTTCTCGACCGGGCTCCGGGCGCACCGGTGGTGGCCGCGCAGGTCAGGGGCGCGGCCCGGCCGGTGCCGCGCTCGGAGCCCCGGTGTCCGAGGGCGTCGTGGCCTTGCGGTCCCCGGCCCGCAGCACTCCGGCGCCGAGCACCAGTCCGAACGCCAGCACCGACACCACGCCGAACGAGACGACCAGCGAGGTGGCCTCGGCCAGGGATCCGATGGCCGACGGGGCGATGAGTCCCGAGGTGTACGTGATCGTCGCGACGCCCGCGATCGCCTGGCTCGGGTTCGGGCCGCTGCGCCCGGCCGCCGCGAAGGCGAGCGGGACGACCACGGCGATGCCGAGCCCCATCAGTCCGAAACCGGACATCGCCAGGGCCGCGTTCGGGGCGGCGACCACCATGACCCCGCCGACCGTCGCGAGAACACCGCCGGTCCGTACGGTCCGTACCGCGCCGAAGCGGTCGACGATCCGGTCGCCGGCGATCCGGGCGATCGCCATGGTCAGGGCGAACGCGGTCGTCGACGCGGCCGCCAGTCCGGCCGAACTGTCCAGCACGTCGCGGAGGTAGACCGCCGACCAGTCCAGGCTCGCCCCTTCGGCGAACACCGCGCAGAAGCCGACCGCGCCGATGATCAGGGCCGACTTCGGCGGCAGGGCGAAGCGCGGCGGCGGTTCCTCGTCCGGTTCGCTGCGCAGGTCCAGCACGCGCTGACAGGCGATCAGGCCCAGGGTCGTCAGGACGAGTGCGACGATCGTGTGGTGCAGTCGCGCGTCGGCCCCCACATGGGCGGCCACCGTGCCCGCAGCCGACCCGATCAGGGCGCCGACGCTCCACATCCCGTGCAGCCCGGACATGATCGACTTGTCGAGGCGGTTCTCCACCTCGACACCGAGCGCGTTCATCGCCACGTCGGACATGCCGGCCGACGCCCCGTACACGAAGAGCGCCGCACACAGCGTCAGCAGGTTGGGGGCCAGGGCGGGCAGGATCAGGGCCAGCGTCCACAGGGCCAGCAGCCCGCGCAATGCGGTTCTGGCGCCGAAGCGGTGGCTGACGGCACCGGCGAGCGGCATCGCGAGCGAGGCGCCGATCGCCGGGAAGGCCAGGGCGATACCGAGCTGCCCGGCGCTGACCCCGGCGTGATCCTGGATCCAGGGCACCCGGGTGGCGAAACTGCCGGTCACCGCGCCGTGCACGGTGAAGACCGCGGCGACGGCGTACCTGGCCCGCTTCACCTCATGTGTTCCGAAGACCGTAACCGTCGAATCCGTCGTCATACCGCTGTGCCCTCCCCTGGAAATGCTCTGTCCGCGTGGTTCGCGGCGCTCCCCGGCGCCCTTCTCCACGATGCGGGCAGTAAACTATCAGGAACCCTGCCTGATAAATAGACTGCCGGTACTACGGCAGTGATCTGGAAGGATCCCGGCATGCCCGCATCACCGAGCACCGCCCGGGCCATCAACGACCGGCTCGCCCTGCGCCTCCTCCAGCAGGACGGCCCGCTGACGGCCACGCAGTTGAAGACCCTGACCGGGCTCTCCCGGCCCACCGTCGCCGACCTCGTCGAACGACTGCAGGGCGCGGGACTGATCCGGGTGGTCGGAGAGGCGGGAGCCGACCGCCGCGGCCCCAACGCCCGGCTCTACGGCATCGTCGCCGACCGCGCCCATCTGGCCGGCCTCGACGTACGTACGGACAGCGTCGCCGTGGTCGTCGCCGACCTGCTGGGTGTGACCCTCGCCGAGGCGACTCTGCCGATCGGCAGCGACACCCCGGCCGATGACGCCGTCGAACAGGCCGTCGCCCTGCTGGAACGCACGGCGCGCACGGCCGGCACGGCGCCGCTCCACAGCGTCGGCATCGGAGCCCCCGGCCTGATCGACCCGGTCACCGGAGAGCTGAGGGACACCACAGGACTGCCCGCCTGGCACCGCCGACTGGTCCGGGCGCTCCAACAGCGCCTGCCCGCGACCGTGCTCGTGGAGAACGAGACCAACCTCGCCGCCGTCGCCGAACACCGCGTCGGAGCCGCCCGCGACCACGACACCTTCGTCCTGCTCTGGCTCGGCCACGGCGTCGGGGCGGCCGTGATGCTGGACGGGAAGCTGCGCCGAGGCGCCTCGGGCGGTGCGGGCGAGATCGGCTTCCTGCCGGTCCCCGGCACGATCGGGATCCCCTCGGCCGTGAACTGCGACGGCGGCTTCCACTCCCTGGTGGGCTCGGCGCCGCTCTGCGAGCTGGCCGCCGCCCACGGCATCACCGCACCGGCTGCGGGACAGGAGCCCGGTGCCGCGGTCGCCGTGCGCGCGGCCTTTGCGGGGCAGGGCGACAGCGAAACCTTCCTCGACACCCTCGCGGACCGTCTCGCCCTCGGTGTCGCCGCGGTCGCCTCGGTCCTCGACCCGGGTTGTGTCCTGCTGGCGGGCGAGGTCGGTCATGCGGGCGGCGACGCGCTGGCCGCACGCGTCGAGGAACGGCTGGCCATGATGTCCCCGCTGCGCACCGAGGTCAGGGCCGGCCTGCTCGGCGGTACCGCGGTCCTGCGCGGCGCGCTGCTCACCGCCCGCGAGGCGGCTCAGGACGCGCTGTTCACCCCGGTGGTGTGAGGCGGGGTTCCGTCCTCAATCACCGGACGGGCTTGACTGGTGCGGGTGTCTCCGCGGGGGTTCGCCGCTACCCGGTGGGTGGGGGTCCGGGGCCCCTCCGGGGTGTCTCCTCGGACGACGAACGTTCTGCGGGTACGTGAAGCGGCCCGGGTGTCTGTTCGTCGTCCTGCGGGGACTCCCCTGCACGGCCCCGGACCCGGCCGCCGTGCGTCTGCGGCAGTCGTATGGCCGGTGTGCAGACGCGACTGATGCAGGGTGGGGCCGTGCAGGGGAGTCCCCGCAGGAAATGGCGCACGACCCGGGTCCCTCGCGGTCCCGGGTGCACACGCCATTTCTGAGGAGACGCCCCGGAGGGGCCACACCCCCACCCACCGGACAGGGCGCCCCCGGCGGAGGACCCGCACCCCAGCCCGTCCGGCGATTGAGGACGGAACCCCGCACCCCGATTACCGCGTCAGCAGGCCCCGAGGTCCTGCCAGACACCCCATTCGCCGGTGGATCCAGGTGTGTCGCCCTTCGTCCACCACTTGGCCTTCCACTGGTGCGAACCGTGACTGACCGTCGCGCCCGCGCCGTACTCGGCCGACGCGCTCCACGCCGCCGCGGCGCACGTGCCGCCGGTCGGGTCGGGCTCGGCCCGCCCGTGCCGGTCGGGTCGGGCGACGGCGTACCGCCCGTGCCGGGCTCGACGACCGTCGTACCGCGCGCCAGGTCGGCGGCCAGTGCGTAGGACTGCCCGCCGAAGGTCACCGTCCAGTTCGAGGGCGTGGACGTCGGCAGGTAGTACGTGAAGTCGACCTGCACCGAGGCGCCGGGCGCCAGCGTCTGCCAGGCCGGCAGCTTCAGCGATACGCGGTTGTAGTCGCCCTTCAGCCCGCCGATGTTGTTGGCGGCGGTGTGGTCGCTGCGCACGATCGTGGTGCCGAAGCCGGACTGGTCCTTGGCGTTGGCCGGCGCAGAGGTCGCGTAGTCGAACTGGAACTCCGTGCCGCCGGGCAGTGTCGCCTTCGTGTTGTTGGTGATCTTCAGCTTGGGGCTGATCGGGTAGTTGGAGTCACCCAGCGGGAACTGGTCGAAGGACACGTCGATGTCCAGCGCCTGGGCCGGCAGGTCGATGGTGGAGCGCTTGGCCCCGTACGGCGCGGCCGACTTGAAGGTGTCGTACATCGTCGAGGTGAGGGTGGAGCCCGGCTCGTACTGGCCCTTCGCGGCGTTCCAGCCGTAGTCGCCCGCGAGCTCCCAGATCATCGTGCCGCCGATGCCCTTGTCGGCCACGTAGTCCGCCTTGGCCTTCACCGACTGCTCGTCCTCGGTGGAGAGGAACACCTTCTTCTCCGCGTTCCACAGCCAGGGCGCGACGAGTGTGGAGTCGTAGTTGCGGACGTAGGTGCCGGTCAGTTTCGTGTCCGCGGGGAATCCGTAGTCCGTGACGTAGTCGCCGACCACGCCCTTCTCCAGGTTCTTCGCATGCCACATGGGGTTGGAGCCGGCCGGCGCCTCCTTGCCGTCGGTGTCCTGGTCGTGCCAGAGGTTGTCGATGCCGACGGCACCGTCCCCACACTTGGTCAGACCCGCACCGGCCGGGCAGTCGGTGGAGGCCGCCCTGCCCCAGAGTCCGTTGGTGCCACCCTGCACGTTCTTGAAGCCGCGGCTGTAGTACGGCAGCCCGATGTTGATCCGTCCGGACGGCATCGAACCGCGGAAGTAGTGGTAGGCCCAGTCGGTGTTGAGGTAACCGGTTCCGCCGTACTGCGACGTCGAGTAGACGCTCGCCTGGGCGAGTTCGGCGTCCTTGCCGTCGTCGAACAGTGCGGCGTTCGGGCCGACGTACTCGTTCCAGGCGCCGTGCAGGTCGTACGACATGATGTTGACGTAGTCCAGGTACTTCTGGACCTGGAAGGTCTCCATCCCGCGCAGCAGGTAGCCGGACGAGGGTGCGGCGACGCTGAGGAGGTAGTGCTTGCCGTCGGCGGCGGACGCCCGGTCGAGCTTCTCGCGCAGGGTCTTCATCAGCGCGGCGTAGCTCTTGACCAGACCGGCCCGGCGGGCATTGGACAGGGCCCAGTCCAGCGGGTTGCCGGCGTCCTTCATGGTGGTCGGGTACTCGTAGTCGATGTCGACGCCGTTGAAGCCGTACTTCTTGATGAAGTCGACCGTCGAGTCGGCGAAGGTGTTGATCCCGGCCTGGTTGACCGAGCCGTCGGCGTTGGTCGCCATCGAGTAGAAGCCGCCGGAGTCCACCCGTTTGCCGCTGTCGTCGAAGTAGCCGCCGGTCTCGGCCCAGCCGCCCACCGACACCATCGTCTTCACGTTCGGATACTGCTTCTTGAACTTGTTGAGCAGGTTGAAATGGCCCTTGTAGGGAAGATCCGGGTCCATTTCTGCACCGGCGACTCCCGGCCACGTCATGCCGGTCGAGGCGTTGTCCGGACCGTCACCGCCGACCGAGATCCTGTTGGCGCCGTCGACGTGGGCGAACGCGTAGTTGAGGTGGGTGACCTTGTCCCAGGGGATGTCGGAGGCGAGGTAGGCGGGCTTGCCGTCCTTGCCGGTCCGCCAGTTGGTGAAGTAGCCGATGACCCGCCGAGGGTGGTCGGCGCCCATCTTCTCGCGACCCTCGGAGTCGTACACGGAGCAGTACGGGACGGCCACGCCGGGTGTCTCGTAGAGCCCGTCGGGGCGACAGGACTCCTGGTCGGCGGCGTGCGACACGGTTGCGGAGAGCGAGCCGATCAGCAGTGCGGCGACACTGGCGCCGGCTGCGAGCAGCGTGGCTCTCGCGCGGGTGGGGGACAGCACGTTCGGTTCCTCCTGGGGAGGTCGGCAGAACACAACTGGCAAGGGGGTGGGTCGTGTTGGTTCCCGGGTGTGCGCACACCGCGGAACCGTTCCTCGGAGGTGACGCAGAGATTAAGAGGACTAGACCACTGCGTCAATAGGTCTGGACCAATAGAGTGCGAGTGTCCGAAAAGAGCCGCTGTCGCAGCCTGTTTGTGAGCCACTCCACAACGTTCACCCATATGGGTCTCGGCCACTCGTGGCACACTGATCGTGTACCAGCAGCAGCGCACTCCGGGGTCGGTGCAATTCCGAACCGGCGGTTATAGTCCGCGACCCGTCCGCATCCAGCGGCCGGTTGACCAGGTGGGATTCCTGGACCGACGGTTAAAGTCCGGATGGGAGGCAGTGCGCGGCGGGCCGTTTCGCGGGTACGCCGCCGTCGGCGGATGGTTTTCGGGCGACCGATCCATCCGTTTTTCGGGCATTCGGCGTCCCTGTTCAGCGTTCCGCTTCATCTGTCGTCATCGACAGGCCCCGGAGTCCGTGCCCGAAGAGGCAGGAGGACCCGGTGGACACCGCAGCCGACACCACCGCCATGCGCCGAGCCATCACGCTCGCCGCCCGCGGTCTCGGCTCCACCAGCCCCAATCCGGTCGTCGGATGCGTCGTCCTCGACGCGACGGGACACCCCGTCGGTGAGGGCTTCCACCAGCGCGCCGGAGGGCCGCACGCCGAGATCCACGCCCTGCGCGCGGCCGGCGAGAAGGCCCGTGGCGGCACCGCCTACGTCACCCTCGAACCCTGTAACCACACCGGACGCACCGGCCCCTGTGCCCAGGCTCTCATCGAGGCCGGGATCGCCCGGGTCGTGTACGCGGTCGGCGACCCGAACCCGCAGGCCACCGGGGGTGCGGACACTCTCCGCGCCGCCGGGATCCCGGCCGGGCAGGGCCTGCTCGCGGACGAGGCCGAAGCGGTCAACGCCGCCTGGCTGACCTCGGTGCGCCTCGGCCGTCCGCACGTCACCTGGAAGTACGCGGCGACCCTGGACGGCCGGATCGCGGCCGCGGACGCCACCAGCCGCTGGATCACCTCCGCCGAGTCCCGCGCCGACGTCCACCGCCTGCGCGCCGAGGCGGACGCCGTCGTGGTCGGCTCGGGTACCGCCCGCACCGACGATCCCCAGCTCGGTGTACGGGGCGTCGACGACGCCGTCCAGCCCCTGCGGGTCGTCGTCGACACCGCCGCCACCGCCGTACGGCCCGGCGCCCGGATCTTCGACGCGAGCGCGCCCACCGTGATCGCGGTCGCCGATGACGCCGATGCCCGCCACCTGCCCGACGAGGCCGTCCTGCGGCTGCCGCGCGCGGCCGGCGGTCCCGGCCTGGACCTTTCCGCACTCCTCGCCGCCCTCCACGGACGCGGCGTCCGCTCCGTACTCCTCGAAGGCGGCCCGACCCTGGCCGGCGCCTTCGTCGCGGCGGGACTGGTCGACAAGGTCGTCGGCTATATCGCCCCCGTACTCCTCGGCGCCGGCCCCGCGGCCCTCGCCGACGCCGGAATCACCACCATCGCCCAGGCGTTGCGCCTCGATGTGACCGAGACCGTCCGCATCGGCCCCGATCTGCGCATCACCGCCGTCCCCGGCCCTGCCCCGAAGGGAAACTGAGTGTTCACCGGAATTGTCGAAGAGCTGGGTGAGGTCACCGCCGTCGAGAACCTCGGCGACGCCTCCCGATTCCGCCTGCGCGGTCCCGTGGTCACCGAGGGCGCCAAGCACGGTGACTCGATCGCCGTCAACGGCGTGTGCCTGACCGTCGTCGACCTCGGCGAGCACGACTTCACCGCCGATGTGATGGCCGAGACCCTGAACCGCTCCAGCCTGGGCGCGCTGGCGACCGGCTCCCGCGTCAACCTGGAGCGCCCCATGGCGCTCGGCGGCCGGCTCGGCGGGCACATCGTCCAGGGGCACGTCGACGGCACGGGCCGCATCCTCGAACGGAAGATCTCCGAGAACTGGGAGATCGTGAAGATCTCCCTCCCGGCTGATCTGACCCGCTACGTGGTGGAGAAGGGGTCGATCACCGTCGACGGCGTGAGCCTGACCGTCGTCGACGCCGGACCCGACTACTTCACCATCAGCCTCATTCCCACCACCCTCGCCCTGACCACGCTCGGCATCAAGGAGCCCGGCGACCCGGTCAACCTCGAGGTGGACGTCATCGCGAAGTACGTCGAGCGGCTGCTCGGCAACTCCGCCCAGGAGCCCGGGGAGCCGGCGAAGTGAGCGCCCTGCACTGGCTGAACTCGGAGGCGTTCGCCGTCTTCGACCAGCACATCATCTGGTCCGACATGATCGGCAACACGATCGGTCTGATCGCCCTCACCCTGGGCTGGCTCCGCTCGATCTGGACCTGGCCCGCCCAGCTCCTGTCCGGTGTCGTCCTTGTCGCCGCCAATGTCTCCGTCCACCAGGCGGGCAGCGTCGGCAAGCAGCTCATCGTCATCGCCGTGGCCGTGTGGGGCTGGCAGCAGTGGACCAGGGGCCGGCAGCAGGCCCAGGACGGCTCCATCGCCGTACGGTTCGCCACCTGGCGCGAGCGCGGCTACCTGCTCGGCGGAGCCGTCCTCGGCACCCTCGCGGTCGGCGGCCTGTTCACCGCGTTCCCCTCGCTCTCCTGGAGCCCGTGGGCGGACGCTTACATATTCGCCGGCACCCTCGTGGCGATGCTCGCCCAGGCCCGCGGCATGGTCGAGTTCTGGTTCGCCTGGCTCCTCGTCGACCTGGTCGGCGTACCGCTCAACTTCCACAGCGGTCTCGCCTTCTCCGGTCTCATCTACGTCGTCTACGGGGCCCTCGTCCTGTGGGGCATGCGCGACTGGTGGCTGCGTACGCGGACACCCGCTCTGGAAGGAGCCACGGCATGACTGCCCAGCCCGCCTGGTTGCACCGGGAACACGACGCACCCGTCGAGGACCTCTCCCTCGACCCCGTCGAGCAGGCCATCCGTGACATCGCCGCCGGCCGGCCCGTCGTGGTCGTCGACGACGAGGACCGGGAGAACGAGGGCGACCTCGTCATCGCGGCAGAGAAGGCCACGCCCGAGATCGTCGCGTTCATGATGAGCGAGTGCCGCGGACTCATCTGCGCGCCCATGGAGAACGACGAACTGGAGCGGCTCGAACTGCCGCAGATGGTCGAGCACAACACGGAGTCGATGAAGACCGCTTTCACCGTCTCCGTCGACGCCTCGGCCGCCCACGGCGTGAGCACCGGCATCTCCGCCGCCGACCGCGCCGCCACGCTCCGGCTGCTCGCGGGCGGTACGGCGGGACCCGGCGACTTCGTGCGCCCCGGCCACATCTTCCCGCTGCGTGCCCGTACCGGCGGGGTGCTCGTGCGCAACGGCCACACCGAGGCCGCGGTCGACCTCGCCCGGCTGGCCGGACTGCGGCCCGCCGGCGCGATCGTCGAGATCGCGGGGGAGGACGGCGTCATGCTGCGCCTGCCCCAGCTGGTCCCGTTCGCCCGCAAGCACGGGCTGACGATCATTTCCATCGAGGACCTGATCGCCTACCGGCGGACCTCCGAGCCGACCGTCCGCCGCGAGGCCGAGGTGCGGCTGCCCACCAGCTTCGGCGCGTTCACCGCGTACGGCTACCGCTCCACCGTGGACGGCGTCGAGCACGTCGCCCTGGTCCACGGCGACATCGGCGACGGCGACGACGTCCTGGTCCGGGTCCACTCCGAGTGCCTGACCGGCGACATCTTCCAGTCCCAGCGCTGCGACTGCGGTCCCCAGCTGCATGCGTCCATGCGGCGCATCACGGAGGAGGGCCGCGGCGTGGTCGTGTATCTGCGCGGCCACGAGGGCCGCGGCATCGGACTGCTGTCCAAACTGCGTGCGTACGAACTCCAGGAGCGCGGCGCCGACACCCTCGACGCCAATCTGGAGCTCGGCCTGCCCGCCGACGCCCGGGACTACGCGGCCGGCGCCCAGATCCTCAAGGACCTCGGTGTCCGCAGCCTGCGGCTCATGACGAACAACCCCGAGAAGACCGCCGCGATCCTGCGGCACGGCCTGGTCGTCACCGGCCGTGAGCCGATGCCCGTGCAGGCCGGCGAGCACAATCTGCGCTACCTGCGCACCAAGCGCGACCGCATGGGCCACGACCTGCCCTGGCTCGACGCCGCCACCGTGTCGACGTGCGGCAACCAGTAGCCAACCGCATTTCCCGTAGTAACCATCCCTGAACGAGCTGTAGGAGAGACATGAGCGGCAAGGGCGCACCCGAACTGTCCGTACGCAACTGCGGTGACCTGCGCGTCGCCGTCGTCGCGGCGCAGTGGCACGAGAAGGTCATGGACGGACTCGTCGACGGTGCACTGCGCGCGCTGCACGAGCTGGGCATCGACGAGCCGACCCTGCTGCGGGTCCCCGGCAGCTTCGAGCTCCCCGTCGTGGCCAAGGTGCTGGCCGGCCGCGGGTACGACGCGATCGTCGCCCTCGGCGTGATCATCCGCGGCGGCACGCCGCACTTCGAATACGTGTCCCACGGCGTCACCAACGGCCTCACCCAGGTCGCCGTCGACACCGGCGTCCCCGTCGGCTTCGGCGTCCTCACCTGTGACACCGAGGAGCAGGCGCTCGACCGGGCCGGCCTGGACGGGTCCAACGAGGACAAGGGGCACGAAGCGGTCACCGCGGCTGTCGCCACCGCCACCACACTCCGCTCGGTCAGCGAACCCTGGCGCTGAGTGCGGGTCCGGGACCCCGTATTCTTAAGGACATCATGGCGAACAAAACCTTCGAAGAGCTCTTCGCCGAGCTGCAGCTCAAGGCCGCCAACGGCGACCCCTCCACCTCCCGTACCGCCGAACTGGTGGACAAGGGCGTGCATGCCATCGGCAAGAAGGTCGTCGAGGAGGCCGCCGAAGTCTGGATGGCCGCCGAGCACGAGAGCAAGGACGCCGCCGCCGAGGAGATCTCGCAGCTGCTCTACCACGTCCAGGTGATGATGGTCGCGCGCGGAATCTCCCTCGACGACGTCTACGCCCACCTCTGAGCACGACCTCCGCACCCGTCCGCACGTTCCAGTCACCCCTTTCGCAAAGGAAACCCGACCTCATGCTGCGCATCGCCGTCCCCAACAAGGGTTCACTCTCAGGGCCTGCGATGGCGATGCTCCATGAGGCCGGGTACCAGCAGCGCAAGGAGTCGAAGGAACTCGTCCTCGTCGACCCCGAGAACCAGGTCGAGTTCTTCTACCTGCGTCCCCGCGACATCGCGATCTACGTCAGCTCGGGCCGCCTCGACATCGGCATCACCGGCCGCGACCTGCTGCTGGACAGCGGCGCCGACTCCGAGGAGATCCTCCAGCTCGGCTTCGCCCGCTCCACCTTCCGCTACGCCACCAAGCCCGGCACGGCCGCGGGGCCGCAGGACTTCGACGGCCTGACGATCGCCACCTCCTACGAGGGAATCGTCGCCAAGCACCTCGCGGACGTCGGCGTCAACGCCTCCGTCGTCCACCTCGACGGTGCCGTGGAGACCGCCATCGAGCTCGGCGTCGCCCAGATCATCGCCGACGTCGTGGAGACCGGCACCAGCCTGCGCAACGCCGGACTCGAAGTCATCGGCGAGCCGATCATGAAGTCGGAAGCGGTCGTCATCCGCCGTACCGGCGCCCCCGACGACGATCCGAAGGTCCAGCAGTTCCTGCGCCGCCTCCAGGGCGTCCTGGTGGCCCGCAGCTACGTGATGATGGACTACGACTGCCGCGTCGAGCACCTGGAGCGCGCCGTCGCCCTCACTCCGGGCCTGGAGTCGCCGACCATCTCCCCGCTGCACCACGAGGGCTGGGTCGCCGTCCGGTCCATGGTCGCCTCCAAGGAGGCGCAGCGGATCATGGACGACCTGTACGACCTCGGCGCACGCGCCATCCTCACCACGGCCATCCACGCCTGCCGCCTCTGACGGCGGGAGACGGAAGAAGACCATGTCAGCCCCCGCACTCCCCGACCTTCCGGTCACCTTCCGGCCCACCCGCACCCGGGTGGTCCTGCTGAGCGTCGGGGCGGTGATGTTCGCCGTCATCACCGTCGTCGCCTTCACCCTGGAACAGCTCAGCGGGGGGGAGCGGGCCAGCTTCGTCTTCACCGCGCTGCTCTTCTTCGGCGTCCTGGCGCTGCTCAGCCGCCCCAGGATCGTGGCGGACGACAGCGGGGTGACAGTGGTCAACCTCACCCGCACCCGGCGGCTGTCCTGGGCGGAGATCGTCCGCGTCAACCTGCGCGCCGGCGACCCGTGGGTCTTCCTCGACCTCAGCGACGGGACCAGCATGCCCGCCCTCGGCATCCAGCCCGGAATCGCCAAGGAACAGGCCATCCGCGACGCCAAAATGCTCCGCGCCCTCGCCGAGAACCGCGGCACCGGCAAGGACAACGGCTGAGCCCCCTGCCCCGTACGGCCTCTCGTTGATTACTCTGGAGGGCGGCGGCGCCCTGTGCGCCCCGCCCCGCACCAGAGGCCCCCGAGGCCCGCGGGGCTTTCCTGCGACCCAAGGAGTGACTCCCTCCAGCAATGGACGGATCGTCCGGTAGTACCTGCGCCGCCCCTTCTGTGGAGGCGGCGGCATGACCACCCCCCTGCTGCTTCTCAGCGCGGCATTCCTTCTCATCCTCGCCAACGGGTTCTTCGTGGCAGCCGAGTTCGGGCTCGTCACCGTGGAACGGGCGGACGCCGAGCGCGCCGCCGCCGAGGGCGACCGGCGGGCCCGAACCGTCGTCGCCGCCCTGCGCGAACTCTCCTTCCAGCTCTCCGGCACCCAGCTCGGCATCACCATCACCTCACTGGTGGTCGGCATGCTCGCCGAGCCGGCTCTCGCACAGCTGCTGGAAGGCCCCCTGGCCCTGACCGGTCTGCCCGACGGTGCCGTCCCCGGCATCAGCGTGGTCATCGGCATGCTGCTCGCGGCCGCCGTCCAGATGGTCATCGGTGAACTCGTACCGAAGAACTGGGCGGTCTCCAAGCCGCTCCAGGTCGCACGGTTCGTCGCCGGACCCCAGCAGGGGTTCACCCGGGTCTTCCGCCCGGTGATCGGCCTGCTGAACACCGTCGCCAACCGTTTGGTGCGCTTTCTCGGCGTAGAGCCGACCGAGGAGCTGGCGTCCGCCCGTACGCCGGGGGAGCTGGTCTCCCTCGCGCGGCACTCGGCGGAGGCCGGCACCCTCGAACAGGACACCGCGGACCTCTTCGTACGGACCCTGTCGCTCGCCGGGCTCACCGCCCAGCATGTGATGACCCCGCGCGTGAAGGTCAGCGCCCTCCAGTCCTCCGCGACCGCGGAGGACGTCCTCAACCTCACCCGTGCCACCGGCCTCTCCCGCTTTCCGGTCTACCGGGAGCGCATCGACGAGGTCGTCGGCATGATCCACCTCAAGGACGCGCTGGCCGTCCCCGCCCAGGACCGCCTGCGGACCCCGGCCGGCCGGATCGCCGTGCCGCCGCTGCTGGTGCCCGAGACCCTGCCCGTCGAGCAGCTGCTCCAGCGGCTGCGCAACGAGCAGCCGATCGCCGTCGTGGTCGACGAGTACGGCGGCACCGCCGGCGTCGTCACGCTGGAGGACATCATCGAGGAGCTCGTCGGAGAGGTGCGGGACGAGCACGACGCCGAAGGCGCCGACCGCCCCGAGCTGGCCGCCGCCGCCCCCGAGGACGGGCGGCCCGCCTGGGACGCCGAAGGCAGCTGCCGGGTACTGACCCTGCGCCGGATAGGCCTCGACGTACCCGAAGGCCCCTACGAGACCGTCGCCGGGCTGGTCGCCGACCTGCTGGGCCGGATCCCCGCACCCGGTGACCGGGCCGAACTGCCCGGCTGGCGGATCGCCGTCCGCCAGGTCGGCCACTACCGGGCCGAGAAGGTCCGCTTCGTGCGCCTGGCCGAGTCACCCGCGCCGGCCGCCGCGCCGCGGGCGTCCCGCCGGGTCCTGGAGGCTGCGCGATGAGCCTGGTCCAGTTGCTCTTCGCCGGACTTCTCGTCCTGGCGAACGGCTTCTTCGTCGGAGCGGAGTTCGCCCTCGTCTCGGTGCGCCGCAGCCAGATCGAACCCCTGGCGGCAGCCGGGTCGAGCCGGGCCCGCAAGGTGCTGTACGGGCTGGAGAACCTGCCGCAGATGATGGCGGCCGCCCAGTTCGGCATCACCATCTGCTCACTGACCCTCGGCGCCGTCGCGGAACCGACCGTCGCCCATCTGCTGGAGCCGGTCTTCCACACGGTCCACCTGCCCGAAGGACTGATCCACCCGCTCGGCTTCGTGCTGGCGCTGGTCCTTGTCGTCTTCCTCCACCTCGTCGTCGGCGAGATGGTCCCGAAGAACCTGGCGATGGCGGCTCCGGAGAAGACCTCGCTGTGGTTCAGCCCCGGCCTCGTCGGCTTCGCCCGGCTCTGCCGGCCGGTCACCTCGGCGCTGGGCGCCTGTGCCCGGCTGGTGCTCCGGCTCTTCGGTGTCGAGCCCAAGGACGAGGTGGAGGCCGTCTTCACCAGCGAGCAGCTCAACCGGCTCGTCGAGGACTCCGGACAGGCCGGGCTCCTGGAACCGGAGGCGCAGGAACGGCTGGAGGACGCCCTGGAGCTGGGCAGCCGGCCCGTCACCGACGTGCTCCTGCACCGGGCGGCCCTGGTCACGGTGGACCCGTCCGTCACCCCGCGCCGGATCGAGGACCTCACGGTACGGACCGGCTACTCGCGCTTCCCCGTCTGCGCGGAGGGCGGCGGCCCGTTCATGGGCTACCTGCACGTCAAGGACGTCCTCGACCTGGAGGACGGCGAGCGGGCCGTCCCGCAGCACGTGTGGCGCCCCATGGCCACCGTGAGGGCCGAGCTGCCCCTGGACGACGCCCTGACCGTGATGCGCCGCGCGGCGACGCATCTGGCCCAGGTCGCCGACGCATCGGGCCGGGTGCTCGGCCTGGTCGCCATGGAGGACGTGCTGGAAATGCTGGTCGGGGAGGTACGGGACCCGGCCCACCGGGTCGCGGAACCCCGCCGCACCGAGGAGCGGCAGACCGGATCGGACGAACTCTCCGCCCTGGTCGGCTAGCGCGCACCGTCCTCGGCCGCCGGGCTCTTCGGGCCCGGCGGCCGAGGACGGGACCGCCTCACCCTTCGGGCGGCTCCTGCCGGCCCCGGCCCACGGGCCCCCGCCCCGACAGCACCTCGCCGTACGCCTGCATCAGATCCGGCAGCCGCAGCGTCGCCAGATCGTCCCGCGTCGGCACCGTCGCGTAGCCGGAGAGCCGCAGATCGCGGTAGGCGCAGCTCTTCTCGTACAGCGTGCGCAGGAAGCGCCCGTTGCCCAGCTCGTCGAGCCAGCCCTGTTCGACGACATGGCCGCTGATGGACCGCAGCTCCTCCAGTGACTCCTCGTCCCACGCGTCCCCGTTCTCCGCCGCGAGCACCTCGCCGATGGAGGTGAGCTCCAGCGGCCGGTAGCTGGGGAAGTCCACCCGGGTGGTGAAGCGCGAGGAGAGCCCGGGGTTGGTGGACAGCAGCCGGTCCATGCCCTCCGGGTAGCCGGCCAGGATGACGACGAGATGGTCGCGATTGTCCTCGGCGCGCTTGAGGAGGACCTGCAGGGCCTCGTCGCCGTACGCGTCGCCCTTGCTGTATCCGGTGTTGGAGAGGCTGTACGCCTCGTCGACGAAGAGCACCCCGCCCAGCGCCGAGTCGATCAGCTCATTGGCCTTCACCGCCGTCTGGCCAAGGAACTCACCGACCAGATCCGCCCGCTGGGCCTCCACCAGATGGTCCCCGCCCAGCAGGCCCAGCGCGTAGAACACCCGGCCCAGGATCCGCGCCACCGTGGTCTTGCCGGTCCCTGACGGCCCCGAGAAGACGAAGTGCCGCTTCGGCGGCTGTACGGGCAACCCCTGGCCCGCCCGCAGCCGCGCCATGTTCAGCTGCGCCGACAACGCCTTGACCTGCCGCTTCACCGGTTCCAGGCCGACCATCCGCTCCAGTTCCGCCAGCGCCTCGGCGAGCAGTACGGGATCGCTGGGCCCGGCCGGGAACGACTGCGGCGCGTTCTGACCCGGCACCGCGGTCTTCTGCCGCGCCCCGCCCGGGGGCGGCGACACCCCGAGGCCCGGCAGGTCCTGTGCCTCGACGCCCGGCCGCAGCTCCCGGCCGTCCACCAGATCGGTGCCCAGTAACGAGTCGCCGTCCGGCTGCGCCTCCGCGAACGAGCCGTCGGCCCCCAGGCCGGTCAGCGAGACGGCGGCCAGGCCGGACGCCTCCTCGGAACCGTCCAGCCCGTCGTAGTCCGCGATCGCGGCCAGTCGCGCCGACGTGTCCATGAACGCCGGGTCGATCCGGTGGACCGCCCGGTACAGGGGCAGCGCGGCCGCACTGCGGCCCGTGCCCTCGTGCGCGCGGGCCAGCCAGTAGCGCAGTTCCTTGCGCTGTGGCTGCTCGCTGCGGCAGCGCATGAGTGCGGTGGACAGCAGGGGCTCGGCCTGCCCGTACATCTCCAGCCGTACCCGCGCCATCCCGCCGAAGAGCCCCGCCTCGATGCCGAGCAGCGGATCGTCGATCAGTTGCTCCGTATGGCGTACGAGTTGCTCCCAGTCCTTGACGAGGTAGGAGCGGCAGGCGTGCAGGAAGCGGACCTGGGGATCGGCGTCCACCGGCGGCAGGCTTGCCAACGCCCGGTCGAGTTCCGGGACATGGCGGCCGTCCAGCCAGTGCGAGGCGTGCGCGAGCAGCAGTTCGCGCGGGCTCTCCAGCACCGGCTGCACCCACCAGCCCAGCCAGTACCAGGAGTTGAGCGTGCGTCGGTACCGCCCGCGCTGATCGCCGAACCGGTCACGATGGCGGTACATGTGCAGCAGCGCCGTCGTCGTGTCGACCCGCAGCGCGTGGAGGCCGAGCCAGGCGTCCGCCATACCGGGATCGAGGCGTACCGCGGCCCTGAACTCCTCTTCGGCCTGCGGATAGGCGCCCATCGTGTAGGCGTCCACGCCGCGCAGCCACGCGAGGTCGGCCGGGGCCTGTGCGCCCTGCGTGCTGTCCATCAGGTCCCCCACAAACCGTGCCCCCAGGATGTCCCGCCGCACGACAGCCCGCCGAGGCGCGCCGAATCACTGTGCCATGGACGGGAATTGACCGCACCGAGAGGCATCGTACCTGCGCAGGGAGTGTGCGACTAAGGGCGCCGCAGGCCGAAGGTGGGCCATTACTCACGGTAAGTGGAAGAGGGTGCGCTGAGGCCGGAAACCCGCGTCGAGCACAGGACGAAGCCCCCGATCACGGGGGAACAACCGGGGGCTTCGCGTCTGCGGGGGCTCCGAAAAGCCGCACATTGAGAACGTAAGACCTGTACCGCCCCGGGGTCAAGCAGGGTTGAGGCACTTCCGGTCCGATTTCCGACTGCTCAGTATGGCCGGGCCGGGCGATCACGATGGGTGACGGAATGGTTCATTCCTGCTGTCGTAGGGGCTCCCTTCAGCCACTCGTACCCCACGGGCAACTGGCGCACCAGAGCATCGGCCCAGGGGCGCGAGGGATCGGCTGAGAAATGGGCCGCCTCGGCGGCCGTCCAGCCGTCCCAGAAGGTGCTCAGCGCAGGCCCGTCGCGCCGACGGCCCCGCTCCCAGGACTCAGCGGCCGGCAGGTCCATCCACAACAGGTGTGCGAGGGAAGGGCGCAGGGCCCGTCGTCCCGCGCCGACGCCTTCGATCAGGACCACCGGCGCGGGGTCCAGGGTGCGCGGCGGCCCGAAGGTGCGCGCCGTCCAGTCGTACGGCGCGTAGCGGGCGGATTCACCGCGCGACAGCGGACCGGTCACCTGCTCGCTCAACCGTCCGGTCCAGCCGAACAGTTCCTCGTGGGTGGCCAGATCATCCAGGTGCAGTACGGGGGCGTCGTCGAGCGCCGCCGCGAGCCGGGAGGTGAAGGTGCTCTTGCCCGATCCTGCATGGCCGTCGACGCCGATCAGCCGGACGGGCCCGCAGGACGGCGGCAGGGTGCGCAGCCGTGCGGCGAGGCGCGAGAGGTCGTTCATGGCCCCAGCGTACGAGCCGGTGCGAAGCAGTCGCAGGTCACGCCAGTGGTCCAGACCCATATTGGTCCTTCGACGCGAGCCGAATCGCTGGCCGAACCGGGGGAGGACCCGCGATAGTTGGCGCACTGTCGTGCACCTGCCGCCCCATTCCGCTTACGACCGGGGGTCTCGCCCATGCCCAGTCCGACCTCACGCAGAACCGTGCTCACCGCCGCGATCGCGGCAGCGGCCGGCGCCGGAGCGGTGTCGTCCGCCGCTTCCGCGTCCGCCGCGACTCCGCCCCGTACCCGGCCCGACGCACCTTCGGCGGCAGCCTCTCTCGTGGACAACCACTTCTGGACGTCGTACACCGACTGGCGCTGCGGCTCGGGCGCCGGGACCCGCGCGGTCGCAGGCCGCCGGCCGGGGCTGGTGATCGCCCACCCGCTGGGGCGTACCGACTACACCGACCCGCACACCGGCACCACCGCGGCGTGGGACTACGCCACCTGGACCTCGCCGGTCCACCGCTCCGCCGTCCCGGCCACCGAGGTGATCGCGTCCTGGAACGCGGACACGCCGGCCGGCACCTGGATCCAGGTCGAGCTGCAGGGCAGCTATTCGGACGGCACCGAGACCCCCTGGTACGTCATGGGCCGCTGGGCCGCGGGCGACGGCGACATCCGCCGCACCTCCGTCGACGACCAGACCGACGGCAAGAGCTCCATCTGGACCGACACCTTCTCGGTGGACGACGCGGCGAGCGGCCTGCGCCTGCTGTCCTACCGGCTGCGGCTGACCCTGTACCGCACCCCGGGCACCCGGCTCACACCCACGGTGTGGCGCCTCGGCGCGATGGCCTCGGACGTCCCCGACCGCTTCACCGTGCCCGCCTCCGCCCCCGGGCTCGCCCGGGAGCTCGCGGTGCCGCGCTTCTCGCAGAACGTGCACGTGGGGCAGTATCCCGAGTACGACAACGGCGGCGAGGCGTGGTGCAGCCCCACCTCCTCGCAGATGATCATCGAGTACTGGGGGCGCAAGCCCTCCGCGGACGACCTCTCCTGGGTCAAGCCGGGGCTGGAGGACCCGCAGGTCTGCCACGCGGCGCGCTTCACGTACGACAACCAGTACGAGGGCTGCGGGAACTGGCCGTTCAACGCCGCCTACGCGGCGACGTACGAGGACATGAGCGCCGTGGTGACGCGTCTCGGCTCGCTGAGGGATCTGGAGACCCTGATCCGGGCAGGCATCCCGGTCATAACGTCGCAGTCGTTCCTCAAGACGGAGCTGACCGGTGCCGGTTACGGGACCTCCGGCCACCTGATGACGGTGATCGGCTTCACCGAGGAGGGCGACGTGATCGCCAACGACCCGGCGTCGCCGAGCGACGAGGCGGTGCGGCGTGTCTATCTGCGGCACGAGTGGGAGACGATCTGGCTCCGCACCAAACGGTACGACGCGAATGGGCAGGTCAGGAGCGGTACGGGCGGGGTCTGTTACGTCTACTGGCCGTCTAACCCAGCACCGGCTCAGCACCGAGCTCTGCGGTCTCTCGGCCTGCTGTGACCATGTAGGGCCCCACGGCCGCCTCGACGACCTGACGGCAGCGCTCCTGGCCGTCCTGCGTGAGGTGGCCGTACCGGTCCACCGTGACCTTGATCGAGCGATGTCCGAGCCAGCGGGACACCTCGTGAATGGAGACCGCTCGTCAAGGTCACGGTCGTCCATTTATGCCGCAGGTCGTCGCCGACAGAGCCAAGCTCAGTGGCCGGAGCCCCCGGCCACCAACGCGGTCCAGGTACGCGCACCGGCCACCCCGTCAGCCCCCAGGTCGCGGGCCTGCTGGAAGGCCTTGAGCCTCGTCTCTGTCGTACGGCCGAACACGCCGTCGGCGGAGACTTGATAGCCGTTGTCCCGCAGCTGATGCTGGAGAGCCGTCACCGCCCGCCCCTTCATACCTGCCTTGAGGGTAACGACGAGGCGGTTCCAGGTGGTGGCGCCGATGACACCGTCCGGGGTGAGGCTCCGGTCACGCTGAAAGGCGCTGATCTTCTGCCGGGTGCGTGCACCGAAGGAGCCGTCCGCACGGGTCGAGTACCCGCGGGAGGTGAGCAACAGTTGAGCCGTGGTCACGTCCGTTCCCCGGCTGCCCTGCCGCAGCGTGGGCCAGGTGGCGTCAGGGCGCGGGCGCGGGTCGGCGCCGAGGTGGGCCATGGCGCGAAGTTGGGAGAGAGAGCCCCGGTAGACGTTGCGGTCGGCGATGCCCACGGTGTTCTTCTGTCCGGGCACGCCGGGGACCTTCTCGGCCTCGGTGTACTGCCAGAAGGTCCAGGCTCCCGCCCCGGGCACGTTCTGCGGTTCCTTCGCAGTGCTTGAGTAGCGGGCGAGCCACAGTGGATAGCCGCGGAAGACGTCGCCCTTGCCATTCATGCAGTCGTTCACGAACGACGCGCGCGTGTAGACGATGGGCGTCACCCTGAACGCTGCTTTGACCCGCTGGAGGAACGTCCGCAACTGGTCGGCGCGCAGGGCCTTCGGACAGACGTCCTTGCCGTTCACCGGGACGCTCTCCAGGTCGAGGACCGGCGGGAGGTCGCCGGCCTTCGTCCCGGTGTAGCCGGCCGCGCGGACGGTGCGCACGAAGTGGTCTGCCTGTGCGACGCCGTCGCGTGTGTTCCTTGGGGCGAAGAAGTGGTAGGGCGCCCTCATGAGGGTGGTGGCGGACACGGCGCGGTAGTCGCGGGCGAACCAACCGTCATGAGAGCGAGTGCCCTGGGTGGCCTTGAGGAACGCGAACGCGTTGCTGCGCGCGACGCGCGTCCAGGCGATGGCCTTGCCCGTCGCGTCATGGTTGTGGTGGCTGGTGTCGATGCCCTTGACGGGATACCTGCTCGGTGCGTCGGCGGCGCGCGCCGCCGTGGTGGCCGGGGTATTGCCAGCGGTGGCGATGGCGGGTGCCTGCACGACGCCGAGCACGGTGAGGGCTGCGACGGCGCACGTTGCGGTGGCGGCGAGAGGCCGGGGGCGGGGTGAGTGCTTCATGGCTGCTGTTCCGATTCCTGGTCACGGGTGTTTCGGGGGCGGGGCCGCGCCCGGGCAGGGCGCGGCCACCGGATACGGCGTGTGGAGCGGCCGGGTCAGACGAAGGTGATGTCCCAGTGGACGCCGCCCCGCCTGGGGGTCTCGTAGACGTACTCAAGGGAGATGCCGTTGAGGTTGCCGTGCCAACGGGGGTCGTTACCACGCGGCTTGCCCTTGCGCTGGGTCTTCTTGATCCAGCCGGTGACGCAGCCGCCCTCGTCCCGGGTACGGAGGTCCAGCTTGTAGCCCTTGGCGTGGGAACGGGAGCCGGCACCGTGGCCGGACTCGGTGCCGCCGGTGATGGTGATCGGGCAGCCGCTGGCCTTCTTGAGAGCGATGACGCCCGCGATGGTGCGGGCACGTACGCCTTCGAGGCTGGTGCGTCCGGCGGGGCGCTCAATCCCGGCAGCAGCGAGCCGTGCCAGGGCCTGCCGGTTGGTCAGACGGCCGCTGCCGGGGGCGGGGGCGTTCGAGGTCCCGGTGACGAGCACATTCCAGGTGTTCGCGCCGACGATTCCGTCGGCCTTGAGCCTGTGGCTCTTCTGGAACGCCTTCACGGCACTCGCCGTGCCGGGGCCGAACACGCCGTCCGCGGCGACCTTGTGTCCGGCCGCGGCGAGAAGGTGCTGGGCGCTGCGGACGTCCGTGCCACGGGATCCCGCGTTCAGCCGGGGCCATGCCTTCGTTGCGGCGTGGACGGTGCTGCCGGCCGGTGCGGCGGCTCGCCCCCGCGAGGGGGCCAGGTGCTGGCCGCGGGCGCCCTGAGCGACCGTCGCACCGTCGCTCGCAGAGGCGAGAGCGGGGGAGGCGAAGGTGCCGGCGCCTCCGAGGGCGACCAGGGAGACGGCCGTGACGGCAATGTTCCGCAGAAGCGGGGTCAACGTGGTGTTCATGCGGGTGAGCCCTTTCGTGTCATGGGTTTTGAGACATGGCTCTCCCGTGCACAGGGCATGGCGGCCCGAAGGCACGGAAGGGGGTGTGGCCGAAACCTTCACATCGGCCACGAACAACCTCCCGCATCCGGCCGGAGAATCTCTAGGCTGATCCGCCACCAGGTCATGCACGCATAAACGGGGCATATACGGGATGTCATGTATGGCTCTGAACTGGGGATATGCGCAGTGAACCGAGGGCGGTATGAGCGACAAGCAGGAGACCGTTGTGTACGAGGAGCAGGAGCCGGCCTCAGCCCGGGCCGAGCTGGGCATGCTCCTCGCACGGTGGCGCGGCGAGTGCGGACTGAGTCAGGCTCGGCTCGCCGAGAAGGTCTACTCGAATCAGCCGACGGTCTCCCGCTGGGAGAAGGGCCAGCTCCTCCCTTCCCGTGAAGCGATCGAAGCGGCATGGCGTGTTCGTTCAGAATCCGAGCGTGCGCGACCGGCGACCGTGGAAGAGCTCCGTCATGCACTGCTGCTGCATCAACGAGCGGAAGGCGGGCCTCGGACGCCGAACCCGCCGGCACCGACCGAACCGGTCCAAGTCCAGGCCGGGGCCGGCGCCTCGGCCGAGGCGCAACAAGTGCGTCAGACGCAGAGGGGCATGCGCATGTGGATGGCGGTCGCCGCCGTGTGCGTGGTTGCCAGCGCCGTCGTCGGCGTATGGCTATGGGGCGCCGGTGACGACGAATCGGCCCAAGCCGGTGCACCCGGTCCGACGGCTTCGGCTGGCCTGACCCCGACCGTAGCGGCCACCGCTACCTGCTCGGCCGCGTCCTGCACCTCATTGGATCCCGCGACCACCATCTGCTCGAAGGACGCCGTCACTGTGTTCGTCGGACGCAAGTACGGTGCAGTGGTCGAGCTGCGCTACAGCCGCCACTGCCGCGCAGCCTGGGCCAAGATGAATCACACCTCCCCTGGCGACCGGATCCTGATCACCCCCACGAACGCCGGCCCCGACAGCACCGAGGAATACCAGCAACGATGGGGAATCAACGCGCACACCCGCATGGCGCCGGTCAACGACCCCGCCGACGCCCAAGCGTGCGCCCGCATTCAAGGCCGCGGCACCATCTGCGCCACCACCGCCGTTACGGGCACCGCGGGATCCAGCCCGCATTAAGCGACTACCCGGTTGCGGGGTGACCGCACCCTTGAGCAGGCCAACCACAAGCCCGATCTTCCGCAGCCAGCAGCGCCATGGCCTTCCGACGCTGGGCGTTACTCGAAGATCCGGTTCGACCTCGCCGACCCGCCGCCACCGGTCGCGGTTGAAACTGAAGCGTGCCGAGCTGGTCGGAGAGCGGCACCTCCGGGTCGATGCGGTGGAGGTAGCAGAGTTCCAGCCGTTCCGTACCGAGGCGGCGGAGGCTGGGTTCAACGCAGGACCGCAAGTAGACCGGGTGGCCGTGCGGTGCCAGGTATCGGGGGCCGGCCTCACCATTCCGACCTTCGTCGCGACAAGCAGCTCGGCAGGGTAGGGGCCGACGTCCTCCACCAAGCGCTGCAATGGCGGTGTCGTCCGCTCGTAGCCCCAGCACTTGCTCGGCAAAGGTGACCTTAGAGGACGTTAAGTCCGATCTTCCTCGGTTCGTGATCACTCGATCGTGGCATTGATCGCCGTGCAGGCCATCCGCTGAGCATGTCCATGCCGAAATGCGCGCATGGAGCGGGGGCGTAACTCGCACCGGCCGGGACCGAGCCCGATCCGCCCGAGTCGAACTCCGCCTACCAAGCCATCGTGAACGCCTTCAATCAGCACCCCGACCAGGTGTTCCGGGTCCGTGAGCTGAACGAACTCCTCGGCATGCACACAGATGACCCGGCCGTGAACGTCACCCGCAGCCGCCTCGGACGCCTCACTCGGCAAGGCTTCCTCACCCAGCCCGGACGGGGCCGCTACCAGAAACGGACTTAACGCCCTCTGCACGACGAGGAAGGGACGCAGGTGTCGTCCTGTCGGAGGAGTTCGGCCTGGGGACCCGCGGGCACGCACGTCTCCGTATTCTGTATCGCCGCGTTGCCGCCCGGCGCCGCCACGAGTAATGGCGCACGGGTCGGCGGGGCCGGCGCGCCCGCCCCGGTCGTTGCCTCTCGGCAGAGTCCGTATCGTCCGCTGGTGGCCGGGCGGCCGCATGGGGAGGCGGCCGCAAGACGGAACATGCGCGGGAAGGTCCGTGACCCGCTGAGGCCGGCGGGCTCGGAGGCAGCCGGGGGCGGGGCCGGTCGCATCCGTCCCGAACCCGGCCCACCGGCCGACTCGCTGACTGCCGTGGACAGCCCGCTGTCCAGCCCTGTCCGGCCCGACGGGCGCGCTACCCGGTCCTTGCCTCCAGCCACTGCGACCATGCGCTGGCCACGCCATCGGCCCGCAGTGCCCGGATGCGGACCCGTACCCGGCGGCCGGAGCCCAGGTTTTCGATGCGGCTGAAGCCGCGGACGGCGGTGGTCCCGGAGTGGATCACTTCGGCGCTGCGGGCGTCGGCGACCTCGATGGCGCAGGCCAGGTCCGCTTCCCCGCCGCGCCAGTGGAGCACGACGCCGGCCGGCACCGGCGTCAGCGCCTGTGCGTCCGGCGGCAACGGCCCGGCGTCCGCCCGCGGGGTGAGCCCGGTCCTCCACTCGGACGCGGCCTCGCCCGCCGCGCATACGGCGACGACGCGCACCCGGTACGGGGTTCCGTTCAGCAGCCCCGCGATGTCTGCATGGCAGTCCTTGTGGACGATGCGTGAAAAGGTCGCCGGGCCGGTGCCTTCCCATGCCGCTTCGACACGGTACGAGTCGGCTCCCGGCACGTGGCCGAAAACCACGCGCAGAGCGCCGTCGGCCACAACGGTCTGGGCGACGCCGGGGGCTGCGGGCGCGGCCAGGGCCAGGTCGGCGACGGCGACTTCGTACCCCTGTGGGTCGACCAGCCCCACGTGCTCGGTGATGGCCTCCTTGTCCGGCCACGCGTCCGTCCGCCATCCGATGTCGCGGTTGAAGGGCGTGCCGCCGGGTGTGATGTCCGGCAGTGGGACGTACCGCTCGTCGACGGTGCCGCCTGTCGCGTCCACCGCCCGCCAGTGCAGCCGGTGGCCGCGCAGTACCCGGCTGGGCAGTTCGCCCGCGCCGCGCGGGACGACCGTGATCCGCGTGCCGCCGTCCACCGGGGCCGGCAGCAGCCCTCGGACAGGAGCGAACGCGGCGCGCATCCGGTCGTAGCTGCGCTTCAGGCCGCCCCACTCGGTCTGCACGCCCCACCCGCGCAGCTGATTGACGGATGTCCCCTGGAAGCGGCTGCGGTAGTCGTCGAAGGTCCACCGGGAGGCGCCGATCACCCAGGGCAGACCTGACAGTTCCGCCGGGATCCCGCCGTCATACTGCGAGGCGTACTCGACGCTCTCGCGGTCGGGGGTGAAGGTGTAGCCGTCGCTGCTGAATTCGCTGACGAAGACCGGCTTGTCCGGGTAGTGCACGCGCAACTGCCGTAGCCGTTCGGCGTAGTCCCGGTACATGTTGACCGCGATGAAGTCGGTGTACTGGAGTGCCTCGTCCTGCGGGCCTCCGATGTCGCCGAAGGTGTTGCTGACATACGTCAGGGGGCGCGAGTCGTCGAGCTCGGCGCGGGTGCGGTCGATCAGCGCCCGGACGAAGTTCCGGCCCGCCTCCTCGGTGCCCCTGATCTCGTTCGCCACGGACCACGCGAAGATCGAGGGATGGTTGGCGTCCCGGTGCACCATCTCACGCAGCTCGGGCATCCAGCGTTCCGGGTCGAGACAGGCCTCCTGCCCCCAGACGGAGATCTCGGCGATGTTGAGCATCCCGATCTCGTCCAGGTGGTCGAGGAGATCGGGCGACTGCGGGACGTGGTGGATGCGGGTCATGTCCGCCCCGGCCCGCTTCATGCGGTCGATCTCGGCGCGGATCACGGACGGCGGCTCGGTGGCGCCGTGCACCCGGTCTCCGGGGACGCGGTTGAAGCCCACGGTCCGCAGACGCTCGCCGTTCAGCATCAGTCCGTCCGGCAGTATCTCGATCCTGCGGATGCCGAACCGGTCGGAGACTGCGTGCGAGAGACGGCCGCCCTGACTGAGAGTGACGGTGGCACGGTAGAGCGCCGGATGGTCCGGGGACCACAGTTCATACGAGCCGGTGGGCAGGACGGTCGTCAGCCGGACGGTCCGCACCGAGCGGGCCGGCACGGTCAGGTCCTGGCCCGCGGTCGGCTCGGGGCTCAGCGTCCCAGAACGCAGGGCACGGCCCGACGTGCCGGTGAGCATGCCGCCGAGCCGAACGGTGCGGTCGTGGCCGAGGGCGTTGGACACGGTGACATCCGTGGCCACCTCGGCGGTGCCGTCCCCCGGTGCGGGGTGAGCGGTGACCCGCTGCCTCTCGATACGTACTGCCGGATCGACGACAAGGGAGACGGGCCGGGAGATTCCTCCCCAGAGCCATGTGGCGCCGACGACCTCGTCGTTGTTGGCCCTGACGGTGAGGGTGTTGGGGCTGCCGTCGGTCGTCAGTAGCCCGGTGACGTCGTATTCGAAGGGGGTGTACCCGCCGGCGTGGGTGCCGAGCAGGGTGCCGTCCAGCCAGACGGTCGCCGTGTAGCAGACGGCCTCGAAGTGGAGCCGGACCACCTGCTCGTCACCGAATCGGGGTGTGTCGAAGGTCCGCCGGTACCAGCCGTCGCCCTGGTGGCAGGCGTATCTGTCGTTCACGTCCCAGCTGCCGGGTACGGGCAGCCGGTCCCACACGGCCGTCTCCGGGTCGGTCGTGAATTCCCAGATGCCGCCGAGATCGGTGGTGTGCCGTCCGGCGGGGGTCTGGTGTCCGGGCCCGCCGGGGTCGGAGGCGGGCACGTACGCAGGTGCGGGTTCGGCGGCGGTGTCGTCGTTCATCGCGCCCTCCGCCGCGGGGCCTTCTTCGGGCGTGCGGACACGTCGATTCCGCCACCCGGGTGCGGCAGACGGTTTCGGGTGCCGCCGGCAGCGCACCGGCTGCCGGCCGGGCCGGCGCCCGCGCCGGACGGCAGTCCGACCGAACGCGATGGGAGGGGACGGGCGCAACCGGTCGTCGCGGCCCCCCTCTCGACTGTGCGGGGCAGGTCTGTGGTCCGCAATTGCATGAGGCGGTGCTCCTATGCTGAGCCGGAGGGGACGGGCCGTGGGCAGGTGCGCTCACGCGCCGGTGGACCGCCGTAGGCGGAGCTCGCCGCCGATGGTGATCTGGGGGGCCACGTCCTCGTTGCGCAGCTGTGCCAGCAGCGTGTGGGCAGCGATCTGCCCCATCCGGCGGTAGTCGCAGCGCACCGTGGTCAGGGCCGGGGTGACGTAGCTGGCCAGGCTGATGTCGTCGAACCCGGCCACGGCCATCTCCTCGGGGACCTTCACCCCGTTCTCGGCGAGCACGGACAGCCCGGCGATCGCCATCAGGTCGTTGGCGTAGAAGATCGCCGTGGGGCGAGGCGACCGGTCGAGCAGTGCGCGGGTCGCCTGCGCGCCGCCCTCGGTGGTGAAGTCGCCCGCCACCACGGGGCCCGGTTCGAGTCCCGCTTCGGCCAGGGTGTCCTCCCACAGCTGCCGCCGGCTCCGTGCATGGCGCAGACCCGCGGGCCCCGAGACATGGGCGATGTTGCGGTGTCCCTGGGTGACGAGGTGGCGGGTCAGCTCGCGGACCTGGTCGGCGCCGCCGGTGCTGACCCAGGGGAAGGGGCAGGTGCGGCCCGGTGATCCGGCGACCACGACGCGGGTGCCAAGCCGGCTGAGCCACTCGAAGCGCGGGTCGCGGTGGCGCAGGTCGGTCAGCAGGAACCCGTCGACCCGGCGTTCACCGGTCATCTGCTCATATGCCTCGCGCTCGGTGTGGGCGTCGGCGACGAACCGCAGCACCGCCGCGTACCCCACCGTGGTGAGAGCACTCTCCGCACCGGACAGGAACGCGGGGAAGAACGGGTCGAGTTCGAGGAGTTCCGTTGGTCTGCGCAGCACCATGCCCACTGCGCGTGCGGGGCCGCCGCCGATGGCGCGGGCCGCGGTGCTGGGCGTCCAGTTGAGTTCGGCAGCGGCGGCCCTGATCCTCGCCATGGTGGCGGTACTGATGCCCTTGCCCCCGTTGAAAGTCCGGGAGACGGCTCCTTTGGACACCCCGGCACGTGTGGCGACATCGGAGATCGTCGGCCGCCGGCGTGGGTCCTGCTGCTCTTCGGTCACGACGCTCAGGCTAGCGCCCACCGGACGCGTGTGACCCCAGCAGGTATACCGGTTTCCGAACGAGGTGAAAATTGATGAGCTGTCAAATCATCTGCGGAGCACCCCAATTGCGGTCATCTCGGTCTGTAACGACCCATCAGAGGTGCCGAGGATTCATGGTGACGGAAGTCTTGACCCTCATCGAAGCGCTTACTACTGTCCCAGCTCAACCGATTTACCTCGGGAGTGAGTTGGAGCCGCACCACTGGTAACGCCCGCTCTGCCACCAGGCAGACGGGCGAGGAGTCGCGACCGATGTGCTCGTGCCGCGACCGCCCGATACTCCTTCGTCACACCCGCTGCGCATCCGCGCCGTGGGCATCCCCTTGCCGAATTGCCGCGCGCCAAGGACAGGGAGTCAATGAGATGAGAACACCATGGTCCAGACTTGCCGCCTGCTGTACCGCGGGGGTAGTCGCACTCACCGCCGCGGCCTGCTCGTCCTCGGACTCCGGCAGTGATGCCGCCGGCGGCAAAGTGACCATCACGGTGACGGACATGCCCCCGACCACCCAGATGACCTTGCGCAATCAGTTCACCGACCAGGTGGCCGCCTTCGAGCGGGCGAATCCGGACATCGTTGTCAAGCCGAGTGAAGCGGTCTGGGACGCGAAGACCTTCGCCGCCCGGCTGGCCGGCGGCCAGCTCGAGACGACGTTCATCGTGCCGCTCACCGAACCCCAGGGGCTCATCAACCGCCACCAGATCGCGGACATCACCGACCAGGTGAAGGCTCTGCCGGACGCCGACCAGTTCGACAAGCGCGCGCTGGCGCCGGGCACGGATGCCAAGGGGCACAACTACGGCCTGCCCACCAGTGAGTTCGCCCTCTCCCTGGTCTACAACCGGGAACTGTTCAAGAAGGCCGGGCTCGATCCGGACAACCCGCCGAAGACCTGGGACGAGGTCCGGCAGGCTGCGAAGGCGATCTCGGAGAAGACCGGCCTGCCGGGCTACGCGCAGCCGACGACGAACAACACGGGCGGCTGGACGCTGACCGCCATGACGTACACGTACGGCGGCCGGATCGAGAAGGAAGAGGGCGGCAAGCAGGTCGCGGCCTTCAACGACACACCGGTGCAGCAGGCCCTGGAATGGCTCAAGGCGCTGCGTTGGCAGGACAATTCCATGGGCACCCAGCAGCTGCGGGACGCGGGCGAGATCCAGAAGTCGTTCTCGGCCGGCCGTATCGGCATGATGATGGCGACGCCCAGCACCTACGTCGACCACATCACCAAGTACAACGGCGACCCCAAGATCTACGGTGTCGCCGCACTGCCCTCGGCGAGCCGGTCGGCCACCATGCTCGGCGGCAAGATGGCCGTGATCAATCCGAAGGCCGACGCAGCCCAGCGCGAAGCCGCGGTGAAGTGGATCGACTACTACTACCTCAGGGCTAAGCACGACCCGGCGGAGGCTGGCACGCGGGCGAAGGCGGAGGCCGCCGACGGCATCCCGGTGGGCACGCCGACCGTTCCCCTCTACCAGCCCACCGTGAGCGGCCCCGTCGACAAGGCCCGGAACGAGCACGCCACCGTCCCGCTCGAGAACTTCGCGCCCTTCAACAGCGGTGTGAAGCAGCAGGAGTTCGTCGTCGAGCCGTCGGTGGCCGCCCAGGACGTGTACGCCGCCCTGGACAGCGCCGTGACGGCCGTGCTCACCCGTAAGAGCGCCGACCCCGGGTCCGAGCTGGACAAGGCGGAGAAGAAGGCCGTCCCCGCACTGGAGCGGGCCCAGCGATGACCATCGTCCAGCCCGCCGGTGGTACCACCGCGCCACCGCGGAAGGAGCAGCCGGACACCACCCGGCCGAGCGGCCTCGGTTCGCGTCTCGCCCTGCTCCGCCCGCCGGGTCGTCGCGGCTTCGGGCTCGCCTCGCTACTCTTCCTGTTGCCGCTGCTGCTGCTCTTCGGCTGCTTCGCCTGGTGGCCGATCGGCCGGAGTGTCATCCTCGGCTTCCAGGAGACCGACCTGGTCAACCCACCCACCTGGGTCGGGCTGGACAACTTCCAGTTCCTGTTCAACGACCCCCTCCTGTGGACCACGCTGCGGAACACCGCCTGGTTCGTCGCCCTGGCCCTGGTGATCGGGTTTCCGGTCCCCATCATGCTGGCGATGCTGGTCACCGAGCTCAGACGACTGGGCGGGGTCTTCCGGGTGCTGATCTACCTCCCCGTGGTGGTCCCGCCGGTGGTCGCACTGATGCTCTGGCGCTGGTTCTACGACCCGGACTTCGGGCTCTTCAACCAGGTCCTCGGCTACATCGGCCTCGGCCCGTACCCCTGGCTGCAGTCGGCGGCCTCCGCGATGCCGAGCCTGGTGCTGGCGGCCACCTGGGCGAACGCCGGCAGCACCACACTGATCTACATGGCGGCGCTGTCCAGCGTGCCGGCCGACCTGTACGAGGCCGCCGAGCTGGACGGTGCATCGATCAGGCGGCGCATCTGGCACGTAACGCTGCCACAGCTGCGCGGCGTCATCCTGATCATGCTGCTGCTCCAGATCATCGGCACCTTCCAGGTCTTCACCGAGCCCTTCATCCTCACCGACGGCGGACCGGAGGACTCGACCGTGAGCATCCTGCTGCTGATCTACCGGTACGCGTTCCTCAACGGCGACTACGGCACCGCCGCCGCACTCAGCGTGCTGCTTGCCCTGGCACTGGCCCTGCTGTCTGCCGTCTATCTGCGACTGACCCGCAAGTGGAGCACCTCATGAGCGACGACGACCAGTTCCGCGGCGTGATCTCACCGGCCGACCGGCGCCGCCCCTCCGTACGCTGGACCCTGAGGATCTCGCAGCCCGTCATCCTGGTCGTGGTCGCGATCGCCGGCCTCGGACCGATCCTGTGGACGGTCAAGGGGGCCCTGTCCCCCACCCAGGAGATTCTCAGGGATCCACTGCGGCTGTGGCCCTCCGTCTTCCAGTGGGGCAATCTCGCCAGCGCCTGGGAGAGGCTGAGGCTCGGCCGGTACCTGCTCAACACAGCGGTCCTGGTGGGCGGTTCCTGGTTCTTCCAGCTGCTGGTGGCGACCTGCGGCGCGTATGCCCTGTCGGTACTGCGCCCCCGGTACGGCCGCGTCGTCTACTACGCCGTGCTCGCCACCCTCTTCATACCCGGCACCACCTCGCTGGTCGCGCTCTACCTGGTGGTGCTCCACATGCCCTTCACCGGCGTGTCGATCGCCAACACGCCCTGGGCGGTGTGGCTGCCGGCGGGGGCACACGCCTTCAACGTACTGATCATGAAGCAGTTCTTCGACAGTCTGCCCCGCGAACTCCACGAGGCGGCCCAGGTCGACGGAGCCGGACCCTGGCGGTTGTTCTGGCAGATCATCATGCCGATGTCCGGCCCGATCGTCGCCGTGGTGTCCCTGCTGGCGGTCATGAGCGCCTGGAAGGAATTCCTCTGGCCCATGATCGTCATCTCCGACCCCGACGCGCAACCACTGTCGGTCGCGCTGCCACGGCTCGCCGAGACGACGCAACAGAACCAGGTCATCGCCGGGATGCTCATCACGATCATCCCTCCGCTGCTGCTCTACCTGGTGTTCCAGCGCCACATCGTCCGCGGAATCAATTTCACCGGTCTGAAGGGATGACCCCATGACCGTACGCATGGCCTTGCGGCGGCACCGGCTGCTGCGCATGGTGCTGGCGTTGCTGCTGACGCTCCTGTCCGTACAGCTGCTGGGCGCTCAGCGCGCCCGGGCCGAAACGGTCACCGACGGGAACTACTACGCCAGCAGCCCATCCACGTCGATGCACCCGGAAGCGGGCAGCGATCGTGTGGTTGCGTTCCAGGACAGCAAGCTCTTCAACGGCAGCACCACCGACTGCGTCGGATGGGAGGGTTCCTCGGGCGCACCCAAGAGCGTGACCCTCGTCTTCGACCTGCTGTACGACCGCCCGCTCAGCAGCATCTCGATCACGAGTACGGCGGACAACGCATTCTGGGGCTTCGACGAGATCGAGGTCACCTACCGGACCGAAGCGGGCACCGCCTACCGCGTCGCGCACAGCGAAGCCTGGGACCGCAGCCAGCTGGACTACCAGCGCACCGTCGCGATGAACAACACGCAGGCCCGGTTCGTACGCATCAAGTTGACGCGCGTCAACCAGTTCCTGCACCTCCCGCTCTCCGAAGTCACCTTCACGGCCGGCAGCGGCACCGTCGACCCGACTCCTGCCCCGTACGACCAGTCACAGCTGGATGCGGAGGTGTCCGTCCCCACCCGGCTGGCAGACATCTACGGCCAGTACCTGTACGGGACCTGGCCCGGGAAGCTGACCTCCGACCAGCAACTGCAGCAGGACGCCACGGACGAAACCGCGGCGCTGGCCGGCGTCACGCTGGACCCGGCCAAGTACGACCAGTACGGAGGCGTCAAGGCGCTCGGCACTACCGAGGACCACCCCAGTTACTTCAGCCTGAAGAAGGATGCCAGCACGGGCAAGTGGTGGTTCATCACCCCCGACGGCAACAAGTTCATTCTCAAGGGAATCGACGCCACCTCTGCCACCGACTGGGGCTACGCCACGGTTGTGAAGGACTCCGGTGGTCTGCAGCTCGGGAAATTCTCGGCCCTGCCCGACGAGGCGACCTACGCCGCTGCTTACAGCAGTGACCGCAAGGAGATGAGCTTCGTCAAGGCGAACCTGATGCGCAAGTACCCAGTCACGGACTGGGCGACGCCGTGGCGCGACATCACCAAGAAGCGCCTGACCAAGTGGGGCTTCAACGCGCAGTCCAAGTGGTCCCGCGATGGGGGCCTCCAGATGCCCTGGATAGGCCAGATCACGGCACCGGACTCGAAGACGGTGAAATACATCACTACATACGCCATAGACCCGTTCGACCCGGCATTCGCCACGGCGCTCGACAAGCAGCTCGGTTCCCCAACCGGAATCGTCCAGACAAACGTCAACAGTCCTTGGCTGATCGGCTACTTCTTCGACAACGAACGGGGCTGGGACGACGACGTGATGACCAAGGTACTGGCGGACGTCGACGGCCAGTCTCCGGCCAAGGCAGCCTTCGTCGCCTACATGATCAACACCTACGGCCTGACGGAGACCAACAACAAGCTGGGGACTCCCGCGGGCACCAAGGAGACCCTGGAGACCACGAACCTCTCCGCGAAGGTGCCCACTGGCAGCACCCTGCGCACCGAATTCATCGGCGAGGCGTCCAAGACCTACTACTCGACCGTCCGGAAGGCGCTCAGCAAGTACGACGGAAATCACCTGTTCCTCGGCTCCGCCCTGGTGCCGGGCTGGCGTTCCACCCTGGCGTGGGAGGTCTGCGGGCGCGAGTCCGTGGACGCCATCTCCGTCGACGTCTACAGCAACAGCGCGACCTACCTGGACAAGTACGAGCCGTACGACAAGCCCGTGCTCAACCTGGAGCACTCGTTCAACGTCCACGACCGGGGCCTGCGCAGCATCAACGGCTCCGTCAGCGCCGACGACATCGCCGACCGCGGCACCATGCACCAGCAGTTCAGCTGGGGACAGGCCGAGAGCCCGGTCTTCGTCGGGTCCGGCTGGTTCAGCTACTACGACCAGGCCATCACCGGTCGCGCGTCCGACGGGGAGAACTTCAACTTCGGCCTGGTCAACCAGCAGGACCAGCCCTACACCGCCATGACCAACGTCATGACGCAGACCCACCAGGAGCTGGAACAGCGACACCAGGATGCGCCCCTCCCCATCACCGGTACCCAGTCCGTGTGCCCGGACTGAGCAAAGGAGTTCGATCCATGATCTCGCGACGCACCCTGATACGCGGCGTTCCCGCCGCGCTCGCACTGTCCCAGTTCGCCTCGCCCGCGCACGCGGACGCGCCGGCTCAACTCGCAGGGGCCACCTGGCTGGTCGACCGCTACGGGCAGTACCTCCACCAGGACTGGCCCGGAAAGGTCGTTTCGGACGAGCAACTGCGCAGTGAATACGCGCAGGAGGCCGCCAGGCTGGCCCACGTCGCTCCGGACCGGGTCCGGTACGACCGGTACGGCGGCCTGAAGGAGCTCGGACGACACAGAGCCACCGGTTACTTCCGGCTGGAGCAGATCGACGGCCGGTGGTGGTTCGTCACCCCGGACGGCCATCTGTTCATCCTCAAGGCCGTGGACGCCTTCTCTCCCGAGGAGTGGGGGTACGGCACCTGGTGGAAGAACCCGGACGGCACACTCGTCGACCTCTTCGAGGAACTGCCGGACCCCGTGCAGTTCGCGTCCTGCTACACCGAGGACGACAAGGGACACGTCGTGAGCTTCCTCAGGGCCAACCTCGCGCGGAAGTACGGGGACGACTACCGGCCCAAGTGGCGCAGGACGGTCGCCAAACGCATGATCGACTGGGGGTTCAACGCCCAGGGAAAGTGGACGCTCGACACCGAAGTCGTCATGCCGTACCTCGCTCAGGCGCCGACACCTCCCGACGTGATCCGGGTGCTGTGGGGAATCGACCCGTTCGACCCCGACTTCTCGGCCAAGCTGGACCGCACCTTCGATCTGCACGGGAACCGCAAAAACCCGTGGCTCATCGGGTATTTCTTCGAGAACGAACGCGGCTGGAGCCGTGACGTCGTCGCCGAGGTGGTCAAGCGCGACTCCACTCTCGCGGCGAAGACCGCCTTCGTCCGGTACCTGGCCGACACCTACGGCGACGACATCGACCGGGTCAACGTCATTCTGGGCACCGACGCGGATTCCTTCCACTCCCTGGGGGACGTCCCGATCAGCATCGCCCGGGTGCCCGCGGCGGACGTCACGGCGTTCATCACGCTGGCCTCGAAGACGTACTTCAAGAAGGTACGCAAGGCGATCCACAAGCAGGACCCGCACCATCTTTTCCTCGGCGGCTCCCTGGTACCCACCTGGCGCACCAGTCCGGAGTGGAACGTGGGCGGGCGCGAGTACCTCGACGCCATCTCCTTCGACTGGTACTCGACCAGCGTCGACTATCTGCGGCAGTACGAGAGTTACGGCAAGCCGATCCTGACCCTGGAGTTCTCCTTCATGTTCCCCGAGAGGGGAATGACCGCGGCCAACGCGGCAACCACGGCGACCAGCCAGCGGGACCGCGGGGAGAAGTACCGGGCCTTCGTCGAGGCACAGGCCGGGAGCCGGGCCTTCGTCGGTTTCGCCTGGTTCTCCGCCTACGACCAGGCGGTGACCCACAAGCCGGGCGCCACCGAAGCGTTCAACGTCGGTCTGACCAACCAGCAGGACCAGCCCTACTACGACATGACCGACATCATGCGGGAGGTGAACCGCGGCATCGAGGCGGTCCACCTCCAGGCGCCGCCCACCTGATCCCGACCCCGATCACTCGGCGCCCGGGGCCGTGGCGGCCGCCTCCGCCACGGCCCCGGGCCGGGCACCCAGTCAACGAAACGGAGAGCAGATGACCGACTCCAGTTCCCGCCCCACCCCCCAGGCCGGCAGCAGCACCGCTGTGCCACGGCCGGCTCCCAGGCTCGATGCCGGCCTCTGGCTCGGAGCGAACTACTGGTCACGGCACGGCAGCCTCTTCATGTGGCGGGACTACGACGACGAGGTCGTCCGCGAGGAACTGCGCACCCTGCGCGAGCACGGAACCAACGTGACCCGGTCGTTCCTGTTCTGGCCGGACTTCCACCCTGAACCCGACCGGATCGACGAGGACTTCGTCGAGCGGTACCGGCAATTCCTGCGGACCAGTGCGGAGATGGGGATGCCCACCATTCCCACCTTCCTGGTCGGACACATGTCCGGCGAGGACTGGGACGTGCCGTGGCGGGAGGGCCGCAACCTCTACACGAACGGTTTCATGCTGGGCCAGCAGGCGTTCTTCATCCGGGAGATCGTCCGGAGGATCGGCGCGGACCCCGCGGTCGCCGGCTGGCTGATCAGCAACGAGTTCCCGATCTTCGCGGGACCGGCCACTCCCGACGAGGTCCGGGCCTGGGGCCTGATCTGCACCCAGGCCGTACGGGCCGGCGGCTCCCGGCTGCCGGTGTCGCTGGGCGACGGCGCCTGGACGATGGAGACCACCGGCAAGGACAACGGCTTCCGGATCCGGCGCCAGGACGACCTGGTCGACTTCGTCGGCCCGCACACCTACCCGATGGGCGACGACCAGGTACGGGTGCACACCGCGGCGGCATGGGCCTGCGAGATGAGTCACTTCGGCAAGCCGGTGGTGATGGAGGAGTTCGGCGTCTCCGCGGCGCTCTCCTCGGAGCGCAACGCCGCCCACTACTACCGTCAGGTGCTGCACCACACGCTGCTCGCCGGAGCCACCGGCTGGCTCGCCTGGAACAACACCGACTTCTCCCTGGAGTCCGTCGACCCCTACCGACACCGCCCCTTCGAGCTGGGCTTCGGCATCACCCGCTCCGACGGCACGCCGAAGCCCGCCCTTGCCGAGATCGACACCTTCCGGCGCCTCCTCGACGCAGTCGACTTCGACAACTGCGCCCGCCCGGAC
The DNA here is from genome assembly GCF_043203805.1 of Streptomyces sp. LN549. Taxonomy (NCBI): domain Bacteria; kingdom Bacillati; phylum Actinomycetota; class Actinomycetes; order Kitasatosporales; family Streptomycetaceae; genus Streptomyces; species Streptomyces sp. LN549. The sequence goes on along the minus strand of NZ_JAZHRI010000002.1, from coordinate 1,321,338 downwards.
ACCGAGACCTCGATCCTGATCCCGTCCCACCTGGAGGAGCATCCCCGGGTCTCGGTCGCGGAGCGGACCGCGATCACGACGGTGAGCCACCACGCGTACCTTTCGGCGAGGGCCGCCGATCTCGCCCCGGCCCTGAGCCGCGAACTGGACACGCCGCGTCGATCCGGGTTGGTACTCGTCCCGTCCAACAAGCTGCTGACCGCTCCGACCTTCGACCTGCTGCTGGAATGGGCGAACCAGGGCAGCCACGTCTACATGTCCTGGTTCGCCGGCGCCGGCGGTTCCCACCGCGGTGCCTGGTGGCCTCCCATCGAGCGGCTGATCGGCGCTTCGCACACACTTCGGTACGGTCTGAACGAGCCGGTCGACCCGGTCGTCGCCTGGGAGTTCACCGAGCCGCTGGGCAATCTCAAGGCCGGTGACACACTGCGCTTCCCGGTCTCCGGACCGGCCGACGCCCGGGCCATGCTGCCCTTGGACGAGGAGAGCGCCGACTGCGTCGTGGTCGCCCGCGACGGACGGGGCCGCCCGGCGCTGGTGCGGCGCGACCACGGCAGGGGCGCGGTGTATCTCGCCACGTACCCCGTGGAGTTCTTCGGCTCCGCGACACCGGACGCGCACCGCGACGACGACGTACACCGCCTCTACCGCGCCCTGGCGGCGCAGGCGTGCGTGCGCCCCTTCCTCACCGTGGACGACGCCCGGGTCCACGTCGACGGACTGCTCCACTCCTCGGGGCAGCGGTACGCATGGCTGGTCAACGTGTCCGGCGACACGGTCACCGCCCATCCGGATCAGGACGGGGCCGGCTTCCGTCTGGAGGACGTTCTGGACGGCCGGGATCTCACCGAGCAGATCGTGCTCGAACCGTTCGGGGCCGCGGTGGCAAGGGTGGTAACAGCATGACCGTGTCCCAGCAAGCTGCCGCTACGGCGCATTCGCCGGTCCGGGAACACCGGCAGGCGGGGGGACCGCCGGTGTTCTCCGTGGACCGCTTCGGGGCGGTGGCCGACGGTCGTACGAAGGACACCGCGGCGATCCAGGCGGCAATCGACGCGGCCTACGCCGCGGGCGGCGGCGTCGCCCACCTGCCGCCCGGCACCTATCTGTCCGGCGGCATCGAGCTCAGGAGCCGGGTCACCCTGCATCTGGAGGCCGGGGCGATCCTCCTCGGCAGCACGGACCTCGCGGACTACCCGCCGCACGAGGGGCCGCCCGCCGACTGCGACGCGGGCCAGCGGCATCTGGTGTTCGCCCGCGGCGCCACCGACATCGCCATCACCGGTACGGGCACCATCGACGGTCAGGGCCCGGCATTCTGGGAACCGTCCGGCCGGCCGGTCACTCCGCCGGACCGGTTCTGGGCCGACGTCGTCACCCACAACTGGAAGCCGGTCGGCAACAACGACCGACCCTCGCCCATGGTCGAGCTCGCCGAATGCCGGAACGTACGCATCGAGGGCGTCACCCTGCGCAACTCGCCGGGGTGGACGCTGCGCCCCATCGCCTGCGACACCGTAATCATCCGCGGCATCGTCATCCGCAATCCGATCGACGGCATCAACACCGACGGCATCGACCCGACCGCCTGCCAGAACGTGATCATCGCCGACTGCGACATCGAGACCGGTGACGACGCGATCTGTCTGAAGAGCGAGAACCCCTACGGCGGCCTCGGGGTCACCCGGAACGTCGTCATCACCAACTGCGTCCTTTCCTGCTGCTGCAACGCCTTCAAGCTGGGCACCGCGACCAGGGGCGGCTTCGAGGACATCACGTTCACCAATTCGGTGATCCACAACGCCGATGTACCGCTCAACGAACGCGTCATCGCCGGCATCGCCATCGAGATGGTCGACGGCGGCTGGGTCGACGGTGTGAGCGTCTCGGACATCCGGATGCGCAACACCCGTACCCCCGTCTTCATCCGGCTCGGCAACCGGGGATGGGGGCAGCCCGACCCGGTGCCCGGCCGTCTGCGCCGGATCCGTATCTCCGGCATCGAGGCCACCGGAGCGATCCTCACCTCCTCGATCACCGGGCTGGCCGAGCAGCCCGTCGAGGACGTCGTCCTCTCGGGGATCCGCATCGACACGGACGAGGGCGGTCGCCGCGAGTGGGTGGAGCGGGAGATCCCCGAGGAGGTTGCCGAGTATCCGGAAGCCAGGATGTTCGGCCGTCTGCCCGCCTACGGCCTCTATGTCCGCCATGCTCGCGGGGTACGGATCTCCGGCACCGAGATCCGTTCCACCGTGCCCGATCCGCGCCCGCTGCTGGTCGCGGACGACGTGGTGGACCTCTCGGTGGATACGTTGAACGGCACGGGCCCCGGGCCGGGCAGCGCCCTGCTGGAGCTGAGGGACACCCGGGACGCCTTCTTCAGCAGCTCCCGCGCCCCACACGGCACCGACGTCTACCTCAAGGTGAGCGGGGCCCGCTCCACGGACATCGCCCTTGCCGGCAACGAGCTGTCCAGGGCTACGACCGCGGTCGAGACCACCGGCGGGGCGACCCCGGACAGCGTGATCGGAGACGACACCCGGAAGTGACCTTCCGGCAGCCGGTGCCCGGCGAGCACGGTTACCGGGTGACCGAGTTGAGGTCCGTCGCTGCCCTGACCAGGGCAGTCCGGGCTGCGGGGAGAGGGGTACGACAGAAGGAGAACTGCGAGGAAGTGTCCGCCAAACCGCCGAGCCAACGGTCTGCCGAGCGTGAGGCGTGGCATACGAGTTCGGCGGCTTCGCGTACCCTGCCGGGTCACCGGCCGGATGGTGCGGCACCGCGAGAGCCGACGGCAGCCGTGTAACTCCTTGTCCGGTTCGCCGTTGCGTGTGGATGAGGCGCAGTGATCAGTTGCCTGGGGTCAGCCGACCCCGGGTGCCGAGCGACGGAACTCAGTGGGCGGGAACCGGCTCGGACGACGGCTGCCACTCCCGCCTGATCAGCCCGTAGACCCATGAGTGAGAGACCTCGCCGTTGACGACGCAGTCTTCCCGCAACGTCCCTTCGCGCACGAAGCCGAGCTTCTCCAGCACGCGGGCAGAAGCCACGTTGCGCGTATCGGTCTCAGCCTGGACGCGATTGAGGGCCAGCGTGTCGAATGCCCACCGCAGCAGAGCACGCGCGGCCTCGGTCGCGTAGCCGTGGCCCCACGCTGCATCGTCGAAGCAGTAGCCAACCGACACACTGACCCGTCGCAGCGAGCGCACGCACGGCGCCAACCGCCTCGTACCAGTTGGTCGGAGTATGGGGATGGCGCAGGACCTTGCCTGCGTGTGTGATGGCCAGTCGGGCCATGCGTTCCGCATCGCGTGGACGGACCTGATGCAGGACCGCCGCGGCGGACGCGGGGACGTTCGTGGGGTCGTCTGCGTGCTCTAGGGCGAGCGTGAGGACGGCGTCGTACAGTCGTTCCGCATGGCTGGGGCTAGCTGTACTGCCCGTTGTCGAACCTCCGCTGGAGGAAACCGTAGCTGTTGGCCTACCCGGAAGCTCGGCAATTCTTCCTTGAGATGGTTGTCGCACACCCAAGAAGTCGGCTTCCCGAGATAGGCGGCAAGCGCCTTGACGTCCCACCTCGGCTCACGCACGAACAATTCCCCTACGCTTGCTTCGGCTGCTCGCGAGGACGGTAGTGAGGAAGGCGGCCGCGCCAAATGAGCAGACGTCTGCCCGGCGGCGAGGGGCGCGAGGTCAGCACCGAACCAGCGCGCTGCACCCGAACGGTCCCGAACGGACGCCAATGGAACCCAGCACCGGGTCAGCACGGGCGCATCTGCGCTCGATATGTCTCACACGCTCCATGCCTGTGACCTGCATGTTTGTGCGGGAGGGCGTCACGTGGTAGGTGGCGCCCTCCCATTTGGAGACGATCTGGCTCCGTACCAAGCGCTACAACGCGAGCGGCAGTGTGGTGTCGGGCACAGGCGGCGTCTGCTACCTGTACTTCCCCGCCCACCCGGCACCCGCCCAGCGCCGGGCCCTGGCGGCCGTCGGCATCCGCTGACGCGGTCCGGCCGGCCCCGGGGACAGTGACGCAGATCTCTACCCCGGGGGCCTGCCGGGCTGGCACTGTGGTCGGGTCCTCGGGGGACAACGACTGCCGGCCGACCGAACGAGATGCCATGACCGCGACTGCCGCCGCAACCACCACCCCTGCCCGCCGCCGCGTGCGGACCGGCGGGCCCGAGGGCGGCTCCAAACTGCTGGAGAACGTTCTGGGCTGGACACTCGTCGTCGTGATCGCCATGTTCGTCACGCAGCTCGGCCTCATGTGACCGCGTTCGTCATGTGACCCGCGTTCGTGCCCGGACGTGACGGGGGCGGAGAGCCCGCCCGGCTCCCCGCCCCCTCATTCCTGCCGCGACGACGTCAGTTGATCGCCTTGATCAGCTCGCCGTCGGTGGTGTCACCGCTGAGCTCCCAGAAGAAGGTGCCGCCGAGGCCCTGCTGGTTCTTGTACGCCATCTTGGTGCCGATGGTGGCCGGGGTGTCGTAGCTCCACCAGTTGGTGCCGCAGTGCGCGTACGCCGTGCCGGCGACGGTGCCGGTCGTGGGGCAGCTGTTCTTGAGGACCTTGTAGTCCTCGATGCCCGCCTCGTACGTGCCCGGAGCCGCGCCGGTCGCCGTGCCGCCCGGTTCGGCCTGTGTGACGCCGGTCCAGCCGCGGCCGTAGAAGCCGATGCCGAGCAGCAGCTTCGAGGCCGGGACACCCTGTGCCTTCAGCTTGTCGATGGCCGCCGCGCTGTTGAAGCCCTCCTTCGGGATGCCCGTGTAGGAGGTCAGCGGGGAGTGCGGGGCCGTCGGCCCCTTCGCGTCCCAGGCGCCGAAGAAGTCGTACGTCATCGGGTTGTACCAGTCGACGTACTTGGACGCGCCGCCGTAGTCGACCGCGTCGAGCTTGCCGCCGTCGGAGCCGTCCGCACTGATCGCCGAGGTGACCAGGTTGTCCGCGCCGAACTTGGAGCGGAGGGCCGACAGCAGGTTGCCGTAGGCGTCACGGCCGCTGGTGTCGCAGGTCAGACCGCAGGCGTTGGGGTACTCCCAGTCGATGTCGATGCCGTCGAAGACATCGGCCCAACGCGGGTCCTCGACCAGGTTGTAGCAGGACTCGGCGAACGCGGCCGGGTTCTGCGCCGCCTCGCCGAAGCCGCCGGACCAGGTCCAGCCCCCGAACGACCAGATGATCTTGAGGTCCGGGTGCAGCTTCTTGAGCTTGCGCAGCTGGTTGAAGTTGCCGCGCAGTTCCTGGTCCCAGGTGTCCGCGACCCCGTCGACCGACTGGTCGGCCGTGTAGGCCTTCTCGTAGTCGGCGTAGGAGTCGCCGATGGTGCACTTGCCGCCCTGGACGTTGCCGAAGGCGTAGTTGATGTGCGTCAGCTTGTCGGCCGAGCCGGAGGTCTCGACGTTCTTGACGTGGTAATTGCGCTGGTAGACACCCCAGTTGGTGAAGTATCCGACCACCTTGCTGCCGGCCGCTGTGGGGGCGGCCGGTTCTGCTGCCGGTGCGGCGGCCTGCTGGGCGGCGGGGGCCGCTCCGGCGGACCCGGTGCCCGCGACGCCCAGCAGGGCGGCGCCCAGGGCGGCGGTACAGGCGGCAGCGGCGAGAGCCCGCATGCGGGCCCCCGGGCGATGCAGTCCGGTCATGGTTGCTCCTCGTGGGGGAGGGGACGTGCCAGTGGACGACCGGCTTCCGGCGGACACGCGAACTTGGCATGAACGCGGAAAGCGGGTTCGCTGGGAACCGTAGATGGACTAGACCAGTTGGGTCAATGGTTCGGACCAACTCCGGTGATCGTTCCGGCGGCCATCGGCCGTTTCCGGCCGTGTTCTGCCAACCGGTGACGGATACCGTCCGATCGGGCATACTCAACCCGCTGCAGCCGTCGGCCTGCGCCTCTCGTAATCCGGGAGGGCAACATCGGCTGGACAGCAGTGTTTTCCGGGCATAGTCCGGAGGTCCCCCGGCGGCGCCGCTCACACCCCTCGCGCGCGACCGCCGCAACGCCCGACAGGGAGGAGAGCGCCGTCATGTCCGACCGTGCCCCGCAGTTGGTGGAACGCCGTCTGCCCACCGAGGAGTCCAGGCAGCTCATCGAGCTCGTCCGCGACATCGCCCAGCGGGAGATCGCGCCGCGGGCCGCCGAGGAGGAGGACGCGGGCCGGTTCCCGCGCGAGGTCTTCACCCTGCTCTCCGAGTCCGGACTGCTGGGCCTGCCCTACGACTCCGCCCACGGCGGCGGGGACCAGCCGTACGAGGTGTACCTCCAGGTCCTCGAAGAGCTCGCCGCCGCCCGGCTCACCGTCGGACTCGGCGTCAGCGTCCATTCCCTCGCCTGCCACGCGGTCGCCGGTTACGGCACCAAGGACCAGCAGACCGAACACCTCCCGGCGATGCTCGGAGGCGGCCTGCTGGGCGCCTACTGCCTCTCGGAGCCCGCCTCCGGCTCCGATGCCGCCTCGCTGCGCACCAAGGCCGTACGGGACGGTGAGGACTGGGTCATCACCGGCACCAAGGCGTGGATCACCCATGGCGGCATCGCCGACTTCTATACGGTCCTGGCCCGCACCGGCGTCGAGGGCCCCCGCGGAATCACCGCCTTCCTCGTCCCCGGCGACGCCGCCGGCCTGAGCGCCGCCGTCCCCGAGAAGAAGATGGGGATGAAGGGCTCGCCCACCGCCCAGCTGCACTTCGACGGTGTCCGGGTACCTGACGCGCGCCGGATCGGGGAGGAGGGGCAGGGCTTCGCGATCGCCCTGTCCGCGCTCGACTCCGGCCGGCTGGGCATCGCCGCCTGTGCCGTCGGCGTGGCCCAGGCGGCGATGAACGAGGCCGTGGCCTACGCCACCGGGCGCAAGCAGTTCGGCCGCCCCATCGCGGACTTCCAGGGGCTGCGGTTCATGCTCGCCGACATGGCCACGCAGATCGAGGCAGGTCGCGCGCTCTACCTGGAGGCCGCCCGGCTGCGCGACGCGGGGAGCCCCTTCTCGCGGCAGGCGGCCATGGCCAAGCTGTTCTGCACGGACGCCGCGATGCGGGTGACCATCGACGCCGTCCAGGTGCTCGGCGGGTACGGCTACACCCTGGACTTCCCCGTCGAGCGGCTAATGCGCGAGGCGAAGGTGCTGCAGATCGTCGAGGGCACCAATCAGATTCAGCGGATGGTCATCGCCCGCCACCTCGCGGGTCCTGAGACGCGCTGACCCGCGGCGGCCGGTCCGACCACACGGGCGTCGTCATGATCCGGTTCCACTCCTGGTCGAGGCGGCCCGGCAGGGTCCTGCCGGTGCTCTCCCAGTGCCGGAGCAGCGACCGGTAGATGGGCGGATCGGTCGAGTGGGGTGCCGAGCGCGGCGCCGGGCGGGGCGGCTCGGAAGGTGTCGGCGAGGTGCGGGACTGCGGAACCGATTCTTCGGAGGCCGGAGCGGCGAGACGGCGGCGACCGGGGCCGGCCGTGGAGTGCAGCAGGGTCATGCCGGGCCAACGGTGCGGAGCCGGGCCGGGTCACTGCTCAGCCGATTCGGGCGACTGTTCGCCAGGTCCTCTTGGCGCGCCGCACGCGGCCGGAGCTGCTGCCGACTGCCCGCACCACCGCGGCCCGGCCGCGGTGGTGCGGGCAGTCCGTCTCCGGCGCGTGTGTGCCCCTCGACGGCGTCGGCCTCAGGCGGCGTCGCGACGCAGCTGGTGGGGCACCCGGAGCGGGCGCGAGCCGGTTCCCCCGGCGTGCGAGAACGGCTGCATCCTCCAGTCGAGTCCCTGAGGGAGCGTGAGCAGCAGGGCCGTCTCCTGCTCCTGGGCGTCGGCCGACTCATCGGCGGGCCGGGCCTTCGACGCGGCGCGGCCGGTGCCGGCACACACCGTCAGAACGAACGGGTTCCACGGGGTGGGGCACAGTGCGTGCTCCGGCAGCACGTCCTCGTCCGCCAGGAGCGCGATGGGCTGCGCGCAGTCCGGGCAGACGACCCGGTACATCTCGAAAGTGTCGTACGCGTCGGGAGCGGTGTCCTCGAAAGGATCAACGGGCTCCGGTTCGGTACGTCCGGTGAGCTTCAGGCTCTGCATGGGAAATTCCCCCCTCAGGTGGGCCGACAAGGCGCCGCGGCCTCGACCACAGCAAGCACTTCCCGCCGGGAATCCGCCGTAACCGCGAGGGGCTCGGCTACCGGTGCGTAAACCTGTGGCATTCGTCACATGCCCGCCACAGGTGCCCTTCACCGCCCCTTCACGGCTGTGCCTGGGGGGCCAGGGGCCATAGATTGATCCATATGGAGGAGCTGGACCGTCAAATCGTGGAGTTGCTCGTCAAGGACGGGCGGATGAGCTACACCGACCTGGGCAAGGCCACCGGCCTGTCCACCTCGGCCGTTCATCAGCGCGTCCGCAGGCTGGAGCAGCGCGGGGTGATCCGGGGCTATGCCGCGGTCGTCGACCCCGAGGCTGTCGGCCTGCCCCTGACCGCGTTCATCTCGGTGAAGCCCTTCGACCCGAGTGCGCCGGACGACATCGCTGAGCGGCTCGCGGGCGTCCCGGAGCTGGAGGCCTGTCACAGCGTCGCGGGCGACGAGAACTACATCCTCAAGGTGCGGGTCGCGACCCCGCGGGAGCTGGAGCACCTGCTCACCCGGATCCGTTCGCTCGCCGGCGTCTCCACCCGCACCACCGTCGTCCTCTCCACGGCCTACGAGGCGCGCCCGCCGCAGATCTGACCGGTGAGCCGTAAGGGGGGCCGCGCACGGCGTGGGCCCCGGCAGGCGGGAGACTGGTCCTCATGACCGAGAGCACCGCCCCCCAGAGCGAACACCGCACCGTGCTGCTGCGCGGTGGAGACGTCCACAGCCCCGCCGACCCCTTCGCGACCGCCATGGTGGTCGAACGCGGCCATGTCGCCTGGGTGGGCTCCGAGGGGGCCGCCGACGCCTTCGCGAGCGGTGTCGACGAAGTGATCGACCTCGAGGGGGCGCTGGTCACTCCCGCGTTCACCGACGCGCACGTCCACACCACGTCGACGGGTCTGGCCCTCACCGGCCTCGACCTCTCCGGCGCCCGCACCCTCGGCGAGGCGCTGGCCCTCGTGCGTACGTACGTGGCGGCCCACCCCGCCGACCGGGTGGTCCTGGGGCACGGCTGGGATGCCACGCGCTGGCCGGAGCAGCGCCCGCCCACGCGCGGCGAGCTCGATGCGGCGGCGGGCGGGCGGCCGGTCTATCTGCCCCGCATCGACGTCCACTCGGCGGTCGTCACGACCGCGCTGCTCGATCTCGTCCCCCAGGTCGCCTCGATGGCCGGCTACCGGCCCGACGCGCCGCTGACGGGCGCCGCCCACCACGCGGTGCGCGCGGCCGCCCACGACGCCGTCTCACCGCGGCAGCGTGCCGACGCCCAGCGCGCCGCACTGGCCCACGCGGCGTCCCTCGGGATCGGCACGGTCCACGAGTGCGGTGGGCCCGACATCTCCGACGAGGAGGACTTCACCTCGCTGCTGAAGCTGGCGGCGGGGGAGCCGGGGCCGCGGGTCTTCGGCTACTGGGCCGAACAGGTCGGCGACGAGAAGGACGCCCGGCGGGTCCGGGAGCTCGGCGCGGTGGGTGCGGCGGGGGACCTCTTCGTCGACGGGTCGCTCGGCTCGCACACCGCCTGCCTCCACGAGCCGTACGCCGACGCACCTGTCCCGGGCACCGCCCATCTGGACGCCGCGCAGATCGCCGCCCATGTCGCGGCCTGCACCGAGGCCGGGCTCCAGGCGGGTTTCCACGCCATCGGTGACGCGGCGCTCTCCGCCGTCGTCGACGGCATCAGGGCAGCGGCCGAGAAGGTGGGCCTCGGCCGGGTGCGGGCCGCCAGGCACCGTGTGGAGCACGCGGAGATGCTCACGCCGGAGACGGTGGCCGCTTTCGCCGAACTCGGCCTCACCGCCTCGGTCCAGCCCGCCTTCGACGCCGCCTGGGGCGGCGAGGAGGGCATGTACGCCCGCAGGCTGGGTGCCGGGCGGGCGAGGACCCTCAACCCGTACGCGGCGCTCCTGCGGGCCGGTGTGCCCCTCGCGTTCGGCTCCGACAGCCCGGTGACCCCACTGGACCCGTGGGGGACGGTGCGGGCCGCCGCGTTCCACCGGACGCCCGAGCACCGGATCTCGGTACGGGCCGGCTTCACCGCCCACACCCGGGGCGGCTGGCGGGCGGTCGGCCGTGATGACGCGGGCACCCTGGTGCCCGGCGCCCCGGCCGACTACGCGGTCTGGCGTACCGCGGAGCTGGTGGTCCAGGCCCCGGACGACCGGGTGGCGCGCTGGTCGACGGACCCCAGGTCGGGAACGCCCGGACTGCCTGACCTCAGCCCCGGTGGTGAACTCCCGGTCTGCCTGCGCACGGTTGTCTTCGGACAAACTGTCTACGTACGGCCGAACGAGTGACGTGCGGACATTTCGTACCGCCGATCGAAGCCGCCCCCGTTCTGCCGCGACCTGGGGATCTTCGGGACTGACCAGGCAAGTTCGCTAAACGATGCAGGTCAGGCAACTATTGACAGAATGCGCCCGCTGGCCGGTAGGTTCGGCCGAGTCCACCACAGGACGTCCGACCGGTAAACCTCCACGCAGTCGTCGAACGCCGCTGGGTCATGGGGTGGTGTGCCGCACCGGCCCACCATTACTGACAGCCAGGTTCAGCGCCCGCGCCTCGGGGGCGAGGGAAGGTTTCAGCCGGGCGGAGGGTGCGACCCGGGTGGGGCCCGGACGTTCAGTAGACAACGGCTCTAGGTCGATCCGCAGCCGGCGGGTCCCAGGTCGGCCCGAAGGGCGCCGGGCCCCGATCCGCAGTTCTGTCCGTACTTCCGCTCTTCTGTCCGCCACCGCTTCCCACGCCGCCCGACCGGGTCGGTCAGTGTGCGTGCCGCGCTCGATATGGTGTGCATCTGCGTACGGACTTAAGGGGCAGTAAGTGAACGACGGCGGTCAGAGGCGATACGGCCCGCTCGGCAGAGCATTGGTGATCATTCCGACCTATAACGAGGCCGAGAACATCAAGCCGATCGTCAGCCGGGTGCGCGCCGCCGTGCCGGAGGCTGACATCCTGGTCGCCGACGACAACAGCCCGGACGGCACCGGCAAGCTCGCCGACGAACTCGCCGCGACCGACGACCAGGTCCACGTGTTGCACCGCAAGGGCAAGGAAGGGCTGGGCGCCGCCTACCTCGCCGGCTTCCGCTGGGGCATGGACCACGACTACGGCGTCCTCGTCGAGATGGACGCCGACGGCTCCCACCAGCCCGAAGAGCTGCCCCGCCTGCTCACCGCACTCAAGGGTGCGGACCTGGTGCTCGGCTCCCGCTGGGTCCCGGGCGGCCGAGTGGTCAACTGGCCCAAGTCCCGCGAGATGATCTCCCGCGGCGGCAGCACGTACTCCCGGCTGCTGCTCGGACTGCAGACGCGGGACGTCACCGGTGGCTACCGGGCCTTCCGCACCGAGACGCTGCAGGGCATCGGCCTGGACGAGGTCGCCTCGCAGGGCTACTGCTTCCAGGTCGACCTGGCCCGTCGCGCGATCGAGGCCGGCTTCCACGTCGTCGAGGTCCCGATCACCTTCGTGGACCGGGAGGTCGGCGACTCCAAGATGAGCCGCGACATCCTGGTCGAGGCGCTCTGGCGCGTGACGGCGTGGGGTGTCACCACGCGTGCCAACCGGGTGCTCGGCCGCCGGACGACCTGACCCGGAGCGGGGACCGGCCTCCGTCACCCCCTTACCCCGTTCGGACGCCGGTCCAGGCACACTGGGGGCATGACGACCGGCACACCGCCCCCGACCGCCCGCAGGCGCTCGCGCGCCCGGACCTTCGTACCCCTCGCCATTGCCGCCTGGGCGGTGCTGGAGATCTGGCTGCTCACCGTGGTGGCGGACGCGGCAGGCGGGTTCGCCGTGCTGCTGCTCCTGGCCGCGGGCGTCGTCCTCGGGGCCGTGGTGATGAAGCGGGCCGGCCGCCGCGCCTTCCGTAATCTCACCGAGACGCTCCAGCAGATGCCGGGACAGCAGGGGGCCGGCGGTTCGTCTCCCACCCCTTCGAGCACCCGTGGCAATGGCTTCCTGATGCTCGCCGGGCTCCTGATCATGATTCCGGGGATGATCTCGGACGTGGCCGGACTGATGCTCCTGGTACCCCCGGTCCGGTCGGCGCTCAGCAGATACGCGGAGCGCTCGCTGGAACGGCGGATGAGGGCGGCCGGCCCCGGCAGCCTCTCGGACGCCTTCCAGCAGGCCCGTATGCACCGCCCGGACGGCAAGGTCGTCCAGGGTGAGGTGATCCGCGAGGAGCCCTCCCGCCCGGACGACAACCCGCGCCCGCCCCTGACGCCGTAACCACCGGACCCGACCCCGTCAGAACGAGGCCCGAGCCCGGCAGATTCAAGCCCGTGCGGCGATGGAGGACATCTTTGACCGCGGCCCGACGAGGCCGAGCTCGACCGGCCCCGGCTCCACGGCAACGCGCACCGCACCGCCACAGCCGGCCGCCCAAGGCCCACGCACAGAGCCGCGGGCCGCGACACACAAGGTGTCGCGGCCCGCGGCTCTGTCTCGATGCGGTGCTACGCGGTCAGGCAGACTTCCTGCTGTCCCGCGGATGCACTGCGATATTCATGGCGCCGGAGCGCAGAACCGCCAGCCTCTCGGCCAGCACCTCTTCCAGCTCCTCGCGTGTGCGCCGCTCCATGAGCATGTCCCAGTGCGTACGCGCAGGCTTGCCCTTCTTCTCCTCGGGGCCATCCCCGTCCACCAGGAGTGCCTGGGCGCCACACGCCTTGCACTCCCACTCCGGCGGAATTTCCGCCTCTACCGAGAACGGCATCTCAAATCGATGTCCGTTCTGGCATGCGTACTCCACCGCCTGGCGCGGGGCCAGATCGATGCCGCGGTCCGTCTCGTAGCTGGTAACCACGAGTCGCGTGCCGCGGAGAGCTCGCTCACTCATGAATCGTGCCTCCCGGGCTTGTCGCCCACAGGACAAATGTCGCTGTCGTCGTCATCCGGTCAACGTCCGGTCGGCGGCAAAGATTCCCGTTGCCGGTCATGCGTCGCCCGTCGTGCCGCTGCTTTTTCAGGTTTGCGAGTGTTCAGGTACCCGCCTATGCCCGGTTTGTCACATCTGGCGGAAGTTGTCACCCAACGGTTTGGATTCTTCCACTCGCAGTAACGGTCCTCCGGGCAGGCCAAAGGCGTACACTACCGGCCTTTCACTTCAACGTCTAAATCCGTTCGGGAACAGGATTTCCGGCGGCCGCCACGGCCTGCCGGACCGGCACCCTCGCAAGCAGTACGGAACCGACCACGAAGAAGACCACCAACGAGATGATCGCATCCCGATAACTGCCGGTCAGCTGGTACGCGAGGCCGAACACCAGTGGCCCCAGCCAGCTCAGTCCGCGGTCGCTCATCTCGTACGCGGAGAAGTACTCGGCCTCCTTGCCGCGCGGCACCAGATGCGAGTAGAGCGACCGGGACAGCGCCTGGCTGCCACCGAGGACCAGGCCGATCGCCGCGGCCAGCGCGTAGAAGAAGAGTGGTGAGCCGGCGGGCAGGAAGTAGCCGGCGACGAGGATCAGCGTCCAGATGACGAGCGACCCGAGGATCGTGTGCTTCGCACCGTAGGTCCGGGCCATCCGCCCCATTCCGAGCGCGCCGGCGACTGCCAGCACCTGGACCAGGAGTACCGCCGTGATCAGCGTCGTCTGGCTCAGGTCCAGCTCCTCGGAGCCGTACACGGATGCCTGGGAGATGACGGTCTGCACACCGTCGTTGTAGACGAGGTACGCCAGCAGGAACGAGAGGGTGAGGGGGTGGCGGCGCATGTCGCGCAGGGTCGCCCTCAGTTGCCGCCATCCGGAGCCGACCGCCTCGGTGCTGCCCGGCTTCGTCTTCCGGTCGCGCAGCCGCCGCAGCGGTATGACGGTGAAGGCGCCCCACCAGACACCGGCGGAGGCGAGACAGATACGTACGGCATCCGACTCGGAGAGGCCGAAGGAGTCGTGGCCGGTGTAGAGGATCAGATTGAGGACGAGGACCAGAGCCCCCGACGTGTAGCCGAAGGCCCAGCCCCGGGACGAGACGGCGTCGCGTTCCTCGGGCCCCGCGATCTGCGGCAGATAGGCGTTGTAGAGCACCATCGACACGGAGATCGAGGCGTTCGCCACGATGAGCAGGAACACGCCGAGCAGATAGCGGTGCCCGTCCAGGAAGAACATCGCGGCCGTCGCGGTCGCGCCCGTGTAGGCCGCCGCCGCGAGAAGCGGCTTCTTGCGGCCCGTGCGGTCCGCCGCCGCGCCCACGATCGGCATGAGGACGACCGCCACGACGAGGGAGGCCGAGACCGCGTACGCGAACAGCGACCCGGCGCGAACCGGGATGCCCAGCGGATGGACGTAGCCGTCGGCGTCGGCGGCGGCCTTGGCGACCGACGTCAGATACGGCCCGAGGAACACCGTGACGACGCTCGTCGAGTAGACGGAGCAGGCGAAGTCGTAGAAGTACCAGCCGCGTTGCTCGCGGCGTCGCTCGTCGGCGTCTGCCGCCCCGGCCGCCGTGCCGTCCGCAGGCCCGGCGGTGTCCGTGGTCTCGGCGCTCATTGCGTACCCCTCGTCTCTCCCCGTGGAGACGTCACCGGGCCGGCGTCAGGCCCAGGCCCCCCGCTCGCTCAGCACCGAACGCAGCGTCTCGATGTGATCGGTCATGATGCCATCCACCCCGAGGTCCAGGAGCGCGGCCATCCGCTCCGGTTCGTTCACCGTCCAGACGTGCACCTGGAGCCCGCGCGCGTGCGCCTCCCGCACGAAGCGCCGGTCGACGACGCGCACGCCGCCCTGGCTCTCCGGGACCTGCGCGCAGACCGCACCTGCGCGCAGCGCCGCCGGGATGCCGAACGAACGCAGCCGCAGCCCCAGGACGCCGCGGACACCGTAGGACGTGGCGAGCCGCGGGCCCGCCAGCCGGTGTGCCCTGGCAACCCGCGCCTCGGAGAAGGAGCCGACGCACACCCGGTCCCAGGAGTCCGTCCGGCGGATCAGCTCCACGAGGGGCACGAGCGCGGGCTCCGACTTGATGTCCACGTTCCAGCGGGTCTCGGGAAACGCCTCCAGCAGCTCCTCGAACAGCGGCAGCGGTTCGCGCCCCGCCACCCGGGCCCGCTCTATCTCGCTCCACGACAGCTCCGCTATCCGGCCCCGGGAGTCAGTGACCCGGTCCAGGGTGGCGTCGTGGAAGGCGACCAGCCGGCCGTCCGCCGAGGCGTGCACATCGGTCTCGAAGTAGCGGTACCCGGCGTCGGCGGCCCGGCGGAACGCGGCCGCGGTGTTCTCGATCCCGTCCGCCGCTCCGCCTCGGTGGGCGAACGCGAGCGGTGCGGGGTGGTCCAGATAGGGGTGGCGTACGGAAGTCACTGCGGCAGTATGGCCTGCCCGGATGTCCGGGGGACGACCGTGGTGCCACCACTGTCCGTGATCGCGAAGAAGCGCAGGAAGAACTGGGCGAGGGGGCCGATGGCCAGGGCGTACAGGACCGTGCCCACGCCGAGGGAGCCGCCGAGCAGGAACCCGGTGACCACGACCGCGATCTCGAGCGCCGTGCGGACGAGCCGGATCGACCGGCCGGTCCGCTGGTGCAGCCCGGTCATCAGCCCGTCCCTCGGTCCGGGGCCGAACCGGGCGGCGATGTAGAGCCCCGTCGCCACACCGTTGAGGACGATCCCCGCCGCCATCACCCCGGCCCGGGCCGCGAGCCCGTGCACCTCGGGGACGAGGGCGAGGGTGCCGTCCATCGCGAGACCGACGGCGAAGACGTTGGAGACGGTGCCGAGGCCCGGGCGCTGCCGGAGCGGGATCCAGAGCAGCAGCACGATCGCGCCGACGATGATCGAGACGACCCCGATGCTGATCCCCGTGCGCTCGGCGAGCCCCTGGTGCAGTACGCCCCAGGGCTCCAGTCCGAGACCGGCGACGACCAGCAGCGCCGAACTCGCCCCGTACAGCGCCAGGCCCGCGTAGAGCTGGATCAGCCGTCGGGGGAGGTGTGATCCGCGCGGCACGGCGGTGATGGACAAGTGGTGCCCCCTGGTGTGGTGGTCGTGGACTGCTGCATGTCACTCTGTGGCAGGGGATTGGCTGCCAACTATGGCCAATCCGAGGAAGGTGGACTGATTCTCATGGCGCAGTGGACTTCGGCCGTCGGCGCGGCACAGCTCGCGCGGCAGCTCCACGCCCAGCAGCCCCGGCCCGCGGGCCCCGGCAGCCGCCGCCCGCCCGCGTATCGCGCGCTCGCCGACGGTGTCCGGCTGCTCGTGCTGGAAGGCCGCGTCCCGGTGGCCGCCCGACTGCCCGCCGAGCGTGAACTGGCACTCGCCCTCTCCGTCAGCCGTACGACGGTCGCCGCGGCCTACGAGGCACTGCGGGCCGAAGGCTTCCTGGAGTCGCGGCGCGGGGCCGGCAGCTGGACGGCCGTCCCCGCGGGCAACCCGCTGCCCGCCCGCGGACTGGAACCGCTGCCGCCCGAGGCGCTCGGCTCGATGATCGACCTGGGCTGTGCGTCTCTGCCCGCCCCCGAGCCCTGGCTGACCAGGGCCGTCCAGGGAGCTCTGGAGGAGCTGACCCCGTACGCCCACACCCACGGCGACTATCCGGCCGGCCTCCCCGCGCTGCGGCAGATGATCGCCGACCGGTACACCGGGAGCGGCATCCCGACGATGCCCGAGCAGATCATGGTCACCACCGGCGCGATGGGCGCCATCGACGCGATCTGCCACCTCTTCGCCGGCCGCGGTGAGCGGATCGCGGTGGAGTCCCCGAGCTACGCCAACATCCTCCAGCTGATGCGGGAGGCGGGCGCCCGCCTCGTGCCGGTGGCCATGGAGGAGGGGCTCGGCGGCTGGGACATGAACCGGTGGCGCCAGGTGCTGAGGGACGCGGCGCCCCGGCTCGCGTACGTGGTCGCGGACTTCCACAACCCCACCGGCGCCCTGGCGGACGAGGACCGCCGCCGTGCACTGGTGGACGCCGCCCGGTCGGCCGGCACGGTCCTGGTGGTCGACGAGACGATGCACGAGTTGCATCTGGACGACGACGTGCACATGCCCCGCCGCGTCTGCGCCTTCGACCCGGCCGGCAGCACCGTGCTCACCGTCGGATCGGCCAGCAAGGCGTTCTGGGCCGGAATGCGCATCGGCTGGGTCCGCGCCTCGCCGGACGTGATCCGGAGCCTGGTGGCCGCCCGTGCCTACGCGGACATGGGGACCCCGGTCCTCGAACAGCTGGCCGTCAACTGGCTGATGCGCACCGGCGGCTGGGAGCAGGCCGTCCAGATCCGCCGGGAGCAGGCGCGGGACAACCGGGACGCGCTCGTCACGGCGGTGCGCCGGGAGCTGCCGGACTGGGAGTTCACCGTGCCGCGCGGCGGGCTGACGCTCTGGGTGCGCACCGGCGGGCTCTCCGGGTCACGGCTCGCGGTGGCCGGGGAGCGGGTCGGGGTGCGGGTGCCGTCCGGACCCAGGTTCGGGGTCGACGGGGCCTTCGAGGGCTACGTACGGCTGCCGTTCACGGTCGGCGGCCCGGTGGCGGACGAGGCGGCCCTGCGGCTCGCGGCCGCCGCCCGGCTGGTCGGTTCGGGGGCGGGCGCGGGGGCCGAGGCGCCCCGTACGTTCGTGGCCTGAGCGCCGGCGGCATGCGGCGAGGGGGCCCGGGGACCGATCGGTCCCCGGGCCCCCTCGCCGCATGCCCGGGTCAGTCGCTGAGGGTCAGGCCCTCGACGGCGACGGAAGCGGTCACGGTGTCCGCCATCACCGGGTCGGGGACGCTCGCCTCGACCGCGGTGCGCCGCTCGGGGAGCAGGTCGAGCACCGCCTGGCGCTGCGCCTCGCTCGTCGCGTCGTCGTACGGGTCGGGCGTGGCCGGCACCTGGATGCGCAGCACCTGGCCGGTGCCGAGCCGTGCGTACCCACGGCCGGGCGGGACGTCCGGAGTGGGGGTGGTGTGCGGCTCCAGGCCGAGGACGGACTCGATCTGGCCGGGCGAGCAGTGGCCGAGCACGACCCGGGCCCTGGTGTGGGACCGGACGGTGTCGCTGAGGGCGTCCAGGCTGTCGAACTGCTCGGTCATCACCACGGTGACGTTGGCGGCCCTGCCATGACGCAAGGGCACCTGGAGCAGTTCCTGCGGATCGGGTCCGTCGCCCGCGGCGGCGAGGTGGCCGAGCACGCTCGGCCGGTCCAGCAGGATCCAGAGGGGGCGTCGGGTGTCCTCGGGGGCGGCGTGGCCGGCCTGCCGGGCCCGGTTGGCATCGATCAGACGCCGCTCCGTCTCGTTGGCCGCCCATTCCAGGGTGGACAGTGCCCCGGCCAGTCCGCACTCGACGGCCAGGACTCCCTCGCGCCCGGTGAAGCACGCGTACTCGCCGGTGCCGCTGCCTTCGACGATCAGGATGTCGCCGTGCTGGAGCGCCTGCAGGGCGATGGAACGCAGGAGCGTGGTGGTGCCGCTGCCGGGCTGCCCGGCGATCAGCAGGTGCGGCTCGGTGGAGCGCGCGCCGGTCCGCCAGACGACTCCGGGTGCGTCCCGGGTCCCGTCGCCGTCGCTCACCGGCACCGTGCGCTGCACCGCGTCGTCGTCGGTGAAGCCGAGGACGGTCTCGCCGGGGGCGGTGACGAAGCGCTGGGCGGTGAGGGAGGTGGGCAGGGCGTCGAGCACGTTCATGACGAGCTGGTTGCCCTCCTCGTCCCAGCTGAACAGGTACTCCCGGCCACGGCCCGACTTGGCGTGCAGCAGTTGTTCGATCCGGGCGCGGGAAGTGGCCTCGCTGTCGGTGAAGTAGGCGGGATACGTCACACGGAGACTGCTGACACGGCCGTCGCCGTCGAACTCGTATCCGCTGAAGACCTTGTCCCAGTCGCCTCCGTGGGTGAACAGCGGACTGGGGTCGTCGGCCGTCGAGAAGTACGGCACGAGCGCCTCGTACAGAGCCTGCAGGCGCCCGGTCTCCGCCTCGTCGGGGCCGGTTTTGACGGGTGTGCGTTCCCGTCCCTTCCATGCGGCGGCGCCCATCACCGTGACGAGGGCCAGCAGCGGCCCGTACGGGATGAGCGCGACCACAAGCACGCAGGCCGCGACGAGGAACAGCGTGGGACCACGCCGGTCCTTGGGTGTCGCGGCCCACTTCTGCCGTCCTGCACCGGCCAGCAGCCGCAGACCACGAGTGATCATGATCAGCGGATGGAGCACGTCGGTGGCGCTGTCGGCGGCCGTGCGCGCGAACTCTCGACTGCGAGTGATCGAAGCGCTGCCGCTGCTCAGAATGCGGGGGAGTGGTCGCCGGGCCACGTCGGTCTCCTGAAGGGGGTGGGAGCGGTAGCGGAGGGTCAGAACTTGATCCCGCCCAAGAGGCCGGCGAGGCTCGCTCCGCCCGCTGTGATGCTCGGTGCGATGGCGGTGCCGGCCAGGTAGAAGCCGAACAGGGCGGTGACGAGGGCGTGCGATGCCTTGAGGCCGTCCTTCCTGAAGAACAGGAAGACGATGATGCCGAGGATGACGACGCCTGACATGGAAAGGATCATGAGTGGTTCTCCTGGTTGGGGGGACAGTCACCATGAGTCCTTCCAAGCTCACCGGAAGTATCTATATGATAAAAGCTGTAATTGGGTGAAAAGTCGGTTTTTTCACTGGACTGGCGGACAGGGAAGCGTCGACGGAACGAAAATCCGGGGCCGGGCCGACTCCCGTCGTCACTCGACGTGATCCTTTGCCATGGGTGGGCCGGGGCATGTGCGGCCCCGGGCAGTACCCTGTCGATTCACTCGTACGGCCCACGCGGCGCACGCCCCGGCGGGCGGGCAGCAGCACGAACGGTTAAAGGAAGGCGGTCCCCCGATGAGCGAAACCCCTGATCCCGAGGTGGTCGAGCTGGCGACCAAGGTCTTCGACCTGGCACGCCACGGCGACGCCGACGCCCTCGCGGCCTACGTCGACGCCGGTGTCCCGGTGAACCTCACCAACGACCGGGGCGACTCGCTGCTGATGCTCGCGGCCTACCACGGGCACGCTCCCGCCGTCACGGTCCTGACAGGCCGCGGCGCCGACCCGGACCGCGCCAACGACCGCGGGCAGACGCCGCTCGCCGGAGCCGTCTTCAAGGGCGAGGACGCGGTGATCAAGGCCCTGCTCGACGCGGGGGCCGATCCGGCGGCCGGAACGCCCTCCGCGCTGGACACGGCGCGCATGTTCGGCAAGGCCGACCTGCTGGAACTCTTCGGCGCCCGCTGAGCGGGCTTCGCCGTAAATGTGGTCGCGGTGGCGAAATGGCTGGGTCATCATGACGTCGCGGGCCCGATTCGGGCCACCGACGAGAGGCAGGAAGATGCTCTACACCAGGCAGAAGACGGCGGTCGGCCGATCATGTTGCTGCGCGGCCTAGTGCCCACCCGGCACGTGGAACTGCACAGTCCCGGTTGCGTCGACAGCTTGATGTGAGGCTTTTCCCATGTTTGATCCGTTCATAGCGCCGAGCGGCACCCTGCTCGGTCTGCTGCAGAGGGGCCGCGGCGACGGCACGCTCCACGCACTCGCCGCACCACGCCCCGAGGCCCTGGCGGCTCTCAACCACTGCGTCCTGAGCGACCCGCGTCACGACTGGCAGGTCGAGAACCGCTCCCTCTACTACGCACGCCTGTACCTCGACCTCGACGGCGGGATCGAGGAGATCGAGCGGCACCTGTGCGATGCCGACGACCACCTCGACACGGACGACTCACGGACCGGTCTGGCCCTGGCGGTCCTCGGACACCTCGCCTCGTACGGCCGCGACGACGCCCTGGCCCTGTTGCGGCGCTACGCCGCGACCGGTTCCAACTGGGCCTGGGCCCTGGACGAGCTGGCGCTGCGTGACGACGACGCCGGTCTCCGGTCCCTCGCCGTGCCCGTGCTCGCCCGGTTCCCGGACAACGCCGAGGGCCGCGCCGAGCTGGCCGCCACCGTGCGTGACGCCTACGAGCCGCGCCCCTGGCGGCTGTGGGCCGACGATCCGCACGCCTCGGTCGGCGCCCGGGTCCGAGCCGCCTCCGAACAGGGCTCGTTCGACCGCTGGCAGCGGCAGATGCGGCCCGGTGGCCCCCGCCCCGGATGGAGCGTCCAGGCGGTGTTCGACTGGGCCCAGGAAGGGCTCGACCGCGGCAGCTCCCTCCATGTGCCGGCCGCCCGCTGCCTCTCCGCGGTGGCGGGGCCCGAGGACCGGCCCGTGATCGTCGAGGCCGCCCGCAGTGGTCCGGAAGGCGCCCGCTGCGCCGCGCTGCACTACCTCGCCGCCGAGGTCCGCGACCCGGCCGTGCTCGACCTGATCGAGGCCGCGACGGTCAGCGCCCCGCGCACCGTCGCCGAAGCGGCCGTCGCCGCCTTCGAGCGGATGTGCGGCGAACCCGCCGTGGAACGTGCGCGCCGCTGGGCACGGCGGCCCGACGCGCTCGGTGCCTCGGCGGCCGGTGTGCTGGCCGGTCGCGGCGGCCCGCAGGACGCCCCGCTGGTTCTCGGAGCCCTGCGTGACGCCGTACGGGGCGAGGGGCCGGACGCGCCTCGGCTGTGGTCCCTGGTCGACGGCGCCGGCCGGCTCGGCATCGCCTGTGCCGCTCCCGTGCTGCGCCACGTCTACCGGGAGACGTCCTCCTCCCATCTGCGGGGCAGGGCCGCCCGGGCCCTTGCCGCCACCGACCCCTCCTTCGCCACCGGCTTCGCCGTCGAATGCCTGTGGGACTGCGAGGAGACGACCCGCGAGGTCGCCGCACGCCACGCGGAGACCGGTGACATCAGAGTGGCCGAGCGCCTGCGCCGGCTGGCAGCCGATCCGGCCGAGGAGGCCGAGGTGCAGTCGGCCGTACGCAGCAGGATCGGACCGGACGCACCGGCGGTCTGACGGGGCCGGACACCCCGCCCCGGGAACCGCACAGCCGAGGAACCGCAGGAACGCAGCGCGTCGGGGGCGCGCCGCGCCATTCCGCCCCGTCACCCAGGGCCTCCCGCCACTCCCAGCCGGATCCCCACCGCGCCCTGCGCCCCGTACGAAGGGCCGCGCGCCACTATGGAGGGATGACCGGACGCTGGGAGTTCTGGATCGACCGAGGCGGCACGTTCACCGATGTGGTGGGCCGGGACCCCGACGGGCGGCTGGTCACCCGCAAGCTCCTCTCGTACGACCCGGAGCGCCACCGGGACGCCGCCGTGGCCGGCATCCGGCTGCTGCTGGGGCTCACACCGGACGAACCGGTCCCCGCCGACCGGGTCGCCGCCGTCAAGATGGGCACCACCGTCGCCACCAACGCCCTGCTGGAGCGGCGCGGCGAACCCACCGTCCTGGTCATCACGGAAGGCTTCCGGGACGCCCTGCGCATCGCGTACCAGAACCGGCCCCGGCTCTTCGACCGCCGCATCCTGCTACCAGAGGCCGTGTACGAGCGGGTGATCGAGGTCCCCGAGCGGGTCGACGCCCAGGGGCGGACCGTCAGGCCCCTGGACCGGGCCACGGTGGCGGAGCGGCTGCGTGCGGCGCGAGGCGACGGCCTGAGCAGCGCTGCCGTCGTCCTCATGCACGGCTACCGCCACCCGGACCACGAGAAGGCGGTCGCCGCCGAGGCCCGTGCCGCGGGGTTCACCCAGATCAGCTGCTCCCACGAGGTCAGCCCACTGATCAAGCTGGTGCCGCGCGGCGACACCACGGTCGTCGACGCCTATCTCTCGCCGATCCTGCGCCGGTACGTCGACACGATCGCCGCCGAGCTCGACGGCATCCGGCTGATGTTCATGCAGTCCAACGGCGGCCTGCGCGAGGCCGCCCGTTTCCGGGGCAAGGACGCGGTGCTCTCCGGGCCGGCCGGCGGCGTCGTCGGCATGGCCCGCACCTCCGCGCAGGCCGGATACGACCGGGTGATCGGTTTCGACATGGGCGGCACATCCACCGACGTCTCGCACTACGCGGGCGAGTTCGAACGCGAGCTCGGCACCGAGGTGGCGGGCGTTCGGATGCGCGCCCCCATGATGAACATCCACACCGTCGCGGCGGGCGGCGGTTCGGTCCTGCACTTCGACGGCCGGCGCTACCGGGTCGGCCCCGACTCGGCCGGAGCTGTGCCGGGCCCGGCCTGCTACCGCAGGGGCGGACCTCTGACCGTCACCGACGCCCAGGTGATGCTCGGGCGGATCCAGCCGGCCCACTTCCCCGCCGTCTTCGGGCCGGACGGCGACCTGCCCCTCGACGCGGACATCGTGTGCGAACTCTTCGAGACACTCGCCGACGAGGTCGCCCGGGCCACCGGGACGAGGCGCACAGCGGCCGAAACAGCCGCCGGATTCCTGGAGATCGCCGTGCTCGGCATGGCGAACGCGGTCAAGAAGATCTCCGTGCAGCGCGGGCACGACATCACCCGGTACGCCCTCACCGGCTTCGGCGGCGCCGGCGGACAGCACGTCTGCGCCGTCGCCGACGCCCTCGGCATCGACACGGTCCTCGTACCCCCGCTGGCCGGTGTACTGTCCGCCTACGGCATCGGGCTGGCCGACGCCACCGCCATGCGCGAACAGTCCGTCGAGGCGCCGCTCGACGCCTCCGCCCGGGCCCGCCTGGATGAGCTCTGCGACGCGCTGGCCGCCCGTACCCGGGGTGAACTGCGCTCCGACGGCGTCCCGGACAGCGCGATCAGCACCCGCTCGCGCGTACTCCTGCGGTACGAGGGAACCGACGCGAGCCTCATCGTCGACCTGGACACGGTGACCGCCATGACCGAGGCGTTCACGGGCGAACACCGCGCACGCTACGGCTTCACGATGGACCGGCCGCTCGTCGTCGAGGCGGTCTCCGCCGAGGCGACCGGGACGGCGGGGGAGCAAGCCGCACCGCGACCGTCCGGACCGGAGCGGGGCGAGGCCACCGCACCGCAGTCCCGCGAAACGGCACGGATGTTCGCCGGGGGCCGCAGGCAGGACGCCGCCCTCCACCGCAGAGCGGACCTGCGGCCCACGGACACCGTGACCGGTCCGGCCGTCATCGCCGAGGCCGACGCCACCACCGTCGTGGACCCGGGCTGGCAGGCCGTCCTCGGCGCCGCCGGTCATCTGATCCTGACCCGCGCCCTTCCGCGCCCCGCGAGACAGGCCGTCGGCACCCGGGTCGACCCGGTCATGCTGGAGGTCTTCAACAACCTCTTCATGTCCATCGCCGAGCAGATGGGCGTGCGCCTGGAGAACACAGCCCACTCCGTCAACATCAAGGAGCGGCTCGACTTCTCCTGCGCCCTCTTCGACGCGGACGGCAACCTGATCGCCAACGCGCCGCACATCCCGGTACACCTCGGCTCCATGGGGGAGTCCATCAAGGAAGTGCTGCGCCGCAACGACGGGACGATGCGACCCGGCGACGTGTACGCCATCAACGATCCGTACCACGGCGGTACGCATCTGCCCGACGTGACCGTCGTGACGCCGGTGTTCGACGAGACGGACGGCGGTCCCGCACTGAGGTTCCTGGTGGCCTCGCGGGGCCACCACGCCGAGATCGGCGGCATCACTCCCGGCTCGATGCCGGCCTTCAGCCGTACCGTCGACGAGGAGGGTGTGCTCTTCGACAACTGGCTCCTGGTACGGGACGGCACCTTCCGCGAGACCGAGACCCGCGAGCTGCTCACCACCGCCGCATACCCCTCCCGGGACCCGGACACCAACCTCGCCGACCTGCGCGCCCAGATCGCCGCCAACGAGAAGGGCATCGCCGAACTGCGCCGCATGGTCGATCAGTTCGGCCCCGACGTCGTCGACGCCTACATGGGGCACGTGCAGGACAACGCCGAGGAGTCCGTGCGCCGCATCGTCGCCGGACTGCACGACGGCCACTGCAGGTACGAGACGGACAACGGTGCCGTGATCGAGGTGACTCTGACAGTGGACCGGGAAGCCCGCAGCGCGGTCGTCGACTTCACCGGCACCTCACCGCAGCAGCCGGGCAACTTCAACGCGCCGAAGTCGGTGGTCATGGCCGCCGTGCTGTACGTGTTCCGGACCCTGGTGGCCGACGACATCCCGCTCAACAGCGGCTGCCTCACCCCGCTGGAGATCAGGGTTCCGGAGGGCTCGATGCTGGCACCCGTCCACCCCGCGGCCACGGTCGCAGGCAACGTCGAGACCTCGCAGGCCGTCACGGGAGCGCTGTACCTCGCCCTGGGAGTCCAGGCCGAGGGCTCGGGCACCATGAACAACCTCACCTTCGGCAACGACCGGGTGCAGTACTACGAGACGTTGGCGAGCGGTTCGGGTGCGGGGGACGGCTTCGACGGCACCGACGCCGTACAGACCCACATGACCAATTCGCGGCTCACCGATCCCGAGATCCTCGAATGGCGCTACCCGGTGCTGCTGGAGAGCTTCCGGGTGCGCGAGGGAAGCGGCGGGGCCGGCCACTGGCGCGGCGGCTGCGGGGTGGAACGCCGGATCCGCTTCCTCGAACCCGTCACGGTCGCGCTGCTCACCGGACACCGCCGCGTCCCGCCGTACGGCATGGCGGGCGGCGGGACGGGTGCCCTGGGCAGCCAGCACATCGAACGCGCCGACGGCGGCGGTACCCCGCTGAAGGGCTGCGACACCGCCGATCTGGACGCCGGGGACGTACTTGTCATCCGCACCCCGGGCGGCGGGGGCTACGGAGCCCCGGACACGACCGGCAACCGGGCCCCTGGAGACCCCCACGGCGGGGCATGACCGACTCCGGGGCAACCGGCCGCATCTGCGCCGTTTCGACCGTTGTCAGTCCGAGGACCTAATCTGTGCAGCGTGACTTCGCCTGCCTACACGGAAAACGCTGCGCCCCAGCTCAGCGCGGGGCCGCGGCCCGCACCGGGCCCGGCCGCCGACGAGGGGCTCTCGCGGCGGCTGCGCGCCCTCGCCTGCACGGCGCCGCTGCACGACCTCGACGTGCGCAAGGCGAACCTCGCCGGTGAGTACACCGTGTACGCGATGGCCGAGGTCGCCCTCGCGGCCATCGACCACGTCACCCTCAACATGGACTTCGACACCGGAGCCGACCACGACCAGATAGTGGCCAGACTGCTTCCGCGCGTCGCCGCACAGGCCCCGAGCCGCCCCGTCGCCGAGCACGAACGGGTCGCCCGCTGGGTGCTGGAGAACCTGATCAACGTCGGCAGTGTGGACCGCGGTTTCCGGGCGGTCTACGGCACCTTCGGGTCCGACGGCGTGTACGTCCGCCGGGACTACGACTTCAAACTGATCGAGGAAGTCCCGGGATACGGCGGCACCGTCTACCTGCGGGCCACCGACGAAGCGGTCAACGTCCTGGTCGGCGCGCTCGACACGGACGTCACCAGCGCCCAGATCGCCGCCGAGGTGAAGCTGGAGGTCCTGATCAGCCGGGGCCGCCTCGCCGACGCCCAGCTCGCAGCCGAGCAGGCCCGCTACCGGACCGTGCAGTACGCGCAGACGCTCCGCAAGACTCTCGACGCGACCCGGCGCAACGTCCGCGCGGTCGACTGGCTCAACGCCGTGCCCGACATGATCGCCGAGGCACTCGACCACGTCGCCGACCGGTACCGCCACGAGAACGCGATCCTCACCAACATCCGCAAGGCCCGGGACGAGGCCGAGGAGCCCGAGCACAAGAGGCGCGCCGCCGAGCTCGTCGACATCGTCAAGGACTGCATCCGCCGCCACACCCAGCTCCAGTCCCGCCTCCTGGAGGCCGGGCCGCTGTTCCGTGCCGAACAGGACCGCCAGGCCTTCGCCGCGCCCGCCGCCCGCACGGGACTCGACCTGTACGGACAGCTCCTGGCCCCGCTGCTGCCGCTCCCCGTCGAGCAGGCCATCCGGGCCACCGACGCGTTCTTCGCCCGCGGCACCGGGCTGCGCACCCCCACGTCGGTCCGGGTGGGTGACCTGGTCGACATGCTGCTCACCCCGCCGCTCGAACGGGAACACCTGGGCGCCGAGATGCCCGAGCCGGATCTGATCGCCACCCCGGACGACAGCCGGTTCAGCGAGGAGCAGCTGGCGTCCGCGATGCAGCTGCTCGACCTGGAACACGACGCACCGCGCCGCCTGTCCGGACTCCTGGCCGAGGCCCGGCGGCGCGACGCGGACCTGCCCTACCTGGTCGCCCTGCTCGCGGTGCACGCCGCCAGCCCGCCGGTCGGCACCGCATACCGCCAGGGCGAGCGGCGGCTGCTGTTCTCCGTGGACGACGGCACCCCGCTCGAGGACCCCGAGTTCGGCGGCGCCGACCTGATCGTGGGCATGGCCCTGCTGGACGCCGCCGGCATGGCAGCCGACCGCTCGGAGGCGACATGAGAACGCCCCGGCACGCGTCGGCCGTCTCCGTGAGAGCCGGCGCCACCCCCGTGAGAAGGGGCGCCGCCCCGCACGGCGCAGCCACAGGCACCCGGGCCGGCCACCCCGTACCGAAGACTTTCCGCAACAAGGAGCGACCGTCGTGAGCGACCACCGCGCAGAGCACGCCGACGCGTGGAACGAGCCGACCGCCGCACACCCGGCCGACCGGGCGACGCCCATGGCCGGCTACCCCGCGGACCGGCCCGTCTCCGGGCCGTCGGCGGCCCCCGCCGCGGTCACCCCCGCCGATGCGGCGGACGCCTCCCGGCTCGTCGCCTTCGGGCTCCAGCCCAAACTGCTGCCCGCACGCGACGCCGAGTACGCCGAGCTGCTCCGCCGCTACCGGGAGGAGCCGGCCTTCGCCCGGCTCGCCGACGCCGTGGCCACCGGACTCGGCCTCGTCGTACTGGAGGTGTCCACCCGGGCCGGCATGGCCGTCACGGCGGGCGAGGACTCGGTCTTCGCCGTGCGCATGGGCGACTACGCCCGGCGGGCCTCCTCGGACTCCGCCGACCGCTTCCTCCACGGGCTCGCGCACCTGGCCGTCGCCGCGATGGCCTTCCCCCGCCCCGAGGACCTCGCCGACGACGCGTACATCGGCCGGATCACGGTCAACGGCGTCGACGCCTTCGTCCGCCAGGCGTGCCACCGCCTGGAGGAGCGCGCGGAGGAACACGGCGACAACTCCGACCCGGCCAGTGACGCCCCCGGCCTGGAGGCCGGCTGGCGGATCTACGCCCGGCGCAGCGCCACCGGAGCGACGAAGGACGCCCGGCGGCTGGCCGGGTCCACCACCGGCATCGTCGGCAAGGCCGTGGCCTTCCTCACCGACTCCGGCTTCCTCCAGCGCACCGGGGACGACGCCGGAGGCGCCTTCCGCACCACCGCCCGCTACCAGCTCCAGGTCCGGGACATGGCAGGCGGTGCCGCCATGGCCGAGCTCCTGGAACTGGGCGTGGTGCCGGTCACCGACGGATCGGCGACCCTGCTGCCGCCACCTGACCCCGACGACCTGGAGCTGGCGGCCGACGCCGGTCTGCCGTTCCACAGCTGACCGGCCCCCACAGCCGGGCCGGCCGCTGACCGGCCCCGCCATCGACGTCTCCTTCCCGCTGCCTGAACGACGAGAGTCCGCCGCCATGTACGAGCTGTCCCGGGTCCGCCTCTACTCCATCGGGCCTGCCGGCGCCCGCTACGCCGACACCGTGCTCGACCTGCGCGGCGTCGGCGAGCCAGTGCCCCACCCCGCACCGGCCCAGGCGGAGTTCTTCGAGGACGAGCCGGTCGGCCCGCCGCGTCGGCCCGCGCCCGCCGGGGTGCTCTTCCTGGAGAACGGCGGCGGCAAGTCCGTCCTGCTGAAGCTGATCTTCTCGGTGATGCTGCCCGGTCACCGCAACACCCTCGGCGGCGCCAGCTCCGGCGTGCTGCGCAAATTCCTGCTCGCGGAGGACTGCGGACACGTCGCGCTGGAGTGGCAGCACACGCTGACCGGCGAGTGCGTGGTCGTCGGCAAGGTCAGCGAGTGGCGTGGGCGCCAGGTCTCCAACGACCCCAGGAAGTTCGCCGAGGCCTGGTACTCCTTCCGCCCCGGACCCGGGCTCAGCCTCGACTCGCTGCCCGTCGCCGAGGCCACTTCGGTCGGCCGCCCCGCCGAAGGCGTCTCCGGCGCCCGCGGCCGGCGCCGCACCATGAAGGGCTTCCGCGACGCCCTGACCGAGGCGGGCAAGTTCTACCAGCACCTCGACGTGCACTGGGAAGAGATCCACGACCGCTGGAACGAGCACCTCGGCGACCTGGGTCTGGACCCCGAACTCTTCCGCTACCAGCGCGAGATGAACGCCGACGAGGGCGAGGCGGCCGGACTCTTCGCGGTGAAGAAGGACTCCGACTTCACCGATCTGTTGCTGCGTGCCGTCACCGACACCCGCGACACCGACGGCCTCGCCGACCTCGTCAGCGGTTTCGGGAACAAGCTGGGCCGCCGCGCCGAGCTCACCGCCGAACGCGACTTCACCGCAGGCTCCGTCGACCTGCTCGGCCGCATCGTGGAGGCCGCCGAAGCCCGCGCCAGGACCCGGGACGTCCACGCCGGTGCCGAGCGACGCACCCGCACCCTGGCCCGCAGGCTCTCCGTCCGCGCCGGTCTGGAGCGCGGCCGGACCGCGGAGCTCGCCCAGCAGGTCACGGGCGCCGCCCACACCGTCACGGCTGCCGAGGACGCCCGAAGCCGCAGCGCCCTGATCGCCGCCGAGCTCGCCTACCGGCACGCCTCCCTGGCCCTGACCGTGGCCGAGAAGAGCGCCGCGGCCCAGCGCCGCGAACTCGGCGACGCCCGCACCCTGCACTCCGCCTGGCAGGCCGCCGAGGCAGTGCTCCGCCACCGGGCCGCCGCCGACCGCTCCGCCCGCGTAGCCGTCGCCATCCGTGAGGCCGAGCGCGACGCCGCCCCGGCCCTGGCCGCACGCGCCACCGCGGCCGGCGATCTCGTACGGGCCCTGCACACCGCCGCCGAAGCGGGCGAGAGCGTGGCCAACGAGGAGGAGGAGCGCTCCGGCACCCTCCAGACCGCGGGTGAGGCCGCTCACCGCGACGCCACCACCGCTGCCACCGAGGCCCAGCGCGCCCGCAGCGAGGCCGGCCACCTGCGCCAGCGCCTGGCCGAGGTGGAGCAGGAGACCGCCGAAGCCGTCCGCGCGGGCTGGCTCGACGACACCGCGCCGGGCGCGGACCCGGCCCGCGCCGCGCTCGCCGCGAACGATGCCGAGCAGTCCGCAGTAGCCGCCTGGGACACCGCCCGCGAGGCCGCCGGGGCCGCGGCGGACCGGTCCAGGCAGGCCGCAGCGGCCGAGAGCCGGGCCGAACTCGCCGCGGCGCGGGCCGCCGACGGCGCACGCGCCGCGGAGCAGGCGTACGAGGCCGAGCTCAGGGCCGCCGAGTCCATCGCCGCCGACCACCGCCTCGCCGACCTCCTGGGTCTGCCCACCGCCGGAGGTGTTCCCCGGCCCCGGCGGGCCACGCAGGGCGGTGCCGAGGACCAGCAGCAGTACGACGAGGGCGTGGGCGCGGAGCCCGGCCCCGCCGCCCCGGACGGCACCGGACAGGCCGCTCACGGTGCCCACACCGCCACGGCCGCACAGCCCAGGTCCGCCGAACAGCCCCTCACCGCAGACGAGTTCGACCGCAGCGCGGAGGAGTTGCGGGATCTCCTCGACCAGGGCGTCGCCTCCGCCGAACGGCGGCTCTTCGAACTGCGCACCGCGGCGGCGGACGACTCCCGCATCCTGGGCGCGCTCGGCGACGGCGGACTGCTGCCGCCCGGGCCCGACGTCCTCGCCACCGTCGAGTACCTCGGCGAGCACGGCATCCCGGCGCTGCCGGGGTGGCGCTACCTCGCCCAGGCCGTCGATCCCGCGGACCACGCGGCCGTGCTCGCGGCCCGACCCGAACTCGTCGACGGCGTCGTCATCACGGACCCGGACGCGCACTCCCGCGCCCGTGAAGTCCTCGGTGCCGCTGCCCTCCTGCCGCGCTCCGCCGTGGCCGTGGGCACCGCTGCCGCGCTGCTCGCCCCCGTGCCGGACCCCGCCGCCGGATCCGCCGCGAGCACCGACGGGGTGTTCCTCGTCCCGCCGAACCCGGCGATGCACGACGAGCACGCAGCCGACGAGGAACGGCAGGCGCTCAGGAGCCGGACCGCGGCCCGCGACGAGGACATCCGTACGCTGGCGGCCCGCCTCACCGGGGACCGCTCGCTCGCCGCCCGTATCGGTTCCTGGCGAGCGGACTGCCCGCCAGGCATGCTCACCGAACTCGCGGAAGCCGCCCGCACCGCCCGTACGGCCGCCGAGACGGCGGAGGCCGTTCTCGCCGAGGCCCGTACCGTGCGGGCCGAGGCCGACGAGGCGGCGGGGGACACCGCCCGCGTCCGCGACGAACGCCAGGAGGCCGCCCAGCGCGCCCGCCGTGCCGCCGACGCGCTCGCCGGACTCGCCTTCCGGCTCCGCGAAAGGGCGGGCTGGCAGGTCAAGCTGCGCGAACTGGTCGACGAGGCGGCCGAGTCCGAGGCCCGGGCCACCGTCTGCCTGGAGCGGGCCCGCGCCGCCGACGAGGACCGCAGGGCCGCCCAGCGCGCGGCCGACGACGCCCGCCGCACCGCCCGCGCACTGCGCGCCGAACGGGCCGAGATCGCCGGCGCCCCTGAGCACCTCCCGGAGCCGGAGGCGGGCGCCCCGCGGCACACCCTGCCCGCCCTGCGCGAGGCATACCGGGCGGCCTCCCAGCTTTACGAGAAGGTCGGCGTCGGAGCCGACCTGCGCGCCGAACAGGCGCGCGCGGAGAGCGACGAGAGCGCCGCACTGGCCGAGCTCGACCGGCTCACCAACAAGGTCCGCACCCGGGCCGCCCAGCTCCTGGAAAGCACGGACGGCGCCGACGGGCCCTCCCGGCAGGCCGCCGCCGCCCGCGCCGAGTCCCTGGTCCAGCTCCTGGAGACGCGCGCATCGGCCGCAAGCGAGCAACTGGGGCGGTTGCGCGGCGAGGCCGAGCGACTGGCCCCGGCCGACGGCGAGAGCCTGCACACCGAACTCCCCGACGACCAGGTTCCCGCCGACGCCGAACAGGCCCAGGCGCTGCTGCGTACCGCGACGGGCGAACTCGCCGCCGCGACAGCCGCACTGGACACCGCCCGCGCCGCCCACGCCGAGCTGCTCCACGCCCACCGCACCGCCGAGGACTCGGCAGGCGGCTTCGACGAGACAGCGGCCCTGCTGCGCGACCTCCTGCGGGACCACGGCGCCGAGGACGACCCGGAGAGCCCCGAGCCGTATCCCGGCAGCCTGGAGGAGGCCCGGCAGTCCGCAGCGGAGGCCCGCCGTTCACTGCGCGGCTGCGCCGCCGACCTGTCCACCGCGGAAGCGGCCGTACGGGAGGCGAGCGACGTCCTCGTGCGGCACGCCAACTCCACCCGCTACGAACAGGTCCGCACCCCGGCCCGCCAGCAGATCCGCGAACTCCCGGCCGCGGCGCTGCCCGAGCACGCACAGAAGTGGGCGACGGCCTTCGCACCCCGGCTGCGGGTCCTCACCGACGAACTGGCCCAGCTGGAGCGCAACCGCGACTCCATCGTCGACCGGCTGCGCGGCCTGGTGGACTCCGCGCTCACCACGCTCCGCTCCGCCCAGCGGCTCTCCCGGCTCCCCGAGGGCCTGGGGGAGTGGTCCGGCCAGGAATTCCTCCGGATCCGCTTCGAGGAACCCGACCAGGCCACCCTCACCGAACGGCTCGGCGAAGTCATCGACGAGGCGACCAAGGCGGCCCTGAAGAAGAACTCCGACCTGCGCCGCGACGGGATGTCGCTGCTGCTGCGCGGCGTACAGGCGGCGCTGGAGCCCCGTGGTATCGCCGTGGAGATCCTCAAGCCGGACGCCGTGCTGCGAGCCGAGCGGGTGCCGGTCGGGCAGATGGGCGACGTCTTCTCCGGCGGTCAGCTGCTCACCGCGGCCATCGCCCTGTACTGCACGATGGCGGCCCTGCGCAGCAACGACCGCGGCCGTGACCGGCATCAGCACCGGCATGCGGGGACGCTGTTCCTCGACAACCCCATCGGCCGCGCCAACGCCACGTATCTGCTGGAGCTCCAGCGGGCGGTCGCGGATGCGCTGGGCGTCCAGCTGCTGTACACCACGGGGCTTTTCGACACGACGGCGCTCGCCGAATTCCCGTTGGTGATCAGGCTGCGCAATGACGCGGACCTGAGGGCCGGGCTGAAGTACATCAGCGTCGAGGAGCACCTGCGCCCCGGACTGCCTCAGCAGGACCCGGGCGGCGAGACCGTGCACGGAGAGATCACCGCCACCCGGATGTTCAAGCGGTCCGCTCAGACACCGGATGTCCCCGCGGCCCGGACCGAGGACACACACCGCATGGCTCCGGAGCCCGGCACGGCCCCGTAGAAGGAACAGAAAGGGAAGTGGGCGGGGCGCGGGTCAGGCGCGGGAGAGACGGCTTCCCGCGTCCCGCCGCCGTATCCGCGCCGCGTCCCGCTCGGCGGTCCGCGCCGCCCGCCTCGCCGCGCGCCGCTCGCGGCGCAGCTGACGGGCCGAACTGCTGGGCTCCGACACCACACCGTTGCGCTGATTCCACACCTGCCGGGTGACCCACACGTCCAGGACCGACCAGGTCGCGACCACCGTGCCGGCCACACCGCCCAGCACCATCGGAAAGGCCAGCCAGGAACCGGTCAGCTCGGCCAGGAAGGCGACCATGGCCTGGATGAGTGTCAGCGACGTGATGATGACGGCCCGCACGGCTGCCGTGCGCACCGGATCCGGCATCCGCCGACGCGTAGCCGGCTCCTCGACCCAGAGTGGCTGCCGCGGATCCTCCGGCCGGCCCCGGGTCTCCGCGGCTGCGGTGTCTGTCTCCTTCGCCGCCCGGGCCGGTGGCACTCTCACCGCACCTTGACGCTCCTGCGTGTCCAAGGACTTTCAACTCCCCACCACTGTCCGACTTCAGGTCTGCTGCCCCGCATGCACCCTTTCTACGCGCACGGGATGTCCCGTGCTGCCCAGTGCACCCTTGCAGCTCTCCTGCCCCCGTACAGACAGACGAGTGCCGGAAGGTGAAGATTCCCTCGGTCCGGTGCGGAACGAAGAGATCCAGCCAACCGACAGAAGGAGGAATATGCCGCTCTGATCGGAGTCTTCTGTCGCATTCGCGAATTTCATCTCCCGGAATACCGGGACAACTCATGGTCAACTCCCGGTAAGGCGGCCGAAAATCGTCCGGACACGCCTTCGAGTTGTCTGTGAGTCGGTAGTAGGCTCGCGCCGTTTGTTGACGGAACACCATCCCCGCCCCGCGGGGCCGAGCTGGGGGAGGCCATGCGCTTTCGCGGAAAGTCCATCCGCAGGAAGATCGTGGCGTTGCTTCTGGTGCCGCTCGTCTCCCTCACCGCACTCTGGGGCTTCGCCACCTATCTGACCGGGCGTGAGGCAGGCCAGCTGCTGAGCGCGAGCACCGTCGTCGAGAAGGTCGGCCACCCTCTGGAGGACACCGTTCGGGCCGTCCAGAACGAGCGCCGCCAGACCCTCGTCTTCCTGGCCGACCCGCGGGCCTCCGACGCCCTGCCGATCCTGCGCACGCAGCGCGCGGTCACCGACCGGGTCGTGAAGCGCGTGACGTCGAGTGCGCAGCAGAAGGACATCCGCGACGCACTGCGCCCCGACGCCGAGACCCAGCTCGGCTCGATCCTCGGAGCGGTCGAGGAACTCGACGCCCTCCGCGACTCAGTCGACCGGCGAACCATCGACCGGGCCAAGGCGATGGACTACTACAACCGCCTCATCGACCCCTGCTACCGCTTTCTGACCGGCCTCCACACGATGGAGAACGTGTCCATGGACAAGCAGGTCCGGGCACTGACAGGCGTCTCGCGCGCCCGCGAGATGCTCTCCAGGGAAGACGCACTGGTCGCCTCAGGACTCCTGGCAGGACGGTTCACCGACCCCGAACTCCGGCAGATCTCCGACCTCGTGGCCAACCGGGGACTGCTGTACGAGATCAACCTCCAAGTGCTCCCCGCGTCCGAGCGCCGCCGCGTGGAGCAGTACTGGACGGGCCCCGACAGCGAACCGCTGCGCGCCGCCGAGGAGAAACTCCTCGCCCAGGGGCCCACCCGCAACTCCCTTGCCGTGGACACCACCCGCTGGCAGGAGGTGGCGCCGCCGGTCCTGGACCGGCTGGCCAACGACTCGACCGAGATGAACAACCGCTTCCAGGACCGGGGCAGGCCCGCCGGCTACGGCGTCCTGATCAAGGCGGG
Organism: Streptomyces sp. LN549; assembly: GCF_043203805.1. Taxonomy (NCBI): domain Bacteria; kingdom Bacillati; phylum Actinomycetota; class Actinomycetes; order Kitasatosporales; family Streptomycetaceae; genus Streptomyces; species Streptomyces sp. LN549. The sequence continues at coordinate 1,286,127 of NZ_JAZHRI010000002.1, read as the reverse complement.
CGTCGCCGGGGTGCTCGGATTCCTGGCTCTGCTCGTCTCCGTCTTCGTTTCCGTACGTATCGGCCGTGAGCTCGTCCGTGACCTCTCCCGGCTGCGCAAGGACGCCCACGAGGTCTCCGGAGTGCGGCTGCCGAGCGTGATGCGCCGCCTCGCCGCGGGCGAACAGGTCGACGTCGAGACCGAGTCCCCGCACCTCCAGTACGAACGGGACGAGATCGGCCAGGTCGGTCAGGCCCTGAACACACTCCAGCGGGCCGCGGTCGAGGCGGCCGTCAAGCAGGCGGACATGCGACGCGGCGTCTCCGAGGTCTTCGTCAACCTCGCCCGCCGCAACCAGGTGCTGCTGCACCGCCAGTTGACGCTCCTGGACACGATGGAGCGCCGCACCGAGAACACCGACGAACTCGCCGACCTGTTCCGCCTCGACCACCTCACCACCCGGATGCGGCGCCACGCCGAGGGCCTGGTGATCCTCTCCGGAGCCGCACCCTCCCGCCAGTGGCGCAAGCCCATCCAGCTCATGGACGTGGTGCGCGCCGCGGTCGCCGAGGTGGAGGACTACGAACGGATCGAGGTCCGCAGGCTCCCGCGGATCGGCGTGGGCGGCCCCGCCGTCGCCGACCTCACCCATCTCATCGCCGAACTCTTGGAGAACGCCACGGTGTTCTCGCCCCCGCACACCGCGGTCCAGGTGCACGGCGAGCAGGTCGCCAACGGCTTCACCCTCGAAATCCACGACCGCGGCCTCGGGATGCCCCCCGAAGTACTCCTGGACGCCAATCTCCGGCTTGCCGAAACCCCCGAGTTCGAACTGTCCGACACCGACCGGCTGGGCCTCTTCGTCGTCAGCCGGCTGGCCCAGCGCCAGAACGTCCGTGTGTCGCTTCAGACCTCCCCCTACGGAGGTACCACCGCAGTCGTCTTCATTCCGGCGGCGCTGCTCACGGACGCCCCGGACTCGCACGGCACGGGATTCCGTCTCGACCGCAGGTCCGAGAAGGCGATCGCCAGCAGCAGGCCGGGCAGCGACCCGAAGGCGGGCAGCGGGGACGGCACGGCGGACCGCCGCCTCGCCGCCGCTCGTCCGCAGGACCGGCCGGGCAGCCTCTCCCCGGTCCCCAGCGGGCTGCTGGACCCAGCCTCGCTGGACGGCCCGGTCGAGCTCGAAGGACCGGTCTCTCCCCGGGAATTCGGCCGTGACCCGCTCCTCGAAGCCGTCGCCGACCGAGGCCTGGACCCCGTGCTCGACGGAGTCTCCGACCTCGACGACACCGAGAGCGAGCGAGGCGGCATCTTCCGCGCCCGCGAGCTCCGGCGCGACGACGACCGCGAACAGCATCAGCAGGCGGCCGACCGCACGGCGGAGCCGGACGGCACGCGCCCGCTGCCCCGTCGCAAACCGCCGACCCTGGTCACCGACCGGGGCCGCCGCGTCGACGGGAGCGGCCGCGCCCACCCCACGACCGCCGATCCGGAGCCCGCGCGCACCTCGGCCCGCCCCACGGCGACCGGCCCCGTTCCGCACGAGGACCGGCGCCGCCCCGTCGAACCCCGGCAGCCCACCGGCTTCCGGCCGCCCACCGGGCACACCGAAGCCCCGCCGGCCACTCCGTCGGTGCCGGCGCCCCGGTCGTCCACATCCGCCGTCCCGGCCCCGTCGGCCGCTCCCGACACCGTGGGCGGACTGCCCCGCCGGATCCGTCAGGCCAGCCTCGCCCCGCAGCTCCGCGAGGGCACGGGCGCGGCAGGCCCGGACCCGGTGGAGAGCGCCGAGGACATCGAGCGGGACGCCGACGAGGTACGCAACCGCATGGCCTCGCTCCAGCGCGGCTGGCAGCGCGGACGTCTGCAGAACGCCGAGGACGTGACCGGCCACCGCGACACAGCACAAGGAACCACTCCGGGAGGGGACGGTCCATGACCGCACCGAACGCCGCAGCACTCAACTCCGCACGTCAGGGGTCAGGTGAACTCAACTGGCTCCTCGACGAACTCGTCGAGCGCGTCGCCAGCATCCGCAAGGCGCTGGTGCTCTCCAGCGACGGTCTCCCCACCGGCGCGTCCAAGGACCTGACCCGGGAGGACGGCGAACACCTGGCAGCTGTCGCCTCCGGATTCCACAGCCTCGCCAAGGGCGTCGGCCGCCACTTCGACGCGGGCCGGGTCCGGCAGACCGTCGTCGAGCTCGACGAGGCGTTCCTGTTCGTCACGGCGGCCGGTGACGGCAGCTGCCTCGCCGTCCTCGCCGACTCCGACTCGGACGTCGGGCAGGTGGCGTACGAGATGACGCTGATGGTCAAGCGCGTGGGAGCCCACCTGGCCAACGCTCCACGGACGACCGGTCTGTCGTCCGGAGGGTGAGTGGATGGGATGAGCGCCGACACGTCCCGTACCCCGGAGACCCCGGGCGACCCGCAGTCCTCGCGCTGGTACGACGCCGACGCGGGGCCGGTGGTCCGCCCGTATGCGATGACGAGGGGACGTACCAGCAGCGCGTCCCGTCACCGCCTCGACCTGATCGCGATCGTCATGCCCGAACCCGCGGCCGACGACCCCGGCAGGGACCAGATGCTCTCTCCGGAACACGTGGAGATCGTCGAACTCTGCAGTGACATGCCCCAGTCGATCGCCGAGCTCGCCGCCGGTCTGGACCTCCCCGTCGGGGTGGTCCGGGTCCTGGTCGGTGATCTCGTCGAGGACGAGCTGGTGCACGTAACCCGTCCCGTTCCGCCGGCCGAGCTGCCGGACGTGAGCATTCTTCGCGAGGTGATCAATGGCCTTCGGGCGCTCTAGCCGCAACAGGCGGCCCGTTGAGCCCGTTACCCTGAAAATCCTGGTGGCGGGCGGTTTCGGAGTGGGCAAGACGACCCTGGTGGGCGCGGTCAGTGAGATCAGGCCGCTGCGTACGGAGGAGAGACTGAGCGAGGCAGGACGTCCGGTGGACGACCTGAACGGTGTCGAGGCGAAGACCACGACGACCGTGGCGATGGACTTCGGGCGGATCACGCTCCGCGAGGACCTCGTGCTGTATCTCTTCGGGACCCCGGGCCAGGACCGCTTCTGGTTCCTCTGGGACGAACTCGCCCAGGGCGCCCTGGGCGCGGTCGTTCTCGCGGACACCCGCCGGCTCGAGGACTGCTTCGCGGCGGTCGACTACTTCGAGCGCCGCGGGATCCCGTTCGCCGTCGCCGTCAACTGCTTCGAGGGCGCGGACAAGTTCCCCACCGAGACGGTGCAGGCGGCCCTGGACCTGGATCCGCAGGTGCCGGTGCTCATGTGCGACGCGCGGGACCGCTCGTCCGTACGGGACGTCCTCGTGGCCGTCGTCGAACACGCGGTGGCCCGGGTGGACCGGCTCCGCGAGCCCGCCACCACGTAGGGCCTGCGGGCGGAACGCGGCCCGTACCCCCGCCGACGAGGGTACGGGCCGCGAGTCATCGGACGGGCAGGGCAGAGAGCCCTTGCGCCCTACTGCCCGTCATCGCCCTCCTCCTGCCAGCCGAGGCTCCGCTCGACCGCCTTGCGCCAGTTGCCGTACTCACGTTCGCGGACCTCCGGCTCCATCCGGGGCTGCCACTCCACATCGCGCTGCCAGTGCGTCCTGAGCTCGTCGAGACCCGACCACACACCGGTCGCCAGCCCCGCCGCGTACGCCGCGCCCAGGCATGTGGTCTCCGAGATCCTCGGCCGGATCACCGGAACGCCCAGCACATCCGCCTGGTGCTGCATCAGCAGATGGTTGGCCGTCATGCCGCCGTCCACCTTGAGCGTCGTGATCGGCACCCCGGAGTCCTGGTACATCGCGTCGACGACCTCACGCGTCTGCCAGCTGGTCGCCTCCAGGACGGCGCGTGCCAGATGCGCCTTGGTCACGTAGCCGGTAAGCCCGGTGATCACCCCCCGGGCGTCGGAGCGCCAGTAGGGCGCGAACAGCCCGGAGAACGCGGGCACGATGTACGCCCCGCCGTTGTCCTCGACGCTTGCCGCCAGCGTCTCGATCTCCGCGGCGCTCTCGATGATCCCGAGCTGGTCCCGGAACCACTGCACGAGTGCCCCGGTGATCGCGATCGACCCCTCCAGGCAGTAGACGGGCGGTTCGTCGCCGATGCGGTAGCCGACGGTGGTGATCAGCCCGCTCTTGGAGGCCACGGGGCGGTTCCCGGTGTTCAGCAGCAGGAAACTGCCGGTGCCGTACGTGTTCTTGGCCGTGCCCGGGTCGTAACAGGCCTGCCCGAAGACGGCGGCCTGTTGGTCGCCGAGGGCGGAGGCCACCGGCACCCCGGCGAGCGCGCCCACGGCCGTCCCGTACACCTCCGACGACGACCTGATCTCCGGAAGCACCGCCTCCGGGATGTTCATCGCGGCCAGGACGGAGCGGTCCCACTGGAGCGTCTCCAGATCCATCAGCATGGTGCGCGACGCGTTGGTCACGTCCGTGACGTGGACGCCGCCCGCGGTGCCGCCCGTGAGATTCCAGATCAGCCAGGAGTCCATCGTGCCGAACGCGATCTCGCCCCGCTCGGCCCGGCTGCGCAGCCCGGGCACGTGGTCCAGCAGCCAGGCCGCCTTGGGGCCGGAGAAGTAGCTGGCCAGTGGAAGGCCCGTGGTGGCGCGGAACCGGTCCTGCCCGTCTGTGCCGCCGAGCTCGTGGCAGAGAGCGGCGGTACGGGTGTCCTGCCAGACGATGGCGTGATGGACGGGGACCCCGGTGGCCCGGTCCCAGAGCACGGTCGTCTCGCGCTGGTTGGTGATGCCGAGCGCGGTGAGCTGGTCCGCCCGCAGCCCGGCACGGTCCAGGGCGCCGGCGACGACGGCCTGCACGGTGGTCCAGATCTCCGAGGCGTCGTGCTCCACCCAGCCCGGGCGGGGGAAGATCTGCCGGTGCTCGCGCTGGTCGACGGCGACGACGGCACCGTCCTGGTCGAAGATGATGCAGCGGCTGGAGGTGGTGCCCTGGTCGATGGCGGCGACATACCTGATCGTCATGACTCCCCTTGTCCGTCGGGTACTTCCGGCCCGGTCCTCAGAACGCGGCGTTGAACGCGAGACCGCCCAGCAGCCCGCCCAGGAGCGGCCCCACGACCGGTATCCAGGCGTAACTCCAGTCCGAAGTGCCCTTGTTAGGTATCGGAAGAAGCGAATGCACCAACCGGGGACCGAGGTCACGGGCCGGATTGATGGCATAGCCGGTGGGCCCGCCCAGCGAGAGACCGATGCCCACCACGAGGAGGGACACCAGGAGTACGGAGATCCCGGAGCCGTAGATGCCGGCACCGGCCCCCGCGACCGGGCCGATCCCGATGCCCACGTTCTTCCCGAAGGCCAGGATGGGCAGCACCAGAGCGGCCGTCGCGATGGTCTCGGTGACGAGGTTGGCCACCGGATTCCGGATTTCCGGAGCGGTCGCGAAGATCCCGAGCGTGGGCCCGGACGTGTCCTCGTCGGCGTTGGCGCGGAACTGCGCGTAGTACGTCAGCCAGGCCAGCACCGCTCCGATGACGGCGCCGGTCAGCTGACCCAGGATGTAGAGGGGGACCTTGTCCCACTCGCCGGTGTCGACGGCGATGCCGACGGTCACCGCCGGATTGAGATGTCCGCCCGACAGCGGGGCGGCCGTGTACGCCCCGGCCAGTACGCCGAAGCCCCATCCGAAGGCGATGACGACCCAGCCCGCGCCCCTGGCCTTCGAGTGGTGGAGCGTGACGGCGGCGCAGACGCCCGCGCCGAAGAGGATGAGGATGGCCGTTCCGAGAACTTCCCCGGCAAAGATGTCTCCATTGCTCATGGCGCTCCCAGTGGTTGTCCGGCGGGTTTCGCCGGGCGCTTCCATGGCTACGGCGGCCGAGAGCAGGCAGATGCCGTGCCCCGCCCGGCGACCGTGACGAGCGTGGGACCAGCCGGCCGCCGTGGAGTGGGAGGGCGACATCGGCTGGGAACGGAGTGTTCACCGTGCTTGATGGGTCGTCAAGAAGGCGGACAACAACAGCTGTTGGTGGTCGGTGCCTTTGGGGGGTGGCGCTTCAGCGCAGCGCCACGACTGCGGAGCCGTGACCGAACAGTCCTTGATTCGCCGTGATTCCGGCCCGTGCGCCCGGAATCTGGCGCTCCCCGGCCGTGCCGCGCAGCTGCCAGGTCAGCTCGCAGACCTGCGCGATGGCCTGGGCCGGCACCGCCTCGCCGAAGGACGCGAGCCCGCCGCTCGGGTTCACCGGAATGCGTCCGCCGAGCGCCGTCGCTCCCGTGCGCACGAGCGACGCGCCCTCGCCCTGAGCGCACAGCCCGATGTCCTCGTACCACTCCAGCTCAAGCGCCGTGGAGAGGTCGTACACCTCGGCCAGGGACAGGTCCTCGGGGCCGATGCCCGCCTCCTCGTACGCGGCCCGTGCGATCGAGGCGCGGAAGCTCAGGGGTGCCGGTTCGACGGCGGCCGCCGAATCCGTGGCGATGTCCGGCAGGTCGAGCACCGCCTTCGGGTAGGTGGGCGTCACGGTCGACACGGCACGGATGCGGACGGGGTCCGCGGCGCCGTGGCGGCGCGCGAACTCCATGCTGGACAGCACCAGGGCGGCCGCGCCGTCGGAGGTGGCGCAGATGTCCAGCAGCCGCAGCGGATCGGCGACGACCGCGGAGGCCGCGACCTGTTCGGCGCTCACCGGCGCCCGGTAGCGGGCGTTCGGGTTCAGCGCGCCGGCTGCCGCGTTCTTCACCTTGACCAGGGCGAAGTCGTCCGGAGTGTCCCCGTGCAGGGCCATCCGGCGGCGGGCGTACAGCCCGAAGTACGCGGGATTGGTCGCACCGAGCACCCGGAACCTCAGCCAGTCCGGATCGTCGGGCCGTTCGCCGCCCGCCGGTGCGAAGAACCCCTTGGGCGCCGCGTCCGCGCCCACCACGAGCACCACGTCCGCCATGCCGGCCAGGATCTGCGCCCTGGCGGTGTTGACCGCCTGGGCCCCCGACGCACAGGCCGCGTACACACTGGTCACCCGGGCGCCCTGCCAGCCCAGCGCCTGGGCGAACGTCGCCCCGGCCACATACCCCGGATAGCCGCCGCGCACGGTGTCCGCGCCGACCACGGACTGCACGTCCCGCCACTCGATGCCCGCGTCCCCGAGCGCGTTGCGGGCCGCGACGGTGCCGTACTCCACGAAACTGCGGCCCCATTTGCCCCACGGATGCATTCCGGCCCCGAGGACGGCCACGTCCCCGCTCATGCCGCACCGTCCCCGGAACCGTCGGCGACCGGCCGCCAGTGCCAGGTGGTCCGCACCGTACCGTCGTCGTCACCGGGGCCGGAGTCCATCACTCCCGGTACGGCCTCCACCGCCATCCCGACCGCGAGATCCCCGACGCCGGTCCCGGGCGCCGCCTGCCCGAGCACGACCATCCGCTCGGCCGCCAGTTCCACCGCCACCAGCGTGCACGGCTCCCAGGGCACTTCAGGATCCGAGAGGTAGGGGGCGGGCGGCCGGTAGCGGCCGTCGGTGTACGACCAGACCGTGCCGCGCCGGGACAGCGGCACCTCGGCGAGCTCGCCGCCCGTACAGCCCGGATTGCGGCAGAGCCCCTTCTGGGGTGGGAAGAAGACCGACGAGCAGAGCGGGCAGCGGGTGCCCAGCAGCCGGAAGTCCTCCTCCGGACCGTCCTCGGTGAACCACCCGGCCACCACAGGTATGCGCTTGCGCGGCAAAGCCCCTCCCGGCACTGGATCTGACGGAACGTCAGAAGTGTGCCACGGTCAGCTGTTGTCGGCGAGCCACTTGGCAGCGGTCTCCGCGAGCTCCCGGTCGCGGCCGGCCAGCATCATGCCGATCATCTGTGCGTCCCCGCGCAGCGACCAGGCGGGATGACCGAAGGTGGCCGGGTTGTTCTTCTCGATCAGGAAATGGGCGGGCCAGGCGGTCCCGTACCCGATCAGCGGCAGTGCCGCCGCATACCGCTTCCGGCCGCGGGCCAGTCCGTAGGCGGTGATCGCGAGGCCGGTCAGGGTGCCGGTGAGGTGGACCCAGCGGGTCGCGGCCCGGGAGTGCATCGCGACGTAGTAGGGCCAGAATTCTTCGTACGAATCGAACGTCTGCTGTGCCATACCGGCACCGTAATGGCTGGACCGGCAACCGGATACGGCCGATCCGCGTCCGAGAAGAAGAACGGGCGGCCGGAACCCACGGGGGTGGTCCCGGCCGCCCGCTCGCTCTCCTCCCCGGACGTGCCGCTTCAGTGGCCGGCGACGGACCTGCGGGCCACCGGGAAGTCGAAGTACGTGTCCGGGAACAGCTCGGGCTTGAACGTGTAGTGCCACCACTCCTCGGCCAGATTCACGAATCCGGCGTCGGTGAGCGTCTTCTTGAGGAACTGGCGGTTGGAGCGCTGAACGCCCTGGATCCTCGGGTCGTCGGTGTGCGAGAGCGTGTCGAAGCAGTCGAATCCGGTCCCCATGTCGACCGAGTTGTCCGGGAAGCGGTCGGCCTGTGCGGCATAGCACGGAACCAGCTCTTCGCCCGGACGGTAGGGCCTGGTCGGCAGGGCCGGCAGCCGCACCAGCGTCAGGTCCACCGTGCTGCCCCGGCTGTGCCCGGACTTCTCGGCGATGTAACCGTCCGCGAACAGCCGGGTCTTGTCGACCTGCGGATAGAACTCGCCCTTCATCGTCTCGTCGTCGAGATCCTTCGCCCACCGCACGAAGTGGTCGACGGCCCGCTGGGGCCGGTAGCAGTCGTACACCTTCAGCGAGTACCCCTGCGCCAGCAGCCGGACCTGGGCCCGGTGCAGGGCCTCGGCCGCCGGCCGGGTCAGGATGCACAACGACTGGCGGTATCCGTCCACCGGCACACCCATGAAGTCGTGCCCGGTGGGGTAGCGCATCTCCTGGATGATCGTGGGATCGACCGTGCGCAGCGCGACGAACTCCCTGGGGGCTTTCGGCTCGGGCTTCGCCTGCGCCACCGGAGCGGCGGCGGTGACGGCGAGCAGAGTGGCGGCAGTCGCTGCCAGGACACGGAAAACGGAACCAATACCTGTCATGAGCACATCGTCCACTAGCCGAGCCGTCCCGGGCGGGCGATCGGATACAGTCCGCGCGTGTCCGCCCGGCTCACACGCCCTGCGGGCCCGAGACGACGAGGAACGGAGAAAGCCGTGAAGAACTCCCACTGCGGCAGCTGCGGAGTGCCGTACAACGCACTCCCGGCCCCCGGCACATGGCCCCGCACCTGCACCGCCTGCGGAGCCACCGCCTACCGCAACCCACTGCCGGTCGCCGTCGCCCTGCTCCCCGTGACCGGCCACGGCGGCACCGGACTCGTCGTCATCACCCGCACCATCGAACCCTGCCTCGGCGGCACCGCTCTCCCCGGCGGCTTCGTCGACCACGACGAGGACTGGAAGCACGCGGTCGTACGCGAACTCCGCGAGGAGACCGGCATCGAGGCCGACCGGGACGACGTCCGCCTCGCCGACGTCCTCAGCGACCCCGACGGTTATCTGCTCCTGTTCGGGCTGCTCCCCGCACGCCCGGCCGCCGCGCTCCCGCCGTCCGTGCCGACCGACGAGACCTCCGGATACGCAGTACTGCACACACCCGAAGCGCTCGCCTTCCCCCTGCACACCGAGGCTGTCCGCTCCTGGTTCGCAGGCCGCTACCGCTGACCGCACTCAGAGCTCTACGCTCAGAGCTCACACCCCCGCACCCGGACCGGACCGCGGGGGTGCGGTCCGCTCAGGTCCCCCGTACCCGGACCGGACAGTCCACCAGACCCTCCTCACCGTCCCGCTCCACCACGACCCGCCCGCCCACCAGCCGCGTCGTGTACCGCTCGACCACCGCCGGCTCCCATCCGTCACCCGTGTCACGGACCACCGAGCCGCCCCCGCCGACCCCCTTCACCGGAGCCCACACCTCCAGTTCGAGCCCACCGTCCGCACCCCGCACCGGAATCACCGCGCCGGCCCTTGCCAGCACCGGCACCCGCGACAGCGGCGCGTCGACCACCACCTGCCCGGGCCCCTCGTACGCCGCACCGCTCACCGTGTCGTACCAGCGTCCCGGCGGCAGCCGCACCGACCGCTGCCCGACCCCTGGCGCCAGCACCGGCACCACCAGCAGCGCGTCACCCAGCAGGAACGCGTCCTCGCACTCCCGCAGGGCCCGGTCACCGGGCGCCGCCCACCACAGCGGACGCACATACGGGGCCCCCGTCAGCCGGGCCAAGTGCGCCAGCGTCACCCAGTACGGGCGCAGCCGCTCCCGCTCCAACAGCACCTCCCGCGCCCCGTCGAGCACTCGCGGACCGAACTCCCACGGCTCCCGGCGCCCCGCGTCGATCGCCGCATGCGTGCGGAACAGCGGAAGATAGGCCCCCAGCTGGAACCACCGCAGATACAGCTCGGGCGACGGCGAGCCGTCGAACCCGCCGACATCCGGCCCCGAGTACGGCACCCCGCACAGCCCGAGACCCAGCACCAGCGCGAGCGAGGCCCGCAGCCCGGGCCAGCCGGTCGCCACGTCGCCCGACCAGGTGCCCCCGTAACGCTGCATCCCCGCCCAGCCGGACCGCGAGAACAGGAACGGCCGCTCCTGCGGCCGCAGCCGGCACAACCCCTCGTACCCGGCACGCGCCATCGCGAGGCCGTACACGTTGTGGGCCTCCCGGTGATCGCCGCCTTGCCCCTCCATCGAGTGCCGGGACGAACGCGGCAGCGTCGGCTCACCGAACGCGGCGAACGACACCGGCTCGTTCATGTCGTGCCAGACACCGGAGAACCCCTGCGCCAGCCTCTCCTCGTACAGCCCGCCCCACCACGCGCGCACCTGCGGATCGGTGAAGTCCGGATACACACACTCACCCGGCCACACCTCCCCGTGCACCGTCCGCCCCCGGCCGTCCCGGACGAACGCACCCGAGGTCCCGACCGCCGCACCGGTGTCGAACACCGCGTTCCCCGGCACCGCGGCCACCGCCGGGTCCACGATCGACACCAGCCGCACCCCGTCCTCGCGCAGCTCCTTCGCCAGCCCCGGCAGATCGGGGAACCGCTCCCGGTCCACCGTGAACACCCGGTGCGCGTCGAAGTGGTCGATGTCCAGATGGAGCACCGACAACGGCAGCCCCCGCTCCCGGTACCCCGCGGCAATCCGCCGCACCTCCCGCTCGCTCCCGAACCCCCACCGCGCATGCTGCGGACCCAGCGCCCACGACGGCGGCTGCGCCGGAGCACCCGTCAGCGCCGACCACCCCTGGAGCACCCGGGCCGGGGTACCCACCACCACCCAGCAGCGCAGCGGCCCCCCGTCCATCCGGACCTCGGACGTCCCCGGCCGGTCATGACCGGAGCCCGCCCCCTCCTCGCCCTCGCGCAGCGCCACCCGCCCCGCCCAGGAGTTGTCGTGGAACGCCAGATGCGTCCCCGCGTCCGAGACCACCACCTGCACCGGCATCGTCAGATACAGCGGATCGTCCTGGGGCCCGAACCGCCCGCCCGGATCGGTGTTCCACAGCCCGTACACGCCATCCCTGAGCCGGGGGCCCGCAGCCCGCCCGCCCAGCCCGAAGAACCGTGCGTCCGCCGGGACCTCGGACCGCTGCACCCACCGCGCCGGACCACCCGCCGCCGGCTCCCACCACCGGGGCGGCAGCTCCCGCCTCAGCACCACCCCGCCGGGCGTCCGCAGCTCCACCGCCCCCAGCCTGGACACCACCACCGTCAGCCGCTCCGACACCACCTGCCAGCCGCCGTCCTTGTCCGGCTCCAGCAGGGCCCGCGGATCGGCGTCGGGCGCAGCCCCAGGCAGCGCGTACGAAGGCAACGGCTCCGCGCCGTCCCACCCCCAGAAGACGGCCCCGCCCACCGCCACCCGGATCCGCAGCTCCGAACGGGCGAACCTCACCACACCGCCGCCCGGTTCGGGTTCCGCACCGATCAGGTTCCCCGGCACCCGCGCCCGCTCCGGACCGCGCGCAGGCAGGGCCCGCGCATCCGCCCGCGCCCGCCGCCACGCGTAGCGCACCGTACGCAGCCCCTGTTTCGAACCGACCAACTTCACCGAGCGCACCAGGTCACGACCGTCCATGCAGCTCACCCTGCCACCCGGTGATCCCGTATCGGGTTCTGTTCAACTTCCGTTCACCCGTGGCCGGCCGGGACGGAGCGTGGCCGGACCACATATCGGGACACGCGACCATGGGCGGGCAACCCTGGTGCGAGAGACGATCACATGGCATCGTCCGTGAAGCCGCCTCACGCGCACACCCCAGCCCGTGCGCGCGACACACGCACACACCCCGCGTACCCGTACAGCCAGGGAGCCGCCCCATGACCTCAGCAGCCGACGAAGCCCCCCTGTGGCAGCCCGGCCCGGACCGCATCGCGGCCGCAGCCGTCACCCGCTTCCAGAGCTGGGCGGCCGAGCGCCACGGAGCACCGGCCGAGGGCGGCTACGCGAGCCTGCACCGCTGGTCCGTCGACGAGCTCGACACCTTCTGGCAGGCCGTCGCCGAATGGTTCGACGTACGGTTCTCCACCCCGTACGAGACCGTCATCGGCGACCGCGCCATGCCGGGCGCGCAGTGGTTCCCCGGCGCGACCCTCAACTACGCCGAACACGCGCTGCGCACGGCGGAGGACCCCCTTCACGCCGGCGCCCCCGCGCTGCTCCACGTCGACGAGACCCACACCCAGGTCCCCGTCTCCTGGTCCGCACTGCGCCGTCAGGTCGGCTCGCTCGCCGCGGAACTCCGCGCCCTCGGCGTCAACCCGGGCGACCGCGTCAGCGGCTACCTCCCCAACATCCCGCAGGCGGTCGTCGCCTTCCTCGCCACCGCCGCGGTCGGGGGCGTCTGGACGTCCTGTGCCCCCGACTTCGGCGCCCGCAGCGTCCTCGACCGCTTCCAGCAGGTCGAACCCGTCGTCCTGTTCACCGTCGACGGCTACCGCTACGGCGGCAAGGAGCACCACCGCGCGGACACCGTCGCCGAGCTGCGCCGGGAACTGCCCACACTGCGCGCCGTCGTGCATATCCCGCTGCTCGGCACCGACGCACCCGAAGGCGCCCTCGACTGGTCCGCCCTCACGGCGGCGGACACGGAGCCGGTCTTCGAGCAGGTCCCCTTCGACCACCCGCTGTGGGTGCTCTACTCCTCCGGCACGACCGGCCTCCCCAAGGCCATCGTCCAGTCGCAGGGAGGCATCCTGCTCGAACACTTCAAGCAGATCGGCCTGCACTGCGACCTCGGCCCCGAGGACCGCTTCTTCTGGTACACCTCCACCGGCTGGATGATGTGGAACTTCCTCGTCTCCGGCCTCCTCACCGGCACCACCCTTGTTCTGTACGACGGAAGCCCCGGCTACCCGGACGTCAGCGCCCAGTGGCGCGTCGCCGAACAGACCGGCGCCACCCTGTTCGGTACGTCGGCCGCCTACGTCATGGCCTGCCGCAAGGCCGGAATCCACCCCGGGCGGGACTTCGACCTCTCCCGCATCCAGTGCGTCGCCACCACCGGCTCCCCGCTCCCGCCCGACGGATTCCGCTGGCTCCACGACGAAGTCGCCGACGACCTGTGGATCGCCTCCGTCAGCGGCGGCACCGACGTCTGCAGCTGCTTCGCCGGAGCGGTCCCCACCCTCCCGGTCCACATCGGCGAGCTCCAGGCCGCCTGCCTCGGCACGGACCTCCAGTCCTGGGACCCCGCGGGCCGGCCGCTGACCGGCGAGGTCGGCGAACTCGTCGTCACAGAACCCATGCCGTCCATGCCGATCCGCTTCTGGAACGACCCCGACGGCAGCCGCTACCGCGAAAGCTACTTCGAGACGTACCCCGGCACCTGGCGGCACGGGGACTGGATCACGATCACCGACCGCGGATCCGTCGTCATCCATGGCCGCTCCGACTCCACGCTCAACCGGCAGGGGGTCCGCATGGGCTCCGCGGACATCTACGAAGCCGTCGAGCGTCTCCCCGAAATCCGCGAGTCCCTCGTCATCGGCCTGGAAGAACCCGACGGCGGCTACTGGATGCCGCTGTTCGTCCACCTCGCCGAAGGCGCCGCACTCGACGACGACCTCCGCGACAGCATCAAGCGCACCATCCGCGAGAACCTCTCACCGCGCCACGTTCCGGACGAGGTCATCGAGGTCCCCGGCATCCCGCACACCCTCACCGGCAAGCGCATCGAGGTTCCGGTCAAACGGCTGCTCCAGGGAACCGCCCTGGCCAAGGCCGTCAACCCCGGCTCCATCGACAACCTGGAACTCCTCCACTTCTACGAGGAGCTGGCCCGCAAGCGCCGCTGACCGGGGCCACCGTCAGTGCCCGTCATTACTCTGAGTGAGCAATGTTCGACAGCGCACTGGGGGAATCATGGCGCAGACCAGGAACAAGCGGGCCATCGTCCGCGGCCGGACCGGCACCACGATGCGACGCACGCTGCGCCGCGAAGCACCGAGCACCATCGGCCTCCTGACCGATGAGCAGGACTTCGCGGCGATGCGGCGCTACCGCACCTTCACCTTCGACGACCACTCCGTCTATCTGCAGCAGGTGGAAGGCCTGCTCAGGGCTTTCGCCGCGCAGGGCATGCACACCACGGTCGCCCTCTTCGATCCCGAGGAGTACGCGGAGTTCTGCGCCGAATCGGGAATCGCACCCGACACCCCGGCGGGCCGCAGCCGGTTCACCGCCGAGGTCGCGGCCTGCGGCGCCACCGTCGCCTACACCGGACAACCCATCGACACCCTGATCCCGCTCCTGGTCGCCCGCGCGGTCCGGCAGGCCACCTGGGAGTACGCCACGATGCTCCTGGCCGGACTGGGGGACTGCGCGGACTGCGGACAGGACATCGGCCGCGCCGCCTTCGACCGCGCCTCCCACTTGATGCTGCGCACCCTGGAGGCGGCGGGCCCCGGCACGCATCATCTGGTCTGCAGCACTCCCACGGAGAACGAGCAGCTGCTCGCCGCCCTGCACACCGAGCGCGACACCACCGGCCCCGCGCACCTCGACTCGGCGGAGGGCGCCGAATTCGTGACCGTGCTGGCCGTCGGCATCGCCCTGGAAAGCCATGGGGGAGTCGTCCTGCGGACGAGCGCTCCGGGGACCGCGGACCGGGTCCACGGCTGGCGCCTGACCGGCGGCAGCCTCGCCCCGCTCACCGCGGGGGAGGTGTTCAGCGCCTACTGCACCGACGCCGACACCGGTGAACCCGTCGCCCCCGAATCCGGCGTGGAGTACTGCGCGGGCTTCGACATCGGTGCCGACGAACCGGAGGAGCACCGCTGACAGCCGGAAGGGGCTTCCCGCCATCACTGGCGGGAAGCCCCTTCTCACACATCGCGGGACCCCGGGTCCTGCGTGGTGTCCTACTCGCCCGACAGCACCGCCTGCGCGGCAACGCGCGCTTCCTCGGCGGAGTCGGCCGCACGCGCGGCCGACGCGGCACGCTCGCACTGGGCGAGCGTGTACTTCGCCAGAGTGCTGCGTACATAAGGAATGGACGCGGCACCCATCGACAGCGACGTCACACCCAGACCGGTCAGGACACAGGCCAGCAGCGGATCGGAGGCGGCCTCACCACAGACACCACAGCTCTTGCCCTCGGCCTTGGCGGCATCGGCCGACATCGCGACCAGATCCAGCAGGGCGGGCTGCCACGGGTCCTGAAGCCGGGACACCGCACCCACCTGACGGTCGGCAGCGAAGGTGTACTGCGCCAGGTCGTTGGTGCCCAGCGACAGGAACTCCACCTCTTGCAGCACGGAGCGCGCCCGCAGCGCGGCCGACGGGATCTCGACCATCGCGCCGAACTTCGCCTGCAGCCCGGCCGCACGACAGGCGTCGGCGAAGGCCTTGGCATCCGCACGGTCCGCCACCATGGGTGCCATGACCTCGAGGTAGACCGGCAGCCCCTCGGCCGCCTTCGCCAGAGCGGTCAGCTGGGTCTGCAGCACGTCGGGGTGATCCAGCAGACTGCGCAGCCCGCGCACACCCAGCGCCGGGTTCGGCTCGTCGGCCGGAGTCAGGAAGTCCAGGGGCTTGTCCGCCCCGGCATCCAGCACCCGCACCACGACACGGCCCTCGGGGAAGGCCTCCAGCACCGCGCGGTACGCGGCGATCTGCTTCTCCTCGGACGGAGCCTGCTTGCTGTCGTCGAGGAAGAGGAACTCGGTACGGAAGAGCCCCACCCCCTCCGCGCCGGCTGCGACGGCCGCCGGCACATCGCCGGGCCCTCCGACGTTGGCGAGCAGCGGCACCTTGTGTCCGTCGGACGTGGCGCCCGGACCGGTCGACGCCGAGAGCGCTGCCTTGCGCGCGGCGGCGGAGCTCTCCATCTCCGCCCGCTTCTCGGCACTCGGCTCGACGAAGATCTCACCGGTGCTGCCGTCCACGGCGATCACCGTGCCCTCGGCCAGCTCGCCGGCGCCGGGCAGTGCCACGACGGCGGGCACACCGAGCGCCCGCGCCAGAATCGCGCTGTGGCTCGTCGGGCCGCCCTCCTCGGTGACGAAGCCGAGGACCAGCGTCGGGTCGAGCAGCGCCGTGTCGGCCGGCGCCAGGTCGCGTGCGATCAGCACGTACGGCTCGTCGCTGTCCGGCACGCCGGGCATCGGTACGCCGAGCAGGCGGGCCACGATGCGGTTGCGTACGTCGTCGAGGTCGGCGACCCGGCCGGCCAGGTACTCACCGGCGCCGGCGAGCAGCGCGCGGTACGAGGCGAACGCGTCGTACACACCGCGTTCGGCGGTACTGCCGACAGCGATACGCCGGTCCACATCCGCCATGAGCTCAGGGTCCTGGGCCATCATGGCCTGGGCCTCCAGCACGTGCTGTGCCTCGCCCCCGGCCAGGTTGCCGCGCGCGATGAGGTCGGCCGCCACGGCCTCCACAGCCTGCCGGGCCCGCCCCTGCTCGCGCTCGGCCTCCTCGGCCGGAATCTGCTTGGCCGGCGGTTCGAGCACTGCTGTGCCCATGTGCCGTACCTCGCCGATCGCCACACCGTGGCTCACGCCTACGCCTCGCAGCGTTGTCTGCATTGCACCCGTCTCCGGTTGTGCGGTGGCCGAAGCCCCCGCGGTGGATATCCAGTCGGCTGTCACTGCGCCGAACGCGTTACTGCCAGCCGAACAGTGTGTCGCCGACCTTCACGTCGCCGTCCTCGATGAGGTCGGACAGCGAATCGGCAGTCGCCTCCAGCGCAACGACGGGGCATACCGGAGACTTGCCGGCCGCCTCGACCGCAACCGGGTCCCAGCGGACGACGCCCTGGCCGCGCGTGACGGTGTCACCCTTGTTCACCAGCAGCTCGAAGCCCTCGCCGTTGAGCTGGACCGTGTCGATGCCGAGGTGGGTCAGCACCCCGTGGCCCTCGCTGTCCACGACCACGAAGGCGTGCGGGTGAAGGGAGACGACGATTCCGTCGACGGGCGAGACGGCCTCGGACGGCTCACGCACGGGGTCGATGGCGGTGCCGGGGCCCACCATCGCCCCGGAGAAGACCGGGTCGGGTACGGCAGCGAGCCCGATGGCACGTCCGGCAAGAGGGGACGTCACAGTGGTCATGGGGGAGCCTCCCAGAGTGGAGCTTCAATGGCGCCGCCGCGGCTTGTAGGGGGACGGCGTACTGCTCAGCAGCGTAAGTCATAAGAAGTCCCGGTTCCGCCCGAGTCCTGGTGGTTCGAGGACCTAGGGGTGCACCGGAAACGATTTGCCTCGACTCCCGGCAGCCTGTACTGTCGTACTCCTGCCTGGCCCCAACGCGACTTTGAGTCGGGGGTCGGCGGCGACTATCAAGCCCAAACCCTAACCCGATATCGGGCACCCGCATGCTCGCGGGGCGCCGGCCGGGGAGAGCGGAAAGGCCTGATAGGGTCGGACTCGCCGGAAAGGGAAAGCGCGAAAGCGAATTCCTGAAAGGCGAGAAATGCGAGGCCCGCTTCGACCGGGAATCGGACACGAAAGAGTCTGATAGAGTCGGAAACGCAAGACCGAAGGGAAGCGCCCGGAGGAAAGCCCGAGAGGGTGAGTACAAAGGAAGCGTCCGTTCCTTGAGAACTCAACAGCGTGCCAAAAGTCAACGCCAGATATGTTGATACCCCGACCTGCTTCGGCAGGTTCGAGGTTCCTTTGAAAAGTCCTAACAGGTCTCTGGCCTGGTAGGCAATGCACACAGCGAGGATTCAGTGGACGATCGGTCATATTCCGACCTGGTCGTTCCGCTCTCGTGGTGTCTACCCGATTACGGGAAAACATTCACGGAGAGTTTGATCCTGGCTCAGGACGAACGCTGGCGGCGTGCTTAACACATGCAAGTCGAACGATGAAGCCCTTCGGGGTGGATTAGTGGCGAACGGGTGAGTAACACGTGGGCAATCTGCCCTTCACTCTGGGACAAGCCCTGGAAACGGGGTCTAATACCGGATAACACTTTCCCTCTCATGGGGGAAGGTTAAAAGCTCCGGCGGTGAAGGATGAGCCCGCGGCCTATCAGCTAGTTGGTGGGGTAATGGCCTACCAAGGCGACGACGGGTAGCCGGCCTGAGAGGGCGACCGGCCACACTGGGACTGAGACACGGCCCAGACTCCTACGGGAGGCAGCAGTGGGGAATATTGCACAATGGGCGAAAGCCTGATGCAGCGACGCCGCGTGAGGGATGACGGCCTTCGGGTTGTAAACCTCTTTCAGCAGGGAAGAAGCGAAAGTGACGGTACCTGCAGAAGAAGCGCCGGCTAACTACGTGCCAGCAGCCGCGGTAATACGTAGGGCGCAAGCGTTGTCCGGAATTATTGGGCGTAAAGAGCTCGTAGGCGGCTTGTTGCGTCGGTTGTGAAAGCCCGGGGCTTAACCCCGGGTCTGCAGTCGATACGGGCAGGCTAGAGTGTGGTAGGGGAGATCGGAATTCCTGGTGTAGCGGTGAAATGCGCAGATATCAGGAGGAACACCGGTGGCGAAGGCGGATCTCTGGGCCATTACTGACGCTGAGGAGCGAAAGCGTGGGGAGCGAACAGGATTAGATACCCTGGTAGTCCACGCCGTAAACGTTGGGAACTAGGTGTTGGCGACATTCCACGTCGTCGGTGCCGCAGCTAACGCATTAAGTTCCCCGCCTGGGGAGTACGGCCGCAAGGCTAAAACTCAAAGGAATTGACGGGGGCCCGCACAAGCAGCGGAGCATGTGGCTTAATTCGACGCAACGCGAAGAACCTTACCAAGGCTTGACATATACCGGAAAGCATCAGAGATGGTGCCCCCCTTGTGGTCGGTATACAGGTGGTGCATGGCTGTCGTCAGCTCGTGTCGTGAGATGTTGGGTTAAGTCCCGCAACGAGCGCAACCCTTGTTCTGTGTTGCCAGCATGCCCTTCGGGGTGATGGGGACTCACAGGAGACTGCCGGGGTCAACTCGGAGGAAGGTGGGGACGACGTCAAGTCATCATGCCCCTTATGTCTTGGGCTGCACACGTGCTACAATGGCCGGTACAATGAGCTGCGATGCCGCGAGGCGGAGCGAATCTCAAAAGCCGGTCTCAGTTCGGATTGGGGTCTGCAACTCGACCCCATGAAGTCGGAGTTGCTAGTAATCGCAGATCAGCATTGCTGCGGTGAATACGTTCCCGGGCCTTGTACACACCGCCCGTCACGTCACGAAAGTCGGTAACACCCGAAGCCGGTGGCCCAACCCCTTGTGGGAGGGAGCTGTCGAAGGTGGGACTGGCGATTGGGACGAAGTCGTAACAAGGTAGCCGTACCGGAAGGTGCGGCTGGATCACCTCCTTTCTAAGGAGCACTTCTTACCAGGCTTCGGTTTGGTCAGAGGCCAGTACACCGGCGAATGTTCGGTGCTGGTTGCTCATGGGTGGAACGTTGACTATTCGGCACGACAGGTTGTTTTCACTAGTACTGCTTCGGCGTGGAACGTGAGGGTGATCGGTCGGGTCGGGCACGCTGTTGGGTATCTGAAGGTACGGCCGTAAAGGTCGTCCTTCGGTTGCCGGCCCCAGTGAACTCGCCTGTAAGGGTGGGGTGATGGGTGGCTGGTCGTTGTTTGAGAACTGCACAGTGGACGCGAGCATCTGTGGCCAAGTTTTTAAGGGCGCACGGTGGATGCCTTGGCACCAGGAACCGATGAAGGACGTGGGAGGCCACGATAGGCCCCGGGGAGCTGTCAACCAAGCTTTGATCCGGGGGTGTCCGAATGGGGAAACCCGGCAGTCGTCATGGGCTGTCACCCACTGCTGAACACATAGGCAGTGTGGAGGGAACGAGGGGAAGTGAAACATCTCAGTACCCTCAGGAAGAGAAAACAACCGTGATTCCGGGAGTAGTGGCGAGCGAAACTGGATCAGGCCAAACCGTATGCGTGTGATACCCGGCAGGGGTTGCGCATGCGGGGTTGTGGGATCTCTTTTTCACGGTCTGCCGGCTGTGAGACGAGTCAGAAACCGTTGATGTAGGCGAAGGACATGCGAAAGGTCCGGCGTAGAGGGTAAGACCCCCGTAGCTGAAACATCAACGGCTCGTTTAAGAGACACCCAAGTAGCACGGGGCCCGAGAAATCCCGTGTGAATCTGGCGGGACCACCCGTTAAGCCTAAATATTCCCTGGTGACCGATAGCGGATAGTACCGTGAGGGAATGGTGAAAAGTACCGCGGGAGCGGAGTGAAATAGTACCTGAAACCGTGTGCCTACAAGCCGTGGGAGCGTCGCGCATCGAGCTTGCTCGGTGCGTCGTGACTGCGTGCCTTTTGAAGAATGAGCCTGCGAGTTTGCGGTGTGTTGCGAGGTTAACCCGTGTGGGGAAGCCGTAGCGAAAGCGAGTCCGAATAGGGCGATTTAGTAGCGCGCTCAAGACCCGAAGCGGAGTGATCTAGCCATGGGCAGGTTGAAGCGGAGGTAAGACTTCGTGGAGGACCGAACCCACCAGGGTTGAAAACCTGGGGGATGACCTGTGGTTAGGGGTGAAAGGCCAATCAAACTCCGTGATAGCTGGTTCTCCCCGAAATGCATTTAGGTGCAGCGTCGTGTGTTTCTTGCCGGAGGTAGAGCACTGGATAGGCGATGGGCCCTACCGGGTTACTGACCTTAGCCAAACTCCGAATGCCGGTAAGTGAGAGCACGGCAGTGAGACTGTGGGGGATAAGCTCCATGGTCGAGAGGGAAACAGCCCAGAGCATCGACTAAGGCCCCTAAGCGTACGCTAAGTGGGAAAGGATGTGGAGTCGCAGAGACAACCAGGAGGTTGGCTTAGAAGCAGCCACCCTTGAAAGAGTGCGTAATAGCTCACTGGTCAAGTGATTCCGCGCCGACAATGTAGCGGGGCTCAAGCGTACCGCCGAAGTCGTGTCATTCACACATATAGGGCCAACGCCTGTGTGGATGGGTAGGGGAGCGTCGTGTGCCGGGTGAAGCAGCCGCGGAAGCGAGTTGTGGACGGTTCACGAGTGAGAATGCAGGCATGAGTAGCGATACACACGTGAGAAACGTGTGCGCCGATTGACTAAGGGTTCCTGGGTCAAGCTGATCTGCCCAGGGTAAGTCGGGACCTAAGGCGAGGCCGACAGGCGTAGTCGATGGACAACCGGTTGATATTCCGGTACCCGCTTTGAAACGCCCAATACTGAATCAGGCGATGCTAAGTCCGTGAAGCCGGCCCGATCTCTTCGGAGTTGAGGGTAGTGGTGGAGCCGACGAACCAGACTTGTACTAGGTAAGCGATGGGGTGACGCAGGAAGGTAGTCCAGCCCGGGCGGTGGTAGTCCCGGGGTAAGGGTGTAGGCCGTGTGGTAGGTAAATCCGTCACACATTAAGGCTGAGACCTGATGCCGAGCCGATTGTGGTGAAGTGGATGATCCTATGCTGTCAAGAAAAGCCTCTAGCGAGTTTCATGGCGGCCCGTACCCTAAACCGACTCAGGTGGTCAGGTAGAGAATACCGAGGCGTTCGGGTGAACTATGGTTAAGGAACTCGGCAAAATGCCCCCGTAACTTCGGGAGAAGGGGGGCCATCACTGGTGATCCGATTTACTCGGTGAGCTGGGGGTGGCCGCAGAGACCAGCGAGAAGCGACTGTTTACTAAAAACACAGGTCCGTGCGAAGCCGTAAGGCGATGTATACGGACTGACGCCTGCCCGGTGCTGGAACGTTAAGGGGACCGGTTAGCTGACTTTCGGGTCGGCGAAGCTGAGAACTTAAGCGCCAGTAAACGGCGGTGGTAACTATAACCATCCTAAGGTAGCGAAATTCCTTGTCGGGTAAGTTCCGACCTGCACGAATGGCGTAACGACTTCTCGACTGTCTCAACCATAGGCCCGGTGAAATTGCACTACGAGTAAAGATGCTCGTTTCGCGCAGCAGGACGGAAAGACCCCGGGACCTTTACTATAGTTTGATATTGGTGTTCGGTTCGGCTTGTGTAGGATAGGTGGGAGACTTTGAAGCGGCCACGCCAGTGGTTGTGGAGTCGTCGTTGAAATACCACTCTGGTCGTGCTGGATGTCTAACCTGGGTCCGTGATCCGGATCAGGGACAGTGTCTGATGGGTAGTTTAACTGGGGCGGTTGCCTCCTAAAGAGTAACGGAGGCGCCCAAAGGTTCCCTCAGCCTGGTTGGCAATCAGGTGTTGAGTGTAAGTGCACAAGGGAGCTTGACTGTGAGACCGACGGGTCGAGCAGGGACGAAAGTCGGGACTAGTGATCCGGCAGTGGCTTGTGGAAGCGCTGTCGCTCAACGGATAAAAGGTACCCCGGGGATAACAGGCTGATCTTCCCCAAGAGTCCATATCGACGGGATGGTTTGGCACCTCGATGTCGGCTCGTCGCATCCTGGGGCTGGAGTCGGTCCCAAGGGTTGGGCTGTTCGCCCATTAAAGCGGTACGCGAGCTGGGTTTAGAACGTCGTGAGACAGTTCGGTCCCTATCCGCTGTGCGCGTAGGAATATTGAGAAGGGCTGTCCCTAGTACGAGAGGACCGGGACGGACGAACCTCTGGTGTGCCAGTTGTCCTGCCAAGGGCATGGCTGGTTGGCTACGTTCGGAAAGGATAACCGCTGAAAGCATCTAAGCGGGAAGCCTGCTTCGAGATGAGTATTCCCACCCTCTTGAAGGGTTAAGGCTCCCAGTAGACGACTGGGTTGATAGGCCAGATGTGGAAGCCCGGTAACGGGTGGAGCTGACTGGTACTAATAGGCCGAGGGCTTGTCCTCAGTTGCTCGCGTCCACTGTGTTAGTTCTGAAATAACGAACGGCCGTGTTTTGTTCCGGTGTTGGTTAATTTCATAGTGTTTCGGTGGTCATTGCGTTAGGGAAACGCCCGGTTACATTCCGAACCCGGAAGCTAAGCCTTTCAGCGCCGATGGTACTGCAGGGGGGACCCTGTGGGAGAGTAGGACGCCGCCGAACTCCTTTTATGAAAAGCCCCGTGCCCTTGTGGCACGGGGCTTTTCTGCGTTCCCAGGATGTTCCTTGCACCCCTGTGCATCTGCCGGCCATCGCTGAGGGTAGGGTCAGGGGGCATCATCGGCACGTTCATTCACAGGAGGCCCCCGGGTGGAGGTCCAGGAGACTCGCGTTCAGACGGACCGGGTCCTCACCATCCCCAACATCCTCAGCATGGCTCGCCTCGTTGGCGTACCTGTCTTCCTGTGGCTGATTCTCCGACCCGAGTTCGGCGGGCCTCAGAGCGACGGCTGGGCGCTTCTGGTACTGATGTTCAGCGGTGTGAGCGACTACCTCGACGGTAAGCTCGCGCGCCGGTGGAACCAGATCAGCAGCCTCGGACGGCTGCTTGACCCTGCTGCCGACCGTCTCTACATTCTTTCCACGCTTGTCGGCCTGACCTGGCGGGAGATCCTCCCGCTCTGGCTCACCGCCGCGCTCCTCGCCCGTGAACTGATGCTTCTCGTGATGGTGGGAATCCTTCGCCGTCATGGCTATCCGCCGCCTCAGGTGAACTTCCTGGGCAAGGCGGCCACGTTCAACCTGATGTACGCATTTCCCTTGTTGCTGCTCAGTGACGGAAGTGGTTGGCTGGCATCGCTGGCCACTATTTTCGGATGGGCGTTCGCAGGATGGGGTACAACGCTCTACTGGTGGGCAGGGATCCTCTACGTGGTTCAGGTCCGCCGGCTGGTCAAGGCGGATGCAGTAGCCGATTGAGCTCGTTGATGCGGTGCCGCGCAGCGTGGCCGGCCCGCGGCTGATGACACAGATGCTGCCCGGACGGGCGAAGTCGGCTAGACCGTCGTCTCTTCAAGGAGGACGTTCCGACATGAAGGCCGTCGTGATGGCAGGTGGTGAAGGCACTCGCCTTCGCCCCATGACCTCAAGCATGCCCAAGCCGCTCCTGCCCGTAGCCAACCGGCCGATCATGGAGCATGTGCTACGCCTGCTCAAACGGCACGGGCTCAATGAGACGGTCGTGACCGTCCAGTTCCTCGCGTCGCTCGTGAAGAACTACTTCGGAGACGGCGAAGAGCTCGGGATGGAGCTCAGCTATGCAAACGAGGAGAAACCGCTCGGTACAGCGGGCAGTGTGAAGAATGCCGAAGAGGCGTTGAAGGACGACACCTTCCTCGTGATTTCCGGTGATGCGCTCACCGACTTCGACCTCACCGACCTCATCGCCTTCCACAAGGAAAAGGGCGGACTGGTCACGGTCTGTCTCACCCGCGTCCCGAATCCCCTGGAATTCGGGATCACCATCGTGGACGAAGCGGGTCAGGTCGAACGCTTCCTGGAGAAGCCGACCTGGGGCCAGGTCTTCTCGGACACCGTGAACACGGGCATCTATGTCATGGAACCCGAGGTGTTCAACTACGTCGAGGCCGATGTCTCCGTGGACTGGTCCGGTGACGTGTTCCCGCAGCTCATGAAGGAAGGCAAGCCCATCTACGGCTATATCGCCGAGGGCTACTGGGAAGACGTCGGCACGCACGAGAGCTATGTGAAGGCCCAGGCCGACGTGCTGGAACGCAAGGTCGACGTCGAGATCGACGGTTTCGAGATCTCCCCCGGTGTATGGGTGGCCGAGGGTGCGGACGTGCATCCCGACGCGGTGCTGCGGGGGCCGTTGTACATCGGTGACTACGCCAAGGTCGAGGCCGGCGTGGAGATCCGGGAGCACACCGTCATCGGGTCGAACGTCGTCGTGAAGAGCGGCGCTTTTCTTCACAAGGCCGTGGTGCACGACAACGTGTACATCGGGGATCACAGCAACCTGCGCGGCTGCGTGATCGGCAAGAACACCGACATCATGCGCGCTGCGCGGATCGAGGACGGGGCGGTCATCGGCGACGAATGCCTCGTCGGCGAGGAATCGATCATCCAGGGAAATGTTCGCGTCTACCCCTTCAAGACCATCGAGGCCGGCGCGTTCGTCAACACCTCGGTCATCTGGGAGTCGCGCGGGCAGGCGCACCTCTTCGGCGCACGAGGAGTATCGGGGATCCTGAACGTCGAGATCACGCCGGAACTGGCGGTCAGGCTGGCCGGTGCGTATGCGACGACACTGAAGAAGGGCTCCACGGTCACCACCGCACGTGACCACTCCCGTGGTGCCCGGGCACTGAAGCGCGCGGTCATCTCGGCCCTTCAGGCCAGCGCCATCGACGTCCGCGACCTCGAGAACGTTCCCCTGCCCGTGGCCCGCCAGCAGACCGCACGCGGTAGCGCCGGCGGCATCATGATCCGTACCTCGCCGGGTGTTCCCGACTCCGTCGACATCATGTTCTTCGACGAACGGGGAGCGGACCTCTCCCAGGCGCGGCAACGCAAGCTGGACCGGGTCTACGCCCGGCAGGAATACCGCCGTGCCTTCCCTGGCGAGATCGGGGATCTCCACTTCCCGTCCAGCGTCTTCGACTCGTACACGGGATCCCTGCTGCGGAACGTGGACACCGCGGGGATCTCCGACGCCGGGCTCAAGGTGGTGGTCGATGCTTCCAACGGCAGTGCGGGGCTGGTGCTCCCCAGCCTGTTGGGACGGCTCGGTGTGGATGCGCTGACGATCAACCCCGGCCTCGATGAATCCCGGCCGACCGAGTCGGCCGAGACCCGCCGGTCGGGGCTGGTCCGGCTCGGGGAGATCGTCTCCTCGGCGAGGGCGGCGTTCGGCGTCCGGTTCGACCCGGTCGGTGAACGGCTTTCGCTGGTCGACGAGCGAGGCCGGATCGTGGAGGACGACCGGGCCCTGCTGGTCATGCTCGACCTCGTCGCCGCGGAGCGTCGCAGCGGCCGGGTGGCACTGCCCGTGACCACTACCCGCGTAGCCGAGCAGGTGGCCGCGTACCACGGGACCCAGGTCGAGTGGACGACGACGTCGCCCGACGATTTGACGAGGGTGGGACGCGAGGAAGGGACCATTTTCGGCGGGGACGGACGCGGCGGGTTCATCGTTCCCGAGTTCAGCAGCGTCTTCGACGGCTCCGCCGCGTTCGTCCGGCTCATCGGGCTGGTGGCAAGAACGCAGCTCACACTCAGCCAGATCGACGCACGCATCCCGCGTGCGCACGTGCTGCGGCGTGATCTGGCGACCCCGTGGGCCGTCAAGGGCCTGGTGATGCGACGTGTGGTCGAGGCAGCGGGAGACCGCAACGTGGACACGACGGACGGTGTGCGGGTCGTCGAGGCGGACGGGCGGTGGGTGATGGTGCTGCCGGACCGGGCCGAAGCGGTCACGCATCTGTGGGCCGAAGGGCCTGACGATGCCTCGGCCCAGGCGCTCCTGGACGAATGGTCCGCGATCGTCGACAGCGCAGGTCAATGACGTGATCGGATTGCCGGGGCGGGTGAGCGGTGCCGCCCCGGCATCCGGACCCGGCCCGGATTCCGCGGTGCGGCCGGGGGAGTCGCGCGACTGCGTCCCGGACATCGGTGGGGCCATTCGGCGGTAGCCGCTGCGACATGCGACGATGTGCGGCATGTCGCAGCAGCCCCCCGATCGGAGTACCGCCTCGCCGCCCCCGCGTCCCGACGCGTCCATGTCGCTGCTGACCAATGTGATGGACCACAGCCTGGACGACGGATATGCCGAGGCGGCGGCGCGTCGCAAGGCCGACGGGCGTACGGGGATGCCCCGGACCCTCAAGGCGAAGCTCGGCTTCGCGGCGTGTCTGGTGCTGGCAGCGCTTGTCGTGACGCTCGGTGCCGCTCAGGCGCGGGTTGCCGCGCCGGTCCTGGCCAAGGAGCGCGAGGAACTCATCGACCGCATCGACGCGGAGACGTCCACGGCCGACACCCTTGAAGCGAACGTGGAGGAGATCCGCGACGACGTGGGCAGGCGTCAGCGCAAGGCGCTGGAGAAGCATGGTGGTGACCAGGCCGAGCTGGTGGCCCTGCTCTCCGGGGCGACACCTGTGCACGGTCCCGGGGTGAAGCTTGTCGTCGACGATGCGAAGGACACCGACCAGGGTGGTGGCGGACCGCGCGAGAGCAGCGGATTCTCCGACACGGGCCGGGTCCGCGACCGGGACATGCAGCGGGTCGTCAACGGCCTGTGGCAGTCCGGCGCCGAAGCGATCGCCATCAATGGACAGCGTCTGACCGCCCTGTCGGCGATCCGCGCCGCGGGCGACGCCATACTGGTCGACAACAAACCGCTCGTG
Source organism: Streptomyces sp. LN549 (assembly GCF_043203805.1). Lineage (NCBI taxonomy): Bacteria > Bacillati > Actinomycetota > Actinomycetes > Kitasatosporales > Streptomycetaceae > Streptomyces > Streptomyces sp. LN549. The sequence goes on along the minus strand of NZ_JAZHRI010000002.1, from coordinate 1,258,545 downwards.
CCGCCGTACACGGTGCTTGCGGTGGGGGACGGGAAGAAGCTCGGCGCCGAATTCCAGGACAGTGCCGACGGCCAGTACCTGCAGGCGCTGAAGGACACCTTCGACATCCGGACGAGCATCTCCGTCCAGGAGAAGGTGAGCCTCCCGGCGGCCCCGAGCCTGATCGTACGGACAGCAGAGCCTTATAAGGCCGCAGACACCGGCAGTGGTGCGGCAGACACAGGGAAGGGCACATCGTGATCGCCGTACTGGGCCTCGTCGTGGGAGTCGTGGTCGGACTGTTGGTCCGGCCCGAAGTGCCGGCGGTGGTCGAGCCGTACCTCCCGATCGCGGTCGTGGCGGCTCTGGATGCCGTCTTCGGTGGTCTGCGGGCCATGCTCGACGGCATCTTCGTCGACAAGGTCTTCGTGGTCTCGTTCCTCTCGAATGTGGTCGTGGCCGCGCTTATCGTCTTCCTGGGCGACAAGCTGGGCGTCGGAGCGCAGCTCTCCACCGGCGTGGTCGTCGTCCTAGGTATCCGGATCTTCTCCAACGCCGCCGCGATCCGCCGGCACGTCTTCCGGGCCTGACGCCGATGAGCAACGACGCATTCAACGGCGACCGCGAAGAGCCCGGCGAGCGGGCCGAGGAGGCTCCAGGGGAGCTGACCGGGCGACAGCGGCTGATGGCCGGAATCTGGCCGCCCCGGGTCACCCGCGCCCAACTCATCGTCGCGGTGCTGCTGTTTGTGCTCGGCCTGGGCCTTGCCATCCAGGTGCGGTCGAACAGCGACAACAGCGCCTTGCGCGGCGCCCGCCAGGAGGACCTGGTCCGCATCCTCGACGAGGTGGACGACCGAACGCAGCGGCTGGAGGACGAGAAGCAGCGCCTCGTCGACCAGCGCACGGAACTGGAGAACAGTTCCGACCAGGCGGAAGAGGCGCGGAAGCAGACAGTGGAGAAGGAGCGTCAACTCGGCATCCTCGCGGGTACCGTGGCGGTGCACGGCCCCGGTATCACCCTCACGGTGAACGACCCCGGGGGCGCGGTGCAGGCCGACATGCTGCTCGATGCCCTTCAGGAGCTCCGGGCGGCCGGCGCCGAGGCGATCGAGGTCAACGGCGTGCGGGTGGTGGCCAATACGTACTTCTCCGGGGACGGAGGAGCTGTCAAGGTGGACGACCGCAAGATCTCCGCTCCCTACGTCTTCAAGGTCATCGGCAAGCCGCAGGACCTGGAACCGGCGCTGAACATCCCCGGCGGTGTGGTGCAGACGCTGGAGAAGGAGCAGGCCACGGTGCATGTGGCGCAGTCCGAGGACATCGTCATTGACGCCTTGCGACCGGCGGAGCGGCCTGACTACTCTCGGTCGTCGGCCCAGTGAACCCGGGACGCGTGGGCCTCGGGGGACACGGGCAGGAGGTTGCGGGGGGTCGCCGCATCGTAATGGTGGTGCGTGGTGGAAACTGTCGAGTGGATACGGACGTTGTGAAGATGTCCGGGTCGGCAGGTGTGTTCATTCAGGGTTCGTCCTGCCCCACGGGCGGGTCTGTTTCGGTCAAGGGGAATCGCCCGTGAAGTTGTTTGGGAAGTTGTTCGGCAAGAGCGCTCGCGATGAAGCTGCACGCCATCGCGCACCGCGCCATGGTCAGACTGAGGAGCAGGGCGGCGAGCGCCCCCTCTTCCGTGATCAGGTGGCAGGTTCGGGGGGTGACAATTCGGGTGGTTCCGGCGCGTCGTCTGTTGACCCTGCTGGTCCCGGCCGCATAGGTTTCGGAGAACCCTCAACCTCAAGTACGGGTGGAGGGTTCACCCCGAGGCAGGAGGCTTCGTCCATGCCGGTCTGTACGAGGTGCGGGCATCGCAACGCGGAAGCCAGCCGTTTCTGCTCCAACTGCGGTGCGCCGCTCAGGGGCGGGATTCCGGAGCGGGCGTCGGAGACGACGTCGACCATCTCCATCTCGGGCCTGGAGGCCTACGAGGCGGAGGCGACCGGGCAGACGTCCGTGCCGTCACTCTCGCCCGAGGCCCAGGCCGCTGTGGACGCGCTGCCGCTCGGTTCGGCACTCCTGGTCGTGCGACGGGGGCCCAACTCGGGCAGCCGCTTCCTCCTGGACAGCGAGCTGACCACGGCCGGCCGCCACCCGCAGGGTGACATCTTCCTCGACGACGTGACGGTGTCGCGGCGTCACGTGGAGTTCCGTCGGAGCCCCGACGGCAGCTTCACGGTGGGGGATGTGGGCAGCCTCAATGGCACCTATGTCAATCGTGAGCGCATCGACTCCGTGGCTCTGTCCAACGGTGACGAGGTGCAGATCGGCAAGTACCGGCTGGTCTTCTACGCGAGCCAGCGCGGCATCTGACCCCCGCCCCCTGACTCCGTCGGGGGGAGGACCCCCAGGAAGGTCCATGCTGAGAACACCGACGGGCGGTGCCGGACACGGCACCGCCACCGCCGACGACCGTCCGATGAGCATCGGCACGGTGCTCCTGCAGTTGCGGGACGAGTTCCCCGAAGTCACTATCTCCAAGATTCGCTTCCTGGAGGCCGAGGGGCTGGTCGAGCCGCAGCGGACACCTTCCGGATACCGGAAGTTCCGTCCCGACGACGTTGAGCGGCTGGCTCAGGTGCTGCGGATGCAGCGGGACCACTATCTTCCGCTGAAGGTCATCCGGGAGCACTTGGACGCCCTCGCTCGGGGTGAACAGGTTGCTCTGCCCTCCCCGGGCGGCGAGCCGGACCTGGCTGACGGCGGCTGGACCGGTGGGCCGGGGCGGGCCACCGCGGCCCGCATCGGCCGTGCCGAGCTCCTTGCCGCCGCCGAGGTGACCGAGAGTGACCTGGATGTGTGGGAGTCGTACGGTCTTGTCGCACCGTCGGCGCAGGGTGGGTACGACGCCGAGACGGTCACCATCGCCAGGCTTGTGGCGGATCTGGGGCGATTCGGTCTGGAACCGCGTCATCTGCGCGCGATGCGAGCGGCTGCGGACCGGGAGGCGGGGCTGATCGAGCAGGTCGTCGCACCGCTGCGCCGGCACCGGAATCCGCAGACCAGAGCGCATGCCGAGGCCACCGCGAAGGAGCTCGCCGAGCTCTCTGTGCGGCTGCACTCGGCCCTCGTGCAGACCGCTCTGCAGATTCGTCTCCACTGATCCCGATGGGGCCCGACTACCCAAACCTGCCGAGCACGTCCTAGGGTTGCTGTGTGAACGAGCTCGACGTTGTGGGTGTCCGGGTGGAAATGCCCTCCAATCAACCGATCGTGCTCCTGCGTGAAGTGGGAGGCGATCGGTACCTCCCCATTTGGATCGGTCCTGGTGAGGCGACCGCGATCGCCTTCGCTCAGCAGGGCATGGCTCCGGCCAGGCCGCTGACCCATGATCTCTTCAAGGATGTGCTCGAGGCCGTCGGCCAGGAGCTCACCGAGGTCCGGATCACGGATCTGCGAGAAGGGGTCTTCTACGCGGAGCTGGTCTTCGCCAGCGGAGTCGAGGTGAGCGCGCGGCCTTCCGACGCCATAGCGCTCGCCCTGCGCACCGGCACGCCGATCTACGGCAGTGACGGGGTGCTCGACGATGCGGGAATCGCGATTCCCGACGAGCAGGAGGACGAGGTGGAGAAGTTCCGCGAGTTCCTCGACCAGATCTCACCGGAGGACTTCGGTACGAACAGTCAGTGACGTCCCAAGGGGTTCCCGCCAGCGCATCCGACAAGCCTTTCCCGGTTGTAGGTCACGGGAAACCACTCTCAGGGTGATTATCACTCGGCGTGCCGAGTGTGGCGATCGTTGACGCACCCCGGGTGACTGCCTACCTTCGAGTGGGCAGGTCAAGGACGGAGGTCGGCGTGAGAAGCAGCGGCGACGGTACGGCAGCAGGTGGGCCGTATCCGCAGCAGGGGAGTACAGCCGGCCACACCATCAGGCAACCGGCTGCGCCGGATGCGGTGGCGGGGGACGGCGTGACATCGGCCAACGAGATCGGCTACCGGGGCCCGACGGCGTGCGCAGCCGCGGGTATCACCTACAGGCAGCTCGACTACTGGGCCCGCACAGGCCTGGTGGAACCGAGCGTCCGCCCGGCCTACGGGTCGGGCACGCAGCGGCTCTACAGCTTCCGGGACGTCGTCCTGTTGAAGATCGTGAAGCGTTTCCTCGATACCGGGGTGGCGCTTCAGAACATTCGCACCACCGTGCAGCACCTGCGAGCCCGCGGCTTCCAGGATCTCGAGCGCATGACGCTGATGAGTGACGGAGCGACCGTCTACGAGTGCTCCTCGCCCGCCGAGGTCGTCGAGCTGCTCCAAGGGGGCCAGGGAGTCTTCGGTATCGCCGTCGGGGTGGTGTGGCGGGACGTGGACGCCGCGCTGTCGCAGTTGCACGGGGAGCGCGTGGACACCGGCGAGACGCTGATCGGCAACAACCCCACCGACGAGCTCGCACGTCGGCGCAACCGGGCGGGCTGACCGGGTGGGAGCGCGGCCGCGCCCCGGAAATCCGGGGTGTGCCCGCCGTCGTGGCAGGGCGGCTGTCAGTGCCGTAGGGCACCATCGGTTGATGTGAGAGCCGCGCCCACCATCCTGCATCTGGACATGGATGCCTTCTACGCGTCTGCGGAGCAGGCGGCGAAGCCGAGCCTGCGCGGCAAGCCGGTCGTGGTGGGCGGACTGGGCCCCCGGGGAGTCGTCGCCACCGCCTCGTACGAGGCGCGGCGTTTCGGCGTGCACTCGGCGATGCCGATGGCGCAGGCCAGAAGGCTGGCACCGAACGCGGCCTATCTGGTGCCGCGCTTCACGCTCTACCGGACCGTGAGCGACCAGGTCATGGAGCTGCTGGGGCGCCTCTCGCCCCTTGTCGAGCCCCTCAGCCTCGATGAGGCCTTCGTCGACCTGGAGGCGGGCGGCACGGCGGACGACGCGGCTTCGGCCCTGGAGATCGGCGTACAGCTGCGCGGGGCGATCGAGGCGGTCACGGGCCTCAGCGGCTCCGTCGGGCTCGCAGGTTCCAAGATGCTGGCGAAGATCGCCTCCGAGGAGGCGAAACCCGACGGGATCCTGCTGATAGAGCCGGGCACGGAGCGGGAACTGCTTGCGCCCATGACGGTGCGTACCCTGCCCGGCGTCGGCCCCGCCACCGCGGACCATCTGCGCCGCGCCGGCATGACCACGGTCAACGACCTAGCCGAGGCGGGCGAGGCGGAACTCGTACGGCTGCTGGGCAAGGCACACGGCAGCTCTCTGCACCGCATGGCGTTCGGGTACGACGACCGGCCCGTGGTCGCCGAGCGGGACGCGAAATCGGTTTCGGTCGAGGACACCTTCGACACGGATCTGCATGACCGCGTCCGGGTCAGGACAGAGGTGGAGCGGCTCGCCGACCGGTGTGTCCGGCGGCTGAGGGGTGCCGGGCGGTCGGGGCGCACGGTGGTGCTGAAAGTGCGGCGCTACGACTTCTCGACCCTCACCCGCTCCGAGACGCTCCGAGGGCCCACCGACGACCCCACGGTCGTCAGAGAGGCCGCTGCGCGGCTCCTGGAGTCCGTGGACACCACCGGCGGCGTGCGGCTGCTGGGCGTCGGCGTCACAGGGCTCGCCGACTTCACCCAGGAGGACCTGTTCGCCCAGGCGGCGGACGAGCGGACGGCCGCCGAGCTCCCCGACACCGCCGAGGCGGGCGTGGACGAGGGAGAGCCGGCGGGCGAGGAGCCCGCGCAGGAAAGTGCGGAGCAGCTCGCGGCGCGGCGCTGGCCGGCCGGTCACGACGTACACCACGACACGCACGGGCACGGCTGGGTGCAGGGCAGCGGGGTCGGGCGGGTGACGGTGCGATTCGAGGAACCGGAATCGGCGCCCGGCCGGGTCCGTACGTTCCGTATCGATGATCCGGAACTGCAGCCGGCCGATCCGCTGCCGCTCGTGCGGAACCCGGTGGACTACTCGTCCTGGCCCGCCAGCCTGCCGAAGTCGCGGTCGGGGGCGCTCTCGCCCGGCGCCGAGTCCAGACCGTAGTGCCGGTAGAGCTGAAGCTCCTGTTCCGGCGAGAGGTGACGGCCGACGCCGAAGTCGGGTGCGTCCTTGATCAGGGCGCGGTCGAAGGGGATGCGCAGCGTGTCCTCGACGAATTCGCTGGGCTCCAACGGGACGAAGGCGTCCCGGCTGAACAGTCCGGTACGTACGGCCGCCCATTCGGGCACACCGGTGGCGTCGTCGAGATACACCTCGTCCACGGTTCCGATCTTGGTGCCCTTGCGGTCGAACGCCTTGCGGCCGATCAGGCTGCGCGGATCGATGTCGGTCTGCACGGTGCCTCCCATGGGTCGCAGCTACTCCACAGGCACTACAGAAGTGCAGATCCGTGGCATTGGCCACTCGAGACTTCCACCGCATACCCCGCTGGTAGGCTGGCAATGGCTGCTGACCCTGTGCGGGAGAGTCCTCCGGAGGAAGTCCGGAGGCGCCGAAGGAGCAAATCCTCCCCGGAATCTCTCAGGCCCCCGTACCGCACGGACGAGGTCACTCTGGAAAGCAGGGCGGGTTTCGCACGGCCTCGGCCGGGCCGGACCTCTCCCTCACCGACGGTGAAAGCCGGTGCGCCCCGCGGGCACCGGTGAAGCTCTCAGGTTGAGATGACAGAGGGGGAGGCCGTTCGGGCACCCCGCGCCGTGGTGCCCCTCGCAGGTCGTGACAGACCAGGAGGCCTCCATCATGACCCCCCGTCGCACTTCGCTCACCCAGCTCGAACAGGGAATCCCCTTCGAGCAGCGCCACATCGGTCCCGATGCCGAGGCACAGGCGAAGATGCTCGCCCAGGTCGGTTACGGCTCGCTCGACGAGCTGACCGCGGCTGCGGTGCCCGATGTCATCAGGAGCGCCGAGGCGCTGCAGCTGCCGACGGCCCGGACCGAGGCCGAGGTGCTGGCCGAGCTGCGCCTCCTCGCCGACCGCAACCACGTCCTGGCCCCGATGATCGGCCTCGGCTATTACGGCACGTTCACCCCGCCGGTGATCCTTCGCAACGTGATGGAGAACCCTGCCTGGTACACGGCCTACACGCCGTACCAGCCGGAGATCTCCCAGGGCCGTCTCGAAGCCCTCCTGAACTTCCAGACGATGGTCGCCGAGCTCACCGGGCTGCCCACCTCCGGCGCCTCGCTGCTCGACGAGGGCACCGCCGCGGCCGAGGCCATGGCACTGGCCCGGCGCGTCGGCAAGGTGAAGAAGGGCGTCTTCCTGGTCGACGCCGACACCCTGCCGCAGACCGTCGCCGTCATCGAGACCCGCGCCGAGCCGACCGGGGTCGAGGTCGTCGTCGCCGACCTCACCGACGGCATCCCGGCCGAGATCGCCGAGCGCGGCGTCTTCGGCGTGCTGCTGCAGTACCCGGGCGCCTCCGGAGCCGTACGGGACATCAAGCCCGTCATCGAGCAGGCCCACGAGCTCGGCGCGATCGTCACCGTGGCCGCGGACCTGCTGGCGCTCACCCTGCTCACCTCGCCCGGCGACCTCGGAGCGGACATCGCGGTCGGCACCACGCAGCGCTTCGGTGTGCCGATGGGCTTCGGCGGACCGCACGCCGGCTTCATGGCCGTACGCGAGAAGTTCGCCCGCAGCCTCCCCGGCCGCCTCGTCGGTGTCTCCGTGGACGCGGACGGCAACAAGGCGTACCGGCTGGCCCTGCAGACCCGCGAGCAGCACATCCGCCGTGAGAAGGCCACCAGCAACATCTGTACCGCTCAGGTACTGCTCGCCGTGATGGCCGGCATGTACGCCGTCTACCACGGCCCCGACGGGCTGCGGACGATCGCGCGGCGCACCCACCGCTACGCGGCCATCCTGGCCGAGGGGCTGCGGGCCGCCGGTGTCGACGTGGTGACCGGTAGCCACTTCGACACGCTCACCGTCCGGGTCCCGGGCAAGGCCGCCGAGGTGGTCGCCGACGCCCGTGACCGCGGGGTCAACCTGCGGCTCGTCGACGGCGACCTGGTCTCGCTCGCGTGTGACGAGACCACGACCCGCGCGCAGATCGCTGCCGTCTGGGCCGCCTTCGGCGCCGGAGGCGACATCGAGGCGCTGGACGCCACGACCGCCGACGCGCTGCCGGAGGGCCTGCTGCGCACCGACGCGTTCCTCACCCATCCGGTCTTCCACCAGCACCGTTCCGAGACCGCGATGCTGCGCTACCTGCGCAAGCTCGCCGATCGCGACTACGCGCTGGACCGCGGCATGATCCCGCTCGGCTCCTGCACCATGAAGCTGAACGCGACCGCCGAGATGGAGTCGATCACCTGGCCCGAGTTCGGCGCGCTGCATCCGTTCGCACCGGCCGAGCAGGCCGAGGGCTTCCTGACGCTCATCCGTGAGCTGGAGGAGCGCCTCGCGGAGGTCACCGGCTACGACGCGGTCTCCATCCAGCCGAACGCCGGCTCGCAGGGCGAGTTCGCGGGGCTGCTGGCCGTCCGCGCGTACCACCGCGCCAACGGCGACGAGGGCCGGACCGTCTGCCTGATTCCGTCCTCCGCGCACGGCACCAACGCGGCGAGCGCCGTGATGGCCGGCATGAAGGTCGTCGTGGTGAACACCGCCGACGACGGCGAGGTCGACATCGAGGACCTCCGCGCCAAGATCGCGCGGCACCGCGACGAGCTCGCCGTGCTCATGATCACCTACCCGTCCACCCACGGTGTCTTCGAGGAGCACGTCGCCGACATCTGCGCCGAGGTGCACGACGCCGGCGGCCAGGTGTACGTCGACGGGGCCAACCTCAACGCACTGGTCGGCCTGGCCAAGCCGGGTCACTTCGGCGGCGACGTCTCGCACCTGAACCTGCACAAGACCTTCTGCATCCCGCACGGCGGCGGCGGTCCCGGCGTCGGTCCGGTCGGTGTGCGTGCGCACCTGGCGCCGTACCTCCCGAACCACCCGCTGCAGCCCGCCGCCGGTCCGGAGACCGGTGTCGGACCGATCTCGGCCGCTCCGTGGGGCTCCGCCGGAATTCTTCCGATCTCCTGGGCCTACGTACGCCTGATGGGCGGCGAGGGCCTCAAGCGTGCGACGCAGGTCGCCGTACTCGCGGCCAACTACATCGCCAAGCGGCTGGAGCCGCACTACCCGATCCTGTACAACGGCCCGGCCGGACTGGTCGCGCACGAGTGCATCGTGGACCTGCGCCCCATCTCCAAGGCGACCGGCGTCAGCATCGACGACGTCGCCAAGCGCCTCATCGACTACGGCTTCCACTCGCCGACCATGTCGTTCCCGGTCGCGGGGACGCTCATGATCGAGCCGACCGAGAGCGAGGACCTCGCGGAGCTGGACCGCTTCTGCGACACGATGATCGCCATTCGCGGCGAGATCGAGAAGGTGGCCTCGGGCGAGTGGAGCGCGGACGACAACCCGCTGGGCAACGCGCCGCACACCGCGGCCGCGCTGGGCGGGGAGTGGGATCACGGCTACAGCCGTGAGGTGGCCGTCTTCCCCGCCGGGGTCTCGGCCGCCGACAAGTACTGGCCGCCGGTGCGCCGGATCGACGGTGCGTTCGGTGACCGCAACCTCGTCTGCTCCTGCCCGCCGCTGGAGGAGTACGACAGCTGATTCCGGGACGCCGGAACACGGGGACGTGACGCGGACATGCGTGGGGGCCGGTGCGGAGACTTCTCCGGGCCGGCCCCTTTCCGTACCGGCGGCTCAGGCCGCCTTCACCACCCGGCCCGTTCCCAGGGGTCGGTGCGGGGCGATGATCTGCCCGTCCGGGAGCAGCTCACCGGTGTCCTCGAAGAGCAGGACGCCGTTGCACAGCAGGCTCCAGCCCTGTTCCGGATGGTGCGCCACCAGGCGGGCGGCTTCCCGGTCGGCTGAGTCGGCTGTCGGGCAGGGTGGCTGGTGCTGACACATGGATGGGTTCTTTCGCTGCGTTGAGTTGAGTGTCCTGCGGCTTGAAGTGGTGTTCATGGCCGCCCCCCGTATCGATCGGTCCGGTCCCAGTGTTGCCCCACGGGCGTCAATCCGCAGGGATTTCGCAGCAGCACTTCTTCTCCTCTCATGACGCATCACCCGCCCGGACGGTTCAACGCAACTGCACTGTCACTTCGGGTGGTTCGGGGTGGCCGGATGGGGCTAGTCCGGATGGGCACGAGTGCCCAGATGGGCACGAGTGCCCCCACTTGATGGCACTGTGCCCCGCCACCGGATCCGGTGGCGGGGCACAGTGCCATCAAGTGGGGGGGGAGGTGATCAGGCGGGAGAGCCGAGCAGGGGGCCGGGGCCGGGTGTGATACGGGTGGTGATCACGGGGAGCAGATCAGCGACCCGGTGCGGACGGTGTGCCGCGATACCCGGTGGGGCGGGAGCGAGCGGTACCAGCAGATCGGCCGGGGCGGGAGACCCGCCGGACGCGTCGGCCTCGGTGTCCCCGTGCAGCCACAGGGCCAGCATGTAGAGCTCGGGGATGGACAGCAGTCGCGGCTGGTAGGGGGTTGCCGCCGCGTCCGCCTGGCGCAGGGCGAGTTCGGTCGAGGCGATGTACGGGCCTTCGAAGAAGTGCGAGAACGCCCAGCCGTCCGGGGTGAGCATCGTGTCCGCCGCGGCGACGGCACGCTCCGTGCTGCGGATCAGGAAGCGCCATGCGGCGAGCCGGGTGGTGGGGGCGAGCCCGCCCGGGCCGATTCGGTCCAGCACGTGGACGGGGAGCGGGTGTTCGGGGCTCAGCGGTCCCTGGGCGGACCGCAGAGCGGGGGTGCGGGCCTCGCGGACCGCGGTCGGTGAACCGAGCGCCGCGAGAACGCTGCGCAGAGCGGGCGCGGGAGCCGGGGGTACATGCAGCGGCATAGTGGGTCGCCTCTCACTTCGGAGACACGGTGGAGCGTGGGCGGGTGCAGACGGCGCTGTCGGCGGGCGGGGCCAGAGGAGGCCGGTGACTGGGCCGGTGCGTCAACTCTCTGCCTCGTCCGCGGAGTTTATACGACACGTGTTCACGCGGTGTTTCCACTAGCCGCCACGGCTATTGCCGACAAGGCGGTATCCGGACTCAATTATGCGGAGATTATGCTGATTCGGTGCGAGCGGCGCAGCCACCGCCTCGGGTTTTTCCCGCATCGCGGTAGGCTGAAACGTACCGGCGCTTTCCCGGCGTGCCGAACGGGGAATCTGCGCGCTGCGTCATGCCGAGTGAATGTGCCCCGGGCCTCGGTCATCAGATTAGCGGGTGCGCGGCGTCCGTGGGGCGTTATGGATCTCTCCGCCTGGGCATTATCGATCGTGACGCGAGCGGCCTGGGCCGCGGGCTGCCCACTCGAGGAGGGATGCTTCGATGGGGGAGAAGGTCGTTGCCGGCTCCTTTGACCTGTCCGACCGGCAGAAGTACCGGAGGAAGCTCCACCAGTGCCTGGAGGGGCTGGGGAGGCTCCTGGCGGAGCGGAGGTTCGACCGGCCGCGCAACCTCATGGGCATGGAGATCGAGCTGAATCTGGCCGGCGCCGACGGTATGCCGAAGATGTTGAATGGGCAGGTTCTGGATCGCATCGCGAGCCGGGATTTCCAGACAGAACTGGGGATGTTCAATCTCGAAGTGAACATAGTTCCCCACAATCTTTCAGGCCGCGTTCTCGACCAGCTGGCCGAAGAGCTGAGGACCGGTCTCGGATATGCCGACCGGAAGGCCGCCGAGGTCGACGCCGGGATCATGATGATCGGAATACTTCCCACCCTGGGCCGCGACGACATGGTCCGGTCCAATCTCTCGGACGTGGACCGCTACGCGTTGCTGAACGATCAAATGGTGGCGGCGCGCGGCGAGGATTTCTCCCTGGATATCGAAGGTGTGGAGAGACTGGTCTGCACCTCCGGGTCGATCACGCCCGAGGCGGCCTGCACGTCGGTGCAGCTGCACCTGCAGGTGACTCCCGAACGCTTTGCGGACGTGTGGAACGCGGCCCAGGCCGTCGCGGCGGTCCAGGTGGCCATGGGGGCCAATTCCCCCTTCCTGTTCGGCCGGGAGTTGTGGCGGGAGTCGCGGCCGCCCCTCTTCCAGCAGGCCACGGACACCAGGCCGCCCGAACTCCAGAACCAGGGGGTGCGGCCGAGGACCTGGTTCGGTGAGCGGTGGGTCGATTCGGCGTACGAGCTCTTCGAGGAGAACCTCCGCTTCTTCCCCCCGCTGCTGCCCATCTGCGACGAGGAGGACCCGCTACGGGTCCTCGACGACGGGGGGGTGCCGCGACTCCAGGAGCTCGTCCTGCACAACGGCACGGTCTACCGGTGGAACCGCCCGGTGTACGGGCTCGCGGACGGCGTCCCGCACCTGCGGGTGGAGAACCGGGTGCTGCCCGCGGGACCGACCGTCGCCGATGTGATCGCCAACACCGCGCTCTACTACGGACTCGTACGGGCTCTTGCGGAGGAATCCCGTCCGGTGTGGACGAGGATGCCCTTCACTGCCGCGGCCGAGAACTTCGAGACCGCCTGCCGCCGGGGCATCGACGCCGAACTGCTCTGGCCCAGGCCCGGCCGTTCCGGCGGGCTGACCCGGGTTCCGGCGGTCAAGCTCGTGCGGGACGAGCTGCTGCCCCTGGCCGCCGCGGGCCTCGACGCCTGGAACATCGAGCCCGCGGACCGGGACCACTACCTGGGAATCATCGAGGAGCGCTGCAGGCGGCGGGCGAACGGCGCGTCCTGGCAGGCGGACACCTACCACCGGGCCCGGGAGGCCGGGCTGGGGCGGGCTGAGGCACTCGCCGCCATGACCCGGCGCTACGCCGAACTGATGCAGGACGGCGAGCCCGTGCACACCTGGCCGGTGGACCTTCCCGCACGGTGAGGCGGGCCGGGGCGGCCGGTTGTCCCGCCGCTGTTGCGGACATGCCGTGCTCTCGGGGCGGACCGCTCCCGCGGCCGCTGCGGGAGCGGTCCGCCCGGGCCGTGCCCTGGCCGTGCGCGCTACTCCCCGGCTGCGCCACCGCTCTGTCCCGCGGTCATGACGGCCTGCAGGATCACCGCCTGGATCTCCGCCGGGTCGCTGACCTGATATCCGCCGCCGCCGGTCACCTTCGCTATCTCGTTCACCTCTTCGCGGTCGGCGTCGGGGCCGACCGCGATGGCGAGCAGCGGCACCGGGCGCTCCGGGTCGGTGATCTTCTTGAGCTCGGCGATCAGGGCGGTGCGCGAGATGGACTGCTCATCCTGGTTCGAACCGTCCGTGAGGATCACGACAGCGTTGAACTTGCCCTTCACGTAGGTGCGCTGTGCCTCCTTGTAGGCGGCCAGCGCGGTGTCGTACAGGCCTGTCGCACCGTCGGGCACGGGCTGCAGCGCGGCGAACGCCGCGGCGAGCTTCTCGCGGTGTGTGCCGCCTCCCTTGGCCGGGTCGCCGAGCCGGCTGGTCGCCACCAGCCTGCGGTAGTCCTTCTCGCCGTCGAGCGTGGTGGCGAACTCCCAGAGGCCGATCTCGTCGTTCGGGGTGAACTGGTTGAGCGCCTGGATCAGGGACGCCTTGGTGACGTCCATCCGGGACTGGTTGCGGCCCGGCACGATCGTGGCCATCGATCCCGATGCGTCGACGACGGTGGTGAGCCGCGCGCTCTGCACCGTGATCGTCCACATGCCGAGCGTCTCCTGCAACGTCTCGTCCGAGGGCGCTGTCCCGGGCGATGTGGCGTACGGCTGGGGCGTCTTGCCGCCGGCCGAGGCGACGAGGCCCTCGTCCGCCGTGCCGTCGACGGTTCGGAATCCGTGCTCCGCCAGCGTGCGCTGGGCGGCGTCCTCGGACAGCAGCAGCATGAACCGTAGCGCCGCCCGGCTCTCTTCCGTCGTCTGCTCGTCCTCGTTGACCAGGGTGAACGGGTAGTTGAGGAGCGGGGCGCCGTCCTTGGGGTAGAAGAGGTCGAGCTTGCCGCCGTCCGTGGACTCGGCGTTGTGGGCGAACGCGGCCTGTTCGGAGAGAAGCACCGCCTGGTTGCGTGCCGGATTGCCCTGCTCCGCGTCGGAACTGTCCTGGGGCAGGGTCTCGACGACCTGGGCGTCGCCGTCCGACATCCGCTGGGCGAGCAGCTTGGCGGTGGCCGCGGCTCTGGTGTCGCTGTCTCCGCCCAACTTGTCGGAGGAGATTCCGATGCTCGTCAGCGCCAGCAGGCCCGTGGCGCTGCGTGCGGGGTCGGCCGAGCCGAGGCGCACCTTGTCGGACTCCATGGCCGCGGCCGTCAGTTCCGCCCAGGAGTACTTCTTCTCCGGCCAGCCCAGGGTCTTGGCGGCGGAGGGCACCATGGCGAGTGTGACGGGTGACGAGGCGACGGAGTCGCCGGGGGCGATCGGGATGGCGTCTCCGGTGCCCTTCGCCCGGTTCAGCCAGAGGTCGGAGTCGGGGAGCCACATCTGGTAGTCCGGTGCCCGGGTGCCGCGGGCGAGCGCGTCCGCGACCTTGTACGAGTCGCGGGCCACCACGTCCACGTCCACACAGTGGCCGTCGGATCTCAGGTCGTCCTTGCGTGCCTTGTCGGCGACGGCACGCACGGCGGGAGCGATGTCCGGTGACGTCATCATGGACAGGTGTACGGCGGTGTCCTCGCAGGACTTCGAGAACGACAGCAAGCCGCCCTGTGCCGCGACCGCCGTTCCCGCAGCCACGGCGAGAACGAGCATGGTGGCGATGGCCACGGTGCGACGACGGCGCGGCGGACGGTCCCCGCCTTCGTCCGTGGCGTAGTCGTCGGGCAAGCTGTGACGTCCCATGTCGGTGGTGCCCCTCCTTGAGGATGAACAAGGAAAAGGGGGACCACACCATCGGCAATGGTGCTCGTCCCCCGGCCTGTCGCGCATGATCTTCGTACCTGCATTCGAGACCCTAGCGGGACGGGGAGCGGCATGGGACGTGAATGCACAACTGCGGGCAGGTGTACAGGTGGAGGCGGGGCGTGTGGCTGATTCTTATCCTCAGGAGGCCGTATCACGACGGATCTTGCGGTCCGAAACGGTGCTGGTACTGGCTCTCTCGCTGGGGGCCAGCGGAGTATCTGCCCTGATCAGTTTTGTCGGATCCCTGACGAAACCAGGGGGTTTGAAGGATCAGGCGGCCACCCTCAACAGTTCCTACGCGCCGGGACGCCCATGGCTGGATCTCGCCTGGCAGCTCTTCGGGATCACCACGGCGCTGGTGCCTGTCGCCCTCGTGGCGCACCTGCTGCTCAGGGAGGGCGCGGGGCTGCGGGCCATCGGCTTCGACCGGACGAGGCCGGGGTTCGACCTCGGGCGCGGGGCGTTGGTGGCGGCGGGTATCGGCAGTGCGGGTCTGGCCTTCTACCTGGTCGCCCGGGCAGCCGGTTTCAACCTCACGGTCGTCCCCGAGTCACTGCCTGACGTGTGGTGGAAGTTCCCGGTGCTGATCCTGTCTGCGATCCAGAACTCCGTGGTGGAGGAAGTGATCGTCGTGGGATATCTGCTGCGCAGGCTGGGGCAGTTGGGGTGGACCCCGATGGCCGCGCTGGTGGCCAGTTCGGTCCTGCGCGGCTCGTACCACCTGTACCAGGGTGTCGGCGGCTTCGTCGGCAACATGGTGATGGGCGTCGTCTTCGTGCTGTTGTACCGCCGCTGGCAGCGGGTGGGACCGCTGGTCGCCGCGCACGCCCTGCTCGACATCGGCGCGTTCGTCGGCTACGCGCTGCTCGCCGGGAAGGTGGACTGGCTGCCGACGCCGTGAGCGGGGGAGGGGTGCGTGCCGGGAGGGGGTGTGCGGGACGTGCCGCGCACCCCCTCCCGGCGTCGTCAAAGAGTGACGAGCAGTTCGCCGTCCACGACCGTCACCGCACGGCCGGTCAGCAGTGTGCGGTCGCCGCGCAGCGACGTGCGGACCAGTCCGGACCGGGCTGACGCCTGCAGGCCGGTCAGCTCGTCGCGGCCGAGCCGGGCGGACCAGAACGGCGCGAGCACGGTGTGGGCACTGCCCGTCACCGGGTCCTCGTCGATGCCCACGGCGGGGAAGAAGCCGCGGGAGACGAAGTCGTAGCCGCCGTCGGCCGCGTCGGCCGCGGCCGTGGCGACGACACCGCGCCGGGAGAGAGCGGCCAGGGCCGCGAAATCCGGGGCGAGTGCCCGCACGGTCGCCTCGTCGGTCAGTTCCACGAGCAGGTCGCCGACGTGCGGGCCGGTGTCGTGCACGGATACGGGCTCCGCACCCAGGGCGGCGGCCAGCCCCTGCGGCGTGGCTTCGGGCGTCAGCGGTGCGGTGGGGAAGTCGAGTGAGATCGATCCGTCCGGGGCCGTGGTCGAGGTGAGCACCCCGCACCGCGCGGCGAAGCGCACCGTTCCGCTCGCGACCGATGCGGTGTGCAGGACGTGGGCCGTGGCAAGCGTGGCATGGCCGCACATGTCGACCTCGGTGGCCGGGGTGAACCAGCGCAGCGCCCAGTCCGCGGCACCGCCCGGTGGCAGCGGGTGGGCGAACGCGGTCTCGGAGAGGTTCAGCTCCGCGGCGATCTCCTGAAGCCGGCTGTCTTCGGGGAAGCCCTCCGGTCCCAGGAGCAGGACACCGGCGGGATTGCCGGCGAAGGGGCGGTCGGTGAACGCGTCGACGATTCGAATTCTCATGGGTCCGACGGTAGGGGTGCGGCAAAGCCGCAGGCCAAGGCCAATTCCGGGTCGGCGGCCCGGAAATCCGGCGAAGGGGTTTGCCAAGCGACTGGTACCGATATATCGTTGAGGCATCGCGACAGTACAGCGATAGGGCAACGATCATTACGAGAAGGAGTACGGTCATGCGTTCACATGGACATGAGCACGGTCACGGACATGGGCGAGGCCCCTGCGGGCCCGGTCAGCACGAGCGGGGCGACTTCGAGGGGCGTCGGGCGGCCTTCGGCCAGTTCGGTCCGCCGTTCGGCGGCGGCCCCTTCGGCGGCGGCCCCTTCGGTGGCGGGCGAGGCCGGGGTGGCGGCCGGGGAAGGGCGCGCCGCGGTGACGTACGTGCGTCGATCCTCGCGCTGCTGAAGGACCGGCCGATGCACGGGTACGAGATGATCCAGGAGATCGGCGAGCGCAGCGGCGGGGCCTGGCGGCCCAGTCCGGGCTCGGTGTATCCGACCCTTCAGCTGCTGGAGGACGAGGGCCTGATCGTCAGTGAGAGTGAGGGCGGCAAGAAGCTGTTCACCCTCACCGATACCGGCCGGGCCGAGGCGGAGTCGGGGCCCGACGCGCCCTGGGAGGAAGCCGGCCGAGGCATCGACTGGGAGAGCGTGAACGAGATCCGGCAGGCCGGCTTCGGCCTGATGGAGGCGTTCGGGCAGGTCTGGAAGACCGGGTCGGCCGATCAGCGTGAGAAGGCGCTGGCGGTTGTCAACGACGCCCGCAAGAAGCTCTACCTCATCCTCGCCGACGAGGACTGAGCCGACGGTGGAAGAAGCGGACAGGGGTATGCCGAAGGGCCTCGCGGCAGTACCGCGAGGCCCTTCGACGCGTCCGGTGCGTGGTCGCCGTTCTGCGGGTGGTCAGGCGACGATCAGTCCGTCCAGCTTGCGCAGCGACTCGATGAGTGCCGCGGTGGCGGAGTCCTTCAGCTTGCCGGCCATCAGGGAGACCGCTGCGCCGGTGAACTCGCCGTCGATGCGGATCGTGGTGGCGTTCCCGTCCGGCGTCAGTACGTAGCTCATCTTCAGGTTGACGCCCATCGGCCCCTTTCCCGTGGTCGTCAGCAGGCGGCCGTTCTCCAGCTCCGACACCGTCCAGGTCACCTCGGCGGGGAACCCCATGAGCTTCATGTTCTCCTCATAGGTGCCCGCTAGTTCGAGCGTGGCCGGACCCCCCTTGGGGAAGCTTGTATGGGTGGCGTTCCACTCCCCGTACGTGCTGAAGTCGGTCAGCTGGGCCCAGACCTTCCCGGCCGGTGCTGCGATGCGCGCCTCTGCACTGACTTCGGCCATGCGACCACCCCTTCTCGACGGGTTACGGTGTCGCGGAACGTAGCCGCAGCGGCGAGAACATTCAATACTGATGAGGCGTCAGATCTGCTGGGCCGGTCCGGTCCGCCAGATCAGGGCCGCGTCGAACCGGTCGCAGGCGCGGGGGTGCGGTCCGTCGTCGTGGCAGTGGAACGCCGCCCAGAAGAGATCCGCGCGCAGGGCGTCGGACGGGGCGTGGACCCGGTAGACGTAGTCGTACCCGTCGAGCGCCGGCAGCGAGACGAGCCAGCTCACTTACGGCACCCCCTCCCGCCGCCGCAACGGTGCTCCAGTCGGTGAGACGTGTACGGGGATGCTTTCGGTTGCTCCGGGAGTGCAAGGCAAGGCGGCGCGCGCCGGTAGCAGGAATTAGTTCCCGATATGACGTGATCTCATCCGTAAGGAGGAGGCCTCGCTCCTCTGTGCCCGACTCGGGTGGGAT
The DNA here is from genome assembly GCF_043203805.1 of Streptomyces sp. LN549. Lineage (NCBI taxonomy): Bacteria > Bacillati > Actinomycetota > Actinomycetes > Kitasatosporales > Streptomycetaceae > Streptomyces > Streptomyces sp. LN549. The sequence goes on along the minus strand of NZ_JAZHRI010000002.1, from coordinate 1,240,211 downwards.
GCGGCAATGGGACTCTCCGGGGACGCTCGGGCCTGTTTCGGCTGATGGGGTGGAAGGGTGCAGAACAGGACACCGCGGATCCCTCAGCAGCCCGCACCGAACCATCGTGCTGAGTTCGACGCCGGACTCACCGTGGAGCTGGCCGCCGTGGTGACGGGCGCGCGCAGGCGCGCGCTGCGGGACGGCGACCGGCAGATCGACACGGCTCATCTGCTGCACTCCCTCATCGAGTCGGACCCCGAGGTCCGCACCGCGTTCGACGGCGGCCCGCAGCTGACCAGGGTGCTCGGCTACCTCGTCCAGCGCAGCATCGGATACGGGCTCCGCTGGCAGGGGGCGGTTGAGGACTCGGGCGCACTCCCGGTGGTGGCGGACTCGGGTGCCGAGGGCTGGTCGCCCTCCGCCGCGTCCGCGATGGTGGGTGCGTACCGTCGTGCGCGGTCGCTGGGGCGCGAGAGAGCAGGCGGCGTCGACCTGCTCGCGGCGCTGACCGCGGACCGGGAGTGCCGGGCCGTCGAGGTGCTGGGGCGGGCGGGCGTCGACGCGGCGCTGCTCGAGGACCGGATCGTGGAGGCGTCTCCCCAGGGGTGACTTCCGGATTCAGTCCGACGGCTGCGCGAGCGCATCAAGGGCCGGGCGGAGCAGGGCGGCGACGCGGTCGGCGGGGGCGTCCCGGAGAGGGGCGAGGCCGAGCAGCTGATGGCCGATGGTGACGCCCACCATCGTGGTGACGATCAGCGCGGCGCGCAGGTCCGCTTCACTGTTGTCCCCGTCTGCCGACAGCGCGTCACCGATGCCGGCGATCTGTCGGTCGAGCGCCTGGCGGGCGTGATCGGCCGCGGCCGGGTCGGTGAGCATCGAGCGCAGCATCGCCAGTGTGCCGTCGGGCAGTCCGCCCAGCTTGACGCCCAGGGTGGCCAGTAGATGGTCGAGCAGTGCCCTGCTGTCCCCTGACGCCCGGGGTGCGGGGGGTGCCTGTACCGCCTGGGTGAACAGTCCGCGTTTGGAACCGAAGTACTGCATCACCAGGGCCGGGTCGACGCCTGCCGATGCGGCCACCGCGCGGATGGTGGTGCGGTCGAACCCCTTGGCGGCGAACAGCTCGCGGGCGCTGTCGAGAATGCGTGCCTCGGTGGCCCGGCGGCGGTCCGTTCGGGAGGTGGGGCGGGTGGTCACGGATTCACTCTACAGCTGTTGACCGATGCCGTACCGGTTCCTATCGTCATTCACTCAACAGTCGTTGAGTGAATGAGGTGAGCTTCATGGAGGGTTCTCCGGGAGTCGACTCCCGTACGCCGCGCGCGGTGCTGGACCGCTACCACCGGGCCATGCTGGACAAGTCGGCCGACGACCTGGCCGATCTGTACGCCGTGGACGCGGTGCACGAATTTCCGTTCTCCGCTCCGCGGTTCCCCGCCCGCTTCGCGGGCCGCGAGGCGGTGCGGAGCGGGTACCGCGCGGCCTGGGGCGCCAGCTCGTTCCAGGTGGTGGAGATCAGGGATGTGGTCGTCCATGCGTCCCAGGACCCGGGCACGGTCATCGCCGAGCACGTGGTGGTGGTCCGGTCGGCGGGAGGCGACCACGCCACCGTCCCCGGACTGCTGATCATCGACGTCAGCGACGGTCTGATCACGCGGGTACGCGACTACATGGACGCCCTGGCTGTCGCCCGTGCGGCCGGCGCGTCCGGCGCGTAGGGGCCGTCCGGTCCGGGGTTGGACGCGCGGGTCGGTGTCCGGCCGTGCATGTCAGGGGTGCCAATGACATCGGAGTGTTACCCGGGTCAGGCGTCACAGGGGTGACGCTCCTGACGGCAGCTGTCATGATGTGCCGATGCACGCGTCTCAGGGGAGAAGCGCCGGCCTGGGACTCGCCCTCGCCTCGGCCTTCGCATTCGGCGGTTCCGGAGTGGCGGCCAAGCCGCTCATCGAGGCGGGGCTCGACCCGCTCCATGTGGTGTGGCTCCGGGTGGCGGGCGCCGCGCTCGTGATGCTGCCCGTGGCCTGGCGCCACCGGGACCTGGTCCGCAGCCGCCCCGTACTGCTGCTGGGATTCGGACTCCTTGCCGTCGCAGGCGTCCAGGCCTGCTACTTCGCCGCCATCTCCCGGATCCCGGTGGGCGTAGCGCTGCTCGTCGAGTACCTGGCGCCGGCGCTCGTCCTCGGCTGGGTGCGCTTCGTTCAGCGCAGGCCGGTGACCAGGGCGGCCGCCGTCGGCGTCGTCCTCGCGGTGGGCGGTCTGGCCTGTGTGGTCGAGGTGTGGTCCGGGCTGAGCTTCGACGCTGTCGGGCTGCTGCTCGCCCTCGGTGCCGCCTGCTGCCAGGTCGGCTACTTCGTCCTCTCCGATCAGGGCAGCGCCGACTCGGCCGAGGGCGCCGAGCCTCCCCATCCGGTCGGTGTCATCGCCTACGGTCTGCTGATCGGGGCCGCCGTGCTCACTGTCGTGGCGCGGCCGTGGGGCATGGACTGGTCCGTACTCGGCGGCGACACCGACATGAACGGCTCGGGCGTGCCCGCCTGGCTGCTCCTCGTCTGGATCGTGCTGCTCGCCACCGTCATCGCGTACGTGACCGGCGTCATTTCGGTGCGGCTGCTGTCGCCCGCGGTGGCGGGCGTCGTCGCCTGCCTGGAAGCCGTCATCGCCACCGTGCTGGCATGGGTGCTGCTCGGGGAGCATCTGGCCGCCCCGCAGCTCATCGGCGGTGCGCTCGTGCTGACCGGCGCCTTCATCGCGCAGTCGTCGACGCCGAAGGCGCCCTCCGGCCCCATTGCCTCAGGGGCGAGCGAGGAGCGTACGGCGACCGAGGCGGAGTTGCCTGCCGGTCGCGCCGCCTTCTAGGGGCTGTCCCGTAATTCCTGGTGGATCAGCGCGCGGCGTCAGATGCGGTGCATCGCAAGGCGGAGGGACGCCCGAATACTGGATGTATTCGGGCGTTCCGACAACGCGGCGAGGTGCCGTAGCTGTCGTCGCGCGCCCGCCAGGAATTGCGGGACAGCCCTTAGCTTGGCGTTTATGGTCTGCCGTCGAACACGGCCTCGAACTTGCTGATGGGTTTGCCTAAGTTCCGGACGTAATAGCGGCCTTCGCCTGATCCTGTGCTCCGTCACAGAGACATGGGATCAACACGAAGGCCGTAACTATGAGTCTGCTGCAACACGGCGTCCCGCGGGATGCGTTTGCCGAACTGTCATGCTTCCGGACGGAGCTCTATGCCTGTCTGACCGGCCGACGCGATGCGCTGTTCGAGCTGAGTGATGCCCTGCTGTGCGCGGATGGTCCGGTGAGGACGCTGGTCGAGCTGTCGTTGGTGCCCGAGCATCGGCGCGGGCATGGCGCTTTGTACGGCGGGCTGAACAGCGGGGATCTGGATGTGGCACGGCTGCGCAGAACGCTGGTAGGGCTGCCGCTTCCCCGCACGGCTTCGGGCCAGCTGGTCTTGGCGGTCGACGTGAGCAACTGGCTGAGGCCGGACGCGAATACCAGCCCGGATCGGCTGTTCTGCCACACGTACGGTCGTGGCAGAGGCTCGGCCCAGATGATCCCCGGGTGGCCCTATTCCTTCGTGGCCGCTCTGGAACCGGGGCGAACCTCGTGGACTGCCCTGCTGGACGTGGTCCGGTTGTGTCCGTGGGACGACGCGATCGCCGTCACCGCCGCCCAGGTCCGGGACGTGTTTCAGCGGCTGTACGTGACAGGCCAGTGGCAGATCAGTGACCCGCCCGTCCTGGTCGTCGTCGATGCCGGCTATGACGTGACCCGTCTGGCTTACCTGCTCGCGGACCTGCCCGTGGAACTGCTGGGCCGGATGCGTTCGGACCGCGTCCTGTACTTCCCGCCCACACCGCAGCCGGCGGGCAAACGTGGGCGCAAGCCCAAGCGCGGGGCGGAGTTCGCGTTCGAGGTTGCGGCTACTCAGCCGGTCCCGACGGTCACCACGGTGTCCGACACCACTCACTACGGGAAGGCCGTTGCCAGTGCCTGGGACCGCCTGCACCCGCTACTGGTCCGGCGTTCGGCCTGGGCCGACCACCCCGAAGGAGATTTGCCGGTCATCGAAGGCACCGTGATCCGTCTTCAGGTCGACCACCTCCGCGGAGACCGCAGCCCCAGGCCGGTCTGGCTGTGGTGGTCGGCCACCGCCGCCACTGCTGGGGATGTAGACCGGCTCTGGCAGGCATTCCTGCGCAGATTCGACCTTGAGCACACCTTCAGGATGCTCAAGCAGACGTTGGGGTGGACCGCTCCTAAACTCCGCGAGCCAGCCGCCGCCGATCGCTGGACATGGCTCGTCATCGCAGCCCACACCCAACTCCGCCTTGCCCGGCCCCTCGCAGAAGACCTCCGCAATCCCTGGGAACGGCCCGCCCGCCAAGGGCGCCTCACACCTGCGCGCGTCCGTCGAGGATTTCGCCGCCTCCACAGGAAAGCGCCTCAGCCGGCCAGCGCACCGAAACCCACCACTGCGGGCCCCGGCAGGCCAATCGGGACGAAGAACAAGCACCGCGCGCGCGAGCACCCCGTCGGGAAACAGGACCAACCAAACCTCACGGGAGCCGCCGCAAGCAGCAGAGCTGCATAAACGTCAAGCTTAGGGTGAGGATCATGCGTTTGACCGTACTTCCGCCGCCTGCCGCCTAGCGCGGGCAGGCACACCTGACGAAGACCGGGCTCGGGCAGTCCCCGAGCGGTTCGTCGCTGCCCGCGTGCGGAGCCGAGCGACCACCTTCCTGTCTTCCTCTGGAGAAGTCACGTGTCGAACCCTGCTTCCGGCCTGCCCGTCGGGCGGAGCCTTTGCTATCTGATCATCGCCGGCGTGGCCTGGGGTACGGCCGGCGCCGCCGCCTCACTGCTCTTCGAGTCCAGCGATCTCGGCCCCCTCGGCCTGTCGTTCTGGCGCTGTGCGGGCGGCCTCGTGCTCCTGCTTGCCGCGCTCGCGCTACGGCCCGGCCGCGCAGCTGCCGTTACCGAGTCCGGGCGCCGGCGGCTGCTGCGCATTCTCGGTACCGGTATCGGTCTCACCGTGTTCCAGACCGCGTACTTCGCAGCCGTCCAGGCCACCGGCCTCGCGGTCGGCACCGTGGTGACGCTCGGCGCGGGCCCGGTCCTCATCGCCGTCGGAGCCCGGCTGACGATGGGGGAGCGCCTCGGGTTCGGCGGACTCGCCGCGGTGGCCGGAGCGCTGACCGGACTTGCCGTACTGGTGCTCGGAGGCGACGCGGGGACGGTGCGGCCTGCCGGAATCGCGCTGGCTCTGCTCTCCGCGGCCGGCTACGCCGCGATCACCCTGCTCACCCGCTGGCTCGGCCGTGACGGCGGCGGCGCGGACCCGCTCGCCACCAGCGCCTGGGCGTTCGCAATCGCCGCGGCCGTTCTGCTGCCTCTGGCGGCCGGTGAGGGGCTCGTCCCGCATACGGAGCACGCGGCGCAGGTGGTGACGCTGCTCGTGTACGTCGCGGCGATCCCGACCGCGCTCGCCTACGCGCTCTACTTCGCGGGCGCGGCGGTGGTACGGGCCGCCACCGTGTCGGTGATCATGCTGCTCGAGCCGGTCAGTGCGGCGGTCATCGCTGTCGTCGTGCTCCACGAGCAGCTCACACCGGCGACGGTTGCCGGGACGCTGCTGCTGCTCACGGCCGTGGTGGGGCTGGCCGCCGCGGAGACACGCGGCGCCGCGAAGGCCCGCCGGGAGGCGGCCGTCCCCGTGTGAGCGGAAGAGGTGGCGGGGCGGTGGCCCTCGCACGGCCCCGCCACCTCAGGCCGGTTCAGAGCGCCTTGAGGTACTCCGGGACGACGATCGAAGGATCGAGGTCGTCCGCAGGGACCGGTGTGGCGTAGCCGGGCGCGAGGGGGACGACGCCCGCCCAGTGGGGCAGTGCGAGGTCGCGTTCGTCGTCGTTCGGGCCACCGGTCCGGATCTTGGCGGAGACCTCCCGCAGGTCCAGCCGGATCACGGCGGTCGCCGCCAGCTCCTTCTCGTCGGCGGGCCGCGAGTCCTTGGAACGCCCGGGTACGACCTGCTCCACGATCGCGTCGAGGGCGACGCGCCGCTCCTCGGGGTCGGTCACCGTGTGCGCCACGCCGTGGACGACCACGGAACGGTAGTTGAGCGAGTGGTGGAAGGCGGACCGTGCGAGCACCAGCCCGTCGACATGCGTCACCGTCAGACACACGGCCAGCCCCCCGTCGCTCCTGCCCGCCGCCCGCAGTGGGCGGGAGCCGGTCGAGCCGTGTACGTAGAGCCGCTCGCCGACCCGGCCGAAGAGCGTGGGAAGGACGACGGGCGCGCCGTCCCGTACGAAGCCGAGGTGGCAGACGTACGCCTCGTCGAGTATCGAGTGGACCTGTTCCCGGTCGTACGATGCCCGTTCGCGGGAACGGGTCGGAACCGTGCGCCCGGTCGGGTCGTAGGCGGTTGCGGCTTCGGGGTCCGGGGCCGTGGTCTGCTGGGGCTCGCTCTCCGGCATTGCGTACTCCATTGCACTAGTGCATACTGTTCTTTGTGCTAGGAGAGTATCGGATCAGTGGGCGGCGTGCATCGGAGATTGCCGCGAGTGTGGAGCAGGCGGTCGGTTCGGGTGAGCTGGCGCCCGGACAAGTGCTGCCTCCCATGCGGGAGTTGGCGAGTCAGCTGGAGGTGAATCCCAATACGGTGGCGGCTGCCTATCGCACCCTGCGGGAGCGGGGCGTGATCGAGACGGCGGGGCGCCGGGGCAGCAGGGTCCGGCCGCGGCCGGCGAGCACGGCGCGCGGGTCGGTGCGGGTGGAGGCGCCGCCAGGTGTGCGGGACCTGGGCGAGGGCAACCCCGACCCGGCGCTGCTGCCCGCGCTGGGTGAAGCCTTCGCTGCGGTCACCGAGGCGTACGCACGGGCGCCGGGGATGTATGCGCAGGAGCCCGTGGACCCGGAGTTCGCCGCGCTGGCCCGCGCAGGGTTCGACGCGGACGGAGTTCCGGCCGGGCCGGTGATCGCCACCTCGGGATCGCTGGACGCGATCGAAAGGGTGTTGGTCGCCCATCTCAGACCCGGTGACGCGGTCGCGGTCGAGGATCCCGGCTGGGGCGGTCTGCTGGATCTCGTCCCGGCGCTGGGCATGCGTCCGGTCCCGGTTCCCGTCGACGACGACGGGCCGCTGCCGGACGCTCTCGACGCCGCGCTCAGGGCGGGTGCGCGTGCGGCCGTCATCACCGACCGGGCGCAGAATCCGACCGGAGCCGCGATCGGGGCCGGCCGCGCGGCCGAACTGCGGGCGGTCCTTGCCGGGCACCGGGGCGTGCTGCTGATCGAGGACGACCACGGGCACGCCATCGTCGACCTGCCGCTGCACCCCCTGGCCGGCGCCACGGACCGCTGGGCGTTCGTGCGGTCCGTGGCCAAGGCGTACGGGCCGGACCTGCGTGTCGCCGTGCTGACCGGGGACGCCGTCACCGCCGACCGGGTCTCGGGCCGGCAGCGGCTCGGTCCCGGCTGGGTCAGCCGGCTGCTGCAAAGGGCGGTGGTTCACCTGTGGACGACGGGCGCGGTCGACTCCCGAGAGGTGGCTCTGGCGTACGCGCGCCGGCGGGACGCACTCGTGCGGGCGCTGAAGGACCGGGGCGTCGAGGCGCACGGACGCAGCGGGATGAACGTGTGGGTTCCGGTGAGCGACGAGACGGGGGCCGTGGCGAGGCTGCTGCACGCGGGCTGGGCGGTGGCGCCCGGAGCCCGCTTCCGGATGACCGCTCCTCAGGGGATCCGGCTCACCGTGTCGCCGCTCACCGACGCCGACATCGGGCCGCTCGCGGACGCGGTGGCGGCAGCGGCGGGGCCCGCGAATCCATTGAGCTACGGATGAGCTACGACAGCTCCCTGGTCCGCCGTCCAGGTACGGGCTCCGGCGGGGCGGACGCCTGGGCGGCGCGGGGCCTGCTCTGGGTCAGAGCGGCACCCGCCAGGACGACGAGGGCACCGACCGGGGTGTTCCAGCTCAGCTGCTCGCCGAGCACGGCGACTCCGGCGGCGGTGGCGATCACGGGGATGAAGTAGGTGACCATCTGCGCGGTCGTCGGGCCGACCTCGGCTACCAGGCCGTACTGGAGCAGTACGGCGAGGCCTGTTCCCAGGGCCCCCAGAGCGACGACGGCCAGGGTGGGCCACAGCGGGAACCCGTCGGGTACCGAGGTGAACAGAGGAGTCACCAGGGCGAGCTGCACCGTACCGAGGAAGAGCTGGCTGCCGGTGAGCGCGAGAGCCGACGAACCGGTGCCCGCAAGGGTCCGGCGGACGTAGATCCAGCCGATCGGATAGCTGAGGGAGGCCAGGAGCGCCATCGCCGTACCGCTGAAGTCCAGGCCGGAGAAGCCCTGCCAGGCGCCCAGCACGGTGAGTACGCCGAGGAAGCCGAGTCCGAGTCCGGCGACGCGGCGGCGGGTCGGGCGGTCCTCGGAGAGTGCGACGAGGGACAGTGCCATGCCCCACAGGGGGGAGGTCGCGTTGCAGATGCCGGCCAGGGTCGACGGGATGGTCAGTTCCGCGTAGGCGAACAAGGAGAACGGCAGGGCGTTGAGGAAGAAGGCGGCGACGGCCAGATGGCCCCAGGTGCGGGCGGTTCGCGGCAGCCGTTCCCGCTTGACCGCCATGGCCACGGCCAGGACCGCTGTCCCTGACAACAGCCGGCCCAGAGTGACCTGGAACGGCGCGTAGCCATCGGTCCCGACCTTGATCAGGAGGAAGCTGAAGCCCCAGATGAGCGAGAGCGCCGCGAAACGCAGCCGCCAGTCCAGTGCCGTGCGGCCGGAGAGGACCGCGGGATCGGCGAGAGGCGACGCCGGGGTGGTCCGCTTGATTCCCGGGGGCGCGGTGGCCGTGGACGTCTGCTCGGTGCTCGGCGCGCGGGTGGTCTCGGCGGCCGGGCTTCTCGGTGCGGGTGGGGCGCTCATGAGGTCAACGATGGCCAATACAATCTCGTAGCACAAGTGAGACTTTGTGTGGAAGTCCACGTAGCATTGCTTACATGTTGAACCTGGAGCGCCTGCGAACCCTGGACGCCCTGGCCCGGCTCGGTTCGGTCAGTGGCGCCGCCGAGGGGCTGCACGTCACCACGTCCGCCGTCTCGCAGCAGATGGCGAAACTGGAGCGGGAAGTGGGCCAGCAACTACTGGCCAGGAACGGCCGCGGGATCCGGCTCACCGACGCGGGGCAGCTGCTCGCCGACCACGCGGCCCGGATCCTCTCGCAGGTCGAGCTCGCCCAGTCCGACATCGAGGCCCAACGGGGCGAGGTGGTGGGCGAGATCCGGCTGGGCGCGTTCCCCACCGCCGCGCGCGGACTCTTTCCGGCGACGCTCCTCGCCCTGCGCGCCGACCATCCCGAACTCCGGGTGCGTACACAGGAACTGGAACCCGAGGACGGAATCCGGGCGGTACTCAGAGGCGACCTCGATCTCGCCGTGGTGCTGGACTGGAGCAACAAGCGGCTGCCGGTCCCGGGCGGCCTTGCCCGTGCCCAACTGCTCGACGACGCACCGGACATCGCCATGCCGTCCGGCCATCCACTCGCGGAGCGGGACACGGTCGACCTGGAGGAGTTCGCCGACGACGACTGGGTGTCCTGGCCCGAGGGCGAATTCTGCTACGACTGGCTGATGTTCACCCTCCGCTCCAAGGGGATCGAACCGCGCATCACCCACCTCGCCGGCGAGCACCACACCCAACTCGCCCTGATCGCTGCGGGAATGGGTGTCTGTGTCGCGCCCCGGCTGGGCCGCGGACCGGTGCCCGACGGGGTGCGGCTGGTGCCGGTGCGGCAGAAGATGCGGCGGCACGTCCACGCGGTGTGGCGGGCGGACGCGGACCGGCGTCCTTCGATCCGGGCGGCGGTCGCGGCGCTGCGGGAGTCGGGGCGGGAGCTGGACGATCCGTTGTGCGACGTCTCGTGAGTTCTCCTGAGCTCCAGTCCGTCGAGCCGTCCGAGGCGGCTGCGTCGAAGTCGAGAGCATGGCCGAGTGGCGGAACCGGCTCTACGAGTCGCGCCATGCATCGGTGACACAGCTGACTTCGAAGTGCCACCACCCATCCTCCTGACCGCGGACGAGCAACGCCTTGATTCCACCGAGGTCTGCATCGGCCGGCACGGTGAGGGCGACCAACGGGAACTCCTCGCTGAAAACCTCGCCGCCCAGGTCGAACGGCGACAGCCGCTCGTGCACAGCCTGAGCACTTCCCCCCAGTGGGCCGGAGGGAACGGGCAGGACCCGGATGGTGCAGTTACCCGATGCCTCAACCCGTTCCTTCGCCCAGTGGACGCCGTCAGTGTCAGTCACGAACCGCACGATCTCGCCCTCGGCCACCCCGTCCTGCAAGAAGGGGACGTTCTCCACCCTGGCGGTGTCGCCGCTCAGACGCGTGGCCCAGAGCCCCTCGGTGTCATGGGGAAGCCAGCCTTCACGCGGCACAAATCGATACCACACCTTGATCCGATTGCTCTCGGCAGCGCTGGGCTCGGATGGAGTCGTAGAGGTCACGGTCCAGATGATCGCGTACTCACCCGCACACGTCGAACGAAGGTCCGGCTGCCCTCGGACCGGAACCGATGGTGTTCAGGGGCAGGAAAAAGGGAGGGCGGGCTGCCGAGGATCCCGCGGAGCGTGGATCCAAGGCGAGACCGTGCCTTGCCGGTTCCGGCCGAGGCGCAGGCCGATGCGCGCGTGTTCATGCTGGGTGGCGACACCCTCAGAGCACTCAAGGTGATCGTGGACGCGACGGGCTACGACCTACGCCAGGCCCGGGACATTAGGTATGCGCTGGTCTACGACATCGAGGTGCCGAGGGGAGCTGAGCCCAGGCGCGACGCACGCGGATGCGGATGTCCTCCGTGATCGTCGAAGTGAGGCTTGGGCCAGGTGATCGGAGGACGGCTTCGAGGGCGCAGTGGTCTCGTACCTGGAGGGTCCGCGCGCTCAAAGTCTCCACGGCGACGCGGTCAGCTCGACTTCTTGGCGAGGTCGGCGAGGAACTGCGGCACTCGGCCGGCACCGAAGTCGTAGAACCGTGCCCATTGCGGCTCGACCGCGATACGTGCCATCTGGTCGTACATGGCCCGGCAGTTCCGCTCGAACTCGGCCGCGAACTCGGCGTCGAAGTTCTTCCGCGCGGCCGCGAGGTACTCCGGAACCACCCCGTCGACGATGCTGAGGTGCACGACGCCGCGCACCGACAGCGTCTTGGCCGAGCCGGGGCTGTCGCCGGCGTCGATGGTCAGGGCAACCTCGGGGCGGGCGGACAGCGCTTCTACCTTGGGCGCCGTGGCCGCGGTGGACATGACGATCTCGTCGCCGGTCCAGAAGATCCCGATCGGGACGACGCGTGGCCGCCCGTCGAGTCCGTTGTATGCCAGCCGCGCCATTGACGCCTGGCTCAACAGCTCGTCGGCGTCGGCCAGTTCCTGTGCGATCTGCTTGGGGTCCATGACTAGTCGTCCTCTGCTGTCGCGCGGCCGCTCGTGGCCGCTCTGTCCCTGGGACGGAGACGACGCCACCTTCTCGACACCCGCGGCCGAATCGCCGTCTACTCGCCCGCCGTAGTCGCGCCGCGCTCGACAGTGGCCGGCGAACCTGCCGAGCGCTGCGCCGCCGGCGGCCTGGACGTGCAACTGCTCGAACGTGACGTCGGCAAGGACGTCGTCCAACGCTGAACGCGAGACCGGCATCGATCCGCAGCTCTGCTGTGAAGCCCCGAGGAGGGGACGCCGAGGTGGTTGTCCTGTCCGCCGCCGCCGTAGTGGAGGATCGATTCGCCGCCGTGGGAGCTTCGCGCGGTTCACAGCAGGGCGGCGATCTCGGGTATGGCGGTGTCCCGGTCGATGGGGGAGAAGCTGCCGTCCGTCTGGATCTGGATGCCGCAGTTGTTCTCGCACGGGACGCACGCGCTCTTGTGCCAGGCGGTGTCGGCGGTCATCGGACCCGTCTCCTCTGCGGCAGGCAGCTGCGGCGGCCCGCGCCCCTGGAGGTAGATACGTCCCGAGGGCGCGGGGCTGGTGCGGTCGGGAGGTGCTGATCAGCCGAGCGGGTCGGTGGTGTCGCGCAGGGTGGCCAGGGCCGGGGCGTACATCCGGGTCTTGATCGTCCCGAGGGTGTCGCCGGCCTTGTTCACCTGTGCCTGGGCGATCTCGATCGCGGTGGAGCGCACGGCGTCCTCGGTGACCGCCTGGTCGACGATGCCGGCGGCTGCGGCGTCGGTCCCGCCGTAGCGGTGGGCGGTGAGCATGGCTTCGTGCGCGGTCTGCGGGGCCAGCCGGGACTGGATGAGGGCGGCCATGCCCGGGGTGAACGGGATGTTGATGTCAGCCTCGGGCAGGCACCAGTAGCCGCGGTCGGCGCGCATGACGCGGAAGTCGTGGGCGAGGGAGAACATCGCACCGGCGGCGAAGGTGTGCCCCTGCAGCGCGGCCACCGTGGTGACCGGCAGCGACAGCATCCGTGCGAACAGTTCATGGACGGAGACGACGTAGTCCTGGTGCTGGTCGGCGTGGGCGAACAGCCAGTCCAGGTCGAGTCCGTTGGAGTAGAACTTGCCGGTGGCGGTGGTCACCAGGGCGCGGGGGCCCTCCGCCTTCTCCACCTCGTCGAGCGCGGCGTCGACGGCGGTGAGCCAGTCGGGGTGAAAGCGGTTCTCACCATCTCCGAGGTCGAGGACGAAGACGTTGTCCTGACGGTCGAGCGAGGGCATGGCGACTCCTTCGAGCTGAGCTGAGCTGACTGGGTGAAGCGGCTTCGGACTACTGCCGAGGCCGTGGTTCTGCTCCGGGGCGGTCGCGCAGGGCGTGGAGGAGCAGGTCATGGATCTCGGCGGCGGCTGCCTCGATCGGGGCGGTGCTCTGCTCGGCCCGGCACATGATCACTGCGCCTTCGACCGCGGCGATGATGAAGGCTCCGAGCCGGCGGCTGCGTTCCTCGGTCAGGCCGTGCCGGACGAGGAGGGCCGCGAGGGCCTCCTGCCAGCGGGCGAAGACGGCGGCGGCGGAGCGGGCAAGCTGTGGTGCGTCGTCGTTGGTCTCGACGGCCACCGCCACGATCGGGCAGCCGGCCCTGAAGCCGCTCTCCATGAGCCGGTCGCGCCACAGCACGAAGAACGCGTCGACGGCCTCCACCGGATCGTCCGCCTGCATGGCGGCGTCGATCAGGCCCGCGATGAAGTCTCCTGCCAGTGCCACCGCTTCGTCGATGAGCTGTGCACGCCCGCCGGGGAAGTGGTGATACACCGAGCCCCGCGGGGCTCCACTGTGCGCGAGCACCCGATCGATGCTGGTCGCGCTCGCCCCGTACTCACGCAGCAGAGCGGCGGCACTGAGGATCATCCGGTCGCGGCTTTCGCTCCTGCGCGGACTCATCTGCTCACCACCTCTTCCATGAGGATGCGACCCACGAAGCGGACTACCTGTCAGTAACTTATGGGGTATGCCATAGAACATGCAAGAGGGTTGCGGCCCGCTGTCTCATCGAGGAGTTCGTGGCACGGCCCGAACCCGCCGGCACCACCCCGTCGGGTGGTGGCCGACGGCGTCGCCACCGGGAACGCGAGGTTCTGACCCTGGTCGGCCGCGGCCTGTCGAACGCCGAGGTCGCCGCGGAGCTCACTATCAGCGGGTGCGGCCGTCGGGGCCCTTCGGTTCCCGGGCGCTCATGTGCCTGTCGGACCGGCCAGTTTGCCGAAGTCCCAGGACGTCACGGCGTCGGGCGTGAGCCGCATCCAGGCATGCCGGCCGTCGTGCGGCATCGTCTCCATGCCGAAGTACTTCGCGGCGAACAGCCGCTCGGGAACAGTGAGTTCCGGGCAGGGTTCGCCGGTGCGCGGTGCCTCGCCGACGAAGACGGCCTCGCCCGAGAGCTCGATGCCGCGCAGCTCCCCGTACTCCACCCCGTCGTCGACGACCACGGAGACCCTCGGGTCGTGGCCCAGCTGCGACCAGCGCAGGCTCCGGGTGATGGAGTAGAGCCACAGCGACGTTCCGTCCCAGCAGAACCAGAGCGCGCCGACGTGCGGGCGGCCGTTCGGGCCGACGGTGGCGACCCGGCAGGTGCGCTGGTCGGTGAGGTAGGCGTCCCGCTCCTCGTTCGTCATCATGATCCGGCGGCCCCGCCGCTGACTGACGGCCATGAGAAGCCCCCTCCTGGTAGCTGACTATGTGTCAGAAATCATGGGGCCTCTTCCTTCATCACGCAATGGGCGTTAGCCTCGCGCGCCCGGTCCGTCGCCGAGAGGGGCAGCAGTGCCGTCGAGGGAACAGCTAGCCGAGCAGGTCGAACCGGCCACCACCGTCCTGCTGACGGTCGAGTGCCAGCAGGGTGTGGTGGGACCCGGCAGCGCGCTGCCCGAACTGGCCAAGGAGGCCAGGTCATCCGGGGCCCTGCACAACGTCGCGCGGCTGGTCTCCGCCGCCCACGAGGCAGGCGTGCAGGTACTGCACGCGGTGGCCGAACGCCGTCCGGACGGCCGGGGCGCCAACAGCAACGCCCGCCTCTTCCGTGCCGCGGGGCGGCTGCCCGTACAGCAGCATTCCGGCACCACGGCGGTACGGATCGCCGAGCCCATCGAGGTGGCGGACGAGGACCTCGTCGTCCGCAGGCTGCACGGGCTGTCGCCGATAGCGGGGTCGGACGTGGACGCCCTGCTCCGCAACCTCGGCTGTCGCACCCTCGTCGTCACCGGCGTATCGGCGAACGTGGCCGTTCCCAACGCGGTCTTCGACGCCGTGAACCGCGGGTACACCGCGGTGGTGCCGTCCGATGCCATTGCGGGGGTGCCCGCCGACTACACCCCCGTGATGATCCGCAACACCCTTGCCCTGGTCGCCACCGTGACCACGACCGACGAGCTGCTCGGCTGCTGGCTGAGCGGGCGGGCCAGGGCGGGTGGGTGAACGGGCGGCCCGGGGAGGCAGTGAGGCCTGCTACGACGCGAGGCTGATCGAGTCGCCCTCGACCGTGATCGCGGCGGCGGGCAGCGGTGCGGTGGCCGGACCCGCGGTGACCGCGCCCGTTGCCACGTCGAACTTGCTGCCGTGGCAAGGGCAGTTGATGGCGCCGTCGGAGACGCTCGACACCGCGCACCCCATGTGGGTGCACTTGGACGAGAACGCCTTGAACTCACCGGCCGCGGGCTGCGTCACCACGACCCCCTGTTCCGCGAAGACCTTGCCGCCGCCCTCAGGGATGTCGGCGGTCTTCGCGAGGACCGGGCCTCCGCCGCCGTCCCCGCCGTCATCGGCCTGCTTGACGACACCGGAACCGGCCGACTCGTCCGAGCCGCCGCACGCGGTCAGTACGGCGGCCACGGAGACGGCGCCGGCCGCTGTGACGACGGCCCGGCGTCCGATGCGGACCTCGTGGTCCTGCGATGCGCTCATGCTGGTATGTCCTTCCGCGGTGTTCTCGGCTCCGACGCTTCGTCCAGAGGTACGCGCAGCCGTTGATCGGTGTTCAACGCGCCAGGGACTTCCGCAGGAAATCCCGCTCCAGCAGCAACAGATTGCTCGCGGTCTGCTCCTGGCCGACCAGGTGGCCGGCGCCCGACAACGGCAGAACCGTGTGCGGCCTGCCCGCGGCGAGCAGTGCTGCGGAGAGCCGCAGCGTGTGCGCCACGGCCACATTGTCATCGGCAAGACCGTGCACGAGCATGAGCGGCCGCGTCAGTGCCCCCGCCTCGTCCAGGAGTGAATTGCGCGTGTAGTTCTCGGGCTGCACGTCCGGGTGGCCCAGGAAGCGTTCCTCCCAATGGGTGTCGTAGAGCCGCCGGTCGGCGGGGGCCGCACCGGCCACCGCCGCGTGGAAGACCTCCGGGTGCCGCAGGACGGCTGCCGCCGCCAGATACCCGCTGAACGACCAGCCGCGCATCGCCACCCGGGACAGGTCGAGGTCCGGGTGACGGGCGGCCGCCGCGTGCAATGCGTCGGTCTGGTCCTCCAGGACGGCCGTCAGGCGGTCGCCGTACACCGACTTCTCCCACGCCTCGCCACGCCCCGGCGTGCCCCTCCCGTCGGTGACCAGCACCGCGAACCCCTGCTCGGCGAACCACTGGGCGACCGCGACCCACCAGGTCCGCACCTCCAGGACGACCTGCATGCCGTGGCCGGCGTAGGGGCTGAGCAGCACCGGCAGGGGACCGTCGCCCGGCCGGTGCCACGACGGCAGATAGAGCCTGCTGCGCAGTTCCCGTTGTCCCAGGCTCAGGACCAGCGGCCGCGGGGTGACGAGTGGTTCCTCGGCCAGGATCTCGATCCGGCCCGCCGGTGCGCCGGTGCGCAGCACTGTCACCGTGTGTCCGTCCGGCGTCCTGCTGTCGAGGACCACCGTCGATCCGCCGACCGCGGCGGTGTGCACGCCGGGTGCGCTGCTGACACGTACGGGACCCCGGTCGGGACCACCGGGGGCGTACGACCAGACGTGGATCTCGGTCGGCTCCTCGCCCGCCGTGAAGAACACCCGCCCGTCCGCCGTGCCGATCACCTCGCGGACCTCCAGGCCCGGCGGTGTCATGGCGCCGTCGATGTCCAGTCCCTGAGTGTTGCCGCCCGGCCGCGCGGGGACGACGAGTCCTCCGGAGGCGAGGCGCAGCGGCGTGCCCGGACGCAAAGCGACCCAGGCGGGGTCATGGGTCCGGTGCGCGGTGCGGGTCGCGCCCGACGCGTCGTCCACCTCCAGGACGTGGACCGACCGTTGGTCCCGCGTCTGTACGGAGACGAGCGGCCCGCGATGGTCCCAGCCCGCCGCCACGACGTACTCGAACGCCCGGTCGGTCCAGACACCTTCGGGGTGTCCCTCGCCGGCCTCCCCGGGCAGGCGGACGTCGATCCGCTCGCCGGACAACCGCACCAGGTGCATCGACACCTTCGCGTTCGCCGTGCCGGCGGCCGGGTACGCCACCACGCGGGGCGGCCGCTCCGGGTGAGAAGGGTCGGCGATGTACCGGCGCCGGACCCCGGCCGTGTCCACCCGGGCGACCAGGAGCGCATCGCTCCGAGGGGACCACCAGTAGCCGCGCGAGCGCCCGATCGACTCCTGCGAGACGTAGTCGGACAGCCCGTACGTGACGTGCTCGCCGTCCGGTTCGGCGAGCGGCCGGTCGTCCGTCCCGTCGGCGCGTACGGTCCGCAGCGCGCCGTCGGACACGTACGCGATCACGGAGCCGTCGGGAGAGGGACGCGGATCCACGGCCGGTCCGGCCGTGGCGACCCGGCGCGAGGCGCCGTCGTCGGTGCGGAGCACCCAGAGGACGCCCTGGAGCGCGAAGGCGACCAGTCTCGCAGCAGCGTCGGTGGCGTAGGACACCACGCCCGAGGAGGTCACGCGGGCCCGCTCGCGGCGGGCCAGTTCCTCGGGCGGCACCTCGCCCGGGGCGTCGTCCGCGAACCCGGACCCGAGGGGATCGGCCAGCAGCCGCTCCGCACCGTTCTCGTACAGCCAGAGCCTGCTCACCGGGTCGGTGCCCGAGGTGCTCCGGACGAAGAGCACCCGTTCGCCGTCGGGGGAGACGGTGAACTGCCGGGGGATGCCGAGCGAGAAGCGCCGGGTGCGGGCGAACTGGACGGGGAAGCGCTCCACGGCGGCCGTGTGGGCGTCGGCGGGTGCGTCGAAGGGGGGATTCATGGCGACACCATGACAGGCGGAAATCCGCTCGATCCATCCCGGTCCGCCCCCATATGATGCAGGGCTCTGCTCCGGTGGGGCGGGAGCCCTGCGTACGCCGGCGGAGTCACGGCTGAGCCCCGCACCCACACGCGACAGGCGTGTCCGATGCGGTGCTCCGTTACTCAGTGACCCCGTGATCAGTGATCAGGAGCGGGTGCGGCTCAGCCCGGGCGGCGGCAGCTTCGCCGAGGGCCCCTTCGCTCAGGTCGCGATCGCGCGCGCCGCTTCCGACACCGACGCGATCGTGCTGCAGATGGACCGCAACCTGCGCGAGCTGTCCGAACTCGCCTCCGCCGGGCGGGAGATACCCATGGAGCTGCGGCTGCGCACCCGGCGCGGCCAGGTCCGGGAACCGAACGGGCCGTCGCTGCGATCGACCTGCTCTTCAGGACCGCAGGCGGCAACGCGCTGCGGCGCGCCAACCTCGTCGAACGTGCCTGGCGCGACGCCCACGCGGGCAGCGTCCACGTCGCCGACGACGTGGAGCGGGCCCTCGCCATGTAGGCCCCGGAGCCTTCGGCCTGACGGTGGAGGACAACCTGGTCTGACCGCGCGGTACGCGAGAACGGTCCCGTACCCCGCGAGGGGCCGGGACCGTTTCGCGTGCTCAGCTCTGCCCGGCGCCCGACTTCGCGGCGAGGTAGCGTGCGGGGAACTCCCCGCCCCCGTGCACCGCGAGATCCGCGCCGTTGATGTATCCGGACAGGCCGCCCGCGAGGAACAGACAGGCGTGGGCGACGTCCGCGGGCACCGCCATCCGTGCCATCGGGATGACGCCCGCCACCGCCGCCCCGCCGTCCGCACCGTAGACCGCCGCCGCGCTCTCGGTGCGGACCAGTCCCGTGGTGATGTGGTTGACCCGGACCGCCGGTGCCCACTCCAGGGCGAGTGCCCTGGTGAGGGCCAGCAGCCCGGCCTTGGCGGCGGTGTAGGCAGCGGTGCCGGGCTGCGGGTCCTGGCCGGAGACGCTGCCGATGTTGATGACCGAACCGCCACCCTCCTGGGCCCGCATGACGCGGTGGGCCGCCTGCGCCACATAGAACGGCGCGAGCAGGTTGAGCGCGACGATCTTCTCCACGAAACGCGGCGAGACGGTGGCCGCGTCGGCGTCGGGGGAGCCGCCCGCGTTGTTGACGAGTACGTCGAGCCGGCCGAAGTGTTCCACCGCTGTGTCCACCAGCGAGGACGCCGCCGCCGGATCGCGCACATCGGCGGGGACGAACACCGCCTGGCGGCCGCCGGCCGTGGGCAGCGTCTCAGGGGTGTTGCGGCCGCAGACCAGCACGTCCGCCCCGGCGCCGAGGAACGCCCCGGCGATGGCGGCGCCGATGCCCTTGGTGCCGCCGGTGACCAGGACCACCTGTCCGGTGAAGTCCAACGGGTTGTCGATGCCCATGCGTCGTACGTTCCTCTCCGTCTGCCGGAATCCGCTCATCGGGCGGCCAGGCCGAGCCCGGCGGCGAGCCGTGCCCGGTGGTGGGCGGGGGGCCCGAACAGCTCGCCCGCCCCGTGCGCCCGCTTGAAGTAGCGGTGCGCGTCGTGCTCCCAGGTGATCCCGATCCCGCCGTGCAGCTGGATCATCTCGCCGGCCATCGCCGAGAACGCCTCGGAGCAGACGGACTTCGCGACGGCTGCCGCCCGCGGCAGCGCGCCCGGGTCCTCGTCGGCTGCGAACGCGGCACCCAGCGCCACCGAACGCGCCGACTCCACCAGGACGTAGGCGTCCGCCAGCCGGTGCTTGACCGCCTGGAACGAGCCGATGGGCCGGCCGAACTGGACCCGTTTCCTGGCGTACTCGACGGTGAGCTCCAGACAGCGCTCGGCCGCGCCGACCTGCTCCGCGGCGAGAGCCGTACAGGCCAGATCCCGCACGTGCTCCAGATAGTGCCCGCCCTCACCGTCCCCGCCCAGCAGGCGCCCCTCGGCGCCGTCCAGCACCCACCGGGCCTGCCGACGGGTCTCGTCCATGGTCACGACGGGTTCCCGGCGCACCCCGGCGGCGTGGGGCGCCACCTCGAAGAGCGACACCCCGCAAGCCGTACGGGCCGCGACGAGCAGGACGTCGACGCCCGGCCAGTCCAGCACGTGCTCCTTGGCCCCCGAGACCACCCAGCCGCCGCCAGGACGAGGCACGGCCTCGGCGCGTATCGCGGCCTGATCCCAGGAACCGTGCTCCGCCCAGGCCACGGTGCCCACCGAGGTGCCCTCGGCGAGCCCCGGCAGCAGTCGCCCGCACGCCTCCTTGTCGCCGGAGGCCAGCAACGCCCCCACGGTGATCACGGAGGAGCCCAGACACGGCAGCGGGCTCAGGCTCCGGCCCAGCTCCTCCATCAGCACATGGATGTCGCGGGCGCCGCCGCCCGCCCCGCCGTACCCCTCGGGCACGGCGAGACCCGCCGCTCCGATCTGCTCGGCCAACGGAGCCCAGGCGGACTTGTCGTGATGCTGTGTCAGCAGCGACCGTACGGCCGATCGCAGCTCATCCTGCTCTTGCGTCAGTCTCATCGGGCTGCTCCCCTCGGCGTGCGGTCAGGTGGCCATGACGCGGGCCCGGCATGCGGCCGGGGTGCCCCACGCGTCGCGCAGCGGCCGGGCCTTGCGGATCCACAGGGACAGGTCGAGTTCGTCGGTGTAGCCCACCGCGCCGTGCAACTGGAGGGCCGTGCGTGCCGCCCCGTACGCGGCCTCGCCCGCGGTGACCTTGGCCGCGGCGATGTCCCGCCCGGCCCCGCGGTCGCCGGCGGCGAGTGCCAGCGCGGCGCCGTGCACCAGTGGTTCGGCGAACTCCAGGGCCAGCAGGGTGTCGGCCAGCCGGTGCTTGACCGCCTGGAAGGAGCCGATCGCCACGCCGAACTGGGTGCGCTGCGTGACGTGGGCGACGGTGCGGGTCAGCAGGGTCCGGCCGACTCCGAGCGCCTGGGCCGCCGTGGCGAGTGCGGCCACATCGGCCGCGTGTCCGGCGGCCGCGGCCACCGCGGGGCCCTGGGCGATGACCGTCCCGTCCGACGGCCGCGACAGCCGACGCCCTGGGTCGGCCGAGGGCTGTACGGGCCCCGGTCCGGCGGCGACGCGCAGGGTGTCGCCGTCCACCACGAACACCGCGTCGGCAGCGTCGGCATCCAGGGCGTACGGGCCGAGCGAGGTCAGGCAGAGGGAGGCGACCGATGCGCCCGAGGCGATCTGGGGCAGTCTGTCGGCTGCGACACCGGCGTCGCCCAGCCGGTCCAGCAGGGCCGCTGCGGCAACCGTCTCGACCAGGGGGCCGGGGACGGCGTGGCGCCCCAGTGCCTCGAAGGCGAGGGTGAGTTCGAGGGGCAGCGGGCCGTATCCGTCGTGCTTCTCCGGAACCGAGAGTGCGAACACCCCGGCCTCGGCCAGCCGGGCCCAGACGGCCCTTCCCGGGCCGTGGTCGCCGGCCGCCCAGGACCGTATCGCGGCCGGGGTGTCGCAGGAGGTGAGCAGGCCGTCGAGGGAGCGGGCGAAATCCCGCTGCTCGGCGTCCAGGAGGAAACGCATCAGCGGCGTCCCTTCGGCAGGCCGAGCAGCCGCTCGGCGATGATGTCGCGCTGGATCTCGTTGGTGCCCGCGTAGACGGGACCGGCCAGCGAGAAGGTGTAGCCCTCGGACCAGCTGCCGTGGTCCGGCGATTCGGGGGCGTGGTCGGCGAGTTCGCCGTAGGGGCCGAGCAGGTCGAGCGCCGTCTCGTGCAGGGCGATGTCAAGCTCGGACCAGTAGATCTTGTTGAGGCTGGAGGCGGCCCCGGCGGGCCCGCCCTCGCCGTGCAGGACGTGGGAGGCCCCCGCGTAGGAGAACAGCCGGTAGGCGCGGGCCCCGATCACCGCGTCGGCGACCCGGTCGCGCAGCGCCGTGTCCGCCGGGTCGCCGTACTCGCGCCACAGGGCGGTCAGGCGGTCCGCGGCGGCCGTGAAGCGGCCCGGGCTGCGCAGGGTGAGCCCGCGCTCGTTGCCGGTGGTGCTCATCGCGACCCGCCAGCCCTGACCGGGCTCGCCGATGACGTCATCGTCCGGTACGAACACCTCGTCCAGGAAGAGTTCGGCGAAGGCGGGCTTCCCGTCGAGCCGCCCGATGGGCCGCACGGTGACACCCTCGGCGTCCAGCGGGAACATCAGATAGGTCAGCCCCCGGTGCGGCCGGTCCGCGTCCGGGTCACTGCGGAACAGGCCGAAGGCCCGGTCGGCGAAGGCTGCCCGGGAGGACCAGGTCTTCTGGCCGCTGATCAGCCAGCCGCCCTCGGTCCGTACGGCCGTCGACTTCAGGGAGGCCAGGTCCGAGCCGGACTCCGGCTCGGACCAGGCCTGCGCCCAGATGACCTCACCGCGTGCCATCGCGGGCAGGACCCGGGCCCGTTGCTCGGCGGTGCCGTGCTCGAAGAGGGTAGGGGCCAGCAGGTTGATGCCGTTCTGGCTGACCCGGCCGGGAGCCCCGGCGGCGTAGTACTCCTCCTCGAAGACCATCCAGCGCAGCAGGGAGCCTCCGCGCCCGCCGAACTCCTCGGGCCAGGAGACCACCGACCAGCGGTCGGCGGACAGGGTGGCCTCCCACTCCCGGTGGGCGGCGAAGCCCTCGGCCGTCTCCAGGGACGGCAGGGGACTGGCCGGGACGTGAGCGGCCAGCCAGTCGCGTACCTCGGTACGGAACGCCTCGTCGGCCGCGTCGAAGTCGAGGTCCATCAGGCGCCCGCCTCCTTCATCGCCCGGATGTCCATGCCGCCGAGGGCGTCCGGTGCGGTCTCGGCGTTGTGCGCGTGCGCCAGGTGGTGCAGGCCGAACACCGAGTCCATACCGGTGTGCATGCCCTGCAGGTCCTCGGCCTGGTTGACCGCACGCTTGGTCAGGGCCAGGCCCATACGCGGCATATCCGCGATGCGCAACGCCAACTCCGCAGTTCGGTCGGTCAGTTCGGCCCGGGGAACGACCCGGTTGACCATGCCGACCTCGTACGCGCGCCGGGCGCTCATCCGGTCACCGGTGAAGAGGAACTCCTTGGCGATCCGTGGCGGCATCACCCATGGGTGGGCGAAGTACTCGACGCCGGGGATGCCCATCCGGACCACGGGATCGGCGAAGAAGGCGTCATCCGAGGCCACGATCAGGTCGCACACCCAGGCCAGCATCAGACCGCCCGCCACGCACGCGCCCTGCACGGACGCGATGACCGGCTTGGGCAGCTCCCGCCAGCGGCGGCACATCCCCAGATACACCTCGGACTCGCGGGCGAAGCGGCTCTCCGCGCCCGCCTTGTCCGAGTGGTCCCACCAGAGCCCCGCCCGGCGCTCGAACGGCAGATGCGCGTCCCGCTCCGGGGTGCCGATGTCATGGCCGGCGGAGAAATGCTCGCCCGCCCCGGCCAGGACGACGGTCTTGACCTCGCTGTCGTCGGCCGCGCGGTAGAACGCCCGGTCCAGGGCGTAGGTCATCGCGGAGTTCTGCGCGTTGCGGTAGTCCGGCCGGTTCATGGTCACCGTCGCGACCGGGCCCTGCTTCTCGTAGCGCACCGGTTCGTCATGGGCAGCAGACATCGGCCCCTCCTTCCCTAACAAGTGTTTGATAGATTAACGTACCCCCATGAGCAGCGTCGAGGAGTTCCGCACCGAGATCCGCGGCTGGCTGGCCGCCCATCTCACCGGTGCCTTCGCGGGCCTTCGCGGCCGCGGCGGACCCGGACGTGAGCACGAGGCCTTCGCCGAACGGCTGGTCTGGGAAAGGCACATGGCGGCCGAAGGCTGGACCTGCGTGGGCTGGCCCGAGGAGCACGGGGGCCGGGGCGCGACCATCGAGCAGCAGGTCGCCTTCCACGAGGAGTACGCCCTGGCCGACGCCCCCGCCCGGGTCAACCACATCGGGGAGCAGCTGCTCGGCCCGACCCTGGTGGCCTTCGGTACACCCGAGCAGCGGGCCCGCTTCCTGCCGCCGATCGTCGCGGTCGAGGAACTGTGGTGCCAGGGCTACAGCGAACCGGACGCCGGGTCCGACCTGGCGAACGTGCGGACCCGCGCCGAGCGGGACGGCGAGGACTGGGTGGTCACCGGGCAGAAGATCTGGACGTCACTGGCCCACGACGCCCAGTGGTGCTTCGTCGTCGCCCGCACCGAGGCGGGCTCCACCCGCCACGCGGGCCTGTCCTACCTCCTGGTCCCGCTCGACCAGCCCGGCGTGGAGATACGGCCCATCCAGCAGCTGACCGGCACCTCCGAATTCAACGAGGTCTTCTTCGACGGCGCCCGCACCCGCGCCGCGCACATCGTCGGCGAACCCGGCGACGGCTGGCGGGTCGCCATGGCCACCCTCGGGTTCGAACGCGGCGTCTCCACCCTCGGCCAGCAGGTCGGCTTCCGGCGCGAGCTGGAAACCCTGATCGGTCTGGCCCGGCGCAACGGCGCCGCCGACGACCCGCTGATCCGCGACCGGCTCGCCCGCGCCTGGACGGGTGTTGAGACCATCCGGTGCAACGCCCTGCGCATGCTCGACGGTGTCGCGGCCGGCGCACCCGGTCCCGAGGCGTCCATCGGGAAGATCGTCTGGGCCACCTGGCACCGGGAACTCGGCGAACTCGCCATGAGCGTCCTGGGTGCCGGCGGCATGACCGCCCCCGAAGCTCCTTACGAACTCGACGACTGGCAGCGGCTTTTCCTGTTCTCCCGCTCCGACACCATCTACGCCGGATCCAACGAGATCCAGCGCAACATCATCGCCGAGCGCGTCCTCGGCCTGCCCAAGGAGATCCGCCCGTGACCCCGCAGCCGCCCTATGTACCGGGCCACTCCCTCCTGGCCGGACGCACCGCGGTGATCACCGCCGCCGCGGGCGCCGGGATCGGCGGAGCGACCGCCCGCAAGTTCCTGGAGGAGGGCGCCCGGATCGTCATCGGCGACGCCCACGAACGCCGCCTGAAGGAGAGCGCCGCCGCTCTCGCGGACGAGTTCGGCGCGGACAACGTCGCCGCACTGCCCTGTGACGTCACCGACCAGCGACAGGTCGACGCCCTGTTCGCACGTGCCGCGGAGCGCCACGGAGGCCTCGACATCGTCGTCAACAACGCCGGGCTCGGCGGCACCGCCGACCTCGTCGACATGACCGACGACCAGTGGTCGAAGGTCCTCGACGTCACCCTGAACGGCACCTTCCGCTGCACCCGTACTGCCCTGCGCCACTTCAAGGACCGCGCACCGGGCGGCATCATCGTCAACAACGCCTCCGTCATCGGCTGGCGGGCTCAGCGTGGCCAGGCCCACTACGCCGCGGCGAAGGCCGGTGTCATGGCCCTCACCCGGTGCGCCGCACTGGAGGCCGCCGACTTCGGTGTACGCGTCAACGCCGTCGCCCCGAGCCTGGCCATGCACCCGCACCTGGTGAAGGTCACCACCCCCGAGCTCCTGGCCGAACTCACCGAACGCGAGGCCTTCGGCCGGTACGCCGAGCCCTGGGAGATCGCCAACGTCATCGTCTTCCTGGCCAGCGGCTACTCCTCGTACATGACCGGGGAGACCGTCTCCGTCAGCAGTCAGAGGGCGTGAACGCGATCACCCCGAACCCCAACGCCGAGCGACGTGCCGAACTCCTCGCGACCGCTGCCGGGGTGTTCGCGGCCCAGGGCTACAACGCCACGACCGTCCGCCGCATCGCGGACGCCGCCGGGATGCTCGCGGGCAGCCTGTACTACCACTTCGACTCCAAGGAGGCGATGCTGGACGAGATCCTCACCGCTTTCCTGGACGAGCTGTGGGCGTGCTACGACACGGTGCTCGCCGCCGGGCTCGGACCCCGGGAGACCATCGGGGCGCTCGTCATCCAGTCCTTCCGGCAGATCGACCGGCACGGGCCCGCGGTCGCCATCTACCAGAAGGAGTCCAAGCACCTCTCCGCCCAGCCGCGTTTCGCCCATCTCGCAGACTCCCAGCTGATGTTCGAGGGCGTCTGGCTGCGCACGCTGGAACGCGGTGTCGCCGAGCAGGACTTCCGCAGCGACCTCGACGTCCGGCTCGTCTACCGGTTCGTCCGCGACACCGTCTGGGTGGCCGCCTCCTGGTACCGACCCGGCGGAACCCACAGCCCGGAGGAGATCGCCCGTCAGTACCTGTCCATGGTCCTCGCGGGCATCACCACCCGCACCTGACGCATCGTCACCACCTCGTATCCAAGGAGCAGTCATGGCCGATGCCTACATCGTCGAAGCGGTACGCACCCCGGTCTGCCGGCGCAAGGGCGGGCTGTCCGCCGTCCACCCCGCCGACCTCGGGGCCCACGTCATCAAGGCGCTGGTCGAGCGCACCGGGGTCGACCCGGCCGCGGTGGAAGACGTCGTCTTCGGCTGCCTGGACACCGTCGGGCCCCAGGCCGGGGACATCGCCCGCACCGCATGGCTTGCCGCGGGCCTCCCCGAGGAAGTGCCCGGCACCACCGTCGACCGGCAGTGCGGCTCTTCCCAGCAGGCCGTCCACTTCGCAGCCCAGGGCGTCCTGTCCGGCACCCAGGACCTGGTCGTCGCCGGCGGCACCCAGAACATGTCGATGATCCCGATCGCTTTCGCCAGCCGCCAGGCCGCCGAACCGCTCGGTCTCACCGACGGCCCCTACGCGGGCTCCGTCGGCTGGCGCGCCCGTTACGGCGACGCGCCCGTCAACCAGTTCCACGGCGCCGAACTCATCGCCGAGAAGTGGGGCATCTCCCGTGAGGACATGGAGCACTTCGCACTCCGCTCCCACCAGCGGGCCGTGCGCGCCATCGATGAGGGCCGCTTCACCCGCGAGACCGTCGCGTACGGCGACGTGACGGTGGACGAGGGGCCGCGCCGCGACACCTCGCTGGAGAAGATGGCCGGCCTCAAACCGGTCGTCGAGGGTGGCCGGCTCACCGCCGGGGTCTCCTCACAGGTCTCCGACGGCGCCTCCGCGATGCTCATCGCCTCCGAACGGGCCGTCGCCGAACACGGCCTCACCCCTCGGGCCCGCATCCACCACCTCTCCGTGCGCGGCGAGGACCCGATTCGCATGCTCTCGGCACCGATCCCGGCGACGGCGTACGCCCTGAAGAAGGCCGGCATGTCCATCGGCGACATCGACCTGGTGGAGATCAACGAGGCGTTCGCCCCGGTCGTGCTGGCCTGGCTGAAGGAGACCGGCGCCGACCCGGACAAGGTCAACGTCAACGGCGGTGCCATCGCGCTCGGCCACCCGCTGGGCGCGACCGGAACCAAGCTGATGACGACGCTCCTCCACGAACTGGAGCGCACCGGCGGCCGGTACGGTCTGCAGACCATGTGCGAGGGCGGCGGCCAGGCCAACGTCACCATCATCGAGCGCCTCTGAACGCGGCGCCCGGAAGCTCAACGCCGGGCCCGGAAACCGTTACCCGGTGGACTCGTAGCAGGGCGGGCCACCGGCGACCGCTATCGGGACCCTCCCCGTGCCGGCCGGTCGCCCGGGCAGGGGCGGCTGCCGAGGGGCATCGACGCCGAGAGTCCATCCCCGACATCTGACGTCTGATCTTCGATAGGCTCGCCCCTGGACCGGAGAACCGAAGGAGGCAGAGTGGCCGCAGCGGAGCTTCAGGGCGCTCGCGCCGTGGAGCCTTGCGCGGCTCGCTGCGCCCCCATCGGCAGGGCGCCCGGCGCGACGACCTCATGACCGTCGATCATCACGGTGCCCGCGTCGACGGCACCGGGCGACGCCCGCGACGCATCAGTATGGGAGACCCGACATCATGAACACAGAACTGCCTGCCGCACTGGTGGGGGCGTATGCGGCTTTGCCCTCCCTGCGTGCCGACCAGGAAGACTTCTACGACGGGCTCGCCGGCCGGGGGATCGCTGACGGGCTGGAGATCCCGTTCCGCGACGGCCTCGGTGAGGACGTGCGTTGGCTGGCCGCTCAGATGCGCGGGCGCTTCACCCGTTCAGTGATCACCCTGATTCCCGGCACGATGGTGCGCGTAGGGGCCACGGGTGTCTTCGGGCTCGCCTCAGGGGACCACGACGGCCGGCGGGCCGCGCTCGGATTCCTCCGCGAGGCTCGCATCGCCGCCGAAGAGCTGAACCAGCTCACCGGCGAGCAGTCGGTCTCCGCCATCCACATCCACACCGCGCCCTCGGCGACCGCCGTGGGAGAGATGTTCGCTCGTTCTCTCGACGAGATCGCGGCGAGCGTTCCCGCCGCGGGCGGCTGGTCCACCCGGCTCGTCCTGGAGCACTGCGACGCGTACGCGCCGGCCGTCCCGGGAGAGAAGCGGTTCCTGCCGCTGGAGGACGAAATCGCCCTCGCGCGCGCAGGGGGGATCGGTATCACCATCAACTGGGGCCGTTCGGCGATCGAGGCGCAGGACCCGGGCCGACCGCTCGCCCAGATCGGCCGGCTGGCCTCCGAGGGCCTGCTGGAGGGCGTCATGTTCTCCGGCGCAGGCCCGACCGCGAACGAGTTCGGGGGACCGTGGGCGGACGCGCACCTGCCCCTCACCGAGGACGAGCCCACATCCCTCATGGGCGCCGACGAAGTGCGCCGTTGTCTCCGCGCGGCCGAGGGCGCGTTCTCCTACGCGGGGGCGAAGATCCAGGTTCCCGGCGATGCCACAGTCGACGAGCGGCTCACGAAGGTGGGCCACGTCATGCGGCTCCTGTCCGAGTGCGGGGCCGCGCCCGCGCCGGCCGGGACCACCGCGCGCCCCTGAGCTCCGCCGGGCCGGGACCATGAGTCCCGGCCCGGCGAAGGGGCCGGTGCCGTCCGCCGTCGTGCGGCAGTCCGTCAGTGGTGCCGGTGGCCCTTGCGTCCGGACGCCTTCACGGTCCAGGTCAGGCTCTCGGTGGCCTCGGCGCGGACCCGGGGGTCGCGGATCGACTCGGTCCGGTCCAGGGACTCGACCGTGACGGTGTGCGTCCTGCCGTCCGCGGGGACGCCCAGCGCGGCGGGGACGGCCGCGGTGAGACCCTGTGCCCGCTTCACCCGGACGCCGTCGACGTACCAGCGCAGCTCCGGCGCGGCGAGGCCGGTGAGCTCGGCCCGGGAGACCTTGATGCGGCTGGACCTGAGGATCGCGCTGCTCGTGCCGGTGTCGCTGCTCAGTGCGTTGGCCTCGCGGTAGAAGCCGGCGATCATGGCCTCGCGGCCGGGAAGGTTGAAGTCGCCGATGTTCAGGGCCCGCATGAGGGAGTTGGCCGTCGGGCGGTAGATCCCGAAGGGGTAGTAGCTACTGCCCTCGTACGTACCGACGGTGCCGCCCGTGGGGTCGGTCTCGCCGAGCCAGCGGTACCACTTGGTTCGGTTTGCGGCCATCTGCTCCGCGGTGAACGTGCTGGAGTTGATGTCGGCGACCTCGCCACCCGTCCAGGTGCCGTAGCTGTCGTAGGCGTACTCGTCCGCAAGCAGGCCGACCGAGTGGGCGATCTCGTGGGCGGCGATCATGCTCGACTGCGCGTTGTCCGAGGAGAGGGTCGAGACGCCGTCGAACGGGTAGCCCTCCGCCTCCAGGCCCGAGTAGCCGGCGCCGCCGTACTTCGTGGAGTTGGAGATGACGATGACCAGGTCGGCCTCGGGGGCCTTGGCGGCGTAGGAGGCGACCTTGTCGATGTCGGCGCAGATCAGCCGCTCGGTCTCCGAGCACCAGAAGTAGCTGCCGAGCGCGGTGTCCTTGGTGACGTCGGCGGTGGGGTCACCTGTGATGCCGGATTCGTTGGACACCGCGTCGACGGTCCACACGTTCATCAGGCCTTGATAGCTCGAGTACGGCTCGATGCCGGTGATGTCCGCCCACTTCGTGGCTGCCGCGGTGTGGAAGGCGTCCTGCTGGTCGGCGGTGTAGCCGTCGCCGACGATCACCACGTCGAGCCGGTCGGCCGAGGAGCCCGTCACGGAGAGCTTTCCGACCGCCCCGTCCGTGGCCGCAGCGGTGGGTGTCACGCTCCGCGCGGTGGAACGACGGGTCACGGTGTCCGTGTTGACCGGGACCTCGGTCCGTCGGCCCTCGCCGCCTGGCTGGGGGAAGTACTCGACGGTGACACGCGGTTCCTGCGTGGGCTCCGGGTCCACGGCGAACGCGGGAGCGGCGAGGGCCGCCCCCATGATCGCTGTGAGCGCGACGCCCACGGATATTGCGGCCGTTCTGGGGGTGTGCATGCCAATCCTCACTCTGTCGTCCGGCTCGGAAATGAAGTAAAGCGACAACATAAATATGTTTAACGTGTCGCATAACCTAGGCTGGGCGCCGAGCTGTTGGCAACAGTCCCGCAGGCCCCGGCGGTGACGGGGGAGCGCGGCCGGCGGTGCCCGCGAAGCCGGCCGGGCGGCAGTATGGGACGGCGACGGCCGGCGGTCTCTCGGTTCAGTAGTCGCAGAGGCATGAAGCAGCCGGTGACCACCGGCGGACGCAGGACGAGGGGCAGCCATGGCGGGAAGCAGCAGGGCGACCGGCGAACCGGAGCGTACGTCCGGAGGCGAGGCTTCCGGCCGGCCGCACCGGGAACAGGCGGAGGCGCAGGACGCACCGGCCGTGATCGGCCGCCGGGTGAAGCGGCTCCGCAAGGAGCGCGAACTGACGCAGCGACAGCTTGCCGAACCCGCGTACACCGCCGCCTACGTCTCCACCCTGGAAGCCGGCAAGGTGCGGCCCTCAGAAGCCGCCCTCCGGCACATCGCCGAACGGCTCGGCGTGGCCCACGAGGAACTCGCCACGGGCAAGCCGACCCACATCGCCACCGCCCTGCGCATGGAGCTGGCCGACGCCCAGCGGATTCTGGCCGTTGAGGACGCCGCCGACGCGCGCGCCGCCTATGCGCAGATTCTCGGCCGGGCCGAGGAGTACGGGCTCACGCACGAACGGGCGGCAGCGCTCGTGGGCCTCGGGGAATGCGCGTTGGATACGGGCGACCTCACCGAGGCCCTGGCCCGGTTCGAGGCCGCGGAACACGCGCTGGCCGACCAGCCGCTCCCCGCCCGTGCGCGGGCGGTCCGGGGCCGGTCGGTCGCCCACTACCTGGCCGGTCAACTGCGCTACTCGTGTTACCTGCTGGAAAGCGCGATCGATGAACTGAACACGTCCGGGCTGCACGACCCGGGAGCGTTGCTTCAGCTCTACACGGCCTCGATCGCCCCGTACATGGACATGGGCGCCCACGCCCGCGCCGCGCAGGCCGCCGAACTCGCACTCGCCCTGGTGTCCCAGGTCTCGGACCCCGCCCTGGTCGCCACCATGCACCGAACGGTGGCCCGCACGCTGCTGGCCGAAGGCAGGGTCGACGCCGCCCAGGCGTCGTTGGAGCGGGCCACCGAGCTCTACCAGCAGCTGCAGATCCGTACCGAGCTTGCTCACTGCCACTGGATGCGGGGCTATGTCTGTGCCCAGCACGACGACCTCGTGCGAGCGGAGACGGAACTGCGTACCGCGCACTCGATGCTGGTGTCCAAGCGGGCGGCACTGTACGTCTCGCAGGTGGAGGTGGAACTCGCCGACGTCCTGCGCAGGAGAGGGAAATCGACGGAGGCCGCGGAGCTGCTGGAAAGCCTGCTGGCCGGACTCCAGCCCGGCCGCGGCGCGGTGCACGCCGGCGGCGCCCACCGGCTTCTCGGCCTGATCGCAGAGGAGGCCGGAGACGCCGAGGCCGCCGAGCTGCACTACGCCACGGCGCTCTCCCTGCTCGAACAGACGGGCGCTGCCGGAGATCTCGCCGACATCTGCCGGCTGCTGGGGGACCTGCTGCGCAGCGAGGGCCGGACGGAAGCGGCCCTGAACGCCTACCGGACCGGCCTCGGGCACCGAGCCGAGCCGGGCACCACCACACTCGGCCCCGCTCCCGCCCGCCCGCCGTTCGCTCCCTGGGCCTGACGCGCGGGCTTGCTGACGGACGTGGACGGTCTTCACGGAGCGTCGTCGGCGCACCGGTACGAGGCGGTGCCGGACGGCCGGGTCGAGCTGCTGCGAACGGTTCACGATCGCGGGGGAGTTCCTCGGCCGACGGCTGGGCACCACCCACCGGTCGATCCGGAAGTGGCCCACGCCTGGCGCCGCACCCGCGCCGGCCGGGGGCGGGTGCGGGTCGACGGCCTGGTGGACGAGGTCGGCTGGAGCCGCAAGCGCCTGTCGGCCCGCTTCCGGACCCAGCTCGGCATTGCGCCCAAGCGCGCCGCCCGGCCGGTGCGGTTCGATCACGCCGCCCACCTTCTCGTGGCAGGGCCACACCGCGGCCGGCGCCGCCATCGAGAGCGGCTACGTCGACCAGTCCCATCTCCACCGCGAGGTCAGGGAGTTCGCCGGTCTCACGCCCACGGCTGTGGCCGTCACGCCGTGGCTCACGATCGACGACGTCGCGTGGCCGCCTTCCTCGCCGAGCCGGAGTCCTGAGGCGGGTGGAGAACCCGGCACAGGCCCTCGTCGAACAGCGTGGAGCGCCGTGCGCTTCGGTGACGCGTCACCCGTCCACTCGGTGTGTTCCGCCCAAGAGCGGGCACCGGCGGGGGCATGGGCCACCGGGGCACGGGGAGGCCCGAGGATCCGGACCGCCCCTCGCCCGCCGGCAGCCGCAGCGTCAGCCCGCCCCAGGCAGGGTCTTCAGTGCCGCCCGCGCCTCGTCCATGATCCGCTCGACCAGCTCCGAGCAGGACGGCAGATCCTCGATCAGGCCCGCCACCTGCCCCGAGGCCATCACCCCGATGTCGGTACGCCCCTCGACCAGCGAGGCCTTCAGCAGCATCGGGGTGTTGGCGGCCAACAGCACCTGGCTCCAGGTCAGTTCCTTGCCGTGCTTCATCGCCATCCCGTCGCGGACGAGCCGGGGCCAGCTCGCTCCGGACTCCTTCCGGAAGGCCGAAGCGTGCCGCAGTGCCCGCAGCAGTGAGGTGGCGCGGCCGGAGCGCTCCAGCGAGTCGACCATGGCGGTACGCAGCATGCGGTGCGGCAGGCCGTCCACCTGTGTGGTGACCGTGACGTCCTTGACGGTGGCGGCCAGGTACTTGGCCTTCACCGCGTCGGGGACGGTGCTGTCGGAGGTGAGCAGGAAGCGGGTACCCATCCCGATGCCGGCTGCCCCGTACGCGAGCGCGGCGACGAGACCGCGGCCGTCGTGGAAGCCACCCGCCGCGATCACGGGGATGCCGACGGCGTCCACCACCTGGGGGAGCAGCACGGTGGTGGCCACGTCGCCCGTGTGGCCACCACCCTCGCCGCCCTGCACCATGACCGCGTCGGCCCCCCACGCGGCGACCTTCTCCGCGTGCCGGCGGGCGCCGATGGAGGGGATGACGACGACGCCGGCGTCCTTGAGCCGGGCGATCAGGTCCTTGGAGGGGGCCAGCGCGAAGGACGCCACCCGCACCCCTTCGTCGATGATGATCCCCACCCGCTCGCCCGCGTCGCCCGCATCCGCCCGCAGATTGACGCCGAACGGCGCGTCCGTACGGGACTTCACCTCGCGGACCGCCGCGCGGAGCTGCTCGACCGTCATCGTCGCGGAGGCCAGGATGCCGAGCGCCCCCGCGTTCGCGGAGGCCGACACCAGCCGGGGACCGGCCACCCATCCCATTCCGGTCTGCACGATCGGGTACCGCACCCCGGTCAGCTCGGTGAGCGCGGTCGGCAACGGTTCGGGCCCGGTCATGCCGGGACCTCGCGTTCGCGCATCCCCTTGGGGTCGATGACCTCGCGGATCAGCCGGAGCTCGGCCTCGGTGGGCTCCCGGGTGAACGGCACCTCGTCGGGGACGGCGAGGGCGAACCCGGTGGCTGCGGTGACCTGTTCGAGGCTCACACCGGGGTGCAGGGAACGCAGCCGCATCGTGCGGTCGGGGGTCTCGAAGTCGAAGACGCCCAGATTGCTGACGACTTCGGGGATCCGGTGGTAGCGGGTCGCGGACGGACCGGCCTCGGCCGCCCGGTCGTACCCGACTCCGCTGACCATGTCGACGTGCTCCACGAACACGCGCGCCGAGTGCTTGGGTACCCAGTAACTGGTGGGGTTGTTCAGGGTGTTGACCGGGGCGCCGCGTACACCGAGCAGCTGGCGCGTGGGCCTGGCCCAGTCGCCGATGCAGGAGATGTTCTGGTTGCCGTGCCGGTCGATCTGGCTGGCACCCATCATCACGTGCCGGCGGCCGGTGGCGGTGAGCGTCAGGTGCTGCCGGAACGGCAGCCAGCCCTCGATGCTCCCCGGCTTCGTCCCCACGGCCGGGGTATCGGCCATCATCAGGGCCTCCCCGTCGGTCAGCAGCAGTCCGGGGGAGAAGGTGAGCCTCGCCAGGCGTGCGCCGATGGCCGGGACGGTGCCCATGGGGCTGGCGAGGATCTCGCCCGCGTCCCGCCAGGCCTCGGCGCAGGCCACCACGCAGTACTCGGCGCGGCTCGCCTTCGGGATGCCGGTGGTCTCGGTGCCGCTCATGCTTCCTCCTGGTGGAACGCGGTGACTGCGGCCTGGTAAGCGGCCTCGTCCCCGGACAGGAACCGTTCGACGAACGCGGGCCAGGCCTCGGGGTCGCGTGCGGCCCGGACGTAGGCGCGCTGGAAGGCCTCGTCCCGGTCGTGGTCGGGCACGCAGGAGGTGAAGTGCGCGCCGTTCGGTGTCTCGACGACCCCGTCCACGAACATCCGCTTGATCAGCAGCGTCTGCGGCCCGTGCTCCTTCAGCAGGTCCGCCGTCTCCACGATCCGCTCGCAGGAGACGAACCCCTGGTCGGCGGCCTCGCAGAACAGGTCGTCGAAGTACGGGTCGGGGCCCAGGTACTGGCCGTTGCCCTGCACGTCGGAGCGGTTGAGGTGGACCAGGGCCGCGTCCAGCCGCAGCGCCGGAGCCGCGACCAGCCGCTCGCCGTCCTCGTACGGTGACGTGACCGTACGCAGAGCGGGGTTGACCTCCATCAGGTCCGAGCCCAGACCGGCGCGCACCGGCATGAACGGCAGCCGCTGCGCCCCCGCAGTCAGGCCCCACATCATCATCGCCTCGTCCATCTCGACCATCTCGAAGGCGCCGCGCTGCCGTGCCGCCGTGAAGTGCGGCTCCAGCGGTATCGAGTCGAGCGTTCCGAAGGCGGCGACCAGCTTGCGGATCTTCCCCGCTGCCGCCAGCAGGCCCACGTCGGGGCCGCCGTACGACACCACGGTCAGGTCGGTGATGTCCGAGCGAAGCAACGCCCGCACCAGGGCCATCGGCTTGCGGCGCGAACCCCAGCCGCCGATGCCGACCGTCATACCGCTCTCCAGCCGGCCGACGACGCCGTCGGCCGTCATCGTCTTGTCCTGTGTCACGTCTGCTGCTCCTTGTCCGTGCCGAAGGTGTCGCGCACACGGTCGGCGACGCCGCTGAGGTTGGCCTCGAAGGTGAAGCCCTGCTCGAAGCGGTAGCTGCGGCGTACGTCGACGGGGTCGATGCCGTTGATGGCGGCCTTGGCCAGCCGGATGAGGTAGCCGTCCTTGGCGGCGATCTCCCCGGCGAGCTCCAGGGCGGCCCCGGCGAGCTGCTCGCGCGGCACGACGCTGAACACCGAGCCGTGCCGGTGCAGTTCCCCGGCCGACACGGTGCGCGAGGTGTAGTACAGGGTCCGCATCAGGTGCTGCGGGACGAGCCGGGCCAGGTGTGTGGCCGCGCCGAGCGCGCCGCGGTCGAGCTCCGGCAGGCCGAAGGAGGCGTCGTCGGCTGCCACGATCACGTCCGCGTTGCCCACCAGGCCGATGCCGCCGCCCAGACAGAAGCCGTGCACGGCGGCGATGACCGGGACCTCGCACTCGTAGACCGCGGCGAACGCCTCGAAGCAGCCCCGGTTGGCGCCGATCAGCGCCTCGGGTCCGTCGGCGCGCTGCATCTCCTTGATGTCCACGCCGGCGTTGAAGCCGCGCCCCTCGGCGGTGAGCACCACACAGCGGACGTCCGGATCGGCCCCGGCGGCGCGTACCGCTGCGGCCAGGTCGTACCAGCCCTGTACGGGCAGGGCGTTGACCGGGGGGTAGTCCACGGTGACGACCGCGATGCCTTCGTGTGGGACGGCGGTGGAGACACCCATGAGCAGATCAGCTACCTTTCCACCAAACGTTTGTTAGGCCCAAAAGGTAGCAGCGATACGGACGCCGCGGGAGGGTGTCATGCCACTCAGCGGTACCGGCGCCCTCTTCCCCGCCCGTCGCGCGCCGCATGTCGCACGCCGCATGTCGCACGCCGCATGTCGCACGTCGCCTGTCGCCCGTCGAAAGGACACTCGTCATGACCTCACCCACCGCCCTGTGTGCCGGACGCGTCGCCGTCGTCACCGGCGCCGGCCGTGGACTCGGCCGCGCACATGCCCTGGCTCTCGCCGCCGAGGGGGCGAAAGTCGTCGTCAACGACCTGGGCGTGGGGCTCGACGGCTCCGGCTCGGGCACCGGGCCGGCCCAGCAGGTCGTGAAGGAGATCCGCGCGGCCGGGGGCGAGGCCGTCGCCCACAACGGTGACATCGCCACCTCCGAGGGCGCGGCCTCACTCGTCGCCACCGCACTCGACTCGTTCGGCCGGCTCGACACGCTCGTCAACAACGCCGGATTCCTCCGCGACAGGATGCTCGTCAACCTGGACGAGGACGACTGGGACGCCGTGATGCGCGTCCACCTCAAGGGGCACTTCCTGCCGCTGAAGCACGCGGCGGCGCACTGGCGTGCCGAGGCGAAGGCCGGCCGGACGCCCGTGGCCCGGGTCGTCAACACCAGCTCCGGGGCCGGGCTGCTGGGCAGTGTCGGCCAGGGCAACTACGCAGCCGCCAAGGCCGGCATCGTCGGCCTGACCCTGGTGGCCGCCGCCGAGATGGGCCGTTACGGAGTCCAGGTCAACGCGATCGCCCCGGCCGCCCGGACCCGGATGACCGAGGCGACTTTCGCCGAGACGATGGCGGCCCCCGGCGAGGGGGCCTTCGATGCGATGGCCCCGGAGAACGTGTCGCCGCTCGTCGTCTGGCTGGGTTCCGCCGCGTCCGCCGGGGTGAGCGGCCGGGTCTTCGAGTCCGAGGCCGGACGGATCACCGTGATGGAGGGCTGGCGGCCCGGCCCCACCGCCGACAAGGGCGCCCGCTGGACCCCGGCCGAGGCCGGAGCGGCGGTCACCGGTCTGCTGGCTGCGGCCGAGACCCCGCAGCCGGTGTACGGCGCCTCCTGACGCGCCGCGGCACGGGGTGGTGATCAACCGTCGCCCGTGCGTTCCAGGGGGAATGGGCGCCGGGGACAGCCGTGGCGACGGGACTGTCGATGCCGAGCCGCATGGGCACCTCTCTTGGACAGACCGGGACGGGACGGAAGGGAGGAGTTCATCCAATTCGCCCCGCCCCGGCTCGCGCAGGCTCCGTCCCGGTGGGCGGGAAGCCGTCCGGATCGCCGGGTTCCGGCCGGGTCCCACTCAACGGAACGATGCCCACCCGGCCGGCGCTGCGCACGAGAGCATCGGCGTCCGGCGGAAGGGCGACTGCACCGTGCCCCGAACGACGCTCTGGCGCGGCGGCTCGGGCATTGCTCGCCGGTGATCACCCTCGGTTACTATGCTCGCTTCATGCCGGAGGCCGGAGGCAACGGTGCACCGCCATCGACGGACCGCCCTGGGGAACGGGAAGGCGCACGTGGCGGTCGAAACTCCCCGGATCTCCCCAGGTTCGTGGACGCGATTCACCGTGGCCGCCCCTCCTGATCAATGAAACGTGAATTGCAAGGCAAAATAGATGGGTTGCCTGGGAAAATGCTGAATGAGGTCACTGCGACCCGCTATGTCACGCCCCTGCGTGAGGGCGGTTCGCTCCCCGGGATCGTCGAGGCCGACGACCTGGGTACGTACGTCATGAAATTCACCGGCGCTGGACAGGGCCGCAAGACGCTCGTCGCGGAGGTGATCTGCGGGCAGCTCGGGCGCCGGCTCGGACTGCGCGTCCCCGATCTCGTACAGATCCAGCTGGACCCGGTGATCGGTCTTGCCGAGCCCGACCAGGAGGTGCAGGAGCTGCTCAAGGCCAGCGGTGGGCTGAACCTCGGGATGGACTTCCTTCCCGGCTCACTCGGGTTCGACTCGCTGGCCTATCAGGTGGACCCGCGCGAGGCCGGACGCGTCGTCTGGTTCGACGCGCTGATCAACAACGTCGACCGGTCCTGGCGCAATCCGAACATGCTGATCTGGCACGGCGACCTGTGGCTCATCGACCACGGCGCCACCATGATCTGGCACCACAACTGGCCGGGTGTCCAGGCGTCCGCCGCCAAGCCGTACAACGCGTCCGACCACGCGCTGGCGCCGTTCGGGCCCGACATCGCGGCAGCCGCCGCCGAGCTCGCCCCGCTGGTCACCGAGGAACTGCTCACCGAGGTCGCCGCCGACGTCCCCGACGAGTGGCTGGTGGACGAGCCGGGCTTCGAGTCGACGGATCAGTTGCGCCGCGCCTATGTGGAGGCGCTGCTGCCGCGCGCCGCCACCATTCACGAGCGGATCACCCTGGACGCGCCGACCGCGTCCAAGCCCTCACAGGCCCCGGGCTGGCTCACCGAACGCCTCGCCCCGCGGCATGACAACCAGAACAGCGACAAGGGCGGCCGGCCGTGAGCAAGCGCGATGTCTTCGAGTACGCCCTCCTGCGCGTGGTGCCACGGGTCCAGCGCGGCGAGTTCTTCAATGCCGGGGTGGTGGTCTACTGCCGGGCCAAGGGGTTCGTCGCCGCCCGTACCGAGCTCGACGAGGGCAAGCTCCGGGCCCTGGACCCCGGCGCGGATGTGACCGGGGTGCGGGCCGCCCTGTACGCCGTCGAGGGCGTCTGCCGCGGAGGTACGGACGCGGGCCAGGCGGCCGGTGACGATGCGGGGCGGCGCTTCCGCTGGCTGATCGCGCCGCGCTCGACCGTCATCCAGCCGAGCCCGGTGCACAGCGGCCTCACCACCGACCCCGCCGCAGAGGTCGAAAGGCTGCTCGACCTGTTGGTGCGCTGATCGCATGGCCCTGGGCGCCGCCCCGCACCGTGCGGAGGCGGCGCCGTCC
Source organism: Streptomyces sp. LN549 (assembly GCF_043203805.1). Taxonomy (NCBI): domain Bacteria; kingdom Bacillati; phylum Actinomycetota; class Actinomycetes; order Kitasatosporales; family Streptomycetaceae; genus Streptomyces; species Streptomyces sp. LN549. The sequence goes on along the minus strand of NZ_JAZHRI010000002.1, from coordinate 1,201,598 downwards.
GGTGTGACATGCGCCGCTGCGTCCGTGGGCCGTTGACACCGGGTGCCAGGGCTTCTAGCGTCTCGTCTGCTGAAGGTACTAAGCGGTTGCTCAGTTATCGGGAGCGTTCTCGCGGGAATGCGCCTGACGTCCGCTGAGCCGCGATCCAAGGGCGAGGAGAGCCAAGCATGTCCACCACCGAGCAGCGCGTAGCCATCGTGACGGGAGCCGCACGGGGCATTGGTGCCGCCACCGCGGTACGTCTGGCGGCCGAGGGCCGCGCCGTCGCCGTACTCGACCTCGACGAGGCGGCCTGCAAGGACACCGTCGAGAAGATCACCGCCAACGGCGGCCGGGCCCTCGCCGTCGGCTGTGACGTGTCGGACAGCGCCCAGGTGGAGGCCGCCGTCGCGCGGGTCGCCGCCGAGCTCGGTGCCCCGACGATCCTCGTCAACAATGCGGGCGTGCTCCGCGACAACCTGCTCTTCAAGATGAGCGAGTCCGACTGGGACATCGTGATGAACGTGCACCTCAAGGGTGCGTTCCTGATGGCCAAGGCCGTCCAGAAGCACATGGTGGACGCCAAGTTCGGCCGGATCGTCTCGTTGTCCTCCTCCTCGGCCCTCGGTAACCGCGGCCAGGCCAACTACGCCGCGGTCAAGGCGGGTCTGCAGGGCTTCACCAAGACCCTCGCCAAGGAGCTCGGCAAGTTCGGCATCACCGCCAACGCCGTCGCGCCCGGCTTCATCGTCACCGAGATGACCGCGCAGACCGCGGAGCGCGTCGGCATGGGCTTCGAGGAGTTCCAGGCCGCCGCCGCCACCCAGATCCCGGTGCAGCGCGTCGGCTTCCCCGAGGACATCGCCAACGCCATCGCCTTCTTCTCGGGCGACGACGCCGGCTTCGTCTCCGGCCAGGTCATGTACGTCGCCGGCGGACCGCTCAACTGACCCGAAGGGCTACGGACATCATGACTGTGCAGGACAGTGGCAAGGTCGCGCTGATCACCGGCGCGAGCCGGGGGATCGGCTACGGCATCGCCGAGGCGCTCGTCGCCCGCGGTGACCGGGTGTGCATCACCGGACGTGGTGAGGACGCTCTGAAGGAGGCCGTCGAGGCGCTCGGTTCCGACCGGGTCATCGCCGTCGCGGGCAAGGCGCACGACGAGGCGCACCAGGCGGCGGCCGTCGAGCGCACCATGGAAGCGTTCGGCCGGGTCGACTTCTTGGTCAACAACGCCGGCACGAACCCGGTCTTCGGGCCGATCGCCGAGCTCGACCTCAATGTGGCCCGCAAGGTCTTCGAGACGAACGTGATCTCGGCGCTCGGCTTCGCCCAGCAGACCTGGAAGGCCTGGCAGAAGGAGAACGGCGGGGCGATCGTCAACATCGCCTCCGTCGCGGGTGTCTCCGCCTCGCCCTTCATCGGCGCGTACGGCATGAGCAAGGCGGCCATGGTCAATCTGACCCTGCAGCTCGCGCACGAGTTCGCGCCGGTCGTCCGGGTCAATTCGATCGCACCCGCGGTCGTGAAGACGAAGTTCGCGCAGGCGCTGTACGAGGGCCGTGAGGCGGAGGCGGCCGCCGCCTACCCGCTGGGCCGGCTCGGCGTGCCGGAGGACATCGGCGGGGCCGCTGCCTTCCTCACATCGAGCCAGTCCGACTGGATCACCGGGCAGACTCTGGTCGTCGACGGCGGGATTTTCCTGAATGCCGGCGTCGGCTGAGATCGGCCTGGGCCGGTTTGGCCCTGATTGACTCAAGTGCCCCGTCGGACCAGCGGATTGACCCGGCGGGGCACTGCGGTATGGTCTGCCGACCCATGGCTGATCGAGGAGCGTGCACGTGTTCTACCGGGCCAGTCTGCAGGCTGCTGCAGCCCTTGCTTCCCTGTCTTTGCTGGCCGGCTGCGGTCTGCTTCCCGGCGGTGGTTCGGACGTGGAACAGAAGCTGGCGGTCGGGACCACCAGCTCACCGTCCACGCTCGACCCAGCAGCGGCATGGGACAGCTCCTGGGAGCTGATGCGCAACGTGTTCCAGACCCTGGTGAGTTTCCCCACCGGCAGTACGAGCCCCGAGCCCGACGCCGCGGACAACTGCAGGTTCACCGACACCACCAGCACCGCCTATCGCTGTGAACTCCGCAAGGGGCTGAAGTTCTCCAACGGGGACACGCTCGACGCCGAGGCCGTGAAGTACTCCATCGACCGGATCAGGTCCATCGCGGTCAAGGGCGGCCCGGTCGGAATGCTCGGCTCGCTCGACCGGGTGGAGACCAAGGGCGACGATGTCGTCATCTTCCATCTGACGAAGCCCGACGCCACCTTCCCGTTCGTGCTGGCCACCCCCGCCATGTCGCTGGTCGCGCCCAGCGCGTACTCGAAGCACAAGATCCGCGACGACGGCAAGGTGACCGGGTCCGGTCCCTACCTGCTGGACGCGTACAAGCCGGGGGACCGCTCCGTGCTGGTGAGGAACCCCGACTACAAGGGCTTCGCCGACCGCAAGAACGACGCGGTGACCATCCGGTACTTCAAGGAGTCCGCCGACCTGGTGCCGGCCCTCAAGAAGGGCGAGATCGACGCCACCTACCGCGGGCTGTCCGCCGAGGAGGTCGTCGCCCTCGAGGACAACACGGACAAGGACAGCGACCTCCAGATCGTCGAGAACGTCGGCGCCGACATCCGCTTCCTGGTCTTCAACCCGGAGGACCCGGCCGCCGGGAACCCGGCCGTCCGTCGCGCGATAGCGCAGCTCGTGGACCGTGATGCCCTGGTGGCCAAGGTCTACCGGGGCACGGCGGAGCCGCTCTACTCCATGGTGCCCAAGGGCATCGCGGCGCACACGACCAGCTTCTTCGACAGGTTCGGTGACCCGGACAGGAAGAAGGCGAAGAAGATCCTCACGGACGCGGGCATCACCAAGCCGGTCGCGCTGACGTTCTGGTTCACGACCGACCGCTACGGATCGTCGACGGCCCCCGAGTTCGCCGAGCTCAAGCGCCAGCTGGAGGCTTCCGGGCTGTTCAGGATCACTCTGAAGAGCAAGCCCTGGAAGACCTTCCAGGAGGGCTTCACCAAGGGTGAGTTCCCCGTCTTCGGCCGAGGCTGGTTCCCGGACTTCCCGGACCCGGACAACTTCATCGCCCCCTTCGTGGGCAAGGACAGCGTCACCGGCATGCCCTACGTGAAGAACGAGATCACGAAGGAGCTGCTGCCCCAGTCCCGCAAGGAGAGCGACCGCGGTGCGGTCAGCAAGCAGTTCGAACGGGCCCAGGAGATCCTGGTCGACGACGTCCGGGTGCTGCCGCTGTGGCAGGGCAAGCTCTATGTCGCGGCGGGCGAGGACATCGGCGGCGGCGAGCGTGCACTGGACCCGCAGACGGTCATGCAGATGTGGGAGCTGTACCGCAAGGCCAACTGGTAGCGGGCCCGCGGGGGCCCGGCGGCCGTGCCTCCCGGCCCCCGGAAGGCTCCCCGGAGTCCGTTGTCAGTGGCTCCCGGTAGGTTCTGAGGTCAAGAACCAATTGCTTACCGGAGGTTGTTGACGTGACCGACACCTACCCGCTGCCCGAGTCCTGGCGCGGCGTCCTCGGCGAGGAGCTCGAGAGCCCCTACTTCAGGGAGCTCACCGAATTCGTCGAGAAGGAGCGGGCCGACGGTCCGGTCTATCCGCCCCGGGAGCAGGTGTTCGCGGCTCTGGAAGCGACTCCGTACGACAAGGTGAAGGTCCTGGTCCTCGGCCAGGACCCGTACCACGGCGAGGGCCAGGGGCACGGCCTGTGCTTCTCCGTGCGGCCGGGCGTGAAGACGCCGCCCTCCCTGCGCAACATCTACAAGGAGATGAAGGAGGAGCTCGGCCTTCCGGTCCCGGACAACGGGTATCTGATGCCGTGGGCCGAGCAGGGAGTCCTCCTTCTCAACGCTGTGCTGACGGTGCGCGCGGGTGAGGCCAACTCCCACAAGGGCAAGGGCTGGGAGAAGGTCACCGACGCCGTGATCCGCGCCGTCGCCGCACGGCCCGACCCGGCGGTCTTCGTGCTCTGGGGCAACTACGCGCAGAAGAAGCTCCCGCTGATCGACGAGGAGCGCCACGTGGTGGTGAAGGGTGCGCACCCCTCGCCGCTCTCGGCGAAGAAGTTCTTCGGCTCTCGCCCGTTCACCCAGATCAACGAGGCCGTCGCGGCGCAGGGGCACCGGCCCATCGACTGGCGCATCCCCGACCTGGGCTGAGGGCGCGCCCGAGCCTGAGTGCGAATGTCCGCCATCGCGACTAGCGTCGAACCGGCTGTAACCGGACGAATCCGATAGGAACGGCAAGGATTCGTCAGGTATCGGTCGGAGCGGGTCGAAAATGATCGGCCGGGCGTGGGCGGACAGGTGCGAGGGAGACCGCGGTGACGGAGCAGCAGGAGGCGTCGCAGGACGTCGTCATGACCAGAATCGGCCAGGCGATCATGTTGCTCCACGGTGGTGACCGGGAGGAGGCCCGCAACCGCTTCGGCGCGCTCTGGGCAGAGATCGGTGAGAGGGGTGACGCGTTGCACCGGTGCACCCTCGCGCACTACATGGCCGACACCCAGGACGACCCCGGTGACGAACTGGCCTGGGACCTGCGGGCTCTCTCCGCCGCACAGACGCTGACGGGGAAGCGCGTGGCGCAGCACCGGGACGCGCTCGCGGTGCGCGCCTTCTATCCCTCGCTTCACCTCAACCTCGCCGCGGACTATGTGAAGCTCCGGCGCCCCGCCGCCGCCCGGATCCATCTGGACCGGGCCCGGGAGGCCTCGGGCGTCCTCGCGGACGACGGTATGGACGACGGGTACGGGGGAGGCGTCCGGGCGGCCATCGGCCGTCTGGAGCGGCGGCTGCGGGAGTTCTGACGCCGGCCGTCCGGGACTCGTTGCCTGAGCCGTGAGGGAGGGCGCGGTCCGGTGGCCCGCCCGGGCGGGCCACCGGACTCCTCGTGCCGGTGCCGGTCCGCCGTATCAGCGGCCGTAGGTGCTGTCGCAGATGCGTGACTGCGGGCTGCCCGCGGGCCAGTGCCCGTACCCCCGGCCGAGCGCACAGACGTCCGTCCCGGTGGCGGGTGCGGGCAATGCGGGCACGGGGGCGGGCGGAGCGGCCCGGCGTGGCTCCGGACGGGCGGCCTGGCCGGGGCGGTTCTGCTGCGGGGGCCGCGGGCCGTCGCGCCGGGCCGGCGGGGGCGGCGCCGGGGCTGCCCGGCGCGAGACCGAAGGTGAGGGCTTCAGGTCCGGCAGCGCTTCCAGCGTGTCGTGTACCGGGGGCCGGACGACCTGCGGAGCCAGGTCCTGCGCCGGCCGGCTGCTCTCCGGGCGTGTCGGTGCGCTCGGCTGCGGTTGTACGGACACACACCCGGAGAGGGCCGCGACGGCCACGCCGACCAGGAGTTTCACGGTGGTTCTGATTCGATGCACCTGATCAACTCTGGGGTCCGACCCGGTCGTCGGGTGAGTCGGCAAGCCCGGATTGGCCCGCACGAGTGACCCGGTCAGCGTGGCGTTCCGTGTGCAGCCGATCGGTGGCGGCCCGTACGGCGGTGTGCGTCAGCTGCTGCCCGGCATCCCGCGCAACAGCTCGCCGAAACCGGGCGCAGCTCCGCCTCGGTCGGGACGGAGCGGTGGCAGGCGCCCGCCGCGACGGCCGCGCCGTCCTCGTGGGGGACTCCGCCCACGCGATGGCGCCCCCCCTGGGCCAGGGCGGCAACCAGGCGATCGAGGACGGGATCGTGCTCGCCCACCACGTGGCACCCGGAGGGGATCCGGGCGCGGGGTTGGCCGGGTACACCGCCGACCGGCTGCCGCGGACCACGCCATCGTCCGCGAGGCCGCACAGGCCACCCGGTGATGCGGCTGACCTCCGCCCCGGCCGTCGCCGTACGGGGCTTCGCGATGTCCACGGTCTCCCGGCTCGGGCCAGGCCTCGTCCTGCGCACGTTCGACGGCATCGCCGACTGGCGGCCGCCGCAGCACACGTATGCTGCCCGGACGAAGGACGCGCCGGACCGGCCGCGGTCGACCCCCACGGAGGAGGACCGCGACGTGCGGCGCTGAACAGCGAGAAGGAGACCCTGTGAAGGTCGGCTGCATCGGGCTCGGCGACATCGCGCAGAAGGCGTACCTGCCGGTGCTCACCACCCTGCCGGGGGTCGAACTGCATCTGCAGACCCGCACCCCCGCCACCCTGGCCTCGGTCGCCGCCGCCCACCGCATCCCGGCCGGGCAGTGCCACACCGACCTCGACTCGCTGCTCGCCCAGGGCCTGGACGCGGCGTTCGTGCACGCCCCGACCGCCGTGCACCCGGAGATCACCGGCCGGCTGCTCGAAGCGGGCGTCCCCACCTATGTCGACAAGCCGCTGGCCTACGAACTCGCCGAGTCGGAACGCCTGGTGGAGCTCGCGGAGGCACGCGGTGTCACCCTGGCGGTCGGCTTCAACCGACGGTTGGCACCCGGCTACGCGCAGTGCGTCGAGCACCCGCGCGAGCTGATCCTCATGCAGAAGAACCGCGTCGGGCTGCCCGAGAATCCGCGGACCATGGTCCTCGACGACTTCATCCACGTGGTCGACACGCTGCGCTTCCTGGTGCCCGGACCCGTCGAGCACACCGTCGTCCGGGCCAGGATCCGTGACGGCCTGATGCATCACGTCGTGCTCCAGCTGGCCGGGGACGGCTTCACCGCCGTCGGGGCGATGAACCGGCTCAGCGGCTCGACCGAGGAGCGGCTGGAGGTCTCGGGCCAGGACTCCAAGCGTGAAGTGCTCAACCTCGCCGAGGTGATCGACCACAAGGGCCAGCCGAGCCTGCGACGGCGCGGCGACTGGGTGCCGGTGGCCCGTCAGCGCGGCATCGAGCAGAGCGTCCTGTCGTTCCTGGACGCGGTCCGGGCCGGAAAGCTGCTGAGCGCCCGGGACGCCCTGGAGACGCACGAGCTGTGCGAGCGCGTCCTGCGGGACCTCGACTGCGCGTAGCGCCCGCCGCCAACGCCTCTGACGGCTCCGGATGCGTGCGGACCGGGCCCGATGCAGGCTGGGTGGACGGACCACCCGCACGCCCGTGGAGGTGACCTGGTGAAGCGCCACCGCGAGCCACCGGGCTGGGGAGCGCTCCAGCCCCCTCCCGGCTACTACCGGGCCGACGGCCGTCCGCCCGACGCCATGCATCGTGCCCTGATCCTGGACTGGGCGGTCAACCAGCGGATCGCGGGCGGCTGGCGTGTGGAGTCCCGCTCCGAGACCCAGGTCGTCATGGTCCGGGGCCGGCGGCCGAACCATGTGCTGCACGCCGTCGTGACGGCCTTCACCTGCTTCCTCTGGGGCCCGGTGTGGCTGGTCCTCGGCGTGACCAGCAAGGTCGAACGGGTCGCGCTCACCGTCGACGCCATGGGCGACATCGTCACGGTGAACGGACCGGGCGGCACTGCCTGAGACGCCTGAGACGCGGGCTCGCTGCACGAACCGGCCTCCGTCGCCTGAGACCCGGACTCACTGTGGCGCGGACTCTGCCGGGGTCTCCTCGGTCCAACGGGCTGAGCCCAGCGACCCCCCGCCGCCGGCCGGCACCACCGCGGCGACCGCCCCCACCGGCTCCGCCCGGTCCCGCCTGCGCACGTACCGCACGCCTTCGAAGGCACAGAAGGCGGCCAGCACGCCCAGCGCGCCGTACACCGGCCAGTCGCCCAGCCGCACGTACAGCGTCGTGCCCCGGGCCAGCGGCACGCCGTACACCGCCGCCCCGCTCGTGTCCGTGCCGAGCGGAGCCCCGACGGGCTGCCCCTGCGGGCCGTACACCGCGCTGACACCCGTCAGCGTGGCGTGCACCATCGGGCGGCCGTTCTCGGCGGCCCGCAGCGCGCCCAGCGAGGCGTGCTGGCCGGGCGCCCAGCCGTGCTGGAAGGAGGAAGTGGACGACTGGGCGATCAGGAGCCGGGCGCCGTCACGGGTCAGCCGCCGGCTCATGTCGGGAAACGCGGACTCGAAGCAGACGAGCGGACCGATGCGCAGGCCGTGCGCGCCGGGCAGTTTCATGGTCACCGGCCCCGTGCCGCGCAGGCGGTCCTCGCCCGCCGCCTTGCCCATCGAGGTGGCCCATCCGAGCGCCGAGCGGGCCGGGATGTACTCGCCGAAGGGGACCAGACGCATCTTGTCGTAGCGCTCCCCGGTCAGCCCCTGCGGCCCCACGAGCACGGCGCTCTTGAAGATCCCGGTCCGGCCCGACGCATCCGTCTGTCTGGCGTCCACGTTCACCAGCACATCCGCGCCCACCAGCCGCGACAGCGCGGCGATCCGGGCGGCGACATCGGGCCGCCGGGCCGGATCGACGCCGACGCTGCTCTCACCCCACACGACCAGATCGACGTCCTGGCCCGCCAGCGAGCGCGTCAGCTCCTCGCTGCGCGCGAAGCGGCGCTGCACGCTGCCGGGCCCCTCGACGACACCCGGCTGCACGACGGCGATCCGGGCCGTCCCGCTCTGCTCGGGCTGCGGTGCCCACACCCACACCGATCCCACGGCGACTGCCGCCGCCAGGAGCGTGACGACAGCCACCGTGCGGGCGGTACGGCCCGTGAGCAGCAGGGCGAGCGCCGTGTTCACCGCGACGACCAGCAGGCTCACCAGCCAGACCCCGCCCACCGACGCCAGCCGGAGCGCCGGCGACACCTGCCACTGGCTCGCGCCGAGGAGCCCCCAGGGGCCGCCGAGCCCCTCCCAGGAGCGGACCGTCTCGATCATCAGCCAGCCGCACGGAACCACGACCACGGCCACCACGACCCCGCTGCCGGAAACGGATCCGCGCAGGAGCCGGTTGACCAGCAGCCCCCAGGGAGCCCACAGCAGACCGAGCAGGGCCGCCAGCACCACGATGAACACATGCAGGCTGGGCATCAGCCAGTGGTGCACCGCCAGCATGTAGCCCGTCCCGCCGAGCCAGCCGTCGAGCGCCGCCCTGCGCCCCGTACCGGCGGAACGGATCAGTAGCAGCAACGGGACCAGGGCGACGTACGCGAACCACCACAGTCCCGGCGCGGGGAACGCGAGTGCGGGCAGCGCGCCGGCCAGGAGCGCGGCGCCTCCGCGCCCCAGGGTCGAGCCGAGTATCCGTTCGCCCCGCTCGCGTCCCACGGCCCCGCTCGGCATGCCGCGCCTCCTCGTCCTGCCACGTGGCAGGCATCATCCTCAAATCCGATTCCCCTGTTGTCCCCCAGTGTGGGGCAGCGGAAGCGAGACGGGGCTGATCACTTGGCGGTGAGGATGTCCGACAGGCTCCGCCACTTCTCGTGGACCGTCACGCCCTGGATCCGCCAGCCGGCGTCGGTACGGAGCAGTTCGAAGGCGTACCGCCCGCCGGAGACGAAGTTCGGTGCGGTCGGACGGTCCGCGGAGCCTGCCTCCCCGTCCGGTCCGCTCACGAGCCGCATCGGATTCATGTAGTCGGCCTGCACCCGGGCCCGGTCGCCCGGATAGCCGCCGAGGTCCTGAAGGTCCAGGCGGCGGTTGACGATCAGATGCTGCCGTACGGGAAAGAGCAGCATGGTCTCGGAGAGCCACTCCGCGACCTCGGCGGCGGCACCCTCGATGCCGCCTGCGGTGCGGTAGTCGGCGCGGCCGTCCGCGGTGAACAGGGCCCGGTAGTCCGTCCACGCACCGTCGTCCACCGCCACCGCGTAGCCGGTGATCACTGCATCGATGGAGAGCCGGTCCATCACGGTCGAGAGATCCACACGCTGCGTCATCGGGTCAGTGTGGGCCCACGGGCGTCAGGGGCCAAGTGCCGTGCATGCGCGGAGGGCTGCGAACGGCGGGAACCGGCCGGGCGGCTGCCGCCGAAAGGTCCGACGGCGGCGGCAATCGCGAAGGGATCAGCAGGGCACCACGGCCACAGGCCCGAGCGCGTGCGTGAGCGTCGTCTGTGCCACCGGGGAGAGACCCAGTCCGAGGGATTCGCCGCCCTTGCGCCGCCCGATCACCGTCAGCGCCGCGGTCGCCGACGCGGTGACCAGGGTGCGCGACGCGGAGCCGTTGACCGGCTCCTTCATGACCTCGACCTGCGGGTACTTCTCGCGCCAGCCCGCTGTCAGCTCGGCGAGCGACCGCTCGGCCGCGTCGGCCGCCGCATCCCGGTCGAAGACGGGACCGCCGGAGAGCATCGACGAGAACATGGTCCAGCCGTGCACGATCCGCAGCCGCGCCCCGGGGCGGGCCGCCGCTGTCTCGAAGGCGAACTCCAGCACCGCCTCGCTGCTCTCGTCGGCGGCCACCCCGGCGACGACGTCCCGGAAGACCTCCTGGGCGCTCTCGCCCGGCTCCTCGTCCGGCTGCCCGCTGTGGATGACGACCACGGGGCACTTGGCCATCGAGGCGGTCGCCAGACTGTTGGAGCCCAGCATCAGGGAGCGGAATCCGCCCAGTCCGCGTGAACCGACCACCACCAGCGACGCGTCACGGCTGAGCGAGACCAGCGCGGCCGAGGGGAAGTCGAGCGGTGCCAGCGTCGTGGGGCTCAGCCCGGCAACGGTCTCGTTCACGCGACGCACGGACTGCGCGAGGAGTTCCTCCGCCTCGCGCTGCTGCGCGTCCTGGCCGGTACGCCGGGTCAGGAGGCGGACGTGCACGATCATCAGGGGAAGCCCCCGCCCAGCAGCCTCACGGGCCGCCCAGTCCAGCGCGTCATAGCTGTGCGTGGACCCGTCGACCGCGGCGATCACGGGAAGCTCGGTACTGGTCATGCATGCCTCCTGAGTGCGGTGGTGCGTGCCCCGGGCCGGTACGTCCGCGTGGCGCGCGGCGGCGACCGCCGGCCTGTCGGGCCCTGACTTGTACGCTACGGCCGGTCGGCGCCCGCTGCAGGGGAGCAGGGCGTGAGCCGTCGCGCGGGGCCCGGCACGGCGGACGACCGACGCCCGTTGTCCTCGTCGGCCGGTGCGCCTGCACCTATGCTCGCGGGATGGAGCAGAGCGAAGTCGTGAAACGTGTGATCGGCATCCTCACCGAGGCGGGCGAGATGCGCCGCCTCTTGGAGGAGAACCCGGGCCGTGACGACCCCAGCACCGATTCGACCGTGGTGACCGCGCTTCTCAACGAGACGATGCCACGGATCGCGATTCCCGAGGACGCCACGATCGAGGACGTGGTGGCCCTGGTCGGCCGGGAGGTCGGCGGCGCCGTGGAGCAACTCGTCGGTGCGTTCACCCTGGCGTTCGCGATGCTGGCGCAGGTGCACGACTCCGGGCAGACGGACGTGTCGTCCGCCGACGTGCTCCAGGACCTCGCCCTGCGGGCCGAACAGTTCGGTTCCGAGGGACCGGGAGGCCCGGGGGACACTGAAGCGTAGGAAGGCGGGAGGGCCGGACGCCATACTCGGCGTCATGCGCATCGACTTCGACCCCGGGGCCACCGACACCGGCACGTTCTACCGACTGCTCACCGCCGTGGTCGTCCCCCGGCCCATCGCATGGGTCTCCACGGTGACCCCGGACGGCGAGACGGCCAACCTGGCCCCCCACTCCTTCTTCACGATCGCCTGCGTCAGCCCGCCCGTCGTGCAGTTCACCTCGGTGGGGCGCAAGGACACGCTGCTCAACATCGAGGCGACGGGCTCCTTCGTGGTGAACTTCGCCCCGGAGTCCCTCTTCGAGAAGATCAACGCCACGGCGACCGACTTCCCGCGCGGCATCAGCGAGTTCGAGGCCGTGGGCGTCGAGCAGGAACCCAGCCTGCGTGTGAGGCCGCCCCGCGTTGCGGGCTCGCCCGTCGCGCTGGAATGCGAGCTGCACAGCACGGTCCTGCTCGGCGACTCCACCGTCGTGTTCGGCCGCGTGGTGCACGCCGCGGTCGACGAGGACGTCATGAAGGACGGCCACCCGGAAGTCACCGCGCTGCGCCCGCTGACCCGGCTCGGCAAGGACGAGTGGGGCACTTTCGGGGGTGTACGGGAGATCTCGCGCGTCCCGTACACCCGCTGGCAGGAGGACCGCTCGGCCCGCTGACGCGGCTGTGCAGGCGAATGACGAGCGGACCGGGCGACGGTGCCGACTGCCGGAGCTGGGACAACGGATACTCTCAGCATGCCTCGTCGGATACCGGTGCCCTGGTGGGTGTGGGACCGGGACGGTGCCACACCCCGTCGCCACCGCGGTCCGAGGACCGGGTGGCGTCTCGGGGCACTCAGAAGCAACTGCGAAATCAACAGGAGACCCGATGGCTGATACCCCGCCCCGCCAGGTTCAGCGGCGCACGGACGAGAGCGTGGCGGGCTCGGCGTCCGAGGCCCCGGGCCGTGTCGAGGCCATGCCGACACCGCGCTACCAGGGGCTGTTCGTCGAACCCGATCTTCCGCCCTTCGTCGAGACCGAGTGACACCACCCGCGTCGAGGCACGCGCTGCCCCCGTACCCGCTCCGGCGGGGACGGGGGCAGCGCGGCGTCCGGCGAACCGCGCCCGCCGTGCGCGCGGCCGTGCGAGCGGAACGCGCCGAGACCGTCGCCTGTCCGACCGGACTGTCTGCCGGGGCGGGTGCTGTTCAGGCCGCTGCGAAGTCGTGGGCGGCAGCGCCTTGCCACTCGACGAGGGACGGGGTGTCGAGGGCCCGCGCCGGGTCCGCCATGCCCGCGTCGGCGAGGAACACGATGACATCGTGATCGCTGTGGGCGAGCCCGAGCTTTTCCTCGCGGCCCGCGATGTGCACGGTGACGAGCCGCGCACCGGACGGTGTCGGTCGGTGGATCACAATCGGGGGAGTAGCCATACATCCAGCGTGGCCCCAGGCGCACGTCCCCGCATCCGGTTCGGACGTGGCAGTGGCGCGAGGTTCCGGTTCTCGATTCGCTCGTCGGCGCGACGACCGTTCGTATCCGGCCGCCACACCTATGACGAATGCCGGCGGGAGAAGGTAACAGGGCACTCGCCGCCTTCGGTGACGAGCTGCGCTTCGTCCGCCGGATCGGCGCCGACATCACCCGATCAAGATCAGTAGCCTGCTGGGACGCCGCTGTTCTCGGGTCGGCGCCCGCGCGTCGCACGGGAGTCCGGGCATGGCCGGGAAGAGCTCCGCCCTCAACACCGACCTCGCCAATGCCGCGCCGGGCGCGCTGCGCCGGCTCAACGATGCTGTCCGGGCGTGGGCCACCCGTAGTGAGGCGAGGCCAGACGTGGGCGTGGTGGTGGCAGGCTGGGAGATGCCATCGTGGCCGTCGCGTCGGCTCTGGCCGCGATCAGCCCGGAGGAGGCGCTTGCCCAGCGGGGGCAGCGCCGGATGGCGCAACTGGCTAGCCTGCGGATTCGCCCGCGTGCGGGCTCAGGGACCCCGCGCCGACCAGGATGAACAGCACGATGCCCAGAATGATCCGGTAGATCACGAACGGCATGAAGCTCTTGGTCGTGATGAACTTCATGAACCAGGCGATGACCACGTAACCCACGCCGAACGCGATGAACGTCGCGAAGATCGTCGGGCCCCACGACACATGGCCCTCGCCCGCGTCCTTCAGCTCGAAGACGCCGGAGGCGAGCACCGCCGGGATGGCGAGCAGGAACGAGTAACGCGCCGCCGCCTCACGGGTGTAGCCCATCAGCAGACCACCGCTGATCGTCGCGCCCGACCGGGAGACGCCCGGGATCAGGGCCATCGCCTGGCAGAAGCCGAAGATCAGGCCGTCCTTGACGCCGAGCTCCTTGAGCGACTTGCGCTCCTTGATGGCCCGGTGCTTGCCGCCCGTCTCGTCGCGCGCGGCCAGGCGGTCGGCGATGCCGAGGACGATGCCCATCACGATCAGCGTGGTGGCGATCAGGCGCAGATCGCGGAACGGGCCCTCGATCTGGTCCTTGAACGTCACACCGAGCACGCCGATGGGAATCGAGCCGACGATGACCAGCCAGCCCATCTGCGCGTCGTGGTCGCTGCGCATCGAACGGTCCGTCAGCGACTTGAACCACGCCGAGACGATGCGGACGATGTCCTTGCGGAAGTAGATGAGGACCGCGGCCTCCGTGCCGATCTGGGTGATCGCGGTGAATGCCGCGCCAGGATCGTGCCAGCCGGCGAACGCCGCGGTGAGCCGCAGATGCGCGCTGGAGGAGATCGGCAGGAACTCGGTCAGTCCTTGAACGAGGCCGAGGACGAACGATTCGAACCAGCTCATGGGGCTTGGGCCATCCCGGAGTGATCATGCATCGGCCGACGGCTTCGAGCCGTCGGCGGCGTGCGGATTGCGGTCGTGTGATGACAGGGCCGCACCGGGCCCGGAGATCGTCAGTCGGTCGCGGGCAGCGTATCGCCCCCGGATGAACACAGTGACGACTACCCCCGCGCAGACCGCCGCCTCACTCCGCGCCGAGCCGGTGGCGGCGGCGCCAGGCGACCACGGCCCCGCCGGCACCCGTCAGCACGATGAAGCCCATCGCGGCCAGGAAGGCCGGCGAGGTGGGGGAGGCGGCCTCGCTCCCCGCCACGACGTACGCGGCGGTGTTCGGGATGGACCCGAGGCCGGTCGCGACGAGGAACGGCGGATACCCCATGCGCGAGACGGCGGCGCAGTAGTTGGCGGCGGCGAACGGCACCCCGGGGAAGAGCCGCAGCGCCAGCATCGAGCGGAAACCGTGCCTGCTCAGCTGCCCGTCCGCCGCCCGCATCCAGCGCCCGCGCAGCAGCGTGCGCAGCGCCTCCTGCCCGAGGACCCGGCCGAGCATGAACGAGATGCCCGCGCCCAGCACCGTGCCCGCCAGGGCCGCCGCCAGCCCCGCCTGCGAGCCGAACAGCGCGCCGGCGGCGAGATTGAGCAGGGGTCTCGGTACGAAGGCCACCGTGCAGACGCCGTACGCGAGGCCGAAGAGCACGACCGCGGCGGCCCCGCCGCTCAGCTGGGCGGGCCAGCCGGAGGCCAGCAGCCGCTGGGGTTCCAGGAGCAGCATCGTCGTCGCGGCAGCCAGCAGCACCGCTACGAGCAGGGAGAACCGGGACCAGGGCGACAGGAGCACCCGCGTGCAGCGCACGGCGAGGCTACCTGCGGGCCGGGTGGCGGGGACGGGGTCGAGCATTCGGGGAGAGTAACCGACGCCCACGCGTGATCGCCGTAATGTGACCGTTATGAGCCAGGGAGCCGAACCCGTGAAGGAGAGCGCCGCACCAGGCCCCGGCCTGCCCCGCAGCGTCCTCGCCGATACGGTGCTGGAGCGGCTGACCGAGCTCTACCCCGCGGCAGCCGACCCCGTGCGCGCCCGCTCCGCCGCCGCGTACATGAAGCACGTCGCACCGTTCCTCGGCATTCCCACCCCCCGTCGCCGGGCGCTGTCCCGCACCGTCCTCGAAGGCACCGAACGCCCCGCGGAGACGGACTGCGCGGCGATCGCGCTGCGCTGCTGGGCGCTGCCCGAGCGCGAATACCACTACTTCGCCGCCGACTACCTGCGCCGCCACGTCGCACGATGCTCGTCCGGATTCCTACCGGTACTGCGCCACCTGGTCACCACCGTTTCCTGGTGGGACACCGTCGACATCCTGGCCGCCCATGTCGCGGGACCGCTGGTGGCCGCCGACCCGGAGCTCGGGCGGACCATGGACGAGTGGATCGAGGACGACGACCTCTGGATCGCTCGCACCGCGCTGCTGCACCAGCTCCGCTTCAAGGAGGCCACCGACACCCGGCGGCTCTTCGCCTACTGCCTGCGCCGGGCGGAGCACCCCGACTTCTTCATCCGCAAGGCGATCGGCTGGTGCCTGCGCGAGTACTCCAAGACGGACCCGCAGGCCGTACGGGACTTCGTCGAGGGCGCCCGGGACCGGCTGGCGCCGCTGTCCGTGCGAGAGGCCACCAAGCACCTCTGAGGAGCGCCGGGGCTCACCCCCCGTACCGCCTGCAGAAATTCGCTCGACGGCCCGACAGCCGTCGGACATGATCGAGCCATGTTCCGGTACGCCTTCCTCGCAGCGCAGTCCGCAGTCGCGGACACGCCGAAGGCTGCCGTGAGCCCCCTCGCAGCTGTTGTCGCAGCAGCGTTCACCGTTGCCGCAGCGCCCATCGGCGGCGCCCGAAGCTGACCCTCCTCCGACTGTCCGGCGGACCCCGCAAGGGGAGGGTCGGCCGGGCCCCGGGGTCTTCTTTTCCAGCTTCGCATCCCAAGGAATGAACCATGCCCAAGACGGCATACGTGCGCACCAAGCCGCACCTCAACATCGGCACCATGGGCCACGTCGACCACGGCAAGACCACCCTCACCGCCGCCATCACCAAGGTCCTCAGCGACCGCGGTACCGGCACGTTCGTCCCCTTCGACCGCATCGACCGGGCGCCCGAGGAGGCGCAGCGCGGCATCACCATCAACATCGCGCACGTCGAGTACGAGACCGGCACCCGGCACTACGCGCACGTCGACATGCCCGGACACGCCGACTACATCAAGAACATGGTCACCGGCGCAGCCCAGCTCGACGGGGCGATCCTCGTCGTCTCCGCGCTCGACGGGATCATGCCGCAGACCGCGGAGCATGTGCTGCTCGCCCGTCAGGTGGGTGTCGACCACATCGTCGTCGCCCTCAACAAGGCGGACGCGGGTGACCCCGAGCTGACCGACCTGGTCGAGCTGGAAGTACGTGAGCTGCTGTCCGCGCACGGCTACGGCGGCGACACCGTGCCCGTCGTGCGGGTGTCGGGACTGCGGGCGCTGGAGGGCGACCCACGCTGGACCGCGGCGGTCGAGGCGTTGCTCGACGCCGTCGACACCTACGTGCCGATGCCGGTGCGCTACACCGACGCGCCGTTCCTGCTGCCGGTGGAGAACGTCCTGACCATCACCGGCCGGGGCACGGTCGTCACCGGCGCCGTGGAGCGCGGCACCGTGCGTGTCGGCGACCGGGTGTCCGTACTCGGCGCGGACATCGAGACGGTCGTCACCGGTCTGGAGACCTTCGGCAAGCCGATGGAGTCCGCCGAGGCCGGCGACAACGTCGCGCTGCTCCTGCGCGGGGTCGAGCGCGACCGGGTACGCCGCGGGCACGTCGTCGCGGCGCCCGGCAGCGTCACCCCGAGCCGGCGCTTCACCGCGCAGGTGTACGTCCTGTCGGGGCGCGAGGGCGGCCGCACCACTCCGGTCGCCACCGGCTACCGGCCGCAGTTCTACATCCGCACCGCCGACGTCGTCGGCGACGTCGACCTCGGCGCCGCTGCGGTCGCGCGGCCGGGCGAGACGGTCGCCATGACCGTCGAACTGGGCCGGGACGTACCGCTGGAGTCCGGCCTCGGGTTCGCCATCCGTGAGGGCGGCCGCACCGTCGGCGCGGGCACCGTCACCGGACTGCTCTGAGGCGTACGGCCGTTTCCGGATCCGCCTTCCGTACCCCCCCGGGGAGGCGGATCCGGTGCCGTGCGCCAGACTGACGGCATGGCGGAAACAGCACTGGTGCTCGGTGCCGGCGGCATCACCGGGAGCGCCTGGGAGACCGGAATCCTGCACGGCCTCGCGAAAGCGGGACTGGATCTGTCCACCGCTGATGTGATCATCGGCAGCTCGGCCGGTGCGGTCGTCGGGGCACAGCTGGCCTCCGGACTGCTCGGCCTGCCGCAGTTGTACGAACTGCAGCTGGCCGAGGCCGGCGGCGAGCGGGGCGGCAGACTCGGCGCGGTCACCGTCCTGCGCTACGCACGGGCTGTGCTCACCTCGCGCACCCCGCAGGCGTACGGGCAGAAGCTGGCCCGCATCGCCCGGGAAGCCCGCATCGACCTCTCGCCGGAGGAGCGGCGGGCGGTCATCGCGAGCAGGCTGCTGTCGCCCGAGTGGCCGGAGCGTCCGTTGCGGGTCACCGCGGTCGACGCGCGCACCGGTGAGCTGCACACGTTCGACCGGGACAGCGGGGTGTCCCTGGCGGACGCCGTCACCGCGAGCTGCGCCGTCCCGGCCGTCTGGCCCGTCGCCTCCTTCGGAGGACGGTCCTGGATCGACGGCGGGGTGCACTCCCCGGCCAACGCCCACCTTGCCGCCGGGTACGAGCGCGTCATCGTCATCGCGCCGACGGCCTCCGGCAACAAGGTCATCGCGTCGCCCCGCTCCCAGGCGGACGCACTTGCTGCTCAGAGGGCCCGGACCGTCGTCATCACCCCGGACGCCGCGGCGAGGAAGGCCTTCGGCCGCAACCCCCTCGACCCCGGCAGCCGGGCCGCGGCCGCCCGTGCCGGACTCGCCCAGTCGGCGGCACACACCGAAGCCGTCGCCGCGGTCAGGAACGGCTGATCCCACGCCCCACAATGGGGGAGTGAACGAGTCGATACCCGTCATCCGCGACGTGGACCACGGCACCGCCAGACTGCTCCCCGATGTGGACCGGGAGCGGGCCTGGCTGCTCACGGTCGACGGCTCACCCCAGTCGTACGTCGATCTGGACGCGCCGGAGCACCTCGAATTCGAGTACGCGCAACGGCTGGCCCACGTCGTGGACTGCGCGGCCGGAGCGGGTGCACCGCTGAACGTCCTGCACCTCGGCGGCGGCGCTCTCACCCTGCCCCGCTACGTCGCCGCGACCCGGCCGGGCTCCCGACAGGAGGTCGCCGAGGCGGACAGAGGTCTCCTGGACCTCGTCACGGAACACCTGCCGCTGCCGGACCGCAGCGGGATCACCGTGCATGCAGCGGACGCGCGCAAGCAGCTGGAGGAGACCGCTCCCGGCTCGCTTGACGTGGTGATCGCGGATGTCTTCGGCGGCTCGCGGGTGCCCGCCCACCTCACGTCCGTGCCCTACGCGCAGGCCGCGGCGCGGGCTCTGCGCGCGGACGGCGTCTACGCGGCCAACCTGGCGGACGGGGCGCCCTTCGGCTTCCTGCGCTCGCAACTGGCCACCTTCGCGACCGTATTCGCGGAGCTGGCACTGATCGCCGAGCCCGCCGTGCTGCGCGGGAGGCGCTTCGGCAACGTGGTCCTCGTCGCCTCGCGGTCTCCCATCGACACGGCCGCCCTGATCCGTCGCTGTGCGGCCGACGCGTTCCCGGCCAGGGTCGAGTACGGCGACGCGGTGGCCGCGTTCATCAAGGGTGCCCGGCCTGTGGGCGACGACGAGGCGGTCGCCTCACCCGAGCCGCCCGACGGCGCCTTCAGTATCGGCTGACGCCGGCGGGACCTTGACCAGTACCTCGGTGGACGCGGTCCTGCGGGTCAGATTCCGTACGTCCGGCACGAACAGCACCGCTCCGGTGACCAGCACGACCAGACCCGCACAGCCCCACAGCGCCTGACTGCGTCCGACCAGCGACTCCACCGGGCCGGCGAGCGCCGTGGCGAGGGGCACCATGGCCACCGAGCCGAACCAGTCGTACGCCGAGACCCTTGAGAGCTTCTCCTCCGGGATCTCCTGGTGCATGGCCGTCATCCAGGAGACGCCGAACACCTCGATGGCCGCCCCGCTGACGAACATCACCGCGCACAGTCCCGCCACCGGCAGCGGCACGGCGAGCCCCGCCGACGGCAGGGCGAGCGGGAAGACGCAGAGCGTTCCGGCGAGCAGGAGCCGCCGCGGCTTCCACCGCATCATGAGCAACGCCCCCGCCAGTGTGCCGACGCCGAACGCGGCGAGCGCGAAACCCCAGGGGCGGGCGCCGCCGAGTTCGTCCCGGGCGACCAGCGGCCCGTAGACCGCCTCCGCGGCCCCGACCGCGGCGACGACCACGGAGAACTGCGCCACGACGGCCCAGAGCCAGGGACGGCCGATGAACTCCTGCCAGCCGTCCCGCAGATCGGCGAGGAGACCGCCGCCGGGTTCCCGCGACGGGATGTGACTCACGTCGAGGAAGGCCCGCAGCAGTCCCGCCACCGCGAAGGCGGCGGCGTCGACGGCCAGCACCCAGCCCGGGTCCATCGCCGCGATCATGGCGCCGCCGAGCGCCGCGCCGCCGATGGCCGCGCCCTGCATCGACATCCTGAAGAGGGCGAAGGCACGGCTCGCCTGTTCGCCGCTCACGCTGGACATCAGCATGCCCTCGGCGGCGGGGTTGAAGAACGCCTGCCCGGTGCCGCACAGAGCGGTCAGCAGCATCATCTGCCACAGCTGGGGGTCACCCGCCAGGACCAGCCAGGCGAAGACACCCTGCGAGGCGAAGTTGAGGGCGTTGGCCGCGACCATCACGCGGTGGCGCGGCAGGCGGTCCGCTATCGCCCCGCCGATCAGCAGGAAGAGCACCAGCGGCGCGGTCCTGGCGGCGGCCACCAGACCGACGTCCCCGCCGTCGCCGCCCGCCTGCAGCACCGCGAACGCCGCCGCGATCAGCGCGCCATGGGTGCCCAGGCCCGTGATGATCGCGGCGGCGGTCAGCAGCCGGTAGTTGCGGCCCGCCGGGGTGGGGCGGTCCGAGCGGGGTGCGGGGTCGGCTGCGTCAGTCACTCAGGGACTATCGCGGCAGTGACCCCGTTGTGCCAAATGCATTCCCGCCGGGGTCAGGACTCGGTGATCTTCACCAGACGCACCGTGCTCAGGATCTTCTGGATCGTCGCGTCCGGCAGCTCGCCCTCGACGTTGTCGGCCGCGTACAGCACCCAGGAGGAGAACGCACCGCTGGTGTTCTTGAAGGTGAAGGCGATGGTCTTGCCGTCGCTGTCACACTTCGTCTTCTTGGTGACGTTCGGAGCGGTGGCGGTGACCATGCTGCCCGTCAGCCCCGACTTGGTGGTGTACTGCTTGGCTTTGCTGATCTTGATGGTCTTCTTCGGCATGTGCTGCGCGTACGCGCCCCACGCCCAGGTGCCCGCCTCGTTCCGGGCGTTCAGAGCGGCGTCCGTGGCGCCCTCTGCACCGCGGGTGCCGGTGCCGGCCAGGCTGTAGTTCTCCTTGGTGCCGTCCTTGTCCTCGTCGTCGACACACCACTTCTTCTTGTAGTCCGCCGGCGCGGTGAAGCCGATGAGCGGCGGCTTGTCCTCCTTCGACTCGTCCTCGAAGTACGAGAAGATGCCGGGGGCCGCGACCTCCCAGTCACCGGGCACGTCGAACTGGGTGCCCCACTTGGGGTTGGTCACGACCTTCCAGCCCGCGATGAGCGGCTTGGCGTCCCCGTCGGCGCCGCGCGGGTTCGCCACGGGCGAGGACGCGTCGTCGGACGGCTTGGCGGGCGCGGACGACTTCTTGTCGTCGGCGACGTTCTTGCCGTCCTTGTCGTCGTCCTTGTTCAGCACGACGACACCGGTGACCGCCGCGGCCACCACGACGGCGGTCGCCGCGACGATGGCGACGACGGTCGTCTTCTTCTTGTCGTTGCCGGGCTGGGGCCCGCCGGGCGGACCGGGCACCGCGTACTGCGGGACGGTCGGCTGCTGGTATGGATTGGGCTGCGGGTATCCCGGCTGGCCCTGCTGCGGGTAGCCGGGCTGCTGCCCCGGCTGGCCCTGCTGCGGGTAGCCGTACCCGGGCTGCTGCTCGGGACCAGGCTGCTGGTACCCCGGCTGCTGATAGGGGTTCGGCTGCTGGTACCCCGGCTGCTGGTACGGGTTCTGGTTCTGGTCCTGCGGGTTTTGCTCGCCCCCGGGCGGCTGCTGTCCTGGCCACATGGCGAGTAACGATAGAGGTGTGCCGCCCCGGCGGCTACGGCCGCCCCCGTGAGCGGACGGTGAAGGATGCGGCCGGGTCGCAGGCGCGCGGCTGCGGGGACATGGCCAAACATCACTACTCATGAGTAACATCTAGCTCATGAGCGCTGAACAGATGACCGCGGGCGAGATGGTCGCCGCGTCGGTTCCGATGGTCCGGACCCTCAACCTCGAATTCCTGGAGTCCACCGCCGAACGCGCGGTGGTCCGCATGCCGGACCAGGCCGACTACCACAACCACCTCGGCGGACCGCACGCCGGCGCCATGTTCACGCTGGCGGAGTCGGCGAGCGGGGCCATCGTCATGGCCGCGTTCGCCGACCAGCTGACGCGGGCCGTCCCGCTCGCGGTGAACGCCGAGATCGCCTACAGGAAACTGGCCATGGGTGAGGTCACCGCGACCGCCACGCTCGGCCGTCCCGTGGCCGACGTCGTCGCCGAGCTCGACGCGGGCAAGCGCCCCGAGTTCCCGGTGGCCATCCGGATCCAGCGCGCCGACGGCGGCGTGACCGGTGAGATGACCGTGCTCTGGACGCTGCGCCCGAACTCCTGATTCCGGCCGTCCCTTCCGGGGCCGCCACGCACCCGGGAGGGAGCGGGCGGCCCTTCGCGCTGTCCTGGGCGACGGGGCGACGGGTAGGCTTCCCGCCGTGCGCCGAGGAGTTGTCCGGCGGGCGATGAGGACATCACTACGGAGGAACCGGCGTTGCACATCCAGGAATGGCTGGAGACCGTCCCCGCGATCAGCGTCTACGTCCTGGTGGGCGTCGTCATCGGACTGGAGAGCCTGGGCATTCCGCTCCCCGGCGAGATCGTCCTGATCAGCGCGGCGCTACTGGCCGCCGGACACGACGGGATCAACCCGTGGATCCTGGGCGCCTGCGCCACGGCCGGGGCGGTGATCGGTGACTCGATCGGCTACGCCATCGGCCGCAAGGGCGGGCGGCCGCTGCTCGCCTGGCTCGGGGGGAGGTTCCCCCGGCACTTCGGCGAGAGCCAGATCGCGATGGCGGAGCGGTCGTTCCAGAAGTGGGGCATGTGGGCGGTCTTCTTCGGCCGCTTCGTCGCACTGCTGCGCATCTTCGCCGGACCGCTCGCGGGCGTCCTGCACATGCCGTACTGGAAGTTCCTGACCGCCAACGTGCTCGGCGGGATCGCCTGGGCGGGCGGCACCACGGCAGTCATCTACTCCGTGGGCGTCGTCGCCGAGGCCTGGCTCAAGCGGTTCTCGTACCTGGGACTGGCGCTCGCGGTCCTGATCGGGCTCGCCTCGATGCTGATCCTCAAGAACCGGGCCAAGAAGGCGGCTGCGCAGTCCACCGCCGAGTCCGCGCCGGCGTCCGTACCGGTCGCCGACTGACGGGAGCCGGGACCGGCCGGGGCCTTCGCGCTCAGTCCTCGTACGCCTGTCGGTGGGCCTTGGCCAGCTCCACGTAACCGACTGCGTTGAACTTGATGCCTTCGAGCTCCTCATCGGTCAGCTGCCGCTTGACCTTGGCCGGCACGCCCGCGACGAGCGAGCCCGGGGGTACGCGCATCCCCTGCGGGACGAGGGCCTGGGCGGCGATCAGTGAACCGGCACCGATGTGGGCGCCGTTGAGCACCGTGGCGCCCATGCCGACCAGGACGTCGTCCTCGATGGTGCAGCCGTGGAGTACGGCGTTGTGTCCGACCGAGACGCGCTCGCCGACCGTGACGGGGAAACCGGGGTCGACGTGGACACTGCAGTTGTCCTGGATGTTCGACTCGGCGCCGATGACGATCGGACCGCAGTCGGCCCGCAGCACCGCGTGGTACCAGAGGCTGGAACCCGCGGCCATCGTGATCTCGCCGATCGCGACCGACATCGGTGCGGTGAAGGCATCCGCGTGGATGACCGGCTCCTTGCCGCCCATGGCCGTGATCAACGCCTGCTCTGCCATCGCGCGTCCTTCCGTGCTCCGGTGGTGTGGGTCGCGGCCGTCCGACCGCCGCCGGGCGGTCCCGCCCGGGAAACGGTAAGCGACGCGCGCGCCGCTCCGAGGTCCGGTGGGGTGAAGATCACAGGCCGACCTGGCGGCCGCCCGCGGGCCCGCCGACTACCGTGTGCGAGTGCCGAAGAACAGAAACACGTTCTCCTCCCTGACCGTCTGGCGGCGGCGCGCCCTGTCCGGGGCCGTCCACCGCTGCTGGCGCTGGGTGCAGAAGACGGGCGCGGTCACGGCATCACACCCCGGCGGGCTGCGGTTCGGCCGGATCGGGGAGGGCACCCGGCTGGCCTTCCCGCAGGGCACGGTGTTCGGCGAGCCGTGGATCGAGCTGGGAGCCCACTGTGTCATCGGCGAGCAGGTCACCCTGACGGCGGGGCTCATGCCCGATCTGGATCTCGGATCCGATCCGATCCTGACGCTCGGGGACGGCGTGGTGCTGGGCCGCGGGAGCCATGTCGTCGCCGACACCACGGTGACCATCGGCTCGGACACGTACTGCGGACCGTACGTCTACATCACCTCGACCAACCACAGCTACGACGATCCGCAGGAGCCGGTCGGCAAGCAGTGGCCGCGGATGGAGCCGGTGGCCATCGGTCCCGGCTGCTGGATCGGCACCGGAGCGGTGATCCTTCCGGGCGCGAGGCTCGGCCGCAACGTGGTGGTGGCCGCGGGCGCGGTGGTACGCGGCGAGGTGCCCGACCACGCGGTGGTGGCCGGGGCCCCGGCCCGTGTCGTACGGCGCTGGGACGCCGAGAAGGGGTGGCAGCCGCCCCTTCGGACGCCGGCCCCGGTACCGATCCCCGAAGGCGTGACCCCGGAGCAGCTTCTGGCCGTGGCGGAGCTCGACGAGAGCTGAGGCCCGCACGATCTCGCCGGCCCCGGGCGGGAACCGGCGGCCGTCATCCGGTCGCGAGCAGGACCGTGCCCAGCAGTGCGAGCCCGGCTCCCGCGGCCTGCACCCCGCGCAACCGTTCCCCGAGGAATCCCCGGGCGGCCATGGCCGTCACCACCGGGTAGAGCGAGGCAAGCACGGCGGCGACGGTCACCGGTCCGTGCTGTGCGGCGACCGAGTAGCTGCCGTTGGCCGCGACATCCGCGAGACCCACGAACGTCAGCGCCGGCAGGGCGGCGAGCACCACGGCGGCGCCCCCCTCCTCGGGGAGCGCGCGGGCCCCGCGCCGCACGGAGACGTACAGCGCCGTGCCACCCACCGCGACGTTGGTGATCCGCTGGACGAAGAGCGCCAGGAACAGTCCGGTCACCGTGGTGGACGACTCGGCGATGAGGCACATCACGGTCCCGAAGCCGAATGCCGCGAAGAGGGTCAGCAGGACCGCCTGCCGCTGCACCGGGGCGCCGCGCAGCTGTGGCCCGCCCGCCATCACGATGCCGGCCACGGCGACGGCCACCCCGGCGCACTGCAGCAGCCCCGGACGCTCACCGAGGACCAGCCCGATGCTCACCGGCACGGCGACCCCCACTGAACCGAGCGGCGACACCACGCCCATCGGGCCCAGCGCCAGGGCCTTGTAGAAGCTCAGAATCACGACAGGACCCACCGCTCCTGCCGCGACGGCGAACCAGAGTCGACCGCCCGCCTCGCTCCAGGCACCGGTCGCGATCACGATCACGCCGAGCACGGCCGCGGCGAGCGCCTGCGAGACGACCACCACGGTGAGCGCGGGCGTACGCCGGGTCAGCACCCCGCCGCCGAAGTCGGCCAGCCCCCACAGCAGGCTGGTGGCCAGGGCGAACAGTGCTGTCATGGGCGGGCCTCGCAGTACAGTGCGATGAACGGTTGGGTGCACCACACCGTAGTGCAATATTTTCGACCCTGTCATCCAGAATATTGGACCGAATGTGACTGATCTCGACCAGCTGACCCAGTCCCTCGCGCGAAACCTCAAGCGCTGGCGCGGTGAGCGGGGCTTCACCCTGGACGCACTCGCCGCGCGTGCCGGGGTGAGCCGCGGAATGATCATCCAGATCGAACAGGCCCGCACCAACCCCAGCGTCGGCACCACGGTCAAGCTCGCCGACGCACTCGGGATCAGCATCACCGTGCTGCTCGACTACGAACAGGGCACACCGGTGAGGCTGGTCTCCGAGAGCCAGGCCGTCCGCATGTGGTCCACGGAGGCGGGCAGTTCCACCACCCTGCTGGTCGGAACCGAGGCCCGGGGCCCGCTGGAGCTCTGGTCCTGGCAGCTGATGCCCGGCGACGGCAGCGCGTCCGACCCGCACCCCGAAGGAACCGTGGAACTCCTCCACGTCACCGCCGGCACCCTCACCCTGGTCGTCGACGACACCGCGTACGCCGTGCCCGCCGGCAGCTCCGCCACCTTCGAGGCGCACCACCCGCACGCCTACCGCAACGAGGGCTCCGAGCCCGTCGGCATCACCATGGCCGTGTCCATCCCGCCCGTCAGGTGAGACATCCAACCGGAAAGGAGCGAGGGGTTGTTAGCGTTGCGTGCATGCGCGCCCCCATCGGCTCCTTCGAGGATGCCCAACCCGCTGCCGACCGCCTCGAAGTCCTCACCGCCCCGGTGGCCCGAGCGGTACGCGAAGGCTGGGGCGACGTTCCCGCCGAGCAGATCATCCACGTCGACACGGACCCGGAGATCGCCGACACGGCGGCCTTCGTCGAGCACCACGGAGCCGACCTGCTGAACCGGTCGGCCAACTGCGTCGTGGTGGCGGGAAAGCGTGGTGGCGAGGTCACTCTGGCCGCCTGCCTCGTCCTGTCCCACTCCCGCGTCGACGTGAACGGCGCCGTCCGCAAGCACCTCGGCGCCCGGAAGGCCTCGTTCGCCCCGATGGACACGGCGGTCGGCGAGACGGGGATGGAGTACGGCGGCATCACGCCCGTCGGACTCCCGGACGGCTGGCCCCTGTTGATCGACTCCGCCGTGGTGGACGAGGAGTGGGTCCTCATCGGCAGCGGCACCCGCCGGGGCAAGCTGATCATGCCGGGCAAGGCGCTGGCGGCGCTGCCGGGCTCTGTGGTGGTCGAAGGCCTGGGGATCGTCGGCTGAGGCTGCCGACCGCCGGGTCACAGCGGTTGAGCTGCGCGGTTCGCTCCCGCTTGCGGCGGCACCGTTCGCTGCGCCGTCAGCCATCGCATGGCGAACGCGACCGCCGCCGGGAACCGGAACAGACGGCCCGTGGTGGAGCCCACCCGGGCGGTACGGACGGCCGTGCCGTCGTCCGATCGCTCGAAGTCCGCGCCGAGCGCCGCGAAGTCGCTGTCGTCCAGCGCCACGTCCTCGTACTCCCACCACCGGCGCCCTTCGCCGTCCCGTACCACGCACCGGTAGGTGCGGCGGGGCGGGGACGGAACGCGGTACTCGGCGAGGTGGAACGCCGTGCAGGAGTCGAAACCGGTGCCGAGCAGCAGAATCTGGGCCCGCAGTTCGTGCAGACGGGCCAGCGGGGAGTCCTCGCCCAGGTGGCAGTCGGGGTGATGGTCCGCCACCACGTGGCCGGCCAGTGGGCCCAGCGCGGCGAAGGAGGTCTGGGGGTGCGCGCTGCGGGCGGAGCCGGGGGTCCGGCGCACCGCTTCGGAGAGCCGGCCCATCGACGGTGCCGCCGTGGTGGACGGATCGAACGCGGGCATCGCCGCCCGTACCGCTTCCCGGTCCCGCTCGCCGAGGCCGCGGACCCGCGCGCGGTACTGCGGGGAGGTGTCGGAGTTCTCCGGGGTGAAGGCCGGGACCACCAGCGTGCCCTCGGGACCCAGCGCATCCCGCAGGGCGGCCGCCACGGTGGCCGCGCCGGCGTCCACCACTCCCACCGCGCGCAGAGACGCGTGCACCATCAGCACGCCGCCCCGCTCGACGCCGAGCGAGGACAGCTGTCCGGCCAGGCGGGCCCTGCTGTGCGGAACGGTCGGCACCCTCGGGGTGTAGGCGGCACTCACAGCAGGTCAGTGTCCCAGTCCGGAGCGGACTGTGACACCCCGCACATGTGACCGGGTGCATGAGGCGGGACGCGTGGTCCGGAGCGCCTGCGGCGGTCCTAGCGGTTCAGCGCGGGTATTTCGATGGCGGGGCAGCGGTCCATGACCATGTCGAGCCCGGCCGTCCTCGTGCGCTCGTACGCACCCTCGTCGATCACGCCGAGCTGGAACCAGACCGCCGAGGCTCCGATCGCCACCGCCTCGTCAGCCACCGCACCGGCGAGCTCACTGTTGACGAAGACGTCCACCACATCGACCGGGAAGGGGATGTCCGCCAGCGAGGCGTACCCCTCCTCGCCGTGCACCGGCTCCGCCTTGGGGTGGACGGGTACCACCCGCTTGCCGAAGCGCTGGAGCACCTCGGCCACCCCGTAGGCCGCGCGTGAGCGGTTGTTGGACAGCCCCACCACTGCCCAGGTGTCGCCGGTGTCCATGAGTATCCTGCGGATCGTCTCCGTGTCTGCGTACATGATCCGCACAACGGACGGCCGCTCCGGACCATTCCCGCAGCTGCGCATAGGGTGGCCGGATGCAGGAGCAGTACCGGACAGTCGCCCGCGCGGGTGTGCACGAGACCGAGATCAACCGATCGCGCTTCATCTGCGCGCTCGCCCCCGCCGCCACCGAGCAGGACGCGCAGGACTTCGTCGCGCGCGTCCGCCGGGAAAACCCGACCGCCACGCACAACTGCTTCGCGTACGTGATCGGCGCCGACGCCTCCGTGCAGAAGGCCAGTGACGACGGCGAGCCGGGGGGTACCGCCGGCGTCCCCATGCTGCAGATGCTCAACCGCCGCGAGATGCGGTACGTCGTCGCCGTCGTCACCCGCTACTACGGCGGGGTGAAGCTCGGCGCAGGCGGACTGATCCGGGCGTACGGGGGAGTGGTCGGCGAAGCCCTGGACGCCATCGGCACGCTCACCCGCAGGCGGTTCCGGGTCGCGACGGTCACCGTCGGCCATCAGCGCGCCGGGAGACTGGAGAACGAACTGCGGGCCACCGGGCGCACCGTGCGCGAGGTCCGGTACGCGGACGCCGTGACCATCGAGATCGGGCTGCCGGACGCCGAGGTCGAGGAGTTCCGCCGCTGGCTGGCCGATGCCACGGCGGGTGAGGCGGAACTGGAGCTGGGCGAAGAGGCGTACGGGGACGCCTGAGTGGCCGCTCGTTCTCACCAGGACCCGTGCCGCGCCCCGGCCGCGGGGCGGAGCTGCCCGGAGCCGACTTCCCCGCAGCCGCCCCGGCGACGTCCCTGGTGGTGGGAGACTGTGGTGCGTGAGGGAACAGGGGCAGGGGCGCGGAGTGTGGTGGGCGCCGGCACCGGGGCCCTGAGCCGGCGCGGTGCGCGGCCGGGCCGGACCCGGGGGACGAGGAAACGAAACATGCAGGTCGGAGCCGGCTCTTGAGGATTTTGCACACATCGGACTGGCACCTGGGCCGGTCGTTCCACCGCGTCTCGTTGCACGAGGCACAGGCCGCCTACCTCGACCACCTGGTGGCCACCGTGCGTGAGCGGGAGGTGGACGTCGTGCTCGTGGCGGGTGACGTGTACGACAGGGCCGTGCCCCCGCTCTCCGCCGTGGAGCTCTTCGACGACGCGCTGCACCGGCTCGCCGCTGCCGGGGTGGCCACCGTGATGATCTCGGGGAACCACGACTCCGCCCGGCGGCTCGGCGTCGGCGCGGGACTCATCGGGCGGGCCGGCATCCATCTACGGACCGACCCCGCCCACTGCGCCACCCCCGTCGTCATCCCGGACGCGCACGGCGACGTGGCGTTCTACGGTCTCCCCTATCTCGAACCCGCCCTCGTCAAGGACGTGTTCAAGGCGGAGCGGGCCGGGCACGAGGCCGTGCTGACGGCCGCCATGGACCGGGTCCGCGCCGATCTTGCCGAGCGGCCGGACACCACCCGGTCCGTGGTCCTCGCCCACGCCTTCGTCGCGGGCGGCGAGCCGAGCGACAGCGAACGCGACATCACGGTCGGCGGAGTGGCGGCCGTCCCCGCCGGCGTCTTCGACGGGGTCGACTACGTGGCGCTCGGGCATCTGCACGGCTGCCAGACGGTCGCCGAGCGCGTCCGGTACTCCGGCTCCCCGCTCGCGTACTCCTTCTCGGAGGCCACCCACCGCAAGACGATGTGGCTGATCGACCTCGACGCCACCGGCACGATCGCCGCAGAGCGGATCGACTGCCCGGTGCCCCGTCCGCTCGCCCGGCTCCGGGGCCGGCTCGACACCCTCCTGGACGACCCCGCACTCGACCGGCACGAACACTCCTGGGTCGAGGCCACCCTCACCGACCCCGTCCGCCCGGCCGAGCCGATGGCCCGGCTCGTCGAGCGCTTCCCGTACACGCTGAGCCTCGTCCTCGAACCGGACCGGGCACCCGACGACCCGGACACCTCCTACGCCCAGCGGCTGCGGGGACGCGACGACCAGAGCATCGCGGAGGACTTCGTGGCCCATGTCCGCGGCGGATACGGCATCGACGAGCACGAGCGGACCGTGCTGCGCAGCGCCTTCGACCACGTACGGGTCGACGACGGAGTGCGTGAGGTGAACCGATGAGGCTCCACCGGCTCGACATCACGGCCTTCGGCCCGTTCGGCACCACTCAGGAGATCGACTTCGACACGCTCTCCGCGGCCGGGCTCTTTCTGCTGCACGGACCGACCGGCGCCGGCAAGACCTCGGTCCTCGACGCCGTCTGCTACGCCCTGTACGGGGCGGTACCCGGTGCCCGGCAGAGCCCCGGCACCTCGCTCCGCAGCGACCACGCCCCGGCGGACCTGCCCACCGAGGTCCGGCTCGAACTCACCGTCGGCGGGCGCCGCCTGGAGATCACCCGGCGCCCCGCCCAGCCCCGCCCCAAGAAGCGGGGCGGCGGCCACACCACGGAGAAGGCGCAGAGCTGGCTGCGTGCGTACGACGCCGAGCACGGCTGGCGGGCGCTGAGCCGCTCGCACCAGGAGATCGGTGAGGAGATCACGCAGCTCATCGGGATGAGCCGGGAACAGTTCTGCCAGGTGGTGCTCCTGCCGCAGGGCGACTTCGCCCGCTTCCTGCGGGCCGACGCGGAGGCCCGCGGCAAGCTGCTCGGCAGGCTCTTCGACACCCGCCGCTTCGCGGCCGTCGAGGAGCGCCTCGCCGATCTCCGCCGGGCCGCCGAGAACCAGGTCAGGGCCGGGGACGAACAGACCCTCGCCCTCGCCCAGCGGATCGCCCAGGCCGCAGGACCGGCCGGGCGCGAATGCCCGATGCCGGACGTCCAGCCGGGCGAACCGGGACTCGCGGACGCCGTACTGGCCTGGGCCGCGACGGCCCGCAGCAGCGCCCGGGAGCGGCTGGACATCGCCGCCGAGGTGCTGTCCGCGGCCGACAGCCGCCATGCGGCCGCCGGGTCCGCTCTCGACGCCGAACGGGAACTGGCCGCACTTCAGCAGCGGTACGCCGAGACCAGGCGTCGCGCCGCCGCATCGGAGGCGGGCCGGTCCGGACACGACGACGCCCAGGAACAGCTGAGCCGTGCCCGCAAGGCGGACCGCGTCGCCCCGGCACTGGAACTGCGCGACGAAGCCGAGCGGGCGTACCGACGCGCGAGCGCGGCCCGCGACCACTCGCGGTCCCGGCTGCCGGCCAGCCTGGCCGACGCCGGCGCCGAGCAACTGGCGGCCCTGGAACGCAGACTGCGCGAGGAACTCGGCGGACTGGACGCCGCGCGCCGCGCCGAGCGGCGCAGCGCGGAGATCGACAGCGAACGCACCGCGCTGGAGCGGCAGGCGCGGGCCGATGACGAACTGATCCGTGACGCCGAGGGCTGGCTGGCCGGCTGGGAGGCCACCCGCAGCGGGCTGCACGCCCGTATCGAAGCCGCGCAGGAGGCCGCGACCCGTGCCGAACTGCTGGCCGGCCGGCTGGATCCGGCCCGGCGACGTCTGGACGCGGCCCGCCGCCGGGACGCGCTGGCGGCCGAGTCGTCCGCCGCCGAGAACCAGCTCGCCGGGGCCCGCGAGCGCGCCCTCGGTACCCGTGAGGACTGGCTCGACCTGCGCGAGCGACGGCTGCGCGACATCGCGGCCGAACTCGCCCGTGAACTCGTCGAGGGCGAGGCCTGCACCGTCTGCGGCTCCGCCGACCATCCGAAGCCGGCCCGCGCCGGGGACGGGCATGTCGACCAGGCGACGGAGGAGGCCGCGGAGGCTGCCCACCGGCGTGCCGAGCAGGCGCGCACCGAGGCGGAGCACGCGCTCGGAGCCGTACGCGAACGGTATGCGGCAGCGCGTGCCGAGGCCGTGGAGGGCGTGGAAGCGGCCGGCGCCGGCAACGCGTCGGACGCCGGCACGGCGGCAGACCCGACGGTCGGCGCACTTGCCGAGCTCGTGGACACGCTGACCCGTGAGCACGCGCGGGCGTACCGGACCGCCGCCGGGATGCACGCCGCACGCGAGGCGCTCGCGGCCGCCGAACGAGAGCAGGCGCAGCGGGCCGAGGACCGGCAGCAGGCCGAACGCCGGGCCTCGGCCCGCACCTCCCGGCGCGAGGGCCTCGACGGTGAACAGGCCGCCCTGGAAGAGATGCTGACGCAGGCACGCGGCGAGTCGGGCAGCGTCACCGAACACGCCGCCCTCCTGCAGAACCGGGTCACTCTGCTCGTCGAGGCGGCCACGACGGTGCGCGAGGAAGAGAGCGCGGCAGCGCGGCTGAAGGAGGCCGACGACCGGCTCGCGGACGCCGCGTTCCGGGCCGGCTTCGAGACGCCGCAGGCCGCGGCCGACACCCTGCTCGCCGACTCCGGACAACGCGCGCTGCAGCACCGTATCGACGCCTGGCAGGCCGAGGCGGCGGCGGTGGCCGACCGGCTTGCCGAAACCGGCGCCCGGGCGGCCGCCGACTGTGCCCCGGCCGCTCCGGAGGCCGCGCGTACGGCGTACGACGCGGCCGAACACCTGCTGCGGGACGCGTCGGCAGCCCTCGCGTCGGCACGGGAACGCTGCACCGAGCTCGGCCGGCTCTCCCGCCGCGCGGCCGACGAGGTGCGTGGCCTGGGACCGGTCCGAGAGGAGTACGAACGGGTCGCACGGCTCGCCGGGCTCACCGCAGGCACGTCCGCGGACAACGAACGCAAGATGCGGCTGGAGTCGTACGTGCTCGCCGCCCGTCTCGAACAGGTGGCGGCGGCCGCCACCGCCCGGCTCCGGCGGATGTCGTCGGGCCGCTACCAGCTGGTCCACTCCGACGCCCGGACGGGAGGCCGTCGGGCCGGTCTCGGTCTGCACGTCATCGACGCCTGGACGGGGCGCGAACGTGACACGGCCACCCTCTCCGGCGGCGAGACGTTCTTCGCCTCGCTCGCCCTGGCGCTCGGCCTCGCGGACGTGGTCACCGACGAGGCGGGCGGCGTACGGCTGGACACCCTGTTCATCGACGAGGGCTTCGGCAGCCTCGACGAGCAGACCCTCGACGAGGTGCTCGACGTGCTGGACTCCCTGCGCGAACGGGACCGCAGCGTCGGCATCGTCAGCCATGTCGGCGATCTGCGCCGGCGTGTCCCCGCCCAGCTCGAAGTGGTGAAGGAACGGCACGGATCGGCCGTTCGGCACCGGGCCGCGGACGGAGTCAGCGACTGACCGCCCGCCTCGGCAGCGGCGAGGAGTAGACGACACTGGTGGTCACGGATCCGAGGGCGCCGATCTTCCCCGAGACCGCCTCCAGGTGCTTCATGGAGCGAGCCGTCACCTTCAGCACGAAGCAGTCGTCGCCGGTGACGTGGTGGGCCTCCACGACCTCCGGTGTCGTGTCGAGGAGGTCGTGGAAGGGCTTGTAGTTGCCGTGCGGATACCGCAGCCGTACGAGGGCGAGAATCGGCAGACCGAGGCGCTCCGGGTCGACCACCGCCGCGTAGCCGCTGATGATCCCGGCCTCTTCCAGCCGGCGTACTCGCTCCGTCACGGCGCTCGACGACATGGCGACCGCCCGCGCGAGCTCGGCGAACGTCGCGCGTCCCTCGCGCTGCAGGACGTCGAGAATGCGCCAGTCGGTGGCGTCCGGGGAATAGTCGGTCATGCGAGAAGGAAACAGGGAATTCCCCGGCGGAACAAGTGGTGTGCCGGGGATCTCCTCTTCCGGCGAACGATCACCGGTCATAGATTCGCACCATGACTTCGCAGCTCACCGCCACCGCCACCGGCACTGCAACGAACCCGGTGCTTCGCGTCCCGCCCGCGGCTCCGGCCGTGGCCGCCGCCTACTTCGGCGCCTCGCTCGCCTTCCACGCCGATGTCTCGGACGTCGCCGCGGCACTGGCGGCCGACGGCGACCCCGGCTTCGTACTCCTCGACTCCCGCTCCACCGCGTCCTGGGACCAGGGGCACGTCCCCGGGGCGCTGCATCTGCCGACGGCGCTCATCGCCGAGCAGGCACGGCAACTTCTCGACCCCGCCGTGCCCGTGGTCACCTACTGCTGGGGACCCGGATGCAACGGCGCCACCCGTGCCGCGCTCGCCCTCGCCGAACTCGGTTACCAGGTCAAGGAGATGCTCGGCGGTTTCGAGTACTGGGCGCGGGAGGGCTTCGAGTTCGAGACCTGGCAGGGGCTTGAGCGGCGCACAGCGGACCCGCTCACGGCACCGGACGAATCCGACGACTGCGGGTGCTGACACCGTCCGGCCGGTTCCCGGACGGCATGTCCGGGAACCGGCCGGCACTCCTGTCAGAGCTTCGACAGCTCGTCGACCAGATCGTCCAGACCCAGCGGCCCCTGGGACAGGGCAGCCATGTGCCAGGACTTGAGGTCGAAGTCGTCACCGTGCGCCGCGCGGGCGTTCTCCCGGCCGAGCAGCCAGGCGCGCTCGCCCAGCTTGTAGCCGATGGCCTGACCCGGCATGGAGAGATAGCGGGTCAGCTCGCTCTCCACGAAATCGGCGGGCCGGCCGCTGTGGTTGCCGAAGAACTCCTGGGCCAGCTCCGGCGTCCACCGCTCACCGGGGTGGAACGGCGAGTCGGCAGGGATCTCCAGCTCCGCGTGCATGCCGATGTCCACGATCACCCGGCAGGCCCGCATCATCTGGGCGTCCAGGTAGCCCAGCCGGCGCTCGGCGTCGGGCAGGAAGCCCAGCTCGTCCATCAGGCGCTCCGCGTACAGCGCCCAGCCCTCGGCGTTCGCGCTGACGATGCCGATGGACGCCTGGTAGCGCGAGAGGCTCTCGGCGACATGGGCCCACTGGGCGAGTTGGAGGTGATGGCCGGGGACGCCCTCGTGGTACCAGGTGGAGACCAGGTCGTACACCGGGAACCGGGTCTCGCCCATCGTCGGCAGCCAGGTGCGTCCGGGGCGCGAGAAGTCCTCGGACGGGCCCGTGTAGTACGGCGCCGCGGCGCCGCCGGGGGGAGCGATGCGGGACTCCACCTTGCGGACTCGTTCGGCGAGTTCGAAGTGCGTACCGTCCAGGGCCTCGATCGCCTCGTCCATCAGGCCCTGCAGCCACGCCTGGACCTCGTCGACCCCCTCGATGTGCTTGCCGTGCACATCGAGATGGGCCAGTGCCTCCCAGGGACCAGCGCCCGGCAGCACCTTCTCGGCCTCGGTCCGCATCTCGGCGAGCAGCCGGTGGTATTCCGACCAGCCGTACGCGTAGGCCTCGTCGAGATCCAGGTCGGTGCCGTTGAAGTAGCGCGACCAGCGGGCGTACCGCTCGCGGCCCACCGTGTCCGGCGCGCCCTCGATCGAGGGGGCGTACACCTCGCGCATCCAGTCCCGCAGCTCCTCCAGCGACCGGGTCGCCTGCGCCGCGGCGGTGACCAGTCCGGTGCGCAGCGTGTCCGGGCCGGCGGCGGCGAAGTCCTGGAAGAACCCCGTCGTGCCGTCGCCGATCCATTCGTCGAGCTGGCCGATGAAGGTGGTGGTGGCGCGCGGACCGCCGTACAGCTTCCGCTCCAGGCCGAGCGCGAGGGACTCGCGGTAGCCGGAGAGCGCGGCCGGAACCGCCTTGAGCCGCTCGACGACGGCCGCCCAGTCCTCGTCCGTCTCGGTGGGCGTCACCGTGAACACCTCACGGATCGAGTGGGCCGGAGAATGCAGATTGGAAACGGCCCGCAGTGCCTCGTCGGCCTCGTGGACGGCGAGTTCGGCCGTCAGGCGCTCGCGGAGGAGGCGGCCGCAACGGCGCTCGGCGTCATCGGCGGCGCCGGGGAGCTGCTCCGCGCGGTCCAGCCGCGCGAGCGTGGTGCGGGCCAGCTCGGCGAGTGCTTCCTGGCCGGCGGGGGAGAAGTCGGGAAGGCGGCGCGAGCTTTCCGCGACACCCAGATAGGTGCCGGAGATCGGATCGAGTTCGATAAACGCGTCGACGTAGGCGTCGGCGACCTGGCGGGGCAGCGCGCTGTTCGGAGTGTCTGGCATATGGACATCCTCGTACGGGGAGGGCCTCCGCGTCACTACCGATCGGCACCGTGGGCCTGACCCGGACCCGCCTCGGCCGTCCGGGCGGCGGGCGGCAGCAGCGGACCGCATTCCCACTGCTGGAATATCAACCGCGTCTCCACGCGGGCCACTTCGCGCCGTGAGGTGAACTCGTCCAGGACCAGACGCTGAAGATCGGCGGTGTCGGTCACCGCCACATGGACCAGATAGTCGTCGGGGCCGGTCAGATGGAACAGCGCACGGGACTCGGGCAGCGTCCTGATCCGGTCGACGAACGGGCCGATGAGCTCCCGGCGGTGCGGCCGGACCTGCACGGAGAGAAGTGCCTCAAGACCGCGGCCCATCCTGGCCGGGTCCAGTCGCAGCTGATGGCCGAGGATGACGCCCGTGCGGCGCAGCCTGGTGACCCGGTCCAGACAGGTCGAGGGAGCGACCCCGACCTCGGCCGCGAGCTCGCGGTACGTGGTCCGGGCATCGTTCTGAAGCAGCCGCAGAATGTGCAGATCCACCGTGTCGAGAGCGACGGAATCAGTCATTCACCGAACGTAGCACGGGCTAATACGCGTCTGTCCCGGTGACTGTTCAGAGTGGGTGCATGGACACCCAATCCTCGATGGCGCCCTCGACGACACCCCCGTACCGGGCGCCGGCCACCGAAGCCGTGCACGCCGGACGCGAAGACCTCGCAGCACTCGGCCTGCACGCCCCGCCGATCGACCTGTCCACCACCTACCCCTCGTACGACTCCAGGGGCGAGGCGGAACGGATCGACTCCTTCGCCGCCACCGGCGCCCGGCTCGACGGGCCGCCCGTCTACGCCCGGCTCGACAATCCGACCACTGCCCGTTTCGAGACGGCCCTGGCCCGCCTCGAAGGGACCGCGAGCGCCGTGGCGTTCGCCAGCGGGATGGCCGCACTCACCGCAGTCCTGCTGGCCCGCGCGAGCATGGGGCTGCGCCATGTGGTGGCCGTCCGCCCGCTTTACGGCTGCAGCGACCATCTCCTGGGTGCCGGGCTCCTCGGCACGGAGGTGACCTGGACGGATCCTGCGGGCATCGCCGAGGCGATCCGCCCCGACACGGGCCTGGTGATCGTCGAGACGCCCGCGAACCCGACCCTTGCGGAAGTGGACATCCGGGCGGTCGCGCACTCCTGCGGCTCGGTGCCGCTGTTGGTCGACAACACCTTCGCCACACCGGTTCTCCAGCGGCCCGTCGAACACGGGGCACGGATCGTGCTGCACAGCGCGACGAAGTACCTGGGGGGCCACGGTGATGTGATGGGCGGAGTCGTCGCCTGCGACGAGGAGTTCGCGGCCCGGCTGCGCCAAGTTCGCTTCGCCACCGGCGGGGTGCTGCACCCGATGGCGGGATACCTGCTGCTGCGTGGTCTCGCCACACTGCCGGTGCGCGTCAGGGCCGCGTCCGCGAACGCCGCGGAACTCGCCCGCCGGCTCTCCGCCGACCCGAGGATCGCCCGCGTGCACTACCCGGAACTGGGCGGCGCGATGGTCTCCTTCGAGGTGTACGGGAACCCGCACGGGGTGATCGCCGCGGTACGGCTGATCACGCCCGCGGTCAGTCTCGGCAGCGTGGACACCCTGATCCAGCACCCGGCCTCCATCAGCCACCGCATTGTGGATGAAGGAGACCGGCAGTCCTCGGGGGTCGGCGACCGGCTGCTGCGCATGTCGGTCGGGCTGGAGGACGTGGAAGACCTTTGGGCCGATCTCTGCCAGGCGCTGAGCGGCGAGGAGCCCGTACGTCAGGCGGTCAGCGCTCC
The DNA here is from genome assembly GCF_043203805.1 of Streptomyces sp. LN549. Classification (NCBI taxonomy): domain Bacteria; kingdom Bacillati; phylum Actinomycetota; class Actinomycetes; order Kitasatosporales; family Streptomycetaceae; genus Streptomyces; species Streptomyces sp. LN549. Next base: position 1,163,916 of record NZ_JAZHRI010000002.1, on the reverse strand, counting down.
GCCTGCTCGTACGGCGGCAGGGGCCGTACCGGCGTCGCACCCAGTCGGGCGGTGATCACGAGCGTCCCCTCCTCGATCTGGTAGTCGAGCGGCAGCGAGAGCGCGCGCATGGCCGCGACCATCCCGGTGTTCGATGCCTGGGTGACGGCGTAGATGCTCTCGCAGCCCGCCTCGACGGCGAGCGCCACCAGGCGGCCCAGCAGCTCGGAGCCGATGCCGCGGCGCTGCCAGTCGTCCTCGACGAGCAGGGCGACCTCGGTCTCGTCACCGTCCCAGAGGAGATGGCCGAGGGCCACCGTCCGGCCGGAGGCCGTCTGCACGGCGAGGGTGCGGCCGAAGCGGGGGCTCAGCAGGTGGTCGAGGTAGCGGTCGGCGTCCCGGACCGGTCCGTGGTAGCGCAGTCGCAGGGTCTGTTCCGAGCAGCGGTCGTGCATGGCCCTGGCCGCCTCGAGGTCGCTGCGGTCCGCCCGGCGCACGGTGATCGCGTTGCCCTCGGGCAAGGTGAGTACGTGCTCGCTGCGCGGGACGCGGGGGCCGAGCCGGGCGTCGAGCTCGACCAGGGCGCGTGCCCGGGCGAACTCCGTCGGCGTGAAGGGGAGATAGGGACGCTCGACGGTGATGACGCCGCCCGACGGATCGCGCAGCCGCATCACCGTCTCCTCCAGCACCCCCTCGACTGGTGCGGATTCACCGGTGGCGCGTCCGGTGATCGACACGGCGGGGAGCGAGTGGATGGTGCACCGGCCGAGCAGCTGGCGCAGGGCCAGGGGGAGTTCCGCGGCGTCGAGAGCCGTGCGGGTGGCGAGGCCGAGCACCCGCGTCGGTGCGTCCACCAGGTCGTGGGCGTCGGCGCGCTCGATCCAGGTGGAGCTTCCGCCGGCTTCGGAGATGGCCCGGGTCAGTTGCGCGGCCGGAAGCGCGGCGGGCGCACGCAGCAGGAACTCGTCGACCGTGCCCTCGGCCAACGGATGGGTCTGAAGGGTCAGGATGTCGATCCGGTGTCGGGCCAGCACGATGCAGAGCGCGGCCAGGCTGCCGGGGGCGTCCCGGACCGTCGTACGCATCCGCCACAGCACCGTCTCGGCCGCTGCGGCGTCGGGCGACGGGGCGTCGGACGCCGCGACCGGCTGAATGGCCGGGTCGTGCGAGACTCCCGGGCCCTCGGGATCCGGCGGTGGTGCGTGACTGTGCCGGTGTGCCCACCAGGTGTGGAAAGCGGCGGTGGCGGTCAGCGCCACGGCCGAGGCGATGAGCAGATACGGACCGTCCGGCTGGTGTCCGATCAGGTTGGCGATCGCGTCGGCGACGGCGACCGCTGTGAACAGGGCGGCGAGTTCAATGAGGTCCCGCCGCCAGTGGTGGGGGCGGCGGGCACTCTTCGCGGAGGTCACATCAGTCATGACCTCACTGTGACCGAGCGGTGTTGCCTGATCACGAACGCCTTGTGACCGATGGGTTAAGTATGGATCTAGTCGCCTATCGTCCAATTTTGGCCAGTTGGCAAGTCGTTTTTGAGCGAGGTCAGGGCGGCCCGATTCTCGTCCCGGGGTGGGAGGCGGTGCGGCGTTTCCGTCCCGCGTCGGCCGGGCGGGCGGTGCGGCGTTTCCGTCCCGCGTCGGCCGGGCGGGCGGTGCGGCGTTTCCGTCCCGCGTCGGCCGGGCGGGCGGTGCAGTCGGCCCCGGGAGCCGGCCCCGCGAGCCGGGCCCGCGAGCCGGGCCCGCGAGCCCGGCCGCGTGGGCGGGGTCGGGTCCGAAGCGCCGTTGCGTGTGATGCGGCCCCCGCGCCCGGCGGGACTCGTCTCGTCACCGGTGTCTCGTCACCCGGCCACCTCCTGGCAAGCGGCTTCCAGCCGAGCTGCCTGCTGGACCAGCTGGGTCGATCCGCCGCGCGCGGCCGTTGCGGCGAGTCCGGCTATCCGGCCGGTCTTCGGCGGCCCGCACTGCTCCGCGCACTCCGCAGCCACCGCGAGCAGATCGCTCAGCCCCCGTGGCGCCTGCTCGCGCGCGAGCAGCGCCGTCAGCACCGGGACCAGCACGGACAGCACCGTCCGGTACGCGCCCGTGGCGGCAGCGGTACGGGCGGCGGCCGCCAGCCGGCTGGGTTTCATCAGCTCCCGGTCGATGAGCACGCTCAGCTCCCCACCGAGGAGATTCGCGTCCAGCCGGCCCCGGGCGGCAAGGATCAGCAGGGCATCCACCGCCGACAACCGGTCCTCCGGGTAGCGGGCCCCGAGCCCGTGCGCCAGCGCGAGATGGATGGCGCCCTCGGCGGGGCCGTCCGTCTCGACGAGGGCGGGCAGCGGCCATGCGACACCTCGCTGGTCCTCGACGCACGTGAGGGACGGCAGGAGCCAGGCCGCCAGGGTCTCACCGTCCTCGGGCAGCGTGGCGATCCATTGTGGAGACGTGTCGCCCCAGTGGTAGCACCGTTGCTGTCGTGGGGAGTGCGGGCGTCCGAGCCAGTGGAAGGAACGGGGGAACTCCTTCTGAATGACCAGACGCTCCCTGGTGGCCGGCAGGACTTGCCGCGCCTTCACAGCGGACCGTTGCAACCAGCCCTGGGGTGCGGGCGCTTCGGTCTCCACACGGCGGCGTAGTACCGGCGCGACCGGTTCGTCCGCCCGGATCCAGGCGGCCAGCCGGCCGCCCTCCGCTGTGCCCATCGACGCGGCCCGCGCTGCCGCCTCCTCCCCGCCCGTGCGCCGAACCCGCAGCAGAGCCTGGCCGAAGTCGGCGGGCCCCGGCGTGACTCCGAGCCTTTGGTAGGTGAGCAATCGCTCGACCAGAGCCATCGGGTCGAGGGCACCGGTGTGCCAGGTGGGCGTGGCCAGCAGGAAGGGCAGTTCACCTGTCCGTATCGCGGCGGCGGCCTCCCACAGCCTTGCGTACAGCACGCCGTCGAGGGCCGCGTGGCAGCAGGTCCCCGTCGCCGTCCAGCGGGCACGGCCGTCTCCGACGGCCTCCTCCGACACCCGTCCGAGCAGTGATGCCGCAACGACCTGCAAGCCGTCGTGGTTCCTCGAGAACCGCCGGTCGATCTCGACCTGCGGGCCCGGCTCGGTCCACCACTGCCCGGCCAGCGCCGTGCGCAAGGCGTCGGCCAGGTCCGCACGTGCGTGGTGGGCGCACCGGATCAGTCCGTCCAGCGCCCGCTCGAAGTCGGTGACTTCCCGCGACCTGGAGCGCACCAGGGCAACTACCTCCTCGGTGAGCTCGGCGGTATCGGCGGGTGCCGGGTCGAGGCGTCGGGGAACCGGAACCGGCGGCAGCATCTCCTCGTAGGAGTCGACGGTCGGCCCGTCGACCAGCAAGTCGCCGAACACTGCGCGTGCCGTCGACCGGTGCACGGCGCCCAGTTGCGAAGCCATGCTCGCGAGATCCTCGCGGACTTCCGGCGTCGTGGCGGGAAGATGGCGGGCTACGAGTTTGAGTGCCCGCTCCTGGATACCGATGTCCGGGTGCTCGAAGGCCTCGGCGACCACCGGCAGCAGTTTCCCGGCACTTGAAGGAACTCGCCGCAGCACCCTGCCCAGCAGCACCAGCTGGGAACGCACCAACTTCTTCTCGGTACGGAAGAGGACCGAGCCGGAGACATCGGCCAGCCGCTCGATGGACAGCTCACCGTGTCCGTCGAGCCGGGCGAGCGCCTCCTGGGCGTGGCCGGCCACGGGCGACGGGCCGTCCCCGGCCATGGCGGCCCAGTCGGTGACCCGTGCAGCCTCCTCCCGGTCGGTGAGTTCGAGCCCCCGCAGAACCTGCAGACAGAACCGCATGTCCGTGGTCTTCCCGCCACGCACCAGGCGGGTGACGCAGTGGTCCAGCAGGGCGCCCCGGTCCAGCAGACCCTCCGCGGACAGGACGGTCAGCGCGGTCGGCCAGTGCTCGCCGGGGTCCTCAGTGGCGGCCCAGGTGACCGGCGGGGGCAGCTCGGGCATGTCCAGAAGGTGAGGTGCCAGCGCATCGAGGTGCGGCTCGGCGCGCAGGATGTCGATGAGCGGCCGCGGCGGCCTCTGCTGCCACCGCGCTCCGGCGACGCGCTCGGCCCATCCCCGCACGAGACCGTCGGAGACGGGGAGCGGACAGTCCGCCATCCGCACCAGTTCGAGAACGAGCCGGTACTCCGCCTCGGACTCGACGGTGCGGGCGGTCAGACGGCGAGCGAGATCGGCGAGCCAGGACGGATCGCGGCCGGCCAGAACCTCCAGCACCCACGGGTACGGCGAACGCACCCACTCGCGCTGCTCCCGTGCGCCGATCCAGGTCGCGCAACCCGCTGCCCCCGTGTGGCAGCCCGCTCCGGCCACCAGCACCGCCTTCCGGACGCGTGTGCGCTCGCCCCAGGGCCGGCTCCGCATCTCCTTGCGTATGGCCTTCAACTCGACCAGTGCCAGTCGGCGTTCGGCCCTGTCCAGGGGGGTGAGCAGCGCGGGGATGTCGTCCAGGCGGCCTTCGCGCACCGCCGTGATCAGCTCCTTCATCGAGCACCTCCTGCGACGGTCGCGCCCCGGCGGACCATACGGACGGCCAGCGCGTGCTTGCACGGGCCTCGCCGGCCGCGGTAGTCCGCCCACCACTGACACGTACAGCTCATTGCGCCGGCCTTGTCGCGGACCTGGTAGCGCCGGTCACCGGAGTTCACGGTGGCGAGGTCGCCGTCGAGGACGACCGCCCCGGTCCGAGCCAGCTGTCGTGCCGCTACCAGTCGCGGGTTGTGCCGCTCCGCCCGGTCCGCGTCATACGGCAGTTCACGGTGGAAATAGGCCGCGTCCGCGAGGTCGTACCCCACCCGGCCCGCCGTACCCAGCCGGGTGAGTGCTGCTCGGACACGCTCCACCGGCAGGCCCGACTGCTCCGCCAGGGCGGCAGGCTCGATCCGGGGCTCCCAGGCCAGCAGCACGGACACCAGTTCGGCATCGGCCGCGGCGTCGTCCGTGGCGAGTGCCTCCAGGACGCCGCCCTCCCCGGAGAAGCCGCGCGAGGCGTCGGGGGACAGTGTCAGGGTGAGCCGCATTCCGGGCAGCACCACCTCCCAGGCACTCGCGGTGGCGACGCCGTCGGCCAACGGCCCGTACACCCGCAGCGCCGTGGCGTACCGAAGGACGCGCTGCAGGGCGCCCAGCCGCTGGGGCCCCGGCAGGCAGACGGCTCCCGCCGCCGGCCGTGTCGTCGGCCGAAGCGTCCGGCCGGCTGGGACCACCCATTGCGCGCCGAGTGAGGCGCGGCCTGCCGAGCGGGGTATCGACCGCAGGAACCGGACCGCCTCCACCGCCGGGAGGTCGGCCCGCAGATCGAAGGCGGCGGATGCCACCTGAGCCTCGGCGAAGCCCCGAAGCCACCGGTCCGGCAGCGGGACCTTCTTCTCCACGACGGGGCCGTGCAGCGTGGTGACCGCCATCTCCTGCGGGCCCACCCGCAGATGGAGCGGATCATCGCCCGTCATCCGCGAAAGAGCGTCCCGCAGCGGATTGTTCACATCCACGTTGGTTGTTCCGTGACCCGTCTCCGCACCCTCCAGGCCCTCGCTGAGAACGTCGAGACGTGCGTAAACCCCGCAACATCCGGAGAAGGACTCAAAGCGCAGCCGGTCGCCGTTTCCCGTCACCACCGGGTCCAGCGAGGCCTGCAGAGTCCGCTGGTAGTAGCGCGCGGCCGCCACGTCCGCCACGGCCAGCAGCCCGCGTGCGGCGATGGACGGCGAGGCCAGGAACCCCTCGAAGAAACGGGGGTGGGGCTCGGCGCCGCGCGGAGTGAGCCCGCCCGCGGTCTCCAGGCCGAGCAACTGCCCTGCCTGCGAGGACTCCAGAGCGGACGGACGTGAGTAGGCCAGGGCCTGAACGGATCGGGTCATGAAAAAACCGTAGAACCCACCACTGACAATCGACCTGGGCCGAGTGGTGCCCGGCCGGGATGCGGAGCCCGAGCTCCTCACCCCTGCCCGTTGCCGGACGGTCAGTCCGGCCGGCTCACTGCCCCACTCGTCCGGGCTGGAGAACCTTGCTGAACAGGACGGATCCGCCCTGCGCGCGTAGGCGCACGGTCAACTCCCCGCTGTCACCGTCGATGTCCACTTCGCCGAAGAGCGGAGGCGTCTCCATCGGTGAAACGTTCGCCCGACCGGGTGCCTGAACGAACACCCGATCGGGTCCGAATGTGTCGTCGAGTGCGTTGGAAGGGAACTGGCCGGCCGCCAGCGGCCCCGTGACGAACTCCCAGAAGGGGGAGAAATCCTTGAATGCCGCCCGCTCGGGGGCGTAATGCTGGGCCGAGGTGTAGTGCACGTCTGCCGTCAGCCATACCGTGCCGGTGATCCGTTGGTGCTTGATGAACCGCAGCAGTTCGGCGATCTGCAGTTCGCGGCCGAGCGGAGCCCCGGGATCACCTTGGGACACTGCTTCGAAGTTCGTGGCACCGTCGGCGACGACCAGCCCGAGCGGCATGTCCGCGGCGATCACCTTCCACACCGCCCGGGACTTCGACAGTTCCCGCTTGAGCCAGGCCAACTGCTCCGTACCGAGGATTCCGGTGGTGTCATCGGCCTGCCGGCCGGGGGAGTTGGCGTTGCGGAAGGTCCGCATGTCCAGGACGAACAGATCGAGCAGCGGACCGTGCCGCACCACTCGGTGGACCCTGTCCCCGCCAGTGGCGCCGTGCAGCGTCGACACGGGGAAGTACTCACGGAAGGCCTGCATCGAGCGCGTCGCCAGCACGTCCACGTTCTTCTCGGTGTACCGGAGGTCGTCGAGGATCTGCCCGGGATACCAGTTGTTGCGCACCTCGTGGTCGTCCCACTGAATCACCGAGGGCACCTGAGCGTTGAACTGCCGGAGGTTGTCGTCCAGCAGGTTGTAGCGGAAGTTCCCCCGGTACTCGGCTAGCGTCTCGGCGACCTTCGCCTTCTCCTCGGTGGTGACGTTGCGCCAGACACGCCCGTCGGGCAGCGACACACTGGGCTCGATGACCCCGTCCGCGTAGATGTTGTCCCCGCTGCAGAGGAAGAAGTCGGGGTCGAGGCGGCGCATCTCGTCGTACACCCGGTAACCCCCGATGTCCGGGTTGATGCCCCACCCCTGGCCCGCGATGTCGCCGGACCACAGGAAACGCACACCGTCCCGCCGGCGTGCGGGCGCGGTCCGGAAGGTTCCGTACACCGGTTCGCCGGTGCGGCGGGGGTCGTCCGGGGCGGCGAGCGTCACCCGGTAGTGCACCTGCTCGCCCGGCGGCAGCCCGTACAGAGGCGTCGTCCCGGTGAAGTCCGTGCCGGGACCCAGCAGCGGGCCGTGCCAGGTGCGGGCGCGCCGGAACGACTCGGTCGCCGACGTCTCCACCACCATCCGGGCCGGCCGGTCGGAGCGCACCCAGACCAGTGCGGAGGAGGACGTGACGTCTCCCACCTGCACACCCCAGGCCGCGTCCGGGCGGCCGGACCGAGCGAAGGCCGGGGCCGCCGCGCCCACCACGGGGAGCGCGAGAGCGGCCGAGGCAGCAAGTGAACCGCGCAGCACTGTACGTCGGTCGGGGGACGGAAGGCGCGGAGTGGACGGCATCGAAGAGCCTCCGGGGCAGCGGGTCGGACACACGGACTGATGAGCGACCGGGCCACCCTCCCGTCCGCCGGAGTCGGGCGCACCAACGTGAGGTGAATAGCTGGCCCCGCCGGCTCGGCTGTCCGTTCAGCCGTGTCCCTGCCGGGCCGCGGCCAGCCGCTGCACACCGTGAACGATGTCCGCCGGCGACAGATGCGCGTAACCGAGCACCAGGCCGACGGATCCGTCGTCGGTCCGCGTGGTGCCGCAGTCGCTCAGCGGGCGCAGGGCGATCCGGGCCTCCTCCGCGCGGGCCACGAACTCCGCCTCGGGACCGTACCGTTCGGGCAGCCGGGCGATGATGTGCAGCCCAGCCGCGATTCCGCTGACCTCGGTGCCGGGGAAGTGCTCGGCAAGTCCCGCAGTCAGGACGTCACGGCGTTCCCGGTATGCGCGTTGGCAGCGGCGCAGCTGGCGGTCGTATCCGCCCCCGGCGATGAAGTCGGCGAGCACAGCCTGGTCGACGGCGGGGTTGCCGAGGTCCATGGTCCGCTTGCGGTCGGTCAACTCGTCCGTCATCGACGCCGGCGCCAGCAGCCAGCCCAGCCGAAGTCCGGGCGCCAGCGACTTGCTCACCGAGCCGGTGTACGCGACGCGCTCGGGGTCGAGCCCCTGCAGGGCGCCGACGGGTGCGCGGTCGTAGCGGAAATCACCGTCGTAGTCGTCCTCCACGATCAGCCCGTCGCTCTCCCTCGCCCAGTCGAGCAGCCGGCTGCGGCGAGCGGCGGAGTACGCGATTCCGGTAGGGAACTGATGGGCCGGCGTCGTCACGACGGCACGTACGCCGGAGCGCACGAGCGGGTCGACCTCCAGCCCTTCCTCATCGAGCGGCAATCGCGCCGTGGCCAGGCCGGCCGAGGCGAACAGGGAGGCGTGCTCGGGGCTCCCGGGATCCTCGACACCGACGGTGCGCAGGCCACGGCCGCGCAGAACGGATCCGAGCAGCGTCGTCGCCTGGGCGACGCCCGAACAGACCAGCAGGCGCTCCGGGTCGGCCACCACTCCGCGGCGCCTCGTGAGCAGAGCGGCCAGTGCGTCGCGCAGTTGGGGAAGCCCGCGGGGATCCGGATATCCCAGGGCGCTGTGCGGCAGCCGGCCGAGAACCGAACGGTAGACGGCGGCCCAGGCACTGCGGGGGAAGAGCGAGAGGTCCGGGGTACCGGGGCGGAAGTCGACACGCGTCCCCCGGGCGCGGGGCGAGAGATCGCGGGCATCGCCGGCCGCCGCCCGCACCGATCCGCTCACCCACGTACCGGCTCCGCGCCCGCTGCGCAGGTAACTCTCGGCGGTGAGCTGTTCGTAAGCCTCCGTGACCAGGCCGCGTGAGACGCCCAGGTCGGCGGCGAGCGCGCGGCTGGACGGCAGTCGGGTGCCCGGCACCAGACGGCCGGAGCGGACCGCTTCACGCAGCGCCGACTGCAGGGCACGGCCGCGCCCACGGGCAGGGGCCGAAGCGGCCGGGAGCAACAACTCCCAGGCGGCCGACACGGATTCCTGCGTACCACTGCCACTGCCGGATACTGAACTGGTCCCCGAAGTCGTCATGAATGTGGACCTTAAGCCGGGCCGCCGGGCTGCCTAGCGTCGGTGCCATGAACGTGACCTACCTGCGCGGCGCGCTCCTCGCCGCATTCGCCTGCATCCTCGTGGGTGCGTCCTTCACCGCCAACAGCGTCCTCGGCGACTATCCCTACGCGGGTGGTCAGGCACTGCGCTACGGCCTGGCAGGCCTGCTGCTCGTACCCCTTCTGTCGCGAGCCGGAGGGCCTCGGCCGGTCGTCACCCTGCGCGGGCTCACCGGCAGGCAGTGGGGGCGGCTCGCCCTGCTCGCCGCTGTGGGCATGGTCGGCTTCAACCTGGCAGTGCTTGCTGCGGAGCGGTCCGCGGAACCGGCCGTTCCGGGGGTGTTCGTCGGGTGCGCGCCGATCCTCGTGGCCGTCCTCGCACCCCTCCTGGAGGGGCGCCGGCCGGCCCGGGCCGTGCTCTGCGCCGCGGTGCTGGTCGCCGCGGGAGCCTTTACCGTCCAGGGCTGGGGGCGTACGGACACGGCCGGCGTCATCTGCTCCGTCGGTGCGCTGGCAGGGGAGGTGGGCTTTGCCCTGCTCGCCGTACCGGTTCTGCGTCCGCTGGGTCCCAAGCTGTTGTCCGCCACGGTGTGCGCGATCGCAGCCGTGGAGTCGGCCGTACTGGGTCTGCTGGTCGAAGGTGCCGGATTCGTGCGTCTGCCCACGCCCGGCGAGACGGCTGCGCTGCTCTGGCAGGCCGCTGTGGTCACCGTGGTCGGCTTCGTCTGCTGGTACAGGGGGATGCAGCGCATCGGAGCCGAGCGTGCCACTCTCTTCTCCGGTCTGATCCCCGTCTCTGCCGCGCTCACCGCTCCGCTGGTCGGTGCGGGCTCGTACGGTCCCGCCCAGGCCGCGGGCAGCTGCCTGGTCGGGCTCGGCGTGGCAATCGGCTCAGGCGTCCTGCACCGGCGTGGCCGTGAGTGGGCGGTGGACTCAGCGGCTGGTGTCGAGAATCACCCGCGCCACCAGAGCGGGGTCGTCGTTCATCGGGACGTGGCCGCAGCCGGGCAGCCGGACCAGGCGGGCGCCGGGGACGGTGCGCTTGGCCCGGATGCCCTGGCGCCGCAGGAGCAGCCGGTCGTGGCCGCCCCAGGCGATGGTCACCGGCAGGCCCGGCACGTCGTCGGTGAACAGGACGTCGCGTCCGGCGGCCAGCGTCCGGTGGAAGCCGGTCGCCTGGCGCAGGGCCAGGGTCTCGGACACGGCGGCCTCCGGTGAACGCCGACCGGGCCGGGCGTAGATGGTGCTGGTCAGGACGGTGCGGCCGGCCGCGGAGCGGGACAGCCGCTCGATGAGGGGCAGGGGCATCGACTCCGCGGCCAGCCGCATGGCGCGGAGCGTTCCGAACGCGTACCGGCGCTCGCGGTCCGTCCAGAACCCGGCGGGCGAGAGCGCGGTCACCGAGCGTGCGAGCTTCTCGCGCCCGAGCTCCAGCGCCAGCAGGCCGCCGAGTGAGTTCCCCGCCACGTGGGGGCGGTCCACGTCGATCGCCTCGCAGAATGTCCCGAGCAGCGGTGCCACGGTGGTCAGGTCGTACGGGAGGTCGTCGGGCAGCCCGGGGGAGGCACCGAAACCCGGCAGGTCTATCGCGATGACATCCCGTTCCACGGCCAGCACCGGGATCACCGGGTCCCAGGCCTGACGGTGGTGGCCGATGCCGTGGAGCAACAGCAGCGGCTCCCCGGAACCCGACCGTTCGTAGGCGACGGAGACGGTCCGTGGTCGTCCGCGGGGTGACTCGACGGTGAACGAGACCGTGGTGGCCATGAAGGTGCTCCCGGGTGAGGCGACACGGAGAGACCGTGCCCGCAAGCGGCTTAGACATTCCGTCAACAACAATTACCGCCAGGTAGCTTGTAGTTCAAGGGGGCGAGGCCGGGGAACTGGACACGGTGCTGCGGGTCGGCTGGTATGAGCAGGTGACAACCGAAACCGTGACCGACGTCTTCGAAGAGCACCGGCCCGTACTCATCGGGGTCGCCTACCGCATGCTCGCCCGGATCGCCGACGCCGAGGACGTGGTCCAGGAGGCCTGGCTTCGATGGTCGGCCGCTTCGCGGGAGGACGTGCGCGAACCACGCGCCTTCCTCGTCAGGATCGTCACCCGCCTCGCCATCGACCGCTTGCGTCAGCTCGGTACGCGTCGCGAGGCGTACGTCGGACCGTGGCTGCCGGAACCCCTGGTCACCGACTTCGGGCCAACCGTGCCCGACACGGCGGAGCAGGCCGTGCTCGCCGACTCCGTGTCCGTCGCCGTCCTTGTCGTCCTCGAGTCACTGTCCCCGCTGGAGCGCGCCGTCTTCGTCCTGCGCGAGGCCTTCGGCTTTCCCTATGCGGAGATCGCCGCGACGCTCGACAGGACCGAAGCGGCCGTGCGTCAGCTCGCCGGGCGCGCCCGTCAGCACGTGGAGGAGCGCAAGCCGCGCTACGAGGTCGATCCCGCTCAACGCCGTGACCTCACGGAACGCTTTCTGGCCGCGGCCGCCGGCGGTGACATCGCCGCGCTGCTCACACTGCTCGCACCGGACGCGCGGCTCGTCGGCGACAGTGGAGGAAAGTCGAAGGCGCCCCTGCGGATCCTGCGGAGCGCGGACAAGGTCGGCCGGTTCCTCTTCGCCGTCGCTCACGGGCAGATCCCCGACCTGTCGATTCGCTTCCTGGAACTGAACGGCGGTCCGGCGGTCCTGGTGCTCTCCGGCGGCAAGCCGGATTCCGTGGTCCAGGTGGAGGTGCGGGACGGAGTCATTCAGTGCGTATATATCATCCGCAATCCTGACAAACTCACCACTTTCGCCGGAGAGTAGGCGACCGGAGCCGTTTGGCCATTTCCTCGGAAGCGCCTCTCGACTGCTCGTACCGCGAAGCCGCCCGGCCGCCTGCCGAAGCCCCACGGACCTGCTCGGACGTGGGGCTTTGTGCTGGGTACGGCCGTCCTTGCGCGAACGTCCTGTGAACGCTGCACGGCGGATCGCCGGTTCACACGCCTCCGGCCCGAGGATTGGTCTTGACCAAGGGGGTGCGCCGTCCTATGGTCTCAACGTTAAGACAGGAACCTTTAATAAATAACGTCGCGGAAAAGCCGCTGGGCGATTGCGGAGGACAGGGTGGGGACCACGCAGCTGGAATCGGTACAGGAGCCGAAGTACTGGCACCTCAAGACCGTGCTCAGTGAGGCACTCGACTCGGACTTTGCGGTGGGGGAGATCCTCCCCAATGAGCGCGAGCTCGCCGCCCGGTTCGGCGTCGCCCGGGCCACGCTCCGGCAGGCCCTGGAGCAACTCGAACTCGAAGGCAGGCTGCAGCGCCGCCGCGGAGTGGGCACCACGGTCGCCCCGCCGCGCGTGGGCGTCGCCGTCTCCACCGCTCAGCACGACTGGACCGGAGGCGGTGCGGGCGAGGCGTGGCAGTCGGTCGACTGCCGGACAGCCGCCGCACCGGCCGCCGTGGCCGGCATGCTCGACGTGGCGGGTGACGAGGCCGTCCACATCGTGCGCAGGATCCGGCTCACCCACGGCCAGGCGGTCGCGGCGGAGCTGCTGTACGTACCGGCGGCCTCCGTTCCGGATCTCTCCGCGATAGACAGCGCGTCCGGTCCCGCCAGGGCCCGCAGTGTCGTACGTGAACTGCACCGGCTCGGCCTTGACGGACAGGACCGTTCCGTAGAGCTCGGCTCGGCGCGTGCGGACGACGCCAAGGAACTCGACCGGCTCCCCGGCGCTCCCGTCCTCGTCGTGACGACCCGCTACCTCGCGGTCGGCGGGACAGCAGCCGTTTCCGTCGCCACGTACCGGGCCGACACCTGCCGGCTCACCTTCGGCGACTCGGGCGACCTGGAGATCAGCCACCACGATCAGACCCGCCAGGCATCCTGACCGAATGGCCGCCCGCCCGGGCGTGCACCGTACGGCCCGTCGCACTCAGCGGCGGGCCGTCACCGTTCCCTCCACAGCGAAGAGCTGCTCCTCGACATGGTCGAGCGCCAGACGCAGCGCGCCCGTGGCCACGGCGGCCTCGCCGAGCAGCGAAAGCGTCACCCGAGGGGGCCGCAGGCAGTACCGAGCCAGCTCACTGCGGAGCGGATCCAGCACCCCGTCCAGCCCGGCCGCCCAGCCGCCGATGACCACCAGCTCCGGATCGAGCGCCAGGACCAGCGCCGCCACGTCATGGACCAGCCGCTGAATGAACCGCTCGACGGCGGCCTGCGCCTGCTCGTCGCCGTGCCGGGCCTTGGCGAACACCGCGGCGACCGCATGCTCGTCCAGCGGGTCCAGGGGAGTGTCCGTCGTCGACAGCAGTCTCTCCGGTGTGACGTCACGGCCCAGGAGATGCAGCGCACCGATCTCGCCGGCCGCCCCGCCGAAACCGCGGTGCAGCCGGCCGCCGATCAGGGAGCCCGCCCCGGGGCTCAGACCCGCCAGCACGAACACGATGTCGTCGGACTCCGTGGCCGCGCCCTTCCAGTGCTCTGCGACGGCCGCCGCATTCGCATCGTTCTCCACGAGAACGGGGCAGCGGAACGAGCGCCTCAGGCGCTCACCGAGCGCCAGCCCCGTCCAGTCCGGAAGAGCGGTGCCCAGCCGGACGGTGCCGTCGGCCTCCACGATGCCGGGGCTGCCCACGCCGACCGCGCGCAGACTGCTGCGGGCCACACCGGTGCGCCGAAGGACGTCGGCGACCACGGCCCGCACCTTGTCGAGGCGGTCGTCCGCGCAGGCGGCCTCCGAAACCTCACGGGAGCCGGCGCCGATGATCCGGCCGTCCAGCCCCGACAGCAACGCCGAGACCCGGTGCGGGCCGATCTCGATGCCCAGCAGGTGCCCCGCCTCGGCCCGGAACCGGAACCGGCGGGCCGGACGTCCCTGACGTCGCGCCTCGGCACCGTCAGGCGCCGACTCGACGACCAGCCCGGCCTCGAACAGTCCCTCCACTACGCCTTCGACCGTGGGCCGGGACAGACCCGTGATCCGGGTCAGGTCCGTGAGGGTCGGGGATTCTGCGCCCCGGAGGGCATGCAGAACCACCGCAGAATTGATCCGACGCAGCAACGACGGGTCCCCACCGGTCAGCCGGCCCACGGTGTGTCCTCCCAGCTCGTGCGCATGTCAGGCGGATCGTACTCGCTGCTCAGGGACTGGGCGAGCGTGGGCGCCAAGTCGCCGGACCTTGGGTGGCAAGGCCGCCCGGGAACACCCGATATCAGCTCGGAGCGACGAATCCGGACTCGTAGGCGGCGATGACCGCCTGGGTGCGGTCTCGCGCCCCCAACTTCGCCAGCACTGCACTGACATGGGTCTTCACCGTTTCGACGCCCACTACGAGCCGGGCGGCGATCTCGGCATTGGACAGGCCACCGGCCATCAGGCGCAGCACGGCGGCTTCACGCTCTGTGAGCGAGGCCCGCTCCATGGCCTCCCGCGCCGCGCTCGTGCCGTACTCGGCGGCGAGCTGACGGACCGCGGCCGGGAACAGCAGGGACTCGCCTTCTGCCACCAGACGCACTGCGTGCACGATCTCGGCCGGCCGGGCCCGCTTGAGGAGAAAGCCGTCCGCGCCCGCGCGCAGTGCTTCGTAGACGTACTCATCGTTCTCGAACGTCGTCACCACCAGGATCTTCGGTGGGTCAGGCACCGTGCGCAGCACCACCCGAGTCGCCTCGATGCCGTCCATCAGCGGCATTCGCACGTCCATGGCCACCACATCAGGACGCAGTTGACGCACAAGCGGGATCACCGCGGCGCCGTCACCCGCCTCCCCCACCACCTCGATGTCGGGCTGGGCTTCCAGGACCGCGCGCAGTCCCGCACGGACCAGGGGCTCGTCGTCGACCAGAAGAACGGTAACCGGCATTCGCTCAGAGTATGTGGTGCGCTGCTCATGGTGTGCGGTGCGCTGGTCAGCGTATGCGGTGCAGAGGAAGGCTCGCGTGCACCATCCATCCCCCCTTGTACGGTCCGGTCTTGGCGCTGCCGCCCAGCAGAGCGGCTCGTTCCCTGATGCCTCTCAGCCCGCTTCCGCCCCCAGAAGTAGCGGTCGATCCCGTGAGCGGATTTGTCACCTCCAGCTCAAGTCGGCCGTCGGCGACGGTGATGCGGACGCGGACCGCAACCGATCCGGAATGGCGCAGGACGTTGGTGAGGGCCTCCTGGAGGATGCGGTACCCCTCACGGGACACGGACGCCGGCACCTGTTCCAACGGACCGGAAACATCCGCATCGACCTCGGCTCCGGAACCACGTGCGGAGTCCAGCAGGCGATCCGCCTCGCTCAGTGACGGGCGCTGCCCCGGCGGCGTGCCCGATTCGCGCAGCACTCTCAGTACCCGTTCCAAGTCGTCGAGCGCATCACGGCCCGTCTCCTCGATCGCC
Organism: Streptomyces sp. LN549; assembly: GCF_043203805.1. NCBI lineage: Bacteria > Bacillati > Actinomycetota > Actinomycetes > Kitasatosporales > Streptomycetaceae > Streptomyces > Streptomyces sp. LN549. The sequence continues at coordinate 1,148,404 of NZ_JAZHRI010000002.1, read as the reverse complement.
GCCAGCGCCCGCTCGGTGAACGCCGGGTCGTGCGCCGCCCGGGCCGCACCCGCCTGAACGACGGCGACCGTCAGAGCGTGCCCGATCGAATCGTGCAGCTCGCGCGCGATCCGGTTGCGCTCGAGCAGCTGCTCCGTACGCTCCTCCAACGCGGTCATGCGCTGTTTCGGAGTGGGTCCGAGAAGCCACCGGGCTGCAACGGTGATCAGCTCCCCGCAGCTCACGACCACGGCGAGCAGCATCACCAGGGGAACCGGAGCGAGGAGCGCGGCCCACCAGTGCGTGCCCAGCCCGGCGGCGAACCATTCGGCGCTCGGCTCCGAACCGACCGCGGAGCGGACGAGATCAACCGCCGTCGCCGACAGCCACACCGTCGCCATGCCGGCCAGCCCGGCACACACCAGCCGCACTTCCAGCCAGAGCGCGGTCCGCCACCGCTCGGACCACGACGTGGAGGGAGCCACTGAAATGGTCGCCTCGGGATCGCCCCGCTCCTCGGGCGTGAGCAGCAACTGCGCCTGGATCCCCTCGGCGAGGCGCGTGCCGGGGATCAGCCCCACCAGGGCCGCGAGGACGACCGGCACCCAGGGCGTGTCCGTCGAGATGAACAGCCAGACACTGACTGCGGCGCCGGGCAGGAGCAGATGTAGCCACCGGGTGTAGGTGACCGGCGCGGTCAACGGGCGGAGGAAGCTGAACATGCTGTCATCGTGCCAGCGCGCTCGACCCGACGGCTCCCCCGAGCGAGGGAGATGATCCACACCGGTGGGGGAGGACCGCTGCCCGGCACGGCGGCCAGGCTGAGGACATGACCAGTATCGACGTCAACGAGCTCACCAAGGATTACGGTGCTACCCGCGCCGTGGACCGTCTCACGTTCAGTGTGCGGCCCGGCCGGGTCACCGGCTTCCTCGGACCGAACGGAGCGGGCAAGTCCACCACCATGCGACTGGTCCTCGGCCTCGACCGGCCTACCGGCGGAACCGCCACGATCGGCGGGCAGAACTACGCGGCTCTGGATGATCCGCTTCACCATGTCGGGGTACTGCTCGACGCGCAGGCCGCCCACGGCTCGCGGACGGCGCGCAACCACCTGCTCGCGCTGGCCACGAGCAACGGTCTCAGCGGGGCAAGAGTCGAGGAAGTACTGGAGGAGGCCGGGCTCGGCCGCGTCGGGGGCCGGCGGATCAAGACGTTCTCCCTCGGTATGCGCCAGCGCCTCGGCATAGCGGCGGCACTGCTCGGTGATCCCGAAGTGGTCATGTTCGACGAGCCGTCGAACGGGCTGGATCCGGAAGGCATCATCTGGATCCGGGAGCTGATGAAGCGGCTGGCGCGAGAGGGCCGCACCGTATGGGTCTCCAGCCATCTGATGAACGAGACGTCGTCGTTCGCCGACCATCTGATCGTCCTCGGGCGAGGACGCCTCCTTGCCGACCTCCCGATGCAGGAGTTCCTCGACTCCCGGAGCCGGCCCCGCGTACGAGTGCGGGTGCACACGACTGAATCTCCCCGGCTCGGTGAGGTCTTGAAACGGAAGGGGTACCGGGCCCAGCAGGGTGAGGACGGGTGCTGGACCGTCGAAGGGGCGCGAGCGGACGAGGTCGGGGCGCTCGCTGCCACGGAAGGCCTTCCGGTTCTCCAGCTCGTGGACGAGCAGGCCACGCTGGAACAGGCGTATCTGGATCTCACAGCCGGCGCAGCGGAGTTCGAGTCCGCCGATTCCACGCCCACCACACGACAGGAGGCCTGACCATGTCGACCATCGCAGTCCTGCGCTCCGAGTGGATCAAGATCAGATCGGTTCGCTCGGTCGCCGGATCCCTGACGGCCGTGTTCCTCGCCACCATGGTCGTCACGGTCCTCAGCTTCGCCACCGTCGGCCAGGCCGAGGCGGACAACACGGATGCCGACCTCGTGTTCGGCGCCTTCTACGCGCTGAACTTCGGTCAGATCGCGGCCATAAGCTTCGGAGCGACAGCGATCTCGTCCGAGTACGTCAACGGCGCGCTGCGCATGTCGCTCGCTGCGGTTCCGCGCCGCACCCTCTTCTACACAGTCAAGATGTCACTCATCGGGGGAACAGCTCTAGCCGTAGGCCTTGTCACGAGCTTCAGTTCGTTTCTGGTCGGGCAGTCGTTCATGGGGGAGTACGCCATCGGGCTGGGCGAGCCCGGCGTTCTGAGGGCCGCTTTCGGCTGCGGCATATATCTCGCCCTGATGACTCTCTTCGCCGCTGGGCTGACTGTCCTGTTCCGCAGCGCGGTTGCTGTGCTCAGCCTGCTCATCCCCTTCATCCTGATTGTTTCGTTCGTCGTCGGCGACATCGCAGGCGGTGTGGCTGACTATCTGCCCGACCGGGCCGGGCAGTTGGTGCTGCACCAGCATTCGGAGAGCAGCCTGGGGCCCTGGACGGGGCTGGGCGTCACGGGGGCGTGGGCCGGGGCGTCCTTGCTGGTCGGATGGTGGGCGCTGCGACGCCGGGATGCGTAGGACGGCGCTCTCAGGATGCTTGGGCAGTTGAACGAACATGTCTGCCGAGGCCATTGATGTGATGTGTGGTCGGACCGAGCCGTTGATGCGGGCGCTCGCCCGACCTCGACACCGAGGCGTACTGGCAGTGCATGGCTCGGTTACAGAATGCGACGGACTCTCCATCGCCGGTCAGGCCGCCCACCGTCCGGCAGCCATTCTCGTCTGGGCGCGACGCCGCCCAAGGAGGTAGAACCCTTCCATGCCAAGCTTCGAGGTCACGCCGATAGGTACAGTCCGGAACGACCGGACGGACGTCCAGCACACGGACAACTGGGGAGCCGTCCGCAGCACGATCACCGTCGACGAGCGCTTCGGTGATGCGTGTCTCCAGGGATTGGAGGGTTTCTCCCACGTGGAGGTCCTCTTCATCTTCGACCAGTTCCCGGAAAGCGATGACTACAGTGAACCCCGCCCCTACCGTGGCCGCTCCGACCTCCCGCCCGTTGGTGTCTTCGCCGGCCGTGGTCCCCGCAGACCGAACCGCATCGGCGTAACGTGCTGCGCCGTCGAATCCATTCACGGCCGGGAACTGACGGTGGTGGGCCTCGACGCGGTCTCCGGCACCCCGGTCATTGACCTGAAGCCGACGATGGCGGAGTTCTGTGCAGTGAACATCAAACAGCCTGAATGGGTCAGCAGCCTGATGTCGGAGTACTTCCAGCCGTAAAACGACCCTGGCTACCTGCCCGTGGTCACCGACTTCCCCTGTGACGGGTCACGTTTACGGCTGGAGTACACAAGTGGCGTGGATGAGTTCCCCCTCGGACGGATGCGTCCGTAGGGGAGCCCAGCAGCCCATGAGCTTCTGCGTTCAGCACCTCGTGGGCTCGGCCAGCCGATCACGTGCATGTCGGGGATGGGGAAGTCCGATTGAACCGGGAACCGGGAGGCAGTGGCAGGGGCAGTGGTCGTGGCGGTGGCGATAGCCGAAGGACGGCTGAAAACCTCTCAAAGTGTACGGAGAGGCTCCCGTTGTCAGTGGCGGACGGTTTACTGACGGCATGACCACCGCACATCACCTCCGCCTCATCGACGGGATGCGCACCCGAGATTTTCCCCCGGATCGCATCCGATCGGGTTCGGGAGTCAGCGGGCCCGGCTACCACACGGCGTCCCTGCACGCCGACGACGATCACTGGGACGATGACGAGGCGAGGCGGCTGGAGCACCGCGCACAGTGTCTTGCGGAGCACGAGGCGCTGATCACCGTGCTTGGCGCACGCTGGGGTGAGCCGCAGCTGATCAGCCTGTGGAGTGCCCAGGAGCGAATGACGTCAGGTGAGGAGATACCCGACCCATGGGCCGAAACCGTTGCGGGGTGCGAGTATCTCCGGCTCTGGCGCATCGAGACTCGGTGGATCGCCCTGGCGCTGTATCTGCAGGAGGAGGGCCTCGGGTGCGAGCTCGGCGTGGTGGTGACCGAGATCGATCCTCCGTGAGCTCTTTCGCGGGGCGGCGGGGCAGTGAAGGGGCATGCGTGGGCTGCTCCGGGCATGTGGGGACGTAGCCGGAACGTGAGGCGCGGTCCACCCTGTTGAATCGCCCGCTCCGACCGCCAGGGGCGGTGCCGGGGCGGCGGCTGGCTCCATCCAGGAACGGGAATGAGCGCGGCCGAGGGACCTGTTCTGCCGTCAGGCCTCAGGGGTGGGGGCCGTGGTGTCCGAGTCGACGGCTGACCGGAGACGTCCGTACTCGTCGGCCATGGAGCTGATGGTCCAGTGGGCGTTCAGGCCACTGGGGTTGGGCAGCGCCCAGACGCGGGCCCCGCCGATCCGCCGGTCCTGCGGCCCGATGCGGGCCTGTCGCTCGCCGAATGCCGTTCGGTAGGCAGTGATCCCGACGACGGCCAGCCATTGAGGCCGCAGTTCCTCGACCTTCGACGTGAGGAGTCGGCCCCCTGCGCGGAATTCCTCAGCAGACAGTTCGTCGGCCCGGGCCGTTGCTCTGGCGACCACATTGGTGATGCCCAGTCCGTAGCGGAGCAGATCGGACTGCTCGCAGGGCTTCAGCTGCCGCGGGGTGAATCCCGACAGATGGAGCACCGGCCAGAAACGATTGCCGGGAAAGGCGAAGTGATGGCCCGTGGCACCTGTCATCAAGCTCGGGTTGATTCCGCAGAACAGTACGCGCAGGCCGCCCGCGACCACATCGGGAACAATGCGGTCACGGGCGGCCAGGAGCTGTTCCGGTGTCACCGGCCTGAGGTCCGGTGCATCAGAGGATCGAGCCCGGCGTGTAAGCGGCGGCCTCCGGGTGCTGCTTGGTGATCTCCTCGATCCGGCCGACGAGTGCGGTGACCTGATCGCCCGCAGCGCCCGTGAAGGAGAGCTTGTCTGCCATGAGTTCGTCCAGCTGCGCACGGTCGAGCGGGATGCGCTCGTCCGCCGCCAGCTTGTCCAGCAGTTCGTTGCGCTCCGTGCCCTGCTCCCGCATGGCGAGAGCGGACGCGACCGCGTTCTCCTTGATGGCCTCGTGGGCTACCTCACGGCCGACACCGGCGCGAACTGCGCCCATCAGTACCTTGGTCGTGGCGAGGAAGGGCAGGTAGCGGTCCAGCTCGCGGGCGACGACGGCGGGGAACGCACCGAATTCGTCGAGCACCGTCAGGAAGGTCTCCACCAGACCGTCGAACGCGAAGAACGCGTCGGGCAGTGCCACCCGGCGGACCACGGAGCAGGACACATCGCCCTCGTTCCACTGGTCGCCCGCCAGCTCACCGGTCATCGACGCGTAACCCCGCAGGATGACCATCAGGCCGTTGACACGCTCGCAGGAGCGGGTGTTCATCTTGTGAGGCATGGCGGACGAGCCGACCTGGCCCGGCTTGAATCCCTCGGTCACCAGCTCGTGGCCGGCCATCAGCCGGATGGTCTTCGCCACCGAGGAAGGGGCCGCGGCCAGCTGCACCAGGGCGGTCACCACGTCGTAGTCGAGCGAGCGCGGGTAGACCTGGCCGACCGAAGTGAAGGCCTGCGCGAAGCCGAGGTGTCCGGCGATGCGCTGCTCCAGGTCGGCGAGCTTCCCGGCGTCCCCGCCCAGCAGGTCGAGCATGTCCTGGGCCGTGCCGACGGGCCCCTTGATCCCGCGGAGCGGGTAGCGGCCCAGCAGGTCCTCAAGCCGTCCGTAGGCCACCAGCAGCTCGTCCGCAGCGGTGGCGAAGCGCTTGCCGAGGGTCGTGGCCTGCGCGGCGACATTGTGGGACCGGCCGGCGATGACCAGTTCGCGGTACTCACCGGCGAGCTTGCCGAGCCGGGCCAGGACCGCCACCGTGCGGTCGCGCATCAGTTCCAGCGACAGCCGGATCTGGAGCTGCTCGACATTCTCGGTCAGGTCGCGCGAGGTCATTCCCTTGTGGACCTGCTCGTGACCGGCGAGGGCGTTGAACTCCTCGATGCGGGCCTTGACGTCGTGCCGGGTCACCTTCTCGCGCTCGGCGATCGAGGCCAGGTCGACCTGGTCGAGGACGCGCTCGTAATCGGCGAGGGCCGCGTCGGGTACCTCGATCCCGAGGTCCTTCTGGGCGCGCAGCACCGCCAGCCACAGCTGACGTTCCAGCTTCACCTTCTGCTCGGGGGACCAGAGGACAGCCAGCTCCGTAGAGGCGTAGCGGCCGGCCAGGACATTGGGGATGCGAGGCTTCGCAGACACAGCAGTCACGTGTCCAGATTCTACTGGCGGTTTGTGCAGGTCGGCGCCGCCCCCCGCTTTGTGCGTTGCTACGACTGCGTGACTGCGTGACTGCGTGAGCGAGTGAGCGCGTGCGGGGGAGCGCACGGACGTGGACGCAGGTGGCCCGGCCCGCATCCGTCACCTTCGGGCCGGCTACTCGCCGGCGTCCACCCGTCGCCACGTGGCGACGGGGCCCGGGGCCTTGTCGTCCACGGGCGTGACCCAGAAGGCCCGTCCCAGATCGGCGCTGAACTGTGCTCCCGTACGGCCGTCTCCCGACGAGCGTCCGGTCAGACGCCGTCCTATCCAGGGGAACAGGTGCCGACGGGCAAAGCGCACGTCGTCGACGCGCCGGGCGGACCAGCGCGGCGGGGCCGCGACGGGCAACAGCGTCTGCCAGTCGTTCTCCGGTGGCAGCCCCAACGTCTGCCAGATGGCCTCCGCCACCCGGCGATGGCCCTCGGCGGTCAGGTGCAGCCGGTCCACGTCCCACATCCTGGGGTCGCCCAGTACCGGTGCCCCGTACAGGTCGGCGACCTCCGCGCCGTGCCGGGCGGCAAGGTCGTCGACCAGGGAGAACAGCTCCTCCATCCGCGGTCGGAACCGTTCCATCACCGGTCCGTTGCGACCAGGGCTGCGCATCAGGACCAGCTTCTTGCACGAGGGCGCCAGACGTTCCACGGCCTCTTCCAGGCGACCGCGGACCATGCCCATGTCGCACTTGGGCCGCAGGGTGTCGTTGAGACCGCCCACCAGCGTCACCACGTCCGCCTGCATGGCCGCAGCCACGTCCACCTGCTCGTCCACGATCTGGCCTATGAGCTTTCCGCGCACGGCGAGATTGGCATACCGGAATCCCGTGGTGCGGGTGGCCAGCCGGGTGGCGAGAGCGTCGGCCCAGCCCCGGTACGAACCATCGGGCATCAGGTCCGACATGCCCTCGGTGAACGAATCGCCTACCGCGACGAGACTGGTGTATTCGGCATTTATTTCCATGGCTCTGCGATCGTATCGCGGCGGGGCCCGGCCCCCCGAAGGCGGCGGGAGCCCCGTCCGCCGCCTTCTGACCGACTTCGGTCCCGCACTCCAGGAGGGGTGCGGGACCGGGCTGGGGCCGTGATCGGCGCGGACGGGATCAGCGCGGCTGAGGCCGGCCCACCAGCTCACGGAGGACGTCTTCCATCGTCACCATGCCGGCCAGCCGGTCGTCCTCGTCGAGGACGGCCGCCAGATGCGTACGGCTGCGCCGGAGTGCGGTCAGTACGTCGTCGAGCGGTGTGGCCGCCCGGACCCGGGCGATCGGCCGCATCGCGGTCACCGGGAACGGCATGTCGCGGGGGGTGACGTCGAGGGCGTCCTTCACATGGAGGTAGCCCAGGATCCGCTGTTCGCTGTCCATCACCGGGAAGCGCGAGAATCCGGTCTCGGACGAGAGCCGCTCCAGTTCCTCGGGCGTCGTCCCGACCCTCGTGTACATCACCTGGTCCACCGGCAGCACCACATCTCGCACCGGCCTGCGCCCCAGCTCCAGCGCATGGTGCAGTCGCTCGGCGGCGCGGTCGTCGACCAGTCCGGCGTCGCCCGCGTCCTTGACGAGCCGGGCCAGCTCGTCGTCCGAGAACGTGGCCGACACCTCGTCCTTCGTCTCCACCCGCAACAACTTCAGCAGCGCGTTGGCGAAGGCGTTGATCGCGAAGATCACCGGACGCAGCGCCCGGGCCAGCGTCACCAGCGGCGGCCCGAGCAGCAGTGCGGTCTTCACGGGCTCGGCCAGTGCGATGTTCTTCGGCACCATCTCGCCGAGCAGCATGTGGAGGTAGGTCGCCACCGACAGCGCGATCACGAACGAGATCGGATGGACCAGCCCGTGCGGGACCCCCACGGCGTCGAAGACGGGCTCCAGCAGGTGCGCGATGGCGGGTTCGGCGACGATGCCGAGGACCAGGGTGCACAGCGTGATGCCCAGTTGCGCCGCAGCGAGCAGCGCCGAGACGTGTTCGAGGCCCCAGATGACGCTGCGCGCCCGCCGGTTCCCGTTCTCGGCCTGCGGTTCGATCTGGCTGCGTCGCACGGAGATGAGAGCGAACTCCGCACCGACGAAGAAGGCGTTCACGACCAGGGTCAGCAGGCCGATGAAGAGCTGTACGGCGGTCATCGCCCGTCCTCCGGCGCATCGTCGGAACCGGGCAGCGGCGCGTGCAGCAGCGCCCGGGCGGCGCGGCGCCCGGAGGCGTCCACGACGTCGAGGCGCCAGCCGGCCAGCTCGATCGAGTCACCCACGGCAGGGATGCGGCCCACCTCGGTCGCGATCAGTCCGGCAAGGGTCTCGTACGGTCCGTCCGGCACTCTCAGTCCGATCGTCTCCAGCTGGTCGGTGCGGGCCGCGCCGTCGGCCGACCACAGCGTGCGTCCGTCGGCGTCCTCGCCGGCCGGTGCGAGGTCGGGGGTCTCGTGCGGGTCGTGCTCGTCCCGCACCTCGCCGACGACCTCCTCGACGATGTCCTCCAGCGTCACGACGCCCGCCGTGCCGCCGTACTCGTCGATGACGACCGCCATCGCGAGCTTGCCGGAGAGCCGGTCCAGCAGCCGGTCCACGGTCAGGGTCTCCGGCACGAGCAGCGGCTCGCGCAGCATGTCCGAGACCCGCTTGCGCGGACGCTGCTCGGCGGGGATGGCCAGTACGTCCTTGATGTGGGCGACGCCTACGACGGTGTCGAGGCTGCCCCGGTACACAGGGAACCGGGAAAGCCCGGTGGCGCGCGTGGCGTTGGCGACGTCCTCCGCTGTCGCCTGCACGTCCAGCGCGGTGACCTGAACCCGGGGAGTCATCACGTTCTCCGCGGTCAGCTCCGCCAGATTGAGGGTGCGTACGAAGAGCTCCGCGGTGTCCGCCTCCAGGGCACCTGCCTTGGCGGAGTGCCGGGCAAGCGCCACCAGCTCCTGCGGACTGCGGGCGGTTGCCAGCTCCTCGGCCGGTTCGAGGCCGAAGCGGCGCACGATGTGGTTGGCCGTGTTGTTGAGGTGGCTGATGAAGGGCCGGAAGAGAGCAGTGAAGGCCCGCTGCGGGGTGGCCACCGTCTTGGCCACGTTGAGCGGCGAGGAGATGGCCCAGTTCTTCGGGACGAGCTCGCCGACCACCATGAGGAACACGGTGGACAGGGCGGTGCCGATGACCAGGGCCACGGACGACGACACGCTGGGCGACAGCCCGACGGCCTCGACCGGGCCACGGATCAGTTTCGCGATGGACGACTCGGAGAGCATGCCGACGACCAGGTTGGTGACGGTGATGCCCAGCTGGGCGCCGGAGAGCTGGAAGGTGAGGCTGCGTACCGCCTTCATGGCACTCGCGGCACCGCGTTCCTCCCGCTCCACAGCCCGTTCGAGCTGGCCGCGTTCGACCGTGGTCAGGGAGAACTCCGCCGCGACGAAGGCGCCGCAGGCGAGGGAGAGCAGTACCGCCACGAGCAGCAGGAGCACTTCGGTCATCGGTTCACCTCCGTCCCATGATCGGGCAGGGACACGAGGATCGCGCGATGTCGGCGATATCGGCTACTGGGAGGCTCGCCCATGGGACGGACGCTCACACCTTTCATATGGATCGACGGGGAGCATTCATAGTAAAGGATCGGCAAAGTGGCGAGGTCGGGCAGTCGTCGGGATTCCCTGACGACTGCCCCGGATCCGGCTTGCCCGGCCCGCCCCGCCCCCTTTCAGAGCGGCTTCACCCAGCGCCGCCAGTGGTCCTCGCGGTGGTAGCCGGCCGCGGCCCATGCGTGGTGGGCGCGCTCGTTTGCTTCCAGGACCATGGCGTCGGCCCGGCGGCCGCCGAGCGCGGCGAAACGGGCGTCCGCCGCTTCCAGCAACGCCGTGGCGATGCCTTGCCTGCGCAGTCCGGGATGTACGGCCAGCCGGTAGACATGGCAGCGCCATCCGTCGAAGCCGGTTATGACGGTGCCCACGAGCAGACCGTCCCGCTCCGCGAGGAGCAGGGCCTCCGGGTCCCGGTCGATCAGCCGGGACACCCCGTTGCGGTCGTCACTGATGCTCGTTCCTTCTGCCGCCTCGCGCCAGAACGCCAAGACGTCGTCGACGTCCGCGAGGTCGGCGCAGCGGATGTGGAGATCACTCATGGGATGAGCCAAGCAGAGGGTCATCCCGATGGGCGAACGAATTCCGGATCTGCTCGTGCGCGGTGGGCTCCGGTGCCTCAGCGCAGATGCACCGGGAGCGACTCGATGCCGTACACGATCGACAGCTTCCGGAAGCCGAGATCCTGCGCCGGGACGGCGAGCCGCATGCCGGGGAATCGCCTGGCCAGTGCGGGGTACGCCACGCGCAGTTCCATGCGAGCCAGCTCGGCGCCGATGCAGCGGTGAATGCCGTGGCCGAAGGCCAGATGGCCGGCCGGGGTGGTGCGGTGCGGGTCGAAACCTCCGTCGTCCGTGACGTACGACGGATCGCGGTTGGCGCCGCTCAGGGAGCAGAGGACCATGTCGCCGCGCGGAATGACCACCCCGGCTATCTCGATGTCCTCACGGGCGAACCTGGGGAACGCCATCTGGACCGCGGAGAGATACCGCAGCACCTCCTCGACGAACGGCGCGGTCATCGTGTCGTCCGTGCGCAGCCGGTCGAGGACGTCCTCGTTCTGCAGCAGGACCAGCGAGCCGAGCGCGATCGTGCTGGCTGTCGTTTCGAAGCCGCCGGTGAGCACTCCGTCGGCGAGACCCGCGAGCTCCTCGTCGTCGACGCTGTCCCCGTGCTCCCTCACGATCATGCCGAGCAGCCCGTCCCCGGGCTTGCGGCGCTGCGCCCTGACGACCTCCCTGAAGTAGTCCAGCGACGCGGACATGGCTCCGAAGGGTGCGGTCGTCCCGCCGAAGAGGTCGAATCGGTCCATCGCGAGCTGCTGGAAGTCGTGCCGGTCCTCGTACGGCACACCCAGCAGTTCGCAGATGGTGAGGGAGGGGACGGGCAGTGCGAACTCGTGCACCAGGTCGACAGGGCCGCGAGCGGTCTCCATCGCGTCCAGGCGTTCCTCGACGATCGCTTCGATCCGGGGTGCCAGGCGCCGCAGGCGGCGCATGGTGAACTCCGGGGTCAGGATGCGGCGCAGCCGAGTGTGCACCGGCGGATCACTGAACCCGAGCCCGCCCGGGCTCTGCTCGGCGGCGATCCCGGCGTTGCCCGCGAGGTGGGCGAAGTCCGTGCTGAACCCTTCGGCGGATCCGAGTACGGCCTTCGACTCCTCGTACCCGGTGACCACCCATGCGTCCATGCCGAACGGCAGCGAAACCCTGGACACCGGGGCGCTCGCCCGGGTCGTGGCCACTCGGCGCACAGGATCGAGACCGTCGCGGCGCAGGAGCATGAGCAGTTCCTCCGGCAGCAGCTTGATCGTGGAGGTGCCGATTCCGTGCCGTTGAATCCTGGCCAGGTAGGTGCGCCCGAGCCGGGCGGTGATACGGGAACGGAACGTCGTACTCAATGTGCACTCCATGAGTCGTCGCGAGATCTGGTCGGTTGGCAGGCATTCGCCGCCAGGACGTGGCCGACTGCGCTGACTTCGGCTGCCTGACCAGGAATTATGACCACTTGTTCGGAAGAGGGGGCGGCCGGGTGCGATATCCGTCGCTCATCCTTCGACGGTACGGGTCCCGGCGCCCGCACGCCCGGGGCGGCCGACTGCGGTGATATGCCAGGTGGCGGCGGTGTGCCCGGGGCTGCGAGCGGCCCGGATGCAGGTGCCGGAAGGCCGCCGGGGGCCTTGCCGAGTCCCGTTCCTCTTGCCGGTGCTAGCAATCCCGCGCTAGCGTGAGGGAGTGCCCAAGACGCAGCTGAACGTTCGAGTGGACGAGGCCACCGCCGAGGCCGCGCGGCAGCGCGCGCTCCAGAGGGGGATGAGTGTGAACCGCTACATAGAGGAACTCGTCAAACAGGACGCGGGCGAGGTCGGTCATACCTTCGTCGAGGCCGCCGCCGACTTCATGAAGCAGTACGAATCGGTGTTCGCCGAGGAGTTCGGCCCGGAGCGCAAAGGTACCCGTTGAACCTCCGGATCCACCTCTCCTGGCTGCTCATGGTCGCCGAGCACAAGACACCCGGTGACCCCCAGGTCACCGACTGGGGTGCACTGGTCGCCGCGGTCGCACGGCACGAGGCGGAGATCTTCGGCAGCCCGGTGTATAGCGACCCGCATTCCAGGGCGGCAGCGCTGCTGCAACTGCTGTTGCACGTGCCCGCGCTGGAGCGCTCCAACGCGATGTTCGCCTCGGCTGTCGCCTACGGCTATCTCGTCGCGTCCGGGCTCAAGGTCATCACCTCGCCGGAACAGGTGCGCGATCTGGCGCTGCTGGTCAAGGAAGGCAAGGCGGACGTCCGGGCCATCGCCGACGAGCTGCGCCAGTGGAGCCTGTGACCGACGCGGTGACCACGCCGGTGCTCGGCGGGCAGGAACCAGCCGCATTCCTCCACGGCCGTCAGCGCAGTCCCTCCCGCCCCCGGTCCACCACGGCCGACCGTCGTGCCACGCCGAGCACACACGAGGACGTGGGCAGCCTGATGCCGCCCTCCGGCATGTTTACCTTCCGGTACGTCTCCACCACGAAGCCGGCCGCTTCGATCGCGGCGAGAGCGTCGCGCGAGGTGTGACATCCGCCGGCCAACAGCGGCCAGACAGTCCGGTCCAGTGCGCGCTGCGTGGCTGCCATGGCACGGCCGTCGGCCCGCACATGCTCGAAGAAGCGCAGCTCACCCCCCGGCCGCAGGACACGCCCGATCTCCGCGAGTGATTGCTGCACATCGCGTACGGTGCACAGCACGAGCGAGGCGACGGCTCCGTCGAACGCCTCGCTCTTCACCGGCAGTGCCTCCGCCGTACCCGGCACCACGTCGACCGGGATTCCCGCGCGCAGAGCGGACCGTACCGCCAACTGCCGCAGTGTGCGCTCGGGTTCGATCGCCACCACTTCGGAAACCGCGGGTGGGTAGTGGCCGAAGTTCAGGCCGTTCCCCGCCCCGATCTCGATGACCCGCCCCGACAGCCCCGACAGCAGCTCGGCCCGCACCGCGGCCAGGCCCGCGGCGGACTCGGCGGCCACGCTCAGCCGGGCGTAGCAGCGGGCGAAGACGGGGTGGTGCACCGCGTCCTTCTGGATCTTCGTGCTCCGCAACCGCATGGCGGACCTCCTCGACGGGGCCGGTCCGCGCGGGCCGGATGCGGGCGGGCGCCCCGCCGCCCCGTGCGGCCGGAAAGGTTCGGCTACCTCGATTCTGCCTCCTTCTGAGCACCCCGTCCTGTGCCCTGCACCGTTCAGCCCGGCGGCCGGCTCCCGCCCAGCCGCTCGGCCAGCCAACTCCCGGCGCGGACACGGAAGTCCGCAGGGGCGAGAGATCCCGCGCCCGCCGGGACCACGCCCAGCAGCGGAGCGCCCGCCGCCACCGGAAGGTCCGCCAGATTGCAGCGCTCCGCCAGGTCCGGCTCGGCGGGCATGCTGCCGACCACCACCCCGAGGCAGTCGAGTCCGCGGGCGCGGAGCGCCTCCGAGGTCAGCGCAGTGGAGTTGAGCGTGCCGAGCCCGGCAGGCGCCACCACCAGGACCGGCGCCGACAGCAGCCGTGCGGCGTCCGCCAGGGTCGCGCCGTCGTCGTCGAACCGTACGAGCAGCCCGCCCGCGCCCTCGACCAGTACCAGTTCGTGCTCGGTCGCCAGCTTCTCGGCGGCCTCGGCGACCTCGTACGGACGGACCGGTGCCATCCCGGCCCGCCGCGCGGCGGTCGCAGGTGCCAACGGTTCGGGGAAACGGGCCAGTTCGACCGCCGTCACATGACTGCCCGCCAGCCGCGCGACCTCCGCGGCGTCACCCGGCTCACCCGGCACCAGGCCCGTCTGAGCCGGCTTGAGCACCGCCACCCGACGGCCCGCGGACGCCGCCGCGACGGCCGCGGTCACGATCGTCTTGCCGATCTCGGTGCCCGTCCCCGTCACCACCAGAATGCTCATCTCAGCCCTCCCGAGCCGCAGCACATACGGCGCGGCAGATCCGCGCCACATCGTCGTCGCCGGTGACGTACGGCGGCATGGTGTAGACGAGATCGCGGAACGGCCGCAGCCACACGCCCTCGCGCACCGCCGCCCGCGTCGCGGACTCCATGTCCACCTCGTGATCGAGCTGGACGACGCCGATCGCACCGAGGACCCGCACGTCGCGGACCCCTGGCAGCTCCCCGGCCGGGGCCAGGCCGTTGCGCAGACCGGTCCCGATCCGTTTGACCTCCTGCTCCCAGTCCTGGCCGAGCAGCAGATCGATCGAGGCGCAGGCCACCGCGGAGGCCAGGGGATTGCCCATGAACGTCGGCCCGTGGGCGAGTACCGGAACCTCGCCGCGCGAGATTCCCTCGGCCACCGCGGTCGTGCACAGCGTCGCAGCCATCGTCAGATAGCCGCCGGTCAGGGCCTTGCCCACACACATCACATCGGGCGAGACCCCGGCATGCTCGGCTGCGAACAGCTTGCCCGTACGTCCGAAGCCCGTCGCGATCTCGTCGAACACCAGCAGTACGTCGTTCGCGTCGCAGGCCTCGCGCAGGACACGCAGGTACGCGGGCGAGTGGAAGCGCATGCCGCCCGCACCTTGCACCACGGGTTCCACGATGACCGCGGCCAGCTCGTCCGCATGGTGCGCGATCAGCTCGCGCAGATGCGTCGTGTACGCGGTGTCCGGCTCCTCGTCGAAGCCCGCCGGCGGCTCGTCGGCGAAGACCTGCCGGGGCAGCGCCCCCGACCACAGCTCGTGCATGCCACCCTCGGGGTCGCACACCGACATCGGCTGCCAGGTGTCCCCGTGGTATCCGCCGCGCCAGGTCAGCAGCCGCCGCTTGGCCGGCCGTCCGGCCGAGCGCCAGAACTGGAGGCACATCTTCACGGCGACCTCGACCGACACCGAACCCGAGTCGGCGAGGAAGACGTGCTGCAACGGCGCCGGGGTGATCTCGACCAGCCTGGCGGCCAGCCGTACGGCGGGCTCGTGCGTGAGCCCGCCGAACATCACATGACTCATCCGGTCCAGCTGCCCTCGTGCCGCCTCGTTCAGCACCGGGTGGTTGTACCCGTGCACGGCCGACCACCACGACGACATGCCGTCGACCAACTCGTGCTGTCCCTCGGAGGGTTCGGCGAGTCTGAGCCGTACGCCGGACGCGGACTCCACGACCAGCGGCTCCTGCCGGCCCGGCATGGGACCGTACGGATGCCAGACGTGGGCCCGGTCCAGGGCCCGCAGCCCGGCAGGGGAGAGCGGCTCAGGCATTGGGTGCGAGATCCGTACCCGCGCCGCGACGGCGGACCGCCACCAGATCCGTGCGCGCGGCCCGGTCTTCGACGGCTTCCGCGGGAGCGGTCTGCGCCTCCGGGCCGTCGCCGCAGGGCGCGCACCCGCCGGCGTGCGAACCGCAGCCGCCACCCGCGTCCACGCGGTGTCCGGGCAGTGTCGTCGTACCGGCGCCCTCCACCTCGAAGCCGGCGTCCGCGATCATGTCGAGGTCGGTCTGCCCCGCCTGGCCCTCACTGGTCAGGTAGTCGCCCAGGAAGATCGAATTGACGAGATGCAGGGCCAGCGGCTGCATCGAACGCAGGTGCACCTCGCGCCCGCCCGCCAGCCGAACCTCCACGTCCGGGCAGACGAACCGCACCATCGCCAGAATGCGCAGACAACGCTGCGGCGTCAGGTTCCACTCCTTGGCGAGCGGCGTCCCCTCGAACGGGATCAGGAAGTTGACCGGCACCGAGTCCGGGTCGAGGTCACGCAGGGCGAAGACCACGTCGACCAGGTCGGAGTCGCTCTCCCCCATGCCTGCGATCAGCCCGGAACAGGCGGAGAGCCCGGCGGCCTGCGCCTGGTGCACCGTCTCGACCCGGTCGGCATAGGTGTGGGTGGTGGTGATGTCCCCGTACGTCCCCTCGGACGTGTTGAGGTTGTGGTTGTAGGCGTCGGCGCCCGCCGACCGAAGCCGGTCGGCCTGGCCGTCGGAGAGCAGGCCGAGGCAGGCACACACCTCGACGCCCTCGTTCTGTTCCTTGATCGCTTCGATGGTCTGCGACACCCGGTCGACGTCCCGGTCGGTCGGTCCCCGGCCGCTGGCGACCAGGCAGACGCGCTTGGCGCCACCGGCCACTCCCGCAGCCGCCGCCTTCGACGCCTCGTCGGGCTTCAGCCAGGTGTACTTCAGGATCTCGGCCTTGGATCCCAGCCGCTGGGAGCAGTACGAGCAGTCCTCGGGGCAGAGCCCGGACTTGAGATTGACCAGATAGTTCAGCTTCACCCGCCGCCCGAACCACTGACGGCGCACCTTTCCGGCCGCGGCCACCACGTCGAGCAGTTCATCGTCCGGGGTCGCCAGTACGGCGAGCGCTTCTTCACGGGTCGGCAGCTCGCGCCGCAGCCCCTTGTCCACCAGCGTGTTCAGGAGGTCCATGGCGATGATCCTGACGCACAGCACCGTCCCGAGCCAAGGAGGAACCGGACAACAGAGCCCGCAGAGGGTGTGTGCATTGCCACACCATGCCCGGCTGCGCCCCCGGTTAGGGTCTGTGAGCTGCCTACAAAAGGGACCCGACCATGTCCTTCGCCCCGTTCGACTGGATCGACGAGGAGGCGCGCCGCCGCGCGGACGCCGGACTCGTCCGGACGCTCCGGCCGCGGCCCGCCGAACCGGAACTGCTGGACCTCGCGAGCAACGACTACCTCGGCCTCACCCGGCATCCGGACGTGACCGCTGCGGCGGCCGACGCGGCGCGCCGCTGGGGCGGCGGTGCCACCGGCTCCCGGCTGGTCACGGGTTCCACCGCGCTGCACGCGGAGCTCGAACGCGAACTGGCCGGTTTCTGCGGATTCGAGGCGGCCCTGGTGCTGTCCTCGGGCTACGCCGCCAACCTCGCGGCCCTCACCGCCCTGACCGGTCGGGGCTCGCTGATCGTGTCGGACGCGGGCAATCACGCCTCGATCGTCGACGGGTGCAGGCTCTCGCGCGCCGAGACGGCTGTGGTGCCGCACGCCGACCCCGAGGCGGTGCGCAAGACCCTGCACGCGCACCGGGGCAGGGCGCTGGCGGTCACCGACTCGGTCTTCTCGGTCGACGGCGACGCCGCACCGCTGGCCGAACTGGCCGACGCCTGCCGCGCGGAGGACGCCGCGCTGCTCGTCGATGACGCTCACGGCCTGGGAGTGCTCGGGGACGGCGGCCGCGGTGCGCTTGCGGCGGCCGGCCTGGCGGGCAGCGACGGCATCGTCGCCACGCTCACCCTCTCCAAGTCCCTGGGCAGCCAGGGCGGCGCGGTCCTCGGCCCGGCGCGGGTGATCGACCACCTGGTCAACACCGCCCGTACGTTCATCTTCGACACCGGGCTCGCACCGGCCGCCGTCGGTGCCGCTCTGGGCAGCCTGCGGCTGCTGCGCCGCGAGCCGGAACGCGCGGGCCGGGCCCGTGCGGTCGCCACCGCGCTGTACGAGCAGTTGACCGCGGCCGGCCTGACCGCGGTGCGTCCCGACGCGGCAGTGGTCTCCGTACGCGCTCCGTCGGCGGAGGCGGCCGTCCGCTGGGCGGCGGACTGTCGTACGGCCGGCATGGCGGTCGGGTGCTTCCGGCCGCCCTCCGTACCGGACGGCATCTCCCGGCTCCGGCTGACCGCGCGCGCGGACCTGACGGACGAGCAGATCGCGCAGGCGGTGGCGATCGTACGGCGGGCCGCTCCGGCGGGCTGATCCGCCGGGGGCCGTTTGCCCGAAGCGCCGGCCCGTCCGGCGGCTCAGCCGGCCGAACCGCCGTTCAGGGCGGTGACGAAGGAGGTCCAGGCCGCGGCGGAGAACAGCAGCGGCGGCCTGGACGTGTCCTTGGAGTCACGCACGGCCAGCCTCCGGCTGCCGAACGGCGCGGCCTCCACGCAGTTGTTCATTCCCGTGCTGCGGCTGCTGCGCCGCCACCGTAACGCGTGCTGTGCGAGGCAATCCGACATGACGCCCCCCTCGGGCAGTCCGGGGTCACCGACCGTCGCGGTCGATCGCGGCGATCAGGTCCAGCGAGTGCTCCGGCGACAGCGCGTGTGCCTGCAGAGTGCGGAAGGCCGAGCTGTACGCCTCAAGGTCTTCTTTCCGCTCCAGGTAGAGGCTACTCGTCAAATGGTCGAGAACGACCACATCCAGATCAGAAGTGTTCGGAAAGGAGAAGATAACGAAAGGTCCGGTGAGGCCCACATAGCCGCCGACCGAGAACGGCAGCAACTGAAGCTGCACATGCGGAAGTCGGGCAACTCGGCCGAGGTGGCGCAGCTGCTCCCGCATGACCCGGCGACCGCCGACCTCCCGTCGTAGTACTGCCTCGTCCAGTACCGCGCTCAGCCTCAGTGGCGGATCGCTCCGCAGTACCCCCTGCCGCGCCAACCGCACTTCCACCAGCGAGTCCAGCTGTCCGGTGGGCAGCCCGTCGAGTGAGGCCCGGGTCACCGCGCGGGCGTAGTCGGCTGTCTGCAGCAGACCCGGCACCACCGACGTCTCCAGCGTGCGTGCGGTGCGCGCCTGCGACTCCAGGCTGATGAAGTCGCGGTACTGCGGCGGGATCAGACCGCGGTACGCGTGCCACCACCCCGTGCCCCCGCCGCCCGCCGAACCCGCGAGTGCCTCCAGGACCTCGCGCAACTTCGGGTCGTCCGTGCCGTACGCGTCGAGCAACCGGGTCACGTCGCCGGGCTGCACTCCGCTCACACCGGTTTCGATCCGGCTGACCTTCGACTGGTGCCAGCCGAGCAGACGAGCCGCGTCCCGGCTCGTGAGTCCCGACGCATGGCGCAGACTCCGCAGCTCCTCCCCGAGCTTGCGGCGTCGCACCGCAGGGCCGTGCCGCATGTGGTGCCTCCCTCCCACTCCCTGTCGAGCGGACAGTGTGGCGCCCTTACGGGGCATCCGGGGCAGAGTTCACCGCTTCGAGCGACAGATATATGCATATCTTGGTGGATCGCCGTTACAGAGGGCAGCATCAGTGGCAATCTGGCGCGAAGCACAACCCGGACCAACGATCGCGGGGTCGCTTCCGGGTGGGAAAGGGACGGCTCGCCATGGCAGACCATCAAGAAGCAAGCGTCACTCTGCCGAGCGAGCCGGTCTCGGTCTCCGCGGCCCGGAGATATGTGGCCCGGGTACTGGCCGACTGGGGACTTCCCGACGACGCGGAGACGGGGGAGACCGTCCGGCTCATCGTCTCGGAGCTCGCGACCAACGCCGTCCAGCACACCTTCGGACAGTCACCCACGTTCACCGTGGACCTCCGGCTGGAACGGGAGGAGCAGCTGCGCCTCGGGGTGACGGACAGTCACCCCCGGTGGCCCCAGCGACTCCCTGCGGCCGTGCAGCAGGACAACGGGCGCGGCATGGTGATCATCCGCTCGCTGGCCAAGGAGTACGGTGGCCGGCTGACCGTCACCCCCACCGCGGACGGCGGGAAGACCGTCTGGATCGCGCTGCCGTGGCACGTGGCCGTCCAGCACTGACTGCCCCGCCGCGCACCCCGGTCACAGGGGCGCTGCGGCCCGCCCGAATCCGCTGCGCAGCAGAGCCCGCAGCGTCGCCGCCGCGGCGCTCGCGCGGTCGCCACGGTGCACCACCGAGATCGTCCGGCGGAACGCGGCCGGCTCCAGCCGCCGTACGGACAGGGGCGTCGGCGACATCGCGGCGACCATTTCGGGTACGACCGCCATGCCGATGCCCGCGCTGACCAGGGCGCACACCAGCGCATAGCCGGGCGACTCGCATACCACCGCCGGCAGTGCCCCGGCCTCGGCGAGTGCGCTCTCCACCCCGCGGCGCGGCGGATGGGTGGGCGCGCTGCTGATCAGGGGCCGGCCTGCCAGCTCCGTCACCGGGAGCCGCCCGCTGCCGTCGGCCAGGACCTGGCCGACGGCCGTGATCAGCACCAGCTCCTCGACCAGGAGCGGCTCGAGGAGGACACCTGAGGGCGGCGGCGTCGCGGCGCCCGGCTCATAGGCATGGGTCAGCGCCAGATCCACCTCGCCCGCCGCCACCGCGGCCACCCCGCCCGGCGGCTCGTACTCGGTGACGGTCAGCTCCACGTCCGGGTGCGCCCGGCGGAACGCGCTCAGTACCGGCGGCAGCAGATGGATGCCTGCAGTGGTGAAGGTGCCGACCCGCAGGCGACCGCCGGAGAGTCCGGCCAGGCGAGCCAGTTCGTGGCGGGCCTGCTCCATCTCGTCGAGGACCCGCCGGGCGCGCCCGGCAAGCAGTTCGCCCGCTGCTGTCAGCCGGGCGCCTCGGTGATGGCGCACCAGCAGCGCCGCCCCCGCCTCCCGCTCCAGCTTGGCGAGCTGCTGGGAGAGCGCCGGGGCGGTATAGCCCAGGCGTGCGGCGGCCCGGGTGATCGAACCGGCCTCGGCGACCGCCACCAGCGCCGCGAGCCGTGTCGGGTCGTACATTAAGCGTTCCTTTTGGCAGACCCAGAAGATTGCAAGTACACGCTAAAGGCTACGGCGGTCCAGGGTGGAGCCATGGACGCACAACTGACCGCCTTCGTCGGGGTCGCCGCCGGCATGGTCGCCCTGCCCGGCGCGGACTTCACCGTCGTCGTACGCAACGCCCTCGCCTCGCGCGCGGCGGGGGTGGCGACCGCCCTCGGGGTCGCCGGGGGCCTCCTCGTCCACACCGCGCTCGCCGTCGCCGGTCTGGCCGCCGTGCTGGTGGCGGTGCCCGTGCTGTTCCGGACCGTCCAGCTCCTGGGCGGCGCCTACGTGCTCTACCTGGGCCTCAGTGCTCTGTATGCGGCCCGGCGACGCGGGGGGCCGGCGGCGGAGCCGGGGCCGGATGAGGGAGACGGTGGGCGGGCCACGATGGGAACCGGCCGCGCACTGCGCCAGGGATTCCTGACCAATGCGCTGAACCCCAAGGCGCCCGTGCTCTTCCTCAGCCTGCTGCCACAGTTCGTGCCGGCCGGGGCCGCGCCCCTGCCCAGGACGCTGCTGCTCGCCGCGATCGTCGTGCTGATGGCGCTGATCTGGTTCCCGGTCGTGGCGCTCCTGGTGGACCGCCTCGGCCGGTGGCTGCGCCGGCCGCGTACCACCCGGGCGATCGAGGGCGGCAGCGGCGCGGCACTCACCGCACTGGGGCTGGTCCTGGTGACCGGCCCGCTGCTGCACTGACGCGGGAGCACGGGCCGGGACGGGGGAGAGGCCTTGGCGGACCCGTCCGCAGCGGACCGGGGCGGGGCCTCAGCGGACCCGGCCGTAATAGACGCTCTTCGTCCAGATCTTCTCCAGGCGGACCACGGCCCCGGTCTTGGGCGAGTGCCAGATCTTGCCGCTGCCCGCGTAGATGCCCACGTGGTAGATGCTGCGGCCGGAATGGAAGAAGACCAGATCGCCGCGTTGCCGCTTGGAGGACGAGATGTGGCGGGTCTTGTTGTACTGCTGCTGGGCCGTGCGCGGGAGCTTCTTGCCCGCCTTCTTGAACGAGTAGAGCGTCAGGCCGGAACAGTCGAAGCGGCTGGGTCCGGTGGCGCCCCACCGGTAGGGCGCCCCCTTCTTCGACGCGGCGATGTTGAGCGCCTTCATCGAATGCGTCGCGGCCTGGGCTTCGGTCACGGCGCCGGGAACGAACAACGTGCCGCCGACAGCGGCGAGAGTCATGGCCGAGGCCGTCGTGGCCCGGGCGAGCAGAGACGGGACATGAACCTGCGCACTCATGCGCAACCCTTCGTCAGCCGCCTGTGAAGGATGACCTGTCGGGTTCGGGCTGGCGAAGTTGCCCGGCCGCGGATGCGGCTTCACCCCGAGGGACGACCGGAGGTCCGGTCGGCCCGTTGTGCTCGGGTCCTCCACTCCTGCCGATCCACTCCTGTCGACCAGGCATCCGGACGGCGGCAGGACTCGGCGTCCGCCCGGACCGCCCCGCCGCGGTGGCGGGGGCTTGTCGTCCCAGGGATCTTGACTCACCGAGTGCCGGATTTCCGAGGGGAAGCGGCGATATGTGAGGCTCATCACGACTGACCCGTTCGGGTGGGAAGGTGACTTTTCGGCAAACTGTCGACTCTCGCCGACCGGTGCCGCACCAGCCACGGAACGGGAGATTTCACCCATCGTCCACCGCGACAGCGCAAATTGAGCTGTCCCTCGGGCGAAGTAACGTCTACGCCGAACGAGGGAGAATATTTGGTCGACGCGTCGGGCGTGTCGGGTCGAGGGGCTGATCAACTAGGGGGCTCGGGTGGGAGGGTGATCCGCCCGGAGCGCCGTTCGCCGTCCAGCACGCGCAGCGCCCGGGTCAACGTGACTGCGTGGATCCGGGATTCGCCACGCTCGTGCATCAATGCGAGCGCGTCCCGCAGTGCGGCCGAGTACGAGGCCAGCGCCTGGGCGGCGCGCAGCGCGCCGTAGGTGTCGCCGCCGTGGGCCGGATTGATCCGGCCCACCTGGTCGAGGACTTGCAGGTAGCGGTCGATGAACTCGCCCTCCGCGCGGGTCAGGGCGGGCAGTGGAGCGAACTCCGGTGGCTGCATCGGGGATTCACCGCGTCGAGTGCGGAGGCAGCGACAGCGAGCGGTTCTGGACGATGTGGTCGACCAGCCCGTAGTCCTTGGCGCCCTCGGCGTCGAGGATGAGGTCGCGCTCGGTATCGGCGGTGATCTGCTCGGCGGGGCGGCCGGTGTGACGGGCCAGCATGCCGGTGAGCGTCTCGCGCATGCGGGCCAGCTCCCGTGCCTCGATCTCCAGATCGGACGGCTGCCCCTGTACCGGCTCGGCGAGTTCGGGCTGCTGCACCACCACGCGGGCGCCCGGCAGGGCGTGTCGTCTGCCCGGAGCTCCCGCCGCGAGCAGCACGGCGGCGCCGGCCCCCGCCTGGCCGAGACAGAAGGTCTCCACCTCGCAGGTGAGGAACATCATTGTGTCGTAGACGGCGGTCATGGCGCCGAACGTGCCGCCGGGGGAGTTGATGTAGAGCTGGATGGGCCGGTCCGGCGCGTCGTGCTCCAGGTACATGAACTGTGCGACCAGGTCACCGGCCGCAGTGTCGTCGACGGGGGTGCCGAGGAACACGACCCGTTCGGCCAGGAGCTTGGAGTACGGGTCGAGCGTGCGGGTCCCCTGGGAAGTGCGCTCGGTGAACTCGGGCAGTACATGGCGGGCGGCGGGGCGGTGCATGGCGAGGCCTCTCCTCCGGGGCGCGCGAGGCCATGAAGGCACTCGCGCACGCTTCTGGAAAAAAATGTACAGGACGTACAGAAGGTTATGATGGGAGCATGGCCTATGAGATTCCGGTGACGCAAGCCCGAGCTGAGCTCGCCGAACTGATCAACCGAGTCGTCTACGGCGGCGAGCGCGTGGTCGTGACGCGGCACGGCAAGCCGCTCGTGGCCCTCGTATCGGCCGCTGACCTGGAGCGACTTGAGGGTGAGGAGGCGGCGGAGCATGAGCAGGTGATCAGCTCGGTCTCCTCGATCGGCTCCACGGCGTCCGCTCCGGGCGAACGGCGCCGCTTCGGGATCGCCGCGGAATACAGGGGGCAGCAGGGCCCGGCCAACTGACCGGACGTGAAAGGGCCGTGCACCCCCTTGGCAGGGTGCGCGGCCCTCTCCCGGGGTGCGTCAGTCCACCGGTGCGGGCTGGCGCACGGGTGCGGTCTCGGGCGCGTCCGGTGCCGGGGGCAGCCGGCGGCGGCCACCGATGATCACCGCGGTCAGACCGAGTACGGCCCACAGGGCGAGGGTCAGGGTCGCGCCACCCGCCGCGTGCCCGTCGAAGAACGCGACCGAGCGCAGCAGTGAACCGCCCGCGCCCGGCGGCAGCAACTGGCCGATCGCTCCGACCGGCTGGGGAAGCAGTTCGGGCGCGCTGGTGACGCCCGAGAACGGGTTGCCCACGAGCACCATGAGCAGCGCCCCGAGGCCGACTCCCGCCGGTCCGATCAGGGCCGCGAGCCCCGCCACCGGCGCGCCGATGGCAAGCACGGTGAGGCCGAGTGCACCCGCTTCGCTCCACCAGTCACCGGTGATGACCCCGAGCCAGCTGTCGGTGAGCGCGGTGGCGGCGATTCCCACCAGAGCGGCCACACCGAGCAGCGCCGCGGCCGCGCGCCCGCCGCGCAGCCGCAGCAGGGTCACGGCCGATCCGGCGGCCATGCCGGCGATCGCCAGCGGCAGGATGCTCGCGCCGAGCACGCTGCCGCGCGGATCCGCGGCCGGTGCCGCCACCACGTCCGTGACCGGTACCGCGGCGCCCGCCGGAGCGGATGCGGTCACCGCCTCGTGCAGCAGCTGGGCGACCACGGGGCCGGCCGCGGACGCGGTCAGCAGTTCGGGGCCTTTCGTGGTGGCCACGATCGCGCCGTATACGGCCCGGTCCTCAATTGCGGTGCGGGCGGCGGTCTCGGAGTCGTACCGGTGGATCTCGAAGGCGCCGTCGCGCTGTTCGAGCTGCTGCTGGAGCTGATCGGCGGCCGGTGCGGAGCCTGCGATGCCGACGGGGAGGTCCCGGGGTGCCATGCGGGCGGCGGGCCAGGCGAAAGCCCAGAGGACGAGCGCCACCACCATGGGGACCAGCAGTACGACCGCCACCAAACGGCGGTTCGGGGCAGCGGACATGGCGTGAGCCTCGATTCAAAGAGAAGGATCGTTCGTTTTGCGTGTCGCCGTCACTCTCCTTCCGGGTGGTGCGCTGTCAAGAAGGAACGTTCGTTTTAGATTGAGGTCATGGCCCGTGTATCCCAGGAACACCTCGATGCCCGCCGCCGCCAGATCCTTGATGGCGCGGCCCGGTGCTTCGCCCGCGACGGTTTCCACGCCACGTCGATGCAGGACGTCCTGAAGGAGGTCGGGCTGTCGGCCGGTGCGGTCTATCGCTACTTCACCGGCAAGGAGGACCTGATCGCCGCCATTGCGGGGGAGGCGGTCGGCGGGGTCCGGCAGGCGTTCGAGCGTGCTGCCCGCAGTAGTCCGCCGCCCACCCCCGATGTGCTGATCGGCCGTGTGGTGCGCACCCTGTTCGGGGACGAGGCGGACGGGAGGGGCGGGCTGGACCGGAGGGCGTATGCCGGGCTGATCGTGCAGGTGTGGTCCGAGACGCTGCGCAGTGAGCGGCTGGCGGCCACGCTCGGTGAGGCGTACGAAGGGCTGCGGGTGTCATGGGCGGAGCTGGTCGGCGTCTACCGCGCGCGCGGGATGCTCGCTGTTGAAGTGCCGGACGAGCACATCGCCCGCACGCTGATCGCCACCGCGCAGGGCTTCATCGCCCAACTCGCCATGTTCGGCGACGCGGGACCCGAGGTGCTCGAGAACGGTCTGCGAGGGCTGATGTCCATGGATCTGCAAAAGGCCAGTTAACGCGCCGGAAAAACTTCGGCTCTAACGTGCAATACCTCGCCGTGCGGCACCGGTTCGATCGTCAACAGACTGTTGAAGGCGGCTAGTGTCTCGCTGCGCCCAGGGCCGGTACTGGGCGGATGACTGTGAGGTGGACACGTGCAACTGACCCCGCACGAGCAGGAACGCCTGCTCATACATGTGGCTGCGGACGTGGCCGAGAAGCGCCGCGCGCGCGGACTGCGGCTCAACCACCCCGAGGCCGTCGCCCTCATCACCTCCCACCTGCTGGAGGGGGCGCGCGACGGCCGTACGGTCTCCGAACTCATGGCATCCGGACGCAAGGTGCTCACCCGTGACGACGTCATGGACGGCATAGCCGAGATGATCCACGATGTGCAGGTCGAGGCGACCTTCCCCGACGGCACCAAGCTCGTCACCGTCCACGACCCGATCGTCTGACGGGGCGCCGCCGATGATTCCGGGAGAGATCCTGTACGCGGACGGGCCCGTGCCGCTCAACGCGGGCAGGCCCGTCATCCGCCTCACCGTCCTCAACGCGGCCGACCGGCCGGTCCAGGTCGGCTCGCACTACCACTTCGCCGAGGCCAATCCCGGCCTCGCGTTCGACCGGGAGGCTGCCCGCGGACTCCGGCTGAACATCGCCGCCGGGACGGCCGTCCGGTTCGAGCCCGGTATCCCCGTCGACGTTGAACTCGTCCCGCTGGCGGGGCGGCGGATCGTCCCGGGCCTGCGCGGCGAGACCGGAGGTCCCCTCGATGACTGAGCTCCACCGCGCCGTGTACGCCGACCTGTTCGGCCCCACCACCGGCGACCGGATCCGTCTCGCCGACACCGATCTGCTCGTGGAGATCGAGGAGGACCGCTGCGGCGGACCCGGACTCGCGGGCGACGAGGCCGTGTTCGGCGGCGGCAAGGTGATCCGTGAGTCCATGGGGCAGGCGCGCACCACCCGCGCCGAAGGCGCCCCGGACACGGTCATCACCGGCGCCGTCGTCATCGACCACTGGGGAATCGTCAAGGCGGACATCGGCATCCGCGACGGCCGGATCACCGGGATAGGGAAGGCCGGCAACCCGGACACCATGGACGGTGTCCATCCGGATCTGGTGATCGGTCCCGAGACCGAAATCATCTCGGGCAACGGGAAGTTCCTGACCGCAGGCGCCATCGACGCCCATGTCCACTTCATCTCGCCGACCCTCGTGGACCAGGCGCTCTCCAGCGGCATCACCACCCTGGTCGGCGGCGGCACCGGCCCGGCCGAGGGCACCAAGGCCACGACCATCACCCCAGGTCCCTGGCACCTGGCCCGGATGTTCGAGGCGCTGGAGGCCTACCCCGTCAACATCGGACTGCTCGGCAAGGGCAACACGATGTCCCATGACGCCATGCACTCCCAACTGCGGGGCGGCGCACTCGGGTTCAAGATCCATGAGGACTGGGGTGCGACACCCGCCGTCATCGATGCCTGCCTGCGCGTCTGCGAGGAGACCGGCGCCCAGCTCGCCATCCACACCGACACGCTGAACGAGGCCGGATTCGTCGCCGACACCCTGGCCGCCATCGCCGGGCGCACCATTCACGCGTACCACACCGAGGGTGCGGGCGGCGGGCACGCCCCCGACATCATCAGTGTCGTCTCGGAGCCGTACGTGCTGCCCAGCTCCACCAATCCGACCCGGCCGCACACCGTCAACACCATCGAGGAACACCTCGACATGCTGATGGTGTGCCACCACCTGAACCCTGCCGTGCCCGAGGACCTGGCGTTCGCCGAGTCGCGGATCCGGCCCTCGACCATCGCGGCCGAGGACATCCTGCACGACCTCGGTGCCATCTCGATCATCTCCTCCGACTCACAGGCCATGGGGCGCATAGGCGAGGTCGTCCTGCGCACCTGGCAGACCGCCCACGTGATGAAGAAGCGGCGCGGCGCACTGCCGGGCGACGGGCGGGCCGACAATCACCGAGTCCGTCGCTATGTCGCCAAATACACCATCAACCCGGCGGTGGCCCAGGGCCTCGACCGGGAGATCGGCTCCGTGGAGACCGGCAAGCTCGCCGACCTGGTCCTGTGGGAACCCGCCTTCTTCGGGGTCAAGCCGCAGACCGTCATCAAGGGCGGCCAGATCGCTTACGCGCAGATGGGTGACGCCAACGCCTCCATCCCCACCCCGCAACCTGTCCTGCCACGTCCGATGTTCGGTGCCATCGGCAGGGCACCGGCCGCCAACTCGCTCAACTTCGTGTCGGGTGCGGCGATCGAGGACGCGTTGCCCGAACGGCTCGGGCTGGGGAAGCGGTTCGTGCCGATCACCAGTACCCGGGGCGTGACCAAGGCCGACATGAGGGAGAACGATGCGCTGCCCCGGGTGGACGTCGCCCCGGACAGCTTCGCCGTGACGATCGACGGCGACCCGGTCGAACCGGCGCCGGCCGCAGAACTCCCCATGGCCCAGCGCTATTTCCTCTTCTGAGAACGGACGACGGATGAGCCGTGCAGCCCTGCTCGTCCTGGCCGACGGCCGGTTCCCCGCCGGCGGTCACGCCCACTCCGGCGGTGCCGAGGCGGCCGTTGTGGCGGGACGTATCCGCAATGCCGACGACCTGGCCGACTTCTGCCGGGGCCGTCTGCACACGACAGGGCTCACCGCCGCGGCGCTCGCCGCGGCGGCCGCCCACGGGCACGACCCGCTGGCCCTGGACGAGGTCGCCGACGCCCGTACACCCTCACCCGCCCTGCGAGCGGTCGCCCGCAAGCTCGGCCGGCAGCTGATGAGGGCCGCCCGTGCGACCTGGCCGAGCGAGGAGCTCGACGCGTTCGCCCTGGCCCGGCCACGCGGCGGCCACCAGCCGGTCGTGCTCGGCCTGACCGCGCGCGCGGCAGGGCTCGGGCCCGAGGACGCCGCACACTGCGCCGCGTACGAGACGGTCGGGGGACCAGCCACAGCCGTGGTCCGGCTGCTCTCCCTCAACCCGTTCGACGCCACCGCCGTCCTGGCCCGGCTCGCCCCCGAGCTCGACCACATAGCCGAGCAGGCCGTCGCTGCCGCGCACGGTCCCATCGATGAACTTCCCGCCGCTTCATCCCCGTTGCTCGACATCTCCGCCGAGGCCCACGCCGGTCGGCCGGTCCGGCTCTTCGCCTCATGACTCCGGCGCGCCGAACGGCACGCCGACCGAACCGCACAGGAGCCGCAGCATGCACCTCGACCACTCCCACCCGGGCCCGGCCGCTGTCGGCGCCGACGCCGCACGCCCCGACGGCACCCGACGGGCGCTGCGCATCGGCCTCGGCGGACCGGTCGGATCAGGGAAGACCGCGACCGTGGCCGCGCTCTGTCGAGCCCTGCGCGACCAGCTGTCCCTGGCCGTCGTCACCAATGACATCTACACCCGGGAGGACGCGGCGTTCCTGCTGCGCAACGCGGTGCTGCCGCCCGAGCGGATCCAGGCCGTCGAGACCGGAGCCTGCCCGCACACCGCCATCCGCGACGACATATCCGCCAACCTCGAAGCCGTCGAGGACCTGGAGGACACCGTGGGACCGCTCGACCTCATCCTCGTGGAATCCGGCGGTGACAACCTCACGGCCACCTTCTCCAAGGGGCTCGTGGACGCCCAGATCTTCATCATCGACGTGGCGGGCGGCGACGACATCCCGCGTAAGGGCGGCCCCGGCGTCACCACGTCCGACCTGCTGGTGATCAACAAGACCGACCTGGCGCCGTACGTCGGCTCCGACCTCGGCCGGATGGCCCGCGACGCCGCACAGCAGCGCGGCGAACTGCCCGTCGCCTTCACCTCGCTCACCTCGGGCGAAGGCGTCGGTCCGGTCGCCGACTGGGTGCGGGGGCGGCTCGCCTCCTGGACCGCATGAGCGTCCGGGCCACCGCCCGCATCACCGCCGTACGCGACGGGCGCGGCGCCACCACGCTCCCCGTCCTGGAGAGCGAAGGACCACTCGCCCTGCGGCGGACGAGGGCCACCCTTCCCGGGGCGGCGCGGGTCACCGTCGTGGGCGCGATGAGCGCCCCGCTCGGCGGAGACCGGCTCGCCATCGAGGCGAGGGCCGGGCGAGGCACCCGGCTCACCGTCGACTCGGCGGCGGCCACGGTCGCCCTGCCCGGCCCCGCAGCGGCAGCGGCGCGCTACGACATCGTGCTGAACGTGGAGGAGGGGGCCGAGCTCAACTGGCTTCCCGAACAGCTCATCTCGGCACACGGCAGCGAACTGAAGATGGCCACCGTCGTCGAACTCGCCGCCACCGCAAGGATGGTGCTGCGCGAGGAGCAGATTCTCGGCCGGTACGGCGAGACCACCGGCACGCTCCTGAGCAGGCTCACCGTGCGCCGCGCCGGGCGTCCGCTCCTCGATCAGCAACTGGCCTACGGGCCGGGCGCACCCGGCGGCTGGGACGGCCCGGCCGTGCTCGGCGGCCACCGCGCCATCGGTCAACTGCTCGTCGTGGAACCGGCCTTCGACGAAGTGGCCGCCCCGGAGGCCCGACTGCTGGGATCCACCGCCGTCCTCACGCGGCTCGCGGGCCCCGCCGTCCTGGTGACCGCGCTCGCCGCCGACGCGAGGGAGCTGCGCTCCGTGCTGGAGCGGGCGGCGGACGAACTGGCGGTCGCCGCGAGCAGCTGAACACCGCTGGCAGGACACCGCTGTCCGGTTATCGATTCGGTAAAGAAGTACGTGTGCGATCTGTTCTCAGGCAGCTCACAGGAGACAGGATCCGCGGGAGGTACCTACTGAACAGCGCCGCACCCGAAGGCGCTTCACCATGGGGGAGGTTCCACTTGAGACGCACAGCAGCGCTCGGCTCGGCCGGCGCTCTGATCGCGGGCACGCTCATAGCGGGCGCGATAGCCGCACCGGCTGCCACCGCCGACGGCCGCCACCACAACGGCTCCGAGGCACGCGGCGTCCAGCTGGCCGCGGCACGCGCGGCCAGGGCCGGCATCGACTGGGCGGACTGTCCGGCCGACTGGGCCATCGCCGCGCCGATCCAGTGCGGATGGGTCACCGTCCCGCTCGACTACGCCAGGCCCGACGGCAAGCAGATCAAGATAGCCGTCGACCGGCACGTCAGCACCGGAACCAGCAGTGAGCGCCAGGGCGCCCTGATCTACAACCCGGGCGGCCCCGGCGGCTCGGGCATGGCGTTCCCCAAGCGGATCGCCACGAAGAGCCCGCTCTGGCTGAACACGGCGAAGGCCTACGACTTCGTGGGCTTCGACCCCCGCGGCGTCGGCCATTCGGCGCCGATCTCCTGCATCGACCCGCAGGAGTTCGTCAAGGCACCCAAGGCCGACCCGGTGCCCGACACCGAGGCCGACAAACGCGCCCAGCGCAAGCTCGCCGCCGAGTACGCGGACGGCTGTGCCGAACGCAGCGGCGACATGCTGCCGCACATGACGACACCGAACACCGCACGTGACCTGGACGTCATCCGCGCCGCGCTCGGTGAGAAGAAGCTCAATTACCTGGGCGTCTCCTACGGCACCTACCTGGGCGCGGTCTACGGCACGCTCTTCCCGTCCCATGTCCGCCGCATGGTCGTCGACAGCGTCGTCAACCCGGCGAAGGACAACATCTGGTACCAGGCGAACCTCAACCAGGACATCGCCTTCCAGAAGCGCTGGGACGACTGGAAGGCCTGGGTCGCCGCCAACGACGCCACCTTCCACATCGGCACCACGCCGCAGAAGGTCGAGCAGGAGTGGCTGAAGCTGCGCGCAGCCGCCAAGAAGAGCCCGATCGGCGGCGTCCTCGGCCCCGCGGAACTCATCGGGTTCTTCCAGAGCGCCCCGTACTACGACTCCGCCTGGGCGCCCACAGCCCGGACCTGGAGCGCCTACCGGGCCGGTGACACCCAGGCACTGATCGACGCCGCCGCCCCCGACCTGTCGGACACGGTGGGCAACATCCGGTCCGAGAACAGCAACGCCGTGTACACGGCGGTCGAGTGCGCGGACGCCAAGTGGCCCACCAGCTGGCGCAAGTGGGACCGCGACAACACCCGGCTGCACAAGGACTACCCGTTCATGACCTGGGCCAACGCCTGGATGAACCTTCCCTGTGCGACCTGGCAGGCCAAGCAGCAGACCCCGCTGGACGTCCGCACCGGCAAGGGACTGCCCCCGGTGCTGATCGTGCAGTCCACGCGTGACGCCGCCACTCCGTACGAGGGCGCCGTCGAGCTGCACAAGCGCTTCAAGGGCTCGCGCCTCATCACCGAGGAGGGCGCCGGATCGCACGGCGTCACCGGCCTGGTCAACCCCTGCATCAACGAGCGGGTGGACAGCTACCTGCTCACCGGGAAGACCGACCGGCGCGATGTGACGTGCACCCCGCACGCCACGCCGAAGCCGTAGCACCCGAGTGACAGGACGGGCCGCCGGTAACTCACCGGTGGCCCGTCCCTGTCGGTGCGCCCGGCTCACGCCTCCCGGTCGTACCGCTCCAGCCAGGCGTCCTCCGCCGCGTAGTCGAAGAGCCCGGTGCCGTAGGCGCGCACCATCGCCGGATAGGCGTCCGTCCAGTCACGGCCCGCCAGCTGCCCGGCGATCCACTCCACCGTCTCCGGCAGCGACTCGGCATAGCCCGTCACGGCCCGGTACCCGAGCTCCCGCTCCGCGGCGCTCATGTCGTACACGAGGGGATGCGGGGTGCTCCAGGGCGTGTCACCCACGCCCTCCGGTGTGGCGGCCCCCTGCATCAGTACGGTCTGCGCGCTCCGGCCCAGCACCGCATCCACCGCCTCACCGATCTCCGCGACCGTCGGTGCCTGCGGATCGGCGGCGTTGAGCACCCGCGAGCCCGGCTTCAGAGCGGCGAGGCGGATCAGCTCCGCCACATTGGACGCATGGACGGGATGGAATCGCGAGGTCCCTCCATAGGCCAGGACCCGCCGCGTGCGGCCGTCCAGGGCCCGCTTCACGAAGTAGAGCTCCCGCGGTGAGCGGCAGTACGGGCCGTGGACCGCGCCCGCCCGCAACAGCGTGACCGGCAGCGAGTCACCCGCCGCCAGCAGGTCCCGCTCCAGCCGGATCTTCCGCGTCGCATAGGTGGCCCCGCCCGGCGCGACCGTGGCCTGCGACTCCGGAACCGGCACCGGGTAATGAGGCGCCCCGTCCGGCTCGCCCTGGGTATCGAGACTGCGGCCTCGGTCGTCCTCGTACACCGCACCGCTGGAGACCACCACAGCGGAGCCGACCCGGTCCGCGAGCGCCGTCAGCTGACGGGCGTGCTGCTCGCCGTACGCCACCATGTCGACCAGCACGTCACAGCCGTCGCCGAGCGCCGCCGCGAGCGCGCCGTCCTCGTCGCGGTCCAGAGCGGCCGTCCGGACGTCGTCGTGCCAGCTCCCGTCCCGGTCACCGCCGCGCGAGGCTGCGGTGACCTCCCACCCGTCCTCGACAAGCGAGCGCACCGCGGCCCGCCCGATCTGACCCGTCGCTCCCAGTACCCATGCGTGTCCCTTGCTCATGCACCGCACGCTAGGGTCTGCGCGAGGCTCGGACCAGCGGGGTTCACCGAGCGCGAATCCGCCGTCAGCGTTGCCGTTTCGGGAACCTTCCCGCGCTGTGGCCCTGTTCGGCCGCCTTCACCTTGGCCGCGTACTCGTCGACGTACTCCTGACCGGAGAGACCGAGGATCGCGTACATGATCTCGTCGGTGACCGCCCGGATGGCCGCCTTCTCGTTCTCCAGACCGGCGTAGCGGGAGAAGTCCAGCGGTTCGCCGAACCGGATGGAGACCTGCTTGATGCGGGGAACGACCTTCCCCGGCGGCTGGATCTCGAACGTGCCGACCATCGCGCACGGCACCACCGGCACCTGAGCCCGGATGGCCATCACCGCGACCCCCACCTTGCCCTTGTAGAGCCGGCCATCGTGCGAACGGGTGCCTTCCGGGTAGATGCCCAGGAGTTCGCCCCTTCCCAGCACCCCGAGCCCCTCGCGGATCGCCGCCTGCCCCGCTTCCTTGCCCGACCTGTCCACCGGGATCTGCCCGATGGCGTGGAAGAACGCGGCGGTCAGCCGGCCCTTCACGCCGGGTCCGGTGAAGTACTCCGCCTTCGCGAGGAAGGTGACCCGCCGCTTGATGATCGCCGGCATCAGGAAGTGGTCGGAGAAGGACAGATGGTTGCCGGCGATGATCGCCGCGCCCTCCGCCGGAATGTTCTCCATCCCCTTGATGACGGGACGGAAGAACAACCGCAGCAGCGGCCCCAGGACGACGTACTTGAGCACGTAATAGAACACGGGCGGCTCCAAGCTCTGCCGGATCGGCTCCGGGGCGGCGTTCTCCCAGGTCAGCGGATTTCTCTGTGGAGACAGCCTAGGGCCGGCCGGCGATTCTTGTAACCGTCTGCGACCTGGCCGACCTGATGTCGTACGCGTCGGTGCAAACCTGTCTCCCCCGATGCCACGGGGCCGGAAGCGTCCTGTCCGGGCCCGTAGCGGCTCAGGGACAGTACTGCGGTTCCTGGTCCAGGTTGTTCTTCGTGACGAGGACCAGGGGGACGGAGGAACTTTCCCCGGCCGACGGCGCGGACGGGGTGTTCTACCCGGGCGAGCGCAGCGCCGCCACGGCTGCCGCCCGTGGCGAGAAGGGAATCGCGGTGGCCCCCAAGGTCTGGCAGCAGCTGACCGCGGCCGCCGCGGAGGCGGGCATCACCGTCCCCACGGTGCTCTGAAAGCCCCGCGCACATGACACCGCCCCCTGCCGGTCTTCCGGCAGGGGGCGGGTCCGTTGGGAGACCCGGGGTCCGGCCCCCGTCACCGTGTCAGGACGGGGACGGGGGCCGGACCGCAGGATCAGGGCGCGGTGCCCCAGGCGAGCGTGCCGGTGACGTACAGGCCGATCTTCGCCGCGTCGGCGAAGCTCGTCGACGTCGAACGGCTGTAGTCGTCCGCCTCGTTGAAGTTGGACCAGTCGCTCTTGTTCAGTCGCAGCTGCATCTCACCCGTGGACGCGCCCGCCGCCAGGGTGCCGCTGCCGAAGCCGACCTCCAGGTAGTGGCTGGCACCGGCCGCCGAACCGGCGGTCTTCACGCTGTGCGTCAGGGTGCCGCAGCCGATGACCGCCCAGTCGCACGAGGTACCGAAGGTGGAGGCACCCGACTCGGGGGTGAACCAGTAGCGCAGCTTCACCGTGGACAGGTCCACTGCGGTGCTGCCCGTGTTGACCAGCTGCAGACCCATCCGGATCTGGTTGTCGGTCGCGGAGGAGTCGGTGTTCTTGTACTGGACCTTGAGCGCGCCCGTTCCGGTGCCGCCGCCCGCGGACGTGGTGGCGGACAGCGCGGCGGAGGCCGCCGACACGTTGCCGGCCGCGTCCTTCGCCTTGACCGTGTAGCTGTACGCGGTCGACGCCGACAGACCCGAGTCCGTGTACGAGGTCGTGGTGGAGGAGCCCACCTTCACACCGCCGCGGAACACGTCGTAGCCGGTCACTCCGGTGTTGTCGGTGGACGCCGTCCAGGAAAGCGAGACGCTGCCGCTGGTCTTCGCCGTCGCGGTCACACCGGTCGGCGCGGTCGGCGCCTGGGTGTCGTCGCCGCCGCCCGGGTTGCCACTGCCGTCGATCGGCGGGTAGGCGTTCTTCACGAGCTCCTGGAACTGCGCGGAGAACCAGTGACCTGCGAGCGGGGAGTTCGGCAGCGCGCCGGTCATGCTGTTGCCGTTACGGCCGTTGCCCTCGTACGTCGGGTCGCACATCCGGTCGAAGCCCTTGCCCTCGTCGTTGTCGACGGGCGCGCTGTTGCCGTCCGACTCGCCCGGGGGCTTGGCCCACACGTACGCGTCGATTCCGGTCTCGGGGGCCGCTGTGGGACGCTCGCCGACGCCGGCGCCGCTCTGGTTGCACCAGTTGCCTGCGTGGATGCGACGGTCGACCCGGCCGCCGTTGACGTAGGCGTCCACGCTGGTCAGCGGGCCTGCGGAGGTGGGTCGTGCGGAGCCGCCCCAGCCGTTGCGGGCGGTGTCGATCAGCATGCCGATGTTGGAGTTGAAGCCCTGGCTCACCAGCAGGGTGCGCAGCGCCTGGGCGAACGTCAGCTCATCGGTGTAGTAGTTCCAGTCGACCCACTTCGACTGGCGCACCGTGGTGCCGTTCACCGAATCGGTGATCTTGAAGTTCGGCTCCTTGAGGGCCGAGTAGTTGGCCGTGTTCACGATGAAGCCGGCCACGTCGTCGACCGTGGCGCCTTCGGAGGTGGCGGCCTTCTTGAACTCCGTGGCGGCCGGACCCATGTTGGTGTCCCAGCCGAGCCATCCGTGGTGGGCGGCGTCGATGTAGTTGTAGACGTTGGGAATGGCGCCGAGGGTGTGCAGGGCGTAGCCGACACCCTTCTCGTAGTTCCCGTTCGCCTTCATCGTCGCGCAGGCATCCGTGGAACCGGCGGTGCCGCCCGCGTTGGTGACGATGTTGGGCAGCGAGTCCGGCTCGATGAGGGTGACGATGCGCAGACTCGCGTACGCGGGGTCGGCGAGGATGTCGGAGATCGGATCGATGTACTCGGTCTTGTAGCGGCCGAGCTCCGTGGGACCGAGTTCACCGTTGGACGCCAGCGCGGAGCAGTCGCGTCCCGGCAGGTCGTAGATGACGACCTGGAACAGGTCCGCACCCTGGTCCAGCGCGTTGTCCAGGTGCTCGCGCAGGCTCATCTTGGAAGCCGAGCCCTCGATGGCCGCGATGCGGTCCATCCAGACGAAGGACGGCGTGTCGGCGATGGCGGCGCCACCCGGTTCGGACCTCGCCATGGCGGACCAGTCCGTGTTCACGTAGGGCGTGGCGCCCACATAGGGGTTGTCGACCCGCGCGGCTGCGGAGGCGGGGGTGGGAATCGCCACCATCAGTGCTGCGCCCATGGCCAGGGCGGAGGCTGCGGCAAGCCTCCGGCGTAGCCCGTGCATGATCGTACCTCTGGTACTCATTGCGGCTCCGTATTCCTCTCGTACGCCTGCGGAAGCTCCCCGCAGGCGGCTTGTGGGGGTGTCGCTCCGGTCCGCCGTCCACGGGGACGGCGAGCCGGTGGTGCGTCGGTGAGGACGTGGGTGGTTCCCCGATGGCGGGCAGAGCGGGGTGAATGGATAGCCCGCCATCGGGAGTTCGCTGGTGACCGGCCGTTCAGCCGCCGGTCACGGTGCGGTGCCCGCGGACAGGGCGCCGTTGACGTACACCCCGACCTTCGAGGCGTCGGCGAAGGCCGTGTTGGCGCCCCTGCTGTAGTCGTCGGTCTCGTTGAAGGCGGACCAGTCGGCCTTGTTGAACCGGAGCTGGATCTCTCCGGTGGAGGCGCCGGGGGCCAGGCTGCCGCCGGTGAAGCCGACCTCCAGGTAGTGGTCGGCACCCGGTCCCGCGGAACCGGCCGACACCACGCGGTGGGTGACCGCGCCGCAGCCGAGCACCGCGTAGTCGCACGAGGTTCCGTACGAGGCGGAGCCGGACTCACCGCTGAACCAGTAGCGAAGGGTGACCTTGCTCAGGTCCACCGCCGTGGTGCCGGTGTTGACCAACTGGAGGCCGGGCCTGATCTGGTTGTCGCCGGGCGACGCGTCGTTGTTCTTGTACTGGACCTTGAGCGCACCGGTGCTTCCACCGCTGCCTGCCGCGGTGGTCGCGCTGACCGCCGCGGAGGCCGCGGAGGTGTTCCCGGCCGCGTCCCTGGCCCGCACGGTGTAGCTGTGCGAGGACGAGGCGGCGAGACCGGTGTCGGTGAACGAGGTGGATGCGGTGGAGCCCGCCTTCACCCCGTCGCGGTAGACGTCGTATCCGCTGACACCGGTGTCGTCCGTCGCCGGGGTCCAGGACAGCGAGACCGAACTGCCGGTCGTGCCGGTCACGGTCACGCCCGCCGGCACCGTCGGCGCCTGGGTGTCCTCCCCGCCACCGCCGGGCTCCGTGCTCGCCTCGAAGGAGAACTCGTTCATCCCGAGGCCCTGACCACCCTGCCAGATCTCGAACCCGGCCTCGGCGTCGATCAGGTAGTGCGCCGGATCGATCGATCCGCGGCCGACTCCGTCGTCGATCAGACCCTTCACATCGAAGTCGGCGAGCTCGGTGGCGCCGCCCTGAAGGACGTACGAGATGACCTTCCAGCCCGAAGCGCCGGGACCCGTCCAGACGTCCCAGGTCCGGCCGTCGAGCTGCACCGTCGCGGTGCGGGACCCGATCGGCTGGACTCCGCCGCGGTGGTTCATCCAGATCATGACCTCGGTGCCGTCCGGCTGGTCGTCGGTGACCGGCGCCGAGTTGAACCAGATGTCCATCGACACGTTGTACGCGCCGGAGCCGACCTGGGTGGTCGACCAGTCGGTACGCACGCTGCCCAGCTCGTCGACGCGCAGCGGCAGCCCGCTGTCCGTCGTGCACGCCCCCCAGTGACAGCCCTTGTAGCTGGAGGGGTACGTCGCCGGGGCGCCGTTCGTCGGCAGGGAGAAGGAGGACTTGGTGACGCTCCAGGCACCCGTGTCCGGATCGACGCTGACACACTGCTCGGTCTCGGAGTTCCACTCGTTCTGCTGGTAGAGGTACTCCCCGCCCTGCAGTTCGGTGGTTCCCCACGGGGTGCAGTCGGTGACCGGTGCCGCCGAGGCGGCCGGGGCACCGGTGAGCATCGACGCGCCGGCGAGCACGAGTGCCGCAGCCGCCCCGGCCAGTGCCGGGAGCCGCCTGCCTGTCATGGCGCGACCCCCCAGGCAAGGGTGCCGGCGACATAGGCGCCGACCTTGGAGGTGTCCGCGTACGTGGTGTTGGTGGCCCGGCTGTAGTCGTCGCTCTCGTTGAAGTTGGACCAGTCGCTCTTGTTGATCCGCAGCTGGAGCTCGCCCGTAGACGCGCCGGCGGCCAGCGTGCCGGCACCGCCGGTGAAACCGATCTCCAGATAACGGTCGGCACCCGTCTTCGGGCTGGAGACGGCGACCACCGAGTGGGTGATGTTGGACGAGCCGAGCGCGGCGTAGTCGCAGTACGTGCCGAAGGTGCTCGGGCCGCCGTCGGAGGTGAACCAGTAGCGCACCTTCACCGTCGACAGGTCGATCGGGGCGCTGCCCGTGTTCAGTACCTGCAGGCCCAGCCGGATCTGGTTGTCGGTCGCGGACGAGTCGGTGTTCTTGTACTGGACCTTCACCGCGCCTGTGCCGGTCGAGCCGCCGCTCTTCGTGGTGGCGGTGACCGCGGCCGACAGCGCCGAGGTGTTGCCGCCCGCGTCCCGTGCCGCGACCGTGTAGCTGTATTCGGTCGCCGCGGCGAGGCCCGGGTCGGTGAACGTCCGGGTGGTGGCGTTCCCCGCCAGTACCCCGTTGCGGTACACGTCGTAGCCGGTCACGGCGACGTTGTCGGTGGCGGCCGACCAGGAGAGCGACACGCTGTTGCTCGTCGTCGCCGTCACGGTCAGTCCGGCCGGAGCCGTCGGCGGCTCGGTGTCCCCGCCCGGCTCGCCGCCCCCCTCCACCAGCAGTTCCGCGTAGATCGCGAAGGCCAGTGCGAGCGCCGCCTGCGCCCAGAACCGGTGGTAGGTGAAGGTGGGGGCCGCACCGCCGTCCAGGTAGGCCTGCACCTTCGGCCAGTCCGGGTCGTCCTTGTACCAGCTGCGGATGTCGATGAAGGTCGAACCCGGCTCGATGGTGTCGCCGTTCGGCATCGTGCCCGACCACCCGGCCGGGATGTACACCTCGTCGTTGAAGCGGTTGTAGTCCTTCCTGGTCTCCGGCACCGAGATGCCCTTGTCGGTGGCGTTCAGCGCCATCGCGTCCAGGAGCGCCTTGGCCAGCGCCGCGGCGTCCTCGTCACCCGACTTGGCGGCGTAGTAGGTGAGCGTCTTGACGTACGCGGCGCCCACACCGACGTCGTTGGCGTAGTCGACGACCGTGACGTGCAGACCCGCGTTGTCCCCGGGGGACGCCGCGTCCCAGGTGTCGGGCTGCCCGGTCCAGTTGAGCGTGGACGGGAAGCGGAAGCTGCCGTCGGCGCCCACCGTCGTCTCGGACGAGGCCCAGGCGACCCACTTGGACAGCACCGCCTCGGCGGCCGCGTTGCCCGTCTCGTGGTAGTACGCGGCAAGGCGCTCCATGCCCCAGGCCTGGAAGCCGAACCAGTTGTTGCTCGCCGGGTCGTGGTAGACCGGCTGCCAGTCGTAGGCCATGCCGTAGAAGGTGGGAGTGCCGGCCGGCGGCGCGCTGTAGCTCCCCTCCCAGCTGTTGGTGCAGCCGCCCGCGAAGGCGCCCTCGCTGGACTGCAGCCAGGTCAGGAACTCCAGCTGCCGGGTCAGGCTCTTGGACCAGTCGCCCCTGGCCGTCGCCGACTTGGGCGTCAGCGCCGGTACGTTGGACAGGGCCCAGGCCGCCAGCGGGTTCTGGTAGCCCTGGTGGGAGGCGCCGTCACCGATGCGCCAGGCCCAGCCGCCGCCACTGCCGGCCGCCGCACCGCCCCAGGCGTAGTACCAGGACAGCAGGTAGTGCTGGGAGTCCCGGCCCGTGGCGGCGGGGCAGGAGGCGGGGTCGGTGCAGTCGCCGACCCGCTTGAAGTACTTGTCGAACATGGCGTAGCGGAGGTAGTCGCCCATCTTGGCCGCCTTCGCGACCGAGGCCGA
This sequence comes from Streptomyces sp. LN549, assembly GCF_043203805.1. Taxonomy (NCBI): domain Bacteria; kingdom Bacillati; phylum Actinomycetota; class Actinomycetes; order Kitasatosporales; family Streptomycetaceae; genus Streptomyces; species Streptomyces sp. LN549. The sequence continues at coordinate 1,108,218 of NZ_JAZHRI010000002.1, read as the reverse complement.
GACCGCGCTCGCCTTGCCCTGGTCCGAGGCCCAGCGGTACGCCCAGTAGGCAGCCTGCACCGCGCGGGCGTCGGCGTCCGGCGCGTTGGTGTACTTCCACTGCTTGGCGTAGCTCGCGTCATCGACGAACAGGTCCAGATATCCGTTGGGACCGCCGTACTTGAAGAGGTCGGTGGTGGGCTGCGGGACGGTCTCCCACACCGACTCCTGCGCACCGCGCTGGTAAGTGTTGATGTAGGAGGCGCCGGCGCCCGGCCCGGACTCGCCGCCGGTGCCCGGCTTGTTGCCGTACCCGTAGACGTTGTCCAGGTCCATCAGCCAGTGCATGCCGTACACGTCCATCGTCCCGTAGGACGAGGCGAGTTCGGTGGCGAGCGGGTCGGTGCCCACCTTGACGTTGCCGTCCAGGGCGGAGGGGTAGCCGCTGGGCAGCGGGTGCTCCGGGGCGTAGGTCGCGGGCGCCGACGGGTTGTAGGAGTCGGCGGTCGACTGATCCGCGTGCTGGGGAATGATGGTCTTCTCGGCCACCGTCCAGGCCGCGTTGAAGGGCGCCCAGTCACCGGTCACCCGGCCGTACGCCGCCTCCAGCCACATCCAGAAGCTGACCGCCTCCGACGTGGTCTGGTGGCCGTGGTCGGGTGCCTCCACCATCAGGGTCTCGACCGAGTGGTACGGCAGGCCGTCCGGGCTGAAGTAGCCGTTGGCGGACGCCTTGATTTTGCCGTACTGGGTGAGGAAGGCCTGGGTGTACGGGTCGTCGGCCGCGGCCGCCCGGGCAGTGCTGCCGGCCGTCTGCGCGGCGGGCTTGGCGACGGCGGTGCCCTGCGCCAGGCCCACGGCGAGCATGCTGCCGCCCAGGGCGCTACTGAATGTTCTACGTGATATCGACACAAATCCTCCATTGGCGGGTGTCGTTGGGGGAAGGGAGGAGGTGAGAGCGGGGATGGGGGAGAAGCGGGGGAGTGCGGAAGGGGGACGGCCGGTGCGGCCGGCCGTCAGGGCTCGATGCCCCAGACCAGGTCACCGGCGACGTAGACGGCGACCTTCGGCGCGTCCGCGTACGAGCCGGCGGAGCCGTGGCTGTAGTCGTCCGACTCGTCGAAGTTCGACCAGTCCGTCTTGCTGAGGCGCAGCTGAATCTCGCCGGTGGTGGCGCCCGGTGCCAGACTGCCGCCGGTGAAGCCCACTTCGAGGTAGTGGTCGGCGCCGGACTTCGGGGTGCTCACGGCGGCCACCCGGTGGGTCACGGTGGAGCAGCCGATCGGGGACCAGTCGCACCAAGTGCCGTACGTGGAAGCTCCGTTGTCGGAGGTGAACCAGTAGCGGACGGTGACGTCCGAGAGGCTGACCGCCGCGGTGCCGGTGTTCACGAGTTGGAGGCCGGGCTTGATCTGGTTGTCGCCGGCCGAGGAGTCGCTGCTGCGGTACTGCGCCTTGAGCGCGCCGGGGTCGCCGCCCTCCCCGCCCTCGTCGTCGCCGCCGAGCGCGGTGCGCACGGCGGAGTACGCGGGCTTCGGCAGAAGGTTCTCGTCGTACAGATTGGCCGCACCCTGACCCGGGAACGTGCTCGGGACCCAGGAGTACTTGTCCGTGTAGTCCCAGACGGTGATGCCGACGCAGCGCTCGACCGCCAGGCAGGCCTCGGTGACCTGCCGGTAGTACGAGGACTGCGTGGCGGTCTCGGTCGCGTCGGCGGGCAACTGCATGCGCACGTCGAGTTCGGTGACGGCCACGTCGAGACCGAGGTCGGCGAACCGCTGCATGTTCGCCTGCATCTGGTACGGGAAGCCGTACTGAACGGCCAGATGCGCCTGCATGCCGACCCCGTCGAGCGGCACACCCTCGTCGAGCAACTCGCTCACCAGGGCGTACATGGCGTCGCTCTTCGCGCCGAGCCCCTCGATGTTGTAGTCGTTGATGTACAGCTTGGCGTCGGGGTCCGCGGCATGGGCGGCGCGCAGGGCGGTGGCGATGTAGTCGCTGCCCATGGCGGTGTAGAAGGGGCTCGTACGGAAGGTCCCGTCCTCGTTGAACGGTTCGTTCACCACGTCCCACGCCAGGACCGCGCCGCGGTAGTGCGTCGCCTCCTCGGTGATGTGGTTCGTCATGGCCGCCTTCACCTGGACCGACGGCAGCGAGCCGACCCAGCCGGGCAGCTGACTGTGCCAGACGAGGGTGTGGCCCCGCACGGTCTGGCCGTGCTGTTCCGCGAAGTTGGTGATCACATCGCCCTTGGCGAAGTTGAACTGGCCCTGCACCGGCTCGGTGGTGTCCCACTTCATGGAGTTGCCGGGGGTGATCTGCCCGAACTCGGAGCCCAGAGTGGCCGCGTAGGCGGCATCGGGCAGTTCGGGGTTGTCGGTGGCGGAGCCGAAGTACTTGCCCTGGGCGGCGGCGAGTTCATGCAACGTGCCCTGCTCGGCCGCGGTCGCCGGTCCGCCCATCAGGGTGGTGGCGAGTGCCAGGGCTCCGACCAGGAGGGTCGGGAGCCCTCCGGTGCGGCTGTGTCTACAGCGCTTCACCAAGCTCATGACGAACGCCTTCCTCTGCCAGACAGCGTGGAGCGTTACGGGGAGCGCGGCTGCGCCCCGTAACGCCCCTTTCGCCACCGGGTGTTGGGGGAGAAGGGAGGGGAGTGGAGTGTGCAAGTCTTGATTGTGGGAGCGCTCCCAAGGTGGCGTGGTGATGGGCACCTGTCAAGACTTAAATCACAACTGCCTTACGGGTGCGTTAACTCGGCCATACGTCGAACGGACGCTGGGCGCGGTGTGGTTGGCGGTCCTGGGAGTGGCCGGTGGTGCTCGTACGCGGCACTGTTCCCGCCGCCGTGTGAACCCTCTGCCGGACGCGGGGACGAAGGTGCGTGCGGGGCGGGCATGGCGTGTTCGCGATTGCGTGCGCACGGCTGTGGAGGGCGCCGTGGATGCCGCCGAGCTTGCGCACGTTGGGTGATGGCCGGGGAGGTTCATGCGTCAGCGCGACAACTTCCGGCAGGCCGGTGTCACGGCTGCGCACCGCTCCGCGTGCCGTCCGCGGAATGCGCTGGACAAGTCGTGCGGAGGAGGGCGGCCGACAGCTCCACGGAGAGGCCCGTGCCGGGCGCCGACCCGTCGTACAAGTAGTGCAACCGTGTACCAATCTTGGCGGAGAGTGACGAACTGGCTGCGCCGGGAGGTGGTGCGGATGGGGCGCCCGGGTGGCCCGCACGGCGTGCGCGAAGGCGTACGCGAGCGGCCGCCCGGCCGGGAGAACCGGTCAGCCGGGCGTCACGGAAAGCCGTCTCAGCGCACCGTGAGTGAGCCGTTCATTGTCGGATGGATGGTGCAGATGTACGGGTATGAGCCCGGTCGGGCCGGAGCCTCGAAGGTGACCGTTTGCCCCGACTTCACCTGACCGGTGTCGAAGGCCTTGTCAGCCGTGGCCGTCACTGTGTGAGTTGCCGAATCCTTGTTGATCACGGTGACCTTCGTACCCGGGGCGACGGTCAGGGCGGCCGGATGGAACGCGAAGTCCTTGATCGTGATCAGGGCGCCGCCTGCCGACCGCGAGGCGGTGGGCAGGGTGGGGGAGGCGGAGGGCGAGGAGCCGCCACCGCCGCCGGAGCAGCCGGCCAGGGCGGTGGCGCAGGCCACCGAGACCACCACCGCGATGCGCGCCCTGGCGGGAAGCAGTGCGAGCACGGCTCAGTACCCCCCGTTGTTCGAGGATGAAGGGGAGAGCGGGGCCTTTGTGATCTTGTTCCCGGTGGCGTCGAGGACGTACCAGGCCGCACCGAAGCCGTTCGACCCCTGCCCGTTGGTGTCACCGGCACCCGTGTCGCCCGCGTAGCGATACAGCGGGTGACCGTTGTACGTGATCTCCTTGCGGCCGTCGTCACGCGTCGTGGTGCCGAGCAGGGAGGCCTTCACGCCCTCGCCGGCGACCGGCTTCCCGGTGACGGTCACGGGCGGCCAGGCCGTTGCGCAGTCACCGTTGCAGGTCGACTTCGAGGAGGTGTCCGCCTCCCAGAGGTACAGGGTCCGGCCGTCGCCGTCGACCAGGATGGTGCCCAGCGGGCTCGACGCGGCCGCCACGGTGCCGGATCCCTGCGTGCCGGCGGACGCGGAGGCCGACGCCGTGTCGCTGCTTCCGTTGTCGTCCGAGCATCCGCCGAGCACGGCGGCCAGCAGGCTCACCGTGGCGGCAGCGGTCGTACCAGCGCGGTTCCGCATCACGAACTCCTCGGGCCCGGCCGCCGTGACGGCGGCACCGTGGCCCGAACAGTAAGGGCCGGCCCGCCCGGCCCCGGACAGGCGCTCGGGGCGAGCCGCAGGCCGGCACCGTCCGGGTGTACGGGACCGGCTGTCCCTGCTCCGTCCGGCTCAGGTCTCGCGGGTGGCGACCATTCCCATCGTGATCAGTCCCAGCACCACCCAGCCGAACCAGAGCCAGCCGTTGCTCCCCAGCGCCACCGTGTACGCGGTGACTGCCACCAGGGCACCTACGGTGAGCACTCCCATGGTCTTCGTGGATCCGGACATGCGCGCACCTTCCTAGAGGTCCTGTCCGGGGTTCCCCGTCTGCGCTCCGCGCGGACGACGGGGAACCCCGGACAGGACCTCATCGGCCGCGCGGCCGTGGATGCCATCGTCACCCCGAAGGCCCCTCCACCGCTACTGTCCGCGCGCCTGCAACGAGGCGAGATAGGCGTTGTACGCCTGGAGCTCCTGGTCGCCGTCCCGGTCCGCGGCACGGTCCGAGCGCTTGGCCGTCCGCTGTTCCGAGCGGTACCACTGGAACACCAGGGCCACCAGGACCAGCACCGACGGGATCTCGCTGAACGCCCACGCGATGCCGCCCGCAGCGTTCTGGTCGGACAGGGCGTCGATGCCGAGCGAGGCCGGGGGGTTCTCGTAGACCTTCACCATCGGCTGGCTCGCCATCATCAGCGCGATGCCGAAGAAGGCGTGGAACGGCATCCCCGCGAACAGTTCCAGCATCCGCATCAGATAGCCCGGACGGTGCGGCCCCGGGTCGATGCCCATGATCGGCCAGAAGAAGACCAGCCCGACCGCCAGGAAGTGCACCATCATCGCGAGGTGCCCGGCCGTCGAACCCATCAGGAAGTCGAAGAGCGGAGTGAAGTACAGCGCGTAGAGACTGGCGATGAAGAGCGGGATCGTGAACACGGGATGCGTGATGATCTTCATGTACCTGCTGTGCAGCAGCATCAGGAGCAGCTCGCGGGGCCCCTTGGTGCCACGCGCGGCGACCGGCAGGGCACGCAGCGCGAGGGTCACGGGCGCACCCAGCAGCAGGAGGATCGGCGACAGCATGCTGATCACCATGTGCTGCACCATGTGCACACTGAACATGACCATGCCGTAATCGTTCAGCTTGGTGCACATCACCAGGGCGATGGTCAGCACCCCGACGACGAAGAAGACGATCCGGTTGACCGGCCACGCGTCCCCGCGCCTGCGCAGCCGCAGCACCGCGTACCCGTACAGGACCACTGCGAGGACGCAGCCGATCAGGAAGAACGGGTCCGCGGAGAACTGGAGCCCGCGTCCCAGCGTGAACGGCGGCAGATCCATGTTCATGCCGTGCCCGCTGTGATCCATCTGTTCACTCCCGATGGGGTCGCCGGGACGTCCCCGTTTCGTGCCTGTTGTCCCGACCAGAGTAGAACCGCCCCCGGCCGCGGTTGCGGCCGGGGGCGGTCTCGGGTCGTGGTGTGGCTCAGAGCACGCACTCGGCCTCGGCATAGCGCTCCGCCGGGACCGTCTTCAGGGTCTCCACGGCGTCCGCGAGGGGAACCATCGTGATGTCCGTGCCGCGCAGGGCCGTCATCATGCCGAACTCGCCGCGGTGTGCCGCCTCCACCGCGTGCCAGCCGAAGCGGGTCGCGAGGACGCGGTCGTACGCGGTCGGCGTGCCGCCGCGCTGCACATGGCCGAGGATCACCGGACGCGCCTCCTTGCCCAGGCGCTGCTCCAGCTCGATGGAGAGCTGTGTCGCCACGCCGGCGAAGCGCTCGTGCCCGTAGATGTCCTTGACGCCCGCCTGGAACTCCATGGAGCCCTCGCGCGGCTTCGCGCCCTCGGCGACCACGACGATCGCGAACTTCTTGCCGGCCGAGAAGCGCCGGCCGACCAGCTCGGTCAGCTCGTCGATGTCGAAGGGGCGTTCGGGGACGACGATGGCGTGCGCGCCGGCCGCCATGCCGGAGTGCAGGGCGATCCAGCCGGTGTGACGGCCCATGACCTCGACGATCATGACGCGCTGGTGGGATTCGGCGGTGGTCTTCAGCCGGTCGAGGGCTTCGGTGGCCACGCCCACCGCGGTGTCGAAACCGAAGGTCACGTCGGTGGACGCGATGTCGTTGTCGATCGTCTTCGGTACGCCGACGATCGGCAGGCCCGCCTCGGACAGCAGGTTGGCCGCCTTCAGTGTGCCCTCGCCGCCGATCGGGATGATCGCGTCGAGGCCGAGGTCCGCGACATGGCCCCTGGCCTGCTCCACGCCGCCGCGCAGGTGCGCGGGCTGGACCCGGGAGGAGCCGAGGATCGTGCCGCCGCGGGCGAGGATGCCGCCGACCGCGTCAAGGTCGAGCTTGCGGTAGTCGCACTCGAGGAGGCCCCGCCACCCGTCGTGGAATCCGATGACCTCGTCGCCGTGGTCGACCACAGCGCGGTGGACGACGGAACGGATGACGGCATTGAGGCCGGGGCAGTCGCCGCCGGAGGTGAGCACACCAATTCGCATTGCCCGGGAAACCTTTGCAACGTGGGCCGACGACCGGACCACGTCGTCCGGTTGAATCCCCGCCACCCTACCGGCGCAGGGTGGCGGGACCGAACCGGGCGTCCGCCTGCTGGACTCCGCTCAACTGAGCCGAATACGCCTCATCAGGCGGGCTGGGTGGCGGCGGCGATGCGCTCGGCGCGCAGCGCCTCGTACCAGCGGTCGTCGGTGGGCGGCAGCGCGTTCACATCGAGGGCCAGCTTCAGCAGCAGATCCGCGATCAGCGGGTTGCGCGCCATCACGGGCCCGTGCATGTACGTGCCGAACACGGTGTCGTTGTACGCGCCCTCCGTACCGTCGCCCGTGCCGTTGCCCCGGCCGAACCGCACCCGGGCGAACGGGCGTGCCGTCGGCCCGAGATGGGTGATGCCCTGGTGGTTCTCGAAACCGGTCAGCGGCGGCAGCCCGAGATGCGGGTCGATGTCACCGAGCACGTCGCCGACGCACCGCTCACCCTCACCGCGGGTGGAGACCACGTCGAGCAGCCCGAGACCCTGCTCGCGCTCACCGAGGTCGTTGATGAACTCGTGGCCGAGGATCTGGTACCCGGCGCAGACCGAGAAGATGATCGCGCCGTTGGACGCGGCCCGGCTGAGACCGCCGTCGCGGCGCAGCCGCTCCGCCGCGAGCCGCTGCGGCCTGTCCTCACCGCCGCCGATCAGATAGATGTCACCGGACGTGGGGACCGGCTGGTCGCTGCGCACGTCGACGCGCGACACGTCGAGACCGCGCTGACGTGCCCGGCGCTCCACCACGAGGGCGTTGCCCTGGTCGCCGTAGGTGCTCAGCAGGTCCGGGTAGACCCACACCAGCCGCAGGCTGTTGTTGCTCATGCTTCGTCGTCCTCTCCGGAGGGGGCCGGGGCCGGGGTCAGTTGCCGACACGACGGCGCAGATCCTGGAAGGCGGTGTAGTTGGCGATGACCTCGATGCGTCCGGGCGGTGCGTACTGCACGGCCTCGTCGAGGTTCTCGCAGACCCGGAAGTCGAGACCGGCCACTTCGAGGCGGACCGCGAGGTCCAGCTTGCGGTCGCCGAGCACGAAGATCGGGTGGCCCGCGAGCTGGGTGTAGTCCACGTCCCACAGCCACGAGGTGTCCGTGCCGTCCGCGCCTCGGGCGTTGACGGACAGGATCACCGGGGTGGGCGGAGGATCGATCAGGGAGAACGTCTCCAGCCAGCCCGCCGGGTTCTTCGCCAGCAGGAGCCGCAGCTCGCGGCCGAGGAAGGTGACCACGTCGTAGCGGCCCGCGACGGCCTGCACCTGGTACATCCGCTCCAGGGCGACCTGCGGCGGCACCCCGAAGACGGCGGCCACGGCGGCCGAGCTGGTGGCATTGGCCTTGTTGGCGCGCCCGGGCAGCTGGAGATGGATCGGCCACGCCGAACCGTGCGGGTCGAGCACGTAGTCACCGTGCAGGACCCAGCTGGGCGGCGGTCGGCGGAAGCCGCACTCGCCGCAGAACCAGTCGTCGCCGGGGCGCTGCATCACACCGCCGCAGGACGGGCAGGACCAGGCGTCGTCCTTCCACGCCTGTCCGGCCGCGACCCACACCACGTTGGGGGAGGAGGAAGCCGCCCAGACGATCAGCGGGTCGTCGGCGTTGGCGACGATCACGGCCTTCGAGCCGGACAGTCCCTCCCGCCACTTCTCGGCGAGCATCCGGGTCTCCGCGGCGCGGTCCAGCTGGTCGCGGGAGAGGTTGAGGAGTGCGATCACCTTGGGCGTCGTGTCGCGGGCGACTCCCGCGAGGTACTTCTCGTCGACCTCGATCACGCCGTACTGCGCGTCCGAGCCGCCGGCCAGGGCCGAGGTGATGCCCGCGGGCATGTTGGCGCCGAGCGCGTTCGACACGACCGGGCCCGCGGCCCGCAGTGCCTCGGCGATCAGCCGGGTCGTGGTCGTCTTGCCGTTCGTCGCCGACACGAGGATCACGTCCAGGTGCTGCGCCAGCCGCCCGAGCAGGTCGGGGTCGAGCTTGAGCGCCACCCGGCCGCCGATCACCGATCCGCTGCCTCGCCCGGCCGCTCGCGACACCGCCGCAGCGGCCTTGCCCGCCGTCACGGCCAGCTTGGCCCGCGGCGACAACGGCTCCGTGTTGCCTGCCATCGTCCTAGATCCTCCTTGCATCGGTCCGCGCCCAGCCTATCGATGTCCGGCGTGGCGGAGGCACGGCGGCACCGCCCGGGCCGTGGAGTTCCCGTGGAACGTGCAGCGGGCTAAATAGCACCCACGCATTGATGCGGCAAACATACAGGTCAGAGAGTATTCGTCTTGTCAGGCCGGCTCCGGACCCCTCCCTTGCCCGGGCGGTGCCGAGACGGCCTGACCGTGTGTCACCTCTTGTCGCCCTCGCCGGCCATCGGTGCGAGGGCTCCGGAACGAGGTTTCCGCGGGCGCTGCGGCTCCGTGCCGGGCGTTCCGGTGCGGACCGTACGATGGCCGGCATGCGAAACCGTCCCATCCCCGGCAGCTCCGGCCTCGTCCGGACCATGAGCCTGCTCGGCGACCCGGTGCTCCACGCCGCGTGCGAGCCGGTCACGGACTTCGGGCCCTCGCTCGCCCGGCTGGTCGAGGACATGTTCGCCACGATGTACGCCGCGGAGGGCGTCGGGCTGGCTGCCAACCAGGTAGGTGTGGCGCTGCGCGTGTTCGTCTACGACTGTCCCGACGACGAGGACGTCCGCCACCTGGGGCACGTGGTGAATCCCACGCTCGTGGAGGCCGACGGCATCTCGGTGCGTGGTCCGGAGGGCTGCCTCTCCCTGCCGGGGATCGAGGCCGGCACGCCGCGCTTCGATCACGCCGTGGTCGAGGGGCTGACGGTGGAGGGGGAGCCGGTGCGGATCGGCGGGACGGGCTTCTTCGCCCGTTGCCTCCAGCACGAGTGCGATCATCTCGACGGCACCGTCTACACGGACCGGCTGACCGGGCTGCGCCGGGCGCGCGCGCTGCGTGCGGCCCGCCGGGCGCCCTGGGGGCGCACCGGCTGACCGGCGGCGTCAGAACCCGGGACCGCCGGGGCGGTCGCCCGCCGCGGCCAGCCTGCCCCAGAGCAGATCGGCCAGGCTGTGCACCAGCTGGTCACGGGAGCAGGGGCGTTCGCCCAGCCACCAGTCGCCCGCCGCGTGCATCATGCCGACGATGCCGTGGCCCCAGATCCGGGCCATCTCCTGGCTGCCGGGGCCGAGGTCCACCCGCTCGGCGATGACCGTGGCGAGCTCCTCGCCGAGGCGGCGCAGCAGTGGGGCAGAGTGCCGTCCCACGTCGAAGCCCTGCTCGGGCGAGGGCGCCGCGTCGTCGGACGGGTGCATCAGGAAGCGGTAGACCTGCGGACGCGCCTCGATGGCCGCGAGGTAGGTGTCGAGCGTCGCCTCGACGCGTTGGCGGCGGTCGGCGGGGGCGTCGAGGGCGGCCCGCAGGGCACTCAGCAGTGCGTCGGTGTGCCGCTTGGCGAGGGCGCGGTAGAGGCCGCCCTTGTCGCCGAAGTGCCGGTAGAGGATCGGCTTGGTGATGCCGGCCTCCGCCGCGATGGCGTTCATCGAAGCCCCGGGGCCGTCCCTGAGCACCACGCGGTCGGCGGCCTCGAGCAGTTCACGGCGGCGGCGCTCAGCCGCGGTCCGCTGTCGCTCGGCCTTTCGTGTGGTCTCCATGTCGTTTCTCCCACCCCTGACCCTGCATGTCCGTCCTGCCTGCGCAACGTAACACCCTGCCCAGCGGTGCGTGGATCGCCGCCCGAGCGGTTGACACAGGCTACTTGTCAGTAACAGACTGTTGTTACCGCAAGTAACGATCAGTTTTTGACGGCAGTACGTGGAGGGGAACATGGCCGAGTTCACGCTCGAGCTCAACGACGACCAGAAGCAGGTCCGTGACTGGCTTCACGGCTTCGCCGCGGATGTGATCCGTCCGGCAGCTTCGGAGTGGGACGAGCGTGAGGAGACGCCCTGGCCCGTCATCCAGGAGGCCGCCAAGGTCGGAATCTACTCCCTGGACTTCTATGCGCAGCAGTTCTTCGACCCGACGGGCCTCGGCATCCCGATGGCGATGGAGGAGCTGTTCTGGGGCGACGCGGGCATCGCCCTGTCGATCGTCGGCACCGGCCTGGCGGCCGTCGGCGTCCTCGCCAACGGCACCGAGGAGCAGATCGGCACCTGGATCCCCCAGATGTACGGCGACGCGAACGACGTGAAGGTCGCCGCCTTCTGCTCCTCCGAGCCAGACGCCGGTTCCGACGTCGCCTCGATGCGTACCCGCGCGGTGTACGACCAGGCCAAGGACGAATGGGTGCTCAACGGCACCAAGACCTGGGCGACCAACGGCGGCATCGCCAACGTCCACGTCGTGGTCGCGGTCGTCGACGCCGAGCTCGGTTCCAAGGGGCATGCCTCCTTCATCGTTCCGCCGGAGACCCCCGGCCTCTCGCAGGGCCAGAAGTTCAAGAAGCACGGCATCCGCGCCTCCCACACCGCCGAGGTCGTCCTGGAGGACGTGCGCATCCCGGGGCACTGTCTGCTCGGCGGCAAGGAGAAGCTCGACCAGCGTCTCGCCCGGGCCCGCGAGCGCGCCGCCTCCGGTGGCGGCGAGCGTGTGAAGAACGCCGCGATGGCCACGTTCGAGGCGTCCCGCCCGGCCGTCGGCGCGATGGCCGTCGGCACTGCCCGCGCCGCGTACGAGGTCGCGCTGGACTACGCGAAGACCCGGACCCAGTTCGGCCGTCCGATCATCGACAACCAGGGCATCGCCTTCCAGCTCGCCGACATGCGTACCCAGATCGACGCGGCGCGCCTGCTGGTCTGGCGCGCCTCGTGGATGGCGACCGCCGGCAAGCCGTTCGAGTCGGCCGAGGGCTCCATGTCCAAGCTGTACGCGAGCGAGACGGCCAAGAAGGTCACCGCTCAGGCGATACAGATCCTCGGCGGCAACGGCTTCACCCGTGAGTACCCCGTGGAGCGGATGCACCGGGACGCGGCGATCTACACGATCTTCGAGGGGACGAGCGAGATCCAGCGTCTGGTGATCGCCCGCACGCTGTCCGGGATGCCCATCCGCTGACGCCCCGCCAGACCTCCGGCCCCGGCCCCCGTTCCCTGTCGCGCCGACAGGGAACGGGGGCCGCGCCGGTTCGGCGGGGATGGTGTGCCCCTGGCCCGTCCCTGTAGATTCCCCGTGAAGATCATGATCGGTCGATGGAGGGGGTATCCATGCTGAAGACCGCCGCCGCCCGGGTCGTGACAGCCGCCGCTGCCGCGCTCGGGCTCGTCGTCGCAGTCCAGGGCACGGCTTCTGCCGCACCGAAGTCGATCTCCGTCGGATCCGGCGGATACGGGCAGTGGAACGCCGACCCGTCCGGCGGCATCCCCGGTGACTCGATCCGTGCCTGTGACGCGGCCGCGGACGGCTGGAGCGTCGAGGTGAGGCTCGACATCGGCCGCAACGGCACCTGGGACCGGGTCACGAGCACCCGGGGCCACAACTCGCCCTACTGCGGCGCTTGGAAGAGCGGCGACATTCAGGAAGGCACGCCGGTGAGCATCCAGGTGACGTATGTGAACGGCGAAGTCACCTACCCGAAGGGGTCCCTCCTGCTGAGCCACGCCTGACAGCGGGCCCCGTCCGCCGGGTCGGCGTCGACCGGCCCACCCGGCGGGGCGCCGGGATCACTCAGGCGGGGAGCTGCGCCTCGATGGCGGCGACGACCTCCGGAGCCTCAGGCTCGGTGCGGGGGCGGATCCGGGCGACCGGCTCGCCCGCGGGGGAGATGAGGAACTTCTCGAAGTTCCACTGGATGTCACCGGCCTCACCGTCCGCGTCCGCGAGCTGGGTGAGCTCCGCGTAGAGCGGATGCCGGCCGGCGCCGTTGACATCGGTCTTCGCCAGCAGCGGGAAGCTCACCCCGTATGTCGTCGAGCAGAACGTCTGGATCTCCTCCGAGCTCCCCGGCTCCTGGCCGCCGAACTGGTTGCAGGGCACGCCGAGCACGGTGAAGCCCCGGTCCCCGTATTCCTTCTGGAGCCGTTCGAGTCCGGCGTACTGGGGGGTCAGTCCGCACTTGGAGGCGACGTTGACCAGCAGGACCGCCTGGCCGCGGTAGGCGCCCAGCGTGGTCGGCTCGCCGGTGAGGGTGTGGAGCGGAATGTCGTGGAGCGTCATGGGTCTCTCCTCGTGGGTGTCTTATGCGGTCATTCTTACGACCTGATGCACGATAGCGAGCCGGCTCCCGACGCCCTGCGGCTCGTCCCCTGTCCAGCGCGCACCAGGTCCCCACGCCCGCAGGTTCATCGGAACGAAGCCACCCTGGAGCCCGGCAAATGCGCCGACGCCGTGATCGCGCGCGGCAACCCGCTCGACGACATCCGGGCGCTCGGCGACCCCGCGAATATCCTGCTGGTCATGAGGGACGGCGTCGCCTACGAGGACGTCGAAGGGCTCGCCGCCCGAGCGGGTGCCGAACCGCCCCGGCCGACCGCCTTGTAGTAGAAGGTGGTCGGCTTCAGGACACCGGCCGGGTCACCTGCGTAGTCCGGAACGGACCCGCACTCCGTCCATCCGGCCGAGCGGTACAGCCGCTCGGCCGGACTTCCGCTCTCGGTGTCCAGGATCAGCAGCGTGACGCCGTCCTCGGCCGCCGAGCGCTCGACCGCGTCCAGCAACGCCCGGCCGAGTCCCCGGCCGCGCGCCGACGGACGGACCATCAGCTTGGCGACCTCGGCGCGGTGGCGGGCATTGGGCAGAGGTGCCCGGGCGAGGCCGATGGTCCCCGCGATCCGCTCACCGTCCCGGGCGATCCAGGCCCGGTGATGCCCCGCGTCGACAGAGGCGGCGCGCTCCCGCCACCAGCATGCGGCGGCATCCCGGTCGAGCGGTGCCAGGAAGCCTACGGAGGCCCCGCCGTCGACCGTCTCCACCAGGAGGGCAGCCAGCTCATCGGCGTACGTGACCAGTTCGGGTCCGGTCACCGGGACGATCTCGGTCATGCGGCAGGTCCTTTCACGGTGTGACGATCATCAGTGCGTAGCGGACCCGTTCCGGGCCCGGACAGTGGAAGCGCGAAGGGCCGCGCAGCAGGAACCGCAGGCAGTCGCCCGGGCCGACGGTGTGCACGGTGGCGTCGACGGTGATCTCGACCGTCCCCTCCAGGACCCAGACGTGCTGCTCCAGGCCGGGCACGGGCGGATTCTCGTACGCGATCACGGCACCCGCGTCGAGGATGCCCTCGATGACCTCCGCGCGCAGACCGGCATGCGGAGGCGAGACGGACCTGCGCACGAATCCCGACTCCTCGTCCCGCCAGACCGTCTGACGTCCGGCGGGCACCAGCTGCGGTGGCTGGGTCTCCACCTCCAGCAGCAGCCGGGACATGGTTCGCTCGTGGACGGTGCACAGCCGGCCGAGCTGGGCGGCGGTCGGACTCAGCTCGCCTCGTTCGAACCGGGAGAGCGTTGAGCGGCTCAGCCCGCTGCGCCTGGCCAGCTCGTCAAGCGACCAGCCGCGCTCGATGCGGAGTTCACCGAGCCGCGTCGCGAGCCCTGCCTCGACGGACCCGGCCTCACCTCTGTCTGCGTCTCTCACATCAGAGATGCTATCTCCAGATGGAGAGAACGCGGAGTGAGGGTGCCCGGACGCACATTCCTCGTTCTGCCGGTCGGGTTCCGTCGTGCCACCCTTGAACGGGGGTACGCCCGGCCGGGCGCTTCGGTCCTGCCGGGGGGTTCCGTGACCCGAGGAGGCCGATATGGCCAGTACCAGCAACGATTCGGGGGCGGTCCGCGACACCGCCACGAAGTCCCACCCGCTCCAGACGGGCTGGACCGTCTTCGCCGCCATCCTGATGATCTTCGGCGGCGCCATGTCGATCTTCCAGGGGATCGCCGCCATCGCCAAGGACGACGTGTTCGTCGCCACCCGCAACTACGTGTTCCAGTTCAACCTGACGGGCTGGGGCTGGATCCACCTCGTTCTCGGCATCGTCATCGTGCTCGCCGGCTGCGCCCTGTTCACCGGGGCCACCTGGGCGCGTGTCGTGGGCATCGTCCTCGCCGGACTCGGTGCGCTCGCCAACTTCATGTGGCTGCCGCACTATCCGTTGTGGTCCATCGTGCTCATCGCCCTCGACGTCTTCATCATCTGGGCACTCTGCGCCGGACCCCACGAGAAGGAAGGGGTCTGACGGGAAGTCCCGCATACCGGTCGGAGCCGCTCACGGTGTGTGCGGCTCCGCCGTGAACGCTGCCGGCGGGGCGCTGATCCTCAGGGTGACGACGTAGGAGACGACCACCGACACGATCACGAGCGGCATGACGGTGAGTCCCTCGGACCCCAGCAGTAGCGTGGCCAGCAGAACCGACGTCATCGGCAACTTCAGCATCGCCACGCACATCGCCCCGATGCCCATGGCGAATCCGGACGTCAGGTTGAGCCCGGGCAGGTGGGAGAGCGCCAGTCCGCCGGCGGCTCCCAGGAACATGGAGGGGAAGATCGGGCCTCCCCGGAAGCTGCCCAAGGAGGCGCAGTAGGCCAGCGACTTGCATGCGATGAGCACCACCAGGGTGACCGCGGAATAGTGCGCGCCCTCGGAGAGCAGCGGGTCCATGGCGTGCTCGCCCGAGTACAGCACCTGCGTCGCGGAGTTCCCGGTGCCCTCGGCGTAGACGAGCGCGAGCACCCCGACCACCAGGCCCATCGCGGCGGTGGCCACCACGGTCCGCCGCTCCACTCGCGGCTGCAGGAACAGTGAGAGCCGTTGGATCGCCGCACCCAGGAGCGCGGCGCCCAGACCGAGGGCGACGGCCCAACCGAACTCCGCGACGGTGGGGTCATCGGCGTGCGGCACGTTGTGCAACGCCAGTGAGTACGTCCCCAGGCCCGTCCACGAGCCCAGTCCCGTGAAGATCAGCGCGCCGATGCCCGCCGCCAGGAGGCCGGGTACGAGAGCCACCCCGAGCATCATCCCGGCCAGTCCCGAGGCCTCCATCAACAGGAACGCGCCGAGCAGCGGGGAGCCCAGCAGGGCGCTGACGGCGGCGAAGCTGCCCGCCGCACCCACCACGGCGCTCGCCCCGGGATCGATGTCCGGTTTGATCAGCCGCACCGCGTACACGGCCAGGCCCCCGCCCAGAGCGATGAGCGGCGCCTCCGGGCCGAGCACCGCGCCGAGGCCGAGGGAGGCGAGCGCCGCGAGGGCGATGCCGGGCAGTTGCGCGGCTGTGGGGGCGCCAGTACTCACCAGCCCCTCGGCCGGCTTGTGCCCGCCCGTGCCCGGGAGATACCGGATGGCCAGCCCCGTCAGCAGGCCCGCCACACAGAGCAGGGGTACCGGCCACCACGAGGGCGTCGAGGCGAAGCCCAACGCGTCGGGCAGATCGTCGTACGTGAGTGACTGGAGTTCGGAGACCAGGGCGAGGAAGCCGAAGGCCGCCGCCGAGATCGGAACCCCGAGGATCGCCACCATCGCCAGCAGGACCGCGTAGCCGCGGGTGCGGATCAGGGCGACGGGATCCGGCGGCTGGGCGGCGGGCACTCCGGCTGGTTCGGGCGACATGCTCGTTGACTCCTCGGCATCGGAAATCCCCGGTGAACGCCCTGTCCCCAAGGCATCATCAAGGTGATACCACGATGTGCCGATTCGGCCGATATGTCCGCGCTGTAGAGGTGCGGTTCGAAACGCGCTGGCGGGCGGAGTCAGGAGGCTTCGCCGTCCGGTCCGGCCGAGGGCAGCCGACCGGACCGTACCGCGTCGACCAGAGTCTGATGGTCACGCTCGTTCCGGTCGGCGTACGACTCGGCGAACTGCTGGAGAGCTCTGTCGAACACCTCGCCGCGGCCCAGGTACGCCGCGATCGCGATCCGGTCCCCCGACCGGGCATGGGCCCGGGCCAGGGTGGCACCGCAGACCTCTCCGAAGACGCCGAGCCCTCGCGGGACCATCAGCTCAGGCTGGGCGATGCCCTTCCAGTCGCGCAACTGCCGGATGTAGAAGTCCCGACGCCGGCCGTCGATCCCGTCCACCCGCTCCCAGCCCAGGAAGATATCGCTGGCCGCCTGCATCAGCCGCTGTCCCGCGACCACCCGGCTGCCCTGGTTCCGGTACCGGCTCGCGCCCGCGTACGGGGCGAGCACCGAGGTGTCCGCCTCCTTGGCCTGCAGGAAGAGCGGGTCCCCGCTGTCCCGCCCGAGCAGGAGGATGATCCAGCACCTGGTGCCGACGCTGCCCACGCCGACCACCTTGCGGGCCACGTCGACGAGCCGGAACCCGGAAAGGAGAGTGCGCCGGTCGGACGCCAGGGACTGGCCGTATCCGTCGATCAGCCGGCGGAACTGCTCCTCGAACGCAGAGCGCTCCATGTCGGGCAGCAGATCGTCGACCGGGACGAGCAGGGGCGGGTCCGCGGCGATCCGGCGCCTTCCGTCGACCACTTCGGTGAGCTTGTCGAACGCCTGCAGACTGTCCCGGGTGCGGGCCTTGTCCATGGCGCGGGCCACTCCCTTGCGGCCGCGCTTCTTCAGCTGCTCCGTCGCCACGGTGCGCAGCCGGTCGGCGTCCGTCCGCGCGTACCAGACGTCGAGATGGCGCATGCCCGCGAACCGGATCATCGACTCCCGGTACGACCTGACCGTGGCCAGCACGATGGCGGCGCGCTCCCGGTCACCGAAGCCGTTCGCCCGGCCCGCGATGACGAGGCTGGCCGCCAGCCGTTTGACGTCCCACTCCCAGGGGCCCGGCAGAGTCTCGTCGAAGTCGTTGATGTCGAAGAGCAGCTGCCGCTCCGGCGAGGCCAGCAGCCGGAAGTTCAGCAGGTGCGCGTCCCCGCACAGCTGAGCCATGATCCCGGAGACCGGGGTGGTGGCCAGATCGGCGGCCATGATCGCGGCCGCGCCGCGGTAGAAGCGGAACGGGGACTCCGTCATGCGCCCGTAGCGGATCGGGACGAGCTCGGGCACCCTGGCCGCCGACTGGGCCTCCAAAATGTCCAGCGGATCCGGCCGGCCGGGGCCCGGCTCGAACACCGCGTGGCTCGACCGCGGCACCGCTCGTCGGGCCGCCTTGCCGCGCGCCGCCCGCTCGTCGGGCGTGGGGAACTCGCCGCCGTACGGTACCGGCGTGATGTCGTGCGGCATCGGGGACCCTCCTGACGCTGCGCGGGCGGGAAGGGAAGACGCTGCCCGGCTCCTTCCGATCATCGCCGCTCGGCGCGGTTCCGGCACCAGCAGACAGGCCGGCCGGGCGGGGGCGCCCGGTTCGGCGGACAGTGGGTGACGCCCAGGTGTGCCTGAGATGCACCTTCCTCCGCGTCGACGCGCTGGCCCGCGCCGGACGGCTGCGACTGGCCCGGTACACCGTCGAGAAGGTGCTCACCCATGCCGACCACGTCGGCCTCTTCGCGGAGGAGATCGGCCCCGGTGGAGGGCGAATGGGCAACGTCCCGCAGGCATTCACCCACCGCTCGCTCATCACCGCGGCTCGCACGCTCGACGAGGACCTGGACCGGCATGGCGACTGAGCCGGGGCAGCCCGGACAGGGCCGGACACCGGCCGCACGCCACGGTCAGCGGGTGAGAGTCCCGGCGGGCGGGCTGAGCAGAATGACGGTGTCACCGGGCTCCGGCGCAGGGGTGCGCGCGTCCGTCACCGGTACAAGCCCTCCGTCCGGCCGCACCACGAACAGCAGCTCGTGCCCGGCCGGGAGGCCGCCACCGGCCGGCCGTGCCACCGCACGGGCACCCGCCGCGTACCTGTGGGCAAGCTCAGGTCCGGTGAGCCCGCCGCCGAACAGTGCCTCCCCGCCCGTGTACGGCGCCACCACCCCGTGGCTCGCCGTGGGTGCCGCGAGCCGGTGGACCTGGCCCTCGACGTTCTCGCGGAGCGTCACCGATGCGAGCGCGTTGAAGTCGTCCTCGCCCGTGAGCAGCAGCACCCCGGTGATCCCTTCGAGTTCCGCGCCGGCGCCGGTGGCCGAGGCGAGCAGTTCGCCGGGCGCCAGCTTCAGTCCGGCCTCCTCGATCCGTGCCCGCTCACGGTCGGCGCCGGCCCACATCAGGACGTCCAGCCCCGCCGAACGCAGGGCGCACGCAAGGTTCACCGCCCATGGCGCGCCGCCGACCAGCAACGGCCTGGAACGTGCCGGGCGCAGCACGCCCAGCCGCCTGGCCACCGGGAACGCCGTCAGGCCGTACAGCATGACCGTGGCGACGATCACCACGAACGTCGCCGGAAGGATGCGCTGGGCGCCGGCGATGTGGTGGTCGACGAGCTCGGCCGAGAAGGTGGAGGCCGTCGCCGCTGCGACGATGCCGCGCGGCGCCATCCAGCCGATGAACCACCGTTCCCCGCGCGGCACATCGGTACGCAGGGTGGCGAGCTGGGCCACCAGGGGCCTGGTCACCAGCACGAGCAGGGCGACCAGCGCGAGCGACGGCAGCACCACGTGCCGCAGCGACGCCGGTGTGACCGTGGCCGAGATGGAGATGAACAGCAGCCCGATGATCAGTGAGACCAGGGTGTCGAAGAAGGGCCGCCGCGCGGGGAGATCCAGGCCCGGCAGATTGGCCATGGCCATCCCCATCACGACGGCGGAGATCAGACCCGTGTCGTCCCGCAGCGCGTCACAGGCCGCCGCCACGCCGATCACGGCGGCGAGCTGCACCGAGGTGGCCAGCTCCTCGCTCAGCCGCACCTGACGGAGCAGCAGCCACAGCACACCGGCACCGACCGCGCCACCCGCCACGCCCACCGCCGTACTGACCGAGAACCCGGCCAGCTGGCTGCCGAACCCCGGACGGTCGCCCGCGAGGACCCCGTGGAAGACGAGCGCTCCCAGGATGCCGCCGACCGGGTCGATCAGAGACCCCTCCCAGATGAGGACGCGCTGCAGCCGCTCGGTGGGCCTGACGAAGTTGAGCAGCGGCCCGACGACGGTCGGTCCGGACACGACCAGGATCGCCGCGAGCATCACCGCCGCCCGCATCGACATGTCCAGGACCGGTACGGCGAACAGCGCGGCGGACACCACGGTCAGCAGCGTCCCCAGCCAGAGCAGCCGGACCACGACACGACGCGTGTGGCCCTTGAGCCTCTTGAGCTCCAGCCCCAGACCGGCGTCGTACAGGATCACCGCCACCGCCAGGGACACCAGCGGCGAGAAGGAACTGCCCAGCAGCCGCTCGGGATCGACGTTGTCGGTGAGCGCCCCGGCGGTGAAGCCGACCGGCAGCAGCACGAGCAGCGCCGGGATGCGCAGCCGGCTCGCCAGCAGCTGTGAACCGACCGCGAGCACCACGATCAGCCCGATGCCCACGAATACCTGATCCGCCGTCATTGCCGCCTCCTCCGGCGCGAGCGCCGGGGCAGCGGTCGCGACCCGCGGAGCACCGCGTGCGACCACCATCCGTGGCGGCGCACGGCCAGGATGCGAGGGCTCGCTCCGACGGGCTCCCCGGCACTTCGGTGTCCGCCGTATGGGCTAACGGAGTCCGCGGCGGCCGGTTGTGCACCGCTGGGGGCAGACGTCACGCTCCGGGCGGATCACTTCCCGTTGTCCCAGGGGGTGCCCATCCAGCTGTCGAAGGACCGGATCAGTGCCGACAGCGCGGCCGCCAGCCGCAGGTCGGCCCACTGCGCGTGCACCTGGACCTCGTCCTCGTCGGACCGGAACTCCAACGGGGCCTCCTGGCCCGTACGCCAGATGATGCGCCGCGGTCCGCGTGCCACATCACCGCCGCCGCTCACCAGGCTGCCCACGCCGATGGCCACCTGGACGGGGAACAGCAGCCACCACACGTACCACCAGAAGATCCGGCCCTTGAACCCGACCGCCTCCGGGCAGCCGGTCTGGGAGACCGTCCACCGGGTCCGCAGACCCTTGCCCGACAGCGCCTTCTCCCGCACGAGAGTGCCGATGAGTTCGCCCTGCCCACCCCACACCTGGTACACCGAAACGCCTTCGCCCGCCGACGTGGTGACGAGCGTGGCCAGCCGGGAACGCCGCTCCGGGCCGTCCCAGAGGACGAAGGAACGGGCACCCGATTTCCGTGCCGCGAGATACGCCGGTATGCCGCCCTGCGGCAGTTCGCGCTCCAGATACGCGACCACGTGGAACGGGCCCCTGGACGTGTCGGTGACGACGTGGCGGAAGCCTTCGGCCACGCCCGGCAGGATCTCGGCCCCGGCTTTCCGTTCCTTGGGCAGGGCCATCACTTTCAGGGCGCTGAGCACGTGCGACTCCTCCGTTGTGCGCGGTCGGGAAGTCGAAGCGTAGACGGGCACCTGAGAGGATCGACGTGTGGAGCCCTCAGAACCCGCCCCTGACGCCGAGCCGCTGCCCGGAACCGCCGCGGCCACCGGCAGCCGCCCGGTGCGCTGCCGCATGTGCGGCCGTCCGCTCACCGGTACGGCCTCGCGCCGCACCGGGCTCGGCCCGTCCTGCGACGCCAAACTGCACCCGGCACCGCCGGACATCCGCACCCGCCGTCACGAGGTGGAGCAGGAGCCGCTGCCGGGTACCTGAGCGGTCAGGACGACTGCGCGCCCAGCCGCCGGAACAGCCCCTCCTGCACCACCGACACCAGCAGATTGCCCTCGCGGTCGTAGATCCGGCCGCGCGCCAGACCCCGCCCGCCCGTCGCCACCGGCGACTCCTGGTCGTACAGGAACCACTCGTCGGCCCGGAACGGCCGGTGGAACCACATTGCGTGGTCCAGCGACGCCATGTCGAAGCCGCGCGGCCCCCACAGCGGCTCCACCGGGATGCGCACCGCGTCCAGCAGCGTCATGTCGCTCGCGTACGTCAGCGCACAGGTGTGCACCAGCGGATCGTCGCCGAGCGGGCCGACCGCGCGCATCCACACCGCGCTGCGCGGGTCCGCGTCCTTGATCTCCTCCTGCGTCCAGCGCAGCCGGTCGACGTAGCGGATGTCGAACGGCTGGCGCCGCGCCATGCGCTCCAGCGCCTCCGGCAGACCGCCCAGATGCTCGCTCACCTCTTCGGCGACCGTCGGCAGCTCCTCCGGATCGGGCACCACACGGGCCGGCGGCAGCTGGTGCTCGAAGCCGGCCTCCTCCGGGCGGTGGAAGGACGCCGTCAGATTGAAGATGGTCCGGCCCTGCTGGACGGCCGTCACCCGGCGGGTGGTGAAGGACCGGCCGTCCCTGACCCGTTCGACCTCGTAGACGATCGGCACCCCGGGACGGCCCGGCCGGAGGAAGTAGGCGTGCAGCGAGTGCACCGGCCGGTCCCCGTCGGTGGTGCGGCCCGCCGCGACCAGTGCCTGTCCTGCCACCTGCCCGCCGAAGACCCGCTGGAGGGACTCGTCGGGACTGCGGCCGCGGAAGATGTTGACCTCGATCTGCTCCAGGTCGAGCAGGTCGACCAGACGCTCGGCGGGGTTCGTCATGCGGTTCTTCTCCACTCTCGCAGCGGCGCCACCGGTACGGACGCGCTCACAACTGGCCCACGGAGGTGACCCGGACGACCGCCCGGCCCTCCTCGTCGGACGCGGCCAGGTCGACCTCGGCACTGATGCCCCAGTCATGGTCGCCGTTCGGATCGGCGAATGTCTGCCGGACCCGCCACAGCCCGTGCTCGGCGTCCTCGTCGATCTTCAGCAGCTTCGGCCCGCGGGCGTCCGGACCGGTGCCCAGCTCCTCGTACTCGTCCCAGTACGCGTCCATCGCCTCGCCCCACGCGTCCTCGTCCCAGCCCGCGTCGCCGTCCAGCTCCCCGAGATCGCGTACCCGGTCCAGCGCGGCGAGCTCGACCCGGCGGAACATCGCGTTGCGCACCAGGACCCGGAAGGCGCGGGAATTGGCCGTGACCGGCTTGACCTCGTCGGCACGCTCCTGCGCCTGCTCGGCCGTCTCCACCTCGGGATTGGCGAGCTGCTCCCACTCGTCGAGAAGACTGGAGTCGACCTGACGGACCATCTCGCCGAGCCAGGCGATCAGATCCTCCAGGTCCTCGGACTTGATGTCGTCCGGGATGGTGTGCTCCAGCGCCTTGTACGCGCTCGCGAGATAGCGCAGCACGATGCCCTCGGTACGCGCCAGCTCGTAGTTCGAGGTGAACTCCGTGAAGGTCATGGCGCGTTCGTACATGTCGCGGATCACCGACTTCGGCGACACCGGGTGGTCACCCACCCACGGGTGGCTCTGGCGGTAGACGTCGTACGCGTGCCACAGCAGCTCGCTCAGCGGCTTCGGGTACGTGACCTCCTGGAGGAGCTCCATCCGCTCCTCGTACTCGATGCCGTCGGCCTTCATCTGCCCGACCGCCTCACCGCGCGCCTTGTTCTGCTGCGCGGCGAGGATCTGACGCGGATCGTCGAGCGTCGACTCCACCACGGAGACCATGTCCAGCGCGTACGACGGCGAGTCGGCGTCCAGCAGCTCGAACGCGGCGAGCGCGAACGTGGACAGCGGCTGGTTCAGTGCGAAGTCCTGCTGCAGATCGACGGTGAGCCGCACGATGCGGCCCTCCGCGTCCGGCTTGTCCAACTGCTCCACGACGCCGCCGTCCAGCAGCGACCGGTAGATCGCGATCGCCCGGCGGATGTGGCGCAGTTGCGCCCTGCGCGGTTCGTGATTGTCCTCCAGCAGGTGCCGCATCGCCTCGAAGGCGTTGCCGGGACGTGCGATGACGGACAGCAGCATGGTGTGCGTGACCCGGAAGCGTGAGGTCAGCGGCTCCGGATCGGACTGGATCAGTTTGTCGAACGTGGTCTCGGACCAGGCGACGAAACCCTCGGGGGCCTTCTTGCGGACGACCTTGCGCTTCTTCTTCGGGTCGTCGCCCGCCTTCTTGACCGCCTTCTCGTTCTCGACGACGTGCTCGGGGGCCTGCGCGACGACGAAGCCCGCCGTGTCGAAGCCCGCCCGGCCGGCCCGGCCCGCGATCTGGTGGAACTCGCGCGCCCGCAGTGTCCGCACCCGGGTGCCGTCGTACTTGGTGAGGGCGGTGAACAGCACCGTGCGGATGGGGACGTTGACGCCGACGCCGAGCGTGTCCGTGCCACAGATGACCTTCAGGAGCCCCGCCTGCGCGAGCTTCTCGACCAGGCGGCGGTACTTCGGGAGCATGCCGGCGTGGTGCACGCCGATGCCGTGGCGTACGTAACGCGAGAGGTTCTGGCCGAACTTGGTGGTGAAGCGGAAGTTGCCGATGAGATCGGCGATCTTCTCCTTCTCCTCCTTGGTGCACATGTTGATGCTCATCAGCGACTGCGCCCGCTCGACGGCCGCGGCCTGGGTGAAGTGCACGATGTAGACCGGCGACTGCCGGGTGTCCAGGAGCTCGGTGATCGTCTCGGTGATCGGCGTCAGCCGGTACTCGTAGCTGAGCGGGACCGGACGGGTCGCCGAGCGCACCACGGAGGTGGGGCGGCCGGTTCGGCGGGTCAGGTCCTCCTCGAACATCCGGACGTCACCGAGCGTCGCCGACATCAGGACGAACTGGGCCTGCGGCAGTTCCAGGATCGGGATCTGCCACGCCCAGCCGCGGTCCTGCTCCGCATAGAAGTGGAACTCGTCCATGACGACCTGGCCGATGTCCGCGTACTTCCCGTCACGCAGCGCGATGGACGCGAGCACCTCGGCGGTGCAGCAGATCACGGGGGCGTCGGCGTTGACCGAGGCGTCGCCGGTGAGCATGCCGACGTTCTCCGTACCGAACAGTTTGCACAGGTCGAAGAACTTCTCCGAGACCAGGGCCTTGATCGGAGCGGTGTAGAAGGTGACCTTGTCCTGGGCCAGCGCGGTGAAGTGCGCACCGGCCGCGACCAGGCTCTTTCCGGACCCGGTGGGGGTGGAAAGGATCACGTTGGCCCCGGAGACCACCTCGATCAGCGCCTCCTCCTGAGCGGGATAGAGGGTGATCCCCTGCGTCTCGGTCCATGACGAGAAAGCCTCGAAGAGGGCGTCGGGGTCGTCGGTCGGGGGCAGCTGATCGATAAGGGTCACGCCCCCATCTTGCCTGTCTTCCACCCCGATGAGGGAACCGGACGACGGTACGAAGATCACGGACGATACGCTGCCCTCTCAACTCGGCCGCACCACAACGATGATGGCCGGAACGCGTGCACAGGCGATACCTGTCGCACCTCACGACACCTACGGGGGCGGAAACAGCCATGATGGGACCGGCACACTCTCTGTCAGGGGCAGCGGCCTGGCTGGGGGTGGGCGCGGCCGCGGCTGCCGCGGGCCACACCATGCCGTGGCCCGTCCTGGTCGTCGGCGCGCTGATCACCGCGGGCGCGGCGCTGGCCCCGGACCTCGACCACAAGTCGGCGACCATTTCGCGCGCCTTCGGACCGATCTCCCGCGGAATCTGCGAGATCGTCGACAAGCTCTCGCACGCCGTCTACAAGGCGACCAAGATGCGGGGCGACTCGAACCGCAACGGCGGCCACCGGACGCTGACCCACACCTGGCTGTGGGCGGTCCTGACCGGCGCAGGCGCCTCCGCGGCGGCCATCACCGGCGGCCGATGGGCTGTGCTGGCCATACTCTTCGTCCACCTGGTGCTCGCCGTCGAAGGACTGCTCTGGCGGGCCGCCCGGGTGTCCAGCGACGTACTGGTGTGGCTGCTCGGCGCGACCAGCGCGTGGATTCTCGCAGGCGTCCTGGACAAGCCGGGCAACGGCTCGGACTGGCTCTTCAACGCCCCAGGCCAGGAATACCTCTGGCTCGGTCTGCCCATCGTGCTCGGCGCCCTCGTCCACGACATCGGCGACGCGCTGACCGTCTCGGGCTGCCCGATCCTGTGGCCTATCCCGGTCGGCCGCAAGCGCTGGTACCCGATCGGGCCGCCGAAGGCCATGCGGTTCAGGGCCGGCAGCTGGGTGGAGCTGAAGGTGCTGATGCCCGTCTTCATGGTGCTCGGGGGAGTGGGCGGGGCTGCCGCCATGAACTTCATCTGACGTGTTCCGGGCCGGACCGGTGTCCGGCAAGGCGGCGCCCCCGGCGGATTCCTCTCCGCCCGGGGCGCCGTCCGGTTCTGCCGGTACGGCCCTCAGGCGGCTGCGGGAGGGACCAGGCGGCCGTGGGAGATGAGGGAGGCGGCCTGCTTGAGCCGGCGCGTCCGGATGCTGACCCCGTAGGCGTCGACGCCGGGGGTGGTGGCGAGGCGGCTGGTCAGATAGCGGTAGAACTCCTCGGCGTCGCGGCAGATGACGATGGCCATCACGTTGTGTTCACCACTGGTGGCGCCGGCGAACGCGACCTCGTCGTGGCCGGCGATCTCGTGACCGGTGCGTTCCAGGTGGGCGGGAGCGACGCGGAGCCAGAGCGTGGCGTTGATGTGGTGGCCGAGGAGTTCCGGCAACAGGTCGATGTCGTACGAGAGGGTGCCGGACGTCTCCAGGGACTCCAGCCGGCGGGCCACCCGCCCCTTGGACCAGCCGGTGACCTCGGCAAGGTGCGTGTGCGAGGCACGGCCGTCCTCGGCGAGGGCGTCGAGCAGCGGGCCGTCCTCCGGGGTGAGGGGGAGGAGAGGGCCGGCCGGGACAGAGGGAGGGGGGCCGGCCAACCGCTGTTCCTGCTCGGCGGTGAGACGCCCGCCGTAGCCGGTCCAGCCTGATGTGCCAGGGGCGCCGAAGGGGTGGATGAGCAGGTCGATGCTCAGGTCGAGGACGGCAGCGGACCTGGGCAGCTGCTGGAGCAGCATGTCCTCGCGCGGGGCGTGGAGCGGTGAGCGGATGACGCAGATGATCTCCGAGCCGCCCGAGGCGATGCCGACGTAGGCGATGTCGGGGCGCCGGGCGAGGGTGTCGGCGAGGGGACCGACCCGGTCGGGGCGGCAGCGGATACGGGCGACCCATTGCGCCTCGCCATGGACGGCGGGATCGACCAGGCCCACGACCCGCATCGCGCCGCTGCGGCGCAGGGCTTGACAGCGGCGGGCCGCCGTCTGTTCCGACACCCCGATCGCGTCGCCGATGAGCCGGAACGGGGCACGCGGCGCGAGCTTGAGCGCACGGAGGATTTTCATGTCGACGTCGTCGGTCACGGCGGAAGTCTGCCATGAGGTGTTCCAAGGGTGGAGGTTTTCCCTGGATGTGCGGGGCCGCTTCGTTGATTCTGCGTGCTCTCACCGATGCTGGGGAGCGAGTTTGTTCGAATCGTCGGTCCGACGTCTCACCCGGTCTTCGCCCCGCACCGGCGCGCACGGCGTCGTCCGGGCTTCGCGGCGGCCGGGGCACCGGCAGCCGTCGGACGGAACGCGTCGGACGGAACCCGCTGGACAGAATCCCGCTGGACATCAACCGCGGCGCGTCGCGCCGTGAAGGAGTGCTTCCTTGAACGTCACACCCTCGGCGAGCGGCCGGCCCGACCGGCGGGCGGCCACGCTCGTCATGGCCTGCCTGGGCGTATTCGTCGCCTACTTGCCGGTGACCACCGTCGCTGTGAGCCTGCCCGCCATCCAGGCGGCCCTGGGCACGTCGACGGCCCAACTGTCCTGGGTCCAGGATGCGTTCGTCCTGCCCATGGCCGCGTTCATCCTGACAGCCGGCGTGGTCGGCGACGTCCACGGGCGCAAGAAGGTGTTCCAGGCCGGCCTGTTGTTCTCCGCGGCCGGTGCGGCCGTCGCGCTGGCCGCACCGTCGATCCAGGTGCTGTGGATCGGTCAGGCCCTCGCCGGACTGGGCGCGGCCGCGCTGCTGCCGACGACGCTGGCCTTGATCAGCCATGCCGTTCCCGACCACCGTGAGCGCGGCAAGTTCATCGGCCTGTGGGCGACCTCGCTGCTGATGGCGCTGGCCGTCGGCCCGCTGATCGCCGGGGTCGTCCTGGAGCACGCGGCCTGGCGATGGATCTATCTCCTCGTCATTCCCGTCTCGCTGCTCGCGACGGCCGTTGCCGCTCGGCTGCTGACCGATTCGAGCGCTCCGCACGGGCGACGGCTCGACTGGCCCGGCCAGATCACCGCGGCGGTGGCGATCACCGCGCTGGTGTACGGCGTGATCGAGGGCGGAGCAGGTTCCTTCAGTGACGCACAGGTCCTCCTGGCGCTGATCGTCGCCGTGGCCGGCGCGGCCGCCTTCGTCGTGGCGGAGAGGCGCAGCGACAGCCCGATGCTGGATCTGGCCCTGTTCCGCAGCCCGGCGTTCACGGCCACCACGCTCGTCGCGATGATCACCTTCCTGGCGCTCATCGGCTTCTTCTTCCTGCTGAGCCTCTACTTCGGCCTGGTGCAACAGCTCGACACTCTTCAGGCAGCCTGGCGTCTCTTCGCGGTCACCGCGGCCTCCATCGTCGTCGGCGGTCCCGTCTCACGTCTCATGCACCGGGTTCCCGCACGCGCCCTGATCACCGCCGGGCTCCTGGTCGTCTCCGGCTCGCTGATGTCGATGACCACTCTCGACGCGGACACGTCGTTCGCCTCCATCGCATGGCGGCTGGCCCTGCTGGGCGTCGGGATGGGCGGCATCCTGACGCCCATGACGGCCACCGCGGTCGCCTCCGTCCCCCACCACCTGGCCGGCATGGCCGCAGCCGGCAACAACGCCTTCCGGCAGATCGGCGGCGCACTCGGCCCCGCCGTTCTGGGCGCGCTCCTCACCTCCCGGGCCCTCGACACGTTCCCTGCTCGTCTCGCCGACGCCGGAATCACTGGAGCGGCCCGTCAGGACATGGTGGAATCCGCCCGGGCCGGCGGGCTGGGCGCGGTCGCCCAGATGGATCTGGGTGCCGCCACCGGCCCAGCCCTGGGCGCTGTGGGGGACGCATTCCTCGACGGTCTGAGGCTGTGCCTGATCGTCGCCGCTGCACTCACGCTGCTCGCCGCCCTCGTCGCGGAGGTTCTGCTGCGCCGGCCGGGCAAGGCGCCCACCGCCTCGGCGACGGTTGGCGCGGCCGCCGCACACCCTGCCGCCCCCGTCCTCACCACCGGCGACGAGGCCACCTCCGGTCAGGAAGGCGGACGAACCCTCGTGCGGTGACACGGATGACGACGACGCCCTTCGGCCGGAGCGGCGCGCTCCAGCCGAAGGGCGATCATTCAGGAGCCCCCGATGGGGCCCGTCCGGGTCAGCCGTGCCAGGACCGCCACAGCGCCGCATACGCGCCGTCCGCCGCCACCAGCTCGTCATGGCTGCCCAGCTCGCTGATCCGGCCCTGCTCGACGACGGCGATCACGTCCGCGTCGTGCGCCGTGTGCAGCCGGTGGGCGATCGCCACGACCGTACGTCCGTCGAGCACCCGGGCCAGCGACCGCTCCAGATGACGGGCCGCACGCGGGTCGAGCAGCGAGGTCGCCTCGTCCAGCACCAGCGTGTGCGGATCGGCCAGCACCAGCCGGGCCAGCGCGATCTGCTGCGCCTGCGCCGGGGTGAGCGCCAGACTGCCCGAGCCGACCTCGGAGTCCAGCCCCTCGTCGAGCGCCCTCGCCCATCCGTCCGCGTCGACCGCGGCCAGCGAGGCCCACAGCTCCGCGTCCTCGGCGCCGGTACGGGCCAGCAGCAGGTTGTCCCGCAGCGACCCGACGAACACATGGTGCTCCTGGTTGACCAGAGCCACGTGCGTGCGGACGCGCTCCGCCGTCATCTGCGACAACTGGGCACCGCCCAGCGTGACTTCTCCGGTCCTCGGGGCGTAGATCCCGGCCAGCAAACGGCCCAGCGTCGACTTGCCCGCACCGGACGGTCCCACCAGCGCGAGCCGCGTACCGGGAGCGACGTCCAGCGACACCTTGTGCAGCACGTCGAGACCGGCGCGGTAGCCGAAGTGCACCTCGTCGGCCCGCACTTCACGGCCGTCCGGGGCCACGCCGTCGTCACCCGCGTCCGGTTCGATCTCCCGGACCCCCACGAGGCGGGCCAGCGACACCTGAGCGACCTGCAACTCGTCGTACCAGCGCAGGATCAGGCCGATCGGGTCGACCATCATCTGCGCGAGCAGCGCGCCGGTCGTCAGCTGACCGACGGTGAGCCAGCCCTCGATGACGAACCAGCCGCCGAGCATGAGGACCGCGCCGAGAATCGTCACGTACGTGGCGTTGATGACGGGGAAGAGCACGGACCGCAGGAACAGCGTGTACCGCTCCCAGGCCGTCCACTCCTTGATCCGCCGGTCCGACAAGGAGACCCGGCGCGCGCCCAGCCGGTGCGCCTCCACGGTCCGTCCGGCGTCGACCGTCTCCGCGAGCATCGCCGCGACCGCCGCGTAGCCGGCGGCCTCCGACCGGTACGCCGACGGCGCCCGGCGGAAGTACCAGCGACAGCCGATGATCAGCACCGGCAGGGCGATGAGCACCGAGAGCGCCAGCGGGGGAGCGGTGACGGCGAGCGCGGCCAGCAGCAGCCCTGCCCACACCACACCGATGGCCAGCTGCGGCACCGCCTCGCGCATGGCGTTGGCGAGCCGGTCGATGTCCGTGGTGATCCGGGACAGCAGGTCTCCCGTCCCGGCCCGCTCCAGCACACCCGGCGGCAGCCGCACCGACCGCACGAGGAAGTCCTCGCGCAGATCCGCCAGCATCTCCTCGCCCAGCATGGCGCTGCGCAGC
Organism: Streptomyces sp. LN549; assembly: GCF_043203805.1. NCBI lineage: Bacteria > Bacillati > Actinomycetota > Actinomycetes > Kitasatosporales > Streptomycetaceae > Streptomyces > Streptomyces sp. LN549. Next base: position 1,077,934 of record NZ_JAZHRI010000002.1, on the reverse strand, counting down.
CGCATCATTCTGGTGACCACGGTCTGGATGGCCAGCGCCAGCGCGAACACCGCGGCGGTGCGCTCCAGATGGAGGTCGGTGACCCCGTTGGACAGGTCCTCGACCAGTCCGCCCAGCAGATAAGGGCCCACGATCGACGAGATCACCGCGACGGAGTTGAGCGCCGTGACCACGATGAACGGCCGCCGGTGGCGCCGCATCAGCTCACGGACGTAGGTGCGTACGGTCGTGGGGGTGCCGACCGGCAGGGTCGTCGCCGACTCCGGGGCGGCCGGGTCGTACGCCGGTGGTGCGACGCCGATCATGCCCTCTCCTCGATTTCCTCGATCGTGTCGATCGTGTTGATGTCTTCGGCGTGGTCCGGCACGGACGCGGCCACGATCTCGTCGTCGGTCTCACGGGTGACGACCGCCCGGTAGCGCGGTTCGTCGCGCAGCAGCTCACGGTGGGTGCCGACGGCCACCACGGTGCCGTCGTGGACGAGCGCCACCCGGTCCGCCAGGTCGAGCAGCAGCGGTGACGAGGCGAAGGCCACCGTCGTACGGTCCTGGCGCAGCGCCTTGATGCCTTCGGCGACCCGCGCCTCGGTGTGCGAGTCGACGGCGGACGTCGGCTCGTCGAGCACCAGGGCCTCCGGGTCGGTCACCAGCGAGCGCGCCAGGGCGAGCCGCTGACGCTGGCCGCCGGAGAGCGACCGGCCGCGTTCGGTGATCCGGGTGTTCATGGGGTCGCCGTCGGTGTCGACGGACGCCTGGGCGAGCGCGTCCAGGACGTCGCCGCACTGCGCGGCCGCCAGCGCGTCGGTGGCGGCCACCCGACCGGACGACGGCACGTCCAGCAGTTCGCGCAGCGTGCCGGAGAGCAGCACCGGGTCCTTGTCCTGGACCAGGACGGCGGTCCGGGCGGCGTCCAGCTCCAGCTCGTCCAGAGGTACGCCCCCGAGCAGCACCGACGGCAGCCCGGGTGCGGCGGCGTCCTCGGTCTCGCCCTCCTGCGCCACGACGGGCTGGGCATGGCCGCCGAGCCGGTCGGCGAGCCGGCCCGCCTCGTCCGGATCGCCGCACACCACCGCGGTGAACAGGCCCTCCGGAGCCATCAGACCGGTGGCCGGGTCGTACAGGTCACCGGTCGGAGCGGCGTCGACCGTGGACGGCCGCGCGACCCGGCTCAGCGAAAGCACCCGGACCGCGCGCTGCGCGGAGGGCCGGGAGAAGGAGTACGCCATGGCGATCTCCTCGAAGTGCCGCAACGGGAACAGCATCAGCGTCGCCGCGCTGTACACCGTCACGAGCTGACCGACGTCGATCTTCCCGTCCCGGGCCAGCGTGGCCCCGTAGGTGACCAGGGAGATCAGCAGCACGCCCGGCAGCAGCACCTGGATCGCCGAGATCAGCGACCACATCCGCGCACTGCGCACGGCCGCCTTGCGGACCTCCTGCGAGGCTCGCCGGTAGCGGCCGAGGAACAGCTCCTCGCCGCCGATGCCGCGCAGTACACGCAGCCCCGCCACCGTGTCGGAAGCCAGCTCGGTGGCCTTGCCCGCTTTCTCGCGCTGGACATCGGCGCGCCGGGTGGCCCGGGGGAGCAGCGGCAGAACGGCCAGGGCGAGCAACGGCATGGAGAGCGCCACGAGCACACCCAGCGAGGGCAGATAGAGGACGAGCCCGACACAGATGATGACGAGGGCCGCCGCGGCGGCGGCGAAACGGGAGAGCGCCTCGACGAACCAGCCGATCTTCTCCACGTCGCCGGTGGACACCGCGACGACCTCGCCCGCGGCCACCCGGCGGGTCAGCGCCGAGCCGAGCTCCGCCGTCTTGCGGGCCAGCAGCTGCTGGACCCGGGCGGCGGCGGTGATCCAGTTGGTGACAGCCGTCCGGTGGAGCATGGTGTCGCCCACCGCGATCAGCACGCCGAGAACCGCGATCATGCCGCCGGCCAGCGCCAGCCGTCCGCCGGACCGGTCGACGACCGACTGGACCGCGAATCCCACAGTGAGCGGCAGACCTGCGAGGGAGCACTGGTGCAGCAGCCCCCAGGACATGGACTTGAGCTGTCCGCGGATCTGGTTGCGGCCGAGCCAGAGCAGGAAGCGAGGGCCCGACCGGACATCGGGATCGCCGGGATCCGAGTACGGAAGATCGCGAATTTGCATGACGTCCCAAAGATCGGAAGGAGCTGAGATCCGCGGGGGATCTCCAGAAACACGTGGAGGGAGCGTGTGGGGGGACCAAACCGTCCAAGCCTCGCTCCCCGCAGGGGCCGAGGCAAACCCTTTTACGCGCAGGGCCCCGTGAGTGCCGGTGTGTGCCGGGCCGGTCCACGGAGTAAAGATTGGGCACGCATTCGCCGCACTCCGCAGGCGGGGACGGCCCCCGGCGTCGGGTGGTGCGAGCATGGACGGATGCGTATAGCCGGTGCGGTACGAGTGGTGGCCCCGGCGGCCGCCTGCGCTGTCCTGCTCACGACCCTCACGTCGTGCGGCGACGGACAGGACCCGAAGAAGGCGGACACGCCGTCGGCCGATGCACAGAAGGACAAGGAGAAGGCGCAGACCACCGACCTGAAGCGCATCCCGGACGTGGGCGACCGGCTGCAGTCGCAGATCCCGGAAGACTCCCGCCAGGTCGTCGCCGTGTACGGCGCGGGCAGGAACTCCGCGGACTCCACGGTCGTGCTGTACACCCGGACCGGATCCACCTGGGACAAGATCGCCGGCTGGAAGGCCCACAACGGCCGCAAGGGCTGGACCGCCGACCACCGCGAGGACGACAAGCGCTCCCCGGTCGGCGTCTTCACGCTCACCGACGCGGGCGGCGCACTGCCCGACCCGGGCGCCCTGCTCCCGTACAGCGAGTCGGCCGCCATCCAGGCCCCCAGGTACTGGGCCAAGCCCTACTGGCACGACTTCGACTACGTCATCGCCATCGACTACAACCGCGTCAAAGGCACCGCCCCCAACGACCCGACGCGCCCGGAAGGTCAGTCGAAGGGCGGCAGCATCTGGCTCCACATGGACCACGGCAGCGGCACATCGGCCTGCGTGAGCCTGCCGAAGGCGGCCATGGTGAAGCTGCTGCGCACCCTGGACCCGAAGCAGAACCCGGTCGTGGTGATGGGCGACCGCGCCGGCCTCAAGGCCTGAGAGCCCCGTACGGGACCTATGTGGGCCCGGGGCGGGTCGCCCGCTCCAGCTCCATCAGCGCCGAGTGGTACGAACGCCCCGTCGCCCGGTCCATCCCGATCTCACACATCCGGTTCGCGCACAGATACGTCTCGTACTCCCGGGTGTTCACCTCAGCGGCCTCCTTCGCCGTAGCCGAGGCCGTCAGCTCCTTGTGCAGCATGCCGCGGTCGCCCGCGAAGCCGCAGCACGCGGCGTCGTCCGGGATCACGACCTCCTCCGCGCAGGCCTCCGCGACCGTCCGCAACTGGCCGACATCGTCGAGATGTTCCATCGAGCACGTCGGGTGCAGAACCGCGGAACCGGTCTTCCTCAGCACCGTCAGTTCCGGCAGGAGCTCGTCGGCCGCCCAGACCAGTGAGTCGACCACCGTCAGCTCACGGTGCAACTCCCGGTTGTCCTCGGTCAGATACGGCACCACCTCGTGGGCGATGCCGAGTGTGCACGAGGAGGCGTCGACGACCAGGGGCAGCTTTCCGCCGGCGGTCCAGCCCCAGGCGGCCTCGACGATCCTGTTGGCCATCACGGCGTTTCCGGAGTCGTAGCCCTTGGAGTGCCAGATCGTCGCGCAGCAGGTGCCCGCGACATCCTCCGGGATCCAGACGGGTTTCCCGGCACGGGCCGAGACGAGGACGACGGCCTGCGGGAGCGACGGGCCGCGATGCCCCTTGGGGCCGCCGAAGATGCGGTTGACGCAGGCCGGGTAGTAGACCGCGCTCGCTCCCACCCGGGAGGTACGGGGCAGCTTCCGGGCGGCCGCGCCGGGGATCTCCGGCAGCCATTCGGGCACCAGGTCGGGGCGAACGGCCTTGCGGGCGAGACCGGTGACGCCTTCGAGGAGCCGGTCGTCGATCCGGTTGGCCGCGGCGACCGCCAGCCGGGCCGCCGCCTCCACGGCGCGGAAGCCCTTCGCGGTGAGCGCGGCGATCCGCTCCTCGCGCGGGGAGTGCCGCCGGTGGCGGAAGTCCTTCATCATGGCGCCCGTGTCGATGCCGACGGGGCAGGCGAGCTTGCACGTGGAGTCGCCCGCGCAGGTGTCGACGGCGTCGTAGCCGTACGCGTCGAGCAGCCCCGCCTCCACCGGTGAACCGTCCGGCTGCCGCATCATCTCCCGGCGCAGCACGATGCGCTGACGCGGTGAGGTGGTCAGGTCGTGGCTGGGGCAGGTCGGTTCGCAGAAGCCGCACTCGATGCAGGGGTCGGCGACCGCCTCGACCTCGGGAATGGTCTTCAGCCCGCGCAGATGGGCCTTCGGGTCGCGGTCCAGGACGATCCGGGGCGCCAGCACCCCGTCGGGGTCGATGACCTGCTTCGTGCGCCACATCAGCTCGGTTGCCCGGGGGCCCCACTCCAGCTCCAGGAAGGGGGCGATGTTGCGGCCTGTGGCGTGCTCCGCCTTGAGCGATCCGTCGAACCGCTCCACGGTGAGCCGGCAGAAGTCCGCCATGAACGCGGCGTACCGGTCGACGTCGGACTGCTGCGCCGCGTCGAACGCCAGCAGGAAGTGCAGATTGCCGTGGGCCGCGTGGCCCGCGACGGCGGCATCGAACCCGTGCTCGGCCTGGAGCCCCAGCAGTGCCTCACAGGCGTCGGCCAGCCGGGAGGGCGGGACCGCGAAGTCCTCCGTGATCAGCGTCGTACCGGACGGCCGGGAGCCGCCGACCGCGGTGACGAAGGCCTTGCGGGCCTTCCAGTAGCCGGAGATCGTCCGGGCGTCCCGGGTGAACTCGTTGGTCACCGACGTGACGGGCCGGACCAGCTCCAGCTGCCGCACGACCCCGGCCGCCGCCTCCTCGTACGCCTCCTGGCCCGGCTCGTCCGGGGCTCGGAACTCCACCAGCAGGGCCGCGGTCTCCTTCGGCAGGCCCGCCCAGTCGGCGGGCACCCCCTTGACACTGACCGAGGCGCGCAGGGTGTTCCCGTCCATCAGCTCCACGGCGATGGCGCCCGCTTCGTTGAACAGCGGGACGGCTGCCGCAGCCGCCGTCAGCGAGGGGAAGAAGAGCAGCGCGGTGGAGACCCGGCGGTCCAACGGCAGCGTGTCGAAGACGACCTCGGAGATGAAACCGAAGGTCCCCTCCGAGCCGACCATGAGGCCGCGCAAGATCTCCACCGGTGTGGAACCGTCCAGGAAGGCGTCGAGCCGGTAGCCGTTGGTGTTCTTGATCTCGTACTTGGCCCGGATCCGGGCGGTGAGCGCGGCATCGGCCTCGATCTCCGCCTTCAGGGCGAGCAGCCCCGCACAGAGCCGCGGCTCCGCGTGCGCCAGGTCCTCGTCCGCCGCGGGATCGCCGGTGTCCACCACCGTGCCGCTGGGCAGCACGAAGGTGAGGGAGGAGACGGTCCGGTAGGAATTGCGGGTCGTGCCGGCGGTCATTCCGGAGGCGTTGTTGGCGACGACCCCGCCGATCGTGCAGGCGATCGCGCTCGCCGGGTCCGGCCCCAGCAGCCGTCCGTGCCGGGCGAGGGTGGCGTTGGCCCTCATGACCGTCGTCCCCGGACGGATCCGGGCCTGCGCGCCGTCGTCCAGGACCTCGATGCCCGCCCAGTGATGGCGTACGTCGACGAGAATGTCCTCGCCCTGCGCCTGGCCGTTCAAGCTGGTACCCGCGGCCCGGAAGACGACGTTGCGGCCCTTGCCGTGGGCGTACGACAGGATCGCGGAGATGTCGTCGATGTCCTCCGGAACGACGACGACCTGGGGAACGAACCGGTACGGACTGGCGTCGGAGGCGTACCGCACGAGGTCGGAGATCTTCCAGAGCACCTTCTGCGGGCCCAGCAGAGCGGTCAGGTCGCCCCGCAACGGTTCGGGCGTGCCCGGCGCCCGGCCGTCGGCAACCCGGTCGTGGGAGGGGGCCCGCACCGTGCCGGGGCGCAGGGCATCCGGATTCGGCTCCAGCAGCGGCATGTCGATATCCCCTCGGCGGCTCGGCTCGGTGCTCGGCACCCGGTCAGCAGCGGCGGCGCTCCGGCATTCCGTCGACCAGAGCGGTCATCAGCCCGCCGAGCACCTCGCGCTGATCGGTGGTCAATGGAGCCAGGATCTCCTCTGCGGCCGCCCGGCGCGCGTTGCGCAGCGACCGGAGCGTGGCGATGCCCTCCTCCGTGATCTCGATCCGGACCACCCGGCGGCTTTCCGGATCGGGGATCCGGCGCACCCGGCCGCTGGCCTCCAGCCCGTCGACCAGCGTGGTCACGGCGCGGGGGACGACATCGAGACGCTGTGCGAGATCCGCCATCCGGGGGGGACCGTCGCAGTGCGCGACGGTGCGCAGCAGCCGGAACTGCGCGGGGGTGATGCCGATCGGCTCCAGCTGACGGCTCTGAATGCGCTGAAGTCTGCGCGTCAGCCGCAGCAGCTGTTCGGCGAGCACGCCGTCAGGGTCGGGGGAATCCATACCGGGAACAATATCAGGACCTTGTTCATTGTGAGCATAGGTAACAATGAGCTATGCTCTCATCTGTTCGACTGCCAGGGGCTGCGACGTCCGAGCTCCGGGCCCGCAGCGCGGCCACCCCGCCGCCCTGCCACGTCGTGGACGCGCATGCCGTCACAGGCGCCCGCGCCCGCCCCCCGTAGCCGCGCGCCTGACGAAGGAGCCCATGAAACCCGACGGACCCACGTGGACACCCCCGCCCCGGGACGCCGCCCAGCCGCCCGCCGAGCTGCGCCGCATCCTCCGCCTCTTCCATCCCTACCGCGGCCGCCTCGCGGTGGTCGGACTGCTCGTCGGCGCCTCGTCGCTGGTGTCGGTCGCCTCTCCGTTCCTGCTGCGCGAGATCCTGGACACCGCCATCCCGCAGGGACGGACCGGGCTGCTCTCGCTGCTCGCCCTCGGCATGATCCTCACCGCGGTCATGAACAGCGTCTTCGGCGTGCTGCAGACCCTCATCTCCACCACCGTCGGCCAGCGGGTCATGCACGACCTGCGCACCGCCGTCTACACCCAGCTCCAGCGGATGCCGCTCGCCTTCTTCACCAAGACCCGCACGGGCGAGGTCCAGTCCCGGATCGCCAACGACATCGGCGGCATGCAGGCCACCGTCACCTCGACGGCGACCTCGCTGGTCTCCAACCTCACCGCGGTCATCGCCACGGTCGTGGCCATGCTCGCGCTCGACTGGCGGCTCACCGTCGTCTCGCTGCTCCTGCTGCCGGTCTTCGTATGGATCAGCCGCAGGGTCGGCCGCGAGCGGAAGAAGATCACCACCCAGCGCCAGAAACAGATGGCCGCCATGGCGGCCACGGTCACCGAATCGCTCTCCGTCAGCGGCATCCTGCTCGGCCGCACCATGGGCCGCTCGGACTCGCTCACCAAGGGTTTCGCCGAGGAGTCCGAGCGGCTGGTCGACCTCGAAGTGCGCTCCAGCATGGCCGGACGCTGGCGGATGTCGACGATCGGCATCGTGATGGCCGCCATGCCGGCCGTCATCTACTGGGCCGCGGGCATCGCCCTGCAGTCCGGTGGTCCGGACGTCTCGATCGGCACGCTGGTGGCATTCGTCTCGCTCCAGCAGGGCCTCTTCCGGCCCGCCGTGAGCCTGCTCTCCACCGGGGTGCAGATGCAGACGTCCCTCGCACTCTTCCAGCGGATCTTCGAATACCTCGACCTCACGGTGGACATCACCGAGCCGGAGAAGCCGGTACGTCTGGACAAGATCCGCGGCGAGATCCGCTTCGAGAACGTCGACTTCAGCTACGACGAGAAGAGCGGCCCGACCCTCAGCGGCGTCGACGTGACGGTGCCCGCCGGTGCCAGCCTGGCCGTCGTCGGCCCCACCGGCTCCGGCAAGTCCACCCTCAGCTACCTGGTGCCGAGGCTGTACGACGTCACGGGCGGCCGGGTCACCCTCGACGGGGTGGACGTGCGCGAGCTGGACTTCGACACCCTCGCCAGGGCGGTCGGCGTGGTCTCCCAGGAGACGTACCTCTTCCATGCCTCGGTCGCCGAGAACCTGCGTTTCGCCAAGCCGGAGGCGACCGACGAGGAGATCGAGGCGGCGGCCCGCGCCGCACAGATCCACGACCACATCGCCTCGCTGCCCGACGGGTACGACACCCTCGTCGGTGAGCGCGGCTACCGCTTCTCGGGAGGCGAGAAACAGCGCCTGGCCATTGCTCGCACGATCCTGCGCGACCCGCCGGTGCTGATCCTCGACGAGGCGACGAGCGCCCTCGACACCCGTACCGAATTCGCCGTGCAGGAGGCGATCGACGCGCTCTCCGCCGGGCGCACCACGATCACCATCGCCCACCGGCTCTCCACCGTGCGCGATGCAGACCAGATCGTCGTCCTCGACGGTGGCCGCACCGTGGAGCGCGGCAGCCATGAGGAACTGCTCCAGCAGGACGGGCGGTACGCAGCCCTGGTCCGCAGGGACGACACCCGGCTCGCTCCCGTGGCCGGCTGACCGGCCCCGGGCCCGCGCAGCGGATGCCCCGGGGCGTCGGGCCGGGCGGTGGTACGGCATGATCCCCGGCCATGAGAGCTCTCCTCGGGGTCGAACTCCCCGGATACCGACCCGTCGCCGACGACGCCTGGGCGAACGAACACGACGACGTGCTGTCGCTGCACTTCTTCGCCCTGCCCCCCGACCTGCCGGCCGCACTCGACGACGGCCCGGCCCTGCGCAACGCGCTCACCCACCACACGGCGGGGGCGGGCGGCGGACTCATCGAGGCCTCCGTGAAGAGGATGGGGGAGTTGCCGGCCCTGCGTCAGATACTCAAACTGCCGCTGCCGGACCGGCCGAGCGGCCAGGCGTTCATCGGCAGCTTCACGGTGCCGCGCGCCGGGTGCAGCACCGTGGTGAAGATCCAGGCGCTGGAACAGGGCATGACGGGGATGCGCGAAGCCGTCGTCCTCGCCAAGGTCGGGCCCCAGGACTACTTCCGGCCCCACCCCTACGCCCCGGACGTCCAGGGCGGCCTTCCGTTCCACGTCGCCGACCATGCGCGGTGGGACGCGGAATTCCCCGACCACCCGCTGACCAGGGTCCGGCGCACTCTCGACGCACTGGCCCAGGCCGTCTCGGTGGCCCCCGACTTCGCGGCCCTGCCGCCCTTCGCGGGCCCCACGGCCCACGGCTGACGGGACGACACGGCGCGCACGCGACGGCGCCGCCGCCCTCGTGGGACGGGGAGCGACGGCGCCGGGCGGAGCAATGGTCAGATGAGCCAACCCACGAAGTGGACGACGCCGGCCAGCAGGTTGGTGATCAGGTTCATCGGGGGTTTCTCCTTGTGCATGGTGAATCTCCGGGACAGCGCAGTCGCGGTCTGCAGCACGTCGCTTGCGCCCTGTAATCATCAGTTGCCGCCCGGCAGTCGAGCAACGAATACCGAGACGATCACGCGTTCCAGCGAACATCCGATCCCCTGTTCGTGTGTTCACATCGGGTGGTGCGGGCCGCGTGTCGTTGCGGACGGGGTACCGGACGGCACGATCGGCGCGGGATAGCGTGCCCGCATGGTGAACGAGTCCCCGGACGTACCGCCTGGCCGCAGGCCCGGCCGCGGCATCCGACCGACCGGGCGCGGCCGTCTCGTACTGCTCATCGGCGCCGTCGTTGTCCTCGCGGTGGCCGCCGCCGTACTCGTACCACTGCTGACCAGAGAACCGAAGACCGAGCAGACCCGCACCCTGGTCATCCCGGAGGGATGGCGGGCCTCGCAGGTGTACGCGGCGGCAGACAAGTCCCTCGGCGAGCCCGCCGGAACCACGGAAAAGGCGGTAGCGACGGCGGACCTGCCGCTTCCGGCCGAGGCGAAGGGCAATCCCGAGGGCTACCTCTTCCCGGCGACGTACCCGATCACCTCAGGCACCACCCCGAAGAGCCTGCTGCGCTACATGGTCGACACCGCACTGAGCCGTTTCGGCGCGGACCACATCACGGCCGGAGCCCAGCGCAACAACGTCACCGTCTACCAGACGGTGATCATCGCCAGCATCGTCCAGGCCGAGGCGGACACCCCGTCCGACATGGGCAAGGTAGCCCGGGTCGTCCACAACCGCCTCGACCGCGACATGCCGCTCCAGATGGACTCCACGCTCAACTACGCGCTGAACCGCAGCACGCTGGACACCACCACGGGCGACACGAAGATCGACAGCCCGTACAACAGCTACGAACGCAAGGGCCTGCCGCCCACGCCCATCGGCAACCCCGGAGAGCAGGCGATGGTGGCGGCGATCAGCCCCACTCCCGGCCCCTGGCTGTACTTCGTCACGGTCGCAGCCGGCGACACCCGTTTCACCGACGACTATGCGGAACAGCAGCGCAACGTGACCGAGTTCAACCGCAACCGCCGCACCGCGGGCAGCGGCTGAGCGGCGCGGCGGAGCGCTCAAGCCGACACGGAGAGCACGCCGCTGCCCTCGCGCGGACACTGCGAGCAAGCCGGAGTACTCACGCGGAGACGGACACCGCCCCGTCCGCAGCAGGTTCAGGCTCGGCCCGCTCCAACAGTCGGCCGATCGCCCGCACGGCGGCGCGCCCGGCCCGGTTCGCGCCGATGGTACTGGCCGACGGCCCGTACCCGACGAGATGGATACGCTCGTCGCGCACGGCCTGCGTCCCCTCGACCCGGATCCCGCCACCGGGCTCACGAAGTCTCAGCGGGGCGAGATGGTCGACGGCGGCCCGGAAGCCCGTCGCCCAGAGGATGACATCGGCCTCGACGGTGCGACCGTCGTCCCAGGCCACGCCGGTCGGTGTGATCCGGTCGAACATGGGCAGCCGGTCGAGCACCCCCGACTCGCGGGCCCGTCGGACGGCATCGGTCACCGGCAGTCCGGTGACGCTCACGACGCTCTGCGGCGGCAGCCCGAGCCGCACCCGCTCCTCCACCATGGCCACGGCGGCTCGCCCCTCGTCCGCACCGAACGGACCTTCCCGGAACACGGGTGGCCGGCGCGTCACCCAGTACGTGTCCGCCGCCACCTCGGCGATCTCCATCAGATGCTGGGTGCCGGAGGCGCCACCGCCCACCACGATCACCCGCTGCCCGGTGAACTCGGCCGGCCCTGGATAGTTCGCCGTGTGCAGCTGCCGCCCGCGGAAGGTGTCCTGGCCTGGGTAGCGCGGCCAGAACGGCCGGTCCCAGGTCCCCGTGGCATTGATCAGAGCGCGTGTCGCATACGCCCCCTCGGACGTCTCGACGAGCAGCCGCCCGCCTTCACCCTCACGTACCGCGCTTACCTCGACGGGCCGGTGCACCCGCAGGTCGAAGGTGCGTTCGTACGTATCGAAGTACGCCCCGATCACCTCGGACGAGGGCCGGCCGTCGTCGGCGCCCGTCAGCTCCATGCCGGGCAGGGCGTGCATGCCGTGCACCTTGCCGTACGTCAGTGAGGGCCAACGGAACTGCCAGGCACCGCCGGGGCGCGGGGCGTGGTCGAGGACCACGAAATCGCGGTCCGGCTCCAGGCCGCTGCGACGCAGATGGTAGGCGCCGGACAGGCCCGCCTGTCCGGCACCGATGACGACGACATCCACTGAGTGCAGCCCGACATTGTTCACGCTTCTACCAACCGTGCGCGGGGCGTGGATCTTCCCGCGGCTGTGCTGTCCAGGAAATCGGTCACCGGGCAACCCGCTCTCGAAGGAATCCGCCGCAGCTGGCCCCGGCTCCGGCCCCGCCCCCGGCTCCGGCCCCGTCCCCCGGCTCCGAGGAACTCAGCGCCCCCCGCCGATCAACAACGGAGCCCCGCCCGGCGCGGAGGCCGGCCGGCCGTTCACCGCAGGCACCCCCAGCAGCGGGGACGCCGGGACAGTCGACAGCAGCCCCCGGGCCGCCAGCTCCGGAGTGACACCCTCGCCGAACCAGTACGCCTCCTCCAGATGCGGGTACCCGGACAGCACGAAGTGCTCCACACCCAGGGAGTGGTACTCCTCGATCCGGTCCGCGACCTCGGCATGGCTGCCGACCAGCGCGGTCCCGGCGCCACCGCGCACCAGTCCGACCCCGGCCCACAGGTTCGGCGCGATCTCCAGCTTGTCGCGCGAACCGCCGTGCAGCGCCAGCATGCGCTGCTGCCCCACCGACTCGCTCCGCCCCAGTGCCTGCTGAGCGGCCGCGACCGTGTCGGCGTCGAGATCGCCGAGCAGCCGGTCGGCCGTCGCCCATGCCTCCTTCGAGGAGTCCCTCGAGATGGCGTGCAGCCGGATCCCGAACCGGACCGTGCGTCCCTGCTCCCCGGCCAGCTCCCGAATCCAGTCGATCTTCCTCTTCACGTCCGCGGGCGGCTCGCCCCACGTCAGATAGACGTCGGCGTGCGCGGCCGCGACCGGTCCCGCCGCGGCGGACGAACCACCGAAGAAGATGTCGGGCAGCGGGTCCGGCGGCAGCGCCGTCAGCCCGCCCTCCACCTGGTAGTGCTCACCGTCGAAGTCGAAAGGCCGTCCGCTCCAGGCACCCCGCACCACCGACAGGAACTCCGCGGTCCTGGCGTAGCGCCGGTCATGGTCCAGATGGTCCCCGAACCGTCGCTGCTCCGTCGAGTCACCGCCCGTCACCACGTTCAGCAGCAGCCGCCCCCGGGTGATCCGCTGATAGGTCGCGGCCATCTGCGCAGCGAGCACCGGGGAGATCACCCCGGGCCGGAACGCCACCAGGAACTTCAGCCGCTCGGTGTGCTGGGACAGCGCCACCGTCGTCAGCCAGGCGTCCTCGCACCAGGTGCCGGTCGGCGTCAGCACCGCCTCGAACCCCAGTTGCTCCGCCGCCTTGGCGATCTGCACCAGGTAGTCGATGTCCGGGGCGCGAACCCCGCTGACCGGGGTGATCCGTTCCCGCTTGATCCCGCCGTCGGTGTAGGCGTGCCGGTCGACGAGCGTGCGCCCGTCGCCGCCGGTGGGGAGGAACCAGTGCAGATGGACGTTCATGAGGAGGCCTTTCCGTACGAGCGGGCGGGGAGGGCGGGTTCAAAGGGGCATCGAGGGGCATCGAGGGCTCGGCCCCGGCCGGGCTGTCAGGGGGCCGGACTCCGAACCGAGTTCGGCGAGCAGCCGCGCACGCAGCGCCGCGAACGCGGGTGTGCCCGGACGGCGCGGACGGTCCAGTGCGACCGGCGTCTCGTACGCGATCACCCCGTCCCGCAGTACGAGCGCACGGTCGGCGAGCAGCAGCGCCTCGTCCACATCGCGCGTGGCGAGCAGAACCGCTCCACCGCGGCGGTGCCGGAGCCCGGCCACCAGCCGCTGCGCCATGGCCCCGGCGGGGGCGTCAAGAGCGCCGAACGGCTCGTCGAGCAGCAGCAGACCAGGCTCGGCGGCCAGCGCCTGCGCGAACGAGACGCGCTGTGCCTCATCGCCGGAGAGCGGCCCGGACCAGGCCCGAGACCGCTCGGTGAATCCCGTGACGGTCAATACCCTTTCCGCGAAGGCACGTTCGGGATACCCCACCAGGTGGACCATGGCATTGCGCCAGACCCGCTTCCACGGCGTCGGCCGCGGCGCCCGGCGGGCGAGCGCCCGCCGCTTCGGCACCAGGACGGTCCCCCGGATCTCCCGGTCGAGACCGGCGAGCACCCGCAGCAGTGTCGACTTGCCGCTGCCGCCGCGCCCGAGGACTGCGGTGAACTCCCCGGCGCGCATAGTGAGATCGAGCCCGTCGATGACGTCACGTCCGTCGAACGAACGGGTGAGACCCACGACGCGTACGGCGTCGTGCGGCGGAACGGCTGAGGCGGGGGACGGCATGCTCACCGGTCCATGAAGGTCGCTCGCCATGGCAGCAGCCTTTCGGGGGTACGGACGACGACATCGGAGGTGAGTCTCCGGGCGGCGCATCCGGCCGCAATCCAGGCAGTCGGTACCCGGTACCCAGGCCCGCGGGCCGGGCATGCGCGGGCCACAAGGGAACGCCCGGGGAGCCGGGACGGCAGGGCGCTTACGCCATCAGGAGCAACGGGTACGCAGGGTGCTGCGGCCGGTCAGTGAGGGGCGAGGCGCCGAAAGAACGTCAGCAGCCGCAGCGACAACACGCGGCGGACGCCACCCGCAGCAGGTCGATGTGACCGCGCGAAGTAAGCAGGGCTGACCGGAACATGGCGCCGAACCTAGTGTCCGGCAGGAGGACGGTCAACGGTGTCTCGGCACATGGACGAGCAATCCCGCGGGGCGGGCAGGACAATGAACCCATGTCCTCCGCCTTCACCACCAGCGTCCTGCACATCACCACCGGCACGACGGAGACCGTCACCGACCTGACGTCCGACTGCGAGCAGTTCCTCACCCGGACGGCACCGGGCCGCGACGGCCTGCTCAACATCTTCGTCCCGCACGCGACCGCCGGCATCGCCGTGCTGGAGACCGGCGCGGGCAGCGACGACGACCTCCTGTCCGCCCTGCACGCCCTGCTCCCGGCCGACGACCGCTGGCAGCACCGCCACGGCAGCCCGGGCCACGGCCGCGACCATGTCCTCCCGGCCTTCGTCCCGCCGCACGCGACGTTGCCCGTGATCGCGGGACGACTGGAGCTGGGGACGTGGCAGTCGGTGTGCTTGGTCGACACCAACAGGGATAATGCCAACCGCAACGTCCGGTTGAGCTTCTTCGGATAGTGCGTTGCTTCGGTGGGCCTGTGGAGGGGACGCGACGCCCGATGCGGGGCCGTGCCGGCCGACCACTGCGGCCGGAGTCTCCGGCACACGGGCCGCCGTCTGAGGCGCCGCAGCCCCAGCAGTTCGAATGTTCGCCGGCTGTCCAAGTCCGTCACACGGACCGCCAACGCTTCCCGCGGAGCGCTGCCCCAGGTCAAGCGCCGGATGAGTGGTGGGGAACGTGACGCGCGCAGTGGCTGATCCGGCTCTGGGCGACCCCAAAAGATTGACAGGGGCATGACTTGTGTCTAGTTTCCTCAGCGGCTGCGGTGTCACATCAGACCCCCCGCCCCCGGGAGGATGCACATGGCCGCATCGTTCGTCAGTCATCGCGCACTCGATGGTGGGACGTACCACTTGGAGGGCGACATCGACCTCCAGGCGCCGTGCACTTCGGCTGTCGAGGTCCTGGCCGGTGGCCGGCTGGTCGAATTCACTGCCGGCCCGGCCTCTCTGGGGGACGATGTCGCCGCCTCCCTGGGCATCGGGTCACCCGAATCCGAGCTCACCTTCCAGAAGGGCACGCTGCGCATCTTCCGGTCGGTCGAGCGCGAGCCGCGCTCGGGGCTCGTGGAGCGGCCGTCGCTCGTCGTGTGGCGTGGCGAGCGCCACTCACTCGTGACCCGGCTGTACGGCATGGGCGTGGCCGAGGTGCTCGGGCTGCTCCGGTCGGTGCGTATCGCGGAGAGCGAGTACGGGCTCACCCTCCAGCCGGATCCCTCGGCCGGAAGCGCCTTCGCGCGTCCCGCGACGCTGATCAAGGAGGTGCCCGGCCTGGGGCTGCTGGAGCTTTCGCGGCGCACGAAGGAGCACACCGCCCAGCTCCCGCCCTGGAAGGGGGTGGCGGTCGCGTCCGGCGAGCTGTTCCGCGACACGCTCTCCGATGGCAGCCCGTTCTTCGTGCTTTCCTCCACCGCGATCTGGGCCACGGTGGTGCCACTGGCGTCGACTCCCGTCGAGAGGGTGCCCGAACTCGTCGGGCGACTCACGCTGCGGCACACCGGGTGATCCGCCGGTGATCGGCTTCTCCAGCGGGCTGACCGCTTCCCTCGTCATCCTGACCCTGCTCATGGGTGCGGGCTCCCATGCCGCCAGTCCGGCCGCCCTGGGCGACGCGCTGTGGGCGCACGGCGTGCTGGGTCCGCGGTTCCGCCGGTTGGCGGCCGTCGTGCTGCCGGTCGCGGAGGGCGTCCTGGGGGCGGCCGGCGCGGCCGCGCTCCTTACGGGGCACCAGCGGGGGCTGCAGGCCGTGCTCGTTGCGGGGGCCGCCCTCTTCGGGCTCTACGCCGCCTACACGCGGCACGTCCTCGCCCTCGGCCGTGGGGGACCGTGCGGCTGTTCCGGCCAGGATGTGCCCCTGAGCCGCTGGGTGACCCGGCGGGCCGCGACCCTCGCCGTGCTCGCGATGAGCGGCGCCGCCGTCGTCGGGGCCGGCCCCGTACGGCTCTCCACGGCGGAGCTGATCACGCTGATGCTCGCGGCTCCCGCCTGTGCCGCGCTGCTGTGGTCCCTGCCCGCTGCCATGCACGAGCCGACCGCAGCCTCCGTCCACCCGCCGACCAGGGCCCCTGCTCACCAGCAGGACAGGGCCACCGTGCACCGGACCGCCGAAGGAGTGCCAACGCGATGGACTTCACCACCAGCGCCCTGATTGCCTCGTGGGCCGCGATCGCGCTGCTCGCGCTGGTCGTCTCGGGGCTGATCAGGCAGGTGCACCAGCTGTCACGAACGCAGCCGCACCGCCCCGGGCGGGTGGGCATCGCCCCCGGCGCACAGGCGCCCGGGCTCGATGCGGCCCGGCCCGATCCGGCAGGGCTCGACGGCCTCCTGGCACCGGGCCGCGCCGCGCTGCTGCTCTTCCTCGACGCGGACTGCCGCACCTGCGGCCAGGTGCTCGCCGAGGCCGGTGCCTGGACGGTCCGCCAGGGCGACGCGGCCGCCCCGCAGGTGCTCGGGCTCTACGCGGGCGCCGGGCCGCAGGCCGGCGAGGGCGCAGTCCCGGTCAGGGACCACCGTCCGGAGCTGTTCACGGCCTACGACATCCCCGCCACCCCCTACGCGGTGGCCATCGATCCGGAACGCCGGATCGTGCGTTCCGAGCCTCTCGGTTCACCCACCGCGCTGCTGCGGCTGCTCGACGACATCGCACCCGCAACGCCGAGGAGCCGGCCATGACTTCACTGGACGACGTGCCCACGCTGCGCCGCTCAGGGAGCGGTGGCCGCCGCTCCCGGACCGGGCGCGGTGCCCTTTCCTCCTTCGCGCCGTCCAGGCGCACCGTGCTGCAGGCGGCGACCGCCGCGGGCTTCGCCGCGCTGGGGGTGTTCTCCGCCGCGCGGGAGGCGTACGCCGACGGATACGACATCTGGACCGGTGCGTGCCCCAGTTACGCCGAGGACCACAACTGCTCCCCGGGCTGCGGGCCCAGCACCATCTATGCCGACGCGTGCGTGACATCAGGGACGAACACCGGCTTCCACCGGACGGACGGAGTCACCTGGACCCTGCGGCCCAACCAGTGCTACGCCGGTACCTACGACGGCTGGCTGTGGCGCTACAGCGCGGCCTGCGGCAGCTGCGGCTGCGGTATCGAGCGGCGGTGCCACGACGGGTACCGCAACACCGGCTCCGGCTGGGTGAAGTCCATCTGCCGCTGGACCACCGACTGTGACTGCCCCGGCTCCGTGACCTGGCCGACCATCGGCCGCGGCGCCACCGGGCCCGACGTTTTCACGATCCAGCATCTGCTCACCCACCACGGTCATCCCACGGATGTCGACGGCATCTTCGGTACGGACACCGAGGCGCAGGTCGAGGCGTTCCAGTCGGCGAACGGACTCGGCCCCACGGGCAGCGTCAGCGCGGCCACCTGGCCGGTCCTGGTCGTCACCGTGCGCCAAGGAGACGTGAACGATGCCGTGCGGGGTGCGCAGCGGCAGCTCAACAAGCACGGCTCCGCACTGACGGTCGACGGCAACTTCGGTTCGCTCACCCGGCAGGCCGTCGTCTCGTTCCAGTCCCTGCACGGCCTGACCGCCGACGGAGTGGTCGGCCCGAACACCTGGCTCACACTGACCGGGACGGTCTAGGTGGGCGAGTCCGTCCGTCCCGCGGACCGGCCGAGCAGCGCCCGTGCCGTACGGGCGCTGCTCACCGACCCTGTTCTGCCCGTGGCGGCCCTGGGGATCGCGGTGATCGCCGCCGTGCTCCACGCCCCCGTGCTGACCTGGGCGATCACCGGTGGTCTGGCCGGCTACTCGCTCTCCGGCTCCGTTTGAACGCGTAACAGCGCATTCGCGCTGGCCTCGCCAGGTTGGCGGGCAACGTACAGACAGGCGCTGGTCCTCGGCGTGTTCACCTGCGGTCTGCTGGCCGGTGGGGTGCTTTCGGCCGGGGTGCTGTGGCTCGTGTCCGGTCTCTTCACACCGCTCCCGGCCGGCGTGCGGCAAGGGCTGATCGTGGCCGTCGCGCTGCTCGCCGCGCTGCGCGACGCGGGCAAGCTGTCGCTGCGGCTGCCGCAGAACGCCCGGCAGATACCGCAGGACGTCCTGCGGCGTCATCTGGCGCGCGGCGCCCTGCAGTTCGGCTTCGAGCTCGGTACGGGCGTGCGCACCTACGTCTCGGCGAGTGCGCCGTACGCGATGGCGGTAGCGGTGCTCCTGTCCGGGGGCGCCTACGCGCCCGCCCTGGCCGCCGGACTCGGCTTCGGAGCGGGCCGGGCACTCACCCCGGCTCTGCGCAGGCTCTCCGGAGACGGGGAGCGCTGGGACGACCGGCTTGCGGGGCGGCTGAGCGGCATGACCGTCGTGTGCTCCGTGCTGATCGCCGCTGCCGCCTGCGCGGTCTGGCAGTAGCGTCTTCGCCTCGCCCGGGCGGCCCACCCGGGCCGGGGCCGGACACCGCATTGCCTCAGGTGATGCAACTCCTTTGTCCTGTACGCCAGTTGTGTCGGAGGTCTGGTCCTGTGGCAGATGGTGATGGTGTGGACACGTCACGCAGGGGGAGGTCAAACTCGCCTCAACCCTCTCGCGGGGAATCGGGAAGGACTCACAATGGAGGCGCCATGCTGAGGCGTACGATCCAACTCGCCCTAGCGTTTGTCATGATCATGGCTGCAACGGTAGGGGGTGTGCTGGCCACCGCTGCCCCTGCCCAGGCCGACGAGTGCTACAGCTGGGGCCGCACCCTGTCCGAAGGCACGTCGGGAGCCGACGTGACCCAGCTGCAGATCCGGGTGGCCGGGCATGTCGACTACGGCGAGATCCTCTCCGTCGACGGCAACTTCGGCCCGCGGACCAAGGCCGCGGTCATCAAGTTCCAGCAGGCGTACGGACTCGGAGCGGACGGCATCGCGGGTTCCCAGACGTTCAGCAAGATCTACGCACTGCAGGACCCGGACTGCACCCCCATCCACTTCACCTACGCCGAGCTGAACAACTGCAACTCCGACTGGTCCGGTGGTGCGGTGAGCGCCGCGACGGCCAAGTCCAACGGCCTGCGCACGATGTGGAAGCTTGAGGCCCTGCGGCACGCGATGGGAGACGTGCCCATCGTCGTGTCCAGCGGATTCCGCTCCACGGCCTGCAACAATGCGGCGGGCGGTGTCTCGAACAGCCGGCACCTCTACGGTGACGCCGCCGACCTGATCGGCAGCCCGTCGTTCTGCGCACTCGCCCAGCGGGCTCGCTCGCACGGCTTCGGCGGCATCTACGGCCCCGGCTACCCAAACCACAACGACCACACCCACGTGGACGGCAGCACCAGCCGCTCCTGGTCAGCCCCCAACTGCGGGGTCTGACCGGCACGTCGCCACCGCACCCGCACAGCAGCCCGCCTTCCCCGGGCCGGACTCCGGCCCCGGGAAGGCGGGCCCGCACCCTCCGCAGGGTGCCTCGGCCGATCAGGCTCCGACTCCAGCCACGGGCAGGCGCCGCCCGTGGCCGAACCTGAGCAGACCTGCCGAGCCGCTCTCCCCCCGCATTCGAGTAGGAGTGAACCGATGTCCTCCCGGATCCCCTGGCGCGTCCGCGCCGGAACTGCCCTGCTGGCGGTGCTCGCCGGTATCGGCGCGTTCGCCGCCCCCGTCCCCGCCCAGGCAGATTCCCAGCCCGAGGGCCTGCAGAGCGTCACCTACCACGGCTACCGCATCGAGGTGCCCGCCGAATGGCAGGTGGTCGATCTGGCCGAGAACCCGCGTGCCTGCCTCCGGTTCGACAGACCCGCCGTCTACCTGGGTGAGCCCGCCGAGCAGAACGACTGCCCCGCCGGAGTCGTCGGCCGTTCGGCGGGCATCGTCGTGGAGCCCATCACCGCCCGCTCCGCCGGCCAGGCGACGGCGGCGACCGCGCGGACCCAGCGCGGCAAGGCCATCGCCCCGTCCGCCGCGTCCAGCAACGACACCATCCAGATCGCGGTCGAGGACGCCGGCGTCCTCGTGACCGCCGCCCACACAGCGGAGACCGAGAACCTCGTACGCGGCGTCCTCGCCTCGGCCGAGCTCACCGGGGGCGCCGAGCGCACCGCGCTGCCCCGCGCGGCCCAGCGCTCCGACGTCACCCCCCTGGCCGCGGCCGGACCGCAACCCGGCAGTTACCAGGGCAAGGGCTTCGACGCCTGCGCCGCGCCCTCGCAGGCCGCGATGAACGCCTGGCAGGCGAGTTCGCCGTACAGCGCGGTCGGCGTCTACATCAGCGGATCCTTCCGCGGCTGCGCCCAGCCGAATCTGACGGCGAGCTGGGTGACCAGCCAGACCGCCAACGGATGGCGTCTGTTCCCCATCGACGTCGGCCGCCAGGCACCCTGCACCAGCTACTCGCTGAAGATGTCCACCGACCCGGCCACGGCCAAGTCCCAGGGCGTCACCGCGGCCGCCGGTGCCATCACCGCCGCGTCGAACCTCGGCATCCCGGCGGGCAGCGCCATCTACAGCGACATCGAGGCGTACACCTCCACGGCCTCCTGCAAGGCGTCCGTGCTGTCGTACCTGTCCGGCTGGACCGAACGGCTGCACAGCGGTGGCTACCTGTCGGGCTTCTACTCCAGCGCCGCCTCCGGCATCAAGGACGCCGCCGCCGAGTACGGCAACGGTGCCTACACACGCGTCGACCATCTCTTCTACGCGTGGTGGAACGGCGCAGCCGACACCAACACGGGTTCCTACGTGCCGTCCTCCTCCTGGTCCAACCACCAGCGGATCCACCAGTACGCGGGCGAAGTCACCGAGTCCTACGGCGGCTACTCGATCAACATCGACCGTGACTACCTCGACGTCGGCAACGGCTCCACCCCCACACCCACATGTACAGGGGCGAACCTCGACTTCACCGCGTACACCACCGTCCAGAGCGGCTCGACCGGAGACTGGGTCAAGGCCGCCCAGTGCCTGCTGAAGGCCGCCGGCTTCGACCCGGGCACCCCCGACGGGATCTTCGGGCCCGACACGGCCGCCGCCGCCCGGAACTTCCAGGCCGGCAAGGGGCTCACGGCGGATGGTGTGGTCGGCGCGAAGACCTGGACCGCCCTGCTGTCCCGCGGATCCACCCCGACCGTCCAGAGCGGCTCGACGGGAGAGGCCGTCACCCGGCTGCAGCGCGCCCTGACCGCCGCGCTCGGCCGGACGGTGGCCATCGACGGCGTCTTCGGCTCGGGCACCGGTCAGGCCGCACGTGACTACCAGTCCTCGCGCGGGCTGGACGCCGACGGCATCGTCGGCCCCGCCACCTGGGGCGCCCTCCAGTCCGGAAAGTGAGCAGGCGAATGAACAGGAATGTGAGGCAGACACCGTGAGACGACTCGCTCGCATCATCACGCTGTTCACCGCTCTGGCGAGCCTGTTCCTCGCGCTTGGCGTCCCCGCGCAGGCCTTCCCGCAGGCGGCGTTCCCGCTGACCGGCAACGGCAACCGGGGTTCCGACGTCGTCGCGCTGCAGCACCTGCTTGCCGCGCACGGCCGCCCCGTGGCGGTGGACGGCGCCTTCGGCTCGGGCACGCAGAGCGCCGTGGTGGGCTTCCAGCAGTCCAAGGGCCTGACCGCGGACGGCGTCGTCGGGCCCGCCACCTGGGGCGCCCTCGCCATCACCGTCCGCCAGGGCGACAACGGGCCGGCGGTGACGGCCCTCCAGTCGCTGCTCAACGCCAAACGGGGCGCCGGCCTCTCGGCCGACGGGGCATTCGGACCCGCCACCGGCACCGCCGTGCGCACCTTCCAGTCCCATGCGGGAATCAGCGCGGACGGCGTCGTCGGGCCGGCCACCTGGCAGAACCTGCTGTGGCACTACGAGAACATCAACTTCGGCGGCAGCACGATGTGCGCGCAGAGCCCCGACGGCAACGCGGGTGCACACTGGGCGACAGCCGGCGCCGTCGGCCAGCTGGAGGCCGCCGCCGCCACCTTCGCCGCCACCGGGAACGGCAGACTTCCGGTGGGCGACGCCGGCTTCGAGCACGGCGGGGACATCCCTGGCCACGGCAGCCACGCAGTCGGGATGGACATCGACGTATGGCCCGCCCGCACCGACTCGGCGCAGTGCACCGCGGGGCGCATCACCTGGCAGTCGAGCACGTACGACCGGGCGGCCACCCGCAGACTCGTGCAGGAGATCCGTGCGAAGGCCCCCGGTCACGTCCAGCTGATCTTCTTCAACGACCCGCAGCTGATCTCGGAAGGGCTGACCACGAGCTACGCCAACCACGACAACCACCTGCACATCCGCTACCGGTAGCGAGCCGGCCGCGGGACCCGGGCCTCGCCCGCGGACCCGCGGCCCTTCGCAGTGCTCAGCGGACCACCAGCGTCGTGCCGGCCACGGCGGGAACCAGTTCCCCGATGACCAGATGTCCGGGTATTTCCCCGGCGACCAGCAGCCCGCCGGAGGTCTGTGCGTCGGCAAGCAGGTGCAGCTCGTCCTGGCTCGCCCGTCCCGCGTCAAGGTGCGGGCGCACCCAGTCGAGGTTGCGCCGGGTGCCGCCGCTGACGTACCCGGCCCGCAGGGACTCCCGGGCGCCGTCGAGCACGGGGACGGCGGCGGCGTTCACCACGGCCGTGACGCCGCTGGCCCTGGCCAGCTTGTGCAGATGGCCGAGCAGTCCGAATCCGGTCACATCGGTGGCGCACACGGCGCCGGCCTCCAGGGCAGCCGCGGCTGCCCTGTCGTTGAGCGCCGTCATGCTGGCGACGGCGTGCGCGAAGACCTCACCGGTCCGCTTGTGGCGGTTGTTGAGTATGCCGACGCCCAGCGGTTTGGTCAGGGTCAGCGGCACGCCCGGCCGGCCGGCGTCGTTGCGCAGCAGCCGGTCCGGATCCACCAGGCCCGTCACGGCCATTCCGTAGAGCGGTTCCGGGCTGTCGATGCTGTGGCCGCCGCCGACGAAGCAGCCGGCTTCGCGGGCCACTTCGAGCGCACCTGCCAGGACCTCCCGGGCCAGCTCCGCGGGCAGTACGTCACGGGGCCAGCCCAGTAGGTTGAGCCCGACGACGGGCCGGCCGCCCATCGCGTAGACGTCGGACAGCGCGTTGGCCGCGGCGATCCGGCCCCAGTCGCGGGCGTCGTCCACGACGGGTGTGAAGAAGTCGGCCGTCGACACCAGGGCGGTGCCGTCACCCGTCAGCACCACGGCGGCGTCGTCACCGTCATCGAGTCCGACCAGCAGCCGGTCCTCGCCGCCGCCGAGGGCCTGTCCGGGATTCCAGGACGGCAGCAGTCCCGCGACCATCGCCTCCAGTTCCCCCGGAGGAATCTTGCAGGCGCAGCCGCCGCCGTGTGCGAACTGGGTCAGCCGCACAGGCGCGGCCGGTACGGCGGTGGGGCCAACTGTCGTCATACGGCGATCATTTCACCCCTTGCCCCGGCAGTGTGCGGGGACCACAATCTTGCTCGGAGGCGTTGGGCGGGCTGGTGCCCCTCCCGATCTTCAAAATCGGTGTGGTCCGGAAACCGGGCCAGGCGGGTTCGATTCCCGTCCGCCTCCGCTGACTTCGATCGGGGTGGCGCGGGTGGCGGACACGACGGATGAACCGCCTGCGGACTTCCGGAGGCAGGTGCCGAGCACCACGGTGCTTCTCGGCGACCCCCGGCTGAGCGAGGCGTCCGCACGGCTGGGCAGGCCCCTCGTCAAGGCCGCGGTCGGCACCGCCCAACAACTCGTGCGCGACGGACGGATCGGCCCGGGCGACGCGGTCCACGCCGCACTTGCCTCGCTCCCTGCACACACGGCCGGGCTGAGTCCCGTGCACAACGCCACCGGCGTCGTACTGCACACCAATCTGGGACGGGCCCCCTTGTCGCGGCCCGCACTGGAGGCGATGGCGGCGGCAGGCGGATACACGGACGTCGAACTGGACCTGAACACCGGCAGACGGGCGCCACGTGGCCGCACTGCCATGGCCGCCCTGCGGGAAGCGGTGCCGGCCGCGGAGGCGGTGCACGTGGTCAACAACGGAGCCGCCGCCCTGGCCCTGGCGGCGGTGACGCTGGCCCCGGGGCGCGACATCCTGCTCAGCCGGGGCGAGTTCGTGGAGATCGGCGACGGGTTCCGGATACCCGAACTGCTGGTCTCCTGCGGTGCCCGGATACGCGAGGTCGGCACCACCAACCGGACCCGTCTCGGCGACTACGCGGACGCCGCGGGCCCGGACACCGGTTTCATCCTCAAGGTCCACCCGTCGAACTTCACGGTGAGCGGCTTCACCGGGGGAGTGGGGACCGAGGAACTGGCATCCCTCGGCCTTCCCGTCGTCGTCGACATCGGCTCCGGCCTCCTCGCACCCGACCCGGTGCTGCCGGACGAGCCCGACGCGGCCACGGCCCTGCACGCCGGAGCCACCCTCGTCACCGCCAGCGGGGACAAGCTGCTCGGCGGGCCGCAGGCGGGACTGGTCCTCGGCCGGGCCGCCGTCGTGGAACGGATGCGCCGCCATCCACTGGCCCGCGCCCTGCGCGTGGACAAGTTCACCCTGGCCGCGCTGGAAGCGACACTGCGTGGTCCCGAACCACCCGTGCACACAGCCGTCCACATGCCGCTGCCACAGCTGCGCATCCGCACACTGCGCATGGCCGAGGACGCTGCCCGCCGAGGTCTGGACGCGGGCGTCGTACCCCACGAGGCGGTGGTGGGAGGCGGCGGCGCGCCCGGGGTCGTTCTGCCTTCCTGTGCGCTCAGCCTCCCCGACGACCTGGCAGAACCTCTGCGCACCGGTGAACCGGCCGTGCTCGGGCGGGTGGTGCGCGGACGCCTGCTGCTGGACCTCCGGTGCGTACCGGAGGAGTGCGACAGGGAGCTCCTCGCCGCGGTGGTGCGCGCGGCGGGGCGGTGAACATGCGGGTCATCGCGACGGCGGGGCATGTCGACCACGGCAAGAGCACGCTGATCCACGCACTGACCGGCACCCACCCCGACCGGCTGGCGGAGGAGCGGCGCCGTGGCCTGACCATCGATCTGGGCTTCGCATGGACGGACCTGCCGTCGGGGGAGCGGCTGGCGTTCGTCGACGTACCGGGACACGAGAGGTTCGTGCCCACCATGCTGGCCGGCGTGGGGCCCGTGCCCGCCGTGCTGTTCGTCGTCGCCGCCGACGAGGGCTGGAAGCCCCAGTCCGCCGAACACCTCGCCGCCGTGGACGCCCTCGGCGTACGGCACGGACTGCTCGTCATCACCCGCTGCGACGTGGCCGACCCCGGTCGGGCCACGGTGCAGGCACGGGACCGTATCCGGTCCAGCACCCTCGGCAGCGTCGAGGCCGTGGCCGTCAGTGCCCGCACCGGCGCGGGAATCGCCGAGCTGCGCGCGGCCCTGGACAGGCTGGTCGCGCGGCTGCCGGACGGGGACGCCGAATCCCCGGTGCGGCTGTGGATCGACCGGTCCTTCACCGTGCGCGGCAGCGGGCTGGTGGTCACCGGAACCCTCGGGGCGGGGCGGATCCGCACGGGCGACGTCCTGATGACCGCCCGCTCCGGCAGCCCCGTGCGCGTCAGGGGGCTGCAGGCCCTCGGTGAGGACACCGCCCTGGTGCGTGCCACGGCCCGGGTCGCCGTCAACCTCCGGGGCCTCGACAACGAGTCGACAGGCCGTGGTGACGCCCTGCTCACACCCGACAGCTTCCTTCCCTGCCTGATCTGCGACGTGCGCGTACACAGCGGAACACCTGCCACGGAACTGCCCCGTACCGCTGTCGCCCACATCGGCTCGGCGGCCGTGCCCGTACGCGTACGGCCGCTCGGTCCGGACCTCGTCCGCCTGACCCTGCCGGAACCACTGCCGCTGCGCATCGGCGACCGCGCGGTGCTGCGCGATCCCGGTCTGCGGCGGGTGCTCGCCGGTCTGACGGTGCTCGACCCCCAGCCACCGGAACTGCGGCGCCGCGGCTCCGCGGCACGGCGGGCCGCCGACCTGGGCGACGCTCGCGGCGCCCCGGCCGAGGCGGCCGAACTGCGGCGCCGATTGCTGGTCAGGCGAAGGGAGTTGACCGCGATGGGGGTGGCCGTCCACACCGCACCTGTCGCGGGGGACTGGCTCGCCGACCCCGCACACTGGACCACCCTGCGCGCCCGGCTGGCCGAACTGGTGGCGGCGCACCTCTCCGAGCGGCCGACCGAGGACGGCATACCGGTGGAGGCCGCCCGGCACCGTCTGGGGCTTCCGGCCGTCTCCCTCGTGGAGGCTCTGGTCACGCCACCCCTGCGGATGAGCCGCGGACGCGTGACCGCCGGGCCCCCGGCACAGCCCGCCCCTGTGGCGGACGCGGTACGCCGGCTCACCGCCGAACTCGACGGGCGGCCCTTCGCCGCCCCCCACGCCCAGCGGCTCGCGGAACTAGGCTTCGGCCGCCGCGAGCTCGCCACGGCGGTCCGCCACGGAGCGATACTGCGGCTCGCGGAGCAGGTGGTGCTGCTGCCGGACGCCCCCCGGCTGGCAGCCGACCGGCTGAGCGAACTCGACCAGCCGTTCACCGTGGGAGCGGCGAGCCGTGCTCTGGACACCAGCCGACGCGTCACCGTTCCCCTGCTGGAGCACTGCGACGGTCAGGGCATCACCCAGGTGCTTCCTGACAAGCGCCGCCG
Organism: Streptomyces sp. LN549; assembly: GCF_043203805.1. NCBI lineage: Bacteria > Bacillati > Actinomycetota > Actinomycetes > Kitasatosporales > Streptomycetaceae > Streptomyces > Streptomyces sp. LN549. Next base: position 1,051,085 of record NZ_JAZHRI010000002.1, on the reverse strand, counting down.
GTGCACGCACCGGCGGCGGCCGGAGTCGGTCACCGGATCACGCTGATCGCATGGACGCCGGCCCCGGCCTCCGGGTGGTGCGGCTGCCCGGGGAGGCGAAGACCTCCGTCCCATCTGCCGGCGGCCGAACGAGTCGGCCTGGGCCGGTTCGGGACCTCCGTGGACCGGAATACCCAGTCACCGCTCGGAGAGGACTTGCCGTCGCGCCGGCCCGCACCGGATCCGTCGCGTGCACCGTCACCGGTCCCGGCGGCATCAGCGACTCCGTCATCTACACCTATCTGACGGCGCCGGCGCTCACCGCGCTCTCGCCCGCACAGGGGCCGACGGGCGCAGGCGCCGCCGTGACCCTGACAGGCACCGGGCTGACCACGACATTCGCGGTCCGCTTCGGAAAAGAGGAACACGACCTGAAATGCCTCGCGTGACGCTCGTTCTGATGGGGCGTGAGGTGACCTGATGGGTTGGCCGGGTTCTCTCAGGGTGGCGTATATCGAGGGGGCGAAGGCAGGCGACGTTCTGCGCGGAGCGGCTGGTTCCTGACGGCCAGTCGTCCCGATAGATACCGGCCAGCACGGTGACTGGGCCGTCATGGGGGCGCTGTGGCCTGTTCCTACTTCCTTGCACGGTTCGAGGTGTCAGCGCTGGTGGCGTAGGCAGCATTGAGGATGTGGCGCAGGCGGAGGCCGTCCGGGGCGATGGCAGTGATGAGTGCGGCGGGCCCGGCGAGGGGAGTGAGAACCGCTTGACCGTCTTCCGGAGTCTCGGCAAGGACCTGGGGCTCAAGTGGGTTCTCGTCCAAGTCCGGCTCGACGAGCAGGATCTGGCCGGTCGCCCGATGGTGGCCGAGAACAGCCGGGGTGTCCCATCCGGGTGCCCCCGGTCCGTATTCCGCTTCTTGGTCGAGGAGCACGTGGCCGCCGCGACGGACGGTGAGCCGGGTTGCCACATGACCGGGTGGTTCGCCCATGCGCCCGAGTACCTGCTCTTCGCGCAGGACGAGCCGCGCGGTGGGGGCCAGGTCGATGGTCCAGGTCTGCCGTAGATTGCTGCCGGCCGCGCTGATCAACGGTTTGGGCAGCCAGCGGATCTCCGCGTGATCCGCCACAGTCAGGTGCACGTCGTAGGTGGCGTGCGCGGTGGTGGGGCCTCTCAGAGCGAGAGTCGCAGCTGCGGAAGTGATGTGCAGGGAGGCGCCCTGCTGGGCGGTGGCTTCGATGCGCAGACGGTCGCCGCCGAGGGGGGCGCTCATGGCTCCGACGACGCACACCCGCGCCTCGGTGCCCCGTGACCGCAGACGCCGGAATTCGAAGGGGCCGTCTCCGTCCAGGACGGGCAGGACGGTGGCGCCGGCCCCGGCAGCCGCGGTGACACGGGCGGTGGCCCGTACGCCCATGGCGCCAGAGCTGCGGCCGGTCGGCGGGGCAGGTGCGGTGGTGGGGGTCATGCGGGGCCTGCGGACCAGTCGGCGAGGCGTTCGCGGACCCAGTCGGCGACCGGTTTGACGCCGCCTTCCTCCTTGAGGGAGGTGAAGGCGACCGGGAGGTCACCGCGCTGGGTCCTGGCGTCGTGGGCCATGGCGTCCACGTCGGAACCGACGTAGGGGGCGAGGTCGGTCTTGTTGACGACGAGGAGGTCGGCAGTGGTGACTCCGGGGCCGCCCTTGCGGGGGATGTCGTCGCCGCCGGCCACGTCGATGATGAAGATCTGGTTGTCCACCAGTCCCTTGGAGAAGGTGGCGGTGAGGTTGTCGCCGCCGGACTCCACCAGGATCAGGTCGAGGGAGCCGATCGTCTCCTCCAGGTCCTCGACGGCTTCGAGGTTGGCGGAGATGTCGTCGCGGATGGCGGTGTGCGGGCAGGCCCCCGTTTCGACGGCCTTGATCCGCTCGGGCGGCAGGACCGCTTCCCGGAGCAGGAAGTCGGCGTCCTCGCGGGTGTAGATGTCGTTGGTGACCACGGCGATGGACACTTCGGTGCGCAGTGTGCGGCACAGGGCTGCGACGGTGGCGGTCTTTCCCGAGCCCACGGGGCCGCCCAGACCAATGCGCAGGGCGCGGCGGGTGCCGTCGGGGCGCTCGGTGGCAGGGGCGCTGTAGGCGTGCCGGTGGGGGAACTTCTCATCGAGGTCGTGGCCGAGGTGCATGCGTTTCCTTGCGTGGTGGGCTATCAGGAGGCGAAAAGGCGGGCCGGCCAGGTGGCGTGCTGCTGGGCGCTGATGTCCAGCAGCGGCGCGGAGGCCGCGGGCAGCACGTCGATTCCCTCTGCGGCGACGCGGCGCGCTGTGGCTGTGGCGGTCGCAGCGACGCGATCGAGCTCCGGGACGAGGCGGGCGAGCACCGTAGTGGCGTCGAACGGATCCAGGCTCAGCAGCCGCACTGTCGCCGCGGCCGGCCCGCTGACGGTTTCGTACACTGCCGCATAGGCGGCGTCCAGCGGTTCGAGTCCGGCCGACCTGGCGGCCACACCCAGCACCACCGGCTGGTGTGCGCCCCGAGGCCGGGCTGTGGCGAGCGCGTCGAGTTCGGCCGAGGGCCATGTGGCGCGCGCCGCTCGCATCATCTGCCGGCCCAGCTTCCGGGCGGTGTCCCGCAGGGCCGCCACCGGGTTACGGGCGTCGGCGGCCCTGTCCAAGGCCAGTGGGTCCTGCCCGTCGGCGGCCGCGGCGGCCAGCGCCGCCGCGACCAGCCCGGCCGTGTGCAGCCGGCCCCGGCAGAAATCCTCCAGGGACTCGGCGTCCCTGATCCGGCCGGCCGCGACTGCCGGTTCGGCCCCGCCCGAGTGCGCGTGACCTCCGGCGGGGAACCTCCCGTCAGCCAGCACGAGCAGCGCGGCACGGTTCATTGTCTTTCCTCTCCTTGACGGTTCGGCTTCCGTGCTTCCGACGGCCTCAGAAAAGGAAGTAGCGCTGGGCCATGGGGAGTTCGGAGACGTAGGCGCGGTCGACGATGTGGCCGTCGACGAACGTCGTCACGTCGGTCACCTTCGCCCCTCCGACGATGACCTCGTAGGTGTCGGGGTCGATCCGGACGGCGGGAGTGGCGCTGTTCTCCTTCATGTCGGCCTTCTTGACCGAGCGCGTGTCCGTGATGGCCCTGAACCGCTTGTTCAGCTTGCGACCCTTGGCCACCCCGTTCTTGACGGCCCGCTCGGTGACGAAGTTGTAGGAGAGGGAGCCAGGCGCCAGGCCGGTGGCTCCCCACATCGGGCGGGGCAGTACCGGCTGAGGGGTGGGGATCGACGCGTTGGCGTCCCCCACCTGCGCGTACGCGATCTGCCCGCCCTTGATGACCATGTGCGGCTTGACACCGAAGAACTTCGGCTCCCACAGCACCAGGTCGGCCAGCTTCCCGGTCTCCACCGACCCGACGACGGCGCCGATGCCCTGCGCGAGGGCCGGGTTGATGGTGTACTTCGCGACGTACCGGCGGGCGCGCCGGTTGTCGGCCAAGGGCGGCTCGGCCTCCGGGGTCGTGTCTGCCGGTGCCTTGGCCTTCCTGCCCTTCGGCTCGGCTTCCGGCTTGTCCCGGGGCTGGTCTTCCTCCAGGAAGCCGCGGCGGACCTTCATGACGTGTGCGGTCTGCCAGGTGCGCATGATCATTTCGCCGATGCGGCCCATGGCCTGGGCATCCGAGGACATGATCGAGATGGCGCCGAGGTCGTGGAGGATGTCCTCGGCGGCCATGGTGGAGGGCCGGATCCGGGAGTCCGCGAAGGCCAGGTCCTCCTCGACCTTCGGGTTGAGGTGATGACAGACCATCACCATGTCGAAGTGCTCCTTGACCGTGTTGACGGTCAGTGGCCGGGTGGGGTTGGTGGAGGCGGGCAGCACGTTCGGCTCGCTCACCATCTTGATCATGTCCGGGGCGTGGCCGCCGCCGGCACCTTCGACGTGGAAGATGTGGATGGACCGGCCGTCGATCGCGTCGATGGTGTCCTGGACGAAGCCCGCCTCGTTCAACGAGTCGGCGTGCAGTGCGAGCTGCACCCCGGTCTCCTTGCACACCTCCAGGCACTTCTTGATGACGGCGGGGGTCGCGCCCCAGTCCTCGTGGATCTTCAGTCCGATGACACCGGCGTCCACCTGGTCCAGCATGGATTCCTTCGACATGGTTGCGCCCTTGCCGAGCAGCCCGATGTTCACCGGGAAACCGTCCAGCGCCTCAAACATGCGGTCGATGTGCCACGAGCCCGGGGTGACCGTGGTGGCCGTGCTGCCCTCCGCCGGACCCGTACCGCCGCCGATGAGCGTGGTGACCCCTGAGGCGAGCGCCTCGTCGATCTGGTCGGGGCAGATGAAGTGGACGTGGGTGTCGATCCCGCCGGCGGTGAGGATCCTGCCCTTGCCCGCGATGACCTCGGTGTCCGGACCGATGACGAAGTCGGTGGGCCTGGGGCCGATGCCGTTGTGGCCGGCCCCCTCTTCGTGCAGAGGGTCCATGGTCTCGGGGTTGTACGCCTTGCCGAGCGCGACGATGTTCCCGTCCCGGATGGCGACATCGGCTTTGACGACGCCCCAGTGGTCCAGGACCACCACGCCCGTGATGACCGTGTCCGGAGGCACCGCGCCGGCCGCGGACTTGCCGGGTCGGGCCTTGCCCGGGTCGCGTGGCACGACGGACTGGCCCATCGACTCGCGGATCACCTTGCCGCCCCCGAAGACCATCTCGTTGCCGCTGCGCCCGGGGCCTCCGGACCAGTCGTCCTCGATCTTGATCCGCAGCGCCGTGTCGGCGAGGCGGATGCAGTCACGAGTCGTCGGGCCGAACCGGTCCGCGTAGGCGGCGCGGGTCAACGGGTCGGAGGGCTTCGGCTCGTCCTGGCAGCACGAACAGTCCGGGCACTGTGCCATGGAATTCACACCTGTTCCTTGTCGAACGAACCCTTGACGTTGTCGAGCGACCCCTTGACCTTCTCGGGCAGGCCCCGGACCTTGTTGCGCAGACCGTGCACCACGCGGTCACCCTCGATGGGGACCAGCTCGACCTCTTCGGTGATGCCGGGCTCGAAACGTACCGAGCTGCCGGCGGGAACGTTCAGACGCAGGCCCCACGCTTTCCTGCGGGGGAACGTGAGCCCGTCGTTGGCTTCGGCGAAGTGGTAGTGGGAGCCGACCTGGATGGGGCGGTCGGTCGGGTTCTCGACGGTCAGCTTCGTGACCCGGTCGAGCTGCCTGTGGCGTTCGTTGAAGATGACCACCTCGTCTCCCTTCCGGGGGGAGAAGTCCACCCGTCCCGGCGAGACGGCCGGCTCTTCGTCCTCGCCTGCCTCGGGGAAGGGGCCGTGGATGGTGACCAGTTTCGTGCCGTCGGGGAACGTCGCCTCCACCTGCACGTTCTCGATCATCTCCGGGACGCCCTCCATGACTTCCTCCCGGGACAGCACCTTGCGTCCGGAGGACATGAGCTCGGCGACGCTTCTGCCGTCCCTGGCCCCTTCGAGGACGTGCACGATCAACAGCGCCATTGTTTCCGGGTAGTTCAGCCGCAAGCCGCGGGTCCGCCGTTTCTCCGCGACGTCCGCCGCCACGTGGATCATCAGGCGCTCTTGTTCGTGTGGGGTCAGGTGCACAGCCAATTCCCTGCATTCGTCGCTCCCGCCCAGGACTCCTGTGCTGGGCTGTGAGCCGGGGTTGTGGCCATGCACATCCACTGTTCGGGAACACACCATGGCGTTGCACCCGGTGCCCTCGGCGCGGCACGGATGTTGTCCTTGGCCGTACAGCCCCGACTCGACGTGGAGCCATCATGATCACGCTGCCGGGGTCGTAGCCCTGTTACTGGTCACACGGAACCCAAATGAGTGATCACGAAGCTGAGGAGCTGACGGCCTGGAGGTGGCCTCGCGGCGTCGGGGCGGGAGATGCCGGCTCAGGATCCGGTGCCCGATCAGTCCGAGGAAACCGGCACCCAGCCTGCACGCCCTCGTCGAGGGCTCACCTGATCGCGTTCACGGAAGAATTCAACGCCACGACGTACCCGAGGCGTGGGACCGTTGCGGAGACGCGTTACGGCAGTCCTGCGGGCCACAGCGGATTCCGCACCACGACCGGGCAGCCGTACTTGCAGCCGGGCCGGTCCCCGGCCGTGCTCCTCCAGGGTTACGGAGCGGAGCGGGCGGCGGCCAGGTCTTCGCTCAGTCGGTCGGTCAGGGCGGGCGCGTGTTCGGCTGTGTACACGTGGCCCCCGGGGAAGAGGCACGGGGTGACGGGCTGAGTGGTCAGGTCCCCCAGGCGCGCAGCTCTTCTCCCACTCCGGCAGCCCCGCTGATCAGCGCCCTGCTCGGCTATTGACCCGGCTCGGCCCGGCCCCTGGTCGGCCCGGTCCACCACCGGTGCGTCCGGGTCGCGCGGCGGGCAGTCTCAAGGCCCGGCCATGTCCCGGGGGGCCAGACCGGCCCTCCACGGAGCCTGACCTCCCAGCGGCGGCTGAGCACCTCCACCCGGCCGTTGTCGGCTTCGACGAGGGCAGCAGCGGAGCCTGTGTTCCTTGCGGATTGGTCACCGGGTGAGTACGTGGCCGTCGTGGGGTCGGTGGTCGCGGGAGCGGCGCAGGTCGGTGGTGACGTAGGTGCGTTGCAGCCAGCGGTCTGCTCCGTCGTATCGGGGGTGGAAGGCGGTGCGGCCGTGGACGGTGACGCGGTTGTCGAGGACGACCAGGTCGCCGGGTGTCAGGCGCAGGGTGCGGGCGGTCGCCTCGCAGACGCGGCCGAACTCGGCCAGGGCGGTGGAAGCCCGGGGGGTGAGCGGGGTGGTGACGAGTTGCGCCATGCGAATGTCGGGATCCTCGGCTGCCCCGGACAGCACCGGTCGGGGCTTGGTATCTGCCTGGCTCGCGTCGGCCTCGGAGGCGAAGGAGGGAGGTGGTGTGGTGAGGAACTCCGGTGCGAACAGGGCCTGGAGGCTGGCTGGGGTGAGGTGCGGCAGGACTTGGCGGAGGCCGGCGACGCGCATCCCGGCGATCTGGTCGTGGTCGGCGCGCAGGCACAGGAAGACCACGTAATCGGGTGGATGGGGATGGAAGCCGTTCTCGGTGTGGAAGGACAGCGGCACCGATCCGGCGTTGCCGTGGAAGGTTTCCTGCCCAGGCACGGGTACGACGTCCTGTACGAGGGCGCCGGACTTCTCAGCCAGGTAGGCGAGAGGCTCTCCGAGTCCGCAGGCCACCATGGTGAGCACGGCGGCCGGGACCGTGGCCTGGTGTTGGACCGAGCCGGGTACGGCCGGTGTAGGGGGCAGGGCCGCCTGATCGACGGGCAGGCCGCTGATCACCAAGGTGCCGTCCGGGCCGGAATGCCTGCGAAACCGGCGTATCTCGCGGCGTAGTAGCAGCGGAAGGTCCTCCCAGGAATCCCGGGCGTGTGCCACCCATTCGGGGCTGTCGACCTGGGCGCGCCCGTCGCTGCACAGGGTGCGGGCCAGCCGCTCGCACGTGTCTGCATCTGCCGGACCCAGGTCGCGGTCGGCGACGACGGTGCTCCGGGTCGTGTCGGGCGGCGTCTTTGGCATCAGGGTCTCCTGCCGGGGTGGTGTCGGCGGCGGTGGCGCGGATCACGAGTGGCGCAGGCCGGCCACGGCGTCGGCGATGTAGTGGTCCCCGAACCGGATCAGGGAGGCGTACTGGGCAGCGCGTCGATGGCGCATGAGCCGTAGTTCGGCGACGGCGTTGTCGGGCCCCTCGGGTTTCTGGGCGATGGAACGGTGCAGATGCACCATCGAGTACGCGAGGGTGACGTGGCGTTCCCCGTCGATGATGTCGGCTTCCAGGAGAGCTCCCCGCGCCTCGGCCAGCTCCGGTGACCGGGCCGCCAGATGCTCGTAGGAGTCGGGAACCACCGACAACAGGTCATTCATCGCCGCCCGGAACAGCTTGTATCCGCGGTGCTGGCGCCCGCTCAGGGGGATGTCCACAGACGGAGGCGCCATGGTTTGGCGTATCGCCGCCATGTAGTAGTCGGCCGGGATCGTGCTGGCATGAGTCATGGCCGCCGGGAAACCCCGCACGTACACCGTCGCGTCTGCCAGCCGCGCCAGTGCGGCGTCGATGTCGCCGTCCCGCACATGACCGGCGGCGTCGGCCACGGCGACTGCAGCACAGACGTTGAACAGGACGTGGACCTGGTGGCCGATGAGCCACCGAGCGCTCCACACCTCCTCCAACGACGCCCCCGCCCGAGGCTCCGGGACGGCCGCCGGCGGGGCGAAGCCACGGCTGGTGCCCGGCGTCACGCCGGTGAGGTCGACCACCGCCTGACGCATGCCGGCCAGCTCCAGAGCCAGGTCCCCACCTGACCGCGGAGCTTCACACAAATCTTCCAGAGCACGGTGGATGACCAGGACGCCGTGGAGGGCGGCTTGCTGATCGGACAGCTCCTTTTCACGGACTCGGAAGAAGGACTGGCTGATCGATGCGGCCGGCAGTTCCTCACCGACCACGGCAGGAGCCGGCTCCGACAGTACGGCCACCAATTCATTGGCAGCCGAGGCGGCGTGCCGCAACGCGAGGGCCCGCTCGACAGGTCTGGCATGCGTCGCAACCCCCGCCAGCACGCGCACCGCCCGCTGCGCCTCAGCATCGATGCGCGGGCCCAGTGCCGGAGCGGGCTGCCCGCCCCGGGGCTCGCGAAAGACAGCGACAGCGGGATGACCGGCAACCGGCGATAAGCCCATGGTCACAGTATTTCGCCGTCGACACTTCACCTGAAACTCTGATCCACGCCATTTCTGGACGACGCAATGGAGCCGGGTCAAGCGCGGCAAACTGGTGTCGGTCCGGCACGCGAGGGGAGAAGCCTTGGCTGCGGTGAAGATGCCGCGGCGCTCCGACCGTTGGGTTGGCACCCCCACGCTCAGCGACACGCAGCAGGGCTGCCGTGGCGGACCAGGGCGGGCACGGCCTGCGCGGTGGACAGCACATCGCTGGGATACGTGGCGTGCTGCCCCCCAGCCCCCGTCCGCATTCTGTACGGCGGTCAAATACGCTACGGCACGCGCGGTCGCCAGGAGGATGCGATCGGTCAGCACAGGGGACGGTACCTGCCCACAGTGCAGGGCATCGAGCGCGCGCAGGATGCCGCTGGACTCGCTGATCGTCCAGCCGGACAGGAACGATGCCGATTCCAGAACCCGGCTGGTGCACCTGTCAGGGACTGATCCCCCGGGCGACACGGCCAACGACAGATGCGCCGCACGGTCGCCCGTCATGGCTGCGGCAACCGGCGACATCGACCCGTGGCTGGGCGCAGGGGAGCAATGCGGGTCAGCTCGTGCCAGGACAGGTCGGTGTGGGCCGATGGTTCAGTTCGACGCGAGTGTGCGCTGGTGATCCCTGGTCAGCGGCGGCCGGTGGTCAGGGTGATGAGGAACTGGCCGCCGCCCGGCTCGATGTCGGCGGTGACCGGCAGACCTGGTACGAGCCGGGAGAACCGGTCCACCAGCCAGTCCGCCGCCTCCTGGGCGTCCCGCTTGGTCGGACAGCGGCCCACCATCTCGCGGCCCCCCTTGCGCTCCAGCCTCCCGGCAACGGTGATCAGCGGCGCGGGTTCGACCACGTACAGGCGGTCCGGCCAGGCGATGACCACCTTGACCGCGCCCTTGCGGGTGTTGCATCCGCGGTGCGCGAGCCGCTCTGCGACCTTGGCCTTCCGGTCGGCAGTCCGGCTGTCGACGCTGGGCCCCCGCGGGTCGTTCACCGACTCGTCGGGGTCGACCGCCTCGTCACACACCCAGCACCGCCAGCCGTCGCGCTCGGCCACATCATCAAGGAGACTCATCCGAGCAAACTAGCCTGCCCGGCCGCTACCCCACGCACCAGGGCCCCGGCAAGGTCTCAACGGCCAACAATGCTGCGACGCCCGGCGACCAGCGTCACCGATGCTTTTACATGTGTGAAGACATGGGCTCGTTGAGGCGTCTCCCGTACCGCAGTCGTGGCGCAGAATGGCGCGGTGGCGCCGTGCCGGAACCTCTTCCCCCTCGACGACCCGTCCCCGTGAGCCGTCCACTCAGTTCATCTGACGCCGTACCAGTTCATGGAGCTGCCCGTCCGTGTCCGCGAGGAGTTCGGCGGGCGGACCCTCCTGGACGACCCGGCCCTCCGCCATGACGACCACGCGGTCGGCGTCCATGACCGTGGACAGCCGGTGCGCGATGACGACCCGGGTGGCCCGCAGGGACCTGGTGCTCTCGATCACGGTGCGCTGGGTCTCGTTGTCGAGCGCGCTCGTGGCCTCGTCGAGGAACAGGATGCGGGGGCGTCGGACGAGGGCCTGGGCGATCATCAGCCGCTGGCGCTGCCCGCCGGAGATCGAGCCGCCGCCGGAGATCATCGTGTGCAGCCCCATCGGCATGCGCTTGATGTCCTCGGCCAGCCCCGCCATGGCGGCAGCCTCCCAGGCCTCCTCCTGGGTGAAGACCTCGGCACCGCAGATGCAGTCCAGGATCGATCCGGACAGCGGCTGGGCGTTCTGCAGGACGACCCCGCACTGACGGCGCACGGCCGCCCGGTCGAGCGCCGTCAGATCCTGACCGTCGTACAGCACGCTGCCCGACACCGGCTCGTCGAAGCCGATGAGCAGCCTCAGCAACGTCGACTTGCCGCATCCGCTGGGTCCCACGATGGCCACGAACTCGCCCGGCCGTACGGTCAGCGACACTTCGTCGAGGACGACGGGACCGTCGTCGGAGTAGCGGAAGGACACCCCTCTGGCCTCGATCTCCCCGGACAGCGCACCCGGCTGGGTGCTGGCGCCGCGGACCTCGGGTGCCTCGTCGAGCACCGGCTTGATCTGCTCGAACATCGGCAGTACGGACGCGGCGGACACGAAGGCCCCGGTGAGCTGGGTGACGGCCGTCAGCAGCATCGTCACGGACGTGTTGAAGGTCAGGAACTCGGCGGCCGTCAGGGACCCGCGTGCCGGGCCCGCCAGCAGGACGAAGATGACCAGCGAACACAGGGGCAGATACACCGCGTTGAGGACCGTCGTCAGGTTCTTGATGCGGCCCGCCCGCTTCTGCAGCTCGCGGCTGCGGGCGAACTCCGCCGCCCACGCCCCGTAGGCGAAGCTCTCCGCCGCCGCGACCCGCAGTTTGGGCAGTCCCCGGAGCGTCTGGAACGCCTGGTTGTTCAGCTTGTTGCCCAGCACGACCAGCCGGCGCTGCCAGCGGAGCTCCCACATGCCCATGGTGAGGAACACTGCCGCGATGACCACCAGCATCGCGACGGCGGTGAGTGCGAGCGGGACGCTGAACCAGAGCAGCAGCCCCAGGTTCATCGCCCCGAGCGTGCCCGCCTGCACCACGACGGGACCGGTGCCGGACAGGACCCGGCGGATGGCGCTCACCCCCATCGCCGCGCTCGCCAGTTCTCCCGTGGAGCGTTCGGCGAAGAACTTCGTCGGCAGCCGCAGAAGCCGGTCCCAGACCGCAGGCTGCAGGGTGCTCTCGATCCGCCCCTCCATCCGCAGGATCGTGAGGTTCTGCAGCAGCATGAAGGCCGCCGAGACGACGGCCGAGATGATGACGGCCAGCGACACCTGCACGATGAGGGCGTTCTGGGCGTGGGGCACGTACACGCCGAGCACCTTGCCGGTCGCGATCGGCACCAGCGACCCCAGGGCGACCGTCACCAGCCCGGCCAGCACGAGATTCCGCAGGTCGCCCCGGGTTCCGAACAGGCCGAAGCGCAGCAGCTGCCGCTTGCTCAACGGCTGCTCCGGCAGCGGCCGGTAGAACATCACGGCACGCTCGTCGAACTCCTCCGCGGAGGCGCTGCCGATACGTCTGCGCCGGCCCGTCAGCGGGTTGACCGCCTCGTAGTGACCGCGGCGCCAGAGCAGGGCGACCGGCGCCCCGGACGCGGCCCGGTGGCCCACCAGGGGCCCGGAGTTCTCCCGCCACCAGCGCCCGTCGAGCCGCACCGCGCGGGTGCGGATGCGCGAGGCGACCGCGACCCGCTCCACCGGGTCGATCCGGTCGCTCACCGCCCCGCCCGTCGCGGGTTCCGCGAGGACGATCCCGGAGTCCTGGGCCACCAGGCGGCAGGCCGCGTACACCGCGTCGTCCGAGGCACCCGTCGCGGGCGAAGAGCCCCTCCGGGACCGGCCGATCGAGGTCAGCAGCGCATGGTCGGCCTCCCTGCGGACGGCCTCGCCCGCCTTGATGCCCGCCGCGGTCCGGTCCTCGTGCGCGCGCTCCAGCTGTTCGATCCAGCGGTCCAGCGCCGACAGCAGGCGGTACTGCTGATTGACCATCCCCTGCCACATCGCCGGGTCGACGAGCAGGTCACCCGCGGCCTCGGCACTGAACGCGGCGCCGTACTGCACACTCCCGGGCGACACCGGCAGCCACAGGATGTCGTCGTCGCCGACCGTCTCGTCAACGGCGGTCCGCCCGTCCAGCGGGGCCTCGAACAGCACCCGCTGGCTCCGGCCCACGCCGAGCGAGAACGCGTGCTCCAGCAGGCTCAGGGTGGCGTCCCCCGTGTCGTAATGGCTGCGGTACTGCCCCTCGTACGTTCCCTGGCCGGCGTAGTCCGGCCGGTACAGCTCACGCAGCGGGATCCGGCGGAGCACGCACTCCTGGAGCGGCCGCCCGACCAGGGTGTGCTGCGGGCCCTGGACCGGACCCAGCACGAGGGTTCCGGGTTCGAGCCGGCCCAGGAAGTGCCAGTGCCCCTGCTCCACCGCGTCCACCGCGAACAGGTCGAGGGCGCCGCCCACGACGAGCCACAGCACCTGGGGGCCTTCCAGCGACAGACTCCGCAGCCCGGTGCAGTCGACCGGCTCGCCGAGAGCTCCCAGCGCGCCGATGACCGGGTCCTGCCCGGGAGCCTCCGTGCCCACGAGAGGATGAACGGATGCCACGTCAGTGCTCCCTGACCAGATCGGCGTAGGCGCCCCCGGCGGCCACCAGATTCTCGTGCCGGCCGCGTTCCACGACGGTCCCGTGGTCCAGGACCACGATCTCGTCGCTGTCGCGCACGGTGCTCAGCCGGTGCGCGATCACGACACAGGCACAGCCGCGCCGGCGCAGGTTGTCGATGATGATCCGCTCCGTCTCGGCGTCCAGCGCGCTGGTGACCTCGTCCAGGACCAGGATGCTGGGGCGGCGCACGAGCGCCCGGGCGATCTCCAGTCGCTGACGCTGCCCGCCGGAGAAGTTCCGGCCGTCCTGCTCCACCCGGCTGTGGATGCCACGCGGGCGGCGGGCGACGACGTCGTACAGGGCGGCGTCCCGCAGGGCCTCGGTCACCGCCTCGTCCGGGACCGAGGGATCCCAGAGCGCCACGTTGTCCCGCACCGTCCCCTCGAAGAGGAAGACGTCCTGGTCGACGAAGGACACGGACGCGGCCAGCGCGCCCCGGGGTATGTCCTCCAGACGCTGCCCGTCGATACGGATCGTGCCCTCCCACGGGCTGTAGAGACCCGAGATGAGCCGGGAGACCGTCGACTTGCCGCTGCCCGAACCGCCGACGAGCGCCACCTGCTGCCCCGGCCCCACGGAGAGCGAGAAACCGGTGAGCAGCGGCTTGTCGAGCGGGCTGTAGCCGAAGGTGATGTCCTCCAGCGCCACATGGCCCTTGAGACGGCGGGTACTCGCGGCGGGCTCACGGCGGGAGTACAGCGCGTCGACCGGGAAGTTCTCGACGTCCTTGAGGCGGGCCACATCGGCCGCGAAGTCCTGCACGCGGCCCGCCACCCCGTTGAGCCGGGTGACCGGCGCGGTGAAGCGGGTCACCAGAGCCTGGAAGGCGACGAGCAGACCGATCGAGATGTGCCCCTCCACGGCCCGCAGCCCGCCGATCCACAGGATCACCGCGCTGTTGAGCGTCGCGAGGGCGGGGGCGACGACGCCCAGCCAGGCGCTCGGCACCCCGAGGCGCTGCTGCTCGTCCAGAGTCGTGGCGTGCTGCCCGGCCCACCGCCGGAAGTACCCGTTCTCGCCACCCGTGGCCTTCATTGTCTCGATCAGCTGGAGACCGGTGTACGAGGTGTTCGTGAGCCGTGCGCTGTCGGCCCGCAGCTTCTGCGTGCCAACAGCCCGCAGCCGTACGACGACGCGCATCGCGACCACGTTGAGCAGCGCGATCCCCACCCCGATGACGGTCAGTTGCGGATCGTACGTCCAGAGCAGGAACGCGTAGAGGAGGACGACGATGCCGTCCACGCCTGCCGCGGTGAGATCCCGGGCGAGGGTCTCGGCCACGGCGTCGTTGGACTGGAGGCGCTGGACCAGGTCGGCCGGGCTGCGCTGCGAGAAGAAGGTGACCGGCAGCCGGAGCAGATGCCGGAAGAAGCGCGCGCTGCCGAGCGTGGACGAGATGATGCGCCCGCGCAGCAGATTCGCCTGCTGCAGCCATGTCAGTACGACGGTGAGGGCGACCATGGTGCCCATCGCGGCGAACAGCACGCCCAGCAGCGAGGTCTGTTCGCCGATCATGAACATGTCGATGTAGATGCGGCTCAGGGCCGGGAGTGTCGCCCCGACGGCCACCAGCAGCAGACTGGCGAGCAGGGCGACCAGTATCGTGCCCGTGGTGCCCCTCAGCCGGGCCGGCAGCGCGGCCATGGCGCCGGGCTTCCGGCCGCCGCGCTGGAAGTCCTCGCCGGGTTCGAGGACGAGGACGACCCCGGTGAAGCTGGTGTCGAAATCCTCGGCGGGCACGAACCGGCGCCCCTTGTCGGGGTCGTTGATGCGCACGCCCCGCCGTCCTGGACGGCGTCCCACGCCCTCGTACACGACGTAGTGGTTGAACTCCCAGAAGAGGATCGCGGGCGCCTGGACCTCCGAGAGGGCCGCGGGCTCCATCTGCATGCCCTTGGCCCGGAGGCCGTAACTACGGGCCGCCTTGAGCACGTTGCTGGCGCGCGAGCCGTCACGTGAGACGCCGCAGGCGATCCGCAGCTCCTCCAGCGGCACGTGGCGGCCGTAGTGGCCGAGCACCATCGCCAGCGAGGCCGCACCGCACTCCAGGGCCTCCATCTGGAGCACGGTGGGGGTGTGCACGGTCTTCGTCCGCCCGGGCTTCGGCGCCGGACGCGACCGCCGCCTGTTGCCCGGGGTTCCCTCCGGGCGGTGCCTGCCGCGGCCGGGCGGCGGCAGCTGCTGGGCGGTGGGGGACGGGTGCGGTGCGGTCACGGGAGCAGCCAATCGATCGGGTGCTGGTCGGCGAGACGGACGGAGCCGGTGGCCAGGGTCATGGAGCCGATCGCGTACGGGGGGCCATCGGCCGAGGACCACCGGTAGCCGGACTTCGTGGAGCCCGAGTGCTCGATCCTCACCAGGACCGCCAATGGCCTGCCGTGCCGGGAGAACTGCTCGCCGAGCTGGGCGTCGCCGAGGAAGCGGGTGATCTGCTGCTGTGTCTGAGCGGCCCTGCCGACCGCGGCCACCTTGCCGCGCAGCACCCCGTACTGCTGGGCGGGCACGGACTGGACGGTGAGGTCGACGGAGGCGCCCACCGGGACCGACGCGGCACTGCTGCCCGACACGTAGAGCAGGGCGACCAGCGGGTCGTCGGCGCCGTCGATCCGTTCGACGCTCGCCACGTCCGCGCCGGTGGTGACCACGGCGCCGATCGTTGCCGTCACCGAGGTGAGCCGGCCCGCGTCGATCGTACGGACGACGCGTTCACCCTGCTCCGTACGGACCTTGAGCAGGGGGGAGTTCCGGGGCAGGGTCTCGCCCTCGTCGGCGAGCACCTCGGTGACCTGGCCGGCGACCGGACTCTGCAGGATGTAACTGCCGCGGGAATGCGTGAGGATGCCGGGGGCGTCGAGGGTGCCGGCGACGGAGCCTGTCACGGCCCAGAAGCAGGTGGCGGCCATCACGGCGACGGTGACGCAGAGGACGAGCAGGCCATGCGGGCGGGCGAGGCGCACCGGAAGATCGAGTTGTTCGGGCGACTGCAGCTTGGAAAGGGCCTGTTGGCGGAACTGCACGGAACTCTTCCCCCACCTGTCAGCGGTCGGCACCGAGCCCCGGAACCGATGGGTTCCGGGGCTCGGCGGGTGCTGCCGTGTCTCAGAGACCGGCGGTGAGACCGGTGGCCAGGCCGGTGACCGCGCCCGTGTTCACGCCGGTGGCGCCCTCGACGAGACCGGTGACCGAGCCGACGAGGCCGGCGACCGGGACGATGCCCTCGACGGTGCCCGTGACGTTGCCGACGAGACCGCCGACGAGGCCGCCCGAGACGTTGTCGAGGTCGCTGTCGGAGATCTCGGCGGTCTCGACCTGGGGGGTGTAGTTCATGATGAGCGCCCTTCGTATGGAATTGCTTATGTACGGGAGCCCGTCGTGCGGCCCCCGTATGGCCCAGGATCAAAGCACGACCGTGCCGCGTACAGCCAATCGAACTGCGACGAATTCGTGGTTGTCGCTCCGCTGGAATCGAATCACGTGCAGAGGCATCCATTGCGTGGAAGCAGATTCTTCATGAGCTTCACGGGATGAATTCGATGTCCTCGCAACTTCACGTCCCGCGTGGGGTGCAGCCGTCCCAATCGTCCCCTGATCCCGCCCCGACCTGCTGTTCTGCGACTGGAACGGTGACCCGAGTGCGCACGCCGTGTGCAGGTTTCTCAGGTCCGACTGTCCCCGCAATTCCGGGCTGTCGACGACGTCTGCTGCCGGTGGAGTGCGCAAGGCTTTTGTGTTGCGGCGGTGTGAAAATCAGCGTGGTTCGGTCGCCCCCGTGCGTCATCTGCGAATGGATGGCGCCTTTGATGAGCTTTTATTGAGCGTTCCCGGGCTCGTGTGTTCACTCCGTGACTTTGCCTCCGGATATGTGGAGAAGGTGCGCGCGGATCAACGGCGGTTGCATCGCGCCGGACCCGGGCCGACGTGGCCCGGGTCGGGCCGGGCGCGGCGCGGGGCGCGGTCAACAGGTGCCGATGCCGACGGTTCCATCGTGCCGAGGCGCACCTGATCCTGTCGGCGATGCGCCACCGGGCCGCCGAACTCGGTGACCGCGTGCGGTACGTCAAGGCGGACACCTGCCGCCCCTCCGCCCTCAGCAGGACCTGCCGCTGCGGATCCCCGAGCCCGGACCCCGGGTCGCGTAAGCCCTCGAGTCCCGCGTGGCGGCCCCGCGGTCAGCAGGTCGGGACGCCCGGGAGCCAGCTGTCGGCGACGTCGATGAAGATGTTGGAGACGTAGCCGCCGTAGTCCGGCAGGTAGGACCAGGCGTCGTTGCTGTGGCCATCGGCCTGGACGAGCTGGCCGTGCACCTGGCACTGCACGCGCACCGTCGTGGGACCCGGGAGCTGCGCGACCCGGGTGGACGTGCTGGTCGGCTGCTGACGGATGTTGACGTCGGTACCCCAGGTCGGGAAGGACGTGGTCGCTGCGCCGGTGCTGGTCCACAGGTAAGTGACGGTGACGTAGCCGTTGTTGTTCAGGCCGACGTTGTAGAACGTACCGTCGGCGAGGTCTATGCCGGCCGGGTTGAGCACCCGGCGACCGAATTCGTCCAGCCCGCCGTTGTAGCCGTCCTGATAGGCGGCCTGCGACTCCGGCTTGCCCTGCGGTAGGTCCTTGAAGGTCTCGCGGACGGAGGACGGATTCCAGTGGTCGTCGTGGGTGTTCCACGGACCGACGTCCCACACCGGGGCTGTCTCGCAGCGCGCAGGACCGCACACGCGGACCGAGTACTCGGCACTGCCCTTCGGGGAGAGGCCGCGACGGGACGGAAGTGCCACGAAGTGATCATTGGCCACGATCACGTGCCCGTTCGCGGTGGTTCCGCCGACCAGGCCCTCGCGGGTGGCGTAGACGGTGGCCGTGTAGGCCGCAGCGGCTGCGACCCCCTGACGTGCCACGTTGCCGAGTTCGGCATTCAGGCGCAGGTCGCGCACGACCGGTGCGGCGCCGTTCGGGGCGGAGATCAGGGTGATCCGGGCCTGCACCCGAGTGACGGCCCGGGGGAGCAGCGCCGGCGCGCCGGCGCTCGCTTCACGCCATTCGGTCCAGGCGCCCAGCCCGTCCTGCCCGCGCACGTCGACGGCGACCTCGGCTCCGGCCGGAACGGTGGCGTCGAGTACCGGGGTGATCAGGTCGACCGCACGGTCGAGTGCGCGTTCGGGCACCAGGACCGTGCCCTGCCCCCGGGCGGAGCGGGCGGATGCGGGCCGCAGGGTGCGGTCGCGGAGGCGCAGCGTGCCGTCGGCGCGGCTGACGTTGGTCTCGTCGCCGGTGGGCGCGGACAGGTCCACCCGCCAGCTGACGCTGCCGAGCGGGGCGTCGTCGTCGGGCGCGGCGTCGCGGGCGGCGGCCGGCCCCGAGGCGAGGGTCAGAGCCGCAAGGGCCAGCAGGGACACGGCGAGGGCCGGTCCGCGGCGGACGTGGACGGCGGCGGCATGGGGTCTGTCGTTGCGGCGCACGGTGCGCCTCCTTCTCGGTGCGGGGTGGGTGGGGCGTTACGAGCAGTGGGGTACGCCCGGGAGGGTGTTGCCGGGGGATTCGACGTAGATGTTGGTGATCCAGCCGCCGTACTGGGGCAGGTAGGCCCACCAGTCGTTGACGTAGGGCGGGACCGATACCCGTTCGCCCTGCTGCTGGCATGCGACGAGGACGTCCACCCCGGCGGGCAGGGTGGTGAGGGCGGTGGATGACGTGGTGGCGCCGCTGCGGACCCGGACACCGCTGCCCCAGGTGGTGAACCGGGTGCCGGACGGTCGGACGGCTCCGGGAACGTCCAGGGAGTCGGTGAGCGCCGTGACCTTGCTGTAGGCGGTTACGTACGGAGTGCCGTCGGGGTGCAGGGTGAGGACGGCGACCACCGTCCGGTCATCGGGGCCGACGGTGCCGGTGGTGTGCAGCGCGTCGGACGTCAGATCCAGCGCGGGCGCCACGGCGTCGGTGGACGTCCCCCACGGTGCCTTCCCGTCGGTGCCGTTCGCGGCGGACACGGACGTGCCGGGAGGCGCGGCAGATGCCGTACCGGGTACGGCCGTCCGGGCCCCGGCGGCGGTGCAGCCTCCGGAAACGAAGCCCGACCAGCCCTGCTTGACCGCCCCCGGTGCGTCGAACGCGGAAGGCAGCCCGAAGTACTGGTCGAAGCCGTCGGCGGCGCAGCGGGTGGACCGGTGCAGGGCCCCCAGGACGAGGCTCCGTACCGGGGCCGGCGCCTCGTCGAGGAGGTAGCGGTAGACCCGGACGGTGTCCGCGGCGGTGGTCGCCGTGTAGCCCCAGTAGCCGGGGTAAGCGGTCGGCGGTGGTGTGGTGCCGGTGAGTGACAGGCGGGGCGCCATGCGGGTGATCACGGCACTGCCGCCACCCGTGGACCAGTAGTGGTTCGCCGCGTCGTCGTCGCTGCTGCGCAGCATCGCGTCGAGGCGGTCCCGGTCGGCCTGTGGCAGGTCGTAGGCCGGGCCCCGGTTCCATAAGAAGTCCAGTGCCAGCAGCAGCTTGACCACCGAGGCGGAGCGGAAGGCGCGGTCCGCCTGGTACTGCTCGGTGAAGCGGTCGGTGAGCCTGTCGTACACGGCGACTCCCGCCGTGACGTCTGCCGGGATGTCCATGACGGTGCTGGAATCCGTTCTGTGCGGCGCCTGTCCGGCACCGGCGTCCGGCACCGTGGGCCCGACGGGTGACGGTGCGTTGCCGGCGGCCGCCGAGAAGGACGAGGTCGTGGGGGGTGCGGCCATCGCGGGTCCGGTGAACGCGGCGATCAGCAGCCCGACGGCCGCGAGGGCGGAGACGGACAGCGGCAGACGGCGGGCGGGACGGAGCGGGGGCATGGGGGTAGGGGCTCCTTCGGGGCACGGGCGCACCTGGCCGGCGGCCCGGTGACGCTGTGGCACCTGGCGCCAGAGTGCTGGGGGCCGGACCCTCGCGCAACCCATTCGTTCCTGGTCGAAGAAGCCCGTCCCATGCTTGTCAGCCGCCCGGGCCACCGCTACGTTCCGGACGTCTTTCTGCGCCTCGGCCCGGCGTTCCGTCCGGGCTGCCTCCCCCGCCTAGGAGCAATCGTGAGGTTTCTCGGACGTCTTCCGGCGCTGGTCGCCGGAGCCCTTCTGGCGCTCACCGCACTGTCGGTCGCCCCCGCGCAGGCCGGCGAAGCCGGTGTGTCGGCCGCGCCCGTCTTCAAGGCGCCCTACCCCTGCGGCCAGCAGTGGACGTACAGCCACCACTCGGCCGAGGTGCGCCGGGCGCTGGACTTCGTACGTTCCGACGGTGGGGCGACAGCCGGCACGCCGGTACTCGCCTCCGCCGCCGGCACGGCCACCCGCTACTCGCAGCCGAGCGGTGCCGGCAACTACATAGCCATCGACCACGGCGGCGGCTGGACGACGTACTACTTCCACCTCTCGGCGTACTCGGTGGCGAGCGGCGCATCGGTCGCCCAGGGGCAGCAGATCGGCGTCACCGGCAGTACGGGCAACTCCTCCGGGGCGCACATCCACTACGAGCAGCTGTACAACGGCGCGGGCCAGAACATCGTCATCAACGGCGCCGGCCTGGCCTACCCGGGCAGTTACAACCAGGCGTACCTGACCAGCGACAACGGCTGCGGTGGCAGCGGCTACCCGTTCAGCACCTGGGGCAGCGGGGTGAACGTCCGTGCCGACGCCCGTGTCAGCGCCCCGGTCGTCACCACCCTCGGCGGTCCGACGGCTGTACGGGTGCTGTGCCAGAAGCAGGGCGACACCGTCAACGCCGAGGGATACAGCAACAACTGGTGGAGCAAGCTGCGTGACCAGAACGGCTTCATCAGCAACATCTACATCGACCACCCGGACGCCAAACTGCCGGGCGTTCCGCTCTGCTGAGCCGTGCCGGCGGTCCATGGCGGTGCGGACCGAGCCGTGACAGTGGTTCGGCCGCATCGAACTGGGCGGTGACAGTGGTTCGTGCGCATCGAACTGAGCGGTGACAACGGCACGTCGCGGTCCGGACCGAGCCGTGACCATGGTCGTAGCGGTCCGGCGGGGTGCATTCCGGCCGGGCCGCAGCGATTTCAAGCCAGGTATCCCCGCGCGTACGCATCAGTCGCCCAGCCATCGTCTGACATGCATGCGTCATTTCAGTGATGCGCGTAGAGTGCCGGTGGGCGGGCGCCGGTGAGCATCCGTGACCACCGGGGGTGCGCCGTGCTACGGGTGGAATTCACGAGCCAGGAGCTGGCCCGCCTGCGCGTCGCGGCCGACGTGGATCCGCTCTGGGAGACCGCGCTCAGCCTGCACCTGCTCCAGAACCGCGGGGTGCCCCTCGCGTTCGGCGCCTGGCGCCGCGAGGTGGGCGCGGCCCTGCGGCGATCCGGCCTCGTCACCATGACCCGTTCCCTGATCCGGTTGTGTCCGGACGGCTCGTACTTTCCCGACTTCCTGACGCCCGGCCGCGGTGACGCCGACCTCGACACCGGACTCGATCGGCTGCTCTCCACTCCCCGGCACCGGCTGCGAGCCGAACTCGCCCGGCTGCACGCGCACACCGGCCGCCCCGTCCCGGCCGGTGTCCGCCCGCTCGCCGACGGCTGCCCCGAGGCGCTGCGCCGCCTCGGCTCGGCCCTGCGCGCGTACCACCGGGTTGCCGTCGAGCCCTACCTGTCCGCCATGCGCGCGCAGGCGGCAACCGACCGGACCGTACGGGCCGAAGCCGTCCTCACCCACGGAGCGGAGGGCCTGCTCGCCGGGTACGACCAACTGCCCGGGTGGCGCTACCGGGACGGCAGGCTACGGACCCCATACCCCGTCGACCGTCAACTCGCTTTGAACGGGCGGACGTTGACGCTCGTGCCGGCCTTCTTCTGTGTCCGCGCCCCGCTCGCTCTCGTCGACCAGGAGCTGCCTCCGGTCCTCGTCCACCCGCTCTCGCCCGCGCCCGGCTGGCTCGAACGCCGACACCGCGGCGCGGAGGTCCCGGTGGCGCAGCTCATCGGCGCCTCGCGAGCCGAACTGCTGCGGATGCTGGACCGCCCGATGACCACCATGGACATCGCCGCAGCGCTGCGGCTCGCCCCGTCGACGGCCAGCCGGCACGCCACCGTGCTCCGTGAGGCGGGGCTGCTGCTCTCGGAGCGCCAGGGCGTGCGCGTGCTCCACCACCGCACCCGGCTCGGCCGGGCGGTGCTGGAGGGCGGCCTGCGATGAGCGGCTACGCGCACTACGCAGGTGGCGCCGGTTTCGGAGGTTGGCGTAATGAGGGACCGGAGCTTCTCGCGGGACTGCTGACGCCGACCTGGTCGACTGCCTGTTCGCCGGGGCCCTCCATCTCGATCAACTCCGCCTGGAAGGCCGCTGCGACTTCGCCCTCACACTCACTGGCCTCCACCGCCGCTACCTCATTCGGCTACACCGGTGGAGCCGCCGACGCACCCGGCGCTCATCCAGAACCGAAGGGGTTCAGTGCTCGCAGAGGGAGAACTCTCGTTCGTAGAGCTGCTCGTTATGCTCGTCGACAAAGAACTTGCGTTCCTGCATGAGTTGTTCGCGATAGTTCTTGGCCTGCTCAAGCGTCATGGTCGAGGTGCCGGACCATGGTTGTTGCGGCGGTACATCGGATGTCGAGACGATCTTTTCCGACGGGTCGACCAGGAAGAACGCGACAATTTTGCGATGTCCCGGGCGGGTGGGGTCCGTGAGGCGGAATGAGCCGACGCGGTGCTGCAGGATGTTCGGGAACGCCAGGCAGCGGCCCGCTGGGGTCGATGCCGATCCCAGCGCCTGGTTCAGTGCGTCTTCGTCCTCCAGGCCATAGACCTCACGCAGACCGTTGTCGTCGTTCTGTTCGTAGTGCGGGTCGTCGAGTGCCGCCCGGAAGCTCAGCCGGCTTTCGGTGATGTTCTCGCTGTCCCAGTAGTAGATGCCGGTCGATACGATCCGCTCGTTCAACATCCCCTCGACATGCCAGGAACCGCCGGGGTACTCGGGCTTGTCCGGGGTGAGGTGAATGGTGGCGAGCTTGACGATGACCTGGAGGCGGCGTCCGCGCAGGTCGACTCGGGCGGATTCATCGGGCAACTCGGGCGGGGTGAAGGCCGGGGCGTCCGGGATGACCGGGCGGCGGTTTTCCCACCAGTCGTCCTGGGCCTGCTCCCATGCACGGAGGGCCTCCTCGTAGGCCCCGTCATCGCTGTGCGTTGACCTGTCCGGACGCTCCGGCTCCGAGTCGTACCACCCGTAAGGATCGGGCTCGATCCGCAGGGGCCGCGGATGGCGCAGATCGGTGAGCACGTTCTCCAGCAGAGGGCGCAAGCGCGCGAACAAGTCCGGCAGGACGGAGGCAAGTTCGCGATGGGTCTCGGGGTGGACGTTGTTGACGTACGAACGGAAGGCGACATTGCCGTCGGAACTGACGTCGACGTCCGTGGGCAACCACTGGAATTTCTCCGAGAATTCGTATGTCGAGTAGCGGTCCGTCGGGTTCCGCCAAGCCCGCTCGGGCGCACCGCTCACCTCTCTCACCAGACAGAACAGTGAGGGATGAACCAGGTCCATTACCTGGCCGTCGGATCCGGGATGCCAGTCCTGCTCTGCTTCGGGGACCTGTTCCAGAACGCGAACCGCCTCGCGCAGCCGGGACCTGAGCTTCTCGTCGACCAGTGAGTCCGACTGCCACACCCCGTCGACGGCGGACACCTCGATGCCGGTCCGTCCGTCCCGCAAGGTCGCGTAGTGAACGAGTTCGGCAAGCACGTAACGAACCTGCGCTTCGGTGAGCCCGTGGGCGACCGCTTCTTGCGTCCATCTGGCGACGATTTCGGCATCGTTCATCTTGTCGAACCACCCCGGCTTCGCTCGAATGTGTGAGCTGCACTGCATCATCTGAAGTTCCCGCAGCGTTCGCGGTGTCGCGAATGATATGGAACGGGAAGCATGAAAGGGCAGCGGGAAAGCAGACAGGCCAGTCAATTCTCTTGGTCCTCCGAGTCGGTGTGCGGTGGCGGGAAGGATACTTCAGCAGACCGACACCGCAGCCGTAGCCCCTGTCATCGCCGGTCCGGGAGTGCAACCCGCACGGTCCGCAGCCCGGACGGCTCACCGAAGCGCCGTGGGAGACCGAGTTGACCGCCGCACGAGCGGGACCGTCGAGGCAGAGCCGGGCCTTCCAGGCGTCGTACGTGCCTTCCTCCTCCACCCGGTTCAGGCCCGGGTGGAGGTAGAAAGGCGCTTCCTCAGGGTGCTGGGCCCGGCGAGCGTCACCGGCGGTCTCGCCCCGCGACGGTTGGAAGAAGGCGAGGGACTCCAAGGGGCACGTGAGTTCACGTGCATCGCGCGAGCCGTTTCAGCGTCTTGTTGCCGACGGCCGGATCGGCCACGGCGATGTACGGCACCGCAGGGGGCAGCGGGCCCATCAGCGGCGTGCGGCGTTCGCGGTTCGTCAGCGGGCGATGCGCCCCTTGCTGTGCATGGCGGTTCGGACGCGTTCCTCAGCGAGGCTGCGGCCGGC
Source organism: Streptomyces sp. LN549 (assembly GCF_043203805.1). NCBI lineage: Bacteria > Bacillati > Actinomycetota > Actinomycetes > Kitasatosporales > Streptomycetaceae > Streptomyces > Streptomyces sp. LN549. The sequence continues at coordinate 1,026,698 of NZ_JAZHRI010000002.1, read as the reverse complement.
GTGGTGGGGGGTCGTGCCGCGGCGTTCCGCCTCTTCCAGGACGACGACGGCGTTGGTACGCAGGCGTTCGGAGATCGTCTGGAAGATGACGTCGGTATCGGGTCGGAAACCGGAGTAGCGGGAGTCCATGGCGAACGCGGCGGCGACCACGCCTCCCGCATTGGCGACGAAGTCCGGCAGGACGGCGATGCCGCGTCGGGCGAGTATCTCCTGCGCCTGCGCTGAGGTGGGCAGGTTCGCGCCTTCCACGACGAGTTTGGCCTTGATCCGGTGGGCGGCGTCGTGGTCGATGACGTCCTGCAGGGCGGCGGGGACCAGGATGTCGCAGTCGACGGTCAGTTCCTCGCCCGGAGCGATGACGATCCCGTCGGGGTGCCGGTTCACGAAGTCGTCGCCGTGCTCCTCGCGGGCGGCGAGCAGGGTCCGCACATCCAGGCCTCTGGGGTTGTGGAGCGCCCCCTTGGCCGTGGACACGGCGACGACGGTGGCACCGAGCTCGGCGAACCGTGCCGCCGCGGCATGACCCACGGCGCCGAAGCCCTGGATGGCCACCCTGGCAGCACTGAGCGGCAGGCCGAGGTGCGCGGCGGCTGCGTCGGTCGCCTCGACGACGCCATAGCCGGTGACGCCGAGCTTGTCGTAGGCGACACCGCCGAGGTGTTCCGGGGTGCCGACGGCGGCGCCCCGGTCGCCGAGCTCGTCCTGGATGACCGCCGCGTCGTCCTCGGTGAGGCCCATGTCCAGCCCCATCACGTATTCGCGGGGCACCTCGTTGGACAGGGCACGCGCGAAGGCCCGCAGGATCGCCTCCTTGTCGGGGGAGGCCGGGTCGGCGACGATGCCGGCCTTGGCGCCGCCGTAGAAGAGGTCGACGCCCGCCCACTTCCACGTCATGACACGAGCCAGGCGGGCCACCTCCTCCACGGTGACGTGAGGGCTCATACGGGTGCCGCCCTTGCCGATTCCGCGGGCGGTGTTGTCGATGACCAGGACACCCTTCATGCCGGTGCGCCGGTGGGAGACAACGACGATCTTCTCGGGTCCCCAGTCGTCGACCAGGGAGAGTGCGTCAGCCATGTGTGGTTCCTTGTCTGGGGGTCGGATTCAGGGACCGGGACGGTGGGAGGGAAGCGCACGCGCGATCAGCTCGGCGAGGTGGGTGCCGTGCCGGTCGGTTCGCTGGGCGATCTGCGTGCGGCAGCTGAAGCCGTCCGCGAGGACGACGGTGTCGGGCGCCGCCGCCCGCACGGCAGGCAGCAGGACCTGTTCGCCGGCGGCGACGGACACCTCGTAGTGCCCGCGTTCAAAACCGAAGTTGCCGGCCAGCCCGCAGCAGCCGGAATCCAGGCTGCTGTTGTCGACGCCCATGGCCAGCAGCAACGCGCTGTCGGCACTGAAGCCCGAGGTGGCGTGCTGGTGACAGTGCGTCTGGCTGATCGATGTCGCTTCGATGTGCGGTGGCTGCCAGTCGGGTGCGTGGCGGACGAGGAGTTCGGCGAGGGTGACGGTGGCCCGGGCCAGGGCGCGGGCGTCGGTGTTGCCGTCGAGCAGTTCGGGCAGGTCGGACCTGAGGGTCGCGGTGCAACTGGGTTCGAGTCCGACGACGGGAGTCCCGGCACGCACGGCCGGCGCCAGTGCGTTGACGGTGCGTTCGGCGATGCGGCGGGCGATGCCGAGTTGGCCGGTGGTGATCCACGTCAGTCCGCAGCACTGTGTGCCGTCGGGGACCTGAACGCGGAAGCCGGCGTGCTCCAGCACGGCCACCGATGCCTTGAGGACGTCCGGTGTGAAGTGATTGTTGAAGGAGTCGACCCACAGCATCACCGGTCCGCGATGCCCGTCGCCGTCGGCGGTGCGCGTGCGAAACCACGAGAGGAACGTCTGCCCGGCGAAGCGTGGTACATCCCGCTCAGCGGCGATTCCGCCCAGGCGTTTGATCAGCGGGGCGAGGCGGGACGCGGTCAGGGCGTTCACGAGGCGCGGCATGCGAGCAGCCAGGCGTGAGAGCACGGGCAGCCAGCCCATCGTGTAGTGGGAGGTGGGCCGGAGGCGTCCCTCGTAGTGATGGTGCAGAAACTCCGACTTGTAGGTGGCCATGTCCACGCCGACGGGGCAGTCGACGCTGCAGCCCTTGCAGGACAGGCACAGGTCGAGGGCGTCGCGGACCTCGGTGGACCGCCAGCCATCGGTGATCACCTCGCCCTGGGCCATCTCGTACAGCAGGCGGGCTCGGCCGCGGGTGGAGTCCTTCTCGTCCAGGGTGACCCGGTAGCTGGGACACATGACGCCGCCGCGAGGGGTGGCGGTGCGGCACTTGCCGACGCCGACGCAGCGGCGGGTGGCCTTGGCGAAGTCGCCGTCGTCGGCGTGGAAGGGAAGGACGGTGGTCAAGGGGAGCGGAGTGCGGTGCGGGCTGACGCGCAGATTCTCGTCGAGGGGCAGCGGCCGTACGATCATGCCGGGGTTCAGGCCGTTGTCCGGATCCCAGATGTTCTTGAACTGCTCGAACAGGGCGATGACGTCGGGCCCGTACATCAGGGGCAGGAGTTCGGAGCGGGCCTGGCCGTCACCGTGCTCGCCGGACAGCGAGCCGCCGTGTGCCGCGATGAGCCTGGCCGCATCGGTGACGAAGGCCCGGAAGGCGGCGGTGCCGTGCTCCGTGGTGAAGTCGAAGTTGATGCGCACGTGCAGGCAGCCCTCGCCGAAGTGCCCGTAGACGGCCCCTTGCAGGTGGTGCTGCCGCAGGAGTTCCGTGAACGCGCTCAGATAGGGGCCGAGCTGTTCGGGCGGGACCGCCGCGTCCTCCCAGCCGGGCCATGCCTCTGATCCGTCGGGCAGACGGGTGGCCAGGCCTGCCCCGTCCTCGCGGATCCGCCACAGCTGGCCGGCTCGCACCGGGTCGGTGACGATCTCGCTGCCGGCGAACCCTGCCGCCTGTTCGGCTGTGTGGGCCAACGCCTTTGTCAACTGGGGTAGTTCGTCTGCGGTGCCGCCGAGTTCGGCGAACAGCCAGGCCCTCGCGGGGGGCAGGCTGTCAATCGCCGCACGGGTCTCCGGCCGGGTGACGATGTCGGTCAGCGCCTGGTCGAGTCCTTCCAGCGCGAGCAGCCGGTGGTCCAGCAGCGCGAGCACCGCGTCCGCCGCGGCGCAGGTGTCCCGGAAGCCGAGTACGACCAGGGCCCGCGCAGGCGGCGGGGAGACCAGGCGGACGGTCGCCGAGAGGACGACTGCCAGGGTGCCCTCGCTGCCGACGAGAGCTTTGGCGAGGTTGAAACGGCGCTCGGGCAGCAGGTGTTCCAACGCGTAACCCGATACCTGCCGCGGGAACCGGCCCAGTTCGGTGCGCAGGGTCGCCAGATGGTCCTGGGCGAGACGGTGCAGGGACGCGATGAGTCGACCTCGGTCCCCGCCCTCGGCGACGGTCTCGTCGATTTCGGTCTGGGTCATCTCACCGAGACGCACCACGGTGCCGCGATAGGTGACCACTTCGAGTTCCACGACGTTGTCCGCGGTGCGGCCCCAGGACACCGAATGAGTCCCGCACGCATTGTTGCCGATCATGCCGCCGAGGGTGCAGCGGCTGTGGGTGGACGGATCGGGGCCGAACAGCAGGCCGTGCTCCGCGGCGGCCGTCTGCAGGTCGTCCAGGACGATGCCCGGCTGCACCGTGGCGGTGCGGGCCTGCGGGTCCAGAGCCAGCAGCCGGTTGAAATAGCGGGAGAAGTCCAGCACCACGCCGGAACCGACGGCCTGCCCGGAAGTGCTGGTGCCGGCTCCGCGCGAGGTGACCGGCACACCCAGTCGCCGGCACACAGCGAGTGCGTTCAGGACGTGCTGCCGCTCGCGGGGGAAGACCACCGCCAGGGGGACCCGGCGGTAGTTGGAGGCGTCGGCCGAGTACTGCGCCCGCCGGCCGGCGTCACCGGAGACCTCGCCGCAGTCACCGCGTCCGAGGGCTTCGGCCACGGCTGCCGCGTCGGGGCGGGGGGTCTGCACTGTCGTGGTCACTGTGCTCGCTCCTTCGTGCTCACGTGAGTCGTTCCTGCCCTGTGAACGGGGCGAGTCGCAGTTCGCGGGTCACCTGGGCGACGGAGCGGTTCTGCTGCTGCTCGTAGAGGGCGAACGGATCCTGGATCTCGCGGCCGATGGCACCGGAGAGCCACGCCGCGTCGTAGGCGGCGCCCTGCTGGTCGTTGTTCCTGGAGCCCTCGCCGCTGAGGTTCGACTGGAAGATGCCGGCAGCGGAGCGGGGCAGGAAGTCCTCGTAGACGATGGGCTCGGCCCGCACCCAGCCCTGCTCCACCAGGTCGGCGACGGCGGCGGGCGGGCGGCTGCCGTCCTGCGGCCGGCCGGCTTCCACCTGATAGGTGAAGTAGGCCAGGCCCTGGGCGAGGAGCTGCTCTTCGCTGCCGGGCATGTGCTGTTCCCACACCGTGCGGGCGAGTTCGCCGCGGTTCGCCTCGGGTCGGGAGGTGGTCTGTTCGTCGACGAGGGCGAGCAGGCTGTCGTAGAGGGCGCGGCCTTCCCGGGTGAGGGCGATGCCGCGGGCTTCGACCTCGCCGAAGCGCACCCGCAGGGCACCGGTGGTGACAGCGCCGTCCGGAGTGCGCAGCGCACGGGGCTCGGCGAGGGCGCGGAAGGACGTCTGGCGCAGCAGGACGTCGGGTCCCCGCCAGGACGGTGGTCCCTGAATGGTGTCGATCATCTCGATGCCGCGCTCGGTCATGCGCCGGTACAGCTCCTCGATGTCCAGCACGCGGGGGGTGAGGTGGTTGATGTGTGTGCTGCGTACACCGCCGATGTCCGCGGCGACGGCGGAGACCCGCTCCAAGGTCTCGTACCACGCCTTGTCGACGGGTTCGGGCGACAGCTCGAATGCCCGCACGGCGAGCTGGAGAAAGCGCTCGGCTTCCTCCTCGGGCAGTTCCCCTGTTGCCTCGGCCCGGTCCGCGAGGGCCAGCAGCTCCGGGGGAAACAGCTCGCGGCCGTCGAGGAAGTTCTCCAGGCGGGAGCGCAGGCCGGCGTCGAAGAAGCGCGGGTCGGCAGGGGTGAGCAGGGAGGTGAAGACACGGAAGGGGTTGCGCGCCAGTTCCTCGCCGTCGACGGGCCGGAAGGCGGTCGAGATGACCGGGACCGCACTGGCGGCGGCTTCACGCAGGTCGTAGAAGCCGACCGGATACATGCCCAGGGCTCCGAAGACGCGGGCCACCTGCCGTAGTTCTCGCGGAGTGCCGACCCGGATGGCACCATGGCGTTCCGCTGTCACCCGGTGGATGGATCCCAGGCGTTCGGCGTGGGAGCCGTGCGTGCGCAGGACCTCTTCGTTGACCTCGCGGGAGACGTCCACGAGCGTGGTGTAGGCAGGGACCTCCCGCCCGTACATGTCCGAGAGCCGCGCCGCGAATGCGGCGCGCAGTTGCCACTGGCTGGTCATCGACAGGTTCCGCCTCTCAATCGGGGAATTTCACACCACGCGGCACGGGTCAGCCGCGGGGCCGCACGACGCGGTAGGACGAGGGAAGCCGCACCAGGGCGTCGGGGTCTCCCGTGTATTCGATGTCCACCCCGTAGTGCTCGCGAGCGGCCTCGCGGCTCACGTAACCGTTGACGACGTCGTCGAGTACGCGCTCGACCGGACGAGCCTTCGGGTCGCCGTGGCCGCCTCCGCCCGGAAACCGCAACTGCACCACGGCGTCGGGGGCGAGGCGTACCAGCTGCTTGCGCGGGAGCTGCTCCCCGGTGGCGGCGTCCGTGAACGTGCCCCGTGCCCCGGGCAGTCCGCCCAGGGTGCCGGGGGCGGGGTGATCGACCCGGTCGATGTTGGCGTTGACCGACCATCCGTGGTCGCCACGGCGGCCGACCCGAACCACTTGTCCGAGCCCTCCGCGGTGCTCGCCGGGGCCACCGGAGTCGGGGCGCAGTTCGCGCTGCCGCTGGACGAGCGGTGTGAGGGTCTCCAGCACCTCGGTGGGCGCGGCCCGTACGCCGGTGGGAAATCCGGTCGTGTTCAGGCCGTCCTTGCTCGGACGTCCGCCCGTTCCACCGGCGCCGAACACGGTGAGGGTGAACGGATGTGGCTCCGCCAAGTCCCCGCCGCGCCACACGGTCATCCACAGGGCGTCGGAGCTGGTGGCCGGCAGCCCGTGGGGAACCGCCGGGCGCAGGGCTTCGAACAGGAGGCTGGCCAGGAAGTGCCCGACCAGATGCCGGGAGGCGACAGGGGCGGGGTCGACGCAGTTGAGCACCGACCCGCGGGGAGCACTCACATGGACGGGGCGGAACGAGCCGGCGTTGTGCGGGACTTCCGGCGCGAGCGCCGCCTTGATCGCGAAGGAGGTGTATGCCCTGGTGTAGTTGAGGACGACGTTCACACCGTGCGGGGATTGGGGCGAGGAGCCTGCGTAGTCGACGTGGACGTGGTCCCCGTCGATCGTCACGGCGACCACGAGGTCGATCGGCTCTCCGTTGAACCCATCGGAGGTCAGCCGTGACTCGTACCGGCCGTCGCGCAGTTCGCGCAGCGCGGTCCGCAGTGCGTTCTCGGAGCGGAGCATGATCTCGGCGGCGACGGCGTCGATGCTGTCGAGGCCGAACTCGTCCATCATCCTGGCGAGGCTGCGGGCGCCGACCTGATTGGCTGCCACCTGGGCGTAGATGTCGCCCATCGTCTCGTCAGGGGTGCGCACGTTGGCACGGACGAGTTCCTCCAGGGGCTCGTTGGGCCCGGCGGCGGTTCGCAGTTTGAGGATGGGAAGGCGCAGTCCTTCCTCGAACACCTCCGTTGCCGCGGCGGACAGGATCCGTCCGCCGATGTCGGGTGAGTGGCAGCAGCTGGCGAACCACGCGATCACGGCGCCGTCGCGGAAGACGGGGGTCGCGACCGTGATGTCGTTGATCTGGCCGGCCGTCATCCACGGATCGTTGGTGATCAGCACGTCGCCGTCCGCGAGGGACTCCGGTGGGTACTTCTCCACGATGTGCCTCATCCCGGTCGCCATCGCGTTGATGTGGCCCGGGGTGCCGCCGGAGGACTGGCCGATCATCTCGCCGCGGCTGTCGAACACGGCGCAGGCGAGGTCGAGGGATTCGCGCACCACGGGACTGAAGGCGGTGTTCACCAGCGCGGCCTGCTGCTCGTCCAGCAGGGATTGCAGCCGGTTGGCCACCAGCCCGACAACGACCGGGTCGGCCGGGCGGCCGGGAGCAGATGCAGTGGTCATCGGGTTCCTCCTGAAGTGAACTCGAGCAGGATGCTGCCGTCGCCGGTGACGGTGCAGCGGGCAGCGGGCGGGACCACCAGCGTCGACTCCCGTTCCCGCACCAGCGCCGGTCCTTCGACGGTGGTGCCGACGGGCAGGCGGTACCGGTCGTACACGGCAGTGGACACGTAGCCGTCGGCTGAGGGGAAGTAGGCGTCGCGGTACCCGACGAGGGCGTCCTCGGAGTGTGCAGGACGTGCCTGTTGCAGCCGGGCCTTCGGGTCCGGGCCTCGTGACCCCACGCGCCAGGTGAGGATCTCGGTCTCGACCCCGACAGGGGTAACCGTGCCGAACCGCTGGCGGTACTGCTCGGCGAAGCTGTCGGCGAGGTCGTCGCGCCAACCACTGCCCAGCGCGGGAACCGGAACCTCGATCTCGCTGCCCTGCCCGACGAAGCGCATCTCCAGGGTGCGCTCGTGCGTGAGGTCCCGGGCCGGCATGCCGGAGCCGCACAGGATGCGGGTGCCCTCGGCCTCCATCTCGCTGAATATCTCCTCAAGCACCGCGAGTTCGACGGTCCCGAGCTCGGCGTGGCGCGAGCGGACGACATCGATGGACATCGGCGCGGACAAGAAGCCCAGCGCGCTGAGGACGCCTGCCGCGGGGGGCACGACCACGGCGGGGGCGCCGAGTGCGGCCGCTACTCCGGGGCCGTGCAGGGGGCCGTTGCCGCCGGATACGAACATCGGCAGGCGCGTGGGATCCTGCCCACGCTCGATCGCGTGCACGCGGGCGGCGTTTGCCATGTTCTCGTTGGCCGTCGCATGGATTCCCCACGCAGCCTCGGCCACGCCGATGCCCAGCTTCCGGGCGATCTGACGGTCGATGGCGGCGGTCGCCGCCTCCACATCCAGGGGCATGTCGCCGCCCAGGAAGTGATCGGGGTCCAGGTAGCCGAGGACGACGTCGGCGTCGGTGACGGTGCACTGCTCGCCGCCGCGGCCGTAGCTCACCGGACCCGGTTCTGACCCGGCCGAGTCCGGACCGACGGTGATCAGCCCGAGCGAGTTCACGCGGGCGACGGAGCCGCCGCCCGTCCCGATCTCGATCATGTCGATGACCGGAGCACGGACGGGGAGGCCGGAACCGGCGCGCAGGCGGTACACCCGGTCCACCTCGAAGGTGTGGCTGACCAGGGGCCGGCCGGCCTCGATGATGCAGAGTTTGGCGGTTGTCCCGCCCATGTCGAAGGCGATCTGGTCGGGCCGCTGCGCGCTGCGGCCGAACGCGACGGCCCCCAGCGCGCCGCCGGCGGGGCCGGACTCCAGCATCCGGATCGGGAACTGCCGGGCGACGTCGATCGCCGCGACCCCGCCGTTGGAGAGCATGATCAAGGGGTCACTGCGCAGGCCGAGGCCGCGCAGACGGACGCGCAGGTCCTCCAGGTAGGTCTCGACGAGTTGCTGGACGTAGACGTTGGCCAGAGTGGTCGAGCTCCGCTCGTACTCCCGGATCTCGGGGTTGACCTCACTGGACAGCGCCACGCGCAGCCCTGGCGCGGCGCCCTGGATGATCTCCCGAGCCTGCAGCTCGTGCTCGCTGTTCACATGGCTGTGCAGGAAGCACACCGCCACCGCCTCGACCCCGGCGTCCGACAGTTCGGCCGCGAGTTGTTTCACGACGGTGCCGTCGAGGGGGGTCTCGACCGTGCCATCGGCGAGCACGCGTTCGCGGACGCCGAAGCGCAGGTGCCGCGGCACGAGGGGGCGGGGCAGTTCCAGATCGAGGTCGTAGAGCTCGTACCGGTGCTCGCGCCCCATTTCCACCACGTCGCGGAAGCCTTCGGTGGTGAGCAGCGCGGTTTTCGCGCCACGACGCTCGATCAGCGCGTTCGTCACCAGGGTGGTGCCGTGAACGAGGGTGGTGATGTCGGCCGCGTCGAGTCCGTGTGCTGCCAGGGTCTGCCGCAGCACCGCCTCGACGGCGGCGGCGGGCTCGCTGTGCGTGGTGAGGGTCTTCCCGACGGCGACGATCCCGGAGTCGTCGAGGATCGCCATGTCGGTGAAGGTGCCACCGATGTCTACCCCGACACGCAGTGCGCGGGACTGGTTCATAGAAGACCTCCAGGGCCGGCTGAGAACGTGCGCGGCGCCTCTTGATCGGTCATCGGCACGCCAGTTGAACGTATAGATCGTCCGACGATTTCGCAAGGGATCGTCCGACGAAAATTGGTAGACTCCGCGTTCTCCCCGCCGGAGGAGAGCGATCGGCCGCCGCTGCTGCGCGGCCATGAACGGAGCAGAGATGGCGGATTCAGCCGGCACCGCGAGCCGCGTGGCGGACGCGCTGCGCGCACAGATCGTCCTTGGTGAGCTCAAGCCGGGAACGCGGCTGTCGGAGGAGAAGGTGAGGAAGGTTCACGGCGTCTCGCGCAGCACCCTCCGCGAGGCATACCAGCGGCTCATCCGGGAGCGGTTGCTGGTCCATGAGTTGAGCCGGGGTGTCTTCGTCCGTGAGCTGGCCCGGCAGGACGTGGCCGACCTCTACCGCGTCCGGCGGGTGGTCGAGTGCGCCGCGGTGCGGAGCATCCAGGTTCTGACCCCCGCGGGCCTGCGCAGACTCTCCGCCGCGATCTCCGACGGCCGGGCCGCGGCCGAGGAGTCGCAGTGGGACGCCGTGGCCGCGGCGAGCATCAGTTTCCACGAGGCGCTGGTGGCCCTGGCGGGCAGCGAACGGCTGGACGCGATGATGAGCGGCGTCCTGGCGGAGTTCCGGCTCGCCTACGCGCACATGAGGGACACCCGGGCCTACCACGCCGCTTACCTCGAGAGGAACGGGGAGATCGCCGAGGCCCTGCGCTCGGGGGACGTCGAGCAGGCGGCCACCCTGCTCGACGTCTACCTGACGGACTCCGAGGCGGAGCTCCTCGCGGACTACCCCGACCGGTAACGCGAAGGCCATCGTCCGGTGACGGAGAGGTTTCGGTGGCGAATCCCTTGCGCATCGTCGGACGATTACCTACGGTCGCAGCACTGTCGACCGCGGCATCTGCCCGCCTGCCCCCATCGGGAGTTCCTGTGAGCGCTGAACCCACGACCGCCGCACCTCCACGGGCACACCCCCCTGGGGCGCGACTGGTTCCCGACAGGTCCACGCTGCGCCGTGCGACTGCCGGAGCCACCATCGGCAGCGTCGTCGAGTGGTTCGACGTGGCCGTCTACGGCTATCTGGCCGGCGTGCTGGGCAAGGTCTTCTTTCCCGCCGGCGACGCCACCACCCAACTGCTGAGTTCCTTTGCCGTGTTCGGACTGGCCTTCGCCGTCAGGCCCCTGGGGGGCATCTTCTTCGGCACGCTCGGTGACCGCATCGGCCGTCAGAAGACGCTGGCATGGGTCATCATCTCGGTCTCGGCCGCCACCTTGTGCATCGGTCTCCTGCCGTCGTACGCCTCGATCGGACTGTTGGCCCCCGTGCTCCTGGTGGCCCTGCGGCTGATCCAGGGATTCTCCGCGGGCGGCGAGATGGGTGGTGCGTCCGCCTTCGTCGCCGAGTACGCACCGCCCAAGCGACGCGGCTACCTCGTGAGTCTGGTCGAGATGGGCTGCATCCTCGGCTTCCTGCTCGGCTCGCTGGTCGTGCTGCTGCTGAACCTCTCCCTGACCTCGCAACAGGTCCACGACTGGGGCTGGCGCGTTCCGTACCTGCTGACCGCCCCGCTCGGACTCATAGGGCTGTACATCCGCAGCAAGCTGGAGGAAACCCCCGAGTTCACCGCATTGCGCGCGGAGGGCAGGATCGCCAAGCACCCTCTGCGCGAGTCGATCACCCAGCACTGGCGGTCCATCCTTCGCACCGCGGGATATGCACTGTTCCAGAACGCCGCGCTGTACGTGATCCTCACGTTCGTTCCGAGCTATCAGGAGAGCACGCTGGGCCACTCGGCAACCCTCGCCTCGGTCTCGTCGGTCGTCTCCATGGTCCTGGTGTGCGTGACGATCCCGATGATGGGCGCACTCTCCGACCGGGTCGGCAGAAGGCCCGTGCTCGGCGGAGCGTGCGTCCTGGCCCTGCTCTTCTCGTACCCGCTGTTCGTCCTGATGGGTTCGGACAACGCCGTGCTCGCGGTGATGGCGCACTGCGGCCTGGGACTGATTCTCGGCGTCTTCCTGGGCCCGACCCTGGCCGCGATGAATGAGCTGTTCAGCACCCGGGTGCGGTACGGAGGATTCTCCCTCGGCTACAACCTCTCGGTCTCCGCCTTCGGAGGGACCGCGCCCTTCCTCGTCACGTTCCTGGTGGCCGAGACGGGAATCGTGGCCTCGCCCGCGTTCTATGTCATGGCGAGCGCCGTGATCACCCTGGCGGTGATCCTGACGACCCGCGAGACCGCCCCGTGCAAGGTCGGCGAGGCGTAGCGCCCGCTGCCGGCGGGGCAGAGCAGGACATGGCGGTGTACTGCTCGCGGTCTCTCCAGCCGTCATCAATGGCTCATCGCTGCCGGCCTCCGTACGGACGCCGCCACGGCTTCCCCGGGGCCATGCGCGCCGTACGCGAACGCCGAAAGCGACTGCAACCACCGAGGGAACTGGTGGCCGATGTGCTGTCGGAAGACCTCACTGCCAATGCCCTGGGGCAGCTGGGCTGGGTCAGCTCCCGAGTTCGGCGTAGCGGACGATCTGGACCGCCAAGCCGATGACCAGGAACGTCTCGGTCAGCGAGATCACCATCAGTGGCCAGGGCGTCGGGCCGAGCAGCCAGTGGACGGCCAGTGCCGCAAGCGGTGCCCCGCAGAACGTCATCAGGTCCACGGTGAGCTGGAATCGCTTCCGGGAGCGGCGGTGCGCGTCGCGACGATGTGCGGATTCCCAGCCGAAGACATCTGTCTGGACTGACGTCAACTCCTTGAGACGAGGGGACAGGTCGTCGCGTATGTACCGGCCGACGGCGGAAATCTTCTCGTCGTTGACCAGGTAGGTCCATCCCAGGACCACGGACAACGGGGGGAGCAGCAACAGCATTTCGAGGTGGCCGCCCCGCGCGAGCGTGGAGCCGATGACCGCCGCCATGACGCCGAGGGTGGCGTAGATGAGGTTGTCGCGGAAGCCGATCCTGGCTCGTTGCTCCTGCTTGATCTGCTCGTACTCGGCAAGCAGGAGTTGGCCGATGTCAATCACAGTTGTTGATTCTCCAGACGAGCCAGTTGGGCTTCCAGACCGCTGAGTCCTGTCTTCTCCGCGCCGCTGCGGACAAGGGACAAGTCAGGTATTTCCAAGCGTAGTTGGAGGGAAAGGCGAGTGATGAGCTCTTCCGCGTCCTGTCGAGTGACCTGCCGGCGCGAGCCCATCCTTTGGTCCAGTCGGTCAAGAAGGGCGTGCTTCCGTGGAGTTTCCTCCGGGCACCAGACACGGAAGAAGCGGCTGCCCGCCATGCGATAGCTCCCGATGCGGGAGTACGGGATCCCCTTCTCGCCGTAGGCGGAGGCGGGCAGCGAGACTGACCAGGTGCCGTCGTCGTCCTGTTCCGGGGCAACTGCGTCGAGGCCCTGCTCGCGGAGCCATTTCCGGGCCGACCGCAGGAGGCGCTCGTCCGCCTCCGTGTCCAGCTCCTCGTTGTCGAGAGCGTTGATCAGCTCCGATGTACCGGCGCAGAGCGCGCTGAGCTCCGGGTCGTGCGTCGTCCCTGCCTCGGCCTGGCCGTAGACCAGAAGCCCCTCTCGGCCACGCACCAGGTAGACGGGCAGGAAGACGAGCGTCTCGCTCAGACACTCCACGGCGTTCAGGGCGACGGGGAGGTTGAACCGGGCCCGGTCCTTGCGGCTCCTGAGGCGGTCCAGAGCTGAGCGGTCGAAGCCGGATGCCACAGCGATCGGTGTGAAGCGTGGGTAGTGCTTGCCGCGCTGCGCCCGGTCCATCTCTTCGGCGGACAGCAGCGTCACGACCTCGTCGTCGTAGTGGGCCCGGGTCAGCGGGCTGCAGCTCAGTGCCTCGAAGTACAGATGGCGTCGGTCCTGGCGGGTGACCACGTAGCGGATGTCGTCGTCCACGGAGCGCTGTCCCAGCGGCGTCAGGTGCAGCCGGCCTCCGGGCCCCTCCTGTACGTGGCCGATCGCGGTCAGGAAGCGCACGGCCTGCGCGACCAGGGCGCGGTCCAGTGCGAAGAACGCCGCGAGCTCGTCCACGGTGTCCAAGGAACCGTGGCGCAGCCCGCGCTCCAGGAATCGGTCGATCAGGAAGAAGTCCTCGCCCTCGGTGATGTCGGCGCGGATCTCCACCTTCCACACCGGCAACAGCAGTGCGTAGAGCCGGGTGGGCACGATGCCCATTCCGAAGGCGGCGTCCTCCAGAGCCCGCTCTTCGGGGAAGTTCATCAGGCGGAGTGCAGTGGTCATGGCCGGCCTCCTTCCCGGCCCGGGCCGGCGGCAGCCCCCAGGTCAGGGCCGGTCTTGTCGAGGGCGGTCATGACCTCCTGGTAGTCCCGCAGATCGCCACGTTCGAGCAGATGCTGATACAGGTCGCCGATGAGAGTGCGGAATCCCGGATCGTCCGCACGCATCAGCGTGCTCAGATCACCGGTCAGGACGAGCTGGCTCTTGGCCCGCGTGAAGGCGACGTTGGCACGGCGCAGCTCCTTGAGGAAGCCGATCCGGCCCTCCCGGTTACTGCGGGTGAAGCCGTACAGGACGACGTCGCGCTCTCCACCCTGGTAGGAGTCGACGCTGCCGACCGAGGCATCCGCAAGCTGGGAGTCACCGATCAGCGGAGTCAGGCAACGGACGACCTCCATTCGCTGCGCGAGGTAGGGGACGATCACCATCCACTCGGCACCGCGGTGATGATAGAAGGCGGCAAGCCGGGCCAGAAGGCGCGCTTCGCAGGGGTTGAAGGGGCCCTTTTGGCTGCGGCCTTCGGTGCGCCCGCGCCCTGACTCGCGACGCACGCGGTCGGGCAGCGCGGCAGTGTCGACGAAGGCCATCGGGCTCGTGAACAAGGGATCGCGGTGACTGTGGTCCTTCTCCGTGAGCAGCTCTCCCCGGTAGAAGGCGGTCGAGATGAAGTCGGCGATCTCGGCGGGCATGCGACGCTGGCGGGTCAGCTGCACGACATGCGACGAGGGCAGTCCGGCGCGCAAGCGTTCCAAGGCGCTCTGTGACATCAGTCGGATCAGTTCGGGATCACCGATGTCCTGGGCCCACTCGTCCACGTCGGGATCGCGGAACGGCGGCAGTTGCCGGTCATCCCCGACCAGGACACCACGGCGCACCCGGGCCAGCGGCACCAGTGTGTCCGCGATTCCGATCTGGCCGGCCTCGTCGACGATCCCCAAGTCGAAGTCGACGCCGGACAGTTCGGCGCGTGACGCGGCGCCGATGCAGGTGGCGCCGACCACCTGGGCGTAGCGGACGAGTTCGGGCACCAGCTGCCCCGGCTCCTGGCCGATGGCGGCTCGCCACTGCTCGGTCAGTTGCCGGCGTTGCGAGAGGACCGGGAGCCAGTCCTCCAGCTGCCCGTGCAGGGCGCGCAGCGCGGTCGCCCCATCGGCCGGATCCAACAGGCGAGCCGGCAGCGCCGCCCGCGGGACGACCGCGCGAAGCGCGTGGACGGCCATGTCGGCTGCCTCGTAGGCGGACTGAACGCTCTTTGCGAGGTGGCCTTCCGCCGTCTGACGTGTGGTTCGGGCCGCGAGGACGGTGGTGTCCTCGCGGGCCGCGCGTTCCGCCTCGGCGCCTGCCGCCTCGGTCCGCCGGAGGATGCCGGGGGCGAGCGCGTTCAGCTTCTCGATCTCGGCTGTCTCGGTGGCGAGCTCTTCTTCCCGGCGGCGGGCCCGGGAGCGGTGCAGGCGACCGGTGAACAGGGCATTGGAACGCTGCCGTTCGGAGTGGGCCTTCGCCCGGAGCCACTCGGCACGCTCGGTCCGGTCCTCCAGGATCGACCGCCGTTGCTGTTCCTCGAGCCGGAGCGCCGCCAACTGTTCCTGGGCCGGTGCGGATGCTGCCCGGATCGCCGCGTGCAGGCGCAGGTCCGCGGTCCGCGCTTCCTCGGCGTGGCTGTCGACCTGCTGAACGCGCGTGGCGAGCTCTGCTGTCCACGGTTCTACGGCTGCTGCCTCCTGGTAGGCCTGCGTACGCTGGGCCATGGCGTGCCGGATCTCTTCGGAGAGGCTCTCCGACTGTTCTTCCAGGAGCAACGGTCTGACGTCGGCGTGAACCTTGCTCTCGTCCCCGACCCGGATCACCACGAGATCCTGCGGGAGCCGGGCCAGTACGTTGTCCACGGCGCGGTTGGTGTGGGAGGTGACGAGCACCCGTCCGCTGTCCGCGGCGGACGTGGTCGCGGCGGTGTGGGCGATCTCCGTGATGGTCCGGGTCTTGCCCGTGCCGGGCGGGCCGAGCACCACCAGTAGGTCCTGCGTCGTCAACGCCTTTCGAAACGCCTGGAGTTGTTCCGGGTCGAGCTCCTGGTGCGGTCGCGCGCCGGTCGCCGGGATCGGGCGCACCTGGTGTTCGGCCACGGCAGGCAGGAGGCCAGGGTTCCTGGAGTCGCCTGCGCGGAGGCTCGCCACGGCCTGTCGCTGCTTGTTGAAGATCACATTGCTGGGTACGAGCTCCAGAGCGCCGCGCGTCGGCAGCCGGTCCCATGACACGGGCTGATCGAAGCGAACGGTGACAGACCCGCCTGCTGCCCGGCCTACCTTGCCACGGGTCTCCGTGTCACCCTGAATGCGGACGAAGGCTCCGGGCGGCGGCAGCTCCGGTCCGATGAGCTGGAATTCGTAGACGGGCTGTGGGGCGCTGCCGCGCTTGCCACCAGTGGCCGTGAAGCTCTGATACGGGAAGGGGGCGGCTTGGCGTGCTTCCCGGGTGGTGATCTCCTCGGTGGCGTCGATGAGGCGGTCCACCGAGTCGAGAAACTCCGACCGGGCATCGCCGGTGGACTGGACTTCCGGCTGATCCGCCCGAGCCTGACCGAGACGCTGCCAGGCCTGTTCGAGGACCTGCCACTGGGAGTCCGAGCCCGTGGGTACCGCCCGCAGCTCAAACACCATGTGCCAGGACGGCGGGCGCACCATGAGGCAGGACCTGGCGAGGCGTGCGTGGTCGGCGAGGCGTAGCGGATCGATGTGCTTGACGAGGTAGCCGGTCCCTCGGTTCGTCGCTTCGAGGCGTATCCGGTACGCACGTGTGTGAACCAGCAAGGACGGCTTGTACTTGCCGCCGGCCGGGCTGACGATCGCGGCCACGCCGGCTTTCAGCTGGTTCAGGTCGTGAACGATCGTTGAGACGTCGGGTGGCAGACCGGCACTGGTATCGGCCTTCGAGCGAAGCTGGTCGTCGAGACCGAAGCCGGGCACGAGAACCAGCGGAGCGGGCAGGGCGATGGTGGTGACGGTCATCGGCGGCGCTCCTCAGCGCTGGGGCGGCGGGACGGATGCCAGCTCGCGTGCGGCGGAGAGCAGCGCGAGGCGGAGCGTACGCGCCTCCGGGCGGGCCCCCGGATCCTCCCGCAGCGCACCGGCGACCGCGTGGACGAGACTGTCCGGTACGGCGCCCGAGCCGCGGTAGGCAGGCAGCCTGGGGTCGGGGATACGGCCGGTCAGTGCGCGGTGGAGCAGCGCGCCCAGTTGGTAGACGTCGGTGGCGGGCCCGGGGCGGACGCGGGAGCCGTGCCGCTGCTCGGGTGCCTGGTAGGGCCCGGCGTTCTCGCCCGGGCGGGGCGGCACGGTGGCCAGACCGAAGTCGCGCAGCATCATCCGGGGCCGGTGCATGACGACCGCGGTCGGCCGGAGCGCGCGGTGCGAGAAGCCCGCGCCGCTCAACCGTTCGAGGACCTGGGCCACGTCGGCGAGCCCTCTCACGATGGACCACAGGCGCTGCGGGTCCGTCGGCGTCGGCGACTCGGGCAGCAGCTCATGGACAGTCTGCATGGGGCTGCCGAGCCTCGGGTCGCCCGGCCAGGCCAGGGCGAGCGTCGAGGTATTCCCGCTGCGGGTCAGCTGTACGACGTCGGGGCCACGGAGCCTGCGGCACAGCTCGGCTTCCTGTTCGAGCGCGGCCAGCGGGTCGAATTGGTCCGGGCCGGGGAGCGGCCCTGTCCGTTCGACCTGGCGCAGCCAGGCGTAGGCGCCGCGACCACCCCCGTCGGGCACCACGCGTGCCACTGCCTGACGTCGCATCACGTCGCCGTCCCGCGACTCGTGAACGAGATCACCGGGGCTTTCGTACAGCAGGTACTGCTGTCCCGCGACGTCGACGACGGGCCGGCTGTCCCATGCGGCCGGCTCGGGGGAGCGGTCGGGGGCGGACACCACGACCACGGCGGGTGCGCTGCGCGGCTCCTTGGCCACCTGCCGTTTCGGGCGCAGGTCGCGCAGCACCCGCATGGCGAAGGCGGCGGCGTGACGCGCCGCCGTCTCCTGCGAGCCCATGGCGTCGCGTGTGGATTTGTCCGGGTCGGCGAAGTCGCTGATGCCGCGGATGGAGAGGGCCCGCACAGCGCTGTTCATCCTGGTCGCGTGGACGACGCCGTGGCTCTCCATGTCGACGGCCACCGCGTCGTTGTAGTGCCGGCGGATCCGTCGAGCCGTCTCGGAGTCGCGGAAGCCGAGCAGTACGTCACCTGACGCGATCGGCTCGAAATGAACCTTGGGCGGTGCGGAGAGGCGGGCGTCCGGGCGGAGAAAGGCCCAGGGTTCGTTGCGGCGGGCGGAGCGTACCAACTGGTCCATGTCGTGCTCCGGCGACCAGGTGTCAGGGCGGGCGGCGAATCCGTCCGCGCTCTCGCGTCCACCGTGATAGCCGTGAACCTTGCTGGCTACGACGACGTCACCGAGGTGGATGTCGTCCTTGAGCGCACCGGCGACGCCGACGAACAGCACGGCCTCGGCGTCGAAGTGCTCGATCGTGGACTGCGCGACGAGCGCCGCACGGGTGTTGGTGGGGCCTGTCTCCGCCAGCGCCACCTCCCAGTTGAGGCCTGGCATTCGGCCGACGTCGAGAAGAGTGCCCTGCGGCAGCTCGACCTCGTGGACGTCGACCATGTGCCGACGCACCGCCTCGTATTCCACCTGCAAAGCAGTGAGCACGACCACAGTGGGTCGTCGCCTGCCCGCTACCCCCAACGGAAACCCTCACCTTCACAGGTCTGAGACCGAACCCCATCACTTCCGGCCGGCGTCCCGCTCAGCGGGGGAAGCAGCAAGAACGGGCACTCTAGCCTGCCCCGTCGAAGCGTATTCGTGAGTCGGTCCCGCGTTATGACGCCCGCTGCCGGAACAGTAAGGATCGAGCCACTTCGGCGCCTCGTCGACGGTTGCCCAAGGGGTTCACGGAGTCGAGGGTCAGCAACTCGGACTATTGCGGGGCGTGCCGGCCGCAAGGCGTCACGACTGACTGCGGCAGTTCGACCTCGCTGACAAACGGTCCCGGTCAAAGTCAAGGGAGACCGGCTTGCCGGAGGCAGACGGCCACCTCGCCGCCGTCTCCGAGCAGGAGTGCCACATCGACCCGGTGAACGCTTCTGGTCGCAGCACTGGCCGTACGGGCGCCCTATAGTTGACCTCATGAGTCGCTGGACGGATTTGACTGGGAATGCGTCCGGAGCGGACTACGCCGCACGATTCGCGGCCCTGGCCCGTAGTGGCAAGGACATGCACGGCGAGGCGCGGTTCTGCGCAGCTCTTGTACCTGTCGGAGCGCGGGTGCTGGACGCCGGGTGCGGAACCGGACGGGTCATGATCCGGCTTGCGGAACTCGGGTACGACTGTGTCGGGGTGGATCTTGACGCGTCGATGCTGGCAGTGGCGCGGAAGCAGGCGCCGGGACTGCCGTGGTTCCAGCTCGACCTGGCAGACTTCGAGCCGGCCCGGCTCGGTATTGCAGCGGGCTTCGATCTTGTCGTTGCTGCGGGCAATATTTTCCCGTTGCTCGCCCCCGGCACCGAAACCACGGTGGTCAAGCACTTGTCCGCGGCCCTGAGCCCGGGCGGCCTGCTGGTCGCCGGCTTCGGCCTCGACGAAGCCCACCTGCCTGTGCCGCCCAGTCTCACGCTGTCGGAGTACGACGACTGCTGCGCCGCGTCCGGCCTGACCCTCGTCGACCACTTCGCCACCTGGGATGCCGACCCCTACGACGGCGGCGGCTATGTCGTCAGCGTCCACCGTCGATGAGGACGTGCCGGCTCAGGTCGACCATGACCTGAAATGGCGACGCCGGAACCCTTTGGTCTGAACGGCCCCTGGCCCCGAATCAGTTCGGGGCCAGGGCCGTCTGCGTGGTGCGGGCGAGGATCTCGATGAGCGCTCGCCCACGCTGGGTTCCCGCCGACGTCGTCAGCGTCTGCGGGAAGGGCGTCCGGCTCCGACTCCCGCGACGTGCAGGGCAAGAAGTGCCAGGCCCAGGAGCATGAGGTTCACGGAGGAGAAGACGTCGTTGGTGGTGATGTCTGCTGCGTTGATCAGAAAGGCGATGACGAACAGGACAGCCGCGCCTATGCCGAGCATGGAGTACTCCTCTCAAAGGGATGAGGTGCGTGTGCCCCGACACCTCACAGACAGGCCCCGTTTCCGCTTCGGCTTCGGGACGTCGGCCGGACTGCGTGCCGGGGCTGCGGGGGTGTTCCTCGAAGACGGGGGTAGAGGGGTGAGGAGTGCCGAGTGAGGGAGGGACAATGACGAAGGACACGTCGCTGCGCGCGATGGGATGGGCTCAGTCGTTTCCGGTCTCGCAAGGCGTGCGGGCGGGCCGTCAGTGGACGAGTGCGCACCTGGCGTCCCTGGAGTGGACCAGGGACGCCCCCGAAATGGTGGACGCGATACTGCTCAGCGTTTCCGAACTGGTCACCAACGCGCACGTGCACGCGCACAGTGACGCCCAGCTGGTTCTGACCTGGGACAGCCACTGCCTGCATGTCAGTGTCCACGACTCCGACCCCCTGCCCCCCGCCAGGCAGCCCGAAGACCTCACGACGACCGGGGGGCGCGGACTGGCCATCGTCGACGCGCTCGCCGACGGCTGGGCCACGCATCCGCAGGCGTCGGGCAAGACCGTCACCGCGTGCTTCGTCCCACCGGGCGCTCCCAAGCCCCGGCACGGCGGGGACGTCAGCTGAGTTCCCGGAGCGGAAGCGAACCGTAGCTGGAGGACAGGTGTCGCGTTCCGACCCGTCGTACGCCTTACGCCGGTGCCGGACGCGCGTGTGGCCCGGCCGTGCCGGGTCACGGGCATCGCGGAGAAAGTGCACCGCGCTCCCAGGAGTCAGGGCCCGTCCGAGGCCGGCCCGGACACCGTCCGCCGCCCACGCCGTCCACCCTGTCACCGGTGCCCGAAGTCGATGCTCAGGTGAGTGCCTGAAGGCCGACGGGCCACAGAAGAGTGGTGGCCGCCCAGGTGAAGCCTGCTCCGAAAGCGGTCACGAGGACTCGTTGCCCGGCTTTCAGCTGTCCGTCGATCACGGAGTGGCTCAGAAGCAGGGGGATGGAGGCCGCAGAGGTGTTGCCGATGTGGGCGATATTGGACGGAACGCGCTCTGGTGGAATTCCCAGCCTGTTGGCCACTGCTGCGCTGATGCGTGCGTTTGCTTGGTGGATGATCAGTCTGTCGATGTCCTGGATGGGCCATCCAGCCGCTGTTGCTGATTCTTGAGTCACGTCGGTAATGCGGCGCACCGCGTGACGGAATACTTCATTGCCTTTCATGCGTACGTACCGATTCCTCAGGTTGTCGGTGGTGTGTGAGGGGCGGCGGGAGCCCCCGTCGGGGACGCAGATGGCGTCAGCATGGTCTCCGTCGCTGCCCCATGCGGCTGGTCCGAGGACTCCTGGTTCGTCGGCGCGTCCGGTTGTGAGTACGACTGCGCCTGCTCCGTCTCCGAAGATCGGTGCGGTGGACCGGTCGGTGGGGTCGATGACGGCCGACATCTTCTCCGCTCCGATGACCAGAACGGTGCGAGCGGTTCCCGCGTGGATGAGTCCTGCTGCGACGGTTGTTGCATAGACGAATCCCGAGCAGCCGGCGCCGATGTCGAAGGCGGGGACTTGACGCAGGCCGAGTTGGTGGGCCACCAGCGGCGCGGTGCCGGGCACGTGATGGTCCGGAGTGGCGGTGGCCAGGATGACGGCGTCGACGTGTTCGACCTTCGCCGATTTCATCGCCCGTAGTCCTGCCTCTACTGCCAGGTCACTGGTGGCCGTCGCTGGGTCGGCGATGTGTCGCTCGGCAATGCCGATACGGGTGCGGATCCATTCATCTGTGGTGTCCAGGCGCGAAATCAAGTCGGCGTTGCTCACCTTGCGCGGGGGCAGGTAGGACCCCAGGCCGATCAGGCGGGCGGCATGTTCCGGCGATGGGGCCGTGGCTCTGCGTGCAAAGATCAACGGATTCGTCATTTCTGTGCTTGCTGGTTGGCGTCGCCGAAGGCTGGGGTACTACCTCCGGGAGCCGGCGTCGGCCGGTTCCTCCGGCGAATCACGTTGTCGCCGGTGTGCGGCCGCTGGTTCCTGCGGGCAACGGCCGGAGCTTCTGGCAACTGGGCCGCGGCTACCCCTCAGGTACGGCGTGCGTGCGGTCCGATTGAGGGTGAGGACCCTGCTCTCCCGGGCTCTCGTGGTCGGAGCGTGGCGCGGCCCGTCGGGCCACCAGGCTGACCAAGTCGGCCACGGTGGTTGCCTGACTCAGCTCGGGCTCGGTGATCACGACGCCCATGACGTCCTCGAGCGTCATCGACAGCACAGCAACGGCCAGGGAGTCGATGCCGGCTTGCGCCTGCGTGGCCCGGGGGGTGATAGGTGCAGCCGGCAGACTTCCCTGCTGGACCAGGATGTCCTTGATGAGCCTGAAATCGATCACGGGTGTGGCATCGCAGTCAGCGGCGGGTCGGGGGATCGTCACGCTGGCGGCGGGAGTTGGGCCCGGCACCTTCTCTGCCTGCGGGTCGTCCTGAGGCTGCGTGAGTTCGTCCACGGCCTCGTGGAAAAGACGGGGCAGCCGGTCCAGTCCGGGGAGAGCGGCGTCGGTGACGAAACAGACGCTTGTGACGTCGTTGTAACTGCAGGCCACGATCGACGCCGGCTGGTGCCGTGGGAGCCAGTTGAAGGGCTGGATGCGGGTGACGGGGTCCAGTTCGTAGTGCAGGGGCCGGTGGATGGCGAGGTAGGACGTGGTGATGGCAGACCGGTCGGGTGTGGTCATCCGAGTCGCCAGAGCCTGGAAGACGCGTGCGGGGACGACGTCCATGAGGGAACGCATGGCCTTGTTGCGGCTTGGGTCCTTCGCGGTGCGGGTGGCGGCGATGACTTGGTCGAGTCGGCCTTCAGCCGTCGGCTCGTGGCAGGGGAGGGGTGCTGGGGCGAAACCGATGTGGTTTCCGGGCCGGTCCTGTTCCTCGGCGCGGCGCAGGTTGACCATCGTGATGGCCGGCAGCGGCCTGTCAGCGCCCTGGGGCCAGCACTGTGATGTCCACGTGCGCAGGGCTCCGCCGAGGGCTGCCAGGAAGCCGTCGTTCGTGTCGCCGCCACGGGCCGTGGCGGCTTTCCGCAATCGTTGTGTGGGTACGTGCGCCCAGCTGATGTCACGGTTGCCGGTGAGGGGCGGTGCGGTGTTGTTCCAGACGTTGTGGCCGGCGCCGGCGGAGAGCATGTCGCGCGCGGTGCCCAAGTAGGCACTTGCACCTGCCCGGACCGCGGGCTGCTTGGTGGGCGCGGGCGCGGTGCCGAACAGCGTGGTCAGGGTACCGACCATGCCCATGCCGTCCTGGGTGCTGTGGTGCGCTCGCAGGCAGATGGAATACCGGCCGGGGGCGTACCCGGTGACCAGCCAGATGTCCCACAGGGGGCCCGTGTCGGGCAAGGGGCGCGCGACGAGATCGATCAAGGCCGTCTCGAGGTGCTGCTCGCCCGACGGGCAGTGCTGTTCACGGACGCGGTTGCTCAGGTCGGGCGAAGGGTCGTGGTGCCAGCGGGCTTTGAGTCCGGGGCCGTGGAGGTAGTGGGTCAGGCGCGGCTCGTGCTCCAGGTGGGAGCCGACATGCCGGCGGAGTTCGCCGAGGTCAGGAGCGTCTCCGTCGAGGTGGAGGACCACTCCGATCGTCTGGGAGACCGAGGGATGGGCCTGGGCCATGGCATGCATGGTCAAGTCCATGGAAGTGGGACGAAGGGGGACGGTCACGGTGCTCTCCGTTGTGCTGGGTTCGATTGGGAGACAAGGGCGGGCCGGTGAGCCGGAACATCCGCAGACGGCGGCGAGGCCGGCGACGACGAGGTGGTTTCCGTCCGCGTCGAGGGGGCACAACAGGGCGTCGCGAGGGGGTTGCCCGCTGTGGTGGACGGATCCGTACGGCGGCGTCGGCGGCCCGGCATGACGACGCCTGACGGCTGGATGCGTCGGGTGAGGTGGCCCAGGGCGAGCAGGGTGAACGCGTCGGTCAGCAAAGGGACGTGGTAGGTGAACGGGCGTGGGCCGAGCATGTCGGGAACGGAGACGATGCAGCCGTCGGAACGCTGTTGGGCGAGCAGGTAGCGGGTGGCGCGCGCAGCGGGAGCAGGGTCGGGTTGTCCGGCCAGGATGATCAGGGCATAGGCGGTGCTGATGGCATCGCTTGAGGTGTCGTTCTGCTGTCCGAAGCCGCCGTCCGGGTTCTGCACGTCCTGCACCAGGCCGGTGATCCGGCTGCTCAGGTCAGGGACGGCCAGAGGTGACTGCCGGCGGTGGGGGCGAGTGGCGAGGTATGCCCTGAAGAGGGTGTGCAGGCGGCTGCTGCTCCAGCCAGGGGGAAAGGAACCGTCAGGCATCTGGCGGCCGGCGAGAAAGCGCAGGGCGGCCTGGATGACGTCATGGTGGCGGCCCTGGGTGCTGAGCGCGTTGATCGCGGCGGCGGTCATGCATGCCTCGGAGGGAGTGCCCGATCCGTATGTGGGGAATCCGCCGTCGGCGCCACGGACCGCGATGAGGGCGTCCACGGCGCGCCGGATCGGGTCGCGGTAGGCGTCCGCGTCCAGTTGATGCAGGAACTCGACAGCGACGGTGGTGCAGTCCGTGTCGGACAGCTGAGCATGGTCGGTATAGGACCAGCCGCCCTTCGCGTGCTGAACGCGCACAAGGTGCCCGGCGACGCGGTGCAGTACCTCACGCGGTGCGCCGGCGCTGCAGAGGGCAAGGCCCGCGACGACTGTGCACCATGTATCGGTGTCCGTGACGAAGGGCAGGCCGCCGTCCTCCCGCTGGTGCTTGAAGGCGGTGCGCAGGCCGGCGTCGACGACGCCCTCCATGCCGGGCACGTCCACCAGGGCATGCAGTACTGACAGGTGAATGAAGAGGTTTCCCTCCCACACCCTTCCCAGGCGCTGGGTGGACACCAGCAGGGTGACATCGTCCCGGCAAACCGGGGCTCTGCCTGCCGAAAGGATCGCTTCCACGGCAACGCCCTGCACAGCAGCCCACGGATGCAGTGCGCTCACATCGAAGCCACGTGAGTTGCCGTCGTCACAGGCGTCGGCCACGCCGAGCATCGTGAAGATGGCGTGTACCAGGGCGCGTTTGCGGCTTCCCGTGAAGTCCGGAACACGGTTGACGACGCCCTCCAGGGCCTGGTGAAGCGACGGATGTCCAGTGCCCCGGCCCAGAGCGGCAGCGGCCACGGCCGCGTCCATCAGACTTCCACCGTTTCGGTGGCGCTCCAGGTAGCGCACCATGCGGTCACGTGCGTCGACGTGGTCGGACCCGCACCGCTTCACCAGGGCGAGGGCCAGGGCGGATTCAAGGACCCGACTTCGACAGTCGTCACGCACGGCACCGTCCGCTCCCACCCGGTTCAGCACATACGCCAGAAGACGACTGCGGCCGGCAGAGAGCGCTGCTGGGAAATACGACGACGGCCAGGCCGGGGGAAGCTGCTCGGCAGCAGGAAGTCTCATCGGGAGCACAGTCCTTGAAGGCACGCCGAACAAGGTGACGTGCGAACGGGAGGGGGCGAGGGCGTACGAGAGCAATCAGCTGGACCGTCGGCCGAGCGACCAGCGGACGGCGAAGCGATCAGTGACACCAAGCCAGTACAGCGTTGCGGCCACGAACGACTCGAGGGCCGCCACGAACCGCCGTACCCCGTCCCTCTCGGTTCCGGGAGCGGCCATCGCGGTCAACGAAGTGGCAAGAACGTGGAAGTCCTTGAGCCGGTGATCGCGCATCTGCGTAACCTGCTCGCGCGCCGAGTACGGGGTGCAGAAGCGTTCGCGGCTCAGCACGGTCACCAGGTTGTCGCGGTCCTCCCGCAGGTCGTCCTCGGCCGAGACCAGGTCATTGGTCCAGCCGGCCACGTCAGCCGCAGCCAGCCGCAACGCACTCATGAGGTCCTCCCCGCCGGGAAGCCCGGGCCACGGCGCGCCGGCGGTGCACTCCAGAACGTCTGCCATGGGCAGCGCGGTGATGGTCCTGCGGCGGCGCAGGATGTAGACGCTGAGCCCCGGCCGGACCCGGTAGGTGCGGTCGGCGGCCTCTTCACGCGTCGCCAGGGCGAAGTCGCGGTAGTCGGCAACGAACCGCTCCCGCCACTGCGTGGACATCCTCGGGGCCGTACGTCGCCACAGGTCGTCCAGGGCCTGTTCGAACCCGCTGCCCGGCCCGGCCGCGCCCTTGGTGATCACGGCCACCAGCCTGTTGAACAGAGCCGCGACCTCCTCCGGGTGGACATCGCCCCGGCGGCGGTCGAACCGATCGTCGACCAGGCAGATGAACGCAGCCCACTGAGCTGTCAGTTCCATGTCCCGGGCGCTCGCCTCCGGCACGGTCGCGCTGGCGAATTCACCCAGCCTCATGGCCACCAGACGCTTCTCCTCAGCAGTGCCGGCCACAAGCCCCTGAACTCGCGCCCACGCCAGCACCGCGGCCCCGGCCCTTTCGACCCGGGCATCACCCGACGGCCCGGGACAGGCAACGCCGAGGCCGGATTCCCCCAGCATCAGCTCAGCCCAGCGCCGGGACCACGTCGACATGAGCCGCGACCGTGGCCAGGCTGCTCCCAGGGGAAACGGGCGACGCACCGTACGCCCGGGAGAAAACCGCCGCACCGTCCTGCGTCAGCATCGTGTCGAACGGCTTGGCCACGACCGAGCCAGGAGAGCTCAAGGACGGCATGGTGACCGTCATCTTCGTCATGTCGAGTTCGTACGTGGAGAGATCAACAGGCTGCGGTGCTTCATCTCCGACAGCAGCATCTGCCGAGAGGGTTCGCCGCGCCAAGTCACCGTGGGCCTCGGTGAAGCTCAGGCTGTGCCCGTCCGAGGCCCTGGTGAAGGTCATGCCGCCGTCGGCGGTCCAGGACCCTTCCGTCAAGTCCAGACTGATCTCGCCCTTGATCGGCCACTGCACGCACGGGGCCGGCCCAGAGGGAGCGAGCACAGCCGGGGCGGTAGCCGACACCACGACCCCGTCAGCCGCCAAGTGCTGAGCAGCCGCGGAAGACAAGCACCATGTGACGACCCCGGCCACAGGCATCACAGGCCCTGCAGCCACAGCGGCAGACACGGCAATGGCGGACAGGGAAACCAGAACAGTGGCGATCACAGCACGACGCCGCATGGGCAAGCCTTCCGTTGCAGAGGCGTCAGAATTGCCGAATACCTCACCAAGACCGGGCGAATGAACGTTTTGGCACTCGAAGTTCACCTGAAGGCGTGAAGCAGCGACGTCACCGCGGGCCGGCCCAAGTGACCACGGAGGGGCAGCCCGCCAGGGCCGACCTCGATGGTGTTGATGTCCGGCCCCGGACTCCGTACGACGACCAACGAGGCGGGACCGGTTCTCGCCACGTGGTTCGGCCTCTTGCCCGGGACGGAACGCCGGCAGAGCAGATGGGCCCCTTCGGATCTTCTGTCGGCTGAGCTGCATGCCTTCGTCTCAGCCCGTGTTCCCGTCCTGCCTGCGGTACGCGGGGGCGGCATCGCGCGGACGAGGTCCGGGACTCCCTGGCCGAGTGACCAGCAGCCAGAGGCTCTTTCGGCCGATCGGGCTGGAAACGCGCTGTTCCGAGGTGCGCGGAAACAGGAGAACGTGAGAGGCGAGGGAAGAGGGTACGGGCAGAGCCGAGGGGGAGCCGCCATGTCCGGACAGCTGTACGTTCCCGTCCTGCCGGCCAAGCCGCACGCCCTGGCCGCCTACCAGCACCTGGATCCAGTTGTGCAGTCCGCCGTTGCTCCACTCTGGAACCTTCCTCCGCGTCCGGGCCTTTCCCCGGACGTCCTTCGCGCGGCGACCCTGCGCGACGCGCACGCTGTGAGCAGGAGGCAGCGCCACCATCCGGCCTGGCTCGACGCCCCGTTCGCAGACGCTGCCCAGTTGACCGCACTCGCGGCCGTGCTGGCGGAAATGGGCGGGCTGAGCCCACTGCGGCCGGTCACCGGACCTGATCGTCCCGCCTCACACCAGGCGGCTTCCCTGGCCCAGGCCCGGGCTTCCGGGAACGGGCTCGGCATACGGGTCGCCATGCCCGGGGAGTGGGACGGCGCCACCGCTCTCGACGTAGGCGATCTCCTCGCACGGGCGGATCCAGCGGTCGAGACGGACCTCCTGCTCGACCTGGGCGCCGTGCTGGCCGACCGGGACGAGGCCGCGAAAGAGGCGCTGCGGGCCCTGGACGCGCTTATGCCCCTGACCCCGTGGCGCACCGCCGCCGTGCTCAGCGGTGCGGTCCCGGCGGTGAGCGCCGGCATGTTGGAGCACGGCGTTCGCGCGGAACCTCGGATGGACTGGCGCACCTGGTGCGAACTGTCGGACAGCGGCCGTAGCTACGTACGGTGGCTCAGCCATGGCGACTACGGGATCCAGTCCGTCCGGGCCCTGGCCCGGGAGGCGTCCGGCGGTCGCGGCGGCCCGCCCTGGGGAACGCTCCGCTACACCACCGAGGAGTCGTTCGTCCTCGCCAAGGTCCTCGCCCGCGGTGAGAACCGCGACGCGTTCAACCGGCGGGCAGCCCGGCAGTTGGCCGAACTGCCGGGCTTCCGGGGTGCGGCGGCCGGTGCGGGGGAGAGCTGGCTGCGGGACTGCGCACACGGCTGGGGGCCGTCCGGAACAGGCAACGCGGCGGTCTGGCTCCGCGTGGGAAACGTGCAGCACATGTCGTACGTCGTCCGAAGCCTGCGTACGTGAGTGACGCGCGCCCCCTCCCGTATGCGACGGTCAACGCGGAGCGGATCCAGCATCGCGTCCCCGGCCGGTACTTTCCAGGCCGCGCATCCGCACCGGCCCGGCCGCCGGACGGCAGCCCGATCAGCAGTCACCGCGTGCGTGGGTGATCCGCAGATGGCGGGCGGGGGCCCGGGGAACCCCCCAACCCCCCGAGCCCGATCGTGACCTGTGAATGCTTCGTTGGCGCGGACGAAGGGGTGTCGCCGAGGTGAACCCAGAAGCCGCCAATGGTTGATCCTGGCACCTTGGTGAGGGCCAGGCACACTTGTTGGCGCTGTCGGCTTCGTTGGCTTCGGTGAGGATGCGGTCGGTGGCCAATCGGACACGGTCCGGTGGAGGTCGTGATCTTTCAGAACTGCTCTTTCCTGAGTCGGCAGTTGGGGGCGCATCCGGGCATGACAGGATCGCGGCCATGTCCCTCAGCGTTCCCCGCCTCCGGATCGGCTCGACCGAGATCATCGCCCTCGCCGACGGTGAGGGCCCGTTCTTCTCGCCGCGCGCCGAGGCCTTCCCCGACGCCACGGCCGCTCAGTGGGCCGAGGCCGACCGCTACGACCCGGGCGCGGTCGACGCCGAGGGCCGCTGGCGGCTCCAGTTCCGCGCGTACGCGATCCGCGGCGACAAGGGCCTCACCGTCGTGGACGCCGGGATCGGTCCGGCGGACGGCCCGGCCGCCTCGTGGGCGCCCGTGCCCGGTGCGCTCCCCGAGTCGCTCGCCGCCGCGGGTATCGACCCTGCCGACGTCGACACCGTGGTGCTCACGCATCTGCACACCGACCACGTCGGGTGGGCGGTCGTCACCGAGGCGGCCGTCGCGTCAGCGGGTGGCACGGCGGACGGCGCCCCTTCGCCCGGCAGCGCGGCCAGCGGCCGCCGCCCCTACTTCCCGAACGCCGAATACCTGCTCCAGCGGGCCGAGTTCGACGCCCTCGACGCGCTCAACCCGCAGCTGCGCGAGACCCTCACCGACCCCCTTGCGGCGGCCGGCCGGCTCCGGCTCCTCGACGGGGACACGCCGATGCGCGCCGGGCGCGCGGTCGCCACGCCCGGTCACACGCCCGGGCACCAGAGCGTGCTGGTCGCCGACGGGCGCGAGCTGGCGCTCGTCACCGGCGACCTTCTCGTGCACGCGCTCCAGCTGCTCCATCCCGAGCTCGCCTACTCGCACGAGACCGACCCAGAGGCGGCCAGGCACTCAAGGGAGCGCATGCTCGGCCGCGAATCCGCCACCACGCTGCACCTGGCGACACCACATTTGACGGAGCCGTTCATCCCGATGTGATCGCGGCCGTTCGGTGCGGGTCGGGCCGCGAGGTCTCTTCGTCGACGGGACGGAAGACCGTGAGGCGGCGGCCGCCTCCGGACGGGAGCCACATCCGGTCCGCGGGCCGCCGCCTCACGCCTACCTCCCGATGGCCGGCGGGTCCTGGACGACCCACGCCGATTCCTCCCCTGGCACGTCGGGCCGCGTCTCGGCAGGGTGCCTCCGGGTCAGCACCAGCGGGTGCCGGGGCAGTTCCAGTCGTGCCCGCCATCTCCACCGGACGAACCTCCGGAGCCGCTGGAGCTGTCCGGCAGGCCGTTCGGGAAGGTGCTGTCGCGGTTTCGGTCGCCGGGGAACGGGTCGCGGTAGTCGGGGTCGCCGTCCTCGTCCCGGTCCGGGAGCCTCACCTCGTTGCCGTCCTCCCGGTCCGACTCCGGGCAGCCGTTGTCCGGGTCGGTCAGCTTCAGGGTCACCCATGTGCCGAGGGTGATGTCCCCGCCCTCGGCCGGGTCGGTCACGCATACGCGCCAGTCGTCGTACTCGCCCGCGTCGGGCAGCTGATCATTGAGGTACGCCGTGTCCGCCCGCACGCGGTCGTCCGCGACGATCCCGAGATCCACGACCTCCTTGTGCGCCGTCTTCCAGGTCTTCCAGACCAGATCCGGCATCCTCGGCCAGGGGACGGCTCCGCCGTCCGCCTCGGGGCACGGGGCGCCGGTCTGCACCGCGCCGAAGTCGATCGTCCTGGTGCCGGACCGGGTCCAGCCGGTCTCCTGGAAGCAGACGGTCCAGTTGGACCGCATCCAGATGCTCTTGCCGTCGTCGGACGCGTTGTGGTCGTCCACGCCGAACCCGGCAGCCCCGGCCTTGTCCCGCGCCTGGTCCAGCCGCAGGCCCCGGAAGTCGGCCGCCTCCGGCCGGGGTTCGGGAGCCGGCTCCTTCTCGTCCGCAGCCGGCGTGGGCGTGGGCGTGGGCGTGGCAATCAGGTCTGCTGTACGTCCCGTCGCCTTCCCGTCGGTCCGGGCCACGGTGTCCTCGGGCGGGTCCGGAACGACCGCGCCGAGCAGTGCCATGGCCCCGATGGTGGCGGCCACCTTCACGCCCTTCTGCCAGGGGTTGCCCTTCCAGATCAAGACGATCGCGAAGACCAGCAGAAGGAACCCGAGGAACGTGTTGACCAGTCCGAGCAGGGGGACGGCGAGTACGAAGCCGACACGGGCCGGGGAGGTCAGCCACCACCGATTGCCGGGTGTTGCCGGGCGGTGAGCGGGGGGCGGTACCGGAGGCGCGGACGGGCGGTGCATGGGCGGTGTTCTTTTCTTAAGTAGAGGCATGACGGTCCCGCGAGGTCACTCCGGCCGTCTATAGATCGGTGGAATCGTATACAGAGTGCGCGAAAGGGTCGACGGTGGGCAGCGGATGCCGGTCGTTCCTCCCCACCGGTCACACGCGATACGGACAGCTTTCGGGTCTGGGCCGTTCGCCGGCGGTCCGGGGTCCGGCGTTGACGCCGAGCGACGAGTCGACGCGCCGTGCGAGGTGACCGGCGGCCGAACAGCGGTTCCACGACGGCAGTCCGACACCGCGTCGGCCACGCAGCAGGGGAGGACGAAGGCGGTCGGTCCGGCCCTGGGCTGCCCACTCGTAGGAAGCTACGGCTCTGATAGGTTCCAGGCCTTGATCCGCCGGTGATGACGTGATTCTGCCGGCAGTACCAGGAGGGGGATCGCTCCGTGGGCCGGGTGCCGTCATGGTTGCGCAAGCCGCTGCTCATAGGGTTGCCGTTCGTGTTGTCGGTCACCGGGGCGGTGTTCTTCTTCGGCGTCGACCGTTCGGACGGCAGTGGTCATTCGGCGGAGAACCGGGCGCAGTTGAAGCGTGCCTGTGCAGGGCTTCTGCCGTACGAGGAGCTGCGGGGCGTCGTGCCCGACGATGTTGCGGGCATGGTGAGCCAGTACGGCACCATGCTCGAGCCCGACGAGGACAGCCGCTCCCTGGTGAACTGCTCCCTCACCTGGCCGGGGCACGGGTCGGTGCGGGTGCGGGCCGTCGCACTCGTCTCCCGGATGCCGATGACGGTGCGGGCCGAGGACATTCTGCCCGGCGGTGACGACGAGGGGTACGAGGCTCCCGGAGTCACCGGCAGGGTGGGCAAGGACGGGCGGTCGTGGGTCGTCGCCGAGTGTCCCGGCGGGCTTGAGGGGCGGGTCCGCGAGGTGTCCGGGATGTATGTCACAGCCGTGGTCGATCTGCCCGTTTCCGGCAAGGGGAATTCGGCGAAGTATCTCGCGGACTTCCGTACGGCCGTCGAGGTGGCCAACGGGATCACAGCGGATCAGAAGTGCGGCGGCTCCCCGCTGAAGATTCCCACGCGGGTCATCGACACGTACGAGGCCCATGTCACCGCGGACGCGGACGGGGGCAACATAAGGGTTGTGGGGATCGACGAGCCGGGCCTGGGCGTGGAGAAGTGCCGTGGGCTCGGCAAGCGCGCGGGCTTCCCCGGCAAGTGGACCGTCGGCGGCGATCTGCAGGACTCACGGCTGCTGAGCGTCTGCGACGCCACCGTCCTGGACCGCGAGGACCCGATGGACACCGATCCGCCACCGCCCGACGGAGCGGTCATCGGTGTGTCGGCGGCGAGTTGGGCCGGGCCGCTCAGCGAGTCCGCCAACGACCAGTACCACCGGACCGGCGACAGCTACAGCTTCCGCGAGGGAGAGCGGACAAAGGTGATCCCCGACTCGGAGCCGCACGAACTTGCCCTGTGGGCACGCTCCGAGTGCGCCGCGGGCAGCACGTACCACCGCGTCACCGTCAGCAGGGAGACCTCCGACCTCAGCACGTACACGCTCAGTGAGGCAGAGCGGACCACGTTCTCCAGGGACGTCCGAAAGCTGATGGACAGCTATCTCGCCGCCCCCGGCAGCTGGCCCGTGCAGCAGCGGTGTCATGACACCAAGATCCTTGGAGAGGTGGAGGGATGGCGGTGAGGCGGCTCGTCCTCCGGGCGGGCGCGGCTCTGGTCGCAGTGGCCGTGGTCGTCGCCGGGTATCTCCTGGTGCACGGCGACTTCCAGCGCTGGAGCGACGAGTCGGCGCTCGACGGGGCCTGTGACGGCCTGCTCGACCGGGAGGCGGTGCGCGCCGTCCTCGGGCCGGGTGCCGTCGAGGTCGAGCACGAAAGACGCGGTGCGGGCCTGGTGGGCTGCGAGGTGCGCGTCCAGGACGGCGGCACTGCCGAAATCCGTGTTCTCGACACCGCACAGGTCGGACAGGGCTCGGAATCCCTCTACACGGGTTCGCCGCGTGCGCTGGCCGTGCCGGTCGGCCACGGGTGGACGGGGCTGTTCGGAGCCGTCCCGGAACCTTTCGGATCGGCGGACGTCTTCAGGCCCGACGAGGGCGAGAAGGTGACCACGAGCCTGGTCCTTGAGTGCACCGGGGACAGCAGTGCCAAGGGGCTGTCCGTCACTGTCGAGACGACGCTCGACAAGTCACTGGACGATCCTGCCGATCGGCCGGCGTTCGCCAGGATCGCCACCTCGACCGCGGCCCAGGTGTCGAAGAGCCGGCACTGCGGGGCAAGGCTCGGAAAGCCCGTCAGCAGTCTCGGCCTGCCGGTGAACGAGGACGAGTACAAGCCGCTCGGCACAGCCGACGGAACCTGCTCCGGCCTCCCCGCCGCGCACGGCATGGCGATCGCCACCGAGACCGCCCGCGGGGGAGCCCCGCACGAAACGTGCCGGCTCGCCGACGCCGGCCTCAGGACACGCTACGTGCTCGATGCCGACTACGGGGCCTATGCCCAGGAGCGGTTGCTCCGGTACGAGGAGAACCCCGGCGAGGACACACCGAACACCGAGACCCCCGCGCGTTACCGCGACCGTGACGGCCGGATGAGCTGGACGACGGCCAAGTGCCGGGGCGGCCAGGCCCTGTTCACCGTGCAGCCCTCGTACGAGAGCGGGGAGGAGCGCACGTACCCGAGGGGCGACGGGGACCTTGCCTACGAGCGGGCCGCACTCAAGGCGTTCGCTGAACGCTCGGCGAAGGCCCACGAATGCTCGGCCCCAGCCACCCCTTGACGCCGCCCCTGTCGTGCCGTCGTCGCCGGAGGTGAAGGTGCTCGACGAGCGCGACCTGCCCTGGCCCGTGTGACGGCTCGGAACCACCGGGGTTGCCTTGACGGAGTCGGTGAAGGCGAATCGGCCACCCGACGAGTCGCACGGCGCCCGACCCCGATGTTCGAGTGCGAATGAGTGTGGTCGTGTGCGGGTGATCCGTAGAGGGCTTGAACGACGTTGTTGTGTCATGTTCCCGCGCCCGAGCCAGGACGAGGCAGACGAGGCAAAGGAAACGAAGCTGGATGCGTACACAGAAGACACGCACGCAGATGAAGACGCGCACGCAGATGAGGACACGTGCGCAGAGAAGGTCGAGATGGGCGTCGCTCGTCGCGGCCGCTGCCGTGATGCTGGGGACGGGACTGGTCGCGGCGCCTCCCACGCACGCGGCGGACGACCCGGTCGAGGTCGTGGTCGACAGTGATGACGTGCGTGCCGACAACGTGAACGGCCTGACGTACAAGGGCCTCGGCGTGCTCAGCTGCAACAGCACAAGCAATCTGCTCATGGACTACAAGGCCGAGCACCCCGAGCGGTACTGGCAGCTCATCCGGGTGCTGTTCGGCGGTGAGAATCCCCTCGTCAATCACGTCAAGGTCGAGATGGGGTCGGACACGAACACCTCTACCGGCGCCGACCCGGCGACCATGCGCACACGGGACGAGCTCGCGGACGCCTCCCGTTCCCCGGGCTTCCAGCTGGCCGCCGACGCCAAGACGGTCAACCCGAAGCTCAAGGTCTCGATCCTGCGCTGGGAAATGCCCCAATGGGTCCAGCTGGAATGGAACAAGGGCACCGGCACCGACGAGATGTACCGCTGGTACAAGGAGACCATTCTCGACGTCTACGAGAAGTACGGGTACATGATCGATTATGTCAACCCGGACAAGAACGAGACCCGCTCGCCGGACATCTCGTTCGTCAAGTGGTACAA
Organism: Streptomyces sp. LN549; assembly: GCF_043203805.1. NCBI lineage: Bacteria > Bacillati > Actinomycetota > Actinomycetes > Kitasatosporales > Streptomycetaceae > Streptomyces > Streptomyces sp. LN549. The sequence goes on along the minus strand of NZ_JAZHRI010000002.1, from coordinate 992,009 downwards.
GAACGCGGTCGTGAACGACACGGATTTCGCAAGCGAGCGCTACGGAGTTCCGGCCGGCGAGCGGGAAGCGGCCGCCAAGGCCTACCACCGCATCAAAATCGTCGCCTCCGACGAGAACAACACCCTCAACATGGGACCGGCGATGCTCAGCGACGCCGATCTCTTCGGAATCGTCGACGCGGCGGGCTACCACTACACCACGGAGGACCGGCGCGAGGGGGCCACGGACAGCTCCACATATCTGCCGTACACGAAGCTGGCGACCGGCGACAACACGTACGGCCAGGACAAGGAGGTCTGGTACAGCGAGGGGACCGCCTCGTTCGGCTACACCGACTACCGTGTCAACAACACCGAAGGCCCGAACGGTGCCAGCACCGGAATCGGCGGAGTGCAGAGCGCTCTCGACATCGCCAACCGCCTCGTCAAGAGCTACGCGAATTCCAAGCGCACCCACTACATCTTCCAGCCGGCGATCGGCTCCTTCTACGAGGGCGCCCAGTACAGCCACAAGGAACTGATCAGCGCACGCGACCCGTGGTCGGGATATCTGCACTACGACGCGGCCATGTACGTGATGCAACAGTTCACCGGGTTCGCTAAGACGGGCTGGGAGAACGACACGAACACGGCGGGCATCTGGCGCACGGTTCCCGAAGCCAGTTACAGCGGAGTGAGCGGCACCGAGAATCTCGACGGCTCCAACGGTGCCCCCAGCTACATGACGCTCGCCGATCCTGAGAAGAAGAACTTCTCGACCGTCGTCGTCAACGACAGCGACCAGCCGAAGAAGTACCGGATCAAAGCTGAGGATCTGAGGCTCGGCAGCGATCCCACGATGGAGGTGTGGGAGACCCGGGCGGCCGACGCCGGGCAGCGCTACGACGCCAACTTCAAGCAGCTGGTCAACGAGATCCGGCCGGATGCCGACGGCGCGTACACGTACACCGTGAAGCCGCGGTCCATCACCACCCTGACCACGCTCGACAAGAGTGCCGACGCGTCCACGAAGCAACGCCTGCCCAAGTCCGGCGAGCGCGCCGTCCTCGACAGCGACGAGAGCGGCAAGCGTGGAGACACCCACGACACCTACCTGTACGCGGACGACTTCGCGTATGACGAAGAGGGAAAGGTCAAGGTCGGCAGGACGTTCCAGCCGTACCTCGCCTCGCGCGGGAACCAGCCCCGCTACATGGTCGACCAGACCGGCGCATGGGAGGTGGGCGGTGACGGAGTGCTGTACCAGTACATGGACCAGTCCATGAAGGACACTGCCGCCTGGAACAAGAACACCCCGAACACCACGGTCGGCGACTTCCGCTGGGAGAACTACAAGGCGTCCGTCGACGTCTCCTTCCCCGACCGGGACGGCGCTCTCGCGGCCCTGGGCGTGCGCCAGCAGAAGGGCATGGCGATCAGCGACGCCGCCTACAACCTGCGCATGGATCCCGAAGGCGCCTGGACGTTCTACGAGTACGGCACGGCCCGCGCGCAGGGCAAGGTCGCGGCGGCCGAGGGATACCGTCTCGCTGTCGAGGCGAAGGGGGCGAAGGTCACCGCTTTCGTCGACGGCAAGGCGGTCGCGACCTACGACGACCCGACCCCGCAGACCGAGGGCCGCGTCAAGCTCGGGAGCGGCTTCCAGAGGACGGGCTTCGACAATCTGAAGGTCGAGCGGGTCGACGGCTACACGCCGTACGCCAGCGCGCAGTTGGACAACATGGACAGCGCGGTCACGTACGAGGGCACGTGGAGCCGGAAGGCCTCGCTCGGCGACGCGATGGACTGGTACCGCTCGACGTCGACGAGCACGACGGCCGGCGCATCCTTCACCGTCCCGTTCCGCGGTACGGGGGTCGACATCATCGGCGGCAACGACGGCAGCGCCGTCCTCGACGTCTATGTCGACGGCGAGCTCGTCGCCAGGAACGCGAAGACCGCCGCCACCGACAAGCGCCTGGCGGCGTACGTGCTGCGCGGCCTGCCGGACGGCAAGCACCGGGCGAGGTTCGTCCTGAAGTCGGGGACGCTCGTCCTCGACGCACTCAACACCTTCTCCGCCTCTCACGAGGAGGACGGCGAGGTCGACACGGCGCCCATCCGCCGTGCCCTTGCGGAAGTCGCGGCGCCGGAGCAGGGGGCGTACACGGCCGCGTCGTGGGACGTGTTCGCGCATGTCGTCGCCGCTGCGAAGTCCGCCGTGGCCGGGCAGGACGGCCTCGACACCCTCGGCGTCGAGCAGCTCGCGAGCAGGCTGCGAACGGCGTACGACCAGTTGGCGCGCAAGGAGGACGCCGCGCAGTAGACAACTCTCGTGCAGGGCGAGCGGTCCCGGTCAGGCCTGACCGGGACCGCTCAGGCCGGCTCGCGGCGCCTCGCCGCGGGCCCGGGCAGGGAGTGCGGTGCAGCCGGCAGCGACGAGGCGCGAATCATCAACTCCGGAAGAATGAGTGCTCGTTGGGCCGGGCGGCGACTGCCTTCGAGCAGTCGCGCCAGCATCATCTCGACGGCCGTGCGGCCCACGAGTGCCTTGGGCGGCCGTACTGCTGTGATGGCCGGGTCGGCGAGATGGGCGACCTCGTCGTCGTAGCTGACGATTGCCAGGTCGTCGGGGACACGGATGCCCTGCTCGGTCAGGTACTGGACCACCGAGAGCGCGTCGGGGTCGCTGTGCACGATGAGCGCGGTGATGCGGGAGCGGCGGCAGCCGTCCAGGATCTCACCGATGATCCGGCGGTGTCCCGGGACGTCGAGGGCAACGCTCTCGCGTATCAGGAAGTCCGCTGACAGACCGAGCCCGGCGCACGCGCGGTGCCACCCCACGGCGAGGTGCGCCGAGGTGGGGCTCCCCTTGGACAGCACCAGCCCGATATTGCGGTGGCCGAGCGTGTGCAGATGCCGGACCGCCATCTCCAGCCCGGTCGCGTGATCGCTGCGCACCCATTCGAGCTGGTGCGGCGTCGGGGTCCAGTCAGGCGTGTTGCGCTCCACGAAGATCACGGGGACCGGCAGCTTGCCGATCCAGTCGATCATCTCGTGCATGCCGGGGCCCTCCAGGTTCGGCGCGAGGAGCAATCCCTGCACCTGTCCGGATTCGGTCAGCCGGACGATCTGCCGGCGGTCCTCCGCCTGGTCGTAGCTGGAGCCCCGCAGCTGCACGTTGACGCCGTGCGCCGCCGCGGCGTTGCGGACGCCACTGACGATGTGCGGCCAGTAGAAGTCCAGCGAGGGGACCACCATCCCGATCGTGAACGCGGGCATCGCGAGCCGCCTCCGGCGCACCGGCTCCTGCTCCAGGGCAGAGGGCAGCGTGGCTCCGCCGTGCACCCGGGTGAGCAGGCCGCGCTCGGCCAGCGCCGCGATGTCGCGCCGGATCGTCAGCTCGCTGACCGAGAGGTCCTGTGCGAGATCGCGTACGCGAACAGCGCCGTGCAGCCGCAGCTGGTCCATCAGCCGTTCGCGGCGTTGCAGTGCGAAAAGCTGGTCGGCCCTCGCGGAAGATCCCGCGGGTCCCTCGGGCCCGGTGAGCCGTGTCGACGTCATGGCGCATCCCTTCCCGTCCGGTGCTGAGCCCGGGCGATGTTCGAGTTTGTTCGGATTGTTTCGTCTGTGGTCGAGCTCTGGTGGGTCTGTGTGGGCGACCACTATCTCTGACTCAGCGTCTTCTGGCTGGAACTCGCCGGAAACACGGATGGCACCTGCTGTTTGAGCGGGCGCCCAAAGGCAGAGGAGCCCGCACCGCATGCAGACCAAGGCCCGCGCTCTGGTCGTGATGAGCAGGTCCAGCTTCGAGTCACACTTCGACCAGGGCCGGCTGCGCCGCCTCGCCGACCTCGTGACCCTGGACGAGCCCTGCTGGACGGACGACCTCGACAGTGCACGGTCGCGCGAACGCCTGGCCCGCGCCGAAGTGCTGCTCACGTCGTGGGGCGCGCCCGCTCTCACACCGCAGCGCCTCGCCGCGGCACCCCGCCTGCGGGCCGTGCTGCACGGGGCGGGCAGCGTGCGCGACCTGGTCGGGCAGGAGGTGTGGCGGCGGGGGATCCGGGTGACCAGCGCCGCCGATGCCAACGCCGTACCGGTGGCGGAATACACCCTGGCCGCGATCATCTTCGCCGGGAAGAAGGTCCCGTTCCTCGCAGCCGACGAGCAGCGCGCGTACGGCGGCTGGGGCTCGGTCACCGGTTACGGCGACCTGTCCAACTTCCGGCGGACCGTCGGCATCGTCGGCTTCTCGCGGATCGGCCGTCAGGTCGTCGAGCTGCTGCAGGTGCTGCGCGGCACCACCTGCCTGGTGGCCGACCCGTACGCCGACCCGGAGGAGGTGGCGCGCGCCGGTGCCAGGCTCGTACCGCTGGAGGAGATGCTGCCGCAGGTCCACGTGCTGTCCGTGCACGCCCCCGAGCTGCCCGAGACCCATCACCTCATCGGCGCCGAACAGCTGGGCATGCTGCCCGACTTCGCGACGGTCATCAACACCGCGCGGGGCTCGCTCGTCGACCCCGGCGCGCTGGCCGCCGAGTGCGCCGCCCGCCGGCTCTTCGCGATCCTCGACGTCACCGATCCCGAACCGCTGCCCGCCGAATCGCCGTTGCGCCGACTCGCCCGCGTGATGATCACGCCGCACATCGCCGGATCCCTGGGCACCGAGATCGGCCGGCTGACCGACCACGTCCTCGACGAACTCGCCCGCTGGGTCGCCGGCAAGCCGATGCGGGCCGAGATCACCGCGCAGAGCTGGGCCCTGGGCCTGAGCGCCTGACCCCGACCCGCTTGCTCCACCGTCCCCAACTGCTCAAAGGAGAGCCGCCGCAATGAAGTTGACGAAGAACCTCGTACGGATCGCACCGTTGGTCGTCGCCGCGACCCTCACCGCCACCGCCTGCGACGCCAGCGGCACGGACAGCACCTCGTCGTCCAAGGGCAAGACCGTCGTGAAGATCGCGTTGTGGAACTACAAGACCACGCCCGAGTTCAAGGCCCTGATCGACGGCTTCGAGGCCAAGAACCCCGGCATCGACGTCCAGCCGGTCGACATCCTCGCCGACAACTACCCGGAGAAGGTCACCACCATGCTTGCGGGCGGTGACACCACCGACGTCCTGACCATGAAGAACGTCACCGACTACGCCCGCTACGCCACCCGCAACCAGCTCCTGCCGCTGACCGACGAGGCGGCCGAGCTGGACAAGGCGTCGTACTCCGGTCTCGACGACTACAACCTCAAGGGCAAGTACTACGCGCTGCCCTACCGCTCGGACTTCTGGGTCCTCTTCTACAACAAGGACATGGTCGGCAAGGAGGACCTGTCCAAGCTGACCTGGGACGACTACGCGGAGCTGGCGAAGAAGTTCACCAAGGGCTCCGGCACCGACAAGGTCTACGGCACCTACCTGCACACCTGGCGCTCCGTCGTCCAGGCGATCTCCTCCGCGCAGACCGGCGGCGACCAGCTCGGCGGCGACTACGCCTTCTTCAAGGACCAGTACGAGATGGCCATCGGCCTGCAGAAGGCGAAGGCGACCCTGTCGTTCTCCACAGCCTCCAGCAACCAGATCACCTACGACTCGCAGCTGACCACCGGCAAGGCCGCCATGGTCCCGATGGGCTCGTGGTGGGCGGCCGCGCTGCTCGCCGAGAAGGCGCAGGGCAAGAACGACATCAACTGGGGCATGGCGCCGATGCCGCAGGTCAAGAACGACGGCAAGACCGTCACCTTCGGTTCGCCGACCGCGTTCGCCGTCAACAGGAAGGCCCGCAACGCGGACGCCGCCAAGAAGTTCGTCACCTGGGCCTCAGGCCCGGAGGGTGCCGCCGCCGTCGCGAAGATCGGCGTCACGCCCGCGTACACCAGCGAAAAGATCCTCGACACCTTCTTCTCCGTCGACGGCATGCCGACCGACGCCCTGTCCCGCAGGACGATGCAGCCGAGCACGGTGCAGCTGGAGATGCCGGTCAGCGACAAGACCTCCGACATCGACCAGATCCTCAAGGAGGAGCACGAGATGGTCATGAGCGGCGAGAAGTCCGTCGACGAGGGCATCAAGGAGATGGACAAGCGTGTGAAGGACGAAGTCCAGTGAGTGTCGTCGCACCCCCCGTCCCCCAGCACGCGTCCGACGGCGCTTCCGCGGCCCACCGGGCCGCCGCGAAGCGCCGGCGGCGCCGCAACCTCCTGGTCGGCTGGTCGTTCATCCTGCCGAACTTCCTCGGGTTCGCCGCCCTCACCCTCGTCCCGGTGATCGGTGCGCTCGCGATCTCCTTCACCGACTGGGACTCCTACTCCACCCCGAAGTGGGCGGGCCTGGACAACTTCCAGCGGCTGTGGAACGACTCCAACTTCTGGGCCGCGCTGCAGAACACCCTGTATTACGCGGCAGGGCACATCCCGCTGACCCTCTTGGTCTCGCTCGGCCTCGCCGTGCTGCTCAACCAGAAACTGCGCGGCGTGCACGTCCTGCGGACCGCCTTCTTCTTCCCGTACATCACCTCGCTCGTCGCCGTCGCCGTGGTGTGGAACATGCTGCTGAGCCCCGAGTCGGGTCCGGTCAACCAGTTCCTGACGTTCCTCGGCATCGACCACCCGCCGGGCTGGACCAGCTCCCAGGACTGGGCGATGCCTGCACTGATCATCACGAGCGTGTGGCGGGACATGGGCTACTACATGGTGCTGTTCCTGGCCGGACTGCAGACCGTCCCGGCCGAGCTGTACGAGGCGGCCCGCATGGACGGCGCGGGCCCCTGGCAGCGGTTCTGGCACGTCACCCTGCCGGGGCTTCGGCCCACGACCTTCTTCGTCACCGTCATGATCACGGTCTCCAGCTTCAAGGTCTTCGACCTGGTGCAGGTCATGACCGAGGGCGGCCCGGGCCGCTCCACCCTCGTCCTGTCCCAGCTGATCTTCCGTGAGGGCATCACGCAGGGCCGCTTCGGCTACGCCTCGGCGGTCTCCCTCGCGCTCTTCCTGATCTGCCTGGTGATCACGGTGATCCAGTTCCGGATGCAGCGAAGGAGCGAGCGATGAGCACCACCGTGCTGAGCAAGGACAGCAGCGCGCCGACGGACCCGGCTCCCGCAGGCCCTCCGGCGGAGCCCCGCGCCCGCGGCACTGCGATGGTCGTGACCGGGCAGATCGCCCTGTACGTGCTTCTCGCCGTGGTGGCCCTTGCGGTTCTCCTGCCGTTCATCTGGATGCTGATCTCGTCGGTCAAGGATGACCGCGATGTCTTCACGGTGCCGATCGAATGGATCCCCGAAGACTTCAAATGGGACAACTTCACCAGCATCTGGACGCGGGTGCCGTTCGCCGCCTACCTCGGCAACTCGTTCTTCCTGAGTATCGTGATCACGTTTCTGCAGGTGCTCACCGGCAGCTTCGCGGCCTACGGCTTCGCCAAGATGCGCTTCCCGGGCCGGGATGTGCTGTTCACCGGCTACATCGCGACGATCGCAGTGCCGTGGCAGGCGTACATGGTGCCGCAGTACGTGATCATGCAGAAGCTCGGCCTGGTGAACTCGTACACGTCACTCATCCTGCTGCAGGCGTTCGGCGCCTTCGGCGTCTTCCTGATGCGGCAGTTCTATCTGACGATCCCGGACGAGATCAGCGAGGCGGCCCGCCTCGACGGCCTGACCGAGTACGGCATCTGGGCGCGGATCGTGCTTCCGCTGTCCAAGCCGGCCCTCGCGAGCCTCGCGCTGCTGACCTTCGTGAACACCTGGAACGACTACATGGGCCCGTTCATCTACCTCACCGACAACCGCCTGTGGACGGTGCAGTTGGGGCTGCGCGCCTTCATCGGGCAGTACGACGCGGAGTCGGCGATGATCATGACGGGTTCGGTGCTCTCCGTGGTGCCGGTCCTGGCGGTCTTCCTGCTCGGCCAGCGCTACTTCGTGCGGGGCATCGCGACGACCGGTGTGAAGGGCTGAGGGGTGGAGAAGACGGAGGCGAGCCGGCGTCCGCGGCTCAATGTCGCTTACGGTTCATGGGAGCTGATCTGGGCGCACGTCCACCGTGTCCTGGTCGTCAACCTCGGGATCGCCGTGACGAATCTGCCCCTGCTGGCCGCGCTGCAAGTGACCCATCAGCCGTGGCGGCACCCGGTGATCTTCGGGCTGTTGCTGCTGACGCTGCCGGGACCGTCCCTCGCCGCCGCGTTCGCGTATCTCGGTGCGACAACCGGGGACGAGCAGGCGCCGGTACGGCTGTTCGCCACGGTGTACCGACAGCTGTTCCGGCGAGCGGCGCTGGTCTCGGCGCCCTTCGTGCTGCTCGCTGCCGCCGCCGTCGCGGATGTCGTGACACTGCGAACATCCCTGCTGGGTGCGGCAGTCGTGCCGATGGCGGTGGTGGTCGCGCTGGTGGCTGTCGCGGCGTGGCCGGTCGCGCTCGCGCATGTGGCGGGGGGCGGGGCCATCGGGCGGCGGCTCTTCCTGCTGGCGCCGTACGCAGTGGTCCGGCACGGGCTGCTGGCCCTGATGAACCTCGTACTGGGGATCGTGGTCCTGTTGCTCGTCAACCAGGCGCCGCTGTTGGGGCTCGCTGTGCTGCCCGGGTGCGTGCTGTTCGTACTATGGCGCAACTGCAGGGTCATGGCGGTCTTCAGCGATCCGGAGGCAGCGCGCGATCCTGGGCGTACGAGAGGGGAGGCGTGATGTCACCGACGGCTTCCGGGCAGGCGTGGAACCGCGAACACCGGCTGGACGCTGACTGGTCGGGCGGGCTGCATGCCCGTATCCGGTCGGCGGCGGACTCCGCGCGGAGCACGTGTATGCCGGACCTGCCGTTCTCCGCGTACCGCCGCTTCGACGACGACGGCGACCGTCTGGCGTACGAGGAGCTGTACTTCCGGCGCCGAGCGCTGGTGACGGCCCTCGCCGCTGAGGCCCTGGTTGACCCGGCAGTCCAACTCGGCCCTTTGGCCGACGCGTTGTGGTCCGTCTGCGACGAGTACACCTGGGCGCTGCCCGCCCATGAGATGCATGCGACCCGCCTGGGCCGGGGTATGGACCAGTGCCTCGACCTGTTCGCCGCGCTCACCGCGCAGCTGCTCGCCGAGACGGTCCAGGTCTGCGGCGACCGGCTCGATCCCCGGGTCGCCGCCCGCGTGCGCGACCAGGTGGACTACCGGGTGCTGTCCCTCATCGCCGACGACGAACGTTCGCTTCTGTGGGAGGGCTGGGCACACAACTGGGCAGCCGTGTGCGGCGGCTGCGTGGGCCTCGCGGCCCTGGCCCTATGGAATCCTGGGCCGCGCCTGACCCGAGTCCTCGACCGGTGCCGACGCGCTCAACTCACGTACCTCAGTGGCTTCGGCGACGACGGGGGCTGCGCGGAAGGGGTGGGCTACTGGGTGTTCGGGTTCGCGCACTTCGTCTACTTCGCCGAGGGGCTGCGGGAGTTCACCGGAGAGGATCTGCTCACGCACCCCAAGGTGTCGGCCATCGCCCGCTTTCCGGGCGCGGTGCATCTGGGCGGAGGGCTGTTCCCCGCCTTCTCGGACGGGGAGGAACGGCCTCGCGTGCCCGCCGGTCTCGCCCGACAGCTCGAGCGGAGGCTCGGGGTCCGGGTCCCCGCCGAGGCCGTGGAGGCCACGGACAGCGGGGCGGACCTCTCACGGGACTGGGCCGACCTCTCCCGAACGCTGCGCTGGGGCGCCCCGGGCCCGGCCTCCGCGCCGGAACCCGAGCCGCCCACGGCGTACCTCCCCGACCTCGCCTGGCTGGTCGACCGGGGACAGGGCGTGGCCTTCGCCGCGAAGGGCGGCCACAACGCCGAGCCGCACAACCACAACGACCTCGGCCAGTTCGTACTGGCGGCCGGGGGTGAGGTGCTGCTCGCCGACCTGGGCGCCGGCGAGTACCGCAAGGGGTACTTCGACGAGGCCACCCGCTACGCATTCCTGCACGCCTCCTCGCGCGCGCACTCCGTTCCCCGCGTCGACACGCGCGAGCAGTCCGCGGGCAGCGCCCGCGCGGCCCAGGTCCTGAAGCTCCACCTCCATCCGCTCGGCGCGGACCTGACCCTCGACCTCGCCGGCGCTTACGAGGTGAACGGCTTGACAGCGCTGCGCCGAGCCTTCTCCTGGCACCGCGACACCGGTGAACTTCTGCTCGTCGACGAGGTGGAGGCAGAACGCCCGGTGCCGCTGGAGGAGGTGTTCGTCAGCCGGCTGCGCCCGGAACTCCACGCGGACGGGGCGGTGTGGACCGGAACCTCGGGATGGGCCCACCTCGGCCTGCCGGAAGGCTGCGTCCCGCACGTCGAAACGGTGCACACCACCGACCACGAGGGTGCCCCCGACACGGTCCACCTCCTGCGGCTCGGCTTCGACCTCGTTGAGCGGCGGGCCCGTTTGCCATTCCGTTTCACCGTCGGCTCCGCTGCAGGCGGGGATGGCCCCCAGGGAAGCACCGGCGGAGGGCCATTGGCGGCGTGAAGGTGTACGGGAGCCGAGCTGGGACGCCCGGCGGCCAGAAGTGGGGGTTCTCGTCGGGCCGGTCGGCCTCGGTGGCGGTCCGGAGCCCCCGACCTCTCACCGTCCCCACAGCTTCCCTCTGCCTCGGGGATGGAGCGGGGCGGTCACGACGGGAAGCCGGTCGTGGGGAAGACCCTGCATCTGCTCGAGGATGCGGGCTCCCCAACCGTTGAGCAGAGTGCCGTCACAGGCGGGAAGTTCGCCCTGTACCTTCTCCAGTTGCCCGGCATCCACACAGCCCACGGAGATGTCTCCCCTGTCGCTGAAGTCCTTGGTGTGGCCGCGGTCGTGATCAGTTCCCATGGCCAGGAGGCGCTTACTGTCGAGGAGGGCGCCGTAGTACGGCCTGTCGGAGTTCAGCTTGTCCACGGCGGAACAGAGCCATGGCCCGTTCCTGACACCAGGAGTCGTTGGGCCGGCGGCGGCGGTCAGCTCGGCCGGACCGCCATATTGACAGTACGCCGTCATCTGGGTGTGATGGATGGGAGCGCTCCCATCTCTGAACTGTCCTACGGTTCCCCACTCCGAGGAGGCGCACGTGCCGATTCACCCCCCGCGATTTCTGCGTAGACCCTGGGCAGCGGCCGGTGCCGCTCTCGCGCTGGCCCTGTCCCTCCTCGTCGTGGTGCCCGCCAGTGGCTCAGGTATGGCGTCCGGATGCCGGGTCGATTACACCGTCAACGAGTGGACCGGCGGCTATACCGCCCAGGTGCGCATCACCAATACCGGTTCCGCGCTCAGCGACTGGCGGCTGACCTGGACGTACGACGGTGACCGGCACGTCACCTCCGCCTGGAACGCGACCGTCACACAGACCGGCCACTCCGTGACCGCCGTCAACACCGCCTGGAACGGAGTGCTGGCCGGCGGCGGGACCGTCGACTTCGGTGTGCAGGGGACCTGGCAAGCGGCCGACTCGGTGCCCGGCGACTTCACTCTCAACGGCGTGTCCTGCGGCGGTGACGTCACTTCGCCACCGACCACACCACCCCCCACGACACCACCTCCCACCACACCGCCCTCCGCGGAGTGCGGTGACGCCGCCGTCTGTGAGGACTTCGAGGACCAGGCCGGCCCTGCCCCTGCCGGGAACTGGCGGTTCACCGCGCCCGACTGCCAGGGCACGGGCACGGCCGCCGTCGACACGGAGGTCGCGCACAGCGGCACGCGGTCGCTGCGGTTGGACGGGCGGGCCGGATACTGCAACCACGCCTTCGTGGCTGCCACCGCGGACCTGTCGTCGGTGGGCCCGGTGCTGCACGTCCGCATGTGGGTGCGGCACACCACCGCGCTCCCGGCCGCGCACGTCACCTTCGTGTCGATGCCGGACAGCTCCCAGGGCGGCAGGGCGCTGCGGATCGGCGGACAGAACGGGGCCCTGCAGTGGAACCGGGAAAGCGATGACGCCACGCTCCCTGCACAGAGTCCGGTCGGGGTGGGACTGAGCAGGCCTCTGCCGACGGGCAGCTGGCAATGCCTGCGGTTCGCGGTCGACACCTCGGCACCGGAACTCGACACCTGGCTCAACGACGAGCAGGTGCCGGGGCTGCACGCCGACGGCGTACCGACGCAGGACGTCGACGACCAGTGGCTCTCGCGGACCACTCCGCCCAGACCTACCGCCCTGCGGCTGGGCTGGGAGAGCTACGGGACCGGCGACGACACCCTGTGGTTCGACGACGTGGTCGTCGGCTCCTCGCCGGTCGGCTGCTGACGACCGGCTGCCCGGCGAGCGGGGGAGTGCCGGCGACGGCGGGCTGACGACGGCTCTGCGAGGGTGAGGGCGGAGACCGTCAGCCCGTCTCCGGCCCGGGGGTGACTCCGACTGGCCGGGTCGCATGGGCGGCTCCGGTCCTCGCTCGGTTGCCGCTGCCGCTGCCGCTGCCGCCGAGCGCCATGGGCCTCTCCGCCTCGCCACCCCCGGCCGGTCCCGCAGACAGTCCGAGGGACACCCTTGAGCGACTGGCGGGACCCACGGCACGTCAACGGAGGAATGGCTGGTCAGGGCACTGTTCTGGGCGCCGCCGCAGGTCAGGATCGGCTGGCAGGCATTCCGCCTCAGCCTGTCGAGGGTGGCCCGCCGGCAGTCGCCGATCCGGTGAGTACGTGGGTCGGAGGCGTCCCGACACCACGGAACGGACCCGTGCGGCTACTTCTTGATGCCTACGCCGGCCAGCAGGCTGATCTGCGCGTCCGTGATCTCCGGCTCGCCCGCAGCGGGTTCGGCGGCCCGCCAGCGGTGGCAGCAGCAGATGCCGGGGTCGATCAGGTCGAGCCCGTCGAAGAAGCGGCTCACGTCGCTGTGCGAACGGAATTTCACCGGAGTACCGGAGTTGGTGTAGACCTCCGCGACCTGGTTCCAGGTGTCGGGGTCGAAGTCGGGCGTGCAGTGATTCATGGCGAGCGCGCTGCCCGCAGGGAGCGGGTCGAGCAGCCGGCGGACGATGCTGTACGGGTCGTGCGGGTCGGTGATGAAGTGCATCAGCGCGTTGAGGGAGAGGGCGATGGGCTGGTTGAAGTCCAGAACCCCCGAATCCTCCACGGCGCTCAACAGTGCATCGGGGTCGGTGGCGTCGGCCTCGACGTAGGCCGTGCGTCCCTGCGTCGAACTGCGCATGAGGCGTTCGGCGTACTTGAGGACGAGTGGGTCGTTGTCGGCGTAAACGACGCGGGCCTCGGGCACCACGGACTGGGCGATCTGGTGCAGATTGGGCTCGGTCGGGATTCCCGTGCCGATGTCGAGCCACTGGCGGATGCCGTGCTCCTGCGCCAGCACACGGGTGGCCCGCCGCATGAACGCCCTGTTCTCGCGGGCGGTCAGGTAAAGACCGGGGTGTGCCTTCGCCGCGACCAGGGCCGCTTCCTTGTCGACTTCGAAGTGGTCCTTGCCGCCGAGGAAGTAGTCGTACATCCGGGCCGAGTGCGGCCTGCTCGTGTCGAGATCCCGGCCGGACTGCCTGGTGGTCATGTTCTCCCCTTCATCTGTATGTCTGTCGGCCCGGAAGCCAGGTGCGGAACCGGTGGCGCTTCTGCTCACCGCTGGTTCACCCGGCGGCCAGGTGATCGGCCAGGCCCTCCTTGACCCCGCGGACGAACGCGGCGATCTCCTCCGGCGCGTAGATCAGCGCAGGACCGGCCGGGTCGGTCGACTGGCGGATGGCCACACGGCCGTCGGTGAGTTGCTTCGTCTCCACGCACTGACCGCCGTTCGGCCCGCTCCAGGGGCGTTCCCAGCCCTGCTCCCCGAGTTCGCGGGCCGGCATCCCGTTGTATATGGTCCCGTCGGTGCTCGTCATGAGTACTCCTTGCGCATGCGGTTCAACAGCGCCTTGCTGTCCTCGGACGACGTCTGCAACGCCATACGGGAATGCGCCTCGAGATGGGAGACGACGTCCGCGCGCTGGTCGAAGTAGACGGCAGCGGACAGGAGTTCGCTGTAGACGATGTCCGGCAACTCGGGTTCCTCGAACCGGAAGTACGTGAACGGGGCGCACGCTCCGATGTGCGCACCTGCCGTGAACGGCACGATGTCGAGGCTGACGTGCGCGAGCTCGGAGACATCCAGGAGCCGCTCGATCTGCTCTCGCATCACCTGAGGGCCGCCCACCGTCCGGTGCAGGACGGCTTCCTCCATGACCACCCACAACGTGGGGGCGTTCTCCCGCTCCAGCAGGCTCTGGCGGCGCAGCCGCAGCTCCACGCGGCGTGCGAGCTCCTCCTCGCTGCCGTTCGGCAAGCCGCCGCGGAGCACGGCGTGCGCGTAGCCGGGGGTCTGCAGAAGGCCGGTGACGTACTGGGGTTCATACGTGCGGAGGGTCTTGGCGCCGGTCTCCAGACTCACGTAGGCGGTGAACCAACTGGGTACGGCATCGCGATAGGAGTGCCACCAGCCGGGCTTGTTGGCCTGCTCGGCCAGATCGACGAACTCGTCGATCTCCTGGCGCGCCGCGCCGAAGGTCTCCAGGAGCTTCTCCACGTAGAGAGGCTTCAGCGGGACCTCGGCCTTCTCCAGCCGGCGGATCGTCAGGGTCTTCACGCGCAGCGCCTTTGCCGCGTCCTCCAGCGAGGCACCGGAGCCGATCCGCATCTCCTGCAGCCGACGGCCGAGGATCATGCGCAGGACTGTCGGTGCGCTGGTGCCGGAACGGGCTTCGCTCACGCCCAACCTCCTGAGATTCCATCAACAACGCCATTCTGACACTGACTTGATGTTGACGCCAGGATGATATCCGTGCTGCTGAAATTATCAGGGAGTCGGTTGCAGCGTGAGTCCGATCCCGCGCATAGTGGTTGTGTGAGTGGTGAAGTGGTGGTTCTGGCGCAGGATCCGGCCCGGAGGGGACGTGATCCCGATGGCGTCGTCGGTACCCCGGCGCCGGGTGCTTGCCTCGGCATACGCCTCTCACCGTTCGCGTTGCAGCCCGCATCCCCTCACCGCGCCCGTCCCCCGGCAGGCGCTGGAAGGCGACGTCCGTGACTCTGTCCACGCCCTCAGCATCGGCTTCGGCCCCCGCCTTAGCCGGGACGGTGCGCCGCCGGGAGTACTGGTTCGGCCTGCCCGCCCTGCCTGCCAGCGCGAGATCCGCCCGCGACACCGTGCGCGACCGGCTCCGTTACTGGGAGCTGCCGGGCGACACATGCTGCGACGCGGTGCTGCTGGTCTCCGAGCTGACGACGAACGCCGTACTCCACACCGGCAGCGCTCATGTCCTCTGCGGCCTCACGCTGACCAGCGACGAGCGGCGCCTGCGCATCGAGCTCCATGACGAGTGCAGCACTCCCGTCCACCCGCCCGAGCACCGCGCCGGCCCCGACGAGGAGAGCGGGCGAGGGCTGCTTCTCGTCCAGCAACTCGCGGACAGCTGGGGCTCCGCACGCTCGACACGGGCCGAAGGAAAGGTCGTCTGGGCAGAGTTGACAGCCCACCCCTGATGTCGTGGGCACCGGACGGCACCGCACCCGAACACGGTGCCTTTACCGGCAGCGACCGCAAGGGCTCGCTGCGTCCCCTTCGCACGGCGAGGAACCCCCACCTCCTCGATCCTCCACAGAAGGCGCCCATGACCCCCCACAGCGAAACCGCTTCTCCCGTCGTGCTGTACGTGTGCGCCGACCGGGCCCGCGGTGCGCCCGGCGAGGCCACGCAGCGCGCGCAGACAGAAGGCCAGGCGTTCGCCCGGGAACGCGGACTGACGATCGCCGAGGTCGTCACCGACACGTACGGTGAGCCCGACCCGGCCAGGCGCAGAGGGTGGCGGCGTGTGAGGCAGCTGGCACAGACGGGCCACGTCACCGCGGTACTCGTCCGCTGGCCCAGTGCCATCGCCCCGGAGTCCGCGCGAGAACTCCGCCATCGCGAGGCCGCCTGGCTCCGCGACCGGGGCGTCCGCGTCCGATACACCTGGGCACCTCTGTCAGCGAGGGGCGTCGAGGCCCGGTGATCGCACTCGGCGATGTCCGGATGCAGGTTCCGACGCCGGTCGCCGCTTCGCTTGCGTCGATCTCGGCCTGCGCAGCACGGACACGACACTGAATCGCCCCAGATCACCGGCGTGACCGCGCGGAATCCCAGGGGTGAGCGCCCTCGGTCGTGCGGGCCTTGACGGCAGGAATATGATCACGTCGATCGGCCAGGGGGGCGGATCTTTCAGGGCCTCTGGGGGCGACGCCGTGGGTGTCATAGTGGGTGCGATTGTTGCGGTACTTGTCGTTGTGGCCGGGTGGTGGGTCGTTCGGACCTACAACCGGCTCATTCGGCTCCGGAATCAGACGCAGGCTTCGTGGGCACAGATCGATGTGCAGTTGAAGCGGCGGCACGAGCTGATACCGAATCTCGTCGAGGGAGCGCGCGGCTACGCCGCTCACGAGCGCGGCACCTTCGAAGCGGTCACCGCCGCGCGCGGGGCAGCCGTGAGCGGTGCGCTCGGTGTGACGGAACGGGCGGCCGCGGAGGACGCGCTCACCGCCACGCTGGGGAGGCTGTTCGCGCTCGGGGAGAGCTATCCGGAGCTCAAGGCGGATCGGCACTTCAGCACGGTGCAGGCCGAGTTGAGTTCGGCGGAGGACAAGATCGCGTACGCGCGGCAGTTCTACAACAGCGCGGTGCAGAGCTACCACACCGCTCTCGAGAGCTTCCCCGGGAATGTCGTGGCGGGTCTGGGCGGCGCGCACGAGCGGCGCGAGTACTTCGAGGCCGTCGGTGCGGCGCAGGACGTTGTCCAGGTGAGATTCGCGTGACGCTCATCGAACAGCTCTACTGGGGCGGCGCCGGCCTGATCCTGCTCTGGCTCGTCGCCTTCGTGTTTGCGCTCGTCGCCACCCGGAACGGCGTGGTCACGCCGGGGCCCGCGACCCAGGAGTTCGGGGACGACCCCGAACCGCCGGCCGTGGTCAGCCTGCTCGGCAATCAATGGCGAGGCGTGGAACATGCCGCCGCGGCCACGCTGCTGGACCTCGCGGCCCGCGGGTTCGTCGAACTGCGACAGCCGGGCGACGACCCGGCCCGCAGCACCGTTCACGTCACCGAGGCCGGCCGGGCAGCCCCGGGGCTGATGCCGTACGAACAGCGGGTACTGGCCCGCGTCACCGCCCGTGCGGCGAACGGCGGCACACCCATCGGGGCGATCGCCTTCCGTGACGACAAGCGCGCCGCCTCATGGAACTCGGCGCTGCGCCAGGAGATCATCGCCGAGGCCCGGCTGCGCGGCCTGTCCCGGTTCCGGTTCACGCGGTGGCTCGGCAGCGCATTGCTGTTCTGCGCCTTCGTGCCCGGTGCGCTGTTCACTGTGGCCGCGGTCATGGGAGGGCACAACCTGCGTGCCGCGTTCGCCGTCGGCGTGGCGCCTGGGGTCGTGCTGGCGTTCATGCTCGGCAAGTCGCTGCGCGAGCGGGCGACGCCGAAGGGCCTTGAACGCGCCGGGCATTGGGCCGGACTGCGAGCCTGGCTGACGGCGCACGAGGACTTCGCCAAGTTGCCGCCCGCATCCGTGACCGTCTGGGACCGCTATCTCGCGTACGGGACCGCGCTCGGCGTCACCAGCCTGAGCAGTCGGCTCCTCGGCTTCGACTCCGGAGACCGACGACGCGTCTGGTCCTCGTACGGAGGGACCTGGCGCCCGGTGCGGATCCGCTACCCGCGGCTGCGCCCCGGCTTCGGTGGCTCGACGAGCCGGCTGCTGCAGCTGGCGGCCGCGGCGGGCGTGGTCGCGGTGGGGCTGTGTGCCTTCGCGGTGCTGCGGCAGCCCGACTGGGCGATCCCGGTCGACGGGCACACCGACGACGCGCTGCGCCGACCGGGACTGGTGCTGAGTGCCGGCTGGGTGGGCAGCGCACTGCTCGGCGTTGTGGTGGCCGGCAAGTTCAGCCGCTGGACGCTGCTCGTTGCGTTTCTGGCGATGATGCCCGGAAACTTCACCAGCGGCAGTCACGGCTGGTTCGTCGACGCAGCGGCCCACGAGGGGCCCCTGCTGGTCGAGTTGACGGCGACCGTGGCCTTCGGCGCGCTGGCGACGTACTTTCTGGTACTCGCCTGCCTGGAGCGGCGGGAACCCGACACGATCACCGGTGAGGTGCTGCGGATGGAGTCGCGCAAGGGCAAGGGAGTGGCCCGGTTCCTGGTGCTGGACGAGGGGAACACGGACCTGACCACCGCCTGGGCGCTGCCCGCGGCCTCGCAGGGCATCGCGACGGGAGCCAAGGTGCGGCTGAGAGTCTCGCGGGGCACCCGCACCATCCGCTCCGCGGAGCTGGTGAGGGCCGCGATGCCGGAAGGCGACCGGGTGAAGCCCGCAAAGCAGGACGCCTCTTGAGGAAGAGGCTGCCCCGGAGCGCCTCCGCGGCGAGGCGCTCCGGAAACCTGCCCACGTGCTCACCGCGGCCAGGATCTCCGGCAGCCTGGGATGCTGCGCCGCGAACCGAACGGGGATGCGCCGTCAGTAGACGTCGCGGACGTAGCGTTTGTCCGCGGCCAGGCGCCTGACGTAGGCGGCGGCCTCGTCGTTCTCCATGCCGCCGTGGGTGGCGACGATGCCCGCGAGCGCTTGGTCGACGTCCTTGGCCATGCGTGCCGCATCGCCGCAGACGTAGAAGTGGGCGCCGTTCTGGAGCCACTGCCACAGGCGCGGGCCGTGTTCGCGCATCCGGTCCTGGACGTAGATCTTGTTGCGCTGGTCGCGGGAGAAGGCGAGGTCGAGGCGGTCGAGATGGCCGGATGCCTGGTACGCCTCCAGTTCCTGGCGGTAGTAGAAGTCGGTGGCCTGGCGCTGTTCGCCGAAGAAGAGCCAGTTGGGGCCGGTGTGGCCGCGGGCCCGGCGGTCTTCGAGGAAGCCGATGAAGGGGGCCACGCCGGTTCCGGGCCCGACCATGATCATGGGGGTGGCGGGGTCGGCGGGTGGGCGAAAGTGCGGGGAACGCTGCACGAAGACCTGGACCGGCCCGTCGTCCGCACAGTCGGCGAGGTAGGTGGAGCACACCCCTTTACGGTTCCGGCCGAGGTCGTTGGTGTAGCGCACGACGGAAACCGTGAGGCGGACCTCGCTGGGGTGGGCGAGCGGGCTGGAGGAGATGGAGTACAGACGGGGCTGGAGGCGCCTGAGGGCCCCCGCCCACTCCGCCGCCGAAGCCCGGACGGGGAATGCCGCGACGACGTCGGCGGCCTGGCGGCTCCAGCTCCACTTCGCGAGGGCGTCCTTGTTGTCGGGACGCAGCAGACGCTTCAGTTCGTGACTTCCGGTGCGCTCCGCTGTGAACTTGAGCAGATCGGTGGTGATGCGGGAGATGTCCAGGCGGGTGCGCAGCGCTTCTTCGAGGGGGATGGGCGAGCTGTCGCCGAGGTCGACCGGCTCGGCGGCGTCGAGCCCGGTGAGGGCGAGCCATTCGGCGACGAGCGGGGTGCCGTTGGTCGGCCGGACGCCGAGAGCATCCCCGGCGTCGTAGGCGAGTCGGCCGTCGCGGGTGTCGAGGGCGAACTGCCGGACCTCCTTCCCGGAACCGGGCAGGCTCAGGAGCCTGTTGCCGACGAGCAGGGTGGCGAATGGCGATGCCTTGGAGTAGCAGACCGGTGCGGGGGCGGGTGGCGGCGTGGCGACGGTACGGGTTGTTGTGCCTGTGGGTCCGGAGACGGTCGTTCCGTCGGCGCCTGCTGGGACGGGCTGTCGGTCGGCTGCTGCTGTCAGGGCGGTGACGACCTGGTCGAGCCACTGCTCGGCGGCCTCTTCGAAGTCCGGCTCGCAGTCGAAGCGGGGGATCAGCCTGGTGGCCCCGAGGGCGTCGAACCGTTCGTCGAGCCGGCGGCCGTGGCCGCAGAAGTCGGCGTAGTTGGAGTCGCCGAACGCGAGGACCGCGTACCGGATTCCGTCCATCCGTCCGGCATCCGGGCCGGACAGCGCCTGCCAGAAGGCGGCCCCGTTGTCGGGGGCGTCGCCGTCACCGAAGGTGCTGGTGACAAGGAGCAGATCCGTGTCGGCGGTGAGGTGTGCAGGCGACGCGTCGGCCATGGGGAGCAGTTCGGGGGCATGGCCTGCCTGGGTGAGGCGGGCGGCGGCGCCTTCGGTGAAGTCCTCGGCGTTGCCGGTCTGCGACGCCCACAGGATGACCAGGCGGCGGGTCGGCGCGGCCGTGTCGGCGGCCGGGGTGCCGGCCTGTGCGGGCACGGGGGCGGGAGCCGTGGTGGCGGGCATGGTGGTGCGGGAGAACATGCCGGCGAGGACCCCGTCGACCCACAGGGCGTGGCCCGGGTCGAAGGGGGCGCCCGGCGGCAGGACGGGAACGCGTCCGTCGGGCGGTGTCAGGGCGAGACCGGAGAGATAGCCGGACAGGTAGTGGCGTTCGTGCTCGGCCAGGGGTGCGGGGGCGAGGCCGGTGGTGCCGAACAGAGTGGCGAGCGCGTGGACGGGGGAGTCTGCGGCGGCCGCTGCCGGCACTGGGGCGGGGGGCACGGGGGTGGTCTCCGGCTGGGTGTTCGGGTGGGCAGCCGGTACGGGGGCGGCTGTCCTGGCGAGAGTGACGGCGCAGACCTTGAACTCGGGCTGGAAGGAGACCGGGTCGACGGCGTCGTTGGTGACGGCATTGATGCTGAGGTATTCGCCGAACAGATCGTTCCAGTGGAACGGCGCGAAACAGTTGCCAGGACGTACCCGGTCGGTGACCACGGCGGGGAGTACGGCGCGCCCTCGGCGGGAGGCAACCTCCAGGTGATCGCCCTCCGCGACCCCAAGGGCGTCGGCGTCCTCGGGGTGGACCTCCACGAAGGGACCGGGGTCGAGCTTGTTGAGCCTGGCGACCTTGCCGGTCTTGGTCATCGTGTGCCACTGGTGTTGCAGGCGGCCGGTGTTGAGGACGAACGGGTAGTCGTCGTCGGGGAGTTCCGCAGCCGGGAGGTGCGGGCGGGCGAAGAACTGCGCGCGTCCGCTCGCGGTCGGGAAGGCCAGACGGGGGCGGGTACCGTCCTCGCGCTCCAGCAGGGCCTGGCTGACGCCGTCGTTGAGGTAGCGGATGGGGTTGCGGTCAGGGCCGTCGGCGGCCGGAGCCGGCCACTGGACCGGTGTGGTGCGCAGCCGCTCGTAGGTCACGCCGCGCAGGTCCCATCCTGTCCTGGGGTTCCACGCCTGCTTGAGTTCCTCGAACACCTCCTCGGCGCAGGTGTAGGTGAACGCTTCGGCGAAACCCATCTCGCAGGCGACCCGGGCGATCAGCTGCCAGTCGGGCAGCGCCTGCTCAGGGGGGTCGACGACGCCCTGTACGAGGGTGAGGTTCCGCTCGGAGTTGATCATGATGCCGTCGGACTCCGCCCACAGCGTCGCGGGCAGTACGACATCGGCGTAGGCGTTGGTCTCGGTCTCGGCGAAAACGTCCTGGGCGATGACGAGTTCGGCCGCCTCCAAGCCGGCGATGACGGTCTTGCGGTTGGCGACCGAGGCGACGGGGTTGGTGCAGATGATCCAGCACGCCTTGATGTCACCGGCTGCCATCTGCTCGAACATCTCGACAGTGCCGTGACCGACCTCGGTACGCAGGGAGCCCTCGGGGATGCTCCACAGGTTCTCGATGAAGGCGCGCTCGGCCGCGACCAGGACGGAGCGCTGGCCGGGCAGGCCGGGACCCATGTAACCCATTTCCCGGCCACCCATGGCGTTGGGCTGGCCGGTGAGGGAGAGGGGCCCGGAGCCCGGGCGGCAGATGGCGCCGGTGGCGAGGTGCAGGTTGACCAGGGCGTTGGTGTTCCAGGTGCCGTGCGTGGACTGGTTCAGGCCCATCGTCCAGCAGCTCATCCACTCACCCGCCTCACCGATCCACTGCGCGGCCAGCCGGATGTCGCTCTCGGGGATGCCGGTGATCTCCGCGACCTTCTCGGGCGGGTAGTCCTCGAGGAAGACAGGCATCTCCTCCCAGCCCTCCGTGAACTCGGCGACGAACGCCTCGTCGGTGTGACCGTTCGCGACGAGCAGGTGCAGCAGGCCGTTGAGCAGGGCGAGGTCGGTGCCGGGCTTGATCTGGAGGAAGAGATCGGCTTTGTCGGCGGTGGCGTTGCGGCGCGGGTCGACGACGATCAGTCTGGCCCCGGCCGACTTGATCCGGTCCATCATGCGCAGGAAGAGAATCGGGTGGCAGTCGGCCATGTTGGCGCCGATCACGAAGAACGCGTCCGCGTGGTCGAAGTCCTGGTAGGAGCCGGGCGGGCCGTCCGAGCCCAGCGACAGCTTGTAGCCGGTTCCGGCGGAGGCCATGCACAACCGGGAGTTCGACTCGATCCGCTTCGTCCGGACGAAGCCCTTGGCCAGCTTGTTCGCCAGGTACTGCGCCTCCAGGGACATCTGCCCGGACACGTAGAAGGACAAGGAGTCAGGCCCGTGCTCGTCCAGGATCGCCCGCAGACTGCCGGCCACCGACGCTATCGCCTCGTCCACATGCGTCTCGGCCGGCTGGGCGCCTCGCTCTGTGCGCACCAGAGCCCTGGCCGCACGCCCGGGCGCGGCCATCATGTCCGCGCTTGTCGAGCCCTTGGTGCACAAACGGCCGAAGTTGGAGGGATGAGCCTTGTCCCCGGAAGCCCTGGACGCGCGGCGTCGGCCGTCGGCGGGATTCCGTGTGATGTCGAGCATGATTCCGCAGCCGACCCCGCAGTACGAACAGACCGTACGGACACTGTCCTTCTCCGAGCCAGCTGGCACCGAACCTCCACTTTCCGGCCTGCGTACCGTTCGAGGGGGCCCGTGCAGTCTGCTGGAGCCGATCCCATGAACAGCACCGTAGAAAGATCGGGTTTCCGCTCCGTCACGCACTGGGAGCGCCCGGGATTACACCTCACGCACACGACCTGGCGCCGGCATGTGAGGTCGCCGGGTCATCTCGCCGCTGCGGCCCTCGCGCACGGAGCGCCTCGGCGGCGGCCTCTACGAGGAGTTGCTGGACCTGGCCTGACCTGCGGCCCGAGCAGGCGGTGCCTTCTCACACGATGGAGAGCGAGACCGCGGTCGACTTCACCAGCACGACCACGGGCGTCCCTGCCGCCAGACCGAGGTCGGTGACGGCTTCCGCGGTGATCGCGGCGGTCAGTTCGTTGCCGTCGACCGTGATTCCGACGGAGGCCATGGCGCCACCGGTGGCGACGGCGGTGACTGTGCCGGGCCACTGGTTGCGGATGGACAGGCCCTCCGACGGGCCGGTGGCCAGGGCGACATCTGTCGACTTCACCAGCCCGCGGACAGCGGAGCCTTCGGTGAGACCGAGGTCCTTGACGGATTCCAGCGTGATGGCAGCGGTGAGGTACTGGCCGCCGTCGAGTCGGATCCTGACTGTCGCCATCGTTCCGCCCGGCGCGATGGCGGTGACGGTGCCGGGGATCTGGTTGCGGATGCTCAGGCTCATGAAGAAGACACCCTGGGAGACGGGGGCTGTTTGTTGCTTTCTGTCCTGGTGTGACCAGTGTAGTCAAGGGAGGGCAGGGACCGCGTCGACTCCTTCGCATGTGCGACGGGTGGGGCGGGTGATGCCTCGCAGACCGTGAATGTGTTCCCGCCCGCGCGTCCTCAGACGGGGTAGGCGTGGGTCTGCGTCGCCTTCACCGTCGCCCAGACCGCCGCGCCCGGGTGCAGGTCGAGTTCGGCGGCGGCCACTGTGGTGAGGTCGGCGGTGAGAGGGAGCTCTCCGGTGAGGTCGGCGCGGATCTGGTCCGCGTGGGTCTCCAGGCCCGCGATCTCGCAGTGCCAGAGGTTGCGGGCGCTTGCGCCGGCAGGCCGGTCGCGGTGGAGGGTGACCGCGTTCGGCGGGAAGGCCACGAAGACCGGGCCGGACAGGGCCTCCGTGGTGGTGATGGGAGGGCCGGCGTCGAGGCGGACGGTGTGGCCGTCGGCTGTGCCCCGGTAGAGGTTCAGGCCGACCAGCTGAGCGATGTAGTCCGTACGGGGGTGGCGGGCGATGTGGGACGGTGCGCCCTCCTGTACGACCTGGCCGTCCTCGACCACGACCAGGCGGTCGGCCAGCACCATGGCGTCCAGTGGATCGTGTGTGACCAGGACGGCGACGGCCTCGAACTCGGCCAGGTGTCGCCGGAGTTGCGACCTGACCTCCAGGCGGGTGCGGGCGTCGAGCGCCGCCAACGGCTCGTCCAGGAGCAACAGGCGTGGGCGGGTGGCCAGCGCGCGAGCCAGGGCGACGCGCTGGGCCTGGCCGCCGGACAGCTTGCGTGGCCTGGCGCCGGCGTGGTCCGCGAGACCCAGACGGTCGAGCCACTCGGCGGCCTGGGCCCGGGCCGCCGTTCTGGTCGCGCCGTGGCAGCGCGGTCCGAAGGCCACGTTGTCCAGGGCGGTGAGGTGCGGGAAGAGCAGGTAGTCCTGGAAGACGACGCCGACCGGGCGGGATTCGGGCGGCGTACGATCCAACGCCGTTCCGTCCAGCCGCAGATGGCCACCGGTGAGCGGTGTCAGGCCGGCGAGGGCGCGCAGGGCGGTGGTCTTGCCGGCGCCGTTGGGGCCGAGCAGGGCGACGACTTCGCCGGGTGCGACGGCCAGCGTCACGTCGAGACGGAAGGCGCCGCGCTCGACGACCAGGTGGGCGTCGAGGCCCTCTTCGGATTCGTCGGAGTGGGCGTTGCGGGCGGAATCGGGGCTCTGGGTCATCCTGCTGTCATCCAACGGTCGCGCAGGCCCGCCAGCACTGCTACGGACACGGCGAGCAGGACCAGGCTGAGGGCGATGGCCGCCTCCGGATCGCTCTGCAGCGCCAGATACACGGCCAGCGGCATGGTCTGGGTACGGCCGGGGAAGTTGCCGGCGAAGGTGATCGTCGCACCGAACTCGCCCAGTGCACGGGCCCAGGCCAGCACAGCGCCAGCGGCGATACCAGGCGCGATGATCGGCAGCGTGACCCGGCGGAACGCGGTGAAGCGGGAGGCGCCGAGCGTGGCGGCAGCCTCCTCGAAGCGCGGGTCGGCAGCGCGCAGGGTGCCCTCGACGCTGATGACGAGGAACGGCATCGCGACGAACGCCTCCGCGATCACGACTCCCGCCGTGGTGAACGGCAGGGTGATCCCGAACCAGTCGTCCAGTGCCTTCCCGACGATGCCGTTGCGGCCGAGTGCCATCAGCAGTGCCACACCTCCGACCACGGGAGGGAGGACGAGTGGCAGGGTGACCAGGGCCCGTACGAGTCCGCGGCCGGGGAACTCGACGCGGGCCAGCAGCCAGGCAAGCGGCACGCCGATGACCAGGCTCACCGCGGTGGCGGCCGTGGCGCAGACCAGCGACAGCTGGAGCGCCTGCCAGACCTCGGCGCTGGTCAGCAGCTCGGGCAGGCTGGTCCAGGGGGCTCGTACGAGCAATGCGATCAGCGGCACGATCAGGAACGCCAGACCGAGCAGCGCGGGCACCAGGAGCGGCAACGGCACACCCCGGCCGCCGCCCCTCCGGACGCGCCGGCGCCGCGACCCACCCGGGAGGGTGCTGGTCGCGGCGGCGGACTTGTCGGGCCTCGTCACGGCTTCAGGAACCCGGCCCCGGTCAGGACCTTCTGGCCGTCGGAGGACTGCACCAGGGCGATGAACGCCTTGGCGGCGTCGGCGTTCCTCGTGTCCTTGAGCCGGACGATCGGGTAGTCGTTGATGGCGTCGGCGGATTCGGGGAAGTCCACGCCCTCCACCTTGTCACCCGCCGCGTGCACATCGGTCTTGTAGACGACGGCCGCGTCGGCTTCCTTGAGCTCGACCTTGGTCAGGGCCGACTTGACGTCCTGCTCGTAGGAGACGGGGGTGAGCTTGAGCTTGCCGGCGTCGAGGGCCTTCTGGGCGGCGGCGCCGCAGGGCACCTCCTTGTCGCAGAGGACCACCTTGAGGTCGGACTCGGTGAGGTCCTTCAGGGAGGAGATCCTGTCGGGGTTGCCCGGCAGAGTGGCGATCTCCAGCTGGTTGCGGACGAAGGTCGCAGGTGTGCCGGAGGCGTTCCCCGCGTCGGTGACGATCTTCATCGTCTTGGGACTCGCTGAGGCGAAGACGTCGGCCGGGGCGCCGCCGGTGATGCTCGCGGCGAGGGAGTCGCTGCCGCCGAAGCTGAAGGTGACCTTCGTGCCGGGGTGCTCCTGCTCGAACTCCTTGCCCAGGGCCGTGAAGCTCTCCTTGAGGGAGGCGGCGGCGAACACGGTAACCGTCCCGGACAGCTTCTCCGACGAGGTGGATGCGGAGGAGCCCGCCGCCGCTGCCGACGAGGAGTCGTCGGACGACGAACAGGCGCTCAGAGCCAGCAGTGCGGCAGCGCCTGCACCGGCCACCTGAAGCGTGCGGCGGGTCCGGCGTGCGGTACGGGTCATCACGGGTCTGCTCCCTCTTGTCCTGACGGACACAATCACCTGTGGTCCTGGCGGACCGCCTACGGTCTCTCGACGACCACGTCGGTCGAATCGATCACGACAACCGGCGGAGCGCCGGGCTCCGGCTTCACCCCCTCAACCGACCGGCGGCTGACCGGTGGCCCGGCTCAGCGCGATCGGCGATGAGCCTCCCGCCGCCGACCAGGTGCCTCACGGTGTCGGCGCTGACACCGGGCAAGGCGGCAGAGTCCCCGATCCGGTAGGTGTGCATGCGCTGATGATAATGCCGCAGGTGCGAGGGAAAAGTCTCCTGTTGCTTCGCATGAGTCGGAATCGTGATTGCTGTAGTTGGTATGTGCGTTTGTACGGGGTGCGGGTCCGGGTACGGTCACCCGGGAGGTGGTGGTCCGTGAGTGAGTCCCTCTCGGCTGCCGGTACGGTGCCGGACGGCGTTGCGGACGGACGGAGGTGTACGAGGCGTCGCCTTCGCCGTTGCCGCTCCTGGCCAACTCGACGGAGAACGCTGCCAGATCCTCCCCGTCGATGAGACGCCGACCGCCCCGTCCCGGTGGGTGACCACCCGACCGGCATCCCCCCAGCGCCGAGCGGTGTCCGGACTGACTCCGAGCAGACGCGCCGCCTGGCCGATTGCGCAGGGCCGCATACGCGCCAACATGCGCGATCAGGCCCGAACCGCTCGTGAGCGGCCATGTGCCTTCGGGCGGGGAGCGTGCGTGGTTCCGTACCTGATCAGCTGGCTGCCTTCAGGGCTGCCTGCGCGGCGGTGAGGATGTCCTCGGAGAGCGGGGAGCCCTTGGTGGCTCGGGCCAGGACGAGCGCGCCGACCATGGTGCACAGCCGGGTGATGCCGTCCTGGTCCTCGGTGGCGAGCCACTCGGCGAAGTCGCTCACTCCCTCGGTGTAGACGCGCCGGGCCTCGCGATCTCCGGAGTCGCGCGCCATGTCGCCGGCGAGTGCGGCGACGGGGCATCCGTCTGCCGCGCTGTCGCGGTGCTCGACGGAGAGATAGGTGTCGATCAGCGCCTGCTGGGCGGCATCGCGCTGCCCGGAGTACTGCCTGAGGCCGTCCTTGTGGCGCTGGGTGAGTTCGTCGAACGCGTTGGCCGTGGCTTCGTCGACGAGTGCCTCTTTGGAGGCGAACTGCTTGTAGAAGCCGCCGTGCGTCATGCCGGAGGCCTTCATGAGGTCGGCGACGCTGACGTGGGTGCCTTGCTCCCGGAACAGCCGGGAGGCGGTCTCCACGACCCGTCGGCGGTTCTCCTCGGCCTGCGCCTGCGATACGCGGCCCATCAGCCACCTCCCGTTGGATGTCGATTGCAATCTATTCTAGACTGTGCTTTAGATTGTAGTCGTAATCTAATTTCTGCGGGCTGTTCGTTGCCCGTGACGCTGGGAGTAGTCATGGAACTGAAGGACGCGGTCGCAGTGGTCACCGGCGCCAACCGGGGGCTCGGGCGGCATCTGGCCGGTCAGCTCGTGGAGCGCGGCGCGAAGGTGTATGCGGCGGCACGCCGCCCCGAGACGGTGGACCTGCCGGGCGTCATCCCGCTGCGGTTGGACGTAACGGACGAGGAGTCGATCAGGGCCGCGGTACTCATCGCATCCGACGTGACGCTGCTGGTGAACAACGCGGGCATCTCCACGGCCACGCCGTTGATCGCGGGGAGCCTGGACGGGGTGCGCCTGGAGATGGAGACGAACTTCTTCGGCCCGCTTGCCGTGACACGGGCCTTCGCCCCAGTCGTCGAGGGCAACGGAGGCGGCACCGTACTCAACGTCCTGTCCGTCCTGTCCTGGCTGCACCCCGCCGGCCTCGGTGCCTACGCCGCGGCCAAGGCCGCGGCATGGGCGCAGACGAACGCAGCCCGGGAGGAACTGGCGCCCCGTGGCATCACCGTCTCGGCGCTGCACGTCGGATACATGGACACCGACATGGCCGCGGGCGTTCCCGACGACCAGAAGACCGACCCCGCCGATGTCGCCGCCCAGGCCCTGCACGGCATCGAGACGGGCTTGCCCGAGATCCTCGCCGACGACGCCACCCGGTACGTCAGGCAGGGCTTGGCATCTTCACCGAGTGCGGCCTGAGGCGCGTCCCGCCGTTCCGGCCGCTCACCGGGAGACACCGCACCCAGGTCACCGAGGGGAGCCT
Source organism: Streptomyces sp. LN549 (assembly GCF_043203805.1). Classification (NCBI taxonomy): domain Bacteria; kingdom Bacillati; phylum Actinomycetota; class Actinomycetes; order Kitasatosporales; family Streptomycetaceae; genus Streptomyces; species Streptomyces sp. LN549. The sequence continues at coordinate 963,560 of NZ_JAZHRI010000002.1, read as the reverse complement.
CGGTGACCTGGGGGCGGTCGTCCACACGGAGACGACGGCCGGAAGAACGCTGTCATCGATGTCGTCCTGGCCGTCGCCGAGGAGACCGGCCTCACGCCCGCCCGGGTGTCGGCGCGCAACCCCGAGGCGCCCCAAGAGGCCGAGCACGCACCACGGAGTCCCCGTACTGGGAGAAGCCCAGGACGGACACAGATCCCGTCCCTTCGCGGACGGGTAACGGAGTTGACGATGAAGGCCTTCATGATCGAGCGGTACGGCGACAGGACCGGAGTGCGCGCCGGTGAGATGCCCGAACCGGAGGTGGGTGCCGGCGACGTCCTGGTCCGGATCCACGCCGCGAGTGTCAACCCGCTCGACCTGAGGCTCCGCGACGGGGCCTTCAAGGCGTTCCTCCCGTACCGGCTCCCGCTGATCCTGGGCAACGACTTCGCCGGGGTGGTCGTCCGGACAGGATCGGCCGTCACGCGGTTCGCGGTGGGTGACGAGGTCTACGCCCGGCCGGACAAGGACCGCATCGGCACCTTTGCCGAATTCATCGCCGTCCATCAGGACGACGTGGCGATCAAACCGGCCACGCTCACCATGGAGGAGGCCGCTTCCCTCCCGCTCGTGGCCCTGACCTCGTGGCAGGCGCTGGTTGAGCGGGCGCAGGTGCGGCCCGGCCAGAGGGTTCTGATCCACGCCGGGGCCGGCGGTCTCGGTACCATCGCCGTCCAACTGGCCAAGGAACTGGGCGCGCACGTGGCCACCACCGTGAGCACGGCCAAGGTCGACGTGGTGAAAGAGCTCGGTGCGGACGTGGTCGTCGACTACAAGCAGCAGGATTTCGCGACGGTCCTCGACGGCTACGACGTCGTGCTGGACTCCCTCGGCGGAGAGACGCTCGAGAAGTCCTTGCAGGTACTCAGGCCCGGGGGAACGGTCATCAGCGTCGCAGGGCCTCCCGACGCGGCCTTCGCCCGCGAGCTGGGCCTGAACGCGATCCTCCGACTCGTGATGAGCGCGCTGAGCTTCAGGATGCGGCGCCGCGCCAAGCGCCGCAACGTGACGTACTCGTTCCTGTTCATGAGGGCCGGCGGCGGGCAGCTGCGTGAACTCACGCCGCTCATCGAGGCCGGGAAGATCCGTCCCGTCGTCGACCGTGTCTTCCCGTTCGATGAGACCCGGGAGGCCATGGAGTACGTCGAGAAGGGCCGCTCGAAGGCCGGCAAGGTCGTCGTCGCGATGACGTGAGGGCGGGCCCTCGCCGGACGACCGGTGTAAAAGCGTCTCAGGCAACGAGAGATGCCGCACCCCCTCCTTCGTGGGCCCGTAGTGAACGCAAGCAGCGAGAGCGCCCGGATGGTGGCCGGTGAGAACGCGCTCGTTCCTATGGGGCCGGCGGCGCCCGGGCGATGCAGGGGGACCTGGTCGTCGCCGTAACAAGGCGTACACGCGCAGGCGTTGATCCGCGAACGCGATGATCCTAAGCTCGCTCAGCGTCGGCCTGTTGACATGTTCGTGTCCAAATGTGGACGTGTGCCGCGCTCCGTGACGCAACCCCGGCGGGGCCGCGGGCCGACAAGATCGGCACCACTTGCACCTTGGCTCACCACCCACCGGAGGAGCATGTGAGAGCACGTCGCGCGGCAGCCCTGGCCGCATCGGTCCTCGTCACCACCCTCGCCCTGACCGGCGCCCTCGCCGGCCCCGTCACCATTGCCGTCGCGGCGGAGCCGGCTGCAGCCGTCGGTGCCGCTGCCCCGGCCGATCCCGTCACCCACGAGGAGAACGACCGCGTTCCCGAGGGCGCCGTCTGGACACAGCACTACTTTCCCTCGTCGGACCACTCCGGCACCGAACTGCACGCCGACGTCCTGCTGCCCGAAGGGCTGCCGAAGGGCGCGCGCGTCCCCGTCATCCTTTCGGTCGGCCCCTACTTCGGGCACTCCGGGCAGACCGACCCAGAGGGCTGGAGCCACACCGGCCCCTCGTCCCGCTTCCAGGACTTCATCGAGGGGGCGGACCTGTTCGCCCGCGGCTACGCCTTCGTCATGGTGGACCTGCGCGGCTTCGGCGGCTCCACCGGCTGCCTCGACTGGGCGGGCCCCGGTGAACAGGCGGACGTCCGGGCGGCCATCGACTGGGCGGCGGACCGGTCGTGGTCCAGCGGCGCCGTCGGCATGTACGGAAAGTCCTACGACGCCTCGACCGGCCTCATCGGCAACGACCTCGACCAGCGGGAGCTGAAGGCGGTCGTCGCTCAGGAGCCGGTGTGGGACATGTACCAGTACATCTACTCCAACGGGGTGCCCCGCCCCAACGTCACCGGCACCGCCAACGCCTACAACTCCATAGCCACGATGGCCCCGTTGGCGGACGACGATTCCCGGTACCAGGTCAACGCGGCCTACGAGCAGACCCACCCGGAGTGCCTCACCCAGAACGCCGCGGGCTACCGGACGACCGACCGGCAGAGCCCGTACTGGACCTCCCGCGACCTGGCGCGGAAGGCCAAGGGCACCGACACCCCGCTCTTCGTCACCCAGGGATTCATCGAGAACAACACCAAGCCCGAGGAGATGGAGGAGTACCTCGACAACCACAAAGGCCCCGAGCGGGGCTGGCTCGGCCAGTGGGAACACGTCCGCGGCGGCGACCGCACCTCGGACGGCCGCCTCTCCATGGGCCGCGAAGGGTGGTACGACGAGACCCTCTCCTTCTACGACCAGTACCTCAAGGGCAAGCGGCCCACGGTCTCGTACCCGGCCTACTCCGTCGAGGACTCCACCGGGGCCTGGCGTGCCCAGCGCACCTGGCCCGGCGAGTCCCGGAAGGTGAACGTCGCGCTCGGCAGCGGTGCGTACGTGGACGACGGGGGAGCGTCGGCACGCGGGGCGGCGGCCGAGGACGGCGCCCCGGCGCTGCGGCCCTCCGCGCAGCCGACCGGTGAGTGGGACCTGGAGAACGCCCCCTCCCTGGACCCGGCCGCACCCAAGACACTGGCCGCGGGCGCGGCCGGGCTTCAGGCCGCGGGCGAGGTGACGTCCAGCTTCTTCGTCCGGTCCGAACCGGCCGCCCGGGCGGTCCGCGTCACCGGCACCCCTCGGCTGTCCCTGACCGCGAAGGGCGAGGGCAACGTCATGGTGAAGCTGTACGACGTCGCCCCGGACGGCAGGGCCGTCATGTTCGACGAGCAGGTGTCCCTGGTGGACACGGGCCGGCTGACGGTCGACCTCAAGGCCACCGACTGGACGCTGGCCGCCGGACACGTCCTGGCCGTGGAGATCGGCTCCATCCAGACGGGCTCCTGGCGGGACACCCCCTCGGGCGGGACGGTCGAGGTGAGGGACGCCCGGCTCGCACTGGCACTGGACGACCCGGCGAACGACATCGCGACGGCCGGCGCCCGCTCGCCGTTCCTGGACACCTATCTGCGCCAGTACACGGTTCAACTTCCGTTCGCAAAGGGTTCGTTCCGGCTGACGCCCGGACGCTCCCAGTGAGCTGAGACGGAGACCGGCACGGTGGGCGGGGCACAGTTCGAAGCCCCGCCCGCCGTGCCGGACCGGTCCGAACAGCTCAGGTACGGGTCGCCCAGAGGCGGATGCTCCCGTCGAAGCAGCCCACGGCGAGCGTTCCGCCGTCCGGGCTGAAAGCCAACGCGCGGACCCTCTCCGACCGTTCGGGCAGGATGAGGAGCTGCGCGCCGGAGCGGGCGTCGCGGACGATGACGGTGCCCCCGTGGTCGCCGGACACGAGCAGCCTGCCGTCCGGGCTGTATGCCAGCGCCGCCACGTCGTCGGTGTGGCCGGTGAGCCGGCGGGGTCCCCGTCGGGTTCGCGCGTCCAGCACGTTGACCAGCCCCTTGTCCTCCGGGGCGAGCGGTGAGCAGACGGCAGCGATGCCGTGTCCGTCCGGGCTGAACGCGAGGAGACGGACCCGCCCGTTCGGTCTGATGGACCGGGGGCGGTGCGATTTGCCGGAAAGCGGGTTCCAGCGGCGCACGTGACCTTCGGTGCCGCCCGACACGAGGAGGCGGCCGTCGGGGCTGAACGCCGCCGGGCCCGTGGCGCCCGGCAAGTCGGTCACATGCTTCGCAGTGTCCGCGTCCCAGAGACGCAGCGCCGCGTAGCTGCCGACGGCGAGGGTGTGACCGTCCGGAGCGAACACCACGGTCGTGACGGTTCCGCTGTGCCCGGTGAGCTGGGCCCTGAGCGCGTCCGTACGGCCGTCCCAAAGGCGTACCACCGGACCTTCGCCCCCCGTGGCGAGTGTGCGGCCGTCGGGTGTGAACGCCAGGGAGTGGACGCGGTTTTCGGTCCCGGCGAGGCGGTGGAGCACCTTGCCCGTGCGCGGGTCCACCAGACGGACGCCCGAGTGGCTGTGGCTGGTGGCGAGGGCCCGCCCGTCGGGGCTGAACGCCAACGCGTCGACGCAACCGCCGGATGTGCTCCTCAGGGTGCGGAGCAGGCCGAACGCGAGGCCCGCGGAGTCTTCCTGTGCCGGGTTCTTCGCGAGCGTGGGCGTCCGGGGCCGCCGGCCGCGGTCGTGCCGGGAGTTGCGCACTGAACCGGCCGCCGCGGTCGGCAGGGAGTCCCGGCTGGTCAGCTCCGCCAGTTCCGCGGCCACTTCCCGGGTGTCCGGCCGCCGTGCGGGATCCTTGGCCAGCAGCCGCATGACCAGCTTCTCCAACTCGCGCGGTATACCGGGGCGGAAGGCGCCGGGGCGTGGCGGGGCGACTTCCACGTGCTGGCGCATCAACGCGTAGAGGGGCTGGTCGACGGGGAACGGGAGGGCGCCCGTGAGCATTTCGAACATCACGACGCCCAGGGAGTAGAGGTCGGTGCGCGCGTCCGCAGTCCGCCCCTGGTGCTGCTCGGGCGACATGTACGCCGGAGTACCGAGTACCGGACCGGCCGAGGTGAGCGTCCCGGACGTGTCGGCGACGCGGGCGATGCCGAAGTCGCAGACCTTCATCCGGTCGCCCGCCTGAACGAACAGGTTGGCCGGCTTCAGGTCGCGGTGGACGACCCCGTGCTGGTGGGCCGCAGCGACGGCGTCGACGGTCTGGCTCGTCAGGTCCACCACACGGCTGAAGGGCAGGTGCCCGGGGTGCTCGTCCAGCAGCCGGGCCAGGTCGTGGCCGATCAGCAGCTCCATGACGATGAAGTGGTGCGTGTCGTGGCGGCCGGCGTCGTGCACCACCGTGATCCCCGGGTGCCGCAGCCCGGCAAGGATCTCGGCCTCCCGCCGGAAGCGCCGCTCCGACACGGTGTCCCGCGCGACGGGCATCACCTTGACCGCGACCTCGCGCCCCAGTACCGAGTCCCGGCCCAGCCACACCTCTCCCATGCCACCGCGCCCCAGCAGCCGTCGAAGCGTGTACCGGTCGGCAAGGATCACCCCCGCCGCCATCCCAGACTCCACCGTCGGCTCCGTTTCGCTGGCTTCGTGCAACTCGGACATCGTGCGGGACCGGCCTTTCGACCGGTGACCATCCAAGCGTGTGACGTCCGGCAGGTCGAGAGGAGCGAATCACGCCGGGAGCGCGGATCGGGGCTACGCCCTCGACCCGGCGAAGGACGTCGCCGTGGTCTGCGTGAGGAAGGCGGCCACACCCTCCAGCAGCCGGTCGGCGTCCTCCTCGCTGTTGTACGGGGCCAGGCCGATCCGCAGCCCTCCCGCGTCGCCCAGCCCCAGGTGGCGCGAGGCTTCCAGGGCGTAGAACGAGCCGGCGGGCGCGTCGACACCGTACTCCGCCAGGAACCGCGAGGCGTCCGCCGCCGACCGGCCCGGGAAGGTGACCAGCAGCGTCGGGGTGCGCACGGCCGCGCGCGAGTGCACGACGACGCCGTCGAGAGCGGACAGACCCTTCTCGACACGGACCCGCAGCGCGTCCTCGTGGGCCTCGATCTCCTCGAAGGCCACGGCCAGCCGTTCCCGGCGGGTGCCGTCGACGCCCGGAGCGAGCGAGGCGAGGAAGTCCACCGCGGCCCGGGCCGCGGCCAGGAACTCGTACGGCAGGGTGCCCAGCTCCAGCCGCTCCGGGACCGCGTCGGTCGACGGCAGCAGCTTGTCGGGCCGCAGGGTCTCCAACAGTTCGGGGCGGCTCGCCAGTACGCCCATGTGCGGGCCGAGGAACTTGTACGGCGAGCAGACGAGGAAGTCGGCGCCGAGCGTGTCCAGCCGGACGGACGCGTGGGCCGCCAGGTGCACGGCATCCACGTGCAGCAGGGCACCTGCCCGGTGGACGAGCTCGGCGATGCCGGGCAGGTCGGGACGGGTGCCGATGAGGTTGGACGCCCCGGTGACAGCGACCAGGCGGGTCCGCGCGGACAGTACCTCGGCGAACCCGGCGGTCGGCAGCTCCCCGCTGTCCGGCTCGAAGTCGACCCACCGGACCGTCGCGCCGACGGCCTCGGCTGCCTGCACCCAGGGGCGGATGTTGGCGTCGTGGTCGAGCCGGCTGACCACCACTTCGTCGCCCGGCCCCCAGGTCTTGGCCAGGGTCCGCGCCAGGTCGTAGGTCAGCTGGGTGGAACTGCGGCCGAACACGATGCCACGAGGCTCCGCACCCACCAGGTCCGCGAGCGCCGACCGCGCCCCGGCCACGATCGCCTCCGCGTTCCGCTCGCCCTCGTTCTGCGTGCCCCGCACGGCGAGCGGCCGGGACAGAGCGTCCACGACCGCGTCGATCACCGGCTGCGGGGTCTGGGTGCCACCGGGCGCGTCGAAGCGGGCCGACCCCGCCGTCAGGGCCGGAATCTGCGCGCGGAGCGCGGGGACGTCGAGCGGCATGCGTTCTCCTGGACATGAGCGGGGCGGACCTGGACGGCCCGGGGCGGCTCGCGGCAGCGGCCCCCGGAAGTCGATCCTGCCCTGTGTGTGTACGGGGCACGCGGGCCGGGTCGCGTGCTGCGGCGTCGCCCGCTTCGACGGAGGCGCGCCGTCCACGTTCGACGTGGCCGCCGGACGGCCGGAGACGGAGCCCGCGACGTAGGGGCGGACGCCGCGTGCGCCGAAGCCACGAGCGGGGTCCGGACGCGTTTTGGTGGTGCACCCGGCGGTGCCTGGGGCAGTCTCGTCCACATGAACTCGGTGGTGCAGAACGTGGCGATCGACTGTGCGGATGCCTATGCCCTGGCTCGATTCTGGAGCGAGGTGGTGGGGTGCCCGCTGCATCCGGAGGACGAACCGGGAGACCCGGAGACCGATGTGATGCTGCCGGTGGGCCCGTTGCTGCACTTCAACCAGGTGCCGGAGCCGAAGACGATCAAGAACAGGATGCATCTGTGCCTGCGACCGACGACCTCACGCGAGGAGGAGGTCGAGCGGCTGCTGAGCCTCGGTGCCACCCTCGTCACCGATCGCCGGGAACCCGGCGGCGCAGGCTGGGCGGTCCTCGCGGATCCTGAGGGCAATGAGTTCTGCGTTCTCCGCAGCGAGGCCGAACGGGCTGCGACGCCGCCATCCTGAGGCGGCCGGGAGGGGGCCGCCGGCCTCCTCGGCAGCCCCCGCCGCGCTGCGAGGGATGACGCGGCGCGGCGAGGGCACGGACCGGGCGATGGCCGCTGTGCCGGGCGCAGCGGCCTGCCGGCCTCAGAGCCCGGTGACCTTGGCGCTCGCCGACAGTTCGTAGACCAGGGTCACCGTGCGACGGCTGCCGGGCGGGAGGGTGACGTCCCAGCGGGCGATGCCCTCGGCGTCGATCATGTCGGGCGGCGGGGAGCAGGAGTCCTTGTGTACGCGTATGGTCACCGCCGCGACTTCGGAGACGGGAATGCGCTCCCGAAGGGCGACCACCCGGTCGTCGTGCTCGCCGGGGGCGGAGAACCGGGACAGGTGCAGCCGGACCGTGCGGGTGATCACGGTCCGCTGGCTGAGGGTGGCGGAGTCGCGGGACTCCTCCGCACGGCGGACAACCCTGTAGTCGTCGCAACTGCCGAAGGCCAGTTCGGCAGTTGCGCCGGGAGCGGTGAAGTCCAGCGTGCCGCGGCCGCCGAATCCGTTTCCGCGGACCAGGTCCACGGGTCCGGCGAGCAGCGCGTGGCCGGACAGGTTGTCGAACCGCACCACTTGGGTGACCAGGGGGGACAGCTCCGGTGAACAGGCGTACTCACTGGGCGCGGGCGCCGTGAATGCGGAGAGACGCACCCGGTGGGCGCGGCCGTCACCGGGTACCGAGACCGGCGTGGGGGACCTCAGCACCCGCGCCTCGCCGCCGTCGTCCACTCCCGGCAGGCCGAGCACCGGGGCCGGCCCGAGGGCTCCGATCTCCTCCTCGCGCAGCTCGACGTCGACTGTGCGGCGCTCCGCTGCGGAGCGGTCCTTGAGCGTCAGCCGGTCCTCGTCCAGCCGGGGCGGTTCGGTGGCCAGTGCCGAGCGGGCCGTTGACAAGGTCAGCCGTACGCCGGACCAGTCCTCACCGGTGCGCTGCCAGACCATCGCGTCGGTCTCCAGCGTCAGCGAGTCGCCGTCGAGCACGGCCCGGTAGGCGGGGCGCCACAGCGCGCACGGGGTGAGGTGACTCAGGCGCAGCCCGACGGGCCCGGCGACTGCGGCATCCACGGTCAGCTCGACATGGCCTACCAGCTCGGCTGGTTCCTCCTCCGAGAGGTGCAGCGCTCGCTGGAGGTCGGTGAGTTCGGCAATGAGTGAGGCCAACCGGGCCTCCACGGTCCGGAGTTCCTCACCGTGCGTGTCGCGCTCGGTATCGACCCGGTCCAGCTCGCGGGCCCAGCGGACCCGCTCCGTCTCCCCGGAGCCGGCGCCTTCGCCGATCTCCCGCAGTAGATCGGTGGCGAGGCGACCGAGCAGGCCGAGGCGGGCGTGGAGCCGGTCGCGACGCTGTCCCAGGGCCAGTTGCTCCTCTTCGAGGGTGTGCACGCGGTGGCGCAGGGCGGAGTCGTCGGCCGTGGACGGCTCACGCGGCGTCCAACTGCGGACGATCCGCACGTCGAGCACCGTCGCGGGGTGATCGGAGGTCAGCTCGGTATGGAGGGTCCGGTCGACTGCCAGCGCACTGACCGGCCCCAGACGCAGCCGCTGGACGCCGGCCTTCAGGTCGAGTACGACGGCACGCTCGATGTGGGCGCGATCCTCGAGGCAGGTGACGGCGGTGACGGGAAGGGCGACCGGGTTCGGCTTCGGGTCCGTGGACATGGGGTGTGTCAGCTCCTGCGGTTGCCGCCGGCCAGGGCCTTGCCGGTCGGGATGCGGATCTCGTAGCCGCCGTCGAGAGCGGTGGTGGCGCCTGCGGGCAGAACCAGTCGCCAGACCCGGGTGCCAGGGGTGTGCCGATCCGGTCCCGCGCCGTCGTCGGGTGCCGTCCAGTCCGCCCGTTCCTCGATCCTGACGTCCGGTTCGGAGGTGACCGGCACCCGCTCGTGGACTTCCACGGTGACTGGCCTCGCGAGCCGGTTGGACAGCTCCACGTGGACGCGGTGGTCGAGCACGGTGGTGTTGTTGCGCAGACCCGAGGTCGACTCGTGCACGTTCGTACGGTGCGTCACCCGGATGCCCTCGGCAGGCCCGAGCCCCACCCGGCGGACCCCGCCGGGGGCCAGTGTGGGCAGCGCGGCGGTCAGCAGGAACTCGTCGTCGACGGTGACCTCCACCGGGCCGGCCAGCAGAGCCTGGTCGGTGGCGTTGGAGAGCAGCAGCGTGGCGTACACGACCTGCTCCACGGAGGGCACGCAGAGGTACTCGGTGCGCAGCCCGACCGGGATCTCGCCGACGGTGACGGTGTGCCAGGTGCCGTCCGACGGAATGTCGGCGCGGGCGGTGGCATCGAAGCGGTGGTCGAAGGATCCTGCCGACTCGCGGGGCCGCACGGCCTGTCCGGGCAACGGCAGTGCGGCCACGGCTTCGGCGCGGCGGCGGTACTCGGCCGCCACCGGGTCGAAGGCGGTGCCGGGGAACAGCCGGCCCCTGCGACCGCCCTGCTCGTCCGCGCCGCACAGTGCGAGGGCGGCATAGTCGAGCTCGGCGCCGCTCGGCTGCGGCGGACCGGCCACCGGCGCCGGAGGCGGCGCGGCCATACCGGGAGCTGGGGGTGCGGGGGCGGCCCCGACGGGCCTGCCGCCGGATCGTGTCCTGTTGCGCGGCAGGCCCGTCACCGGCTGCGCGAGAGCGGGCATCCCGCTGCCGAATGTCTCCGGGGGAGCGCCGCCCGCGCTGCCCGGTGCCGCCGGCGACGGCGGGGGAGGCGGCGGAACGGGGCGGTACGCGGATTCGCCCGCAGCGCCCATGGGTGCGGCTCCGGCCCCGACAGCCACGGGTCCGGTGGTCCTCTCCGGGCCGGGGCCTGCCGCGTCGTATCCGTTGAACAGGTCGACGAGTCCGGCCGGGGGTTCGCGCCAGCCGGAGGGCGCGGGGGCGGGCTGACTGCGTCCGATCCGCACCGAACGGAGCCTCGGCAGGTCGGTGCGGCGCCGAAGGTCGGCGGTGGCCAGGGCGATGCGTACGCCGGTCCAGTCCTCGCCGGTCCGCTGGGCGACCGAGGCGCGCAGCACCAGGTTCCCGCTGCCGTCGCCCTGACGGTAAGTGAGGCGGTATGCCGGCACCCAGACAGCGCCTGGCACCCCGTACTCCAGCTCCAGCTCCACGTCGGCGTCGCCCGCGCCGTCGAGGGTCAGGAGCGCACAGACCGTGGCCTCCACGTGTGCTGACGGTGCGTCGGTGGATCGGCGCTCGAGCTTCTCCGTGGCGACCGCGAGATCGTGCTCGACGTTGCGCAGCGACTCCTCCAGCTCGGCGAGGCGGTCGTGCAGCCCCGTCAGCCGCTCGTCGACGAAGTCGGCGAGCTCCAGCCACGCGTCGACCGGGGTGCGGCGGTGCGGGTCCTCGCGCTTGCGCGCAGGCGGGACCGGGTGAAGAGCCCTGACCTCCTCGATCACGCTCAGCTGCCGGTCCCGGCGCCCCCGCGCCGCGGCGTACGCGTCGCTCAGCCGCTCGTACTCGCGCCGCAACGTGTCCGGCGCGTCCGCCTCCGGCAACTCGGCCTCGACTTCCACCCTGGCCTCGGTGACACGTGCCCCGGGAGTGCCCAGGACCCTGACCCGCAACGATCCCGGGTCCAGTGAGCGAGGCAGCCCCGTCACCCGCACCCGGCCGTCGGACGGCGCACTGCCCCGGGCCAGGCGGCGGCACAGCGCGCCCTGCGCGTACACCACGACGGAATCGAGGGTCGATCCCCACCTCTGTGCCGACTCAGCCGTCATGCGCTCCGCCCCCGCCGCGTCCATGGTGAACGAATCTTACGCCCGGGGGGTCTGCTTGTCCGGGTGGGTCAGGCGGGGCCGCAGCCCGGGCACAGGCCCCGGTAGGTCACCTCGGCCTTGGAGACGGTGAAGCCGAACCGTTCCGACTCCGGGAGTTCCGCCAGGAGATCGCCGACGGGGTGGACGTCCCGGATGGCGCCGCAGCCTGAGCACATCAGGTGCTGGTGGGGGTGGTGGGCGTTCGGGTCGTAGCGCTTGGCGCGGCCGTCGGTGGCCAACTCGATCACCTCGCCCAGCGCGACGAGCTCGCCGAGGGTGTTGTAGACGGTGGCGCGGGATATCTCCGGCAGCCGGGAAACGGCGCGTGCGAGCACCTCGTCCGCGGTGAAGTGGACGTGTTCACCGGCGAGTACCTCGGCGACCACCCTGCGCTGAGCTGTCATCCGCCAGCCACGTGCGCGAAGCCGTTGCAGCAGGTCACTCATGCCCACCAGCCTAACTGTGCATTGTCGGACGAATGGAACCGTACACGCCTGTCGTTCGTATTGACTTGGACTATGTCCATCGTAGGATCGGTTCCGGCTAACAGCCAAGGGACAGGACAGCAGCGCGGAAAAGCAGGTGACTTCAGGAGACGGGGCCCGCTCGCCCCGCCACCCGGGCCCGGCCTTTCCACCGTCCGTAGTTCCTCAGCACCGTGATCCGCCCCGTCCGGAAGGATTTCCATGACTGAGAACCACGACGCGATCGTCACCGACCCGAAGGCAGAGGAGGCCGGTGGCTGCCCGGTCGCGCACGGTCGCGCGCCGCACCCGACCCAGGGCGGCGGCAACCGCCAGTGGTGGCCGGAGCGGCTCAACCTGAAGATCCTCGCCAAGAACCCTGCCGTGGCCAATCCGCTCGGTGAGGAGTTCGACTACGCCGAGGCGTTCAATAGCCTCGACCTTCCGGCCGTGAAGCGGGACATCGCCGAGGTGCTGACGACATCGCAGGACTGGTGGCCCGCCGACTTCGGCAACTACGGCCCGTTCATGGTCCGGATGGCCTGGCACAGCGCCGGCACCTACCGGATCAGCGACGGGCGCGGCGGCGCCGGAGCCGGTCAGCAGCGCTTCGCCCCGCTCAACAGCTGGCCGGACAACGCGAGTCTCGACAAGGCCCGCCGACTGCTGTGGCCGGTCAAGAAGAAGTACGGCAAGAACCTCTCGTGGGCCGACCTGATCGTCCTCACCGGGAACGTCGCCCTGGAGACGATGGGCTTCAAGACCTTCGGCTTCGGCGGGGGCCGGGCGGATGTGTGGGAGCCCGACGAGGACGTCTACTGGGGCCCCGAGACCACCTGGCTGGGCGATGAGCGTTACACCGGTGACCGGGAGCTCGAGAACCCTCTCGGTGCGGTGCAGATGGGCCTCATCTACGTCAATCCCGAGGGCCCCAACGGCACTCCGGACCCGATCGCCGCAGCCCGCGACATCCGTGAGACGTTCCGCCGCATGGCGATGAACGACGAGGAGACGGTCGCCCTGATCGCGGGCGGCCACACCTTCGGCAAGACCCACGGTGCGGGACCGGCGGACAACGTCGGCCCCGACCCCGAGGCCGCCCCGATGGAGCAGCAGGGCCTCGGCTGGCAGAGCACGTACGGCACCGGGAAGGGCGCCGACACCATCACCAGCGGTCTCGAGGGCATCTGGACCGACACCCCGACCACCTGGGACAACAGCTTCTTCGACATCCTCTTCGGCTACGAGTGGGAGCTGTTCAAGAGCCCTGCGGGCGCCCACCAGTGGCGGCCGAAGGAGGGCGCCGGCGCAGGTACGGTCCCCGACGCGCACGACCCGTCGAAGACCCACGCGCCGACGATGCTGACGACGGACCTCTCGCTCCGGATCGACCCCGCCTACGAGGAGATCTCGCGGCGCTTCCACCAGAACCCGGACCAGTTCGCCGACGCCTTCGCCCGCGCGTGGTTCAAGCTGACGCACCGTGACATGGGCCCGGTCGTCCGCTACCTCGGTCCGGAGGTCCCGGCGGAGACCCTGGTGTGGCAGGACCCGCTTCCCGCCCGGACGTACGAGCTCGTCGAGGCGGGGGACATCGCCGCCCTCAAGGCGCAGATCCTCGCCTCGGACCTGTCCGTGTCCGAGCTCGTCTCCACCGCGTGGGCGTCCGCCTCGTCCTTCCGCGGCAGTGACAAGAGGGGCGGCGCCAACGGCGCACGCATCCGCCTCGAACCGCAGAACGGCTGGGAGGTCAACGACCCGGACCGGCTGGCGACGGTGCTGCGCACCCTCCAGGGCATCCAGGAGGCCTTCAACTCCGCCCAGTCGGGCGGGAAGCAGGTCTCGCTCGCCGACCTCATCGTGATCGCCGGCGCCGCGGCCGTCGAGAAGGCGGCCGGGGACGCCGGCTTCGACATCGAGGTCCCCGTCGCCCCGGGCCGCGTCGACGCGTCGCAGGAGCAGACGGACGTGGAGTCGTTCGTCGAGCTGGAGCCGTCCTCCGACGGATTCCGCAACTACCTCGGCAAGGGCAACCGGCTGCCCGCCGAGTACCTGCTGCTCGACCGGGCGAACCTGCTGAACCTGAGCGCCCCCGAGCTGACGGTCCTCGTCGGTGGTCTGCGTGTCCTGGGCGCCAACTACCAGCAGTCCTCGCTCGGTGTCCTCACCGAGACCCCTGGGGCCCTGACCAACGACTTCTTCGTCAACCTGCTCGACCTGGGCACGACGTGGAAGGCCACGTCCGACGACGCGAGCACGTTCGAGGGCCGCGACGCCGCCACCGGGCAGGTCAAGTGGACCGGCAGTCGCGCCGACCTCGTCTTCGGTTCGAACTCCGAACTGCGCGCGGTCGCGGAGGTCTACGCGAGCGACGACGCGAAGGAGAAGTTCGTCAAGGACTTCGTCGCCGCGTGGGACAAGGTGATGAACCTGGACCGTTTCGACCTCGTCTGAGCGTGAGTCCGGGCCGGCCCGCGAGGGCCGGCCCGGACCGCCGCCGGGCCACCGGCTCCCGGCGGGTGCTTCGCCGGATCGCAGGGAACCGTTCGCGGTGCGTGCTGCGCGCTGCCCGGCGCCTGCGGGGTGGACGCCATCGCCTGGGAGCGGACAGAGGCTGCACTTCTCCAGGCGTACGTTCACGCAGTTCCCCCATGTGTCGGTCGGCACGGTGTCTGGGCATATAGGTGCTGTCAGCTGGTCAGCAGCCTCTGGCAGACTTCACCGCATGGGATTGTTCAAGCGGGCCGGTAGGCCGGAGAGCCCTGCTCAGGGTGTGGATCCGGCTGACCTGAGCACACTGTTGCTGCAGGGCGAAGACATGATCGACCAGCTGGCTCGCGCTCACACGTCCTGGGGGCTGGGCTCGGCGGACCGCTGGGGCCTGGATCAGAGGACCGGTCTCATCACATGGTCCTTCCCCGACAAGACCGCGACGGCGCCCGCGCAGATCCTGGCCAGCTTCAGCCCGTCGTCGGGCTCGTGGCTGTGGGCCTGGGCGAACGAGAGCATCCTTCCGGAGATGAGTCGCGACGCCCGGGGCGTTCGGGACTGGGCAGAAGCACATGGCCACCACTCGCTGACCCGGCCGAAGGCCGATGTCGACGAGCAGGCGGCGGCGACCCTCGCGGCTCTGGCCGTCCGGATCACCAAGGCCACCGGCTTCTATCGGGGCCCGGGAGCCAACTCCGTCGCGGTCATCACGTTCGGGCCGGTCACCTTGGCCGATGCCGATGGCAGTACGTCCACCTTCAGTATCAATACCGACTAAGAGCGCCCGCCAGGAATTGCGGGACAGCCCTTGGCGGAATCGACGACGCGGAGTCGTCAAGGACCGGTGCCTCGCCTTCAACAGGACAGCCGCCGGTCCATGAACTGGCGGCCGGACGCCCCTGCGAGGCCGCCTTCCGTTCTTGTTGGTGTTGCTCACCTATTCGGACGCTCCTCCGCCTTGCGATGCCCGCATCTGATGCCGCGCGCTGATCCACGAGGGATTACGTGGAAAGCCCTTAGGCTGCCAACCGGCAACGGCCCCGACCCAGGAGTGCACCTCATGTTCGACCCCGCCCGGAAGCACCCGTATCGCGATGCCCTTCGGCCGGACGAATTGCCCGCACCGCACCCCCTGTTGGAGCCCCTGCTCGGTTTCCTGGGCAGCTGGACCGGCGGGGGGCGTGGTGGGTATCCGACCCTTGCCGAGGAATTCGACTATGGTCAGGAAGTCACCTTCAGCCATGACGGGCGGCCGTTCCTCCACTACGAGGCGCGCGCCTGGCTGCTGGACGCGGACGGCGAGCCGCTGCGGCCCTCGGCGCGCGAGAGCGGCTGGTGGCGGATGCAGTCGGAAGGGCGCGTGGAGGCGCTGATCACTCAGCCCACCGGTGTCGCGGAGATCATGACCGGCCGTGCGGTCGACGGCGCGGCGGACCTCGCCACCCACCAAGTCGCCCTCGCGCCCACTGCCAAGAAGGTCGACGCCACCCGCCGGCGCTACACGCTGACGGACGACGACACGCTCGACTTCGTGCACGACCTCGCGGCGGTCGGCCGGCCGCTCCAGCACCACCTCTCGGCTCAGCTCCGCCGCGCAGGCCGCGAGTAGCCTGTCTTTTCGGCTGCTCGGCTGCGTTCGTCGGAATCACCCTGCGCTTCTCAGGACGGCATCCGGCTGGCTGGCCGCCGAGTCGTGTCCGCAGCGGGGACGCATCAGTGTTGCTTCCTCAGCGATGGCTGTGCTCCGGACGACGCGGTGAACAACCGCCGGATGGCTGGAGTGCCGCTGTTCGGGCACCTGATGTGCTGTTGGGACTCAACGGACTCGTGGCGTGTGCACGGGAGTACGAAGTCGGAGGGGGCGGGCCCGTGGGATTGGTCGTGCGGCTGTGGGCGGCTGGAGAGATGCCCTACGAGGACGCGCTGTACCGGCCGGACGACACCGGCTTGGAGGTGCATGTGGATGGCCCCGGGGCCTACCACCCGGACGCCGGCCAGTCGATCCCGTTCCGCCTCGGAGGGCCGGTCGATGTGGCCCGGCTCATCGAGGTGAGCGGTACCACCGAGGTGAACCCCCACTTCGAGAGCCTGCTGCCGGACGGATCGGGATGGATGTGCGGCGGCGGCAGCGGGATGGGCAACGTCGGCTACCTCGCCCGTCTCGGCATCGACCGTTCCTTGCGGTGGGTGGCTGTCATGTGGAACTCCAACCCCTTCGTGGGGGTGCGCTTTGAGGGAGCGAGCGCCGTTTTCACCAATGACTGGAGAAACCAGCTGCGCCTCGACCTGACCGATCCTGCTCTGGCCTGACCCCGCAGGCTGCTGCGTCCGCCACCGACGCGGCGTGGCGTGGTCGAAACGGGTCACCGGAGGGAGCGGAGGCTTCGGACCAACTTCCCGCCGCCGGCTCGTCCCGCCGGTGTTCCGTCACCGCTTCCTGACGAACGCCTGAGTCATGGCGAGATCCGGACGCAGATCCGGACGCAGATCCGGACGGCTGGAACGACGAGTCGGCTGCACATGGGAGCTCACTCCAGGATCAGTCGACGGAAGGCATCAGAGGGGAGCCTTCCGACTCCGCCGCACGTGCGACCTTGCGCAGCAGGACCACGAGCTGCTCCCGCTCGGCCTCGGACAGCGGGGCCAACAGGGCGTGTTCGGTCGCCATCTGGTCGCCGATCGTGGACGACCATGCCTCGTGTCCCTTCCTGGTCAAGGCCACGAGCAGGCTGCGGCGGTCCGCCGGGTCGTGCTCCCGAGTCACGTATCCCGCCTTCGCCAGTCGGTCCAGACGGTTCGTCAGCGTCGCCGGGTGGGTGTCCAGGCCCTCCGCCAGCCGAGTCGGCGTCATCCGGTACGGCTCGCCGGCCGAGCGCAGCCGCCAGAGGATCTCGTATTCCCACATCTTCAGCCTGCGCCGGGCGAGCCCGGCCTCCTTGCGGCGCTGCAGGTGCCGCACGAGCATCTGCATCCGGGTGACGGCACCCTCGACCCTCGGGTCCAGGCCGGGTACCTCCTGCTCCCAGCGGGCGATGTGCCGGTCGATCGAGTCCCCTGCCGGAGCCGGATCGTGCGTCGTGTCCATCCCGTCAGCATACGCGCAACATTCTCGATTCATATATTTTGAAATCGTAGTACTGTCGGGGCCCCGCTTCCGAGGAGGTTCCGATGGACGCATGGCCCACCGCGCTCGCAGGCCGCATCGACGAGCACGTCATCGAAAGCGCCCTGCTGCGCGACAACCCGTTGGGGGACCCGGCGGCAAGGCCGTTGTGGGTCTACACCCCGCCCGGTTACGACGCCGACCGCTCATGCCGCTACCCCGTCACCTATCTCCTGCTGGGCTACGCCGGCACGCTTCCGGTCTGGCGCAACCGCACGCCCTACCGCCGGCCCGTACCCGAAACGGCCGACGGAATCTTCGCCCGGGGCGAGGCGCCCCCGATGCTCCTGGTGTTCGTCGACGCCTGGACCACCTACGGCGGCAGCCAGTTCGTCGACTCACCGGGAACCGGCCGCTACCACTCCTACCTCTGCGAGGAGATCGTGCCGTGGGTCGACGCCCACTACCGGACGCTCGCCGACCGCGACCACCGGGCGCTGGCCGGGAAGTCGAGCGGCGGACTCGGGGCGATGATCACGCCCATGCTCAGGCCCGATCTGTTCGGAGCGTTCGCGACGCACTCGGGCGACTCCCTGTCGGAGGCCCAGTACATCCCGCACTTCCTCATGGCTGCACGCCACTTGAGGGCATACGACGGCGACATCCGCCGCTGGTGGGACGACTTCCGCTCACGGGTGGCCTTCACCAAGGACGAGGACCTGCGGCTGCTCGAACTGCTCGGTGTCTCGGCCTGTTTCTCGCCCGCACCGGACGGCACGCCCCAACTGCCCTTCGACCCGCGCACCGGCGCCCTGCTGCCGGAGATCTGGCAGCGCTGGCTGGAGTGGGACCCGGTGCGGATGGCCCCGCGGTACGCCGGGGCGCTGAGGTCCCAGCGGGCGATCTGGATCGACGCGGGCACCCGTGACGAATGGTTCCTCGACCTGGGTGCGCAGGCCTTCCGTGACGTCCTCGTCGAGGCAGGGGTCGACGAGGACGTCATACGCTTCGAACTGTTCGACGCGGGTCACCACGCCGTGGAGTACAGGATGCCGCCCGCGCTCGCCTGGCTCTCCCGGCGGATGGCCGAACCGGTCCGGGACGCCCCGGCCTGCCGCCCTGGTGGTTTCAGCGCAATGCCTCGGGCAGTTCCTTCCGGTGGATGATGCCCAGGCGCTGCGTGGCCCGGGTCAGCGCCACGTACAGGTCACTGGTCCCGAACAGAGCGGGTTCCACGACCAGCACATGGTCGAATTCGAGCCCCTTGGCCTGCCGCGGATCGAGCAGGACCACCGGGTGGGTCAGATCGGGCTCGGTGCCGGCCGTGACTCCCTCCAGCGGGGCACTGATCTCCTCGTGGAGTGCCCGCGGCGCGATCACGGCGAGGCGTCCCTCCTCGGGCGTCAGCTCCAGGACCGCCCGGGCCACCGCGCCCGCCAGGTCGTCCCCGGCCTCGCGCACCCACGGCACCTCGCCGGTGGACCGCACCGAGGCGGGCGGCTCGAAGGAGGGGGCGTCGGCGCGCAGCACCCTGGCTGCCAGCTCCATGATCTCGGCGGGCGTACGGTAGTTGACCTTGAGCGCGACGTGCTCGAAGCGGTCGCCGACGTACGGCTGGAGGATCTTCTCCCACGAGCCGACGCCGGCCTCCTCCGAGGTCTGCGCGGGGTCGCCCACCAGGGTCATCGCGCGGGTCGGCGAGCGGCGCATCAGCAGCCGCCACGCCATCGGCGACAGCTCCTGGGCCTCGTCGACGATGATGTGCCCGAAAGCCCAGGTGCGGTCGGCGGCGGCGCGCTCGGCCGCGCTGCGGTGATCGGCCTCCTCCTGCCGCTCCGCCATCCGCTCGGCGTCGATGATGTCGTGGGCGGCCAGGACCTCGGACTCCTCGTCCTCGAACTCGAACGACTCCGAGCCCCTCGACAGCTCCAGTACGCCCTGCGCGTACGCGATCCGCTCCTGACGCTCGGCCTCCGCGGCCGCCCGCTCGGCGCTGTCGTCGACCCCGAGCAGCTCCGCCGCCTCGTCGAGCAGCGGCACGTCGGCGGGGGTCCACCGTCCGTCGCCGGGCGCGCGCCGGATCGCCTCGGCGTCCTCGGCCGGGACGTAGACGGGGTCGGCCAGGTAGTCGCTGAGGAACCCCTCCGGAGTGAGCGGCGGCCACAGCTCGTCGATGGCGCCGTGCACCGCCTTGCTCACGGCGACACCCTTGCCGAGCTGGGCGATGTCGTCGGCGCCCAGGAAGTTGGGACCGCCGTACGGGTCGGCCCCGATGCGCTCCGTGAGCTGTGCGGTGAGGGCGTCGATGATCCGGAACGCGAAGTGCGGGCGGGCGAGGTTGTGCGGCAACAGGGTCTCGCGGGCCGCCTGCCGGGCCTCGTAGGCGATCTCCCAGTCGAGGATCAGGTCCCCGTCGTCGTGCTGGATGATCACCGGGGCCCCGGGCTCGGGCAGCAGTTGCCTGTCGCGTACGGCCATGGCGAGCGCCTCCGCCATCGGCTCACCGCCCTTGACGGCGGCGGCGCGGGGCGTGTCGGTCCCGTGGGCGTGAACACCGGGGAAGAGCTCGGACTGCGTGGCGAGCAGCACCCCGGTCTCGCCGAGTGCGGGCAGCACCTCGCCGATGTAGCTCAGGAAGGCCGAGTTGGGCCCCACGATCAGGACGGCGCGCTTGGCGAGCAGCTCACGGTGTTCGTACAGGAGGAAGGCCGCCCGGTGCAGTGCCACCGCCGTCTTTCCGGTACCGGGCCCGCCCTCGACGACGAGCACACCGCGGTGCGGGGCACGGATGATGCGGTCCTGCTCCGCCTGGATGGTCCGCACGATGTCGCCCATGCGGCCGGTCCGGGCCGAGTTCACCGCGGCGAGGAGCACGGTGTCGCCGCTCGGGTCCTCGAATCCGGTGCGCTGCCGGTCCCCGACGTCGAGGATCTCGTCGTGCAGCTCGGTGACGGCGCGGCCCTCGGTGGTGATGTGCCTGCGCCGGCGCAGCCCCATGGGTGTGTGACCGGTGGCGAGGTAGAAGGGGCGGGCGACCGGCGCACGCCAGTCGATCAGCAGCGGTGTATGCGCGGTGTCGTCCTCGCGGATTCCGATGCGGCCGATATGGTGCGCGGTGCCGTCGGAGAGATCGATGCGACCGAAACACAGCGAGCCGTCCACCGCATTCAGGGCAGCCAGCAGACCCGAGCGTTCGGCGACGAGCACATCGCGCTCGAGACGGGCCTGCAGCCCGTTGCCGACCGGCGTCACCGCGTCCTCGACGTGCTGAGCGGCGACTCCGCGCAGCACGTCGATACGGTCGTAGAGCCGGTCGATGAATTCCTGCTCCTTCTGCAATTCATCGATTTCCCGAGTTGACAAAGTCGCTCCCTGCCAGATATGGTGTTGCTTAGTGGCCCCCATTGAGGGGCCTTTTCTGTGGGCGCACAGAAAGAATCAATATACCCGGGAAAACCCCCGGTCCACAATTGTGGGCCGGGGGTTTTCTGTGCCGCTTGTCGGGAGAAGTCGACCGTGCTGTGGGTCGGTCTCAGTCCCATTGGTCCTGGTTGATGAAGTGGCTGAAGCCTCGCCATGAGTTGGGGCCCATCACACCGTCGATGGGTCCGGTGTAGCCGTGGGCTGCGGCCAGTCGTTGGACCGCGGCCCAGGTGTTGGTTCCGGGTACGCCGTCGAGGGGTCCGGTGTAGCCCCAGTTGCGCATGTTCAGCTGGAGCGCGGCGTACGTGTTCGGGCCCGGAACGCCGTCGATGGGTCCGGTGTACCCGGACTGGATCCGCAGCCAGTTCTGCGTCCGTTGCCACATCACCGGCCCCGGAACACCGTCCTGCTCCGTCGACGTCTTCGGCAACCCACCACCGGTCGGCGGCGGGTCGGTCGCCTCGGTGAGGTCGAACGCCCAGGAGCGGGCGAGGTTGAGGTCGACCGGGGAGGCGCCGCCGGCAGATCCCACGGAGGTGTACTGGTGGGCCGCCCAGTCGGGGTAGCGGCCGCCGAGGTCGGGCGCACCGGGCCAGGTGCCGTCGTTCGGCCCCCACGAGGCTGCCCACAGGTGGGCGCCGGCGGCGATGGTGCGGCTCCAGGTGCCGGACCGCAGCGCGCCGGTGCTGATGTAGAACCAGGGCACGTAGCTGCCGACCCGCTCCCGTACGCGGTTGAACCAGGCGGACACATCCGTGTCGCCCCACAGGCGGGTCGAGTCGTCCAGCACCTCGACATCCAGCGCGAGCACGTCGCCGACCCGGTAGTCGTGCAGATGGTCCACGAAGTAGTCGGCGGCGGCGGCCGGGGCGAGGAAGTCCCCCGACAACCAGTAGTGCCCCACCCGCAGTCCGGCGGCGCGGGCTCCGTCGACATGGCCGGGGTAGGAGGACGAGGTGTAGGGGCCCTCGCTGAGCTGGCAGCCCCCGGCCTTGGCGATGGCGAAGCGCCGGCCCTCCGCGGCAGCCCGGGCGTAGTCGATGCCCTGCTGGTAGTTCGAGACGTCCACGCCTTCCAGGTCCGCCGCCCGGGTGCGGGCCGGACCGTCGGCACCCGCGGCGCCGGTGGCCAGGACGATTCCGGCCGGGGTCAGCGCCGTCGCCACGGCTCCTCGAATCAGCGTTCTCCTGCGCATGTCTCCTCCGGTGGGGCGGGGATCCTGGGCCCTGGCGCGGATGCGCCAGGGGGTGGACATGTCATGTGCTTATCAAAATCTATGCGCGTAGGTTACCTTGGCCCCGCACCCCTCTGCCAGGTCAAGTCGCAGCATTCACAAGGGAGTTGACGTGAGTGAGAAGCATGGATCCGAAGACGGCCGGGAGATTCGGTCGCGGCTCGAGATAAGCAGGCGCACCCTACTGCGGGGCTCGGTCACCACGCTCGGCCTGGCGGCCGGTGGCGTGCTCTTCTCGGGCAACCCCGCCCAGGCGCTGGACATCTACAACCCGTTCAGCGGCTATCAGATCACCGGCACCTGGCAGGACCACCTCAACGACGGCTCCCTGGGTGGAATCGACTACGGGATGGGAGTCGGCACCGCACTGCCGGCGGCGGGCGCCGGAGTCGTCACCAACATTCCGGACAACGGCACCGGCGGACACACGGTGACCATCACCCACAGCGACGGGTACCGGACGCAGTACATGCATCTGTCGCAGTTCCTGCTGGCCAACGGCACCTCGGTCGGCAAGGGCGGAATCGTCGGCCGCTCCGGAGGCGCCGTCGGCGCGCCCGGTTCCGGAAGCTCCACCGGACCGCACGTGCACTGGCATCTGATCACCCCGGGCGGCACGCGCGTCAACCCGCTGAACTACCTGGGGGGCGGTGGTGGGTTGCCGAAGACGTCGACGGAGCAGGACGGTGTTCCGGGGCCGGTGATGTGGCAACGGACGCAGAACTGGCTGCGGATCCAGTCCGGGTACACCGGACCCATCGACGGCGTCCCGGGCCCGAACACGTACGCCGCGCTCCAGCTGAACATGCGCAACTGGGGCTACACCGGACCCCTCGACGGCGTACCCGGAACCAACACCTGGGCCGCGGTCCAACGACTGGCCGCAGCCCACGGCTACACCGGACCCATCGACGGTGTGATGGGCCCCAACTCATGGCGAGGCTTCAGCCACTTCATCAACCAGGACCAATGGGACTGAGACCGACCCACAGCACGCCGCTCCATGAACGCCCCTTTCCTCGCCCGGTCGTTGCCGCCGCATGGGTGCGGGCGGTGACCTGGAGGTGGGGTGCGATCCTCATGTGATGTCAGAGCGGCGTCGGTGAGAACGACGCCGTTCTGACGTTCAGGTCCTTGGGGGCAGGGGAGCGGACTCGCGCAGTCCTGGCGGTCATTCAGCGCATCCCGCCCACTATCGGCTGGACCTGGCGAACCGCGGTCGATGGTGCGCGCGGGACCCCTTCACGGGCGCGGGCTGTACTTCATGGATCCCGCTGGTCACGGCATGGAAATCATCACGCGCCCGTACGGAAGTCACGAAGTGACTTCCACGGAGTCGTAGGGCCACTTCCGCTCCCCTCTCACCGCCCTCGCGCGGCCCGTGTCCCCTGCCGCAGGCTGCTGCGGCTCCGCCGGTGCGCAGCAGCCGTGACGTGCCGTTCCCCGCATTCCGTCAAGAGCCAAGTTTGCGAAACGGGTACTCAACGAGTTGACTAGTCATATTCTTGAGCACGGTGCACCGTGCCCTGTGCCACCGGGCTGACCGGCGAGGAGAAGGAGGGGCTGCTTCGATGGCCTTGCGACATGCCGTGCTGGCGGCGCTGCTGGACGGCGAGTACAGCGGCTACCAACTGGCGAAGGCCTTCGACGTCGGCGTCGCGAACTTCTGGCATGCCCTGCCCCAGCAGCTGTACACGGAGCTGGCCAGGCTGGAGAAGGAAGGGCTGGTCGCGGGGCGGCAGGTGGTTCAGGAGACCCGGCCCAACAAACGGCTCTTCCACGTCACCGACGCCGGTCGTGACGAGCTGGAGAAGTTCGCCGCAACTCCGTCGAAGCCGTCGTTCATCCGCGACGACCTCCTCGTCAAGGTCCAGTCCGCCGACCGCATCGGCACCGCGCAGGTGATCGAACAGCTCGAAGAGCGCGTGTCCGCGGCCGAGGCGAAGATCGAGCTTCTCGACAAGCTGCTGCGGCAGATGCGCGGGGATGCGGACGAGGCGGAGTTCCTCCGCCACGGCGATCGGATCGGGCCGTACCTGACGTGTCTGCGCGGCGTGGCCTTCGAGCAGGGCCACCGGGACTGGTGCCTGCGGACCACGGCCGTGCTGCGGGAGAGGCAGGCAACCCATGCCGAGCGGTGAGTACCTGCGGTACGTCGCGCTGGGCGACAGCCAGACCGAAGGGATCGGTGACGGGGACGACATCGTGGGCCTGCGGGGCTGGGCGGATCGGTTCGCCGAGCATGTCGCGGTGTCCAGCCCCGGTCTTCAGTACGCGAATCTGGCCGTTCGAGGACGTGTCGCCGGTCAGGTCCACAGGGAGCAGCTGGGACCTGCGCTGGCCCTGCGCCCCGACCTGGCCACCGTCGTCGCCGGGGTCAATGACGTGCTCCGGCCGCGGTTCGACGCCGGGGAGGTGGTCGGGCACATGGAGGAGATGTTCGCCGCGCTGACGGCCGCCGGGGCCCAGGTGGCAACCCTGACCTTCCCCGATGTGGGGAAGGTCGCGCCTGCGGCCCGGCCCCTCAGGTCCCGGGTGGCGGACCTCAACACCCATATCCGTGCCGCGGCGGCCCGCCACGGGGTCGCGGTCGCCGAGATCGACCTGCACCCGGTGGCCACCGATGCGCGCCTGTGGAGCGTGGACCGGCTCCACACCAGCCCTGTCGGTCACGCTCGGATCGCTGCTGCCGTCGCCCAGGCCGTCGGCCTGCCAGGAAGCGACGACGCCTGGACACACCCCCTTCCGCCCCAGGCGCTCCCCAAGGGGCTGCGGTCAGCAGGAGCCGAACTGCGGTGGGCGGCCGCCTTCCTCGGCCCCTGGCTCGGACGCCGGCTGCGCGGTCGGTCGTCCGGCGACGGGCGTGCCGCCAAGCGCCCGCAGCTCCTGCCCCTGAGCGTCGGTTCCTGATGGCCCGGGGCGCGTAACCGCGGGTGAGGCGGAAGCCGTCCGTCCGCCAGGTTCATGGCTCTGCCGGTGCGGGCACCCGGACGCCGCGCCGGCTCCGGAAGCGCTGCCGGCCGACTGAGGGCCGGAGGTGACGCCCGATGGCGCCGAAGGGGTCCGGCCCACCGCGTGACACGGTGGGCCGGACCCCTTCGGAGGGTGCGGAGGTATCAGCGTGCGAGGCGGATGCGGTGCAGCTGGTCCTTGCCGTCGGCGCCCGCGCCGGACTTGTCGACGACGTACGCGGAGCCGCCGGCGACCTCGATGTGGTTGGGGTTGGCGCCGGTGGCGACGGTCTTCACGACGCTGCCCTTGCGGGGGTCGACGACCGAGACGGTGGCGTCCGTGCGGTTGGCCACGAGCACGTTGCCCGAGCGGGAGTCCGTGGCCACGGACAGCGGACCCGAGCCGGTGGCGACGGACTTGGTGACGAGGCCCTTGCGGAGGTCCACGACCGAGACGTCCCCGCCGGTCTGGTTGGCGGTGTAGGCGGTGCGGCCGTCCTTGGACAGGGAGACGGAGATCGGGCCGTCACCGGTGGGGATGAGCCGCGGCGTCGTGGAGCGGGTGGTGACCTGGATGATCTGGTCGTTGGTGAGGTCGGCGGCGTAGACGGTGCCGGACTTCTCGTCCACGGCCAGACCGGCCGGGCCCGAACCCTCGACCGTGACGCGCTTCTTCTCCTTGAGGGTGCGGCTGTCGAAGGCGACGAGCGTGCCGTCCCCGTAGGAGCTCGCCCACACGGTGTCGTGGCGCTCGTCGACGACGATCTCCCGGGCGTGGGCCACGTTGGGGAGCGTGGCGAGGTGCTCGCCGGTGCGCTGGCTGTACACGGCGACCGAGTTGTTGCGGGTGTTGGTGGTCCAGACGGTGTTGTGCTCGTCGTCGACCGCCACCCCGTAGACCGCCTCGACCGCGCCGGTGGCCGCGTCGGTGACCGGCGGCGTGTAGGTCGCCTTCACCTTGAGCGTCAGCGGGTCCACCTTCGTCAGGGCGGAGTTCGTCACCGGGGGCCGTCCCACCGAAGAGGTGGTCCACAGGACGTGGTTCCGCTCCGAGTAGGAGGACTGGTAGAGG
The DNA here is from genome assembly GCF_043203805.1 of Streptomyces sp. LN549. Classification (NCBI taxonomy): domain Bacteria; kingdom Bacillati; phylum Actinomycetota; class Actinomycetes; order Kitasatosporales; family Streptomycetaceae; genus Streptomyces; species Streptomyces sp. LN549. Next base: position 937,580 of record NZ_JAZHRI010000002.1, on the reverse strand, counting down.
CCGGTGGCGACAGGTGCGGTGGTGACCGCCGAAGTAGCCGGCCGGCTCTGCGCGGTCGCGGTGCCCGTCAGTGCCGCGGTGCTGCCTGCGGCGAGCACGACGGCGATGGCCGCACTGGTTCCGGTGCGACGCAGGCTGCGGGTGGGTGAGGTCATGCTGGGGTCAACTCCCTGGGGGTGTTTCATGGGGATTCGTACACCTGAAACTTAGCTTAGCCTTACCTAAGTAACGCTCTTTCAGGTGTGTGATCTGGCTAACAACTCGACGGAATGCGAGGGGTGTTCGGGCGGCGTCAGCCCTGGTCGGAGACGGGGCGCCGGCGGCGGACCACGAACAGTGTGGTTCCCGCGGCGCCGGCCGCTCCGCCCACCGCCGCGGCCGCGGCCGACCAGGCGATGGTCGCGTACGAGACGGGACTCTCCAGCGACGCGGCCGCGGTGGTGAGGGGCGCGGTGTCCGGTACGGCATCGGCCGATGCCGGGTCGCTGCCGGGGGTTCCGTCCGCTCCGGTCACCTCGAAGTCGACCTTGAGCGTGGTGGCCGGCTCCGGTGCAAGGAAGCGCAGCCAGTGCGCCCCTGTCGGGGTGCCGGCCGGGACGGTCACGTCACCCTCGTACGAACCCTTCGCATCGGTCTTCCACTGGCCCAGGATCGCGTCGTCGTCGAGCTTGACGGTGACCGTCCGGCCGGCCGGGAACTTCGTCACCGCGAAGTGCAGTGTTCCGCCCGCCTGTACCTGGTCGGCGGTGATCCCGGCCTTGGCGCCGCGGGAGTCGGAGGCGGCCGCCGGTGCGCCCGACGCCGCCGGTACCGGGGTGGGCGCGCCGCCGGATGGGTTGGTGGCGTCCGTGGCCGAAGAGCCTGCGGAGGTACCGGTGGTGACGGTGAAGTCCGCCCGGACGCTCGTCGACGGATTCGGGGCGAGGAAGCGCAGCCAGTGGGCGCCCTTCGTCGCCGAGGCCGGGACCGTCACGGTGCCGGAGAGGGTGCCGTCGGCGCCGATGCCGTCCGGCCACTGCCCGATGATCTCGGAGTCGTCGAGCTTGACGGTGAGTTGTTGGCCGGCCGGAAAGCCGGTCACCCGGAAGGAGACCTTGCCGCCGGTGGCGACCTGTGAGCCCGCCGTGATCGAGGCGAACGCTGAGGCGCTGCTCCCGGAGCCGCCCGTGGTGCCGGAGCCGCCCGTCGTGCCGCCGGTGTCCGTCGTCCCGCCGGATCCACCGCCCGCGCCCGAACTGCCGGTGCCGCCCGTGCCCGCGGTCTTCACCGAGAGGTCGGCGCGCAGGCTCGTGGACGGGTTCGGGGCGAGGAAGCGCAGCCAGTGCGCCCCTGCCGAAGTCGACTTCGGCAGGGTGACGGTGCCGGAGAACGTGCCCGCGGCACTCACCGCGCCCGTCCACTGCCCGATGATCTCGTTGTCGTCCAGCTTCACCGTGACGCTCTGGCCCCCGGCGAACCCGGAGAGGGTGAAGGAGACCTTGCCGCCCGCCGTGGCTTCGGAACCGCTCAGCCGGACCGTGGGCTTCGCGGCCGGCGGAGTCACGGTCGCCGTGGGCTTCGGTGTGGGTTTCGTCGTCGCTGTGGAAGTCGGTGTGGGTGTGGGTGACGGCGCATCGCCCGTCACCGACAGGTTCTCGCTTCTGACGCTCGTCTGCGGTGCCAGGAACCGCAGCCAGTGCTCGCCGCCCACCGCGGCGTCGACCGGCACGGTCACGGCGCCCACGACGGTGCCGTCGTCGCCCACGGGGAACTGCTTGAGGAGCGTCTTGTCGTCGAACTTGACGCTGAGCGTGGCGCCGGAGGGGAATCCGGAGGCGGTGAACGGTACTTCGCCGCCCGGCTTCACGGTGGCCGTGCCCAGGACGACCGTGGGTGCGGTCGTGTCGTCCACGAGGGCGAGTGCGCTCCCGGTCTGCGTACTGCTGCTCGCGGTGGCCAGGGGGACGGCCAGGGCACCGAGGCCGAGCGTCGCACCGGCGGCCAGCGCGGCCATGCGCCTGATTCCGGTGCGAGAGGCGCGGGAAGCGGCCGCGGGCATGGGGGTGCGGGAGGGTCTGTCGGGGTTCATGACGGGCTGCTCCTGGCAGGCGGAGAGTGAAGGAGGAAGGGGGTGACTGAGGGGGCGGAGTCAACGACGGCGGGGCGAGCCCGCGTTGGACGTCTAGTTAGGTGAGCCTAACCTAAAAATATGAGAAAAGGATTGAGGGGTCCGCGTGCGGTCGCGAGGCGGTGCGTACCGGCGGCGGGCCTGTGGTGCCGGAAGGTAAGGTGACCCTAAGTCGAACGCCTCGTCATTCGGAGCCACTTTTCATGATCACGTCTGTGCCGCCCCAGGACGCCCCGAAGCGACCGCCCAGGTCGGTGCGGCCGGACCCCCTGACCCGGCTCATGGACCCCGTGTGCGCCCTGCCGGGCCCGGACGGTGCCGAGGAGTTCTGGGCCCGGGTGGCCGGATCCGGCACGCCGCTCGTCGGGCCGGACCCGTTGGGCGGCGACGACCACGTCGCCGTGACGTTCCTCTGGCGCGGCGCCCCCGGCACCCGCGCCGTACAGGTGCTGCCCAACAAGCTCGGTGACCCCCGGGCCCCCGAGGGCAACCTGATGGAGCACGTACCCGGCACGGATGTCTGGCACTGGACGCTGCGCCTGCGGCACGACTGGAGGGGCACGTACGACTTCTACGTCGACGAGGGCGAGGGCCCCGGCCCCGAGGCGGCCGACTACTGGCAACGGCTGCGCACCCAGCGCCGTCACGATCCACTGAACCGGCTTTCGCTTCCCCGCCGTTGGGCTGGTGACCCGGTCTCCTACGCCGAGCTCCCGGCCGCGCCGAGCGCCCGGGACTGGCTGCCGCGACCGGGCGTCGCCCGGGGAGAGGTCTCCACGCACGAGGTTCCCTCCGAGCGCCTGGGCGGCAGCCGGCGCGTGTGGACGTACCGGCCCGCCGGCGCCGGCGGGGCGACGGAACTGCCGGTGCTCGTCCTCCTGGACGGGGAGCACTGGCAACCGCACCTCGGTCTCGCCCATGCGCTGGACAACCTCATCGCCGACGGGCGCATCCCCCCGCTCGTGGCCCTGCTGCCGGAGTCCGTCGATGCGGCCACCCGCTGGTCGGACCTGGCCTGCAGCCCCGACTTCGTCGCGTTCCTCAACGACGAACTGCTGCCCTGGACGGCTGCGCGCCTGCCGGTCACGGACGACCCCGCGCGCACCGTGGTCGCCGGCCAGAGCCTGGGCGGGCTCACCGCCGCCTATGCGGCGCTCACAGCGCCCGGCCGGTTCGGCAACGTGCTGGCGCAGTCGGGTTCGTTCTGGTGGCCGGACGGCCCGGAAGCCGAGTGGCTCACGGCGCGGATCGCTGAATCCCCGCGCCTGCCGGTCAGGTTCTGGCTCTCCTTCGGTGAGCAGGAGTGGGTCGCTCTTCCCGCTGCGCGCCGACTGCGTGAAACGCTCGCGTCCGCCGGCTACGAGGACGCCTCCTACCGGGAGTTCAACGGCGGCCACGACTACCTCTGCTGGCGTACGGAACTCGCGGACGGTCTGGTGGACCTGCTGACGCCGGGCACCGCCTCCGCCTGACCTGCGCGGGGCGGAGGCGGTGCGCAGGTCAGGCGTCCAGCTCCTTCAGCCGGTCCGCGAGCACCGCCGCGATGGTGTCGAGGAAGCGGTCCTGCATCAACTGCGGGTGTGTGCAGTCCAGATCGTGGTTGATGACGGCGCCCGTCACATGGGCGCGCCACGCCTCACGGGTGAGCCAGTCCTCCGCCCGGGGCGCGGCCGCGGTGAAGAACAACAGGTCGCCGTCGTAACCCCCGTGCACGTGCTCACGCATCATGCGGGCATGGTTGGGCACGATGTCGACGATCTTCGACAGCGTCCGGTCCTCGAGCCCGGCGAGTGGACTGCCCGCCCGGCGCAGCGTGGCGAGCACGTCCTCGCGGGTGCGTTCGCCGGTGCGCTCGAAGCCCGCCATGCGCAGCACCGCGGTGAGAGCGTCGCCCTCCTCGGGCGCCGGGCGCTCCCGCCACTGCTCGGCGGGGAACGCGTCGAGCAGCGCGAGGAGTTCGACTTCCTCGCCGCTCTTCTGGAGCAGCACCGCCACCGTGTGCGCGAGGACCCCGCCCACCGACCAGCCCGTCAGACGGTACGGGCCGTGCGCCTGCACCTCCCGGATGCGCAGGACGTAGTCGGCGGCCTCGTCCTCCAGCGTTCGCGGCAGCGGTTCGTCGCGGACCAGGCCGCGTGCCTGGATTCCGTACAACGGCTGATCCGCGCCCAGCCGGGCGGCCAGCCCGGCGTAGCACCAGGCGATGCCTCCCGCCGGGTGGATGGCGAACAGCGGCGTCCGCGCGTTCCCGCCACGCAGTCGCAGGACGACGTCCAGGGCGTCCCCGGACGTGGTTCCCGCAGCGTCGATCCGGGTGGCGAGCGCGGCAGGGGTGGACGCCTCGAACAGAGAACCGATCGTCAGCTCGGTGCCGAACTCCTCCCGCACCCGCCCCACGAGCCGGACCGCGAGCAGCGAGGTCCCGCCCAGATCGAAGAACGCGTCGTCGGGGCCCACCGCGGCAGCCCCGAGCACCTCCGCGAACAGCCGCGTCAGTGCCTCCTCGCGGGCGCTCATCGCCCGCTGCTGGCCTCCGCCGCCGGTGAAGACGGGGGCGGGCAGTTCGCGGCGGTCCAGCTTTCCGTTGGGGCTCAGTGGGAACGCGTCGAGCGCCACCACCGCCGACGGCACCATGTGCTCCGGAAGCTCACGGGCCAGTGCGGCCCGCACGGCCGAGGGGTCGGCGGCTCCCGTCACGTAACCGACGAGCCGCTGTTCGCCGGGCCGGTCCTCACGCACCAGGGCGCAGGCCCCGTCCACCTGCGGCAGGGCGGCCAGCGCGGCCTCGATCTCGCCCAGCTCGATGCGCTGCCCGCGCAGCTTGACCTGGTGGTCCGTACGTCCGAGGTACTCGACCTCGCCCTGTTCCGTCCAGCGCGCCAGATCCCCCGTGCGGTACATCCGCTGAGCCGGGGCCCCGAAGGGGTCGGCGACGAACCGGGCGGCGGTCAGCGCCGGGCGGTTCAGATAGCCGTCGGCGAGCTGGCGGCCCGCCAGGTACAGCTCGCCGGGAACCCCCGGGGGACAGGGCCGCAGTGCCGCGTCGAGCACATACAGGCGGGTGTTCCACACGGGCTGCCCGATCGGCACGGGCCCGGTGTCGTGCGCCGCGCACGCGTGGAACGTGACGTCGACGGCGGCCTCCGTAGGCCCGTACAGATTGTGCAGCTCGACGTGCGGCAGCCTGCGCCCGAAGGCGTGCGCGGTCTCCCGGGGGAGAGCCTCCCCGCTGCAGAACACCCGACGCAGTCCGGCGCACGCGCCGAGGTCGGCCTCCGCGAGGAAGACCTGGAGCATCGACGGCACGAAATGGCAGGTGGTGACGGTTCGTTCGCGGATCAGCCGGGCCAGACAGGCGGGGTCCTTGTGGCCGCCCGGCTCTGCGACGACCAGTGCCGCACCCTCGCGCAGCGGCCAGAAGAACTCCCACACGGACACGTCGAACGACGAGGGCGTCTTCTGCAGTACCCGGTCGTCCGCCGTCAGCCCGTAGGCGTCCTGCATCCAGCGCAGCCGGTTGTCGATCGCGCCGTGCGAAACGACGACGCCCTTGGGGCGGCCGGTGGATCCCGAGGTGTAGATGACGTACGCGGGGTGCGCGGGCGTCAGCGGGCGCGACGGATCGCACCACGGGTATCCGGAGACGTCGAGGCCGTCCAGGACCACCTGTGTTGTCATCGCGTCGTCGGGGAGGCGGCCGGCACGGTCGGTGACGGCACAGACGGGTGCCGCGTCCCGCAGCATGTACGTGATCCGCTCCGCCGGGTACTCCGGGTCGAGCGGCAGATACGCGGCTCCCGCCTTCAGCACGGCGAGCAGCGAGACGATCAGCTCCACCGAGCGCGGCACCGCCACCGCCACCACGGCACCCGGCCGGGCGCCGAGGGTCCGCAGGTGCCGGGCCAGCCGGTTGGCGCGGGTGTTCAGCTCCGCGTACGTGAGGGAGACGTTCCCGTACACCAGCGCGGTCGCGCCCGGGGTGCGGGCGGCCTGCGCCTCGATCGGTCCGATCAGCGTCGTCGGAGGCAGCACGCGGTCCGTGCGGTTGAACCGCTCGACGACCAGGTCGTGCTCGGCAGGGGTCGCGATGCCGTGTGCGGAGAGCGGGGCGTGCGGGTCCGCCGCGGTCAGCCGTTCCACGAGGTGCAGGAAGCGCTCCTGATGGGCGGCGAGCGTGTCCTCGTCGTACAGGGCCGGATTGCCGTCGTGGTCGATGCGCAGCCCGCGGCCGTCCGCCCGGTCGTAGATGTTGACGGTCAGGTCGTCCACCGGGCCCGCGGACAGGTTGCGGGCCCGGGCAGGCACACCCGCGAAGTCCACGTCGTAGTCGAAGGGCATCACATTGACGAGCGGGCCCACCAGACCGCGGCTCTCGGCGAGCAGTCGCAGATCGCGGCGGATGTCCTCGTAGCGGTAGCGCTGATGGCGGCGGACCTCGCGGATGCCCACAACGACCTGGCGCACCAACTCGGCGAAACCTGCGCCCGGAGTGACGGTCAGCCGCAGCGGGAGCACGTTCATCACCATGCCCGGCACGCGAAGCGCGACCGATCCCACCCGGCCCATCATGGGCAGCCCGAGCACCACTTCGGAGCGGGCGGTGGCCCGGGAGGTGTAGAGCGCCTGCGCGGCGATCAGCACCTCGGGCCAGGTCGCGCGAAGCTGCGTCGCGAGCTCCCGCATCCGCTCCGTGGCCTGCGGACCGAGGTGGGCAGTGCGGCGCAGGAACGTACGCGACGGCAGAGCGCCACGGCCCGCGAGCCTCGGCACCTCCGGCCGGTCGGCGAAGGCCTCGGACCAGTGGGCGCGGTCTGCCGCGAACGCCTCCGACGCCCGGTAGTCGGCGTCCTGCGCGACGAGGTCGGTGAGCGTTCCGAAGGCCCGGGGCCCGGGATCCCCGCCCCGGACGAGTGCCGAGTAGATCTCGGCCGTGCGCCGGACGAGCAGCGAGTAGCCGAAGCCGTCCATGACGAGGTGATGGATCCGCTGGTACCAGAGCCAGCGCTCCTGCCCGACGCGGAAGAGCGCATGCCGGAACAGCGGTCCGGCCGCCGGATCGCAGGGCTCGGCGAGGTCGGCGCACATCCATGCCTCTGCCTCCCGGTCCCCGTCGGGCACGCCCCGCAGGTCGTGCACGGTGAACGGGAGGACGACCGAGGCCGCGACGGTCTGGCGCGGACCCTCCGGCCCTTCCTCGATCCGGACGCGCAGCGCGTCCGCCTCCGCGGTGACCCGGCGCAGAGCCGCCGCGAACACCTCGGGGTCGAGCGGCCCGGCGATCTCCAGGCACTCCGCGGTGTTCTGCGCCGGGCTGAGCGGATCCAGCGACTGCGCGTACCACATGCCCGACTGTGCAGACGTCAACGGCAGTACGGTGCCCGGCTTGTCCGTCGTGGTGCCGGTCGCATCGGTGAGCAGGACCGTCATGAGACCCCCAGCAGCGGGCACCAGGCCTCGATGGAGGGCTGTTCGGCGAGGTCGGCGAAGTCGGCCCGCACGTCGTGGTCGCGACGCCAGCGTCCGAGCAGCGCCATGATGCGGACCGAGTCGAGGCCGTGGTCGAGGAGGTTCTCGTCGAGGGGGATGTCCGCGGGGTCCTCGCCCAGGGACTCGGCGACGTCGTTGCGGATCTGTTCCAGGGTGAGGGCCACGGTGCTCAGATCTCCTTCAGGAGGGCGTCGGTGGTGGTCACGACCGCGCAGCGGCCCGCTGCCCAGCGCAGCGCCATGTCGTGGTCCTCGCGCGAGAAGTCGGCGACGGCATCGGCCACGACGAACGCCTGGATGTCCCGCATCCACGCGTCTGCGGCGCTCATGAGTACACCGATGTGTGCGTACACACCGGTGAGCACCAGCTGGTCGCGGCCCGACTCCCGGATCAGGGACTCGAGTTCGGTACGGACGAACGCGCTGTACTTCCACTTGGTGAGCACCGTGTCACCGGCCGCGGGCGCGACGGAGTCCGGCATGGCGAGGGCCTCGGCGTCGTCGGACGCGCCGGGGCCCCAGAAGTCGAGCTGGAGCCCGCGCTCCTCAGCGGTCTGGCCGCCGCGCTGCGCCGAGTAGACCACCGGGACGCCGGCGCCGCGGCACTCCTCGATGATGCGGGCCGTGTTGCCGAGCATGCCGGTCAGCGGCTGTTCGCCGGAGCGGTACGCACCGAGGAAGTGGTTCTGGAGATCGTGGACGAGCAGCACGGCGCGCGCAGGGTCGACGGTCCACGCGACCCGGTTCACGGGAATCTCGTCCGCGCCGGGCAGGGGATAGGGGGCGATGGCGGGAAGTGCCATGGGGAGGGCCTTTCAGTGCCGCGCGGAGCGGACTCGGTGCTGTTCGGCGGGAGCGGAGCTGGAGTGGGAGGCGGAGCCCGAGCCGGGAGCGGAACCGGAGCCGGGGGAGGAACCGGAGCCGGGGGAGGAATCGGAGCGCAGCCCGTTCTTGCTGACCTTGCCGATCCCGGTCTGCGGGAAGGCATCGACGAACTCGACGAGGTCGGGGACCTTGTAAGCGGCGACTCCGCGCTCGCGCACGTGCCGTTTCACCGCAACCGGCTTGAGCGGTTCGGCGCCGTCGCGCAGGATCACGTACGCGAGCGTGCGTTCGCCCAGGTACGCGTCGGCGACACCGACCACCGAAACGTCGTGCACGCAGGGGTGGGCGAGGATGATGTTCTCGATCTCCTCAGGCGCGACCTTCTCGCCGCCCCGGTTGATCTGGTCCTTCGCCCGTCCCTCGACGACGAGACTGCCGTTCGCGGTGCGGCGCACGATGTCGCCCGTGCGGTAGAAGCCGTCCTCGGTGAACGCCGTCCGGTTGTGCTCGGGGGCGCGCCAGTAGCCGCGGATCGTGTACGGGCCGCGGGTGAGCAGATGTCCGAAGTCCCCCTCGGCGACCTCCTGTCCGGCGTCGTCCACGATCCGGATCTCGTCGTCCTCGGAGATCGGCCGGCCCTGCGTGGTGACCACGGTCTCCGGGTCGTCGTCCAGCCGCGTGTAGTTGACGAGGCCCTCGGCCATGCCGAAGACCTGCATGAGCCGGCAGCCCAGCGCGGGCTCCAGCCGACGGGCCGCCGCCTCGCTGTACTTGGCGCCTCCGACGAGGACCAGCTCCAGACCGGACAGGTCCTGTGCCGCGTCCGCCGCGGCCTCGGTCCACACCAGGGCGAGTGGCGGCACCATTCCCGTCATCGTCACCCGCTCCTGCTCGACGATCGGGAAAGCCGTCGCCGGATCGGGTCGTGGACACAGGACGACGGTGCCGCCCGCGTACAGCGCGCCGAGCCAGCCCGGTGAACTCATCGGGAAGTTGTGCGCGGCCGGCAGCACCACGAGGAAGCGGGTGGTCTCGTCGACGCCGCAGATCTCGTTGGAGCCGCGCAGCGAGTAGATGTAGTCGTCGTGCGTGCGCGGAATGAGTTTCGGTACCCCGGTCGTTCCGCCCGAAAGCTGGAGGAAGGCCAGATCGTGCGGTTCGGGACCGTCGAGCGGACCGGAGTCCTCGCAAGGCACGTCGGACAGCGCGGTGTGCTCACCCGGGTCACCGACGACGAACACATGCTTCAGCCCGGGAGTCCGCGCCTTCACCGAGGTCGCCAGCGCACGGTGGTCGAAGCCGGCGTGCCGGTCCGGGATCACGTAGGCGACGGCCTCGGTGAACGAGCAGAAGTAGCCGATCTCCGTCTCCCGGTGGGCGGGCAGCGCGAAGACGGGCAGCGCACCGATCCGGAAGAGGGCGAAGACGACCTCGATGAACTCGGCGACGTTGGGCAGCTGGACGACGACGCGGTCGCCCCTGGCGATGCCCCGGGCCACGAACCCCGCCGCCAGCCGGGCCGCGCGCTCGTCGAGTTCGCCGTACGTCCAGGCGCGGCGCCCGTCCGCGGGGTCGACGACCGCCACTCGGTCGCGGTGAGCAGCGGCGCGCGCCCGAGCACGCCGGTGAACGTCTCGCCGCGCCAGTGGCCGGCCGCGCGGTATCGCTCGGCGAAGCCGGCGGGCCAGGTGGGGGCGTCGTCCTGCGGGGCGGCGCTCACAGCGCGGCCCCCACGGCGCTGAGGAAGGTGCGGAACTTGGCAGCGGTCTCCGCGGTCTCCGCCTCGGGCGAGGAGGCGGCCACCACACCGGCGCCGGCGAACAGTCGCAGCGAGCGGCCCTCGGCCTCGGCACAGCGGATCGTCACGACCCACTCGCCGTCGCCGTCCGCGTCCTGCCAGCCGACCATGCCGGTGTAGGCGCCGCGGTCGAAGGGTTCCGACTCCGCGATGACGGCGCGGGCCGTCTCGGTCGGGGTGCCGCACACCGCGGGCGTGGGGTGCAGAGCCGAAGCGAGGTCGAGGGAGGAGGTGGCAGGGTCCGCGAGCGTTCCGGTGACGGTCGTCGACAGGTGCCACATGGCCGCAGTCCGTACGAGAGTGGGGTGTTCGGGGACGTCGAGGCTCACGCAGAACGGGGCGAGGGCCTCCCGCACGGCGGCGACGACGACGGCGTGTTCGTGCAGGTCCTTGGGGGATTCCAGCAGCGCGGCCGCGCGCCGTACGTCCTCGGCCAGATCGTCGCTGCGCGGAGCGGAGCCGGCCAGTGGATTGGCCGTGAGTACGTTCCCGGCGCGGGCTACCAGGAGTTCGGGACTGGCGCCTATGAGGGTGCGGCCCGGCCCGCTGGGGACGGCGAAGGTGTAGCCCTTCGGGTCGTGCTGCGCGAGCCGGCGCAGCATGGCGGGCAGATCGAGTTCGTGCGAGGAAGTCAGTTCCAGGGTGCGGGCGAGGACGACCTTGTCGAACTCCCCGGCGCGCATCCGTCGCACCGCCGCGGCGACCGCCGCGGTGTACGCGCCGGCCTCGGGGACCTCCCGGGTCTGCCAGGTGCCGGGCTCAGCCGGAGGGCCGGGGAGTGCGATGAGCGGGTCCTCGCACAGCGCCGATGTCCGGCGGACGGACTGCGGGACCGCCAGTGAGTGGGGGGCGCCCGGAGTGAAGGGCAGCGCGCCCACGACGATCGGTGCCGGGTCCCCGGCGCGCCGCCGGGCATCGAGCACCTCGCGCACCCGGGAGGCCAACGGCCTTGTGTCGTAGGGGACTTCGGCTGCGATGCCGGATGCGAGCAGGGTCCGGTGCGCCGAGGCCAGGAAGCGGTCCGTACCGGGCCGGTAGGCGTCCAGCAGTGCGGTGGCCGCACCGGGGGAGGGGGGAGGGGAGGTGTGGGGCGCGGCCCGGTGCGGGGCGGTGGGTACGCGCAGTGAGGCAGACATGTCTTCTTGTCTCCAGTGGGGGAGGGCTGCGATCCGCTGTCGAAGGTGCCGGGCGGGCGGGTCAGGCCCGCAGCGTGGCGCCGCCGTCGACGTAGAGGTCGTGCAGGGTGATGTGGCGCGCACGGTCGGACACGAGGAAGGCGACCGCGTCGGCGATGTCGGACGGATCGGCGATCCGTCCGAGCGGTATGCCCGTGCGATAGCTCGCCCCGTCCCCTTCGATGACCCGCCGGGCGGCGGCCTCCTCGTCCTGCGCGTCGCCGGACGGCCACATGCCGCGCTGCATGTCGGTGAGGGTCGAACCGGGCGAGACGGTGTTGCAGCGGATGCCCAGGGGCGCCAGTTCGAGGCCGAGGCACTTGGTGAACATGACGGCGGCGGCCTTCGAGGCCGCGTACGCGGCCATGTCCGTGCGGGGGATGCCCGCGGCGTTGGACGCGACGGTGACGATGCTTCCCGTCCCGCGGCCGGCCATCCGGCGCGAGACGGACCGCGAGACGTGGAACACCCCGTTGGTGTTGACGGCGAAGGTGGCCGCCCAGTCCTCGTCCGTCAGCTCGGCGACGGCCGAACACCGCAGTACTCCGGCGACGTTGACCGCGATGTCCAGCGGGCCGAGCGTGTCCTCGGCCTCCGCGACGAGTGCCTCCACGGCTGCGGAGTCCGTGACGTCGAGAGTGCGGGCCGCGACCTGCTCGCCGTACTTCCGGGCGAGCGCGTGGACGCCGTCGGGGGTGACGTCGGTGGCCAGGACACGGGCGCCGCGCTCGACGAGGGCGTGCACCACCGCCTCGCCGATCCCGCGGCCCGCCCCCGTCACGAGGGCGATCCGGCCGGTGAGTTCCGGGGCAGGATTCACTTGACCATGGCCTTGCGGATGTCGTCGAGCACCGAGACGGCCGCCTGCGCGCCGCCCAGGCTCGTCCACTTGGTGCCGTCGATCACGGTCGCACGATCGTTGCTCACGGCCTTGAGCTGCTTGTACGCAGGCTTCTTGGACAGCTCGCCCACGAGGTCCTGGTCCGATCCGGTGGAGGTGAGGGTGCCGATGAAGAGCCAGTCCCCGTCGATCTCCTTGAGGTTCTCGTCACTGATCGGGGTGGAGTGGCCCTCGCCCTTCTCGTTCTGGATACCGGGGCGGGTGAAGCCCAGGTCCTTCAGGACGTCGCTGATGAACACGCCCTGCTGCATGACGGCCGAGCCCTTGGCCGAGTAGCGGGCGACGGACACGCTCTTGCCGGCCTCCGCGCCCAGGTCCTTCTTCAGGGCGGCGGCCCGGGTGCCGTAGTCGGCGAGGAACGCCTCGGCCCGGTTGCCCTTGCCGAGTGTCTTCCCGGTGAGCGAGAGCGCCTTCTTCCAGTCCTTGGTGCCGTCGATCGTGACGACCGTGGGCGCGACCTTGCGCAGCTGCTGGAGGACCTGCTCGTCGGCGAGCTGGCCGGCGAGGATCACGTCCGGCTTGGCCTGGACGACCTTCTCGATGTCCGGTCCGGTGACCGCACCCACCACGGGGATGCCCTTCGCCTGGTCCGCGAGGTAGGCGGGCGCGCCCTTCTGTCCGCGGCCGGCGGTCAGACCCACCGGCTTCACGCCCAGTGCGAGAGCCGCGTCCAGGTCCATCTCACTGAGGACGACCACACGCTCGGGCGCCGAGGGGACCTTCACCGACGTCCCGGTCGCGTCCGTCACCTGAGTCGTCGTCGCGGACTCGGACCCGCCCGAATCGCCAGAACCCTCCGAAGCCTCGGAGGACCCGCAGGCGGTCAGCGCCAGGGCACAGATGCCGATCAGGGAGGCCGCCACCGAGGGGCGGACGAGGCCGCGGGAAGAGAAGGTCGAATTCGGGGCCATGGCCTGGAATCTCCGTTGCGTTCGAGTGATGAGGTCGGTCCGGGTGGCTGCTCCGCCGCACCGAAAGGGGACAGGGCAGGGCGATTGACGCCGTTTCAGGGCATGGGGGAGCCCTGGGGCCGCCGACAGCCGCCCGGCTTACTTAGGTTAGGCTAACCATATGTCGATCGTGCAAGGGGGACGGCCCGCAACCGGAACCCGCCCCACCGAAGCCCCGCCACGGGAGGGACGCGCGGCCGTGTGGGCGGCCGCCGGTCTCGTGCTCCTGCTGCCCGCCCTCGTCCTGCTGTCCCTGCTCATCGGCACCGGGTCCAGTTCGGCGGGCGGCGCCTGGGACTACCTCGTCGGTGACCCGGCCGCCCGGGCGGACGCACAACTGCGCCTGGCCGTCGTGGACGTGCGCCTGCCGCGCACGCTCGCCGCGGTGCTGGTCGGGGCGTGTCTGGGGACGGCCGGGTGCCTCCTGCAGGCCGCCACCCGCAACCCCCTCGCCGAGACGGGGCTGCTCGGCGTCAACTCGGGGGCCGCCTTCGCCGTGGTGCTGGGGCTCACCTACTTCGGCGCGGACTCGCCCGCCTCGTTGCTGGTGTGGGCCCTGGCCGGAGGCATGGTCGCCAGTGCGGCCGTCCTCCTGTTCGCCGCTTCCGGACGCGGCGGCGGCTCCCCGCTGCGGCTCGTCCTGGCCGGATCGGCGCTCGGCGCCACCTTCCACGGCCTCACCTCGTACGTCCTGCTGGGTACTCAGTCCACCTTCGACACCTACCGCTACTGGACGATCGGCTCGCTCGCCGGCATCGAGATCTCCGACCTGCTGCCCCTGCTGCCCCTCATCGCGGTGGGCCTGCTCACCGCACTCGGCTGCGCCCGCCCGCTGGCGGCGCTCGGGCTCGGGGACGACGGCGCCCGCTCCCTGGGGCACCACCCCGGCCGGATCCGCCTCGTCGTCGCCGGGGCCGTCTCCCTGCTCGCCGGATGCGCCGTCGCCGTGGCCGGGCCCATCGCCTTCCTCGGACTGTTCGCGCCCTACGCCGCCCGGGCGCTGGCAGGGGCGCGCATGACCGCCCAGCTCGTCCTGTCCGCCCTGATCGCGGCCGACATCATGGTCGTCGCTGACGTTCTCGCCCGGATCGTCATCCGGCCCTGGGAGACCCCGGTCAGTGTGCTGCTCGCCTTCGTCGGCGGCCCCCTGCTCGTGTGGATCGCCCGCTCCTCCCGGCTGTCCACCGCAGGGGTCCCGGCATGACGGACGTGACCCCGCCCGACAGCGTCGTGCTGCGCACCGGAACGCTGTCCTGGCTCCTCCCGAGGCGCAGCGCGCTCGCCGCCGCGCTGCTCCTTCCGCTGCTGGCCCTTCTCATCACCCTGGCGGTGATGGCGAGTTCGACCGGCATGAGCCTGTCGGAGACCCTCTCGGGACTGCTGGGATCGGGCGATGCCGGCACCGTCATGATCGTGCGGGACTTCCGGCTGCCCCGCATCTTCACCGGCCTGCTGGTCGGTGCCGCCCTCGGCATCGCGGGCTGTCTCACCCAGACTCTGGCCGGCAACCGGCTCGCCACGCCGGACCTGGTCGGCGTCAACGAGGGCGCCACCGCTGCCGTGGTCGCCGCCGCCGCGGGGTCCGCCACCGGCATGGTCGGCAACTGGTGGCTCGGGCCGCTCGGTGCCGTGGCCGCCGCGGCCCTGGTCGTCCTGTGCGCCGGGGGAGCGGGGAGTGCCGGCTACCGGCTGCTGGTGGCCGGGATCGGCGTCTCCACCTTCATCGGCGCGGTGAGCGATCTGATCATGTCGCGCGAGAACGACAACACGGCGGGCGGCGTGTTCCTCTGGGCCGTCGGCAGCCTCAACGGGCGCGACTGGGATGCCGGCGTGCCGCTGGCCGTGGCCCTGCTGTTCCTCGTCCCGCTGTCGCTGGCGGCCGGGCACCGCCTCCAACTGCTGCGCTTCGGCGACGAGGTGGCGAGTTCCCTCGGAGTCGATCTGCGCCGGGTGCGTACCGTCGCTCTCGTCCTCGCGGTGCTGCTGGCGGGCACGGCGGTCGGGGTCGGCGGCCCCATCGCCTTCGTGGCACTGGCGGCGCCGATCCTCGCCCAGCGGCTGACCGGTCCCACCCGCGTGCCGGTCACCGGCTCGGCGCTGACCGGAGCCGCACTGATCGCCGCGGCCGATGCGATCGGACGCGTCGCCGCTCCGGTCGAACTTCCCGTCGGGGTCGTCACCAGCGTCCTCGGCGGCCCCTTCCTCCTGTGGGTACTGCTGCGGCCCGACCCGGCCGCCGGAAAGGCGTGAGCCGCACATGACCGAGAATCCGACCGGTGCGAAGGCGGGACTCGAAGTCCGTGGCCTGCACGCCGGATACCCGGGCCGCCCCGTCGTCGAGAACGTCCACCTCACGGTCCCCGCCGGACAGGTCGTCGCGATCGTGGGCCCCAACGGCTGCGGGAAGTCGACCCTGCTGCGGACCGTCGCCCGGCTCCACCGGCCCGAGTCCGGCACGGTACTGATCGGCGGGACGGACATCTGGCGGACCGGCCGGCGCCTGGCCGCCCACCATGTCGCCCTGCTGCCGCAGTCGCCGCGCGCCCCCGAGGCGGTCACCGTGGCCGGTCTGGTGCGCTACGGCCGCAGCCCGCACCAGGGGCTGCTGCGCCAGTGGTCGCGCGAAGACGAGCAGGCGGTACGCGATGCACTCGACGCCACCGGCACCACCGCACTGGCCGGGGAGCGCATCGACCGGCTGTCCGGCGGTCAGCGCCAGCGCTGCTGGCTCGCGATGGTCCTGGCCCAGCAGACCCCGGTCGTCCTGCTCGACGAACCGACCAGCGCCCTCGACCTCGGGCATGCCGTCGAAGTCCTGGAACTCGTCCGCGAGGTCGCGGCCACCGGCCGCACCGTCGTCATGGTCCAGCACGACCTCGCCGCCGCGGCCCGTTACGCCGATCTGCTCGTCGCGATGAAGGGCGGCCGCGTCATCGCGCAGGGTGCTCCCCGCGAGACGGTCGACGAGGCCTTGGTGAAGGAGCTCTATGCGCTCGACGCGGACATACTCCGCGCCCCGGGCGACGGCTCACCGGTCGTGGTGGCGCGCAGCCGTACAGACGTGGCCGCACAGCCGACCCCTGCACCGTAATGTCCTAATTGTACGAAAAATCGGAATTGCAAAGAATGCTCACGGGGGTCGCTTTTCCGTGGGTCAGAACCTCTGAATATCCAGCAAATCGCCCCTTTCGGGCGCAGTGGTCAGCGTCACGTTTCCCGCTCCTGACGCACAACCGGAGGCTTCGGTTCCCTGTTGCGCCAAGAAAGTTGCCCCGCTCGCATGTGACCGGCGTCCCACATTTCCTTTGATTGATCTTGCGAATTAATTGCGATCAAGAATTCCGGGCTTGTTTCGCCTGCCCTTTCTCGCTTACGGTCACCGTCAATCCGGATGGAACGCCGAATCCTGCCGCCGTCCGGTAACCCGACCACTCACGTACGGCAGGAGCGGGGGACCCAGGTTTGCCGCCGGTCCGGAATCCGGAGCGGCTAGGGGTGAAGTCGCCATGTGCGGCCGGACATCTCCAGTCCGAACCCGACAGCTCACCTCGCAGGCGGCGGAGAGGAAAAGCGCCATGCCCTTCAAGGGTCAGCACCGTCGTTCCAAGTCCACCTCCCTGACCCGCGGTTTCATCGCCGTGAGCGCGGGCGGAGTCGTTCTCGCGCTCCCCCTGATCGCTGCCGGATCGGCTTCTGCCGCACCCGCCCAGGCGGTCGTAGCGGAAAAGGCCGCGGCCCCGACTTCCGTGTCCGGCAAGGAAATTGCCGTACAGAAGGCCGAGTCCACCACCTATTCCGTGGTCTCCGGTGATTCGCTTTCCAAGATCGCCCGGGGGCATTCCCTCAGTGGCGGCTGGGAGCGGCTGTACCAGGACAACCGGAGTGCGGTTGGCGGCAACCCCGACCTCATTCACCCGGGCCTGAAGCTGACCATCGGCGCCAAGTCCGCGGCCGCCGCACCCAAGGCCGCGACCAAGAGCGAGTTCAAGGCGGAGAACACGTCCGGCAGCGCCTCGCAGCCGTCGGCCGACCGGGCCGAGAGCACCGACCGCGCCGACCGTTCCCAGCGGACGGCGACGCCCGTCGCCGCGGAGACCGCCGAGACCACCCCCGCGCAGAGCGCGACGGCGTACACCGACGACCTCGACGGCTGGATCAAGGAGTCCCTCGCCGTCATGGCCGAGAACGGCATCCCCGGCAGCTACGACGGCATCTACCGCAACGTCATCCGCGAGTCCTCGGGCAACCCGCAGATCGTCAACAACTGGGACTCGAACGCCGCCGCCGGCACTCCGTCCAAGGGCCTCCTCCAGGTCATCCAGCCCACGTTCGACGCGTACCACGTGCCCGGCACCTCGCTGGACATCCTGGACCCCGTCGCCAACATCACCGCGGCGTGCAACTACGCCGCCGCCACGTACGGCTCGATCGACAACGTCTTCGGGGCCTACTGACCCACCGCGGTTCCCGCCCCCGGGGCGGAGTCGTGAACAGGGGTGGAAGGGAGCTGAGCTGCTCCCTTCCACCCCTTTTGCCATGCCGTACAACCCTTGCGCCGCGAAGCCGGTCCAACAGGGCGCCAGGAGGACAACGGGCTCTTCCCGGCGTCCCCCCGGATCAGATCAGGGGCCTGCTCGGCGGATCATGGTCCGCCAGGCCCTAGCCCGGTCATCCTTGAACCGAGGAGCCGCTCGTGCGCACCCACCGTTCGGCCGCCGTTGTCGCGGCCTCATTTCTCCTGATGGCAGGGGCCGCAGTCGTCGCGCCCTCCGCCTACGCCGGCACCCCCGGCGGAACGCACGCAGACGACCGCAACACCGACTTCAACGGTGACGGCTACGAGGACGTGCTCATCGGCGCGCCCGGTGGGACCATCGGCGGCCAGAAGGGCGCGGGCTACGTGACCGTGCAGTACGGCGGGCCGGGTGGCATCGGCACCACCCGGGGCGCCGTACTCAGCCAGAACACCACCGGAGTGCCGGGCGCCGCCGAGGCGGGCGACGGCTTCGGCCGCGCCCTGACCTCCGGCGACCTCGACGGGGACGGGTACGACGACGCGGTCGTGGGCCTCCCCGGCGAGAACGTCGAACCGGTGACCGACGCGGGCGGCATCGTCGTCCTGTGGGGTTCCGCGAAGGGGCTCTCCGGCGCGGACAGCGACTGGCTGCAGGCCGAGGAGCCCACCGCCGGCGCCAGGTTCGGCAGCGCGCTCGCCGCGGCGCACTTCAGCCCCGACATCCCGGGCGACCAGCTGGCCGTGACCGACCGCACCGACCTCAGCCTCTACCAGTACGAGGCGGCGGCCCGGCGGCAGTCCAGGGCACCGGCGCCCACCTCACGCAGCAGCCTCATCCCCGGCACCCCGGGGCGGGAGATCGTGCCCCGCGCCATGACGACCGGCGACTACGACGGCAACGGTCTCGCCGACCTCGTCATCTCCGGCGTCACCGTCGGCGGGGAGCCGGGGCACGGCTGGTCCGCGCTCTTCCTCGGTGACGTCCAGGGACTCCGGTACGACCACGATCTGCGCGGCGGCCCCGCCGTCGCCTCAGGCGACATCAACAACGACGGCTACGACGACCTCGTCACCGGGGAGCCCAGCAGCCCCGACGACGGCGGCGAATCGATGACCGGCGGTGTGGTCGGCGTGTACTACGGCAGCCTGGGCGACGGACCCGTCGGCGCCGAGGGCCCGGGAACCCCGCCCGTGTGGTGGACGCAGGACACCTCGGGCGTCCCCGGCAGCTCCGAGGCCGGTGACGGCTGGGGCGCCGACCTCTCGGTGGCGGACACCGACGGCGACGGCTACGCGGACGTGGCGATCGGCGCCCCCGGCGAGGACATCGGCACGGTCGCCGACGCGGGCGCCGTGTGGGTGCTGCGCGGTGCGGCCGGCGGACTCACCGCCACCGGCGCCGCATCATGGGACCAGGACTCGGTGAACGTGCCGGGCGCGCCCGAGAAGGGCGACCTCTGGGGCGGCCAGGTGCGGCTGACCGATCCCAACAACGACGGGCGGTTCGGTCTGCTGTCCGCCGCGCCCGGAGAGAACGCCGGCAACGGCGTCGGCTGGGTGTTCTCGTCCGGGCCGGGCGGCGTGACGGCCTCCGGCTCATGGACGTTCGACGCCCGGCCGTTCGGCGGTCCTGAGACGGGCGCCGGGTACGGGACCACGATCGACGAGTAACGACGCCCGGCGGAGCGGACCGGGGCGGGCCGATCGGACCTGTCCCGGGCCCCGCCCAACCCGGTGCGCGATGCCACTATGAACCTTTCATCCCGCGCGCTACCCTCCGCCGCATGATTTCCACGGTGGTCTGGGGTACCGGCAATGTCGGCCGCGCGGCCATCCGCGCGGTCGACTCCCATCCGGCCCTGAAACTCGCGCACGTCATCGTCCACGACCCCGGCAAGGTGGGCCGTGACGCGGGCGCCCTCGCCGGTCTGGACCGCGATCTGGGCGTCGCTGCGACCGACGACATCGACGCGGTGCTGTCGACCTCTCCCCGAGCCGTCGTGTACGCGGCCTCCGGAGACATCCGCCCCGACGAGGCGCTGGCCGACATCACCAGGGCGGTGGCCGGGGGCGCCGTCGTCGTCACCCCGGCGCTGTACGCGCTCTACGACCAGCGGGGCGCCCCGCCCGAGCTGCGCGAACCGGTGCTTGCCGCCGTCGCCGGCGGTGGCGGATCGCTCTTCGTCTCCGGCGTCGATCCCGGCTGGGGCAACGACGTACTGCCCCTGCTGATCAGCGGACTCGGCTCCACGGTGGACGTGATCCGCTGCCAGGAGATCTTCGACTACTCCACGTACGACCAGCCCGACTCGGTCCGCCACCTCATCGGCATGGGACACCCCATGGAGTACGAGCCCCTCATGCTCGCGGCCTCCGTCCCGACCATGGTGTGGGGCGGCCAGATACGGCTGATGGCCAGGGCCCTGGGCGTGGAGCTCGACGACATCCGCGAGACCATGGCCCGCCGGCCGCTCGAAGCCACCGTCACGACCAGGACGATGGGCGAGTTCGAGGCCGGCACCCAGGGTGCTGTCCGCTTCGAGGTCCAGGGCGTCGTCGAGGGCGAACCCCGCATCATCATCGAACACATCACGCGCATCCACCCGTCCTGCGCCCCGGACTGGCCGTCGCCGCCCGACGGCGCCGGAGCCCACCGGGTGATCATCGAGGGCCGCCCGCGCATCGAGGTCACCGTCGAGGCCACCGACGAGGGCGAGAACCGCTCGGCGGGCGGCAACGCCACCGCGGTCGGCCGGCTGGTGAACGCCATCGACTGGCTGGTGGACGCGGAACCCGGACTCTACGACGCCCTCGACGTACCCCTGCGTCCCGCAGCCGGCCGATTCGGAAGGAAGCAGCCATGATCATCGACATCCCCGAGGGCCAGGAACCGATCGGCTACGTATGGGGCGACATGGTCCCCGGCATCGGCATGGCCGCCGCGAACTTCTCGCTGTCGGTGTACGAGCACACGACGCTCGGGCTCCGTGAGTTCGAGGCGGCCAGGCTGCGCATCGCGCAGATCAACGGCTGTCTCTTCTGCCTGGACTGGCGCACCGAACGCGACGGTCAGAAGGTCGAGGAGGAGTTCGCCGGTGCGGTGAGCGACTGGCGCAGCACCGGGGCCTTCGACGACCGGACCCGGCTGGCGGCCGAGTACGCCGAGCGGTACGCCCTGGACCATCACGGCCTGGACGACGCGTTCTGGGCCCGGATGACCGCGCACTACAGCCAGCACGAGATCGTCGAGCTGAGCATGAGCATCGGCTCCTGGCTTGCGTTCGGCCGGCTCAACCACGTGCTGGGTCTCGACGCCGTGTGCGTGCTGCCGGGGCACTGAGCTCGGCTGCCGGCCGGACAGGGCCTGGTCGCGGCGCGTATCCAGTAGGAGGCCTGCCCGTCGCCTCCTACTGGAAGTCCCGCCCGTTCTGACCCGCTGTCACAGATCGGTGGCGATGATCTTCTCGATGTTCCGTTCGGCCAGTGCCGTGATGGTGACGAACGGATTGACGCTGGTGTTGCCGGGGATCAGCGAGCCGTCGATGACGTACAGGCCCGTATAGCCGTGCAGACGGCCGTAGTTGTCGGTGGCCCTGTCGAGGACCGCGCCGCCGAGCGGGTGGTAGGTGAGGTGGTCGCCCCAGATCTTGTAGACGCCGAAGAGGTCGGTCCGGTAGATCGTCCCCTCCCTGGCGTTGATCTTGTCGAAGATCGTCTTCGCCATGTCGATGGAGGGCTGCTTCCAGGCAGTCTGCCAGTTCAGGTCGACCTTGCCCGTGGCGGCGTTCCAGGAGAACTGGGCGCGGTTCGGGTTCTTCGTGATCGACAGATAGAACGAGGCGAACGTCTCGATCCCGGTCGGCAGCGGTGCGACCTCGGCGAACGCGCCTCCGGCGGCCCAGTTGTCGATGCCGCCGCAGGGGATGCTCGACTGGACCGCGCCGGTCGCGTCCCACACGTGGTTGGCGCGGCCGCACATGACATTGCCGTTGTCGCCCCAGCCCTTGCCGATCTCGTCGTTCAGACCGGACAGCGCTCCCGTGGCCTTCAGCCGGGTCAGCAGCTTGCTCGTACCGACGCTGCCCGCGGCGAAGAACACCTTGTCCGCGGTGACGGTCTTGGTGGTCGCGACGCTCCCGTCGGTGCGGATTTCGTCGATGACGACCGTGTAGCCGCCACCCGTCGCCGGAGCGACCGAAGTCACCTGGTGCAGCGGTGAGATGGTGACGTTCCCGGTCGCCTTGGCCTGGGCGAGGTAGGTCTTCTGCAACGACTTCTTGCCGTAGTTGTTGCCGTAGAGGATCTCGCCGTCCAGCGCCGACTTGGGTACGGTGCCTGCCGCCTCCTGCTCCATGTAGTCCCAGTCGTACACATCGGGCACGAAGACGAACGGGAACCCGGAGCGCTGGGCGTGCTTGCGGCCCACCCGGGCGTACTGGTAGCAGTCCACGCTGTCGAACCATGCCGGGTCGACGGTGGCGACCCCGAGCCCGGCATTGGCGCGCGGGTAGTAGGTGGAGTACATCTCGTCGGCGTTCACCGACGGGAGGACGGCACCGAAGTTCTCGCGCCGGGGCGTCACCGCCATGCCGCCGTTGACCAGCGATCCGCCGCCGACGCCGCGCCCCTGGTACACCGTGATGCCGCTGAAGTCCTCGGCGTCCAGGATGCCGGTGTAGCGGGGGATCGCCCGGTCGATGGGAAAGCCGAGGAAGTTGCTGAGGGGCTGCTTGCTCTTCGTGCGGAGCCAGTACGAACGGCCGTCGGGCTTTGTCGTGTTGGCGAAGATCTTGCCGTCCGCCCCGGGGGTGTCCCAGGCCATTCCCATCTCGACCATGTGGACGTGGACGCCTGCGCGGGCGAGCCGCAGGGCCGCGACGGAACCTCCGTACCCGGTGCCGATCACCAGAACGGGGACATGGTCCCCGCTGCCGATCGCAGCGGCTGTGCCGGTCGTACGGGCCTGGGCGGCGGTGGCGTGACCGGAGAGCGCAGCGGCCCCCAGGATGAAACCTGTTCTAGCCATGAATCCGCGACGTGAGACACCGCTCGATCCCTTGTGGGGTAAGCTCGAATCCGTCATGTGACGTTCCTCACTCTCGATCGAATGGGAACGAGTTCTACTGGCGTCGGCGCGAGAAGTCACTACATACCTATGGGTAATTTCCCCGGGCCCCCGGCCATCTGCCGCCGACGGGAGGGGCGGCGCCGCCCCGGGGTGCGGCGCCGGGACATCGCATGGATGCTGGGAGGGTCAGCGTTCCATGAGGAGGAAAGTCATGAGCATGCTCGACAAGATCAAGGACCTGATCAAGGGGCATCCCGACCAGGCCCACAAGGGAGTCGAGAAGGGTGGCGACGTCATCGACAAGAAGACGGGCAGCAAGTACAGCGGCCAGGTCGATTCCGCCCAGCAGAAGCTCAATGACCAACTCGGTGACCGCCGCCCGCCGTCCGATGGACGGTAGGGTGCCGCACTCTTCGCAGGTCCCCCTCGCACAGGACCTCCGCCCGTTCGGGCGGAGGTCCTGTGCGACGACGGGTGGGTGGGGGCGTCGACGCATGCAACGCGTGCATGGCGCGCCGAAGGAGCGGCTGCCGCCGTGAGCACGGTGGCTGCCGCTCCTTCGTCATGTCGTCATGTGGTGGCGCTGGGATGCCGAAGGCTCAGTTGTGGCCGAACTTCCGTTCGCGCTTGTGGGAGACCTGCTCGGAGATCGCCTTCACCGCATCCGGCGCGGGCGCCGCGCTCGTCTGCTCCTTGGCCTCCGTGGTGGCGGAGTGCTCATGACCTCCGCTGCGGGCGCCCCGGTTCTGCCGGCTCTGCTTCTTGCCCATGATCGTGCCTCCTGTGCGGATGTCGGACGATGGGCCGCCTTCAGGCTCGCATACATGTACGAAGAGTGCATTTCGGTCGCGTGTGCCGGACTCGCCGAAGTGCGCGGCATGGCGGCCGGGGAGCATGCTTGCTGTGTGACCTGGTACGGCGCGGTCCGGCGTAAGCCGCTCAGTGAGGGCGGCAGTCTGCCCGGAAGACTCCGGAACGGCGGGGCGCCGGACAAACTGTCGCTGGTGCTCGCCCAGGCTGTCGTGACCGCGATCGAGTCGGCCGGCGGGCAGGCCGGCGGCGTCTATCTGCGCTCCCTCACCCCGGGTCTCCTGCGGCTCGCGGTGCTGGCGGGGCTGCCCGGACCGCTGTTCCGCCCCTGGTGGCGGATGCATGTGAACCGGCCGTTCCCGGTCGCCGAGGCATTCCGGTCGGGCAAGGCCGTGCACCTCTCCGACGCGGAGGAGGCGATGCGCCGCTTCCCGCAGCTGATGGCAGGACTGCCGTTCCCCTTCAGCTCCCTCTACATGCCGGTCGTCAGCGCCGGCAAGCCGGTCGGCGTCCTGGTCGTACTGCGCCCGGCGACCCCCGGGAAGCCCGTGGAGACCGCCGACCGGCGCAGGCTGCGGAGCGTCGCCGAAGGACTCGGCGCCGCGCTGGCCGGCCTGCAGTCTGCGGGGACGGCAGTGGAGTGGGACGAGGAGCCGCTTCCCGTACAGCTGCCGGCGGGCAGTTCACCCCCCGTACGGATCGGCCGTTTCGACTGGGACCTCGACAGCGGAGCCGTCGGCGCGGACGACGAGCTGTGCGCCATCCTCGGCACCGGGCGGAAGGAGTTCCCCGGCACCATCGACGCACTGGCGTCGCGGCTGGCCCCGGAGGACGTGTACGGGCTGTGGGCCCTGGCCCGCCAGGCGGGGGACTCGGGCGGACCGGTCGTCCGCAGGATGCGGCTGCGTGGTCCCGACGGACGCTCGCACCTGTTGGAGGTCTCGGGCCGCCGGGGCAACGGCGGGGATTCCGGCGCGGCAACCCATCTGACCGGCTTCCTGGTGGACCTGGGCATCGGCCCGGTCGTCGCCGAGGCGGCCGACCGGCTGCCGCGCGGCATCTTCTCCCTCGACCGGTTCGCCCGGATCACCTACATGAACCGCCTGGCCGAGGAGATCCTCGGCCGCCGCCGGTCGGAGCTGGTCGGACGGGTGCTCTGGGAGGCTCTGCCGTGGTTCGCGAACCCGGCCTACGAGGATCACTACCGCGCCGCGATGCTTTCCGACGCCCCGGTCCATTTCCTCGCCCGGCGCACCCCTCCGCCCTGGCTCTCCGTGTCCCTGTACCCCGGTCACGACGGCCTGACGGCCGTGCTCACCCCCACCGAACAGCCGGCCTACGCGCCGGGGTCCGTCGTCTCGCCCGGGCTGGGCCTCGGCTCTCCGGCCGACCGCTCCGCCGCGCTGTACCGGCCGGTCGCGCTGGCCATCGCCCTCACCGAGGCCGTCACGGCCCGGCAGGTGTCCGCCGTGGTCACCGAGGAGCTGCTCCCCGCCTTCGGCGGCCGCCAGCTCGCGATCTACCTGCTGAAGGAGCGCCACCTCTACCTGGAATGGGAGACCGGCTTCCCCCACGGCTTCCTGGACCGGTTCGACGGCGTCGCCATGGACGCCCGCATCCCCGGCGTCGAGACGTTGACCACCGGGCGCCCCATCTTCTTCGAATCCATGGAGCGACTGGCCGCCGCGTACCCGGGCATCCCCATGGAGACCGACGTCGGCGCGCGCGCCTTCCTGCCCCTGATCGCCTCCGGACGGCACGTCGGCTCCTGCATCCTCGGCTTCGACCAGCCACGTGGCTTCAGCCCGGAGGAGCGCACGGTCCTGACGGCCCTCGCGGGCCTCATCGCGCAGGCGCTGCAACGAGCTCAGCGGTACGACACCGAGGCGGCCCTGGCCCGCGGGCTGCAGAACGTCCTGCTCCCGCACGGGCTGCCCGCCGTGGACGGGGTCGACACCGAGGGCCGGTATCTTGCCGGCACCCAGGGCATGGACGTCGGGGGCGACTGGTACGACGTCATCGGGGCCGACCGGAAACTGGCGCTGGTCATCGGGGACGTGCAGGGCCACGGCGTCGCAGCTGCCGCGACCATGGGCCAACTGCGCAGCGCCGTGCGGGCCTTCGCGCTCAGCGGTCACGATCCGCAGGAAGTGATGAGCGGAACCAACCGGCTGCTCATCGATCTCGATCCCGGTCAGTTCGCCAGCTGCTGCTACGTAGTCATTGACCCGGCCACCGGCAGGGCGCAGGTCGTGCGGGCCGGTCATCCGCAACCCGTGCTGCGCCTGCCCGACGGCACGGCCGAGGTCATGGACCTGCCGGGCGGCATCGTGCTCGGCATCGACGCCGAAGCGTCCTACCCCGTCACCGAAGTGCACCTCGCCCCCGGCGCGATGCTCGCGCTGTACACCGACGGCATGGTCGAGGAGTCCGGTACGGACATCGACGTGGGCGTCGAGCGGCTGCGCAGCACGATCGCCGGATTCGGCCCGGCCTCCCTGGCCGAAACGGCGGACCATGTCATCGGCCGGGCCAGGCAGGCCGCGGACCGTCCCGATGACATCGCCCTGCTTCTCGCCGCCCGGTGGGCCGCGCCTGATGACGGCAGCGCCCGTACCAACCCCTGAGTACGGCGGCGCCCGCCCGGCAGACGGCTCGAGAACTCCTCGACCGGTCCGGAATGACGAGTGCCGGAGTCGGAGTCGGAGCCTCAGGCCAATCCGTCTGGATGCGCGCCCCGGCGCATGCAATGGACGCGGTATCGGTAAACGGGTGCCCAAAGTTCGACTCCGGCTGCACGAGTTCAGGTAAGAGGGCCCGGTCCGCGTGATTGGCTTCCCTGTGCAGCTATTGCAGCGAAGCGGATTCGAGGGGGCGCATCGTGGGTGTGAAGGGCGTTGAGGCGTGGCGGAGTCGTGCAGTCGGGGTGGCGTGCTGCTTGGCGCTGTTGGGTGCGGGCGCGTGTTCGTCGGGGTACGAGCACAGCGCCCGGGCGCGAATCCAGGTGGATCGGCCTGAATCTCTGGCGGATCACGCGGTCCGGGTCCGGGTCTCGGGCCTGCACCCGCAGGAGGAGGTCACCGTCACCGCAGGCTCCGTGGACCATCAAGGCGTTCGGTGGACAGGCCAGGCCGTCGTCACCGCGGACGATGCGGGAAAAGTGGACCTGAACCGTGCGCGCATACGTTCAGGCACCTACCACGGCGTTGACGGCATGGGGCTGTTCTGGTCCATGAGGCCGCAACAGAAAGACGCGGGCAAGACGGCGTTTTTCCCGAAGGCGCCGGAACAGCAGGCGTCGTTCAAGGTGACTCTCGCCGTGAAGGCGGGCGGCAAGCAGATCGCGACGCGTTCGCTGACGCGCACGTGGATGAGCAAGGGCACGACCTACCAGGCCTTGAGCGGGGCCAGGAACGGCGTGTACGGGGCCCTGTACCTGCCCCCGCCCCACTCGCCACGACGAACACCGGTCCTGAGTATCGGCGGTTCGGAGGGCGGCACCAGCAACCGGTTCGCCGCCGCGTTGCTCGCCTCCCACGGGCACCCCGTTCTCGCGCTGTGCTACTTCGGCTGCCCAGGGCGTCCGGAAAGTCTGGCGAACATCAAACTGGAGTACTTCGCCACGGCCGCACGGTTCCTGGACCGGGAATACGGCACAGGGACTCGCAAGCCTGCCGCGATCGGACTCTCCCGCGGGACGGAGGCAGCCCAGCTTCTCGGCCACGCATACCCCGGCCTCGTCAGCGATCTCGTGCTCTACGCTCCGTCCCAGAGCACTACGCCGGGCTACCCGCACGGCGTGGCATGGACCCGGAACGACAAGCCGGTCGACCTCACACCGATCCCGCTCGATCACGCAACGGGCAGCGTTCTGGCGATCGCGGGTGACGACGACCAACTCTGGCCGTCAGCGGACGACGCCCGCAGCATCGGAAGCGATCCCGCGCGCCCGGGCCGGCAGCGCGAGGGCCTGGTCTACAAGAACGCGGGCCACAACATCGGCTGGTACCCCTACAGCCCCACGGTCCGCTACGCCAAGAACCCCATTTCGAACAGGTACATGGATCTCGGTGGGACTGCGGCCGGGAACGCCCGTGCACAGGCCGATGGCTGGCCCCGCGTGCTCAGGCTTCTCGGAGGGTGAAGCGGCATCATGGAGAACTCAACTCGTGCGGTGTCTCTGCTGTTCGAGACGTCCGGGGATCGTGTGGCGGATTCCGCGTTGTCGAAGGTGACGTCGGTTCTTCCGGGACGTGCCGGCCTTGTCCGCCTGGACACGGCCGGACTGCCGGGCACCCCGCGGCGGGACGGGGGGCTCAGGCGTGGTCGGTGACCGGATCCGCCTCGGCCGGTGCGTCCACCGAACCAGTTCATCGCGCTGGTTTACGAGGAGCTGCCGGGGAGAGCGCGCTGGGTACCCGGCCGCTCGACCCGGCGGACGTGGCGACGGTCGTCACCGCCGGTGTCGACACCTTTTTGCGCGCCTTCGGTACGGAGCCGTCCGTCGACGCCCCCCCACGGGCGGGTGGCGTCGACGGGCCCCGGTGACGCCGGCGTCCGAGCCGGCCGTACGACCGTGGAAGAACAGCGGCGGGGCCCGTTCTCTCGCCTCGGGGCGGTGTACCCGGGCGATCAGGGGCGGGGTGCCACCGGATCACCGGAGTCGCGGCGGAGGGTCACCACCCGGCCGCGGGTATCGGTGAACCCCACCGGTGCACCCCACCGGTGCACCCCGAGGTCAGCGGCGGCGGGCGTCCGGAGCGGGGACGAGACGCACCGCGGTGTTCAGGACATGGTCGATCACATCGCGCGAGGGCTTGTCCGTGAGGTTGGTGAGGAGCCGGGCCAGGGTGTTGAGCAGGAACGGGGAGCCCATCACGTAGCGGTTGAGCACGGGCTGGAACCCCGACCGGCTGAAGACCAGGTCGGCGGCCGTGTTGCCGAGCCGGTAGTAGCTGCCCCAGCGGCGGTTCATCTCGACCGGGTAGTGGTGGAGCGCCCTCTCCCGTCGCGGGCCGGCCGGCAGGGCCAGCGCGAGCGCCGCCGTCTCGGCCGCGACCTCTCCTGCCTCCAGCGCCTGGCCGATGCCCTCACCGTTCCAGGGGCTGATCATGCCCCCTGAGTCGCCGACCAGGAGAAGCCCCCTGGTGTACAGCGGGTGACGGTTGAAGCCCAGCGGCAGCGCGGCGCTGCGGACGGGCCCCTCGGCGTTCTCCTCGCGCAGCCCCCACTCCTGCGGCGTCCGTGCCAGCCACCGGTCCAGGGTGGCCCGGAGGTCGGCCTTGCCGTGGCGGCGATGGGGGATCGCGCCGAGTCCCACGTTGACCCGGCCGTCACCCATCGGAAAGATCCAGCCGTACCCCGGCAGATAGTGGTCGCTCCGCGGAAAGCGGAGATCGGCCCAGAGCTCCAGGAACTCCTCCCGGGAACGCTCGGGGCTGCGGTAGTAGCGGCGGGCAGCCGTGGCGATCTGCCGCTTCGTGTCCCGCTGCAGCCCCATCGCCAGAGCGAGCCGCGCGGACGCGCCGTCCGCGGCGATGACGACCGGAGCGCGGTGCACCACGGGCTCCGCCGTACCCGACACCGCGGTGACACCGGTGACCCGGCCGGTCCGGTCGGTCACCGGCTCCGTCACCTTCACGCCGGTGCGCAGCCGGGCCCCGGCCGCGACCGCGTGCCGGGCCAGGATGTCGTCGAAATCGTGCCGGCTGCGGGTGAGCCCGAAGTCCGGGTAGCCGCCCAGCGCGGGCCAGTCGATCTCCACCTGCCGGTCCCCGGTCACCCAGCGCATCCCGCGTGACCGCGTCCAGCCGGGGGCCTTGATGTCGACGCCCATCCGGATGAGCTGGTGCACCGCACGCGGGGTGAGGCCGTCGCCGCACACCTTCTCCCGGGGGAACGCGGACTTCTCCAGCAGCAGCACATCGACGCCCGCCCTGGCGAGGTGGAAGGCGGCGGAAGAACCGGCCGGGCCCGCACCCACCACGATCACCTCGGCCTCCTCGGACGGGCCGGGGGCGGAATGCTCGTCGGGGGTGGACCGGTCTGCGTGCGCTTCCCGCATGGGAACCCTCTCCTGGTACGGCCTGCGCCGCCCGCGGACGGCGACCCTGTACACCGACATCCTGCCGGTTCGAGCCGCTCCGCGGCAGGGGTGATCAACGCCCCGGAACGCGCCCCCGGAACGCGCCCCCGGAACGCGCCTCGGGGCCGCACGGAGTGCGGCCCCGAGGGCAACGGCTGAGCGGCGCAGGAATCAGTACGGCAGCGGGCGCCCGGACGGCGTGCGCAGATCGAGCGGCGGCGGCCGCGACGGAAGTGGGGGACGTCGGACGATCCTGATGCGGCCCACTGACACCACCTCCTGTCGTTAATCCGTCATATGCCCTGGCGGCGCCCCGTTCACACGTCCAGCGGTCATGAACGCAGCCGGGCCCCGAACGGGCGGTGTCGGCGAATCGTGTTAAACCTGAAGATGTGGGTGGTACAGGTCGGTTCCGGACGCGGTTTCACCACTCCGCCCGGCAGCCGCATAGGCACGATGACGAACGCCCGGGCGGTGACGAGCCTGCGCCCTCCGGCCCGAACCCCGGGCGGTCCTCACCGGGCCGTCGGCTGCGCGCCCTCTTCAGCGTTCGCACCGTGGCCGGCCAGGTCTTCTTCCTCATGCTGGGAATCGTGACGCTGCTCGTCGTGACAGCCGTCGTCGCTCTGGTGGTGCAGGGCAGACACGACAGCATGAACGTGGCCCGGGCCCGGTCACTGAGTGTCGCGGAGACCTTCGCCCACGCGCCCGGCATAGCGGCGGCCCTGGACAGCAGGGATCCCACCGCCCTCCTCCAGCCCCGCGCCGAGGAGATCCGGCGGAGCACCGGAGTCGAATACGTCGTCGTGGCCGGGGCCAACGGCATCCGCTACACCCACCCCGACATCGCACTGATCGGGAAGCACATACTCGGCCCGTACAAGGAGGCCCTGGAGGGCGAGGCCATCACCCGTACCGTCACCGCCAGCCGCGGACTCGCGGTCAACTCGGCGGTGCCCGTCCAGCGGCCCGACGGCACGGTCGCCGGGCTGGTCTCCGTCGGCATCAAGGTCGACACCGTGAACAAGCTGGCCTACCCGAGCATCCCGCTCGCCCTGGGTGCCGCGGTGGTCGCACTCGCCCTCACGGCGGGCGGCGCGGCTCTGGTGAGCCGCCGCCTGGGCCGCCAGACGCGCGGCCTCGGCCCGGCCGAGATGACCCGGATGTACGAACACCACGACGCGGTGCTGCACGCGGTCCGCGAAGGTGTCCTCATCATCGGCGCCGACGGCCGGCTGGCCCTGGCGAACGACGAGGCCCGCCGGCTCCTGGGACTGCCGGCCGACGCCGAGGGCCGCGCCGTGACGGATCTGGGACTGGACCCCCGCACCGCGGAGCTGCTCGCCTCCGGCCGCGTGGCCACCGACGAGCTGCGGCCTGCCGGGAACCGGCTGCTTGCCGTCAACCTCCGCCCCACGGGCGAACGCGGCGGACCGCCCGGCACGGTCGCCACCCTCCGGGACACCACGGAACTGCAGGCCGTCACGGGCCGGGCGGAGACCGTGCGTGAGCGGCTGCTGCTCCTGTACCGGGCAGGGGCCCGCATCGGGACGACCCTCGATGTCACCACGACCGCGCAGGAGCTGGCGGAGGTCGCCGCGCCCGGCTTCGCCGACTGCGCGACGGTCGACCTCGCCGACTCCGTGCTGCGCGGGGAAGAACCGGAGCCGCCCTCCGGCGGCGTGATGGACATGCGCCGCACCGCCGTGTGCGCCGCGGACCCGGACCATCCGCTCTACCCGCTGGGCCGCGTCATCGGCTTCGTGCCGACCAGCGCCGAAGGCATCGGCACCAGCGGCGGCCACACCTGGGTGGTGCCCGACCTGACCGCGTCCCAGCAGTGGCGCCTGCCCGACCCGGAACAGGCGGAGCGGATCCTGGCGTACGGATTCCACTCGCTGCTCTCCGTACCCCTGCACGCGCGCGGTGTCATTCTCGGCATGGCCAACTTCTGGCGCGCGCAGAACGAGGCCCCCTTCGATGCCGAGGACCTGTCCTTCGCCGAGGAACTGGTGGCCCGGGCGGCGGTCAGCGTCGACAACGCCCGGCGCTACACCCGCGAGCACGAGATGGCGGTGACCCTTCAGCGCAGCCTGCTCCCGAGCGGCCTTCCGGAGCAGAACGCCCTGGACGTCGCCTACCGCTATCTGCCGGCGCAGGCGGGGGTGGGCGGGGACTGGTTCGACGTGATCCCGTTGTCCGGCGCCCGGGTCGCGCTCGTTGTCGGTGACGTGGTCGGGCACGGACTGCACGCCGCGGCCACCATGGGCCGGCTGCGCACCACGGTGCACAACTTCTCCACGCTGGACCTGCCGCCCGACGAACTCCTCGGCTACCTCGACGAACTCGTCGTCAGAATGGACCAGGACGAGGGGGCCGGCGGCGGGGCGATCACTGGAGCCACCTGTCTGTACGCGATCTACGACGCGGTCTCCGGACGCTGCTCGGTGGCCCGGGCCGGGCACCCCGGACCCGCCCTCGTCCTGCCCGACGGCACCGTGGAGTTCCCCGAGATCCCGGCCGGTCTGCCACTCGGCATCGGCGGCATGCCCTTCGAGGCGACCGAGCTGGAGGTGCCCGAGGGAAGCCGCCTGGTGCTGTACACCGACGGTCTGGTCGAGCGCCGCGACCGGGACATCGACGAGGGTGTGGAGCAGCTGCGGAATGCCCTGGCCGGCCGGGACCGTACACCGGAGGAGACCTGCGACGACGTGCTGGAGGCCCTGCTGCCCACCCGACCGGGCGACGACGTCGCCCTGCTCGTCGCCCGCACCCGCACCCTGGACCCGGCGCGCCGCGTCCAGTGGCAGGTGGACCCGGACCCCTCGGCCGTCGCCGGTGTCCGCAAGGACGCCATCCGCTGGCTCACCGACCGGGGCCTCGACGAGGAGGGGTTCGTCACCGAACTGATCCTGAGCGAGCTCGTCACCAACGCGATCCGGTACGGCTCCGAGCCGATCAGCGTGCGGCTGCTGTACGACCGGGCCCTGATCTGCGAGGTGTCGGACTGCAGCAGCACCTCCCCGCACCTGCGCTATGCCGCGACGACGGACGAGGGCGGACGGGGACTGTTCCTGGTCGCCCAGTTCGCCGAGCGCTGGGGCACCCGCTACACCGAGCGCGGCAAGGTCATCTGGTCCGAGCAGGCGCTCGACAGGCCGCCGCCCGAATAGCCGGCCGCACGCCGACGGGACGGGGCCCGGCAGCGACTGCCGGGCCCCGCGGGGTTCGTTCACTTCCCGTGATGCGTCAGGGGAACGACACCACGTTCGACGGGACGGTGGACGTACCGGACGTGGGCGATCCGGTGTTGTTGATGACGTGTTCGTACTGGCCCTGGCCGCCGAGGGAGACGACGAGCAGGTCGTGGAACTTCACGCCGGGCTTCACCGGTGCTTCGAAGCCGTGGTCCTGGCGGATGGTCGGGTCGACGTTGAAGTAGCAGTAGCTGCCCAGTCCCCAGCCCTCGTGGGTGGTGACGGAGTCGTCGACCTTGTAGGCCGCGAACCCCTTGGTGTCACCGTTCTGGACGGCGGCCTGGTTGGGGGCGTCGTACGCCTTCTCGTTCTGGAAGAAGATCGTCTTGCC
Source organism: Streptomyces sp. LN549 (assembly GCF_043203805.1). Taxonomy (NCBI): domain Bacteria; kingdom Bacillati; phylum Actinomycetota; class Actinomycetes; order Kitasatosporales; family Streptomycetaceae; genus Streptomyces; species Streptomyces sp. LN549. The sequence goes on along the minus strand of NZ_JAZHRI010000002.1, from coordinate 904,271 downwards.
CCTCTCGCCGGACCAGCGGACGTCGTACTTGTTGAAGTGTTCGACGAACAGGCCGGTCGCCAGCACGTCGTCACCGTTGACCTGGAGGCCGTAGTCGGACCGGTTGGTCTCCCAGCCCACCCCGTCGCCGTGGTCGGCGCGCCACAGCCAGGTGTGGTCGACGATCGTGTCGTCGTTGTTGATGACCATGCCGGTGGTGGCCTTGCCGGCGCCCGCGCCGCCGACCCGGACGAACACGTCCTGGACGGTGGTCGGGTTCGCCGCGTGGTCGGCCGAGGCACCGTCGGGGCCGACCTGGACCAGCACCTGCGAGTTCTGCGGACCGGCGTCGACGAGCAGACCGGCGAGCTTCACGCCGTCCACGTCACCGACCTTGATGGCCGTGACCCCGTTGTCCGGGATGATCGTCGCGAGACCGAGACCCAGCACGACCGTGTTGGCGCGGTCGATGTTGATCGTCTGGTCGACGTGGTAGATCCCGGGCGTGAACAGCAGGTGCAGGCCCTGCTGCACCGCCGCGTTGATGGTGGCGGCGGAGGCCCCGGGCTTGACCACGTAGAACTGGCTCAGCGGGATGGACTCGCCCTGCGGGGTGCCGTTCCACGAGACGCCGCGTGCGTTGGTGCGCTTGGCGGGGACGAAGACCTTGTAGTCGTTGCCGTCCAGGTAGAGGAAGGGCTTCTCGCGGGAGACCGGGGTGTTGTCGAGGGTGGTGTACGGGGGGTTCGGGAAGCTCTGGGCGGGTGCGCCCTCGACGCCGGAGAACGTCATGTTCCAGACGCCGTTGCCCCAGCTGCCGATGGAGCTGTCCCGGGTGTACCACTGCTGCTGCGAGTACGGCCCGACCTGGCCGTCGATCTTGCTGTCGGCGATGTACCCGCCACTCGCCCAGCCGTAGCCGTTCGGCGCGAGGTTGAGCCCGCCCTTGACGTGCATCCGGCGGAAGGGCGCGGCCTGCGAGACGGCCCAGCGGTCCGTGCCGCTCACGGGGTTGAGCGCGAGGTTCTCGGCCGAACGCCAGAAGTTCTGCGTGGCGTTGCCGTTGAACCAACCCGCGTCGACGGTCACGTCACCGTTGAACGTGGTGTCGTCCGGCTTGAGGCCGAGGCCGGCGATCTGGGTGTAGAAGCCGATCTGCGCGTTGATGTTGTTGTACGTGCCCGGCTTGAACATCAGCGCGTAGCGGCCGGTGCCGAACTGGGCCGACTCCTGCTGCTTGAAGATCTCGTCGACCTTGGCCTGGATGCCCGGTGTCGACGGGTCGAAGACCAGGACGTTCGGGCCGAGGTCGCCGCCGCCGGGGATCTGCGGGCCGCCTCCGCCGCCTGTGGTGCCGAACACCTGGAACTCCCAGAGGGAGTACCCGTACTGGGTGGCCCGCGTGGTGCCGGTCAGCCGGACGTAGCGGGCGGTGCCGGAGACGTTCAGCGTCTCGTTGCCGCCGGGGCCGGTCGTGGTCGAGTAGGCGGTGCTCCAGGTGCTGTTGTCCGTGGAGAACTCGATCCGGTAGCTCTTGGCGTAGGCGGTCTCCCACCTCAGCGCGATCTGGCTGACCGAGGCGGCGGAGCCCAGGTCGACCTTGAGCCACTGAGGGTCGGAGGCGGCGCTGGACCAGCGGGTGCCGTTGTCGCCGTCCACGGCGGACGTGGCGGGGGTGCCGTAGTTCTCCTGGCTGGATGCGGTCACCGTCTTGCCCTGCGAGAGCAGCGAGGGTGCCGCACTCGCGGAGGTGGACGGCGCGAAGGCCAGCAGGGAGACGACGAGACCGGCCACGGCGGCCAGTACGCCGGTACGTCTTCTTCCGGTCGAGGGCGCGGGTCTGTGGAACAAGGGGGGTGCGTACATGGGGGTTGTCTCCTGAGTCGCGGTACGGGTGCACGACACGAAGCCGGAGAGCGCTCTCTCCGGCCGATGGGGATACTTCTCCCTTGCGTCCCCATGCGTCAATAGGTGTGCAACACCCGCTTGAACTTGCTCTGTTGGGAACAAGAACTGACGACTGCAATCTCCCGATTGACCATAATTCCCATGCCTTGAGGCAGTCCCTGCAATGGGTCTGACGGACCGTTGGTTCAGATGGTGATGCTGCGGCAAAGTGGGCGAGGAGGGGCGGCGTGCCGTTGCCACCGCAACCGGACAGCCGTCGGGCAGCTGTGTGAAGGATCGGGGGACGCGTGCGCCGGAAACCGCTGCGCCTGTTACCGGACATCTTGTCGACGCGGTGGGACAGCGGGCACGGCTGCTCGCTATCCTCCGGGGCATGAGCCGTGAGCGTGGCACGCGTGGCGTCCTTGACCAGGCGCGACGGAGTTCCGGGTGAGCGAGGGTATGGGTCCTGTCCCGGCGGACGCCCGTGCCGCTGAGGTGTGGCGGTCGTTCGGTGCCCGGTTGCGTCAGTGGCGCAGACGGGCCGGCTTCACACAGGCCCAGGTGGGGGCCCGGGTCGGATACGACCACACCGCCATCAGCAAACTGGAGCACGGCAGCCGGAGGGCATCGCTGCCGCTGGCCCGCCGTCTCGATGAACTGCTGATGGCCGAGGGAGAGTTGCTGGCGGCCTGTGAGGCCGTGGAGGCACTGGAGCGTGCGGGAGGCGGGCGCGGCGCGCCGGCTGCTGTGCGGAGGGGGCCGTTGCCCGGGGAGCCCGCGGGGGGAGCACTTCCGGCGATGCTTCCGCCGGGGACCGTCCTTCCTGCGAGCCTGCCCGCCTACGGACTCGTCTGCCCGGTGCACGGCAGGGACGGCTGCTCGGTCCCCGTGCTCACCGATGTCATCGCCCTGCACACGGCCTTCTGCGCACTGGGCCCGGACGAGCAGTCACGCCCTGCCCTGGACATCGACACCGTGCACGCGCTGACGGCCCTGCTCGCGGTCTGTCTGCGCGCCGACGAGGAACGCGCCTGGCCGGGAGCGACCGCCGTCGTCGAACGCACCCTGCATGCGATGCTCCGCTGGATGGCGCTCCCCGCGGCGTCGTACCAACGTCAACTGGCCCCCCTGGCCGCCGAGTACGCGCAGTCGGCCGGCTGCCTGCGGCTGCTGTGGGGCCGCAACGGGACCGCTATGGCATGGCTCGACCGCTCGTTGTTGTGGGCAGCCATGGCCGGTCACGTCGGGACACAGGTCGCGGCCCTCAGCGACATGAGTACCCTGGCCCGGCTGGAGGGCGACGGGCCGTCGGCGCTTGCCTACGGTGTCGCGATCGGCCAGGCCGCCGCGGGCCGGCACTGGGCGGGTGCCATGAGTGATCTGTACCAGGCGCGCGGTCACGCGGTCCGCGGCGACGCCGCCCGGACCCTGAGGCACATCGACCGGGCCCGGTCGCAGATGGACCGGGCAGGCGAACGCGACGAGACGGAGGCGCCCTGGCTCTCCGTCGCCTCGGTACGCCTGCGCGTGGAGTCCGGTGCGGCCGGCGCCCTGCGCGATCTCGCCGCGGCCACCGGTGACCGTCGTTTCGCGCTCCGCGCCGTCGGGGCGGCCCGCACGGCGCTCGGCCTGCTGCCACCGGGTATGCACTCGGCGCGGATGCTGTTCCTGGCCCGGCTGGCAGACGCCCATGCGTGCGCCGGCGACCCGTCGGCGGCGCACGCCGTGGCAGGCCCGGTCCTGGACACCACCGAGGTGAATCCGTCGACGCTGCTCGGCCAGGAACTGCGCGGACTCCACGCCAGACTGGCCGCCCGCCCGGCAGGCAGTCCGGAGACCGACGACTTCGTCAGCAGACTGGCGGCGGTGGTCCGCTGACACGAAGGGGCGGGGCGTGTGGATCACGCCCCGCCCCTCGTTCCCCCGACGGTGGATCAGCTCACGTCCAGTGCCACGTCGTCCACGACGAAGCTGGTCTGCAGGTAGGCGTCCTCCTTACTGGTGAACCCCAGCGTCACCGTCTGCCCCGCGGCGGAGCCGACGTCGAAGGACTGCTGGACATAGCCGCTGCTCGCGTCGAGATTCGAGTACGTGGCCAGCGTCCGGGAACCCAGCTTCACGGTGAACGTGTCGTAAGCGGTCGCATCGCTCGCCGACTCGTCGGTGTCGGTGCGCAGGTAGAACGACAGCCGGTACGTCGAGCAGCCCGCCGGAACCGTCAGTGACTGCGTGGCGGTGTCGCTGTGGGTGCTGCCCCAGCCGCCGAACCAGGCCTGGTAGGCGCCGCTGTGCGCGGGCTTCTCGTCGGTCCGGTTGTTGATGACCCCGTCCGACTGGGTCCACGGCGTCGTGCCGTTCTCGAAGCCGCCGTTGGCGACGACCTGCCGCGCCTGGCAGGTACCGCCACCCCCGACGACCAGCGAGTACGTGGTGCTGTGGGTGGCGGTGCCCGCGCCGGTCACGGTGAGGGTGTACGTACCCGCGGTGGTCTGTGCCCCGGCGGAGACGGTCATCGTGGACGACTCGCCCGACTGCACGGAGGACGGCGCGAAGGAGACGGTTACCCCGCTCGGGGCACCGGAGGCCGTGAGCCGCACACTCTGTGCGGAACCGCTGGTGGTGGCCGTGGACACGGTCGCCGTGACGGACGCGCCCGGCTGGACACTGCCGGACACCGGGTTCACCGAGACGGAGAAGTCGTCGGCGGGCGCGGTGCTGCCGACAGCGGTCTTCCACACCGTGTAGGCGACCCCGTCCGCGCTGCGGTCGAGTGCGGTCGCGTTGATGTTGGCCGTGGTGTCGCACGACTGGTGGTAACACGGGTCGTACGAACGGCCCGCGGTGCCGCCCCACTTGGCTGCCTGGGCGGAGGACTTGGTGTCACTGGCGCCGGTCGCGTACCCCGAGGTGGCTATGCCGCCCTGCTGGAACGAGTAGTCGTCCGAGCGCCCCTGGCCCTCGACGTTCTCCTCCGGGGCGAGGCCGAGCGAGGTCCAGTACTCCTTCATCGGGGCCGATGCGGCGGAGTTGAGGTTGTTGATGAAGTAGCCGCCGTTGGTGGAGGCGACCATGTCGAAGTTGTAGTACGCGGTGATGGCTGTTCGCTGGGCAGCGGTGAGCTGGCCGACGTAGTACTCGGAGCCCTCAAGGCCCTGCTCCTCACCGTTCCACCAGGCGAAGCGCACATGCTTGGTCATGGTCGGGTTCTGCTGGGCCAGGGCGAGCGCGTTCTCCAGCAGGGTCGCGGAGCCGGAGCCGTTGTCGTTGATGCCGGGACCGGCGGCCACTCCGTCCAGGTGGGCGCCGAACATCACGGTCCGGTCGGCCGGACCGCCCGGCCAGTCCGCGATCAGGTTGTTGCCGCGGTAGGTGCAGGTGCTGCAGGTCTGTTCGCTGACGGTGTAGCCGGCCGCCTGCAGCTTGCCCTTCACATAGGCGAGCGAGGCCGTGTAACCGCTGCTGCCGGCCCGCCGGTTGCCACCGTTCTGAGAAGCGATGGTGTTCAGCTGGGCGAGGTGAGCCTGCACGTTGGCGACACTGATGTCGGGGGGCGTGCCGCCGGGATTGCCGCCGCCGTCGGTGAGGGTCAGGGTGTACTGGGCGGTGTGCTCCTGGGCGCCCGCACCCTTCACCGTGAAGGTGTACGTCCCGGGCGCCGCGCCCGATGTCGTCGACACGGTCATGACCGACGTCGCGCCGGACTGCACCGAGGAGGGGCTGAAGGAGACGGTCACGCCGCTCGGCAGTCCACTCGCGGACAGGTTCACCGTCTGCGCGCTGCCGGAGGAAACGGTCGTCCGGACCGTGGCGGTCACCGAACTGCCGGGTTTCACGGAGCCGGAGGCCGGGTCCAGGGACATCGAGAAGTCGTTGTTGCCGCTCGGCGCGCAGGTCGGGTCACCGCTCTGGGCGGGGACGCTGACCGCGTCCCAGGCGGACTTCGCCCGGTTGAACAGCACGCAGGTGGTGTCGAGGTTCCTGGCCGCGGTGAGCGTGGCCGTGCGGTAGCGCTTGTACGTCATGCCGCTGGTCTTGAGCAGCATGCCGCCGTAGAAGACCTTGCCGGCGCTCTGGATGCCCACACCGGTGACCGCGGAGCTGTTGCAGGTGGGGCTGGAGGGCTTGCCGCCGCCGGGGTTCGATCCCTCGGCCAGCAGATAGAACCAGTGGTTGAGGGGGCCTGCCGCCGCGTGCTCCTCGGTGCTGGGTATGGAGGAGCTGTAGCAGTTCGGGTCGCCGATCTGCCCCGGGTCGTACATGATCCGGATCGGCCCGCTGCCCACCAGGTTGATCTTCTCGCCGACGGTGTAGTCCGGGTCGTCGTACGGGGCGGGCTCGTTGGTGTACGCCTCGGTCAGCGCCCCCATGATGTCGCCGGTCGCCTCCCCGAGACCGGACTCGTTGTTCGCGCCGCCGGGCGTGTACTGATCGATGCCATGGCCGAACTCATGGCCCACCACGTCCATGGCGCCGATCCACTGATTGGCGTTGTTGTGACCGATGGAGACGGTGGAGCCGTCCCAGTACGCGTTGACGTCGTTCAGTCCGACCTTGACCGGCCAGCTGCGCCCGTTGCCGTCATGCCCGTTGCGCCCCAGCCAGTCGCGCAGCATGTCCCACTCGTGCTGGGCCGCCCACATGACGTCGACGCAGCCGGTCTCCTTGCTGGAGGCGCTGCCGGTGCCCCAGGAGTCGCTCGACTTGGTGAAGACGCTCCCGGTGCTGTAGTCGGCGCAGCTCAGCCCGGGACGGCCCGGGTCGCGCAGCGAGTAACTTCCCCCGGAAGACGTGGTGTTGATGGACAGCGGGGCCGGCCCGTTCCACTGGCTGTTGCCGGTGCCGGCCTTGACGTCGTCGTAGCTGTCGAGCACCGCACCGGTGCCCGCGTCGACGAAGACGTGCAGCCGGCTCGGTGCCTTCGCGGTGCGGCCGGTGAGCACGGTCTCCCAGGCCAGCCGGGACTTCGTGCCCATGGCCCGGACGACCAGGCGGTGGCTGTCGACCCGCTCCACCGTGCGGAGCCTCCTGCGCGAGGTGGCCTCGGCGGCCTCGGCGGAGACGGACGCGGTGACCGGCACGTTGATGCGCCGGGAGACGGCTGACTGGGATCCGCGGACGCGGCCCCTGGAGTCGGCCACGACGACGGCGTCGCCGCCGACGACCGGCAGGCCGCGGTAGGTGCGTTCGTACGCGATGGAGTAGAGCCCGTTGACCCATGGGGTCACCATGTGCCGCTCGTACCGCTCCTCGGGCCCCTTGGCCAGGGCGTCGAGACCGCTGGCTGCCGCCCGGTCGGCAGCCGACACGGCAGTCGAGAGTGCGGTCGGGGCCGGCGGAGACGGCTCTGCAGAAGCTGTTTGGCCACTGGTGACGACCAGCATTCCGGCGAGGACGGCCAGGGTTGTCCCGGCCGTCATCGGTCTGCGTTTCATCGAGGCTCCTCGGTTCGTGGGGACCTCGGTCACGGGCACCGGCGCGGGGAGACGGACCCGCCCATGCTGCCGGTGCCGGTCGTCTGCCCAGGTGGTGTCCGTGATCGGGCGACCGAACACTCACACGTAGGCATGAGCTCGTCAACGAACTGAGGTGGCACGAAGGGGAGTTGGCAAGTCTCGTCAAGTCAACATGGTGCGATCGCACAGCAGGCACACAGGGAGAGGGGGAGCGATGTCACCAGGTGCTGTCCGGCGCGCCGTATCCGCATCGAAGTCATGCGGCCGGGATCGCGGTCCAGCCGTGCGCAGAGAGGTCGCGTCGTTCGGCGGCCCGATCGAAAGCGAGGGGCCGGGGGCCGGTCGAGGCGCGAGGGGGCTGGACTGAATGGCGGAATGGATCTATCCTGCATTCGCACCAAGTGATGGAAGCGATAGACGTGTTGGCGCCAACGTATCATGAATCAACGAATCAGGCAAGCGTTCTGGCGTACCGTCACTTGGCCGCTCTTCGTATATCGCTCACGGAAGGTTTCAGCCTTGACCTCGGAAACTCCCAACGCGGCGGCTGCCGGTACCTGGAAACTCGGCGATCTGACGGTCAACCGGATCGGCTTCGGCGCCATGCGCCTGACTCAGAACGGCGCCGCGTTCGGCGACGACCGGGGCCCGCACGACCGGGACCGGGCGATCGCCGTGCTGCGCCGGGCCGTTGAGCTCGGCGTCAACCACATCGACACGGCCGCGTTCTACTTCTCACCCCTGCGCTCGGCCAACGAACTGATCAACCGGGCACTGGGTCCGTACGCGGACGACCTGGTCATCACCACCAAGGTCGGCCCCGGCCGCGGCCCCGGCGGCGACTGGCTGAACTGGGCCAGGCCGGAGCAACTGCGCGGACAGGTCGAGGAGAACATCCGGCAACTCGGCCGCGACCACCTCGACGTGGTGAACCTGCGGATGAACGGGCCCGCCCCGATCAGCGAGCAGTTCGGCGCGCTGGCCGAACTGCGTAAGGAGGGCCTCATCCGCCACCTGGGCCTGTCCAATGCCTGGCCCGACCAGATCACCGAAGCCCGGGCCATCGCGCCGGTCGTCTGCGTGCAGAACAGATACGGCATCGGCGAACGGCGCGCCGACTCCGAGGACATCCTGCGCACCTGCGGTGAACTCGGCATCGCCTTCGTGCCGTTCTACGCGATCGCCGCCGGGGGCCGCGAGGCCGGCTCGGACATCACCGCGGAGCACGAGGAGCTGATCGGCATCGCCCGCGCCCACGACGCGTCTCCCGCCCAGGTCCGGCTCGCCTGGACGCTCCAGCGGGGCCCGCACGTCCTGGCCATCCCGGGCACGGGCAACCCCGCTCACCTGGAGGCCAACGTGGCGGCCGGGGCCCTGCGGCTGACCGAGGACGAGACGCGGCGGCTCGCCGCACTGGGCCAGGGCACCGGCTGACGGCCCCGGCAGAGGGCCGGACAGCGCGGGGAACGAAGCGTTCCGCTCGGCGCTTGCGGCGCACCGGGCCGGCCACCCCGCGGACGTAACATGATCCTCATGGAGCAGCGCGAACTGGGCAGGACCGGACGGGACGTATCGGTCGTCGGGCAGGGCACATGGCAGCTCGGCGGGGACTGGGGCGAGGTGCGCGAGGCGGATGCCTTCGACGTCCTCGACGCCGCCGTCGGGGCGGGCGTCACCTTCTTCGACACCGCGGACGTGTACGGGGACGGGCGCAGCGAGCAGCTCATCGGCCGCTATCTGAAGGAGCGACCCGACGCTGGCGTCCTCGTGGCGACGAAGATGGGCCGACGCGCCGATCAGGTACCGGAGAACTACGTCCTGGACAACTTCCGTACGTGGAACGACCGCTCGCGGGCCAACCTCGGGGTGGACACCCTCGACCTCGTGCAGCTGCACTGCCCGCCCACGGCCGTCTACTCCTCGGACGAGGTCTATGACGCCCTCGACACGCTGGTCGCCGAGCAGCGGATCGCCGCCTACGGGGTGAGCGTCGAAACGTGTGCCGAGGCGCTGACGGCCATCGCCCGCCCCGGTGTCGCGAGCGTGCAGATCATCCTCAACCCGTTCCGCCTCAAGCCGCTGGACGAGGTCCTGCCGGCCGCGCGTGCGGCCGGGGTCGGCATCGTCGCACGGGTGCCGCTCGCCTCCGGCCTGCTCTCCGGCAGATACACCGCGGACACCGTCTTCGCGCCCGATGACCACCGCACGTACAACCGGCACGGGGAGGCGTTCGACCAGGGCGAGACCTTCTCCGGTGTCGAGTACGGCACCGGGGTGGCCGCGGCTGCCGAGTTCGCCGGACTCGCTCCGGAAGGGGCGACCCCCGCCCGGACGGCACTGCGCTGGATCATTCAGCAGGAGGGCGTCACGAGTGTCATCCCCGGTGCCCGTTCGGTGGAGCAGGCCCGGGCCAACGCGGCCGCGGCGGCGCTGCAACCGCTGCCGCAGCGCACCCTCGACGCGGTGCGGGACCTCTACGACCGCAGGATCCGCGCGGCGGTCCACGACCGCTGGTAGCGGCTCCGGTTACCGGCCGGGTGCGGGGGTCGGCGCCTCGCTCGTCGAGGTGCCGCCGTCCGGAGTGGTGGCGGAGCTGGAATCAGGGGAGAACAGGCTCATGCCCAAGTAGACGGCGGCGAGGAAGGCAACCGTGCCCGCGATGGCGCTGGCCACTCTGGGCCGGCGTCTGATCGCCTCGCGGGTGCTGCGCCGCCGGTTGTTCGCGGGCCGGTTCGCCGCACGCCGCCCCCGGCCGTGCGCCTGGGGCAGGCGGTACGTCGTCGGGGCCCCGGAGTCCGCGCCGCTGTGCTGTGCGGCAGGCGTGGGGGGTGCGGGCGTCGGCGCATAGCCGACGGCCGGAGCCCGCGGCGGAGCGGGCCGGTGCTGCGGCAGCGGTTCGGCCTGTCCTCGCCAGGCTTCGCTGTGGAACCAGTCGGCGACCTGCTGCGCGCTGGGCCGGTCCTCGGGCTGCTTCGCGAGCAGGCCCAGAAGGTACGAGTCGAAGGCCGCGGACATGTCGACCCCCCGCTGCCGCAGCGGCACGGGAGGTGTGTCCACATGCTGGTACAGGGTCGCGGTCGGGGTGTCCGAGCGGAACGGCGGCTGGCCGAGCAGTAGTTGGTAGATGACGCAGCCGAGGGAGTACATGTCCGAGGCGGCACCGGCGGTGCGGCCGAGGGCCCGTTCCGGAGCGAGGTAGAGACTCGTGCCGACGATGTGGCCCGTCGTGGTGAGGGCGGCCGAGGGGTCGTCGACGAACTGGGCGATCCCGAAGTCGCCGATCTTGACGGAGCCCTCGGCGTCCAGCATCAGGTTTCCCGGCTTGATGTCCCGGTGGACGATCCCCTGCCGGTGGGCCGCCGCCAGTCCGGCCGCCGCCTGGCCGGCGATCCGGGCGACCTGTTCCGGACCCAGCCGCTCCTGTGCCAGGAGCAGGTCGGAGAGGCTCCTGCCCTCGACCAGCTCCATCACCAGGAAGAGCCGGTCCTCCCAGGACCCGAAGTCGAACACGGCCACCAGATGCGGGTGGCTCAGCCGGGCGGCGGTCTGGGCCTCCAGCCGGAACCGTGCGGTCGCCGACTCGTCGGCGTGTTCGCCCAGCAGCAGCTTCACGGCTACGGCCCTGCCGAGGACCTCGTCCGTAGCCCGCCAGACCTCACCCATCCCCCCACGGCCGATGGCGGATATCAATCGGTACCGACCAGCAACCAGCACCTGTGCACACCTATCTCGAATAGCTCGCGTATCTCGAAAAGCCCGGGCCGAGGACCCCTCCGGCCGCCGCGGCGGCGACCTCGCCCGGAACGAGGGACGGGGTGGGGGCACGCGGCAAGATCAGGATATCCGGCGCGCGGACCGGGGGCGACCGGCCGTCACCCCACCCCGGCCGCCCGCACGGTGACGGGCCGGCAGGCCCCGCCCGGCGGCAGTGCCCACCGGATCAGGAAGCCGGACCCGGCCGGCCCGGTACCGGTGCGGTTCCGGGAAACAGCCACGCGTACGCGGCCTGCGCGGTGAACTCGTCCTGCCCGCCGGGAAAGAGCAGCCCCGCCGCGGCGAACACCGGATCGGTGGCGCTCGCCCGCACATAGGGGACCGCGATACAGCGCATCCCCGCCGCGTGCGCGGCCCTCACACCGGGTGCCGCGTCCTCCACCACCACACAGTCGGCAGGCGTGGCCCCCAGGCGCCGGGCGGCCTCCAGGAACACGTCGGGTTCCGGCTTCCCGCGCCTGACCTCGTCGGCGGAGACGTACGTGGTGAGGAAGGCACCCAGGCCGGTGCTCGTCAGCACGGCCTCGATCCCGGCCAGGGACGAGCCCGACGCCACCGCCATGGCGATGCCCCGGCCGTGCAGCAGCTCGACGAACTCCCGCATGCGAGGGAAGACTTCGGTCGACTTCCTCGCCAGGTCCAGATAGAGCGCGTCCTGACCCGCCACCAATTCGTCGACGGACGCGGCGATGCCGTACTCGGCTCGCAGAACCGTCAGCGCCTCGGGGTTGCTGATCCCGACGAAGCGGGCGTTCTGTTCCCAGGTGAAGTCGGGCACGCCGTACCGTTCGAGCAGCAGCCGAACCGATTCGTAGGCGTTCGGCTCGCTGTCCACGAGGGTGCCGTCCAGGTCGAAGACGACCGAAGGGGCCCCTGCAGGTGATGAGTTCATGGCAGCCATGATCCCAGTGGGGCGATCATCCCCGGCCGGACGGGGCGGTCCTGCCCACCGACTCCACCAGCGGCAGCAGCCGGTGCGGCACCCGTTCGCGCAGCGCCACCTCGGTCCGGGTCCTGACCACGCCCGGAAGCTGGATCAGCCGCTGGATCACGTCCTCCAGATGTCCGTTGTCCCGCGCCACCACCCGGGTCAGCAGATCGCCGCCCCCCGTGGTGGAGAACGCCTCGACGATCTCCGGCACCGCGGCGAGCGCCTCGCCCACGTCGTCGAGATGCCCCTGCGTCACCTCCAGGTGCACGAAGGCGAGCACCGGATGGCCGAGGGCGGCGGGGGAGACGAACGGTCCGCTTCCGGTGATCACGCCATCCCGTTCGAGGCGGTCGATACGCGCCTGGAGGGTGCCCCGGGCGATGGACAGGATTCGCGCGTACTCGCGCACGCTCGTCTGCGGCTGCTCGATGAGCAGTCGCAGGATCCGGGTGTCGAGCGCGTCCACCGCCATGGTCCGTCGGCCTTTCCGTGGTCTGTCAGTCGGGGCAGCGACTGTACCAATGGCCCACTGCCGGGCGGCCGGGTCGGCGTGGCCCCTGCACCAGCACGCGGGCGCTGGTGCAGGGGCGAAGGGCGGGCGTCAGAACTGCACGTCGGAGCAGGCGTAGAACGCGTTGCCCGTGTCGGAGATGGTCCAGACGCCGAGGATCAGGTGCTTGCCGGACTTCTGTGGCAGCACGCCCGAGTGGGACACGGTCGAACCCGGCAGCCGGCCGCCGAAGGGCACGGTGAGGAACGGCTGCGGTTCGAGGTCGGCCCGGGTGAGCGGCTTGGCCGGATCGTAGCCGTCCCGCGTGATGTAGTAGCGGAAGTCGGTCGTCGCGTGCCGGGCCTCGATCCGCCAGTTGAACGTGTAGTTCTGCCCCGCGGTGACGTGCGTCGCGGGCCAGGCGCCGCCCCGCGGGTCGTCGAGTTCGGAGAAGCGCCCGATACCGCCCGAGCAGATGTGGCCGTCCGCCGGTCCGCGGGTGGGGAAGCCCTTGGGGCCCTCGACGCTCGGCGGCTCCCACTGGATCTGGCCGCAGTGCTTGACGGTGCCGATGCCGCAGAGCTGCTGGCGGCTGATGGGTGAGTCCGTGTAGCCGTGGCTCTGCGCGCTGCCGGAGGTGGCGAGCAGAGCCACGCCGGCCAGGCCGAGCCCGGCCAGTAAGGAAGTGATCTTTCTGCGCATACGTCGCTCCTGGAGATGTGGGGTGATGTCCGGAGAGTGCTGCGGTCTAGACCAAGGGTGAGCGTAGTGATGTCAACCTGGCGTGTCCATACCGTCGGGAGCGGGTGATGCCGGGGCCCTGGCCGAGGCTTCCACGGTGGTCGGCGGCCTCCGGCTCGGCGGGGCCCGGCGTGTCTCGGAAGTGCCGTCCGGTGATCCGTTGGTCGGCTGCCGGTGCTCTGCGGCGGTGATCGGATGAGCCATTGGTTCAGTATCTGGAGGTCAATTTGAGCCAATAGGCATGCGGATGCTCTGATGTACCTGTCGATGGCGCTGCGGATCCCGTGGCGCCTTTTTCATGCCGGTACGCGGAACCGGTGGGCGGAGGCGGGGAACAGCAGTGCTGAAGAGAGCGTTCGTGGCCCGGGACCCGGGCAGGCTGAGGCTGCGCTTCGCGGCCCGGGCCGTGCTCGGCATCGGCCTCGCGGTGACGGTGTGCGGCCTGGCCGGGCATTCGCTCGTCGCGGCCATCACCGGCGGGCTGGCCGCGCTGCTCGCCCTGTTCACGGTGACCGATCCCGGCGTCCGCGGCCAGGCCGTCACCACGGCGCTGCTGCCCGCCGTCGGCTTCCCCGTGCTCGCGCTCGCCGCCGTTCTCCACGACCATCCGATCGCGCGCGACGCGGCCTTCCTCGCGGTCATGGGCGTGGGCGTCTACGCACGGCGATGGGGCCCGCGCGGACATTCCCTCGGCGTGTTCGCCTTCATGGCGTTCTTCACCACGCAGTTCCTCCACACGCTGCCCGGGCAGTTGCCCGAGCTCTACTCCGCGGTCGCCCTCTCACTGCTCTCCTCGTCGGCCGTCCGCTTCGGCCTGTGGTGCTACGAGCGCCGGCTGACCTCACCCGTCGTACCGGCCCCGGTCAGCGGTACGGGCCTGGCCAGGGTCACCACCCGGCAGGCGGTCCAGGCGACTGTCGGCGGGGCCGTGGCGCTGATGGCGGGGCAGGTGCTCTCCGACCAGCGCTGGTACTGGGCCGTGGGCGCCACCTGGTGGGTCTTCGTGAACACGGCCTCACGCGGCGAGACGCTGGTACGCGGCTTCCGACGGGTGCTCGGTACGCTGATCGGCATCCCCGTCGGCCTCGCCGTCGTCGTCCCGCTGCACGGGGCGCCGGCCCCCACCGCGTTCCTCGTCGCCATCGGGGTGTTCGGGATCTTCTACACCGCGGCCGTCTCGTACACCTGGATGATGCTCTCCGTGACGGTGATGGCCGGGGCGCTCTACGGATCCCTCGGCGTGCTCGAACCGGACCTGCTCGCCCTGCGGCTCGGCGAGACAGCCGTCGGTGCGCTCGGCGCGATGCTCGCGGTGCTGTTCGTGCTGCCCGTCACCACGCACGCCACGACCGACGCCTGGATCCAGCGTGCCCTGCGCTGTGTGCACGCCTGCACCGAGGAGGCCGCCGCCCGGCTCTCGGGCTCGGCCACCGCCGACCCGGCGCCGCGCATCGCGGAACTGGAAGCGCTGCTCGGGCGCGTCCGGCTCTCGCTGGCCCCCCTGGTGCACCCGCTGAGCCCGCTGCGCGCCCGCAGGGCCCGGGCCGGTCACGTGCTCGCCCTGCTCGACGATTGCGCGCGGGAAGTACGTGGGCTGGCCTCCGTCGCGGCGGACCCGGAAGCCTCCCACGACGCCCGGCTCGCCGCGGCCTGCTGGCGCGTAGAGAGTGCCGTGGAGGCGCTCACCGCGTCCGAGCGGCCGGCGCGCACCGCTGTGACGGCACACCTCCTGGCGCACCCGGCGGCAACGGAACCCGCCCTCGCCCACCTGCACGGCCTGGAGCGCGCACTCGCGGAACTGGCCGCGCCCCTGCACGCCCCGCCCCGCGCACCCCTCGTCCCGGCCTGACCCGCACCCCTGGTCCAGACCACACGCGAGCACTGCTACGGTCGCCGCGGAAGATCACGGCGGCCGCCGCCGCCGCGATCAGTCGGCGGAGAGAGGCAGTGCGGTGGACAGCAACAACGGTGCCCGGCGGGCATTCATCGGGTCGTTCACCTCGGCGGGCGGACGCGGCATATCCGTCGCCGCCGTGGACGCGGAGACCGGGGCGCTCACCGTCCTCGGTGCGACGGACGCCGTACCCGATCCCTCCTACCTCGCGCTCGGCCGGGGTACCGGCCCCGGCGGCGCGGTTCTCTACGCGGTCAGCGAGACCGAGAAGGGCGCGGCCGCGGCCCTCGACATCGGCCGAGACGTCCCGCGGCCGTTGGGGGAGACCCGGCAGGTCGACGGCAGCGGCCCCACCCATCTCGCACTCGCGGGGGGCCACGTGGTCACCGCCAACTACGGCTCGGGCAGCGTCACCGTCCTGCCCGTGCTCGCCGACGGCTCGCTCGGCGCGGCCTGCTGCGTCCTCGCGCACGAGGGCAGCGGTCCGGTCGCCGAACGCCAGGAGGGTCCGCACGCCCACCAGGTCCTCCCCGACCCGTCGGGGAACTGGGTGCTCAGCGTCGACCTCGGCACCGATTCCGTTCGGATCTGCGCGCTCGACCCGGACACCGGGGAGCTGCGCCTGCACGGTGAGACGGCGCTGCGGCCCGGCACCGGGCCGCGCCATCTCGCGTTCCATCCCGCGGGCGGTCACGCCTATGTGCTGAACGAGCTGGACCCCACCGTCACGGTGTGCAGGTGGGACGCCGCCGCCGGGGTCCTGGAGGCCGTCGGTGAGACGCCCGTGCTGCCCGCAGAGGCGCGCGGCGCTGCCGGCCCGGCGAGCTATCCGTCCGAGGTCGTCGTCGCGCACGACGGCCGGTTCCTCTGGGTGGCCAACCGCGGGCACGACAGCATCTCCGTGCTAGCCCTCGATGCCACGGGGGAGCAGGCGTCCCTGGTCACGACGGTGAGCTGTGGCGGGCACTGGCCGCGCGACCTCGCCCTCGACCCCACCGGCCGGCGGCTGTACGCCGCCAACGAGCGGTCGGGGAACGTCAGCTGGTTCGCCGTGGACCCGGAGACCGGTGTCCCGGCTCCGGAAGGCTCCCTGGAGGTCCCGGCGGCCTCCTGTGTGATCTTCGCCTGAGGAACGGTGTACGCCCCGGGGTCCGTGAACGGGCCCCGGGGCGTACGTGCGTCACGGGCAGAGCGGGGTGCGTCGGCCGCCCCGCTCCCGTGAAGGACGGCGTACCCCGCCTGGTACGGCACGGCTCAGTGGACCTGAGCCCCCTGAGCCACCTCCGGAGCGATGCCCAGCGTGGTCATGTACATCGACAGCACCAGCTTGCCGATCGCCGGGTACGCGCCGAGCGGCTCGGCGCTCGCGCAGCCGGCCTCCTTCACCGCGGCGTCCAGCAGGCCGTCGGCCACCTCGGGACCCACCAGGTAGGGCGCCACGGCCAGCTGCAGCGAGCCGGAGCCCCTCAGCTGCTCGGCGATCGAGGCGACAGAGCCCTCGACGTCGAGCGCGGCGGCCATCACGGGCACCGCGAGCCGCGCGGCCAGCAGCATGCCGGTGATCCCCGCAGCCTGCACGGCCTCCTCGCCGCCCACGGTGGCCAGCACGATGCCGTCGGCGGCCGTGGCCACGGTGAACAGCCTGGCGCGGTCCGCGCGCGCGAGACCGGCCTCGGAGAGGCGCACGTGCAGTGCCTCGGCGAGCAGCGGGTGCGGGCCGAGCACATCGGTCAGCTCGGCCGGAGCCTGGCTGTCCTCGATCGCGCGGCGTATCCGCTGCACCAGCGTGCTGTCGGGTCCCGCGAGCAGCGGCACCACGACTGCGGCCGGGCCCTCGGGCTCGGCGACCTCACGGCCGACGGCCTTGGCCTGCTCGAAGCGCGCGATGCGCTCGGCGGCGGCGTGGGCGAGAACGGAGGCAAGAGTGGGGTACTCGGCGTCGTCGCCGTCGAGGTAGCCGATCAGGGCGTTCAGACCGGGGAGCTCGGAGCGGGCGATGCTGATCACCTCTTCGGCCAGACTGCGGCTGGCCGAGGAGGGGGTACCGGGAACGGCGAGAACGAGCGCGGCGGCGCCCTCAGGTGCGACCACGGGCTCCGGGCGGCGGTGCCGTCCGGACTGGCGAGGTCGCGGCATTCGTACAGGCAGGCCGGAAGCGGGCCCAGTGGGGGTGCTCATGGCGCCGCATGCTACTGGTTTTGGGTACCCCGTTGCTCGGGGAGGGGCCGGTCGAGCGTTGTCTGTCCGCATTTATCCGATCAGTGGCTTACCGGTCGACTGCCCTGCTCTGTAGACCCCTGGGAGGTACCGGCTTCCTCCCCGGACATGGTGACCCGGAGCAGCGTGGGATGGAGGGGCAGTCGCAGACCCCCCGTGGCCAGCGCCTGCGCGATGCGCAGCGAACCGGTCAGCGGATCACCCGAACCGGGGACGGCCCGTGCGTGCGGCAGCTGCTGCGCCAGTTCCTCGCGCAGCGGTACGAGCAGCGGCTCTCCCATCCGGAACAGGCCACCCGTGAGTGCGACTTCGCACTCCTCGTCGTCCGCCCCGGCCTTCGGGCACACTGCGGCGGCCGCTGCGGCGATGTGCTCGGCGGCGTCGCGGAGGATTCCCTCGGCGACAGGATCGTGGGCCGCGCACGCGGACACCTCAGGAGCGAACGAGGCCAGGACCGCGGGCCGGTCGGTACGCGGATAGAGCCGGCCCGGCAGCTCCGGCGCCGGGCCGAACACCGCCTCCAGCCTGGCCAGCAGGGCCGGGGACCCGCCGCGCCGCCCGTCATGGGCGCGCATCGCCGCGTCGAGCCCGGCCCGCCCGATCCAGGCGCCGCCTCCGCTGTCGCCCAGCAGATGGCCCCAGCCGTCGGCCCTGCGCCAATGCGTGAGATCCGTGCCCAGCGCGATGAGACCGGTGCCGCCCGCCACGACCGCGCCGGGCCGCTGCCCGACCGCCCCGGCATACGCGGTCACCGCGTCGGCGGCGAGCGCCAGCCGCCGCAGCCCGAGCGTCTCCGCCAGGGCCCCGGGCAGTTCGGCGCGCAGTTGTTCGCCGAGCGTGGCCATGCCCGCTGCCCCGATCGCCGCGGCGGCGATCCGGTCACCGCCGCCGTGCGGGGCGAGCAGCTGCCGGACGGTGGGCAGCAGCTGAGCGAGGAGGTGGGCGGCGTCGATGCCCAAGGGGCCGGTCCGCACCGGTTCGGCGCACACCGACGTGCCCAGGGGGGCGTCCCCGCCCACGGTGCCCAGCGCCACCCTCAGCCCGGAACCGCCCGAGTCGACCCCGAGGACGTACTCCCCGGGCGCAGGCCGGTGTGACTCCATGGAGCGGCTCCCGTAAGCAGAGGAATGACGGCGGCAGCCTATCCCCAGGCGCCTCGCGAAGAGCCTGGGGTGTCGCGACGGGGGTGTCCGGCCTGCGTGTTCACCGGGCGCGGGGGAGTCGCAGGGCACCTGCCGTTACGCCGGTAGGGTGAGCCCTGTGACAGCGCGACCGTTGAACGAAGTTGTGGAGCCCGGCTGGGCTCAGGCGTTGGCCCCGGTGGCGGGACGCATTGCCGAGATGGGGGACTTCCTGCGTGCGGAGGTCGCGGCAGGCCGCACCTACCTGCCCTCGGGGGCGAACGTGCTGCGCGCGTTCCAGCAGCCCTTCGACGAGGTGCGCGTGCTGATCGTCGGTCAGGACCCCTACCCCACACCGGGGATGGCCATCGGGCTGAGCTTCGCGGTCGCACCCGAGATCCGTCGGCTTCCGGGCAGCCTGGAGAACATCTACCGGGAGCTGCACACGGACCTGGGACTGCCACGCCCGTCGAACGGCGACCTGACCCCGTGGACGCGGCAGGGCGTGCTGCTGCTGAACAGGGCGCTGACGACCGCACCCCGCAAGCCCGCCGCCCACCGGGGCAAGGGCTGGGAAGAGGTCACCGAGCAGGCCATCCGGGCGCTGGTCGCGCGGGGCACCCCGCTGGTGTCCATCCTGTGGGGCCGTGACGCACGGAATCTGCTGCCGTCGCTGGGGGACTACCCGGCGATCGAGTCCGCCCACCCGTCACCCATGTCGGCGGACCGCGGCTTCTTCGGGTCGCGCCCCTTCAGCAAGGCCAACGAGCTCCTGACCCGCCAGGGGGCGCAGCCGGTGGACTGGCGCCTGTCGTAGGGGCCCTCACCGCTCCGCCATGGGCCGGGCCTGTCCGCTCATCGCCGGAACAGTGCCCGGTTCACCATAGGCGCGCGCCTCCGGTCACCCGTCGACGACTGCCGCCCGGACACACAGGACGTCCGGCAGGTGTGAGGCGAGCTGCTGCCAGCTGTCCCCGTCGTCCGCGCTCGCGTACACCTCGCCGTTGCGGTTGCCGAAGTACACGCCGGCCGGATCGGCGTCGTCCGTACAGAGTGCGTCGCGCAGCACCGTGCCGTAATGCGCGCCGTCGGGCAGGCCCGACGACAGGGGTTCCCAGCTGTCGCCCGCGTCGGTGGTCCGGAAGACCCGGCAGCGGTGCTCGGCCGGCACCCGGTCGGCGTCGGCGTTGATCGGGAAGAGGTACGCCGTGTCCGCGCGGTGCGGGTGCGCCGCCACCGCGAAGCCGAAGTCGGAGGGCAGGCCGGTGCCGATGTCCGTCCAGTGGTCCCCGGCGTCGTCGCTGCGGAACACACCCCAGTGGTTCTGGAGATAGAGCCGGTCGGGATCGACGGCGTCCCGGCTGACCTTGTGGACGCACTGACCGAACTCCGGGTCCGGATCGGGCAGGAAGACCGCCGACACCCCCCTGTTGGCCGGGACCCAGCTCTCGCCGCCGTCCGCCGTCCTGAACACCCCTGCGGTGGAGACGGCGACCGTGACCGACTGCGGGTCCCGCTCGTCCGTCAGCACCGTGTGCAGCCCCTCGCCGCCTCCGCCCGGCACCCACTTCGAACGCGTCGGATGCTCCCACAGCGGGCGCACCAGCTCGAACGACTCGCCCCTGTCCCGCGAACGGAACAGGGCGGCCGGCTCCGTGCCCGCGTACACGACGTCGGGCGCCTCGGGGCCCGCCGGGTGCAGCTGCCAGACCCGCTCCAGGGACGTCCCGGTGAACTCCGGGAACTTCACAGCCGGTTGCTTCGGCTCCACCCAGCTCGCACCCAGATCGTCGGAGTGGAAGACGGAGGGCCCCCAGTGTGCGCTGTCGCCGCCGACCAGCAGCCGGGGGACGTCCCCGCGCTTGTCGATGCCGATCGAGTAGATCGCCTGCGCATTGAAGTGCGGACCGTCGAACTTCCATTCCGCGCCGCGCCTGCGGCCGATGAAGAGCCCCTTGCGGGTGCCGACGGTGAGCAGAACATCGGTCATGACCGAACCTCCCGAAACGCCGTTGTGCCGGATACGGGCCAGTCTGCACCCGGCCACTGACAGCGGCGCGCAGGACAGCTCCGGACACTGCCGCTTCCGTGGTGGGCGGCGGCGCGTGCGCCCGGGAGGCACTGGCGCGGGGCCCCGGCGTCCAGGTCCGCTCAGGCCGCCTTCGGGCGGGTCAGGAGGCGGGTGGTGCTCCCGTCGTCCTCGGTGATGTCACGGACGTGACGGAAGCCGATCCGGCTCAGCAGGGCGAGCGACGCCTCATTGGCGGCGTCCACGGTCGCGTGCACCTCGGCCAGGCCCAGGGTGCCGAAGCCATGGGCGACCAACGTCTCGGCGATCTCGGTGCCCAGCCCCTGCCCCCACGCCGCCGGTGCAACGGCGTAGATGATCTCGTGGCCGTCCACGCCGGGAGTGGGGGACGGTTTGATCTCCGCGTGTCCGACCACACGTCCGCCGTGCCGCACCAGCCACACGCCGAACAGGTCGTGCGCGTACACCTTCGTGAAGAGCCGCCCGAACAGCGCCCGGTCCTCGGCCTCCGTGGCCGGGCCCTCGCCCATCCAGCGCGCCACCCGGGCGTCCTGGAAGAGCGCCACGAACTCCTCCTCGTCGTCGGGTGTGTACGGCTCCAGCAGCAACCGCTGCGTGCGCAGGACAGGAGTGTTCATGCCGGGCGACGGTACGCACGCCCGTCCGCCGTCGCAACGGGAATGTTCAGCGGCCGGGTGCGGCCGTGCTGCTGCGCACCACCAGGCTGGTGGCCAGGTCGACCCGGGTGGTCGCGGGCTGCCGGCCCCGGCCGAGGTCGAGGACCAGCCGGGCCGCGGTCTCGGCCATCTCTATGAGCGGCTGGCGCACCGTGGTCAGCGGCGGCCCGATCCACCGGGTCAGCGGCAGGTCGTCGAAGCCGACCACGCTGAGGTCCTCGGGGATGCGCAGTCCCAGTTCGCGCGCGGCCTCGTACACGCCGAGCGCCTGCAGGTCGTTCCCGGCGAAGATGGCGGTCGGCCGGTCGGCCATGCGCAGCAGCTCCATGCCCGTGGCGTAGCCCGCCTCGTGCTGGAACTCGCCCTCGCGGACCAGGTCGGGGTCGATGGGCAGACCCGCGGTTTCCAGGGCGGCGCGGTAGCCGTCCACCCGGGCGCGGCTGCACATCATGCGCGAGGGTCCGCTGATGACCCCGATCCTGCGGTGCCCGAGCCCCGTGAGGTGACGGGTGGCCGCGAGCCCGCCCTGCCAGTTCGTCGTCCCGACGGAGGGGACGTCGTCGCCGGGATCGCCCGCCGGGTCGACCACCGCGTACGGGATGCTGCGGCTGGTCAGCTGGGCGCGCTGGGCAGCGGTGAGGTCCGACAGGACCAGGATCACCCCGACCGGCCTGCGGGCCAGTACGCCGTCCACCCAGGTCTGCCCGGGAGTGAGGCGGCCCGCGCTCTCCGAGAGCACCAGGCTCAGCCCTTCCTCGCGCGCGACGTTCTCCACGCCGCGCACGACCTCCATCGCCCACGCGCTGTCCAGCTCGTGGAAGACCAGATCGATCAGCTGCGACTGGGTCGTGGAGCCGCGTCTGCGGCGGTAGCCGTGCACCAGCAGCAGCTCCTCCACCTTGGTGCGCGTGCCGGGGGCGACGTCGGCCCGCCCGTTCAGCACTTTCGAAACTGTCGGAGCCGAGACTCCGGCCGCTCGGGCGATTTCCGCCAGGGTGGCGGTGCCGTCCGACGGCTCGCCGGCAGGCGCATTCTCCTGATGTGACTGGACGTTTGCGGGGCTCATACAGGGAATCGTAACTGCCCGGTGCCGGGAGGGAGGAGCGGACCCCTGAGGAATATTCCCCGCACCGGACCCCTTGACTGGTCCGAAACACGACCGTACGGTTCCGGCAACATTCGCAAGCAACGCCGAAACATTCGACAGAGGTGCGGTCATGGGGTCGGGAACTTTCACTCAGAGTACGCGTGCGGCGAGATGGACCGCCGCCGGTGCGGCCATGGTCATGGCCGGCGTGCTGGCGGGCTGCGGATCGGGCGGCGACAGCGGCGGTGCCGGCGGCGGCACCCTCACCGCGTACGTCTACGGTGACGACGCCGTCAAGGTCCAGCAGGCTGCGGTCGAGGAGTTCAACAAGACCTCGAAGGTCAAGGTCAAGTTGATCCCGGTGCCGGGCACCGAGTACGTCAACAAGCTCCGCAGCGCCATGGGCTCGCCCAGCGCCCCCGACATCTTCTACAACTGGGGCGGCGGCTCCATCAAGCCGTACCTCGAGGCGGGACAGCTGGTCGACCTGACCTCGACCGTCAAGAACGACGCCACCCTCAAGGACGGCTTCCTCCCGTCCATCATCGAGGCGGGAAGCCTCGACGGAAAGATCTACGGGGTGCCGATGCGCGGCATGCAGCCCGTGATGCTCTTCTACAACAAGAAGCTCTTCGCCGAGAACAAGCTGGAGGCCCCCAAGACCTGGGAGGACCTGCAGCAGGCCATCACCACGTTCAAGGCCAAGGGCATCACCCCCTTCGCGCTCGGCGGTCAGGAGAAGTGGCCCGAGCTGATGTGGATGGAGTACCTGCTCGACCGGATCGGCGGCCCCGAGGTCTTCAGGAAGATCCAGAACGGGGACTCCTCCGCGTGGGGCGACCCCGCGGTCCTCAAGTCCGCCCAGACCGTCAAGGAACTGGTCGACGGGGGAGCCTTCGGCAAGAACTTCAACTCCGTCGACTACGGCAGCGGCGCCGCCCCCACCCTGCTCAGCAAGGGCAAGGCGGCCATGCACCTGATGGGCTCGTGGGAGTACTCGACCCAGCTCGGCAAGGCACCGGAGTTCGCCAAGAAGGACCTCGGCTGGGCCAACTTCCCGACCGTGGCCGGCGGCGTCGGAGACCCGGCGGACGTGGTGGGCAACCCCACCAACTACTGGTCGATCAACTCCCGGACCAAGCACAAGGACGAGGCCATAGCCTTCCTGAAGGCCATGGCCTCCAAGTCCTACGCCCAGGCCCTGGTCGACAACGGTGACGTACCGACCACGTCCAACGCCGCCTCCATGCTGAGCGGATCCCCCAACCCGAAGTACGCGACCGACCAGTACAACATGGTCCAGAAGGCCCCGAGCTTCACGCTCTCGTGGGACCAGGCACTGGAGTCCCAGTACGCCACTCCGCTGCTCACCGAGATCAGCAAGCTGTTCGCCGGCAAGTCCACGCCCGAGCAGTTCGTCGCCGCGATGAAGGCCGTCAAGTAACAATGTCCCACGTCTCTTCGTACAAAAAGGTGCGTGGAGGAAGGAAGGCGGCCGCCGGTAACGTCGGCCGCCCCTCGGTCGCCTGGGCGCTGCCCGGCATCCTCTTCTTCGCCCTCTTCGCGATCGTCCCGCTGGCGATCGCCGTCTATCTCTCCTTCTGCCACTGGGACGGGCTGAACTCCCCGACACCCATCGGCATGGACAACTGGACCCGGCTGTTCAAGGACCCGGAGTTCCGTCAGGCGGCCTGGCTGAGCCTGCTGCTCACCTCGATCAGCTGGGCGTTCCAGACCCCGGTGGCCCTGCTGCTCGGCGTCTGGGCGGCGGGCAAGCAGCGCAGCAGGGCCGTGCTCTCCGCGGTCTTCTTCATTCCGCTGCTGCTCTCCACCACGGCCATCGCGATGCTCTTCCATGCACTGCTCGACCCCAACTTCGGCGTGATCAAGAAGATCGGGCCCTGGGTCGGCATCGACCCGAACGTCATGGGCTCGTCCACCGGGGCGCTGCTCACCGTGGCGTTCGTGGGCGGCTGGCAGTTCATGCCCTTCCACACCCTGATCTACCAGGGCGGCACCCGGCAGATCCCGCAGGTCCTGTACCAGGCGGCGGAGATCGACGGAGCCGGCATGCTCCGGCAGTTCTTCCACATCACCCTGCCGCAGCTGCGCCACACCATCACGACCTCCTCGGTCCTGATGATCGTCGGCTCGCTGACCTACTTCGACACCGTACTGATCATGACCAGGGGCGGCCCGGGCACGGACACCACCGTGCTGCCGTACCTGATGTACCGGACCGGTTTCCAGACCTACGACCTCGGCTATGCCGCGGCGATCGCAACGGCCCTGGTCGTGGTGGCCACCGCCCTGTCGCTGATCCTCGTGCGCTTCAGCGGTTTCGGGAACATGCGGTCCACCCGGGAAGGTATGTGACGAGATGTCGATCGACACCCGCCCCATGGCGCGCCCCACGTCGCCCGTGACCCGAAGCCGGCTGGCCGCCGCCCGCCGCCGCAGGAAGTGGGGCAACCCACTGGCCGGTCTGGGCTCGATGGTCTGGCTCGTGCTCGTGCTCGTCCCGCTCTACACGCTGATCTCCTCGTCGCTCATGCGCCAGGACGAGGCGCTCAACGGCGATCCGCTGGCCGTCCCGACCAGCCCCACGCTCGACAACTACCGCACCGTGCTGGACAGCGGCTTCTCCACGATGCTCACCAACACCGCGATCGTCGCGGTGTCCACCGTGGCCATCGTGCTCGTGCTCGCGGTGCCCGTCGCCTACGTCGCGGTACGGACCCGGAGCAGGCTCTCCTCGCTCGCCTTCCGGACCTTCCTGCTCGGCGTCGCGATCCCCGCACAGGCGGTGATCGTGCCGCTCTACCTGCTGATCAGCAAGATGGGCCTGTACGACAGCCTGCCGGCGATCATCCTGCCGACCGCGGCGTTCGCGATGCCGGTCGCCGTGCTGATCCTCAGCGGCACCATGCGCGACGTCTCCGAGGAGATGTACGAGGCGATGGCGCTCGACGGCGCCACGCCGCTGCGGATGCTGTGGCAGCTGGCCATCCCGATGTCCAAGGGGGGCATCAGCACGGTGGCCATCTACACGGCCCTCCAGGCGTGGAACGGCTTCCTGTTCCCGCTGATCCTGACCCAGTCGGAGGAGAACCGCGTGCTGACGCTGGGTCTCTTCAACTTCATGTCCCAGTTCGGGATGAACATTCCTGCCGTGCTGGCCGCGATCGTGCTCTCCGTCGTGCCCATCTTCGCTGTGTACCTCGTGGCACGGAAGGCACTGGTCAACGGACTGATGGGGGTGGGCGGCAAGTAGCGCCTCCATGCCGCCCGTACCACCGCACTCTTGAGAGGAATCCCTGCCGCCATGGCAATCCCCCCTGTCCCGCAAGCCCGCAGGACCGAAGCGGCCCCGGCCGTCGACGGCCCCTGGCGCGATCCCTCCCTCACCCCGGAGGAGCGGGTGGCCGACCTGGTCCCCCGGATGACCCTGGAGGAGAAGGCCGCCCAGCTGTACGGAATCTGGGTGGGTGCCGACGCCGACGGCGACGGGGTCGCCCCGCACCAGAACGACATGGTCGACCCGGTGGACTGGGACGACCTGACGACCCGTGGTCTCGGCCAGCTCACCCGGCCGTTCGGCACCGCCCCCGTCGACCCCGGCGTCGGCGCCCTCGCCCTGGCCCGCGCCCAGGGCCGGATCGCCGAGGCCGGCCGCTTCGGCATCCCGGCCCTCGCCCACGAGGAGTGCCTGGCCGGCTTCACCGCCTGGGGCGCCACCGCCTACCCCGTCCCCCTGTCGTGGGGCGCGGCCTGGAATCCGGAGCTGGTCGCCGAGATGGCCCACCGGATCGGCGCCGACATGCGCGCCGTCGGCGTCCACCAGGGGCTGGCGCCCGTCCTGGACGTGGTGCGCGATCT
The DNA here is from genome assembly GCF_043203805.1 of Streptomyces sp. LN549. Taxonomy (NCBI): domain Bacteria; kingdom Bacillati; phylum Actinomycetota; class Actinomycetes; order Kitasatosporales; family Streptomycetaceae; genus Streptomyces; species Streptomyces sp. LN549. Next base: position 878,109 of record NZ_JAZHRI010000002.1, on the reverse strand, counting down.
GCGCTGGGGCCGGGTGGAGGAGACCATCGGCGAGGACCCCTATCTGGTGGCCACCATCGGCACCGCGTACGTCCGTGGACTGGAGTCCGCCGGGATCATCTCCACGCTCAAGCACTTCGCCGGATACGCGGCCTCGGCCGGCGCCCGTAACCTCTCGCCGGTGCGGGCCGGCGCCCGTGAGATGGCGGACGTGATCCTGCCGCCCTTCGAGATGGCCCTGCTGGAGGGCGGGGCGCGTTCGGTGATGCACTCGTACGCGGAGATCGACGGTGTGCCCGCGGCCGCCGACCCGGCCCTGCTCACCGGACTCCTCAGGGACACCTGGGGATTCACCGGGACCGTCGTCGCCGACTACTTCGGCATCGGCTTCCTGGAGACCCTGCACAAGGTCGCCGCCGACCGCGCGGACGCCGCCCGGCTCGCCCTGGGAGCCGGCGTCGACGTGGAGCTGCCCACCGTCCGCAGTTACGGTGACGTCCTCGTCGCCGCCGTACGGGACGGGGCGGTGGACGAGGCGCTCGTCGACCGCGCACTGCACCGGGTCCTGCTCCAGAAGTGCGAACTCGGACTGCTCGACCCGGACTGGTCGCCGCTGCCCGCAGCACTGAAGGGCGCCGACCCCGAGGATGCCCGCGACACCGTCGACCTCGACCCCCCGGAGAACCGGGCCCTGGCCCGGGAGCTCGCCGAGCAGGCCTGTGTGCTGCTCGCCAACCCCGGCGGCACTCTGCCGCTGAGGGACGCCGGGCGGATCGCCGTGGTCGGGCCCCGTGCGGACGACGCCCTGGCCATGCTCGGCTGCTACTCCTTCCCCAGCCACGTCGGCGTCTCGCACCCCGAGTTCGAGATGGGGATCGACGTGCCGACAGTGCTGGAGTCGCTGCGCGGGGAGTTCCCCGGCTCCGGCGTCGACTTCGCCGCCGGCTGCGAGGTGGACGGCACGGACACCTCCGGGATCGCGGATGCTGTCCGGTTGGCCCAGGACGCCGATGTCTGCGTCGCCGTGCTCGGTGACCGGGCCGGCCTCTTCGGCCGCGGCACGTCCGGTGAGGGCTGCGACGCGGCCGATCTGTCGCTGCCCGGTGTGCAGGGCGAGCTCCTCGACGCCCTGCTGGCCACCGGAACCCCGGTGGTCCTGGTGCTGCTGACGGGCCGCCCGTACGGGCTGGGACGCTGGGCGGACCGGACGGCAGCCGTCGTGCAGGCCTTCTTCCCGGGTGAGGAGGGCGGTCCGGCGCTGGCCGGGGTGCTCTCCGGACGGGTCAACCCCTCCGGCCGGCTGCCGGTGAGCGTGCCGCAGGGTCCGGGTGGTCAGCCGTGGACGTATCTGCAGCCGCCGCTGGGACTGGCGAGCGGGGTCAGCAACCTGGACCCGACACCGCTCTACGCCTTCGGGCACGGCCTGTCGTACACGACCTTCGACTGGGAGCAGGGCGATCCCGCCCCGGCCGAGATCCCCACCGACGGCTCCACCGACATCGAGCTCACGGTCCGCAACACCGGGGAGCGCGAGGGCGCCGAAGTGGTGCAGCTCTACCTCCACGACCCGGTTGCCCAGACCACCCGGCCGCAGGCACGGCTGATCGGCTACGCCAGGGTCCCGCTCGCCGCCGGCGAGGCCGCCCGGGTCCGGTTCCGATTCCATGCGGATCTGGCGTCCTTCACCGGCATCGGCGGCCGTCGCGTCGTCGAGCCCGGCGAGCTCGAACTGCGGCTCGCCGCCTCCAGCGACGCAGCCGACGTCCGCCGGACCCTACGGCTCCGGCTCACCGGACCCGAGCGCATCGTCGACCACAGGCGACAGCTCGTCTGCGGCACCTCGGTCGAGCCCGCCCCCGTAGCGGAGCCGGCAGCGCTCTGACCGGCACCGCCCGCACAGCCGCACCATCCCTCTCGTGAACCTCCCCGCCGCCACCGCGGCTCCCCGCCGGATGCGGGGAGGTTCGCGAAACTTTCGAACCATCTTCATCGAACGCACGTCGATCCCGCCTCAACTTTCGGGGGAGACGTGCCCACAACAAGGGATATGTCATGCGCAAGACAACTCAGGCCGCCATGGTCGGCGCCGCCGCCGCGGCCCTGCTCGTCTCCTCCTTCACCCTCAGCGCCTCGGCCGCGCCGGAACACTCCGGATCCCACGGGAAGCCCAGGCCCCCCGTCGCCGACACCCTGGGCAGCCTCGGTATGCGGGCCGGCGTGCGCATCGGAACGGCGGTCGACATGGCGGCCCTGGCCGCCGACGCGCCCTACCGGGCCAAGGCGGCGGACGAGTTCACCTCCGTCACCCCCGAGAACGTCATGAAGTGGGAGGTCGTCGAGAAGGAGCGGGGCACCTACGACTGGGCCGCAGCGGACGAACTGGTCGACTTCGCCAGGGCCAATGGACAGCTGGTGCGCGGCCACACCCTGCTCTGGCACAACCAGCTGCCTGCCTGGCTCACCGAGGGTGACTTCAGCGCCGACGAGCTGCGCGCCATCCTGCGCAAGCACATCACCGACGAGGCCGGCCACTTCAAGGGCCGGATCTGGCAGTGGGACGTCGTCAACGAGGTCTTCAACGACGACGGCACCCTGCGCGACAGCATCTGGCTGCGGAAGCTCGGCCCCGGCTACATCGCGGACGCCTTCCGCTGGGCCCACCAGGCCGACCCCAAGGCCAAGCTCTTCATCAACGACTACAACATCGAAGGCGTCAACGCGAAGAGCACCGCGCTCTACAACCTGGTCGTGGAGCTGCGCAAGCAGCACGTACCGATCGACGGCGTCGGCATCCAGGGACACCTCTCCGTCCAGTACAACGCCCCGCACGACATCGCCGACAACATGAAGCGGTTCGACGACCTCGGCCTGGAGACCGCGATCACCGAGGCCGACGTCCGCATCCCGATGCCCTCCGACAGCACCAAGCAGGAGGCCCAGGCCGAGGGGTACGACGTCCTGCTGCGCGGCTGCCTGCTCACCCGCCACTGCACCGACTTCACCGTGTGGGGCTTCACCGACAAGTACTCCTGGGTGCCCGACACCTTCGAGGGCGAGGGCGCGGCCAACCTCTTCGACGAGAACTACACGGCCAAGCCCGCCTACAGCGCCCTGCGCGACGACCTGAAGCTCGCCGCAGGCCGGGACTGACGAACTGCGATGACAACTGGCACGGAAGAGGGCCGGAATGACTGACAGCCTCCGGATCACCGGAGTGACCATCACCCCGGTGGCCTTCCGGGACCCGGCGCTGCTGAACGCCGTAGGGGTGCACGAACCGTACGCCCTGCGCGCGATCGTCGAGGTCGACACCGGCGAAGGACTCGTCGGCCTCGGCGAGACCTATGCGGACGAGGGCCATCTGCGCCGCCTGAGGGCGGCCGCGGACGCCCTCACCGGGATGGATGTGTACGCCCTCGGCGCCATGCACCGCAAGGTGGCCGAGGCCCTCGCCGGGGACGACGGCACCGGCGGCTCGGGGCTGACCGGGATGATCACCACCAGCAGCGCCGTCGACCGGGTCTTCTCCCCGTTCGAGGTCGCCTGTCTGGACCTCCAGGGGAAGGCCGCCGGCCGCCCGGTCAGCGATCTGCTGGGCGGTGCGGTGCGGGATTCCGTCCCGTTCAGTGCCTACCTCTTCTACAAATGGGCCGGGCACCCCGGCGCCGAACCCGACGACTGGGGGGCGGCGCTGGATCCGGACGCAGTGGTTGCCCAGGCCCGGCGCATGATCACCGACTACGGTTTCACGGCGATCAAGCTCAAGGGCGGCGTCCGGCCGCCCGAGGAGGAGATCGAGGCGGTCCTCGCCCTGCGCGAGGCCTTCCCCGGGGTGCCGCTCCGGCTCGACCCCAACGCGGCCTGGAGCGTGCCGACTTCGGTTGCGGTGGCCCGCCGGCTCGAGGGGGTCCTCGAATACCTGGAGGACCCCACCCCCGGACTCGCGGGGATGGCGGAGGTGTCGCGGCAGACCCCGATCCCGCTCGCCACCAACATGTGCGTCGTCGCCTTCGAGCATCTGACGCCCGCCGTCGAGCAGCGCGCCGTGCAGGTGGTGCTCTCCGACCACCACTACTGGGGCGGTCTGCACCGCTCGAAACTGCTCTCCGGAATCTGCGACACCTTCGGCATGGGGCTGTCCATGCACTCCAACTCCCATCTCGGCGTCAGCCTGGCCGCGATGACCCACCTGGCAGCCGCCACACCCCATCTCACCTACGCCTGTGACACCCACTGGCCGTGGAAGACGGAGGAGGTCGTCGAGCCCGGCGTGCTCGAGTTCGCCGACGGGTCGGTCCGGGTCCCCCAGGGGCCGGGGCTGGGTGTGGAGCTCGACCGGGACGCACTGGCCCGGCTGCACGAGCAGTACCTCGGCTGCGGTCTGCGCAACCGGGACGACACCGGCTACATGCGGCGGATCGACCCGGCCTACGAGAAGAAGTCACCGCGCTGGTGACCCCTGCCGCGGAACCCCGCCGTCGGCTCCGCGGCCCCTGCTCCGTACCCCTTCACAGGACATCGAGGATCTGTCATGGCCCCTCTCGACTGGGCCGCCCTGGGCGGCTACTTCCTGGTGATGCTGCTCATCGGTCTCTGGTCGCACAAGCGCGTCGGTGACGTCAGCGACTACTTCACCGGTGGCGGCCGGATGCCCTGGTGGCTGTCCGGCATCTCCCACCACATGTCCGGCTACAGCGCTGCCGTGTTCGTCGCCTACGCGGCCATCGCCTACAGCTACGGAATCACCGTCTACGTCTGGGCGTTCCTGCCGCTGGCCCTCGGCACCGGCGTCGGTGCCTGGCTGTTCGCCCCGCGCTGGAACCGGCTGCGACAGCGGTACGCCGTCGCCTCGCCGCTGGAGTACCTGGCCAAGCGGTACAACGTCCCCACCCAGCAGGCGCTCGCGTGGAGCGGCGCCCTGCTCAAGGTCTTCGACGTCGCCGCGAAATGGGCGTCGGTGGCGGTCCTGCTCAACGTGTTCACCGGTATGTCCATGACGGCCGGCATCCTGATCACCGGCGTGGTCACCCTGCTGTACTGCACCGTCGGTGGACTGTGGGCCGACGCGCTCACCGACTTCGGTCAGTTCATCATCCAGGGCTTCGCGGCCCTGGCCATGGTCTGGGTCGTGCTCGACCGTCTGGGCGACGGCATATCGGGCCTCGGCACCATCTGGCACCGGCTGCCGGAGGGGCACGGTCACCCGCTCGTCGGTCCGTACACCGCGACCTTCCTCGGCGCGTACGTCGTCGTGAAGCTCTTCGAGTACAACGGCGGCATGTGGAACCTGGCCCAGCGCTACATGGCCACGGACACCCCGAAGGCGGCCCGGCGTTCGGCCGGGCTCTCCGCTGTGCTGTACGTGGTGTGGCCGGCGGTCCTGCTGTTCCCGCCGGTTGCCGCCGCCGTACTGCTGCCGGACATCTCCGACCCGCAGAAGGTCTACGCGCTGATGGCCGAGTCGTATCTGCCGGCGGGGCTGGTGGGGCTGACGCTCGCCGGGATGTTCTCCCACACCATGGCCATGGCCTCGTCCGACGCCAACGCGGTCTCCGCCGTCGTCACCCGTGACATCATCCCGGCCGTCGTCCGCGGTGCCAGGAACCTGGCACCGGCGACCGGGCTGCTCATCGCCCGGGTGTGCACGGTCGTGTTCATCACCATCAGCATGGTCGTCGCCATCGAGGCCGACCACTTCGGCGGGGTGCTGGGCATCATCGTCGGCCTGGTCGCCGCCGTGATGGGGCCGATCTCCATTCCGATGCTGCTCGGTCTGCTGCCCCTGTTCCGACGGTGCGGTCCGCGGGCGGCACTGTCCTCCTGGGGGCTCGGACTGCTCGGCTACGTCCTGGTGAAGTTCGTCCTCGACAGCTCAGACCAGACCCTCGTCATCGTCACCCCGCTGGTGACCTCGCTGGTGGTGTACGTCGTCGTCGGGCTCATCGCCCCCGAACCCGACGAGACGGCCGACGCGATCACCGCGGCGGTCTCGGGCCCCGACGGCGACGACGAGCCGGCCGTGGCCGCGCAGCCGCAGCCCGTGGTGCCCGGCTCCGCCGGCTGACCCTGGCCGGGTCCCGTACCGGAGAACTCTTCGGGCAGCCATCCACCCAATTTGTCATGAGTATGAACAAATAGGAGAGCAGTATGGACGACAACGTCCCGCAGCACACCGGCCGCAGAGCGGTGCTGGGGCTCGGACTGGGCCTCACCGCACTCGCCGCGACACCCCTCGGCTCCCTCCTCGGCCTGTCCGCCGAGGCATCCGCGGCCGGGCACGGCCTTGCGCTGCGGCCGACGGATCCCGGCGCGTACATCTCGTTCACCTCCCGGCGCGGCAGCTTCGCCCTGGTCAGGAACGGGCGTGCGGCCCCGATCCTGGTCAGCGACCGCGACTGGGCCGGCGTCGTCCGCGTGGCGGGGGACCTGCAGAGCGACATCGAACGGGTCACCGGCGTCCGCCCCGCGCTCTCGCACGGCGCGGCGCCCAAGGGGCGCGAGATCACGATCATCGGCACCGTGGGCCGCAGCCCGCTGATCGACGGACTCATCGCCCGGGGCAAGCTCGACGTCTCCGCGATCCGGGGCAAGTGGGAGACCAGCCTCCAGACCGTCGTCGACAAGCCGCTGCCCGGCGTCGACCGGGCGTTCGTGATCGCGGGAAGCGACCAGCGCGGCACGATCTTCGGCACGTACGACGTCTCGCGCGGGATCGGTGTCTCGCCCTGGTACTGGTGGGACGACGTCGCCCCCGTGCGCCGCGACGAGATCCACGTGCTGCCCGGCCGGCACACCCAGGGCACCCCGGCGGTGAAGTACCGCGGCTTCTTCATCAACGACGAGAACCCGGCGCTCGGCACCTGGGCTCCCGCCTACTTCGGCCCCGGCAAGGCGCCCGGCTTCGAGGGCGGCTTCAACGCCGACTTCTACGCCAGGATCTTCGAGGTCATGCTCCGGCTCAAGGCCAACTACCTCTGGCCTGCTGTCTGGGGGCGCGCGTTCGCCGAGGACGACCCGCTCAACCACGCCACCGCCAAGGCGTACGGCGTCGTCATGGGCACCTCGCACGAAGCCCCCATGATGCGCGGCATCGAGGAGTGGAACCGCCACGCGGTCGCGGCGGTACGCGACAGCGCGGGCAACATCACCACCCCCGGCCACGACCCCTACGGCGGCACCGGAGAGTGGTCCTTCCGCCGCAACGCCGAGGCGATCAAGGCCTACTGGGCCGACGGCATCCGGCGGATGAAGGACGAGGACTTCGAGGGCGTCGTCACCCTCGGCATGCGCGGCAACGGCGACGTCAGTCTCCCCGACGGCGACGGCATCGAGCTGATGGGCGAGATCATCGCCACCCAGCGGCAGCTCCTGGCCGACGTCTCCGGCAAGGACGTCACCACCATTCCGCAGGTCTGGACGCTCTACAAGGAGGTCCAGCGCTACTGGGACCGCGGGCTCCGGGTCCCCGACGACGTCACGGTGGTGCTCACCGACGACAACTGGGCCAACATCCGCAAGCTGCCCGACCTCAGGAACGACGCCCGCGAGGGCGGATACGGCCTCTACTACCACTTCGACTACGTAGGGGTCGGCCGCAACTACAAGTGGGTGGACACCGCCTCCCTGCCCAACATGTGGGACCAGCTCCACCAGTCCGTCGCCTACGGGAACCACGGACTGTGGATCACCAACGTCGGCGACCTCAAGGGCAACGAACTGCCCACGCAGTTCTTCCTGGAGTACGCCTGGAACCCCGAGCGCTGGCCCCTGGACCGCCTGCCCGAGTGGGAGGAGCTGTACGCCCGGCAGAACTTCGGCGAGAAGCAGGCTGCCGACGTGGCCGCCGTGCTGCGCGCGTACGCCCGGCTCCAGTCGCGGCGCAAGCCCGAGCTCCTGAACCGGAAGATCACCGTCGACGCGGCGAAGGACCCGGCCACGGACAGCTCGGCGATCGTCTACGACGACCGGGCGACGCCGTTCAGCATCGTCGACTACCGCGAACTGGAGCGGGTCACCGAGGAATGGCGGGCGCTCGGAGCCCAGGCCGAACGGGTCGGGCGCAGCCTGCCGGCCTCCACCCAGGACGCCTGGTACGAACTCGTCGGGTACGAGGTGCAGGCCACCGCCAACCTGTACGCGCTGCGCGCGGCGGAGTTCACCAACCTGCACTACGCCGCCCAGGGCCGGGCCCTCACCAACGACCTCGCGGACGCCGCCGAGGCCCGGCTCGCCGACGACCTGGCCCTGGCCGACCGCTTCAACACACAGGTCGCTGGGGGCAAGTGGCAGGGCTTCCAGACCCAGCCGCACATCGACTACGGCGACGTGGACCGCTACGGCCCGAACGCCCCCTGGCAGCAGCCCGAGATCAACAACATCGCGCTCAAGGACGTGCTCTTCCCGGCGGTCAAGCGCATCGACCTGCCGGCAGGCGCCGAGATGGGCGTGGCCGTGGACGGCTCGGCCGCCTGGTGGCCGCACGAGCAGAGCCCGGCCGTGCTGCCGGTCTTCAGCCCGTACCAGAGCCAGCCCGCCCAGTACATCGAGGTGTTCAACCGGGGCCGCGCCCCGTTCGACTACCGCGTGCGCACCGGCGTCTCCTGGCTGACCGCCGACCGCGTCCGGGGACGGGTCGACCAGCAGGACCGGATCACCCTGCGCGTCGACTGGGCCAGGGCTCCGAAGGGGGTCACCGAGGTGCCGGTCACCGTCAGCGGTCCGGACGGGGCGGAGGTGGTCGTCAAGGCGGTCGTCGACCGTCCGGCGCTGTCCCGCTCACGCCTCGACGGTTTCGTCGAGGCCAACGGGTACGTCTCCGTCGAGGCCGACCACTACAGCCGCGCCGTCGACGGCGGCGGCATCAGCTGGCAGCGCATCCCGGACATCGGGCGGACCGGCGCCGGGATGGAACCCTTCCCGGTCACCGCCGCCCGGCAGACCCCCGGCGGCAACAGCCCGCGGCTGGAGTACCGGGTCAGCCTGTTCACGACCGGCCCGGTCACCGTCCACGCGTATCTGTCGCCCCGCAACAATCCGCTGCCGACCGACGGACTGACGTACGCGGTCTCCTTCGACGACGCCGCACCGCAGTCGGTGAACGTCACGAAGGTGACGGGGGCCGACGACGGCACCATGAACGCGCAGTGGGCCCGCAACACCTCCGACAACGTCAACGTCACCAGTACGGTGCACCACATCGGCGCCGCCGGTGTGCATGTGCTGAAATTCTGGATGGTCGACCCCACGGTGGTGCTGCAGAACCTGGTGGTCGACACCGGCGGCCTCAAGCCCAGCTACCTGGGCCCGCCGGAGAGCCTCCGGCTGCGCTGAGCCCGGGGGTCCGGTCCATGTCCTGTCCGGCCGTGAAGCGCCGGGCGGGACGCAGGGGAGAGCAGAGCGATGACGAGCGAGAACGACGACACCGGCGCACGTGCCGGGGACCTGGAGATCACCCCCGCCGGCGCGGGGGTCGGGATCAGGGTCACGACACCGTCGGGCGAGCTCTCGCTGATCTGCACCCCTGCCCGGGCCCGGGACCTGGCCACCGCTCTCGGCCTCGCGGCGGACGAGGCCGAGAGCGCGCGGTCGGTGGACCCGGTCACGGTCAGGGCTGACGAACTGCGCCGCGGGGACGTACGCGACGGCGACCGCGCCATGACGGTGGACGCCGTCCGGACCGACGGTGCCACCGCTCACATCACCTGGAAGTCGGGCGCCGGACGCAGCTGGAACCAGCTCTACGACGCCGACGCCCTCATCACGCTGCGCCGCCGCGGCCGACGGCCCGGGGCCTGAGCCCGCGGCGGCCGCGTAACCGTCCGCATCCCGCCCCGCCCCGTCGTGCGCCTCAGGGGCACGGGGCGCACCCTGGAGGGGAGGCTCCGGAGGTGAGCGCCATGACACAGACGGCTGTCGGATGGCACATCGAGCTCGAATTCGAGGAAGACACCCACCGCACCCGCGCGGCCGCTCTCGTGCGGCTCTCCGACGGGAGCGAGGTCCGCGCCCACGGCTATGCCAGCCGCCATCCCTCGGACTCCGAACAGCCCAGGGTGGGCGAGGAGATCGCGGGAGCCCGGGCACTCAACGAACTGGCGATGAAGCTGCTGACCAAGGCCCACGACGAGATCGACGAGGCGTCCGGCCGCACGTCGTACCCGCTGACCTGACGAGCGTGGCTCCGGGGCCCTCCGTTCCGCCCGACTCCGTTCCGCCTCTTGTACGAGAGGCATCGTAATTTGACGGACGTCGTAGTACGGGATGTATCGTACTAGCGATCCTTCCGTACCCGGCGAAACGGAGTCCGTCGTGAGTGCCCTTTTCGAGCCCTTCCCCCTGAGGTCGCTTGTCGTCCCCAACCGGGTATGGATGGCGCCCATGTGCCAGTACAGCGCCGAGGTGGAGGGGCCGGCCACGGGTGTGCCCACCGACTGGCACTTCGCGCATCTCGCCGCCCGCGCCACCGGCGGCACCGGTCTGATCCTCACCGAGGCGACGGCCGTCAGCCCCGAGGGGCGCATCAGCCCGGCCGACCTCGGCATCTGGAACGACACGCAGGTCGCGGCGTTCCGCCGGATCACGGACTTCGTCAAGGCGCAGGGCGCCGTCGTCGGAATCCAGCTGGCGCACGCCGGCCGCAAGGCGTCCACCGCGGCCCCCTGGACCGGCCGCGGACCCGTCGGCCCCGACGCGCACGGCTGGACGCCCGTCGCCCCCAGCCCGCTGCCCTTCGACACCGGATACCCGGTGCCGCACGAGCTGACCGCCGACGAGATCCAGGCGGTCGTCGCCGACTTCCGCGAGGCCGCGCGCCGTGCGCTCGAAGCGGGCTTCCAGGTCGCCGAGGTGCACGGAGCGCACGGCTATCTCGTCGGACAGTTCCTCTCGCCGCACAGCAACCACCGCACCGACGAGTACGGCGGCAGCTACGAGAACCGGGTCCGCTTCGCCCTTCAGGTCGTCGACGCCGTACGGGAGGTGTGGCCCGAGGACCTGCCCGTCTTCTTCCGCATCTCCGCCACGGACTGGCTCACCGAGAACGCCGAGGACGAGCGCGAGGGCTGGACCGCCGACGAGACCGTACGCCTGGCCGGGGACCTGAGGGCGCACGGAGTCGACCTGCTGGACGTCTCCACCGGCGGAAACGCGCCCCGCGCACGCATCGCGACCGGTCCCGGCTACCAGGTCCCCTTCGCCGAGCGCGTGAAGCGGGAGACCTCGCTTCCCGTCGCGGCCGTCGGCCTGATCACCGACCCGCAGCACGCCGACAAGATCCTTGCCGAGGGCAGCGCGGACGCCGTGCTCCTCGGGCGCGAACTGCTCCGCAACCCGTCATGGGCGCGGTATGCCGCCCGCGAGCTGAGCGGCACCGTGCACGCCCCCGAGCAGTACGGCTACGCGATCTGACCGAATGCCCGGAACGCTCTTCCGCCCTTCTCGCAGGTCCCGGCCGGCCGTCCCCCGACGGCGGGTCCGGGGCGCGCGGGGAGGGCGGTTGGGTGCGTGCCGTCCGGATCGCGGCATCCGTTCACCGTGCATTCACCCGGGATGGCGGCTGAGGCATTCCCTCCTGCGCCACGGGGATCTACGCTCGGCCGCGAATCGATCATCGTTGTCGTCGGCCGGGCCCCGGTCGTTGACAACGATGTCCGGACCCCTGGAAGGTACGCGACATGCCCCCCAGACCGCTGACCGCGACTCGGCGCCTCGCCGCGCGAACAGCCGCCGTGGTCATCACCGGCACGCTGGCCGCCGCCGCCCTGCCCCCCGCCGCCGAGGCCGCGGCGCCCGTCACCCGCCCCACCGCCTACGTGGACCCGCTGATCGGCAGCGCCAACGGCGGCAACACCTTTCCCGGTGCCACCCTCCCGTACGGGATGATCGCCTGGTCGCCGACGAGCACCACGGGCGACCAGACGAGCACCGGCGCCGCGAACGGATACGAGTACGGCGTCACGCGGCTGCGCGGACTGAGCCTCACGCATGTCAACGGCGCCGGCTGCAACCCCGGCGCGGCAGGTGACATCCCGATCATGCCGTTCGTCGGGGACGTCACCTCGTCGCCGTCCGCCGACACCAAGGACGCCGTCTACGCCTCGAACTTCTCGCACGAAGACGAGCGCGCCGTCCCGGGCCGCTACACCCTCGGCCTCGAATCAGGTGCCACCGCCGACCTCGCGGTCAGCCGCCGCGCCGGCGTGGCCGACTTCGCCTTCCCGGCCGACAAGCCCGCCAGCCTCCTCTTCCGGGTCTCCAACTCGCTCAACGGCAGCGAGGACGCCCAGGTCCGGATCGACACCGCGCACCGCAAGGTCACCGGCTCGGTGCTCACCGGCGCCTTCTGCGGCCGGCGCGCCAACGGCGGCACCAACAACCGCAAGAGCTACTACCGTCTCTACTTCAGCGCCTCCTTCGACCGCGCCTTCTCCTCCACCGGCACCTGGAAGGACGGCACACTCGCCCCCGGCTCGACCACCGGCAGCGGCGGCGAGGGCTACGCCACCGGGGCGGACCGGGCGGGCCGCGGATCGGGCGGCTGGGTCGGCTTCGACACCACGTCCGACAACGACGTCCACATGCGGATCGGCATCTCCTACGTCAGCCAGGCGGGCGCCGAGGCCAACCTGAAGGCGGAGATCGCCCCGCGTGCGGGGGTGGACGACGTCGCGGCCGCAGCGAGCCGCACCTGGGACCGGGAGCTGAACTCCGTACGCACGGGCGGCGGCACCGAGGCCCAGCGGACCACCTTCTACACCGCGCTGTACCACTCCCTGATGCAGCCCAACCTGGTCAGCGACACCGACGGGCGCTACCCCGGCATGGACGGGCAGCCGCACCGGATCGAGCGCGGTCAGGGGGCGCAGTACAGCAACTTCTCCGGCTGGGACCAGTACCGGGCCCAGATACAACTGCTCGCCCTCCTCAAGCCGGAGATCGCGGGGGACTTCGCCCAGTCGCTGTACAACTTCGCCCGGCAGAACGGCGGCGTGTGGGACCGCTGGGTGCACATCAACGGCGCCACCCATGTCATGACCGGCGATCCCACCGCGGCCACCCTCGCCACGTTCTACGCCATGGGGGTACGGAACTTCGACTACGAGGGGGCGTACGAGTCGCTGGCGCGTCAGGCGACCGTCCCCGTCGACGACGGACTCTCGGACGCCGGCTGCCCGGGTCAGTGCACCGGCCAGCGGCCCAATCTGGCCCAGTACCTGGAGTCCCACTACGCTCCGCAGGACGTCTGCCACTGCTGGGGCGGCGCGGCGGAGACGCTGGAGGACGCGGTCGCCGACGCGGCGCTGGGCCGCTGGGCCGCACTGCTCGGCCGCGACGAGGAGGCCGAGGCGTTCGAGGAGCGCGGCGGCTGGTGGCGCAACGTGTACAACCCCGGGGCCACGGACGGGGCCGGCACCGACGGCTACATCCAGGCCCGCAACCTCGACGGCTCCTGGGTCACGCCGTTCAGCCCGGGCAGTGACCGCGGCTTCGCGCAGGGCACCAGCGCCACGTACACCTGGATGGTCCCGCAGGACGTACAGGGTCTCTCCGAGGCGATGGGTGGCCGGGACGTCGCGGCGCGGCGTCTGGACGGCTTCTTCCACAAGGCGGACGGCTCCTGGTCGGTGAAGGGCGGCGACGCGGTGCGCTACGACCCGACGAACGAGCCCGGCATCCACGCCCCTTGGCTCTACAACGCGCTCGGGAAGCCGTGGAAGACCCAGGAGACCGTCCGCGAGATCCTGAACACGGTCTACGGCACGGGCCCGCGTGGCCTGCCCGGCAACGACGACCTGGGCACCATGTCCGCCTGGTACGTCTTCTCCGCGCTGGGCCTGTACCCGCAGGCGCCGGGCGGCGGGGAACTGCTCCTGGGCGCTCCGCTGTTCCCGAAGGCGGTGATCGGCCGGCCGCACGGCAGGGACATCACGATCACGGCCCCGGCTGCCGACGCCGCCCATCCGTACATCGACGCGGTGACGGTCGACGGGCGCGGCCACGACCGGTCGTGGACGGATGCGAGCCTGCTGGTCAGGGGAGGGGAGCTGGCCTACCGGCTGTCCGGGACGGCCAACACCTCGTGGGCCACGGCCCCTTCAGGGCTGCCGCAGTAGTCGGACGGTGACCCTGCGCCGGATCCCCGCGGCATGCCGGCGGGGATCCGGCGCAGGCATCGGTCTACTCGCCCCACCTGATTTATATCGTTGAAAATTCTCCGTGCACGACTGTTGTTTTGCGTTTGGTGCTGTGGCTCAATGTTCGATTATGTGCTGTGCCTCGCAGGTTCGAGGCACTTCAGCTCTCTCGACAGGACGACGCCTTGAGACGACAAATGCCCCGATCCCGTGCTGTGTTGAGAACGGTGGCCTGCGCCACCGCACTCCTGATTCCCGTCGGTGCCACGCTGGTCCCGGCCGCCGCGGCCACCCCGGCCACGGCCGCCACCACCGCCTCGGCGACCACGTCAGCGTTCGCGGCCGTCGACCCGGCCACCGCCGTCCACGGGCTGAAGGGCGAGTACTACAGCATGTCCGCGCCCGGTGCGCGGGACTTCGACAAGCTCGGCGGAGTCGCCCTCGACCCGCAGATCAATTTCCCCGGCCTCACCGGCACGTTCGAGTCCACCACCGGCCGTACGGAGAACACCACCGCCCGCTGGACCGGCAGCATCACGGCCCCCGAGGACGGCGACTACACGTTCGCGGCGAGCGGCGACAACGGCTTCCGGCTCTTCATCGACGGCCAGGTGGTCATCGACCACTGGGAGCCGGACTGGGACAACGAGCAGACCAGCAAGGCGATCGCGCTGAAGGCGGGCGAGCCGCACGCGTTCAAGCTGGAGATGTTCCAGGACACCGGCGGCGCCAACATGTTCCTGCGCTGGTCCAGCCCGAAGCTCGCCAGGCAGATCGTGCCCGAGTCGGCCTTCACCCCGCCGGCCGACTTCGAGGTCTACCCGGTCGGGCTGAGCGTCGCGGACGACGGTCTGAAGCTCCAGGCGGTGTTCGAGGACGAGGTCAGCGACTTCTCGGCGCTGGGGGACCACCTCACGATCGAGGCGGACACCTCGCCGATCCCGGTGAAGTCCGTCGCCCGGGCGCCCGGCAACGCCAAGGCGCTGATCGTCACCCTGGCCGGGCCCGTCCAGAAGGGCCAGCAGGTCAGGGTCGGGTACGACGGCGAAGCCGGCCTCCAGGTCGGTGGCAAGGCCGTTCCGCAGATCAGCCGCACGGCCGGGAACCTGTCCACGCACCGGCTGACCACCACCTGGGGCGACAAGCTCGACCGCAACCACCCGCTGCCCGAGTACCCCCGGCCGCAGCAGGTGCGCGACGCGTGGAAGAACCTCAACGGCCCGTGGGAGTTCGCCGGAGCCGCGGCGGGCGAGCAGCCCGTCTTCGGGAAGACCCTCGGTGAGCGCATCACCGTGCCGTTCCCGGTCGAGTCGCAGCTCTCGGGTCTCGAGCGCCACGAAGACCACATGTTCTACCGCAAGCTCGTCACCGTCCCGAAGAACTGGTCCGTGAAAGGCGACAAGAGCGGCAAGGCCAACCGGCTGAAGCTCAACTTCGGTGCCGTCGACTACCAGGCCCGCGTCTGGGTCAACGGCAAGCAGGTTGCCGAGCACACCGGCGGCTACACCGCCTTCAGTGCGGACATCACCGACGCAGTCAAGGGCAGCGGCCCGCAGGAAATCGTTGTCGCGGTCACCGACACCACCGGACCCGACCAGCCCACGGGCAAGCAGTCGGCCAACCCCGGCGGAATCTTCTACACCGCCTCCTCCGGCATCTGGCAGACCGTCTGGATGGAGCCCGTCGCCCCGGCCGCCGTCGACTCCCTGACGACCACCCCGGACATCGACAAGGGCAGGCTCGCCCTGACGGTCAACTCCGAGGACGCCTCGGACTCCGCCCGCATCACCGCCGTCGCCCGCGACAAGAAGGGCAAGGTCGTCGGCAGGGTCACCGGCCCGGCCAACCGCGAGCTGAGCCTGCCGGTCGCGAAGCAGCACCTGTGGACGCCCGACGACCCCTACCTCTACGACCTGGAGGTCACGCTCAAGGACGGCCGTTCCAAGGACACCGTCGACAGCTACTTCGGCATGCGGTCCTTCGGCGTCGCCAAGGTGGGTGGTTACCAGAAGCTGGTCCTCAACGGGAAGCCGTTCTTCTCCCTCGCCCAGCTCGACCAGGGCTTCTACCCCGACGGCCTGAACACGGCGCCCAGCGACTCCGCCCTGCTCTTCGACCTGAAGACGCAGAAGGATCTGGGCTTCAACTCCGTCCGCAAGCACATCAAGGTCGAGCCCGCCCGGTGGTACTACCACGCCGACCAGCTGGGTCTTCTGGTGTGGCAGGACTTCGTCTCCGGCAACCTCACCGGCGAGAAGGGCCACAAGGCCTTCCTCGACCAGGGGGCCGAGATGATGCGACAGCTGCACAACTACCCGTCGATCGGTGCCTGGATCGTCTTCAACGAGGGCTGGGGCGAGTGGGACCGCACCGAGACCGGCAAGATCACAGAAGAGGTCCAGGCCGCTGACCCCTCCCGCGTCGTCAACGCCCACAGTGGTGTCAACTGCTGCAACTCCAAGGGGGATTCGGGCAAGGGCGACATCATCGACCACCACGACTACAACAACACCGACCCGGCCTTCCCGGACGACAACCGCGCGGCGATGGACGGTGAGCACGGCGGCTTCACCCTGCGGATGCCCGGACACATGTGGCCGGGCGCGCCCACCGCGATCTACAGCGGTGTCGCGGACAAGGACGCCCTGACCGCGAAGTACGTCGAGAACACGCGCACCCACTATCTGGAGGCGGCAGGCGCCGAACTCTCCGGCTCCATCTACACCCAGGTGACCGACCTGGAGAACGAGCTCAACGGGCTCTGGACGTACGACCGCCGGGAGATCAAGGTCGACCCCGCCCAGGTGCGGAAGATCAACCGGGAGGTCATCGCCGCAGGCGCGGCCGCCGGCGAGCGGGACGAGATCAAGGGCGGCGGCGCCTGGTCCCTCGACGAGAACGAGGGTGCCAAGGCTGCAGACAGCGGGCCGAACCACAAGGACCTCACCCTCTCCGAGGGAACGTCCTGGACGTCCGGCGTGCAGGGCTCCGCGCTGAAGTTCAACGGTGAGGGCCAGTTCGCGCAGACCGACGGCCCGGTTGTCGACACCACCGGTGACTACACCGTGTCGGCCTGGGCGTCGCTGGACGCCCTTCCCGGCAACTACGCAACCGTCGTCAGCCAGGACGGGCGGCGTCAGGAGAACCCGTTCTACCTTCAGTACGGTCAGGGCGGGTTCGCCTTCTCCACACCGGGCGCCCACCGCGCCCGGCTGGAGATGAAGCCCGAGCTCGGCCGGTGGTACCACGTGGTCGGCGTACGCAGCGGTGACGAGATCAAGCTGTACGTCGACGGCAAGCTCGCCGCGACCGCGGCAGCTGGAAGCGCCGATGTCAGCACGGGCGCCCTGTCCGTGGGCCGCGCCAAGTGGTCGGGCGGGAACACCGACTTCTGGAACGGTTCCGTCGACCGGGTCGCGGTGTACGACAGGGCGCTGACCGGCGACGAGGTGAGTGCGCTGCACGACACCGAGCAGCCGTAGCCACCAGCTGTTCGTCAAGTGCCGAAGAGCTGAACCACTGAGCCGCTGCCTGTTGTCGCCCCGCGCGACAGCAGGCAGCGGCATCTGCGGGAACCGGCAATGTCAGGCCGTGTGTTTGTGCATCACATCGAGGTAGTGCCGATCACGGTGCGGCACGTGGTTGTCGCGTCCCGGCAGGCTGAAGACCGCGCAGACATCAGCGGGTCGGGTGATGAGGCTGGACTGCCGCCCGAAGGTGAGGTTGCCGTTGACCGCATGCCGGCAGCCTGCGCCGTCGAGGGCGGCGATCAGCTCCTCGCGGAGGACAGTGGCCTCGAAGGACTCGGAATCGGGCAGGACGAGGGGCGGCAGTCTGACGGTCGAACCGGGCCGGAGGCTGATCCAGATCCCGCTGACAGCCCGCTGAGTGATCACCAGCCGCAGCCCGTCCCAGGCGTACGGGTAGCCGTCGATATCGGGCCCCTTCAGGACGTGGGCCGGGTGCGGGCGCCCCGGGCCGAGAAGCTCTTCGGCCTCGGTCAGGGCCATTCCGCAGTTCAGGGGCCCGATCCGGCCGGTGCGGGAGAAGTCGACGAGTACATCCATCAAGGTCACGACAGGGACTGTGGCACTCTCCCGGTCCGGTTCGCACGTCGATATCAGCACGGCGCCGTGCTTGTGAACGTGTGGGCCGTCGACGACGGCCGGTCGAGGACGCCCCAGCAACCATCCGGGCACCCGGGCTCGGCCTGGCCACGCCGCGACGCAGTTCAGGCGATGAGCAGGCGGAGGCCGAGATCTGCCGCGTCGAGGCCGGCGAGGTCGCTGTTCCGCTCGCCCCAACGGCCGGACTCGAGGTCGTCGCCGAGGCTTCGTACCGCACGCTGCTCGGCCTCCGGCCCGACCCTCGTCCACACCGACATCGCACGGCGTACGTGATCCTCCAGATATGCCCCCGGCCGGCGCCAGTACGCCTCGAACAGACCGTCGGCGCAGTCCCACGGGATGGGCACCGGCTCAGCGCGGGCGCCGATCGCGTCGGCCATCCCACCGAGCGAGGGAAACTCTGCGAGGACGGCGGCGAACTCGGGCAGGTAGTCGCGGGTAAGCCAGAACCGGTCCTGCCACCCGGGCTCGTCGGTGTCGAAGGTGAGCACCACCACGCGGCGGGCCACGCGCCGCATCTCGCGCAGCCCCGCTATCGGGTCCCCCCAGTGGTGAACGGTGGAGACGGCCATCGCGACGTCGAAGGAGTGGTCCTCGAACGGCAGACTCTCCGCGGCGGCGGCCACGCACGATGCCGAGCCGGCAGGCCGCTGCCCCCGCATGACCGCCGATGGCTCCACCGCGGTCACATCGCGGTCAACAGGCTCGTAGGAGCCGGTGCCGGCCCCGACGTTCAGCACCGTCTGCGCGTCCCCGAACGCGTCCCAGATCTGCGCGGCGATCCGCGGCTCGGTACGCCGTGTCGCGGTGTAGGCTCCGCCGATCACGTCGTACAGCCGTGCACCGAGCATCTCCAGTTGTTCCTCCGGTGTCACCTTCACTCCCTTCGCCCGTGCCTCGAGTTCCCTGTCGATGGCCGCCACCATGGCGTCAGCGCGATCACGCCGTTCCAGCTGCAGCCCGCGCAGTCGGCGCAGGTGCGCGACCGCGTCGGTGGACGGGTCGCCGACCAGTTCCGCGACCTCCCGCAGCGCGAAGCCCAACCGTCGATAGGCCAGCACCTCTCGCAGCCGCTCCACGTCGCTCGCCGAATAGGCCCGGTACCCGGCCACGGTCCGCGCCGACGGCCGCACGAGCTCGATCTCGTCATAGTGATGCAGCGTGCGGACGCTCACGCCTGCCAGCTCGGCCACGCGTCCCACGGTCCAGTGATCTTCCACGGCTCCGACTATGCAGCCTGACGCCACGTGAGGGTCAAGAGCCTCGTGGCCAGCCGGCGCCAAGGGCGCTCGAAATGGCAAAGGCAAGGAGAGAGCTCTCCTTGCCACTCTCAACATATAGCGCGCCGGGGGGCTTGCCGCAAGACCCCGGTCACAGCGCAGAATCGTCGGCCTGTGCCACAACCTGCGGAAATCGGAGAAGGACGTGCGTGTGTTGCTGTCGACGTACGGGGGATGCGGTGACGTCGAATCAGCGAGGGGACCGGCAGTGCGGTCGCGAGTGCGCGGAGCGGTGGTGCGGGAGTGCGCGCCGCCCGGCCCGTCGGAGGCAGGGCAACCAGGGACGAGGACGTGCTCGACAAGAGGTTCGACAGAGTGGGAGGCGCCGGTGATTCGACCGGCCACCGCAGTGCAACGACGGAGCATGGCTGTTTCGGAGGTATCGAAGTGACTGGGCAGTACGTGCGGGATCTGGAAGAGGCCGACGAGACGCAGGTCGCGGTCGTCGGCGGCAAGGGCGCGCACCTGGGCGGGCTGTTGCGGATCGACGGCATCCACGTGCCGGCCGGCTTCTGTGTGACGACGGACGCCTTCCGGCGGATCATGGCGGAAGCGCCGCAGGTCGTCGACCGGATCGAGCAGCTGTCGCGCCTGGACCCGGACGACCGGGAGGCGATCCGCACGCTCAGTGCGCAGATCCGTCGGACCATCGAAGGGATCGCCGTCCCGGACGATCTCGTGGCAGCGATCACGCACGCGCTCGCCGAGCACGGCGCGCAGGCCGCATACGCCGTCCGGTCCAGCGCGACGGCGGAGGACCTGCCGACGGCCTCGTTCGCCGGCCAGCAGGACACGTACCTGAACGTCGTGGGGACGACGGCGATCCTCCGGCACGTCAGCCGGTGCTGGGCCTCTCTGTTCACCGAGCGGGCCGTGACCTACCGCCGGCGCAACGGCATCGACCACCGTTCGGTCCACATGGCCGTGGTCGTGCAGCGGATGGTCTTCCCGCAGGCGGCCGGCATCCTGTTCACGGCCGACCCCGTCACGGGCAACCGGACGGTCGCCACCGTCGACGCCGGTTTCGGCCTCGGCGAGGCACTGGTCTCCGGCGTGGTGAACCCGGACGTCTTCAAGGTGCGGCACGGCGAAGTCGTCGCCAGGACGATCGCCGCCAAACAGCGAGCCGTTCACGCCCTGCCGGCCGGCGGTACGCAGGAAGTGGCGATCGACGCGCAGCGGCAGGAGCAGCCGGCGCTGACGGATGCACAGGTCGTGCGGCTCGTGCAGCTCGGGCGGCAGATCGAAGCGCACTTCGGCCGCCCGCAGGACATCGAATGGTGCCTGGCCGAAGACGAGTTCCAGATCGTTCAGAGCCGTCCGATCACGACACTGTTCCCCATCCCCGAGGCCGGTGACCAGGACAACCACGTCTACGTCTCCGTCGGGCATGGGCAGATGATGACCGACCCCATGAAGCCCCTGGGGTTCTCCATGTGGCAGCTGACGGCCATGGTGGCCATGCACGAGGCCGGCGGGAGGCTGTTCGTCGACGTCACCCGGCGCCTGGCCTCGCCCGCGAGCCGCGCCGGTCTCCTGGACGCCATGGGGAAAGGCGATCCGCTGATCAGGGACGCCCTGGAGACCGTCCTGGACCGCGACGGCTTCGTACCGTCGCTTCCTGACGCAGGTCCCGGCGGCGGACCGCCGGCCGGCGGTGCGCCCGCCCCGATCGAGACCGATCCGGCCATTGTCACCGAGCTGATCGAGCGCAGCCGGGAGTCCATCGCCGCCCTGGAGCGCGACATCCGGACGAAGACCGGACCGGCGCTGTTCGACTTCCTGCTGGAGGCCTTCGACGAGCACAAGCGCGTCCTCAGCGACCCACTGAGCATGCAAGTGATCATGGCGGGGATGGAGGCCACCTGGTGGCTCAACGACAAGCTGCAGGAGTGGCTGGGCGAGAAGAACGCGGCTGACACGCTCACCCTGTCCGCCCCCGACAACATCACCTCGGAGATGGGACTGGCGCTGCTCGACGTCGCGGACGTGATCCGCCCGTATCCGGAGGTGGTGGCGTTCCTTCGGGGCGTCGAGTACGCCGAGGACGAAGCCTTCCTGGACGAGCTGGCGAAGCTCGCGGGCGGGACCGGAGCGCGCGACGCCATCGAGGCCTATCTCGACCGGTACGGCATGCGCTGCGTCGGCGAGATCGACATCACGAGGCCGCGGTGGCGCGAGCGCCCCAGCACGCTCGTGCCCGTGATCCTCGACAATGTCAGGAACTTCGAGCCGGGCGCCGCCGGGCGGCGCTTCGAGCAAGGGCGGCAGAAGGCGCAGAAGAAGGAACAGGACGTGCTGTCACGCTTGCGGGCCCTGCCGGACGGGGACCGGAAAGCGGACGAGGCCAAGCGGATGATCGACCGGGTCCGGACCTTCATCGGGTACCGGGAGTACCCGAAGTACGGCATCATCAGCCGCTACTTCCTCTACAAGCAGGCCCTGCTGGCGGAGGCCGACCGCCTCGTGCGGGCCGATGTGCTTCCTGAGAGGGAGGACATCTTCTGCCTCACGTTCCAGGAACTCCACGACCTCGTGCGGTCGAACGAGGCGGACCACCAGCTCATCCAGCAGCGCAAGGACGCGTTCCGCTCGTATCACGCGCTCACACCGCCCCGGGTGCTCACCTCGGACGGTGAGGCCGTCACCGGGGCGTACCGTCGCGACGACGTGCCGCCCGGCGCCTTGGTCGGCCTACCGGTCTCCTCCGGCACCGTCGAGGGAAGGGCCCGGGTCGTCCTTGACATGGCGGAGGCCGATCTCGAAGCAGGTGACATCCTGGTCACGGCCTTCACGGACCCCAGTTGGTCGCCGCTGTTCGTCGGCATCGCGGGGCTGGTGACGGAGGTGGGCGGCCTGATGACCCACGGCGCGGTGATCGCCAGGGAGTACGGACTGCCGGCTGTCGTGGGCGTGGAACAGGCCACCCGGCTGATCCGGGACGGGCAGCGGATCCGTGTGCACGGAACCGACGGGTACGTGGAGATCCTGCCGTGACCGCACGGTGTGTGAGGATCAAGGAATGGGAGAGCCGGAGATCCGTCGCCGTCGCGAAGACGACCTGTCCGCATGCGTTGAGGCGCTGGCCACCGTGCACGAGGTGGACCGCTACCCGGCCGAGTGGCCGGCGGACCCGGGACGCTGGCTGACGCCCGACGGCGTGCTCGGGGCCTGGGTGGCCATGTCAGGCCCGGACGTCCTGGGGCATGTGGCACTGACCCGTACCGACCACGTCCTGGCGGCGGAGGCGGGACTTCCGCCGGAGGGAGTGGCCTCGGTGGCCCGGCTGTTCGCCACGGCGTCGGCCCGCCGTCGAGGCGTGGCGCGTGTGCTGCTCGACACCGCGATGGCGGCTGCGGCAGCCGAGGGCCTGCGACTGGTCCTCGAGGTCGAGGACGGCGGCAAGGCCGCCATCGCCCTCTACGAACGCAAGGGGTGGCGCCATGCCGGCAGCCGCCCCGGTGACTGGACGACGGCCGACGGCCGGACGGCGCTGTTGCACACCTACGTGGCCCCGGCCGCAGGGACCCGTTAGCCGACGGCCCGGATGCGACGCAGGCACGTCGCATCCGGGCCGTGGCCGTAACGGGTGAAACGGCGCTGCGGGTCAGATCACGGGGCCCAGGGTGCTTCCACCGCCCAGGTGGTGTCCTCGGTGAACGTCGCCGGGTTGTCCCAGGTGTGCGTGCCGCCCGGCATGGCCAGCCACACCTCCGAGTCGATATGGCGCAGATAGCTGCCCGGCAGATTGGCGCTGGACAGCCGCACCCCTCCCGTCCCGGCGACCGCACACCAGGTGGCGTCGGCCTTGAAGAGCGCCGAGCCGTCATCGGCGTCGCGCCGGACCCGGAAGTTCTGGTGCCGGAGGTACTCGCCGGGATAGTTGCGGGACTCCAGTGAGTAGCAGTTGCCGTTGGCGAGCCCGGTGACGACCTTCCAGGTGGAGTCGCTCTTCAGCAGCCCGTCGCTCGCGCCGTCGACGACGGCGGTGAAGGCGAGCGAGTCCTGGTGGCGCAGGTACCTGTCGGTGTATTCCGGCGTGGTGACGCGCAGGGACGTGTACTGACCGGTGGGCAGGGCCACCGGCGGGGCAGGGTTCTTCGAGGCGTTGATGAGGGCCTGGTTGGCCGCCTTCACCCGTGCCACGTCCACCTTGACCACCTGGCGGTCATAGGTGAGCAGCCCGTTCGCCTCGTTCTCCACATCGGTGATCTCCGTGTAGACGGAGGCGGAGAGGCCTGCGGGCAACTGGCCGACGCGGATGCTGTCGAGCAGCCCGACGAAACGGTTGTTGAGCGCAGCGACGCTCGCCTGGTCCTCGTAGCTGAAGCCGCCGCCGGGGAACCACTCGTGCCCCGGGACCTTGTAGCCGAGGCCGCCGAACTCGCCGAGGACGGCCGCCCGGGTCGCCGTCGGCGCGGTGTTGCCCGGTCCCACGTAGACATGGTTGTCGATCACGTCCCCGTTGCCGCCGTCGACCGAACCGCAGCAGTTGACTCCGCTCATGTTGTTCACCAGCCGGGACGGGTCGTACGCCTTCACCTCGTCGGCGATCCTGGCTTGGTCGTACTGCCCCCAGCCCTCGTTCTGGTCGACCCACATCACCAGTGCGGGCGAGCTGCGGTGCTGGTCGATGACCGCGTGGTACTCCGCCTCCCACTGCGTACGGGCCGCCGCGTCAGGACTCTTGCCGGTGTCCATGGCAGGCATGTCCTGCCAGACCAGCAGGCCCAGCTTGTCCGCCCAGTAGAACCAGCGCTGCGGCTCGACCTTGATGTGTTTGCGGACCATGTTGAATCCGAGGTCCTTGTGCGCCTGGAGATCCGACTTCAGCGCCGCGTCGGTCGGTGCGGTGTAGATGCCGTCCGGCCAGTAGCCCTGGTCCAGGGTGCCCGTCTGGAAGACGAACTTGCCGTTGAGGACCGGACGCAGCACGCCGTCGACCTTCGCCACGGCGATGGACCGCATGCCCGCGTAGCTGCCGGCCGAGTCCGTGACGGCCGAACCGTCGAGCAGCTCCGCCTTCACGTCGTAGAGGAACGGGTCCTCCGGACTCCACAGATGCGCGTTCGGCACCGGCACGGAGAGCTCGGAGCCGACGTTCCCGGTGGCCGTGCCGACCACGTTCCCGCCGCTGGAGACGGTGATCCGGGCGCTGCGCCCCGCCGCCGAGGCGCCCTGCACCTTCACGCGCAGCGCACCGGCGCCCAGGTCCGGCGTCATGTCCAGACGGGTGATGTGGGCCGTCGCGACCGGTTCCAGCCAGACCGTCTGCCAGATGCCGGAAGCCGCCGTGTAGAAGATGCCGCCGCCGCTGTGCGGCTGCACGTCGTTGATGCGCTGCTTGCCGACGGCCTGGCCGCCGGTCTGTGTCGGGTCGTACACGGAGACCACGACGGTGTTCGTCCCGCCGTTGAGCTGCGGGGTGATGTCGTACGCGAACGAGTCGTAGCCGCCCTTGTGGGCGCCCGCCTGAGTGCCGTTGACCCATACCGTGGTCTGCCAGTCGGAAGCGCCGAAGTTCAGCTCGACCCGGCGGCCGTTCCAGTCGGCCGGCACGGTGAAGGTGCGCTTGTACCAGAGCTTGTCGTTCTCGGTGATCTTCCGCTGGATGCCCGAGAGGGCGGACTCCGCGACGAACGGCACGCGGATCTGATCGGGGAACGAGGAGGGCTGCCCGGCGTCCCGGCCGGTCACCGCGAAGTCCCAGATGCCGTTGAGATTGGCCCAGTCGGGGCGCGTCAGCTGTGGGCGCGGGTACTCGGGCAGCGGCTTGTCGACCGGGACCTGGCCGGTCCACGGCGTCGTCATCGGGGACGGTTTGGGCGCCCAGGAGGCGGCGCCGGCCGGCACCGATCCGATTCCCACCAGCGCGGTGGACACCAGCGCCAGCAGTCCGGTCGCGGCGATCGCCCGTCTCCACCACGGCCTCCGGCCGGGCACACGTAAACGGCTCATCGGTTCGTCTCCTTCGTCGGGTTCTGCCCCGGTAAGGGGAAACTCCCCGCGCCGGGTGGCGCGGGGAGCGGTGCGGGATTGCGTGGAACGGTCAGGGTCGGACGAGCTGCCAGAGGTGGTCGTCGGTGCCGTTGTCGTCGAACTGGACGACGTGGGCGCTGTCTTCGGTGGACATGCCGTCGACGCCGAGGACCTTGCCGGAGTGGCGGTTGCGGATGCGGTACCAGCCGTCGCCGTCGGGGACGAGCTGCCAGAGGTGGTCGTCGGTGCCGTTGTCGTCGAACTGGACGACGTGGGCGCTGTCGGCGGTGGACATGTTGTCGACGCCGAGGACCTTGCCGGAGTGGCGGTTGCGGATCCGGTACGAGCCGTCGCCCTCGGGGACCAGTTGCCAGTCGTGGTCGTCGGTGCCCGTGTCACCGAACTGGACGACGTGGGCGCTGTTGGCCGTGGACATGTTGTCGACGCCGAGGACCTTGCCGGAGTGGCGGTTACGGACCCGGTACCAGTGGTCGGAGAGCCAGGGCTCCGCACCCGGGTCGGCTGTGGGGAAGGAGGTGACGCGCAGCCGGGCCGCGCCCATGGGAACGAGCGTGATCTCCTCCACCGGCTCGGTACTGCCGGCCGGACCGTCCTGGAGCGGGGCCACGACATGCTCGCCGTCCGCCGTCCATTCCGGGATCCGGCGGGCCTTCGCGGTCATGGTCAGCGGGGTGCCGTCGAGCGTGAAGGGGTTGGCGTCCTTGACGTGGCGGACCGTGTGGTGGCGCAGCGATGCGGCCGGTTTCCGGTCGTCGAGGACGAGTCCGTAGTTCCACGGGCTCGTGGCGTGCACCGCGTACTCGGGGAACTGGTCGGTGCCGCCGATGCGCTGGTACTCCTCCCCGATCCGCAAGGAGTACGTGAGAGGACCGCGGTCCACGCTCACGGCACCGTGGTTCTGCTCCCAGGTGCGGACCGTGGTCCTCTGCGGGAAGCGGAGGGTCACCTTGTCGCCGTCCGCCCAGGTGCGGTCGACCCGGGTGAAGGCCGGTCCGGCCGGGGCGTCGACCGGACTCCCGTTGACCGCGATCTCCGGGCTGTCGCACCAGGCGGGAACGCGCATCACCAGGGGGAACGACAGCCTCTTCGGCGTCTTCAGGGTCAGTGTGACCGTGTCGGCGAACGGGTAGCCGGTCTCCTCCGTGAACGTGACCTCGGTGCCGTCAGCGACCTTCGCGGTGACCTCGCAGCTCGCGTACATCGCGGCGGCGAGACCTCCGTCGGGGGTGGCGAGCCACAGCTCCTCGACGAAGTAGGGCCAGCCCATGCCGTAGTTGTGCGGACAGCAGCGGTACTGGTCGACGCCGGGCAGGAACGCCTGCATGGCGAAGCCGTTCTGGAACTGCCGGCCGCTCTTGGGCACATCGTCGAGATCGATGCTGTTGGCGCTGGTGATGTAATGGACCGCCTTGCCCGACGGGTCGAGCGAGGCGGGCAGCGAGTTGAACGCCAGCTCCTCGCAGCGGTCGGCCCACAGCGGATCGCCGGTGATCCGGGTGAGCAACTGGTGGCTGGCCATGAACTCGACGATCCCGCACGTCTCGAAGCCCTGGCGGGGATCGCCGTGCCCGGGGCGCGCGTTCTCGTCCCCGGCGAAGCCGCCGCCGGGGAACTGGCCGTACTGGGCCATGGCTTTGCCGTACGTCCCGTACGTATTGCGGGTGTCGTCGGCCGATCCGCTGCGCAGTGCGTACTGGGCCGGCTCGCGGAAGCCCTGCGCGATGTTCACGTTGTGCAGATTGACCAGGTTGTCGCCCCAGTCGGCGCCGTTCGCATGGATCTTGTCGGCGAGGTCCAGCAGGAAGGTGTCGCCGGTGCGGTTGAAGAGCCAAAAGACGCTGTCCAGGCCGTCGCCCCAGCGCAGGGCGATCCAGCTGGTGTTGAAGGCGCCGGGCCCCTGGGCGTTCATGTAGCGGAAGAACCGGCTGAGGAACGGGATGACGCGGGTGTCGCCGGAGTACTCCTGCCAGGAACGCAGGGCCTGTACCAGCGGCAGGAAGGGCCAGAAGTCCGGGCCGCCGTTCAGGGACGTACGCAGAGGCTTCGGGCCGAAGAAGCCGTCGGACTGCTGGGTGGCGAGAATCGCGTCGAACCAGCGGCGCACGGCAGCCAGCGCCTTGGCGTCGCCGGTCACGATC
Organism: Streptomyces sp. LN549; assembly: GCF_043203805.1. Taxonomy (NCBI): domain Bacteria; kingdom Bacillati; phylum Actinomycetota; class Actinomycetes; order Kitasatosporales; family Streptomycetaceae; genus Streptomyces; species Streptomyces sp. LN549. The sequence continues at coordinate 850,453 of NZ_JAZHRI010000002.1, read as the reverse complement.
GCGAGGTCGGTGTATCCGCGCAGCCAGTACGGGACCTCCTCCCAGCCGCCGAGTTCGGGGCGGACCCAGCCGGTGGCGGTGAAGTCCAGGAAGTGCGAGAACTCCTCGTAGCGGCCGCACAATCCGTCCAGCTGGAGCTTGAGCTGTCCGGCCAGCCAGCCGCGCGCGGAGACGCGGCCGGGCGGGAGCTTCAGGAACGCGGTCGGGTGCAAGGGGGCGGCGTTGGGGGAGTAATGGCCGCCGTGGACCGGCTTCACCCGGTGTTCGGCCGCGGTCGCCGTGGTGGCCCAGCGGCCGGACGCGGCTGTGGTGGCGGCGACGGTGGCCAGCGCACCGGCCATGAGTTGTCTGCGGTTCAGGGGCATGGAGGGCTCCTGCTCTCGGCCGGCCGTGCGGGGCTCCGGCTCGGGGTCGGCACATGACACGTGCGGGGCTGCCATGACGCCCACCGGTCCCGGGGGCGGATTCCGGACGCGCGCATGGCAAGGCAACGCCGTCGCGACCGGAGGGGGTGGCGGCGGCACCGTGCTTGCAACGTTGGAAAATTGGGTACCGGCGGTATGACAGCACGGCGTCAGGCGACTGTCCAGGGGTGCGGCGGCAACTGGTGGGGTGGGCGCCGTCCGCCGTGCCGCGTGACTCCGACACATTTTGGAAACGCATCGACAACGCTCTTGCCGCCTGCGCCGCGGCGCCTATATAACGTTGTAAACCGAGCCGCCGAGAGGCCGCGCAGACTCTCACGACCGCAGTTCGTCCAGCTAGCGGGGTCGTGAGGAATGCAGTGACATCAGCCGCCGAGCGGTAGCCGATGCATCGTCCAGCCATGCCCGACCGCACGCCCATCGGCGTGCCGTCATCCCGCCAAGGAGCTCCCGCGCATGATGATCCAGCGCCGAACCCGTACCCTCGCCGTGGCCTGCCTCCTCGCCGCCACCGCCACGCTGGCCGCCTCCGGCTGCTCCAAGTCGGAGACCTCGGACACCGCGAGCACCGACAGCAGCCAGGGCGCCCAGGCGGCCAAGACCCCGGAGTCCTCTTCCGGTTCAGGCTGCTCACTGCAGACCTACGGTGCGCCGAAGCTGGACCTGAAGAACGCCGTGGTCGGATTCTCCCAGTCGGAGAAGGAGGCCAACCCGTTCCGGATCGCCGAGACCCAGTCCATCAAGGACGAGGCCAAGAAGGTCGGCGTCAAGAAGCTGCTCACCACCAACGCCCAGTCGCAGCTGTCCAAGCAGATCAGCGACATCCAGGACATGCTGTCCCAGGGCGCCCAGTTCCTCATCGTCGCCCCCCTGAACTCAGACGGCCTGGAGCCGGCGCTGAAGGCCGCCGCCGCCAAGAAGGTCCCGGTCCTCACCATCGACCGCAAGGTCAACTCCACCGCCTGCAAGGACTATGTGGCCTTCCTCGGCTCCGACTTCGTGGAGCAGGGCAAGCGCGCCGCGGACGCGATGATCAAGACGACCGGCGGCAAGGGCAAGGTCGCCATCCTCCTCGGCGCCTCGGGCAACAACGTCACCACCGACCGCACCAAGGGCTTCGTCGACCAGCTCAAGGCCAAGGCCCCCGGTCTGGAGATCGTCGCCCAGCAGACCGGTGAGTTCGCCCGGGACAAGGGCCAGCAGGTCATGGAGCAGCTGATCCAGTCCAAGCCCGACATCACCGCCGTCTACGCGGAGAACGACGAGATGGGCCTCGGTGCCGTCACCGCGCTGAAGGCCGCCGGCAAGAAGCCCGGCAAGGACGTCAAGATCGTCTCCGTCGACGGGACTCGCAACGCCGTCCAGGCGCTGGTCAACGGCGAGTACAACGCCGTCATCGAGTCGAACCCGCGGTTCGGCCCGCTGGCCTTCGCGACCGCCCAGAAGTTCTACGGCGGCGAGGAGATCCCGGAGAACGTCATCATCACCGACCGCGCCTACGACGAGTCCAACGCCAAGGCCTCGCTCGGCGGCGCGTTCTGACCGAGACCGGCCCCACCTGCCCGGACGGCCGACAGCCGGCCGCGTACTGATCCGTACGCGGCCCCGGCCCGTACCGGATCTGCCGGACCACCCGCCGCCGTGACGCTGCCACCCGTCACGGCGGCCCCGGGCCCACACCCTTGGAAGAGCGGAAGGCCAAGAACAGCCATGGCACCACCCGAAGCAGTACCGCAGCCGCCGCAGTCGGCCGCCGACGCGAAGGAGGCATCCGTCCCGGCCGCCGACGCGCGGCCGGGCGCCGGGTCCGGCGCGCGGCAGGACTCCGCGCCGGCCGCGGCCGTCCTCGAAGCCCGCTCGGTGAGCAAGCGATTCCCCGGCGTCGTCGCCCTCGACGATGTCTCCTTCTCCCTGCGCGCCGGGGAGACCCACGCACTCGTGGGGGAGAACGGAGCCGGGAAGTCCACCCTGATCAAGGTGCTGACCGGCGTCTACCGGCCCGATGAGGGCGAACTGCGGCTGGCCGGTGAACAGATCGCCTTCACGCGGCCGTTCGAGGCGCAGCAGGCAGGCATCTCCACGATCTACCAGGAGGTGAACCTCGTCCCGCTGATGAGCGTGGCGCGCAACATCTTCCTCGGCCGTGAGCCCAAGAACCGGCTCGGCCTGATCGACTTCGCCCGGATGCACCGCGAGACGACCGAACTGCTCGACGGCTTCGGCGTGCGCGTCGACCCGAAGAGGCCCCTGCACACCCTGGGCATCGGCACCCAGCAGATGGTCGCGCTGGCCCGCGCCGTCTCGGTCAACGCCCAGGTCGTCATCATGGACGAGCCCACCTCCTCGCTGGAGCCGCGCGAGGTCGAGACGCTCTTCCGGGTCATCGAGGACCTGCGCGCACGTGGCATCGCCGTGCTCTACGTCAGCCACCGCATGGACGAGCTCTACCGGATCTGTGACCGTGTCACCGTGCTCCGCGACGGCCGGCACATCCACACCGGGGACCTCGCCGACCTCGACCGCATGCAGCTCGTCTCGATGATGCTCGGCCGCGACATGGCCGAGGTCCGCCGCTCCGGTCTCACCAACTTCGGCTCCGAGGGCCACGACGCCTCCCGCACCCCCGTGCTCACCGCGACCGGCCTCTTCCGCGACCACCAGCTCCACGACATATCCCTGTCGTTGTACGCGGGTGAGGTGCTCGGCCTCGGCGGACTCCTCGGCTCCGGCCGCAGCGAGACCGCGAAGGCCCTGGCCGGCGCGCTCGCCCTGGACTCCGGCGAACTCAGCATCGGCGGCCGCACCCTGCGCCGCCTCACCTCCGCCGGCGCCATCCGGGCAGGCATCAGCCTGCTCCCCGAGGACCGCAAGGCCGAAGGCATCGTGCCCGGCCTCTCGGTCCGCGAGAACATCGTGCTGGCCGCGATGCCCCGCCTCTCCCGCGCCGGCATCGTCTCCCGCGCCAAGCAGGACCGCATCGTCGACATCTTCATGAAGCGGCTGCGGATCAAGGCCGCGAGCCCCGAGCAGAAGGTCGGCGAACTCTCCGGAGGCAACCAGCAGAAGGTCCTGCTGGCCCGCTGGCTCTGCCTTGAGCCCAAGGTCCTGCTGCTCGACGAACCCACCCGCGGCATCGACGTCGGTGCCAAGGCCGAGGTCCAGAGCCTCATCGACGACCTTGCCCGCGAGGGCCTCGCCGTCCTGCTCATCTCCTCCGACATCGAGGAACTCATCGAGGGCGCCGACCGCATCGTCGTCCTGCGCGGCGGCGCGGTCGCGGGCGAACTGTCGGGCGACGAGGTGGCGGAGAGCCATCTGCTCGAAGTGCTCGCCGACCACTCACCGGCGCTCGCAGGAAAGACCCCGGCCGCCAAGGAGGACCCCCGATGACTCAGGCCGCACTCACCACGCCCGCAGCCCGGCCGCTGGCCCGGCTGCGCGACCCCTCCTGGTACCAGGAGTACGGCGTCTATCTCGCCGTCGCGGTCGTCCTCCTCTTCAACGCCCTGTTCACCGAGCACTTCATGACCGCGGACAACCTCCGCACCCAGCTCGTGCAGGTCGCCCCCATCGTCATCGTCGCCCTCGGCATGGCGCTCGTGATCGGCACCGAGGGCGTCGACCTCTCCGTCGGTTCGACCATGGCGCTGGCCACCGCGCTGCTACCGCTCTACCTCGGGTACGGGCTGGTGCCCGCTCTCGGCATGGCGCTGCTGGCCGGCGCTGTCGTCGGAGCGATCAACGGCTCACTGGTCTCCCTCGTCGGGCTGCAGCCGATCGTCGCCACCCTCGCCCTGTTCGTCGGCGGCCGGGGCCTGGCCCTGGTCATGGCGGACGGTCAGCTCAAGCAGATCGTCAACCCCGACCTGCTGTCGCTCGGCACCGGATCCTTCCTCGGTATCCCGCTGGTCGTGCTCATCGCCGCCGTCCTCGCGGTGGCCGTCGCGTTCCTGGTCCAGCGCACCACCTTCGGCCGCCAGGTCGTCGCCATCGGCGGCAACCGGTCCGCGGCCGCCCTCGCCGGACTTCCCGTACGACGCGTGCTCATCGGTGTGTACGTGCTCTGCGGGGTCCTGGCGGCCCTGGCCGGCATCCTCGCCACGGCCAGGCTCACCGCCAGCGACCCCTCCTCGCTCGGCACCCTCATGGAACTCTCCGCCATCACGGCGGTCGTGGTCGGGGGCACCCCGCTCAACGGCGGCTCCATCCGGGTTCTCGGCACGGTCGCCGGCGCCCTGCTGATGCAACTGCTGCGCGCCACCCTCGTCAAGCACGACCTGCCCGACTCCACCGCACAGATCGCCCAGGCGGCCATCATCATCGCCGCCGTCTACGTCGCCCGGGAGCGTCGGTCCCGATGAACGAAACCTCACCTGCCCCCGCGGTTCAGGCCCCGGCACCGCGCAGGACACCGACAGCGGCCGGCGGCGGCGCACCCCGCCCCGCGGCCGGGCAGCGCATCGCCGAAGTCCTCCAGCGCCAGGGCGTGCTCGCGGTCCTGCTCACGGTCGTGATCGTCGCGTCCTTCATCTACCCGACGTTCGCCACGCTGGACAACGCCCGCGGTGTGACCATCCAGGCCTCTTTCCTGGCCGTCGTGGCACTCGGCATGACCATGGTCATCATCACCGGCGGCATCGACCTGTCCGTCGGGTCCGTCTTCGCCCTGGGCGGTGTGCTCGCCGCCTGGGCCTCCCAATGGGGCTTCCTGGCCGCTCTGTTCGTCCCGCTCGTGGTGTGCGGTGCGATCGGACTGCTCAACGGCTTCCTCGTGGCCCGCGCCGGGATGGCACCCTTCATCGTCACTCTCGCCACCCTGCTCGGGGCGCGCGGCCTGCTCCTCGCGTTCACCGACGAGGGCGCCACCACCTATCTGGTCCCCAAGGGCTCCGCCTTCGCCGAGCTCGGACAGGGCAGCGTCTGGGGCTTCGGCTACCCGATCCTGATCGCCCTGGTGCTGTTCGGCATCGGCGGACTTCTCCTCCAGCGCACCTCGTTCGGGCAGACGCTCTTCGCGGTCGGCGGCAGCAGTGACGCGGCCACGCTGATGGGCCTGCCCGTAGCCCGTACCAAGATCCTCGTCTACACGCTCAGCGGGCTCCTGGCCGGACTCGCCGGCGCGCTCAACGCCGCCAGGCTCTCCTCAGGCGTCACCATCGTCGGCGTGGGCATGGAGCTCGACGCGATCTCCGCCGTCGTCATCGGGGGCACCCTCCTGATCGGCGGCGCAGGATCGATCAGCGGCACGCTCTGGGGTGTACTGCTACTGGCCGTCATCCAGAATCTGATCAACCAGATCGGCTCGCTGAACTCCTCGTACCAGTCGGTCGTCAGCGGAGGGTTCCTTATCGTTGTCGTCGTGGCCCAGCGCTATCTGGCGCGCAGCCGCAGAACCACCTGATCCGGTGCCGGGGCCCTGGGCCCCGGCACCGTTCGAGCCGAACCGGCAGAGCCGGGCCACTGCGCGTCAACGCGCGACAAGTCGATTCAGGGAGTGCCGTGGGCGTCAGCCTCAAGGACGTTGCGCAACGGGCGGGCGTGTCCATCAAGACCGTGTCGAACGTGGTGAACAACTATCAGCACGTCACACCGAAGATGCGGGCCAAGGTGCAGCAGGCCATCGACGAACTCGGCTACCGGCCGAACCTCACCGCACGCCATCTGCGCAAGGGCCGCACCGGCATCATCGCCCTCGCCGTCCCCGAGTTCGGCAACCCGTACTTCGCGGAGCTGGCCGGTGCGGTCGTCGACGCGGCCGCCCGGCACGACTACACCGTGCTGGTCGACCACACCGGCGGACTGCGGGAGAAGGAGCTCCTGGTCAGCCAGGGCTTCAGGTCCCATGTGATCGACGGCCTCATCCTCAGCCCGATCCATCTGGAGACCGAGGACCTGATGGCGCGCACCGAGACCGCGCCCCTGGTGCTGCTCGGGGAGCGCGAGTACGAGGCCCCTTACGACCACATCGCCATCGACAACGTGGCGGCGTCCCGCGAGGCCGTGCGCCATCTCATCGACCAAGGTCACCGCCGGATCGCCTTCCTCGGCTCGCGCACCGGCCGGGAGCGCCAACCGGCCCATCTGCGGCTGCGCGGCTGGCGCGAGGAGCTCGCCGCAGCGGGCATCGAGGCCGACGAGTCGCTCGTCGTGGTCACCGACGGCTACGGCCGCGAGGACGGCGCCACGGGCATGGCCGCCCTCCTGGACCGCGGGGAACGGCCCGACGCCGTGTTCGCGTACAACGACCTCATCGCCATCGGGGCGATGCGCACCCTCTCGGAACGGGGGTTGCGCATCCCCGAGGACGTAGCCGTCGTCGGGTTCGACAACATCGAGGAGAGCCTCTACGGGGCCACCACTCTCACCACGGTGGCCCCCGACAAGGAGGCCATCGCCCGGCTGGCCGTCGACAGCCTCGTCGAGCGCCTCTCCGGCAACCCGGTGTCCGAACCCCGGCGCCCCCGGCCCGGCTACCGGCTCGTCGTCCGCGAATCCACCGTTGCCCGGCCCCCCGCCGAACCCGCCGCCGGACCGTAGATCCGGCACCGGACCCCCTTCTTCCGCCAGGGGAGTCCGGCGATTGTGTCCAGGCCCGCCGTCCTCGTCCGCCGGGCCGTCCGCTCGTCCCAAGGATCTCTGATGCCTCGCCCCACCGTGAACCGCACACCGTTCGGCGCCCACGGGCCCACGGACGTCGATGTCTGGACGCTCGACTCCGGAACCGAGGTCCGGGCCGAGATCCTCACCTACGGCGGCATCCTGCACCGTCTCACCGTGCCGGACACCGGGGGAGCACCTGCGTCGGTGGTGCGGTCGCTGGCGTCCCTCGACGACTACACGGGCAAGAACCCGTTCTTCGGCGCCCTCATCGGCCGCTTCGCCAACCGCATCGCGCAGGGCCGCTTCGTCCTTGACGGAGTGTCGTACCGGATCCCGGCCACCGACCGGGGCCACGCCCTGCACGGTGGCCCGGACGGCTTCCACACCCGCGTCTGGCAGGCCGCCGGTGAGGCCACCGAAACGGCCGCGACGCTCCGGCTCACCCTCCACAGCCCCGACGGCGACATGGGCTTCCCCGGTGCGCTGGACGTCGCCGTGACGTACACCCTCGACACGGCGGGCACCCTCGCCCTCGACTACACCGCCACCACGGACCGGCCCACCGTCGTCAACCTCACCAACCACGCCTACTTCGACCTCGCCGCACAGGGCGACATCCTCGGGCACACGCTCCAGGTGGACGCCGGAAGCTACCTTCCCGTCGACGACGAGGGCATCCCGGAAGGCCCCGCCGAGGCTGTGCGCGACACCCCGTTCGACCTCACCGCCCCGCACGGCATCGGAGAGCGCATCGCGCTCCCGGACGAGCAACTGCGCCGAGCCGGCGGCTTCGACCACTGCTGGGTCCTCGACGGTTCCGGCACAGCGGCCGGCCTGCGCCGGGCAGCCCGGCTCACCGCCCCCGGCGCCGAGCGGATCATGGAGGTGTGGACCACCGAACCGGGTATCCAGGTCTACACAGCCAACCAGCTGGACGGCACACTGGCCGCCCCCGACGGCGGGCGTCACGAACGCCACAGCGCCGTCTGCCTGGAGACCCAGCACCTGCCCGACTCGCCCAACCGGCCCGACCACCCCGGCACCGTCCTGCGCCCCGGCGACGTCTTCTCCAGCCGCACCGAGCTGAGGTTCCCGCACCTCACCGCGGCGACGGACTGAACCGACGCGCCACCCGGGGCGGGCCGGTGCGGGAATGCGGGAACAGGACGGGCTGTTTCGATGTCCATGACCTTTTTTGTGGACGTGACCGTACGGGGCTACGAGCTCGATACGCAGGGACATCTGAACCAGGCCGTGTACCTCCAGTACGCCGAGCACGCGCGCTGGGAGCTGCTGCGGGCCGCCGGACTGCCCCAGGAGAAGCTGCTGGCCGACGGAGTGGGGCCCGTCGCGCTGGAGGTCACGGTCAAGTTCCGCAGGGAGCTGCGGGGCGGGGAACGGGTGCGGGTCTCCTGCCGGTTCGACTACGGGCAGGGCAAGACGTTCACGGTCGCCCAGCAGATCCTCAAGGAGGACGGCACGGTGGCGGCCGAGATCATGGGCGTGGCAGGCATCCTCGATCTGACGACGCGCAGACTGGTCGCCGATCCGGCCGGCCGGCTCGCCGCGCTCGCCAAGGACCCGGAACTGCTGACCGGCTGACTCGGCGTCAGCGGACTTTGCGGCCCGCCGCCAGAGAGGCCACCGCCTTCTGGAGGCGGGCCGCCCTGACTTCGGGGGTCGTCGCCGTCATGAGCCGCAGGAGCACCAGGTAGCGGTCCGAACCGCCGAGCTCCTCGTAGAAGCGCCGCGCCGGCTCGTCCGCCTCCAGGGCCGCGGCGAGATCGGCCGGGACGGTGGCCTTGCTCTGCGAGAGATACGCCGCCTCCCACCGCCCGTCCGAGCGTGCCGCCTCGACCTCCGCCAGGCCGGACTCGCGCATCCGCCCGGCTGCGAGGAGCGCCCCGACCTTCTCCACATTGATCTGCGACCACACGCTCCGGCGTCGGCGGGGCGTGATCCGCTGGAGGTAGTACACCTCGTCGAAGGACTTGCGCTGCCCGTCGATCCAGCCGAAGCACAGCACGCAATCGATGACCTCGGCCGCACTCACCGACTCCACGCCGGAGTTGCGCTTGGCGATCTTCAACCAGAGCCCGGTCCGGTCGGCGTGGTGCTGCTCCAGCCATGATTCGAGCTCGGCGATCCGCGCGAAGGGACGTGCGTTCTCCGGGGTGTCCGTCATCCGACTGCGCCTCCTGAGGGGCGCCGGGCCACCTGCCCGGCCGCAACGCCACGCTAGTCATCATTCAGGTCTGATTCTGTCCTGATGCGTCGAACTACGATGGGTCTCGTATCATGGGGAACCCCGGACGAAGCGACGATGCGGAGCGACCGTGACCCCTGCCAGCGCCACAGACCCGGCAGCCGGTGCTCGTACGCTGGCCCACCCCGCACGCGACGAGATCAGGCTCGAGGCGGTTCTGCACGCGCTCTCGGACCCGGTGCGGCTGTGCGTGGTCCGCGAACTGGCCGCCGCCGACGCCGAACTCACCTGCTCCCGGTTCGATCTTCCGGTGACCAAGTCCACCAGTACGCATCACTTCCGGGTGCTCCGCGAGAGCGGCATCGTCCAGCAGATCTACCGCGGAACGGCCAAGATGAACGGGCTCCGGCGCGAGGACCTGGAGACGCTCTTCCCCGGACTGCTCGACCGCGTGCTCGAAGCGGCGAACCTCCAGACGGACCGCCTCCGCGAGGGCTGACCGTCCAAGGCCGCTCCAGGCCGCTCCAAAGATCGCTCCGGGCCGGCCCCCACGCCCATCCGTCACACCGGACCGCCGCCTGCCGCCCCCATCAACCCCGGCCAGTCCGGGATCTTCACGGGCCCCCGGCCGAGCGAGCGCCCCAGGGCCGCCTCGGCCCGCTCGATCGACAGCCAGCCGTCCCACTCCACCGGCCGTAGCCCCCACGACCGGAGCACGGCCAGTGGATCCGGGGCAGACACGCGCCCCATGAGCAAAGGCGCGTCCTCGATCAGCGACGCGACGGTCTCCTTCGCGCACGAACGGTTCGACCCGATGACACCGGTCGGGCCGCGCTTGATCCACCCCGCGACGTACTCCCCGGGCGACGCCACTCCGTGCCGCAGCACCCGCCCGGCCCGATGGGGCACCGTCCCGTGCACCGAGTCGAACGGAAGCCCGGGGAGCGGCATGCCCCGGTAGCCGACCGCCCGCAGGACGAGCTCGGCGCCGATCTCCTCGTACGTACCGGTGTCGCGCACCCCGCCGTCGCCGTCCGGGGCCGTACGGGCGAACCGGACACCGGCCACCCGGCCGCCGCGCTCCAGCAGCTCGACCGGGCGCAGGAAGAACCGCAGCCCGATGGTCCTGGACCGGTCGTCGCCGGGCCGGGGCGCCTCGCAAGCCCATCCGCGCAGCACGTCGAGGTTCCGCCGCACCAGCGCCGGCAGCGGCGGTGCGCCCGGTGCCGTGCCGCCGTACGCCGGGTCCAGGGCGAGCTCCGCCGGGTCCACGACCATCCGGGCCCCGGGGAGCGTGCCGAGCTCGCGGAGCTCCTTGGTGGTGAACCGCGCCTGGGAGGGCCCCCGCCTGCCCGCCATGTGCACCTCGCGCACCCGGCTGTCTGCCAGGACACCGAGCGCGGGCTGCGGCACATCGGTGGGCCGCAGCTCGTCTGCTCCCCGTGCGAGGATCCGCGCCACGTCGACCGCCACATTGCCGACGCCGATCACGACGACCGAACGGGCGCGCAGCGCGAAGAGACCTGCGGCCGTATCCGGGTGGGCGCTGTACCAGGAGACGAACTCGGTCGCCGAGTGGCTGCCGGGCAGCTCCTCGCCGGGGATGCCCAGCGGGCGGTCCGTGGCCGCTCCGACGCAGTAGACGACCGCGTCGTAGAGCTCGGCCAGCCGTCCGGCCGGCACCCCGTCCCCACCCACGCCGACATTGCCGACGAAAGTGACTCGCTCGTGCTCCAGGACGGCCCGCAGGTTCTGCTGCAGAGACTTGATCTTCTCGTGGTCCGGTGCGACGCCGTACCGCACGAGTCCGTACGGACAGGGCAGCCGGTCCAGGACATGCACGCTCACATCGGGCACCAGGGTCTGGGTCACCAAGGCCTGGGCGGTGTAGACCCCGCTGGGGCCGGAGCCGACGACGGCGACACGAAGCACGGCGCACCTCTTCCCTGAGGGTGTCTCCAGCATCGCACCGGCGGGCCCGGCGGGGGAGAGGCGCGCCCTGTGCTCTTGGCGCCATGTGCCCTTCGGGGGCCGTCAGTCCTCAGGAGGAGAGAGCGCGCATCCGGCTGATCTCGGTTGTCTGCTGGGCCACGACGTCACCGGCCATCTCCTCGACCTGCACATTGTTCCCCTCCGAGAGGACGTCGGTCGCCATGGTGATCGCCCCCTGGTGGTGCGTGATCATCAGCTTGAGGAACAACTGGTCGAAGGCCGTCCCCTTCGCGGCTCTGAGCTTCTCCAGCTGGCCGGCTGTCGCCATGCCGGGCATCGCACCGTGGTCGTGCTTGCCGGGCTGTCCGGACCGGCCGTGGCGGGAGAGCCACCCCTCCATCGCGCCGATCTCGGGCTGCTGGGCGGCGGTGATGCGTTCGGCGAGCCTCTTGACCGTCGCCGAGCGGGAGCGGGTGGGTACGAGTTCCGTCAACTCCAGGGCTTGCTCGTGGTGTTGGATCATGAGCTGCACATACCGGACGTCCGCCGAGTTGGGGGTGTCCACCCCGGCCTCCTTGACGGCCTCCGAGGGGGAGAGCGTGCGTGCGGGTTCGCCCGGCTTACCGGGCGCCACCACCGAACCGGCCCCGTGGGCATCGGACTTCGAGCCGCTGTCACCACTCCCCGCGTCGCAGCCGGCCGAGGTGAGTACGACTGCCGCGACGGCCGCACCGAGGGCGAATCTGCGGAACCGCAGGGTCTGACGACGAATCAACAAAGCGACCTCCGTTGGCGCAGGAGCGATTGCGCTCTGTCCTAGCACGTCAACGCACAGCTTTGATCAAAAACTTTCATTACGTCTCTGTTGCCGTCTGTTGAGATGCCCATGGCAAGGACGATACTGCCGGAGTCCGTGAACCGGTCAACTACATACGGATCCATGGGAGGACGCAGTGACCTCGTTGCACACCATCCCGGTGCGGCGCAGACGTCTGGGCGTGGCGGCAGCCGCCGCCGGGCTCTTCGCCACTCTGCTTATGGCCGGGCCCGCGGCCGCGACACCCGACCCCGGTGACGCGGCCGCGAGCCGAACCGATGTCTCCGCGAGCCAGGAGGCGGAGGCGGCCGCCGCGATCACGAGCGGTGAGATACCCGGAGTGGACGAGATCGTCCACAGCCGCAACATCACCCACCTCGCCAATGTCCCCAAGGACGCACTCAAGGGGCTGAACACGGACCTGGCCTTCCAGGGGAAGTACGCCTTCGCCGGAAACTACGACGGCTTCCGGATCTTCGACATCAGCAATCCGAAGACGCCTCGCACGGTCGCCCAGGTCCTCTGCCCCGGCTCGCAGAACGACATCTCCGTCTCCGGCAACCTGCTGTTCCTGTCCACGGACTCCTCGCGCAGCGACAACTCGTGCACCAGCACCACCCAGCCCGCCACGGAGAAGTCCTCCTGGGAGGGTATGAAGGTCTTCGACATCAGCGACAAGCGCAACCCGAAGTACGTCGCCGCCGTCGAGACCTCGTGCGGATCGCACACCCACACGCTGGTTCCCGAGCGCAACAACGTCTACGTGTACGTCTCCTCGTACTCGCCGAGCGAGACGTTCCCCGACTGCCAGCCGCCGCACGACGGGATCTCCGTCATCAAGGTGCCGCGCAAGGCACCCGAAGAGGCCCGCATCGTGAACTTCCCGGTCCTCTTCCCGGACGGCGGGAACCCGGGCGGTCCCACCAACCCGGGCGTCTCCAAGACCACCGGCTGTCACGACATCACCGTGCTGCCGTCCAAGGACCTGGCCGCCGGTGCCTGCATGGGTGACGGTCTGCTGTTCTCCATCAAGGACCCGGAGAACCCGAAGATCATCGACCGGGTGCAGGACAACGTGAACTTCGCGTTCTGGCACTCCGCCACGTTCAACCAGCGGGCGGACAAGGTCGTCTTCACCGACGAGCTCGGCGGCGGTGGCGCGGCCACCTGCAACGAGGAGATCGGTCCGAAGCGCGGCGCCGACGGCATCTACGACATCGTCGGCAAGGGCGACCACCGCAAGCTCGTCTTCCGCAGCTACTTCAAGATCGACCGTCCGCAGGCCGACACCGAGGTCTGTGTCGCCCACAACGGTTCGATCATTCCGGTCAAGGGCCGCGACCTGATGGTCCAGGCCTGGTACCAGGGCGGTGTCTCGGTGTGGGACTTCACCGACTCGTCCCACCCGAAGGAGATCGGCTTCTTCGAGCGCGGTCCCGTCACCACGGACGAGGTCACCACGGCCGGCCCGTGGTCGGCGTACTACTACAACGGCTACATCTACTCCAACGACATAGCCAAGGGCTTCGACGTCCTGAAGATCGACGACCGGCGGACCGACCCGGCGAAGCGGGTGCGGACGGACGAGCTCAATGTCCAGACGCAGCCTGACTACTTCGACCGCTGAGCCCTCTGAGTCCACTGTGCCCGCCGGTGGCCGGCCGGTGAACCCGGCGGCCGGCTGACCGCCGGACCGTGCAGCCGGTCCCGCCCGGGTCTCCGCCCGGCGGGGCCGGCTTTCGTACGGCGCGTGTGTTCATTGACCGATCCGCCGCGCCGGGACATGCTGTACCCCCGCACCGGCCGGCTGACGTACGCAGTCCGTCGCGCGGTCCTCGGCCGGCACTGCCGGCCGGGGTGACCGGCTGGTTCCGGCGACGCAGGGGATCGCCGGAATCAGACGTCTCAGGCGGCCTCGTAGCGGTGCGCCCGGCCGCCCCGCCAATCGACCCACTCGGGGCTGTCCAGGATCCGCTCCGGGTCGTCCAGCCCCGCACCCTCCAGGAACACGATCACATCGTGATCCGAGTGTGCGAGGCCGAGTATCTGGACCCGCCCGTCGCGCTGCACGGTGACGCGCCGCCCGCCGGAGGGGGACGGCCGGAAGATCACGATCGGGGGAGAAGTCATGCCTCCAGGGTGCGACGTGCCGACGGCTGCCGCACAGCGAACCGGAAACACGGCTCCGCAGTGGATCAGGAAGGCCTCAGCGGGCCTGCGCCGGCCGTTGTGCCGCCAGGTGCGCAGGGTGCTCAGGCGGCGGACCTGGCGCTCCCGCCGGTGGCCGCGGCCCACTCGACCAGCAGTCGCTGGTACTCCTCCTCGTCCTCCGGGGACAGGCATCCGCCCGAGCGCTGCCACAGGTCGCGAATGTCTTCATTCACCACTGCGGCGGAACGCACGGAACCGGATGGGCACGGAGTCGGGGACATGGTTACCAGGCTAAGGCCCCGATGTGACAATCCGACCCATGGCGCGTCAGGGACATCTCTCACATGTCTGTCAGGCAACCTCGGTGGCCAGTCCGAGCTCCCGCAGTCCGTCCGGCCGCTCGTCCACCGGCGCATGCTGCACGAACCGCACCTCGCAGCCCAGTGCGGACGCCCCGCCGTCCGCGTGCCGGTCGTCGCCGACCATCACCACATCGGTCGGATCCTGTCCCAGAAGTGTGCAGGCGGTGTGGAAGAGACGTGCGTCAGGCTTCTGGATTCCGTGCTCGAAGGACAGCACATAGGCCTCCACATAGGCGTCCAGGCCGTGCGCCCGGAAAACCGGCCTCAGGTCCCACCCGATGTTGCTGACCACGCCGATCGCGATACCCCCATCGCGCAGGGAGGCGAGCACCTCCGCGGCGTCCGGATACGGACGCCAGGCCGCCGGGGTCCGGTGCCGGTCGTACAGGGCGTCGTAGAGCCCCGGATCCGGCAGCTCCACCTGGCGGGCCAGGCCGGTGTACGCCTCACGGTGCCGGTGCGCGCTCTCGTCCCGGGAGGCCCAGGCCGACGCCAGCCCTGCGGGCACCCGCTGCGGAGCGGGGCCGCCCGGCAGTGCGCCGGCGGCCTCCAGTTCCTGTACGTACCGCTCGAAGTCGGCATCGTCCACGCTCAGCTTTCGTTCGGCGAGGGTCGCAGCGAGCCAGGAACGGACGGATTCGATCCGGAACAGTGTCCCGGAGAAGTCGAAGAGTGCACCCTTGATCGGCATGGCCCGATCCTCGTCGACGCGGTCCGGGCGGGGCAAGGTGGCCCTGCTCAACCATCCTCGTCCGCGCGACGGCGGGAGGCGAACCGTTCGTATCCGGCTACCGCGAAGGCGGTCAGGGCGGCCCCCAGCAGCCACCCGCCCAGTACGTCGGACGGCCAGTGCACGCCCAGGTAGAGCCGGGTCAGACCGACGCCGAGCACCGAGATTCCGGCGGCGGCCAGGGCCGTCCGCCGGATCCAGGGGCGGGCGCCGGACCGGTGCAGGAGCCACAGCAGCAGACCGCAGCTCACCATGGCCGTCATCGCGTGTCCGGAGGGGAACGCCGCGTAGTGGGCGGAGTCCACGGGGTCGGGCCATCGGGGGCGCTCCCGGCCGACGGCGGCCTTGATGCCCTGCTGGAGAAGGCTGGAGACCAGACTCGTCACCGCCACCCAGACCGCGAGCACCCGGGTCCCGTGCAGCCACAGGACGACCACGGCGACGGCGATCAGCGCGCGCATCGTCCAGGGGTCCCACAGCCAGTCCGTCAGCACCCGGTTCACATGGACGAGGCCGGGCTCCGTCACCGCCCGCCGGTGCAGGGCTTCGGCGATGTCGCGGTCCAGACGCATCAGGGGAGACCATCGCGCGGCGACCAGGCCCAGCAGCACCAGGGCAAGGGCTCCGCAGACGGCCCCTGTCCACGGTGCCGGAGAGGGGGTGCGGGTGTGGCGCGAGGGGGAGAGGGGCGGGGAGTGCATGAGGGGATCCTCGCCGACGGGCGGGGCGTACGGCCATCCCGGCGCGGTGGGGCCGTTCGACGGGTCTCGGCTGCTGCCGGGCGGGCCCGTAAGGACTGGGACCGCCTGCCCGGTGCGCTCAGTACGAGAGGCCCTACCCCAGTGCGCTGAGCGCCGGAACGAACGCCACCAGGAGCGGAATCGCCGGCAGGAGCGTGGCTGCCGCGGTCAGCCGCAGCCTACGGCCCGCCGTGAGTCGGCCCGCGGGCGCCAGCAGCCGGTTCACCCGCAGCGGCATCTGTGCATCCGGCGTCGGGCAGGGGCCGAACACCCCACGGTCCTCGTTGAGTTCGACCAGCGCCAGTGCGATTGTCAGCCGGCCGAAGCGCCGGGAAGCCATGTCGTCGGCGGCCAGTTCGACGAGCCGGTGCATCTCGCCGCGGAACGCCGCGAACACCGGAACCTGCGGAAACCCGGATGCGAGCGCCGCCGAGCAGTTGAGCAGCCAGTCGTGGCGCGCGTTCGCATGCCCCTGCTCATGAGCGAGCACCGCATCGAGCTGACGGCCCTTCAATCGCCCCAGTGCGGCGGTGGTGATGACGAGCCGGGGCGCCGTGCCGGGCAGCCACCAGGCGTCGGGGCGTTCCCCCTCCAGGACAACCAGCCGGCCGCTGCTCGGCACCTCGCCGGGCAGCAGCGGTGAACGCACCAGGAGTTCGGCCCGCCGTTGCCTGCGCTCCAGGCGCACGCGGCGGATCTCGCGGGTCAGCATCGCGCCGGTCCACACGCCACCGAGGGCCAGGAGCACGGCCATCACGGCCGACCACGGTCCGTAGGCCGCGAGCGCATACGCCTCGACGACGGCGTGCGGGGCAGGTGCGAACACATGGCCGCGCACCGCCTGCCAGGCTGCCGCCGCACTGAATGTCATGGACAACCCGAACGACAGCAGCACACCGGCCACCACGCACTGCCAGACCCACAGCGCCACCACAGGCTCGCGCTCCGGCCATTCGGCCCGCGCCATCAGCCGCGGGGTCACGACGGCGGCCAGTGCACCGAGCAGCAGCAGCGCGAGGGAGACCAACATGGCGTCAGCCTATGAGCGGCATGGCACGCAGGGTATGGCTGCGCTCAGCAAGTGACGTACGCCACGGTTTGCCGGGCCCCCTGTCTCACAGGGTGAGCAGCATGGCGAACATGGCTATCCCCATGGTCAGCCGACAGGCCAGCGTCAGCTCCGGCCGTGCCCCCCAGCCGCCCGCCGACAGCCCGCCCGAAGACAGCCCGCCTGCCCTGGCCCCGCCCCCGGCCGCCGTCGCGGGCACCGGTATGAGCCGGGTGCCTGAGCGCAGCACGTAAGCGGCGTAGTAGGCGAGGAGCAGCCCGGTCAGCAGGGGAACGCCCCCCGCGGCGGCCATGGCGTGCGATGCGTGACCGCCGTGCCCCGCCCCGCCGGACCGGGCCATCACGACGGACATGTAGACCATCGCCGACGAGCCGACCAGGTGGTGCAGATGGTGGCCGCTACGGCGCGAGAACCAGAGGGCGCGCAGCGCGGCGACGCCGAACAGCACGGTGTACAACGCCCATCCCCAGGCGGGCGGTGCGACGACGGCGGCCGGCACCGCCATCGCGGCCATACCGAAGCCCATCAGCGCCTCCGCTCGCGCCGTCCTGCGTTCCTCACCGCTCCCGCTGCGGGCCCGCAGCAGGCAGTACGCGCCCGTCACGGCGCACAGCGCCATCAGCAGCCAGCCGGACGTCGCAGGTCCGTGCACAGCAGAACCTCCCCTGGGCGAATGACATCGCCGTCGTCCAGTCGATGCCCGCGGCGGGACGGCCGTACGCGGCGCACTGGGGTGAAGGGGGAGCGCGCGGCGGTGGTGAAGTGCAGGGCCGCGTCGCCGGCACACCGGGTTCCGGCGACTCAGCGCAGAGACCGGCGCCCGTCCTCGGACCGGCACCCGGGAGTTACGCTGCTGCCGCAAGGCGACAGCAGCGAAACGGAGAGCCTCATCATGGACACCGCCCCGCCCCGCAACTCGGGTCAGCTGACCTTCCGCGACGCGACCGACGCAGACGTGCCCGCGCTCGTGGAGCTGATCCAGTCCGCGTACCGCGGTGACTCCAGCCGCGCGGGATGGACCACCGAGGCGGACATCCTGCAGGGGCAGCGCACCGACCCGCAGGGAGTGCGCGCCGTGGTGGAGGACCCCGGCAGCCGGCTGCTCGTGGTGGAACGCGACGGCGAGCCGGTCGCCTGCTGCCAGCTCGAACACCGGGGTGAGGCCGCCTACTTCGGAATGTTCGCGGTCCGCCCCTCGCTCCAGGGCGCGGGGCTCGGCAAGGTGATCATCGCCGAGGCGGAGCGCACCGTCCGGGAGAGCTGGGGGGCGCGCGAGATGCACATGACCGTGATCTCGGTGCGTGACGAGCTGATCGCCTGGTACGAGCGCCGCGGCTATCGCCGTACGGGGCAGCTGAGCCCGTTCCCGTACGGCGATGAGCGCTTCGGTGTCCCGCAGCGCGACGACCTCGCCTTCGAACTGCTGGTCAAGGACCTGCCCGAGGGCTGACCCGAGGCTCGCGGGTCGGCTGTGCGGTGCCCCGGAGCCCATGTGCCGGCTACGCCGTGAAACGGCCCGCGCGGCGGATCTCGGGGAAGTCGGTGGTCGCGCCGTCGAGTCCGAGCCCGCGGGCCAGCCGCAGATGGTCCTGGGTGTTGACCACCCAGCCGACCACCGTCAGCCCCTCGGCATGGGCCCTCTCGACCAACTCCAGCGTGATGCGCCGGACGTTGAGCACCAGCCGGGTGGCGCCCACCGCCTTCGCGCGGTCCACCACGTCGTCGCCCCAGCGGCTGGCCACGAGGGCGGTCCGCACCCCCGGCACCAGCTGAGTGATCTCGGCGATCGCCTCGTCGTGGAACGAGATCACCTCGACCCGGTCGACGAGATCGCGCCGCCGCATCACCTCGGCCAGTGTGCGGGCGGCGGCCACATCCTTGATCTCCGCCTGCAAGGGGGAGCGCACGGCATCCAGGACCTCCTCGAAGACCGGCACCCGCTCTCCCTGTCCGGCGTCGAGCTCGCGCAGTTCTGCCAGGGTCTTCTCGGCGATCGGGCCCTTGCCGTCGGTCGTCCGGTCCACCTCGGCGTCGTGCATGACGGCGAGGGCGCCGTCCTTGCTCAGATGAAGGTCCAGCTCGATGAGGTCCATCCCGGCCTGCTCGGCGTGGACGAACGACCGCAGCGTGTTCTCCGGCTCGACACCCATCACCCCGCGATGACCGATGGTGAGAAAAGACAAGGGACTCTCGCTTCCGTCGACGGCTTCTCCCTGTGTGCCTACCCACGCGGCGCTACGGCATGACCGCAGATCCGGCTGCCCGGTGTCCCGTCGCGGAGTGGGGGCCGGCCGTGCGCGGGGGCGTGGCCCCGTGTCCCTGGACGTCGGCGGTGCCGAGCAGGAATCCGGTGATGACGGCGGCGACCAGGACGGCACGGATGCTCACGCGCGGGTTCTCCCGAGTGCGTACGAGGGGCGGATGCCGTCCGTCCTACCCGCAGCGGCCCGCCCGCCGCGAGCTGTGTCACTCGTACGTGAGCGTGTCCTGTGCTGGGTTGCCGGGCAGGTGTGCGAAGGGATGCGGCGGGGTGTGCTGCTTCCGGCCCGCCGCTCTCCTGTCGGAGCTCGCCCGTGCACGGAAGAGTTCGCCGAAGCGTTGCACGGCAGGAAAAATCGCGGTGACCGTGGGGGTGGGCAGGATAATTTCCAGGCCCCCACTTGTCTCGGGGAACCGCACACGGATACGGTTGCTTGACGCGAGGTTCTCCCGTGGAGGAAGTGTTATGACGGAAATTCTTGTGCACGACGTCGCCGCCGGCGACATAGCTTCCGCCCAGCGGGTGATCGAGCACCCTGCCTGGCCCGCGCTCAAGGATGCCGTGGAGGAGATCCGCCCCTGGCAGTCGAAGGACGGATCCATCGATTTCGACGCCGAGGGCGCGCCCGCCCCGGCAGCCGCCGAGGCGGCCCTGGAACGGGTGGTCGCCGCGGTCGAGGAGCTCTCACCGCTGCTCCCGCACGACGCCGCTTACCACAGCGCCCTCGTCACGGACCTGCGTCGCTGGGCCGCCGGCGGATTCGGTGTCCCGGACTTCCTCGACTCGCTGCTGGCGTTCCAGCCCGCAAAGCGCCGCGTCGACGGGCTCCAGCACCTCGTGGTCTTCGCGATGTACACCCAGAACGGCAATCCCGACCGCAACCTCGAAGCGGTCGTGCTGCGGATGGTCTGGCCCGAGTGGCTCGCCGATCTGGAGGCGACCCGCTACGACAACCCGTTGTTCTGCGGCATCACCTTCGAGGACTTCACCTCCGGGTACGACACCAACTCCGCCGTGCTCTTCCCGGAGACCATCGCGGTGCGCGAGGCCCCCGAGCGCTTCAGCTGGGGCGGCATCTTCTGCGACCGTGAGGCCGCCCGCTTCCGCCGCGTCACCGAGGCCTCCGTCGAGCTCCTGGGCGTCGAGCTGCCCGAGGACATCCGCGAGATGGTCGGCGACCAGCAGCGCTGTGAGCAAGCCTTCGTGCTCTGGGACATGGTCCACGACCGCACCCACAGCCACGGCGACCTGCCGTTCGACCCCTTCATGATCAAACAGCGCCAGCCGTTCTGGATGTACGGGCTCGAAGAGCTGCGCTGCGACCTCACCGCCTTCAAGGAGGCCGTGAAGCTGGAGGCCGACGGCTTCGGGCAGGGCCGCGACGTGCAGTACGCCGTGCTTTTCGACCGGATGTTCCGCTTCCCCGTCACCGGCGAGCGCGTCCGCAACTACGACGGTCTCGGCGGCCAGCTGCTCTTCGCGTACCTCCACAAGCACGATGTCGTGCGCTGGACGGACAACACCCTGAAGATCGACTGGGAGCGGGCCCCGCAGGTCACCAATCAGCTCTGCGGCGAGATCGAGAAGCTGTACCGGGACGGCATCGACCGCCCCAAGCTGGTGCACTGGTTCGCCGCGTACGACCTGGTCGCCACGTATCTCGCACCGCATCCGGGATCGCGCTGGGCCAAGGGTCCTGATGCGCTGGACCTCTCCCAGCCGCCCCGCAAGCTCGTCGACGACGTGCTTCCGGACGAGTTTCCCCTGAGCATGTTCTATGAGGCGCTCTCCAAGAAGCTGAAGAACGTGATCGCCTCTACCAAGGGGATCACCGCCGCGGACGCCGGGCAGGCGGCCGCGTGAGCGCACGTCATGAGGAGGCGGTGGCCATGAACGGAAACGGCAAGGGCAACGGGAGCGGTGCCCTCGAAGGCGCTGTCGTCGCGGTCGCGGGCGCGGCCGGCCCGGCCGGCCGTGCGGCCCTGCTCCGCCTCGCCGAAGCGGGCGCGGTGGTCGTCGCCTCGGACGCGAACGCCACCCGGCTCGCCGAGGCCGTGGACGCGGCCCGCTACGCCCACGGCGGCGCCACCGTCACCGGCGACACCGTGGACCTGCTCGACCTGGGTGCCGCCCGTGAATGGGCAGCCAAGACGGAGAAGGAGTTCGGCCGGATCGACGGTCTGGTCCACCTCGTGGGGGGCTGGCGCGGCAGCGCGAGCTTCGCCGAGACCGACCTCGCCGACTGGACGCTGCTGGAGAAGCTGCTGATCCGCACCGTCCAGAGCACCTCGCTGGCCTTCCAGGACGGTCTGCAGCGCAGCGACCG
The DNA here is from genome assembly GCF_043203805.1 of Streptomyces sp. LN549. Lineage (NCBI taxonomy): Bacteria > Bacillati > Actinomycetota > Actinomycetes > Kitasatosporales > Streptomycetaceae > Streptomyces > Streptomyces sp. LN549. The sequence continues at coordinate 828,835 of NZ_JAZHRI010000002.1, read as the reverse complement.
CGGCCGCTACCTGCTGATCAGCGCGGCCGGCGCGAGCAACCCCACCGCGGGCAACGCCGCCTACGCGGCGTCGAAGGCGGCGGCCGAGGCGTGGACCCTCGCGCTCGCTGACTCCTTCCGCAAGGCGGGGGGCGAGGAGGGGCCGCAGAGCGCGGCTGCGATCCTGGTCGTGAAGGCACTGGTGCACGACGCGATGCGCGCCGAGCGCCCGAATGCGAAGTTCGCGGGCTTCACCGACGTCAAGGAGCTGGCTGATGCCATCGCCGGCGTCTGGGACCGGCCCGCCTCGGAAGTGAACGGAAAGCGCCTGTGGCTGACCCCGCAACCGTAAGGACCGACGCGCGTCGTCATCACGACCCGCAGGTACGCGGATTCGCCAGTGACAACTACGCGGGGACCCACCCTGAGGTCCTCGCGGCCCTCGCCCTCGCCAACGGCGGCCATCAGATCGCCTACGGCGAGGACGACTACACCGGTCACCTCCAGCGCGTGATGCACAGCCACTTCGGCCCCACCGCCGAGGCTTTTCCGGTCTTCAACGGAACCGGCGCCAACGTGGTCTCGCTCCAGGCGATGACCGACCGCTGGGGTGCGGTCATCTGCGCCGAGTCCGCCCACATCAACGTGGACGAGGGCGGCGCGCCGGAACGGGTCGGCGGCCTGAAGCTGCTCACCGTGCCCACCGAGGACGGCAAACTCACGCCGGAGCTCATCGACCGGCAGGCGTACGGCTGGGACGACGAGCACCGCGCCATGCCGCAGGTCGTCTCGATCACCCAGAACACCGAGCTGGGCACGGTCTACACGCCCGACGAGATCCGGGCCATCTGCGAGCACGCGCACGGGCACGGCATGAAGGTTCACCTCGACGGGGCCCGCATAGCCAATGCCGCGGCCTCCCTGGACGTACCGATGCGTACGTTCACCAACACCGTCGGGGTCGACGTGCTCTCCTTCGGCGGGACGAAGAACGGGGCCATCTTCGGCGAGGCCGTCGTGGTGCTGAACCCGGACGCCGTCCGGGCGATGAAGCACCTGCGCAAGCTGTCGATGCAGCTCGCCTCCAAGATGCGCTTCGTCTCGGTACAGCTGGAGGCGCTGCTCGCGGGCGACCTGTGGCTGCGCAACGCCCGGCACGCCAACAGCATGGCTCAGCGGCTCGCCGAGGGTGTCCGGGCGGTGGGCGGCGTGGAGATCCTCTACCCCGTCCAGGCCAACGCCGTGTTCGCGCGGTTGCCGCACGAGGTGAGCGAGCGGCTGCAGAAGCGCTTCCGGTTCTACTTCTGGGACGAGAAGGCCGGCGACGTGCGCTGGATGTGCGCCTTCGACACCACCGAGGACGATGTCGACGCGTTCGTCCTCGCCCTCAAGGAAGAAATGGCCACACAGTAACTCGATGCATGAGTATGCGGTCGACCGGAAATTCATTGACTTCCGGTCGGCCGCATCTCTATGCTCTGCGGCCATGGAACTCGTACAGCAGGTCCCGGAAATCTCTGCATATCTGGCCGCCGACGACGCGATCGACCATGAACACCCGCTGGTGCGTGAGGTGGCCGCACGGCTGCGTTCCGAGTCGGTAGACGCATACTCATACGCGCAGGCGGCCTATTGCTTTGTACGCGACACCGTCGTCCACTCCGTCGATTCGGGTGACATGAGGGTCGCCTGGCGCGCCTCGGACGTCCTCGCCACCCGCAACGGCATCTGCCACGCGAAATCGCACGCCCTGGCCGCGCTGCTGCGCGCGGAAGGCATCCCCGCGGCCCTCTGCTATCAGGGGCTCGCGGACGACGACGGAGATCCCGGAGTGCTCCACGGTCTGATCGCACTGCGGCTTCCCGGCCGGGCGCGCTGGGACCGGCAGGATCCGCGGGGCAACCGGCCGGGCGTGGACGCGCAGTTCTCGCTGGACGGGGAGCGGCTGGCCTGGCCCGTCCGGCCGGAGTTCAACGAAGTGGACTACCCGCTGCTCCATGCGGCACCGCATCCGGAGGTTCTGCGCGCCCTGCGGACGGCCGGCGACCGGACGGAGCTCTGGCGCAAGCTGCCCACAGAGCTCTGACCGCGGGCGGCCCGGAGCAGCCGGCGCCGGACTCTCCCGAGGCCGGGGAGGGCCCGCCCGGAGCCGCGTCCGTACCCCGGAGGGACGTTTCAGCCGCGGCCCCGCAGGGTGGGGTCAGCTGCGCTCGCGGACCTCGGCGGCCGTCGGAGCCGTACCTCCGAGATGCGAGGGCACCCACCAGGTGTCACTCGCGTCCTTCGGGCGTACCGGATAGGCGCGCTGGGCCGCTTCGAGCAGCTCCTGCACGCGCTCTCGCAGCCGACGGGTGATCGCGCCCGCGTACTGGTCGGTGGGGGCCTCCACCGGCTCACCGACCCGGATGGTCACCGGGATGTGGCTGCGCCTGAAGTTGCGCGGGCGGCCCTTGGTCCACAGGCGCTGGGTGCCCCAGAGCGCCATCGGGATGAGCGGCACGCCGGCCTCCTGGGCCAGGCGTGCCGCACCCGACTTGAAGCTCTTCAGGGTGAAGGACTCCGAGATCGTCGCCTCGGGGAACACCCCGACGATCTCGCCGGAACGCAGTGAGGCCAGCGCGTGCTCGTACGCGTCCTCGCCCTGCTTGCGGTCGACCGGGATGTGCTTCATGCCGCGCATCAAGGGGCCCGAGACCTTGTGCCGGAACACCGATTCCTTGGCCATGAACCGCACCAGCCGCTTCTGCGGCAACGCCGCGAGCCCGGTGAAGATGAAGTCCAGATAGCTGATGTGGTTGCTTACCAGAACCGCGCCACCGGTCTTCGGGATGTGCTCCGAACCCTGAGTGTCGATCTTCAGGTCGAGCGCCTTGAAAAACGTACGAGCGGCGCCGATGACCGGCCGATAGACGAGTTCTGCCATCTGGAGAAGACCCTTCTTCAGCGCCTGGGGAGGGTTCTCCCGGCGGAAGTTACGCAGCCGTAGGTTTTCGGCATTGGGCCGATCGTGCCCCATACGCGTCGTGGTGGCCAGTCTCGGCGGGCGTGGGGCGCGAGATTCTCGTCACGTGGAACGGTGGGGAATGCCCAGGCTGCCGCGGGTGCTGATCCTTTGCGTAGAGCTCTGACAGGAGGCCGAAGGTGGACGAGCGGGCACGTGCGGACAGGCTCGATGCAGCCCAACTCGGCGTGGAATTGGGGAAGAGGGCCACGCTGGTCCAGTTCTCCAGCGCGTTCTGCCAGCCCTGCCGGGCCACCCGTCGCACCCTCACGGAGGTGGCCGGCATGGTCGAGGGCGTCGCTCACGTGGAGATCGACGCCGAGGCGCATCTCACTCTCGTGCGCGCGCTCGGCGTCAGCCGGACCCCGACCGTCCTGGTCCTCGACGCCTCCGGCCTGGTCGTCCGCCGGGCTGTCGGGCAGCCACGCACCGTCGACGTCGTCGCCGCGCTGGGGCAGGCGATGTGACGGACCGTGATGCTTCTCCCACCTTGTGGGACGCTCTTGACTGCACGTGCCACACATCGTCACTGTGACGCTATGCCGCCAGAACTCCTTCTCCACGGCCGGGTCCACATCGACCTCGCCCGCCACGCGAGTGCGCGCTGTCCGGATGCCTGAGCATCCACGGCCCCGCACTTCCGACGCGCAGAAGGACATCTCCATGACGGCATCACCCGAGACCGGTACTCCCCGGACGGCATCCCCGGACCTCCTGCGTTCCGTGTTCCGGCAGCACGCCGCCGGTGTCGCCGTGATCACCGCCGCCGGTGACCGGCCGGTGGGCTTCACCGCCACCTCCCTCAACTCCGTCGCCGCCGATCCGCCGCTCATCTCCTTCGGCGTGGGCACCTCGTCCTCCAGCTGGCCGGTCGTCGCGGAGGCCGACCACATCGGTGTCCACATACTCGGCGAGCATCAGCGGGACCTGGCCGCCACCTTCGCCCGCAGCGGCGCCGACCGCTTCGGTCCGTCCACCGATTGGCGCAGCGGACCGGAAGGCGTCCCGGTGCTGGACGGCGTGCTCGCCTGGCTCGTCTGCCGGGTCGTGGCGCGGATTCCGGCGGGGGACCACCGGATCGTGATCGCGCAGGCGGTCGTCGGCGACCCGGCCGGCGGCGGCAGGCCGCTCGTCTATCACCAGGGCAGGTTCACGGCTCTGCGAGACTGAGATCCCCCGGGGCACCAGGGCGCCGAGCGTAGGCCAGATCACAGTGCAAAGCGCTTGCTCAATGGGCAACCAATGGGTGTACTGGCGAGTAATATTACGGTCGGAGCATCGGTCGCCCCGACCGGAAATCGCCCCATCAGGCGCCTATGCTGCGTGCAACAAGGCAGCCCGGAAATGACGATGCAGTAGGAGAGCCGGCGTGAGCTTGAGGATCGTTGTCTGTGTGAAGTACGTGCCCGACGCGACCGGTGACCGGCATTTCGCCGATGACCTGACGTTGGATCGTGAGGATGTCGACGGGCTGCTGTCGGAGCTGGATGAGTACGCGGTCGAGCAGGCGTTGCAGATCGCGGACGCGGCGGACGATGCGGAGGTCACCGTGTTGACGGTGGGTCCGGAGGATGCCAAGGACGCGTTGCGCAAGGCGTTGTCGATGGGTGCGGACAAGGCTGTTCACGTCGAGGACGACGATCTGCACGGCACGGACGCGATGGGGACGTCGCTGGTGCTGGCGAAGGCGGTCGAGGCGACGGGTTATGACCTGGTGATCTCGGGGATGGCGTCGACGGACGGCACGATGGGTGTGGTTCCGGCGCTGCTCGCGGAGCGGCTGGGTGTGCCGCAGGTGACGCTGTTGTCGGAGGTGTCGGTCGAGGGCGGGGTCGTGAAGGGCCGTCGGGACGGCGACACGGCGTCCGAGCAGCTGGAGGCGTCGCTGCCGGCGGTCGTGTCGGTGACCGACCAGTCGGGCGAGGCCCGTTACCCGTCGTTCAAGGGGATCATGGCGGCGAAGAAGAAGCCGGTTCAGTCGCTGGATCTGGACGACCTGGGGATCGACGCGGACGAGGTCGGCCTGGCCGGTGCGTGGACCGCGGTCGACTCGGCGGCGCAGCGTCCGGCGCGTACGGCGGGCACGATCGTCAAGGACGAGGGCGAGGGCGGTAAGCAGCTGGCCGAGTTCCTGGCCGGCCAGAAGTTCATCTGAGCCCCGCTCGCGCATTCCTTCGTTGTTTCTTCGTTCCCTCGCAGGAGATTGAAGTCCCATGGCTGAAGTTCTCGTCTTTGTCGATCACGTGGACGGTGCCGTCCGCAAGCCCACGCTGGAGCTGCTGACGCTCGCCCGCCGGATCGGTGACCCGGTCGCGGTGGCGCTGGGTGCCGGTGCCGCCGGAACGGCCGGCGTACTGGGTGAGCACGGTGCGGTGAAGGTGCTGGTGTCGGAGGCGTCGGAGTACGCCGACTACCTCGTCGTGCCGAAGGTGGACGCGCTCCAGGCCGCCTGTGACGCGGTGTCCCCGGCTGCCGTGCTGGTGCCGTCGTCGGCGGAGGGCAAGGAGATCGCCGCCCGCCTCGCGGTGCGAATCGGGTCGGGGATCATCACCGACGCGGTGGACCTGGAGGCGGGTGAGCAGGGTCCGGTGGTGACGCAGTCGGCGTTCGCGGCGTCGTTCACGACGAAGTCGCGTGTCTCGCGTGGGGTGCCGGTGATCACGGTGAAGCCGAACTCGGCTCCGGTGGAGCCGGTCGCGGGTGCGGGTGTGGTGGAGGAGCTGGCGGTGGAGTTCTCCGCGCTGGCCACGGGTACGAAGGTGCTGTCGCGGACGCCGCGTGAGTCGACGGGGCGTCCGGAGCTGACGGAGGCCGCGATCGTGGTCTCGGGTGGCCGTGGTGTCAATGGTGCGGAGAACTTCCACATCATCGAGGCGCTCGCGGACTCGCTGGGTGCGGCGGTGGGTGCGTCGCGTGCGGCGGTGGACGCGGGCTGGTATCCGCATTCCAACCAGGTGGGTCAGACGGGTAAGTCCGTCTCGCCGCAGCTGTACATCGCCTCGGGTATCTCGGGCGCGATCCAGCACCGGGCGGGTATGCAGACCTCGAAGACGATCGTGGCGATCAACAAGGACGCCGAGGCCCCGATCTTCGACCTCGTCGACTACGGCGTCGTCGGTGACCTCTTCAACGTCGTCCCGCAGCTCACCGACGAGGTCACCGCCCGCAAGGGCTGACCCCGCCGCACGGCACACGGCACGAGAGCAGGACCCGCAGTCCGGGGCCGCACGGTGAACCCACCGCGCGGCCCCGCACCGTTTCCGATCACCATTGACGCAGATACGGCAGCCTTATAACTTCACTATACGGATTGTTGATTCCGGGAAGCGGAAACAGCGAGAGCGTGGAGGGTGCGGAAATGGGTCAGCAGGAGAAGGTGGCGACGAGCCTCGCCGGTGCGGTCAGTGACGGGATCAGCGCCTCCCTCACAGCGGTGGACGCCGAGCTCGCCCGCCGTTACCCGGGCGACCCCGGAACGCGCCAGCCCGTCCACACGGTCTACGTGCCCGGGGACACCTTCACCGCAGGCACCATCCGCTCCTGGGGTGACCAGGCGTTGCGGGCGCTCGACGAGCACGCCCCCGACGCCGCCTCCTTCGCCGCCGTGCTCGGCATCCCGGCCGACCTCGCCGGCCCCGTCCATGACCGCGTGCGCGCCAAGTTGAGCCGTGAGCCCGTCGAGGACCTCCGCATCGACTTCGAGGACGGCTACGGCCCCCGCTCCGACGCCGAGGAGGACGAGGCCGCGGCCCGTGCGGCCCGGCTGATCTCGGAGGCGTACGCGAACGGCACGGCGGCGCCGTACATGGGCATCCGGATGAAGTGCATGGAAGCGGCAGTACGCGACCGGGGCATCCGCACCACGGACGTCTTCCTCACGGGCCTGATGGAGGCGGGCGGCCTTCCCGACGGGCTCGTGCTCACCCTGCCGAAGGTGACGTACCCCGAACAGGTCACCGCCTTCGTCCAGCTTCTCGAAGCCTTCGAGGAGGTGCACGGACTGCCCTCCGGGCGGCTCGGCTTCGAGATCCAGATCGAGACCAGTCAGTCGATCCTCGCCGCCGACGGCACCGCCGCCGTCGCCCGCATGATCGACGCCGCGCAGGGCCGCGCGACGGGTCTGCACTACGGCACGTTCGACTACAGCGCCTGCATCGGGGTCAGCGCCGCGTACCAGGCGAGTGACCACCCGGCGGCCGACCACGCGAAGGCCGTGATGCAGGTGGCCGCCGCGGGCACGGGCGTACGTGTCTCCGACGGTTCCACCAACGTCCTGCCCGTGGGCCCCACCCCCCAGGTGCACGAGGCCTGGCGGCTTCACTACGGCCTCACCCGGCGCGCCCTGGCCCGCGCCTACTACCAGGGCTGGGACATGCACCCGGGCCACCTCCCGACCCGTTACGCGGCCGTCTACACCTTCTACCGCGAGGGCCTGGAGCAGGCCGCGGCCCGGCTCGCCGCATACGTGGCGAGGACGGGCGGCGACGTGATGGACGAACCCGCCACCGCCAAGGCGCTCAGCGGCTACCTGCTGCGCGGCATCGACTGCGGCGCGCTGGACACCGCAGAGGTGGCCCGGCTGACCGGACTGACCCGCGCCGACCTGGACGCCTTCGCCTCACCGCGGCGTGGCGGACTGACCGTGACGGCGCCGTAGTCCCCCCGGCTCAGGCCGGGCGCAGCTCGCCCGAACCGCGGGGGATCAGCCTCGTCGGGAGCTCGACGCGTGCCGGCGGGTGGTCGGCGCCGTCGAGCCGTCGGAAGAGGTGCTCGGCCGCGGTGCGGCCTACGGCCGCCGCGTCCTGGGAGATGACGGTGATGCCGAGCAGATCCGCGAGCTCGATGTCGTCGAAGCCGACGAGGGCGACCGGATGTTCCCGGCCGGCCAGTACGCGCACCGCGGTAACGGTCACGCGGTTGTTGCCCGCGAAGAGGGCGGTGACGGGTTCGGGGCCGGAGAGCATGGCCTCGGCGGCCGGGCGGACCCGCTCGGGATCCGTGGAGCCGAGCGAGACCCAGGAGTCCTCGACCGTGATCCCGGCGTCGGTCATGGCGGTGTGATATCCGCGCAGGCGCTCCGTGGCGGTGTGGATCCGGGGCTGGTCCCCGATGAACCCGATCCGGCGGTGGCCGTGGGCGATCAGATGGGCGACCCCCTCGCGGGCGCCGCCGAAGCTGTCCGAGAGCACCATGTCGGCCTCGATACGGCCCGCCGGACGGTCCACGAAGACCGTCGCTATGCCGGCCTTGATCTCCGGCTCCAGATAGCGGTGGTCGTCGCCGGCCGGAATCACGATGAGCCCGTCGACGCGTCGCGCGCACAGCGCGAGCACGAGCTCCTGCTCGCGCTCCGGGTCCTCGGCGCTGGAGCCGTTGATGAGCAGAGCGCCGTGCGCGCGGGCCACCTCTTCCACGGCGCGGCTCAGCGGCCCGTAGAACGGGTCCGCGAGGTCTTCCAGGACCAGGCCGATCGAGGCGGTGCGGCCCTTGCGCAGCACGCGCGCGCTGTCGTTGCGGCGGAAGCCCAGCGCGTCGATGGCCTCCTGGACCCGGCGCTCGGTGTCAGGCGTGACCCCCGGCTCGCTGTTGACCACGCGCGAGACCGTCTTGAGGCCCACTCCGGCACGGGCGGCCACGTCCTTCATGGTGGGCCGGTTGCCGTAACGGGGCTCGGGGTGACGGGTGGGCTCGGCCACGGTGCGCAGTCCTGTCGTCGGGTACGGGCGATCCGGACCGGCCGCGGAGAGTGCCGCGGAGGAGGCCGGAAGCTGTGGCGTCGAGCATAGGCCCTGGACAACGTTGTCAGCGGAATGGAGACTATGCAGACTATTTACTGAAGCCGCAGGTCCCGCCACCTCACCCACGGAGCCACGCCCATGCATACCGACCTCGTCGCCGCGCTGGACATCGGCGGCACCAAGATCGCCGGGGCATTGGTGGACGGCGACGGCACGCTCCGCGTGCGGGTGCAGCGTCCGACGCCCGCCCGCGAGGACGGCGAGACGGTGATGACGGCGGTCGATGACGTGCTGGCGGAGCTGGCCGAATCGCCGCTGTGGGGCCGGGCCACAGCCGTCGGTATCGGCAGCGCGGGCCCGGTGGACGCCGCCGCCGGGACGGTCAGTCCCGTGAACGTGCCCGGCTGGCGGAGCTTCCCGCTGGTGGAACGGGTGAGCGCGGCGACCGGCGGTCTCCCTGTCGAGCTGGTCGGCGACGGGGTCGCGATCACGGCGGCCGAGCACTGGCTGGGCGCGGCCCGCGGCCACGACAACGCGCTGTGCATGGTCGTGTCGACCGGAGTCGGCGGCGGGCTCGTCCTCGGCGGCACACTCCACCCCGGCCCCAGCGGCAACGCGGGCCACATCGGGCACATCAGCGTCGACCTCGACGGGGACCCGTGCCCGTGCGGCGCGCGCGGCTGCGTCGAGCGCATCGCGAGCGGCCCCAACATCGCCCGCCGCGCGCTGGAGGGCGGCTGGCGTCCGGGCCCGGACGGTGACACGACCGCGGCGGCGGTCGCGGCCGCGGCGCGGGCGGGGGACCCGGTCGCCGTTGCCTCGTTCGAACGGGCCGCACAGGCGCTGGCCGCGGGCATCGCCGCGACGGCCACCCTGGTCGAGATCGACATCGCGGTGATCGGCGGGGGAGTGGCCGGCGCGGGCGATGTGCTGTTCGCCCCGCTGCGCAGCGCCCTGCGGCGGTACGCGACGCTGTCCTTCGTCCAGCGGCTGACCGTGACGCCGGCGGTCATGGGCAATGACGCGGGACTGGTGGGCGCGGCAGCGGCGGCCTTCGCCGCGCGCATGGGTGCGGACGGGGCTGTTTCCGTCTAGGGCCCCTCTCGTTCGGATCATGCCGGGTCTCGCGAGGACCGCCCTGATCCGAACGAAAGGCCTTGGACGACCGGAGCGGTGCTCGCCGGGGGCACCGCGGCCTCCCGTGGGTGGCGACGACGTCGGACGCCGCCACCCGTTCCCTCGGGCAGGCGGCCTCAGCAGGTGATGCGGAGGTCCGCCCAGTCCGCGTGGTCGGAGTCGACGCCGTCGCCCCCGTCGGTGACCACCAGACGCACGACCTGCGCGCCGCTGACGTCCGCCGAGACGGACTGCGCTGCCATCGCGTTGGTCAGGACGCCGGTCGATGCCGCCTTCGTGCCGTCCGACCAGATCTCGAAGGCCACGCTTCCCTTCGCGCCCTTCTCGTCGTCGACCCCGACGCGGGCCGTCACGGTGCTGCACGCGCCGCCCGCGTAGTACTCGACGGCACTGGCCGCATGCACGCCCAGCCCCTTTGCGTACACCTCGCCGCCGATGGTGAGCGGCTTGCCGTCTCCTGCCGCGCTCTCACCGTTGCTGGTGTCCTTCTCGACCGGTCCGTAGCCGTTGGCCGCGGAGAGCTGGGGCAGATCGCTCAGGTAGCCGCCGCCGGGCGTTGGAGCCACAACCACATGGGCCTGGAACGGTACGGAGGACCGCACCTCCTTGCCGGAGGGCGAGCGGTACTGGGCGGTGAGCGTCAGGTCGTATGTGCCGGTGGCCGTGCCGGCCGGAGCCGTCACCCGCCAGCGCGTGGTCAGCGCCCTGCCCGTCGGCAGGGTTGCCGTCGAGGTCGCGGAGTCGGCCCTGACCTGCCAGCCCGACGGTGCGGTGAGTGCGGCCGACGCCTTCACGGCGGGCGTACGTCCCAGATCGGTGACCGTGGTCGTCAGCCGGGCCGTGCGGCCGGCTTCCATCAACGGGCTCCCGTCCAGGGCCAGTTCCACGGCCGGCGGATACGACGCCCAGTGGCTGTCGGTGGCGACGCGCAGCAGTACCGTCCCATGAGCCGGAACGGTCGCGGAGAGGCCGCCCGCCGTGTTGCGCGTGGTGTGCGCCCACAGGTCGCGCACGGTGTACGCGTCGGCCTGCGGAAGCCCCGCCGCCGCAGCCGTCGTCGAGATCCGCTGCGCGCTCCCGGTCTCGTTGAACAGCGCCACCACCCGGCTGCCGTCCTGCATCTCCTTGCCGACGACCCACCGCCCGCCGTCGGAGGAGAGTACGACACCCTGTTTGCCCAACGGGTCCTGGTCGACGGCGATGACCTCGTGGTTGGAGAGGATCTCATACGTCTCGGGTGTCGCCGTGCGCAGATCGGAACCGATGAGCAGCGGCGCGGCCATCACCGACCACATGGAGAAGTGCGTGCGGTACTCGGTGTCCGTCATCCCGCCGTTCCCGACCTCGAGCATGTCGGGGTCGTTCCAGTGGCCGGGGCCCGCGGCCGCGGCGAGCGGCAGGTTCTGCTTCATGATCGACAGCATGCTGCTCCAGCTGTCGTTGATGTCACCCGTGGTGCGCCACAGGTTGCCCAGATCCGCGGCCCACTCCCAGGGTTTGTTCTCGCCCCATTCGCAAATGCTGTAGACGATCGGCCGGCCGGTGGCGGCCAGCGCGTCGCGCATCGTCGTATACCGCTCCTTCGCGTCCACCCCCTGGTTGTTGCAGTTGTCGTACTTGAGGTAGTCGACACCCCAGTCGGCGAACTGCTGCGCGTCGCTGTACTCGTGCCCGAGCGCGCCCGGAAGTCCGACGCTGTCGCAGGTCTTGGTGCCCGCACTGGTGTATATGCCGAGCTTGAGTCCCTTCGAGTGGACGTAGTCCGCGACGGCCTTGATCCCGTTCGGGAATCGCACCGGATCGGCCTCCAGCTTGCCGTCGGCATTGCGCTGCGGCTTCGCCCAGCAGTCGTCCAGATTGACGAACTCGTAGCCCGCTTCCTTGAGCCCCTTCTCGACGAAGATGTCGGCGATTCCCTTGATCATCGCCTCGTTGAACTCGGCCCGGCAATGGGTCGAGTTCCAGTTGTTGAACCCCATGGGGGGTGTGAGGGCGAGACCGTTGCCGGCTCGTGCGCCTGCCGTCGGCGACAGGACGGGGGCGGGGGACTGCGCGACGGCGGGAACGGTGGCTCCCGCCGCGCACAGGAGGCCTGCGGTCAGCGCTCCGATGACTCTGTGGCGGCTGGTGCGGGTTGTGCGACCTGGGAGTTGACGCATCGTTACGTTCCTCCGTGCTCGTGCCGAATCGAGTGGCGCCATGAACACGCCAAGACGAGCGATTACGTTAGAGCGTGTTGAAGTCTGTTGGAAGAGGGTGGTGTCGGTTGTTCGGTGTCTCGTCAAAACCCTTGACGCCGCCGCTCGCTGGGAGTGAGATCCAAGTGCACGTTCGGTTGTGTTGGGTTGCCTTCCGGAGGGGAGGGTCATGGCGCACTCGTACGACAGGTCGGATCTGCGCGGCCGTTGTGGACGGTGCGGGCGTCTGGACCCAGTACTGGCGAATCACCCTGCCCCTGTGCCGCCCCGCACCCTCCTGCTGATCCAGCGGCACTTCATCGCGGGGCTCACGCTGGGGTCCAGCAAGGGGTGAGCGGTGAGTTCGGGGATCTGTCCATCCTGTGACCTGGATGTGGGGGGATCGCTTTCTTCCGTCGTACCTCTCGGGTCGGCGATCGGTCAGGGAGGCGTGCTCGTCTCCGTTCTCTTGCTACGTCGTCGCAGGCCTGTGATTCTGAGCAGGTGCCAGGACAGGGGAAGAGGAGGCGGCGGCAAGAAGCCGAGAGGCAGCGGCTCGCCGCTCGCACGGCACCGGACGCGGGACGGTGGGAAGTGATCTTTGAGACCCGGGATCAGACGGAGCTGCACGCGCAACTGCGCCGCCTCCGGGAGGCACGAATCGACGGGGCGACGATTCGGATCGACACCCTGTGTGGCCGCCTGATGCAGCCAACCACGTATCGGCTGAGCCGGTTCGTGACGGACAGCTGAGTGGCCGCGCGTTCCCGGGCGAACGTCTGTGAGACACAGCCCACCCGACAGCGGTCCCGCCGGCAGAGCCTCCGTACACAGAACTCGTTGCCGTCCGGATCGGCCGGCATCACATGCCCATCTGCCGGGAGTTGACCAACATTGATGTGCTTCCCGCTGACTACCGTTCCCCGCCCTGCCCCGGGCGCATCCTGGGAGCGGGCCGTGCGGCACCCGCCTCCGACTTCCGATGCGGGGAAGCCAGGCAGCCCCGGCCCCGCATGACGACGATCACCCGGCACCCGCATCTGGCACCGCTGGCGCAGGGGGTAGAGCGGCCAGGGAAACCATGCGGTGCATGACGGCCGTCGGAATCGCCGGGTTCCGGGCCGCGTCCTCAGCGCTGTGCTCGTCGAGGAGCAAGGAGACCAGGACTTCCGGCGGCAGGACGGGGTTGTGCCAGGCGGTCCGGCGGACACCTCCGTCGGCATCGCCGGCCAGCCGGACAGCGGATTCGGGCGACAGCCGCGGGTCAGCGGCGGCGCTGCCGCGCACATGGGCGTCGGGATCACGGCTGAACCGTTCGACCAGCGTGGTGGACGATGAGGGATCGTCGAGCGCCAGAAGGCGGAACCGGGGGTTCGGGTCCTCGGCGAAGCGGAGCAGGTCGTGGCGGGGAAAGTTGGGGTGATTGCGGGGGCGCCCGGGAAAGGAGAAGCTGCCGGGCCACCAGCTCCACACCTCCAGGAGCAGGTCCGCGGGGGCGTCCTCGCAGGACTCGGCGAGGAAGAGGCGCACGATCCGGTCCTCGTCGTGGGCGAGCATGTCCACCACGTCCGAAGGAAGGCGCGGGGCGCGGGCCACGCTTCTGCGGATCCGAAGGTTCGGCGACACCGCGAGCCGGCGCATCGCGGCTGCGTCGGTGTGGAGGGCGGCGATCCACCACACCGCGTACGTGCGGTCATCGGCGCTGATGTCGGAGACCGTGGCCGCCATCGCCGTGATCTCGGCCGGACTCGAAGGCGGCCGGGCCCCGGAGCCCGGCGCCTCCTCGACACCGATGCGTGCTCCCGACGCCCGGAACGCGGTCTGCTCCGCTGCCACCTCCGCAAGAAGATCGCGGAAGCCCGAAGCCGGAGTGGCGTCGAGGAGCCGAGTCCACTGCGCGGATGAGAGCTGTCCCGATTCGGCTGCCAAGGCACGGATGCTCCGTGCGGAGTGGACGACCGCCGCGTCCAGGACACCGGTCGGGAGGTCGTCGCGGTACAGGAAGTGCGCGGAGGGGCTCTTCCCCGCGTCGAACAGGCTGACGAGTACCTCCGTCGGTGCCGCCCGGTTGGAGCCCAGACCGCGCAACCACGCCTGAGTGGTGCGCTCGGAAAGCTGAGAGCCCTTGGTCAGCGCGGCCCACGCGCGCCGGTCGGCATCGGTCTCGGTCATGCGTTGATTGAACTGGCAAGGAGTTGGGGGATCAAGGCGTCCCGCCTCCGGGACCACCCTGCACAGCCGGTTTCCCCCGACCGCCACCAGCCGGGATCTGCGTGGGCACAGCCAGGACGAGGGGGCGTGCCGCCGATCGAGTCACACAGGCCACTCACCGACGACGTTGTCAGTGGCGGGTGCGATCCTGCATGCATGGACGAGATCATGCGGCGGCGGGTGTACGGCGCCGATCACGACGACCCCGACCCGGGGCCCCGGCCGGGACGTGTCTACCGGGAGCTGGTGGGTGGCCCGCTCGACGGGCTGCTGCTGGACGTGACCGGCTGGACGGAGGTCGCCCTCGCGGACGGCTCCGCCCTGATCACGGAGATCGGCGCCTACGGGGCCGGCGGCAGGGCGGAGTACGGACCGCGGACGGACAACCCGAAAATGTGGGACTGGCGGGGCGACACGCCCTAGCATCGCGGGATGGCCCGCAGCGAGAAGAAGTCCCGCCGCCTCGTCGTCGAGGGCACCACCTTCCTCTGGTCGGTGCGTCACCGGCACGAGAGGGACGAGGGCGGGCTGCATGTCTGCCGGGAAACCCTCGCCCTCTGTCAGCGGGACGGCCGGGGGCGACTGGAGATCATCTTCCGGGCAGGGCCTGGCCGGCTGGTGCCCGACGGGCTGCTGCACTCCGGCGCGGTGGGCACGGAGGGTGCCTACCTCAACCTGCACGAGACGGGGACCGTTCGCGCGCTGTACGACGAGGCGGTGGCCGCCCACGGCTGGGACCCGGAGGACGCGGTGCCCCGGATGATCGACGGCTGGACCCTTTTCACCGCGGTGTCGGCACGCAGGCCCGAGCGGTCCCACGAGGAACCGGAGCAGGGCAACACCGGTCCGACCGACTGACCTGCGGCGTCGGGCCGTTCCACCGGCGCGCCCCGGACGTCAGCGGCCCCGGTCCGCCGACTGCTGCGGTACGACCACCAGGAACGCGTCCTGTTCCAGATCCATCACGACCTCCGCCGCGACGCCCTCGCCCCGGCGGGCCGCTGCGAACTCTTCCGCGGGCCAGCTGCCCCGCGGGCCGCCTGCCGGAAACTGCTCAAGTACGGTGCGACGCACGGTCCGCCCCCTGTCGTTCGTTCTGCTGTCCGCTCCAACGACGCCCCGCCGCCGCCGTTACGGCCGGATGCGGCCGGGGCGCCCGCGCCTGCTTCCGTACGGGAAGACGCCGGCCGGCCGCGGTGCGCGGTTGCGTTCGTGCAACGTCATCGCCACAGTCGTGTTTTCGCGGCAGGGTGTTGCGGGCAAGCCACAGGGGGCTACGGAAGAGGGGGAACCGTGATCGTCTGGATCAACGGTGCGTTCGGCGCGGGCAAGACCAGCGCCGCGCGTGAACTGATCGATCTGATCCCGAACAGCACCTTCTACGACCCGGAACTGACCGGCACGGGGCTGGGTTCCCTGCTGCCCCAGAAGCGGTTCGCAGAGGTGACCGACTTCCAGGACCTGCCGATCTGGCGGCGTCTCGTGGTGGACACGGCGGCTGCGCTGCTGGCCGAGGTCGGCGGGGTACTGGTGGTGCCGATGACGCTGCTGCGACAGGAGTATCGCGACGAGATATTCGGAGGGCTCGCCTCCCGGCGCATCGCGGTGCGTCATGTCCTGCTCTCACCTGAGGAAACGATCCTGCGTCAACGGATCGCCCACCGGGCCGAGTTCCCCGACGATCCCGGGACGGCCGGCGGGACCGGGCAGTGGGCGCACGACCGTATCGAGCCCTACCGTTCGGCGCTCGACTGGATCACCCGGGACGCACACACCATCGACAACAGCGCACTCACCCCCCGCGAGACGGCCGAGCTCATCGCCGAGGCCGTGCGTACCGGGACGGCCCCGGCCTGCGAGATCGTCCAGACACCCGACCCCACCGCGGAGACCGTCGCGGCCGGCGTGCTGCTCTTCGACGAACACGACCGTGTGCTGCTCGTCGACCCCACGTACAAGCCCGGCTGGGAGTTCCCCGGAGGGGTGGTGGAGGCGGGCGAGGCACCGGCGCAGGCCGGGATCAGGGAGGTGGCCGAGGAAATAGGGATCCAACTCGATCGGGTGCCCGGGCTCCTCGTCATCGACTGGGAGGCGCCCGAGCCACCCGGATACGGAGGGCTGCGGCTGCTGTTCGACGGCGGGACGCTGCCGGGTGCGGTCGCCGAACGGCTGGTGCTCCCCGGTTCCGAACTGCGCGGCTGGCGGTTCGTCACCGAGGAGGAGGCGGCCACCATGCTGCCGCCCACCAGATACGAAAGGCTGCGCTGGGCGCTGCGCGCCCGGGAGCGCTCAGCCGTGCTCAACCTGGAGGGCGGCGTCCCGGTCGGCTGAGGCGTGCATGACCGCGACCGCGTCGGTGGTGAGGGGGTCGCCGTGGCCGAAGCAGACCGTGGCCGCCTCCAGCGCGGCCAGCCGCCGGAACGAGGCCACGGCCTGCGCGCGGTCGATGTTGATCACGCCGAGCATCACGCGCCCCGCCTCGGCGACGCAGTCACCCGTGAACAACACCCCGTGGCGGGGCAGATGGAGACCGATGGCCCCCGGGGTGTGGCCGGGGGAGTGGACCACCCGTGCCCCACCGCCGAACGGCAGCACCGCGCCGTCGGACAGTTCGGTGTCGACCCGGGTCGGCGGAGCCACGGGCACTTTCAGCCCGTTCGCGTACAGCGGGCGTTCCCGGTCGAGCAGGACCGGATCGCCGATCTCCTCCTCGCCGCGGATCACCGGCGCGTCGAGCCGGTGCGCCAGAATCTCGGCGCCGTGGCGATCGGCGAGTTCCTGGGCCGCGCCGTAGTGGTCGCGATGGCCGTGTGTGATGACGATCCGGGCGATGCGGGCGGTTTCGAGACCGAGACCGCGAACCGCGTTCTCGATGGCGGGCGCCGCGTTCACGTCACCCGCGTCGATCAGGGTCAGTTCCGACCCGTCCCGCCAGAGATAGGCCTGGCCGATCGGGAAGCGGAACATGTGCAGCTGGGGAAGCACCTAGACGAGTTCCATGCAGCGAACGTACGCAGCAGCGGGCGTCCGCCGCACGGAACTACGCTCGGGGCGAGCTTCGCTCGGTGCGTAGCGGCCGGCCGGGCGGAACGGGGCGCCGTCCGTTCCGCCCGGCTGTTCAGGCCTTCTTGGAGGCGGCGTAGTTCTGCAGGAACAGCGCCTCGGCCACCGACAACCGCTCCAGCTCCTCGGGGGACACGCTCTCGTTCACCGCGTGGATCTGCGCCTCGGGCTCGCTCAGTCCGATCAGCAGGATCTCCGCCTCCGGGTACAGCTCGGACAGCGCGTTGCAGAGCGGGATCGAGCCGCCCATCCCGGAGGACTGCATCTCCTGGCCCGGGTACGCGATCCGCATGGCGTCCGCCATCGCGGTGTACGCGGGGCTCGTGATGTCGGCGCGGAACGGCTGCCCCTGGCCGACCTGCTCCACCGAGATCCGCGCTCCCCACGGGGCGTGCGCCCGCAGGTGCGCGGTCAGCAGCTTCGTGGCCTCGCCCGCGTCCTGGCCCGGCGGTACGCGCAGACTGATCTGCGCCCGTGCGCTCGCCTGCACCGAGGGCGTCGCGCCCACGACCGCGGGGCAGTCGATCCCGATGACCGTGACGGCGGGGCGCGCCCAGATCCGGTCCGCGACCGTACCCGTGCTGATCAGTTCGACCCCGTCGAGGACCTTGGCGTCCTTGCGGAACTCCTCCTCCGGGTACTGCAGACCGTCCCACTTCGCGTCCGTCGTGAGGCCGTCGACGGTCGTCGTGCCGTCCTCGGCGCGCAGCGACGCGAGCAGCTGGATCATCGCGGCCAGGGCGTCGGGCGCGGCGCCGCCGAACTGGCCGGAGTGAAGGTTGCCTTCGAGCGTGTCGAGCTGCACCCGCAGCATCGTCATCCCGCGCAGTGTCGAGGTGACGGTCGGCAGACCGACCCGGAAGTTTCCGGTGTCGCCGATCACCACGGTGTCCGCGGCGAGCAGCTCCGGGTGCGCCTGTGCGTACTGCTCCAGGCCGCCGGTGCCCTGCTCCTCCGAGCCCTCCGCGATCACCTTGACCGAGACCGGGACCCCGCCGTTCGCCTTGAGGGCGCGCAGCGCGAGGAGGTGCATGATGAAACCGCCCTTGCAGTCGGCCGAGCCCCGGCCGAACCAGCGGCCGTCACGCTCCGTCAGCTCGAACGGCGGCGAGAGCCAGGCGGACTCGTCGAGCGGCGGCTGCACGTCGTAGTGCGCGTAGAGCAGCACGGTGGGCGCTCCGGCCGGACCGGGCAGGAAGCCGTAGACGGACTGGGTACCGTCCGGGGTGTCGAGCAGGGCGACGTCCTGGAATCCCTCGGCGCGCAGCGCGTCGGCGACCCAGGCGGCGGCCGCTTCGCACTCGCTCTTCGGGAAGACCGCGGGATCCGCCACCGACTGGAAGGCCACCAACTCGGTCAGCTCCGCCTTGGCGCGGGGCATCAGCGAGGCGACGGTCTCGGAAATCGGATGGGCGGTCATGGGCACGCTCCTCGTAGGTGCGACGTTATGTGTACGTATTCCGGGTACATGAGCGCCAGGAGTGCGGCGTTGCAGGTACGGCGGAGGCTCGGCCGATCCTCCCACAGCAGGGCCCGGCCGCAATGCGCCGTAGGATGCCGGAAGCAGCTTGGGCCACTGGTCGGATCGGGAGCAGAAGCACATCGTGAGCAGCGAGAACGCAGACGCCGGACATGAGCACGAAGAGTCGTCCGTGTGGGACGTCGTCGTAGTCGGCGCCGGACCGGCGGGAGCCTCCGCGGCATACGCGGCGGCGGTCGCCGGCCGTCGGGTACTGCTCCTGGAGAAGGCGGAACTGCCCCGTTACAAGACGTGCGGCGGCGGCATCATCGGGTATTCGCGCGATGCGCTGCCGCCCGGTTTCGAACTGCCCCTGCGGGACCGGATCCACGCGGTCACGTTCTCGTTGAACGGCAGGCTGGCACGTACCCGTCGCTCCAGGCGCATGCTCTTCGGCCTCATCAACCGCCCGGAGTTCGACGCGGGCCTGGTCGAGGAGGCGCAGAAGGCCGGTGCCGAACTCCGTACCGGGGCGACGGTCTCCCGGGTCGAGCAGCACGGTGCGGCCGTGCCCGACCGGCGTACGGTCGCGGTCGTACTCTCCGGCGGCGAGACCGTCCTGGCCCGTGCGGTCGTGGGCGCGGACGGCAGCGCCGGGCGGATAGGAGCACATGTCGGGGTGAAGCTCGACCAGGTGGATCTCGGCCTGGAGGCCGAGATCCCCGTGCCGGAGACCGTCGCGGAGGACTGGGCGGGCCGGGTGCTGATCGACTGGGGCCCCATGCCGGGGAGTTACGGCTGGGTCTTCCCCAAGGGGGACACCCTGACGGTCGGGGTGATCTCGGCGCGTGGTGACGGCGGCGGCACCAAGCGGTATCTGGAGGACTTCATCGCGCGGCTCGGTCTGGCCGGCTTCGAGCCGAAGATCTCCTCCGGTCATCTGACGCGCTGCCGCAGCGACGACTCGCCGCTCTCGCGCGGCCGGGTACTCGTGTGCGGGGACGCGGCCGGCCTGCTGGAGCCCTGGACCCGGGAAGGCATCTCGTTCGCGCTGCGTTCGGGACGCCTCGCCGGTGAGTGGGCGGTGCGGGTGGCGGAGTCGCACGACGCGGTGGACGCCCGCCGTCAGGCGCTCAACTACGCGTTCGCCATCAAGGCCGGTCTCGGCGTCGAGATGAGCGTGGGACGGCGCATGCTGAAGCTCTTCGAGCGGCGTCCGGGCATGCTGCACGCGGTGCTGACGGGCTTCCGTCCCGCGTGGAACGCCTTCGCGGGCATCACCCGGGGGACGACCTCGCTGGCCGAACTGGTCCGTTCGCACCCGCTGGCGCAGCGGGCGCTGTCGGCGATGGACCGTTAGCGACTGTCGCGGCCGGCGGCACATCAGAGGTCCGGCCGGATCGGGAAGGTACGGCGATCCGGCCGCGGGTCAGCTCTCGACGGTGATCCGGAAAACGGGGTGGTCGGGGCAGGCCGCCAGCAGTTCGGCGTCCGTGGACTTGGCCGTGATGCCCTTGAAGTACTGGTTGACCTCCCAGCCCCAGCGCTCCAGGTAGGCGCGGATGACGATCATCTTGTGCTCGTCGTCCGCGATCTCGACGGCTGTGAAGGCGCGGGTCCTGCGGCCCACCCGCAGCTCACCGCCGCCTGCGGCCCGCATGTTGCGCACCCACTGAGAGTGTCCCCGTGCGGAGACGAGGTACTGCACGCCCTCGTAGGTGTGGAGGTTCACGGGGATGCGCTGCAGTTGCCCGCTCTTGCGGCCCCGCACTGAAAGCTCCTGCGAACCGAGCAGGCTGACTCCGTGTCGCGCCAGCCAGCCGATGACGCTGTTCATGCGGATGGCGAACGGGCTGCCCTGAAGGTAATACGGCTGCGACATGGGGACCCCCACTGTTTGAGAGAGCGGTGCTCTCGCTTGAGATCAGTGTGCACGGAACCCGTGCTCAAAAGCAAGAGCGCTGCTCTCGTTATTGGTCGGTGCTCCCGTTTCGTGGCAGACTGGCGACCATGAGCGCTATCCGGGGAGCCAGGGAACGGGCCCGTATCGAGGTCACCACCGCCATCAAGGAGGAGGCGAGGAAACAGCTCGCCGCCGAAGGTGCGGCGAAGCTCTCGCTGCGCGCCGTGGCACGCGAACTCGGCATGGTGTCCTCGGCGCTCTACCGCTACTTCCCCAGCCGCGACGAGCTGCTCACCGCCTTGATCATCGATGCCTACGACTCCGTCGGCGAAGCCGCCGAGCACGCCCACCGGACGGCGGTGGAAGAGGCAACAGGGGCCCCCGCACCCGCCCGGCCGCCCGCCGCTCATCTGGCCCGCTGGGTCGCGGTCGCGTGCGCCGTACGGGACTGGGCCCTGGCACACCCCCATGAGTACGCGCTCATCTACGGATCGCCCGTGCCCGGCTACACCGCGCCGCAGGACACCATCGGTCCCGCGTCCCGGGTCGGCCTCGCCCTGATCGCCGTCGTCGAGGACGCGCACCGCGAGGAAGGGCTCGCGCTGCCGCCGCTCGCCGAGGAACTGCGCCCCGAGGCCGAACGGCTTGCCGCGGACATCGCCCCGGGGCTTCCGCCGGCCGTGGCAGTGCCGCTCGTCGCCGCGTGGTCCCAGCTCTTCGGACTGCTGTCGTTCGAGATCTTCGGCCAGTTCAACCGCGTGGTGGAGGCCCGCGAGGTCTTCTTCCGGCAGGCCGTGACGGAGCTGGCCCGTACGGTCGGCCTGCTCGGCGGCCCTCGGTAGGGCCAGCAGGGCGGTCCCTGCCGCGGATCGGTCGCGAGCCCGGCCGTGATGCACCGGACAGGACCTGGGCCCCGGCCCGCCCTGTTCGCCGTACTCCCCGGGGAGTACGGGTGATCACCACGCCCGGCGGACGCCCGGGCCCGGGTGTGCGGTCTAGCGTGGCCGCCATGGAAGAGCAGCGCGCAGAGACCGGCGGCGGTCCCCCCGGGAATCAGGGCGGATCGTCGCGTCGCCCGCCCTGGGTGCGCGGCGGGCCGGACGGCCGGACGACCGGCCCGCAGGGCCCGTGGGGATTCTGGAACAACGGCGAGCCGCCGCGCTGGCTGACGGGCACGCGGGGCCGGTCCGCCGGCCGGCTGCCCTGGGCGTCCACGCTCCTGCTCGGCGTCGTCGTCATGGCCGGCTCCACGATCGCGGCCCGCGGGCAGCTGGACGAGAAGGCCCCCCTCGACCTCTTTGCCCGGCTGCTGCTGATCGCCGCTGTGGCGGTACTGCTGTTCCGCCACCGTCACCCTGTCGTGTCCGTCTTCGGGGCCTCGGCCGCGGCAACGCTCTATCTCGGCGCCGGCTACCCGTACGGACCGGTCTTCCTGACCGTCGCCGTGGGCTGTTTCAGTGCCGTCGTCGCCGGACACCGGCGGGCCGCGTGGTCGGCGGTCGCCATGGTGTGGGTGGGGCATCTCCTGGTGGGGCACTGGCTCTACCGCTGGCTGCCTCCGGACGACGACGCCGCGTCGCCCTGGGGGCAGGAAGTGGGTGTGGCCGCCTGGGTGGTGGCCATCGTCGCGGCCGCCGAGTTCGTCCGCGTACGCCGTGAGCAGTGGGCCGCACAGCGTGCCGAGCGGGAACTCGCGGAGAAGCGGCGGGCCGACGAGGAGCGGTTGCGAATGGCGCGTGAGCTCCATGACGTCCTCGCGCACAGCATCTCCGTCATCAACGTCCAGGCGGGTGTCGGACTGGCCCTGCTCGACACCGATCCCGAGCAGGCCCGTACGGCGCTCACGACCATCAAGGCCGCCAGCAAGGAGGCGCTCGGCGAGGTGCGACAGGTCCTGGACACCCTCCGTGCGCCCGGTGACGCGCCCAGGGCGCCGGCCCCCGGACTCGACCGGCTCCCCGAGCTGGTGGAACAGGCCGCGAGCACCGGACTGACCGTCACCGTCGGTACGGACGGCGTACGCGGGACCGTTCCGCCCGGCGCGGACCTGGCCGCCTTCCGGATCATCCAGGAGGCGCTGACCAATGTGGTGCGGCACTCCGGTTCGCGCACCGCGGAGGTCCGGGTCGGATACGGGCCGGAACGCATCACGCTCCGTATCGACGACGAGGGTCCTGCCACCGGCACGGACGCCGGGGGCAGCGGCAACGGGCTGGCCGGGATGCGGGAGCGGGCGGCGGCCCTGGGTGGCACGATCGAGGCGGGGACCCGGCCCGACGGCGGCTTCCGGGTACGAGCCGAACTTCCGCTGCCGGCCGATGGTTCGGGCCGGGCGGCGCACCAGAAGGAGACTCCGTGATTCGCGTACTGCTCGCCGATGACCAGCTGCTGGTCCGGGCGGGATTCCGGGCCCTGCTGGACGCCCAGCCGGACATCGAGGTGGCGGGCGAGGCCGCCGACGGTGAGGAGGCCGTCCGCCTGGTGCGTGAACTACGGCCGGACACCGTGCTGATGGACATCCGCATGCCGCACCTCGACGGCCTCGCCGCGACCCGCACGATCACCCGGGACCCGGCGCTCGACGACGTGAAGGTCGTCATGCTCACCACCTTCGAGCTCGACGAGTACGTCTTCGAGGCGATCCGCTCCGGAGCTTCCGGCTTTCTGGTCAAGGACACCGAGCCGGAGGAACTACTGCGGGCCGTCAGGGCGGTGGTCGGCGGTGACGCGCTGCTGTCGCCGGGCGTCACGCGCCGCCTGATCGCCGAGTTCGCCGCCCGGTCCAAGGAGCCCGCCGCAGCGACCGCGCTGAATGAACTGACCGACAGGGAGAGGGAGGTGATGGCGCTGGTCGGCATCGGCCTGTCCAACCAGGAGATCGCCCGCCGGCTCGTCGTCAGCCCGCTCACCGCCAAGACTCACGTCAGCCGGACCATGGTGAAGCTCGGCGCCCGCGACCGGGCTCAACTGGTCGTGCTGGCCTACGAGTCGGGGCTGGTGCGGCCGGGCTGGCTGGGCTGATCCGGCAGCAGGGGGCCGCGCCTGCCCACCTCGCGCTCGGTGTCACGGCGACCGAACCGCCACAGCACGTCGACGACGCGGCCCACGAAGACCAGCGATGCCACGACGGTTGCGGCGACGAGGTGCCCGGGGCCCACACCGCCGCCCGACGCCGACAGGAGGGCGGGGGCGCAGACCACGATGAACGCGGCCGCCGCCAGCAGGGCTCCGGTCAGCAGGGCGAAGCCGATCTCGACGGTCATGGCGTCGCGGTCCGCCTGGATTCTCTGTCCCATCTCCGAAGTGTCACAGGCGCGGTGGCGGGCGGACAAGCCCGCCCGACGCGTGCCGGGGCCGGCTCAGGACCAGGTGACCGAGGAGCGCTCGCGCCACAGCCGCGCGAGGTCGGGGTCGCCCTCCACCGCAAGAGCCGTGAGAGGCCGCCGGTTCCAGAGCGTGAGGTAGAGCTCCTGGGCAGTGGCGCTCAACTCGCAGTCCACGGGCGGCAGTACGGACGGCCCGTCCTCGCGCACGGCTGCCGGGGGCTCGGCGGAGAGCCGTACGGTCCACACGGTGTCCGTGTCCGTGGCCCGTATGCGCAGCGTGCGCGGTACGTCGGTCCGGACCCTGCTCTTCGGGCGGGCGTGGAACCCGTGCAGCAGCTCGTCGATGCCGTCCACCGCGTGGGCGGACGCCACGGGGGAGAGGGCCCCGCCGCGAGCGGACTCCGCGTCCACCCGGTGGATCGTCGTCTCGTGCGCCTGCCGCCTCGCCCAGAAGGCCAGGGGTGACGGCGCCGCGAAGAAGGCCCAGCAGTCCAGATCCTCCGGTGCGCGCTCCAGCGCCTCCACCAGGAGCTGGTGCCCCGCACGGAACCGGTCGAGCAGCTCGGGCCCGTCCAGGTCCGGCTCCCCGGCGTCGGGGACGTACGAGGTGTGGCCCTCGGTCACGAAGGCGGCCGCCCAGGTGTGCACCATCGCGGTGTGCCTGAGCAGGTCGCGCACCTGCCAGCCCGGACAGGTCGGCACCGGCGCCCCGGTCCCCGCCCCCTCGGCAGCGTCCGCCAGCAAGCGGCCCTCGGCGGCCAGGGACTCCATGTGCTCCGTGATCTTCATGGCAGGGATTCTGTCAGGGGATCAGGCGCCCTGGGGGCGGGCCTGACGGGCCCGGCCGCGGCCGCCGCGCATCAGCCGTACGAACCAGCCCAGCGCGAGCGACTGCACCAGCACGGACACGACCAGGGCCAGGTGGACGAACCAGGCCGGCCCCGCCGTTTCCGCGCCCAGCATCGTACTGCCGACGAAGAAGACGAAGACGGTCGGCGCCGCCAGAAGGAAGAGCCACACCCCGGCGAACGAGGCGTCGTCGTGGGAGACGAACAGCGTGTCCACCGCGACGAACACCGTTGTCGCCGCCACCACACCCAGGTAGATCAGCGATGCGGCGTTGCCGAACGTGAGGCGTGCGAGCGCATGGACGTGTTGCTTGGTCAGGACCGGCTTGTTCATGGAGTGCTCCCCGTCGATGGCCTACGACCTCGCCCGACGACAGCCGGCGGGAGGGGGCGTTACGTCTCCATCCTGCGGCGGGAGAACCGTTCCTGCCTGAGTACGGCTACTCACTCATGTGTGCGCCGCGTTGCGTGCCCCGTATCCCAGCGCCGCCGCGGCCACGGCCAGGAGTGCCACCGTGGTCAGGGCCACGGGCAGGGAGGACCAGTCGGCCAGGAAGCCGATCGCCGGCGGTCCGAGCAGCATGCCGCCGTAGCCGAGCGTCGAGGCCGCGGCCACTCCGCCGGGACCGGCCAGCTCGCCTGCCCTGCCGACCGCCACCGGGAAGATGTTGGCCAGGCCGAGCCCGGTGACGGCGAATCCGACGAGCGCGAGCCAGGCGGTCGGGGCGAGCGAGCCGAGCAGCATTCCGGCCGCCGCGGTGGTGCCGCCCGCGACCAGGGTGCGGGTCTGCCCGAGCCGTTCGAGCAGTGCCGTGCCGGTGAGCCGGCCCGCCGTCATGGCGAGCGCGAACAGCGAGTATCCCGCTGCCGCCACCCCGGGGTGGGCGTGCAGGTCCTGCTCCAGGTGGAGAGCACCCCAGTCGGCCAGGGCCCCCTCGCCGTACGCGGTGCAGAGCGCGATCACGCCGAACAGGATCACCACACGGCGTGCCCGTCCGCTCAGGCCCCGGGGGCCCGCCTCGCCGTCGGCCGCCTTCGGGGCGGGCTTGCGCGACGGGTACCGCAGCAGGACCGGGCCCGCGAAGGCGGTGACGAGCAGTCCGATTCCGGTCAGGCAGAGCAGGTGCGCGGAGGGCGAGAGGCCGCCCGCGACAAGACCGCCCAGTCCGGCGCCGATCATGCCGCCGAGGCTGAACGCGGCGTGGAAGCTGGGCATAACCGGACGCCGGAGGGCGGCGACCAGATCCACTGCCGCGCTGTTCATCGCCACGTTCATGCCGCCGTACGCGGCGCCGAACACCAGCAGCACCACCCCGAGCGAGAGTGCCGAATGCGTCTGGGCGGGCAGCGCGATGCTGAGCGGCAGCAGGACGCCGCAGACCACGGTCACCGGATGGCTGCCGAAACGGCGGCAGAGCCGGCCGGTGAGCATCATGGTGATCACGGCGCCGGCGGACACGCCGAGAAGTGCGAGGCCGAGGGTGGAGGCCGAGGCGCCGGTCTGCTGCTTGATGGCCGGGATGCGGACCACCCAGCCGGCGAAGAGGAAACCGTCGAGGGCGAAGAACACGGTCAGCGCGGTACGGAGGCGTGTCGATGGAGGTGGGGCGGTGTTTCCGCCCGGTCCCCCCGGCAAGGCCGTCCGCAGTTTGTTTAGTTGCGGCACAAACTCAGCATAGGGGCCCGTGGACGACAGGCGCAAGACGGCCGCCCACCCGGCCCGGATGACGTGACACGGGCGGTCGTTCCACGCCGTGGAGCAGGGCGGCGCGGGCGAGGAGGTGGGCGCAGTGGCGTCCGCACCACCTCCGGATCATGGGAGACTCGCCCCCATGAACGGCAAGGTGACCACCACCCGGACGAAGTTGGAGAGGGGCCGCAGCGCGCTCGGGCCCGCGCTGGAGCTGGTCCACACCGGACGCGCGCCCACCCGCGCCGTCCTCACCTCCGAGCTGGGTGTCACCCGTGCCACCGCCGGAGCGGTCGCCGCGGAGCTGGAGGCGCTCGGCCTGATCCAGGTCGACTCCAGCCCCGGCTCGGCCGCCGGCTCGCAGGGCCGGCCCTCGCACCGGCTGGCCGTGCGCGAGTCCGGGCCGGTTGCCCTCGCCGCCCAGGTGCACGCGGACGGATTCCGGGCCGCGCTGGTCGGGCTCGGCGGCCGGCTCGTCGCGACCGCCCCTGGCTGCGTCACCATCACGGCCGATCCCGCCCAGGTCATCGGTGAAGTCGTGGACGACTGCGCACGGTTGCTGCGCGACAGTGGTCTGCGATGCGTCGGGGCGGGCCTCGCGGTGCCGTCCGCCGTCGCGGAGCCGGAGGGCACCGCCCTCAACCCGCTCCACATCGCCTGGCCCGCCGGCGCCCCGGTCCGGGAGATCTTCGCCACATGCGTCCGCGAAGCGGGCATCACCGGGCCGGCGTTCACCGGAAACGACGTCAACCTCGCCGCGCTGGCCGAGCACCGTCACGGAGCCGGGCGCGGGGCCCAGCACCTGCTGTGCGTCGCCACCGGCCATCGCGGTGTAGGCGGCGCCCTCGTCCTGGACGGCCGTCTGCACACAGGCAGTTCGGGGCTTGCCCTGGAGGTCGGCCATCTCACCGTCAACCCCGAGGGCCGGCCCTGCCACTGCGGCGGCCGCGGCTGTCTCGACGTCGAGACCGACCCGCTCGCCTTCCTGACCGCGGCCGGACGCGCACCCGGCCCCGAGGAGTCGCTGCTCAAGCAGTCCGGGGACCTGCTGCGCAACGAGTACGGCGACGTGGCGGTGCGCAACGCCGCGGAGGAACTGATCGACCGGCTGGGCCTCGGCCTCGCCGGACTCGTCAACATCCTCAACCCGGACCGCATCATCCTCGGCGGCCTGCACCGCGCCCTGCTGGACGCCGACCCGGAACGGCTGCGCGCGGTGGTCGCGGACCGCAGCCTGTGGGGACGCAGCGGCAGCGTGCCGATCCTGCCCTGCACCCTCGACCACAACAGCCTGGTCGGCGCGGCGGAGCTGGCCTGGCAGCCGGTGCTGGACGACCCGCTGGGCGCGCTCGCCTGAGGCGGGGCGGCCGATTGTCGCTTCGACGCCGGTCGCCCGCCCGTCAGGCGGCCGGCGGTGGCGCGAACGCGAACGCCCGTGCCGGGTTGGCGACCAGCATGGCCTCCACGGTGCCGGCCCCCAGCACCTCGCTCAGCCGGGGGCGCAGCCGGCGGAGCAGATGCGGCATGCCCGGGGTCTCCGGCACGGTGGTGTCACCGCCCAGCAGCAACTGCCCGCCGAACCCGGCCCCGGCCAACGCCGCGAGTTCCTCGGGCAGCCGCCAGTCCGTCGCATGGTGGGCGCGCGAGGGACCGTCGAAGGCGAGGAACGCCCCGGCCCGCGCCACCTCCCTCTGGGCCGCTCCGTCGGGCGACCGGCCGAGATGCCCGAGGATCACGCGGTCCGGCGGGACGCCCAGCCGGCCGCACAAGAGGTCGAGTACGTCCGGGGCGGCCGTACCCAGCTCCAGATGGACGGCGATCGGCGCCCCCGTACGGTGATGTGCCTCGGCGGCCGCCGTCATGGTGAGCCGGGCGTGGGCGTCGACCGCGTGGAAGGCGCCGGCGACCTTGATCAGGCCCGCCCGCACCGTCGTGGAGCCGATCCCCACAGTCAGTTCGGAGACGAACAGCGAGGCGAGATCGCCCCGGATCCGGTCGAGCAGCGAGGCCGGGTAGTGCACGGCCTGGTGCAGCCCCGTGGCCGCCACCACATGCGTACCCGTCGAACGGGACAGATCGGCCAGCGCATCGGCTCGACGCCCCATGCCGTACGGCGTCCACTGCACCACGGACCGGCCGCCGAACCCGCTGAAGGCCCGCAGCCGTTCGGCCGCCGCCGCGGGGTCGTCGAGTTCCTGGCCCGGCAGCACGGGACTGCGCAGGAAGAGATGGTCGTGGGCGTCGCACACACCCAGCTCGCCAGCGGGGATGTCCCCGAGGACGGTGCGGACGGCGGTCACCACTGGCGTCCCTCCTCGAGCCGGTCACGCTCCGGCCGGCTGAGGTGGAGCACCTCGTAACGGTCTCCGGCCTCCTGCGGCGCGGGATGGTCCCAGAGCGTGAAGTGGAGCAGTTCCCAGTGGCGGGGGTCGACGGCCAGTGCCGTGGCGACCGCACCGGGCACCTTCGCGAGCCGCCGGCTCTCCTCCAGCGCGGCCCCGATCGCGTCCGCCGGAGCGGTCGAGGGCGGGACGGCGGAGCGGAGGCGGGTGGCCGAGCGGGGGAGCGTGGCCGACGACGGGCCCTCCTCGTACGACAGGCCGGTCCAGTGCTGCACCTCCGGGCGCCCGAAGTCCTGCACGACGCCCTGGAATCCGGGCCCCCGGAGGAAGGAACTCATGCCCTCGGGGCCGGTCCACAGGTAGAGCGGCGCGTACTGGTTGACCGGGGAGTCCTCGCCGCGCTCCCGCATCAGGTACGCCTTGATGCCGAGCCCCGGGAAGGCGTCCATGAGATGGCCCCGCGTCGCCACCCGGTCGCGGATGATGCCCATGTCGTAGTCGGCGGGCAACGTGATCTCGTACTGCATCGCGTGCATCGTGCGCTCCTCAGGCTGCCGGGTACTCGGGGACGCGGGCCTCGCTGTGCCAGTGGATGGTGCTGCCGTCCTCGGCTGCCTCGACGAGGGCGAGATGGGTCATGAACGTGCGCGGTGCGGCGCCGTGCCAGTGCCACTCGTCCGGGTCGATCCACACCGTGTCGCCCGCCCGGATCGCCTCCACGGGCCCGCCCCTGCGCTGAACAAGGCCTTCGCCCTCGGTGACGTGGAGGACCTGGCCGTGCGGGTGGGTGTGCCAGCCGGTGTGACCGCCCGGTGCGAAGTGCACGCTGAACAGTCGTAGCCTGGACGGCTTTTCGGGCGCCGCGACCTCGTCGATCCAGACGGTGCCGTTGAAGTGCTCGGCCGGTCCGCACTGTGTGTCGGGCCGGTTCCTGGTGATGCGCATGCGCGAGGTGCTCCTCGGGGTGGGTGACGTATGACAGGGAGTCAGGAAGCTTCCGTACGAGGCGCGAGCAGCGCCAGCAGCCCGCGTGCGGCCGCGTCGAAGGCGTCCGTCGAGCCCGAGGCGCGGGCCAGCACATAGCCGCCCTGCACGGTCGCGACGACTGCCGCCGCGATGTCATCGGGCACCAGCGAAGGAGTGAACTCGCCGTTGTCCAGGCCCTCCTGGACGATCGCGGCGAGCCGTCCGCGGAGCCACGCGATCGTCTCGTCGACGGGCGCCCGTAGCTCGTCGCTCGCGATGACCTCCGGGTCCATCGTCAGCCGCCCGACCGGGCAGCCGCGCAGCACATCGCGCTCACGCAGCAGATAGCCCGAGATCCGCTCGTACGCCGGCCCCGGCGCGTCCAGCACCCGGGCCGCCGTGGCACGCAGCTCCTCGGCCGTGCGCCGGATGGCCGCAAGGGCGAGATCGGGCTTGCCGGCGAAGTGGTGGTACATGCTGCCCTGGCCCGCGCCCGCATGCTGCTGGATGGCCTTTGGGCTGGTACCCACATACCCGCGCTCCCACAGGAGCTCCCTGGTGGATTCGATCAGACGGTCCGAAGTGCTCATGCAACCACTGTACATACCAGTAGGTACAGAAATCCAGATGTCCGGCGGCCGGCGTCCGGGAGCAGCCGGGGGACCGCCGTCTACTCCCGGCGGGGTACGCGCACTGCCGCTGGCCGTACGACGACGCGGACCCCCTTGTGGAGACAGGCTCGGTGATGACAGCGAAGCGTGCATCCGAACCGTGAACCGAGGAGCTGACCGAGATGAACACCCTCGCCTTCGACGGCGGACCCGGACCGTGGGTCCTCCTCTTCCCGCTCGTCTGGGCGGCCGTCGTCATCACCGTCGTCACCGTCCTGCGGCGCACCGTCTGGCGCGGCCGACGCAGCCCCTGGCAGGCCCGCGCGGCACAGAACGGTCCCGCCGAAGCCTCACCGATCACCCTGCTAGGGCGGCGCTTCGCCGCCGGCGAGATCGACGAGGACGAGTACTGGCGCCGGCTCTCCGTCCTCGACGAGCAGTTCGGCACCCTCGGCAAGGGTGGTGCGGCATGACCACCACCGCCCCCGTCACCGACACGACGGCCGCCGCCCGGGTCGTCGACGCCGTGAAGGTCTACGGCACGGGCGACACCGAGGTCAGGGCCCTGGACGGGGTGAGCGTCGGCTTCCCGGCCGGCCGCTTCACCGCGATCATGGGGCCCTCGGGCTCCGGCAAGTCCACGCTGATGCACTGCGCCGCCGGACTGGACACCCTGACCTCCGGCACCGCCTTCATCGGGGACACCGAACTCGGGGCGCTCGACGACCGCAGGCTCACCCTGCTGCGCCGCCGGCGCATCGGGTTCGTCTTCCAGGCCTTCAACCTCCTGCCGACGCTCACCGTCGCCGAGAACATCACGCTCCCCATGGACCTGGCGGGGGAGCGCTCGGACCGGGCCCGGCTGGACGCGCTCGTCGACACCGTCGGACTGCGCGACCGGCTGCACCACCGGCCCAGCGAACTCTCCGGCGGCCAGCAGCAGCGCGTCGCCGTCGCCCGGGCCTTCGCAGGGGATCCGGACGTCGTCTTCGCGGACGAACCCACCGGCAACCTCGACTCGCGCGCCGGCCAGGAGGTGCTCCGGCTGCTGGCCCGCACGGTCCGGCAGACCGGCCGCACCGTCGTCATGGTGACCCATGACCCGGTCGCCGCCGCGCACGCCGACGAAGTCGTCTTCCTGGCCGACGGCAGGCTCGTCGACCGGATGCCGGACCCCACCGCCGAACGCGTACTCGACCGCCTCAAGGCCCTCGACCCCGCACCGGGCACCCGGGGGACGTCATGAACAGCACCCGCGCCTCCGTGCGCATCGGCCTCTCCTCGCTCCGTACCCACCGGCGCCGCTTCGTCGGCACCCTGACCGCCGTCCTGCTCGGCGTCGCCTTCCTTGCCGGCACCCTCGTCATGGGGGACACCCTGCGCGCGAGCTTCGACACGATGTTCGGCAATGCCGCGAGCGGCACCGACGCCGTCGTCCGCAGCACCAACGTCGTCACCGTCTCCGGCGAGTCCGAGGGCACCCGGCAGCCCGTGTCCACCGGCCTCGTGCGCCGCATCGACAAGCTGCCCCAGGTCGCCGCTGCCGCCCCCGACATCCAGGGCGCCGGCCAGCTGATCGGAGCCGACGGCAAGCCCATCGGCGGCCAGGGGCCGCCCACCCTCGCCGGTAACTGGATCGACGACCCGAAGCTCAACCCCTACCGGCTCGCCGAGGGACACGCCCCCTCCGCGCCCGGCGAGGTCGTCGTCAACCGCGGCACCGCCGAAAAGGGCGGGCTGAAGATCGGCGACACGACCGTCCTGCGCACCCCCGACCCGGTCCGTGTCACCGTCGTCGGCCTGGCCACCTTCGGTGGCGAGGACGGCATGGCGCAGGTGACGTACACCGGAATGACGCTCGCCGACGCCGAGAAGCACCTCACCCCGAAGCCCGGCCAGGCGTCGGGCATCCAGGTCCGGGCCGATCCCGGCACCAGCCAGCAGGAACTCGTCGACGCACTGCGGACCGTGCTGCCACCCGACACCGAGGCCATCACCGGACAGGCATCGGCCGCCGAGGACCAGGACATGATCTCGGGCGCCTTCCTGAGTCTGTTCACCACCCTGCTGCTGGTGTTCTCCGGCATCGTGCTGCTGGTCGCGACCTTCTCCATCCACAACACCTTCGCCATCGTCGTCGCCCAGCGAACCCGGGAGAACGCCCTGTTGCGCGCGCTCGGTGCCTCCCGACGGCAGATCCTCGGCTCGACCCTGACCGAGGCAGGCATCGTGGCCGTGGCCGCCTCCGCGGCCGGTCTGGCCGGTGGCATCGGGATCGCCGCCGGACTCCAGGCGCTCTTCCCCGCGATCGGATTCCCGTTCCCCGACGGCTCCCTCGTCATCAGCGGCGTGTCCATGCTGCTGCCGCTCGCCGTCGGCGTCGTCGTCTGTGTCGGCTCCGCCCTGGTGCCCGCCCTCCACGCCGGACGCACCGCACCCCTGGCAGCTCTGCGCGAGACCGCCGTCGACGACTCGGCCGCCTCCCGGACCCGTGCTGTCACCGGGCTCGCGCTGCTGCTCGCCGCGGTCGGGGTGATCCTGACCGGCGTCCTGGCCGACCCGTCCGTCTGGCTGTCGGCCGTCGGCGCGGTACTGGCCCTCGCCGCCTTCGTCGTGCTCGGCCCGGTCGCCTCCTCCTGCGCCGTACGGATTCTCGGCGCGCCGCTCGGCCGGCTGCGCGGCGCCACCGGCCACCTGGCCCGGCGCAACGCGCTGCGCAGCCCGAAGCGGACCGCGTCGACCGCGACCGCCCTGATGATCGGCGTCGCGGTGGTCTCGCTCTTCACGGTGTTCGGGGCCTCACTGAAGGCCACCATGAACCAGACCGTCGACCGTTCGTTCGCCGGCGACGTGGCCATCAGCGCCCCATCCTTCGGCGCCGGCGGCAGCGGTCTCAGCCCCCGCCTGGCTCCGGCCGTCGACCGGCTGCCGGACGTGGCCACCGCTGTCGGCCTGGGCAAGGGCGTCGCACAGGTCAACGGCTCCGGACGCGCTCTCACCGTCACCGACCCGGCAGCGCTGGCCACGGTCTTCGACCTCGGCCGGATCGAGGGGTCGATGAAGACGCTGGGGGCAGACGGACTCGCCGTCTCGGACACCGAGGCGGGCAGGCGCGGGCTGCACACCGGCTCCACCGCAAGGCTCACCTTCACCGACGGCAAGGAGCACACCTTCACCGTCCGGGCCGTGTACGGACGGTCCGAGCTGGCCGGGGACTACGTCATCACCCGCCAGGCCTGGGCCCCGCACCGCGGCCAGGACTCCGACTCGCTGGTTGCCGTCTCCTTCAAGGACGGGGTGCCCACAACCGACGGCAAGGCCGCGGTCGAGCAGGCCGCTGCCGCGTACGGGAACCCGGACGTGCAGACCCGCGGTGAGTACGCGCAGTCCTCGGCGGGCGGCATCGACATGATGCTCACCCTGGTCTACGCGCTGCTGGCCCTGGCGGTACTGATCGCCCTGCTCGGCATCGCGAACACGCTGACCCTGGCCATCCATGAACGCACCAGGGAACTGGGCCTGTTGAGGGCGGTCGGGCAGACCAGGAAGCAGCTGCGCGCCCTGGTCCGCTGGGAATCGGTCCTGGTCGCCGCGTTCGGTACGGCCGGCGGTCTTCTGCTGGGCGGCTTCCTCGGCTGGGTGCTGGTCAAGGCTTCCGAGGGTGCGGGCGACACCGCGTTCGCCTTCGCACTGCCGCCGATGCGGCTGCTCGTGGTCGCCCTGGTGGGCATCGCGGCGGGCGCACTGGCCGGCTGGCGGCCGGCCCGGCGGGCGGCGCGGCTGGACGTGCTCCGCGCCATCGCCACCGACTAACGGCTGTCCCGCGATTCCTGGCGGGCGCGCGGCGCCCGGTGCGTGCAGTTGCAAGGCGGAGGACGGGTACGGCAGAAGGGGGCGCCCCGGGAGGCGCCCCGCCAAGAAGCGAGTGGGGCGCCCGCACAAGGGGCGCCCCACTCCTGCCGCGTCAGCCGATGACCACCGACCGTGCCACCGAGGGCGACACGCCTTCCGGCGCCGTGATGCCGCTCAGTTCGAACGGCCCGTCGGTCGTCGCCCCGTACAACGCATGCGGTGGATGCGTGGTGAACAGGGAGGGCGTGGGAAGGGTGAACCAGACCACCTTCCCCGCTCCGCCCCGGGGGCGGACGCCCCAGCTCTCGCTGACCGCGGCAATCAGTGCGAGTCCGCGCCCCGACGTACTGGAGTCACTGGCCTCGCGCACGGTCGGCAGCCGTGGGTCGTGGTCGTGGACGGACACCGTCAGCCGTTCGAGCAGCAACTCGACCTCGACGGTGCATGATTTGTCCGGCTGTGCATGCCGGTGGACATTGGTCAGCAGTTCTGTGACGCCGAGCGCTGCCTGGTCGACCAGAGGATCGAGGTGCCAGTAGCGCAATTGCGCCGAGATGATTCTGCGGACCTGACCGATCCGCGACGGCAGGGCCTGGAGCTCCACCGTGCAGTGCCTGCTTGGCTCGCTGATCACGGCTGCGACTCCCCGAAGTAGGTCCGGAAGAAGACGAAGGAACGGATCCAGTGGATGGCTGGCTGCTGATACTGGCCGGAGGCCCGGATCGCAGTGTCACCGCTGGTGAACCATGAGTGACGCGTCTCCAATGTCGCCCAGCTGCCACCGCTCCGCAACTCGCGGTGTCTCCGCGGCGCCGCTCCGTCAGCCCCGCCGGCCCCCCGCCCTGCGCACGGCCTCGAGGAAGCGGTGAGCGGGGGCGGTGTCATCGGGCTTGCCGCGGCGTCGTTGCATCGTCAGCCGGTACCGCGTCCCGTTGACCCGCGCCACTGTCGCGTCCGCGCGCGCGAACCACGGTCGGCCCGCGCTCACCGTCCCCGCCGGCGCACTGTCGATCTCCCGGCCGTAGCTGGTGAGCAGGGCCACCCTGCCGTCCTTGACGGTGACCTGCCCGGCTCGGGTGAGCGAGCGCGCCCACCGGTCGATGCGTACGCCCGTCTCACTGAACTCCGTTTCGTGCACGGTCCCTTCGCCCCCTCCGTTTGCGCCCCTGAGAGGAAGTGTGCACAACCGGGAGCGTGTGCACCAGGGCGGAACGGGACGCAAGTATCCATTCCCGACGCGTTGGTCCGCCTGCACGGCCCGCAGCACCAAGGCAGTGCTATGGAGTATCAAAGTCAACGTTTGCCCAGGTAGGGGGCATATCGTGGAGCTCGCCGAGACCGGTCGTACGAGGAGAAGCGCGCTGATGGACACGAGTGAGCACAGGCACGACGGCGAAGCCGTGGCGACCGTCGACATCGACCGTACCGACCTGGCGTACCGCGCCTGGCTCAAGGAGGCCGTCCGCAAGGTCCAGGCCGACGCCAACCGCTCCGCCGACACCCATCTGCTGCGATTCCCGCTGCCCGAGAGCTGGGGCATAGACCTCTATCTCAAGGACGAGTCGACGCACCCCACCGGCAGCCTCAAGCACCGGTTGGCACGGTCGCTGTTCCTCTACGGGCTCTGCAACGGCTGGATCCGTCCCGGCAAGCCCGTGATCGAGGCGTCGAGCGGTTCGACCGCCGTCTCGGAGGCGTACTTCGCGAAACTGATCGGTGTCCCGTTCATCGCCGTGATGCCACGCACCACCAGCCCCGAGAAGTGCCGGCTCATCGAATTCCACGGTGGCCGCTGCCACTTCGTCGACGAC
Source organism: Streptomyces sp. LN549 (assembly GCF_043203805.1). Lineage (NCBI taxonomy): Bacteria > Bacillati > Actinomycetota > Actinomycetes > Kitasatosporales > Streptomycetaceae > Streptomyces > Streptomyces sp. LN549. Next base: position 792,721 of record NZ_JAZHRI010000002.1, on the reverse strand, counting down.
TCGCGCAAGCTCTACGAGGAGTCCGCCGGGCTCGCCGCGGAGACCGGCGGTCACTACATGGACCAGTTCACCTACGCCGAGCGGGCCACGGACTGGCGGGGCAACAACAACATCGCGGAGTCCATCTACCAGCAGCTCAGGCTGGAGCGGTACCCCGAGCCCGCCTGGATCGTCGCCACAGCGGGCACGGGCGGCACCTCGGCCACCATCGCGCGGTACGTGCACTACATGCAGCACGACACCCGCATCTGCGTACCCGATCCGGAGAACTCCTGCTTCTTCGACGGCTGGACGAACCACGACCCCCACGCCACCAGCGACTGCGGATCCCGCATCGAGGGCATCGGCAGACCGCGGATGGAGCCGAGCTTCGTCCCGGGCGCCATCGACCGGATGATGAAGGTCCCGGACGCGGCCAGCGTCGCGGCCGTGCGCGCCCTGGAACGGTCCATCGGCCGCAAGGCGGGCGGCTCCACCGGCACGGGGCTGTGGAGCGCCTTCAAGCTGGTCGCCGAGATGGTCGCGCAGGGCCGTACCGGCAGTATCGTCACCCTGATCTGCGACCCGGGTGACCGCTACCTCGACAAGTACTACTCCGACACCTGGCTGGCCGCCCAGGGCCTCGACATCGACCCGTACACGCAGACGATCGATCGCTTCCTGGTCAGCGGCAACTGGCCCGGGCAGGAGGAGAGTTCGTCCTGATCCCCTCCATCACGGCACAGTCCGGGCGTGCCGCAGCGATACGTCCCTCAGGCGGCGGCCGCCGAGAGCCGCCGGTCCAGACTGCGCAACGCGTCCCGGAACGACCTGCCCACGGCCCCCCGCGCCCGCCGCAACGTGAACCGGAACAGCGGCGAACCGTCGGCTGCGAAGGTCCACTGCACCCGGGTGCCGGTACCGGCCGGGGTCAGCCTCCATTCCTCCAACAGGGCGTGCAGGCCTGGTGCGTTGGACTGATCGACCCGGTATGCGTACCGCTCGCCGGGATCGGTGGCGACGACCGTCTCCCGGAACGCGATCCCGCCCCGCAACCGCACCTCGCGGCCCGCGCCCCCGTCGAGCGGCAGCGCCACCTTCACCTGCGTGAACCAGCCGGGCCAGCCCTCGACGTCGTCGGCCAGGGCACGGTAGACGGCATCGGGTGGAGCCGACACCTCGGCGGCGAAGACCAGCCGCAACGGAGCGGACTCGACGAAGTCGAGGCCTACGGAGCGGAGTCGGCGTGCCATGGAACGCACCTCCCGTGCGGTCGGCGGACGGGCTCGCGCACACCATAGCTGGCGCACCGTCAGATGTCGTCGGAGCCAGCGGCCCCGGATCGCGATGCGTCACGTACGGCGACTGACGCGCTCCTGTGAGCCGGGCGCCACCCCGGGCCGCCCCTCAGCGGTACGGCCGCGCGGGCATGTCCAGCATGGAGTCGAGCACCCGGCCGAAGATCCGCCTGCCCGCGCCGGCGATCAGCGGATCGGCCCACCGTGGCAGCAGCCGCACGCACAGCTCCTCCACCCACACCACATGGGAGCCGGCATGGGTGGGATACACATCGATCGAGGCCCGTCCGCGCACCACCCGGCCGCGCTTCTCGAGCCGGCACATCCCCGCCCGGCTGCCGGCCGGCGCTGACCACCGGACCACTTCCATCGGATCGTCGAACGCCAGCGGTCCGATCCCGGTACGGGCCACGAAAACCGTTCCGATATGCGTCGGCAGCCCGGTGGGTACCGTGATCGTCGTCAGCGGCACATGCCCGGCATGCCGCTCCCAGTCCGTCACCCGGCGCCAGGACTCGGCAGCGGGCAGAGGAGTGAAGCGCTCGATCCGGAAGACGGCCACAGGTCGATCCTAGGACGTCACGGCCCCGGCGCGAGCTGAGCGGAATCCGCGGCTCAGTCCTGGGCCGGCTCGCCGTCCGCGCTCCGGCCCGCCACCACGAGACCCGGAAGATGCTCCTCGATCTCTTCGCGGGCGCCCCCGGACAAGCCCGCGTCCGTGACGAACGTGTGTACCTGTTCCAGCGTGGCGAACGAACTCAGGCCCACCGTCCCCCACTTGGTGTGGTCCGCGACCACCACCACGCGCCGCGCCGACTGGACGAAGCGGCGGTTGGTCTCGGCCTCCGCCAGATTCGGCGTGGACAGTCCACCCTCCACCGAGATCCCGTGCACACCGAGGAAGAGCACATCGAAGTGGAGCGAGGCGATCGCCCGGTCGGCGACGGGGCCGACCAGCGAGTCGGAGGGGGTCCGGACCCCGCCGGTGAGCACCACTGTCGCGGCACCCGGCCGCGAACCCGGCGAGCCCGGACGCTGCGCCGCATGGAACACGTCGGCGACCCGCACCGAGTTGGTCACCACCGTCAAGTCCGGTACGTCCAGCAGATGCTGGGCGAGGGCATAGGTGGTGGTGCCGCCGGAGAGCGCGATGGCGCTGCCGGGCACGGCCATCGCGGCGGCGGCCCGCGCGATGTCCTCCTTCGCGGTCAGCTCCAGCGCCGACTTCGCCTCGAAGCCGGGCTCGTGTGTACTCGCCTCGACCACGGGCACCGCGCCGCCGTGCACCTTCTCGATGACACCCTGGCGGGCCAGCGCGTCCAGGTCCCGGCGGACGGTCATGTCGGAGACGTTCAGCTTCCGGGTCAGCTCGTTGACCCTGACCCCGCCGCGCCTGCGCACCTCGTCGAGGATCAGCGCACGCCGCTGCTCCGCGAGCAGATTCTGATTCTCGCTCAACGCTGTGCCCGGTCCTTCCCTCTGGCCGTGCGGCAGTCCATGTCGACGGCTCATCCTGCCACGCGGTGTCGCGGGCCGCCGCACTGGGGAGATTCCGTGAGAGCGGTGCGGGCACCCGGAGCCATCCACCACTCTGGTGACCGGGCATCAGCCGCGTCCCCTTCGGTCTTCCACCTTCGAGAGCGAGTCACCCCCGTGCCACCTGCCACCCAGGCCCCGCAGACCGAAGGACCCGCGCTGGAGTTGCTGGTCCACGGCGTGGGCGGAACGACCCCCCAGGAGATGCTCGTCGATCCGCGCACGGTCCGGATCACCGGTGACGCCACCGCCGCCATCTTCCGGCGTTCCGGCGACATCGATGCGGAGGCGCACCCCGAGCGCTACCAGGACCGGCCCATCCCCGAGGCGTACTGCTGGTCCAACCTGACGTCCGGCAACGGCTCCCGCGCGCTGTGGCTCCTGCTGCTCCCGTTCATGGTGATCAACCTCGCCCACTGGATGCGCCCGGCCGCCACGCGCCGCCCCCGGGCGATCCGGCTGTACGGCGTGCTCGTCCGGCTCATCGCGCTGAGCCTCACCATTCTGCTGACCGCAGCCGTGTGCGAGGTCGCGCTCGATCTGACCGCCTGGCAGTGCGCGGGCGTGCCGGACTGTTCCGACCAGCGGTCATGGCTGGGGTTCCTGTCGACCTCGCAGGGCGGATGGTGGTCCCAGCCGGGCCGCCGTCTCGCCCTCGCCGCCCTGGCGCCGACAGCGCTGGTGGGACTGCTCTGGTACCTGTCCAACCGGACCTGGAGCGCGTACGAGTCCCAGCGACCGCTCACCGGCACGGACCCGGAGGAGGACGCGCCGCAGCCGGTCCCCGGGACGGACGCGGTCCCCGTGGTGCGGCCCGCGCTCGGACGGCCCGGATTCTGGTACGGACGCCGGCTCGTCGCGCGACTGCGTGCCGCACACACCGCGGCCGGATTCCTCACCGTCACCGCCTTCGTCACGGGCGCGACGGCCCGCCAGGACCGTTCCGTCGCCGGACCGGTGCCCGAGGTGTTCGGGAGGCTGATCGAGGCGCTGCTCGTGGCGGGGACGCTCGTCGTGCTCTGGGTCGTCTGCCGGCGCGGGCGGAGCGAACGGCGCCTGGACAACCGCCTCGACCGCGCCGTCGTCACGTACCTGCCCGCGACCGCCCTCGTCCTGCTCGTCCTCGCCGCGCTGCACGCCGCATGGTCGCGCCCCGGCTGGGTCTCCGCCGGAACGCTTCCCGGTGACGTCATGTTCCGCGTCGTCACCCTCGCCCAGGGCGCACTCGTCGTCGTCCTCGCCGTCGTGTCGCTCAACCTGTACCGGCGCAGCCCCGAACCGCGCACCGTGCTGCACGGACTGGGCGGCCCCGCGGTCGCGATGCTCGCCTGTGCGCTCGGCGGTGTGATGACCGGCGGAGTGGCCCAGCGCGTCGCGGACTGGCTCGACGGGCCCGGCAGCCCCGGCATGGGACGCAGCGCCGTCATAGAGGGACCACCGGTGCTCCTCAGCTGGCAGGCCTCCGTCATTCCCGTGCTGCTGATGCTGCTCCTGGTCCCGGGCCTCGTGCTCGGCGCACGCACGTATCGAGCGGCCCGCCGGCTGGAGCCGCTGATCGACACGGAGTACGAGGAGGCGCGGCCCGACCCCGCGCGTACGAAGCAGATCGCCAGGACCCGGGCCACAGCCGCGCTCACCGACTCCGCACCCGGAATGCTGGGCCTGGTCTCCGGCGCCACACTGCTGCTCGGCGCGGCGGCGGTCGGCGGGGCGTGGGCGAGCGGACAGGTCCCCGGGCTCGCGTTGGACGGCAGCAGCCCCTTCGTGGAGTCGGTGGCCGAGGCGGCGCAGTCCACCGGATCCTGGCTCGTCGGTCTCGGCTTCCTGCTGTTCGTCGCCTGCGGGCGGCGCGCCTATCGGGACGCCGCGGCCCGGCGCACCATCGGAATCCTCTGGGACGTGGGGACGTTCTGGCCGCGCGCCGCACATCCCTTCGCCCCGCCCTGCTACGCGGAGCGGGCCGTCCCCGACCTGGCCTCACGGATGTCCGGCTGGACAGCGCGCACCCGTGGCCGGCTCGTCATCTCAGGCCACTCCCAGGGCAGCGTGCTGGCCGCCTCCGCCGTCTGGCAACTGCCCGCCGAGACCCGCGGCCGGGTCGCCCTGCTCACCTACGGCTCGCCGATCGAACGCCTCTACGGGCGCTGGTTCCCGGCCTACTTCGGGCCCGTCCAGCTGCACGGGCTGCACCGGTCGGTGCACTGCTGGCGCAACCTGTGGCGGGCCACCGACCCGATCGGCGGCGAGGTGCGGCTCGGCGAGGAGTCCGGGCCCGAGGTGGACCGGGGCCCGCTGAAGGACCCGCTGGTCTACGGGCGCACCCCCGAACACCCGCTCCCCGAGCCGGTGCTGGGGCACTCCGACTACCAGGCGGACCCCGTCTTCGCCCAGGAGCGCGCAGCGCTCCTGGCCCGGCTCGTCCCCGTCCTGCCCCATCAGGCGGACGAGTCCAGGAGTGGGCTCAGGGGAGTTCCGGAAGGTCTTCGGGAAACAGCAGAGTGAGGTCGTCGGTGCTCATCTCGGCGAGCTGTGCGACCCGGCCCGCATGCCGTTCGACCATCGACTCGAAGGTCTGGCGGGCCGTGCGGCCGTTGCCGAAAGCGGGTCCCTTGGGAAGCTCGGTGAAGTACTTCAGCAGCGCCTCCCCGGTCCCGGAAGCCAGGCTGTACTCCTGTTCCTCGGTCTGCTGCTCGACGATACGAAGGAGCTCGTCGGGCTCGTAGTCGCTGAAGGTGATGGTCCGGGAGAACCGGGAGGCCACACCGGGGTTGACGGTGAGGAACCGCTCCATCTCGTGGGTGTACCCGGCGACGATGACGACCACCGCGTCCCGGTGGTCCTCCATCAGCTTCACCAGCGTGTCGATCGCCTCCCGGCCGAAGTCCCGGCCGGAGTCCTCGGGTGACAGGGCGTACGCCTCGTCGACGAACAGCACCCCGCCCCGTGCCCGGTCGAAGGCCTCCTGGGTGCGGATGGCGGTCGAGCCGATGTGCTCGCCCACCAGGTCGACCCGGGACACCTCGACCAGATGACCCCGCTCCAGCACCCCGAGGGAGGCCAGGATCTCGCCGTACAGCCGGGCCACCGTGGTCTTGCCGGTGCCGGGGGAGCCGGTGAAGACGAGATGGCGGCGGACCGAAGCCGCCTTCAGACCGGCGAGCTGACGCCGGCGCCCCACCTCGATCATGTCGGTGAGGGCGCGCACCTCGCGCTTGACGCTGTCGAGGCCGACCAGCGCGTCCAGTTCGCCGAGCACCGCTCCGGAGGTCCGCGCGGGCTCGGCCGGCACCTCGGCCGCGACGGGCTCCACCGCGCGCGGCGCGGGGATCGCACCCAGCAGCCCCGGAGCCGACTGGGTGGCCGTCAGAACGGCGGGCGGCGGGGGAGTGGCGGTACGCAGAGCGCTCTCGTCGCTGGTGCAGTCCTCCACGACCGGCCCCGTGGCCGAGGCATCGCCGTGGGCCCCGCCCTCCGCGAACTCGTAACCGCCACGGGCGCACCGCTCGGTGCGGCAGCGCGTCAGCGTCGTACGGCAGCCGTCCATCACATGGAAGCCGTACCCTTCGCTGCCGGTCACCCGGCAGCTGTGGAAGGTGCCGCGCCCCTCGGCCGACACATAGAAGCCGGCCTCGGCGGGCGAGGTGACGGTGCAGCGCTCGATCGTCGGATCGGCGCCCTTGGTGACGATCACTCCGGTCTGGGCCGCGTCGATGGTGCAGTTGTTCAGGGTCCCGCCGCTGCCGTGGTCGCGGAACCAGGCGCCGGTGGACGCCTCCCTGATGCGGCAGTCGTCGAGCTGCGCGGTCGCTCCGTCGCTGACCGACACCGCCGTGTTGCGGACCTGGGACAGATCGCTGTCCACGACATCGGCGCGCGAGCCCCGGTCGAGGACGAAGAGGGCGTCCGGCACGTCATGAACGCGGCACGAATCCAGTATTACGGTGGCTCCGTCGCTCACCCAGACCGCGGGGTAGTCGCCGGTGCTGTCGTGGATCTCGCACTGGTTGGCGTCGACCCGGGTGCCCGGGTCCCAGACCGAGAGTCCGTTGCGGCCGAACCGGCGCACGGTCGAGCGGGTCAGCGTGAGGACGGCGCGCGAGCGCAGGTCCACCGCGTTCTCGGGGATGTCGTGGATGTCGCAGTCCGCCAGGGTGAGCACCGCGTCGGTGTCCAGTGTGACGCCGTCCGCGGAGGTGCGGTGCACCGTGCAGTCGGTGAGGTGGGCTGCGGCGCGGGCGGACACCTGTATCCCGCTGCCCTTGATCTCGTAGATCTCGCAGCCGACCGCCTCCAGGCCGCTGCCCTCGCCCGTGACGGACAGGCCCGCGCCCGAGGCGTGATGGATACGGCAGCGATCGAGGCGGGGGCGCGCGCCGTCGCGCACCGAGACACCGGACTGCCCGGCCGAGACGATCTCGCACTCCTCGAACACCCCGCCCGCGCCGTCGAGTACGGCTATGCCGACGCCGGCCGGATTGTCGACGGTGCAGCGGCGCACGGTGGGCCGGGCCGCACCGCGCACCTCTATTCCGGCGGCCGAGCGGGTCACGATCCGCAGGTCCGCGATCTCCGGGGCGCCCTCCTCGATCAGCAGGGCCGGGGAGGCGGAGTCCTGGCCCTCCACGTGCAGGTCCTGGACGACGGCGGAGGCGCGCAGGGTCAGCGGGACACCGTCGACGGGGGCGATCCGCACGGAACCGACGGAGCCCTCGGGACCACGCAGCGTCACCGCGCGGGCGATGACCAGATTCTCCCGGTAGGTGCCCGGCGCGACGGTGAGGACATCACCGTCCGCCGCCGCTTCCAGAGCCGCGGTGAGGGAGGCGTATTCGCCTGTGCGGCGCCGCCACCGCGATGTGCCGCTGTGCGTCACCTGGACCGTGCCCTGTGCCATGGCGCTGTCGTGCCCCCACCTCGTGCGTGTGTGATGCCCGTGTCACCGGCCTCGCGGCAGCGATCACCCGGGGCCTGCCTGCAGGAGTGACGGGCGGGCCGGTCCACCGTAGCGCGCGTGGAGGGCGGGAGTTGACCCGATCAGCAGCTCATCAGCTGCCGGTGCCCGTCCTGCCCCAGTCCGGACCGGCCTTGGCCCACGCCCGGTCGAGCCGCTCGTACCGCCGTTGCACCATGCGCCATACGATCAGACGCCGCCCGCCCTCGATCAGCAGGACGGAAAGCATCGCTGCGCCGAATCCGGCCAGCGCGGCATGGGTGTGCGCCGTCGGCGCGTCCATGGGGCGCAGCGCGGGGTTGCCCGCCAGGTCGGTCCAGATCCGCACCTGTGCGCCGGTCGCGGTGTCGCGCGAGGCGGTCGTCACCGTGGCGCTGCGCGCCGTACCGTCCCGGGCGTGCCAGCGGGCCACCACGGTGGTCTGCCCCATCCGGTCCGTGGAGACCTCGGGGTCCGACACGAGGTGCCGGTCGGCCACACCGCGCACCACGACGGCGGTGGTGAGCCGACGGTCGGCTTGCTGGGCCCGCACCGACTCCTGCAGCACGTGGTCGGTACGCGACCCGCAGTACCAGCCGAGCACCGGCGCCGCCACTACGAGCAGAACAAGCGTCACCAGAGCCACCCACGCCTCGCGCCTGTCCGTGGCGCGGCGCAGGGGATTGTGCCGCCAACGCCAGACTCCCGTAAGCGCTCGCACAGTCCTGCACCCCCTTCCGTATCCGTCATAACCCGATACGGCGCGGTCCGCGCGCTGGAGCGACGAAGAGAGAGCAACCTCACCCCGTCAACCCGCCCCGCGTCCCTGGGAGTTCCCGTTTCACCGGGACTTCTCAGCCCAGGATGCGCACCGGGTCCCCGACCCTGATGACGCCCGCCGTGTCCGGGATCAGATTCTGGCCGAAGAGCAGCTCCTTGCCGGACAGGCGGTGCCGGGCGAGCGTGCGCAGCGGCTCGGCGCCCCGGCGGGCGGTGTGCTGATCGGTCGTGGTGATGACACAGCGGCCACAGGGCTTGACCACGCGGAACGCCACGTCGCCGATCGAGATCCGGGTCCAGTCGTCCTCGGCCCACGCTGCTGTACCGGCCACGACGACGTTGGGCCGGAAGCGGTTCATCGGCAGTGGTCCCTCGCCGGGACGGTCGCCCTGCGCGATGAGCGAATTCAACGCGTCGAGCGAGGCGAGGGTGGTGAGCAGCAGGGGGAAGCCGTCGGCCAGGCTGACGGTCTCACCCGGCCGCGCATAGGCGGGGTCGATGAGTCTGCGCAGGTCCGGCGCGTCGAGATGGACCAGTCTGACCTCCGCGCCGAGGAACTCGCCGAGCCAGGCGTGGGCGCTCCGCGCCGCCTCGACCACGTCGAGGCGACTGCGGTGCAGCACCACGCCGATCGTCCCCCGCGGCTCCGGGACCTCCACGGTGAGCGACGCGCTCCCCGGCGCGGCCAGCACGATTCCACCACCCGGCACCGGGGTGGCGGAGATCAGCGCCATGCGCGGTTGCTGACGCTGCGTGACCACCTTGCCCGTGGCGTCGACCAGCATCCAGCGGCGATCGCCGTCGAGTCCCCATGGCTCGACGGCGGCCTCGCCGACTGTGCACGCGGCCAGCGATTTGACCGGGTGGATGTGGACGGCACTCAGTTCCGGGGAAGGCATGCCCCCCATCCTGCCAGCCACTCCCCGGCAGCCCGTCGCTGCCTGCGGGCGGTGCTTCTCAGTAGCCCCGGCCCTGGTACGGGCGGTTGTACGGGTCCTCGTACGGGGACTGTGCGGGCGCGGGCCGCGGCGACGCCGGACGCATCGACTCGTAGCCGGTACCCGGCGCGGGCCGCTGCTGCTGGTACTGCGGAGGCGACTGATAACCCCCGCGGCCCGCGGAAGGCTGCTGCGGGATGTACGGCGCCGGAGCGTGCTGCAGCTGCGCCGGCTGCATCGGCGCGTACCCCTGCTGCGCCATCGGCTGCTGGTAGCCGTAGGACGGATTCGGCTGGGAGGGTGCCGCGGGCAGAGCCGGCAGGGCCGACGGGAGCGCCGGCAGATAGCTGTTGCCGGTGTCATAGGCGGCAGGCACTCGGATCGGTGCGATCTGAGGCGTGCCCCGCTCCGCGACCAGGGAGTCGTAGATCGGAGTGTCGGGGAACGACGGTGCGGCGTAGTAGCCGCCGCCGTAGGTGGAGCGGGGGGAGGTCATGGCACCTAAGTTAAGCCCACGATGTGCTGATTGGGGAGTCCCAATCTTGGGGTCATCCTTTTTACGCTAATTCTGACCGCCTTACCTGCTAAAACACTGATAGAAACGCCCGCTGACAGCGGTGTCACTTCGCCGGTCAGGCGCGTGGCCGCAGCGAACTGGGGGATGGGCCGCAAATGGGCGGGCCCCGGCGGGTCCCCACGTGGCACCTTCCGGGGACGGAGAGCCTTGGCCCGAGCCCCCCGGAACCGTGCGATCAGGAAACCGCCGGCAGTGGTCGGCGGTGGCGCCGTTCACGCGTTGCGGAAAAGCAGCCGTTCGTTCTTCGTGACTGTCTGAACGGGTGGCGTGTGCCGCGATCGGCTGGCGCTCCTGACAGACAACCGGAACAGCCTCGGGCGCTGTGGCCAGGGCGCGGCGTCAGCCCGGCTCCGCGGACCGGGCCGCCACGCTGGATGCGGACAGCCCCAGGCCGGAGTGCGGTGCCTGCGGATGACCGCTGCGGTTGGCCGGGGTTCGTAGCCGGGCCCTGCGGATCCGGCCTCCTGCCGGCGACGCGGACGTCGTTGTTTCCCTTTCCCGCGCAGCGCATCCGTCGGCACGGCCTCGTCAGCGGACAAGCCAACTTCACTGATCTTCTTCTCGGTCGCCGAGAAGCGGGTCGTCGGCGGAACCACCGACGCCGCGAAGGGCTGACCCGGCACCGGGTTGGGCCCGGGGCCGTTCTCACGCCTGCCCCTGCCGTGTCTCCGGGGCACAGGCAGGCCACTGACGGGCGGGTCGCTGCCGCCTGTGCCGGCGCCGTCGTCGTCGTACACCCTGGCCGGTTGCCGGTTGCCGGTTGCCGGTTGCCGGGGCCGGGCGGGGCGAGTTGAGTCCTGGGCGGATCGCCGGGGAGGGGGTGTGAGGTGGACCACATTGACAGGCTCCACAATTCTAGATCCTATATGAAATAGAGAAAGGGAGCCGATGATGACTCACACCGCAGAAACCTGGCCGATCGCCGCCGCCCTGCTGCAGTTCCCGAATGCCGGGCCCGATGGTGTCTCCACCCAGGAGCAGACCGCTCAGCAGTGGGCCGAGAGCCTGCAGGACGTCGTGGACGCCGGGTTCACCGAAGTCGACCTCACGGACGGCTGGCTGCGCCCCGGCGACCTCGCCCCCGCCCGCCTGGAGGAACTGCGGACCACGCTCTCCGCGATCGGCCTGAGTGCCCCCGCCATCTCCGCGATCCGTCGCAGCGTCATCGACCCCGTCGACGGCGACGCCAACCTGGCCTACTCGCACCGCACCATCGATGCGGCCGCCGCTCTCGGTGTCCCGCTCGTCTCGGTAGGTCTGCACCGGCCGCTCACCCCCGAGCAGCAGGCCGTGCTCTGGTTCTGGACGGTGCCCGGCCCCAAGGATCCGGTCGGCGACCGCGAGACCTGGGGCAGGGCCGTCACCCGCCTGCGTGAACTGGCCGACCACGCCGCCTCGGTGGGAGTCGAGCTGTCCCTGGAGATGTACGAGGACACCTACCTCGGCACCGCAGACTCCTCCGTCGCGCTGCTCACCGACATCGGCCGCGACAACGTCGGCCTCAACCCGGACCTCGGCAACCTCATCCGGATGCAGCGCCCCATCGAGTCCTGGGAATCGATGGTGACCAAGACGCTGCCGCACGCCAACTACTGGCACGTGAAGAGCTATTACCGTGTCGAGGACCCCGCCACGGGCACCGTGCTCACCTCCCCGGCGCCCATGGAGTCCGGCTTCGTCAGCTACCGCCAGGCCATCCGGATCGCTCTTGCGCACGGTTACACCGGCGCGTTCTGCGTCGAGCACTACGGCGGCGACGGCTTGAGCGTGGCGGCCTCCAACCGCGACTACCTCAGGCGCATCCTGCCGCGCCGCACCGGGGCCTGAGCAGCGCACCGCACCGCGCGGCTCACGCGGTACACGGCGTCGTGATGTGAGGCCGTGACGCGATGCCCTGGGCGTCCGCGCATCAACCGTTCGGGGGCCTGCCCGACGAGCCGGTCCCGGCCTCCCGGTCCTTGCCCACGTTTCCGCACGGCCGGGTTCGGCCCGGCTGCCGCCTCCCCGGACCCGGGCCGGGCCCCTGGATGTGGAGTGCTTGGCGCCCCTGACCCCAAGGCCCTCAGAGGCCGTCACTCCGCAGGCCGCCCCTCGGCGCACCGACGAAGCCTCGTACCCGCACCCATCCGTACCTCTCCGACTAGGAGCTCACCCGCCATGACCCGGCTCTTCGACGACCCCGACCGCTTCAGCGAGGACCAGCTGCGAGGCTTCGCCGCGGCCTACCCGGAGCACGTCACCGTGGTGCCCGGTGGCGTCGTCCGTACACGGCCGCAGGCCGCGGGCCGGGTCGCGGTCGTCGTCGGCGGCGGTTCGGGGCACTACCCCGCGTTCAGCGGACTGGTCGGGGAAGGGCTCGCGGCGGGTGCCGTGGTCGGCAACATCTTCACCTCACCCTCCGCCCGGCAGGCCGAGTCCGTGGCACGGGCCGCCGACGCCGGCGCGGGAGTCCTCTTCTCCTTCGGCAACTACGCGGGCGACCGCATGAACTTCGGCATGGCCCAGGCCCGCCTGCGCGACGCCGGGATCGACACCCGCACCGTCATGGTCACCGACGACGTGGCCAGCGCCCCGGCCGGGCGACGCCATGAACGCCGCGGCATCGCAGGCGACTTCACCGTCTTCAAGGTCGCCGGCGCCGCCGCCGAGGAGGGCCTCGACCTGGACGGTGTCGAAGCCGCGGCCCACCACGCCAACGACCGTACGTACTCCTTCGGTATCGCCTTCGACGGCTGCACCATGCCCGGTGCCGATGCTCCGCTCTTCACCGTTCCCGAGGGCAAGATGGCCATCGGCCTCGGCATCCACGGCGAACCCGGTGTGCGCGACGCCGACATGGCCGACGCACCGGCGATCGCCCGCACCCTCGTCGAGCGGCTCCTCGGCGAGCGGCCGGAAGGGGCGGGCCGACGCGTCGCCGCGATCCTCAACGGCCTGGGCGCCACCAAGTACGAGGAACTGTTCCTGCTGTGGGGACACGTTGCCGACGGCCTCGCCGAAGCCGGGCTCACGGTGGTGCGGCCCGAGGTCGGAGAGCTCGTCACCAGCCTCGACATGGCCGCGTGCTCCCTCACCCTGATGTGGCTCGACGAGGACCTGGAGCGCTGGTGGTGCGCCGTGGCCGACGCCCCCGGCTTCAGCCGCCTGCCACTGCCGAAGGCCCCGGACGGGCCGTACACCGAGCCCGAAGCGATAGCCAAGGCCCCGGTCACCCGGGGGGACAGCGCCTCGCGCGCGGCCGCGGCCGACACCCTGGCCGCCCTGCACGCGCTGCGTACCGCGCTGCACGATGCCGCCGAGGAACTCGGCCGCATCGACGCGGTCGCCGGCGACGGCGACCACGGGCGCGGTATGACCAAGGGCGTCGACGCCGCCGTACGGGCCGCCGAGGAAGCGGACTTGCTCGGGGCGGGCGCCCGTTCGCTGCTGAGCGCCGCCGCCGACGCCTGGGCCGACGAGGCCGGCGGCACCTCCGGGGTGCTCTGGGGCGTCGCCCTGCGCGCCCTGGCCCAGGAGTTCGGCGACACGGGCCGGGCCGACGGTCTGCGCGCTGCCGCGGGTGCCCGCGCCGCTCTCGGAGCCGTCACCTCGCTCGGCGGTGCGAAGCCCGGCGACAAGACCCTCGTCGACGCCCTCGTCCCGCTCGTCGACACCTTCACCGCAGGCGTCGCACGCGGCGGGAATCCCCGATCCGTCTTCGCGGAGGCCGCGGCCGTGGCCACCGATGCGGCTGCCGCCACCGCCGCGCTCACCCCGCGCCTGGGCCGCGCCCGCCCGCTGGCCGAACGCAGCGTCGGCACCCCCGACGCCGGAGCCCTCTCCCTGGCCCTGTGTGCGCGGACCGTCGCGGCGCTGCTCGGTGGCGGCGAAGGCAAGGGCAACGGCAACGGCTGAACGACAGCCGGGCCCACGGCCCGAACGAACTAGACCATCCCCACCACCCCATGGGAAACCTGACATGACGCAGAACCAGCCCCCTGCTCCGCTCCGCATCGTCATAGGCTGCGACGACGCCGGATACGCGTACAAGGAAATTCTCAAGGCCGATCTGGAAGCCGACCCCCGCGTCGAGTCCGTCGCCGACGTCGGCGTCACCGTGGGCGAGCACACCGCCTACCCGCACATCGGGGTGGCCGCCGCGCGCGTGGTCGCCGACGGGGACGCCGACCGGGCCCTGCTGCTTTGCGGTACCGGACTCGGGGTCGCGATCAGCGCCAACAAGGTCCGTGGCATCCGCGCCGTCACCGCCCACGACAGCTTCTCCGTAGAGCGCGCGGTACTGAGCAACAACGCCCAGGTCCTCGCCATGGGCCAGCGCGTCATCGGCATCGAACTCGCCCGCCGTCTGGTGCGCGAGTGGCTCGGCTACCGCTTCGACGAGTCCTCGCCCTCGGGCGAGAAGGTCGCGGTCCTCGACGCGTACGACACCGCCGCGGTCGCCGGTCCCGAGGGCGAGCCCGTGTCGGGCTGCTGACGCCCCTCGACGCCGACGCAGCAGCCCCACCGGCCCACATCGCCCCTCTGCCCTCACTTACAACGACGTAAGGTGCACCCCGCATGCCTCCGCTCGTCCTGCCCAGGACTGACATCCTGGCCACGGCGACCGCGCCGTGGACCGGGCACGACACCCGGCTCATCGTCATGGTCGCCCTCGCCATCGGCGTGATCATCTCGCTGATCGCGATTCTCGACTTCCATCCGTTCATCGCCCTCATCGGCGGATCCATCGTCCTCGGGATCGGTTCGGGCGCCGGACTGTCCAAGGTCGTCGACTCGTTCAGTACCGGAATGGGTTCCACGCTCGGTTCCACCGGCGCCCTGATCGCGCTCGGTGCGATCCTCGGCAAACTCCTCGCCGACTCCGGAGGCGTCGACCGCATCGTCGACACCATCGGCTCACGCTCGGGGCCCCGCCTGCTGCCCTGGTCGATGGCGCTGATCGCCGCGGTCATCGGCCTGCCGATGTTCTTCGAGGTCGGCCTTGTCCTGCTGGTGCCGATCATCGTGGTCCTGGCCGAACGGACGAACAGGCCACTGGTGCTGCTCGCCGTGCCCGCCCTGGCGGGCCTGGGCACCATGCACGCGTTCGTGCCGCCGCACCCCGGCCCGCTGGTGGCCGTCAGCGCGCTCAACGCGGACGTCGGCACCACGCTCGGCCTGGGCCTGCTCGCGGCGATACCCACCGTGATCATCGCGGGCCCGCTGTACGGGAAGTTCATCGCCCGCCACGTGCGCAGCGAGGCCCCGGCCGAACTCGTCGCCTCCCTCGTCAAGGAGGCCGACGAGACACGGGAGGGGGGCGCGGACCGTCGGCTGCCGGGCTTCGCCGTCTCCGTCGGCGCGGTCGCCCTGCCCGTCGTGCTGATGCTCGCCAAGTCGGTCGTCGACATCGCCTTCCCGGGTAATGCCTGGTACAACCACCTGCTGGACTTCCTCGGAACGCCGCTCGTCGCGCTGTTCATCGCGGTGCTCGTCGCCATGGTCGCCTTCGGCTTCCGGCTCGGCCGGAACCGCGCCGAGGTCCGCGCCACCGTGTCCGCGGGCCTGCCCGCTGTCGCCGGCATCCTGCTCGTCGTCGGCGCGGGCGGTGGCTTCAAGCAGCTCATCGTGGACACCGGCGTCGCCGACGCCATCGGCAAGTTCGCCGCGGAGGCGCACATGCCGTTGCTCGTCCTCGGCTGGCTGCTCGCCGTCCTGATCCGGCTGGCCACCGGCTCGGCCACGGTCGCCACCACCGCCGCCGCAGGCATCATGGCTCCGATGGCGGCAGGCATCCCTTCGGTGGAGGCCTCCCTGATCGCGCTCGCGGTGGGCGCGGGATCGCTCTTCTTCTCGCATGTCAACGACGCCGGTTTCTGGCTGGCGAAGGAGTACTTCGGGATGAGCGTCTCCCAGAACATCAAGACCTGGTCCGCCCTCTCGACGATCGTCGCCGTGATGGGCCTGGCCATGTCCCTGCTCATGTACGCGGTCTTCGTCTGACCCGTCACACCTGCGGCGTCCGCGCCCGCGTCGCCTGTGGTCCGCGCGTTCCCGTACGGGGTAGCCCGTACGGGAACCGCAAAGGCCCGGGCGCCCACGGACCCGTAAGAGAATCTGTCCATGCGGCCCTCACGACCGCATCCCGCAAGGAAGAAGCACCCGATGCCCGCTGAGAACCCCACCTCCACCCCCACCACCGCCGTCCTCGGCCTCGGCGCCATGGGTCTGCCCATGGCCACCCGCCTCGCCGGTGCCTTCCCGGTCCAGGCCTTCGACGTCTTCGAGGAACGCCGCGCCCTCGCCGCGCAGGCCGGTGCCACGCCCGCCGCCACTCCGGCCGAGGCCGCGCAGGGCGCCGATGTGGTCGTCATCGCCGTACGGGACCAGGAGCAGCTGGAGTCCTGCCTGTTCGGTGGTGGGATCGTCGAGCACGGCGCCGCCGAGTCGCTGAGCGAGGGCGCGGTCGTCGTGGTCACCTCGACCGTCGGCGTCGACGGCGTCCAGGACGTCGCGGCGCGCCTCGCCGAGCAGGGCGTACGGCTGGTCGACGCCCCCGTCAGCGGTGGCTCCGTACGCGCCGGGACCGGGGATCTGCTGATCATGGTCGGCGCGGACGACGAGGCCCTCGCTGCCGCCAGGCCGGTCCTCGACCGGCTCTGCTCCACGCTGCATGTCGTCGGACCGCGCGTCGGCGACGGCCAGATCATGAAGACCGTCAACCAGCTCCTGTGCGGCATCCACACTGCGGCCGCCGCCGAGTCCCTCGCGCTCGCCCGCGCCCTCGGCATCGACCTGGACCGCGCCGTCGACGTCCTGGGCCAGGGCGCCGCCGCGTCGTTCATGCTGGCCGACCGTGGTCCGCGCATGGTCCAGCAGTACGAGGTGAAGGAGGACGGCACCGGCGGACCCGAGCTGCGTTCCCGGCTGGACATCATCCGCAAGGACATGAACATCGTGGTGTCCCTCGCCAAGAAGGCCGGCGTCGCCACGTCCGTGGCCGCCGCGGCCGACCAGCTCTACCAGCTCGCCATCAGCCAGGGCCTCGCCGCCGAGGACGACTCGGCGCTGGTCACACTGCTCTCCCCGCGCACCGCGCACTGAACGCTGCCCCACAGAGGGAGGGGCAGCCGCTCCGACTAGGCTGAAAGCCGGTCCGCCGGCAGTGTCCGGCTCATCACAGGGAGAGTCAACGATGGGACCAGTCGGCAGGCAGGTACGTCCGGCGGGGCTCGGCAGGACCGTGCTCATGGACGAGGCGTACGACGCGTTGCTCGCCCTGATCCTCGACGAGGGCCTGGAGCCGGGCACGCCCCTGCGCATCGACACCATCGCCAAGGACTGGGGCGTCTCGCCGACGCCGCTGCGCGAGGCACTCGCCAAGCTGGAGAACACCGGCCTGGTCGTGCGCGTCCCGCACCGCGGCTACACGGTCGCCCCGCTTCTGGACGACGGCGGGTTCCGTGAGCTGATGGGCGCCCGGTTGCTCATCGAGCCGTACAGCGCGCGCCAGGCCTGCGAGAGGGATGCGGCGGGCACGGCGCGCGCACTGGCCGAGAGCCACCGGCTGATGGAAGCGGCGGCGGTGCAGCGCGTGGCGGACGACTTCCGCGCCTACCTCCAGGCCGACTCCGCCTTCCACGCCACCATCGCCCGGGCCGCCGGCAACCGTTTCCTCTCCGCGGCGATCGACCCGCTGGGCGCGCACATCCAGCGCTTCCGGCGTTTCACCGGCGGTCGCGTCACCGACACGCAGGAGGCGCTCGCCGAGCACGCCGCGGTACTGGGGGCATTCCAGGCCGGGGACGGGGATGCCTGCGAGGCGGCGATGCGCCTGCATCTGGAGGGCGTGGCACACCGGTCGTTCGGTCACTGACGCCGGTTCTCCCTGCGGCTGTACCGCTCTGCGTTCCTGAAGGACCGTAGCGGCTGCGCGCTGCCCCCGACCGGGGCCGCAGCCGCTCTTCAGCATGGCCGGAATCATCTCTTCCGGTTAATTGAAGACCACACTCGAAACCTCTTGACCTTGCTGTTTGCAGCCGTGCATGCTGCATGCGGCCATTTGTAAATGGCGTGAATTTATCTAACCGGTCCGACTCCCGACGTGGCATCGCAGGCTTTCGGGCCGCGAGCAGGAGCCCCCCCATGAACCACTGGAACGACATCTCGCTCAGCGACGCCCAGCGGATCGAGGCCCTCATGGCCGAGATGACGCAGGCCGAGAAGCTCGCCCAGCTGGGCAGCTACTGGGCCAAGGCCAATGTCGGCAGCGGCGACGCCCGCGTCGCACCGATCGAGGAGGCGCTCGCCGCCCGCTCGGGTGAGTCCGCGGCCCTCGCCCACGGCATCGGCCATCTCACCCGCCCCTACGGCACCCGGCCCCTGACCCCCGAGGAGGGCCGTACCGAGCTCGTCCGTCTGCAACGGCGGCTGACCGACGCCACCCGCCTGGGCATCCCCGCCATCGCCCACGAGGAGTGCCTCACCGGCTTCGCCGCCTTCGGTGCCACGGTCTACCCCACGCCCCTGGCCTGGGCCGCGACCTTCGACACCGCACTGGTCGAGGAAATGGGCGCCGCGATCGGCCGCGACATGGCGTCCGTCGGCGTCCACCAGGGGCTCGCCCCGGTGCTTGACGTCGTACGCGACTACCGCTGGGGCCGCGTGGAGGAGACCCTCGGTGAGGACCCGTACCTGACCGGGCTCGTGGGCACCGCCTATGTGCGCGGCATGCAGTCCCAGGGCGTCATCGCCACCCTCAAGCACTTCGCCGGTCACGCCGCCTCGCGGGGGGCCCGCAACCACGCGCCCGTCTCCATCGGGGCCCGCGAGATGGCCGATGTGATCCTGCCGCCGTTCGAGATGGCTGTGCGCGAAGGCGCTGTCGGCTCGGTGATGAACACCTACACCGACCAGGACGGCGTCCCCGCCTGCGCCGACGAGTACCTGCTGACGACCGTGCTGCGCGAGCAGTGGGGCTTCACCGGTACGGTCGTCTCCGACTACGGGTCGATCGCGTTCCTGCGCACCATGCACCGCGTCGCCGCCACCGAGGGCGACGCGGCCCGCCTGGCCCTGAGCGCCGGCATGGACATCGAACTCCCCAACACCGGCTGCTACGGCGAGCCTCTCGCCCAGCAGCTCGACGCGGACCAGGTCGCCCCCGAGCTCCTGGACCGCGCCGTCGAACGCGTCCTGCGCCACAAGCTCTCGCTCGGCCTGCTGGACGCCGGCTACGCCCCGGAGGCGGACGCCGGCGTCGGCACCGTCGTCGACCTGGACTCCCCGGCCAACCGCGCCCTCGCGCGGACCATTGCCGAACGCTCCGTCGTCCTGCTCGCCAACGAGGGGGCCGCGCTTCCCCTGGACGCCGCCCGCACTCCCGCCATCGCGCTGATCGGACCGGGTGCCGACGACTCCGGCACCTTCCTGGGCTGCTACTCCTTTCCCAACCATGTGCTGCCCAAGCACCCCGGCCATCCGGCGGGCCTCGCGCTGCCCAGCCTGCGCGAGGCGCTCACCGCGGAACTGCCGGACGTGGCCTTCACCTACGAGCAGGGCTGCGCGGTCAGCGGCACCGACCGCTCCGGTCTGCCCGCCGCCGCCCGGGCCGCCGCCTCGGCCGATCTGGCCCTGGTCGTCGTCGGCGACCGCTCCGGCATGTTCGGCAACGGCACCTCGGGGGAGGGCTGCGACGCCCCTGACCTCCAACTTCCGGGCGTGCAAGCGCAGTTGGTCGAGGATGTGCTCGCCACAGGCGTCCCGGTCGTCCTGCTGGTCGTCTCCGGCCGCCCGTATGCGCTCGGCGGTCTCGCTGAGCGCTGTGCTGCTGTGGTGCAAGTCTTCATGCCCGGCGAGGAGGGTGGCCCCGCGCTGGCCCGCGTACTGTCGGGCCGGGTCACTCCCGGCGGCAAGCTGCCCGTGCAGATCCCGGCCACCCCGGGAAGCAGCCCCGGCACCTACCTCAACCCGCCCCTCGGCCGGTTCAGCGACGGGATCAGCGTTCTCGACAACACGCCCCTGTACCCGTTCGGGCACGGCATCTCGTACACCTCCTTCGGCTACGAGGACCTGCGCGTCGCCCAGGAGGGGCGCGTGCCCACCGACGGGTTCATCGAGGTCTCCTGCCTCGTGCGCAACACGGGTGAGCGCGCGGGCCGGGAGACCGTCCAGCTGTACTACGACGACCCGGTCGCACAGGTCGCCCGCCCCACCCAGCAACTGGCGGCCTTCGGCGTGGTCGACCTCGCACCCGGCGAGGAGACCCGGGTGTCTTTCAGGGTGCACGCCGACCAGACCTCGTACACCAAGGATGCCTCGGGCGACGGCCTGCGCATCGTCGACCCCGGCATCATCCGCCTCATGGTCGGCTCCTCCAGCGGCGACATCCGGCTGAGCGCCGACGTCGAACTCACCGGACCGCAGCGCCAGGTGGGTGCAGACCGCCACCTCACCCACTCGTAACCAGCGCCCGAGCGGCCTTCCCGGAACGCCCGCCCGGCCCCACGCGCCGTACGTCTCCCCGACGCCGCGAGACCCCTGCCGCGGCCGACGGCATTCGAGCCCTGCCCCGCACCGTGCATCCCCCGCTCTGTGCACGTCCTGCCCGCTCAACAGGAAGCAGTCCTCCCCGTGACCACGGACACTCTCCGCCGCGACACCGGAGCACCAACGCCCGGCGAGTCCGCCCCCACCGCCCAGGTCCCCCGGCCCCGACTGGTGGTCGGCATGGCAGCAGGCCAACTCGGCCTGTTCCTCGCCCTCTTGACGCCCATCCTGGTCAGCCTGCAGCTCAAGGTGCAGTCGATCGTCCCCGAGGACGACCAGGTCGCGTCGCTCGGCATCATCACCACGACCGGTTCGGTGGCCGCGATGCTGGCGAACCCGTTCTTCGGGCGCCTCAGCGACCGCACCGCCGGCCGCTTCGGCCGCCGCAGGCCCTGGCTCGTCCTCGGTATGCTGGGCCTGCTGGCCGGTCTGATGATCATCGCGACGGCGAGCAGTGTCGCCGTCGTCACCGTCGGCTTCGTCATCGCCTCCGCGTCCGCCAACGCGGCACTCGCCGCCTTCGTCGCGACCGTCGCCGACAACGTTCCCGAGCACAAGCGCGGCAAGATCAGCGGGCTGCTCGGCATCATGCAGAACCTGGCCCCCACCGCGGGCACCTGGATCGCCAAGTGCTTCACCGACCAGATGCTGCTGCTCTTCCTGGTCCCCAGCGTCATCGGCATCCTCCTGGTGATCGGCTACGTCCTGGTCCTCCCGGACAAGCCGCTGGAGCGCAAGCCCCCGCGGGAGGGGTTCAAGGCCGTCCTGCGCACCTACTGGGTCAGCCCCAGGCAGCACCCGGACTTCGCCTGGGCCTGGCTCTCGCGCTTCCTGCT
This sequence comes from Streptomyces sp. LN549, assembly GCF_043203805.1. NCBI lineage: Bacteria > Bacillati > Actinomycetota > Actinomycetes > Kitasatosporales > Streptomycetaceae > Streptomyces > Streptomyces sp. LN549. Next base: position 771,320 of record NZ_JAZHRI010000002.1, on the reverse strand, counting down.
GACCCTCGCCAACTGGATGTTCACCACCTTCCGCCTCATCTACCTCCAGCACGAGATGCGGCTCACCACCGCGGAGGCGACCGAGACGCTCGCCACCGGCGTGCTCATCTACGGGCTCTGCGTGATGAGCTCAGCGCAGGCCGCGGGCTGGCTCTCGGACCGCTTCGGACGCCGCAAGCCGTTCATCGCCGTCGCCGCGGTCCTGTTCGGCATCGGCATGCTGATCCTCAGCCAGTCCGACACGATCGGCCTGTTCTACTGCGCCGAGATCGTCCTGGGCCTGGGTTTCGGCACCTACCTCGGTGTCGACCTCGCCCTGGTCATCGACGTACTGCCGGACCCGGCGAATCCCTCCAAGGACCTCGGCATCTTCAACATCGCGATGTCGGCCCCGCAGATCTTCGCGCCCGCACTCGGAGCGCTGCTCATCTCCCTGGGCGGTGGCCACAACTACTCGATCCTGCTGATCACCTCCTCCCTGGTGTGCCTCTGCGGCGCGCTGGCGATCCTGCCGGTGCGCAAGGTGCGCTAGTGCCCTTGCTCATGACGCCGTCCGCCGTTTCGCCGGAGAACGACGGCGTCATCAGGGACAGCAGGACTACCGCCCGATGACCACGATCACGGGGTTACCGACGGGTCCACGGGTCCGTCCGGGCACCACTGTGGGCCTCGTGACGGGACGGGCATTAGGTTGACCGGGATAAGTCTCGGCAGCCGGACTCGCGATGGGGGCGAGCATGACCATGCTAAAAGGAACCAATGTTCCGGTGGCGGCTCAGGCCGTGCGCGTCGAACTGGGGTGGCGCGCCGCCCCCGGGACCCCGGACGTGGACGCCTCGGCGCTCCTTCTCCTCGGGTCCGGAAAGGTACGCAGCGACGCGGACTTCGTCTTTTACAATCAGCCGGCCCACGCATCCGGAGCGGTACGCCACGAGGGCAAGCGGACCGCTGCCGCAGCCGCCACCGACACGCTCTTCGTCGACCTGGCCCGGGTCGAGCCCGCCGTCGACCGTGTGGTGCTGGCGGCCTCCGCCGACGGTGGTTCGTTCGGCCGGGTGACCGGGCTCTATGTACGGATCACGGACGCGGCGAACGGCTCGGAACTCGCCCGCTTCGACAGCACCGACGCCACGGTCGAGACCGCCTTCATCCTCGGCGAGCTCTACCGGCGCCAGGGCTCCTGGAAGTTCCGGGCGGTCGGTCAGGGCTACGGGACCGGGCTCGAAGGGCTGGCCACGGACTTCGGGATCTCCGTCGACGAACCGCAGCAGTCCCCGCGGGCGCCTCAGCCTCATACGCCCCCGCAACCCCAACCACCGCGCCCTGCAACGAGGGTTGCCGCCACGCCGCCTCCGCCGCAGTACCCCCAGCCGACGCTCGCCGCCCCGATGGCTCCGCCGGTCCCTCCCGCACCCCCGGCACCGCCCGTCACCCAGCCCGTCCGCCTCACCAAGGTGACGCTCACGAAGGACGCACCGTCCGTCTCGCTCGCGAAGCAGGGCGGCACCTCGGGAGCCATGCGCGTCAATCTCAACTGGGAAGTACGGAAGCAGTTCAAGGGCTGGGGCAGCAAACTCGGCCGGGCCGTCGCACACCATGCGGATCTCGATCTTGATCTCTGCGCCCTCTACGAACTGACCGACGGCCGCAAGGGAGTGGTGCAGGCGCTCGGAAACGCCTTCGGCGCTCTTCAGCAGCCGCCGTACGTCCAGCTCGACGGCGATGACCGGACGGGCGCCGTCGCCTCCGGGGAGAACCTGACGATCAACCTCGACCAGAAGGCCAGGATCCGCCGCATCCTGATCTTCGTCACCATCTATGAAGGGGCCCGGAGTTTCGCGGATCTGCACGCGACCGTCACCCTCCAGCCGCAGCACGGCGCGGCGATCGACTTCTCGCTCGACGAATGCACCGTTCCCTCGACGGTCTGCGCGCTCGCGCTCATCACCAGCAACGGGGGAGACTTCACGGTGCAGCGCGAGGCCCGCTATCTCGTGCCGCAGCGCGGAGTGAGCCCGCAGCGCACCATCGACCAGGCGTACGGCTGGGGCATGAACTGGACACCCGGCCGCAAGTGAGTCGCGGCCCGCAAGTGAGACAGGGCAGCGGTCACTGATCCGGTGCGGCCTCGGGACGGGCGTACGTACGCCCCTTCCAGGCCGCACCGCGGCCGCGGTAGTGCTGCACCGCGGAGTCGACCGTCATCAGCAGATACAGCAGCGCGGTGAACGGCAGCAGCGGGGCGAGCCACAGCGACTGCCGGTAGTACCCCAGCATCGGCATGTACGTCCCGGCCATCACGGCCCACGCCGTGCCCCCGGCCCAGGCTGCCGCGTGGTCGCCGCCCTGCAGCCCCGCGGCGAGTGTCGCGGGCGGTGCCAGGTAGACGATGCCGAGGCCGAGCACCGTGCCGAGCAGCACCAGCGGATTGTGCCGCAGCTGGGCGTACGCGCTCCGCGAGACCATGCGCCACAGGTCGGCCAGGCGTGGATACGGCCGCACGCTGTCCACCCGATCCGCGAGCCCCAGCCAGATCCGTCCACCGCTGCGCTGCACCGCCCGCGCCAGGGACACGTCGTCGATCACCGCCTGCCGGATCGATTCCGGCACCCGCGCCCGTACGGCGGCCTCGGTCCGCAACAGCACGCATCCGCCCGCCGCAGCAGCCGTCCGGGTCCCCGCCCGGTTCACCCACCGGAACGGATAGAGCTGCGAGAAGAAGTAGACGAAGGCCGGCACGACCAGCCGTTCCCAGACGCTCTCCACCCGTAGCCGCGCCATCTGCGAGACCAGGTCGAAGCCGCCCGACACAGCGGCCGCCACCAGCTCCCGCAGACTGTCCGGCTCGTGGGCGATATCGGCGTCGGTGAGCAGCAGGTACTCGGGATCCCGCGACCGGGCCAGCGCGATCCCGTGCCGGACGGCCCAGAGCTTGCCCGTCCAGCCGGGCTCGGGCTCCCCGGGGGACACCACGGTGACGGGCAGCCCTGCACACCGTACGGACAGCTCACGGGCGAGGTCACCGGTGCCGTCCTTGCTGCAGTCGTCGACCAGGAAGATCTCGGCGGTGCCCGGATAGTCCTGCGCCAGCAGCGACGGCAGGCTCACCGGGAGCATGTCCGCCTCGTCACGCGCGGGCACGACGATGGCGACCGAGGGCCAGTGCGCCGGCGCCGCGCGGCTCGGCAGCCGCTGGTCGGTCCGCCAGAAGAACCCCTGCCCCAGCAGCAGCCACACCCACACGACCAGCGAACCCACGGCGATCCAGGCAACGGCGCTCATTGGCCGAAGTCTGCCCCACTGAGCCGGGACCGCAAGGGCGGTCGACTATGGTGACCGGGTGAAGATCGCGCTCATGGACTCCGGAATCGGCCTGCTGGCCGCCGCCGCCGCAGTACGCCGGCTGAGGCCGGACGCCGATCTGGTGCTCTCCTCCGACCCCGGCAGCATGCCCTGGGGCCCGCGGACGCCCGAGGACGTCACGGCACGCGCCCTCGCCGTCGCCCGCGCCGCCGCGGACCACCGGCCCGACGCGCTGATCGTCGCCTGCAACACGGCCTCCGTGCACGCGCTGGCCACGCTCCGGGCCGAGCTGGAGCCCGCGCTGCCGGTCATCGGCACCGTCCCCGCGATCAAGCCGGCCGCCGCGGCAGGAGGCCCGGTCGCGATCTGGGCCACCCCCCTCACCACCGGCAGCCCGTACCAGCGCGGACTGATCCGTGACTTCGCCGGGTCCGCGGCCGTCACCGAGGTGCCCTGCCCCGGCCTGGCCGATGCCGTGGAGTACGCGGACGAGGCGGGCATCGACAAGGCCCTGGCCGCCGCCGCCGCGCTCACTCCGCCCGATGTGCAGGCCGTCGTGCTGGGCTGCACCCACTACGAGCTGGTCGCCGAACGCATTCGCCGTGCCATCCAGCAGCCCGGCCGCCCGCCCGTCGTCCTGCACGGCTCAGCCGGCGCCGTCGCCGCCCAGGCCCTGCGCCGGATCGGGGCCCAGCCCGCTCCGTCGGCCGAACCCGCCACCGGACTCGCCGTACTCCTCGGCGGACACCTGTCCGAGCTGCCGGAAGCCGCGCTGGCCTACCAGGAAGGGCGCGGGCTCGCCGCCGTCAGCACCACCCGCTGACCGTCCGGCGGCCCGCCGGGGGCCGTTCGACGCGTCCCGTCGCGCGGATTCTTCAGTACGCTGCTTGGCATGAGGGACCCCCGAAATCCGACGCGTAGCGGTGCCGACACGCACACCGCCGTCTGGACCGGCCGGGCCACCAACCGGACCCAGTGGGTACTCGCGGCCGCCGGCGCCGCCTGCCTGGCGCTCGGCATCCAGCTCGCCGTCAGCTCCAACTGGACCTCCGGCATCGCCCCGCTGCTGATGTCGGTGATCGGCTGCGTGGCGGCCGGACTGCTCATGCTGTTCGGAACCCTCGCCTTCGTGAACGTGGTGGTCCGCGTCGACGGTGACGCCCTCGAAGTGCGCTGTGGCCACATGGGGCTGCCGCGCCGCCGGATTCTGCTCACCCATGTGGTGGGCGCGGAGTTCGCGCCGCAGGTCACCCCGCGCCAGTGGGGCGGCTGGGGCTACCGCTGGCGTCCCGAGCAGGGCACGGCCGTGGTCGTGCGCCGGGGCGAGGGACTGGTGCTCAGGCTCGGCGACGGCAGGACCTTCACCGTCACGGTCGACGACGCGGAGGCGGGCGTCCGGTTCATCCGCGACCGCCTGCACCTGCCGCCCACCGGCGCGGCGGCCGGGGTCTGACCGCGCCCTGAGGACATGGCCCCGTGCCCGTCCCACAGACCGGCCCGGTCGGCCTTCGTGGCCGAGTCAGGGCAGGTCGTCTCCGCTGCCCGGAGACTGCTCCGAACCGTTGCCGCCCGCGGGCCCGCTCGCTCCGATCGGCCGCCTGGCCGATGCCAGCCCGGCCAGCAGCCCCGCACCCGCCGTCACCGGAGTGAAGCTCAGCGCATTGCCGACGCTCGCCAGCGCCGCCAGCGCGGTGAGCGCCGCCCCGGCGGTCAGGGCGACCGCGGTGCTGCGCGGCGAGCGCCACAGCACGTACAGGAGCCAGCCGAACGCGGCGCCCAGCAGCACCACACCCACCACCCCCTGCTCGGCCGCCTGCTGCAGCGCGGCCGAGTGCGGCTTCCCGTCCGAACCGAGGGTCTGCTGCGCGGTGGGGCTCAGCTCGGCGAAGCGGTCGGGTCCGATGCCGAGAACCGGGTGCTGCGCGGCGAGCCGCGCGGCGTCCTGCCACAGCTGCACGCGGTTACCGGTCAGCTGACCCTCCAGGGAGATGGTGAGGCCGTCGGGCAGCACGTCCTCGGCCACCGCCCACGAGACGCCCACCATCAGACCGGCAGCCAGCGCGAATCCGGTGAGACCGAGCAGCCGGTTCCGCATCCTGGCCGCGGCCAGAGAGCACAGAAGCACGCCGACAGCGGCCGCGAACCCGGCGACGGAGCCGAGACCGAGCGAGGCACAGGCCGTGCCGAGAGCCAGCAGTCGCAGCGAGAACCGCAGCGATTCCCGCCGGGCCGCGGCCGCCGCGCAGCAGGCCGCACCGGCCGCCAGGACCAGCAGCGCGGCGGCCGCACCGGTGTGTCCCGGCGCGGTTTCCACGGTGGCCGTCGCGCCGGGCATGCCGTGACGCCAGACGAGCGCCATGACGAGGGCGGCCAGGGCGGCGACGGCCGCGGTGGCCACCGGCAGCAGCGTTCCGCAGATCCGCCCGCAGGCGAAACCCGCCGCGACGGCGAGCAGCGCGAGCAGTACCCCTTCGGGCCGGGTCTCGCGTCCGGCCGCGCTGATCAGCGACCAGATCGCACAGGTGGCGAGAATCAGTGCCCCGGCGACGTCGGACGCGTTGCCGCCCTCGGGCCCCCGCTCTGGTGCAGCCATCACGTCCGTCCCCCGGCCTGTGACCGTCCCGTCCGCGAGGGCCGGATCCGGCCCGGTCGGCGGGGGACTGGCGCACACGTTAACGGCCACAGCGGTCATATGTGCAGAAGATGCGGAGAAACGATCCGGCGGTAGGGATTCCGTCACCAGGACGGGGCTCCCCGGTACCCGGCCCGCCACCGTAGACTCCGCCGGGTGAGCACCACCATCGCCCAGGTCGGCGACCCGCAGAAGCCCGTCTCCGCCCCCCGAGCCGGCCGTCTGCTGCCGCTCCTCGCACGGCCCGCCGCCGCCGTCCTGTCCGGGGTGATGCTGTACGCGAGCTTCCCGCCCCGGCCGCTGTGGTGGCTGGTTCTGCCCGGGTTCGCCCTGCTCGGCTGGGTGCTGTTCGAACGCAGGCTCCGCGCCGCGTTCGGCCTCGGCCTGCTCGCCGGACTCGGCTTCATGCTGCCCCTGCTGCACTGGACCGGCGAAGAGGTCGGCCCGGTGCCGTGGCTGGCACTCGCCGCGGCCGAGGCGCTGTTCATCGCCGTGGGCTGCATCGGCATCTCCGCCGTGTCCCGGCTCGCCTGCTGGCCGCTCTGGGCGGCAGCGGTCTGGACGCTCGACGAGGCGCTCCGGGCCAGGGTGCCGTTCGGCGGCTTCCCCTGGGGCAAGATCGCCTTCGGGCAGGCGGACAGCGTGTTCCTGCCGCTCGCGGCGCTGGGCGGCACGCCGCTCCTCTCCTTCGCCGTGGTCCTGTGCGGCTTCGGCCTCTTCGAGGCGGTCCGCCGCTTCCGTATCCACCGCAGCACGGGTGAACTGCCCCGCCTGGCCGCCGCTGCGACCGCTGCGGCCGTCCTGGTACCCGTCGCCGCGGCCCTCGCCGCTCTGCCGCTGGTGGACGACTCCGCCGAGGACGGCACCGCGACCGTCGCCGCGATCCAGGGCAACGTGCCGCGGCTCGGCCTCGACTTCAACTCCCAGCGCCGCGCCGTCCTGGACAACCACGCGAAGCGCACCGAGCAGCTCGCCCGGGACGTGAAGGCGGGGAAGGTCCCGCAGCCCGACTTCGTCCTGTGGCCCGAGAACTCCTCCGACCTCGACCCCTACCGCAACGCCGACGCGAGGATCGTCATCGACGACGCCGTGAAGGCGATCGGTGTGCCGACCGTGGTCGGCGCGGTCGTCGAACCCGACACGGGCAACCTGCGCAACACCCTCATCCAGTGGGACCCGGACAAGGGGCCCGTGGCCACGTACGACAAGCGCCACATCCAGCCGTTCGGCGAGTACATGCCGATGCGCTCCTTCGTGCGCATGTTCAGTTCGGACGTCGACCGGGTGCAGCGCGACTTCGGACCGGGCAAGAAGGTCGGCGTCTTCGACCTGGCGGGCACCGACGTCGGCCTGGTCACCTGCTACGAGGCCGCGTTCGACGACGCCGTACGCGACACGGTCGAGCACGGCGCCCAGCTGATCGCCGTCCCCAGCAACAACGCCACCTTCGGCCGCAGCGAGATGACCTACCAGCAGCTCGCCATGTCCCGGGTGCGCGCGGTCGAGCACAGCCGTTCCGTGGTCGTCCCGGTCACCAGCGGTGTCAGCGCGGTGATCCGCCCGGACGGAACCGTCGTCCAGAAGACGAAGATGTTCACGCCTGACGCCCTGGTGGACGAGGTGCCGCTGCGCTCCTCGCTGACCCCGGCGACCAGGATGGGCCCGCTGCCCGAGGGCCTGCTGGCCCTGCTCGCGGTGGCCGGCCTCGGCTGGGTGACGACGCGGACGGTGCGCGCACGACGCTCCCGCTGACCGGGTCCGTGCGCCACGTAGGGTCGTGGCATGGCAATTCCTGACTTCATCCGCGAGATCCGCGCCACCGCGGGTCAACAGTTGCTCCTGCTGCCCGGCGTCAGCGCCGTCGTCTTCGACGACGAAGGCAGAGTGCTGCTCGGACGACGCGCCGACACCGGCAAGTGGTCGGTGATCGGAGGCATCTCGGAGCCCGGGGAGCAGCCCGCGGCGACGGCGGAGCGCGAGGTGTACGAGGAGACGGCCGTGCGCTGTGTGGCGGAGCGGGTGGTACTCACCCAGGCCCTGCCTCCCGTGCAGTACGAGAACGGCGACCGCTGCCAGTACCTGGACGTCACCTTCCGCTGCCGCGCCACCGGCGGCACGGCACGGGTCAACGACGACGAGTCGCTGGAAGTGGACTGGTTCCGCGTCGACGCGCTGCCACCCCTGCAGGAGTTCGCGCTCTTCCGGATCAAGCAGTCGATGACCGACGGCCCCACCTGGTTCGAGGCCACCGACCCGCAGGCGTGACGGGGAGGGGCGGGTGGCCGCACACGGCCACCCGCCCCAGGTCCGTTGCCGACCAGACGCTACGTCCCACTGCGTACGGCACCTGCGGACGGCTGCGCCGACGCGTCCTGCCCGGCACCCGGCTCGACGTCCGCCAGGTCCCGGTGCCGGGTCTCCTTGGCACAGACCACGGCCAGTACGGTGATGAGCGCGGCCGCGATCACGTACAGCGCGATGGGTGTCGAACTGTTGTAGTCGGCGAGCAGCGCGGTGGCGATGAGCGGCGCCGGGGCACCGGCCGCGACGGACGAGAACTGGGCGCCGATCGAGGCACCCGAGTACCGCATCCGGGTCGCGAACAGCTCCGAGAAGAAGGCCGCCTGCGGCGCGTACATCGCCCCGTGGAAGAACAGCCCCACCGTGACGGCGAGGAGCAGGCTCCAGAAGCTCCGGCTGTCGATCAGGGCGAAGAACGGGAACATCCAGAGCCCCACCCCGACCGCGCCGACCAGGTAGACCGGCCTGCGCCCGACCCGGTCGGACAGCGCACCCCACAGCGGGATGACGGCGAAGTGGATCGCCGACGCGATGAGGACGGCGTTGAGCGCCGTCTGCTTGCTCAGATCGGCCGCGGTCGTCGCGTAGACGAGGATGAACGCCGTGATGACGTAGTAGCTGATGTTCTCCGCCATCCTCGCGCCCATGGCGATCAGCACATCGCGCCAGTGGTGCCGCAGCACGGCCACGACCGGCATCTTCTCCGCCGCCCCGGTGGCGGCTCTGCGCTCCTCGGCCTGCGCCAGTGCGGCCTTGAACAAGGGGGATTCATCGACAGAAAGACGAATCCACAAACCGATGATCACCAGTACGCCGGAGAGCAGGAAGGGGATACGCCAGCCCCAGGCCTCGAAGGTCGAGTCCGACATGAGTGCGGTGAGTGCGGAGAGCACCCCGGTGGCGAGCAGTTGTCCGGCCGGCGCACCGGTCTGCGGCCACGAGGCCCAGAACCCTCGGCGCTTCGCGTCCCCGTGCTCCGACACGAGCAGCACGGCCCCACCCCATTCACCGCCGAGGGCGAAGCCCTGCACCAGCCGGAGCACGGTGAGCAGGACGGGCGCGGCGACGCCGACGGTGGAGTGCGTCGGCAGCAGCCCGATCGCGAACGTGGCTCCCCCCATCATCAACAGGCTGAGGACCAGCAGCTTCTTGCGCCCGAGGCGGTCGCCGTAGTGCCCGAAGACCAGGGCACCGATCGGCCGGGCGGCGAAGCCGACGGCATAGGTGAGGAAGGACAGGAGGGTTCCGACGAGCGGCTCGGACTCCGGGAAGAACAGCTTGTTGAAGACCAGGGCGGCCGCTGATCCGTACAGAAAGAAGTCGTACCACTCGATGGTGGTGCCGATGAGGCTGGCGGCGACGATGCGCCGGAGGTTGGAGGCGGGTGGGGGAGCGGTTGCTGGGGCGGCCATGGGTACCACTTCCGGACGGTTGGCGGGGACGGTTCCGTGTCGCCATACCGTAGGAAGGGCCAGGTCAGGGGCGTATGTGGCGGGACACCATAGTTCGGGTTGCCGGTGTGCGGGCCGGCGCTACGGGGAGGGGGCGCGAGCCCGTTTCCGCTTCGGAGGGGCGGGAGAGGGCTGTCCGAGTTGCACTGTTCGCTATGTTTCGCAAGGGCGGTGCTGACTCCCGTGCTGACTTGGTGCTGACTACGCTGCGTTGCAGTCGGGTAATTCGGTGCGGAGCGGACGGCTGAAGCTTCCGTTTGGACGCGTCCTTGCTGCAGATCCGTGAGGCGCGTGTCTCAGTCTCGAAGGGGGCTGTGAGGACGGCAGCGCGGACGCTGCCGCAGGTATGGACCCATCCCGGGGAGGGGCGAGTGGCGTCCTCGGAATGGAGACTGCGAAGGCCGGTTTCGGGCGGCTGAAGAAGGGCTGGCAAAAGGGGGCGGCGCAACGCGCGAGCGAATCGGACGCGGTGCTGCTCGGAGGTGCGGGAGCAGAAGCGGTCGATTGAGCTTTGATTGCTTGCCGAGGCAGGGTTGTTGCGGATTGGTGTCGCGGCAGGCCGGGTGGGCCTGGTCAACGCCGAGCATGTCGTCCTGGGCGCGGCCGGTGCGATGAGGAGACCAGCGGGCCAACCGCCGGCGCCGCGGCAGCCAAGGAGGCCGGCCCACAGGCTTCGACAAGACGATCTACCGCCGCCGCAACGAGGTCGAGCGGACCATCAACCGGCTCAAGAACTTCCGAGCCGTCGCCACGCGCTTCGACAAACGGGCGTACGTCTTCCACGGGACGGTCACCATGGCCGCGATTCGCCTATGGCTCCGTCCGCAGTGAAACGCCGCGGTCAGAGCTTATCGGCACCTGGGTAGTGGTGGCGCAGTCCGCCAAGTAGGCGCGCGTCGACAGCCCTGACGTCCCAAGATGAGCTGTCGAACTCGGTCTACCAGGGTGAGCGCGGGTCGCGGCTTGCTTCTGGGGTCTGCTCGGGAAGAGCCGTGTTTTGGTCGGTGCGCAGCAGCATGCCCGGGTCGGGTTCGAAGTCCTCATTGGGCGGTGCCGGCTTGTGGAAACGCTCGGTGCGCGGAATGGTGACCTCCACCAGCCGGCCCTCCTGGAACATCCATAGCCCGAAGCAGTCGTCGTCCTGGTCGCGAAGCAGAACTTGCACCGTATGCGGATCCGGCCACGGCAGCGACTCCAGGTGCCAGAGCAGGCCCTTGCGGGCACGCACTTTCTCGAACTCCAGGGCCCACCCGAATTCGTAACCCCAGTGCCCCGCGATCGGGACGAAGCGGCCTCTCCACATACGTTCCGGATCGTCCTGGGTCAGCGGTTCCATCACCTCGTCCGACCCGCGGGCGAGCACGATGACCTCGGCGTCTCTACTCATGCCGGAATATCACCGCATCCGCCTGATCCACGGCAACCAAATTCCTCAACCGACCGACGCAGGCAAGGGTGGGCGGATTGGCGACGAGCTCTCACTGTCAGCGAGCCCGACGACGGCGTCTTCGGAGAAGCTCATCTGCGCCAAAGCCACGACCCTGATCAGCTCACACGACCCATCGGACAGCCCCGACCACGGCCCTGGCCCCGCGTTGCTGAAGGCCCCCGGGGACGACCGGTGGCTGCTGTGGGCGTGGGCGTGGGAGGCTCGCGATGACGCCTGGGCGCGTGAGGCGGGCTGGGCCGGTGTTCTCACCCTTCCTCGTGAGGTGAGCCTGACGGCCGAGGGAACGATCGCCCAACGCCCCGCTCGCGAAGTGCTTGCTCTGCGAGGTGCGCGCACGCTTCACCGAACCGGACACGTCACGCGGGCCGAGCCGGTCGAGCTCGGTCAGGTCAGCCCTGCCTTCGACCTGACCGCTGCCCTCGTTCCCGACGCCACGGGGACGAGCGGGCTGCGGCTGATCACGTCCGCCGACGGCTCCGAATACCTCGACATCCGTCTCGACCCCGCCGCCGGACACCTCACCGTCGACCGCAGCCACGCGTCGCTCGACACACGAGCCCGGGGAGGCTCGTACACCCTGCCCTTCCCGGCCATGCAGCGCCCCGGCAGTCCTGTCGAACTGCGCGTGATCGTGGACCGCTCGATAGCCGAGATCTACCTGGCCGACGAACAGGTCCTCACCCTGCGGTTCTATCCACTGGGTGAGGGGCCGTGGCGGCTCCAGGCCCGTACGACGGGCACGCTGCGCGGTGAATTCGCGGTCGAAGCCTGGGACCTGACCCAGGCACACTCTCTGAGAGAGCCGACCCTTACGGGCCGGGGATGGGCGCCGACCGACTGATTTTCTTCCTGACCGGGCACGCCTGACCGGACCTGTTCACCGCGGTGCCCGCCGTCCCTCAGTGCTACGACGCTGCGACAAGTCACGACGAGGAACGCCGACGTACGGGGGATCCGGGCAGACAGGCGTGAGCCGGCCCGCACCGTTTCCGTCCTCCTGCGCCTAAGGAGCAGTGAGTTCTCCCGATCCTCGGACGATCAGCCGGGTGGGGACGGTGATGGTGCGGGCGCGGGAACGGTCGCCGTCCAGGCGTGCCAGGGCGGTCTCCGCTGCCTTCCGGCCGATCTCTTCGGGGTCCTGGGCCACGACGGTCAGGGCGGGTTCGAGGGCTTCGGCGAGTGGCACGTCATCGAAGGCGACCACGGCGACGTCCTTCCGCTTGATGCGGGCCAGTTCGGCGACCACTCCCAGCGCGACGATGTTGTTGCCGGCGAACAGAGCGGTGGGGGGACTCGCCAATTCCAGCAGGCTGGAGGTACAGGCTGAGGCGCCTTGCTGGTCGTGGGCGTTGATGACCAGGGAGCGGTCGTGGGGGAGGTCGGCCTCGGCCAGGGCCGAGCGGTATCCGGCCAGGCGTTCACGGCGGGTGTAGAGGTTGGTGGGGAGGTCGCCGACGAAGCCGATGCGGCGGTGGCCGTGGGCGATCAGGTGGGCGACACCCTCGTGTGCCCCCGCGAGGTTGGTACTGACGACGCTGTCCGTGGTCAGCCCGGCTCCCGGCCGGTCGACGAAGACGACGGGCAGCCCCGTGCTCCGATGGCTCCGCAGGTGAGAGTGGTCGGAGCCGACGGATGGGATGACCATCAGGATGCTGATGCGACGGGCGAGGAACTTGTCGGTCAGTCCCCGTTCGCGTGCGGGTTCGTCCGCGGAGGACCCCATGAGCAGGGTGAGGCCGCGGTCCCGCACGACGTCCTCGATGCCGCCGGCCACCGCTCCGAAGAAGGGGTTTCCGAGGTCGGGCACGACGAGCCCGATGGTCGTGTCGGGCCCTCCGACACGGATGTTGCGGGCCATGAGATTCGGCTGGAAGCCGAGTTTGGCCACGGCGGCGAGAACCTGTTCCCTGGTCCGGGCCGAGGCGGGTCCGTCCTCGTTGAGCACCCGGGAGACCGTCTTGGCGCTGACGCCTACTTCTCGGGCGACGTCGGCCAGGGTGGGACGGCGGTTCGCTGCCATGGAGCGGGGGTCTCCCTGTGCTCGTCGGTTCCGGCCGCGGCCTCGGCCGGAACCTGTGAGAGTTTCGTCGGATGTCAGGTGGCCTGGACTCCCGCTGCCTTGGCGGCCTCGGAATCCGCTACGACAGTACCTCCGGCCTCATCAAGGGTCAGCGCGCCGGTCATGATGGCGACGACTTCGGCCATGCTGTGGTCGGAGGGCTTGATCACGGCAGCGCGACGGCCCAGCCGGTGGACGTGGATCCGGTCGGCGATCTCGAAGACGTGTGGCATGTTGTGGCTGATCAGGACCACGGGCATGCCCTTGTCGCGGACTCGGCGGATGAGGTCGAGGACCTGCCCCGATTCCTTGACACCGAGGGCGGCGGTGGGCTCGTCCATGACGACGACGCTGCGCGCCCAGGCGACGGAACGTGCGACGGCCACGGCTTGCCGCTGCCCGCCGGAGAGGGTTTCGACAGCCTGCGTGAGCGACCGCAGTCCGATCTTGAGGTCGGCCATGTGCTCCGCGGCCTCCTGGCGCATGCGCTTCTTGTCCAGCATGCGGAAGGCGCTGCCGAGGACGCCGGGCCGGCGCAGTTCACGTCCCAGGAACATGTTCGAGGCGATGTCCATCGAGGCGGCCACCGCCAGGTCCTGGTAGACGGTCTCGATGCCGTGGGCGCGCGCGCTCTGCGGCCCTGTGAACTGGATGAGTTCACCGTTGAGGCGGATTTCGCCCGCGTCCGGTGCCACCGCACCGGTGAGGGCCTTGATCAGGCTGGTCTTGCCGGCTCCGTTGTCACCGATGACCGCGAGGACCTCGCCGGGCATCAGGTCGAAGTCGGCGCCGTCGATGGCGGTGACCTGCCCGTAGCGCTTGACCAGACCGCGGGCCTGGAGCACAGGGGTGGGAGTGCTGGTGGTCATCGGGCCTTCCTCCGGGACATCTGGTCGACGGTCACCGCGAGGATCACGAGGATCCCGGTGATCAGGGTCTGGTAGATGGAGGCCACACCCATCAGTTGGAGGCCGTTGCGGAAGACACCGACGATGAGCACACCGATGAAGGTGCCCAGGACCGAACCGCGTCCACCGAAGAGGCTGGTACCGCCGAGGACCACGGCGGTGATGCTGTCGAGGTTCTCGGTCTGTCCTGCCTGCGGGTCGCCCACCCCGGTGCGGGAGATGAGCAGCAGGGCGGCGAGGCCGTACAGCACGCCGGCCACGGTGTAGATGCCGATGGTCAGGCGGGAGGTGCGGATGCCGTTGAGGCGTGCGGCTTCCTGGCTGTTGCCAAGGGCGTAGACATGCCGGCCCCATCCGGTGCTGCTGAGAGCGTAGGCCAGGAGCAGGAAGAGGACGATGGTGACGAGCGAGCCGTAGGTGATGTCCGTGCGGCCGAGCGGGAAGGTCTCTCCGAGTGCGGTCAGCGGGCCGGGCAGGCTGGTGACGGTCTGCTCTTCGGAGTAGATGTGCGTCAGGGCGAACGCCACGTTGAGCATGCCGAGCGTCACGATGAACGGCGGCAGCGGGATCTTCTGGACCAGAAGCCCGTTGAGAAGTCCGAAGCCGCCGCAGACGACCAGGCCCAGGGTGATGGCGAGGAGCGGGGGCAGGGTGCCCTCGGCTGCCATCTTGGCGATCACGATGCTGCCGAACGCCATCACGGCACCGCACGACAGGTCGATGCCGGCCGTGAGGATGATCAGGGTCTGGCCGATGGCGAGGGTGCCGACGACCATGACCTGCTGCACGATCAGCGAGAAGTTCCCGCCCGTGAGGAACTGGTCCGTCGACAGGGAGAAGAACACACAGGCGAGGAGGAGAGCGGCCAGAGGGCCGGTGGTCGGCGCGGTGAGGAGTCTGCGGGCCGTGGTCGGCGTCTTTAGCTCGGCGTACGGCGCGGTGGTGGCTGTCATGCGAAGTCCTTGTCGGAAAAGCAGAGGTCCTCGGGGGAGGACAGTTGGGGGCGGCCGTCCCCGATCGGGGCAGGGCCGGCCACCCCGCCAACGGGTTTCGGACGGCGGCTGCTCGGGCGGAGAGCGACTCAGCCCCAGCAGTTGTCCAGGCCGTAGGCGGTGTCCTTCGCCGCGACCCCTGCCTGTGCCTTGTCGGTGATCAGGCTGACGCCGGTGTCGGTGTAACCGGTCGCTTTCTTGTCGTCCTTGGCGTACTTCACGACGGCCCCGACGCCTTCGGCGGCCATCTTCAACGGGTACTGCTGGGAGGTGGCGGCGATCTTGCCGTCCTTGACCGCCTGCGTCCCGGTGCAGCCGCCGTCGACGGAGACGATCAGGACGTCCTTCTCCCTGCCCTTGGCCTTCAGCGCGGTGTACGCCCCGAGCGCGGCCGGCTCGTTGATGGTGTAGACGACGTTGATGTCGGGTGCCTTCTGCAGGCAGTTCTCCATGGCGGTCTGGCCCTTTGCCTGGTCGCCTCCGGTGTCCTGGGAGCAGACGATCGCCGGGTCCTTCTCGCCGATGCCGAAGCCCTTGAGGAAGCCGTTGTGCCGCTGGACCCCGACGGCGACGCCCGGCGCCAGATCGAGGGTGGCGATCTTGGCCGTCCTGCCCTTCATCGAGGCTTTGGCGTAGGCGCCGATCATCTCCCCGGCCCGGAGGTTGTCGGTGGCGAAGAGGGCGTCGACCGCGCTCTCGGGGTCGGTCGGGGAGTCCAGGGCGATGACCAGAATCCCCTTGGCGCGGGCCTTCTCAAGGGCGGGCACGATCGCCTTGGAGTCGCTGGGGGTGATCAGGATTCCCTTCACACCTGCGGCGATCATGTTCTCGATCGCGGTGACCTGCCCGGCGTTGTCCCCGTCGAACTTGCCCGCTGAGGTGATCAGTTGTGCACCGCTGTCCTTGGCGGCCTTCTCCGCACCCTCCTTCATCTTCACGAAGAACGGGTTGGTGTCGGTCTTGGTGATCAGACCGACCTTGACGCTGCCCGAGCCGTCGCCCGCGGAATCCGATCCGGAGCCGGATCCGCAGGCCGTCAGGGTGAGAGCCGCGATACCCAGGCACGCGGCGGCTCTGATCAGGGAGGGGGTCAGACGAATGGTGCGAGGCATGAACGGCTCCTGCGGGATCGCGTGCGGCTCGGCCGGCATCGAAGCATGCCGTCCCAGGGGTGTCATCGTTGACTTATGTCATCGTTGACACTGCTTGCCGAGGATGATGGACTCCGTCTCCCGGGCACGTCAATGCCTTGCCGCTGTTACAAATCGGCAACGTCCCCGGCCGTCGCTCACCCACAGCCGCAACGCCCGTGTGGCGACGTACTCGGTTTGCCCGTCCGTTCGTCAGAGAAGAGCAGTCCATGAGTCCGCGTCAGATCACCGTCCTGGGCGAATGCGTCGCAGACGCGTTCGCCCGGCCCGCAAGTGCTCCGAATGAGCTCGACCTGCATGTACTGCCTGGTGGTGGGCCAGCGAACACGGCCGTGGCCCTGGCCCGCCTGGGCACTCCGTCCCGCTTCCTCGCGCGGCTGTCCGGGGATGTGTTCGGCCGGCTGTTCCGGGCGCACCTGGAGGCTTCAGGGGTGGACCTGTCGCACGTAGTCGTGGCGTCGGAGCCGAGCACGTTGGCGGTGGCGGACCTGGACGCCCAGGGGCAGGCCGCGTATGCGTTCCATGCGCAGGGCACGGCCGACTGGCAGTGGTCGAGCGCCGAACTGGCCGGTGTGGACCTGTCCTCCACCGCTTGTCTGCACACGGGTTCGCTCGCCCTGGTCCGGGAGCCGGGGGCGGCGGCGGTGGAGGAGTTCCTGGCAACGGCCTCGTCCCGGGCCACCATCAGTATCGATCCCAACGTCCGGCCGCTGCTGGTGCATCCCGAGACCTACCGCGCGAAACTGCGGCACTGGTGCGACCTCGCGGACATACTGCGGCTGAGCGAAGAGGACCTCAGGCTCCTGCTGCCGGAAACGCCTCTGGAGCAAGCGTGCGACGTCTGGCACGCTGCCGGCGCACGGCTCGTCGTGGTCACGCGTGGCTCCGATGGTGCTCTCGTCTCGCTGGACGGCGAGCGGGTGCACGTGCCGGCTGTGACGACGCGGGTCGTCGACACGGTCGGGGCGGGTGACTCCTTCACGGCGGGTCTGCTGCACCATCTGGGTGTGCGTGGACTCCTCGGGGGGCGGCTCACCGCTCTCCGCCTGGGCGAGGTGGCGGAATCCTGCCGGTTCGCCGCCCATGTCGCGGCCCTGACCTGCTCGGTCGCCGGTCCGAACCCTCCGTGGCAGAGCCAACTGCCGCAGTACGCATCGCAGATCATCGTGTGACGGGCAGTCCGGCCGAGCCGGGGGAAATGCGTCCCAGCCGTTGACGCGTCGGCCGGAATGCGTCCATCATCGGCCCCACTCGGTGTCATCGCTGACATAAGTCAACGATGACACTCATGGCCGACGCGGTGCCACACCGTCAGCAGGGCCTCCCTTTACGTTCCGTCCGCGCGCCGGAAAGCACCCGGCTGCGGAATCGGCCGCAGTCCAGGAGACACCATGACCTCAAGACGCGTATCCCGGCATGCCCGCACGCGGATGATCGCCGCGACGGCGACCGTATGCGCCCTGTCCGCCGCCCTGTTGACGCCTCAGGCAGTCGCCTCCGGAACCCGGCCGTACGCCGAGACCTACCGGCCCCAGTTCCACTACACGCCGCAGAAGAACTGGATGAACGACCCCAACGGACTGGTGTACTACAAGGGCGAGTACCACCTCTTCTACCAGTACAACCCCAACGGCAACTCTTGGGGCGACATGTCCTGGGGACACGCGGTGAGCACCGACCTCATGCACTGGAAGGAGCTGCCGCTCGCCCTGTCCCACGACGACAAGGAGATGGTGTTCTCCGGCAGCGCGGTCATCGACTGGAACAACACCACCGGATTCGGCACGAAGAAGAACCCGCCCATGGTGGCGATCTACACGAGCTACGACAAGAGCACCGGTACCCAGGCCCAGTCGCTCGCCTACAGCAACGACCGCGGACGTACGTTCACCAAGTACGACGGCAATCCGGTCATCGACATCGGCTCCAAGGAATTCCGCGACCCCAAGGTCCAGTGGTACGCGCCGACCAAGAGCTGGCTGATGACGGTGTTGCTGTCCACCGAGCACAAGGTGCAGTTCTACTCCTCGAAGGATCTCAAGAACTGGGACCTGCTCAGCGAGTTCGGGCCGGCCGGGGCGACGGGCGGCGTCTGGGAATGCCCCGACCTGTTCCCCCTGGCGGTCGACGGGAACAAGAAGAACATCAAGTGGGTCCTGGTCGTCAACATCAACCCCGGCGGCATCGCCGGCGGCTCGGGCGCCCAGTACTTCGTCGGTGATTTCGACGGCACGAAGTTCACCGCCGACGACAAGGGCTCCTACACCCCGCCCACCGGCACCGTCATGCAGGACTTCGAGAACCCGGACTTCGGTACATGGACGGCTACCGGCACCGCATTCGGCCGGGGACCGACGGCCGGGGCGCTGACCGGGCAGGGACCCCTCAGCGGCTTCGAGGGCAAAAGCCTCGCCAACAGCTTCCACGCGGGTGACGGCGGCACCGGAACCCTCTCCTCCCCGCCCTTCACCGTCGACAGCCCGTACCTCAACTTCAAGATCGCCGGCGGACGGCACCCCCACCAGGCGGGCACCGTGCAGGAACGGGGACCAGTACCGGAGGGGACGACCCTCGCCGACTTCGAAGGCGGCACCTACGGCAACTGGACGGTCACGGGCGATGCCTTCGGAACCGCACCGGCCACCGGCAGTCACGCCGGCCAGCAGGAAGTCACCGGCTTCCTCGGCAGTGGTCTGGCCAACTCCTTCCTGAACGGCGACGCCACGACCGGCAGCCTCACCTCGCCGGAGTTCACCATCGACAAGAACTACGTCAACTTCCTCATCGGCGGCGGCAACCATCCCGCAAGTCAGGCCGAGTCCACCGCCGTCGAACTCCTCGTCGACAGCAAGGTGGTACGCAGCGCCACCGGACACGACGGCGAGGCACTCAACTGGGACTCATGGGACGTCCGCGAACTCATCGGCAAGAAGGCGCAGATCAAGATCGTCGACGAAAATACCAGCGGATGGGGCCACATCAACGTCGACCACATCGTGCTCTCCGACACCCGGGCGCAGCCCATCTCCCGGGAAACGGCAGTCAATCTGGTCGTCGACGGCAAGGTCGTCGGCAGCGCCACCGGCACCAACAGCGAAACACTGGACTGGGCCTCCATCGACATGCGCTCGTACGCCGGCAAGAAAGCACAGATCCAGATCGTCGACATGAACACCGGCGGCTGGGGCCAGATCATGGCCGACCAGTTCACCGCCGCGGCAACGCCCGCCAGGTCCGCCGTGCAGCGTGCCGACTGGGCCGACTACGGCAAGGACTACTACGCGGCCGTGTCCTGGGAGGACGC
Organism: Streptomyces sp. LN549; assembly: GCF_043203805.1. Taxonomy (NCBI): domain Bacteria; kingdom Bacillati; phylum Actinomycetota; class Actinomycetes; order Kitasatosporales; family Streptomycetaceae; genus Streptomyces; species Streptomyces sp. LN549. Next base: position 751,769 of record NZ_JAZHRI010000002.1, on the reverse strand, counting down.
ACCGGGCGACAAGCGGCACATGATCGGCTGGATGAACAACTGGGAGTACAGCGGTTCCCTCCCCACGTCCCCCTGGCGCAGCGCGCAGAGCATCCCCCGTCAGATGGCCCTGCGCACCGTGGACGGCCGGATCAAGCTGACCAGCGAGCCGGTGAGCAGTCTGACCTCCCTGCGGGAGGGCCGCCCGGTGGCGTCGGCCGGCACCACGGTGACCAGCACGTCACGGCCCCTGGGCCGCGGCGCGGCCCAGGGCAAGACCCTCGATATCGAGGCGACCTTCTCCCTCAAGGACGCCGAACGGTTCGGCATCAAGGTGCGCACCGGTGCCGGCGGAGAGGAGACCGTCATCGGATACGACACCACGACGCAGGAGCTGTACGTCGACCGGACCCGCTCCGGCGCTGTGGACTTCAGCGACACCTTCGCCGGCGTCCAGCGCGCACCCCTGCACGCCGTGAACGGCAAGGTGAAGCTGCGGATCGTCGTCGACTGGTCATCCGTCGAGGTCTTCGGCGGCAGCGGCGAAGCGGTGATCACGGACCAGATCTTCCCCGATCCCTCCAGCCAGGGAGTGGAGGTCTTCGCCGAGAACGGATCGGTGAAGCTGGACCACGCCCGCGTCTGGCACCTCGAATCCTCTCGGAAGTGACGCGAGTGATCCCCGACCGCAAAGGACCGGACGTGAAGAAGACCCTGCTCGCCGAGTTCACCGCCCGCGAAGGAGCGGAGGACGAGGTCGCACACCTCCTGCGGGAGTATGCCCAGACGGTGCGCAAGGAGGTCGGCAACCTGTCCTTCGAGGTTTACACCAAGGCGTCCAGCCCTCGTGCCTACCTCATCTTCGAGACGTACCAGGACGAGGCCGCCTTCCATCGCCACCTCACGGCTCAGTGCGCCGACCCGTTCAACACTGCCCTCGCCCCACTGATCGAGGAGGTCGCCTCTCGCCTGACCTTCCTCGATCCCGAGTCCTGACGACATGACGTCCGGCGGGCTGCGAAGCGAACCCAGTCCTCGCACCTCCACAGATCGGGATCCGCGATACAACTCGGCGGTGTGAGCCTGCTGCTCACTCCGCCAGGCGACCCGCTCGCCGGTCGGCGAAGCGTGCCCCGCCTACCCCCGCTCCGCGACCCGCCGGGCGATCTCAGGCTGAACAGCAAGAGCGGGGGGAAGGGTGCAGCCGACAACGCTCGCGCCTGCAGGATCTGCTCGGCCCGCAGTCCACGCGCCGTGGCCAGGACCGCCGGTGGCCGGGCATCGGTGCGATGCCGCGAGAGTGGCAGCGTCAACGCGCGCAGCGCTTCCTGCACTTCCTCCGCCGGCTCCGCGGGCAGACCCACCGCGGCAAGGACCCCGGGCCGCCCGCCCGCGGGCGTATAGCGGCGCAGAAAGGCATGGAGTAAAAGGGCACCTCTTCCACCTGCTCCAACACCATGCTCAAGCATGCCTGACATCACACGGTGACGTGGGTGCACGGCGTTTGGCTGCACAGATCACTCGCAAGGCGCTCGAAGGCCCCGCTCGCACCGGTTCCGGTGAGAGCGGGGCCTTGCCGCGTGTGCCGGCGGCTCAAGTTGCGAGCGGCCCCCGTGGACGGTTGGAGACAAGCGCACCAGATCAGGGAAGCCGGTAACAGGCCTTCTTCCCGGAGCCCTTGAACTGAGTACAGACCACCGTCTTCGCGGGCAGTTTCGGACCGCCGGCGCGTTCGGTGTGTCCCCAGAGGGTCTCCACCGCAACGCCGGGTGCGCGGCCATTTTCGCCCGTCCAGGAAGACTTCTTCCACCGGCTGGACCTCACACCCTGCCCGGGCCTCTGGTAGGTCCACCGAGCCCAGTAGGAGTGCCCCTTCCTCCCTGACACTTTGTGAGCAATGACCAGTGGCACCCGGTGGGGCGAGGCCTAGCAGCTGATCCAGGCGGCGCGCAGCCGGCCGTCGCCGTGACTCAGCGGCCTGCCGGTCGGACAGTTCGCCGCCGGCATGGTCCAAACCCGCTGCGAGGTCGCACGCCCCCTGTCGGAGTGGCCGGTCACGGTGATCCAATGGGGCCGGGCAGCCGCCGGGGAGCTGGAACACGTCTCACGCGGAGTCACCGGCGCCCGGGAGGTCCGGCTGTGCGCCGGCGTCACCGGCCGGAACAACATCCTCATCATCGCGTGGGTGAAGTCCCTCACCGACGTACAGCGTTTCGAGGTACGACTCGCCCAGCGCGTCCCCGGCCTGGAGATCACCGACCGGGCCGTGGCCCTGTGGCCGCTGAAGCTCAGCGGCCACCTCCTCGACGAACAGGGCTACCGCATCGGCGGCATCCCCCTGGACGTGCGCACAGCTGGAACGAGCACCCGGCCACCGAGCCCGGAGAGGGCGGCCGAGAGGCGGGGCGCGCAGCCCCACCCACCTTCACCGCACCAGGGACGTTGTGAAGTACTGCGGGTCGGCGGGATCAGTTCAGCCCGTGTGCCTACGCATCGGCCCCGTACGTCTCGTACCTCTGGAAGACCTGTCCATTCGTAGATGTGGATCGCCGGTCGTTCCGATGTCGTCTCAATGCTCAGGAGCAGCTGGCCGGCTGGGGCGCCACCGTCCGGGAACAGGCGGCGGCCTGCGCAGCCGTCGCACCGGAATCCCCGGCCTACCAGCCCGAACCCAGCCTGTTCGCTCAACCCCGCCAGTAGCACCGGCCGCGAACCCCCGACCAGCGATCCTCACCAACCCCAAGACAGGAACAGGGCGCTATGGCTCATAATGCCCTCTGAGGCTGGAAGGGGCCCTGACGAAGATCGCCCGTAACGGTGTTGAGCTTCCAGGTCACTCATATCGCGCGACCTCACGTCGCACAGCTGCCCTCAGCTCCAACCGCCCTGCGACAGGGCGGCGGTGAGGGCCTTCCACCTCCGCTCGAACAACGAGCGCCTCACCGCACACAACCCGGGAAGCATGAACACCACAGCATGCTCGCGTCCGCATGCACCGACGACAGAGTCGACGGATCTGGGTCCCGGTGACCCGGCCCGGACGCCTGGTCCGAAGCCGACAGTCTGAAATCCGACACATGACTTGATCAATGAACCGGACACGCCAGCCGGCAGCTGCGGGACATGACGTACCGCCACGCGGTTCACAGCTGCCCGTGCCCTCCGGCATACTCGGGCCGCCGCGCCCTTGGACCCAGTGGCCAACAACGGCGTGTGCTTGCCGGAACGAGGAGCACCAGCGCCTGCGCCCCGGTGGTGACCGGGGCCGGCGGCTCACCGGGCCCTAACGTCCCTCGGGCTCGACATGTCGGGGTCGGGTCATCCGTTCGGGAAGGCCTCGGCGATCAGCTTGGAGCGCAGGGCCGACCACTGAGCCAGCATGTCGTTCACGAGGTAGAGGTCGCGGCGGCGGGTCCAGGGCTGGCCCGATTCCGGATCGTAGGTGTGCGGCATGTCGAAACCACGAGGGGCGTAAGCCTTCAAGCCGCGGTCCCGGGTGGTCTGGACGCACCGCTTGTGATGGTCGCGGAAGCCGATGACGCAAGCGGTGCCGGCACCGCCGGGCGCCCCTTTCCGGGCCTCCGCCACCTGAGCCGCGACCCCGTCCGTGCTCAGGTAGGTGATCGTGCCGTCCGGCGCAATCAACGGCTCGATCGACGTCACGTCCGACATCCCGTACTTGGAAGTCAGGAAACGGGCGATCTCCCACTGGGCGTAGACCGGAACATTGCGCCGGGCCCGGACCTTCGCAACCGTGTCCGCCAGTTCCTCGTTCACCGGGCCCGGCTCGTAGCGGACCTTGGCCGGGTCGCCGCCGCCGGCCGGGGGGCGGTTGCCGAAGCCGAACGCCAGGACGAAGTCGCAGTCAGCTACCGGCACCGTCTCCGGATGCCAGTCGAATCCCACATCGTGAAGAAGGGGAGTCAGGGCTTGGGCCGCATCCCTGTCCGCGAGTTCCGCGGCCAGGACGGCACGCATGTGCTGACGCAGACCGGTTGCGGAGCCGTCAGCCGCCCGCGCAGGGGCTGCGCCCATCAGCGCGGGAGCGGCCGTACCGGCGGTCAGAGCAGCAGCGAAGTTGCGTCGCTTCATGAGGTGTTGGTCCATTCCTGAGGTCAGTCGAGCCCACACCGGCGGGCACGACCGGGCTTCGTCGGCCGAGTTGAGGTCCCCGGGGTAGTCAAGGGCGTTGGGCGGCGGCCCAGTCCAGCGAGGGCCCCGCGCTGTGGATCTCACCGAAGACGATCTCCATGCCGTGAATGCTTTGCCCATCAGAAGACCGCATGATGAACAGAAGCTGGCGTGCTGCCACCGATCAGCTGTCCGGAACTCCTTCGGCTTCCGCCCCCTGGCGGAAGACCGGGGCTTCCCGGGTGACGCCTCGGCTGGGCTGCAAGGGGAGTTCGCCGGCTTCGGCCCCCGCGATGTACACGGGACTACCTGGCTGACCTGGGTGGAGCAGAACACCACGGACTGGCGGGAGACCGACGCCTCAGGCACACGAACCCGCGCCTCGGTCGCAGGGATCGATACCGACTGGGGCCGGGTCTGGAGCGTCATGCGCATCCTCGCGTGCTGTGGGGGTCGTAGGGGCTCCAGTGCCCGAGAAAGGGCCTGAGACTGTCGGTTCGTGGTTCGGGGATGTCGGGCAGGCGGGGCGGTGTGTTCAGAGGGTTGAGGCGCTCCACGCGTGCTGCTGCCCAGTCGAGCCATGCTTCGGCTTCGGTTCTGGCCTGGCCTGGGGGCATGGCCTCGACCCGGGCGAGTACGGCGCTCACGTAATCCGTCAGTCGGATGGCGTGGCGCCATGCCGCTTCCTGCGCCTCGAAGTGCCTGAAGCGGTACGCCTCGGCGTACTGGACGCGCGCTTCTTCCACGGCGGCTTCCCAGTGGACGCGCTTCTGACGCGCTGCCTCGATCTCGTCGAGACGTCTGCGTTCGGCGGCTTTGGCGCGAAGCGTGACCTCCTGCGCGATCTCGGCGAGCTGATCTTCGAGGGAGCGTCCGGGGTGGCGGCCCATTTATAGGGGTGCGGCGCAGCGGAATCCCGCGTGCCCGCTGGAGCTGTCCGGACTGTTGGCGCTGCGGGCCGCGACCCGGTAACGGTTGCAGTAGGACCTGTGGCACATGTGGGAGCCGCCTCGGATGACCTTGTCGGTACCGGCGGCAGGGCCCTGGGGATTCACCAGGGGGCGGGCTGCATCGTGGTCGGTGGTCCACCAGTCGGTGCACCACTCCCATACATTGCCGGCCATGTTCCACAGGCCGAACCGGTTGGGTGCGAAGGCGTCGATGGGGGCGGTGCCGCGGTATCCGTCCTCGGCGGTGTTCTTCGCGGGGAAGTGCCCGCGCCAGATGTTGCAGCGAAAGGCTCCGTCCGGGTTCAACTCGTCGCCCCACGGATAGCGCTTCTGCTCCAGACCGCCGCGCGCCGCGTACTCCCACTCGGCCTCGGTCGGCAGCCGCTTGCCCGCCCACCGTGCGTATGCCGCCGCGTCGTTCCAGGACACGTGCACCACCGGGTGTGAGCCGCGACCCTCCAGCGTGCTGCCCGGTCCCTCCGGTCGATACCAGGAGGCGCCCTCGACGCAGCACCACCACGGGGTGCCCTCGGGCCGCGGCGCGCCGCGCCGTAGGTCAGCGGGGAGGAAGCCGGCGAACACGTACGACCAGCCGAACCGCTCGGCGTCGGTCTGGTATGCGGTGTCGGCGACGAAGGCCGCGAACCGTTCGTTGCTCACCGCGTAGGCGTCGATCCGGAACGGGGCGAGTCGCACGAGCCGCACTGGTTTTTCCCCGTCTCCGGGGAAGCTCTCGGCGTCGTCGGCTCCCATCAGGAACTCGCCGCCGGGCAGCGGCACCATGCCGTCCGAAGAGGGTGTCCGCGGGGTCCGATGAGCGAGTGGGAGCCCGACGCGTGAGGCCAGTGCACCACCGGCAGAGGGCATGCAGCAGCGGGGAGGAGTACTGGCCTCGCCCATACGGATCGGCTCCTTCATAGAAATCGGCTCCTTCCGGGAGGCCGAGGGCTGTTGCGTCTCAGCTCGCATGTATCGCGCCTGTCCGTCGCGTACGGCTCTGCCGAAGAGGAAGTGTCGCTCAAGGCGCCCTACGGGCCGCGAGACCTGGCCGGATCGGTGAGCGTCCGCGCTCACTTTGCACGTGCTCGCTCGCTCCGGGGAGGCGGCCCATCCTGGGTGGCCGGTTCGCCGCCATGCCGTCGGCCCCGAGGCAGGGCCACCGAGCTCTGCCGTCTCCATGTCCCGGCCTTCGCGATCGGTCCCGCCGAGTGGTTGAGAGGCCCCACCGCGCCGGCCACCCCCGGCGGAAGGTGTGACCTGACGCGTAGCGACCGGTCGGAGTGCCTGGTCAGGCGGATTCGCGGATCAGGAGTTTCGGTGTGGCCGCCGTGACGTCTGGGCTCAGTCCATCGCCTCTCAGAAGGGAGGCGATGGACGCGGCGACGGCCGCGGCGGCGGGAGAGAGATCGAGGTAGGTCGTGGTCAGACGAGGACGGAGTGCGGACCCGAGAGGGAGGTTGTCGGACCCGACGACGGCCATGTCGTGCGGAACGCGCAGTCCGGCGTCGGTGAGCGCCTGGATGAGGACGAGGGCGTATTCGTCGTTGTAGGCGTAGACGGCGTCGGGACGCTGCTGGGGGTCGCGCCACGAATCGACGGCTGGGACGAGGCTTGCGGTGCTCAGTTCGCATGCGACGCGCTGAACGGGCACTCCCTCGCGGCCCGCGACGATGGTGACGGCGTCGAACCGGGCCCGCGCGAGTTCCGCGATGTCGCCCCCTGGCACGAGGCAGGCCAGCCGCCGGTGGCCGCGGGACAGCAGGTGCCGGGTGGCGAGTTCAGCGACGCCGGCGCTCGTGATGACGAGGGTGGGTGCGTGCGCCTGGGCCTTCGGGCCGTAGAGGAGGACGGTGTCGACGCCGGCTTGGCCGAGCAGTTCAGCTGCCTCCGCGGGGCAGCGGTCCGCCTCGGTGAAGACTGCGGCGGGCCGCAGCTCCGCCCACGCGCGGGCGCCCTCGACACCGCCGGCCTCGCGGTCACCGTGGACGAGCATCGTGAGGCCGTGGTGCGCAAGCTCACCGCTGAGCTCTTCGAGGAAGCGGTGACGGGTGGGGGCGAGGGGGAGCTGGGGCATCGGAACCAGGACGATGTTGCTGCGGCCTGCGCGCAGGGTCCGGGCGGTGCTGTGCGGGGCGTAGCCCAGCTCGTGGACCGCGGCCATCACACGGCGGCGGGTGTCATCGTTGATCGGCCGGTCGCCCGGGCCGTTCAGGACGTACGAGACGGTGGTACGGGAGACGCCCGCCAGGCGCGCGACGTCCGTACTCGTCGGGCGGGCCTTGCGGGGGGCGGTGGGCATCACGGCTCCTGAGTGCTGAGGGGCCTCCGGTTCGGCTTCTGAGGATACCTCTTCCTGGTGCACACGTGTCACATAGAAGTTACCAAGGGGTTGTGCTGAAAGTACTCGCGTGTAACGGTGTGCGCAGCCGCCGATGTGACACGTGTGCACCTCATGCTTGGTTGAAGTTTTTGCGTGAGGGTGGTCCCCCTTCTCCGCCCGCAGGGCGGGCCCCCGCCGAGATTCGGAGGTGCCTCGATGGGCACGATCGACCCTCTTCCTCCCGCTACCACGGCCGCAAAAAGCCGGGCAGATACGGGAGCGGCCGCTGCGGACCGCGTGAGCGCCGGGTTTATCGCCGCGCTCACGGGCGGCTACTTCTCCACTTGGCTCGCGCTCCTTCCGCTCACGCAGGTGACCCTTGCTCTGCGCGTGCAGCAGATCGCCCCCGACGACAAGGCGGCCACCCTGTCGCTGGTCCTGACGGTGGGCGCCGCGGTGGCAGTGGTGGCCCAGAACGTCTTCGGTGTCCTGTCGGACCGGACGACGAGCCGCTTCGGCATGCGACGTCCGTGGATCGTCTCGGGCGCGTTGCTGGGTGTGGCGAGCCTGGGGTTCTTGTCCACTGCCGACAGTGTGGGCATGCTGGTCGCCGCGTGGGCCCTGACCCAGCTGACGTTCAACATCCTCCTCGCCGGGCTGAACCCGGTGGTCCCCGATCAGGTGCCGCCCGCCCAGCTCGGCAAGGTGTCGGCGTTGACCGGCCTGACCACGCAGCTGGGCGTGGTGGGCGGGGTCTTCCTTGCCCAGTTCTTCCTGCCCAATCTCGCGCTGGCGATCCTGGTCCCTGGGCTGTTCTGCCTGGTCGGCACGGGGATCCTGGCGGTCGTGCTGCGTGATCGCCGGCTGGCCGCCGCGGACCGCCGGCCGTTGCGACCCTCGACCTGGCTGCAGGCGTACTGGGTGAGCCCGCGTCGGCATCCCGACTTCGCGTGGGCGTGGCTGTCCCGGTTCCTCGTCCAGTGCGGGAACGTCACCCTGGTGAGCTACCAGACCTTCTTCTTGATGAGCCGTTTCGGCTACACGGAGGAAACCGTAGGACCTGTGGTCCTGAAGGCGTTGCTGGTCAACATTGTGGGGATCGTGCTGGCGGCCCTGGTCTTCGGGACACTCTCCGACCGGGTGCACCGGCGCAAGCCGTTCGTCCTGGTCTCGGCGGTCGTCCTGGCGCTGGCCCATGTACTCGCGGCGTACGCGCCGACCCTCGGCTTCTACCTGTTGGCCACGGCTGTCACGGGCATTGCGGCCGGCTGTTTCCTCGCGGTCGACCTGGCGCTCGTGGCCGAGGTGCTGCCTTCGCGGGCGGACGTGGGCAAGGACATGGGGGTTTTCCACCTGGCCAACGCCCTGCCTCAGGTGCTCATGCCTGCGGTCGCCCCGCTGTTCCTCTCCCTCGGGGACGGCGACAACTACCCGGCCTACTTCCTTGCCGGCGGCCTCATCGGGCTTGCCGGAGCCTTCTGCAACCAGCGCATCCGCGGCGTGCGCTGACCGCCGTTCCTCCTTCACAGCAGATCGAAAGGACAGACACGCGGTGTCCCGCCCCAACTTCCTGATCTTCATGCCCGACCAGCTCCGCGCGGACGCGATCGGCGCCTTCGGCAACCCCCACGTTAGCACCCCGCACATCGACGCACTGACCGCGCGTGGAACCGCTTTCCCGAACGCCTACGTGCAGCACCCCGTCTGCTCGCCGAGTCGGGCCTCACTGCTGACCGGCTGGTATCCGCACACAGCCGGCCACCGCACGCTGACCCACCTGCTCAAGCCCCACGAGCCAAACCTGCTGCGCATCCTCAAGGACGCCGGCTATCACGTCACCTGGGCAGGGATGCGCGGCGACACCTTCGCCCCGGGCGCGACCGAGTTGAGCGTGCACGAGTACGGCTTCGCGCAGTTCCCGACAATCGGTTACGGCGGCCCCTACCCGGACGGCGTGTGGTCCCGGCTCTTCTACCGGGGCGAGGTTCCCGACGAGGGGCGGGTGGACCCTGACGAGGCAGCCGTCCGCACGGCCGAGTCCTGGCTGGAGAGCCCGCCTGCGGAGCCTTGGGTCCTTTTCGTTCCCCTCGTGGCGCCGCACTGTCCGTTCCAGGTCGAGGAGCCGTGGTTCTCCCAGTACGACCGCGATGCCCTGCCCGGCCCAGTCGAGCCCGGCGACCGGGCACGCGAGCCGCGTTTCATGCAGGCGATCCGGGAGGCATACGGGATCGAGGAGGTGACCGACGAGCAGTGGCGAGAGGTGACCGCCACGTATTACGGCATGATCAGCCGTCTCGACGACCAGCTCGGCCGGGTCATGAGGGCCGTCCAGACCGCCGGGGCCGCCGAATCGACCGTCACGCTGTTCTTCGCCGACCACGGGGAATACCTCGGCGACTTCGGTCTGATCGAGAAGTGGCCCTCCGCCCTGCACGACTGCATCACCCGCGACCCGCTCATCATCAGCGCCCCCGGCCTGGGGGAAGGCCAGACGAGTCAGGCGATGGTCGAGATGGTGGACGTCCTGCCGACGGTCCTCGAACTGGCGGGCGTTAACGCCCCGCACCGCCACTTCGGCCGCAGTCTCGTCCCCCTCCTGCGCGACCCAGCCGCGTCTCACCGCGAGTTCGCCTTCACCGAAGGCGGCTTCACCGTCGAGGAGGCGAACCGGCTGGAGCAGCCCTCGTTCCCGTACGACCGCAAAGGCGAACTCCAGCATGCCGACCCCACCCTGGTGGGCAAGGCGATCGCCGTACGTGACGCGCGGTGGACCTACGTGTGGCGCCTCTACGAGGAGCCCGAGCTCTACGACAGGACTACCGACCCCCACGAGCGCGACAACCTCGCCGGCCACGAGAAGCACGCGCAGGTGCAACAGCGTCTGCACGACGCGATGGTGCGCTGGCTGGTCGAGACCGCCGACGTCCTTCCCGCCGAGGACGATCCCCGTCTGCCCGACGTCGTCCTCCCCGTCCCCGGCGCGGCATCAAAGCCGTGAAAACCGAGGACGCCGCCCGGCCGAGGGGATCACCACAACCCCTTCGCGCAGCCCGAATCGTCCGAGTTCCCGCCCTCGCAGAGCGAACCCCAGGAAGTCACCCCGTGAACCCGCTCCTCTCTCCCCGCACCGCAGACCGCGGCACCGTCGTCGAGCGCGCCCTCGCCCGTCTCGACCTGGATGCCAAGACCCGTCTCCTGGCGGGCCAGGACCTATGGTCGCTGCCGGCCTTGCCCGAGATCGGCCTCGGCTCCCTCGTCATGTCCGACGGCCCCATCGGCGTACGCGGCACCGCCTGGACCGCCGCCGATCCCGCGCTCACCCTGCCCAGCCCGACAGCCCTCGCCGCCACATGGGACCCTGATCTGGCCCGGCAGGCCGGGCGAGTGCTCGCCCAGGAGGCCCGCAGGAAGGGCGTGCACCTGCTGCTCGCCCCCACGGTCAACCTCCACCGCTCGCCGCTGGCCGGCCGCCACTTCGAGGCGTACTCCGAGGATCCGTATCTGACCGGCCGGATCGGCGCCGCGTACGTGTCCGGAGTCCAGGACGGCGGCGTGGGGGCGACAGTGAAGCACTTCGTCGCCAACGACGCCGAGACGGCCCGGTTCACTGTCGACAACCAGGTGTCCGAGCGGGCGCTGCGCGAGCTGTACCTCGCCCCGTTCGAGGAGATCGTCGCCACCGCCCGGCCGTGGGCGGTCATGTCCGCCTACAACCAGGTCAACGGCGTGACGATGACCGAACACCGGCGGCTCCAGGTCGACGTGCTGCGCCGCGAGTGGGGCTTCGACGGCGTGGTGGTCTCCGACTGGCTGGCCGCCCGGGACACCGTGGGGGCGATCACCGGCGGCCTGGACATCGCCATGCCCGGCCCGCTGACTGTGTTCGGCCCGGCCCTCGCCGACGCTGTACGCGCCGGCCGCGTCGCCGAGAGCGTCGTCGACGGCGCCGTCCGCCGGGTACTGCTCCTCGCGGCCCGCGCCGGGATCCTGGACGGGGCCGAACCTGTTGTCACCGAAGACGCGTTGCCGCCCGTGGCGGACGGCCGACTGCTCGCGCGGGAAGTAGCGGCCCGCTCGTTCGTCCTGCTCCGCAACGAAGGCGGCGTCATGCCCCTCGCCCCGGCGCAGGGCGAGACGATCGCGCTCATCGGCAGCGCCGCCCGCGAAGGCCGCGTGCAGGGCGGCGGCTCGGCCACCGTGTTCCCCGGCCGTGTGGTCACCGTCCTCGAGGCCCTGAGCGGTGCCCTGCCTGACGGAACCGAACTCGTCTACGCCGTGGGCGCTGACCCGCACGAGGGCCTCACCCTCGCCGGCGACGGTTTCGACCTGCGTGCCGTCCTGCGTGACGAGCACGGCACCGTACTCGCCGAGATGTGTCTCGAAGAAGGCGGGCGGATACGCTGGATGGCCTCGGCACTGCCCGGCGGCGCCGACTTCCGGGCGCTCGCGTCGGTAGAGGTCACCGGAACGTACACGCCCGGCAAGAGCGGTACGCACCACTTCGGCACCAAGGGGGTCGGCGCGTTCCGCCTGAGCGTCGGCGGCACCACTTTGTTCGACGGAGTCCATCGCCCGGAGGGCGGTGACCCCCTGGGGGCCCTCACCGGCCGCCCGATCGAACGGGGCTCGATCCGGCTGGAAGCGGGCGTGCCTGTGGACGTGAGCCTGTGGGCGGGAGACCCGAAGCTGTCCTACGGCCCCGTCGAAGGCGTCACGTTCGCCCTGGCTCACCGGCCCCCGGCCGGGCACGGTGACACTCTCGTCGAAGAAGCCGTCGCCGCCGCCCGGACGGCCGACACCGCGATCGTGGTCGTCGCCACCACCGAAGCCGTCGAGAGCGAGGGATTCGACCGCACCAGCCTGAAGCTGCCCGGCCGTCAGGACGAACTCGTCCACCGCGTAGCCGCCGTCAACCCGCGGACGATCGTCGTGGTCAACTCCGGCGCCCCGGTCGAGATGCCCTGGCGCGACGAGGTCGCGGCCGTCCTGCTGTCCTGGTTCCCCGGCCAGGAAGGCGGTGCCGCCCTGACCGACGTCCTCCTTGGCAACGCGGAGCCGGGCGGACGACTGCCCACGACCTGGCCCGCGACCCTCGCCGACGCGCCCGTCACCGACGTCACCCCCAAGGACGGGACGCTCCCGTACGAGGAAGGCGTCTTCATCGGCTACCCGGCCTGGCAGCGCCACAGCGCCGCCCCGGCCTACCCGTTCGGCCATGGCCTGGGCTACACCACCTGGGAGTACGAGGAGATGCTCGCCACCCCCGAACGGGTCGAGGTCCGGCTGCGCAACACCGGCACCCGGAGCGGTCGAGAGACCGTCCAGATCTACGCGGTCCCCCTCCACCCCCAGCCGGACCGGCCCGCCCGCCGCCTCGTCGGCTTCACGACCGTCACCGCCGAGCCCGGCGAGACCGCCCACGCCGACATCACGCTCGCCCCGCGGGCCTTCCACATCTGGGACGAGGACGCCCGGCGCTGGACCGTCGCCCCGGGCCCGTACCTGCTGCACGCCTCCCGCAGCGCGGCCCACGACCTGCTGACGACCGAGCTGACCGTCCCCGGCAGGTCCTGAGACCGCCCCGGGGGCCGGACCCTGACATCCGGCCCCCGGGGCTCAAGCTCCCCCACTCACGCGGAAGGAACCACGCACCGTGCAAGCCGATGTCATCGTCGTCGGAGCCGGGCTCGCCGGACTGGTGGCAGCCCATGAACTCACCAGCCGCAACCTGAGGGTCGCCCTCGTCGACCAGGAGGGACCCGCGAACCTCGGCGGGCAGGCGTTCTGGTCCTTCGGCGGCCTGTTCCTCGTCGACTCTCCCCAGCAGCGACGCCTGCGCGTCAAAGACTCCTTCGAACTGGCGTGGAGCGACTGGCAGAGCAGCGCCGGCTTCGACCGCCTCGACGACGAGGACAGCTGGGCGGTCCGCTGGGCCCGCTCCTACGTCGAGTTCGCCACAGACGAGAAGCAGTCCTGGCTCGCGGGCCACGGCATCCGTCTCCTGCCCACCGTCGGCTGGGCCGAGCGCGGCGCCCTCAGAGCCGGCGGCCACGGCAACTCCGTCCCCCGGTTCCACGTCACCTGGGGCACCGGGCCCGGCGTCGTCGAGCCCTTCGCCCGCTACGCCCATGAGGCCGCCGCCGCCGGGCTCCTCACCTTCCACCACCGTCACCGCGTCGACGAGCTGATCGTAGAAAACGGCGCGGTGTGCGGCGTGCAGGGGCAGCTCCTGGCCCACGACCACGCACCACGCGGAGTCGCCACCAGCCGGGAGGAGACGGGGTCCTTCGAGCTCACCGCCCAGGCCGTCATCCTCACCACCGGCGGAATCGGAGCCGACCACGACCTCGTACGACGCCACTGGCCCAAGCGCCTCGGTACCCCGCCCACCCTCATGGTCACCGGGGTACCCGCCCACGTGGACGGACGGATGCTCGACATCAGCGCCCGCGCAGGCGCCCGGCTGGTCAACCAGGACCGGATGTGGCACTACACCGAGGGCCTGGAAAACTGGGATCCGATCTGGCCCGGACACGGCATCCGCGTTCTCCCCGGCCCGTCCCCGATGTGGTTCGACGCCCTCGGCCGACGCTTGCCCGCCCCCTGCCTCCCCGGATACGACACCCTCGGAACCCTGCGCCATCTGCGCACGACCCCGGACATCGCCGGATACGACCACTCCTGGTTCATCCTCACCCAGAAGATCATCGAGAAGGAGTTCGCCCTCTCCGGCTCGGAGCAGAACCCTGACATCACACGCAAGGACCGTGCTGCCTTCGTCCGCACGCGCCTTCTGGGCAAAGGAGCCCCGGGCCCCGTCGAGGCGTTCAAGCGGCACGGACCCGACTTCGTCGTGGCGAACAACCTCGCCGAACTCGTCGACGGCATGAACAAGCTCACTGACCAGCCCCTGCTCGACGCCCACCGCATCCGCGAACAGATCGAAGCTCGCGACCTCCAGATCGCCAACCCCTACAGCAAGGACGCCCAAGTCCAGGGCATTCACAACGCCCGCCGCTACCTCGGCGACCGCCTCGGCCGCGCGGCCGCGCCTCACCGAATCCTCGACCCCGCCGCCGGACCCCTGATAGGCGTCAAACTGCACATCCTCACGCGCAAGACGCTCGGCGGCATCCAGACCGACCTCCACTCACGCGCCCTCGCCGCGAACGGCCAGCCCATCGCCGGCCTCTACGCCGCGGGCGAGGTCGCGGGATTCGGTGGCGGCGGTGTCCACGGCTACAACGCCCTCGAAGGAACCTTCCTCGGCGGCTGCCTCCTCAGCGGCCGAGAGGCCGGCCGAGCCGCCGCCGAAGCCGTCATCTGACGCACCGCCCGACGCACCCGCCATAACCCGAACGAAGGGGCCGACCGCGTCGCGACGCCCCTGCGACCGACCCAGAAGGCAGGCCAGCCCGGCCAACCTGACTGCGGCCCGCGCGCACGGCATCGTCCAGGCCAGGGGGGGCTTGGGGACGGGCCGCATGGGCGCAGCAGGACGCGCGCACTCCAGTTGGGGCGCGGGCGCGTCAGTTGAAGGATGTCTTCTCGGGGCACCATTCGGCTGGCCGTCTACTTCCGCAGCACGGTGAACGCGGCCGCACTGGGGCAACGCGGGAACGATCAAGGGGGATATATGGAGTTGGAGCCAACGGAACTGTCCGACGCGATTAAGGCAGTGCGTAACGGTCTGGCCGTAGCCCAGCGGGACGGCGCCGGTTCGCCGATCCGGTTCACGGTCAAGGACGTCGTACTCGACCTGGGGATCGAGCTTCGTCACACGGCGTCGGCGGGCGGAGGGGTGAGGGCTTTCGTTGTCTCTGCGGACGCAAAGGGGGAACGGTCCAGGGCTGCTACGCATCGCATGACGGTTACGCTCTCCGTCGCACCGGACGCGGAGGGAACGGATCTGCTGATCGGGGATGGGGCAGGCGGCCGCGGAGGGTCTTTGGCCGGATTGGGCTAGGCGCGCCATGCCGGTGATCGGAGGATCGGAACGGCGCACGGTCGAAGTGCTGAGCACGGAGGACGGCGAGGAGTCGTACGGCACCGGCTACATCATTGCTCCCGGCCTGGTTCTGACCGCTCAGCACGTTGCCCAGCCCACTCCACGCCATGTCCGGGTCCGAGACCTGCTGCCTGCCGAGTTCGTCCCCGCCCGCGTGGTGTGGTGTGACCCTCGCCTTGATGCGGCGCTGTTGGAAGCGGACAGCGACATGGTCGGGGCGGGGATGGCCACGGTGCGGTTCGGTGAACTGGTGTGCAGCGATGCGGCACATCGCCCGCGATGTACGTTGTCGGGCTTTCCCAAGGCCATGCGCCGCAAGGCTGGTTCGGATCCGGATCGCTTCATCGACGATCTGAAGACGGTGGACGGAACGATCGCGCCGCACACCGGATCGCGCTCGAAGCTGTACGGCTTCGAAGTGTCTGGGGCGCTGCCCCGGTTCTATGAGAACTGGAAGGGGCTGTCCGGGGCCGGCGTCTTCTGCCACGGCTGCTTGTCGCCCTGGTGCGCACGGTCGACAAGCAGTGGGATCGCAGCCTGATGACGCTGCCGGTCTCCCAGTTGCTGGCCGCGGACGGGTTCTCACAGACCGTGGCCGAACGCTTGTCGGCGGTGTCCGTCAGTTGGCCGGCTCTGCAACGCGGTGAAGCTGCTGGTAGGAGGTGTCACGACCAAGATCCACCATGCCCCACCAGGAGCTTCGCGTGCTTGTCTACCCCTCGTCGATTGATCTGTCCAGCCGTACCTTGCGGTACCTGAGTGCTCGGCTGCATGCCCGGCGGCGGGAGATCGGGACGCGCTGGCGGCGTCTGCCCGCAGGCCGGCAGGCCCTCCTCGCCTTGGCTCACCGGCGGTGCGGCGACACCTACGCCCAGCTCGCCGCCGGGTTCCGCATCGGCGTCGCGACGGTCTACCGCTACATACGCGAGGCGATCGACGTCCTGGCCGCCCTCGCCCCGACCCTGGCCGAGGCGATGAAGACCACCGCACCAAGGCGTTCGTGATCCTGGACGGCACCCTCCTGCCGATCGACCGGATCGCCGCCGACACCCCGTACTACTCCGGGAAACACAAGCGTCACGGCATGAACGTCCAGGTCCTCACCGATCTGTTCGGCCGGCTGTTGTGGGCGTCCCCCGCCCTGCCCGGGTCCGTCCACGACCTGACCGCCGCACGGACCCACGGGATCATCGAAGCGCTGACCGAAGCCGAGCTGAAATGCTGGGCGGACAGTGATGATGGGTGATGGCGTCGCCGACAGGTCTGTCCCTTGGGCTGACTGACCGGAATTCCGTGTCCTTGCCTTGATCCGTCGATCTGCCGGCGACGCCATCGCACGTGGCCGGCCAGGGGCATCGTGACTTCATAGGAGCTTGTGCGAGAAGGCCCGTCACTGTCGTGTCCGCTTGTCTCGACCGGCATGCGTGTTGCCCTGTCAGCACGACGAGGAGGCAGCGCTCCAACATGATCAAGGCGTACCAGGGAGCCGGCCACCCTACGCGTCCCGTTCCGAGGCCGTCGCCTCAAGCGGTGGCAGCGTCGGCACAACAACACGCACGCCAAGATCCGCTGCCTCGGCGAGCAGGCCATGGCCGCTCTCAAGGGCTGGCGCCTCCTGCGGAAGCTCCGCTGCAGCACCAACAGGATCACCGACATCGTGAAAGCCGTCCTCGTCCTTCATCACGCATCAACGTGAGGTTGGAAAAGGCTCATTGAAACGAGCGGCTTAGGGTGAGCCCACGCGTGTCGAACCGGGCGATGCGGGAAGGCCCTGTTGTCGTTGCATTACGCGTCCGCGCTCGTTGACTTGCGCGTACAGCCGGAAGATCACCCGACCGGGAACCCTGTTCGACCCACACGTTCCATGATCGGTGCGACAATGGCTTCTCAGCGATATACCGCCATTCGAGTGGCGGTGAACAGAGCCCCAGGCGCCGGAGCGTCCTGATAGCGTCGATACCCCGCCGGATCCAGGCGGCCCGGTTACTGGACACCACCACCAGCGGCGGCTGCGATGTGCGGGCCCGGTGTCAGCGGGGACGCGTCAGTGACGACCCGTCAGGTGTGTTGGTTGTCGTTGGCGGTGGGTGCGCGTGTCCGCTCTGCTGCCTCGGGAAGGGTGCCTCTGCTCGTCGCGCTGTCCGTGCCCATACGGAGCGGTCGAGGCACCGCCAACTTCGCCAGCCCGCCGTGTCCCCCGCCCGGCGCCCTCCTCGCAACCACGCGAGCCACCCGACGCCACCACCGTCCCGGGCCCCGCACGCGGCCGCCGCCCTGTTCGGGTCCAGGCCGTCCGGTGACGGGTCGGCCGGTGGGTCACGGCAAGGGATCTCTTTCCTTGCCGTGACGTTACGCAGGCAACCTTCCGTAAGTACCAGCCGTCATGTACGGCATGAAAATCTCGTTTCTCTTACACAACGCATATGGGATTGGAGGGACGATCACCACTACGTTCAACTTGGCCCGGGCGCTGGCCGATCGGCACGATGTGGAGATCATCTCAGTGCTCCGGAGCCGGGAACGGCCGAACCTCACACTCGACCCGCGCGTGCGGCTGCGCCCCCTGGTGGATCTGCGGCACGAGAAGAACGATCCGCGGCATCTGACACCGGCGAAGATCTTTCCCTCGTCCGAGTACCGCTACCGGGAGTACAGCGCGCTCACCGATGAGCGCATCAGCGAGGCGCTGGCGTCGCTCGACGCGGACGTCGTCGTGGGTACCCGCCCCGGCCTCAATGTCCACCTGGCCATCCATGCCCCCGCGCGGACGGTGCGGGTCGGACAGGAACACCTCACGCTCGACAATCACCCGCCGCGGCTGCGCAACGTGCTGCGCCGGGTCTATCCGCGCCTGGACGCGATCACCCCCGTCACGGAGGCCGACGCCGCCGCCTACCGACGCAAGATGCGACTGCCGGGCGTACGGGTGCAGGCGCTGCCCAACAGTGTCCCGACGCCCACCCTCCCGCCCGCGGACGGCCGCGAGCGCGTTGTGGTTGCCGCCGGCCGGCTGGTGCCGGTGAAACGGTTCGACCTGCTGATCGAGGCCTTCGCCGCGGTCGCCGCACAGTATCCCGCCTGGAAGTTGCGCATTTACGGCAGAGGCGAGGAGCAGGAGCGGCTGCGTGAACTCATCGACCGGCTCGGGCTGTACAACAACGTGTTCCTGATGGGAGCGGTGACCCCGATGGAGGCCGAGTGGGTCAAGGGCTCGATCGGGGCGGCGACTTCCGATTTCGAGCCCTTCGGTATGACCATCGTCGAGGCGATGCGCTGCGGGCTGCCTGTCGTGAGCACCGACTGTGCGTACGGCCCCGGCGAGATCATCGCCCCCGGTGAGGACGGCAGGCTGGTTCCCGTCGGAGACCGGGACGCACTGGCCGGAGCCCTGCTGGACCTCGTGGGCGACGACGAACTGCGCCGGCGCATGGGGCGCACCGCGTTGGAGAACTCCCGGCGTTACGCCCCTGCCCCCGTCGTGGCCCAGGCCGAGCAGCTCTTCGAGGAACTGCTGGCGGCCCGGAGCGAGGGCCGGCCGGCCCGCGGGACGGACCACGCCTTGGTGAGCAGCGGATACGCGACCAGGGACACCATGCTCGTCGCGGCCAGCAGTGTCGTGAGGGTCGTACGGAAGGCGCGGCGGTGAGTGGCAGTGACGACGAGGGCATGAACGGACCGGTGGAGAAGCCCCGCGGGGAGGTGACGGCGGAGGAGGAAGGGCGGTTGCTCGTACGCGTACGGTTGCCGCTGCCCGCCTCGGCGCGTCCCCGGCTGCTGCTTCAGCTGCGCCCGAAGAAGGGGAAGCCGGAGGAGACCGGCCGCTACGCCGAACTGGAGCCCGCGGGGCAGGGCCAGTGGCGGGCCGTGCTGGAGGCGGCCCCGGCTCTCGAGGAAGGCCGCTGGGATGCCTACGTCGTGGGCGCGCCGGGTGAGGAGCGCACACCGCTGCTGCCCGGCCTGCGTGATCTGCGCGCGCTGGTGTCCGGCGGGGGCGACGGCCGGGCCGCGCCGGTGGCGGTCCGAATCCCGTACGCCACCAAGGACGGCCGGCTCGCCGTACGGGCCTGGTGGCGGGCCATGCACGCGGAGGCCGGCCGGATCGTCCTCGCGGGTGACTCGATGACCGTGGCGGCGCGGCTGTTCGGGGCCCGGCTGGGTGAGGGCGCGGCGGTGTTGCTGAACCGACGGGGGCAGGAATCCGCCGTACGGCAGATCGCACTCCGGGCCGAGGGGGGCCAGGACTTCTCGTTCACCGTCGACTACGGGGACCTCGTGGCGGAAGCCGGAGGGCCGGGTGCCGGGGAGGCGCCGGTGTTCTGGGACGTGTACGTCCGCCCGGCCACCGGCGCGCCGCGGATCCGGGTGGCCCGGCTGCTGGACGACATCGCGGACCGCAAGGCAGTCTTCGTCTACCCGGCCGTCATGCTCGGCGGGGTATCGGCGCGTGCTTACTACACGGTCGACAACGACCTCTCTGTGGAGGTCGCACCGCGGCGTGGGCGGTGAACGTTTGGACGCGGCAAGGGGGTTTGAGTCGCCGACAGGCGGCTCCGGCCCGCTGCGCGCAGCGAGGGGCATCGGGGGCCATCGGGGGGTGACCGAAATCAGGCAGCCGTCCCACCCTCACGGTCTTCGTCGTGGTCACGTGTATTCCTTGGTCGGGGCACATGATCGGACGAAGACCGTTCCTGCGTCCGGTGAAGGTCGACCGTACGATCACGTTCGACGGATCGTTCGAGGCGCATGTGGAGGCCCGATGTCAGAGATCGCTCAGTGGCTCAAGGACTGGCATGCCGCGCACGAAGACGACCTTCGCTCTCGTGGAATCAGCTCTGCGGTGAGGCGCCCAGCCCCAGGAACCCCGTCCCGCGGGCGGCCGAAGGTCACGGCTGTGAGCCTCACGATGGAATCGGACGAGCGCACCGGGATGGTGCTCCTATGGGAATCGGGTGCCGCTTCACTGCTCTTCGTCGATTCCGCCACCGCGCACACATGGCAGGACGAACCCGCGCTCACGTCGGAGAACGACCTGTCACGGATCCTGGCTCCCCTCGTGAAGCTGGTCGAGGCAGCTGCCGACGGAGGTGGGAGAACAAGCTGAGAACGACGCGGTGCCGTTTCGTGAAACACATCGAAGCCGCTTCGAAGCCGGCCGCCCGTCAATGGCCGGGCAGCGAAGCGGAATTGTCTGCCAGTGGGGCGCGTGAGGGAAGTCCCGATCATTCGCTGTGAAGCGGGACGAGCAACCGCTGGAAGGTGTGGAAGATGGTGACGACAACCCGCCTTCCAGCTCGGTACCGGCGATGTCGCGTCGGCCCGTGTCCTTCGAACGCTGCGCTCGCCACTCCCTGGGAGAAGCCGGTGAGTGCCGGACATCCGCGCCGGATCTTCCGGGAAGCCGCCCATCGCGTGGGCATGGACTCGCGGGTCGCAGTGCTTGGACTTTTCGATGCGGGCACCTCGGCGCCCGAAGTCCCCACCTGCATCTTCTGCCGTTCATCCCGTAACGGGCGGCAGCAGCCTTGATTTAGAGGTCTACACCTCTTGACGGTGCGATGGTGCGCCGCAACCCTGTGGGCACCGCTCTTGGAACGTTCTGAGGAGCTGCCTCCACCGATCGGCGAAGGCAGCTCCTGTCCCTTTCACGCCCATCCCCCGGAGAGATCTGTGAATCAGCGGAAACCGGCGCGTAGAGCAGTTCTGGGCAGCTTCCTGCTCGCCCCTCTTCTGTCCATCACTGGCACCTCCCCCGCCGCTGCGGAGGTCAACACAGCGCCTCCCGGCGTGGTGCCCGCTCTGCAGCAGTGGACCGGCGGCACAGGCAGTCTCACCCTCACCTCGTCGAGCCGCATCGTCGTCCCCCCTGGTGCGCCGGCCGCTCTGCGGGCGCTGGCGACCCAGGTCGCCGCCGAGGCCGCCGAACTGACCTCATTGCGGCTCACCGCTGCCACGGGAACCCCTCGCGCGGGCGACATCTCCCTGCGTATCGACGCCTCCGCCGACTTCGGCTCCGCGAAGACTGAACTGCGCCCCGAGGCGTACCGGCTCACCGTGACAAGGGGCTCCGTCGAGATCGTCGGAGGGGGCCGGAAGGGCGCCTACTACGGCACCCGCACTCTCCTGCAGTCGCTCCTCGGGTCCGCCAACCGCGACAGCATCCCGGTCGGCACCGCCGTGGACTATCCCAACTACGCCGTCCGCGGCTTCATGCTCGATGTCGGGCGACGATACTTCACGCCCGAGTTCATCAAGTCCTACCTGCACTGGATGGGCTGGCTGAAGCTCAACACCTTCCAGCTGCACCTCCAACGACAACGAGATCCAAGCTCCGGGCGGTGACTGGTCGCAGGCCGTCTCCGCGTTCCGTCTCAAGAGCAGCAACCCCGCGTTCGCCGGACTTGGTGCTGACCAGGGGTACACCCGCCAGGACTGGAACTCCTTCGAGGACACCGCCGCCGCCCATGGCGTCACGATCATCCCCGAGATCGATGCCCCTGCCCATGCGCGCGCCTTCGTCGAGTTCAAGCCCGAGATCGGACTCGACAGTGGCAATTCCGACCACCTGGACCTGAGCAATCCGGCCGCCACCGAGTTCATGAAAAGCGTCTATGCCGAGTTCACGCCGTGGTTTCGCGGCCCGACGGTGCATATCGGCATCGACGAGTACCCGACGTCGCTGGTCTCGCAGTACAAGAAATACGTCAACGCCATCGCCCCCTACGTGCGGTCGCTGGGCAAGAAGGTCAATGCCTGGGGAAGCTTCGGCGCGATGTCGGGCAGCGGCGCGGGCTACGACAAGAACATTGTGATCAACAGCTGGAACAACGGCTGGTACTCGCCCAAGGCGGCTGTTGCGGACGGCTACAAGGTCATCAACTCCAACGACGGCCTGCTCTACGTGGTCCCGTTCGCGAACTACTACCACGGCCAGGGACTGGACGGGCAGTACATCTTCAACAGCTGGGAACCACACGTCTTCGGCGGAACCAGTGATCTCACCTCCCAGGATCCGATGCTCCTCGGCGCCATGCCGGCCGTGTGGAACGACCTTGTCCGCTCCACCTACACCGAACTCCAGGTCCACGGCCTGGTCGAGAAGAGCTTTGCCGCACTTGCCCAGAAGATGTGGTCCGGCACTCGCGCAGGCACCAACTACTCGGCGTTCCTGAACCGGGTGGGCACCGTCGGCCAGGGCCCGGGAACTGCGTACCTTCCCGACACGGTCGCCAAGCCCGAGCCGACACCCGGAGACCTTGCCTTCAACCGGGCGGCTACGGCCTCCTCGTCGGAGACGGCGAGCCTGGTGCCGTCGAACGCGGTGGATGGCACCCCCAGCACTCGCTGGGCGAGCCAGTACACCGACAGTCAGTGGCTGAGCGTCGACCTCGGCAGCCGTCAGCCCTTCTCGAAGGTCAACCTCGACTGGGAGCCGGCCTACGGCAAGGACTACGACATCCAGGTCTCCGACGACGGTACGACGTGGCGGACCGTGGCTGAGCGCCGCGGCCTGGCCAAGGCCGGCGTCGACACGCTCACGTTCCCTGCCACCACGGCTCGCCATGTCCGCATGCAGGGCATCACCCGCGCCACCGGCTACGGCTACTCCCTCTACTCCTTCGAGGTCCTGGCCTGAGCACGCAGCTCAACGGAGAACAGGGGTCGCCGCCGTTCGCGGTGGCCCCTGTTCTCTCAGGGCGCTCGGTCATCCCCGGCGGCTGGTCGCGCCGGCACCGCCCGGACCACCCCGGTTGCCGACGCCCGGTCCACCTCCTCCGTGACCCGGGGGCCTCGAGCGGGGCCGGAACAGAGCAGACCCGGTGGTGATCGACTGCGGGTGCCGGTAGCCGAGCTGCCGATGTGGCGATGACTCTGGTGACCAACGGCAGCGCAGATGTCCCGGAACTCGCCTCACGCATGGTGCGGGGCCGGTTGCTGCGCCGCATGCGCAGCAACCGGCGGACCGAAAGCCTCAGCCGTGTGCCCAGAGATGCCGTTTGCCTCCTCCTCGCCGATCGTGACCTGCAACCCCTCGCCCGGGAAGGGCCTGACGCGACGTCGTCCGGCCGTTCGCTCTCCCAGCTGCATCCAGCCAGAGTTCGCCTTCGCGTCCGGCACGTTCCCACCTGCTCGCAGACCAGTGAGCCGAACCAGGCAGAGCAGCTTCTCCTCGGTGCGCAGCGAGGCGATCGCGCTTCCTGCGCCAGCTGGATTGCACAATGGGCCCGTCGTCTTGCGCAGCGCGGCGGCCACCGGCTCGTGCGCGAACGGCGAAGCCCATCCCATCGCCGCGAAGCCGTTGACCCTGGAGACCGATCGCTCGGCCACCGGATTGGCCGACGAAGGTTGGCCACCCAGGTCATGGATTTGCGCTGGAGCTGAGTGACCGTCCGCATCCTCATGTGGTGAGGCTTGCTCAGCCGTCACAACCCTGCCGCCGACGCCTTCCAGTTGCCCCGGTGGTTCGGGCAATGAACGCTGCCCTGCCCTCTTCTCCTTGCCCGTGGGCCGAGCCTTCCGATGTGCGACGAGCAGCGGCGATGAAGCAGCGCAGGCTCAGGTCGGCGAGACTTGTTGCGGATTGGTGTCGCGGCAGGCCGGGTGGGCCTGGTCAACGCCGAGCATGTCGTCCTGGGCGTGGCCGGTGCGATTAGGGTCGCCGAGGACTCCGCGCTGAGAGGCCCATAGAGCCGGCACGAAGAGTGATCACGGCGCGCCGTGCCGGAACCCGCCAGCCGCTGACGGAGTTGAGTTCGCGAGGCAGACGCTGGCGGTTTCCTGTCCCACATGGCACAGGTAGGCAGTACCGTCTTTTGGCGTCCACGTGGTCCAGTTCGATGCTGTGCGCACGGGTTTGGTCTCGGTGGTCCAGGGGCGTGGACGTTGTTGGTGACAGGCGCGTGACAGGACGTGTGTGACGGCATCGGTGATAGGGCGAGGGACTTGCCTATGGGCCAGGCGGGGCCTCTTCTGAAGCCATGAGGCGAGGCCCCACTGGAGCGCTCTGGTTGGGCTTCGCCGTGAGTTCGACTGTGCAAGGTCCTGCTGGATGTGGCTCTCGCGGTTGCGCTGGGCGGGGACTGCCTCGCGGATGTCGCCATGCTGCTGGCCGGGCCGACCGTGTTCGGTCCGGTAGCCTCCGACCCGACGGTCTCCCGCCATATTGACACCGTCGCCGCGGCCGGGCCGAAGGCCTTGCACGCGATCCGGGCCGCGCGGGCCGAAGCGCGCGAGCACGTCTGGGATCTGTCAGGCGACCGTGGACCTGGACGGGGTGCTGGGGCTGGCCCATTCCGAGCAGCAGGACGCCACCGCGACCTGGAAGAAGACCTTCGGACACCATCCGCTGATGGCCTTCGTCGATCACGGAAGCGGTGGCAGCGGGGAGCCGGTGGTCGGCCTGCTCAGGCCGGGCAACGCAGGCAGCAACAGCGCCGCCGATCACATCATCACCGCCCGACTCGCCCTGGCCCAGCTGCCGAAGAGCTACCGCGGACGCCGGACACTGATCCGTACCGACTCCGGCGGCGGCACCCATGCGTTCGTCGCCAGGCTCGCCCAACGATGCAGGTGGCTGTCGTGCTCGGTCGGCATGACGGTCACCGAGCAGATCCGCCGGGCCGTCCTCACAGTGCCTTCCGCCGCCTGGACAGCGGCCGTCGAACCGGAAGGTGAGATCCGCGACGGCGCCTGGGTCGCCGAACTCGACGGCGATGTCCTCAAAGGCCGGCCGAAGGGCATGCGGCTGATCGTCCGCAAAGAACGCCCTCATCCCGGAGCACAGTTGCGGTTCACTGATGCTGACGGGGTGCGGCTCACCGCGTTCGCCACCAACGTTCCGATCGCCGCTCGAACTGCGACACCGCCAACGCGCACGGGCCGAGGACCGCATCCGAAACGCCCGCGCCACCGGTCTGCCCAACTTGCCTCTGCACAAACGGCAGCCGAGGTCAGGGCCTCGCCCACGCGCGTGCATGTATGCGGGTCAGGCCGCGGGTTTCGCCACCTCCGCTTCTGCGGCACGGGCGAGACGTTCGACCCAGTCCTGGTGATAGCGGTAGAGCGCACCGGGATGCTTGTGGCCGAGTTCCTCGAGGAAGAAGGGGCCCTGTTGCGTTTCCTCGGTCAGCACGTGACAACCATTTTTCGTGGGCGTGATTACCCAGCCGTGGTACGCGCTCGAACCGGATTCGTCGCCGTCGACCGTCGTCTCCCACGAGAGCCTGGTGAAGGGCTCATACTCCGTCACGTTGAGAGTCATGGGAAAGCCCACCGTCACCCGGCTGTACGTGGTTCCGAGCTCCAATACTGTCTCATGGCCCAGGATCTTGACCTGATCTTCGGGAGGAAAGTAGGTCGACCAGTTCTCGGCATCGACGAGAAGGTTCCATACCACTTCAGGCGGCGCCTTCACGTCGATGTCGTTGAGCGCGTAGAGAGCCGACGATTTCGGGTCATACGGTTGGGGCCAATTCACCTTGTCGTACATCCGCTGTTTTTCCTGTCCGAACGTGTTGGAGGGAACGCTTCAATGCGCCAACTGCTGGCTGAGGTGTTTGTATGGATAGTCCGTTCACCCAACAGAGCTCAAGTTGCGTCGAGAAGTTGGTCGCTGTGGTTCGACGTGAGGCTGTGGGCGGTCCGCGGCGGGGGCGCCCCCGGAGGTCGCGGAAAGACCGCGGCGGGGGCGCCCCTGGGGGTCGCGGGAGGACCGCATCCCGCTGTACTGCGCACTGACTGCCGCCTTCGGCAGTCCGCTGCACCCGCGAGTCAGCCGGTGCGATTGTTACGCTCGGCCGCTGCCTTGGCGAGCGCCGCGAGAAGGTTCTCGTGTGTGCGCCAGAAGACTTCAGGATCCTGCTTCGCCAATTCGATCCAGAGTGGGCCCTGCATCGTCTCCTCGGTCCAGAGGTGGCTCCCCCTCGGCGTGGGTGTGATGATCCAAGCGTGGTAGGCCTTGGATGCTTCCGACGCCTTGGGGTAACCACCCCAGGCGATACGCGTCACCGGTTGAAACTCCTGTACGGATGCGAAAACGTCCTGGCCGGCCAGGTTGGTTTCGAATCGAGTTCCGAGGTGCAGCGATTCATGTCCGTCAAGCAGTTGGACATGTTCGACGCCCGGGTAGAACGTGGGCCAGGTTCGGGGGTCCACAAGCAGGGACCAGATCGTTTCAGGGGAAGCTTCGACCTCGAGCTCGTTGGTGAAGTGGATCGGGGAGCGACTGGGGGCCAGGGCTTCCGGCCAATTTATCGCTTCAAACACAGAAATCTCCAGATGGCTCTTGACGTATGCCGGTTGAACGTGGAGGGCGCTTCACGCGCGGTCGACGGCCACCGAGTTCCTGACGGCCTCCAGAGCGGCGGCGTGCGAGACGATGGGCTTGTACCCGAGTTCGGCTACCGCCTTGTCGGTCCGCAGGGTGCACGTCTGCCCGAGGAACCATCGAACGGGCACGGGGATCGCACGGGCGGCAGTCACGGCGTCCAGTTCGGCGGTCGGCTTGTCGACGCCATGGATCTCGAACAGGGTCTCCCAGAAGTCGCGGAAGGTGACGCGGTGTTGGTCGGTGACGAAATATGCCTGGCCCGGCCGGCCGCGCTGCCATCCGAGCACGAGGCCCTCGACGCAATTGTCGACGAACGTGATCTCAGTCGTGTGGCGACCGCCCTCGATCCAGGCGAACTGCCCCGCCTTCACCAACTCGATCAGCATGTCGATGAGGATGCTGTCAGGACCCCATACCATCCTGGGCCGGATCGACACCGTGGCGAATCCCGGCGCGTTCGCGTCGAGCACGATCGCCTCGGCCTCAGCCTTCACCGCAGAGTAGACGGCTTCCGAGTCCGGCCGCAGCGGCGCGGTTTCGTCGACGTCCACGAGGGGATCGCCGGCAAGGAGCGCGGCTTCGGTTCCGCAGTGAACGAACCGGGGAACCTTGGCATAGCGGGCCGCGTCCACCGCTGCCTGAGTGCCGCCGACCGTCACCTCCTCCTGACGTGCACGGTCGCTGGAGATATCGGTCTCGGCAGCGAGGTGAAAGACCACTTCGCTGCCCTTCACCGCGTCCCGCCACGTGGCCGAGTCGGTCAGCTCGCCCCGCACGGGTTCCGCGCCCAGCGCTGCCACCTTGGCGGCCGACTCCTCGCTTCGGACCAGAGCTCGGACCGTATGCCCCTCACTGACAAGCCGACGGACCAGCACTTGGCCGATGAACCCCGAACCGCCCGTGACGAATGCTCGTGCCATGAAAATCTCCTTCATCGATGCCGGCCTCTCGCCTGCCTCGGGGCGAGAAGGTCTCACGGGGTGAAGCGGTCTCCGGTCACGAGCCATTCCCTCGAAAAGATTCATACTTCGGTGGGCTGCGATAAAATATCGACATGGCTTCTCTTCGGGCGCTGGAGTGCCTTGTCGCGGTCGCGGACTCCGGGTCGGTCACACAGGCTGCACGGCTGCTGCATTCGTCGCAGCCCGCTGTCTCTCACCAACTCGCCGCGCTGGAACGCGAGACAGGGACGATGCTGCTACGCCGCGAACCCAGGGGAGTCAAGCTCACTCCCGCTGGGCGCGCCGCCGTCGCGGATGCCAGAAGAGCGATCGAGGCAGCTGCCTCCGCCGTCCAGTCGGCCCGCGCGGTCGGCGAGGCGACCGGGGGATCGCTGCGGTTGGCCTGCGCGCAGAGCCTGATCTCCGTGCTCGCACCGGTCGTTCGCGAGTGGTACGACCGTCACCCCGCGGTGACGATCACATTGCGTGAATCCACGTCGGCAGAAGAGCTTCACGGCTTCATCGACGCCGACGAAGCGGACGTGGTGCTGATGCCCGCTCCGGTGCCCGACCGCTTCACGGCCACCGCGGTCGCCGACGAGGAAATTGTGCTGGCGGCACCAACGGACCACCCCATCGCCCGGCAGCCCGTCGTCCGCGTAAAGGATCTTGATGGAGTGCGCCTTGTCCACTTCGCTCCGGACAACGGCCTCAGCACGTGGCTTGACCGGTCCCTCACCAAGGCCGGAGTCCGCCCGGAGCCTGTGATGAGGACATCGGTGACTGTCGCAGCCCCGCAACTCGCGGCCGCCGGCCTAGGGGTCGCGGTATGCCCGGTGAGCGCGATCAGCGCCGGCTTCCCGGGCGCGGTCCGATCGTTCTCACCACACTGGGTCAGGCAACTGGTGGCGGTCACCCCTACCACACTCGACCCGCTCGCCGCGCGGTTCATCGCCAACATGCGCAGGCACGGCGTGCACGTGCCCCGCGACGTGCGAACTCAACTCGGAGGGGACAACTCGACTCCCACGAAGGCGTGACCGTTGACCGTCCTCCTGAGGATCGCCCCGCCGACGCGGTAGGCGACCAGGTCGTTCGCCGGCGACCAACGGGCGTTGACCCCGAATCCTGAACACGGGTTATGCGGCTGGTGCCAGCGTGGTTGGTGTGAGTTGAAGGGCGTTCTCGAAGGCGATCGGTGATCGTTGTCCGAGGTAGGAGTGTCGGCGTCGGGTGTTGTAGCGGTGGAGCCATCGGAAGGCGTCGAGTCGGGCGTCGCGCTCGGTTGGCCAGCTTTTTCGTCCTTGCAGGGTCTCGCGTTTGAAGGTCGCGTGGAAGGACTCGGCGAGTGCGTTGTCCGCGCTGGACCCGACCGCGCTCATGCTCTGCCGAACCCCTGCTGACCTGCAAGCTTGGACGAAGATTCTGCTCGTGTATTGAGCTCGGTGGTCGGTGTGCATGATCGATCCGGCGAGGCTGCCGCGGGTGCGGATCGCCGCGGCCAGGGCGTCGGTGACGAGGTCCGCGCGCATGTGGTCGGCGATCGCCCGGCCGGCCAGACGGCGTGAGGCGAGGTCGATGACGGTCGCCAGGTGGCAGAACTTCCCGCCGTCGGTGGGCAGGTAGGTGATGTCGCCGACGTACTTCGTGTTCGGGGCCGTGGCGGTGAAGTCGCGGCCGGTCAGGTCCGGGGCCTTGGCCGCGGCCGGGTCGGCGACGGTGGTGCGGTGCCGGCGGCGCAACCGGCCCCCTTCGATCCCGGACGCCCTCATGATCCGGGCGACGCGCTTGTGGTTGACCGCCTCGCCGCTCGTCTTCCGGAGTTCGGCGGTGATCCTGGGGCTCCGTAGGTGCCGTCCGATTCCTGGTGCACCGCCCGTATCCGGGCGGCCAGGCGGGCGTCAGCCGTCTGCCGGGCAGCCCGGTCCGCAGCTGTCCGGCGCCAGTATCAGAAGCTCGAGCGGGCGACGCCGAGGATGCTGCAGAGCCGCTTCACGCCGTAGCGGCGCTGGTGGTCGGCGACGCACTGGAAGCGGTTCACCAGCGCGTCTCCCCGGCGAAATACTTCGCCGCTCTGCGCAGGATCTCGCGTTCCTCCTCGAGCTCGCGGACCTTCTTCCGCAAGGCTGCGTTCTCCGCCTCCAGCGGGGCCGGCGGCTGGGCCGGTCCCTGCGTCCGGCGTCCCCGCGGACGACTTGCCCCGGCCGCCCGGACCCAGCTCCGCAGGGTCTCCGGATTGATCCCCAGATCAGCGGCGACCGACCTGATCGTCGCTTCAGGCCGCGACTCGTACAGCGCGACCGCGTCCGCCTTGAACTCCGGCGGGTAGTTCTTCATGACCACGAGATGTCCGTTCTCAGATCCGCAGGATCCAGTGTCTCCAACATCAGGGGTCAAGGCCCAGCAGGTGGTGCCCCCCGGAGTTGGTCGACTATGAAGCCGAGCGACACCAGGGCGAGACGGACAACCGGCCACCGCCTGCGCACGGCGAGCGGGAGGCATTCGAGGGCGAGCGCCACGGCGGCCAGGGCATCGAAGGAGTGGGTCGTCATACCCCCGAGCTGTTACCCGTGCCCGTCGAACCATGGCAGCAGCAACCCGCCGAGGAGAAGCAGCCCGAGCGGAAGATCGCGGACCGTGAGGTCGAGTCGGCCCCACAGCTCCCAGACTTTCGCAGATCGGTCACTGGGGGAGTGTAGCGGCGGCCTCGCCCCGGCCGACGCGCCGACGACGGGGCACCACATGTCCGCGCCGGTGGGCCAGCCACATGAACACGATCGTCAACAGCACGCCCCACACCACCGAGTACACGCTGCCCTCCGGGCCGAAGTCGCCCCCGGTGATCAGCTGCGGGCCGGAGATCTCAAAGTCCAGCAGCCCCTGCTGGGTGTCGGTACCCGAGATCCCGGCGCTGAAGATGCCGGACTCGGCGAAGTTCCAGCCGAAGTGCAGCCCGATCGGCAGCCACAGCTTGCGCGTTGCCACGTACGCGGCGGCGAGCATGCCTCCGGCCTCGATGGCGATGGCGATGGCACCCCACAGAGTGGCGTCCGGGTTGACCAGGTGCAACAGACCGAACAGCAGACCCGTCAGCGCCAGCGCGATCCAGCTGCCGGCGCGTTCTTCGATGATCCGGAACAGGATCCCACGGAACAACAGTTCCTCCGACACGGCGGCAGCGGTCATCACGCCGAACAGTGTTATCGCGCCCGTCACCGAACCCAGGCCGTCGAGCTTGTACTCCGCGGCGGAGGCCACGTTCACGATCACGACCCCGAACAACGCGAGGCCGATCAGCACCCCCCGCGCCCCTGCTCCCACGGCACCCTTCCGGGCCAACTCCGTGACCGGCCGCCGCTCGGTCCGCCCCACCACCCACCTGTAAACCAGCACGCCGAGCACGGCTGTCAGGGCGCCGAGGCCAAGGCTGAGCCACGGATTCCCCTGCGCCGCGGCAGCAGCCTGGTTGCCGATCAGGGCGATAGCCAAGACGGCCACAAGTTGCCAGACGATTCTCATGAGACTCCTTCACTGGATCCGCGCCAGGAGCGCCGCGGCTGTGCCCACGTTAGGGATCCAGCCGCACGTAATCGTCACCCCAGGGAGGACAGCTGCACGTAGCTCGCACGGGGGACACGGCCCTCTCAGGCCGGCCCTGGACGGCATGTCGGCAGTCGCCTGGCGGGTGGGGTGGTCGGCGATCCATACTGCTCGGCACCGTGCTCCCACCCGCCGGCCTGGCGCAACGGCTGCACCGGAGCTGGATCCGCTTCGCCGCCACCGGCGACCCCGGATGGCCAGCCCGTAAACCCGGTCACCTCCGCACCATGCACCTCGCAGACCTGGAGCTGTCGGTAAGCGTCCGCTCCCGCCGGAACCGGGCGCATCACCCGGGCGCACGGCTCACCGTCCGGCCCAGCGCGGCGGCCGCCCGCGCGAACTTCGCCGCGTCCGCGACAGCCGCGCCGCCCAGGTCATTGTTGAAGTACACGTAGACGTCGCCCTCGTCGGGCCAAACGTCGGCGATGCGCCGCGCCCAGGACATCAACGCCTGGCGTCCGTAGCTCGGTGGCGGCTTTGCCGTGCCGCCGTGAAACCGCACATACCCCCCGACGAGGTCCGCCACAGCGGAGTAACCGGCCGGGACCCCCGATCCGCCCAGCACGGAGCGCTGCCGTGCCGTTCCAGCACCGCCCGCAGCACCGGTTCCTCTGCCCACCACGGCGGGTGGCGGAACTCGATGGCCACCCGGACCGAGTCGGGAAAGCAGCTCAGGCAGGCGTCCAGAGCCTGAATGTCCGCCCGGAATTGCGAAGGCAGTTGCAGCAGAACCGGCCCCAGCCGCCCGCTGAGACCCGCGGCCCGGCCCACCAGCCGCTGCACGGCTCTCCGGGATCGCGCAGCCGCTTCATATGGGTCAGGTAGCGGCTGGCCTTCACCGCCATCACGAACCCGGCAGGCGCCCGCTCCTGCCAAGAGGCGAAGACGTCCGTGGCGTGGGCAGGTGGTAGAAGGCGTTGTTGTTCTCCACGGTGGCGAAGTACTGGCTGTATCGCAGCGGAAAGCGGCTGATCAAGCCCAGCAAGGCGTCCGTGAAACTGATCCGGAAACGGCTCGCCGCCGAGATGTGGGACCTGCGCGGGTCCAACGCCGAGGCGGTGATCAGGCCCGTGTCTCCGATCATTAGGGGCTGGGTCGCTTACTTCCGATCGGGGCGTCCAGCCGGGTCTTCATTCGCTGGACTTCTACGTGTGGCAGCTCGCCTACAAGTGGGCCAAGCACGAACACGCGAACAAGCCGAGGGACTGGATCGTGCACCGTTACTTTGGAGCGTTCAACCCCCCGCGGGGTGACCGGTGGTCTTCGGAGACCACGGCAGCGAACGGTTCCTCCCCGAGTTCGCGTGGACGGAGATCGTCCGGAACCAGCTGGTCAAGCTCGGGGCGTCTCCGGACGACCTGGCACTGACCGAGTACTGGGCCCGGCGGCGACGCAAAGAGGTGATCCCGCTGATTGACAAGACCGACTGGCACCTGCTCAACCGCCAGAACGGCCGTTGTCCGCTCTGCGGGACTCTCCTGTTGCACGCCGCCCCTGCCGACGACGGCTCATCGCCGCCACCGGCAAGGGGCCGCACTTCTGCCTGCCAGCGAGCCACAGGGCCTGCTTGAGCCGTGCTCGGGGCCAACCCGCCCGCACGGTACTTAGGGGGCGGCGGCGTGGCAACGCGCCGCCGCTACCCGACAGGCATACCGGGAGGGCATGGAAGATCAGTTCGGCTCGCTGGGGCTCGTTCTGCATGCGGGTAGTGCTATGGACGACCAGGTACATCGATGCCGCCGTCGCCCAGCTCCGCGCCGAGGGCCACGAGATCCGCGACGAGGACGTGGCACGCCTCTCCCCGCTCAAACACAAGAACCTCAACGTCCTGGGCCGCTACAGCTTCACCACCACCCAGCCGGCGGGCGGCACCCTGCGCCCGCTGCGGACCCAGACTCGGCCTGACTCGAAGACGACGAGGACGGCGCGGAGGACTGACGGCTCCCGGAGATGAGGCTGGACCGGAGAGAGCCAAGGTCCTGTTCGAGCACTCCGACCAGGGACGCCCCGATCGTTCAGGCTTCGGTGGGTTCTACGGCGAGCGCAGTGTCCTGGACCTCCGGTTTCGGGCTGGGGCGGCCCGGCAGCAGGAGGCACAGCGGAACGGCCGCGGCGGTGAACGCGGTGGACCACCAGAAGGCCTCACCGAATCCGGAGGCCAGGGCAGCGGGCGTGTGGACGCCGGCTGTGGCACGTTGCAGGATCACGACCAAGACCGCGATGCCCACGGAACCGCCGACCTGCTGGGCGACTCGGCTGATGCTGGAGGCGGCCGGGATCTCCTCGCGTTCCAGTCCGACGAAGGCTGCGCCCGTGATCGCGATCATGGCCCCTCCCAGCCCGAGTCCGCGCACGAACAGCACGGCCATCAGCGCGATGTTGCTCGTGGAGGCGGTGACGAAGCCGAACGGCACGGTGGCCGCGAAGGTGAGGGCGAAGGCGGCGACGGCGACGGGGCGCGAGCCGAAGCGGTCCATGTATCGGCCGGCCAGAGCACGGGAGAGGAGGGCGCCCACGCCCGTCGGGATGAGCAGCAGTGCGGCGCCCAGGGCGGATTCGCCGCGTACCTGCTGCCAGTACAGCGGCAGCAGGAGCATGGTCCCGTACAGGGCGGCGCCGGTCAGGAACACCAGCGCCGAGGATGAGGCCAGGGCGCGGTGGCGCAGCAGCCGGATGTCGAGCAGGGCGTCCGGTCCGCGCCGCAGTGCCCAGAAGGCGTATCCGGCGAGCAGGGCCACCCCGGCGATCAGGGGCAGGGCCACCCTGAGGCTGGCCAGGCCGTCGAATCGGGAGAGTTGTGTCAGGCCGTAGATGACGGCGGCGATGCCGGGTGAGAGCAGCAGCATGCCCACAGTGTCCAGGCGGGGGCGGGGGCGGGTGCCGGGCCGGGGTTCGTCTTCGGGAAGGTTGCGCGAGGCGAGGCAGCCGCCGACGACGCAGAAGGGAACGTTGAAGAGGAAGATCCAGCGCCAGTCGCCCAGGTGCAGGATGGCACCGCCGACGACTGGGCCGATGATCGGGCCCAGGGCGGTGGGCACGGTGATCAGGGACATGACCTTGCCGATGTTGCAGCCCTGGGCCGCCTGCATGACCAGGGTGAACATCAGCACCATCATCGTGCCGCCGCCGATGCCCTGGACCACCCGGAAGGCGATCAGGCTCTGGATGTTCCACGCTCCGGCGCACAGCAGCGACCCGATGAAGAACATGCCCAGGCTGGCGATCCACAGGCGTTTGCCGCCCAGGACCGACTGAGCCCATCCGACTGCCGGCATCGTGGCGGACAAGGCCAGCAGGTAGGCGGTGGTCACCCACTGGGTGGTACTGAGCGACGTGTGGAGCTGCCCGGCGAGGCCGTCGATGGCGACGCTCATGATCGTGGTGTCGAAGATGACGGCGAGTGCACCGATGATCAAGGTGTAGGTCAGACGTCGCAGGGCTGGGTCGATCTGGTCGGCGTCTGCGGCGACAAAAGGTGGCTTGGCACCCTTGGCGTTCATGAACGCTCCCTTAGGATAGACAGCTCTATCTTATCGGGATCAGGCTAGGCCGCTAGGATTAGATAGGCAAGTCTATCTAACGGATGCGAGGGGTTCGGATGGCCGAGCGACGCCGCGGAGCGGCACTGGAGAAGGCACTGCTCGACGCGGCCTGGGAAGAACTCGCCGACAACGGCTACGCCCGGTTCACCATGGACGCCGTCGTCAAGCGCGCGGGCACCAGCCCTACGGTCCTCTACCGCCGATGGTCCGACCGCGACGCACTCGTCCGGGCGACCATCCCCCACGTCCTGCGCAAACACATCCACGACGTTCCCGACACCGGAAGCCTGCGGGAGGACGTTCTCACCCTCATGCGGGAGATCAGCGCCACCCGCCTCCAACTCGTCACCGTCATGAGCGTGAACTTGGCCAGCTACTACCGGGAGACCGGAACCAGCCCCGGCGACCTCGTCGACCCCACCCTGACAGGGCGCAAGGAAGCCGTCGACGTACTCTTCGACCGCGCCGTCGAACGCGGCGAGATCAAACCGGAACTCCTCACCGAACGCATCAAGTCACTCCCCTTCGACCTGCTGCGCCACGAATTCCTCACGACCTTCGCCCCCGTGCCCGACCACGTCCTCGAAGAGATCGTCGACACGATCTTCCTCCCCCTGGTGCGCTGACTGCGGCAGCACCATGCCTCTCATAGACGGTCATCTGTGAGATTTCTGCGAGAGACCCGGGAGCCGACCCGTTTCCGCAGGTCGTCGTTCGCAAAAGTCCTCTCGAAACCCGCACGTTGTGCGAGGCGCTTCTGAGAGGCTGCCGCCATTGATCTCACACCCGCTCAGGCCGCGTTGGCAGTAGAACGTCACGACTGCCCGAACTGTGACGCGCCCGCCGGCGGCGCCTGTCGTACCCGAGGCGGGAAGACCACCGCGAAGTACCACACCCCGAGGTGCGTCCTCGTTCCCGCGCTCCGCGAGGAACTGGAGATCCTCGTCCCCGCCGACCGGCTCCCCGGCCGCGCGTGGAAGCAGGGCCCGGCGCTCGCCGTTGTGCCCGTACCCCGCACCGAGCGACCGCTCCGCATTGGGGGACGCCCGGACGTCGACCGCCCGGCAGGAGCTGGTGAGCCAGCTCGAAGCCCTCCACCGCGCCGAGTGCCACAAGGTCTTCAAGGAGCAGATCAACACCCGCATCAAGGTCCGGCCGGAACTGGAGAAGGCGCTCAGGCCGGCCCACCAGTTCAAGGAGGCCGCCCCCGAGACACCCGTCATCCGCACGGTGCACGAGCTCAAGCGCCTGGCCAGGAACGCGGCCGAGCTGAGGACGCTGGCCGCCGAACTCCAGGCCGGCGGCAGACAGCTCGAACTCCTCACCGGCCCTCTGGCCGGGATCTACGACCCCAACGGCATGGGCGCAATGTTCTTCGCCGTGCTCGCCGTAGCCGGATAGATCGAGCGAAACTACATCCGGGAGAAGACACTCGAAGGCCAGGTCATCGCCGCCTCCAAGGGCAACCACGGCGGGCGCCCGAAGGTCATCGACGACAACATGCTGATCTTCGCCGTCGCGCTGAAGGACAAGGGAGTTCCTGTCCCCGAGATTGCGAAGAAGTTCGACGCCGGGCCTCATCAACACCCCGGGTGAGACTCCGACGGCACTGTTGGCGTCAGCCCGGCGGGTACGCAAGGGCTCATTCCGGCTTCTGATCGACCACGGCGAGTCGCGCCTCCACCTGGTCCCCCAATTCGATCAGGAGGTCCATCTGTGCAGGGGTCACGTGGTCGATCAGCGCATTGCGTACGTCAGCCAGGTGGAGCGGGGCGGCTGCCTCGACGAGGGTGCGGCCGTGTTCGGTGATGACCACGACTGCCCCTCGCTGGTCGGTCTCGCATCGCTCGCGGCGGATGAGGTCGCGGTTCTGCATGCGGGTCAGATGCTGCGACAGGCGACTCTTCTCCCATCGCAGCACATCCCCGAGTGCGAACGACCTCAGGCGCCCCTCGGGTGCCTCGGACAGGTGAGCCAGCACCTGGTAGTCGGAGGCGGACAGCCCGCTGTGGGTGCGCAGCTGCCGCTCGATGTATGCGGACAGGCCGTCCTGCATCTTCATGAGGCTGCGCCAAGCCCGCTGTTCACGCTCGTCCAGCCATCGCGGTTCATCCATGAAGTCCACCCTAACGCTTTGGTTGACACGTTAACCAGCCAGTCGTAGTGTTTGGTTAACACGTCAACCACATGGGTCGGCGGAGGCTGGCGCCGCCGACAGGAACGCGGCGGCGGAGCCGCTCTGCAGTCCCGACAGCCCTCGGCAATCGACCGGAACTGGAACACACATGTCTACAGACACCCGCTACGCCGCGCACCGCCCCGTTCTCGGCCGCCGCCCCGATCAGGCCCGCGATCAGCCGGTCCGTACCCGGCAGCCGGTAGGCCTCCAGCCGAGCGGTGAGGACAAAGTGGAGCTCCGCCCGGAAGTCGCCCAGGTCGGGCACCGACAGGATGCCGATGCGGGTCTCCGCGGCGGCGATGATCAGATCCTGCTTGGTGGGCCACCGGCGGTAGATGGCGGGCTTGCTCACTCCGGCCCGTGCGGCGACGGCGTCCATCGTGACCGCGGCGATCCCCTGCTCGTGGACCATGTCCACGACCGCACGGAGAACGGCTCCGGTGACCCGTTCCTCCCGAGGGCGACCCGGTCCCCGCGCGGCCCCGTCCGACTGCGTACCCACCATGTCCCGAGCCTACGACCAGGCCCCCGGGCGTATGGAGGCAGGGGCCGGGAGATGACGAGGGCGTCGATCGCTACGAACACCGCTCACCCTCGTGCGAGGCTGAGTGAGATGAAGTGCAACGTCAGCGTGGGGAGATGTCTGAGTTCTCGTCCACGAGGCAGCCGCCTGCGCGCACGGGAAAGTCATAGTGCGTCACTATGGCCGTCCAGGCATCCGCGAGCGTCGGCCATACGGTTCCCAGGGGATGACCGGACCGGGTTCACGGCGCCGATGTGACGAAGAAGCCCGGGTCCACGAGGTCGCAGTTGTCGAGGTCGGGGTTCCTGCGACCGGCGTCCAAAGCCACGCCGCGGCGGGCGAACGCCCTGGGCCGATCGTGTGAGGAGCCGAGCCGAATACGGACGCCGGGCGCGCCGGTGTGTCTCCCGCGCTGCCCGCGGTGCTTGAGTCTTGGCGCCGGGGGTGCGGCGGTTGCCGTTCCTCTGCGCCACCCTTCCGGCACACACGCCCTGGTGAAACATTGCAAGGAGAGCCCGTGGCAACTGGTGGCGACGACAGCCCCGCCTCCCCGTCCGTACAACTGCTCACCGGCCAGAAGGCGCTCGTGACCGGTGCCAACTCGGGCATCGGCCTGGCGACCGCCGTCGCTCTGGGCCGGGCGGGTGCGGACGTGGTCGTGAACTACGTCGTCGGCGCCGACGAGGCCGAGAAGGTCGTGGCGCGGATCAAGGAGTTCGGTGTCCGCGCCTACGCCCACGAGGCCGACGTGTCCGACGAGGAGCAGGTCGTCGCGATGGTGGCCCGCATGGTCGAAGAGTTCGGCACCATCGACATCATGGTCGCCAACGCCGGTCTCCAGCGGGACTCGCCGGTGACGGAGATGACCCTCGCCCAGTGGCAGAAGGTCATCGACGTCAATCTGACCGGCCAGTTCCTGTGCGCGCGGGAAGCGGCCAAAGAGTTCATCCATCGCGGTGTGGTGGAGGAGGTCTCCCGGTCGGCGGGGAAGATCGTCTGCATGAGTTCGGTCCACCAGATCGTTCCCTGGTCCGGGCACGTGAACTACGCCTCCTCCAAGGGCGGTGTGGGGATGCTGATGCAGACGCTCGCCCAGGAGCTCGCCCCCCACCGGATCCGCGTGAACGCGATCGCCCCGGGCGCGGTCCGCACCCCGATCAACCGCGATGCCTGGTCCACCCCCGAGGCCGAGGCCGACCTCCTGCGCCTCATCCCGTACCGCCGGGTGGGCGACCCCGACGACATCGCCAACGCGGTCGTCGCCGTCGCCTCCGACCTGCTCGACTACGTCGTGGGGGCCACGCTGTACGTCGACGGCGGCATGACCCTCTTCCCGGGCTTCGCGACCGGAGGCTGAACTCGGGTGCGCCGCCTGTGGCCGTCGAGCCGCCTGCCGTCAGGGCGTCGACGGCCCACGGGCCTGCTCTTCAATCGCGATCATCCCGGTCGTACGTCGTGTTATCAGGTCTCCGCTCTCCCCGCCCTCGGTGGGGCAAACCTTCGAGGCACACATGCTCAGCAATGTGATCCAAGCGGTGGACCCGCCGTCCCAGCTCCTGCCGGCCCGTGAGCTGATGGCCTTCACCCTGGGCTCGCACATCCTCCTGGTGCCGTTCGGAGTGGCGCTGCCGGCCATCACGCTGCTGATGCATTACCGGGGATTGCGCCGCAACGACCCCGTCGCACTCAAACTGGCCCGGCGCTGGTCGGCGGTGATGGCCGTGCAGTTCGCCGTCGGCGTCGTCACCGGAACGGTGCTGTCCTTCGAGCTCGGGCTGCTGTGGCCCGGCATGATGGGGCGCTGGGGCGATGTCTTCGGACTCGGTTTCGGCGTCGAGGCCTGGGCCTTCTTCCTGGAAGCCGTGCTGATCGCGATCTATCTCTACGGGTGGCGCCGACTCAAGCCCTGGACCCACTTCTGGCTCGGGGCTCCGCTTCCCCTGGCGGCCCTGATGGGGGCCTTCGGCATCATCGCGGCCAACTCCTGGATGAACACCCCACAGGGCTTCAAACTCGACTCCGCGGGGAACCCCGTCGACGTCGACGTCCGACAGGCGATCTTCACCCCCATGTTCGGCCCGCAGTACTGGCACTTCGTGGTCGCGATGTTCATGACAGCCGGATTCGTGGTCGCGGGGGTCTACGCGGTCGGCTGGCTGCGCGGCCGCCGCGACCGGTACCACCGGCTCGGCTTCACCCTGCCGTTCACCGTCGCGACCATCCTCACTCCGGTCCAGTTCATGGTCGGAGACGCCACCGCTCGCGCGGTCTTCCACAAGCAGCCGGTCAAGTTCGCGGCCACCGAACTCGTCTGGAAGACCGACACCCACGTACCGGAGTACCTGTTCGGCCGGTTGGACGAGGACGGGACGGTCTCCGGAGGGATCAAGATCCCGCAGCTGGACTCGATCCTCGCCGGATTCAAGCCCAGCACCCAGGTGACAGGGCTGACCGCGGTGCCCGCCTCCGACCGGCCCACCGCCGTCCAGGCCACCATCGCTCACTGGGCCTTCGACATCATGGTGACCGTCGGCAGCCTGCTGATCCTGCTCGCACTCTGGTACGCCTGGGCCTGGCTGAGGCACCGGGACCTGCCCCGCAGCCGCTGGTTCTTCCGCTGCGCGGCGCTCGCGGGAGGCGCCTGCCTGCTGACCGTGGAGTGCGGCTGGATCACCACCGAAGTGGGCCGCCAGCCCTGGATCGTCTACAACCACATGCGGGTCTCGGAAGCGGTGACCGACACCGGCGCCGGATCGCTGTGGTCGATGCTCGGCATCGTCATCGTCGTGTACGCGCTGGTGATCGGCGCGTTCCTCACGGTCATCCTGAAGATGCGCACCCGCTGGCGCATCGCCGACGAGGCTCCAACCGCCGTGCACGGCCCACCGGCCCCGGAGGCGGACACACCGTACGGACCCAGGGCCGAGCACGGGGCCGTTGCGGGCTCCGACCGAACCTCGGGTGGTGCGTCCTGATGGCCGAGTTCATCGCCTGGGTGCTGGTGGTCGTCATCGCCGCGTACGCCTGCGGTGGGGGCACGGACTACGGCGCGGGGTTCTGGGACCTCCTGGCCGGTGGCGCGGAGCGCGGCAAACGGCCCCGGTGGCTCATCGACCACGCGATGGCGCCGGTCTGGGAGGCCAACAACGTCTGGCTGATCTTCGTCTTCGTCATCATGTGGACCGGCTTCCCGACCATGTTCCAGGCTGTCTTCGAGGCGATGTGGCTGCCCCTCGCCCTCGCGGCCGTCGGCCTGGTGCTCCGGGGTGCCGGATTCGCCCTGCGCAAGCCCACCCGGCGACTCGCCCGACGACGGATCTACGGAGCGGCCTTCGCCGTCTCGTCGCTCGTCACCCCCTTCTTCCTCGGGGCGGTGCTCGGTGGCATCGCCGCCGGCCGGGTCGAGGTCGGGACGACCGCCTCCGCGGACGCCTGGGCCAACCCGACCTCGGCCCTCACGGGTCTGCTGGCCGTCGCCGCCACCGCGTTCCTCGGGGCGGTGTACCTCTGCTCCGACGCCCGCCGGTTCGACGCGGACGATCTCGTCGACTACTTCCGCCTGCGCGCACTGCTCGCCTTCGCCGCGGTCGTCGTCCTCGCGCTCATCGCCCTGCCCGTCACCCACGACGACGCCCGGTACGTCTGGGACGGCCTGACCGGCGGCCTGGGACTGCTGCTGGTCGTCCTGGCCGGGGTCTTCGGCCTGGCCACGGTGTTCTTCCTGCTGCGCCGCTCTTACCGCTGGACCCGATACACATCGGCGGCGAGCGTGGCCCTCACCGTCCTCGCCTGGGGCTTCGCCCAGCGGCCCTACCTGCTGCCCACCTCGTTGACCGTGACCGATGCGGCAGGCGCCTCCGCAACCCTGCAGTGGCTGGTGATCGTCACGGCCATTGCGGTCGTGCTGGTCGGCCCGGCGTTGGTGCTGCTCTACCGACTCGACACCCTGGGTGAGCTGGAGTCGCTCACCGACGCCGACACCCGGGCGGCCCGAGCGCCCGGGGACGACCTATGAGGGCACGCGGGTCCCGAGTGCCCCTCGGCCCGCCTCAGCCCAGCCGGGCCGCGATGTGGTCGCCGACCCGCAGGGCGTTGGCGATCGCGGTGAGCGACGGGTTCACCGCCCCGATGCTCGGGAAGAAGCTCGTGTCGACGACGTAGAGGTTGTCGAGGTCGTGTGCCTTGCAGTCGACGTCCAGGGCCGAGCTGCGGGGGTCCGTGCCGAACCGGATCGTTCCGGCCTGGTGGGCGGTGGCCCCGATGGGCATGCCCTTGTGGAGGTAGATGCTGTGGTCCAGCAGGTGGTGCTCGTGCATGCCCAGGTGGCCCAGCATGCCCTGGAGCTTGTGCTCGAGGCGCTTAAGCCCGGCGATGTTGTTCTTTTCGTCGAGGGCCAGGTGAATGGCG
The DNA here is from genome assembly GCF_043203805.1 of Streptomyces sp. LN549. NCBI lineage: Bacteria > Bacillati > Actinomycetota > Actinomycetes > Kitasatosporales > Streptomycetaceae > Streptomyces > Streptomyces sp. LN549. The sequence goes on along the minus strand of NZ_JAZHRI010000002.1, from coordinate 709,863 downwards.
CCGTCCTTGTCCAGGGTGACCCGGCTCTCCGGCAGCGGAAGGTCCTCGCCGCACAGCCAGAAGTCGACGGCGTGGTGCGCAAGCATCTCGAACGGCATGTCCGGGGCGACCGCGCCTGCCCAGCGCGGCGCCTCGCCGTGGATCTGATCGGCGTCCGACTTGCCGAGCATCTGGATGCCGCCGAGCGGGAAGTCCCAGTCGTCCGCCCCGAGGTACCAGTCGTTCAGCGCCAGTGTCTTCTGGAACTTGGTGGGGTTCGGCTCCTTCGACACCGCCATCAGCGCCAGGTTGTTGTGCCGCATGTAGTGGCGGCCCACCACGTCGGAACTGTTGGCCAGCCCCCCGGGGTGCTTGTCGTTCGCCGAACGCAGCAGCAGTGCAGCCGAGTTGACCGCTCCGCAGGCCACGACGACGATGTCGGCGCTGAAGCCCTCGGTCGACCCGTCGCCGAGCTCGGCGACGACGCGGGTGACGGTACGCCCGGTCGGGTCAGTCTCCAGACGCCGGACGTTCGCCCCGGTCACCATGGTGACGTTGTCGTACGTCAGTGCCGGATCGACGCAGATCACCTGGGCGTCGGACTTCGCACCTAGGAGACAGGGGAAGCCGTCCACGCGGTCGCAGCGGATGCACACGCTGTCGTGGGTGGCCCGGCCGTTCTCGTCCTGCGTCAGGTTAACGCCGATGGGCAGGTGGAAAGGGTGCAGTCCCTTCTTCTCCAGGTCGTCGCTGAGCTGCTGAATGCGCGGCTCGTGCTCCACCGGGGGGTGCGGGTACGGGCCGCTCGCAGGGCCCTCCGTCGGGTCCTCACCGTGCCGGCCGTGCACCAGATAGAGCTGTTCCGCCTGCGTGTAGTACCGCTCCAGATCCTCATAGCGGATCGGCCACGCGGGGGAGACGCCGTCGTGGTGGCGCAGCTCGCCGAAGTCCTCGGGGCGCAGGCGGAAGAGCGCGGCGCCGTAGAACTTGGTGTTGCCCCCGACGTAGTAGTTGACCTCCGGCGGGAACTCGTTGCCGTGCTTGTCGTACCAGAACTCGGGCGCGCGATATCTGCCCTTGACGAAGACGGCGGTGGAGTCCCAGTTGTCCCGCTCGCGTGGCAGGTAGTCGCCGCGTTCCAGGATGAGCACGCGCTTGCCGGTGGGGGCCAGCCGGTGGGCGAGAGTTCCGCCACCGGCTCCGGTGCCGATGACGATGACGTCGTAGTGCTGGTCGTCAGCCATTCGGAGATCCCGTTCTTGGAATAGTGGGCCGCCCTGGTCGTCGCGCCCGCCGTGAGGGGCGCGGGGGCACGGCGCACGGGGGATGCGCCCGCGTGATCGGTTTCGGTGACCCTTTCGAAGCTACCGGCCCCTCTTGGGAGCAGCGAGTCGACGGCGTTCGGACGGTGCGAGGGGCGCTCAGCGGGGCGCCGAGAGTGCGCCCGCCGCCTCGTCGACGATGGCCTTGGGTGGCGTCGGCGTTCACCTCAGCCCCGGCTCGTCGGGCCGCAGGGGTTCGAGCGCGGCGTACTGGGACTTCTCCAGCCTGGCGGGCATGAAATGGCCTGTGCGCTCCGCGACTCGCTGTTCCGCGACCATCGGGTCGAGTGCCAGGTGGAGGAACCAGACGCCGTCACCCGCCCCCCAGGAAGAGGTCGCGGTACGACTGCTTGAGAGCCGAGCACGCCACGACCCCGCCCCGACCCGAGTCGGTGGCCTCCTTGAGCCACTCGGCGAGGGACATCAGCCACGGCCGGCGGTCCTCGTCGTCGAGCGGCCGCCCCTCGGCATCTTGGCCCGGTTCGTGGCCGGGTGCGGGTCGTCCGCCACCAGGAAGGGCAGTGCCAGCCGCTCCGCGAGCAGGACGTCCACGGTGGACTTCCCCGAACCCCCCACACCCATGACCACGACAACGGTGGGCACGTCAGGGGCTGTCTCCATGATGCTCCTCAGAGGACGGCGATCGGATTGACCGGTGAGCCGGTGGCCTGCGGCAGCCGCAAAGGTGCGATGACGCACAGGAAAGACCAACGCCCCTCCGACTCGCAGGCCTGCGTCAGATCCTCGAACTGGAGGTAGTCCAGCAGGTGCAGGCCCATGGCGTGGACGGCCAGGACGTGCACGGGGAAGTCGACGCCCTCAGTGGAGCTCGGGGCCGTGTCGTTGTTGCCGTCGCCGCCGAGTACAGCGACCCGCCGCTCCGCCAGGAACTCCATCGCGGACGGGTGAAGCCCCGTACGCCACTCCGCGGTGTGCCACGCTCCCAGTTCGGTGCGGCGCCGGCGGTGGCCGACGCGGACGAACAGGAGGTCGCCCTCGCCCACACGGACGTCCTGGGCCGTCTCGGCGGCGGCGAGGTCGTCGGCGGTCACGTGATCACCTGGTTCGAGCCACGGGACTCCGCGCAGCCGGGGGATGTCGAGCAGCACGCCGCGTCCGACGATCCCGTTGTGCGCCGCCTCGATGGACAGCGCCGTGGCGCCGTCGGCTGTGACGCTGCTCGCGGCCACGCCGCCGTGGAGAGTGCCGTCGTAGATCACGTGGCACAGGGCGTCGATGTGGCTGTCGGCGTCTCCGTGCACGTTCATCGCGAAGCGGTCCATGGCAAACCCCAGACCGTCCGGGGCACCGTCTTCCGGGTGCCCTTTCATCTTGTGCCGGGCGGGCTCCGGATTGTCCGGACCCGAGGACGTCTCCACTGGTGCGGCGAGTGTGACCGTCCGGCCGGTCCGCACCTCACGACTGGCGGCCACCACACGGGCGGGAGTGAGGGCGACCAGGGCACCCCGGTCGCCGCCGGCCCAGGCCGCGCCCGACAGAAGACGTCGGTAGAGCGCGGCGAACTCCGCAGCGGTCAGCGTGAGACCCTCTGCCTTGCGAGATCGTGTGACCACCGCTCAGCGTCCGTCCTCGGCGTCGAGCGCCTTGTCGAGGGTGAGGGCGGCCATGATGAGGGAGAGATGGGTGAAAGCCTGCGGGAAGTTGCCCAGTTGCTCCCCGCTGGGACCGACTTCCTCAGCGAACAGGCCGACGTGGTTGGCGTAGGTCTGCATCTTCTCGAAGGTGTACCGGGCCTGGGAGACACGGCCCGCCCGCGCGAGAGCGTCGACGTAGAGGAAGGTGCACAGGCTGAACGTGCCCTCCGAACCGCGCAGACCGTCCGGCGACGCGGCGGGGTCGTAGCGGTAGACGAGGCTGTCGGAGACGAGCTTGCGGTCCATCGCATCCAGCGTGGAAAGCCAGGCCTGGTCCCGGGGAGCGATGAACCCGACCAGGGGCATGAGGAGCAGCGAGGCGTCCAGCACGTCGCCGTCGTAGTGCTGGACGAAGGCGCCCTCCTTTTCGCTCCAGCCGCGCTCCATCACCTGCTCGAACACCGCGTCCCGGGCCTTGCGCCACCGCTCCACGTCGGCGGGCCTGCGGAATCGCTCGGCGAGCTGTAGCCCGTGGTCGAAGGCCAGCCAGGACATGACCCGGCTGTAGGTGAAGTCCTGACGGCCGCCTCTGGTCTCCCAGATGCCCTCGTCCGGCCGGTCCCAGGCGTCGGCGAACCAGTCCAGCGTCCGGGCCAGCGCATTCCATCCCTTGGAGCCGGCCTGCTGCGCGATCTCGGACCCCTGGGACAGGGCGTAGATGGCCTCGCCGTAGATGTCCAGTTGCAGCTGGTCGGCGGCGCCGTTGCCGATGCGCACGGGCGCAGAGCCGCGATAGCCCTCGAAGTGATCGAGTGTTTCTTCCGGCAGGTCTGGGTTGCCGTCGATCCGGTACATCGTCTGGAGCGGCTCCCCTTCCTTACCCGCGCGCTCCTGGAGCCTGTCGACCAGCCAGTGGACGAATGCGGTGGCCTCCTCGACGAAACCGAGTTCCAGCATCGCCCGTACGGACAGCGCACCGTCACGTACCCAGGTGAAACGGTAGTCCCAGTTACGCTCTCCGCCGACCTGTTCGGGCAGACCCATGGTGGCCGCCGCGATCAGCGCGCCGGTGGGGGCGTAGGTCAGGAGCTTGAGAGTGATGGCCGAGCGGTGTACCAGCTCGGGCCACCGGCCCCGGTAGCGGGACTTACGCAACCAGTGCCGCCAGAACTGACTGACCTCCTCGAACTGCCCGTGAAACCAGTCGGCGGTAGGAGGTACGGGCGCGTCGCCGCCTGACTCGCAGACGGTGAACACGACACCACCGGACTCGCCGGCTTTCAGCGTCACCTTCCCGCGCACGTCCTGGCCGTCCCGCTCCAGCGGAAAGGTGGTCTGCAGGTACCCGTCGATCCCGGCTGACCTGAACACGGCCCCGTCCTGCCCGAGTTCGAGCTTGTGCTCGGCCCTGCCGTAATCGAAACGCGGCCGGCATTCCAGCGTGAAGTCGACGCTGCCCCGCACAACGCGGACCATGCGGATGAGGGTGTGCCGGCCGGTGGCGGTACGGGTTCGGTCGGGCGGCATGAAGTCGAGGACCTCACCCACCCCGTCCGGGGACAGAAATCGGGTCACCAGGATGGCGGTGTCCGGGTAGTAGAGCTGTTTGCACGTCCCGTCCGGGTGCTCAGGAGCAAGCCGCAGGTACCCGCCGCCGTCGTGGTCGAGCAGCGCGGCGAAGATGCTGGGCGAATCGAACCTGGGCGCCGCGAACCAGTCGACGACGCCTTGCGACGACACGAGCGCCGCTGTCTGCAGGTCGCCCACCAGCCCGTGCTCGGCGATGGGAGGATAGCGGTCCATTGCGGCTCCGAGTGCTCGGGACAGGCCCCCTTCGTCCACTATCGGACACCCCGGACATGCCTGCCAGGCCGAAATGATCGACGGCGGCCCGGGAGCTGCCCGCACTCGACTCGAGGCCGGAGCGGACTCCGCCCCGCAACCCGGGAGCCGCTGCATCCCCGTTCGTCCGAACGAGGATGCAGCGGACAATACCGGTCGAGTCCGCCCGCTCATCGATGACCGATTGGTTCACGTTCAGCCCGTGAATTCCTTGGGTGCGGTGGCCTCGCCCTGGTTCTCTGGCACGGGGCACCATGTGTTTCGCGTGTCGCCGGCGCGCTCGGAGTGGTGGCCGCTGCGGGGCCATCGGTCGACGGAGATCGGTCGGCGCCGGGAGAGTTAGGCACGGTGAGTGATCACCTGCAGGACAGTCGTCGGTCCCTGGGCGGCGCGGATGGGCTCCCTGTCACGCGTGCGACCAGCACGGTACTTTCCCGTGCTGGTCAGGTGCTGACTTCGGGAGCTCAGTTCAGAGAATGTGCGGGACGGCGCTACGGGGAGGTGCCGAGGGCCGTCCTCATCGCGGCGGCCGCGGGCTGAGCGATGCCGCCGATCGGCCCCCTGCCCGTGCCGGAGGCACGGGCAGGGGCAGGCGGGAGACGGGCCGGTGCAGATCTTGGTGCCGGTTTCAGCCCTTCACAGCGCCGGTGAGACCGCCGACGATCCGTTTCTCGAAGATCGAGAAGAAGATCAGGGCGGGCAGCATTGCGAGTGAGGTGAACGCGAGGACCTTCGCGGTGTCCGCGGAGTACTGCGAGGAGAACGCCTGGACGCCGAGCGGCAGGGTGAAGTTCGCTTGCGAGTTGAGGATGTACAGGGGCAGTACGTAGTTGTTCCAGCTACCGATGAACGAAAGGATGCCGACTGTCACGACACCGGGCAGCGACAGCGGGATCACCATGCGGAAGAAGAATCCGAGTCGGCTTGCACCGTCTATCGCGGCGGCCTCCTCGATCTCATTCGGAATGGCTCTGAGGAACGGCACCAGGATGATGACGGTCGTCGGCAGGCCGAAGGCGATCTGCGGGATGATCACGCCGAGCAGGTTGTCGACGAGGCCGAGGTCCTTGATGACGATGTACAGCGGGGTGATCGCGATGACCATGGGGAACATCAGGCCGGCGGCGAACAGGGAATACATCGCGCCCTTGAACTTGAAGTCGTAGCGCGCGAGTACGAAGCTCACCATCAGGCCGAGGACGACGATGCCGGCGGTGCTCGCGAACGCGACAATGAGGGAGTTGGCGAATTCGCCCCAGAACGTCGTCGATTTCAGGATGTTGCTGTAGTTGCTGACGACCCAGGGGTGCGGCAGGTCGGCCGGGCTCGTGGTGATCTGCGAGTTGGTGCGGAATCCGCCGAGCACGATATAGAGCACCGGTGCGATGCAGCCTCCGATGAAGAGCAGCGCGATCAGGTAGGTGAACGGATGCCCCCACTTCTGCGGCTTGTCACGACGGTCGATGGGCGCACCCGGTTCCACGGCGGAGGAAAGCCAGGAGTTTCCGGTCGTCGCGCTCATCAGGCTGCTCCTTCGGTGACGGCGCCCTGGAGGTCACGGCGCAGGACGAAGCGCTGGTAGACCAGCGCGACGATGAGCGAGATCAGGAACATCACGACCGCTACGGCGCTGCCGTAGCCGTAGTTGCCCGCGTTCCGGCCCTGGGCGAGCATGTAGATCGCCATGGTCGAGGTGCCCGCAGTGCCCGAGACGTACTGACCCCAGATGATGTAGACGAGGTCGAACAGTTGCAGGGAGCCGATGATCGAGAGGAACGCCCAGATTCGGATCGTCGGCCCCAGCAGCGGCAGCGTGATGCGGCGCTGGATCTGCCAGTAGGAGGCGCCGTCGATCTGAGCGGCCTCGAAGAGCTCCTCGGGGATCGACTGCAGGCCGGCGAGCATCAGAATCACCGCGAAGCCGATGTACTTCCACGAGATGATGCCCATCAGTGTCCAGATGGCCAGCTCGGGGTTGGAGAGCCAGTCAGCCTGCAGGAAGCCCAGGCCGACGTGCTGCAGCAGGTCGTTGACGGCGCCGTTGCTCTGGAGCATCAGGCTCCAGCCGGTGCCGACGATGACCTCGGAGACGATGTAGGGGACGAAGATCAGGACGCGGATGATCGAACGGCCGCGGATCTTCTGGTTGAGCAGGAGCGCGAGGATGATCGCGAGTGGGCCCTGGAAGACCAGTGAGAGCACCAGGATCAGGGAGTTGTGCCACAGAACTTGCTGGAACGCGGAGTCGGTGAGGATCAGTTTGTAGTTGTTCAGGCCGACCCAGTCGGTGGGCGCCCCGTACCCGTGCCACCGGTAGAAGCCGTAGAACGCGGCGAGTACGACCGGGAAGATCACGAACGTCAGGAAGATGATGATCGCCGGTCCGGACAGGACCGCGATCTCGATTCGCATCCTGGCACGGCCGCGACGGCGCACAGCCGCTCGCAGCGAAGTCGGGGGCGCGGACTCGGCCGTGCCCCCGACTCCAGGCGCGCCCTGCGACCGGCGGCCATCGGCCGTGTCAGTACCCAGGGTGTTGCTCATTGTCTGCTTACTCAGCCCTTCGCGGCAGCAGCGTTGGTGTCCTTGACGATGTCGGCGGCGGAGCCCTTGCCGGCCAAGAGGTTCACGACGGCGGTGTTCATCGCGTTGCCGACGTTCTGGCCGTACTCGGTGTCGAGGAACTGCATGGCGTAGCCGGCCTTGTTGAAGGCCTGCAGGGCCGAGACGTTGTAGGAGTCGGTGACGACCCCCTGGGCGTCCTTGTTCACCGGGATCGCGTTGAAGGCCTTGGCAAAGGGCTCCTGCTGGTCCTTTGTCACAATGAACTGGAGGAAGCCGAATGCGTCCTTCGGTGCGTTCCTGGACAGCGAGTATCCGTCGCTGCCGCCCATGATGGCGGTCGGGTCGCCCTGGCCACCGGCCACGGCGGGGAAGGGGAACCAGCCCAGGTCAGGGAGCGGCTTCTCGTTCGGGGTCAAGCTGGCTATCACACCGGGGTTCCAGTTGCCCATGAGTTCCATGGCTGCCTTGTGGTTTGCGAGCATGCCCGCCGACGACCCGGCGCCCTGCTGCGACGAAGCCGTCAGGAAGCCCTTCTGGAAGGGGTCGGCCTTCAGGAACGCATCCAGGTCGTCGCCGGCCTTGGTCCAGCACTCATCGGTGAACTCGAGCGACTTGGCAGTCGTTGTCAAGGTGTCCTGGCTGCACTCGCGCAGGGCGAAGTTGTAGTACCAGTGCGCGGCCGGCCAGGCGTCCTTGGCGCCGACCGCGATCGGCGCGACGTCGATCGCCTTCAGCTTCGCGATGTCGGCCTCGAGCTCGTCCATCGTCGTCGGCGTCGAGGTGATGCCGGCCTGCTTGAACAGGTCCTTGCTGTAGTAGATGCCCTCGGGCTGCGTGTCGTTCGGCATCGCGTAGACCTTGCCGTCGATCGTGTTGCCCGCGATGGCTGCCGCGCCTGCATTCGCCTTGTCAGTGGCGGTCAGGTCCAGTGCCTGGATCTGACCGGCGTTGACCATGGCCCGCATCTTGCCGCCACCGCGCTGCAGGAAGATGTCCGGCGCGGAGCTCGAGTTGAGCGCCGTCTGCAGTTTGCCGTCGAGGTCCTCGTTCTGGATGCCCTGGATTTTGATCGTGACGTTCGGGTGCAGCGCGTGATACGCCTTCGCCGCGTCCTGCCAGTACTTCACGCCGGGCCCGGTCGTCGCGTTCTCCCAGACGGTCACCGTGACCTGGCCATCGGACGAACCGCCGCCGCCGTCGGTGCTGCCGCCGGCGCAGCCGGTGGCAGTGAGTGCGATGCCCAAGCCGATCGCGACAGCCGTCGCGCTGCGTGCTTTCCTCGTCATTGTGCAGACTTCCTGATCTGTCGTCATTGACACAACTGGTGTGAACAGGCCGTGCATGTAGTGGTCTATTGGGTGCCAAAAGCCTTGTACCTGCGCTGATCCGGAGTTCAAGTGGCGGGCAGGCAGGCCGTGACGGTGAAGGCCGGGTGCGTGCGCGAAGTCGGTGAGATCCCTGCAACCCCTGCTTTCCGGTTCCGGGCATGCATGTGTGGACGTGCCGCGCGGACGGGTGTGACCGCGTGGAGTCGTGTCCGTTACGGGGAGGTGTCGATCGCTGGGAGAGTATGTGCTCGGCGCGGAGTGACAGTCAATGACTAGTTTCCGAAAGTTCGTCGAAACTTATGGTGGCGGGTGCACTTAGGTTTGCGTGTGGCGGCTCGACGGTTGGCCGAGGGTCGGCTGGGTCGACTCTGTCCACGAAGCCGGCTCTGCTCTGTAGTGAGAGGGCCGCCATTCGCCCATCCCGACCATCCGGTCGGTTCAACCTGCGGTGTTTCATCCAGGAAGCTCTGCGAATGTTTCGGAGTCACTCGCGATTCATGCGGGAGGTATTGACGCCGTTCGCTGGTTCCCTATCATTCAGGTTGCTCGAAACTTCGACCCATGTTCGATATCTCGAACAGGTGAAGCCGCTCCACCCGCACGGCGGGGCACCTCCCGGGCTGTGTCCACCGCATTCGGCCGAACCGTAAGGAGTATGCCGCATATGCGCATGTCATGGCCTCGCCAATTCGGGCAGGTCCGCGCCGGCCTCGACAGTCCGGACAGCCTCTGACCGGGCCGGCCGGAACCGTATATTCCAGGAATAGGAAGTCCCCATGCGCAGAGGAAGTTTCAGCCGCAGGCATCCATCTGTGGTGCTCGCCGCCGTGGTTGCGGCCCTGGTCGCGTTGGCGGCGATGCTCGTCGCCGGCCCGGCTCAGGCGGCCAGCAGCGGCGCCTTGCGCGGTGTTGGTTCCGGCCGGTGCCTCGATGTACCGAATGCCGTCCAGACCGACGGCACGTACCTGCAGATCTGGGACTGCTCGGGCAAGACCAACCAGCAGTGGACGTCGACGGACAGCAGCCAGCTGACCGTGTACGGCAACAAGTGCCTGGATGTTCCGGGCCACGCCACTGCGGCCGGTACCCGGGTGCAGATCTGGACCTGTTCCGGCGGTGCGAACCAGCAGTGGCGGGTGAACTCCGACGGCACAATCGTCGGCGTGGAGTCCGGGCTGTGCCTGGAGGCTACGGGCGCCGGTACGGCCAACGGCACGGCGGTGGAGATCTGGACGTGCAACGGCGGCAGCAACCAGAAGTGGACCGGCCTGTCGGGCACATCGACCCCGCCGGGAGGTTCATGTTCTCTTCCGTCGACGTACCGGTGGACGTCGACGGGTGTCCTGGCGCAGCCGGCGAACGGGTGGGTCGCGCTGAAGGACTTCACCAACGTGGTGTACAACGGCAAGCACCTGGTCTACGCCTCGAACGTGTCGGGATCGTCGTACGGCTCGATGGCGTTCGGTCCCTTCACGAACTGGTCGGACATGGGATCGGCCGGCCAGACCGGGATGGGTCAGGCCGCAGTGGCGCCCACGCTGTTCTACTTCGCGCCCAAGAACATCTGGGTGCTGGCGTACCAGTGGGGTGCGTCGCCCTTCGTCTACCGCACGTCGAGCGACCCGACCAACCCCAACGGCTGGTCCTCGCCGCAGCCGCTGTTCACCGGTAGCATCTCCGGCTCCGGCACCGGCCCGATCGATCAGACCCTGATCGCCGACGGCCAGAACATGTACCTGTTCTTCGCCGGTGACAACGGCAAGATCTACCGGGCGAGCATGCCGATCGGGAACTTCCCCGGCAGCTTCGGCTCGTCGTACACGACGGTCATGAGCGACTCGACGAACAACCTGTTCGAGGCGGTGCAGGTCTACAAGGTTCAGGACCAGAACCAGTACCTCATGATCGTTGAGGCGATGGGGGCGAACGGACGCTACTTCCGGTCGTTCACAGCCCCCAGCCTGAGCGGTTCGTGGACCCTGCAGGCCGGCAGCGAGAGCAACCCCTTCGCGGGCAAGGCCAACAGCGGTGCCACCTGGACCAACGACATCAGCCACGGTGACCTGGTCCGCAACAACCCCGACCAGACCATGACCATCGACCCCTGTAACCTGCAGTTCCTCTATCAGGGCAAGTCGCCCACCGCGGGTGGCAGTTACGATCAACTGCCGTGGCGGCCGGGTGTCCTCACCCTGCAGCGCTGACCCGTCTGATCCACGGTGATCGCGATGTGGTGCGATCCGCCGGTGTGCGGACGAGCGGTTCGCGGCGTGGGCAACTCCACCTGATGATCGCTGCTCACCGCCTCAAGGAACCCCAGCCGTGCGTCGGCTGGGGTTCCTCTCATGCCGGGTCCATTCGGTCGAACCCTGGGTAGCCGTTGCAGATATAGCGGCGGAGGAACAGGGATATGACCGGAGTGGGAGGGCGACGGGGATCATGCCTGATACCGATGGGAAAACGAGCCCAAAGACCCCAAGCATAGGTGGTAAAGGGAAGGTGGAGAATCTGGTTTTGGTCGCCGCGAGCACCAACGGGCCAGGATGCCAGTCGGTAGTTGCGCTGGCGATTCCCGCGTCTGTTTGATTCCGGCTTTCCGTTTCCCGTTTCCCGTTTCCCGTTTCCCGTTTCCCGTTTCCCGTTTTCGGTTTCGGTTTCGGAATGGAAGGGTCCTCGACGCGGCGAACCTGAGCGAACCCTTACTGGGTCAGCCCGGCCGGAGTCCGTCCACGCGCTGATCCAGAACGAAACGGCCCGGGTCCGCGGGACGGCAGGTCGCCGAGAAGGGCCGGCACAACACCAGCTCCCTGACGGCGCCCGCTTCTCGATCCCGCGCCGGAGACGGTCGGCAGCGCTGTGCCGGGAGGGTTCGCCACTTGCCCATCGGGGGCGTGACCTCGTTCGGCCCACACGGGCCTGCCCGGCGGGCGCACTCGGCCCTCTCCGCATGCGACCGCGGCGACTCGGACGGACGATGAGTCCGATGAGTGGAGCAGTGGTGACCAAGGGGGATGTCGTGCCGGGCATGAGCGATGCCCTGGTCGTGCTGAGCCATGTCAACAAGCACTTCGGCACGCTCCACGTGCTCCAGGACATCGACCTGACCATTTCCCGGGGCGAGGTCGTGGTCATCATCGGCCCGTCCGGCGGAGGCAAATCAACGCTGTGCCGCGCCATCAACCGGCTGGAGACCATCGACTCGGGCGAGATCGCCATCGACGGCAGGCCCCTGCCGGCCGAGGGCCGCGAGCTGGCCAGGCTGCGCGCCGATGTGGGCATGGTGTTTCAGTCCTTCAACCTCTTCGCCCACAAGACCGTGATGGAGAACGTCACGCTGGGCCAGATCAAGGTCCGTAAGAAGGACAGGACGTCGGCCGGCGAGCGGGCGCGCTCCCTGTTGGAACGGGTGGGCGTGGCCTCCCAGGCGGACAAGTACCCGGCCCAGCTCTCCGGTGGACAGCAGCAGCGCGTGGCGATCGCACGGGCGCTCGCCATGGACCCGAAGGTGATGCTCTTCGACGAGCCGACCTCGGCACTCGATCCCGAGATGATCAACGAGGTGCTGGAGGTCATGCAGCAGCTCGCTCGCGACGGTATGACGATGGCCGTCGTCACCCATGAGATGGGCTTCGCCCGTTCAGCCGCCAACCGTGTGGTGTTCATGGCGGACGGCCGGATCGTGGAGGAATCGACGCCCGGTGAGTTCTTCAGCAACCCGCGCAGTGAGCGCGCCAAGGACTTCCTTTCGAAGATCCTCCACCACTGAGCGGGACCACGTGCTCGCCGCTCCCGCCCCCCACATCCGTGCAGCAATCCCCAGGGATGACCACCATGAACCCTCGTAAGACCACCGCCGCGGCTGCGGCCGCCCTCCTGCTGTCCCTGACCGCGGCCGCCTGCGGTTCCGACGGTCGCAACGACACCGCCGCGGGCACCGCGGCGGGCAGCGGCGACGACACCATCACCATCGGCATCAAATTCGACCAGCCAGGAATCGGTCTCAAGACCCCGGACGGCAAGTACACCGGCTTCGACGTCGATGTCGCCACGTATGTCGCCAAGGAGCTCGGCTTCGAACCCGGCGACATCGAGTGGAAGGAAGCCAAGAGCGCCGACCGCGAGACGCTCCTCCAGCGAGGCGACGTCGACTTCATCGCCGCCTCCTATTCGATCAACGACGAGCGTGAGAAGAAGGTCGACTTCGCGGGTCCCTACCTGCTGGCACACCAGGACATCCTCGTCCGCGCGGACGACGACTCCATCAAGAAACCCGAAGACCTGAACAACAAGAAGCTCTGTTCCGTCACCGGGTCCACCTCGGCGCAGAACGTCAAGACGGAGCTCGCGCCCAAGGCGCAGTTGCAGGAGTACGGCGGCTACTCGGAGTGCATCACCGGCCTGGAGAACGGGGTCATCGACGCGGTGACCACCGACGACTCGATCCTGGCCGGCTATGCCTCCCAGAAGGAGTTCGAAGGGAAGTTCAGGCTCGGCGGATTCAAGCTGAGCAACGAGAACTACGGCATCGGCGTCCAGAACGGCAGTGACCTCAAGGCCAAGATCAACACGGCCCTGGAGAAGATGGTCGCCGACGGCACCTGGGACGAGTACGTCAACAAGAACTTTGGCCCGGCGGACTACAAGAACGAGCCCGCACCGAAGATCGGCGTCATCGTCCCCTGACGCGGCGCTGACCGGCGCGCCGCCCCCCAGGGGTGCGGCGCGCCTCACGCTCCGCCCACCCGGAAGTGCGGGAGATCGTGTTCGACTTTCTTGAAGGTTACGACCTGCTGGGAGCCTTCTGGGTGACGGTGCAGCTCACCGTCTACTCCGCCATCGGCGCCCTGATCTGGGGAACGCTCCTGGCCGCCATGCGGGTCAGCCCCGTCCCCCTCATGCGCGCCTTCGGCACCGCCTACGTGAACGTCGTGCGGAACATCCCCCTGACGGTGATCATCATCTTCACCTCGCTCGGACTGTTCCAGACCATGGGCGTCAGCCTCGGAGCGGAGGACTTCGAGACCATCAACTTCCGGCTCGCCGTGCTCGGCATGATCGCTTACACCTCCGCATTCGTGTGCGAGGCGCTGCGCTCCGGCATCAACACGGTGCCCGTCGGGCAGACGGAGGCTGCCCGCGCCATCGGTCTGAGCTTCCCGCAGGTGGCTCAGGCTCATCGTCCTTCCGCAGGCATTCCGGTCCGTCGTGGGCCCGCTGGCGAACGTACTGATCGCCCTGACGAAGAACACCACCGTGGCCGCCGCGATCGGGGTCGCCGAAGCAGCGACCCTGATGCGGGAGATGATCGAGAACGAGGCCCAGCTCATCCTCATCTCCGCCATCTTCGCGGCCGGATTCATCTGCCTCACGCTGCCGACCGGGCTGTTCCTGGGCTGGGTCAGCAAGAAGGCTGCCGTGAAGCGATGACCCACGTCCTCTACGACGTACCGGGGCCCGGCGCCAAGCGGCGCAACGTCATCTACACGATCGTGTTCCTGCTGGCGCTCGGCCTGGTGATCTGGTGGGTGATCCAGAGCCTCACCGACAAGAACCAGCTGGAATGGGCGAAGTGGAGGCCCTTCTTCACGGACTCCCGTGCCTGGGCCACGTACATCTGGCCGGGGCTGGAGAACACCCTCATCGCCGCCGCGCTCGCCATGGTCATCGCGCTGCCGCTCGGGGCGCTCTTCGGTATCGCCCGGCTCTCCGAACATCGTTGGGTGCGTGGAGCGGGGGGAACCGTCGTGGAGTTCTTCCGCGCCATCCCGGTGCTGATCCTGATGCTCTTCGCCAACGCGGCGTACGCGGAGTTCACCGACGTGAGTCCCGACAACCGGCCGCTGTACGCCGTGGTCACGGGGCTCGTCCTCTACAACGCCTCGGTGCTCGCCGAGGTGGTACGCGCCGGAATCCTGTCGCTGCCCCGGGGACAGACCGATGCCGCCAAGGCGATCGGTATGCGCAAGGGCCAGACCATGACGAACGTGCTGCTCCCGCAGGCGGTCACCGCGATGCTGCCGGCGCTGGTCAGCCAGCTGGTGGTCATCGTGAAGGACACCGCGCTCGGCGGCGCGATGCTCGGCTTCTCCGAGCTTCTCGCCTCGGTCCGCCCGATGAGCGCGAACTACGGTGCCAACACGATCGCGTGCTTCACCGTCGTCGCGGTGATCTTCGTCGTGCTGAACTTCGCGCTCACCACGTTCGCCTCGTGGCTGGAGCGCAGACTGCGACGCGGAAGGAAGTCCACCGGCGCGGTGGTCGGCGTCGACGCGGTCGACCGGCTCGCCACCCCGGGCGAGCCCGTGGAGCCGGGCGGACCCGGAGCGGTCGGCGGCGGACCGAAGGGCGACAGCCCCGGGCCGTGAACTCCGCGGACGCCACAGGTACCGGTCACATGACGGAAATACACTTTTTGCCCGCAGATTTCAGCGGATGCTGTCGTCCGGTATCGAAAACGGGAAGCAGAATCGTCATTCCCTGCAAGCCTTCAGGGGCGCTTTGTTCGGCTCGAGGATATTTGGTGTGTTTGGGGTGAGGAGCGATTCTCTCCTGTTCCTGCGGGACCATCTCGCCGAACCGGTGAAAGCGAGGCCGGTGAGCAGGATTGCCGAACGACCTGTCATTCTGTGCACCCCTGACTCACTATCAACTCGGGAGAACGAGCACCCATGCGTTCAAGACTTCTCACTGCCGCTGCTCTTGTCACCGCACTCTCCGCCGCCGGTGCGCTCGTGACTGCGCAGAGTGCCGTCGCGGCGGCGCAGTCCAGCTGCGACTACAAGGTCCTGTGGCCGACGGCCGGCGTGTACGAGGAACCGAACCCCTACAGCGTGATCGTGAAGACCAAGCAGGCCGGTGACATCGTCGGCGCACCCGGCCCCGGCTGCGAATACGCCAGTTGGGTCGACAACTCGTACAACGTGACCTACGCGCGCGTCAGCACCGCAGCGGCGGCCGACGGCGTGGGCTGGATGCGGTACGAGGCGCTCGTCCGCGTCTGACAACCGCCTCGCGCCCGCGGAACACCGCCGCGAGCCCGGACCCGGACGACCTCACTTCCGTGGTCCGCAGTGCCGGCCGGCGTTGCGAGAGGGTGCGGATCAGCGGACTGCCGCCGCCGGACATCCGGCGGCGGCAGCAGTGTTTGCTCTCCAGGGGCGCCCGGCCCGTTGCCGACCGGGACAACGCCTGCTCATACCGCTCCTGGTTCGCGCCCGGCAGGGCGCTGGGCCGGGCGGACTCGTCGGCACGCCAGCCCCGTCACCAGTGGGGCGTGGGCACGGTCGGTGTGTCGTCACCGTCGCCGCGCACGGGGCGCGGAGGCTGGTTGAGCACCTCGCGTGCCGTACCCGCGTCGCCACCGGCACGGTGCCGCCGGGAGCGAACCCGGCCCCTGAGAAGAGTGACGAGTCCCAGGAGCGCGGCGATTGCCCCTTTGGTTCGTTCCACGGTGATTCCTTCCAGGGGGTCTGGGAATATCTACCGCGCATCTGAACAATAGACATCTGTACGGGTGAGTGCGGAGCCATCTGGCTGATGAGGGGGTTGGATGGGCGGCATAGGTGAGGACGGTAAGTTACCGGGTCTTCGCACAACGGCCGGGGGGTCGGCGTCCGGCGCGAAGTTGTCCGAGGACGCCGTCCGGGTGTTCCGGTGGGTGAGTGATCAGGGATCGTGCGACGCGAAGACGCTCGGCGCGAAACTGGGGCTGCCGGAGGGCTGCGCGGCCTCGGCGGTGGTGACGCTGACCGAACTGCTGCTGCTGCGATACCTGCCCGAGGATTCCGACCGGCTGGTGCCGGTGGCCCCGGACGCGGCCATCGCCGCGCTGGTCGCGCCGAAGGAGGCGGGGCTGCGCAGGCAGCTCGCCGAGATCGACCAACTGCGGGGCGAGCTGGCCCTCCTGGCACCGTTCTATGCGGAAGGACGGCGACGGTGGCAGGGACGTGCGCCGCTCACCGAGGTCACGGACCTCAAGACCGTCGTGGGCATGATCACAGAGGCGACCATGCGGTGCCGGCAGGAGGTCCGCACCTGCCACCCCGGCGGTGGCCGCTCCCCGACGCTGCTGGAGCAGGCGTTCATCCGGGACCGGGACATGCTGCGCCGCGGCGTGCGGATGCGCACGCTGTACCAGCACACGGCCCGCTACCACCTGCCCACGCAGGAGTACGCGCGGCGGATGACCGACGAGGGGGCCGAGATCAGGACGATGAGTGAACTGTTCGGCCGCATGGTGGCCTTCGACGAGGAGACGGTGTTCATCCCGCATCAGGACGACCTGGACGCGGCCATCGTCATCCACGAGCCGTCCACGGTGGCGTACCTGTGCGCGACCTTCGACCACACCTGGTCGCTGGCCGAGCCCTACCACCCGGCCTGGACGGAGAGTTCGGCGCGGGACGAGGTGAAGCAGGCCATCGTGCGGCTGCTCGCGGAGGGGATGAAGGACGAGATGGTGGCCCGGCGGCTGGGCATGTCGCTGCGCACCTGCCGCAAGCACATCGCCGAGATCATGGAGCAGCTGGGAGCGGCCAGCCGCTTCCAGGCCGGCTATCTGGCACGTGTGCAGTCCTCCGGTCCTGCCGCTGCCACGGGCGGCGTCTGAACAGCTGCCCGGAGAGGACTGCCTCTGGCTGCGCGCCGTTCGCCCCCGGCATGGTGCGGGCGGCCCCGGCCTCCCCCTTCCGGCTCGGGCCCCATCCGGGCGGGTGGCTCCGGCCCGGGCCGGCCCGGCCCGGGGGGCGGATCCTGGTTCCGCCGATGACTGGGCACGCCCGGGCCGACGTGGCCCTAGCACCGCATTCCAGGCCCGGCCGCCTGCTCCCGCGCGAACAGCAAGGTCAGCCAAGGCAGTTCGTAGTGAACGGCCGCCACTCCCGCCCCCGTGTGCGCGGCCACGTCGGGACCGGGCGGTGGAGCCAGGACACCGGCGTCGATCAGGTCCTCCAGGGCACGCTGCGCGTTCCGTCCGTCGAGTCCCAGGGCGCGGGCGGCGGTGGGGAGGGAGAAGGACGGGTCCGGCAGAGCGGCCAGGGCCTGGAGGGTGTCGCGGGCGGGTACGGTCAGCCGGGCCCAGGCGCCTGCGAGACGGGCGCGGACCCCGAGGCCGCCGGCTGCGAGTTCGTCCAAGGCCTCCAAAGGGTGTTCGAGACGGTCCGCGTACTGCCCGAGCGGCATGTGCCGCAGCACGGACAGCCGGTTCCCGCCTGCCCGCAGGGCGAACGGGAGGAGCCCGGCGGCGGTGGCGATGCGTGCGGCGGCGGGATACTCGGCCGCCAGGCGGGTCCGGCCGATGATTCCGCCGAGCAGGTCCAGTGCCTCCTCGGCGGACAGGGGTGGGAGTTCGGTCCGGTGCGCGGACTCCAGACAGGGCAGTCGGCTCCGGGAGGTGACCAGCGCGGCGGTGGGGCCCGACGGCGGCAGCAGCGGGCCGAGTGCGGTGGCGTCGGGAGCGTCGTCCAGCAACAGCAGGATCCGGCGCCCGGACAGCCAGGAGCGCCAGGCGGTGGCTGCCTCTTCCCGGTCGGTGGGAAACCGCTCGGTGCAGCCCAGGGAACGGGCCAGCTCCGCCAGCACCGATGTCCACGCGCGCGTGGAACCGTCCTCGGCACAGAGCCGGGTAGCGACCACGCCGTCGGGGTAGTGCGCGGCAAGGCGGTGCGCGACGCGCACGGCCAGGGCCGTCTTGCCGACGCCTGCCGGGCCGGTGAGGAGCACCGGCGGTCCGCCCTCGCGCCGCAGTTGTGCGGTGACGGCCTCCAGCTCCCGCGTCCGCCCGGTGAAGTTGGCGAGGTCCGGCGGCAGCAGCCGGGAACCGGTGGGGCCGCCGCGTGGCCGGGGCGGGGCCGCGTCCTCCAGCAAGGAGCGGTAGGCGCACTGCAGCGCCGCACCGGGTTCCAGGCCCAGTTCCCGGGAGAGCTGCTGGCGGCACTCGTCGTAGGCGGCCAGCGCCTCCGTTCTCCGCCCGACCTGGTGCAGCGCGGTGAGCTGGGCGGCGCGCAGCCGCTCTCGCAGCGGGTAGCGGCTCACCATCTCGTCCACGGTGTCGGCGACCGGGGCCGGCTCGCCGGTCTCCAACTGCGCCTCCGCCCACGCCTCGTAGACGGCCAGCCGGCGGGCGTGCTGCCGCTCGACCGCGGCACGCAGTACATCGGCGCGGGCGGCGAGATCGCTGAAAGGGTCATGCCGCCACAGGTCCAGCGCCTGGCGGTAGAGCCGGGCGGCGCGGCTCGGAGCGCCCGCGCGCGCCTCGGCGTCGCCGCACCGGGCCAGTTCCTCGAACCGCAGGCTGTCGCACTCGTCCGCGGTGAGGTGCAGGACGTAGCCGCCGGGGCCGTGGCGCAGTCGGCCGAGGTCGTCGGGGTCGAGTACCCGGCGGAGCACCGAGACGTACACCTGGAGGTTCTTGCGGGCGGTGCGGGGCGGATCGTCCGGCCAGACGGCGTCGGTCAGCTCCTCCAGTGACACGGGTGTGTTCGGACGGGTGAGCAGGACTGCCAGAACGAGGCGCTGCTTCAGCGGACCGAGAGGCAGCGGCAGACCGTTGCGGGAAGCTCGCAGCGGGCCGAGGAGGGAAAGGCGCAGAGGGGCGACGGTGCCTGTGCCGCCGGCGCGCTCTCGCGGAATCCCGGGATCCGCCGCCCCGTCGCGGCGTTCCGTGAAGGTATCGGTCATTTTCTCTCAGCCCCTTCCCCAGCCGGTGTCGTCGGAGTTCTGGGAGAAGAGAACAATTGCGTGCACGAAAGCCTCCGGGGAGCGGTCGGGGGGGTGAGCGAATCCGCGAGGAGCCGTGAATATGTCGGGAATTCGATGAAATTCCGTCCGTTCTTCACAGCATGGTCACAAGCGGATGGCGGGGCTATGGGCCCGGGGGTGGCTCAAGGTGCATGCAGCAACGCACCCGCCGGGACAAAGGGGGAACACACGCGCATAGTCAGGCGAATCGGCAGGTCGTGTGCGACCACCCGCACCGCCGGGCAGCCCTGCGCCGTGTACCGGCACCGAACCGGGCGCCAACCGCGACCGAACCGCTCCCGCCCACCCTGGCGCCGCATGTCCCGGTGACCGACGGAGGTGACGCGATGAGACTGGCGGAGATCATCGAACTACGTCCGGTGCCGGCTGCCGGGCTGCTCGCCACTCTCACCAGGCGCTGCCCGCTCAGCTGCGCCCACTGCTCCACGTCTTCGGGGCCACGCGGTGAGGACACCCCGGCCCAGGCGCTGCGCCGCTTCGTCGGCGGCTTCACCCCCGGGGACCGCCCGGAGGTACTCATGCTCACGGGCGGTGAGCCGCTGCTGCGGCCCGCGCTCGTGGGCGACCTCTCGTCGCTCGCCGCGTCGGCCGGAACGCGGACGTCGGTACTCAGTGGCATGTTCTTCGCGACCGACGGGCGGATACCCGCCCGCATCATGCGCGCACTTCGGCACGTCGCCCATTTCTCGGCGAGCATCGACGTATTCCATGAACGTGAGGTACCGCGCGCGGCGGCTTTCCGTGCGGTGCACCGCATCATGGAAAACGGAATCGACGTGAGCTTTCACGTCGTGGGAAATTCGGTGGACGATCCGTACCTCGCGGACATCACCGCGTCCATACGGGCCGAGTTCCGGGACCGGGCGGCCGTACTGGTCAATCACGTCCGGCCGGCGGGACGGGCGGCGGCCTGGGCGGCCGCGCGGGAGGTCCCGCCCGACGGCGCTGGGGGACCGCCGGCGCCGTGCGCGATGGCGGCCTGGCCGGTGGTGGCCTTCGACGGAACGGTCACGGCCTGCTGCAACCAGCGCGTGGTGGACGCCCGCCCCATGCCGGAACACCTTCGGCTGGGGCACATCGCCGTGGACGACTGGCCGCAGATCCGGAGCCGCTGCCAGGAGTCGCCCGTGCTCCGCACCATCCGTACCGCAGGCGTCGGGTCCTGCGCGAACTGCCGCGCCCTGGCCGGGCGGCCCGCGGCCCTGGAAGCGGCCGAACGGGCCGGGTCCCGCCCTGCGGCCGGCGCGATGGACGCGCTCGGCGCCCGGCTCCAGCGCGACGCGGGGTCGGCGGCGCTGTTGCGGCGGTACGGAAGTGAACGGTATGCGCCGCTCGTGCTGCTCGGTGGGCACGGGGACGAGGAGAGTCCCGCATGAGCCCCTCTGCCGTCGCGGACCTGCGACTCGAACTGTCCCTCGTGCAGCCCGTACTGCGGTCCGCCGCCGCGCGTATGTGGCGCTCCGACTCCGGGCTCCCCGGCCGGTACCGGCACTACCTGCGCGCCATGCACCAGGTGATCCGTGCCTCCGTTCCACTGATGGAGCGGGCCGCCGCCCGATGCGACGTACTGCCGCGCGACCCGGTGGCACCGCCTCTCGCCCGGTACCTGCGGGCGCACGCCGAGCGGGAGCGGGGCCACGACGACTGGCTGCTCACCGACGCGGCGGCGGCCGGGACGGCGCCGGGTGAGCTGACCGACGCCGCTCCGCCGGCCTGCGTCGCCGCTCTGGTGGGAGCGCAGTACTACTGGATCGAGCACAGCCATCCCGTAGCCCTGCTCGGCTACATCGCGGTACTGGAGGGCAACGCACCGGCGCCGGGCCTGGCCGGCCGGCTGGCGCGTGAGACCGGGCTGCCGCAGGCCGCTTTCGAGACCGTACGCCTCCACGCGGACCTCGACGACGGGCACAGCGCCGACCTCGACCGGCTGATCGGCCGACTGCCTCTGGAGCGCGCACAGCGCTCTCTCGTCGCCGTCAGCGCGCTGCACACGGTCGCCGCCCTCGCCGAGCTGTTCGACCGCATCGCCACGGCAACAACCGTATCGGGGAGCCTCCATGAATGAGCACGCGCACGATCGCGACCGCCTCCGTGTGCTGGAGGACGCCGGGTTCCCGCTGCACAGCCTCACCCCTGAGCAGCGGGAGGTGCTCCAGGACCTCAGCGCGGAGGAACTGACACTGCTGCTGGGCCTGAAGGAGCGGCTGGACGCGGCCGAGCCGGAGGTGCAGGCGCACAGCGAGATCGCCGGCGGAGCGCTGTTCTGATGACCGGGACCGCACGGATGAGCTGTCCCCGGTGCCCCGAACCGCCGCCGGACGGGGCGGCCTTCTGCCCCCGGTGCGGAACCGCCTGCGTGGCCGCTGCCGGTTCCGCCACGGCCGAGGAACGACGGGTGGTGACCGTGGTCTTCTGTGACCTGGTCGGGTCCACGGCCCTGTCCGGCCGGCTCGACCCGGAGACGCTGCGCGCGGTGACCCTTCGGTACTTCGCGCTGATGCGGGCCCGGATCGAGGAACACGGCGGCACGGTGGAGAAGTTCATCGGTGACGCCGTGATGGCCGTCTTCGGGGTTCCCGCACGTCACGAGGACGACGCCCACCGTGCCCTGGCCGCAGCCCGCGCCATGGTCACCGGTCTCGACGGCCTCAACGCCGAACTGGAGCAGGAGCACGGGGTGCGGCTCGCCGTCCGCATCGGTGTGAACACAGGCGAGGTCGTGGTGAGCGTCGACCCCACCGCCCGGCAGGCACTGGTCTCCGGCGAGGTGGTCAACATCGGCGCCCGGCTCGAACAGCATGCCGGCGCGGGTGAGATCCTGATCGGCCCCGCCACACTGCGCGCAGCCGGGCCCTCGGCGGTCACCGAATCCGCCGGATCGCTGTCCCTCAAGGGAGTCGGCGTCCCCGTCCCGGCCCGCCGCCTGGTCGCCCTGCACGAGGACGACCCGGAGCGGGTACGCCGCTTCGACACCCCCTTCATCGGGCGGGAGCAGGAACTCGCCGAACTCCGGCTTCTGTTACGGAAGCTGGCGGCAGACCCCCGTTCGTATCTGGTGACCGTCTACGGCGAGGCGGGTCTCGGCAAGACTCGCCTGCTGCGCGAATGGCTGAGGGACTGCCCGGCGTACGGTGAGGGCCGGTGCCGTCCGTACGGCGAGACCGGCACCCTCGCACCGCTCGCCGAAGCGGTACGCCAGGTCCTCGCGACCGTCGGAGAGGATGCCGCGCTCGCAGGTCTGCCGGCTCACGAACGGGCGGAGGCGCAGCAGGCGCTGAGCCTGCTGCGGACCGGTCTGCTCGCGGACGGGACACCCAGCCCCTCCACGGACGACACCCTCATGGCGCTGGCCTGCCTGCTGGACGGGCTGGCCCGTGAGCGGCCCGTGGTGCTCGTGCTGGACGACTGCCACTGGGCGTCCGCACCGCTGCTCGACATGGCGGACCGGCTGCTGGAGGAACTCGACCGCTCGGCCGTCGCCCTGGTGTGCGCCGCACGCCCCGAACTGCTGGAGACACACCCCGGCTGGGGCAGCGGCCGGATGCGTTCCGCGTCCCTCATGCTCACCCCGCTCACCCGGGAGGAGGCCGCCGTACTCGCCGGCGAGCTCGTCGAGGTGGCGGCCCACCGGCAGGGAGTGCTGGAGGGTGCCCTGGACCGCGCCGAGGGAAATCCGCTGTACCTGGAGCACCTGACCGCCATGGCGGCCGAGGGCGACGACCTGCCGATCTCCGTGCACGCCCTGCTCGGCGCCCGCATCGACGCGCTGCCCACCGAGGAGCGGACCCTGCTGCAACTGGCCGCAGTCCTGGGCCGCGAGTTCCAGCGCGCCGATCTGACCGAACTGGCAGCAGCCGAGGAAACCGGCCCCCCGGAGTCCGCCGCCGGTCTGCTGCGCGGCCTCGTGCGACGGCGGCTCATCGAGTCCGGGGGCCGCACCCCGGCCGCGAGCCCCGTGCTCCGGTTCGGCAGCGCCCTGGTGCAGGAGACCGCCTACCGCGGGATGGCCAAGAAGGTACGCGCCGGGCGTCACGAACACGCCGCCCGCGTGCTCGTCCGGCACGAGGCGGGTGACGCGGCCGTCGGTACCCACCTGGCCCGCGCCCACCGCCTGCTCGTCGAGCTGGGGACGCGCGACGACGGCACCGACGCGCTGCGGGCCCGTGCCGCCGCCCTGTTGACCCGGGCCGGCGCGGCCGCTCTGGCCCGCTCCGACCTGCCGTGGGCCGACGACCTCCTCTCCCAGGCCCTGGACCTGGCCGCCCCGGGCGAACCCGCCGCAGCCGAGGCCGCCCGCCGGCTCGGCGAGACGAAGGTCGCCCGCGGCGAGCCGGTGCGGGGCCGGGAACTGCTGGCGGGCGCCCTCGACACGGCCGGCCGGACCGGTGACAGGCTGGGCGCCGCCCACGCCCGGCTCGCGCTGACCGCCCTCGACCCCCGGCACGGGTCCGCAGCCGACGTGGCCGAGGCCGCGCTCGCACTGTTCACGGTGGCGGGCGACGACCAGGGCATCGCCCGTGCCTGCGTCCGCATCGCACAGGACCGCCAGCGGCGCGGACGGCATGCCGAGGCCGAGGCACTGCTGAGCCGGGCCCTGGACCACGCCGGCCGCGCCGACGCCGAACCCGAACGGGCCCTGGCGCTCGGCGCGGTCGGCATCTCCCTGTGGCGGGGCCCGACCCCGGTCGCGCGTGCCGTCGCCCGCTGCGAGGAACTGCTCACGGCCCACGGCGCCGGCCGGCCGACCGTCCGGGCCACCCTGGCCTGCCCACTGGCCGTACTCCTGGCCCTCCAAGGTCGCCACGACGAGGCGCACGAGCGGCTGGCCGAGGCGGCGCGGCTCGCAGGCGGCCTCGGCTACGCCGAAAGCGCGCTGTTCGTCCCGCTGTTCGCCGCCGAGGTCGAGGCCCTGACCGGGACGCCGGACCGCAGGCTCGCCCTGCTGGACGAGGCAGCCCGCGCCGGGCGTGAACTCGGCTCCACAGGCGCGCTGCCCGGCATCGCCCGCGAGCGGGCCCGCATCCTGCTGGACCGGGGGGAGCCGGCACAGGCGCTGGCCCTGCCTGACCCCCAGGAGTCCGGCCTGCCCCCGGCGGAGTCCGCCGACGCCCACGGGCTGCGGGCCCGCGCCCTCGCCCTCGCCGGGGCACCGGCCGCCGCGCGCGCCTGCGCGGACCGGGCGACCGCCGCGGCCGGTGACACGGACTCCCCGGTCGTCCGCGGCACCGCCGCCCTCGACCGTGCGCACACGCTGCGCACACTGGCCCTCCCCGATGACGCGGCGCGGGAGGCGCGCACGGCGCAACGGCACTTCACCACCAAGGGACACCAACTCGGCGCGGACCGCGCGGCCGCGTTCGCCGACGACAGTGCGGCCGCGGCCCGGAGCACCGACTTCCCGGCCGGGCGGAAAGGCGGGACCCCATGACCACCGGGACGGCAGGGGGGCTCACCTGGAGCCTGCGCGACCGTGCCCCCGAGGACCTCACGATGTTCGCCGACACGGTGCAGGCGCTGCCCGCCGACCCCTCGGCGTGGTCGGACGGCGGAGGCGTACGCGTGTGTGTGGTCGACACCGGAGTGGAGTGCGGTCATCCCTCGGTCGGCACGGTCCAGGGCTCCTACGAGGTGGCGCCCGCTCCCGACGGGACCTTGCGGGTCGTCGACAGCGGTCCGCTGCCCGACGGCACCGGCGACGGATGCGGGCACGGAACGGCATGCGCCGGAATCGTCCGGCGCGTGGCGCCCGGCTGCGACCTGTACAGCGTGCGGGTGCTGGGCGAGGGCTTCACCGGCAGCGGCGACGCCCTGCTCACAGGGCTGCGCTGGGCAGTCGAGCAAGGCTTCGACGTGGTCAACCTCAGCCTGTCCACGACCCGTCCGAAGTTCCTCGAAACCCTGCGGTCCCTGGCCGACCAGGCGTTCTTCACCGGCACCACCCTGGTGGCGTCGGCCCACAACACACCGGTGGAGAGCTTCCCCTGGCGGTTCTCGTCGGTCATCTCGGTCGGTACGCACCGGGAGGACGACTCCGGGCTCTTCCTGTACAACCCCGCACCACCCGTGGAGTTCTTCGCACCCGGTCAGAACGTGCAGGTGGCCTGGACGGGCGGCAGGACCATCCGCACCACGGGGAACAGCTTCGCCACCCCCTTCATCAGCGGGATGTGCGCACGGCTGCTCGGCAGCCGGCCGAAGCTGACGCCGTTCCAGATCAAGCACGCGCTCTACCTCTCCGCCGCGAACGTACGTATCGGCGAACCAGAAACCCGAGGTGAATCATGAGCCAGTCCCACGGCCTCGTCCCCGCCACCGACGTGGGCCCCGCGACACAGGCCGGCAGCGCCGAGCGCGATCTGCTGCAGTCCGTCGTCGAGACCGCGCGGGCCATCTTCGGCGCGGCGGCCAGCTCCGTCCTGCTGCACGACGAGGACGCCGACGAACTGGTCTTCCAGGCGGTGGCCGGTGAGGGCGAGGAGTCCCTCGTGGGTTCCCGGTTCCCCGCCGGCCGGGGGCTGGCGGGCTGGGTGCTCGTCTCGGGCGAGCCGATGGTCGCGGACGACCTGAGGAAGCAGGGCATGTTCGCCCGGGACGTCGCGAAGTCGACCGGGTACGTGCCGGACGCGCTGATGGCGGCGCCGCTGGCCCACCGCGACCGGGTGCTCGGGGTGCTCGAAGTGCTCGACCCCGCAGAGCAGTCCCGGTCCAGCCTCTCCGAACTCGATCTGCTCGCCCTCTTCGCCCGCCAGGCCGCGGCGGCCCTCGCGGTCGTCACGGAGCGGCGGCGCGACGAGGCACCGTCGGCGGTCCGGCTGCGGAGCCTGGAGCTCGTGACCGCGTTGCGGGACGTGCTGCTCGACGGGATGCCGCCTCAGGGCCCGCACGAGGGATGAGCGCTCCGGGGGCCACCGGACCCCCGGAGCGGCCGAGGATCAGCGCGCCGCCGATTCCACGGCGTCGGCGGCGCGCGTCTCGCTCTTGCCGTCGGCGAGCAGGCCGCCGACCTCCTCCACGCGAGCTCGCAACTCGGGGTCGCGGGCGGCGTCGTCGATCGCTGCACGCAGGTCCGGTGCGGGAGAACCGGGCTCCGGGAACCTGCGGGCGACGCCGGCGCGCAGACATCCGGCGGCGAGGACCTGCTGCTCGGAGCCGTTGGGCGCGACGAGCAGCGGCTTGCCGTGCAGGAGTGCGGCGAGGACGGGGGCGGACGTCGCATTGGTCAGGACGAGCTCGGCCCGATCCACGAGCGGACCCATCCAGCGGCGGCGCCCCACGATCAGGTCGGCGTCCGCGGCGGCCTCGGGGGCACCCGACCGCCCCAGTTCCACGACGGCCCGGTGCGTGCCCGAGGTGAACGCCGCGTTGAGGCGCGGCCAGAGGCTGGTGCCGCCGAAGGTACGGCCGAGATGGACGTACGCCAGGGGCATGGAATCCGGCAGCGGCTCCGCCGCCGAGGGCTGCGGCTCCCACCAGCAGGGACCGACATGCCGTACGGCCGGGGGCAGTTCGGCGTCGGGTACCTCCATGACGGGGTGACCGCGCAACAGGAAAGCGGTGCCGAGCAGCGGCGTGTCCGGGAACCGGTCACGCCGCGGGGTGAGACCGGCCCCCTCCCGTACCGCCGCATAGTGCTTCAGGGTCTCCGCCAGCCGCCACGCTCGGCCGCACGCATCCGCCGGCCCGGCGCGGTAGGGCCACAGGTGCGCCGCGAGCCCGAGCACCACCACCGGCAGATCGGCGGCCTCGGCGGCCACCAGGGCGCCGTGGCAGAGCACGGAGGTGACCAGGACGTCGGGCCGCAGCCGCCGGACCGCCTGTGCCACCGCCGTGTACTGCCCGGGGCCCCGGACCGTCCAGTGGGCCACCGACAGCGTCGTGCCGTCCGTGACGGCCGCCGTCCCCAGGCCCGCAGCGGTGACCGCGGCCATGGCCGGCGGCCCGGCGAGGACGTGGACCGTGTGGCCGCGGTGGCGCAGTTCCCGGCCGACCGCGAGGGTCGGGTACAGGTAGCCCGGGTCGTTCAGCGGGCACAGGAGTACGTTCATCCCGGGACGCCCCTCCTCAGGTCGAGGCCCAGGTGGTGGGCGAGGAAGGCCATCACGTCCGCGTACAGGCGGGCACTGCGCGAGGCGCCGCGTGTACCGTGCCCGACGCCGCGCTCGGTCCGCAGCACCACCGGGCCGTCACCCGAACCGGCCCACTGCAGGGCGGCGCACATCTTCCGGGCGTGCGCGGGGTCGACGCGCGTGTCGCCGTCGAACACGGCCAGCAGCACGGCCGGGTAGCGCGCGCCTTCGCGCACCCGGTGGTAGGGGGAGTAGGCGAGCAGCCGCGCGAACTCGGCAGGGTCCTCGGCACTGCCGTACTCGTCGCGCCAGCTCGCCCCCATCCCCGACAGTTCGTAGCGCACCATGTCGAGCAGGGGCGCCGCGCAGACGACGGCCGCATAGCTCTCCGGCCGGCGCGTCAGCGCGGCGGCGGTCAGCAGACCGCCGTTGGAGCTGCCGAGCAGGCCGAGCCGGCCGGGCGCGGCCCATCCGGCACGGAGCAGATGGTCGGCAGCCGCGTCGAAGTCGTCGAAGGTGTTGTGCTTGTGCTCGCGCCGTCCGGCCCGGTGCCACTCCTCACCCTCCTCGCCCCCGCCGCGCACGCAGGCCACCGCGTACACGCCGCCCGCGCGCACCCACGGCACGGCCTGGGGAGTGAAACCGGGCGTCATCGAGGCGCCGAAGCCCCCGTAACCGCTGAGGACGGCGGGGCGCGGCCGGTCGGGACGGCCCTCGGGGGACATCACGAACATGCGCACCTCGGTGCCGTCGCGGGAACGAACGACCTCCTGGGTGACGCGCACGCCCTCGGCCGGCGACACGGCCGGCGGTCCGACCGGCCAGGGGCCCAGCTGTCCGGTGGTGGCGTCGTAGTGCAGGACGACGGTGGGCGTGATGTGGTCGGTGTACGCGAACCACACCTCGTGCCCCGGGTCCTGACGTGTGGTCAGCCGAGTCACCGTTCCCTGTCCTGGCAGGGTCACGGCCCCGGTGAGGGCGCCGGTCAGGGCGTCGTGGAGGGTCATCTCACCGACCGCGTGCCGGGTCCGTACGACCACCAGCAGCGGCCGGTCCAGCGCCGGGCCGTCCAGGACCGCGAAGTCCTGGAGCACGGTGCCGGGTTGCTCACCGACCACGGTGCGCCAGTGGTCGGGGCCCGTGGCGTCGCGGCGGGCTGCGGCGATCCGGCCGCGCGGGGCCCCGGCTGTCGTCCTGAGCAGCAGCGGTCCGCCGCCCGGCCGGAGTCGGACCGCGGTACGGGCGTCGGTGCCGTGCTGAAAGCGGCGAAGTCCGGGGCGGAACGGACCGGTGTCCGTCAGGTCGGCGGTCCACAGGTCGGTGCGCGGCGCCGTGCCCTCACTGGCACCGACGACCAGGAGCCGGCCATCGGGTGAGGTGGCCACGGTGTAGTACTGGGTCTCCGGCCGCCCGGCGCCGAAGACCTCCGTGTCCCGGTCGGCCGGGGTGCCGACCGTGTGCAGATACACCCGGCGGTGGCGGCCCGCCCCACCCGGAGCCTCCTCCGGCGGCAGCCGGCGCACGTAGTAGAAGGCCCGGCCGCCCGGCAGCCACGCCACGGGAGAACGGCGGACCCGGTCCACCGGTCCGTCCACCACCTCGCCGGTCGCCGTGTCGAGCACCCGCAGCACAGACTGCTCCGTACCGCCCGAGGACAGCTGTACGGCCACCAGGTCGCCCTCCCACGACGGCTCCCAGGCGTCGAGCACCGTTGTGCCCGAGGGGTCGGCCGCCAGCGGGTCGAGCAGCACCCGTGTCCGGCCGCCCTCACGGACGGTGAGGACGGCGAGTTCATGCCCGGGTGCTCTGTGCAGGTGGAACTCCCGCGCGCCGCGCGGCACCGGCGGGCCGGTGCCGCCGCCGGCGAGCAGCGTCGTGATCCGTTCGCGCAGCGCCTCGCGGCCGGACCAGCGTGCCTCCTCCTCGGCGTAGAGGAGGTCCTGGGCGGCGCTCCACGCGGTGGTCGCGGGGTCCTGCGGATTCTCCAGCCAGCGGTAGGGGTCTGCCACCGGCCGGCCGTGCACGACCTCCACCGGTCCGCTTCGAGGGGCGGCCGGGTAGGTGTACCGGGCCGGCGTCGGCCCGGCGTCGCGGGGCGGGGACACGGTCATCGCGGCACTCCAGGGAGGACGGTCACGTCGGGCACGGGAGGAGGGCGGGGTCAGGTGCCGCCGGTGTTCCGGCGCGGTGCGGGAGGTGCCGGGATCAGCCCCACGGACTTGGTGCCGTGCGGGGCGGCCTGTTCGGGATGCGGTTCTTCCGCCGGCCGCTCGGCAGGCGCAACGCTGTCCGATTCGCCGCGGTTCTTCGCGCTGTCGCTGTCGCTGTCGCTGTCGCTGTCCCTGTCGCTGTCACCGGTGGCGTCCAGGCTGGTCTCCCGCAGCAGGGGCACCGACGAGAGCACCGTGACCACCGCCGCGGCGCCGGCCAGGACCAGCCAGGTGCGGCTCCCTCCCATGGAATCCACGAAGGAGCCTGCCAGGATCGGTCCGGCGGAGGCGAGACCGGCCATCAGCAGCCCGGTCGCGGTGCTCACCCGGCCGAGAAGGTCTCGGGGCGCGAGCACCAGGATCGCGCGCCCGACCACGATGCCCGCCGGCGGGCTGAAGAAGACGACGACGACCAGCACCGGACCGATCGCCCAGGGGTGCGTGGTCCCGGAGAAGACGGCGAGGCCGAGTGCCCAGACGGTGCCGATGAGCAGGAACAGCCGGCCGGCCGGGTTCCTCTTGATCAGCCACGGCGCCGCGGCCGCGCCCAGAAGCCCCCCGATGCCCGCGCAGGCCATCACCGCTCCGATCGCGGTCCCGCCTGCGCCGCTCTGGCGCAGGGAGACGACCATGGTCGTCTGTGCGGCCGCCGAGACGATGTTGATGCCCGCGGCGAAGAGCAGGGCGGCCAGCAGCGCCCGCTGGTGGGTGAGCCAACGCAGCCCGGCCGTGAGCCGGTTGTCGCGCTCGCTGTCCGCGACCCCCTGGGAGGGCCGGATGCCCATCCGCAGCAACAGCACGGCGGACACCCCGTAGGAGGCCGCGTCGACCGCGAACGGCAGGATCGGATCCACGGTGAACAGCCAGCCGCCGAGGAACGGCCCGATCAGCGAACTCGACGCCATGGCGGTCTGGCTGCGGCTCAGCGCGTCAGTGAGGTCCTTCTCCGGCACCACGTCGCGCACGGCGATCGTGGCCGCAGGTGAGAAGAGCGCGGTGGCCGCGCCCTCCACTATCGCCACACAGAGCAGATGTGCCTGGCCGAGCTCTGCCAGTCCCGACGCCAGCGGAATGCTGGCCAGCGCCACGAGCCGCACCAGGTCGGTCCCGACCATGATCATCCGCCGGTCGAGCCGGTCGGCGAGATGACCGGCCGGCAGACGCAGCAGCGTCCGGGTCACCATCGAGCAGGTCGCCACCGTGCCGGCCTGTGCGGCGCCCCCGCCGATGGACAGGACGAGCAGGGGAAAGGCCAGCAGCGACAGCTGGGATCCGAGGGTGGACAGCGTCGAACTGATCCAGTAGCGGCGGAAGTCGGGGTTGGTGCGCAGGATGCCGGCGCTCTTCATCCCAGCCGTCCGACGGCATTGAGGCAGTCCAGCACACCGGCGTCGACCCGGTCCTGGAAAGTGGCGCGGACGGCCGCCTCCTCGTCGTACTGGTAGTGGTCGTGGCAGCTGACCCAGCGGCCTTCCGTCTGCTCGGCGCTCAGATAGCCGTCGGTGACGGTGCCGACCTCCATACCGGGCTTGCCGGCGGTCTCCCAGCAGCTGGCGAGGACGCCGTCGGCGTTGATGACCGCGCCGTACTGTCCGTCGCTGAAGGAGCAGGCCTGGCAGGGGACATGGGCGCGCGGACGGGCCACCGTGAAGCCGAGATCCAGCGCGCGGGCGTGCCAGCGGACGAAGTCCGCGACGAGGCCGTCCTCGTGCATCAGGTTGTTCGCGTAGCCGACGCCGACATCCCCGACCCGCGCGAAGTGGATGCCGCAGCGAGCCGGATCGAGGCGCGAGCCGAGGCGTTCGACCAGTTCGTCCACGCCGTTCCGGTTGAGATGCGAGACGTTGACCCGCAGCATCCAGCGCAGGGAGGTCTTCTCGATGGCGCGCGCGATGTTGGAGACGATGACGTCGAAGGTGCCGCCCCCGGAGCGCTTGACCCGGATGGAGTCGTGGTCGGCCCGGTCACCGTCGAAGGTCACCTGGACGGATCCGAGACCAGCCGCGTTGAGCTCCTTGGCGATCAGCGGGGTCAGCAGGGTGCCGTTGGACGTCATCGACGCGGTGAGGGTGCCCAGCTTCCCCGCTCGGGTGAGCAGGTCGCGGCAGCCCCGCGGGTTGAGCAGCGGCTCGCCGCCGAACAGCAGGAGCGCCAGCCGGTCCATACCCGCCGCGTCCATGCGCTCGCGGGTGAAGTCCAGGACCTGTCCGACGGCTTCGGGGGTCAGGCGGGCGTGCTGGATCCGCGGCGGCCTGCTGCCGCCCTTGGGGTCCTGCGCGGTGTTCTGGAAGCAGTAGCCGCAACCGAGGTTGCAGTCCGTGCTGGTCAGCACGGTGAGCGAGTACGAGGTGTAGGGCCGTACGTCGTACAGACCCGCCTCGCGCAGATAGCGTTCGGCCGAGGGCCGCAGGGCGCCGTCCGGTTCCACCTGGCCGGGCTTCATCAGCGCGTATCCGCCGGCGCCCAGGAACCACCACCCCCTGTCGGCGCGGATCAGACGGGCCCCGGCGGTGGGGACGGCGACAGACTGCGTACCGGGCACGGCAACCTCCGGGTCGGGGCGGTGGCAGAAGAGGGAAGGCCGACGGCCGACCCCGGCCGCAGCGGCGCCGTGCGCCGCCGCGGCCGAGGAGGGCCGGTCAGTTGGACCGGATCAGGCGTTCTGCTCCTGGTGGACGCCACACCACGGGGTGTCCTCGCCCTCCTCGGAGTGCGCGATCACCTCGGGCTCCTCGGTCTCGGTCGCCTCCTGGTGCACACCACACCAGCCGACAGGTGCCTCGGAGTGCGCGATCACCTCGGGCTCCTCGGCCACCTCCTGGTGGATACCGCACCAGCCGACGGGCGACTCGACGTGCGCGACCACCTCGGGGGCGTCCTCGGCGGGGGTCTCGTTGGGCTCGACGTTCTCGGCCATGATGGTCCTCCATACGACGGGCGATCGGGACGACGGACGGCGACACTGCGCCGACCGGCAGGAAGCTAGAAGCAGGAGGTTCGGGACCGGTTCGCAGCCGGTTGTCCCGCGGTGAATCGTCCTGGTCGGCGAGCCGGTGAGCCGGTGTGGCGGGGCCGGAGGCATACCGCGATCGCACCGAGTCCGAACCGGCGGGCAACCAGCCGTTCCTAGCGTGGCCGCAGCACACTCCGCGACCGCGAGAGGACGCCTTCGCATGGACACCGAACCCGCCGTCACGGCCGGCGCGCCCGCGTCGGCAGGGCAGCAGCCGTTGCCGGAGCCGCTCGGGGCCGACTTCCTGTACCGGCCGGCCGAGGCGCTGGCAGAAATCCGGGAGACCTGTCCGGTGGCCCGGGTCAGGACGCCGGCCGGACGGCCGGCGTGGCTGGTGACCCGTGCCGAGGACGTGCGCGCCGGGTTCCGGGACCCCCGGCTCTCCTTGAGCGGCGGCCGCGTTCCCGACCCCGGCGTGCGCCGGCGCGCACTCGACCTGACGCTCGTCAACTACGACCCGCCCGACCACACGCGGATCCGCCGCCTCGCGACGCCGGCTCTGACCCCGGCGCGCATGGCCGCCCACCGCGAGCGGATCGAGCGAACCGCCGGTGAACTCCTCGACGCGGCCGACGCGGCCCGCGGCGAGGGGCCGTTCGAGCTGATGGACGCCTTCGCGCGCCCCTTCGCCTTCGGGTCGCTGTGCGAGGTCTTCGACGTGCCGGAGGAGGAGCGAGCCGCGTTGTACGAGCCGGTGGCGTGCCTCGCGGACAAGGCGGGCTGCACCGCAGCCGCGGTCGAGGAGAGCGTCGCCCGCATCGACGCCTTCGTCCGCTCCACGATGGCTCTCCGCACTACCGCTCCGGGTGACGACGTCGTCTCCCGCGTACTCGCCGCGTGGCGCGAGCAGGGCGGTGCGACCGAGGACGAAGTGGCCTCCCTCCTGGCGATGCTGCTGCTGGCCGGCTTCGACAGCACGGTGCAGGCGATCGGCATGAGCGTGGTGGCGCTGCTGGGCCACCAGGACGTGCAGCGTTCCCTGCGGGAAGAGCCGCAGCGGATCCCGCGCGCGGTGGACGAGCTCCTGCGCTGGGACACTCCGGGCCCCTTCAGTACCAAGAGGGTGGCTCTGGAGGACGTCAGGTTCGGGGACACGGTCATTCCGGCGGGCAGCGGTGTCCTGCTGTCCGTGGCGGCGGCCAATCACGACCCCCGCTGCCATGCCGACCCCGGAACACTGGATCCGGACCGGAGCACCGCGAGCCGCCACCTGACCTTCGGTCTGGGCCCGCACTACTGCCCCGGATCGGCGCTGGCCCGGCTGGAACTCACGGTGGCCCTGACCTGCATTCTCGGCCGCTGGCACCGCCTGATACCGGCGGTGCCGCTGGATGAACTGGCCTGGGGCGGCGGCTATCTGCACCGCCGCCTGGCCGCACTGCCCGTACTGCCCTGCGGGCCCGCATAGGGCACGCCGGGGGCCCGGGACCTCGGTTCTCCGGTTCCCGGCGTGCGCAGGCGTCGGCTCACGCGTCTTGTCCCCGCCCCAGGAACTCGTGGCCCCAGTAAGAGGTCTCGATCCGTATGTTGGCGAGTGCGGCCCTGACCGTGGCGAAATCAGGCATCTCCACCGCAGGATGTGCAGGCGGCCCGAGCACCCGTGGCGTGATTAATGAATCGATTCATCCCTTGAGGTGAAGTTAATCGTCGGCGTGGGTGTCGTCAAGGGTTCCCACCGGGCGGTGGGCGTGTTATCTGATCGTGTCGTCATCGTGGCCGGGGCTGTCTCAACGGCCCTGCCCTTGCCCTCCAGTAAGGCATGACAACGTTTTCTCCGGCCCAGCGATGTTTCGTGATGTGCGGCGCGGAACACCCCCTTGACGTGCTCGTCGGGACGGGGCTAGCTTCCCGGCAACTCCACTGAAACATTTCAGGTCGAGCGTTCTGCTCGGCACAAGCACGGGAGAACAGCCATGACGCACCCCGAACCGGAGACGACTCCGGTACTCGCGCTGGAGGGGGTGAGCAAGTCCTTCGGTGCCGTCCGGGCGTTGCGTGGTGTGTCCCTGCGGCTGTACGCCGGAGAGGCGCATGCCCTTGCCGGCGAGAACGGCGCCGGCAAGTCGACCCTGATCAAGGCGCTCGCCGGTGTGCACCGCCCCGACACGGGCACGGTCCTGCTGGACGGCGAGCCTGTCGAGTTCCACGGCCCGGCCGACGCCCGCGACGCGGGTGTCGCCGTGATCTACCAGGAGCCGACGCTCTTCCCGGACCTCTCCGTCGCGGAGAACATCTTCGTGGGCCGTCAGCCGAGACGTTCCCTCGGGCGCGTGGACCACCGTGCGGTCCGGCAGGCCGCGGCCGACCTGTTCGAACGCCTGGGCGTCGACCTCGACCCCGACCAGCCGGCGCGCGGGCTGTCGATCGCCGATCAGCAGCTGGTCGAGATCGCCAAGGCGCTCTCCTTCGATGCCCGCGTCCTGATCATGGACGAGCCGACCGCCGCGCTCACCGGCAGCGAGGTCTCCCGCCTGTTCGGCGTCGTCAGGACGCTTCGTACACAGGGCGCGGCCGTGCTGTTCATCTCGCACCGCCTGGAAGAAATCTTCGCGCTTTGCCAGCGCGTCACCACCTTGCGCGACGGTGCCTGGATCTCCAGCGAGCCCGTCGAGGGTCTGAGCGAGGACGACCTCGTACGCCGCATGGTCGGCCGCGACCTGGACGAGCTGTACCCGAAGCAGAGCACGAAGATCGGCGAAGTGGCCCTCAGCGTGCGCCGGTTGACTCGTGAGGGTGTGTTCACAGACGTCTCCTTCGAAGTCCGGCGAGGCGAGATCGTCGGCCTCGCGGGCCTGGTCGGAGCCGGCCGCAGTGAAGTGGCCCGCGCGGTCTTCGGCGTCGACCGGTTCGACGGCGGCGAAGTCGAGGTCCTCGGCCGGAAACTGCGAACCGGCGCCCCGAGTTTGGCGATGGCCGCCGGCCTCGCCCTCGTGCCCGAGGACCGCCGGGCCCAGGGCCTGGTGATGGACATGTCCATCGAGCGGAACATCGGCCTCACCGGCTTCGCCACGACCACACGCGCCGGTCTGATGAACCGAACCGCCGAACGCGACCGTGCGGTGGACTGGGCGGTCAGGCTCCAGGTCAAGTACGCCCGGCTCGCCGACGTCGTCGGCACGCTCTCCGGCGGCAACCAGCAGAAGGTCGTCCTCGCCAAGTGGCTGGCCACCTCCCCGCAGGTGCTGATCGTGGACGAGCCGACCCGCGGGATCGACGTCGGCACCAAGGCCGAAGTGCACCGACTGCTTTCCTCGCTCGCCGCGGAGGGGGTCGCGGTGCTGATGATCTCCTCCGACCTCCCGGAGATCCTCGGCATGGCCGACCGGGTGCTCGTGATGCACGAAGGAAGGCTGACCGCTGAGATCTCGAGGTCCGAGGCGACCGAGGAGACGGTGATGGCGGCGGCGACCGGCCGTGCCGACCGAGGAAGGAACGCGGCATGACCGTGACTGCAGACCCGGTGCGGCAAAAGCCCGCACCCGGTTCCGACGCCTCGCGACGACTCGTCGACAAGGTGTTCAAGGCCCGTGAACTGGCCGTGGCCCTCGTGCTCATCCTGATGCTCGGCGCGACCCAGCTCTACAACAACGGGTTCCTGTCCGAGCAGGGCATCAAGGACCTGATGCTGAACGCGACCATCCTGGTCCTGGTCGCCGTCGGCCAGGCCGTGGTGGTGATCACCCGCAACGTGGACCTGTCGGTCGGCTCAGTCCTCGGCATCTCCGCCTTCGCCGCCGGCGTCTACCTCCAGGACGGCGGCAACCCCCTGGTCGCGGTCCTGCTCGCCGTCGGGCTCGGCGCGCTCTTCGGCGTCCTCAACGGAGCCCTGGTGAGCCTGGGCAAGGTACCCGCACTCGTCGTCACCCTGGGCACGCTCTACATCGTCCGCGGCATCGATTCCATCTGGGTCGGCTCCCGTCAGATCACCGCCGACGCGCTGCCCGCCGGTTTCGTCGATTTCGGCCACGACGGCATATGGGTGCTGCCCTATCTCGCCCTGCTCGCCATGGGCGTGCTGGCCGGGGTCGCCTACTACCTGCGCAGCTACCACAGCGGACGCGACCTCTACGCACTCGGCTCAAGCCCCGAGGCCGCCCGGCTCGCGGGCATCCCGGTCCGGGCAAGGATCATGACGGCCTATGTGCTCTGCGGCGCTCTCGCCGGTCTCGCCGGAGCCCTCTACCTGGCCCGCTTCGGCAACGTCGACTCCGCCACCGGCAACGGATACGAACTCACCGTGGTCAGCGCCGTCGTCGTCGGCGGCGTCGCCTTCACCGGCGGCTCCGGCACGGTGTACGGCGCCGCCCTCGGCGCCCTTCTGCTCACCTCCATCAACAGCGTGCTCCCGGCCATGGGCGTCAGCTCCGTCTGGGTCACCGCGATCAACGGCTTCCTGCTGCTGCTCGCCATCGCAGCCGACCGGATCCTGGCCCTGCGGGTGGCCGCGGCGCTGCGCAAGAGGGCCGCACAGATGAGGAGCGCCCGCCATGCCTGACACCGTCAAGACCGCGTCCCCCGCCGCTCAGTCACCGGTCCTCGCCCGGCTCGGGGGAGCGGTCCGCTGGGACACTGCCGTCGGCGCCCTGCTGCTGACCCTCCTGATCTGCTCGTTCTCCTTCGTCGACAACTTCGGCAACGCGCTGAACCTTTCGTTCCTGATCGGCAACACCCTGCCGATCGCCCTGATCGCCCTGCCCATGATCATGCTGGTGGTCTCCGGAGAGGTCGATCTCTCCGTCGGTTCCACGGCAGGCCTGTCCGGAGCAGTGATGGGCGCGCTGTGGAACGCCGGCATGACGATCGAGACGATCATTCCGCTGTGCCTCCTGCTCGGCGTGGTCTGCGGCCTGATCAACGGACTGCTGGTCACCCGACTCGGACTGCCCTCGCTCGCCGTGACCATCGGCACCATGGCCGCCTACCGCGGCATTGCGCAGATCGTCCTCGGCTCCGACTCCGTCACCGACTTCCCCACCCAGTACCTCGACTTCGGCTCCGGCCGGATCGGTGACACCTTCGTCCCGTACGCAGCCATTCCCTTCACCGTGCTCCTCGCCGTGGCAGTCGTGGTCCTGCACGCCACACCGACCGGCCGCTCCCTGTTCGCCACCGGCGCCAGTGAGGACGCGGCGCGGTTCTCGGGCATCCGCGTCAAGCGGCTCAAGCTGTCCATGTTCGTGACGACCGGTCTGCTGTCCGCGCTCACCGGCGTGTTCTGGGCCCTGCACTACGCCAGCGCGCGCTACGACAACGCCACCGGCCTCGAACTGTCCGTCATCGCGGCGGTGCTGCTCGGAGGCATCGACTTCGACGGCGGGAAGGGGACCCTGGGCGGAGCCGTCGCCGGCGTGCTGCTGCTCGGCACCCTGCAGAACGTGATGAGCCTGCTCAACGTCTCCGCCCAGTCCCAGATCGTGGTCACCGGTGTCCTGCTGGTGATCTCCGTCCTCGCCCCCCGGGTCGGCCGTCAGGTCTCCCAGGCCAGGGCCCGCAGGAGAACCGCTGCCACGACCATCTCGCCCTCGGCCGGCATCTCCTGACCCCCCGGCACCACCCGCCCGCAGGCTCCACACGCCGCACCACCCTGGAGTCGCACACATCCCTGCACGTATTCCGTCACCGTTCGGGCGTCCGCCCGCCAGCCCCTGCCGCTCGCGGCAGCGAAAGGAAACCGTCATGTACGGCCCCACCGCCCGAAGCGCCCGGCTGACCGCCGCCCTCGCCGTCACCGCCGTCCTCGCCCTCGGCGCCACCGCCTGTTCCGGCACCACCAAGGAAGACGCCGCCAAGGAGGCCGGCCCGGCCGCGGCGAGCGGAGGCAAGGCCGACCCGAACGCCGCCACAAAGAAGGGGCTCACGGTCGCCTTCCTGCCCAAGCAGGTCAACAACCCCTACTTCACCACGTCGGACAACGGCGGCAAGAAGGCCCTGGAGCAGCTTGGCTCGGCGTACAAGGAGGTCGGTACGAGCAGCGGCACCGACACGTCGGGACAGGTCTCCTACGTCAACACGCTCACCCAGCAACAGGTCGACGCCATCGCCGTGTCCGCGCAGGACCCGGGCGCTCTGTGCACCGCGCTGAAGCAGGCGATGAAGAACGGCGTCAGCGTGGTCACGTACGACTCCGACACGAAGATCGACTGCCGCAATGTCTTCGTCTCGCAGGCCAGTGCCGAGGATCTCGGCCGCACCCAGGTGCAGCTGCTGGCGAAGCAGATCGGAGGCAAGGGTGAGATCGCGATCCTCTCGGCGGCCCAGACGGCCACCAACCAGAACACCTGGATCGACTTCATGAAGGACGAGCTGAAGAAGCCCGAGTACAAGGACATCAAGCTCGTCAAGACCGCCTACGGCGACGACGACGCCCAGAAGTCGTTCCAGCAGACCCAGGGGCTGCTTCAGGAACACCCCAGCCTGAAGGGGATCATCTCCCCGACCACCGTCGGGATCAAGGCGGCCGCCCAGTACCTCTCCGGCTCCAAGTACAAGGGCAAGGTCAAGCTGACCGGCCTGGGCACCCCGAACGACATGCGCGCCTACGTCAAGAACGGCACCGTCGAAGGCTTCGAGCTGTGGGACCCGGCCAAACTCGGCGCACTCGCCGCCCACACGGCCGTCGCCCTGGAGTCCGGCCAGATCTCGGGCAAGGAGGGGGAGACCTTCAAGGCCGGCGACCTGGGCGAGTTCACCATCGGCAAGGACGGCCTCGTCTCCCTCGGCAAGCCGACCGTCTTCGACAAGGCCAACATCGATCAGTTCACCTTCTGAGCCCCATGAACACGGTGAGATCGCGGAACGACGAGGCGGGAGGAGGGGGCGGGCGGAAGTTGCGGGGATGACCACCCCTGCGGCGCATGCGGGCGGGGCCTGCAGTGCTGCGGGCCCCGCTCGCATGCGCCGCAGGAGTTCTCGATCGCTACCCGACGCGCTCCTCCAACAGCTGCTCGGGAACGAACCCGGCCCTCGCGAGCCGCTGCCAGAGCTCGTCCGGGACCGGGAATCGGGCGGCCGCCGCGTTCGCCGTCACCTCGGCAGCCGAACGGCAGCCGAGGACGACCGAGTCGACGGCGGGGTGCAGCAGTGGGAACTGGATCGCAGCGGCGTGGATCGGCACCCCGTGCGCGTCGCACAGGGCCCGGCACTGCCTCGCCCGCTCCAGGGCCTCCGCGGGAGACTGCCGGTAGTTGAACATGGCGCCGGGAGCCGGGTCGGCCAGGAGGCCGGTGTTGAAGACGCCGCCGACGACCACCGAGGTGCCTGTCCTGGCGCACAGCGGCAGCAGTGTGGCGAGCGCCTCGTGGTCGAGGAGGGTGAGGCGACCCGCGATGAGCACGACGTCGACCTCGAAATCCGCCACGTACGAGGCGAGCGGACCGCTGTGGTTCATGCCGAACCCGATGGCCCGGACCAGCCCTTCGTCGCGCAGTCTGCGCACCGCCGGATAGGCCGTGCGGCGGATCTCGTCCGGGTAGTCGTCCGGGTCGTGCAGATACAGGATGTCGACGCCGGAGCGGCCCAGGCGGGTCAGGCTCGACTCCAGGGACTCCCGGATGCCGCGCTCCGTCCAGTCGGTGATCACCTCTCCGGGGGAACCGTCCGGCCGCGGGCGCAGCAGCCAGCCCGTCTTGGTGGAGATCACCGGGTCGGTGACCCCGGAGGGGGCGAGCAGCCGGCCCAGGCGCTGCTCGGCGAGGCCGTGTCCGTAGCGGGGTGCGGTGTCGAAGTACGTCATCCCGGCGGCGCCCGCCGCCTCGAGGGTCGCGGCGGCGTCCTCGTCGCCGACGGCCTCGAAGAGACCGCCCAGCGGCGCGGTGCCCAGACCGAGGCGGGGCAGGGTGAAGGGCAGCCGCTTCGCTGCCGGCCGGTAGGTCATGCCGTCTCCCACGGTGAGGCGCAGGCCGCGCGTCCTGCGCGCAGTGTCATGGTCAGGGTCAGCCGGATCCGTGAGTTCCCGGGGAGGCCGACGCGGCAGTACGGTCCGTCGACCGGCTGCTCGGGGCCGTCGTCCATGCGGACTGTGGCGACGTGGTGCTCGGCGAACGAACCCGCCTGCACCAGCAGGGAGCGTGCCGTACCGCCCAGGTTGACCAGCTCCACGACCGTGTGGTCCGGGCGGATGTCGGAGACGAGTGCCGCGACGTCCGGCGGAAGGCCGGGGCGGCGGGCGTCCGCGTCGTGGTAGCGCACGTGCAGGTGGACGAGGCCGCCGTTGTAGAGGACCTGCGGCGAGCCTGTGGTCAGCTGCAACAAGGCTTCCGTCACCACGGGGTTGAGGTGCTGCCAGTGGTGGATGTCGAGGGTGTCCGGGCCGACCGCCGGGTCGACGGTGTCGTTCTCGATGGCCTCGACCCGCTCGGCGCAGCTCGCCAGCGCGCTGCGCAGCATCCGCTCGGGATACTGCGGGTTCCGCCCGTGCAGGAACTCGTACCAGGGCTCCTCGTGCCCGGCCTCGTCCTTGATGCGCTGGGTGTGTACGGCCGTCCAGTCCCAGCGGGATGCGGAGCGCAGTAGCTCGATCCGGTCCCGGTCGGCCTCGTCGCGGCTGAAGTGCCAGAGACCGACGGGCAGTTGTCCCGGCATGACGGTGTAGTCGAACCAGCCGGAGTCGTTGTGCCGCTGGGGCACCATGAGCGTGCGCTCGGCCGCCATCGCGCGCAGGTGCGGCTCCCAGCGCTCGCCGAGTGTCCCCATCTCGTCCGCACCGCGCTGTTCGGCGTGGGACAGCACCACGTCGAGGGGGTTGCGGGCGAGGTCCAGGAAGCCCCGCTCCCCGGTGAGAAGTGTCGCGTTGGCCGCGCCGACGACGGTGGCGCTGCCGACGGGGGACAGGCCGTGCGGCCAGGACCATCCGTAGTGGCCGCCGTACCAGCGGCCGTCCAGATACTCGCCCACCACACCGTTCAGGCCCGCGTTGTCGGGCACGACCTCGCGGCCCGCGAGCCGCTCCTGCCACACGCCGACGTACTCGGCGACCCAGTCCGCGTAGCGCTGCTCGCCGCTGAGCAGGAAGGCCTGCGTCGCGAGGCCGGTGGCTGCCAGGTTCACGATCGTGTCACCGCGGCCCATCCGGTCCCACATCGCGCGGCCGTAGGCGCGGGCACGCTCGGGCGACGCCTCCAGATCGTCGAACGATGCGACGTCGTCGAATCCGTCCAGCGGCAGGCCGTACGGGCGCAGAGCCGGGCTCCACGGGAAGTACGGTTCCTCATCGCCGAAGCCGGAACGCGGTCCCGCCGAGCCGTTGTGCGGGGCGCGGACGACCCGGTGTTCATCGTCGTAGTTGGGGCCGCCGGGAAGGTAGAAGTCGGCGAATCGAAGGGCGAGTTCGCGTAGCTCCTTGTCGTCCGGGTCCGCGAGGCACAGGCTGTAGAAGAGGAGTAGCCCCTCGCCCTGGTGGAACCAGTCGTAGCCCCGCTCCAGGCCGTCGCGCAGCATGCCCATCTCCGTGAGCTGTGCGGTGACGCCGCTCCAGTGCCGCCGGGCGGCGGTCAGCAGATCAGCGCTGCCACCCAGCAGGTACAGCGTCGGCCAGTTGAAGAACGGCTCGTAGAAGTCGTCCACGCCGTCCCGGCCGTCCAGCCCCCGGCCGAGTGTGCCGCGGAAGACGAGGCGGCCGTCCCCCTCGGTGTAGCGGTCGGCGAAGATCCGCCATGCCTTGTTCTGGACGGCGAACAACTGCCTTTCCAGTTCCGCCCATCGGGGGAGTTCCGTGGCGCTCCGGGTCGCGGTCAGTAGTGGTCCGTGGGCCGCTGCCCCTGTGTGTGTGCCGGTCCGCTCAGGCCTGAGCATCGAGAACACCTGCTCCCTCGTCACGTAAGCATTGAATAATCGCCCATCGATAGCCGATGGTTAGACTCACCGGCGGGGAGTCGACGTGTCAATACTCAGGAGCCGCCCCGCATGCCCCGAGGAGGAGGCACATCGTGATCGACTGTCATGTTCACCTGTGGGATCCGGCTGAGGGATTCCCGTGGATCAGGCCAGGCAGTGAGCACCATCACGCCTTCGGTGAGGGTGACTTGGAGCAGTCGGGTGCGGGCCTGGACCTGACCGGAGCGGTGCTGGTCGAGGCGTCGCGCGGTGATGCGGGAGAGACGCACGCCCTGCGTGAACTGTGTCTGCGCCGCCCGGACCTGGTGGCCGGGTACGTGGCCAACCTGCACGTCCACGGCGGCGACGGACCCGACCCGTTCCGTCACCTCCTCCATGAGTGGGGCGCCTCGCGCCCCAACGGTATGAG
The DNA here is from genome assembly GCF_043203805.1 of Streptomyces sp. LN549. Taxonomy (NCBI): domain Bacteria; kingdom Bacillati; phylum Actinomycetota; class Actinomycetes; order Kitasatosporales; family Streptomycetaceae; genus Streptomyces; species Streptomyces sp. LN549. The sequence continues at coordinate 666,945 of NZ_JAZHRI010000002.1, read as the reverse complement.
GCTCGGCGGCACTTCCTGGGCAGGCACCCCGGAGCCGGCCCGCGCACTCGTTCCCGTACTGGCCGAGGAGGGCCTGGTGCTGGAGCTCAATCTGCATCAGGGGGCGTTGGCGGCGGCAGCCGACGTCGCCACTCGACACCCGGAGCTGACGGTTGTCGTCGACCACCTGGGCAACCCGCCGGACGCGCGCCTGCCGGCGGCGGGGGAGTGGTACCGCGACATCGAACGGGCTGCGGCTGACCCGAACGTGGTGGTGAAGCTCTCCGGGCTGCTCACCCAGCAGTACGGGGTTCCGCCGCGGCGCATCGCGCACATGGTGCGACACGTGGTGGATGCGCTCGGTCCCGACCGCTGCCTCGTCGGCTCCGACTGGCCGGTCTGCCTGCCCCGTGGCTCACGGGCCGACTCGCTCGCGACGTCCCGGCCCGGACTGGCGCACCTGACGGGCGATCAACGCGAGCGCGTACTGCACACGACCGCGGTCCGCGTGTACGGCCTCGGCGCTGACCGTCGTCGCGGCTGACCGTCGTGGGTGACCGTCCGCGTGGTTGACAGTGCTCGAATGCCCCTGATTCGATTCCCTCGATGATCGATAGGCGATGATCAGTGACCGACTCCGCCTCGCCGAGAGTCGGCCCCGACCTCCGCGGAGATGCTCATGGCACATTTCGACTTTCCCCTGGACGAGCTGGAGAGCTACCGTCCAACTCTCCCCGAGCCGGACGACTTCGACGTCTTCTGGCAGGAGACGCTTGCGCAGCAGGAGGGGTTCGGCCTCGCCGCAACGTTCGATCCGGTGCCCAACGGGCTTGTCACGATCGACACCTTCGACGTGACCTTCGCCGGCTACGGCGGCCACCCCGTGCGCGGCTGGTTCCATCTGCCGGTGACCCGCACCGGTCCACTGCCGGTCGTCGTGGAGTACCTGGGCTACGGCAGCGGCCGGGGAGCGCCGCACGAGATACGGCTGTGGGCCGACGCGGGCTACGCGCACTTCGTCATGGACACCCGCGGCCAGGGGGCCGAGACCCCCGACCCCGACCCGGCCAGTGGTGACATCGCGGCGCCCGGCTTCCTCACCCGCGGCGTGCTCGACCCGCTCCGCTACTACTACCGGCGCCTGTACACCGACGCGGTGCGTGCCGTCGCCGCGGTGCGCACGCACCCGGACGTCGACCCGGCCCGCGTCGTGGTGACCGGCACCAGCCAGGGCGGCGGCATCGCGCTCGCCGCCGCGGGCCTCGTACCCGACCTCGTGGCCGCCATGCCGGACGTGCCGTTCCTGTGCCACTTCCCGCGCGCGACGACGATCACCGACATGCCGCCGTACGACGAGGTCACCAGATTCGTGAAGCGGCACCGTGAGCACGCGGCCACGGTGACCCGCACCCTGTCCTACTTCGACGCCGCCACCCTCGCCCGGCGGGCGAATGCGCCGACGCTGTTCTCGGTCGGGCTGATGGACCGCATCTGCCCGCCCTCCACGGTGTACGCGGCGTTCAACCACTACGGCGCCGAGCGGAATGTCGATCAGTCCGGCAAGCAGATACGGGTGTATCCCTTCAACGATCACGAGGGCGGCGGGCCCGCCCATGAGGTAGTCAAATTGGAGTGGCTGGCCGATCAGCTGGAAACCTCGGTGTGACTCCATCGAGGGAAGACGGGCGCGTATTATGTCGCAACTGACGTGCCCCAGTGCAGGATTGGGAATTCATGGCATCAAATGCTTCCGGTGGATTCGTCTCCACGCTGGCCACCAACAAGGACCGGTTCCGCAAGACCCTGATCTCGGACCAGGTGTACGACCTGCTCCGCCAGGCCGTCGTCGAAGGTGATCTCGCGCCGAACGACCGCGTGGTCGAATCGGAGATCGCGCGGCGGCGGCTCGGCGTGAGCCAGGCCCCGGTGCGCGAGGCAGTCAAGAGGCTGGCCCGTGAAGGCCTGTTCACGCACGTGCCCCGACGCGGCCACTTCGTCGTCGAGGTCTCCTCGCAGGACGCGGAGTACGCACGGCAGGTGCGTGAGCCACTGGAGAGCCTTGCCGCGCAGCTTGCCGCGGAGCGCATCACGGAGGAGGAGCTCGCCGAGCTCGACGCGCAGGTCGAGCGGATGCACGAGGCGGTCGCCACGAACGACGTCAGCAACTTCCGTGACGCCGACGTCGAGTTCCACAGCCTGGTCAGCCAGTTCGCGGGAAATCCGTTCCTCGCCCGTATGTGGGAGGTCATCGAGCCGAGTCTGCGTACCCTGCGTGCCATCTCCGACCCGCTCTTCGACGGTGACAGGAGTGCGATGGCTGACGAACACGGTCGTCTGGTCGGCCTGTTGAGGGCAGGAGAGCCCGAGAAGGCGGCCCGGGCGTTCGCCGACCACGCCGCCGGCCGCGGGCCCGTTCCGGATGCGCGGGAGACGAAGCAGCCGCGCAGGAAGGCTGCCGCGACGAAGCGGACGACGTCGGGGAAGACCGCGGAGAAGTCGAATTGATCCAGACGTCATGGGCCCGATCCGGAGTATCCGGGTCGGGCCCATGACCGTGTCGCGTAGGGACTACCGACGGGCGCCCGCAGTCCACTCGGGAGCCCCGTACTGGTAGGCACCCAGGCTCGGGGCCGGATCCGTGGACCCGTCGTTGATCCCCGGAAGCGCGATCGCCTGATTACGTGCCGGGGACTCGGCGGTGAGCCGGAAATCGTGGTTCGCCGCGTCGACGAACAGCGGGTCGGTTTCCGGGGGAAGGTTGTTGGAGAGAACCAGCCCGCCATCGGTGGCGCCGCTCAGGCCGCGGATCGTACCGAGGTTGTTGTAGATCCTGGTGCCGGTCGACTGCCCCGGTTCCTTCACATAGAACAGCGTCATCCCGCCGGTGTTGTTGTAGACGCCGTTGTTGTGCGATCCGGTCCCCAGGCCGTTGAGCATCACGGTGCCCTCCCGGTTGCCCCAGCCCACATTGTTCGCGATCACGAGATCGCTCTGGCCGTTGTCCGCGTAGACCCCCGAGATCCCGAACGTGGTGGAGGTCGTGGCCGGCGCGGGGTCGTGCAGCACGTTGTGGTCGATGGACGTGCCCATCATCCAGGCACTGCAGCAGGTGTAGATCGCGGCGACGTCGAGGCTCATCCGGGCGTACCCGGAGATGTCGTTGTACGCGATCAGGTCCTTGCCCGGGGCGAGGCCGGCGACCTCGTTCCACTGGAGGTTGATCCCGCTGCGCCCGACCCGGGAGATCGTGTTGTGCGTGACCGTCTGGCTGTTGCCCTGTACGGCGATGCCCGCCGCGTAGGTGCCCATGTAGTCGACGTCGTGGATCACGTTGTCCGTGGCGGTGTTGTTCTGTCCACGCAGCGCGATGCCGTTACCGGCGCTCAGCGAGAGGTCACTGTTCACGATCTTGTTCTGGGTGCCGTCGAGGATGATGCCGCTGTCGCCGACGCCCCGTGTCACCGTGCTGCCGCAGTCCGTCGCGCCCCGGGTGATGTCCGTGTAGTGCGAGAGGTACTGGCCGTGGATGCCGTCCAGCGTGACGCCCGTGCTGGAGGGGCCGGTGGCGATCGTGGTGGCGAAGAGATCGATGCCGTCGACCGTCGTGTGAGAGGTGTTCGTCAGGTCGAAGCCGAGGGTACGGCGTTTCGCCTCGACGGTGTGGGTGTCCGGGTCTTCGGTGCCGTACACGTACAGTCGCTTCGCGGCCGGGTCGTAGAACCACTCACCCGGGTGGGCGAGTTCACCGATCTTTCCGGACAGGGCGTAGCGGGTCTCCCTCGGCACGACCTTGTGGACGCACGGCGGCGCCGCGTCCAGCGTCACCGAACCGACGGCGGAGCTCTTGACCGTGGTGGTGGCCGAGACGTACCAGTATCCGGTGAGGGCGCGCGCGCCGTTCCAGTACCCCGCCGGGCGGGTCAGATCCGCGTCGGCGACGGTGGCGTCCGCGCTGGCCTCGCCGGCGTACTGGAGCGAGGGGGCGAGCAGATCGAGGCCGGGATAGGGCCATTGGGCCTCGACGCCCATCCTCTTGTCGGTGAACACCTGCACGGTGGTCACGTCCGGGCCGAGGTCGACGTCCGTGCTGTAGATGTGCCCGTCCGCCACCGCGTCGCTGAACTCTGAGTCCGCGGCGAACGGGTCGGTCGCGGCGATCGCGGTGACGTCGGCGGTGGTGACCGGATCGAAGCCGCCGATCCTCGACGCACCGCTCACCGTCACCTCGGCACCCGGCGCGGTGCGATAGGTGATGGGCAGTTCGGCGCTGCCGGAACGGGCCGGCACCACGGTCTCTTCGTACGTGCCGGACAGAACCAGACAGGTATCGCCCGGCACCATCACATCGGCGCACTTCTGGATGTGCCGGAACGGGGAGTTGGCGGTCTTGCCGCCGGCCGCGTCCCGGCCGGAGGGCGACACGTAATAGGTCGTGCCCGCCTGGGGTCTGACGGGATGGGCGGCGGCCGGATGGCCGACCGCCACCATGGCCAGCGATGCGAGCAGGGCGGCTGCGGCCCACGACCCTCTGCGGGACCGTGGTTTCGAACTCCTCAGCACTCCGTGGTCCTTTCTCTGCTCTCGGCTCTTTGTTGGACTCGGACGGGGAAGGACGAACCCGGTCATCCCTTCACGGCGCCTACGGTGAGCCCGCTGATGATGTGGCGCTGCATGTAGATGAAGAAGATGACGACGGGTGCGATGGCGAGAAGAAGGTTGGGGAACACCTTCGTCAGATCGGTCGAGTACTGGCTGATGCCGGCGTAGACCGCCGTCGTGACCGTGTAATGCCCGGAGGACGGGCTGAGCAGGATCTGGGGGGAGATGAAGTCGTTCCAGATTCCGATCGAGTTGAGGATGATCACGGTGACCACCGCAGGGCGCATGAGCGGGAAGATGATGGACCAGAACGTCCGGTAGCGGCCCGCGCCGTCGATGGTCGCCGCGTTGTCGATGTCCACCGGAATCGTGCGGATGAAACCGACGAACAGGAAGATGCTCACCGGCAGTGTGGACGCCACATCGTGCGCGACCAGGCCGGTCACGGTGTTGGCCAGGCCGATCTCGCGCAGTACGTAGATCACCGGGATGATCACGGCGGCGCCCGGGATGAACGTGCCGGCCAGGAAGTACAGCAGGACCAGTTGCGTACGCCGCTTGAGGCTGCGCGCGATCGCGTACGCGGCGGGGCCGGCGAGCAGGATGCACAGCACGTCCACGAGCACGACGAGGAACAGCGTGAAGCCGTAGCCGTCGATGACGTTGAACTGCGGGCTGCTGATCGCGGCTGACATGTGCTCGAAGGTCAGCCCGTTCAGCGGGATCGAGAAGGGGTTGTCGAGGATGTCCTGCTGCGACTTGAAGGCGTTCACCACGAGCAGGTAGACCGGCACGATCATGACGACGAGGAGCACACCGAGCAGGGCCCACCGCACGGGCGACCGGGGCTCCTTGCGCTCCGTGTCACGCGCATCGTCACCCTTGGCCGGCGCGGCCTTCGACCTGTCGCGGACCTCTGCTTCCAGTACGACCACCAACGGCTCCTGACTAACTTGTCGCTGCTTGGTCCTGGCGGTTGCGCAGTGCCGTCACGAGGAGGGCGAGCACTGCGGACACCACCATCAGGAACACCGCCTGCGCGGTCGCGTAACCGACTTTGGTGCCCTCGAAGGACCGGGCGAGAATGAGATAGGTGAATGTCTGCGTCGACCCGGCCGGACCGCCGCCGGTGAGGCTGACCACGATGTCGTAGGCCCGGATGAGCCCCACCAGGTTCAGCACCGTCGCCACGGTCACCACGGGGGCGATCATGGGGATCACGATCCGCAGATTGATCTGCCGTTTGGAGGCGCCGTCGATCGCGGCTGCCTCGAGCAGCTCGGCCGGCACGGTCTGCAGGGCGGCCACGAACAGGACGACGTTGAAGCCGAAGCCCGCCCACACGATCACGGCGATCAGCGAGATCAGCGCGAACTGCTCGTCGAAGAGGAACCCGAGCGGCTCGATTCCGAACTTGGCGAGTGTGTTGTTGATGGCGCCGTTGGTGCCCAGGATCGCCGCCCACAGGTAGCCGAGGATCAGGGCGCTGATGACGTGCGGAAAGTAGGCGACGGCCCGGAAGAAGGAGTTCGCGCGTGAGCGGCCCTTGAGCGCAAGCGCGTACACGAGCCCCAGGCCCACCATGAGAACGGTGCCGGCCGCGGCGATCAGTGCTGTCACGTACCAGGCGTCCGACGAACTCGGGTCGTCGAAGAGGTGTTTGTAGTTGTCGAGCCCGGTGAACGAGGCGGTGGAGAAGCCGTCCCAGTCCGTCAGGCTGAGATAGACCGCGACTCCCACCGGCACGACGGTCATCACGGTGTAGAGGAGGACGGCCGGACCCATCATCCCGAGGGACACGGCCGACTCCCGTAGCCGCGCCCGGCGCCGCGCCCGATGGGCCGGCCCTGCGTTCAGCTCTGCGAGTTCCACCACTTGTCCAATCCATCGGCCGCGTCCGCGGGGGACGAGCCCGTGTACAGGGACTGGATCTGCTTGTTGAGCTCGTCACTGAAGCCTGCGATCGGCTGGCTGTCACCGGACTTCACAAGCACCGACGGTGCCTTGTCCAGGATCTGCTGCACGGAGGTGCCGAGGCTCGACATCTTGTACGTGAAGCCCTCCCGCAGGTTCGCGTCGGAGGCGAGCTGGCTCTTGATGGCTGCCGGGTCGGTGGTCGCCCACTTCACGAACTCGAGCGCCTCGGCCTTGTGCCGCGACTTGTTCACCACGACGTAGGGGTTCGATATGTTGCCGAACTGGCCGGACGGGTAGGCCCCGTCGGTCGGCATGGTAAACACCCCGATGTCGTCGCTCTTCTTCGCGGCGTCCGCGGCGGGCACGAAGAACGAACCCATGATGTACATCGCGGACTTGCCGTTCAGGAAGGCCGTCTGACCGTCCGCGTAGGTGAGACCGAGCGCGCTCTTCTCCAGGTAGCCCTTGTCGATCCAGCCCTTGTACTGCTCGAGGTAGGGCAGGTAGCCGCTCTTCGAGAAGGAGGCCTCGCCCTTGTTGCGCTTGACCGTCCACTCGGGGTCGGCGGTGAGTACACCCGCGTCGGCCATCATCGAGAACTGGGACCCGGTGACCCACTGGCCGGCAGCCTGCAGCGGCTTGTAGCCGGCTTCCTTCAAGTCAGCCATGGCGGCAGTGAACTGATCCATCGTCCGGATCCGAGCCGCGTCGAGCCCCGCCTTATCGAAGGCGGACTTGTTGTAGAAGACGAGCGACTGGATCTGCTCACCCACGCCGACCACGTAGTGCTTGCCGTCGACGGCGTACTGGTCGGCCAGCGGTGTCTTGGCGGTCCAGGGCTGGTCGGACAGGTCGGCGAAGAGGGAGGCGGTGTCGGCGGTCGGAACGATCTGCTGGGCGACATCCGGCGGATCGCCCGCCGCCAGGTCCTGCCTCAGCTTCGCGTCCGCCGAGATCGTTCCGGTCAGCTCGAGCTTGACCGTCACGCCGGGGTGGGCCTTCTCGTACGTGGCGAAGAGATCGTTCCAGTACTTCTCCGTCAGGTTCGGGGTGATGTTCACGATGACGCGGAGGGTCGTGCCCTCCGAGGCCTGGCCGGACCCGCCCCCGCATGCGACGGCCGACGCCATCACCAGGGGAGCCACGGCGAGTCCGCAAGCGCGGCGCCACATTGTTTTCATCGGGACACGCTCCGTTGCGTAGTCGTGAATAATCGATAGCTGGTGTTCAGCCGCAGAGTTCCCGGTGGAGCAGCGGCGCGAGGGGGTTCGGGCGGTCTGGGGTGCGTGTCGCCCGGCGGATGGTGCGATGTGACGGAGGCGGGGCCATCGCCTCCAACACACCTATCGTCTATCGATTGTTGATGCTAGAGCCGGCTTCTTGCTTCTTCAAGGGTGCTGCCGCAACCTCTGCGTTCTGCTGTCGCCTCGCGTCCGGCCGGCCCCTTCGTTCTCGGTGGTCATCTCGGCCGCACCGGGCCGGAGTTGGAAGCGTGCCTTGCCTGCTCGGATGCGGCCTGATCACCGGCTTCACTGCGGCCCGTCCAGCTCCAGCTCGATCACAGGGAGGAGTACGTCCGGCCGGACGATCGGCAGGGTCAGGGTCAGGGTCCCCGCCGGCTGGCTCGGCGGCGCGAGGTTGTTGTGCTCGTGCCGCGCGCCGTCCGTCTCGTGGAAACGGATCTCCGAACCGTCGTGCAGGAGTTGGGCGTAGCGCACGCGCCCGGACAGCCCCCGCAGATGAACGTGTTTGAGTGGCCAGACCGGCAGGTGCAGATAGAGACGGTTCCCGGACTGTGTGTACAGAGTGTGCGGGGGCGGCTCGAACGCGCTCGGCCCCGCACCGTGCACGGACCGTGCGTGCAGCTCGGTCCACTCGCCGATCGCCCGGAGTGTGGCGCGGGCCTGCGGATCCAGAGAGCCGCGACCGGTGGGCCCGACGTTCAGGATGAGGTTCCCGCCGCAGGCGACGGACTGCACCAGCATGCGGACCAGCAGCGCAGGGTCCTTGTAGTCATGGTTGTCGCGGTCGTACCCCCATGAGCCGTTGAGTGTGTGGCAGGCCTCCCACGTCACCCGCTCGCCACGGCGCTCCAGCGGTCGGTCGGGCTGGTACTGCTCGGGCGTGACGTAGTCGCCGGGGATGCCGAGCCTGTCGTTGACGAGGATGCCCGGCTGCAGTTCCTTGACGGTGGCCAGGAGTTGCTCCGCACCCCACTCCTCGGGACCCTTCTCCGGATATGTGAAGTCGAAGAACAGGGTGTCGATCCGGCCGTATCCGGTGAGGAGTTCGCGTATCTGCCCCTCCATGTAGGCGCGGTAGCGTCCCATGTCGCGGGGCTCCTGCTCGGCCGCGGTGCCGCGCAGCGGGTGGTGCTCGTCGACGGTGAAGTCGGGGTGGTGCCAGTCGAGCAGCGAGTAGTACAGGCCGACGCGCAGGCCCTCGGCGCGCATCGCGTCCACGAACTCGCGGACCAGGTCGCGGCCTGTCGTACGGACCGAGGTGTAGTCGGTCAGCGCCGAGTCGAACAGGCAGAAGCCGTCATGGTGCTTGGCCGTCAGCACCGCATATCGCATCCCCGACTCCCGCGCCGTACGTGCAAGTTGGCGGGCATCGAACAGATCGGGATCGAAGCGGGACAGGTAACGGTCGTACTCCTGCTGGGACATGGCCTCTCGGCTGCGGACCCACTCGTGCCGCGCCGCCAGGCTGTACAGGCCGAAGTGGACGAAGAGCCCGAAGCGTGCGGCCTCGAACCACCCGGTGGCTTCGGTGGGATCAGGGGAATCTGTGGCGGCACCGTTCATGGGAGGCTCCTGACGCATTGACAGCATTAATCGATTGGCTGTTATCTACCATCGATAGGCGATGATGTCACTGGCGTTGCGTGCGACGAGCGCGCGGAGAGGCACGTGCATGCACTCGATCGGGGACCAGGAAGCGGCGTCGGCGGGGGAGCCCCGCATCAAGTCGACGGGGGAGCTCCGCATCAGCGGGTCGGAGGTGAGCCGGGCCTATGAATCGATGCGGGCGTCGGTCCACACCTCCGCCTACGTACGGCCCACCTCGCAGATGGTGGACGCTCTCAAGGATGTGAGCGCGGCGACGGCATGCGCGAAGCTGCACCAGATGGGCATCACCCGGACGTTCATCGACGGCCCCGTGCCGCTGCACCGCGAACCGGACGTCAAGGTCGCCGGCGGCGCGGTGACGCTGCAGTTCCTTCCGCAGCGGGAAGACGTCTTCAACGGCGCGGAGCAGGAGGACATCGAGCGCACGACTCCGCTGTGGGGCGTCCTCGAGTCCATCCGGCCCGGGGACGTGCTGGTCATCTCGGCCCATGGCAGTCACTTCACCGGCTGCCTCGGCGACATGCTTGTGCGCTACTTCAAACTGCGCGGTGGCGCCGGGATCGTGGTGGACGGACGGGTGCGGGACGCTGCCCGGGTGCGCGCGCTCGGCGTGCCCATCTGGTGCACCGGCGTCACCCCGCACTATGCCTCGCAGACCGAGCTGTTCCCGTCCGCCTTCAACGTGCCCGTCGGTGTCGGCGGCTCCCTGGTGACGCCCGGCGACCTGATCGTCGCCGACGAGGACGGCGCGGTCGTTGTGCCGCAGCAGAACGCGATCCCGCTCGCCGAGGACTCCCTGCTCCACCAGGACCGCGAGGCGTTCGCCCGCCGCCGCCTCGACGAGGGCGGGCGTCTGTCCGACTACTACCCGCTGACCGGCGCGGGCATGACCGAGTACCTGGCGAGCCGGTCCGCCACCTGAGCCGTGGGGACGCCGCGGGAGGGGGCGCGGCCTGTGAACGCGGCTTCGCGATCTGCTCCGTGTCCCAGCCGTTCGGACTGCTTGTCGCGGAGACAACAGGGTCTTCTTCCCCTGGTTGCTGCCCGGTACTAGGACCGTACGGCAGAAGGGGGCGGGCTCTCCTGGGGCAATCGCGTGCGCAGGGCGTCGGCGAAGTCCTCGGCCCGGGCGAGCTGGATCCGGAGCCTGGCGACCTGTTCCGCGGCGGCCCGCTCGTACTCGCGCACGCGCTCCAGCAGACCATCGCGCTCGCCGGCGTCCAGGTCGTCGCCGGCGTCGAGGCGGTCCGTGGCATCGAGCAGGTCGCGCATCTGGTCGAGGGTGAAGCCGAGCGGCTTCATCCGGCGGATGACCATCAGCCGCTGAACGTCGCTCTCGGTATAGAGCCGGAAGCCACCCTGCGAACGGGCGGAAGGAACGACGAGCCCCGTCTCCTCGTAATGGCGGATGGTGCGCAGGGACAGTTCGGTCCGCGCGGCGACCTCGCCGATCTGCATGTGCTTGTCGTCCACGCCCGTGATCCTGGCCCTTCTCCTCGTGACGGTCCGCATCCTGCGCGACTCCGACCGACCTCTACTCTAACGTTAGGGTAGAGTTGCTGGCGGTGAGGGCGGCCCGGCCGCCTCGCTCCTACGGTTCCGGGGCCGATGGCGCCCCCGGCGAAGTCCCGATTCTTGCAGGAGTGAGCGTGCGTGAGCAGATGGTGCTGACGGCCACCGCCTGCCCGCCGTGACTCCTCGCCCCCGGATGTGAGTGCCTGGCCACGCGCCCGCGCTTCGTCCCTTCCCGTCGACTTCCGGCCCTTCGGGGCCGCCCGCGGAGTGCCGGCCCGGCCCCTTCGCGCCTTTCCCGCATGCCCCCGGCCTGCCGACGGGGGACTGCCCGAGCACGACAGGTACTCACCTCCTTGTCTTCTTCCGTCATGACACCCGCCGCTGTTCTGCGCGGCCTGAAGCCCGACTGGCTGTCCGACCCGAAGGTCTGGCGTACCGAGATTCTGGCCGGTCTTGTCGTCGGGCTCGCGCTGATTCCCGAGGCGATCTCGTTCTCGATCATCGCGGGAGTCGACCCGGCGATCGGCCTGTTCGCCTCGTTCACCATGGCTGTGGTCATCTCGGTCGTCGGCGGACGCCGAGCCATGATCTCCGCCGCCACGGGCGCCGTCGCACTCGTGATCGCACCGCTGAACCGGGAACACGGCCTGGGCTACCTGATCGCCGCCGTCATCCTGGCCGGGATCTTTCAGGTCGCGCTCGGCGCGCTGGGGGTGGCGAAGCTCATGCGGTTCGTACCCCGCTCGGTGATGGTCGGCTTCGTCAACGCTCTGGCGATCCTGATCTTCATGGCGCAGGTACCCGAGATGCATGACGTGCCCTGGGCCGTGTACCCGCTGATCATCGGCGGTCTTGCGCTGATGGTGTTCTTCCCGAAGGTCACCAGGGTGATCCCGGCGCCGCTGGTCTCCATCGTCATCCTCACCGTCATCACGATCGCAGCGGGGATCGCCGTGCCGACCGTGGGGGACAAGGGTGCCCTGCCGTCCTCGCTGCCGGTGCCGGGCCTGCCGGACGTCCCGTTCACCATGGACACCCTGACGACGATCGCTCCCTACGCGCTCGCGATGGCGCTGGTCGGGCTGATGGAGTCACTGATGACCGCGAAGCTGGTCGACGAGATCACCGACACCCATTCCTCCAAGACTCGCGAGTCCATCGGCCAGGGGATCGCCAACATCGTGACCGGGTTCTTCGGCGGCATGGGCGGCTGCGCGATGATCGGCCAGACGATGATCAACGTGAAGGTCTCCGGCGCCCGCACCCGGCTGTCCACCTTCCTCGCCGGTTCCTTCCTGATGCTCCTGTGCATCGTCTTCGGCCCGGTGGTCTCCGACATTCCCATGGCCGCCCTGGTCGCCGTCATGGTCATGGTGTCGTTCGCGACCTTCGACTGGCACTCCATCGCCCCGAAGACCCTCAGGCGGATGCCCGCGGGCGAGATCGCCGTCATGGTCATCACCGTGGCCGTGGTGGTCGCCACCCACAACCTCGCCATCGGTGTCGTCGTCGGCTCCGTCACCGCGATGGTCATCTTCGCCAAGCGCGTCGCCCGCCTCGCCGACGTCACCGCCGTCACGGACCCCGACGGCACCAGCGTGGTGTACTCCGTGAACGGAGAGCTGTTCTTCGCCTCCTCCAATGATCTTGTCGGCCGGTTCGACTACGCGGGCGACCCCCAGAGGGTCGTCATCGATCTGTCCGCCGCCCACATCTGGGACGCCTCCTCCGTGGCCGCCCTCGACGCCATCGAGACCAAATACGCCCAGCGCGGCAAGACCGTCGAGATCATCGGCCTCAACGATCAGAGCGCCGATCTCCACGGGAAGCTCACCGGGGAGCTCACCAGTCACTGATCCCAGCGGCCACCGGACGGACATCGGCCGGCGGCCGGGGCTTCGCGCGCCCCGCACCTGAGGCCGGCTGCGGGCACGCCGGCTCAGCGGGTCTCCTGCGTCAGGCGCTGTTCGGGCCCGAGACGGTGAACAGGGCGCCGCCGGGATCACGGATGATGTAGGCGTCCTTCGAGCAGCCGAGCGGGGGAGGGGCCGGCAAGGCTTCGCCGCCCGCCGCATCGGCTGCCGCCGCAGTTGCCCGGCTGTCCGCCACGCGGAAGTCCACCACCCACCTCGGCCGCATCCTCGGGTCCGGGGCGGATTCGACGCCCCCGCCCCGCACGGTGGCGACGGTGTGTCCGGCCACCTGAACCACGACGTGGTCCTGCGCGTAATCCACCGTGCAGCTGCCGCCCGGCTTCGCCCAGTCGAAGATCCCGGCGTAGAAGATCGCCGCCTCGAAGGCGTGACGCGTCATGAGGTCCAGACGTGCGGGCGCGCTGCCCCGGCCCACCGTCCAGGCCAGCGCGGGTCCCTCCCAGAAACCGAAAGCGGCTCCGTCGCGGTCCGCCGCGAGGGCGGCACGTCCTCCCCCCAGCCGCGCGGGCCCGACGGCGAGCGTGGCTCCCCGCTCCCTGACACGGTCCGCGGTCTCATCGGCGTCGGTCACGGCAAAGTACGGCGTCCAGCGGGCTGCGAGGCCGCGACCGTGGCAGTACCCCATCCCTGCGACAGGTTCGCCGTCCGTGACGGCGACCGAGAAGTCGCGTCCCAGGGTGCTGTCGCGGAATTCCCATCCCATCACCTGCGCGTAGAACGACCGGGCCGCATGAGGATCGGGCGTCACCAGGCTCACCCAGCAGGGCGCGCCGGTCACCGGCATCGTCGTTCCGAGGGCCGGCATCGAGGACTCCTTGGGGTGAGGGAAGCTGGCATACGGGCACCGAACGCGGCCCGTCGTCCGCTCAGCGGGGTCGTCGGAACTCGGATGGGGACCTTCCTCGGCACGACGCACCGCAGGAGCGTGCGGACCGAGCCAACCAGCCTCAGGCCTGTCCGAGCGGCCGCCGTGCGCGGTATCGGACCCGGTTCTCACCTTCCCGGTCCAATGAGCGGGAAGCGCGCACTTCGCACCGCAGACCGTCCTCGCTGCCGTTGCCGCAGCGACCTGACCGCCGACTCTCCACCTCAACTGTGTCCACGGCCGGAACTCCGCCGCACCCGGACCACGCCCCGTACACCGCACATTCCTCATGCCGGGCACGGGCGGGTCCGGCGCCGCACGCTGCCGGGCGGGGCCGGTCACCCGAGCAGCTCGGCCCAGGGGCGCACTTCCGTTCCGGATGCCATGTTTCGGATGTGTGAGCACACGGGGGCGCACGACAACCGGCGCGTTCCCCGTCGGTCGTCGCGGAACTCCTCCGTAGCCCCGTCGAGAAATGGCCCTGATGATGTCTGCTCGCGATACCCGCAACCCCGAGTCCGGCGGCAGGCGCCCCTCACTCGAAAAGGCGGCGTCCGTGGCACAGCCCCCCATCGACGAGCCCCGGGCCGCGTGGGCGGTCGGCACGGTCATGGCGGTAACTCCGTGTTCGGCGCGGGACGCGAGGCGGGTTCTGGGCGCGGCGGCGAAAGCGGCGGGCATCACGTCGGCCGAGGTGGCTGCCGCCATGGCCGCCCACTCACGCGGCGTCGCGATGCCGGCGCGTGTGGAGCGGGCACTGTTCCGGGCCGTGGCGACGGCCCGTTCCGTGTCGCCCCGGGAGGCGTGCGTCGGGCTGATGCCGAGCCGTGCCCGGACCGCGGAGGTACTGGCGGAGTTCCGTGGCTGCCAGTCCCGGCTGACCGCCGCTCCGTCCGACATGCGGGCGCGGCAGGCACTGGACGACGCTGCGTACACCCTGTGCGTGCTTCTGGGCAGAACCAGCGTGCACGACGCGGTGCTGGCGGCGGAACAGCACCTCACCACCCAGGCCTAGCGCGGACCGTGCACCCGGGCGGCCTGCTGCGTACGGATCGGATCGAGGCCGTCAGGTGGCAGGAGCATCGGTGCGCAGGTCCCGGATGTACCGGTGGAACCGCGTGCCGTCCGTCGTCTGTGTCCTCCCGGTGTGGGTGAACCCTGCCCGCCGCGCGACTGCGCCGGACCCGGGATTCTCCGGATCCACCTGGATCACCGCTTCCTCGCCGCCCTCGCTCGCCGCGTACTGGGACACCAGGAGGACCGCGCGGGTGGCCAGGCCGCGTCCCCTCCAGGACGGATAGAGGCCGTACGCGACATTCACCTGGCCGGGAGCCAATTGCTCTCCCGCGAACCGCAAGTCGATGGTTCCCGCGAGTGTCCGGCCGGTGTCCGCCCGGATGCCGAAGGCGCGGAGTGGACCTGCGGTGTCCCACTGATCCCGGCAGTGCCGGAAGTAGGCTTCGACGCCTTCGCGCGTCCCTGGACCGCCGTTGAGCCAGCGAACGAGCAGCTCGTCCTCGCCTGCGAGGTGGGCATCCACGTCGTCCAGGCGTAATGGGGACAGAGTGACGATTCCGTCGGACAGTCGCACTTCACGCATCCGGCGATTCTTGCCCCCGGCTCCGCCTCGCGCCAATGGATTTGGCATGCCATCACACAGAGCTGTGGATTCCACGGTGCGGCCGGGCGATTCCCCACAGCACCTGCGGACCTCGATGGTCATCCTCTCGAGTCACCGCATGGATGATCTGGAGGCACTGTGCTCCGAGGTCACCATCCGCCACCGGACGCGTCGTCTTCTCCGGCCCGCCGAGCCGGCTGGCCGCCGAGAACCACGAACTCGATTACCGGGTTCTCACCTCCGACCCGATGGCTGCCCGCGTCCTCGCCGGCGGTAGGCCCGGAACCCGAGCGCAGCCCCGTAAGTCCGTTGGCCGATGTGCTGTTTGAACGGGACCCGGTGCCGGGGGAAGGCGGGCGAGGGACCCGTCTAGGGTTGGTCCGCATGACTCACACCGAGATCGAGATGACTGCGGAGCTGGTACGGGAACTGCTGCGCGACCAGCACCCCGACCTGGCCGATCGGCCGGTGCGGCTCGGCGCGCGTGGCTGGGACAACCAGCTGTGGCGACTCGGCGACGACCTCGCTGTCCGGCTGCCCTGGGCGACGCAGTCGGCGGACGCGCTGCTGCTGGAGGAGCACACCTGGCTGCCGGTCCTTGCCCCGGGCCTTCCCCTGCAGATCCCCGTCCCGCAACGCCTCGGCGAGCCCTCCGAGCGGTTTCCGCGGCCCTGGATCGTCACCACCTGGGTGCCGGGTGAGCCCGCCGACCGGGCTCCCGCCACCGAGGCCACGGACGCGGCGGATGCCCTGGCCGGCTTTCTGACGGCTCTTCACAGCCCGGCCCCGGACACGGCGCCCGTCGGCCGTTTCGGCCGCGGCGGGTCGCTGTCCGGTCTCTCCGCGGACCTCCTCAAGACGCTCGCCTCGGCCGCCGAGCAGGGGCTGATCCCCGACCCGGATGCCGTCCGCACGGTCTGGGAGGACGCTGTCGCCGCGCCCGAGTGGGCGGGCCCGGCGGTGTGGCTCCACGGCGACCTGCATCCGGCCAACGTCCTCACGGCGGGCGGCACCATCTCCGGCGTGATCGACTTCGGTGACCTCTGCTCAGGGGATCCGGCCTGCGACCTTGCCGCTCCCTGGGTTCTTCTGCCGGATGGCGGGGTCGACCGTTTCCATGACACCTATCAGCCGGCCGTTGACGCCGCGACCCTGCGGCGCGCCCGCGGCTGGGCCGTGCGGCAAGCCCTCGGCGGCATCCTCATCGGAGACGCCGGCGTCCACGGCCGCCCTGGTGGCAAGGCGACCTGGGGCCCACCCGCCCGGTCCGCACTGCGACGCCTCGTCGCTACGGCCCGCTGAGTGACCGAGGGGGTTGCCGCGCCCAACCGCCGACGGGGATGAGGGCGGACTCGCCGATGGCGCGGCCGTGGGGCCGTGCTCGACCGGTCGCCCGCCCGGGGGCCCCGTGTGTCAGGGGCGGCTGGTCAGATAGCCGCCCATGGAGGTGAAGTACTCCGTCGCCGGCATCTCCCGGCCGTCCTCGGTGCGTACCCGCGTCAGGGCCAGACCGTGGTTGCGACCGGTGCGGGCGTCCGCGCCGGCGACGATCACCACGCCCTCTCCCTCACGGTAGAAGATCCGGCCGGGCGTTCCGCCGTAGCGGCCCTGGGACACCACGGCGGTGAGGACCTCCAGGCGCTTGCCCTTGTGGAAGGCGAAGGCGCTGGGATACGGCGCGGACTGGGCGCGCACCAGGCGTTCGAGGTCCTGCGCGGGCCAGGTCCAGTCGATGCGGATGTCCTCGGCGGAGCGCTTGTGGAAGAAGCTCGCCCGGGAGCGGTCCTGCTTGGTGAACTCAGTCTGCCCGCCGGCGATGAGGTCGAGTGCGCCCGTGGTGACCGGGGCGATGAGGTCGACGGTCTTGTGGAAGAGGTCGGTGGCGGTGTCGGCCGGTCCGACCGGAACCGCCTCCTGGCGGACGATGTCGCCGGCGTCGAGCTCGTCGTTCATCATGTGTGCGGTGACGCCCACTTCGCGCTCGCCGTTGATCAGGGCCCAGATCAGCGGCGAGAAGCCGGCGTACTGCGGCAACAGCGAGTCGTGGATGTTCAGCGTGCCGCGGCGCGGGAGGGCGAAGATGCGCGGAGGGATCCAGGTCCGCCAGTTGTTGGCCACGATGATGTCCGGGTCGGCCTCCTTGAGGCGCTCGAACAGTTCCTCGTCGTCGGGGCGGTTGCGGATCAGCACCGGAACGCCGTGCTTCTCGGCGAGGTCGGCGACGGAGTCGCTCCAGATCTTCTCGTACGCGTGGTCGCTCTTGGGGTGCGTCACGACCAGCGCCACGTCGTGCTCGGAGTCCAGGAGGGCCTGCAGGGTGCGGTGGCCCCAGGTCTGGTAACCGAACATGACGACCCGCATGGGGGTTCCTCCTCAGCGTAGGAAAGAAGCGACAGCCAGTAAAGCAAGGCTTACCTAATCTGGCAACGGGTGTGCATGGTGCTCCAGTTGGCCGGCTGCGGTGCCCGGTTGTCCGGTTCCGGTCTATCGACAGCTTCACCGGATTAGCTTAGGCTCACCTAAGTTCAATCGGGTCACTCCGTCGGCGTGCCCGTCTTTCGCAGATTCCCCACACCTGACAGGCGGCTTCCCCGCACGATGGGAGTGACATGTCACAGGTTCGTCCTGGCGACGCACCACCGGTCCACGACCTCATTGGCATCGGCTTCGGGCCGTCCAATGTGGCCATGGCGATCGCGATCAGCGAGCACAACGCACGCAGCGGCACCCAGGAGGCGGTCAGCGCTCACTTCTTCGAGCAGCAGCCGCAATTCGGCTGGCACCGCGGCATGCTCATCGACGACGCGACCATGCAGGTGTCCTTCCTCAAGGACCTGGTGACGCTCCGGAACCCGTCCAGTGAGTTCAGCTTCCTCTGCTATCTGCAGAGCAAGGGGCGGCTGATCGACTTCATCAACCACAAGAACCTCTTCCCGCTGCGGGTGGAGTTCCACGACTACTTCGAGTGGGCCGCGGCGCAGGTCGCCGGCATGGTCTCCTACGATCACGAGGTCGTCGGCGTCACGCCCGTGCTCCACGACGGTGCCGTGGAGTACATGGACGTGACGGTCCGGTCGGGGGAGGGGCTCACGGTTCACCGCGCCCGCAACCTCGTCATCGGGACCGGGCTGCGCCCCCTCATGCCGGAGGGTGTGGAGCGCGGCGACCGGGTCTGGCACAACTCCGAACTGCTGGCGAAGGTCGACGCGTTGGAGGGCACCTCGCCCTCGCGGTTCGTGGTCGTGGGCGCCGGGCAGAGTGCCGCCGAGAACGTCGCCTATCTGCACCGTCGCTTCCCCGGGGCCGAGATCTGCGCGGTGTTCTCCCGCTACGGCTACAGCCCCGCCGACGACAGCAGCTTCGCCAACAAGATCTTCGACCCCGGGGCGGTCGACGAGTACTTCGCCGCCCCCGAGGGCGTCAAGCGCAGACTGATGGACTACCACGGCAACACCAACTACTCCGTGGTGGACATCGACCTGATCGACGACCTGTACCGCCAGATGTACCAGGAGAAGGTGCTCGGCACGGAGCGGCTGCGCTTCCTCAACGTGTCGCGGCTCGAAGAGGTCAAGGAGACACCGGACCACGTCCGCGCCACGGTGAGGTCCCTCGTCACGGCTGAGGAGACGGTCCTGGACGCCGACGTCGTGGTGCTCGCCACCGGCTACAGCCCCGCCGACCCCGTCGGACTCCTGGGTGACGTCGCGGACCGTTGCCTGCGGGACGAACAGGGCCGCGTCCGCGTCGAGCGGGACTACCGCATCGCGACCGACTCCGGCCTGCGCTGCGGCATCTACCTCCAGGGGGGTACGGAGCACACGCACGGCATCACGTCGGCGCTGCTGTCCAACACCGCGATCCGGGTCGGAGAGATCCTGGACTCGCTGCTCGACCGGGGTGTCAGGCCCGCTTCCGACGGGGCGCGGCCGGTCGCCGGCGGAACGGGCAGCACGCCCCGCTAGGCAATGCGACGACACGGCCCGGACCGGCCACGGCTTCCGGACCGCCGTGCCGTCCGAGTGGATCAAAGGGATGGCGTACGTCGACATGAGCACGACTGCAGTTGAGCGTCCCGTGCCCAGGGGGACAACGACGGCCCGCCGCAGGCGGGTTGTGGGTTTCGGGTTGCTTGTGGTGACCCTCCTGGCCGCGGGGGCGGTGTCCCTGGCCGTGGGCGCGCGTGCGTTGAGTCCCGCCGAGGTCTGGCACGGGCTGTTCGCGGCGCCGGAATCCGACCAGCGGCTCAACGAGATCCGGCTCATCGTGCAGACCGTGCGGGTGCCCCGGACGGTGCTCGCCGTCGTGGCGGGCATCGCCCTGGGAGTGGGCGGCTCGCTGATCCAGGGCTACACACGCAACCCGATCGCGGACACGGGGCTGCTGGGGGTGAACGCGGGCGCCTCGTTCGCCGTGGTGTCCGTGATCGCCGTGTTCGGGTTCACCGACCCGTTCCAGTACGTCTGGTTCGCCTTCCTGGGAGCGGCGGTCGCGGGTGTCGTCGTGTTCGGCCTGGCGAGCATCGGCAGGGGCGCCGGCAACCCGCTGACGCTCGCACTGGCCGGTCAGGGGATCACCGTGTTCCTCGCCGCCATGACGACCGCGGTCGCGCTGTCGGACCAGAAATCGCTGAACGCGCTGCGGTTCTGGAACGCCGGCTCCGTCGCGGGCGTCGGCTTCGAGGTCATCTGGCCGGTGACCGCGTTCGTCGCCGTCGGGCTGGTGCCGGCGCTCGCCATGCTGCCCTCGCTCAACCTGCTGAACCTGGGTGATGACGTGGCACGGGGGCTGGGTGTGAACATCGCACTGAGCCGGACGGTCGGCATTCTCGCCATCACCCTGCTGGCGGGCGCGGCGACTGCGGCGTGCGGCCCCATCGCGTTTCTCGGGCTCATGGTCGCTCATGTGGCCCGCTATCTGACCGGACCGGACTACCGCTGGCTGGTTCCGTACGCGGGACTCCTCGGTGCCGTCGTCCTCCTGGTCTGCGACATCGTGGGCCGACTGGTGGTGAGACCGGGCGAGTTGGATGCGGGTGTCGTCGTCTCGGTCCTCGGTGCGCCGTTCTTCGCGGCCCTGGTGTGGCGCGGAAAGTTCCGGAGCGCATGAACGTGACTGAAACGAAGCCTTCGTTGGCGCCGGGCGTGCGGTTCGGCCAGGTGTCGTTCGTATGGCGGCCGTGGATCGTGCTGGTCACGCTGGTGCTGGCCGCCGCGCTCTTCCTGGTGTTCTGCCTTTCCATCGGGGTGGGGGACTTCCCCATCGGCCTCTCCCGCGTGATCGCCACGATCCTCGGCCGGGGCGAGCGGATCGACGAGTTCGTGATCATGGATCTGCGTATGCCGCGCGCCATGGCCGGCCTCGTGGTCGGGATCGCGCTCGGCGTTTCCGGGGCGATCACTCAGTCCGTCGCGCGCAACCCCCTTGCCAGCCCGGACATTCTCGGGATCACCGGGGGTGCGAGCGTCGTCGCGGTCTTCCTGGTGACGGTGTCGGGCGGGACCGCCGCGGCGGTCGTCAGTTCCGTGGGCGTGTCGGCGGCGGCACTCGCGGGCGGTCTCGGGGCAGGGCTGCTGGTGTACTTCCTGGCGTGGCGGCGGGGGATCGACGGCTTCCGGCTCATCCTCATCGGCATATCGGTGAGCGCCATGGCGGAGGCGATCGCGACCTGGCTGCTGGTCTCGGCGGACATCAGGGATGTGGCGCGGGCACAGGCGTGGCTGGTCGGCTCGCTGGACAACCGGACGTGGGACGAGGTCCGGGTGGCGCTCTGGTGCTCGCTCGTGCTGATGGCCGTCGTGGCCTGCGTCGCCTTCCAGTTCAAGCCGATGCACCTCGGTGACGAGGTCGCCGCGGGCCTCGGTGTCCGGTACACGATGGTCCGGGCCGTCCTGCTGCTGTGCGCGGTGCTGCTGGCCGCGGTGGCGGTGAGCGCGGCGGGCCCGGTCCCGTTCGTCGCGCTGGTGGCGCCGCAGGTGGCGATGCGTCTGGCGAGATGCCCGACACCGCCGATGGTGGCCTCCGGCCTGGTCGGCGCCCTGCTGCTGATCGGATCCGACCTGGTCGCGCGCTCGGCGTTGCCGATCGGCCTCCCGGTCGGGGTGGTCACCGCCGCGATCGGCGGCCCCTTCCTGGTGTACCTGCTGGTGCGGGCGAACCTCAGATAGATGACAGACGAGTTGGACTACCCGGAGAAAGGGGGGCCCGTGGCCGTTCACCACGCCACCACCGAGGCCGAGTCGGTGGGCAGGGACACTTCACGGCTGGCGGCCAGAGGTGTCACGGTCGGATACGGAGGCCGGACGGTCATCGACGATCTGGACGTCGCGATACCGCCAGGCGTGATCACCACGATCATCGGCCCCAACGGCTGCGGCAAGTCCACCCTGTTGCGCACCCTGACGCGTCTGCTCAAGCCGGCCAGGGGCGCGGTGGTACTGGACGGCGAGGACATCGCCGCGCTCAGGACCAGGGACGTGGCGAAGAAGCTCGGCCTGCTTCCGCAGGCCCCCGTCGCCCCGGAGGGGCTGACGGTCGCCGACCTGGTCGCCAGGGGGCGACATCCGCACCAGGGCTGGCTGCGGCAGTGGTCGTCGGACGATGCCGGCGTCGTGGAGAGAGCGCTGGCCATGACCGGGGTGTCCGACCTGGCCGACCGTCCCGTCGACTCGCTGTCCGGCGGACAGCGCCAGCGCGTCTGGATATCGATGACCCTGGCTCAGGGCACCGACCTCTTGCTGCTGGACGAACCGACCACCTATCTGGACCTGGCGCACGCGATCGATGTGCTCGATCTGGTGGACGACCTGCACGAGTCGGGATGCACCGTGGTCATGGTGCTGCACGACCTCAACCTGGCCACGCGGTACAGCGACAATCTCATCGTGATGCGGGAGGGGGCGATCCTGGCGCAGGGGCACCCGCGCGAGGTGATCACCGCCGAGCTGCTGCGCGAGGCGTTCGGGCTGCGCGCCATGGTGATCGACGACCCGGTCGGAGACCGGCCTCTCATCGTGCCGATCGGCCGCACCCACGTCCATCTCAACTAGGTTTCGAACAAAGGAAATACGCTGGTTAGGCTAGGCTGCCCTCATTAGACCGGGGTAAGGTTTGGCTGCCCTTATCAAGGGGCTCAGTGGATAGTGCGAAAGCAAGGGATTCCGGATGCTCACCCATAGAACGATGCTCACGAAGCCCTGGCGGCGGCTGGCGGCGACGGTGTCTGCCGCGACCCTCGGCATCGGCCTCCTGGTGGGCTGCGGTTCCGACTCGGCGGACGACGCGGACAAGGCGAGCGGCAAGGCTCCCGCCGCCTCCGGTGCGTTCCCGGTCACCGTGGAGCACGCGTTCGGATCCACGAAGATCACCAAGGCTCCCGAGCGGGTCGTCTCCGTCGGCTACACGGACGACCAGACCATCCTGGCGTTCGGCATCAAGCCGGTCGGCATGGTCGACCAGTACCCGAACCCCGCGGGCAAGGCCCCCGACATCAACACCCAGTGGCCCTGGGTGAAGGACAAGTGGGGCGACACCCGCCCCGAGGTCATCATGAAGAACGGTGACGCGGGCCCCAACTACGAGAAGATCGCCGCCCTTCGGCCCGACCTGATCATCGCGGTCTACTCCGAGGTCGACCAGGCCGCGTACGACAAGCTCTCGAAGATCGCTCCGACGGTGGGCCGCACCAAGGCGGAGAAGGAGCCCTTCAGCGCGCCGTGGCAGGACAACGCGCTCCACATCGCCAAGGCGCTCGGCAAGGAGGACGAGGGCGCCACGATGGTGAAGGGCATCCAGGCCAAGCTCGACGCGGCCGCGAAGGCCCACCCGGAGTTCGCCAAGCAGACCGGTGTCGCGCTGTCCTGGTACGAGAAGTCCGTGGCCCCGTTCACCACCACCGACGTACGCGGACGGCTGGTGACGGGCATCGGCTTCAAGGGCGCCACGGAGATCGACAAGATCGCGGGCGGCAAGTTCTACACCACGCTCTCCCCGGAGCGCATGGACCTCGTCGACGTCGACCGCATCTTCGTCATCAACGACAAGGTCGACCAGGAAGCCCTGAAGAAGTCCGAGCTGTTCAGCAACCTGAAGGCCTTCAAGGACGGCCGGGTGTCGTACCTGCTCGACAGCGAGGGACCGGCAGTTGGAGCGGCCATCTCCCAGGGCACCCTGCTGTCGATGCCGTACGCCATCGACGAGCTCGTCAAGTCGGTCGACCAGTGACGTCGTCCGACGCTGTCGGCCGGCCCGCACCGGCGCGCGTGTGAGCACGACCGGCACCCGCGCCGCCCCGGCTGCCCTGCGCACGGCGACCGGCCGTGAGGCCACCCGGTGGATCACGGCGCACTGCCGTGAGGTGCCCTGGCTGACGGCCGCCACCGTGCTCAGCACGGTGGCCGGGGCGGCGCTCCAGGTCCTTCCGGTGCTCCTGCTCGGCCAGGTGGTCGACGGGGTGGTCGAGGGCGAATCACGTTCGCTCCTGGTCAGGATCGGGGTGCTGATGGTGGCTGCCGCGCTGCTCGGCGCGGCAGCCACCGCGGCATCGACGTACCTGATCGGGCGGCTGGGCGCGGATCTGCTCGCCCGGCTGCGGGAGAGTGCCGTCCGTGCGGTGCTGGGGATGCCGAGTGCGCGGATCGAGCAGGTCGGCCGGGGGGACGTGCTGTCCCGGGTGGGCGACGACGTGGCCGTGCTGTCCCGGGGCATCCGGTCGGCCATCCCCACCGTGTTCACGGCGGGGGTGCTGGTCGCCATCGCCACCGCAGGGATGTTCGGGCTGGACTGGCGGCTCGGCCTGGCCGGCGCCGGTGCGCTGCCCGCGTACGCGCTGGCCCTGCGCTGGTACCTTCCCCGGTCCGCGCCGCTCTACCGGAAGCAACGGGCGGCTCAGGCGGACCGGGCGCAGGCGCTGATCAGTGGTCTGAACGGGATCGACACGGTCCGGGCCTACCGCCTGGAGGGCGCGTTCCGTGAAAAGGTCACGAGCGAGTCGTGGCGGGTGCGTGAGCTCGGCATCGAGGTGTTCCGGTTCTTCGGCCGCTTCGTCGGCAGGGAGAACCGCGCCGAGTTCATCGGGCTGGTCCTGATCCTCCTGGTCGGATATGCCCTGCTGGAAGGCGACGCGGCCACCCTCGGCGAGGTGTCGGCCGCCCCGCTGATGTTCCACCGGCTGTTCACCCCGCTCGGCGCCATCATGTTCACGTTCGACGAGGCGCAGAAGTCGGGCGCGAGCCTGACCCGCCTCGTCGGGGTGCTGGGGGAGGACGCGGAGGACCGCCTGGTGGGTGATGTCGCCGTGGCGCGGGCGGAGTCCGTGCCGTACCAGGTGACCGTGGAGGGGCTGACGTTCAGTTATCCCGACGCCGAGGACCCGGTCCTGAGGGACGTCAGCCTGACGATTTCGGCTGGTGGGTCACTCGCCCTGGTGGGGGCGACGGGCGCGGGCAAGTCGACTCTCGCCGCGCTGATCGCGGGCATCGGGACACCGCAGAGCGGATCGGTGCGCATCGGGCCGAACGACCTCGCCGGCCTGGACGAGGCCGGGGCGCGGGCTCTGGTGAGCATTCTGACGCAGGAGACGCACGTGTTCTCCGGGCCGCTCGCCGACGACCTGCGGCTGGCCGCGCCGGAGGCGACCGACGATCAGCTGATGGACGCGCTGCGGACGGTCGGAGCGGGAGCGTGGGCCGACGCGCTGCCGGACGGGCTGCGGACCATGGTCGGGGAGGGCGGTGAGCGCCTGGACGTCACCAAGGTCGCGCAGATCGCCCTGGCCCGGCTGGTGTTGGCCCGGTCGCCGGTGGTGGTCCTGGACGAGTCGACGGCGGAGGCCGGCAGTGAGGGGGCCGCCGAGCTGGAGCGGGGCGTGCTCGCCGCGTGTGCGGGCCGGACCACGCTTTTCGTGGCGCACCGGCTGACCCAGGCGATGGCCGCGGACCGAATCGCCGTGCTGGACGCGGGGCGGGTCGTGGAGCAGGGGACGCACGAGGAGCTGGTGGCTCTGGGGGGCCGGTATGCACGACTGTGGCGGGCCTGGCGAGAAGGTAGTTAGGTAAGCCTTGGTAAGGCTAGGCTAAGTCGCATATCTCGGATGGGAAGCGGAGTCTTCGATGATGGAACCGGGTACTCGTCCCGTACTGCTCTCCGACGCGGGCCTGGCGGGCCTGCGTCGGCGAACCGGCGATTACAGCGACCGGACCCTCGCCACGGCATGTGCCGTCGCTCTGTCCTACTGGGCGACCGGCCGGAGCCCCGACGGAATCGACCTCGTCCCCGGCACCCTCTTCGCCGACGTCCTCGGGTGGGTCGACAACGGCGGTCCGGTGAGGGGTGGTTGGGAGCTCGGTGCGGACGGTCGCGGCATCGCCGTTCCCGACGGCGTCGCGGCGGCCGACGCGCAGCTCGCCCTGGACGACCTCGCGGACTTCCCCGACCGGCCCCTCGGGACCATCGGCCCCTCCGGGATCGCCGCGCGGATCGAGGCCCTGGCCGAGTGGAACGACACCGAGGCCGGACGGGCCCGTCCGACCATCGTGGAGATGTTCCGCGAGCAGGCGCGGGCGCGGCCCGACGCCGTCGCGATCGTGGATGAGAACCGTTCACTGACCTACCGTCAAGCAGTCGAACTCTCAAGTCAGTTGGCCCATCATCTGATCGAGCGCGGGCTCACCGCCGAACAGGTCGTCGGCATCTCGCTGGCCCGTTCCGCCGACATGGTCATCGGGCTGCTCGGTGTGCTCCAGGCGGGATGCGCGTTCGTACCGCTCGATCCGGTGTGGCCCGCCGCGCGCCGGGCCGTCGTCGTCGAGGACGCCAGGGTCGTGCTCCAGCTCAACAGCTCGGGCGAGCACGGCCCGGGCGAGCCGGAGGCCGTCGCTGTCGACCTCGCGGACTGGAGGTTCGCCTCCCACGCCGTCGAGGGGCCCGAGATCGCCGTCCCCGGCCCCGCCCTGGCGTACGTGATCTTCACGTCCGGTTCCACCGGCCGGCCCAAGGGTGCGATGATCCGTCACGAAGCCATCAGCGAGCGCCTGTTGTGGCAGGTCGACGAGATCCTGGGCTTCGGGCACGACGACGCTTCACTGTTCAAGGCGCCGCTGTCCTTCGACATCTCCATCAACGAGATCTTCCTGCCGCTGGTGTGCGGTGGCCGGCTGGT
This sequence comes from Streptomyces sp. LN549, assembly GCF_043203805.1. Classification (NCBI taxonomy): domain Bacteria; kingdom Bacillati; phylum Actinomycetota; class Actinomycetes; order Kitasatosporales; family Streptomycetaceae; genus Streptomyces; species Streptomyces sp. LN549. Next base: position 640,505 of record NZ_JAZHRI010000002.1, on the reverse strand, counting down.
GGTTCTGCGGCCGGGCGGCGAACGCGACCCGCACCACCTGCTGAGCGTGATCTCCGAGCAGCGCGTCACCTTCACCTACCTGGTGTCGTCCATGCTGGACGTCCTGCTGGAGATGGCGGGGGACTCCGGACGGCTGGACAGCCTCAGGCACGTGTGGTGCGGCGGCGAGGTGCTGACCCCGGAGCTCTACGAGCGCTTCCGCACCCGGCTCGACATCCCCATGTACCACGGCTACGGCCCCGCCGAGACGACGATCGGCGTCTCGCACGTCATCTACCGGGGAGCGGCGGAACGGCTGTCGACATCCATCGGCAAGGCCAATCCCAACACCCAGCTCTACGTACTGGACGACGAACTGCGCCCCGTCCCGGTCGGGGTCGGCGGCGAACTGTACGTGGGCGGGTTCCTCCTGGGGCGCGGCTACGTCAACGCGCCCGGCCTGACCGCCTCCCGTTTCGTGGCCAACCCGTTCGCCGGGGACGGTTCCCGGCTGTACCGGACCGGCGACCTCGCCCGGTTCGCCCCGGACGGCTCGCTGGACTTCCTCGGCCGGGCCGACAACCAGATCAAGATCCGCGGCATGCGCCTGGAGATCGAGGACGTCGAGGCAGGTCTCGCGGAACACCCCGGGGTACGGCACAGCTGCGTCGTCGCCAGGAAGAACTCGGCGGGCGGCACCTACCTGGTCGGCTACGTGATCCCGGCGGCCGGGAGCGAGGACCTGCATGCCGACGAGGTCAGGGCGTGGGCCGTCGAGCACATGGTGGAGTACATGGTGCCCGCCCACACCGTCGTGATGAAGGAGTTCCCGCTCACCGCCAACGGCAAGCTCGACCGGGCGGCGCTGCCGGAGCCCGTGATCTCGGACGGGCCGGTTGCCGCGCCCGCCACAGAGAACGAGCGCGTGGTCTGCGCGGCCGTCGCCGCGGTGCTGCGGCTGGACGAGGTCGGTGTCGACCAGGACTTCTTCCGGCTCGGCGGGGACAGCATTCTGGCGATCTCCCTGCTGAGCGCCTTGCGTGACGCCGGTCTCTACGTCACGGCACGGCAGATCTTCACCCACGGCGTCGTGGGCGCGCTCGCCGCGGTGGCGTGCCGGGAGGACGTGTCCCCGGTGGAGGACGACGACGTGGCCACCGGGTCCGTCGTGGGATCGCCCATCGTTCAGTGGCTCGGCGGGACCACGGACGCGGTCGACGGCTTCGTGCAGTCGGTGGTGCTCAACACCCCGGCGGACCTGACCGCCGGCGCCCTGGACGAGATCCTCACCGCCTTGGTCCGGCGGCACGACATGCTGCGGGCCAGACTGGTACGCGGTGACCGCTGGAGCTTCGACATACCCGAGGCTGACGGGGCCGTCGCCGGGTGGCAGGAGAGCGACCGGCCGCTCGACGCATGCATCGCGCTCGCCACCGACGGGCTCGACCCGGACGACGGCGTGATGCTGCGCGCCGTCTGGCGCCGGGAGGCACGGCAACTGGTCGTGGTCGTGCATCACGTGGTGATCGACGGCGTGTCCTGGCGGGTCCTGATGGAGGACCTGGCCGCTGCATGGCGTCAGCTCACTGCCGGTGCACCGGTCCAACTTCCCCCGGTGGGAACCTCGTTCCGGCGCTGGACGGAGCTGCTCGGGCGTACCGCGTTCGACGCGGACCGTGCCCACTTCGGGCGCCCCCTGCCAGGAGCGGACGGACCGCTGGGCAGGCGCCCGCTGTCCGAGGCCGACACCGTCGCCCGGGAACGGGAACGTACCGTCACGGTCGGACTCGAGGTCACCGCCGCGCTGCTGAGCGAGATTCCCGCGAAGTTCCACGCAGGCGTGAACGACGTGCTGCTGACCGCGCTCGCCGTCGCCCTCGCGAGGTGGCGCCGAGATCTCGGGCAGGACCAGACGTTCGCTCACATCGAGCTGGAGGGCCACGGCCGCGAAGGACGGTTCGTGGCGGACGCCGCGGGCTTCGAGCCGGAACTGTCCCGGACCGTGGGCTGGTTCACCACCCTGTTCCCGGTGACCGTCGATCCCGGCGCGGCAGCCGATCCCACCTCACCCGCCCACCTGGCCGCCGCGCTCAAGGCGGTCAAGGAGGACCTCGCCCGAGTGCCGAGCAACGGTGTCTCCTACGGCGCCCTGCGGTACCTGGCCGGCACCCGGTTCGACACGCCCGCACCCCAGGTGCTGTTCAACTACCTGGGCCGATTCGACTCGGACACCTCCGGGGACTGGCAGCTCGCGGGAACCGCGGGACAGCTGGGCGAGAAGCGCGACCCGAGGATGCGCCTGCCGCGCGCCCTGGAGTTCAACCTCATCGCAGAACCGGCGGCGACCGGCGCGTACGAACTGGTCACCACCATCTCCTGGCCCGACGGCATGTTCACCGACGAGGACATCACGACGATCGGGGGGTATCTGCGGGGAGCCCTGGCCGGACTGGCCGCACTCGACGAGGGCGGCCACTCTCCCAGCGACTTCGGCCTGGTGCCTCTCACCCAGACGGACGTCGACGCGCTGGACGGTCCCGGACTGCGCGACATCCTGCCGCTGACCCCGTTGCAGGAGGGCCTGTACTTCCACTCGGTCTTCGACGACGACTCGGTGGGCAGCTACGTGGAGCAGCAGCTGCTGACGCTGGACGGCGAGGTGGACACCGGACGGCTCGCGGCGGCTGCCACCCGGCTGCTCACGCTGTACCCGAACCTGGCCGCACGGTTCGTGGCCCTCGCCGACGGCCGCGTCGTCTCCGTGCTGGAGAGCGACGCCGAGGCGCCCTTCACCACGCTGGACCGTCCCGGCATCACGGACGCCGAGATCCACGACTACGCCGAGCGTGACCGTCGCGCAGGGTTCGACCTGGCCACCGGCCCGCTGATGCGCTACACGCTCATATCCCGGGGCTCCGGACGTCACGTGCTGGTGCAGACCGTGCACCACATCATCGCCGACGGCTGGTCGGTACCGCCGATGCTCCGCACGCTGCTCGCCGAGTACCACCGGCCGGGGACCGCTTATCAAGTCGGCGGCTTCCCCGACTACGTGCACTGGCTCGCCGGACGCGACGACGACGAGAGCGACCGAGTCTGGCGTGACCAGCTCGCCGGTCTGCCCGGACCTTCGCTGGTTGCCGAGGGGCACACCCCGTCCGACCGTTTCGCCGACACGGCCGTGGAACCGGCGGACGACACCGACGGGGCCGCCAGGTCGGCCGGCGTGCCGCTGAGCGTCGCCGTGCACAGCGCCTGGGCGGTGACGCTCGGAGGCCTCCTGCACGGCAAGGACGTGGTGTTCGGCTCCACGGTGTCCGGGCGGGACGCGGATGTGCCCGGCATCGCGGACATGGTGGGTCTGTTCATCAACACGATCCCCGTACGCGCCCGGTGGGATGCGACCACGACGGCGTCCGGCCTGCTCGCCTCCGTGCGGGACCACCAGAGCGCCGTGCTGCCGCACCAGCACGTCTCGCTGGCGAGGATCGTCCGGCAGGCAGGTGCCGGCGCCCGCTTCGACACCCTCGTGGTGTTCGACGTGGCCACCGACGTGGCCTCCCTGCGCGGTCCCGACGACGAGCTGGTCATCAGCGGCATCGTGAACGAAGGAGCCCCGCACTATCCGTTGACGCTGGTGGTGGAGCGCACACGTGACGGACGCCCGCGCTTCAACCTGATCTACGACGGGGAGCTGCTCCGGGAATCGAGCGCCGAGGCGATCCTGCGCACGTTCACCCGCACCCTCACCGGGCTGCTCACCCGGCCGGACGCCCTGGTCGAGGACCTGGCAGCCGAGGACGTCCGGCGTCCGGCGCCCGTCGTCCCGACGACACTGGGCGCGCTGTTCGACGCCGCCGCACACCGTGACCCGACCGCCGCAGCCGTGACCCAGTGCGCCCTCGACGGCGGCACCCGGTCGCTCACGTACGGCGAACTGGCCACGGCAAAGGACGAGTTGGCTGTGGTGCTGCGAGCGGCCGGCGTCGGAACGGGCGGACGCGTCGCCGTCGCCGTCCCGCGTTCCCTGGAACAGGTCGTCGCCCTGGTCGCGATCGTCACCGCGGGCGGCGCGTACGTACCGCTGGACCTCGCCTACCCGGACGAACGGCTGGAGTACATCCTCGCCGACGCCGCACCGCAGGCCGTTCTCGTCGACCGTGAGCAGCGCGACCGGTTCACCGGCCTGCTGACCCGGGCGGGCGTACAGGCCCGTGTCCTCGTGCTCGGGGACGAACTGCCGCAGGCGGACGGGGAGACGGGCGGGCCGGGGCCGGTGACCGCAGGGCAGCCCGGCCCGCACCATCCCGCGTACGTGATCTACACGTCGGGATCGACCGGCCGGCCCAAGGGTGTCGTCGTCCCGCACACCGCGGTGGTGACGCTCCTCGCGAACACCCGGCCCGAGATGGACTTCGGCCCGGACGACGTGTGGGTCCAGTTCCACTCGTACTCCTTCGACTTCGCCGTCTGGGAGCTGTGGGGCGCGCTGGCGCATGGCGCCGAGCTCCTGGTGCCGGACTACGCGCTGACCCGCTCCCCGGTGGACTTCCACCGGCTGGTCCGCGAGCGCGGAGTCACCGTGCTCAACCAGACCCCGTCGGCGTTCTACCGGTTCGTCGAGGCCGACCGGCATGCCGGTGAACCGGTGACCGCGCTGCGCCGGATCATCTTCGGCGGCGAGGCACTCGATCCCGTGCGGCTGCGCGACTGGACCGATCGGTACGGCACCGCTTCGCCCGAGCTGGTCAACATGTACGGCATCACCGAGACCACCGTGCACGTCACCCACCGGGTGCTCACCGACGAGGACTTCGGTACCGCTGTCAGCCCGATCGGCGGTCCGATCCCCGGACTGGACACCTATCTGCTCGACGACCTGCTCCGGCCGGTGCCGCCCGGCCGGGTGGGAGCCATCTACGTCGCGGGCGATCAGGTGTCGCTCGGCTACCTCGGCAGGCCGGGGCTGACCGCGGGCCGGTTCGTGGCGAACCCGTTCGTGGGCAACGGCTCCCGCATGTACCACACGGGCGACCTCGCCCGCCGGACGCTCGACGGCGAGCTGGAGTTCGCCGGCCGGGCCGACGACCAGGTCCAGCTCAAGGGATTCCGGATCGAGCCCGGCGAGGTGGAGTCCGCGATCAGGGAGCTCGACGGAGTGGTCGACGTGGCCGTCACCGTGGCGGACAGCGGCGACCATCTGGTCGCGCATCTCGTGGGCCGGACGCCGGATGACCTCACCGGCCTCCTGGCCGCGAAGCTGCCCGGGCACATGGTGCCGGGCCAGGTGCTGACGGTCGACGCGCTGCCCCTGACGGTCAACGGCAAACTGGACCGCAAGGCCCTGACCGGCCGTGCCGCGCGAGACGCCGTCCCGGAGGGCGCGACCGGCTCCGCGCTCGCCGCACTGACCGGCATCTTCGGCGAGACACTGCCGGGCTCGGGCGTGGACGCCGACACCGACTTCTTCATGGCCGGTGGCGACAGCATCCTCGCCATCACCGTCATCAACCGGGCCAGGGCCCTCGGGCTGTCGATCGCACCGCGGGACGTCTTCCTGTTCAAGACACCACGTGCGCTCGCCGAGCAGCTGGAGTCGCGTACGCCGCAGACCGCGGCCATCGGTCCCGTCCGCCGTGAGGACGGCCCGGTGGTCCCGACGCCGGTCATCCTGCGCCGGCGGGAACTGGGCGGCTCGCTCGCCCGGTTCGCCCAGGCAAGGTCGCTGGTGCTTCCCGAGGGCGCCGGGCCCGCCGACGTCGAACGCGCCGCGAGGGCCGTCGTCGCCGCGCACCCGGTCCTCCGGCTGAAGCTGGACGTCGAGCACGGGGTGTGGGCCCTGCGCACCGGACCCGGCCGTGCGGTCACCGTCGTCGAGGCGGAGACGACCGACGTGACGACGGCCGCGAACGATGCCGCCGGGCGTCTCGACCCCGAGTCCGGCAGCGTCATCGCGTTCTCCTGGCTCGCCGCGAGCCGGACCCTCGTGGTCACCGTGCATCACCTCGCCGTCGACGCGGTGTCCTGGCTGGTCCTGCTGGACGACCTGGACACAGCCCTGCGCGGGGCGCCCCTGGCGCCGCCCACCACGTCCTACGCCGAGTACGCCGAAGCGATGGGCGCCAGGTCCGCCCAGGTGACCGGCCTGGGTGACTGGCTCACCACGCTCGGGGCGCCCGCGCTGCTGCCCTCCGTCGAGGGCCTGCGCGAGACCACCGTCGTGCTCACGCCCGACGTGAGCGACCGGGTGACACGTACCGCGCCCGCCGCACTCGGCGTCGGTCTCACCGAGCTGCTGTGCGGAGCGCTCCGCGCCGCGCTGACCCGGGTCCAGCCCTCGCCCACCGATCTCGCGATCGATCTGGAGCGGCACGGCCGCGTCCCCGTCCTGGAACACCACGACTACACCCGTACGGTCGGCTGGTTCACCGCCATCGCCCCGGTCCGGCTCACCGCGCACACGGACCCCGTCGAGGCGGCGCGCGAAGTAGCCGCACGTCAGCCGGACGAGGACGGGCACGTCGCCTACGGCCGGCTCAGGTACCTCAACCCGCAGACGGCCCCGTTGCTCACCACCCAGCCGCAGGTGCTGTTCAACTACCTCGGCCGAGGCGGCGAGTCCCAGGCTCCGCACATCACGGGCGCGGATCAGGGCAGCCCGTACGCCGTCGAGGTCAACGCGTGGACCGACGACACCACCGGAAGCCTGCACGCGGCCTTCGCCCTCGCCGACGGCATCCCCGACGAGATCACCGGGCACTGGCGGAGCGCCCTGGAGCGCATCGCCGACGCCTCCGCGACGGCCGAGCGCACCGCACCGGTCACCCCCCTCCAACGGGGCCTGTACTTCCAGGCCCAGATGGCGGGCACGGCAGGGCACTACGTCGCGCAGAGCTACTTCACCTTCGACCGCCGCCTGGACACCGACGCGCTGGCCGAGGCGATGGCGTACGTGATCGCACGGCACCCGGTCGTGGGTGCGGGTTTCACCACCGACGACCGCGGGAACCCGGTCCAGGTCCTCAAGGCGGGCCGGCGTGTCGATGTCCGCACGGTCACCCTGGAGACGGAGGCGGAGGCCGAGGCCCTGCGGGCCAGGGACCGCGACACCGGCTTCGACCCGGGTGTGCCTCCGCTGGTCCGGCTGACCGTGGTGCGTCTGCCCGACGACCGCGACGGGCTGCTGCTGAGCTACCACCTGCTGCTGTGGGACGGCTGGTCCCGCGAGATCCTGCTGCGGGACCTGTTCGACGCCTACCGGGCCGTCGTCGCGGGCGAACCCCTGGACGCGGCCCCGCTCACACCGGGCTTCGAGGACTACGCGCGGACACTCGCCGCCAAGGACCCCGCGGTGTCGGAACGCTTCTGGGCGGAACACCTGGCCGGCCTCACCGGCCCGACCCTGCTCGCCGGACCCCAGCCGGCCGTCTCGGACGCGCTGCCGCGTGCGCTCGTGCACACGATGTCCGCCGAACTGTCGGACCTGCTGAGGGGCGCGGCCAAGGCACACGGCGTGACGCTGAACTCGGTGCTGACCGGGGCGTTCGGGCTCCTGCTGGGTGCGCACACCGGCCGGAGCGACGCGGTGTTCGGCGTGACCGTGTCCGGCCGGGAGGGCGAGGGGCTGTCCGGCATCGTCGGCGTACTGCTCAACACCGTGCCCATGTGGACGCGCGCCCGGCCCGACGACACGGTCCGGGAGTACCTGACAGCCGTCCAGACGGCCCGGGTCGAGGCGATGGAGCACGAGCACCTGGGTCTCGGCGAGATCCAGCGGGCCGGCGGCCACGACAGCCTGTTCGACAACCTGTTCGTGCTCCAGAACTTCCTGGACCTGGACGCCTTTGCCGCCATGAACACCAGGCACGGCATCACGTCGGTGCGGGCCGACGACTCGACCCACTACCCGTTCACCTGGGTCGTCACGCCCGGCGACCGGCTCACGGTCAAGCTGGAGCACCGCGACGACGACCCCGCGAACGCCCGTCGCCTCCTCGACGACTACCTGCGTGTGCTGGAGGACCTGGCCAAGGCGGCCGGCCCGGTCGGAGCCCTGCCGGGCCCGGGACCGGCTCCCGAGCCCGCCGAACGTACGGACATCGGGACGGACACCGTCGTCGACCGGTTCGACCGGGCGGCCGACCGCGACCCGCAACGCGTCGCCCTGGTCGCCCATGGCTCGGCCATGACCTTCGCCCAACTCCGGGAACGCAGCCGTGCGGTGGCGGGTGTGCTCGCCCGCCGTGGCATCGGACCGGAGCGGACCGTGGCCCTCGCGATCCCGCGCTCACTCGAATCGATCGTGGCGCTGTTCGCCGTACTGCGCGTCGGCGCCGCGTACGTGCCGCTGGAGCTCGACCACCCGGACGAGCGGATCGCCGCGATCGTCGACGACGCCCGCCCGGACGTGACCCTCACCGTGAGCGCCGTGTCGCCCCGGCTGACCGGCGACCTGATCGAGCTCGACCGCCCGCTGCCCGAGGCCGAGCCGTACACGACGTTCGCGCCGGACGACCCGGACCGGCTGCGCCATCCCGCGTACACCATCTTCACCTCCGGATCGACCGGGAAGCCCAAGGGCGTGGTGACCGAGTACGCAGGGCTCACCAACATGCTGATCAACCATCAGCGCCGCATCTTCGAACCGGTACTGGCGCAGCACGGCCACCGGGTCTTCAGGATCGCCCACACCGTGTCGTTCGCCTTCGACATGTCGTGGGAGGAGCTGCTGTGGCTCGCCGACGGCCACGAGGTGCACATCTGCGACGAGGAACTGCGCCGCGACGCGCCCCGGCTGGTCGAGTACTGCCTGGAGCACGGCATCGACGTGATCAACGTGACCCCGACCTACGCGCAGCAACTGGTGGCCGAGGGACTGCTCGACCATCCCGAGCGGCGGCCCGCGCTGGTGCTGCTGGGCGGTGAGGCCGTCACCCCGACCCTGTGGCAGCGGCTCGCGGAGACCGAGGGGACGGCCGGCTACAACCTGTACGGGCCCACCGAGTACACCATCAACACCCTTGGTGTCGGCACCTTCGAGTGCGAGGACCCGGTCGTCGGCGTCGCGATCGACAACACGGAGGTGTATGTGCTGGACCCGTGGCTGCGTCCGCTGCCGGACGGGGTTCCCGGGGAGCTGTACGTCTCCGGCATCGGCATCGCGCGCGGCTACCTCGGGCAGCCCGCGCAGACGGCGCACCGGTTCGTCGCCTGCCCGTTCGGTGAACCCGGCGAGCGCATGTACCGCACCGGGGACCTGGTGATCCGGCGGCCCGACGGAAACCTGATGTATCTGGGCCGCACCGACCAGCAGGTCAAGATCCGGGGCCACCGGGTCGAACTCGGCGAGGTCGACGCCGCGTTCGCCGCCCATCCGGCGGTGCGGTTCGCCGCCGCGGTCGCCCAGCCCGACCCGCAGGTCGACGGCGCGTACCGGCTGGCCGCCTACCTGGTGCTCGACGGCTCCGATACGGCCACGGTCGCCGCCGAAGTGGGCGCAGCCCTCCCCGACTTCCTGCGGCCCACGCACTACGCCCAGGTCGACAGCATCCCGCTGACCGTGAACGGGAAGGCCGACACCAAGGCGCTGCCGGAGGCCAGGCCGCTGGGCGTGCTGACCACCGGTGCCGAGCGCGCACCGGAGACCGGGACCGAGATCACGGTGTGCGAGTTCTTCGCCGAGGCGCTCGACCTGGACGACGACGAGGTCAGCGCGGTCAGTGACTTCGTGTCCCTCGGCGGGCACTCCATGCTGGCGGTGCGTCTGATCGGGCTGCTCCGCCGGGAGTACGGTCCAGTGATCACCATCCGCGATCTGCTCACCCTGCGAACCCCCGAAGCGATTGCCGGTCACCTCGATGCGAACTCCTGACACCCGCCGGTCCCTCCAGGGAGCCGACATCCTGCGGACCGCGCTGCGCCGCAATGTCGGTGCCATGACCTGGGGCACCGTCCTCATGGGTCTGTACCAGGCCGGCGAGACCGCCTTCCCCATCGCGCTCGGTCTGATCGTCGAACACACCCTGCAGAACCGGAGCTCCGGTTCGCTCGGGGTGTCGATCGGCGCGCTGGCCGTGATCATCACGACCGTGTCGCTGTCGTGGCGGTTCGGGATGCGCATCCTGCAGAAGGCCAACACGACCGAGGCGCACCGGTGGCGGGTGCAGGTCGCGGCGTGCGGACTCCAGCCGGTGGACAGGGACATCGATCTGAAGTCCGGTGAGGTCCTGACCATCGCCACCGAGGACGCGGACTCGACCGCCGACATCATCGAGGTGGTGCCGCTGCTGATCAGCTCGCTGGTCGCGGTCCTGGTCGCGGCCGTCGCGCTGGGCCTGGCGGACCTCCGGCTCGGGCTGCTGGTGATCATGGGAACCGTGGTGATCCTGTCGATCCTGAGCGTGATGTCCAAGCGGATCGGCGCCAGTACCCAGGAGCAGCAGGCCAGGGTGGCACGGGCGGGCGCGAAGGTCGCCGACCTGATCACCGGCCTCCGCCCGCTGCACGGCTTCGGTGGCAACCACGCGGCGTTCGTGTCCTACCGGAAGGTGAGCACGGAGGCCAAGCACCAGGCGATCACCGTCGCCAGGGTGAACGGCGCGTACGCCGGCGTCGCACAGGCCCTCAATGCGGTCCTGGCCGCCGCCGTGACCCTGACGGCGGGCTGGCTGGCGTTCGACGGTCAGATCACCATCGGGGAACTCGTCATGGCGGTGGGCCTCGCGCAGTTCATCATGGATCCGCTGAAGATGTTCTCGGAGATGCCGAAGTACGTGATGATGGCGCGCGCCTCGGCCGAGCGGATGGCGCTGGTGCTGTCCGCCCCGCCGGTGGCGGAGCCGGGGCCGCAACGCCCGTCCGAGGGCGGCGACCTGGAGATCGACGGCGTCCGGTACGGGACACTGCGCCGGCTGAAGCTGCGGGTGTCCGCCGGTGAGTTCGTCGCGATCGCCGCCTACCAGCCGCGCGCCGCAGCCGACTTCGCGTCGATCCTCGCCGTGAACGTCCCGCCGCAGGACTACGAGGGAGCGGTCCGGGTCAGTGGGCGGGAGATCGCGGACCTGTCGGTCGAGGCGGTCCGCGAGCACATGCTGGTGAACCCGTACGACGCCGAGATCTTCGCGGGCACCCTCCGTACGAACATCGATCCGTCGGGCACGAGCCGGACGGTCCCCGAGGCCGTCGAGGCGTCGATGCTGACCGATGTCGTCGCCCTGCACCGCGCAGGGCTCGACCACGGCGTCCGTGACCGCGGCGCGAACCTGTCCGGGGGGCAGCGCCAACGGCTGTCGCTCGCCCGCGCCCTGGCCGCCGACACCGATGTCCTGGTGCTGCACGACCCGACCACGGCAGTCGACGCGGTCACCGAACAGCTCATCGCGCGCAATCTCGTGAAGCTGCGCCGGGGCCGTACCACCGTCGTGATCACCAGCAGCCCGGCCGTACTGGACGCCGCCGACCGGGTCCTCGTCCTGGACGACGGCGTCATCACGGCCGAGGACACCCATCGCAACCTCCTCGCCGCCGACGAGGCCTATTGCCGGGCGGTGGCAAGGTAGGTCGCCAGTGCCCCTCGTTTGGATCATGCCGGGCCCGCGGGCTGATCCAAACGAACGAACCTAGCCGAGTGCCCAGGCGACATCCCTGAGCAGGGCGTGCCGCCAGCCGGCCCGGTCGTGGCCGGACGCCGACCGGGACACCCGTACGGTCGCGCCCGCCAGTTCGGCCAGGGTCTCGACCGGCTCGCAGTGGGGCAGCATGCGCGTCTCGTGCTCCCCGACGTCGAACGCGATCCGCAGACCGGACAGGTCGGGGCGCTCCCGCAGGCGTGCGGCCACCGCGCCGCCGGCCGGCCCGGCCAAGGGGTCCGCCAGGGCCGGCGCTCCCGGTGTCCACCAGAACGACCCCGACTGGCAGGCGACCCGGGAGACCAGCTCCGGGAACTCGAGTGCCGCGTTCAGCGCGCTCAGCCCGCCGAGGCTCTGGCCCGCGACCACCAGCCGGCCCGGGTCCGCGGTCACTCCGGACTCCGCTACCAGCGGCAGCAGTTCGTCCCGGACCGCCTCCCACAGCCCGGACCCGCACGCGAATTCGGCCGCCCGGTCCTTGGCCGGGAGGAAGACCAGCGTGACGGGCGGCATCTCGCCTCTTGCGAAGGCCGAGTCGAACGCGCTCATGGCCGGGTGCAGGTACAGCCAGTCGTCCCCGTCGAGCAGCAGGACCACCGGTCCGCCGCCACCCACCGGGTGGACGCGCACGGTCCGCCGTCCGCCGAGCCGTTCGCTGTTCCAGCGGAGCCGGGTGCGCGGGACGGGGAGTACGTCCTCGGCGCCGACGGCGGGCCAGTGCGGCTGGGCCGGGGCGTCCGGGGTCGCGGCGACGGAGCGGTCGACGCCGGCACCGACCGGGTTGAACGGGTCGGCGTACGCCTCGTCGTCCACCAGGAACTGGTAGGTCACCCGCAGCCGTTCCGGCATGCGCACCCGGGCGTACCAGCAGTCGGTGTCGCCCCACCGGCGCAGGGGCACCGGCTCCGACCAGCTCTCGAAGCCGATGGTTGCCGCGGACCCGCGCCAGAGGAACAAGGTCACCCAGCCGCCGTCGCCGGCCGGTACCGAAGCGGGTCCCCGCGCCGCCGCCCAGAACGCGTCGGTGCCGGGCGTGCCGGTCGGGCCGAACTCGACGAAGGCGTTCTCGGCGGCGGCCGCCGGGTCGCGGGCGGGGCCGGTCACGGCCGGAGGGTGACGCGGCCGGCGCCGGCCCGGCAGGGCCGGCCCACGGGCAGGTCCGTGCCGTGCGCGGTACGGATCCGTTCGGTCACCGGGGGCATGAACGTCTCCTTGTGAGAGGGAAGCGGGAACGGCTAAGCTCATATCAATTAGGGGAGCCTAACCTAATCTTGACTGCTCCTTCCAGCCCGGCGGGCTGACGCACACGCTCGATGCGGCTGTCACGGCCCGTCGGACCCGAGGAGGTAATGACATATGAGCACCAACCCGTTCGACGACCCCGAGGGCCGCTTCCTGGTCCTGGTGAACGGCGAGGGCCAGCACTCGCTGTGGCCGTCCTTCGCCGAGGTGCCCGGAGGGTGGACGATCGCCTTCGGCGAGAACACCCGTGACGCGTGCCTGGACTTCGTCGAGACCAACTGGACCGATCTGCGGCCCCGGTCCCTTGTGGAGTCCGCGGACGTCTGACCTGCCCGTCCTTCCGGTCGCCCGGGGCAACCACCGAGTTCCCGAGGGGCGGGGCCGCTCCGTTTGCGGCGCCTCGGGCATGGGGTTTGAGTGGAAGAACCCCCATGCCCGTCTGGAGCTGACATGTCGATGGCGTTCGGTTCACCTTTCGGTTCGTCCGATCCCTTCAGCGAGATGCTGGACCGGTTCTTCGGGACGTCACCCGCGTCGTCGCCACCGGCCGTGCAGCGCGTGCCCATCGGCCGGCTCCTGACCGAGTCGTCGCACGAACTCCTCGGCCTGGCCACGCAGAAGGCGGCGGAGAACGGGACGTCCGACCTCGACACGGAGCACCTCCTGTGGGCGGCCACACAGGTGGACCCCGCGCGGCGGCTGCTTGCCCAGGCCGGTGTCGACGCGGACGCGCTCGCGGCCCGGATCGCCGAGGTGCTGCCCCGGGAGTCGGGCGAACCGTCCGCGCAGCCGGGGCTCACACCGGCGGCGAAGCGGACCCTCGCCGCCGCCTATGCCGGCTCGCAGGCCGCCGGCGTGTCCTACATCGGCCCCGAGCACATCCTCGGCGCGCTTCTGGAGGACCCGGACTCCGGAGCCACCCGGTTCCTGCGCGCGCAGGACATGGACGCGGAGAAGCTGCGGGGCTTCACCGACCAGGCGGCCCGCGCGGACGGCACTCCCGCCGCCGGAAAGCCGCCGGCGACGACCCTGGACGAGTTCGGCAGGGACCTCACCGAGGAGGCGAAGGCCGGCAGGCTCGACCCCGTGGTCGGCCGGGCCGAGGAGATCGAGCAGACCATCGAGATCCTCTCGCGCCGTTCCAAGAACAACCCGGTGCTCATCGGCGAGCCCGGAGTCGGCAAGACCGCCATCGTGGAGGGACTGGCCCAGCGGATCGTGGCAGGCGAGGTGCCCGACTCCCTGAAGGACAAGCGGGTCGTCTCCCTGGACATGTCCGGCATGGTGGCCGGTGCGCAGTACCGCGGCCAGTTCGAGGAGCGGCTGAAGAAGGTCATCGAGGAGGTCCAGGCGGCAAGCGGCGACATCATCCTCTTCATCGACGAACTGCACACGGTCGTCGGCGCCGGCGCGACGGGCGAGGGCGCCATGGACGCGGGCAACATGCTCAAGCCCGCACTGGCACGCGGTGAGCTCCACGTGGTGGGAGCGACGACGATCGACGAGTACCGCAAGCACATCGAGAAGGACGCAGCCCTGGAGCGCCGCTTCCAGCCCGTCCTCATCCCCGAGCCGACCGTCGAGGAGGCGGTGCAGATCCTCGAAGGGCTGCGGGATGCGTACGAGGCGCACCACCAGGTCCGCTTCGCCGACGGGGCCCTGACGGCGGCGGCGGAACTGTCCGACCGCTACATCAGCGACCGCTTCCTGCCCGACAAGGCAATCGACCTGATGGACCAGGCCGGCGCCCGGGTACGGCTGCGCAGCGCCGGCCGCTCCACCGAGGTCGTCAGCAGGGAGGACCACCTCGCGAAGCTGCGACGCGAGAAGGACCAGGCAGTCGCCGGCGAGGAGTTCGAGAAGGCCTCGGACCTGAAAGGGCAGATCGCCGAGGTGGAGGGCGAGCTCGCAGGCATCGAGGAGCGCCGCGAAGGCGTCGTCTCGGTCACCGCTTCCGACATCGCCGACATCGTCTCCCGCCGCACGGGCATCCCGGTCTCGCAGCTCACCGCCGGCGAGAAGGAGAAGCTCCTCAGGCTGGAGGAGGAGATGCACGCCAGGATCGTCGGCCAGGGCGAGGCGGTCACCGCGGTCTCCGAAGCCGTGCGACGCAATCGCGCGGGCATGGGGGACCCCAACCGTCCTGTGGGTTCGTTCCTCTTCCTGGGACCCACGGGAGTGGGCAAGACCGAACTCGCCAAGACGCTGGCCGAACTGCTCTTCGGCGGGGAAGACCGCATGATCCGGTTCGACATGAGCGAGTTCCAGGAGAAGCACACCGTGGCCCGGCTCGTCGGCGCGCCTCCCGGGTACGTCGGCTACGAAGAGGCCGGTCAGCTCACCGAGAAGGTCCGCCGCATGCCTTACAGCGTGGTGCTGTTCGACGAGGTGGAGAAGGCGCACCCCGACGTCTTCAACACGCTGCTCCAGATCCTCGACGACGGCCGCCTCACGGACGGCCAGGGCCGCACGGTCGACTTCCGCCACTGCGTCGTCATCATGACGTCCAACATCGGCGCCCATCGCATCCTCGCCCACAAGGGCGACGCGGCCGAGCTCAAGGACGAGTTGATGGAGGACCTCCGAGGGCGGTTCCTGCCCGAGTTCCTCAACCGCATCGACGACATCATCATCTTCCACAGTCTCACCGAGGAAGACCTGTCGGCGATCGTCGAACACCTCCTGGACCGGAGCAAGCACCGCGTCCGCGCACAGGGCCTGACCCTGGAAGTCAGCGACGCGGCAAAGAAGTTGCTCGTCGCGCACGGCTATCAGCCGGAGTTCGGTGCCCGACCGCTGCGCCGTACGATCCAGACGGAGCTCGACAACCGCGTCGCCTCGCTGCTCCTCGGCGGCGAGACCGACCCCGGGGACACGATCGTCGCCGATGTGCGGGACAACTCGCTGCACTGCACGGTGCGCAAGGACGGGTCCGGGAACGCCACGGAGCAGCAGGACACCGCCGGAAGCGACGCCGCCTGAGGGCTGGCCCGTGATCCCTGGTGCAGCCGAACGATCAGGTGGCAGGCTCGTACGGCCAGAGGCGCCCCGGCGGCAATGCTGCCGGGGCGCCGGGCCTACCGGCCGCTCGCCGCTCAGGCGGCGGGGCCGATGGTGACCTTGACGTGTTTCATGATCGGCTGGTCGCTCTGGGTGCTGTAGTCGCTGAGCGCACACAGCACGTTCATCTCCGGCATGTAGCCGGCCGCACAGCCGCGGGGGATGTCGTACGGGATCGCGAGGTAGCCGTTGAGGGACCGCCGGCTGCCGTCCTTCGCCGTGCTCGTGATGTCGACGTGGCCGAGATCGGCGATGCCGCGTTCGCGCATGTCGGCCCGGTTCATGAAGACGAGCGTGCGCAGGTTCTTGATGCCGCGGTAGCGGTCGTTGTCGGAATAGATCGTGGTGTTCCACTGGTCGTGGGACCGCATGGTCCCCAGGGCGAGCGTGCCGGCCGCGGGGACGACGTCCGGCAGGACGGCGGCGGAGAACTCGGCGCGCCCTGACGGGGTGAGGAAGACCAGTTCGCGGGCGGGCTGCTTGATACGGAAGCCGAGGGGCAGGCGTACCCGGCGGTTGAAGTCCTCGAAGCCGTCCAGCGCGCGGGCCATGGTGTCCCGGATGCGGTCGTAGTCCTCGACGTACCAGTGCCAGGGAGTGGCGCTGTCGGGGAGAGCCGCGCGCGCCATGCCGGCGACGATGGCCGGTTCCGACAGCAGGTGCGGTGACGCGGGGCGCTTCATTCCGATCGACAGGTGCACCATGCTCATCGAGTCCTCGACGGACGTGCTCTGGATCCCCTTGCGCTGATGGTCCTTCTCGGTACGGCCGAGACACGGGAGGATGAGGGCTCGGCTGCCATGGACGAGGTGGCTGCGGTTGAGCTTGGTGCTCACCTGGACGGTGAGGTCGCAGGCGCGCAGCGCCTCGTAGGTGTACGGGGTGTCAGGTGCGGCAAGGGCGAAGTTGCCGCCCATGCCGACGAACACCGACACGTCGCCGCTGTGCATCGCCTGGATGGTGCGGACGGTGTCCAGACCGTGCTCACGGGGCGGCTCGATGCCGCACACCTCACCGAGGCGGTCCAGGAAGGCGTCGGTGGGGCGGTGGTCGATGCCGCAGGTGCGGTTGCCCTGGACGTTGCTGTGCCCTCGTACGGGGGAGGGGCCGGCCCCTTCGCGCCCCAGATTGCCGCGGAGCAGCAGCAGGTTGACGATCTCCCGGACGGTGTCGACGCCGTGCTCGTGCTGAGTGAGCCCGAGACACCAGCTGACGATGGAGCGGTCAGCCTCGCGGTACACGCGCGCTGCCTTGAGGATGTCGGTGCGGCTCAGACCGGACTGGGTCTCGATCTCCTCCCACGGCGTCTCCTCGCACAGCGCGCGGTACTCGTCGAAGCCGGCGGTGTGGCGGTCGATGAACTCCTGGTCCAGCGCCTTGGGGTCGACTGCTCCAGGACGGCCTTGGCCATGCCGCGCAGCAGGGCCATGTCGCCGCCGATGCGCGGCTGCAGATTCAGAGTGCTGGTCCGGGTCGGCTTGAACAGGGCCATGTCCACGAAGTCGTGCGGCACGATGGTGCGGGTGGCCGCTGCCTCGACCAGAGGGTTGACGTGCACGATCTGGGCGCCGCGATGGTGGGCCTCGGCGAGGGCGGTGAGCATCCTCGGCGCGTTGGAGGCTGCGTTGACCCCCAGGATGAACAGCGCGTCGGCGGACTCCCAGTCCTTGAGGTCGACCGTTCCCTTGCCCGTGCCCAGGGAGGCGTTGAGGGCGCGGCCGCTCGCCTCGTGACACATGTTGGAGCAGTCCGGCAGGTTGTTCGTGCCCAGTTCGCGGGCCATCAACTGGTACAGGAACGTGGCCTCGTTGCCGAGCCGCCCCGATGTGTAGAACGCGGCCTGATTCGGGCTGTCCAGCTCACGCAGAGCACGCCCGACCAGCTCGAACGCGTCCTTCCAGCTGATCGGCACATAGTGGTCCGACTCGGGGTCGTAGGCCATCGGCTCCGTCAGCCGGCCCTGGTTCTCCAGGTCGTAGTCGCTCCATCCGGCCAGCTCGGTCACCGAGTGGGCGGCGAAGAACTCGCGCCCGACCCGTTTGCGGGTCATCTCCCAGGTGACGTGCTTGATGCCGTTCTCGCAGATGTCCAGGTGCAGCCCCTTGGTGTCGTCGGGCCACGCGCATCCGGGACAGTCGAACCCGGTGTTCTCATGGTTCATCCGCATGATCGCCCGCGGGCCGTCCACCAGCGCTCCCTCGCGGACCAGGAAGCGGCTCACGCTCTTGGCCGCGCCCCAGCCCGCCGCAGGGTGGTGGTAGGGGCGAAACCCGGGTTTCGCCTCCGGGGCCGGGCCGACTTCGGGCTCCCGTGGTTCCTGGCCGTCACCGTTGGCGCTCAAGTTCTTTAACCCTTCAACCATGTGGGGTGGCTGACAAGACGATGCTTCCCGGCAGGCTATGCCCGGGGTTGTACCCTCGCCATCCGACCGGGGAGGCCCTCGGCACGCCGGATTTCCGGCCTGTCGCCGAGAAACGCGTCGTCGCGGCCGCGATGGTGCCGTGCGGCGCGTTCATGGCCTGGTCCGCACTCCGTCCGATGTGCGTCACCCGCTGTGCGTACCTCTCCGGCCGGGTGCCGGCCGGCGCCCCGCGGTGGGACGCCTTGCCGCTCCCGGGGCGCGGGGAGATGCTTGGGAGCATGGCCGATCAAGCCGAACCTGAGCCTGTCACGGCCGTCAGGCGTGCGCTCCGCCTGCTGGAGACCGTCGGGGCGCGCGCGGGCGAGGCCACCGCGGAGCAGCTGGCCCGGGAAGCGGGGCTTCCCCTGATCACGGTCCATGAGCTGCTTCCCGGGCTGGCCCGGGACGGGTTCGTCACGGAGCTGGGCGACGGGACGTACGTCCTTGCCGACGCGGGCGCCGGGCCGGGCGGGGGGCGCGACGGTCAGGAGTCGGCGGTGCGTGTGCGCCCCGTTCTCACCGCCCTGCGGAACGATCTTCTGGCTGCCGTCTATCTGACTTTGTACGTGGACGGCGAGATCCGGGTCGTGGAGATCGTCGACAGCGCCAGGACTCCACGGGTCGACCTCTGGGCGGGCTTCGAGGACGCCGGACATGCGACCGCCCTGGGCAAGAGCGTGCTGCGTGAACTGGACGAGGAGGCGCGGGCCGACTACCTGTCCCGGCACTCCCTCGCCGGACTCACGCCCCGGACCATCACGCGCCCGGAGGAACTGATCCAGCAGCTCGACGCCTCGTCGACAGCGCCGTTGGTCATGGACCGGGAGGAGTACGCCCGCGGAACCACCTGTGTCGCGGTGCCTGTGTACAGCGGCGATCAGGTCGGGTCCCTCGGGATCTCCTTCCGGTCGGACCGGATGTACCGGACCACTCAGGTCCGGCAAGGGCTGCTGTCCTCCGCTGTACGTGTGTCCAGGCAGCTCTCGCTCCCGCACTGAGGCTCCGGGGTATCGACGGCTTCCGGCCCGGTGTGGCAGTCCGCTCGGCATGTACTTTCCATTCAGGAAAGTACATGCGATGATGCAACCCCAGGTTTCCTGTCCGGAAGGTGTTGCAGTCGCGATGTCCACGCATGAGCGCGCTACGGAGTCCGCCCCGCACGACCAGGAACTGTCGGCCCGGGCAGCGGTCCATGCGCTGGCCTCCGTCGAGTCCGCCAGGGCGTTGCCCGGACAGGTGGCCTCTCCCTGGTGGTACGGCCCACTGGCAGCTCTTGCCGTGGCGGCGGGTGTCGTGGTGGTCGGCAACGGGCTCACGCACGCGAGTCGTCCGGGCCCGGTGTGGGCGGGTGCCGTCGCCATCTGGGTCGTGTTCCTGCTGCTCATGCGCACCCGGACGTACGCCACCGGCGTACGGCTCCCGCTGTCCGCCCGCTTCCGGCGCGCCAACCTGGTCGAGGTCCTCGTGCAACTTGCCGCAGCCGGTGCGGCCTGGGCAGTCTGCACCCTGCTCGGGGCCGGTGGAGGTGCCGGCACCGCGGTCGTGGCCGTGGTCGCCGGACTCGGAACCTGGGGCAGGGTCGTCGCGCGCGGCGGCCGGATCCGGCGCGGGCTCCAGGCCCGCGCGTGACCGCTGACGACGCAAGACCGGCGTCCGCCCTCGACGAGATCATCCACCACCCCAGCCGGCTGGCGGTCGCGGCCTTCCTCTCCGCCTGCGTCGAGGCCGATTTCGCGACGGTCCGCGACCGCTGCGGCCTGTCCGACTCGGCGCTGAGCAAGATCGCCACGGCCCTGGAGTCTCCTGGCTACGTCCACATCCGCAAGGGGCATGTCGGCAGGCGTCCCCGTACCTGGCTCTCGCTCACGCCGGCCGGAAGGGACGCCCTGGTCCGTCATGTCGCCGCGCTCCAGGCCATCGCCGACTCGGCCCGCAGCGCGGGGGCGGCGGTCGGGGAGCGCGCGGACGCCGACGGCTGAACCCGGGTGGCCCGTACCGTGAAAGGGTGTCGCGGTTCTTCGGGGTGCCGGCTCGGCGGTGCGAAGTCCGCTTCCACCGGGCCACGTTGGGCGTTCACCTTGCCGATGTGTCCGTCCGGCGCGTCGGGGCCGGGCCGGCTCTGACCGAAAGGACTGGTTCCCGGCGGACCGTCCTCGGTGCTGTTCCCGGTTGCCGCGCCGACGGGCCACCGCCCCGAAGGGCGGCGCGAGTTGTCGACTGCCGGTCCGCCGTGCGAGCGGATATGGCACAGTCGGGCCGTGGATGCACTGCGGCCTCAGGACCCCGCGCGAATAGGCGCCTACCAGTTGCTTGCCCGCCTCGGCGCGGGTGGCATGGGGCAGGTGTACCTCGGCCGGTCTCCCGGTGGACGGCTGGTGGCCGTGAAGGTCATCCGCGACGAGATCAGTGATCACCCCGACGCCCTGGCCCGCTTCAGACGGGAGGCCGCGACGGTCGAGACCGTACGCAGCGCGTACACGGCGCAGCTGATCCAGGCCTCGCTCGACACGTCCCCCTACTGGCTGGCCACCGAGTACGTCGCCGGGCCCACCCTGCGCGGCGCCGTGGGTGCGCGCGGACCCTTCCCGCCGGACAGCGCGCTGCGCCTGTTCGCCGCGCTCGCCGAGGGACTGGCCGCCGTCCATGTCCACGGGGTCACGCACCGGGACCTGAAACCGCAGAACGTCATCCTGTCGCCGCAGGGACCGCAGCTCATCGACTTCGGGATCGCGCGAGGGCTGGAGCAGACGATCCTCACCCGGGAGGGGGTGACGCCCGGGACGCCTGGTTTCACAGCCCCCGAGGTGCTGCTGCGCAACGAGGTGGGGCCGGCGGCGGACGTCTTCGCGCTGGGCGCGACCCTCGCGTACACGGCGACGGGCCGGCCCCCGTACGGCGCGGGCGACGCGGCGGCCGTGAACTTCCGTTCCGTGTACGAGGACATCGACCTTGAGGGGGTGCGGCCGGCGCTGGCCGCACTCATCCGTGCCTGCGTCGCCAAGGATCCGCAGGAGCGGCCGGACCCGGCCGCCGTGATCGCCGGGTGCGCCGTGGACTCCCCATTGGCGTCCGACCCCCACTACCGCGCGGTGGCGCAGGCGGCCGACCCCGTGCGCGTACCCGAGTACGGGGACAGGCCGTCCACGGTGACCGGTGCGCAGCCGCAGCCGGGGACCGGGACGGGGTCGGAGCGGGACACTGTGCGGGCTCCGGGAACGGGGGCCCGCACCCGGCCGGAGGAAGGCGGGCCGGCCACGCGGGAAGCCGGGGGACCGGTGGTGACCGAGTCCACGCGGTCGCCCGGAACCACCGCCCCGGACCGCCCGGACCGGCAACGCCGCCCCGGCCGTGCCCCGAGGGGTACGACGTGGCTCGCGGTGTGCGCGGTGGCACTGGCCGCACCACTGACGGTCTGGCTGCTCCCCGAATCGGACAACGAGGGCGGCGGCACGGCCACGCCCGAGGCCACCCTGTCCGGGCGCCCGTCCGCCTCCAGTCCGGCGGGCAGGAGTCCGGGCGGCGGGAGTCCGGCCGCCGGGCCTCCGGATCACCTGGCGAACGACCGTGTCTCGCACGACCGCTGGACCCTGTCGCCGGTTCCTGCGCAGGCCGCCCTGGGCAGCGGGTCCTGCGATCGGGACGTGCTCACCGAGACCCTGCCGCCGGACGGCCTGGCGTCCTCCGTCTCGCACACCACCGGCTCGGACACGGCCGCGGTTTCGATGCGCCCCAAGGACGCCGGGAAGGGGAAACGGCCCGAGCCCTACTACGTATCCGTCGGGGTGCGGCCCCCGCACGAGACCGACCGTGCCACCGGCAGGCCACTCACGTCAGTCAGCAAGGGCATCGGATTCACCAGCAAACCGGTCGACCTCTATTCGCGATGGTCCTCCGGCGGCACCGTCCAGCTCAGGTACCCCGACGACTTCCGGGCCCACTTCGGTGAACGTGCCGTCGACGCGATCCCGGTGGGGGACGACCGGGGCGACTGGACCGTCGTGATCTACCACGTCGAGGGCGGGCCGTCGGCGTACACGTCCGTCGTCTGCAACGGGTTCCACGCCTGACGCGCACCGCACTCGACGTCGCGAGCCGGATCCCGGCCGCCAGGTCCGTCCGCTACTCGATGACGAGCTCGACCGGGATGTTGCCGCGGGTCGCGTTCGAGTAGGGGCAGACCTGGTGAGCCTGCTCGACCAGCTTGCGGCCGGTGGCCTCGTCGACGGACCCGGGAAGCTCCACGCGCAGCGTGACCGCGAGGCCGAAGCCCTCGCCCTGCTTGCCTATGCCCACCTCACCCGTCACGGCGGCGTCGGTCACATCGACCTTGGCCTGACGGCCCACGAGGCCCAGGGCACTCGCGAAGCACGCCGCGTACCCCGCGGCGAACAGCTGCTCCGGGTTCGTGCCCTGGCCGTTGCCGCCCATCTCCACCGGGATGGCCAGCTGGAGATCCAGCCTGCCGTCGGAGCTCACGGTGCGGCCGTCACGGCCGTGGGTGGCAGTGGCGACGGCGGTGTAGATCGTTTCCATGGAGAACGTTCCTCTCGAAGGTCATGTTCCGGCGGCGGTGTCCGGCCGCTTCCCCTGAAGTGAAGCACACAATTAAATTGTGCACAATCAAATCGGGTGTGCGGAGCTATGCTGAGTCCATGACCGCCACGCCCAGCCCCGTCCGCACGGCCGCGGCCTCGTCCGAGGCCGACTACCTCCGCCTGGACCAGCAGATCTGCTTCTCCCTGAACGCCGCCTCGCGTGCCTTCGGCGGTGTCTACCGGGTACTCCTCAAGGAGCTGGGGCTCACCTACCCCCAGTACCTGGTGATGCTGGTGCTCTGGGAGCACGGCGAGCTGCCGGTGAAGACGCTGGGGCAGCACCTGCGGCTCGACTCCGGCACGCTCTCTCCGCTGCTGAAGCGGCTGGAGGCGGCCGGCCTGGTGCGGCGCGAGCGGAGCGCCCGGGACGAGCGCTCGGTGCACGCGCACCTCACCGACGAGGGCACGGCCCTGCGTGAGCGGGCACTGCTCGTGCCCCGCCGGATCGCCGCGGCGACAGGCTTCGACCTCGACGAGATCAGCGACCTGCGGGACCGGCTCAACCGGCTCACGGCCGCGCTGGACGCGTCGGCGCCCGACGAAGGACCAGGCACCAACGGGGACGCCGGGAAGTAGCGCCGCCTCTTCGCGTCGGCCGCTCTGAAACAGTCGGCGCCCGCCCGTTCGGAACCAAACAGTTCGCTGCCCATGCGACGGGATCGAGAGTGTTTCGCTCGGTGTGCGGCGGCGGGTGCTGCGAGCGGCGATGCCGGCCGTGGCCAGGAGCGCTACAGCCGCGAAGGCGATCGCTGCCCAGGGGGTGCGGGCTGGGTCGCCGTGCTCAAGGGCGAGGCCGCCGACGAACGAGGCGGCCTTTTCGGACCGCCCTCGACGCCCACTCCGCGTGAGACGGAATGCGCCGTCCGGCGAGGCGGAGGTGGAGACCGCCGGATCGGCCCGGCCGGTCAGGCGGCGTAAGCGGTGACCGCCAGCGTCCCGGACAGCACCTTCCACAGCGCCCAGGCGCCGGCACGGCTCGCCGCACCGCACCACACGCTCTCCGTGCACCGCGTCGGCCGGTCCTGCCAGGCACTCACGACCAGGTAGTGGAAGCCGAAGGTGCGGCTGAACGCGAACCGGATGTGCAGACCGACGCCCAGGTCGTGGCCGGGCAGGGTCGCGATCTGCAGTTCGGTGTCACCGACGGCCTCCACCCGGACCGGGTTTCCGCCCACCAGATCGCACTCGTCCGCCTGCCGGATCCGGGCCGGACATCCACCGCTCACCGGGAACAGCCAGAAGTTGTCGGTGAGCTGTCGGCGTACGTCGTGGGCGCTGGTGAAGGGGTGCACCCCCAGTGAGTAGCTGTACCGGTACAGCCACTCAACGCCGCCGTGGCACGACGCGGGCCCCTCGTCGCACCCTTCGGTGACGGCGCCACCGCTGCCCGGTGGCTGGAGGAGGCGGGCGTCGCCGGACGAAGGCGGGGACAGCGTGAAGAGCACGATCGAGACGGCGAGCAGAACGGTCGACGCGCAACGAGCCGCCGTCCGGGTGAACGCCGCAACGGGTGGGGGCTCCGGCGCACACCCACGGTGTGCCGACTCCTGAGCCACCACCCGGGAGGTGCGGCGTCGAGTGCGACTCGCCTTCCGCATCAGCACCTCCCGAAGTGCGGTATGAGCCACCTGGAAGGTATGTCCTCGCGCGGGGTTCGGCATCCGTAAGCGACCCTCTCGAAGGGCGGTTCAGGCTGCGAGCCCCAGCACCATGGCCCCGACGACCGGTGCCGCGTACACCAGGGGGAAGGGGATGTGCGCGTACCAGCGGGCCCGGATCACCGTGACGACCGCACCGGCGAAGTACAGCACCAGGCCGGTCCCGGCCAGGAACCCGACGACCGGAACGAACAGTCCGGCGACCAGGCCCACGGCCCCGGCGGCCTTCGCCGCACCGAGCCAGGTCCACCAGGAGCGGGGGACGCTGTAGTCGGTCAGGGCCTGGACGACCCACTGGGCGCGGAAGAGCAGGGCGCCGGCCGAGTACCCGGCCATGGCGGCAGCGACGAGAGTGACGACGACGTGGGCGACGGACATGGTGGAGGCTCCTCATCGGGCGGGTGCCGGTGTGTTCTTGCCAGCCTCGGTGGCCGGTCCGGCACTGCACTGAAACGCCCCGACGGGGAAACGTGACACGTTCGCGAGGAAATCTTTCTGAGCCGGCCCCTGCCCCTGCCCCTGAGCTGGACTGAGACTGTGCTTGCAACGCCGAGTCAGGCGCGCCGCCGCGCCAGCACGAACAGATGCGGTTCGGGCACCGCCGCAGGATGGTCCGGGACGAAGAGGCCGGCCTCCTGTGCCAGGACCGTGAACCCGGCTGATGTCACCAGCTCGGTGAACGCGTCCTCACCGAAACTGGTCACCTGCACCGGCTGGCCCATGAACGTGCCGCTCACCCCCTCCACGTCCAACGGCACTGTCGCCACCGCCAGATGACCGTCGGGCCGAAGCGCCCGGGCGGCCAGACGCAGTACGTCCGCCTGCTCGGCGCGCGTGAGCTGCAGGAGCGAGAAGTACACACAGACCGCGTCGAAACTCCCGTCCACCAACGGCAGTTCACGGACATCCGCACAACGGAACTCCGCCCCGGGTACCTGCCGGGAAGCAATGTCCACCATGACCGGGGAGACATCGACGCCGAGCACCTCGTGGCCGGCGTCGGTCAGGACCTCGGCGGTCGGCCGCCCCGTGCCGCTGCCGATGTCCAGCACCCGGCTGCCCGGATCGAGCTGCTCCAGCAGGAGATCCAGAGAGGCGCGGTGCGCGGTGGAGCCGGCGAACGCACGCTCGTACTCGGCGCCGAGGGCGTCGAACACCGATGCGGCGGTGGGGCGTTGTTCCGAATCCATCGTGGAATCTCTCCTTGTTCGGCTGTTCGGCTGTTCGGCTGATCCGCTACGGAACGCGGGCGACGGCCACGTACAGTCCGCTGTGCTCCGGCTCCGGCGCGGGCGTCCCGCGGAACCACTCGGGGGCCGTCACCAGGCCGGGCTCGGCGACGTCCAGCCCGTCGAGGAACCGGGCGAACTCGTCCCGGGTGCGCAGTGCCAGCCGGATGCCGCCCTTGTCGTACTCGTCGGCCCCCTGCTGCCCCCGCTCCGGGTTGACGTCGGACGCGCCCTGGGACAGCACCACATGGCTTCCCGGTGCCAGCGCACTCGTCAGCGTGCGGACGATGCCGATCGGGTCCACGTCGTCGGGCAGGAAGTGCAGCAGGCCGAGCATCGAGAGGGCGACGGGGCGCCGGAAGTCCAGGACCTTGCGGGCCGCCTCGATGATGGTCTGCGGTTCACGGACGTCCGCCGGTACGTAGTCGGTGGCGCCCTCGGGCCGGCTGACCAGCAGCGCCTCGGCGTGGCGCAGGACGATCGGGTCGTTGTCGCAGTAGACCACCCGCGAGGCGGGGTTGATCCCCTGGGCGATCTGATGCAGGTTCGGCGCCGTCGGAATCCCGGTCCCGATGTCGAGGAACTGGTCGACGCCCTCCCCGGCCAGCCAGGCTGTGGCACGGTTCATGAACGCACGGTTCTGCCGCGCGCCGATCTTCGCCTCGACGGGCAGTTGTTCTGCCACCGCCTGGTCGACGGGGTAGTTGTCCTTGCCTCCGAGGAGCGCGTCGTAGACGCGCGCCGACTGCGGCCTGCTGGTGTCTATCGGGGGCTGGGACGTCCCTGCCGTCATGACGAGCTCCGTTGCAGATGAGGTGAAACCGTTCCTTCGGCGAAGTCTGCCACAGCAACTTCATGATGATCACGTGGTGTTGGGGGACCGCGGAGCCGTCCGCCGGGCCGCTGACCTGGGCCTGCCCGGATCCTGCACCGCCCGCCCGGCACTTCGCTGCACCACCGGGACTCCTACTGCAGGGCCCGGACCGCCGCACGGAACAGGGCCGGAGCCCGGTGCGCCGCGGGAACGATCATCCGCGCCGTGGCGGGACGCCGGGCAAGCGCCAACAGCCCTCCGGTGAGCAGTCGATGACGGAGGGTCAGTCGGCCCCAACTGGCCGGATAGTCCTGCGGACGACCGGAGGCCAGAGAGTCCACTGCCGCGCGGGCCGTCGCCACGGCCAGCGCGACCCCCTCGCCGGTCAGCGCATCCACATAGCCCGCGGCGTCGCCGACCAGCAGGACCCGTCCGGCCTGCCGCGCCCGCGCCTGCTGGCGCAGGGGACCGGCTCCCCGCACGGAACCCGTGTCCCGGCCGAGGAGCATGGCTGCCAGGCGAGGGAAGGCCGCCAGGTGTCTCTCGTAGCCAAGGCGCTCCCCGCTGAGCACGGCCACGCCCACCAGGCCGTCCCCGAGCGGCGTCACATATGCCTCGCCGTGCCGGGACCAGTGAACCTCCACGAACTCCGTCCACGGGGTGACGCGGTAGTGCCGGCGCAGCCCGTACCGGCGCACCGCCGTGGCGGGGCCGTCCAGGCCGAGCCCGCGGCGCACGGGCGAGTGCAGCCCGTCGGCCGCGATCAGCCAGCGGGCGGTCAGCCCGCAGGCAGTCACCCGGTCGTGGCCCTGCCGCACGTCCGCGACCTTGCCCCGCACGATCCGTACGCCGAGCTCCACCGCCCGGGCGTGCAACGCGGTGTGCAGCGCGGTCCGCCGGACACCGAGCCCGGTCCGGCCACGGAACTCGGCCTCCGCGCTCCGCGCGCCCTCCAGATAGCGGATCCCGCGCAAGGGGTGGCCGGAGACCTCCACGCCCAGAGCCCGCAGCGCCGCGACCCCGCTGGGCATGATGCCTTCGCCGCACGCCTTGTCGACGGGCGCGGTGCGGGGCTCGACGACGACGGCCTCCATGCCGAGCGATGCCGCCCGGATCGCCGCCGCCAGGCCGGCCGGGCCGCCGCCCGCGACCAGGACATCGATCACGCCGGCACGCCCCCGGCCGGCGCGGAGGCGAGCGCCGCCTCCTCGCACCGGACACGTACGGCCATGAGCGCCGCGTTGAGCACGGTGAAGAGCACCGCGGTCACCCACGCACCGTGGACGAGCGGCAGCGCGATCCCCTCGGCGGCGACGGCGACGTAGTTCGGGTGGCGCAGCAGGCGGTACGGTCCGCCGGTCACCAGCGGCAGCCCCGGGACCACGATGACGCGGGTGTTCCACCGGGGTCCGAGCGTACGGATGCACCA
This sequence comes from Streptomyces sp. LN549, assembly GCF_043203805.1. NCBI lineage: Bacteria > Bacillati > Actinomycetota > Actinomycetes > Kitasatosporales > Streptomycetaceae > Streptomyces > Streptomyces sp. LN549. Next base: position 612,471 of record NZ_JAZHRI010000002.1, on the reverse strand, counting down.
CCAGCGCAAGGCCTGTGCGGCCACCACCACGGCCGCCATCGTCCAGCCGAGCAGGGGCACGAACGGCCGGTCCGCCAGTCCGGCCTCGGCCAGGCACCCTGCCAGCAGGCCGGTGTGCAGGGCGACCATCGCCGGATAGTGACCGCGACCCGACTCGGTACCTCCCCTGGCCAGCGCCCAGCGCGTGTTGCGCAGGGCGACGGCGAGTTCGGCGAGGCGTTCGCCCGCCACGGCCAGCACCAGCGCGGTGTACCAGATCATGTGTCCTCCGACCTACCAGCGCAGCAGCACCAGTTCGCAGCAGAATCCGGGGCCCATGGCCATCAGCAGGCCGGGCGAACCCCGTTCGGGCCGCCGCTGTTCCAGCGTGTCCCGCAGGACGTGGAGCACCGAGGACGAGGACAGGTTCCCGACCTCGGCCAGCGAGCGCCAGGTGACGTCGAGCGCCCCGTCGGGGAGCGAGAGGACATCCGTGACGGCCTCCAGCACCTTGGGACCGCCCGGGTGGCACACCCAGTGGGCGACGTCCTTCGGCTTGAGCCCGTGCTCCGCGAGGAAGTCCCGTACGTCGTCCGCCAGATAGCGGCGCACGACATCCGGCACGCCCGGATCGAGCACCACCTTGAAGCCGGAATCCCGGATGTCCCAGCCCATCACGTGCTCGGTGTCCGGATACAGCCGGCTGCGGGTGGCCACCACCTCGGGCCCGGCAGCGGACGCCCGGCCCTCACCGAGCGCCACCACGGCGGCTGCGCCGTCACCGAACAGTGCGGTCGCCACCAGGTTGGCGGGCGACGCGTCGCCGCGCTGGAAGGTCAGGGAGCACAGCTCGACAGAGAGCAGCACCGCCACGTCGTCGGGCCTGCCGAGCAGATAGTCGTGGAGCCGGGCGATTCCCGCTGCCCCGGCGACGCAGCCGAGCCCGAAGACCGGCAGCCGCTTCACATCCGGCCGCAGGCCGAGGCGCCCCACGAGCCGGGCGTCGACGGAGGGAGCCGCCACCCCGGTGACGGAGGTGAACATCAGCAGGTCCACATCGGCGGGCCGCAGCCCCGCCGTCCGCAGCGCCCCGCGCAACGCCTCGGCACCGAGGTCCACCGCCGCCTTGATGAACACGTCGTTGGCGTCCCCGAAACCGTCCAGCTCCGTGTAGCGGTCCAGCGGCAGCACCATGTTCCGGGTGCGCACCCGGGCGTTCTCGTGCAGCCGGTCCAGGACGCGCCGGTCGGCCCCCGGCGGCAGACAGGTGCGGGCCACCATGTCGGTGACCTCGCGCTGGGTGTGGCGGTACGGGGCCAGGGCGCCGTGCACGGCGGCGATCCGGGTCATCCTGGGCCCTGCTTCTCAGGCGTCATGGATGATCCCTGCCCCGCGTGATGGACAAAACACCGCAAACAACCCGTGCGGCTGTCAGGTCCGCCGTGCCCGGAGTACCTACGATCACGGGATGGGCACTCCGGACCCGTCTCGCGCCTACGCCGCGACCACATGGCCGCTCCGCCGCACAGCAGCGCTGGCCCGCTCCTGCCATCCGGGGCCGGTGGTCGCGGTGACCGCGACCGCGGGTGCCCTGGGCGCAGGTGTCGGCCTCGACGGGATCCGCTGCTCCCTCCTCGTTGCCGCCGTGCTGAGCGGCCAGCTCTCCGTGGGCTGGTGCAACGACGCCTTCGACGCGCGGCGGGACGCCGCCGCCGGACGCAGGGGCAAGCCGGTGGCCGACGGGTCGGTGAGCCGTAGAGCGGTCTGGGCGGCGGCAGGCACCGCCGCCCTGCTGTGCGTGCCGTTCTCCCTGGCCTGCGGACCGCTCGCCGGCGCAGTGCATCTGACGGCCGTGGCTGCCGCCTGGGCGTACAACCTGAAACTGAAGGCCACCGCCCTGTCCTGGCTTCCGTACGTCATCGGGTTCGGCACCCTGCCCGCCGTGGCCGCGCTGACCCTGCCCGGCCGCCCCGGGCCGACGTGGTGGGCGGTGACCGCCGGTGCGTTGCTGGGCCTGGCGGCCCACCTGGGTGATGTCCTCCCCGACATCGAGGACGATCTGAGCAACGGCGTGTCCGGCCTTCCGCACCGGCTGGGCGCCACCGCCACCGGACTGCTGCTGCCGGTGCCCCTCGTGGCGGCCTCCGTGGTCCTGGCCCTCGGCCCGGCGGGGCCGGCCGGCCCGTGGGGAGCGGTGACGCTCGCCGTCGCGGCGCCGGCGGCGCTCGCGGGGCTCCTGCTCGCCCGGACCTGGCGCAAGGCGCCCCTCGCCGCGGCGGCTGTCGTCGCGGGGGCGGACGTGGCGCTCCTGCTGGTGCGCGGCACCGCTCCGGTGTGACCCGGGCACGCGGTCCTCACACCGTGCGCAGCCAGACGTCGAGCAGCCGCAGGTCGGCGTCGGTCAGGCCCAGCCCGGGGTCCACGCGGTGGAGCAGGGCAGGCCCGGCATGGTGGGCCGCCACCCAGCGCCGGTCCCGCTCGGTGATCTCGTCGTCCACCCATGCGAAGGCGCACCCCGCGGCCCAGGCGACGAGAGGACGCGTCTTCCAGTGGAGTCCCGCCCGTACGTCCCGCTCGTCCTCGTCCGAAGGGGCGGGCCAGGTGACCACACGGAGTTCCGGCAGCCCGAGTCGCGGTGCGACGACCGCATTCGCCTCGTCCGCCCACGTCGTCGCCCAGACCAGCTCGCACGCGAGCGCCGTCAGCCTGGGCCCGAGAGCCGGGTCGATCCTGTCGAGCAGCGGATTCGCCCCGGCTGCCGGTGGCGGCCCTCCCGGGTACACGGGGTGCCCGCCGGTGCGCGGGCCGAACGGGATGAGGGGGCCGTCGACATCGAGGAAGAGCAGCGGAAGGCCGCCGGGACCGGTCACCGCTGCACCGTACAACCGGGCGTCAGCGCCCGCCCGCCACCCTCAGGATCGCCCCGGTGGCGTACGAGGCGTCGTCCGAGAGCAGCCACGCGACGGCGCCGGCGATCTCCTCGGGCTGTCCCGGCCGGCCCAGGGGGATCCCGGCGGCAGCCTTGTCGGGGCGTTCCGGGTCCGCGTGGAAATCGGTTCGGATGATGCCGGGGGCCACCGCGTTGACGCGGATGCCCGCTGCCGCGACCTCCTTGGACAGCCCGATGGTCATCGCGTCCACGGCTGCCTTGGCCGCGGCGTAGTGGATGTACTCGCCCGGACCGCCGAGCGTGGCCGCCGCCGACGACATGTTCACGATGGCCCCGCCGCCCGAAGCGCTCATGTCGCGCACGGCGCGCCGCGCGCACAGCAAGTAACCGACGACGTTGACGTCCAGAGCGCGCCGGAGCCCGGCCGCGTCGGCATCGGCGAGCGGGCCCGTCGGGCCGCCGACCCCGGCGTTGTTGACCAGGCCCGTGACCGGGCCGAGCTCAGCCGCTGCGGTGTCGAAGAGCAGATCGACGCCGGCCTCGTCGGTCGTGTCCATCCGCACCGTCACACAGCGCCGGCCGACCTCCCGTGCGGCCACGGCGACGGCCTCGGCCGCTGCCGCGTCGGAGCGATAGCCCAGGGCGACGTGATGACCGTCGGCCGCCAGGCGTACGCAGACTGCGGCCCCGATCCCGCGACTGCCGCCGGTGACCACGGTTACCGGCTGACGGCTCATGCAAGACCCCTCGCTCCTGTGCGACGACGACGTGACGTCCTCGGTGAGGACCCATCGTAAGAGGTGGTGATCAGCCACCCCCGGATGGGCCTTCGGCGTCCGGGGCAGGCGCGTGCGCGGCCCACGTACGACGATGGGCTGCCACCCCCTCATGGAAGGGTGGCAGCCCGTCGTTCGTGTGCGCGGGTGGCTACACGGGGCGGTCGCTGCCGCTCCGGACGCCCTGCTGCTCGCTCTGCTCGTGCAGCTTCCGGGCCTTCTCCTGGAGCCGACGCCGCTGCTCCGGGTCGCTCGTGCGCTCCGCGGCCTCGGTCATGTGCCTGGCCTTCTCGCGCATCTGCTGGGCTCGGCCGGTTTCTCCTGCAACGCTCATCGTCGCTCCTTGAACGGTAGGGAAGAGCGGGCCCCTTCAGAGAAGCAGCGGTGCGTGAGCATCGCACCCCGAAGCGTCACGCACGGTGAGAGTGGCAGGTGGGGCGGGTGCGGCGCCGGGGCGACGCGGTGCGGACACCGGGAGCGGAACCGGCGTGATCCGGGCTGCCGGACGCTGGCATGATCAGGGGTATGAACGAGCGCATGATCGCCGCGTGTGACGGGGCGTCGAAGGGTAATCCGGGGCCGGCCGCCTGGGCCTATGTGGTGGCCGACGCCGAGGGCAGGCCACTGCGGTGGGAGGCCGGTCCGCTGGGCACCGCCACCAACAACGTCGCCGAGCTCACCGCCCTGCAGGAACTGCTGGAGTCACTCGACCCGGCCGTGGCGCTCGAGGTCCGGATGGACTCGCAGTACGCGATGAACGCCGTGACCAAGTGGCTGCCGGGCTGGAAGCGCAACGGCTGGAAGACCTCGGCCGGCAAACCCGTCGCCAACCGCGACCTGGTGGCCCGTATCGACTCCCTGCTGACCGGCCGGGCCGTGGAGTTCGTCTACGTGCCGGCCCACCAGGTGGACGGCGACCCGCTGAACGCCCTGGCCGACCAGGCTGCCAGTGAAGTGGCCGTCGCGCAGCGCGCGGCGGGCACCTCGCAGGGTTCCGCGGACCTGCCGGTTCCCGCACCCTCCCGTGCCACCGAAGGACGGCGGACAGGCGGCGCGACGAAGAAGGCAGGGAGCGCGGCCCGGGCCGGAGCGACCATCCGCGCCAAGTTCTCCGGGCGGTGCCACTGCGGAAAGCCGTACGCGGCCAAGGACATGATCGCCAAGAACGACCATGGCTGGGGCCACCCGGAGTGCCGGACCGCCGCCGCCTGAGGTGGGGCACCCGGCAGGCCGGGTCGAGGTGATCCCGCCCCCGGAGGGGGATGCGCGTGCCATGATGCGGCTCCGGCGGCGAGGTCCTAGATGCCGCCGGAGCTGTGGGAACGGCGACACGCTGGGGGGCGTATGAAAAGCACGGGCGCGGTGCTGCGTGAGCTGCGCGGGGCGCAGAAGTCGGCCAAGGGGGTGTCGCTGTACTCGCGGTACGTGAACCGGCCGGCCGGGCGGATCTTCGCAGCCGCCGCGTTCCGACTGGGTATGACACCCAATCAGGTCACCCTGGTGAGTGCGGCGTTCACGTTCGCCGCCCTTGCTGCGGTGGCCTTGGTCCGCCCCTCCTGGGGGCTGGCCGTCCTGGTCTGCCTGGGGCTGGCCGTGGGCTTCGCGCTCGACTCGGCCGACGGGCAGCTCGCCCGGCTCACCGGCCGCGGCGGGCCGGACGGGGAGTGGCTGGACCACGTCGTCGACTGCGCCAAGATGATCCTGGTCCACACCGTCGTACTGATCTCGTTCCACCGTTACTTCGGTCTGCCGGCGGACGGCTGGCTGCTCCTGCCGCTCGGCTTCCTGTTCGTCGCGGTGCTCACCTTCTGTGCGGGGCTGCTGCGTGAACAGCTGGGGAAGGCGGCCGCCGGTCCCGCTCCGGCGGGCGGGGCGGCAGTGCCCGCACCCGTCTCCCGGCTACGGGCCGTGGTGCTGCTGCCGGCCGACTACGGCGTGTTCTGCCTGGTGTTCCTGCTGCTCGGCGACGAGACGGCGTTCCGGACCGGATACGCCGTGCTCGCCGCCGTGCACGCACTGTTCCTGGTGGCGTTCCTCGGCAAGTGGTTCAGGGAGCTGAGAGCGCTCCGGGCAGGCTGACCAGCGTGTCCAGCGCCCGGCGCAGCTGGGTGCTGGACGTGTGCACGGTGTACGGGAAGTAGACGACCTCCACGCCGACTTCGGCGAAGTCGCGTTCGAGGCGCTTGCCCTTCTCCGTGTCGCGCCAGTCGTCCCCCTTGAAGATGACGTCGAACCTGACCTGCTGCCAGGTCTCGACCTTGTCGGGTACGGTCTCGACGAACGCCGCGTCCACGTACCGCACGCTCCGGACGATCTCCAGCCGCTCCGGCAGCGGAATGACCGGCTTGTGGCCCTTGGCGAGCGCGGCCATCTCGTCCGAGACGACCCCCGCGACCAGGTAGTCGCACTGACTGCGGGCGTGCCGCAGGATGTTGAGGTGGCCTATGTGGAACAGGTCGTAGACCCCCGGCGCGTAGCCGACCCTGTGCACCATCCGTTCTCTCCCCCCACGGTGTGAACGTGATGTCCGTGTCCCACCGGAAGGTGTCCGGACATGGCATCCGGTCCGGTGGGATATCGGTATCGGTGTTGATCGTGCAACGACCTTACTGTGAAGACCACTTGCGCATCTCGTGAACGGATAAGCTCACTTTTGGGGCTGTTCCTTGGGGGGAACACAGGTGGCTCCGGGGGAAGGCGATCGTCCGATGCCAGAAACAGAGCACCACAGACCGCTCGACGGCCGCCGCCTGCTGGTGGTCTCGACGAACTACGCGCCGGAGCTGACCGGCATAGGTCCGTACGCCGCCCAGCTTGCCGAGCACTGGGCCCGCTCAGGGGCCGACACCCATGTGCTGACCGGCATGCCGCACTACCCGTCCTGGCGGACCGAGGCGGCCTATCGGGGAGTGTGGCGGGCCGAGGAGCGGCGCGCGGGCGTCACGGTCCACCGGCGAAGACACTATGTGCCGCCCCGGCAGAGCGCCCTGCGCAGAGCCGCCTTCGAGGCGAGTGTGCTCGCGCACGGCCTCGCGGCCCCGCCCGCGCTGCGGCCCGACGCGGTGATCTCCCAGCTGCCGAGCCTCGCCGGCGGCGTCATCGGCGCCCGGCTGGCCCGCCGCCACGGGATTCCCCACATACCCGTCGTGCAGGACCTGATGGGCGCCGCCGCCGCGCAGAGCGGCATCCGGGGCGGCGGCCGGGCAGCCGCCCTGGCGGCACGGGCCGAGAGGTACGCCCTCGGGTCCGCGACGCTGGTCGGCGTCATCCACGAGACCTTCGTCCCCCGGGTCACCGCCTACGGGGTGGACCCGGACCGCATCCGGCTCGTTCCCAACTGGAGCCATGTCCCGCCCCCTTCGGCCGACCGTGCCACGACCAGGGCCCGCCTGGGCTGGCGCGAGGGCACCCCCGTCGTCCTGCACTCCGGCAACATGGGGCTCAAACAGGGGCTGGAGGTCCTTGTCGACGCGGCGCGGCTCGCCCCCGAGATCCGCATCGTCCTGATGGGCGACGGCAATCAGCGCGAGGCCCTGCTGGCCCGCGCTTCCGGCCTGACCAATCTCGACTTCCTGCCGCCCGCCGGCGCGGACGAGTTCACCGACGTTCTGGCCGCCGCCGACGTACTCGCCGTGACCCAGCGCGCGTCCGTGCTCGACATGAGCGTGCCCTCCAAGCTCACCTCGTACTTCGTCTCGGGCCGCCCCGTCGTCGCCTCCGTGGCCGACGGGGGCGGCACCGCCCAGGAGGTGCAGCGCTCGGGCGCCGGACTCCTCGTCGCACCCGAGGACCCGGCCGCGGTACTCGCGGCGGTCCGCAAGCTCATCGAGGAACCCGCCGCAGCCGACGAACTCGGCTCCCACGGACCCCGGTACGTGGCTCGCCACCTCGGCCGGGAAGCCGGTCTCGCCCGCTTCGACGCACTGCTCACCGAGGTCCTTCAGGACACCGAAGGGAGAGACCGCCGATGACCCACCCGATCCGCGCCCTGGAGGACCAGGACGAACCCGCGCTGCTCAGGGATCAGTTCCGCCAGCTCCTGCGCTACCGCACCCTGCTCGCGTGCGGCGTCGTCGTCGGACTGCTCGGCTCCGGCTGGCTGGCCCTGAGCGGCGAGGACACCTACACCTCCACCGGTGAGGTGTCCGTACGTTCCGCCACCTCGGACCCCTTCGCCGCGGGCGCCTCGGCCGACAAGGGCATCAACATCGGCTCCGAGCGCCAGACCGCGGTCAGCGACGCCGTGGGCACCGTAGCCGTCGGCTCGCTGGCGAAGTCCGGCGACGCCGTGGAGGTGGGGACACTGCTCTCCGGGCTCCAGGTCACCAACCCGCCCAACACTCTGGTGCTCAGGTTCTCCTACACCAGCCGCACCCCCGAACAGGCGAAGGCCCGCGCCCAGGCCCTCGCCGAGGCCTATCTGGAGATACGCCGGGAACGTACCGAGAACAGCATCGACAACATGGTCGACGGCTACCGTGCCCAGCTGAAGCCGCTCACCGAACAACGCGACCGGCTGGCCGAGCAGGAAACCGCCACCGTGGGCAACGACGTCACCAGCGCACGGGCCAACCTCATCGTCTCCATCTCCGAACTGAGCCAGAAAATATCGGAGTTGCGTGCGCTCGACACGACACCGGGCTATCTGAACAAGAAGCCCGTCGTGCCCGAGACGCCCAGCGGCGCCGGGCTCCCCCTGCTCCTCGGACTCGGCGGCGTCGTCGGCCTGGCGCTCGGCCTGCTGCTGTCCTGGGTTCGGCTTGTCTTCGACCCAGCCGTCCGGTCCACCAGGGAACTCGTCCGCTCGCTCGGCGCCCCGCTGCTGGGCACCCTGCCCAGGGAACGGGCCGCGACCGGAACACTGCTCGCCATCGGGCGCGGCGGCAGCAGACTGGCCGAGGAGTACCGGGCCGTCGCCTTCCGGCTCGCGTACGACCCCTCGTTCACCGAGCGCCGCCGGCTCCTGGTCACCGCGCCCCGCGGGGACAACGCCATGGCGACCGCAGCCGCGGCCAACCTCGCGGCAGCCTTCGCGGAGATGGGGCGCGACGTCCTGCTGGTCGAGGCCGATCTGAGGGCCCCGTCCCTGGCCGCGGAACTCGGCGCGGCGGGCCGCGGCGGCCGGCCCAGCTGGGCCGCCGAACGCGACGAGCGCACCTGGCCCTCGGACAGCCGCACCAACGTGGACGTGCCCGGATCGGGGGCCTTCACCCTGATCGCCGGCCGCCGTACGGACAACGTGCCGCGCGCCTTGACCTCCGCACCCGTCGGCCGCATCCTCGCCGAAGGCGGCCGGCCCGGAGCGGTCGTCATCGTGCTGGCCCCACCCGTCCTCTCGTACGCCGACGCCGTCGCGCTCATCGACCGCGTCGAGGGTGTCGTGGTGGTCTGTGACCCGCGCGAGGTGCACCGCAGCGACCTGGAGCGGATCCGCGAGATCATCGGCGCGGCAGGCGGCTCCGTGCTCGGTACCCTGCTGCACCCCGGCTACGGGCGCCTGGAGCGCAGGGCCCGTCGGAAGACGGCCAAACGCCGCGGTCGCGGTCGGCCGGCAACCGCACACGGCCACGCCGGGCAGGACGGTGCGCAGGCGGACGGCCCCGACCTGGCGGACGGCGCCGGGCACACCGGTGACCCCACCGAGACGCTCGGTCTGCGCACGCTGGACAGTGGCAACGGGCGCGGCGGCAGCGACCACAGCAGCACCGCGGGACACAGATGAGGGCACGCACCGCGGTCGTCTGCTCGGTCGCGGACCAGGGGGTGGCCGCGCTCACCAACATCCTGGTGCTGGTGGTGGCCGCCCGGCTCTCCACCGTCGCCGACTTCGCGCGCTTCTCCGCCGTCTACCTCGTCTTCACCGTGCTCCTCGGGGTGTCCGGCGCCTACACCGGCCAGCCACTGGTGCTGCGCCGCGGGGCGAGTGACGAGACGCGCGGAGCCTGCCGGTCCGCTCTCGGGTTCACCCTGCTCGTCTCGGCCGTCGCCGGCGGCCTGCTCGCCGCCGTCTGCGCGATGCTGCCGGGGGAGACGGCGCGCGCCCTGACCATGCTCGGGATCGTGCTGCCGGTCGTCCTCGCGCAGGACACGGCCCGCTACGCCTTCGCCACTCTGCACGCGCAGCATCTGGCACTGGCCGCCGACACGCTCCGACTGGTCTGTGTCCTCGGTACGCTGGCCGTACAGCCGCACGGCACCCCGGCGGCCTGGCTGGTCCTTGTCTGGGGCCTCTCCGCCCTGCCCGCGCTCCTGCTCTCCGCGGCCGTGCTGCACCGCAGGACGGCCGGCACCCCGGTGCTGCTGAAACCGTTGGTCAGGAAGGGGCACCTCGGCCGGCGGTTCGTCGTCGAGTTCGGCGTCGGCAATGCGACCAGCCAGCTCTCCGTGCTCGGGCTCGGCGCGGTCGGCAACCCCCTCGTCGTCGGCGCCCTGCGCGGCGCCACCACCCTCTTCGGCCCGCTCAACGTACTTTTCACCTCGGCCACCGGCTTCGGCCCCCCGGTCATCGGACGGCTCGCCACCGAACGGCTCAGGGTGCGGGCCACCGCCGCGCTGGCCGCCGTCCTGGCACTGACCGCAGCCGGCTGGGCGACCGTCCTCGCCCTGCTCCCCGGCTCGGTCGGCCGGCATCTGCTCGGTGACACCTGGCCGACGGCGGCGGCACTGCTCCCGGCGACCGGCAGTCAGTACGCCGCGATGGCCGTCGGCACCTGCGGGCTACTGGCGCTCAGACTCCTCGATCCACGCACCACGCTCTCGATCCAGGTGGTCTTCTCCCTCGCCGCGGTCGCCTTCCTCACCGGCGGCTACGTCCTCGGCGGAGTGATGGGCGCCGCCTGGGGCCTGTGCCTGGGATCCGTCTGCAAGGCGGTCGCCACCTGGACCCGGGTGGCGCGGCTGACCCGCCGCGGCGAGCCCGGGCTCGCCGCGGTCAGCGCGACCGCCGCCGGCTCCGGTCCGTGAAACTCGTGACCAGCGCCAGGCACAGCGCCGCGATGGCCAGCTTCCCGACGGCCTGGAGCAGCGGGCCGCGCAGCAGGATGAAGGTGTATCCCGCGATCAGCGGCGCCGTGATCGCCAGGACACTGCCGGGCCCCGGACCGTCGCGCGACACCGCCCGCGCGTACCGGCGGTCGGTGCGGGCGGCGGCGTAACCGATCAGGGCGAGACCGCCGACCATGCCAGGCGCCCCGAAGTCCACCCAGAGCTCGGTCCACAGAGGCGCGGAGAGGTTGGTCATGTTCATCCCCATCCACTGCCCGACGCGCACCCCGGTGTCCTCCGGCTTGCCGCTCCACGCCGCCCTCGGTACGAAGAAGAAGGCGGACCCCGCCAGTTGGCGGCCGTACGTGTGACCACGGGTATCGACCCAGGAGATGGTGTTGGCGAACATCACCGTCTGGTCGTAGTCCTTGGTGGCCAGCGGCTCGAACACGGACGAGGACTGCACCGGCCGGTACCCGGTGTCGTCGTAGCGGAACCGGTCCGCGTACGGGAACAGCACCAGGGCGCCGACCACCCCCATGGCCAGCACCGAGCGGTACATCGCCGCACTGCTGGGGAACGCCGTGAACAACAGTGAGACCAGCACCGTCAGGAACCAGTAACGGGCGTTGGATATCGGGTTGTTCACGACCAGGTTGACGGCTGCCAGGGCGATCCACACCAGGACGGTGGACGGTGAGCGCCGCGCCCGGCGCGAGGTCACCAGCCGTCGGGTGCAGAAGAGCAGCGCCAGCAGGGCAGGCACCGTACCGAAACCCTTCAGGAACGCCGAGCCCACATTGGACTCCCCGGAAGCGACGCCGCTCTCCGCGACCGAGGCACTGATCTCCTGCCTGCTGGAGAAGAACACGGCGGGCCCGCCGAGCTTCAGCACGTAGTAGCCGCTCGCCGCGAGCGCGAGCAGCACCAGCAGCCGCAGCCTGACCGGGTGCGCCGTGGCAGGACCGCCGCCGCCCACGCGGGCCGGGGTGCGCCGTCGCAGCGGACGCCGGGACGCCAGCAGCGCCCCGAGATCGAAGGCCGCACACCCCACCAGGATCAGGGCGATCGCCGTGACCAGATCGGCCCGCGGTCCGACCATCGGCGTCGGTGTCTGACCGATGACCGCCTGGGCGAACGGTGCCACCCCCATCGCGATGTACACGAACATCCAGAAGACGCCCTGCAGCAGCCGGCGCCGCGTGGACAGGACCATCGTGGCCAGCCGGGCCCCGGAGTAGCACGTCAGCACGAGCTGCAGCCAGTACGCCGTGTCCCGGGAACCGGTCCCGGGCTGGGCGGCGATCAACGCAGGCAGGAAGCAGACCAGGCCCAGGATGAGCGGCACGGCCATCGCCCGCGACAGCATCGCCCAGGACATCGGCTTGGCGGGCGGCTCGACCGACGGCCGCGGGTTGCCGTCCCGTACGGGCGCGGACGGCGGTGCCCCGTGCACGGACGTCATCGTCCCCCCGTTCCGTGAGCCTGTGACCCTTTGAACACCTTAACGAATCAACCCACTTGAGGTGATGTGATGACTAGTCTGTGAACAGCCGGCCGAGGTCGAGGGGAATCCTGGTGAAGATCCTGCACATCGTCACACTGCACACCCCGGACCACGCCTTCGGGGGTCCGACCCGGGTGGCCCTGAACCTTTCGAAGGTCCAGCGCGCCGGGGGCGACGACGCCCGGATCATGGCCCTGGGCGACGGCTTCGGCGGCCCGCTGCCCGGCGACGTGGAGGGGGTGCCCGTCCACCTCTTCCAGGCCCGCCACCTGCTGCCGATGTTCGAGGTCAGCGGAATCACCTCCGGAGCGCTCCTGCTGTCGGCGCGCCGCATGATGCGCGGCGCCGACCTCGTCCACGTACACCTGATGCGTGACCTGGTGACGCTGCCCGCCGCGCTGCTCGCGCTGGCCACCCGAACCCCGCTCGTCGTCCAGACGCACGGCATGGTGGACCCCACGGAGAAGCGCGTGGCACAACTGACCGACCTGCTGGGGGTGCGGAAGGTCCTGCGCGGCGCGGACGCGGTGCTCCACCTGACCGAGGCCGAACGGATCGATGTGAACGCCGTCGCGGCCCCCGTCGCGCTCACCAGGACGGTGCGCCTGGTCAACGGCGTGCGCCCGCAGGCGCTCAAGCCGGCCCGCGACCCGTCCCGCCCGCCGACGGTGCTCTTCCTCGCCCGGATCCAGGAGCGCAAGCGGCCGGAGGACTTCGTGGCCGCGATGCCCGCCGTCCTCGCGAAGCACCCGGACGCGCGGTTCGTCCTGGCCGGTCCCGACACCGGAGCACTCCCCGGCACGCTGCGACTGGCCCGCAGCCTGGGCGTACTGGACTCGCTCGACCATGTCGGGCCGCTCGGCCACGAGGAGGTGCTGGCCGCCGGACGGCAGGCCGATGTGTACGTCCTGCCGTCGATCGAGGAACCCCTGGGCGTCTCGGTCCTCGAAGCGATGTCCGTCGGCACCCCCGTTGTCATCACCCGTACCTGCGGCCTCGGCCCCGATGTCGCGCAGGCCGGAGCCGGCCGGGTGATCGACAGCCGGGTGGGTGAGGACGAGGCCAACGCGCAGAAGGTCGCGCAGGCCGTCCTGGAACTGCTGGAGCCCGAGGCCAACGCCGAGGCGGGCCGGGCAGCCTGGGAGCTGGTCAACGAGCACTTCACCATCGGCATCGTGACCGGGACGCTCCGGCGGACCTACGAGGACGTGGTCCGCCGGAAGCGCCGTTGACTCAAGCAGCAGGTGTCTCACGCGACTTGAGCGCGATCTGCCACCGGTAGAAGCTCATGGCCAGGGCGAAGTCGAACCCCGCCCGCCCGTCCAGGAAGCCCCGCCGGTACAGGTACATGTACGCGAAGGACACCAGCGGCTTGAACGGCGCCTTGTGAAACAGCTGCCCCTGCCGGGACTTGACCCGGCGCACCTGTTCCTTGACGTCGGGATGGTGCTCCAGCCACGCCTCCCAGTCCGAGTACCGGTTGTGCCGCTCGAACCAGGCGGTCACCGGATCGAGATCCTGGTGCTCGATCGGGTTGCGGAGGGATCCGGCACTCGCCGCGACCGGCTGGTAGTGCCCCTCCACCTCGCCGATGCCCGGCGCGGCGAGATCGCCCACCTCCGGATAGTGGCTGCGGGTGCGGTCGGTCAGCGAGCGCTTGCGGATGGTGTACCCGTGCCGCAGCCGCTTCCCGGAGAACCAGTACCCCAGCGGGATGTCGTACGCCGCCGGCCTGGGTGCGTCCGGATCGGCGAAGACCTGCCGCAGTTCCGCCAGGAGCCCCGGGCTCAGCCGTTCGTCCCCGTCGAGCAACAGGATCCAGTCCAGGTCCGTGCGGACATGGTCCAGGCACCACTGCTTCTTCCTGGGATGCCCGCCGTCCCAGGTGTACATGACGACCTCGGCCCCGCACTCTGCGGCGATCTTCGCCGTGTCGTCGGTGCTGTGCGAGTCGACGACGACGACCGCCTCGAAGTGGCCGAGGACCGACTTCACCGCCTCGGCGATGTTGAGCCCCTCGTTCTTCGTGGGGATCGCCACGGCTATGGGCAGCTTGCTCATCCGTTGTCTCCTTCGGGCAGCCAGGCGTAGCAGCCTGTGGAGGTGAAGCCGCGGGCCGCCGCCGGGATCGTGATCGCGGTCCGCTTCCCGTCGTCGGAGGAGCCCGACGCCAGGTCCTTCCCGTTCGCCCCGGCGATCTGCCAGCTGCAGGTCCTGGTGGGGGTGACGTCGCGGTAGCGCCCCGGACGCAGTTGCCTGCCCTCGTACGTACCGTCGGCGTAGCCCCCGGCCGCCCGCTCCACCAGATCCTGGTGCTGGACGCACAGGTGCGCGACGGCCGGCTCCGCGCCGGCGATCTCACCCGTGACGATCGCGCCGACGGCAGTGTCCCGGTCCCCTTTGACGAGATAGGTCAGCCGGTCGCATGTCTCCTGTCCGGTCTGGAGGACGGCGGCCGGGTCCATGCCCTTGGGCACTCGGTCGACGAGGTACTCCTTCTGCTTCTTGGTGAACGAGCCGGTGGCCGGGGTCAGTTCGTCGCTCGGAATCCTGGGCGGGGCACTGGTGGGGGAGGCCTTCGGCCCGGTGGAGGGCGCGGCCCCGTCTCCGGCCTCCGGCCCCGCCACCGGCTGTGACGCGGCGGCAGGCCCGGCGCCGGCGACCTTCTCCTTGCTCCCGTCGGAGGACGAGCCGCAGGCGGCCAGCGCCGCCGTCATGACGACGACGGCGGCGCCGGCCAGGAACTGGTACCTCATCCACCCGTCCTCAGCGCGTAGTGGGCGGCGACCTGCGAGCTGCTCAGCGCGGTCGGGTAGACCGCCGTCTCGTCGATCTGCCCGGCGAAGAAGTTGCTCGTCGGACGGTTCGGCCAGCTGGCGAGGTTGTCCCCGCCGACCCGCCAGTAGCCCTGGTAGCTCTCGCTGCCGGTGTACAGCGGGTTGAAGGCACGGAGCTGCCCGTCGACGTACAGCGCCATGCCGCCGGAGCCCTGGGTGGCGACCACATGGTGCCAGGCACCGTCGTTGTACGCGGCGGAGGTGGCCACTGTCCGGGTGCCACCGCTGTGGACCCCGAACATCAGCCGTCCGTCGTTGCGCATGTAGACATGCTTGTCGTACTGGCCGCTGTTCTGCATGGTCAGGTTCCCGAAGCCGATGATCTTCCCTCCCCTGGTGGTCGTGGTCTTGATCCACGTCTCCACCGAGAACTTGGCCGGCTGGGCGTGCCGCTTGTTGCTGTAGGCGTACTCGTCCGTGCCGTTGAAGCCCATCGCGGTCGACGGTCCGGCGATCGCGGCCGGAGTCTGGCGGTAGGACGGCGCGTTGCGCAGGAATCCGTTGTCCAGGCCACCCGAGGCGTCGGCGGCGAACGTCGAGGTGGCCTCGTCGTAGCGCCAGTACAGCGAAGCGCCGTCGGCGATCACCTTGGCGGGGTAGGCCTCCGCCGCGGACGCCACGACCGCTGTCACCGCGGGCGACTTGGCGCTGGTGTTGGTGCCGTCGCTCGCGCTGATCCGGTACGTGTGCGTTTCACCGGGTGCCACGTCCTGGTCCGTCCACGTCAGTTGCGGACGGTCCCAGAACAGCGAGGACCCCGTGACGGTGTGTACGGGAGTGCTCGCGCCGTCCTTGTAGATCCGGTACGTCAGGTCCCCGTCGTCGGTGTCGAAGCTGGTCTGCCAGTTCACGTCCACCTCGCCCGTCCGGACCGTGGAGACACTGGCGTTGGGCACCCAGGGCGCCCCCGTGTCCGGGCCGTCGGCGAACCGGGTCAGCCCCTGCTGCGCGGTGCCGTTGACGGTGGTGAACTCACCGCCCACCCACAGGTAGTGGTGACCGCCCTTGTCCGTCTGCGCCATCACCCGCGGGCCGACCGGCTCCCCGATGCCGTCGTTGGTGTCCGGGAACCACGGCAGCAGTTTCGGGTCGTCGACCGACTGGGCCAGCAGGTGCTTGCGCGGCTGGTCGGGGAACTCGCCCATGGACGCGCAGTCATGGGCGTGACTGCCGCTGTACAGCACACCGTTGTGCACCAGCAGCGCCTGCGTGGCGCCCAGGCAGGTGTCGCGCCAGACCTGGGAGAAGGTGCTCAGGTCGAGCGCGATCCGGCCGTCGAAGACACCGCCCCCGGTGCCCTCGTTGGCGGTGTAGAACTGGGTGGCGTCCGAGGTCAGGTCCTGCACCGTCGAGGTGTTCGGAATGAACCCCGGATAGCTCTTGTCCAGGGCACCCGTGGTCGCGTCCACCACGGCCAGCGCGTGCGAGTTCGTCCCGTTGACGGTGAAGAAGTCGCCGCCGATCACCACGTGCTGACCGTCGGGGGTGACCTCCACGGCCCGCCCGACCTCGTCCGTGTTCGCGGTGAACGGCTTGAGCTGGGCGCCGGTGGTCACGGCGGCGAACTTGTTCCGGGTCTGCCCCGCGACGCTGTTGAAGTCACCACCGAGATACACCGTGTCGTCGGTGACGGCGAGTGCCCGCACGGTCGCCGACACGGCGACCTTGAAGTCATCGCGCGGGGTGCACGTGGCCGTGTCGACGGCCGCGATGTTGCTGACCCCGACCCCGTTGACCGCCCCGAACTGACCGCCCGCGTAAAGGGTGTCACCGTCCGGGGACAGCACGAGGGACCGCACGGTCGCGGTTCCGGAGGAGAGGGTGAACGACAGGCTGCAGCCGGTCGGCGCGCCGGTCGCGGCGTCGAACGCGGCGAAGTTCACCGCGGGCTGCTCGGACGTACCGGCCGCTGCGTCCGGCGGCCGTACGGTGGAGAAGGTACCGCCCGCGTAGACCACCCCGTCGGCCGACGCGGCCATCGACCAGACGATGCCGTTGGTCTGCCAGGTGGACAGGTCGTCCGCGGTGATCGAGACCGGCGGCGTGAGGGCCGTTGCCGGGGAGCCCCCGGCAGCGGCGGCGCTCAGGGCCCCGGCGAGCAGGCAGAGCGCGGCGGCCGCGGCACGCGTGCGGCTGCGTGCGCCGGGTCTGCGCCCCGTACTTTCGTTCATCATTCAGCTCCGAAGGTGAGAACGAGCTGCGGCCGGTAGGCCGCGGTTGCGACCTCGCTCGACCAGATGCGGAGACTGTCCGTCCCGCTGCTGGTGAGGGCGAGTGAGTAGGCGGAGCCCAGGGCTCCGCCCAGCGCCGGCGCGTTCAGTTCCACCGAGTAGTCGGTGGAGACGGTGGTTGCGCCGGAGATGGTCCCCAGCACCGTCGCGGCGAGCGACGGCCGGGTGTTGTAGGTGACCGCCGACTCGGTCCACGCGCCGGTGACCGGCACGAGAGTGTGGCTGTCGGCCGAGCCCGCGGTGGAGTCCGACGAGGTACGGAAGGTGAGCCGGGCGCTCTTGAGCTCCTGCCCGGCGGGGGCGCCGGGCAGGGTGAAGCGGAGGTATCCGAGATACGGCGTGGTGCCCCGGGAGGCGAGCTGGCTGTCGTTGTAGGTGGTGTTGGCCGCGACACCGTTGACGTACGCGTCCTCCGTCGGCGTCAGTGAGACCGTGGTGTCGCCGGGCCCGGACGGGGTGTCCGCCAGATCGTGGTGCGCGGCCACCTGGGCGGCGGTCAGGGCCGACGGGTAGACGGCGGTCTCGTCGACCTGTCCCGCGAAGTAGGTACTGGTCGGACGGTTCGGCCAGGCCGTGGCCATGGCGTCCCCGCCGACCCGCCAGTATCCGTTGTACGAGCGGTTGCCGGTGGTGGCGTTGGTGCCGACCTGCGCACCGTCCACGTACAGCCGCATGCCGGACGGGCCCTGGGTGGCGACCGCGTGGTGCCAGGCGTTGTCGTTGAAGGAGGCGGCCGAGGTGATCGTCGGCCGGCTGCTGGAGCTGCCTACCTGGACGCCGAAGGCGAGACGCCCGTTGTCGGTGAGGTAGAGGATCTTGTCGGAGATCCCGCTGGTGTGCCCCTGGGCGGTGCCGATGTTGCTGCCGTACCCGACGATCCGCCCGCCGCGGGTCGTGCTGGTGCGGAACCACGTCTCGATGGAGTACGGGGTCGGCGAGGTGTAGTGATGCAGCCGGTCGCTGTAGACGTACTCGTCGGTGCCGTTGAGGGACAGGGCCGTGGAGCCGGTCACGGCGGACGGGGCCGAGCGGTACGACGGGGCGTTCATGTACACCCCGCCGTCGTCGTTGTCCGAGGCGTCCGAGGCGAACGCGCCGCCCGCCTCGTCGTAGCGCCAGTACAGATCCGCCCCGTCGGCGAGCACGCGCTCCGCGTACGGGCCGGCCGAAGCCGCCGCGGTGACGGAGACGTTGGCGGAGAGGGCGCTGGTGTTGGTGCCGTCGCTCGCCGTGATCCGGTACGCGTAACTCCGGCCCGCCACGACATCGGTGTCGGTGAAGGTCAGCTGCGGCCGGCTGAAGAACAGCGAGGAACCGGTCGTCGTGTGCACCGGCGTCGATCCGCCGTTGCGATACACCCGGTAGGTGAGCCGGCTGTCGTCCAGGTCCAGACTCGCACGCCAGCTCACCCGCACCTCACCGGACCGTGGCGCGGAGAGGCTGACCACGGGCGCGGAGGGCGCCCCCGTGTCCGGGGAGTCGGCGAACCGGGTGAGCGCCTGCTGTGCGACTCCGTTGACCGTGGTGAACTCGCCGCCCACCCAGAGGAAATCGCGTCCGTCGCGGGACGAGACGGTCAGCGCCCGCGGTCCAACCGGCTCACCGATGCCGTCATTGGTGTCCGGCAGCCAGCCGAGCATCGCCGGATCGTCGACGGCCTGCGCGGTGAGGTGTTTGCGGACCTGGTTGGGGAAGCCGCCCATGGTGGAGCAGTCGTGGACATGGCTGCCCGCGTACAGCACCCCCCGATAGACCCGCAGGGCCTGCGTGGCACCCTGGCAGGTGTCCCGCCAGCGCTGGTCGAACGTGGTGAGATCCATGGCGAGACGCCCGTCGAACGAGGCGCCGCCGGCACCCTCGCCGCCCACGTACCACCCGCCGGACACGGTGTCGGTGACGATGTCCTTGATCACGGCGGACGACGGGATGAAGTTGTTCGTGTAGGCGCGGGTCAGCGCGCCCGTGCCGGCGGCGGTCACCGCGAGCGCGTGCGAGTTCGCGCCGCCCACCGTGACGAAGTCCCCGCCGATGAGCACGCTCTGCCCGTCCGGGGTGACCTTGAGAGTCCTGCCGGGATCATCGGCGTCCGGATTCCAGGCCGTCAGCGCACCGGCGGCCGTGACCGCGCCGAAGAAGCGGCGGTTCTGGCCGTTGACGCTCTGGAAGTCGCCGCCCGCGTAGACCGTGCCGTTCGCCGCCACGTCGAGCGCCCGCACGGTCGCACCGAAGCTGGGCGCGAACCCTGGACGCAGCGTGCAGGTGGCGGTGTTGATAGCGACCAGTCCGTTGGCGGCGGTCCCGTTCACCGCGTTGAAGTAACCACCTGCGTACAGCGTGGACTTGTCGGGGGAGACCGCGAGCGCACGCACCGTCGCGGTGCCGCTGCTGCGCGTGAAGGAGAGCGAGCAGCCGGTGGGCGCTCCGGTGGCCGCGTTGAACGCGGCGAAGTTGACCGCCGAGGTGGTGTTGCTGCCCGCGGGGGAGCCGGCCGGGCGGACATTGCTGAAGGTTCCGCCCGCGTAGACGACCCCGTTCGCCTCGGCGAGGGTCCAGACGATGCCGTTCGTCTGGTACGTGGCGAGGTTGTCGGCGGTGAAGCCGACCGGCGGAGTCAGCGCGGCTGCCGGGGGAGAAGTGACCGCGGAAGCGGTCAGGACTCCGGCCGCGAGGGCCAGGACGGTGACGAACGCACCGCTGCGGCTGCGTCCGAGACGCCCGTGGCAGCTCACCGGTCCACCCGCACGGCCGCTCCGGTGAGCTGGTCGGCCAGCTGCCGGACATCGGCGTCGACCATGATCCGGGCCAGCTCCTGCGACTTCACGGCGGGCTTCCAGCCCAGTAGTTCCGCGGCCTTGGACGCGTCCCCGATCAGCGCGTCGACCTCGCTGGGGCGCTCGTACTTCGCGTCGTACCGGACGTGCTCGCGCCAGTCGAGGCCGGCGTGCTCGAAGGCGTACTCCAGGAACTGCCGGACGCTGACCCCCTCGCCGGTCGCCACCACGTAGTCGTCCGGGGTGTCGCACTGGAGCATGCGCCACATCGCGTCGACGTACTCGGGGGCGTACCCCCAGTCGCGCACCGCGTCCAGGTTCCCCAGGTGCAGATGCGTCTGCAGACCCGCCTTGATCCGGGCCACCCCGCGAGTGATCTTCCGGGTCACGAAGGTCTCTCCGCGACGCGGTGACTCGTGGTTGAACAGGATCCCGTTGACCGCGAACATGCCGTACGCCTCGCGGTAGTTGACGGTCGCCCAGTACGAGTAGACCTTGGCGACGCTGTACGGGCTGCGCGGGTGGAAGGGGGTCCGCTCGTTCTGCGGCGGCGGGCTGGCGCCGAACATCTCCGACGAGGACGCCTGGTACACCCGGGTGTCGATGCCGCTGGCGCGCACGGCCTCCAGCAGCCGGATCGTCCCGAGACCGGTGACGTCGCCCGTGTACAGCGGGGCGTCGAAGGAGACCCGGACGTGCGACTGCGCGCCGAGGTTGTAGACCTCGTCGGGCCGGATGTCGCGCATCAGGTTCACCAGGGCGACCCCGTCCGCGAGATCGGCGTGGTGCAGCACGAACGAGCGGTTCTCCTCCTCCGGTCCCTGGTAGATGTGGTCGATCCGCTCGGTGTTGAAGCTCGACGAGCGGCGCATGAGGCCGTGGACCGTGTATCCCTTCTGGAGCAGCAACTCGGACAGGTACGAACCGTCCTGGCCGGTCACGCCGGTGATGAGCGCGGTCTTCGCCATGTCTCCCCCTTCTGCGGCCGCCTGAGAGAGGCGGTCGGGCAACACCGAAATTTCAGAGTTTGAGCGATCTGCGGTAAAACGTCACCGCGTCATACAGCTGCTGGCACAATCCGAGCCATGACGACTGATCTCCCCGGCCCTCCCCAGGAATCCGTCCCGTCCCTGCTACGCCCCGGCGCCCGTGTGTTCGTCGCGGGCCACCGCGGTCTGGTGGGGTCGGCGCTGGTGCGCCGGCTGACCGCCGACGGCCATGAAGTGATAACCCGCGGGCGCGACCGCCTCGATCTGCGCGACGCCGAGCGGACCGGGGCCTTCCTGCGCGACGCGCGTCCCGAGGCCGTGGTGCTGGCCGCCGCCAAGGTCGGCGGAATCATGGCCAACAGCACGTATCCCGTGCAGTTCATCGAGGACAATCTGCACATCCAGCTGAGCGTGATCGCAGGCGCGCACGCCGCCGGGGTCGAGCGGCTGCTCTTCCTCGGCTCGTCCTGCATCTATCCCAGACTGGCCCCGCAGCCCATCCCCGAGACCGCACTGCTCACCGGCCCGCTGGAGCCGACCAACGAGGCCTACGCCCTCGCGAAGATCGCGGGAATCGTGCAGACCCAGTCCTACCGCCGCCAGTACGGCGCCTCGTACATCAGCGCCATGCCGACCAACCTCTACGGACCGGGCGACAACTTCGACCTGGAGACCTCGCACGTCCTGCCCGCGCTGATCCGCCGCTTCCACGAGGCGGGCCGGAGCGACGCCCCGGCCGTCACGCTCTGGGGCTCCGGAAGCCCCCGACGCGAATTCCTGCACGTCGACGACCTGGCCGCCGCCTGCGTACTGCTGCTGGAGCGGTACGACGGTGACTCGCCCGTCAACATCGGTTCCGGCCAGGACCTGACGATCCGTGAACTCGCCTCGACCATCGCCGAAGTGACGATGTATCAGGGTCAGATCGAATGGGACACCGCCAAGCCGGACGGCGCCCCGCGCAAGCTCCTGGACGTGTCCCGGCTGTCCTCCCTCGGTTTCGAGCCGCAGATCCCGCTGCGCGACGGAATCGCGCGGACCTATGCCTGGTGGCTGGAACGGCAGGGTGCACAGGTCTGACCGGCTCCCGGGTCCGGACCCTCTGGCCGGGTGGACCGCCGCGACTGCGCGACCGGCCACCCGGCCCGCTCTCGTTCCTCTCATCCGACGCCGCCCGCGCTCAGTACGCCCCGCGGCCGTCGGTGACGGCGCGCAGCGTACGGGCCATGAGTCCCATGTCCGTGGCCACCGACCAGTTGTCGACGTACCACAGGTCGAGCGAGACGGTCTCCTGCCAGGACAGGTCGGACCGTCCGCTGACCTGCCAGAGGCCGGTCAGGCCCGGCCTGACCGCGAGCCGCCTCAGCTCACGCTCGTCGTAGCGGGACACCTCGTCCGGCAACGGCGGCCGCGGGCCGACCAGGGACATGTCACCCCGCAGCACGTTGAAGAGCTGGGGCAGCTCGTCGAGGGACGAGCGGCGCAGCAGCCGGCCGATGCGGGTCACCCGGGGGTCCCGGCGCATCTTGAACATCGGACCGTCGTTCTCGTTCGACGTCACCAGCTGTGCCTTGTGCTGTTCGGCGTCCACCACCATCGAGCGGAACTTCCACATGGTGAACGGCCTGTTGTGCTGCCCCTGACGGATCTGCCGGTGAAAGACCGGCCCGGACGAGGTGAGCCGGACCGCGGCCGCGACCATCAG
The DNA here is from genome assembly GCF_043203805.1 of Streptomyces sp. LN549. Taxonomy (NCBI): domain Bacteria; kingdom Bacillati; phylum Actinomycetota; class Actinomycetes; order Kitasatosporales; family Streptomycetaceae; genus Streptomyces; species Streptomyces sp. LN549. The sequence goes on along the minus strand of NZ_JAZHRI010000002.1, from coordinate 589,802 downwards.
CAGCAGCGGGGCCAGCGCGATCAGGCCGAGCGCCGCGCCGGTACGGTCGACCGCGGCCTTGAGTGCCTGCTGCGGGCCGCGCCGCAGCGGCGGCACGATGTGCAGCAGGGTCAGCCCGGCCGCCGACGAGGGGCGGACCCGGCTGTCGGCGATCTCCGAGAGGTGCGACAGCACGGACAGGTCGAGCCCGCCGTCGTGCAGCCCCCAGGACAGCCGCCGCAACCGCTCCTCGGCGAGCTGCGGTCCCGGCACCACCAGTGCCAGGTCCGCCTCGTGGGCGAAGGCCGCACCCAGTACCGTCGAGGCGTCGTCGTCGGCGGGCTCGGGCGCGAGCCGCCCCGGAACCGGGGCCTCGCAGTTCAGGGCGGCCGTACCCACGGGCACGGCCGCCACCACGAGATAGCCGTGGTCCGCCCGGGAGACGAGCAGCCGCACCGCCCGGTCCACCCCCGCGGCCTCGCCGACCACCAGGACACGGCGGACCGTCCGGCGCCGCCCGGACCACGGCAGCCGCCGCGCCCCGGAGATCGCCGCCGTCGTCAGCAGGCCCGGAATCAGCGCCACGACGGCGGTCGCCGGATCGATCGTGCCGTCGGCCACGGTCCAGAGCACCGCCATCAGCCCGACGAGCAGCAGCCAGTCCCCGGTGGCGGTCAGTGCCCCCGGCGGCCGGCCCGTGCTCCGTACCGTGTACCGGCCGCGGGCGGCCCGTACGCCGGACCAGACCATCGCGGCAGCGGCCGCGCCGGCCAGGGCCCTGGGCTGTCCGTCGGTGCGCAGGACGAGCCAGGCGGGAATCCCCAGGCCGAACAGGTCGAAGCCGATGACGAGTGGCAGATACCGGCCAGGTCTTCTCCTCGGCCCGGGCCGGGCGGAACGGTCGCGCTGTACGGTCTGGCCCTGCCGCAGCCGGTCGAACTCCTGGCTGCGAGGCCTGTTCGAAGCGGTCCGTGGACGAGGCGCCCCCGCCAGTCCCACGGGTCCTGATATTTCGGATTCGGGTAGCTCGACATGCCCCATGAACCCCCCAGTCACAGTTGCATCGCCACAAACGGGGCGCATCCGCCGATCCTGTGGACTGACGGATGCGCCCTCGCTCGGTGCACGATATCCACACACGTGCCATTTCGCTGGAGTTCCAGTGAAGTTCAGACATGCGAGGTGACCCGGGACTCGTCCCGTTCCGTACTGGATCTCAGGTTCTGTGGTCGGCTGTTGGTATTTGGGCCCTGCCGGAATCGGATGGTGTGCGGATATGTACCAGCCCTCGACAACTACGTTGCGTGGCGCCGAGGTTGATCGCTGCAGCCTGCTCGCCTCCGCCGTCCCCGTCGCCGTCTGGGAGAATGCGGTGCCGGGGACAGTGCCCGGCCACGAGCGAAAGAGGAACGCACGGTGACTCCCGCGGAGACGAACTGGGCCGGCAACATCACGTTCGGGGCGAGGCGGTTGTGCCTGCCCCGCACGGAGGCCGAACTGCAGGAGACGGTCGCCGCCTCCACCACGGTGCGGGCCCTGGGCACCCGGCATTCGTTCAACACGGTCGCCGACACCGCCGGGGACCTCGTCTCGGTGGCAGGGCTGCCGCGGGTGGTCGACATCGATCCGGCGGCGCAGGCGGTCACGGTCAGTGCGGGGCTCCGCTTCGGCGAGTTCGCCGGTGAGCTCGACGAGAGCGGCTTCGCGCTGCACAATCTGGGCTCGCTGCCGCACATCTCGGTGGCCGGTGCCTGCGCGACCGGAACCCATGGTTCGGGCGTCGGGAACCGCTCCCTCGCGGGGGCCGTCCGGGCCCTGGACATGGTGACGGCGGACGGGGGGACGGTCACCCTGCGGCGCGGCGACGCGGACTTCCCCGGCGCGGTGGTGTCCATGGGAGCCCTGGGCGTGGTGACCCGGCTGACGCTGGACCTGGTACCCGCTTTCGACGTCCAGCAGTGGGTCTACGAGGACCTGCCCGAGTCCGTGCTGACCGGCGCCTTCGACGAGGTGATGTCGGCTGCGTACAGCGTCAGCGTCTTCACCGACTGGCGGCCGGGGCCGGTGGGACAGGTGTGGCTCAAGCAGCGGGTGGGGGACGAGGGGCCGCGGCAGGCTCCGGCGGAGTGGCTCGGCGCTCGGCTCGCCGACGGTCCGCGGCACCCGATCCCCGGGGTACCGGCCGGGAACTGCACCCGGCAGGAGGGGGTCCCCGGTGCCTGGCACCGGCGGCTGCCGCACTTCCGGCTCGAGTTCACCCCGAGCAACGGCGACGAACTGCAGTCCGAGTACTTCGTGGCACGAGAGAACGCCGCCGCCGCGTACGAGGCCGTGGGCAGGCTCCGGGACCGGATCACCCCGCTGCTCCAGATCTCCGAGATCCGCACCGTGGCCGGCGACGACCTGTGGCTGAGCCCCGCGTCCGGCCGGGACTCGGTGGCCTTCCACTTCACCTGGGTCCCCGACGGCGAGGCCGTAGCGCCGGTGCTCGCGGAGATTGAGGAGGCCCTGTCGCCGTACGGTGCCCGTCCGCACTGGGGCAAGGTCTTCGGTACCACCCCCGATGTCCTGCGCACCCTGTACGCGCAGTACGAGGACTTCGAGAAACTGATGGCCCGGTACGACCCGGCAGGCACGTTCCGCAACGACTTCCTGGACCGGCACTTCCCGCGCTGATCCGGCTCCTGCCCGCCCCGGTCCGGTCAGCGGCTCTCGCGTTCGTCCCTCGCCCGGGACGGCCAAGCGGCCGCCGATCTGCCCGGGGCGAGCTGTTCCACCACATCGGCCAGCTCCTCGCAGGCCCGCTCGATCCGGCGCCGGACGTTCTGCTGCTCGGCGACGACGGCGGCCAGCAGGAGCGCGGTCAGCGCGACGGCGCCGTTCAGGACCGTGAGGTTGACCATGATCTGGAGGATGGTGTGGCCGGCGAACGGACCCACCCGGTCCGTTCCCGCGATGATCGCCAGGACGGACATCAGCAGGGCGCACGGCGCGCTGCCGGCGAGCTGGAAGCGCAGCGCCGCCCAGATGAGGATCGGGAACACCAGGTAGAGCATCGACAGCGAGCTGCGGGTGGCCAGCAAGGTGCCCACGACCGCCACGACCAGCAGCGCCCCCGCCTCCGCCCACCGGTCGGAGAGCCGCGGCATCCGCATCCTGCGCAGCACGAGCAGCAGCGGGGTGACCACGAGGACGCCCATGACGTCCCCGGCCCACCACGCCGCCCAGACCGACCAGAACCCGCTCGAGGGCAGTTTGCCGTCTGCCACCAGCACGGCGGTTCCCGTCGTCGCGCTGATGACCATGCTTGCCATCGCGCCCAGGAAGACCAGGACGGCACCGTCGCGCAGCCGGTCCAGCTCCGTACGGAAGCCGACTCTGCGCAGCAGCAGGAAGGCGCAGACGGGCGCGAGCGTGTTGCCCGCCACGACGAGGGCGGTGGAAGGCGTCACCGATCCGCTGAGGGTGGCGATGACGAGGAGGGAGCCGAGCGGGATCCCGGGCCAGACGCGCAGCCCCATGTACAGCAGGGCGCTCAGCGCGATTCCGGTCGGTGGCCACAGGGGGGTGATCACCGCCCCGTGCACGGTCACCTTCCGGAGCAGCCCCAGGTCCGCGGCCACGTAGTAGGCGCCGGCGACGGCCAGGATGCGCAGTAATGCCACGGCCGTGCGTCGGTTCTTCTCGCTGCGGATCACGGTTCTCATCAGACACCGGCCGTGACAGGAGGCGGCTGCGTGACACGCGCCGGTCCCCGGGCCTCATCCCGGGGCGGCGGGAAAGGCCTCGTGGCGCAGGACGAGCACGGCGGCGTCGTCCTCGTGCCCGGTACGCTCCGCCGTCCCCAGGATCGCGTCGGCCAGCTCGTCCGCGCTGTCGCCGACGCGCGCGCTCACCAGCCGCACGACGGCGTCCAGCCCCTCGTCGATGGGGTACGACGGCCCTTCGATCACGCCGTCGGTGAGGAGGACGAAGGCCCCGCCGGTCGTGAGCCGTCGGGTGGTGACCGGGTACTCCTCACCGCTCTGGATCCCGAGCGGCAGACCGCCCTCGTCCTCGGTGACGCCCGAGCGCCCGTCGGCCGTGGCCCACACCGCGCCCACATGACCGGCACGGGCACTCTGGAGCTCCCGGGTCCGCGGATCGAGCCGGACGAAGGTGCAGGTGGCCAGGAGTCCGGAGTCCACGGTCAGCAGCAGGTCATTGGTCCGGCTCACCACCTCGCCCGGGTCGGCCGCCGTGGCCGCGAGCGCGCGCATCGCGATCCGGATCTGACCCATGAAGGCCGCCGCCTCGACGTCGTGTCCCTGCACGTCCCCGATGGCGAAGGCCAGCGAACCGTCCGGCAGCCGGAACCCGTCGTACCAGTCACCGCCGATGTCCAGGCCGCTCTGCGCCGGGGTGTACCGGGCGGCGGTCTGCAGACCGGGCAGGGCAGGCAGGACGGAGGGGAGCATGCCGCGCTGCAGTGCCTCGGCCAGCTCCACCCGCGCCTGGTGCAGCTCCACCTCCCGGCGTGCCCGCGAAGTGAGGTGCTGGAGGGTGGTCAGCAGCTCCTCGGCACTGGCCGGGCGGGGAGGGCGACGCCGGTTCATGGGCCGCTCCGCAGGGCAGGTGATGGCCATCCGCGCCACAGGTTCAGCCGTGGCGGGTCGATCCGGGAGGTCGACGCTGGTGACCCGGAGGGCAGGGCAAGGGCCGAGGCCCGGCTGCTGCGGGCGTGGTCACTGCATCCTATTTCGGTCCGGGGATCCGCGCAGGCCGAGCCGGAACGGGCGTGCGGGGCCGGTTGGGTGGATGCTGGAAACGGACCCGTACGGCGGCGGGCGCCCGCCTGCCGGTGCGGCCCGGGAGGTGCGCGATGAATCGCACGATGGAGTGGACGGTCCGTGTCGATCTGTCGGAGGACGACGGGACGACGAAGGCGGAGGCGGTACTGGACACCGGCACGGCGAAACTCACCGGCCACGGGGTCGCCCGGTGCAGCCCGCAGGACCCGGACGTGCCCACCATCGGTGACGAACTGGCGGCGAGCCGCGCGATGCGCGATGTCGCCGGTCAGCTGATGAGTGTGGCCGACCGCGAGCTGGGCCGGGCGGGCGCGGGCCCCGGGAACGGGCCCGTGCCGCCGCCGTACGCCTGGTCGGACGCGACGGCCTGACACCGGTCGGGCTCCCACCGGCGGGCCATGACCACGGTCGTGGACCCGCCCGCCCCGGTGTCCGGGGCGGGCGGGTCCGGCACGTCACCGGTGATCAGTCGACATAGGTGATGTCGGAGGTGGCGTACAGGCAGTTCGTGCTGTCCGGGCCGGTGCCCGTCTGGCTGGGCTCGCCGCTCGTCACACCCTTGTACTTGGTGCAGATGTCGATGTCCCGGTCGCCGTCGTCGTAGATCGTCACGCCGGAGAGGCGGGCGGTGTCACCGTAGTTGGGGTTGATCCCCACGAGACCGTCGCCGGGGGCGGTGATCCATACGTTCTGCACCTGGACGTGCCGTCCGTACTGGGTCGAGCAGTTGCCGCAGGAGCGGTAGAGCTTGCCGAAGTCCCTGACCTGGAAGTTCTTGATGATCAGGGTGCCTCCGCCGTTGTGCTGGAACACCTTGTCGTCCGCCAGTTTCGCGCCGCCGCCGTCGATCGTGCGCACCAGCGAGGAGGAACTGCCGAGGAAGGTGGCGGCGTCCTCGCCCACGTCCTCCCACCACACGTTCTTCAGGGTGCAGGCGCCCAGGCAGTGCACGCCGTCGGCGGCGGGGGAGCCGAGGATGACGTTCTGCAGCGTGGCGCCGTCCGCCAGCTCGATCAGGGCCGGCTGGTCCTCGTCCTGGCCGTCGCTGCCGAGGTCGCCACTTCCGTAGAAGCGCTTCAGACCGCCGTCGTAGGTGCCGGAGACCTTCATCGTCGAGGTCACGGCCTGGCTGCTGGTGGCCGTCGGCCATGCGGGCGGGGAGCCGGGGTCGGTCGGAGGGTCGGTCGGCGGATCCGTGGGCGGGTCGGTCGGGGTCGAGCCAGCCGCGGTGAACGTCCAGCGCTTGCTGGTCACCGAGTCGCAGGAGTTCTGCTGGACGAGGGCGCCGGCCGCGGTCGAACTGTCCTTCACGTTCAGGCACTTGCCGCCGTTGGCGTTGACGACCTGGTACGTGTTGCCGCTGACCTGGGTCAGCGTCCACACCTGGCCGGCTCCGCCGGTGCAGCTCTGCTGCTCCACGGCCTTGCCCGCGCTCGTCGAGGCGTCGCGGACCCCGGCACACTTGGCGCTGTGCGCGGCGGTCAGGGTGTAGCCGCTGCCGGAGGCCTTGAGCTGCCACGTCTGGTTCGAGGCTCCGCTGCAGGACCGCTGTCCGAGCTGGACGCCGTCGGAGGTTCCCGCACCGGGAACCTCCAGACACAGACCGCTGCCTGCGTTCGACAGGCTGTACGAACCGGCTGCGGGGGCCGCCGTCGCGGAACCGGTCGCGAAGAGTGCAGTGAGTCCCGCGAGGACGAGTGAGGCGATCGCGACGAACGCGGCGGCTGCCCGGCCGCCTCTGCGTCTGGCATGCTGATTTCTGGTACGCACTGGGTTTTCCTTTCACCGCCTGCGGTGTACCCCGCAGGCACCAATGAGTTGTTTGGTGCGGTGGTAGGCAATCCCTCGACCATCGGAACGACGTCCCGTTCTGTTCCGCATGGTGAACCGAGTTCTTGTATGAGAACAGCGGTGACGGTACGTCAACGGCATGCACCGGTCAAGAAGTGGGAGTGTCATGCTTCGGCGCCCGCCCGGCCGGGCCGTAGCGTGACCGGGGGAGCGGCCGCGGCGGAGACGGGCCGACGGATATGACGAACCCCTGGGTGGCGCCATGTGCTGGAGTGCGACTGCCGATCTCGTCGCGGGTACGGCGATCGCGGCGATCGGCGCGGCCTGCGTGGCCCGATCCCGCCGGGCCCGGGACCTTCCGCTCGCGGCGCTGCCGCTGCTCCTGGGGGCCCATCAGATCATCGAGTCCGTGGTCTGGCGGTCGGACGGCGGTACCGGTCCGGCCACCGTGGCCTGGGCGGTCATCGCCCTGCCGCTCCTGGCGCTGTGGGTGCCGCTGGGTGTGTTGTGCGCCGCCCCGCCGCAGGCCCGGCGCCGGCTCGTGGTGCCGCTGGTGGCGGGGGCGGCGACCTCGGCCGCTCTCGCGTACAGCCTGGCGACCCGGCCGGTGACGGCGCAGATCCGCGGGCACACCCTCGGGTACGTCCTGGACCTGCCGCGCCCGGAACTGCTGGTGGCGGGCTACCTCCTGGCCACCGTCGGATCGCTGCTCCTGTCCGGCGACCGGGTGCTGGTGTGGCTCGGCGTGCTGGTCGCGGGCGGGGCCGCGGTCTGCGCCGCGCTGTGGCGTCTGGAGTTCATCTCCACCTGGTGCGCGTTCGCCGCCGTCTGCTCGGTGGTCCTGCTCGGCTGGTCCGGCAGGCGCCGGCCCGGCGCCGCGGACCGCCCCGTCCGGCCGGCCGGACCGTGACGGCCGCGGCCGTCACGGTCCGGATGTGATCGTCCGGGCGTGCCCGGCCCGTGTCCGCGGGCTCAGGCCTCGCCGATGTGCCGGGCCACGACCGCCGCCGCGTCCGTGCCCCGCGGCAGGATCCCGTACTGGTGACCACGGCCCTCACCGAGCCGGGCCCCGACGAACGCCTCGGCCATCGGCGCAGGGGCGTGACGCAGCATCAGCGAGGACTGCAGCGCCAGCGCCATGCCCTCGACCGTGGCCCGCGCCCGGGTCTGCGCGGCGACCGGGTCGCGCAGGTCCTCGGCGAGCTCCCGCCGCACCCGGGCGATGTGTGCGTCCAGTACGGCGCTGGCCCCGGACGTGCCGTCCAGTTCGGCCCAGAACGCCTCCAGGGACTGCGGGGTCCGGGTGATCCCGCGCAGCACGTCGAGGGCGATGACATTGCCCGAGCCCTCCCACACGGCCATCACCGGCTGCTCGCGGTACCGGCGCGCCAGCGGCCAGTCCTCCGTGTAGCCGTTGCCGCCCAGGCACTCCAGCGCCTCGTAGGCGTGGTGCGGGCCCCGCTTGCAGATCCAGTACTTCGACACCGCGGTGGCCAGCCGCCGGAACATCGCCTCCTGCTCGCCACTGTCCGCCTCGTACGCATGGGCCAGCCGCATCGACGTCCAGGTCGCGGCCTCCGTCTCCAGCGCGAGGTCCGCGAGGACCGCGGTCATCGCCGGCTGGTCGGCCAGCCGCGCGCCGAACGCGCTGCGGTGGCGTGCGTGCCAGATCGCCTCGGACACCGACTGCCGCATGCCCGCAGTGGTGCCGAGCACGCAGTCCAGACGGGTGTGGTTGACCATCTCGATGATCGTGGGAACGCCCCGGCCGGGCTCGCCGACCCGCACGGCCCAGGTGCCGTCGAACTCGACCTCGCCGGAAGCGTTCGACTTGTTGCCGAGCTTGTTCTTCAGCCGCTGGACCCGGACGCTGTTGCGGGTCCCGTCGGGCAGCACCCGTGGCACCAGGAAACAGGTGAGGCCCGCCTCGGCCTGCGCCAGGACCAGGAAGGCGTCCGACTGCGGGGCGGAGAAGAACCACTTGTGGCCGGTCAGCAGATGGGCCCGGCCGTCCGCGTCGGAGGGCAACGGGACAGCCCGGGTGGTGTTGGCGCGGACGTCGGACCCGCCCTGCTTCTCCGTCATCCCCATGCCGAAGGTCAGGCCGGACTTGGCGGCCGGGGCGATCGGCCGCGGGTCGTACGAACGGCTCAGCAGACCGGGCAGCCAGTCCCGGCCCACCTCGGGATCGCGCTGCAGGACCGGGACCACGGCGTGCGACATCGACATCGGACAGCCGTGGCCCGGCTCGATCTGGGCGAACAGCATGAACGTCGCCGCCCGTGCGACGGCGGCTCCCGGCTTGGGATCGGCCCAGCCCGCCGTGTGCGCGCCGTGCTCCACGGCCGCTCCGATGACCTCGTGATACGCGGGGTGGAAGTCGATCTCGTCGATCCGGTTCCCGTACCGGTCGTGGGTGCGCAGGGCCGGCGGGGAGGTGTGGGCGAGCTCGGCGTTGTGCTGGAACGCCTCCGAGCCGACCAGCCGGCCGATCTCGTGCAGTTCCTGCCCGTGCCACCCCGCACCGAACGCGTCGACGGCTTCCGCCAGGGGTGTGTTGGTGCCGTACTCGTCGAGGCCGGTGCGGGGCGGCGCCTGGTTGGTGACCTCGTGCGTGCGGTGCGGTGCCGTGGCCTCGGTGTGCGGGACGACCGGGGTTGCGGTGGTGGTCATGGCGGGACTCCTGTCTGGGGTTCGGGACGTTCGGCGCTCGGCAGCAGCAGCAGCGGTGGCCGGCCGGGTCAGCCGGCGGGGGCCCCGACCGCCCGGAGGCAGAGCGCCGTGATGCCGTTCACGACCGGGCCCGGGTCGGTGCGTTCGCCGACGGGGGAGAGCGGCCCGAGCAGCGCCTCGCTGACCGCTCCGATGACGGCCGCGGCCGAGAGCCGGGGGTTCTGGGCAGGCAGCTCACCCGTCGCCACACCCGCAGCGACGACCGACTCGGCGAGCGCGTGGTAACCGCGCCGGTACGTCAGCCGCTCCTGCTCGACGAGCGGATCGACGGGCTCGGCCAGCAGCGCCCACGCCGTGCGGGGACTGCGCAGCGCACGGTACGAGAACACCTCGACCAGCGCCCGCACCTGCTGCGCCGCCCCACTTCCCGCCTGCACCGCCTCCCGCACCGCGGCGAGCTCATGACCGGCGACATGGCGGAAAACAGCGGCCAGGAGCTCCTGTTTGGAGGCGAAGTGGTTGTAGACGCTGCCGGTGGCGACGCCTGCGCGGTCGGCGAGCGCGGCGATGCTCGCCGCGGCGTAGCCGCCCTCGGTGAGCAGTTCCCGTGCGGCGTCCAGCAGCCGCTCCCGGTGGGCGAGCCGGGTCGCCTCGGTGCGGGCGGTGGATCGGTAGGCCATGATGTTCTGAACCTCGATTCATACCTTGAGTTCCACTCAACCACTTGCGGCAGTCCCGCGCAATCACTCCCGGCAGCCCCGCGCAATCACCGGCTTCGATCGATGTTCGAGGGAACCTCCGTGCTGCTTTCCCGGGGTAACGGAACGGGTGTTCATTTCCGGTGGCGTGGCCGTTGTTACGGATCCCGGCACCAGGGCGGCCGGCCCCGGTCGGAGGTGTGGTGGGCGGGTGCGTGGTGCGCCGGCTTCCGTCAACCCGACGCCGCGCGGGTGGGTGCAGCGGGCAGCGATTGACAGGTACCCGGAGGTTTCAGTGGATGTCGCGTACAACCGCCTGTGACGGAAATGTCTGCATCTTGTAACACGTGCCGGGGTGGTATCCGGACACCGGGCAACCGGGTCAAAGTATGCCTTCCCGGCACTACGCCGGGACCGAACAACGCCCGGACCGCAGGGTCCGGGCCTGCACTTGAGGGGTCTTCATGTCCCGTTCCGCACGACGGATCACTGCTGCTGTTCTTGCTTCCGGCGCGCTGGTCGCCGCCGCCGCCCTCCCGGCAGTCGCAGACGACCACGACCACGGCCACGGCCGCGGTCATGCCCCTCGCTCGGCCGTCGTTCTGGGCAAGATCCAGTACAACAGCCCCGGCCGCGACAACGGCTCGAACCGGAGCCTGAACGGCGAGTGGGTCACCGTCACCAACACGAGCCGCCACTCGGTCAACCTGCGCGGCTGGACCCTGCGTGACGAGAGCCACCGCACCTACAGGTTCGACCTGCGCCTGCCCGGCCGCTCCTCGGTGCGTGTGCACACCGGCGTCGGCCGCGACAGCCGCACCGACGTCTACCAGGACCTCCGCCGCTACGTCTGGGACAACAGCGACACGGCGACCCTGCGGGACGCACACGGCCACAAGGTCGACTCCAAGTCCTGGGGCCACCGCCACGGCGGCCACCGCTGATCCGTCGGCGGCCCGCCCACTGAACCAGGGGCGGCTGCCGACGCCCTGACCGCGGCGCACCACGGCCCGACCGCCGTGGTGCGCCGCACCCGCGTCCGCTTCCGCGTCAGGAGGCGTCGGCTGCCGCCGCCCGCTCGTCGTTGAGCGCCGCCACCGCCCCGCGCACGTCCCCGATCGTCGTGTAGTCGACAGCGACGAAGTTCACCGGACTGCCCCGTTCCCGCTCGCACCGGTGGGCCCGGTCCAGCACCCAGTCACGGGCGTTGACCTTCCCCGCGTCCAGCCGGCTGCCGCCCGCGACCGTGATGAAGTGGTTCAGCAGGAACAACCGCTTGCCGGTGTCCCCGCGGTGCGGGACACAACTCATCTCGGCGGGGGAGCGGAAGGCGAACGGTGTCTCCATCCCGTACCGGTAGAAGTTGCGGTACCAGGGCGCGGGCCCGTCGGCCTCCTCGGCGAAGACCACGAGCCGCCGGCCGCTGTCGACCATCTCGCCCAGCGTCGGCCATGCCTTGCCCGGGTCGGGGTCCGGTGTGTGGAGCAGGTCATCGAGTCCGGCCTGCCGGAAGGCCTGTTCGGTCTCTTCGCCGCTGATCGCGTCCTGCACGATCAGCGTGACCACCTCGCTCGGATGCTCCCGCATCCAGGTGCCGAGCGCAGTGAGGGTGGGCACCAGCTCGATCGCCCCTGCCCGGCATACGGCGTGGCACAGCCACAGGCCCTCGCGCGGTGGGTTGAGCCGGTCGATCGCCGAGGCGATGAGCCGCCGCTGCTCCGGGGAGAAGTCGGGGGTGTCCAGCCGCTGCGTGATCTCCTGCGACGTCTCCCAGTGGTACGTGTCGATCTGCAGCGCCCGCGCACCCGCGTCGAGCTGCGCCGTGATGTCCGGGTCCTGCAGCGGTCCGATGAAGCGGTCGTACGTCGTCGAGTTGGCGTTGTGCGAGGTCACGTAGGCAACCTCGTCATACCGCATCTCGCACAGCCTGGCGCTGCCCTGGCAGGCGCGAGGTACGGACTGGTTCACGCCCAGGGGTACGAGCAGCACCCCCGCCATCGCCGCGCAGCCGGCCCCCGCGGCCAGACCGCGGACGCGCGGCACGGTGAACGCGGCCCGGGGCCGTGTCTCGACGGCCCAGCCCGCCGCCACCAGGAGCGCCCCGATCACGAGCGGGACCAGCGCGGCGGTCAGCGCGGTGACGGCAATCCGGTCGAAGGCGGCATGCTGGAGGTCGTCCACCAGGCCGGTCACGCTCGATGGCCAGGAGTCCGGCGGGGCCACCACCCGTCCGCCGGTGAGCAGGCGCGCGATCAGTACCGCGAGTCCGGTGAGGACCGCCCCCGAGGCGAGGGCCCAGCCCATCACCGTCAGCCGCCTGCCGGAACCGGCCGCGGAGGCGAACCACAGCACGGCGAGGGACGCCACGCCCAGCACGGAGGCGATGGCCTCCACCAGACCGAGACCCTCGTGCGTCACCGCCCGCGCCCGGTGGACGGCGTCCAGACCGTTTCCGGACGCGGCGAGCGCCTGGGTCACGTCCCAGGTCCCGTCGCCGACAGCGGCCCGCAGTTCGGCCGCCGATGCCCGGGTCCGTTCCGACACGGCTCCGGGCGCCACCGCCGCCAGCGCCGTGGCCACATCGCCCTCGGCCAGCGCGACCGAGACCTCGGGACGGAGCGCAGCCCGGCTGCCGGCCGGCACGGACTGCAGCAGCGCGTTGGTCGCCTGCTCGGCCTGCCCGGCGGAGAGCGGCAGAGCCGGCAGACCGTCCGGGGTCCGCCCGGCCACCAGACCCTCCAGCGCCCGGTCCAGATCGGCCGAGAAGGCGGCGAAGTCCGGCTCGGCCCGGTTCTGCAGCGAGGCGACGAGATCGCCGAAGTAGATCTGGGTGAGGTCGCCGAGGTTGCCGGCGACCGGCCGCAGGTCCACGGTCAGCCGGAGCGTGTCGACGTCACCGCGCAGATAGCCGACCACGTTGTCGATCTGCTGGTGGGTCAGGTCACGGACCATCTCCGGCGGCAGCACCACCTTGATGTTCGAGGTGATGATCGCCTCCGGGACCGGCAGCCGCGCGAGGAGGTCCCTGGTGACACCCGAGGCCCCGGGATCGACGAGCACCTCGTCGTACAACCGGTCGTAGGCCCCCTGGTCGTCGAGCACCGACTGATAGAAGGACGGCGAGACCAGGGTGCTGCGCGCAGTCGCGGTCAGGGCCATCACCAGCGTGCACAGGGCGGCCAGCACGAACGCGACGGCACGCAGAGGGTGCGGTTCCCCGCGGAAGGTCTCCATGCCCGTGCCCATGTCCTCATGCTCCGTCTCCCCGGGCGATGCTGCGAGTGGAGCGGCCCGTGCCGAGCCGTCAGGAACCGTCGTCGGGCGGGATCTCCTGCTCGGTCCACAGGGCCTTCCCGTCGGTGCTGTACCGGGTGCCCCAGTGCGTGGCCAGCTGGGAGACGATGAACAGCCCGCGGCCGCCCTCGTCGACGGTGCGGGCGTGGCGCAGATGCGGGGCCACCGGGCTGGTGTCGTGGACCTCGCAGGTGAGGGTGCGGTCCAGCAGGAGCCGCAGATGCAGCGGCGGGGTGCCGTAGCGGACCGCGTTGGTGATCAGCTCGCTCACGATCAGCTCGGTCGCCTCGATCGTCTCCTCGTCGAGGTTCCAGCCTTCGAGCCGGTCGCGGACCAGGGTGCGGGCGATGGCGGGCGTGGTCCGGTCGTGGGCCAGTTCCCATGTCGCGACCCGCTCGGGCGGGACGACGCCTGTCCTGGCGAGCAGGAGTGCGGCGCCGTCGGGATGGGCTTCGGCGGGCAGGCTGTAGATGACGGCGTCGCACAGCTCCTGCAAGCCGCGATCCGGATAGGCGAGAGCGTCCTGCACTCCGGTCACGGACCGGTCCGGGGGCAGCAGCGAACCCGTGAGGAAGGCCAGCACACTGCCTTCCACGAGCTCGACCGTCGCGGTGGCGAACGGGGCACTGTCCTCGGAGAACAGTGGCGGTCCCTCGGGCACGTCGAGGACGATCGGGCGGCCGTCCGGAGCGACCGCGACCGGCGCCGGATGACCCGCCCGCGCCACCGTGCAGGTCCGGGAGAACGGGTCGTAGACCGCGTAAAGGCAGCTCGCCGTCAGCGACTGCCGGTGCAGGGAGTCGCCCGGCGGCAGGGACCGGCGCTCGACCGCGAGCCGGTCGGCCGTGTCGTTGAGGCGGGCCAGTACCTCATCGGGCTCCAGGTCGAGACCGGCCAGGGCGTGGATGACGGTGCGGAGCTGTCCCATGGTGATGGCGGTCTGGAGTCCATGCCCCTCGACGTTGCCGACGATCAGCGCGGTCCGCGCACCGGACAGCCCGATGGTGTCGAACCAGCATCCGCTGTTGCGCCCCGAGAGCATCACATGAGCGGTCTCGACGGCGATCCGGACGCCGTCGTGCTGGGGCAGGAGTCTGCGCTGGACGGTCGACGCGATCACATGGTCGTGCTCGTAGCGCCGCGCGTTCTCGATGCTCAGCGCCACCTGGGAGGCGGCCGTCAGCGCGAGGGCGAGGTCGTTCTCGTCGTACGGTTCGCTGCCCCGGCACCGGTAGAGGCTCACCAGGCCGAGAACGGCGCCGTGCAGTTTGAGCGGGACCACGATCAGGGAGTGGGCGCCGGTCGCCCTGACCAGCCGCGCCGTACCGGAATCCGCGTCCAGCCAGGGAGTGTCCGAGCCGAGCGCGACGAGCCGTGGCCGCAGATCTGCGGCGGCGAGCGCGAAGGGGGTGCGGTCGGGCAGCCGTCGGGTCTCACCGACCAGGCCGTCCCCGCCCACGCCCCGCAGCGCGGCACGGCGCAGGGGGACGTCACGGCCCAACGGGCTGAGCGGCGGATCCGAGCCGCGCAGGACCTCGTCCACCACCTCGACCATGGCGAAGTCGGCGAACCTCGGCACCAGCGCAGCGACGAGCCCCTCGCAGGTCGCCGCGACGTCGAGGGAATGACCCACTTCCCTGCGTACGGACTCCAGGCAGTCCGCGCGGGCGCGCGCCTTCTCCCGTTCGTTGACGTCGACGACTGCCGCCAGCAGACCGAGCGGCCTGCCGGAGGGGGCGTCCAGACGGTGGACGGTGACCATCAGGCTGCGGTTGGGACCGGGCGCCCCCCTGAGCTGTCCGCGGATCACCCGGTTCACGGCGGGCACCCCGCTCTCCAGCACCCCGCGCAGCAGCCGTTCCGCGTCCTCGGGATCCTGGAGCCGGTACGCGTCGGTGAAGTACAGCCCCACGATCCGGTCGGGGGCGACCGCCTCGGACAGCGCGTTGACCCGCTCCACCCGCAGTTCCGTGTCCAGGACGTGCAGCCCCACCGCGGACTGGCTGAACAGTGTGTCCAGGAGTGCGCCCGCCATCGCGTCGGCGGAGGGCGTTCCTGGGACCGGTGCACCGGCGTCCGGCACGTCGCACCCCCATCTGGCTCCGCCGCCCCTACGAATC
Organism: Streptomyces sp. LN549; assembly: GCF_043203805.1. Classification (NCBI taxonomy): domain Bacteria; kingdom Bacillati; phylum Actinomycetota; class Actinomycetes; order Kitasatosporales; family Streptomycetaceae; genus Streptomyces; species Streptomyces sp. LN549. The sequence continues at coordinate 574,457 of NZ_JAZHRI010000002.1, read as the reverse complement.
GGCAGCTCTGCGGACAGCCTGCTCACACCCCGCCCTGCCCGCCACCGCGCTGCGGCATACGGGTGAACACGCCGCCGGGCGACCGCCGCAGATCCGGTACGCCCGGACGGCAACCTTTCCGGTCCCGGCGGGCACTGAGGGGTACCCGACCCACCCCCACTCCGGAAGGCACGTACCGTGGCTCCTGAGCATCCCCGTTCCTCCCGCGGGCGCCGCACCACCCGCACCCGTACCCTGATCGGCGCCGTCACAGCGGGTCTGCTGGCCGCCGTCGGACTGGTCGCCACCGGCCAGACCTCGCAGGCCGCCACCGCGCGCCAGGCGGAGGCACTGGACCGCGGCGTCGTCAGCGTCCACACCGACGCGGGCAACCTGATCAGCTGGCGCTGGCTCGCCACCGACGCGGACGACGTGTCCTTCAACGTCTACCGGGCCGGTACGAAGGTCAACGCCTCGCCGGTCACCGGCTCGACGAACTACTTCCACGCCGGGGCCCCCGACTCGGCGGACTACACGGTGCGCGCGATCGTCGGCGGCGTCGAGCAGAGCGACTCCGTCCACGCCGTGCAGTTCCGCAGCGGCTACAAGGACGTGCCCATCAGCCCGCCCGCCGGCGGCACGACCCCCGACGGCGTGGCCTACACCTACGAGGCCAACGACGCGTCCGTCGGCGACCTCGACGGGGACGGCGCACTCGACTTCGTACTGAAGTGGCAGCCCACCAACGCCAAGGACAACTCCCAGTCCGGCTACACGGGCAACACCGTCGTCGACGGGATCAAGCTCGACGGCACCCGGCTGTGGCGCGTCGACCTGGGCCGCAACATCCGCTCGGGCGCGCACTACACCCAGTTCCAGGTCTACGACTACGACGGCGACGGCAAGGCCGAGGTCGCGATGAAGACCGCCGACGGCAGCGTCGACGGCAAGGGCACGGTGATCGGCAGCGCGTCGGCCGACTACCGCAACTCCTCCGGCTACATCCTGTCCGGCCCCGAGTACCTGACCATGTTCAACGGCCAGACGGGCGCCGCCATGGGTACCGTCGACTACGTCCCCGCGCGCGGCACCGTCTCCTCGTGGGGCGACAGCTACGGCAACCGCGTCGACCGCTTCCTCGCCGGCACCGCCTACCTCGACGGCTCCAGGCCCTCGCTGATCATGGCCCGCGGCTACTACACGCGCACGGTGATCGCCGCCTGGGACTGGCGGGGCGGGGCGTTCACCCGGCGCTGGACCTTCGACACCAACAGCTCGACCAACTCCGGCAAGGGATACGACGGCCAGGGCAACCACCAGCTGTCGGTCGCCGACGTGGACGCGGACGGCAAGGACGAGATCGTCTACGGCGCCATGGCCGTCGACGACAACGGCAACGCCCTGTGGACCACCAAGAACGGCCATGGCGACGCCATGCACGTCGGGGACCTGGATCCCTCCCGCGCAGGCATGGAGGAGTTCAAGGTCGACGAGGACAGTTCCAAGCCCTCGTCGTGGATGGCCGACGCGAAGACCGGTCAGATCATCTGGTCGACGCCCGCCAACGGCGACAACGGACGCGGTGTCAGCGACGACATCTGGTCCGGCAGCGCCGGAGCCGAGTCCTGGTCGTCCGCGGCCGACGGGGTACGCAGCCCCAAGGGCACCGTCGTCGCGAGCCGCAAGCCCTCCAGCGCCAACTTCCTGTCCTGGTGGGACGGCGACACCAACCGGGAACTCCTCGACGGCACCCACATCGACAAGTACGGCACCTCCGCCGACACCCGGCAGCTGACCGGGGCATCGGTCCACTCCAACAACGGGACCAAGGCCACCCCCGCGATCTCGGGCGACCTGTTCGGCGACTGGCGCGAGGAAGTGGTCTGGGCGACCACGAACAACACCGCTCTGCGCATCTACTCCACGCCGTACGAGACCACCACGAAGATCACCACGCTGCTCCACGACACCACCTACCGCACGGCCCTGGCCTGGCAGAACACCGCCTACAACCAGCCGCCGCACCCGAGCTTCTTCATCGGCAGCGGGATGGCGACGGCGCCGCGGCCCACTGTGTCGACACCCTGACCGACGCCGTGGCCGATACGGACGGCCCGCCGGGGAACCGCCGGGCCGGCTACGCCGGGCCGGCTACGCCGTGCCGTCGCCGGACGCCGGCGGCGCGGGCGGCGGTGCCTGTGACTCCGCGGTCTGCGGTGTCACAGGTTCCGGGGCCGACTCCGATGTGGGCGGCGCCTCGGAGGTGGGCGGAGGTGACGGGGGCGGCTCCTCGGACGAGGGAGGCGGCGACGGCGGCTCGTTGGACGGCTCACCGGACTTCGTGGGCGGCGGCGACGGCTTCCCGGACGTGGGAGGGCGCGAGGAGGAGTCGGAGGGGCAGTCCTCGGCCCGCCCGCCGCCCGACCGCGGAGGACACGACGCGCTCGAGTCGGCGGGCGGATCCGTCTTCTTGTCGCCGCCGCCCGTGTCGCCCGCGTCCCGCTCGAACCAGCCCTCGGTCCGGGGGTCGAACATGATGAACACGTTCACCGGTTGCGCAGCGGGCTCCACCACCACGACGTTTCCGGCCCGGTACCCCGGCCAGGCATCGCCCTTCTGCTTCGGCGTCCCCTGCAGTGCGACCGGCGGCAGCAGGGGGTTGCCGCAGGCGCATCGCACCCTGGGCACCCCGCGGTCGTCGATCAGCACCGCCGTTCCGGCCTGGAGGACCGCCTGGTAGTTCGTGGCCGCGCCGTTCTCGTAGCCGTGGTTGGTCACCCGGGTGTCGAGCCGCAGCTGGACGGGGGTGAGCGAGCGCAGATACGCGGGGACGCCGGACGGGTCGATGCCCTCGACCGAGGCGAAGGCCTTGTTCTTGGACGGCTGATCCGTGAGAGCGGTGATCTGCTTCTCCACGTCGCAGGCGGCGACCTTGCGGGTGCCGCCGTACAGGCCCGGGGCCGAACCGTCCACGCCCTGGGTGACGTTGGACCGCATCCGGGAGGCGCTCGCCACCGGACTCGGAACGGCGGTCGGCGTCGCGTCCCCGGCGCTGCTGCGCGCGGTCGAGCCGGTGAACGGGTCGGGGCCGGTCGAACCGGCCGCCTGGAGGAACACCTCCCCGCCGGCCTTGGCCGACCCGTCCGGGCGGGTGAGGACGACGGTGATCACCACCGCCGCCACGAGGGCGACGGCGATCGTGGCCACCTTGGGGACCGACCGCCACCAAGGAGTGCGGGGGCCGTGCCCAGGGTCCTGCGGGGTCTCTCCAGGACCGCCCGGACCACCGGGTCCGCCATGGCTGCCGCCGGAGGGCGGACCGGCCGGCGGACCGGACGGGCGCTCGGGAGGCGGCGGGACGGGCCCCTCCTGCGAAGGGCCCGAAAGCGGTCCTGAGGGCGGCCCCGTGGGGCGGCCGGACGACGGCGGCTGGTCACTCACGGCTCATCTTCCCCACACCAGGATCGATACCGGATTCTTCCGGTATCAGCCATTGTGTTCCCCATACCGGCGAGGCCCGCAAGCCGACGCGGTCGGCCCACCCGAGGGGCGGCCCGCAGCGCGGCTGCCTAGCGTGGGCCCGTGAGCACACAGGGATCGGACGACCGGAGCGGTACGGGAGTCCGCGTCGCGCACGGCTGGGGCGACGCCCTCCTGACCGTTCTCGCGGGACTCGTGGTCATGGGCGTCACCGCCGCCCTCGGCCTGTGGGCGGCCGGCGCGGCGGAACTCCCCGGCGGCTCCTTCCCCCGCGTGGTCGCGGCCGTCGTCGTCATGGCGGCGGGCGGGTCCGTCGCCCTGTCGGGGAACGCGGGGGAACTCGCCAGGACGAACGCGGACATCTCGGTGCTGCCGCTCTCGGTCACCCTCGTCGGCGCGCTGGTCCTCGCCGCCGGATTCCTGCGCCCCCTGAGACACCGCGCCGTCGCCACCAGCCGCGAACTGGCAAGCTGGGCCGGCCGGATCGCGCTGCTGTGGGCTCTGGTGCTCATCGGCCTGTCCCTCCTGGCCCGGCAGACCTTCGACATCCCCGCGGCCGACCCGACGGGCGGTGTCATCGGCGACCTGCTCGACGCCTCGCCCCGGGCCGGATTCCGCGCCGAGATCCCGCTCACCCTCGTCCTCGGCCTGCTCTGGCTGGCCGGCGTCCTCGTCCTGGCCCTGCTCGTCGCGCGCGGCGCGCCGCTCCCCGCGCGCCTGGTGCGCTTCCAGGAATCAGTGCGCCCGGCCGCGTACGCCATGGTGGCACTACTGCTCGCCTATGTGGTGGTGGGCCTGGTCATCGCACTCGTCGTCGCGGTGACCCGCGGACATCCCGCCGAGACGTTCGCGGTGATCCTGCTCGGACTGCCCAACCTCGTCTGGCTCGTGTTCACGCTGGGCCTCGGGGCGTCCTGGGAGGGAAAGGTGGACGGGCCGTTCGGGCTCCCGATGCCTCAGGTACTGGACTCCGTCCTGCGGACTCCGGACCTCTCCACCCTGAACATCAGCACGCTCGCCGAGCAGGACGGCCGCGTCTGGTGGTGCGTCGTCGCTGCCGCACTGTTCACCGTGGCGGCGGCGTTCCTGATGGCCGCGCGCTCACCGGCCCGGATGCGCCCCTGGCAGCATGCCCTGCACATGGCGGCGGCGCTCGTCCTCACCGTCCTCACCGTGTGCCTGCTCGTCAGGATCTCCGCGCACTACGGACTGTCCCTGCTGGGCCTCGGAGACCTCGGCGGTGGGCTGGGCGGCGAGGTGCTGCTGCGTCCGCGGCTCTGGAGCGCGCTCGGCCTGGCCGTTCTGTGGGGTCTGGTGACGGGCTTCCTGGGCGGGCTGCTCGCTTCCCGCGTGCACCGGCGCGGCGAGGTGGTCCCGCCGGACGGGCACCCCCAGAAATAGGGGATGCCCGCCGGAAGTGCGAGGGGTTCGGCTGTCAGGCGTGGGACAAGCCCCTGACCCCGTGCGGGACGTCGACAGGCGAAGTGCCGGCCCCGCCGTTCGACGGGACGGCGTCGGCTCGGTGCGCGTCCGCCGTCCCGTCACGGTGCCCGGCTCAGCCGGTGACCGGGACCGTCACCCAGTCTGCCGAGGCGTCGTGCAACGCGTCACCGGCGTAGGAAACCGTGTAGAGGGTGCTGCCGGCGGCGGGTGGTGCATCCGTCACGGTGAAGTCGCCGTCGGGGCCCACGAGGGCGGCGGGCAGGTCGGCGACGCCCGTCTTCGACCAGCGCTGGACGGCGACGAGGGTTCCCTCGGGCAGCGGCGCCCCGGCCGTGCTCAGGGTGCCGTGCACGACCACGCCCGCGGTGGTCGCGCCCTCGGGCTGGTCGAGCGCCAGCTCCGTCGGAGCCTTGGTCACTTCCACGTCCACCGTGGAGTCCGCGGCGGGGTCGTGCGCGGTGTCGCCCGCGAAGGAGACGGTGTAGGTGGTCTTCCCGGTGGTGGACGGGGTGTCGTCCAGCGTGAAGGTGCCGTCCGCGCCGACGGCCGCCGCCGGGACCGTGTGGTCGCCGTCTGCGTCGTGGCGTACGGCCGTCACCCGCGCCGGCTCGACGGGCCCCGGACCGTTCCGCCGCAGTGTGCCGGAGATCCGCACGGCCTGGCCCACGAAGGGAGTGCCGGGTTCCACGGTCGGCGGACCCCCGAACGCGGAGTGGTAGCGGGCGCCGGGGTTCGTGATGATGTGCAGCCAGTAGGAGTCCTTGGCTGCGTTCGTGGTCATGGCGAACAGCCGTGAGCCGTCCGGGCTGAAGGCGAGGCCGCGGTCGGCCACCTGGTCTCCGCCAGCCGATCCGTCCGTGAAGGCGTATCCCCGTGGCGTGTCGCCCTGCGCGGGTCGGGCCGGCTGGACCAGCAGGTCGGCTGCCGTGCCGTCGACCGCGCCGCCGCGGGCGACGAGCGAGCCGTCCGGGCTGAAGGCGACCGAGGTCGAACTGGTGCCTGCCGGCAGCGAACCGTAGCCGGGCGTCGCGTCGGTGAGACCGGTGGTGGACAACGCCCTGGTGCCGGAGGCCCCGGCCGCGACCGCCACCAGAGAGCCGTCGGGGCTGACGGCGACGTCCTTCGGCGGGGCCGCCGGGTCGGTGGCAGCTGTGTACGCCCGCAGGGCCAGCGGTTCGGTGTAGGCGGTGGTGGCGTCGTAGACGCCGACGACCAGCTTGGGCGTCCCGTAGGTCGCGTAGGCCTGGACGAGCTTGCCGGGAAGTCCCGGCGAGGTGGCGAACTTCGCGCTCACCAGGCTGCCGCTGTTGGTGAAGGTGCCGCCCGTGGGGGCTCCGCTCCACAAGGTCTGGACCTCGCTGGAGCAGTCCTTCGGGTACTCCTGGCTACCCATTCTGGTGACCCACAGCCGACCGCCGGTGATGCCCAGGTCGCCGGAACACAGCCCATCCCTGAAGTCGCTCTTCACCCATCCACCGCCTATGTACGCGAAGGTGTCGGGGTTGAAGATCAGTACGTAGTCGGCTACGGCCACGTAGAGGATGCTGCCGTCCGCGGAAAGCGTCATGGCGCCCGCGGCGGTCATGGCCTCGGTGGTGACGGTACGGAGCAGATTGCCGTCGAAGTCGTACACCAGGATCGCGTGGACGGTCGCCGACAGGCCGCCTGTGGTGACGTACACCCGTTGGCGCGCCTCGTCGACCAGCATGCGCGAGTAGGTGTCGGTCGGCAGTTCGACCGTGACGTCGGACGGTTCGCCCGGTTCGGCCGCCTGTGCGCCCGGCGTTCCGGTGGCCAGTGCGGCGGCGCTGAGCGCGAGTGCGACGAGCAGACCTCTTGCGCGTCTGAAACGGGCGTGACTGTAGCCGTTCAAGTGGACCCCCCACTGTCGTTCCGCACGTCGCCGTGCGGGCGACATCCGGAAAATAACAGGATGCAGAGGCCCTTGGGGGCGGTCTGCAGTGACAGGGCACGGCACCGCGGCGGCCGGCGTGGTGGGAACGTCGAGGCCCGGGGCCGGTGATCGTGCGCGCCGAGCGGCTGTCGTGACCTTCGCGTCCGGGCCCGGTCGGTCAGGGCCTCTCGTCGGATCGTGCCGGGTTTCGCGGGGTCCGGGACAGCACATCCAGCGCAGAGTGTCGTCGTCCGCCCGCAGGCCAGGCGAGTGAACAACGCTCCGGGTCAATACACCTAGAAGGGCCGGCTGTCCGGCTGTCCGGGAAACACCGGCAGCGCCCACCGCGGCGGTGGGGGCGGCGGTTCGGGCCCCGACGTCCACGCACCGATCCGCCGGTCCACCTGCGTCGGCGGATGGCCGCCCCGCTCCTCGCCCCGGGCTGCGGCGCGCAGCGCGGCGACGAACTGGAGACAGGAGTCGTACCGGTCGTCCGGACTCTTGGACAGGGCCTTCGCCAGCACCGCGTCGACACCCGCCGGGAGACCGGGGCGCAGTCCCGTCAGCGCCGGCGGCGGATCGAACTGGTGGGCCCACAGCAGAGCCATGTCGTCGTCGCGCTGGAACGGCGGGGCGCCGGCCATCGTCTCGTGCACGACACACGCGAGGCTGTAGACGTCGCATCGCCCGTCCACCGGACGGCCCGAGATCTGCTCGGGCGCCACGTAGTCGAGCGTTCCGACGAACTGGCCCACGGACGTGAACCCGGTCAGCGACAGCGACTTCTTCGTGAGGCCGAAGTCCGTCAGGTAGACATGCTCCGGATGATCGCTGTCCGTGCCTGCCGCGACCAGGATGTTGCCGGGTTTGACGTCCCGGTGCACCAGATCGTGATCGTGGGCGGCATCGAGGGCGGACGCCACCTGGGCGGCGATCCGGAGTGCGGTTCCGAGCGGCAGCGGCCCCTGCCGGTCGATGAGGGCACGCAGGTCCTGACCGGCGACGTAGCGCATGGCGATGTAGAGGATGCCCTCGGTCTCACCGGCTTCGAAGACCGGCACGATGTGGGGATGGTCGATCGCCGCCGCCACGCGCGACTCGTGCGTGAACCGCTTGCGGAACGTGTCGTTGCGGGCGAGTTCCGGGGCGAGCAGCTTGAGGGCGACCGTGCGGTCCAGCCGCAGGTCCTTGGCCCGGTAGACGACGGCCATGCCGCCGCGCCCGATCTCGCGCTCCACCAGGTAGCCCGCGATCCTCCGGCCGATCAGGTCCGAGGGCCGGCCCGCGGGCAGTGAGGAATCGTCCTGGGCCATCACACATCACCCGGCAGGGTCCGCGGATGCGCGGCGGGATCGACGAGCCGGGTCGGCTCCGGGCCGGCCCCGGGCGCCGGGGCGCTGCTCGGCCGGCCGGGGCCGGACTGCGCCGCGTAGGTCGTGAGCCGGGTCCCGTCCGTGAACACCCAGCGCTCGTGCTCCACGTCGAACAGCCACACGGCCTCGCCGTCGACGACCACGCCTGCGCGGAGCCCCTGGGTGCGCCTTCGGAAGGTCTCGCCGTCGATGCGGCCCTCGACGAGTTCCTCGCACGCCTGGCGGAAACGGTCCAGCGACTCCTGGACCCGGGCCATCAGCGGCCGCGGGTCCGCCGTGCGGGCCATCGGCTGACCGGCCTGCGGCGGGTCGTGCGGTACGGACACGAGAAGCCGGCCGTCGACCCAGGCAGACCAGCCGTTGGCGCACAGTACCTGCCCCCAGTCGCCGCGCCGGTCGAGCAACTGGACGGGGAGCAGCGGGTCGAGCGGTTCGGTGGGCCGGGAGACGTCGGGCGCCTCCCAGGCGGGCAGCCCGTCCCGGGGGACGACATGGGTGGGGCGGAAGTCCTCGCTCTCCATGGGCCGCTCCTACTTCCGCATGATGGCGGGCTCGTGCCGGCGCAGGAGCCTGGCCACCGCGAATCCGAAGACGGCGGACAGCACCACCAGCATCCCCATGTTGAGGAGCCAGATCCCGGCGGAGTGCTCGAACAGGGGGTCCGCGGTCAGCTTCCCGGGCACGATCCTGGCCAGGCCGATGGTCCCTGCCATGGCGCCCAGTGCCCAGCGTGAGGGGATGAGCCAGGACAGCTGCTCGATGCCGGGTACCCCGTGCAGCTTCAGCAGCGCGCCGCAGAAGACGACCTGGACGATCGCGAGCAGCACCAGGAGGGGCATGGTGACCTCCTCCTTGCGCACCAGCGCGGACACCAGGAGGCCCAGCATCATCGCGGTGAAGGACAACAGAGCCACCGTCAGGGTGATTTCGGCCAGGGGTGGCAGGAGCACCCCTTGTCCGCCCGGGGCGTTGAGATCGACACCCACGAGACCGACCAGGGTCAGCACGACGGCCTGGAGCACCGTGATGGTGCCGAGCACCACGACCTTGGACATCAGATACGCGGATCTGGACAGGCCGACGGCACGCTCCCGTTGATAGATCACCCGTTCCTTGACCAGTTCCCGGACGGCGTTGGCGGCGCCCGTCAGCACACCGCCGACACACAGGATGAGCAGCGCGTTCATCGCTGTCTCCTGTGTCAGCCGACTTCCCGCGAGGGCCCGGGTCATGGCTCCCATCACGAAGGGCAGCGCGATCATGATGACGAGGAACGTCCGGTCGGCGCTCAGCGCGGCCGCGTACCGCCGCACGAGGGTCCGCAGTTGCGCACCCCAGCTGCGGGTCTTCGGCGGCGGGGCGACCGCCGCGGCCGCGGCGTGCGGCAGCTGGGGCTGCGAACTGGCGTTGGCGATGTACCGCCGGTGGATGGGGGAGGCGGCGAACTCCTCGGCCCAGGGCCGGTCGCGGTCGTTCTCGAAGGCCTCGAACGCCTCCGGCCACTCGGCGAAACCGAAGAAGGCCAGCGCGTCCTCGGGCGGGCCGTAGTAGGCGATCTTCCCCCCGGGTGCGAGCACCAGCAGCCGGTCGCACACGTCCAGGCTCAGCACGCTGTGCGTGACGACGATGACCGTGCGCCCGTCGTCGGCGAGGCCGCGCAGCATGTGCATGACTGAGCGGTCCATGCCGGGGTCGAGGCCCGACGTCGGCTCGTCGAGAAAGAGCAGCGACGGTTTCGTCAGCAGTTCCAGTGCCACACTCACCCGCTTGCGCTGACCACCGGAGAGACTGTGGATCGGCTGGCCGGCCCGCTGTTCGAGTCCGAGTTCGCGCACCACCTCGGCGACCCGCTCCCGGCGCTCCGACTTGGCGGTGTCCTGAGGAAAACGGAGCTCCGCGGCGTAACCGAGCGCTCTGCCCACCGTCAGCTGGGCGTGCAGGATGTCGTCCTGGGGCACCAGCCCGATACGCTGGCGCAGTTCGGCGTAGTCGTGGTAGAGGTCCCGGCCGTCGTAGAGGACGGTCCCCTCATCGGCCGGGCGCAGTCCGGTCAGGGCGTTCAGAAGCGTGGACTTGCCCGCCCCGCTGGGCCCCACCACACCCAGCAGGCACTTCTCGCCCACCGGGAAAGTGACATGGTCGAGCAGCGTCCTGCGTCCTTTGTCGACAGTCACCGCCAGGTCCTGAACGTCGAGCGACACCTCACCGGTGTCGACGAACTCCTGCAGCGTGTCCCCCACCAGGCAGAAGGCGGAGTGCCCGATGCCGACGATGTCTCCGGGGGAGACGGGTGCACGGTCGGCGGGCTGGCCGTTGAGGAAGGTGCCGTTGTGCGAGCCGAGGTCGACGATCTCGTAGGTGCCGTCCGTATGGGCCAGTAGCTCGGCATGGCGGCGCGAGACGCTCAGATCGTCGACCACAAGGTCGTTTCCGGACCCGCGGCCGATCCGTACGGTGCGGGACGGCAACGGGCGAACGGTGGTCGGCTGCCGGAACGTGCCGGTCGCGGCGGGCATGGAGACGGCCGACGGACGGTCCCGGAGCGAGGGCGCCGGTGTCGGCGCGGGCCGGCTGCTCAGCACGGCTTGCGGCCCGTCCGCCGGATGGCCGAAGCGGATCACGGTGCCGGGCCCGACGTCCGACTCGTGGATGCGCCGGCCGTCGGTGTAGGTGCCGTTCGTACTGCCCTCGTCCTCGATCGACCAGCGGCCGGCCAACGGCCTGAGCACCGCGTGATGCCAAGAGACCCGGACGTCGTCGATGACGATGTCGCTCAAGGGGTCGCGTCCGACGTGGTACTCCCGGCTCGGACTCATCACCGTGGGTCCTGCGTCGGTTTCGAGTACGAGCTCGGGCGCAGTCGGCGCGACAGGCCGCTCTCCCATGCCCGAATTCTATCGACCGGTACGGTTATGTGCCCGGCCAGTCGGGCGGCTGCAGGGGCCCGGGCACGCGGTGGCCGGCGGGGGAGAAGCGAAGGCGCCTCCCTCCGCGCCGGCCCGAACGGGGGAGACGCCTTCTGTCAGGCGTCCAGGGCGGCGGAGACGACGGCCTTGGCCTCCTCCTGGACGCGGGCGAGGTGCTCGGCGCCCCGGAAGGACTCCGCGTAGATCTTGTAGACGTCCTCGGTGCCCGAAGGCCGTGCCGCGAACCAGGCGTTCTCCGTCGTCACCTTGATTCCGCCGATCGCCGCCCCGTTGCCCGGCGCCGAGGTGAGGACGGCCGTGACCGGTTCACCCGCCAGGGTGTCGGCGCTGACCTGCTCGGGGGACAGACGTGCCAGCACGGCCTTCTGCTCGCGGTCCGCGGGGGCGTCGATCCGGGCGTAGGCCGGCTCACCGAACCGGGCGGTCAGCGCGGCGTAGTGCTCGGACGGCGAATCACCCGTCACCGCGAGGATCTCGGAGGCGAGCAGGGCCAGCAGGATGCCGTCCTTGTCCGTCGTCCAGACGGATCCGTCACGGCGGAGGAACGAAGCCCCGGCCGATTCCTCGCCGCCGAAGCCGAGCGACCCGTCGGCCAGGCCGTCCACGAACCACTTGAAGCCGACCGGCACCTCCACCAGCTGCCGGCCGAGATCGGCGGCGACCCGGTCAATCATGCCGGACGACACCAGGGTCTTGCCGATGCCCGCACCCGCCGGCCAGCGGTCCCGGTGTGTGTACAGGTAGTTGATGGCCACGGCGAGGTAGTGGTTCGGATTCATCAGCCCCGCGTCCGGGGTGACGATGCCGTGCCGGTCCGCATCGGCGTCGTTGCCGGTGGCGATCTGGTAGCGGTCACGCTGCCCGATCAGCGAGGCCATCGCGTACGGCGAGGAGCAGTCCATCCGGATCTTGCCGTCCCAGTCCAGCGTCATGAACCGCCAGGTGGGGTCGGTGAGCGGATTGACCACGGTCAGGTCGAGCCGGTGCTGCTCGGCGATGCGGCCCCAGTATGCGACCGAGGCGCCGCCCAGCGGGTCGGCGCCGATCCGCACCCCGGCCGCGCGCACCGCGTCCAGGTCGAGCACCGACGGCAGGTCCGCCACATAGGTGCCCAGGAAGTCGTACGTTCCGGTCGACGGAGCTGCCAGCGCCCGGACGTACGGCATACGGCGCACGTCCTTGAGACCGCCGGCGATGATCTCGTTGGCCCGCTCCTGGATCCAGCCGGTCGCCTCCGACCCGGCCGGGCCGCCGTTCGGCGGGTTGTACTTGAACCCGCCGTCGCCCGGCGGATTGTGTGAGGGGGTGACCACCACACCGTCGGCGAGGTGCGAGCCGCGGCCCCGGTTGTACGTGAGGATGGCATGCGAGACCGCGGGCGTCGGGGTGTAGCCGTCGGCGGAGTCGATGAGCACGGTCACGCCGTTCGCGGCGAACACCTCGATGGCGGTGACCCGCGCGGGCTCCGAGAGTGCGTGGGTGTCGGCCCCGAGAAAGAGCGGCCCGTCCGTGCCCTGCAGTGCCCGGTACTCACTGATCGCCTGGCTCGTCGCCGCGATGTGGTCTTCGTTGAACGCGGTGGCCGTCGACGACCCGCGATGCCCCGAGGTGCCGAAGGCGACCCGCTGGCCCGGTTCGGCCGGATCGGGGTGCAGCGTGTAATACGCCGTCACCAGCCGTGCCACATCGGTCAGGTCCTCCGGACGCGCCTGCTGTCCGGCTCGTGTCTGCGGCATCTGCCACTCCTCCGTATCGGTCGGTCGGTACGATCTGCCCGCCCCGCTATTTTCGCTGGTCGCCGACACGGGCCGGCGGCTGCCCCGCCGCACGGACGGCCACCGCCGCCGCGTATCCGGCGGGCGCCTCGACATCGGTGACCGTCCAGCCGGCCGGGCCCGGCCCGGGGCGGGGGCCGGTGCCCACATGCTCGGCCGCGAGGCCGCCGGCCAGGCCGATGCCCTCGCCCTTCAGGTAGGCCTCCTTACGGGTCCAGACCCGGCCGAATGCGGCCGGCCGCTGCTCAGCGGGGAGCTGCGCCAGCTCGCGGGACTCCGCCGGGTGCAGCTGATCGGCGATCTCGGACACGACCCCGGGCTTCGGGACCAGCTCGACGTCCACCCCCACCGGCACGTCCGCGAACGCCAGCAGCGCCACCCCGCGGGTGTGCGACAGGGAGAAATGCACACCGCCGCCGGTCGCGGGACGGCCGTGCGGGCCACTGCAGGACGGACACGGCTCCCGAGTGAGGGGCACGGCACCGGGCGCGACGCCCAGCCGCGCCCCGAGCAGCAGCCTCAGGGCCACATGCGCGGCGACGTAACAACTGCGGTCGGCCGCGACGACCAGGCGTGCCGCCCTGTCGAGTTCACCGGCATCGAGGATCTCCGGCGCGAGCCGCTGCGCATGCCCGCCGTGCCGTACCGCGTCCACCAGCCAGAGTGAGGGGACGCCGGGCGGAAAGCGGAGGGGTGGGATCCGGTGACCGTCCTCGGGGAATGCGAACATGTCGGGCTGATACACCGTTACGTCGATTCCTTCGCCGGGGAGGGCGCCGTGAGAACGTGTCACGGCGGAGCGGTCACCGATATCCTATGGAGATCCGGACAGGGGCCGACGTACGGTCGATCACAGTGTGGCCAGTTCATCGCGCTCACGAGGCGCGGCGGGCTTTACGGGCCACCGGCCCCTTCGGACAGGAGACCCCTGATGTCATCGGACAGCCACCCGCGCTCGGACGCGGTACTGCTGCGGGAGGCACGCGTCGAGGACGCAGAGCGCCTCACCCGGCTCTTTCTCGATTCGCGTGCCGCTGCCATGCCGTACCTGAAGCGGGTGCACAGCGACGAGGCGACACTTGGCTGGATGACCCACGTCGTGCTGCCCGACACGGACGTCTGGGTGGCCGAGCTCCCGGAGGGCGGGGGAGTGGCGGAGCCGGTCGGCTTCGTCTCGGTCGACGGCGATGAGCTCGAACACCTCTATCTGCGACCCGACATGCGCCGCCGGGGCATCGGAACGCTGCTGCTCGCGAAGGCCAGGGAAAGCAGCCCGCAGGGGCTCGCCCTGTACACCTTCCAGCGGAACTCCGGCGCCCGGGCCTTCTACGAGCGGCACGGATTCACCTCCGTCGGGTTCGACGACGGCAGCCGCAACGAGGAGAACGAGCCGGACGTCAGATACCACTGGAGCCCGGCGGGCTGAACCGGCGGGCTTCAGCGGCCGGCTCAACCGGCAGGCGTGCGAAACCGGAGGAGACGAGCGGGGTCCGCGGCGACGGGCCCCGCTCGTCTCGTCGTTGAGCCGTTATCAGCTCGTCAGCCGGTGAGGCGGGAGCCCGGACTTGATACGGCGGCCCCACGCGGCACGCGCATGGGCCGCGGCCAGTACTGCCATCCCGGCGGTGGCCGCCGCGGCGATCGCGAAGCCGCCGTTGGCGCCGTACCCGTCCACCGCGCGCCCGGACAGCGCTGCCGCACCGGCCGAACCAGCGGCGCTCGCCGAGTTCAGCCAGGTGAACGCCTGGGTGAGAGCGGCACGGTCCACAGCTGCCGTGGTGAGCACCGAGGAGAGCACCAGGACCGGGGGGATGGCCATGCCGGTGACAGTGAGTACGAACCCCATCCCCAGAAACGAGTCGGCGACGAGCAGTGGCAGGCAGCTGAGGGCCAACCCGGCCGACACGATCGCCAGTTGCACCTGCTGCGCGGCCCGCCACCGACGCAGACCGTAGAGCCAGCCGGCCAGCAGGCCGGCGCAGTTCGACACCGCGTAGAGCGGCGCGGCCGTCTCCGCCGCGCTGTGCTCCACCGCGAAGGCCGTCACCGAGACCTGCATGGCGCCGAAGTACAGGCCCAGGGTGAGGTTGACACCGACCTGCACCGCGAACCCCGGCCGCCGCAACGAACGGCCTGCGCGTCTGCGCTCAGCCGTTCCGGCCGTGGGGGGCGCTGTGCGGCGCTGCGCGGCGAAGGCCAGTCCGCCACCCACCACCAGGGTCGTGGCCAGCACCATGCCGTACGACGGGTCGCTGCTCGCTCCGACCGCGGTGACCAGGGCCGGTCCGGTCAGGTAGCACAGCCCGTTGCCTAGCGATTCCAGGGCGAAGGCGGTGGGCAGCGCTTCCGCCCGCTCGCCTGTCAGCAGCGCCGACCAGCGGGCGGACGACAGTGCGCCGAGCTGCGGCATCGTGGCGCCCACCAGCGCTCCGGCCGCCGTCATCAGACGGTGCGGACTGCCGTTCTCGACCACGGTCAGCAGTGAAACCACTGCGGTGGTGTGGGCGAGGAGGATGGGTGTCAGCATGCGGGTCTGGCCGAAGCGGTCGATCAGCCGGGCGAGTTGCGGTCCGACCAGCGCATCGGCAACGGCGAAACCGCCGGTCACCAGGCCGGCCGCGGCGTAGGAGCCGGTTCGGCCGTGTACCAGCCAGATGATGCCGAGGCCGGTCATGGCGATGCCGATGCGGCCGGCGGTGGCAGTGAGGAAGAAGGCCGGGGCGCCAGGGGTGCGGAGCAGGGTGCGGTAGGTCGCCGAAGACACGGCGCGTCTCTTTCGCTGCCCGGCGGGGCGGACCACCCGGGGTCGTCGGCGTCCTGATGTGCCGACCCGTGGTCATCGCCTGGAACCGTCCAGTGCTGGCGTGGAGCAGGGACGCGCACCCCATGCCGACTCCATCACCGGGCAGAGGTCTCTCGGGTGGTCTCGGGTGTACGAACAGCCCGACCCTAGGCTCTGCGGGTGGCCGCGTCCAGGCGGCCCGATCACACCAAGCCGCCCGGCTGCTCCGCCTCCCCCTCCGAACTGGCACCTTTCAGCGCCTTTCATCAACGCGCAAATTCCTTGCGTGAAGCGCGGGCGCGCGCACGGCTGATCGATGCGGAGCCAAATGCCTTGATTGTCATGCCAATTGTGGCGGCACGGCGGAGTCCGTTCGGGTTTCTTCTTCTGCCACAACAGTGGACGAGTTCTCATTTCTCTGCAACTCTCTGACCGCAAAACGCAAAAGTCCACCCTGTTGGTGCAGGAATCCATGCCTCAGCAGGTACGCAGACAGAGCCGCGCCTTGGTCGCTCCCTGCGCCGAGGCTGAAGATCGGGGACATATGAGAACGCAACGCTGGAGGTGGCGGGTCCTTTCCACCGCCGTCACCACGAGCCTGCTGATGGTCGGATGGCCGGCGCTCAACGCGTCGGCGGCCGGCGGCCCGAACATCGCCGCCGGGCACAGGACGGCCGCGAGCAGCGCGGGCAGCGGGAGAGACGCCGGGAACATCGCCGACGGAGAACAGTCGACGTACTGGGAAGGGGCAGGCAGTTCCCTGCCCCAGTGGGTGCAGAGCGACCTGGGCAAGGTCACCCGCATCGACCAGGTCACCCTGAAGCTTCCCGCCGACTGGAAGAGCCGCCGGCAGACCCTCTCGCTCCAGGGCAGCGCCGACGGCACCAGCTTCACCACGCTGAAGACCTCGGCCGCCTACACCTTCGCGCCGGGCAGCTCCAACAGGGTCACCATCGCTGTTCCGGCCACCCGGGCCCGGTTCGTACGGGCGGACATCACCGCGAACACCGCGGCGAAGAACGGCCAGCTCGCCGAGCTGGAGGTGCGCGCGGCGGGGGAGTCGTCGGTGAACCTCGCGGCCGGCCGCACGCTCGCGGCCAGCAGCTACACCGAGACGTACGTCGCCGCCCACGCCAACGACGGCAACGCGGCGAGCTACTGGGAGAGCCGCAACGGCGCGCTTCCGCAGTGGATCCAGGCCGACCTCGGTTCCTCGGTCCGGGTCGACCGGGTGGTGCTGCGGCTGCCGGACGGCTGGGAGACCCGCAGTCAGACGCTGAAGATCCAGGGCAGTACCAACGGCTCGGACTTCAGCGATCTGACGCAGTCCCAGGCGTACACATTCAGTCCGACGGCCGGCGAGTCGGCGACGATCTCCTTCGACGCCACCACCACCCGCTATGTGCGTGTGCTCGTGAGCGCCAACTCCGTCCAGCCGGGCGCACAGGTCTCCGAGCTGGAGATCTACGGGCCGGCGTCCGGTGACACCGAGGCGCCGACCGCGCCGACGCAACTGGCGTACACCGAACCGGCCACCGGACAGATCAGGCTGACCTGGAAGGCGTCGACGGACAACACCGCCGTGACCGGGTACGACATCTACGCCGACAACACGCTGCTGACGAGCGTGGCCGGCGATGTCACCACGTTCACCGACACCCGCCCGGCCGGCACCACCGTGTCGTACTACGTCCGCGCCAAGGACGCGGCCGGCAACGCCTCGGCGAACAGCAACACCGTGACGCGGACCGGGGGCACCGGCGACACCCAGGCGCCGACCGCACCGGCCAACCTGAGCTTCACAGAGTCGACCGCCGGGCAGATCAAGCTGGTCTGGCAGGCGTCCACCGACAACAAGGCCGTCACCGGGTACGACATCTACGCCAACAACGTGCTGCGCAGGAGCGTCGGGGGCGATGTCACCACCTACACGGACACCCAGTCCGCCGGCACCACCGTCTCCTACACCGTCCGGGCCAAGGACGCGGCGGGCAACGTATCGGGCGACAGCAACACCGTCACCCGCAACGGAAGCACCGGAACGGCGTCCAACCTCGCGATCGGCAAGCCCATCACCGCCTCGTCCGTGGTCCACACGTTCGTGGCGGAGAACGCCAACGACAACAGCGTGACCACCTATTGGGAGGGTGCCGGGGGCAGCTACCCGAACACCCTGACCGTGAAGCTGGGTGCCAACGCCGACACCGAGAGCGTCGTCGTCAAGCTCAACCCGGACAGCAGCTGGGGCGCCAGGACGCAGAACATCCAGGTCCTCGGCCGGGAGCAGAGTGCCTCGTCCTTCACCGGTCTGGTCGCGGCCAAGGACTACGCGTTCAGCCCGGGCAGCGGCAACGTGGTGACCATTCCGGTCAGCGGCCGGGTCGCCGACGTCCAGCTGAAGTTCAACTCCAACACCGGCTCGCCTGCCGGTCAGGTCGCGGAGTTCCAGGTCCTGGGCGCCCCGGCGCCCAATCCGAACCTCCAGGTCAGCTCGGTGACGGCAGCCCCGGCCGCGCCCGTCGAGTCGGACCCGGTCACGCTCACCGCGACGGTGCGCAACAGCGGTTCGGTCGCGGCACCGGCGAGCAAGGTCGAGTTCCGGCTCGGCGGCTCCAAGGTCGCCACCGCGTCCGTGGGGGCACTGGCGGGCGGGGCCTCCGTCCAGGTCAGCGCCGACATCGGCCCGCGTGACGCGGGCACGTACGCACTGAGTGCGGTCGCCGACCCGGCGAACGAGGTCATCGAGCAGAACGAGACCGACAACACGTACACGAGCGCGACCGGCCTGGTCGTGAAGCCGGTCGCCAGCTCGGACCTGGTCTCCACCGGGGTCAGCACCTCCCCGTCGGCCCCGTCCGCCGGCCAGAACGTCACCTTCTCCGTCGCCGTCAAGAACCAGGGCACAGTGGCGTCCGCCTCGGGCGGCCACGCCATCACGCTGACGCTGCTCGACTCCAAGGGCGCCACGGTGAAGACACTCACCGGCACCTACAACGGAGCGATAGCCGCCGGTGCGACCGGCGCCCCGGTGAACCTGGGCAGCTGGACAGCGGCCAACGGTTCCTACTCCGTGAAGACCGTGATCGCGGACGACGCCAACGAACTCCCGGTGAAGCGCGAGAACAACACCGCCACCAGCTCGCTCTTCGTCGGACGCGGCGCCGACATGCCGTACGACATGTACGAGGCCGAGGACGGGGTCACCGGCGGCGGTGCGCAGGTCGTCGGCCCGAACAGGACCGTCGGCGACGTGGCGGGCGAGGCGTCCGGCCGCAAGGCCGTCACCCTCAACAGCACCGGCAACTACGTCGAGTTCACCACCAGGGCGAGCACCAACTCCCTGGTGACCCGCTTCTCCGTCCCGGACTCCGCGGGCGGCGGGGGCATCGACTCCAAGCTGAACGTCTACGTTGACGGCACCTTCCTCAAGGCGATCGACCTCACCTCGAAGTACGCGTGGCTGTACGGCGCCGAGACCGGGCCGGGCAACTCCCCGGGCTCGGGTTCGCCGCGGCACATCTACGACGAGGCGAACATGCTGCTGGGCAGGACCGTCCCGGCCGGCAGCAAGATCCGGCTCCAGAAGGACGCCGCGAACACCAGCACGTACGCGATCGACTTCATCAGCCTGGAGCAGGCGACGCAGATCCCGAACCCGGACGCGGCCGCCTACGCCGTGCCCGCCGGGTTCACCCACCAGGACGTCCAGAACGCCCTGGACAAGGTACGGATGGACACCACGGGCAAGCTGGTCGGCGTCTACCTGCCGGCCGGTGACTACCAGACCGCGAGCAAGTTCCAGGTCTACGGGAAGGCCGTCAAGGTCGTCGGTGCGGGTCCCTGGTACACCAGGTTCTTCGCACCCTCCGGCCAGGAGAACACCGACAACGGCTTCCGTGCCGAGGCCGGCGCCAAGGGCTCGTCGTTCGCGAACTTCGCGTACTTCGGGAACTACACCTCGCGCATCGACGGCCCCGGCAAGGTGTTCGACTTCTCCAACGTCTCGGACATCGTGATCGACAACGTCTGGAACGAGCACCAGGTGTGCCTCTACTGGGGCGCCAACACCGACAGCATCACCATCAGGAACTCCCGCATCCGGAACACGTTCGCCGACGGCATCAACATGACCAACGGCTCGACGGACAACCACGTCGTGAACAACGAGTCCCGGGCCACCGGGGACGACAGCTTCGCGCTGTTCTCCGCCATCGACTCCGGCGGCGCGGACATGAAGAACAACGTCTACGAGAACCTCACGTCGCTGCTGACCTGGCGTGCGGCGGGTGTCGCCGTCTACGGCGGCTACGACAACACCTTCCGCAACATCCTCATCGCGGACACCCTGGTCTACTCCGGCATCACGGTCAGCTCGCTGGACTTCGGCTACCCGATGAACGGCTTCGGGACCGGTCCGACCACGGTCGAGAACGTCTCCGTGCTCCGCTCCGGCGGCCATTTCTGGGGGTCGCAGACTTTCCCCGGCATCTGGCTGTTCTCCGCCTCCAAGGTCTTCCAGGGCATCCGGATCAACCACGTGGACATCGTCGACCCGACGTACAGCGGCATCATGTTCCAGACCAACTACGTAGGAGGACAGCCCCAGTTCCCGATCAAGGACACGATTCTGACCGACATCTCGATCTCCGGCGCCCGCAAGAGCGGGGACGCCTTCGACGCCAAGTCCGGATTCGGGCTGTGGGCCAACGAGATGCCGGAGTCCGGACAGGGGCCTGCCGTCGGTGAGGTCACCTTCAACGGGCTGAAGCTCAGCGGCAACGCCCTGGACGTGAAGAACACGACCTCCACCATGAAGATCAACATCAACCCGTAAGCCGCACCGCATCCAGGAGCGCCGTCCGGTCTGCCGGACGGCGCTCCGTGCTGCGCGCAGGTCGGCCCCCGCACACCGCGTGCGAAGAGCTGTCAAACTTTTACGAAAACTGCGCGAGATATTGCGTTCACATGTTGCCGCTGGTTGAGTGTGCCTCGCCCCGGCAGAGAGTCGGCCGAGGGCCATCCACGCTCATGCCCAAAGGGGACCATCGATGAGAAGTGCTGGGTTGCGCCGCACACGCCGTATCAGCCGTGCCTCCGCGGCTGCCCTTGTCACCGCACTTGCCCTGACCTCGCTCGCCTCCTGCGGCACGAGCAGCAGCAAGGACGGGGACTCGAACAGCGCGTCCAAGGGATCGTCCGACCCTTCCGCCCCGCTCGACCCGAAGGCGAAGGTGACGATCTCGATCGACTGCATGCCGCCGGCGGCCAAGGCTGCGGAGCTGCGCGAGTGGAACGAGGACATCAAGACGTTCAGCAAGACCTACCCGAACGTCAAGATCAACGGAAAGTCCACCCCCGGACAGTGCAACGAGCCGCCCCGCTTCACCGCCATGCTCAAGGGGAAGTCGCAACCCGACGTCTTCTACGCGTACTTCACCGACCTCCAGCAGGTGCTGGACAACGACGGGGCCGAGGACATCTCCGCCTACGTCACCGACAAGACCGTGCCCGCGCTGAAGGACATCCAGCCCCAGGTCGTCGACGTGGCCCGCAAGGACGGCAAGCTCTACGCCCTGCCGACCAGCAACTACACCATGGGCCTGATGATCAACCGGAAGCTGTTCACGCAGGCCGGTCTCGACCCGAACACCCCGCCCGCCACCTGGGACGAGGTCCGTACCGCGGCCAAGAAGATCGCGGGCCTGGGCAAGGGCATCGCCGGCTTCGGCGAGTACAGCGCCGGCAACAACGGCGGCTGGCACTTCGCTGCCACCCAGTACGGCCTCGGAGGGGATGTCGTCGACGCCTCGGGCAAGAAGGCCGCCTTCAACGACGTCGCCGGCAAGCAGGTCCTCCAGCAGCTGCACGACATGCGCTGGGAGGACGACAGCATGGGCAAGACCCAGCTGCTGAAGTGGGGCGACCTGCAGAAGCAGATATCCAGCGACAAGCTGGGCATGTTCCTCGCCGCCCCCGACGACATCGCGTACATGGTCCAGCAGCTCGGTGCCACGTACGAGACCTTCGGCCTTGGCCCGATCCCCGGCGCCAAGGGAACCCTGTTCGGCGGCAACAACTACATGATCAAGAAGGGCAGTTCGCCCGACCAGATCAAGGCCGCCGTCGCCTGGCTGAACTTCAAGAACCTCACCCCGGGCAAGGGCCAGTTCGACTGGGCCCGCACCAAGGCCGACAAGCTTCCCGTCGGGCTTCCGCAGCCGAACTTCTTCCTGGGGGGCAGCAAGGCCAAGGACGACGCTTCACGCACCGCCAACGCCTCGATGCCCATCGAGAACTTCAAGGCCTTCATGGACAACCCCGTCCAGGGAAAGGCCGAGCCGCCGAAGGCGCAGGAGATCTACAAGATCCTCGACAACGCCATGTCCGGCGTGCTGACCAACGAGGACGCCGACATCGACAAACTGCTCTCCACCGCCGAGCAGCAGGTCAACCAGGTTCTGGCGAACCAGTAGCGGACGCACGGGACCGGGTCCCGCAGACCCGGTCCCGCATCCGGACCCGTCTGACTGCGCTCGAAGTTCACCGGCACCGAGGAGACACACCATGTCGGCCCCTACTCTGTCGTCCCACAAGGCGACCGGGCCCCGCCCAGGACATCCGGGCCGCGCCCGTCGTGACTCCGCCCGTGAGGAGTTCCTGCGCGCCTTGCGCCGCAACATCTCAGCACACGGCTTCCTGATCGGAGCGGTGCTCTGTTTCTCGCTCTTCTCCTGGTATCCGATGGTCAGGGAATTCGTCCTGGCCTTCCAGAAGACCGAGGACGGCAGGACCACCTGGGCCGGCTGGTCCAACCTGACCTACGTCTTCAACGACCCGGCCTTCTGGCAGGCCTGGCGCAACACCCTGCTGTTCACCGTGCTGGCGCTGCTGCTCGGCTTCGTCGTCCCGTTCGTCGTCGCCGTCGTGCTCAACGAGTTCCGGCACGGGCAGGGCTATCTGCGGCTGCTGGTCTACCTCCCCGTGATGCTGCCGCCGGTCGCCTCCGTACTGCTCTTCAAGTACTTCTACGACCCCGGATACGGACTCTTCAACCGCATCCTGGACATCTTCCACCTGCCCGCCCAGCAGTGGCTCCAGGACACCGACACCGCCATGCTCTCGGTCGTCATCGCGGCGACCTGGATGAACATGGGCGGCGCGACCCTGATCTACCTGGCCGCACTCCAGGGCATCCCCGGGGAGCTGTACGAGGCGGCGGAACTGGACGGTGCGGGACTGCTGCGCAAGATCTGGCACGTCACCATCCCGCAGACCCGGCTCATCCTCTCGCTGCTCCTGCTCATGCAGGTCATCGCGACGATGCAGGTCTTCACCGAGCCGTTCCTGCTGACCAACGGCGCCGGCCCGGAGGGCTCCACCACGACCGTCGTCTACCTCATCTACCAGTACGCCTTCAACTTCAACAACTACGGCAGCGCGGCGGCACTCGGCCTCGTCCTGCTCGTCGTCCTCGCGGGGTTCTCCGCGGTGTACGTACGACTGAGCCGCAGCAGCGAAGACTAGGACGGGAGCACGACCATGGCAACGAACACGCTTGTCTCCCGGCGCGGGAGCGAGGCGCGCAGAGCGGACCGGCGCAGGGCCGGACGCGCTGCGGACCCCGGGCGCCAGCGGACCCTGATCTCGCCGGCCCAGCTCGGCAGACCCCGCGGCAAGGCCTTCTACTGGATCGTCTTCACCCTGGTGATCATCCTGTTCACGGTGGCCTTCCTCGGGCCGCTCTACTGGATGGTCACCGGTGGCCTCAAGACCACCCAGGAAGTCGTGCAGAGCCCGCCCACCGCATTCCCCAGCTCGCTCCACACCGAGAACTACAGCCAGGCCTGGACCGTGATGGACCTGTCCAAGCTGCTGTTCAACACCCTGTACTACGCCTTCGGCGCGCTCGCCTTCCAGCTCGTCTTCGACGTGGCGGCCGCGTACTCGCTGTCCAAGCTCCGGCCGGTGTTCGGCAAGGTCATCCTCGGGATGATGCTGGCCACCCTGATGATCCCGGCCACCGTGCTGGTCGTACCCCAGTACCTCACCGTCCTGGACGTCCCGGTCTTCCAGCGCAATCTGGTCAACTCGCCCTGGGTGATCTGGCTTCCGTCGGTCACCAACGCGTTCAACATCTTCCTGCTGAAGCGGTTCTTCGACTCCATCCCGCGCGAACTCCTCGACGCCGCCGCGATCGACGGTGCGTCGCCGCTGCGGACCCTGCGCTCGATCGTCCTGCCGATCTCCCGGCCGATCCTCGGCGTCGTCTCCATCTTCGCCGTCGTCGGGGTATGGAAGGACTTCCTCTGGCCGATGCTCACCCTGCCCGACCCCGGCAAGCAGACCCTGAACGTGGGCATCTACTCACTGGCCAGCGGTGTACCCGAGAACATACTCATCGCCGCGCTCACCATCGCGTCGATTCCGACGCTGCTGATCTTCCTGCTCTTCCAGCGCAACATCATGAGCGGTCTGACCGCGGGCGGCCTCAAGGGGTAGCCCCTCCGGGACCATGCCCCGGACCGACCGCCGGGGTCCCGTCCGCCGCCTTCCCCTCAGCACTCCGCCGCCGGCCCTCCCGTCCTGCCCCGCTCGCCGGGCCGGCGGCGGAGTCCCACCTGCCCGAAAGGAACGCCACGTGGCAGCCAACCGTCCGTCCGAGGCCACCGCGAACTGGTGGCGAGACGCCGCCATCTACCAGATCTACGTACGCAGCTTCGCCGATGGCGACGGTGACGGCACCGGCGACCTCGCGGGGGTCCGGGCCAAGCTGCGCTACCTCGTCGAACTGGGCGTGGACGCACTCTGGTTCACCCCTTGGTACCTCTCACCGCTCGCCGACGGCGGCTACGACGTGGCCGACTACCGCACCATCGACCCGGCGTTCGGCACCCTCGCCGAGGCCGAGAAGCTGATCGCGGAGGCCCGTGAACTGGGCATCCGCACCATCATCGACATCGTGCCCAACCACGTGTCCGACCAGCACGCGTGGTTCCGGGCCGCCCTCGACGCCGGCCCCGGCAGCCCCGAACGTGACCTCTTCCACTTCCGCACCGGGCGCGGCGCCGACGGCGAGATCCCGCCCAACGACTGGGTGTCCGAATTCGGCGGCACACCGTGGACCCGGCTGGATGACGGGGAGTGGTACCTCCACCTCTTCGCCACCCAGCAGCCCGACCTCAACTGGGCACACCCGGCTGTCCGCCAGGAGCACGAGGACGTGCTGCGCTTCTGGTTCGAGCGCGGGGTCTCGGGCGTAAGGATCGACTCGGCGGCCCTGCTCGCCAAGGACCCCGCGCTGCCCGACTTCGTCCGGGGCAGCGACCCGCACCCCTTCGTCGACCGCGACGAGCTGCACGACATCTACCGCTCCTGGCGTGCCATAGCCGACGAGTACGGCGGCGTCTTCGTCGGAGAGGTGTGGCTGCCGGACACCGAGCGGTTCGCCCGCTATCTGCGCCCCGACGAGCTGCACACCGCCTTCAACTTCAACTTCCTGGCCTGCCCGTGGGACGCCGCGCTCCTGAGGACCGCGATCGACGGCACACTCGCCGAGCACGCGTCGGTCGGCGCTCCGGCCACCTGGGTCCTGTGCAACCACGACGTGACCCGCACCGTCACCCGCTACGGCCGGGCGGAGACAGGCTTCGACTTCGCCGCGAAAACCTTCGGTACGCCCACGGACCTCGCCCTCGGCACCCGGCGGGCCCGCGCCGCGGCCCTCCTCTCGCTGGCCCTGCCCGGTGCGGCCTACCTCTACCAGGGCGAGGAACTCGGACTGCCGGAGGCCGACATCCCGCTCGACCGCATCCAGGACCCGATGCACTTCCGCAAGGGCGGCACCGACCCCGGACGCGACGGCTGCCGGGTACCGCTGCCCTGGGCGGCGCAGGAACCGTACGCCGGATTCGGCGCCACCACCGCACCCTGGCTCCCGCAGCCGGCCGGCTGGTCCGCGTACGCAGCCGACCTCCAGAGCGGCGACCCGGACTCGATGCTCAGTCTGTACCGCGAGGCCCTGTTGCTGCGCCGGACCGAACCAGGGTTCGACACGGCGGGCGAGCCCGGGATACGCCGGCTCACCTGGCTGGACGCGGCGCCCGAGGTGCTCGCCTTCACCCGGACCGACGGTCTCGTCTGCGTCGTCAACCTGGCCGCCGAGGCCGCCGAGCTGCCGCAGCACACCAGGATCCTCCTGGCCAGCGGCCCCCTGGACGGCGTGGGGAGGCTGCCGCAGGACACCGCGGTCTGGCTGCGCGTCTGACGGTCCGGGCGGCGACGCACCTGTCGACGGAACCGGCTGTGCGTGGCGCACGGCCGGGTCCGGCAGGATCGCGGGGGAGCGGGGGCTGCGGCAGAGTGGGGCACATGGACGCTCCGAATGATCTGAATGCCCTGGCCGACGAGCACCTGGCCGCGGCCCGCACCTCCCCGCACGGCCGCAGCGCCCACCTCCTGCTCCACGAGGACCCGCTGCGCCAGACCGTCATCGCGCTGGCCGAGGGCCGCGCCCTCGACGAGCACAACGCCCCGCCCGCCGCCTCCCTCCAGGTGCTGCGCGGCTCGGTGCGGCTCACCGCGGGGTCGGGCGACGTGGAACTGGCCGCCGGACAGCTGTACCCGATCCCTCAGGAAAGGCACGGGCTGCTCGCCCTGGAGGACGCGGTGGTACTGCTGACGGCCGTCAACGACTGACGGGCCGTTGTCGGTGGCGGCGCCGTTCGGACGTTACTGCCACTGCCACTGCCACTGCCCGGCGCCGGTGCCGTAGGGGTGCCTGGCCCGGTCAGCTGCCGGGCAGCGCGTTGCGGCGGCGCCGCAGGAAGTCCTGCTCGGCCCTGTTGTCAGTGAGCCTCGTGGCCGTCTCGTACGCGGCCGCGGCCTCCGGAATACGGCCCAGCCTGCGCAGCAGATCGGCCCGCACCGCGTGGAACACGTAGTAGTCGTCCAGCTCCAGCGGGCCGAGGAGCGCGAGCGCCTCCTGCGGCCCCGCCACCTCGGCCACCGCGACGGCACGGTTCAGCGACACCACCGGACTCGGGGCCATGGCCAGCAATTGGTCGTACAGCCGCAGGATCTGCTCCCAGTCGGTGTCCGCCGCGACCGCCGCATCGCTGTGCACGGCGTTGACCGCGGCCTGGATCTGGTACGGGCCGGGGCGGGCCCTTCGCAGGCACTGCCGGACGAGCGCCTGCCCCTCGGCGATCAGTTCGCGGTCCCACAGACCGCGGTCCTGCTCGTCCAGCGGCACCAGTTCGCCCTCCGGACCCGAGCGTGCGGGGCGGCGCGATTCGGTGAGCAGCATGAGGGCGAGCAGCCCCACCGCCTCCGGTTCGTCGGGCATCAGCCGGGCGAGCAGGCGGCCGAGGCGGACCGCCTCTGCGCACAGGTCCTCGCGCACCAGCCGGTCACCCGAACTCGCCGCGTACCCCTCGTTGAAGACGAGGTAGACCACGGCGAGGACCGAGCGGACCCGCTCGGGCAGATCGGCGTCCGCCGGCACCCGGTAGGGGATCCGGGCATCGCGGATCTTGGCCTTCGCCCGCACCAGCCGCTGCGCCATTGTCGGTTCCGGGACCAGGAACGCGTGCGCAAGTTCGGCAGTGGTGAGACCGCCCAGCAGCCGCAGGGTCAGGGCGACCTGGGCGTTGGCGGAGAGCGAAGGGTGGCAGCAGGTGAACATGAGGCGGAGCCGGTCGTCCTGCACGGGGCCCTCCTGGGCCGGTTCGTCCCGGGCGTTCAGCAGTGCGGCCCGGGCGTGCCGGCCGGCACGCGAGGCCTCGCGGCGCAGCCGGTCGATGGCGCGGTTGCGGGCGGTGGTGATGATCCAGCCGGCCGGTGCGGGCGGCACCCCGGTCTCCGGCCAGCGGCCGAGCGCGGTGGCGAACGCCTCCTGGACCGCCTCCTCGGCGAGGTCGATGTCACCGAACGCGCCGACGAGCACGGCCACGCACCGTCCGTACTCCGAACGGAAGAGCCGCTCGATGTCTCCCGCCGACGCGGCGGTGCGGTCCGGTTCGCGGCCCCCGGCGGACCGGGCGGTCGAGCTCATGCTCAGCCCTCCACTTCACCCTCGAACGCCCGGACCTCGATGGGCAGTCCGATGGCCAGCGCGGCCTTGCGACCCCAGTCCAGCCCGGCGTCCAGATCGGGCGCCTTGATGATGCTGAGCCCGCCGAGATACTCCTTGCCCTCGATGTACGGGCCGTCGGTGAGTACGGTGTCGCCGTCCTTCGCCCGCACGACGGTGGCGGTGCTCGGCGCGCTCAGTCCTCCGTCGAAGACCCAGGCCCCTGCCTCCTCGAGTTCCCGGTGAAAGCCCTCGACCCTCCGCATGATCTGTTCCAGCTCCTCGGGGGCGGGCGGAACGCCGTCGGCCGGTGTGACCACGCTGAGCAGGTAGTGCTTCATGGTGTGCCTCCTCGGGTGCGAAACCGGCGCCGTGCCGGTCTCTCACCCTCTATACGAACGCCTGCCGCCCGGATCGACATGGAACACGGCCGTGTTCGACGAAATCTTCCCCACCGCCTTGTGGGAGCGCTCCCAAAGTCGGCAGGATGAGGCGGTGACCCTGCTTCCCGGCCTACGGGCCTATCGATCCGGCGACCGTGCGGCCCTCGCCGACATCTGCGTCCGGACAGCCGACAACGGCGGTGACTCCCGGCACCTGTACCCGGACCCGGAGCTGATGCCTTCGATCTTCGCCGCGCCGTACGCCTACCTCGAACCCGACCTGGCTTTCGTCGTCGATGACGGCACGGGCCGGGCGGTCGGCTACATCCTGGGGACGGCCGACACGCCGCGCTTTGTGACGGAGTTCCGCAAGCGCTGGCTGCCCCTGGTCGAGGAACGCTACCCGCGGCCCGACGGAGCGCCGCGCAGCCCCAGCGACGAGATGGTCGGACTCCTTCACAACCCGGAGCGCATGGTCCTGCCCGAACTTGTGTCCCACCCCGCCCACTTGCACATCGACCTGCTGCCCGACTGGCAGCGCAAGGGGTACGGGAGGGAGCTGATGCGCGCCTTCCTCGCGGCCCTGGACGCCAAGGGGGTCGAGGGCGTGCACCTGTGCATGGTCACGGCCAACACCCCGGCCAGGGCGTTCTACGACCGGCTCGGCTTCGCCGAGATCGAGGTCCCGGATCCCGGCCCCGTCACCTACCTCGTCCGCTCCACGGCGGCGGACCTGTAGTCGCCGCTGTCGTGGGTGCCACGCCGTTTCGCTGGGCAGGAAGTCCGGGACGGGACCGCGACGGGGGGCGGGCAGCCAGCGGCGAGAGGCATGTGAAGTGAGGGAGCGGACCGTGTGGGAATTCTCCGACGATCGTGGACAGGTGTCGAGTGCCGGGAGGCGCCCGACGCGGGTCCTCGCCTATGTCCAGGCCGGTGCGACCTTATGGGATCACGGCATCCGCCCGAGCGGGATATTCGGTTCGGGGCACGACGACCCCGCGGCGGCGGACGCGGCGAAGACCGGATCGCTGCCCCTGACCGACGTCGCGTACGTCGGAGCCGGCGCCACGCTGGACGTGGACACGTTGCTGAGCGGTGGGCCGGACCTCGTGGTGGCCGTCAGCTACGGCGGTGGCCAGGTCTACGGGCTCGATCCGGAGACGGCCAAGCACCTGGAGGGGCACGTCCCGGTCGTCGTCATCGACGTGGGCCAGGCGCGTACCCTCGCGGAGATCGGTGACCGGTTCGCCGAGCTGGCCCGATCGCTCGGCGCCGAGGAGTCCGCGGCGGCCACACAGGAGCTGGACGCCGCCCGGGACCGGCTGCGCGCCCTTGCCGCGGGGCCGGAGCGGGCGAGGGTCCTGGCCCTCTCCCCGGCCGGCCAGGAAGAGGCGCACCTGGCCCGCCCCCGCATGTGGCCCGAACTGCGGGTGCTGGCCGAGCTCGGCGTCGGCCTCGTGGACCCCGCCGAGGGGCCCGGCGCGAACTGGTCCACGGTCGGCTGGGCGCAGGCCGCGGCGCTGCGCCCGGCCGTCGTACTCGCCGACATCCGGGCCAACGCCACCCCGCTCGACGAGCTTCGGACCAACGAGCACTGGACGTCGATCGAACGCTCCGTGCGGGTGGTGCCCTGGAACCCCGAGCCGGTGTGCAGCGCGCGGGCCCATGCGCGGTTCCTGGACCTGGTGGCCGACGCGCTGATGGCGTAGCGCCCGGCCGGCGGGCCGAGGCAGGGACCGCGTCCCACCCTCGCACCGGCCTGCCTCGTGCGCGAGGGTGGGACCGTGGCGCCGATGCCCCGTACGGACGTGTGCGATCGCGAGGGCCGCCCCGGTTGGCCAGGCTGGCCGGGAGCGTCCCGCACCCTCACACTCCAGGAGCAGGCATGCAGCAGGACAAGCATCCTTCGTACCGCCCCGTCGTCTTCCGTGACCGTTCGGCGGGCTATGCCTTTCTTACCCGGTCCACCGCGTCGAGCGAGCAGACGATCGACTGGGACGACGGCAACAGCTACCCCGTCGTCGACGTGGAGATCTCGGCCGAGAGCCACCCCTTCTTCACGGGGAAGGCGCGAGTCGTCGACTCCGAGGGGCAGGTCGCCAAATTCGAGCGCAGGTACGGCGAGGAGGGCGGCGGGGACGTCTCCTGACCCGCGCGTCGGCCCGAGTCGTGTCCCGACGCGCTTTCGAGTCCTCCGGCCCTCGCGACAAGGCCCGGGGGACTCCGCCCGTCACCCCTCTTGACACAGTTGGCCAACCCCTCGTAACTTGCGTGCAACATCCTACTAACGCGCGTTACTAAAGCGCGTAAGCAATTGGCGATCCGCTCCCGCGGGACGCAGGGGGTATTCGAAGTGGCCACGAACAAGGCGCGACGCGTGACGATGAGCGATGTCGCCCGCCATGCCGGCGTCTCGCGCACCACCGTCTCCTTCGTCCTCAACGAGCGTGCCGACGCAGGCATCCCCGAGGAGACCCGGGTCCGCATCCGGGCCTCGATAGAGACGCTCGGGTACCGGCCCAACGCCGGTGCGCGGGCGCTGGCAGCCAAGCGCAGCGAGTGGTACGGCCTGATCACCGAGATCGTCACGGCGCCCTTCGCCGTCGATGTCATCAAGGGTGCCCAGGACCGGGCCTGGGCCGAGGGGAAGTTCCTGCTCATCACGGCGGGGGACCGGGATCCGGCGATGGAGGCCGCGGCCTTCGACAAGTTGCTGGAGCAGCGCGCCGAGGGCCTGCTGTACGCCACGACCTGGCACCGCGCCGTGACCCTGCCGCCCGCCGCCCGCGAGGTGCCCGTCGTCCTGGTGAACTGTTTCGACGCGGACGGCGCCCTGCCGTCCGTCGTGCCCGACGAGGTGGCGGGCGGTCACACCGCCACCCGGCGGCTGCTCGACGCGGGGCACCGCCGGATCGGGTTCATCAACCTCGACACGGGCATTCCGGCCGCCGTCGGCAGGCGCCGGGGCTACGAACAGGCGCTGCGCGAGGCCGGGATCGACATCGACGACACCCTTGTCGTGCCCGGCCACGCCACCGCCGACGGCGGGTACGCGGCAGCCTGCGAACTGCTCGACCGCGAGGACGGCCGGCCCACGGCGCTGTTCTGTGGGAACGACCGTACGGCGATGGGCGCCTACGACGCCATCAAGGAACGCGGACTGCGGATCCCGGACGACATCGCCGTCATCGGATTCGACAACCAGGAGCTCATCGCCGCCTACCTGCGGCCCGGGCTCACCACGGTCGCCCTGCCCTTCGAGGCCATGGGGGCCGAGGGCGTCGAGATGCTCGGCGCTCTCACAGCGGGTCAGCCGCTCACCACCACACAGGTGACGGTCGACTGCCCGCTGATCGAACGCTCGTCGGTCTGACTGCGAATCAGCCCGACGGGAGTCCTCACCCGTCTTCGGCATATTGAAGAGAGAGAAGAAACCACATTATGGCACCGTCGATACGCGCCGGCCGCCTCCGGCCTGCCGCGCTCGCCGCTCCCGTCCTTGCCGCGGCCCTGCTGCTCACGGGTTGCAGCGGCACCGGAACGAACGCCGCGGGGGACACCTCCGGCCACCAGCTCCTGACGATTCCCCGCGAGGACTTCGCGACCTTCACCAGGAACTTCAACCCGTTCGCCCCCGGCCAGGTGGTGGCCCCGATGACCACCCAGGCGATCTACGAGGCGATGCTCGTCTACAACCCCGCCGACGGCAGTGCCACCCCCTGGCTCGCCACGTCCTGGAAGACTTCCGAGGACGGCAGGACCGTGACCTTCACCCTGCGCGACGGCGTCAAGTGGTCGGACGGCAAGCCGCTGACCGCCGAGGACGTCGCGTACACCTTCGGTCTGCAGAAGAAGCTGCTCGGCGGCTACGAGTACCTGCGCTCGACCGAGGCCGTGGGTGCCGACAAGGTGGTCTTCTCGCTCACCAAGCCCTACTCGCCCGGCCTGTTCGAGCTCGGCAAGCAGATCATCGTGCCCAAGCACATCTGGGAGAAGGTCAAGGACCCGGCGAAGGACACCAATCCCAGCCCGGTCGGCACCGGCCCGTACACTCAGGTCGCCAACTTCCAGAGCCAGTCCTACGAGCTCCGCAAGAACCCCTCGTACTGGCAGCCGGAGAAGCAGCGGATCGAGGGCATCCGGGTGCTCGGCTTCTCCGGGAACGACAGCGCCAACCTTGCCTTCGTCAACGGTGAGGCCGACTGGACGCAGTCGTTCATCCCCGACGTGGCGAAGAGCTTCGTGGCCAAGGACCCGAAGCACAACACGTACTGGTACCCGAAGACCGGCTCGATGGTCGACTGGGCGATGAACACCACCAAGGCGCCGTTCGACGACGTCGAGGTGCGCAAGGCTCTCAGCCGGGCAGTCGACCGCGAGAGCGTCACGAAGGTCGGCATGAACGGCTACACGCAGCCCGCCGACTGCACCGGCCTGTCCGGCGGTTACGACACATGGCGCGACAAGAAGCTCGCGGCGTCCTGCACCTGGACGAAGCACGACGCCGCTGCGGCGGCGAAGGCACTCGACGACGCCGGGTACCCGAAGGGCTCCGACGGCAAGCGGAAGCTCAAGAACGGCAAGCCGTTCGCCTTCGACCTGTCGGTCGGCTCCGCCTCCTCGGACTGGCTGTCCGTCGCCAACATCATCAAACAGAACCTCGCTGGGATCGGCGTCACGGTCACGGTGAAGTCCCCGGACTGGGCCGCGGTCGTCAGCGACTACGAGACCGGGAACTACGACACCGGGATCGTCTGGAGCGACAACGGCGCCACACCGTTCCAGTTCTACCGGACCACCATGGGCACCGAGTCCGTCGAGCCCACCGGCACCAAGACGGATCGCAACTACCACCGGTTCGGCGACAAGAAGGCCGACGCGCTCCTCGACCGGTTCGCAGCCGCATCCGACGAGGCGGGTCAACGCGCCGCCGTCGACGGACTGCAGAAGCTGTTCGACGAGAACGCACCCGTCGTGCCGCTCTTCCCCGGCCCGGAGTGGGGTGCCTACACCGACAGCCGGTTCACCGGCTGGCCCACCGAGGACAATCCGTACGCCACGCTCACCAACCGCGGCGACACCACCGTCCTCGTCCTGACGAGCCTGAAGCCCGTCAAGAACTGACCGCACTGACACCCTGCCGCTCCGGTGG
Organism: Streptomyces sp. LN549; assembly: GCF_043203805.1. Classification (NCBI taxonomy): domain Bacteria; kingdom Bacillati; phylum Actinomycetota; class Actinomycetes; order Kitasatosporales; family Streptomycetaceae; genus Streptomyces; species Streptomyces sp. LN549. The sequence goes on along the minus strand of NZ_JAZHRI010000002.1, from coordinate 541,199 downwards.
CCCGCCCGCGCCGACATCCCGGGCGGGCCACCGGCCCTCATAGATTCGGAGAGGGACCAGTGCGTTACATCCTGCGCAACCTGGGCTTCTACCTGCTGGCCTTCTGGGCCTCCGTCACCCTGAACTTCATGCTGCCGCGCTTCATGCCGGGCGACCCCGTCTCCCGGATGTTCGCCCGCTCCCAAAGCCAGATGCAGCCCGAACAGATCGACCAGCTCCGCAGGCTCTTCGGCCTCGAACACCGGCCGCTGTGGCAGCAGTACATCGATTACGTCAAGGACGTCTGCACCGGGAACATGGGCATCTCGATCTCCCGTTTCCCCACCCCCGTCTCCGAGGTCATCGCCTCCCAGATCGGCTGGACGCTGCTGCTCGGCGGCACCGCCCTCGTCATCGCCGTCGTCATCGGCAACCTGCTGGGTATCCTCGCCGCCTGGCGGCGAGGCGGCGTCCTCGACTCGGTGTTCCCGCCGCTGCTCGTCTTCGCCGGCTCGTTCCCGTACTTCTGGCTTGCCATGGGCGCGCTCTACCTGTTCGGCATGACACTCGGCTGGTTCCCCATGCGGCACGCCTTCGACGTCGGCCTCAGCCCCGACTTGTCCTGGGCCTTCGTCTCCAACGCCGCCTCGCACCTCTTCCTGCCCGCGCTGACCATCGTCCTGGTGTCGGTCGGCGGCTGGATGCTCGGCATGCGCAACAGCATGATCGCCACTGTCGCCGAGGACTACATCACGATGGCCGAGGCCAAGGGCCTGAACCCGAGCCGGATCATGTTCCGGTACGCGGCACGCAACGCGATGCTCCCTTCCGTCACCAACTTCGGCATGGCGCTGGGATTCGTGGTCGGCGGCGCGCTGCTCACCGAGGTCGTCTTCGCCTACCCGGGCGTCGGCTTCCAACTGCTCGCCGCCGTTCAGGGCCTCGACTACCCGCTGATGCAGGGGATCTTCCTCACCATCACCGCCGCCGTACTGGTCGCCAACTTCCTCGTCGACCTCGTCTACGTCCGACTCGATCCGCGTGTGCGCGTCCGCTGAGCGGCCGGACAAGGAGAAGACCCATGAGTGCCCTCGACTCCCTGACGGAACCGGCCGTGCCACGGCAGGTACCGCAGGCCCCCGCTTCCCCGAAACGCCGTGACCGGGCCGGACTGCTTCGGGCCCTGCTCGCCAACCGCAAGGCGCTGTTCGGCGCCGTCGTCCTGGTGCTGTTCGTCTTGGCAGCCCTGCTGGCGCCGCTGATCGCCCCGGGCGACCCCTCGACGATCAACGGCCTGGGAGCATCGGCCCCCTCGGGCTCCCACCTGCTGGGGACGACCGCGAAGGGCCAGGACGTGCTCGCCCTGACTCTGTGGGGGGCGCGTAGCTCCCTGTTCGTCGGCTTCTGCGTCGGACTGGCCGCGACCGCGCTCGCCGTGCTCGTGGGCATGGCCGGCGCCTACTTCGGCCGCATCGTCGACGATGTGCTCTCCCTCGTCACCAACATCTTCCTGCTGGTGCCCGGCGTGCCGCTCCTCGTCATCCTCGCCGCGTTCATGCCGCCGGGCACCGCGACCGTCATCCTGGTCCTCGTCGTCACCGGCTGGGCGGGCTCCGCCCGCGTGCTGCGCGCCCAGGCGAAGTCGATCCGCGGCAAGGACTTCGTCGCCGCATCCGTCGTCACCGGCGAACGAGCCGTACGCATCATGTTCCGCGAGATCCTGCCCAACATGGCATCCGTCGTCATGACGACACTGCTGGGCTGCGTCATCTTCGGCATCGGCGCCCAGGCAGGCCTCGAATTCCTGGGCCTGGGCGACGCGTCCGTCGTCAGCTGGGGCACCAACCTCTACTGGGCCGGCAACGACGGCGCCCTGATGACCGGGGCCTGGTGGGCCTTCGTGCCCTCCGGTCTCTGCATCGCCCTCGTCGCCTTCGCCCTCGCGATGGTCAACTACGCCGTCGACGAGATCACCAACCCACGGCTGCGCGCCCGCCGCACCAAGAACCGCAACCGGAAGGGCTGAACGATGACCACGCCCTCTCACCACCCCGAGCTCGCCACGCCCGGCCCGGACCCGGTCCTCGACGTACGGAACCTGCGCGTCGAGTACGGCGGGGACGGCCGCAGCGTCGTCGGCGCCGACAACGTCTCCTTCACCATCGGCGCCGGCGAGGTCTTCGGCCTCGCCGGGGAGTCCGGCTGCGGCAAGTCGACCGTCGCCAACGCCCTGATGCGCCTGCTCAAACCGCCGGCGCGGATCACCGCCGGATCGATCACGTTCAAGGGACGCGACGTCCTCGCCATGGACCCGCGCGAGCTGCGCGCCTTCCGTTGGAGTGAGATCGCCATGGTGTTCCAGTCCGCGATGAACTCCCTCAACCCGGTCCTCACCATCGGCGAACAGATCGGCGACATCTTCACCACCCACGAACGGATGCGGAAGCGGCAGGCGCGGGAGCGCTCCGGTGAGCTGCTCGAACTGGTCGGCATCGACCCGGTCCGGCTGAAGTCCTACCCCCACCAGCTCTCCGGCGGCATGCGCCAGCGCGTCGTCATCGCCATGGCCGTGGCACTCAGGCCGGCGCTGCTCGTCATGGACGAGCCGACCACCGCACTCGACGTCGTCGTCCAGCAGGAGATCATGGCGCAGATCGGTGACCTCCAGCGCGAACTGGGCTTCTCCGTCCTGTTCATCACCCATGACATGTCGCTGATGATCGAACTCTCGCACCGGATGGGCGTGATGTACGGCGGCCGGCTCGTCGAACTCGCGCCGGCAGCCGAACTCTTCGCCGACCCGCTCCACCCCTACACCCGGGCGCTCATGAACGCCTTCCCGCCGCTCACCGGACCGCGCGTCCACCTCACCGGACTCGCCGACCTGCCGCGTACGGACTCCAACTGCGGCTTCCACGCCCACTGCCCCGACGACCGGTCGGACTGCTCCATGAACATCCCCGACCTGCGCGAGGTGGCCACCGGGCGCTTCGTCGCCCGTACCGCTGGAGGCGCGCGATGACCGCGCAGGCCACCGAGACCCGCACCCCGCTGATGAGCGTGCGCGGGCTCACCAAGGACTTCCGGATGGGCGGCCTGCTCTCCCGGGACCGCCACCGCGCCCTTGACGCCGTGGACCTCGACATCCCCCACGGGAAGATCGTCGCCCTCGTCGGCGAGTCCGGAAGCGGCAAGTCCACCCTGGCGCGCTGTCTGGCCCGGCTCGAACGGCCGACCGCGGGCCAGGTCCTGCTGGACGGCGAGGACGTGCTGAGGACGCAGCGGCGCCGGGTGTCCCGCGCCTACCGGGGCGCTGTGCAGATGGTGTTCCAGGACCCCTTCGGCTCCCTCAACCCCGTCCACCGCGTCGAGCACTTCCTGCGCCGCGCCCTGGTCGTGCACGGGCGGCCCGCCGGTGCGGACGAACTGCGCGAGCTCGTGTCCACGGTCGGCCTGACCGAGGACATGCTGGAGTCCTACCCGCACGAGCTCTCCGGCGGCCAGCGCCAGCGCGTCGCCGTCGCCCGCGCCCTCGCCGTCGACCCCCGGCTCGTCCTCGCCGACGAACCGACGTCGATGCTCGACGTGTCCGTACGCATCGGCATCCTCAACCTGATGCGGCGGCTGCGTGACGAGCGCGGCATCTCCATGCTCTACATCACCCACGACCTCGCGTCGGCCCGCTATGTCGCCGACTCCACCCAGGTCCTCTTCGCCGGTGAACTCGTCGAGGGCGGCGACTCGCTCGCCCTGATGGACCGCCCCGCCCACCCCTACACCCGGCTCCTGCTCTCCGCCGTCCCCGACCCGGAGCGCGAGCACGGATACGACCCCGTCGAGCGGGCCGCGCTGCGCGCCGCCGTGCTGACGCCCGAGTCGTGTCCCTACGAGGACGAGGGCGCGTGCAGCCGCACCCACCCCGTCCGCCACGTCATCGGCGAGGACGAGGGGCAGCCCCACTGGGTGCGCTGCCACCTCTACGCTCCCGCCACCCCCACCGCGCGCCGCGTCCTGACCGCGGCCACCCCGGAAACCGAGAACGCCTGATCATGACCCACGACCTCACCCAGGCCCGCGCCCGTCACGAGGACGCGCCGAAGGGCCTGGCCGAACGGGCCGTCCTCGACCCGCACCGGCCCCGCTTCCACTTCACCGCCCCCGGCGGCTGGCTCAACGACCCCAACGGGCTGGCCCACTGGGACGGCGTCTACCACCTCTTCTACCAGTACAACCCCCTCGCCGCCGCCCACCACCGCATCCACTGGGGCCACGCCACCAGCCGCGACCTGGTGAGCTGGACCGACGAACCCGTCGCGCTGGTCCCCGGCAGTGAGGGCCCGGACCGGGACGGCTGCTGGTCCGGCGTCCTCGTCGACGACGCCGGCACACCCACACTGGTCTACTCCGGCCGGCACGGTGAGCGCGAACTGCCCTGCGTCGCCACCGGATCGCCCGACCTGCGCAGCTGGCGCAAGGACCCGGCCAACCCCGTGATCGCCGCCCCGCCCGAGGGTGATCTCACCGCCTTCCGCGACCACTGCGTCTGGCGGGAGAACGGCACCTGGCGCCATCTCGTCGGCTCCGGCATCCGAGGCGTCGGCGGCACCGCGTTCCTGTACGAGTCCGAGGACCTGCGCGACTGGCGCTACGTCGGCCCGCTCCTCACGGGCGACGCGAGCAGCGGCACGGCCGCCGACCTCGACTGGACCGGCACCATGTGGGAGTGCGTCGACCTCTTCCGGATCGACGGCGCGGACATCCTCGCCTTCTCCGCCTGGGACGAGGGCACCACCCACTACCCGCTCTACTGGACCGGCCGGTACGAGGGCGACACCTTCACCCCGGACGCGCTCCACCGGCTTGACTACGGGCAGCGCTACTTCTACGCCCCGCAGTCCACCCGCGACGCACGCGGCCGACGTGTCATGTTCGGCTGGCTCCAGGAGGGCCGCGACAAGGACGCCATCGCCGCGGCGGGCTGGTGCGGAGTGATGTCCCTGCCGCGCGTCGTCACCCTGGGCGCGGACGGGCAGCTCGCCCAGGCACCCGTGCCGGAACTCGCCCGCCTGCGCCGCGACGCGGTGCGCACCGGCGCGTTCACCATGGCCGACGGGACACACGTGGGGCTCGACGACGTGAGCGGCGACCAGCTCGACATCGAGACGACGCTGCGCATCGCTCCCGGAGGGTCGGCGAGGCTCGTGGTGCGCGAGAGCGCGGACGGGTCGGAACGGACCGTGATCGAGGTGTCGCGCGCGGCGGACGGCATCACGGGAACGCTGAGCCTGCACCGGGAGACGAGCAGCCTCGATCCGTCCGTCGACAGTGAACCACGCTACGGAGAGCTGCCGTTGACGGGTGACGGAGCCGTGGACCTGCGAGTACTCATCGACCACTCGGCGCTGGAGATCTTCGCGAACGGACGCGCGCTGGCCGCCCGGATCTACCCGACCCGTCCCGACGCGCTCGGCGTCGGGATCCGTGCCGCCGGGATCGTCGCCGTGGAGCGGTTCGACGCCTGGCGGATGGCCGCGCTCTTCGACGGCCCCCGCCCGCTCTGGCCCTGATCGGGCCACCCCTTCCCCCACCCACTCTGAGGAGACGACCATGTCCATCTCTCGGCGTGCACTCCTGTCCTCGGCCGGCCTGACCCTGCTGGCCCCCCTCGCGGGGGCCGGCCGGGCGTCCGCCACGCCGCCGCCCGCCTCCCGGTCCGCGCTACCGGCCGGGGCCCTCACGCCGGTCCCCGACCCGCTCGGCCTCACCGGCACCTGGTCCCGCACCGACGACGGCGGACAACGCGTCGTGACGGGTGCCGACCGCAACGCCGTCGCACTCTCCGAGCAGCGCATCGAATCCGTCGCCTCCTACCAGGCCCGGATCACCGTCGACCCCGGATCGCCGTACGCCGTCGGCTCGTTGCTCGTCCGCGCCGCCGACGACGGATCCGCCGGTTACGCCGCGAGCCTGGACCCGAACCTCCGGCGCGTCCGCCTGTACGACCTGGCCACCGGCCGAGACCTCGTCCCCCCGGCCCCGGCCGCCCTCACGCCCGGGACCGGCTACCTCCTGGAAGTGGACCTGGACGGACCCGAGCTGACCGTCCTGCTCGACGGGGAGCGGCTGCTCACCGCACACGACACCGCATACGCGCACGGAGCCGCCGGACTGCACGCCTACAACGGCACGGTCGGCTTCGGCCCTCCCGGGCTGCGCACCGTCACCACCGACGCCACCGGGTGGACCACCGACGGCGGCACCTGGACCGCCACCACGCTCGGCTGGCACGCCCAGGCCCCCGACGGCGCCAACTGCCGCGCCGTGGCCGGCACCAGGGTGCACGACACCGGCTATCAGGCCGATGTCCTGATCACCGATCCGTACGCCGTCGCCGCACTGCTCCTGCGCACCGACGCCGCGGGTACGACCGGCTACGGAGTCCAGGTCGACCCCAACCGGGACCTGTTGCGGCTCTACCGGATCGACGGCGACATCACGCTCGGCACGTACAGCACCACCATCGAGGCGGGCACGGTGTACCGGCTCCGGGTCGAGGCCGACGGCCCGCGTCTCGCGGTGCACTGGCAGACCGACTTCATCACTCCGGACGGCTACGCCCCGGTCATCACGGCGGAGGACTCCGCCCACGCCGCGGGGCAGCTCGGCGTCCTGGCGTACAACGGCGCGGTCACCTTCGAGGAGATCGCCGTCCGCGGCCTCGTGACGGACCTCCAGGGCTGGTCCGCAGTGTCCGGGAGCTGGACACCCGACCTGCGCGGTCTACGCGCCGAGGGCACCGAAGCCCTGAGCGTCGCGCCGTTCCCCGGCGGAGAGCTGCTGATCAGCGCCGACATCGCACCGGCCGGGGCGTCCGGCGCGGGGCTCGTGGTGCGTGCCGACGCGGCCGGCTCGGGCGGATACGACATCCGGCTGGACGCCTCCGGCGTACGGCTCCTGGACCGGGCGGCCGGAACCGAACTCGGACGAGCCGCCCACCCTGTCCGCCCCTTCGCCGCGGGGTCCGTCTACCGGACCGAGGTCCGTGCCCTGGGCGCGGACCTCACCGTGACCGTGGACGGCGTCGACGTCCTCACCGCCCAGGTCTCCCGCACCGGCGGCAGCACCGTCGGCCTCGTCGCACACGGTGGCCCGGCCCACTTCCAGGAGGTCAGGGCCCGCACACCGCAGGCCCATTTCACCGAGCAGTACCGGCCGTCGTACCGGTACACCCAGCTCGCTTCGCGCACCAGCGACCCCAACGGACTGGTCCGCCACGAGGGCGAGTACCACCTCTTCCACCAGGACGCCGGCCAGTGGGCGCACGCAGTGTCCACCGATCTGCTGCAGTGGCGGGCACTGCCCGTCGCTCTGCCCGTCTCCGCCTTCGGACACAGCTGGTCGGGGTCGTGCGTCGCCGACACCGACGACGCCAGCGGGCTCTTCGACGGCGGTTCGGGCCTGCTCGCCTTCTACACCAGCTACCACCCGGACCGGCCCGGTGGGAACCAGTGCGTGCGCGCCGCCCTCAGCAAGGACCGGGGCCGCTCCTGGCAGTGGTACGGCACCGGGCCCGTCGTGGAGAACCCCGGCGGTCCGGACGGCGACTGGGACTTCCGCGACCCCAAGGTCGTGCGCGACGAGGAGCACGGCCAGTGGGTGATGGTCGTGTCCGGCGGTGACCACGTCCGCTTCTTCACCTCCACCGACCTGCTGCACTGGACGTACCGTTCCTCCTTCGGCTACGGGGACTGGGTGACGGGCGGCGTCTGGGAGTGCCCCGACTTCTTCCCGCTGCCCGTCGACGGAGACCCGGGCCGGGTCCGCTGGGTGCTGATGCTCTCCACCGGAGCGGTCCGTGCCACCGACGGTTCGGCCGCCGAGTACTTCCTGGGCGACTGGGACGGCACCACGTTCACCACCACCAATGAGCCCGGCACCCCACTGCGCGCCGAGGCCGGCCGCGACTACTACGCGGCCATGACCTTCTCCGGCCTGCCCGACGGCCGAAGGATTCAGTTCGGCTGGCTCAGCAACTGGGACTACGCCTTCAGTGCCCCCACCGGTGCATGGAACGGGCAGCTCGGCCTGCCGCGCGAACTCAGCCTCTCCGCCACCGGACTCGTGCAGCTCCCCGCGGCGGAGACCGGTGCTCTGCGCTCGACGAGCACCACGTTCCAGGACATCACCGTCGGCCCGGACTCGGCCAACCCACTCGCCGCCGAACGCGGGCGTGCGTACGAGATCGAGGCGGAGATCGCCCTGCCTGCGACCGGCGCCGCGACCGAATGCGGCTTCCGGCTCCGCACCGGCGACGACCGGCGGACGCTGATCGGCTACGACGTCGGCGCCGGTGCGCTCTTCGTGGACCGGGCCGCAGCCGGCGCGGCCGACTTCACAGAACACTTCGCCGGACGTACCTCCGCACCGCTGGGGCTCACCGAGTCCGGCGGCGAACGTCGCCTGCGTATCCGGCTGTTCATGGACACCTCGTCCGTCGAGGTCTTCGGCGGCGAAGGCGCTGTCACGATCAGCAGCCTGCTGTTCCCCAGGCCGTCCGATCAGGGCATGGAGTTCTACGCGACCGGGGGCACGGTCCGGATCGTCACGCTGAACCTCCACCGCCTCCGGGACGTGTTCCGGGTGACCGGCGAGGACCCGGCAACGTCCGCATCCCCGGCCGGCGGGACCTTCCGCAGCAGCGGCCTCGGTGACCTCACCGTCGTACCGGCCGGCCACTGGACCACCACCGGGGCCGGCCGCACCGGGGCGTTCGACCGGGACACCACCAGTGTCTCCGGCACCGAGTACGGCGATCTGGAACTGACCACCCTCGTGCGCTTCGGCGGCCCCGACGGGACGAGCGGCGCCGGATCGGTGTTCCTGCGCACAACGCCCGACATCGCCGATGGATACGCGGTCAACCTCGATCCGAATCTGCGGACGGTCCGGCTGATGCGCCGGGACGCCGGACAGACGACCGTACTCGCCGAAACGCCGTTGCTGATACGGACGGGAGTGACCCTGACGCTGCGGATTCTGGCCCGGGGCGGGCGCATCGAGGTATCCGTCGACGGCAGGCCGGTCGTCGACGTGACCGATACACGCTATGCACGCGGCAGGATCGGGCTCAATGTGTTCGGAGGCCGTGCCGCCTACCAGGACACCCACGTCACCGCACTCTAGGAGACCTCACCCTCATGCTCGACAGACTCGATCTGCTGGTCATCGGCGAATGCGTCGCCGACATCGTCCGGCTGCCGGGTGCGGCCGACCGAATTCACCCGGGCGGCAGCCCGGCCAACGTCGCGTACGGCCTGGCCAGGCTCGGACACGACGCGACCCTGCTCACCCAGCTCGGGCCGGACACCAACGGGCAGCTGATCCGTGACCACCTGGCCGGAGCCGGGGTCGACGTCCGCACGGACGGTTCCACCGCCCCCACCCCGTCCGCCGCAGTTACGCTGGACGGCGCGGGTCACGCCGCGTACACCTTCGAGATCACCTGGACTCTGGGCCCGGTCTCCCCGGACCGGCCGCCCGCGCACGTCCACACCGGCTCGATCGCGGCGGTCACGGAACCCGGCGCGGCCACGGTCCGCTCCGCCGTCGAATCGCTGCGGGCCGTAGCGACGGTCAGCTATGACCCCAACGTGCGGCCGGAACTGATGGGGGACCACGAGGCGGCCGTGCGCAAGGCCGAGTTCTGTGTGGCGCTCAGTGATGTGGTGAAGGCGAGCGACGAGGACCTGGAATGGCTGTACCCGGGTCAGGCCCCGGAGAAGGTCGCCGAGCGATGGCTCGCCACCGGGCCTGCCGTCGTCCTCGTCACCCGGGGCGGCGACGGAGCGTTCGCGGTTCTGCCCGACGGGCAGGTGACCGTCGGGGCGTTGCCGACCGAGGTCGTCGACACGGTGGGGGCGGGGGACGCCTTCATGTCGGGCACCCTGCACGCGCTCGCCGCCCACGGACTGCTCGGAGCGGCCGGGCGGGAAGGGCTGCGGTCGCTGGACCGGGCCACGGTGACCGATGTCCTGCGGCACGCGGCGGCAGCGGCGGCCGTGACCGTCTCCCGGGCCGGCGCCAACCCGCCCGACAGCGCGGAACTCGCCGCGGCGCTCGGCCGGATGTGAACAGGACGGTGCCACCGTCACCCCCCACGGGGACGGTGGCACCGTCGTCGGTGTCGGCTCGGAATCAGCCGACCGGCACGGCCCTGGGAAGGGCCGAGTCCACGGTGCTGCCGTGCCGGTCCTCGGCCGTCACCCGCAGGCCGAGGAAGCCGCCCTTGACGAGTGCGGTGTGCGGCGCGAGGAACCCGTGTCCACCGTCATGCAGGGGCAGGACCAGGACCTGCTTCCAGGTCGTGCCGTTGTCGGAGGTGACCCAAGCCCGCACCTTGCGCAGCCCGTCCACCGCGCCCGTGACATCTGCCTTCACGAGCAGGGGGAGACCGGCACGGGCCTGTTTCAAGTCGTTGAGCGGCGCGTCGAACGACACGTTGAGCACGCTCACCGGCGTCGCCGCCTCACCCCTGCCGCCCGGCAGACGCTAGGAACCGCCCATGGCCCGTCCGCTGCCGGGGGCCGCCAGGTGCGGAGTGCTGTCGTCGTCGAGGAACTCGACGACGGCCAGGGCGAACAGGGCACACAGCGCGATCCACACCGTGACCAGACCGGTCGGCCGGTCCCATGCCACCAGCACCGCGACGGCCACCACGACCACGGTCCAGTTCAGCGGTCGCCTGGCCCGGTGCACCCAGCGGCCGACCGGACCGCCCGTGAAACCGGCCGCATCCCGTACGGCCCCGATGCCGCCGCTCCACATCGCCATGACGCGGGTCGCGGCGCGGCCGGTTCCGGTGAGCCAGGCCGCGAGAGCCACCACCGCACCGACGGTCACCACCAGCCGGACCCCGGCGCGCAGATATCCCGCCAGGCCGTCGAAGACGGCACCAGCGGCCGGCTGGGAGACGTCGGAGGGGAGACTGTCGAGATAGAACGCGCGCCCCGCCCACAGGCCGAGCCCGAGCAGGGCGGCGCCCGCAGCGACCGCGAGCGCAGCGGTGACCAGGGCCCGTCGGCGGCGCACCGCGAGCAGTACCCCGCCCACCGCCACCACCAGCGTGACCACGGGAAGCCAGAATCCGAGGAGTTCGAGCGCCCGGAACCCCTGCTTGGCCTTGCCGACCGAGTCGGAGGTCAGGACCGTGAAGTCGGTGTGGATCTCCGGGATCTTCTCGGCGACCGTCAGACCGCGGTCGACGAGGCGCTGCTTCACCCGGTCGATGACCGGGGCGAGGTCCAGGGTGACGGTGTCGTCGGTCAGCTTCACAGCCCCGCCGCCCTCACCCGTCAGCGCCTTCACGACTGAGGCGTGCGCCTGTCGGTTGAGGTCACTCCACACCCGCTCGAAGGCGTCGCTGGTCACGAACTTCTCGACGGTCCCGTGCACGAAGTTCGTGACACCGGTGGTGAGCGGGCCGCTGAGCTTCCCGAGGGCCTTGTCGACGACCGGCCGGTCGTCGGGTGCGACGTCCGCCAACAGCGCGTCGATGTCCAGATGGGTCATGACGGCATGGGTGACGCGGTCGGTCACGGCCGCCTGTACATCGGGGTCGGCGGCAAGCGGCTCCATCATCGCCACATAGCGGTCCGTGTCCCCCGCGACGTCGCTCGCCCAGCTCGACACGATGCTCAGCGGTGTCAGTACGGCCGCCACCAGGATCAGCAGGACCGCGAAGAACGAACGCAGCCGCAGCCCGTGCCGCGCCGGGGCGCGGTCCTCCTCCAGCTGGGTCACCCGTGCACGAAGGGCTTCCAGTTCGGCGTGCTCGTCCGGTGCGGCCGACTGACCGGGGTCCCGTTCCATGACCCAAGGGGATGTCCTGGCCGCCCGCACAGCGCGGTGAGTTGCTGCATACGGGTGACGGGCGGCGGCCGGTACGGTGTCGTCCGGGCTCCCACCGGGCAGGGGCGGGCTGCCGCGGACGCCGGCTGTGAGGGTGTCCTGGAAGTTTCCTGATCGTTTGTGCTTTTATGACCACTATTTTCGACAGCAACGGCCCCTCAGGAGCCGGAACCGGGCGGGTCGCCGATCTGCTCGCCACAGCGCTCCTCGGTCCGGACGCCCGCCGCGAGCACGGCTTCTGGCGCCGGCTCGTCACCACAGAACCGTTCCGCCGGCCGCTCTGGCCGCCTCCCGGCCCCACCCCCGACGAGCGGCTCGCCCTGGCCCACGCACGGCTGCGCGCGCTCAACAGTGCGCTGGACAGCGCCGCCAGGCCGGCCTCCGACCCGCGCGCGCTCGCCGCCATGCACGAATGGCTCGCCCCCGTGGACCCGGCCCTCACCACCGTTGCGGGCATTCATTACAACCTTTTCCTCGGCAGCCTTCTGGACCACGACACCGACAGCACCCGCGATCTGTCGGACTTCCTCCGGCTGCGACGGATCGGCACCTTCCTCTGTACGGAGGTGGCGCACGGCAACGACGCCGCCGCCGTCGAGACCACCGCCACCTACGACCCCGCCCGGGACGGGTTCGTGCTCCACACCCCGCACGCCGGCGCACAGAAGTTCATGCCCAATACCAGTCCGGCCGGCGGCCCCAAGTCGGGGCTCGTCGCCGCCCGGCTGATCGTCGGGGGCGCCGACCACGGGGTCTTCCTGCTGCTGGTGCCGCTCACCGATGCGTCCCGGGCCCTGCCCGGGGTGCGGGTGCGCCGGCTTCCCGCACGGATGGGCAGCCCCGTCGACCACTGCCTGACCTCCTTCGACCAGGTCTTCGTGGGGCGAGGCGCTCTGCTCGGCGGCGTGCAGGGGCGGGTCGGCGAGGAAGGGGTGTTCCGCAGCGAGACCGAGGGGCGCAGGCACCGCTTTCGCGCGTCGATCGGACGGGTCACCGCGGGCCGGATCTGTATGAGCGCCAGCGCGGTGGGGTCCGCACGCGCCACGCTGGCCGTCGCCGTCCGCTACGGCGGCCACCGTTTCGTCTCGGGGAGCCGCCCGTCACCGCCTGTCCCGGTGATCGCGCACCGCAGTCACCACGGGCCGCTCGCCGAGGCCATGGCCACCGTCTTCGCGATGAGCCTGCTGCACCGGCGGGTCCTCGACCGCTGGGAGGAGGCGGCGGCAGGACCGCCCGCGGACCGGGAGGCGGCCGAGCGGCTGGTCGACGTGGCCAAGGGGTGGATCACCTGGCAGGCCCGGTCCGTCATCGTCGAATGCCGGGAACGGTGCGGTGCCCAGGGGCTGCTGGAGAACAACGGGATGACCGAACTCGTCACCGGCGTCGAGGGCGCCATCACCGCCGAGGGTGACAACCTGGCCATCCACTCCAGGGCGGCCGCGGGACTGCTCTTGGAGGCCGCCCGGGACCCGGACGAAGGTCCGGCGGCCGCTCCGCCCGGCGGCGACCTCACCGATCTGCGCTTCCTCGGCCGGCTCCTGGACCAGGTGGAGCGTATCTGGTTCGCCCGGGCGGCCGCACGGATGGCCCGGGTGGCGCACGGCGACCCGCTGGAGCGCTGGAACGAGGGGTCCGGGCCCGCGCTGCGGGGAGTGGAGGCCCATGCGTACCGGCAGGCAGCCCACGCGTACGAGTGCGCGCTCGAGGCCCTGCCCAGCGGCGAGGCCCGCGAGCGGCTGGGCGAACTGGCCCGGCTGTTCGCTCTGCGCTGGGTCGCGCGCAACAGCGGGGATCTGCTTGCGGCCGGCCACCTGACCGCTGGTCAGGTCGAGGGACTGACCGATGTCAGCGAGCAGTTCATCGCCGCCGTGAGCGGTCATCTGCCGGAACTGACCGAGTCCTTCGCGTTGCCCGGTGAACTGCTCGCCGACTGGCCCATCGCGGGAGCCCGCTACACGGACGCGTACGACGACGCGGGCGCCTCCTGGCACACCGCCGCGGCCCGGGAACCTGCCGGGGACGCACGATGACAGGCGCACCGCTGAAGGGAGCCGCAGCCCTGCCGCGCCGGGCGGCGGGCGCGCTCCGGTGCCTGGGCGTCCGCGTCGTCCTGCTGGCCTTCTGGGGGACCGCAGCCCTGCTCTCACGCTGGTGCGAGGGGGTGCGCACCCACGGTGGCGAATCGGTTCGCCGCAAGGCGTGACCGGAGCGGTGCGCCCGGACACTCCGGCGTCGGGGCGGTGCGCGGCCGCGCCGCCCCGTCCGCCCCACCGCCCGTGCCCGGGCGCACCGCCGCTGAGCTGCGCAGAGGCTCGTGGTAGCGTGCCGAGAGCCAGTCGAACTCCACGTAGGGGTCAGGGAATCCGGTGCGAATCCGGAACTGACGCGCAGCGGTGAGGGGGACGGGCGGGGCCACAGCCACTGGGAGACCCACGGTTTCCCGGGAAGGCGTCCCGTCCGCGTGAACCCGAGTCCGAAGACCTGCTGGCACCCGCGGTCCGGTACCGGGCTGCGGAACTCCGTACACCGGGCCCCGCGCATGGGCCCAGAGACGCCGAGGTACTTCGTGCCGCCCATAGCCGGCCCCACCCGTTCCGCCGCCCTGCTCACCGCCGCACTGATCCTGCTGACCGCCTGCGGCGGCGGCAGGGACAGCACCGCCGCCAAGGCCGGGGGAGCCGACGGCTATCCGGTGACCCTGCAGAACTGCGGACGGACCGTCACCGTGGACGCGGCCCCGCAGCGCGCCGTGCCGGTCGACCAGGGATCGACCGAGATCCTGCTCTCGCTCGGACTGGCCGACCGGCTCGCCGCCACGGCCACCTGGACCGACCCCGTGTTGAAGGGCTTGGAGAAGGCCAACGCCGGCATCCCGAGGATCTCCGACAACCGGCCCTCGTCGGAGAAGGTCCTGGATCAGGAGCCCGACTTCGTCAGCGCCTCCTTCGAGTCGACGCTCGCCAAGGGCGGTGTCGCCCCACGCGAGCAGTTCGAGGCGCTCGGCGTCCCCACCTACGTCTCGCCCGCCGACTGCACCGCCAAGGACAACAGCAAGGACGGTGACGGTGTCCGGACCGGCGCCCTGACCATGGACAGCGTCTACCGCGAAGTACAGGACCTGGCCAAGGTGTTCGGCGTTCCCGAGCGCGGCGAGAGACTCGTTGCCGAGCTGCGCGCCCGGGTGCGCAAGGCGACGGGAGGCATCGACGCCTCAGGCGCCTCCCTGATGTACTGGTTCGCCAACTCCGAGGCCCCGTACCTGGCCGGCTGCTGCGGAGCGCCCGGCATCATCACCCGGGAACTCGGCGCGAAGAACGCCTTCGACGACACCCACGAGGAATGGCCCCAGATCAACTGGGAGACCGTCGCCGACCGCAACCCGGACGTGCTGGTCATCGGCGACCTGACGCGCAAGTCGCAGACCGCCGAGAGCGCCGCGAAGAAGATCGCCTTCCTGGAGTCCAACCCCGCCACGAAGAACATGGACGCCGTCCGGCACAAGCGCTACGTGCTGCTCAGCGGCCAGGCCATGAACCCGACCATCCGGACCGTCGAGGGTGTGGAGCGCGTGGCAGCCGGCCTGCGTACCTTCGGGCTCGCGAGGTGACGGACACCGAACAGGCCGCGGCACCGCGCGAGGACGCGAGTGTGCACGCCAGGCCCGGCCGGCGGGGCGCCCGGCGTGTCCGGGGCGGACTCCTGTGGGCCGGCGGGCTCCTGCTGCTGGCCCTGTCCGTCGCCCTCGCCGTCACCATCGGCCCGGCCCGGATCTCCGTCGCCGACGTCTGGTCCACGGTCGCCTCCCACCTCGGTGCCGGTGAGTCGCGGCTCAGCCCGATCCGCGACGGCATCATCTGGAACCTGCGCATGCCGCGCACCCTGCTCGCCGCCGTCTGCGGCGCGGGGCTCGCGGTCTGCGGCACCGTCATGCAGTCGCTGCTGCGCAACCCGCTCGCCGACCCCTTCGTCCTCGGCGTCTCCTCCGGGGCGTCGACCGGCGCGGTCGTGGTAGTCGTTCTCGGCGTCGGCGGGGGAGCGGTCTCCCTGTCGGCCGGGGCGTTCATCGGGGCGCTCTGCTCCTTCGCCCTGGTCCTGCTGCTCAGCCACACCCTCGGCGGCAGCACCGACCGGGTCGTGCTGTCAGGGGTCGCGGCCATGCAGCTCTTCTCCGCGCTCACCTCCTTCGTCGTGATGACCGCCGCCGACGCCGAGCAGACCCGCGGGGTGCTGTTCTGGCTGCTGGGCTCACTCGGCGGCGTCGGCTGGAGCGATGTGTGGACCTGCTCCGCCGTGCTCGCCGTGACGCTGCTGATCTGCCTCGGCCACGCCCGTACGCTCGACGCCTTCGCCTTCGGCCAGGACGCGGCAGCCACCCTCGGCGTCCACGTCGGCCGTACCCGGATCGTCCTGTTGTGCGCGACCGCGCTGCTGACCGCCGCACTCGTGAGCTCGGCCGGTGCCATCGGGTTCGTCGGACTGGTGCTGCCGCACGCGGCCCGTGCGCTCACCGGTTCCGGGCACCGCAGGCTGCTGCCGGTCACCGCGCTCGCCGGGGCCGTCTTCCTGGTCTGGGTCGACACCCTCGCCCGGACCGTCCTCGACCCGCAGGAGGTTCCGGTGGGAGTCGTCACCGCCCTGATCGGGGTACCCGCCTTCGTGCTGGTCCTCCACCGCACCAGGCGGACCACATGACCCCGACCACCCCCGGCGGCCTGCGGGCCGACCGGGTCAGCAGGGAGGCGGGCGGCCGCCTCATCCTGGACGGTGTCTCGCTCGCCCCGCCGCCGGGCGCCACCATCGGGCTGATCGGCCCGAACGGTTCCGGAAAGTCCACCCTGCTGCGGATCCTGGCCGGAGTTCTGGCCCCGGACGCGGGCGTGGTCACCCTCGACGACGATCCGCTGGCCGCCATAGGGCGCCGCACCGTGGCCAGACGGGTCGCGGTGGTCGACCAGCACGCCGTCACGCAGGTCGAGCTGAGCGTCGTGGACGTCGTGCGCCTGGGCCGCATCCCGCACCGTCGCGCCTGGTCGGCGCCGGGGGCAGCGGACGAGGCGGCGGTGCGCGAGGCCCTGGAGCGGACCGGTCTCGCCGACCGCCGTGACCAGTCCTGGCACACACTCTCCGGCGGGGAGCGCCAGCGCGTCCAGATCGCCCGTGCGCTGGCCCAGCAGCCGCGTGAACTCCTGCTGGACGAACCGACCAACCATCTGGACATCCAGCACCAGCTGGAACTGCTGTCCCTGGTCACGTCCTTGCCGCTGACCGCCGTCGTCGCCCTGCACGACCTCAATCTGGCCGCGATGTTCTGTGACCGGATCGTGGTGATGAACGACGGACGGGTGGTCGCGGGCGGCAGCCCGGCGGAGGTGATCACCGAGGAGCTCATCGCCGACGTCTACCGCGTGTCCGCCGTCGTGACACCGGACGGCCCGCAGGGGCGGCCCTCGGTGCGCTTTCGTCCGGAGCGGTCCTCACTCCGCATCGGGCAAGACTCCCGAGCGGGCTGACTCCCTGCCGCGGCCCGGCTGCTCCGTGCCCCGGAACGCAAGGGGCGGACCCTCGTGCGGGGCCCGCCCCTCGCTGGTGCGGTACGGCCGTGCGGCGCGGTACGCGGGGGGTCAGCGGCGCCGCCCCTGACCGAATTCACCGCCCATGTCCTTGCCACCCATGTCCTTGCCGCTCTTGGTCGTACCGTCCGCGTAGTCGATCTGCTCCTTGCGCAGTTCGGCGGAGACTTCCTTCTGTTCGGTCACCTTCTTCGTTTCCATCCGTACCCGCTCGACCGGCACGGTCTCCTTGCGCATCGTGGCGCGTTCGGCGTGCAGGGTGACCTCCACGTCCTGCTCGTTGATGTCGGCCCGGCCGGCCGCCTTGTCCCCCGGCCGGAGCGGTTCCCGGACCACGCGCACCTCTTCGTGCGACACGGGCACGGTCCGGGTGACGTTCTCGGTGACGACGTACTTGTGCAGGCGGGCCTTGCCGCTCTCGTACTCCTCGGTGCCGACATGGAGCTGTTCCTCGGAGCGGATCAGCTCCTCCTTGCCGCCGAGGTCGGCGGCGGACCGCTCGGCGCCCGCACCGGCTCCGACCAGCGGACGGGACGTGCCCGAGGTCTCGGTGTCACGGTGCCTGCCGGTCCCGGTGCCCGCACCGGCCACGCCGGCCGACGTGGTCCGGTCGGTCGTGCGTCCCGTGCCCGCGGCGCCCATGGCCCCGGCCCCGGCTGTCGCTCCGGCTCCGGCTCCGGCTCCGGCTCCGGCCGCGCCCATGGTGCCCGTCCCGGTCGTGGTCGGTGCGTCGGCGCTCGTGGTGCCGCCGGCCCCGGCACGGTCGCCGAGATTGGCTTCGGTGTTCCGGCTCAGGCCGTAGTGCCGGTAGAGCTCTTCCTCCTCGGAGACGGACAGATGGGCGTCCGCGTCCACTCGGGGGGCTTCCTTGACCCGGTCCTTCGGATGCGAGATGTGCAGGTCGGAGCCCACGCGACGGGCTCCGGCGAGGGGCACGAAACTCTCCTTCATGCCGAACAGGCCGGTCTTCACCGTGATCCAGTCCGGCCGGCCGGTGTTGTCGTCGACATACACCCGCCCCACGTTGCCGATCTTCTCGCCCTCGGTGTCGTACACCGTCAGGCCGTCGAGCTCTCCGGAATCCGTGAAACCGTCAGCGGCTCCCATGACCGATTCCTCCTCGCCCGGGCGCGTCCTGTGGGTGGGTCCAGCAGGGGAGGCGCGTCCGGATTCCATCGCGCCTCACCCGGATGGACGCTGCAACCGCCCGGCCGTCGGAGGCCGGGTGCCGCACCTGCCCCACGTCGGTGCAGGCCCCGTGCGATGCCGTTGAGGGGCCGCCGGCCCGATTAGGCCAATCGAGTGAAGGGTGCCCGTGCCGGTGCTCCCCGGTCCGGCCTGCCGGAGAGGTGGGTGAAACGGCCGCGGTGCGGCATGACGAGGCGGTGGGACGGGCCGCCCGGCGCCCGCGACCTGGCGACCGGTTCGCGCACTGATGCAGCCCCTCTCCCCTCCGCGCGAGCTGCGCACGGACGCCGCCCGCGGATCCGGTCCGCCGGCGCCGTGCTGCGGATGCCCGTCGTGCGGCACGTCGGCGACTGCGCGGACATCCTGGCCGACCAGCGGCAGACGCAGGGCGATCCCGGTGCCGTTCCCTACTACATGTTCGTCGAGCGGGACACCGGTCCCCGGAGTTCATGTGCCGCGTCCTTCAGGCCGGGCGCCCGGTCATGCGCGGCGTCGACGCCGCCGTGTCCTTCGCCGAACGGCCCTTGTGCGCCGCGCTCCACGAGCCGGTCCGCGCCCAGGGTGGCCGCGCCACCGGCTGATCGCCATGGCCCGCGGCGAGGCCTGAACCCGCGCGGCGACGGGCAGGGCGCCCCCGGGGGAGCCCTGCCCCAGTGCCTATGATCGACAGGTCACACGCCGACCGTCGTCCTGCCGCACACCGGGGGTACCCCATCCGTTCCGTACGCATCCGGCTGCCCGAACAGCGCGGTGAGCTGCTGGCCCGGCGCGAGGACGGCCTGGAGCTGCACCATCTCGTGTGGCGGCTGGGACCCGGGTGGCGGGTGTGCAGCAGCGCTGTACTCGGCGGCGGCATCGGCCCGCGTGACTGGATCCTCAACGCCCAGGTTCCCGGCGGCTATCCGCGCATGGACCCCGACCGGCACCTTGCCGAGATCGCCGCCGGCGAACGGCTCACCGGTCCCGGCGCCGGACTGATGACGGCCGCCGACGTCACCGCGTACACCGTCGCCGCCGACGAGGGCGTCACCGCGACCGCCACCTGCGGCCTCGGGGTGCGCGGCTGGGCGGCGGCTCCCGCCGGAGGCACCGAGGGGCCGCCCCGGCCGGGGACGGTCAACATCGTCGTCACACTTCCCGTTCCCCTCTCCGACGCCGCGCTTGTCAACGCCGTCGCCACCGCCACTGAAGCCAAGGTGCAGGCCCTCCTGGACGCCGGACTCGACTGCTCCGGCACCCCCACCGACTCCGTCTGCATCGCCGCCCCTGCCCCGGAGGCAGGGGCGGGCGAGCCGTTCGCGGGGCCCCGGTCGCGCTGGGGTGCACGACTCGCCAGAGCTGTGCACGCTGCCGTTCTCGACGGCGCGCTGCGGCAATCCTGAGCATCCGAAGCGCCGCGAGCCGGACTCTGCGCGGCCGAAGAAGGGAAACGCCCTCATGACCTCAGCAGCCGACGCAGTACCGGAGCGGCCGGCCGTCGCCGTGCTCGGAACCGGAATCATGGGCTCGGGGATGGCCCGAAGCCTGCTGCGGGCCGGTCTCGACGTCCGCGTCTGGAACCGCACGCACGCCAAGGCGGTCCCGCTCGCCGCCGACGGCGCCACGGTCGCGGACACCGCGGCCGAAGCCGTGCGCGGGGCCGACGTCGTCCTCACCGTGCTCAACGACAGCACCGCCGTCGCCGCCGCGCTCACCGCCGCGTCCGACGGGGTGCACCGCGGCCAGGTCCTCCTGCAGAGCTCCACCGTCGGGCCGGAGGCCACCGCGGACCTCGCGCAACGCGCCGCGGACCTCGGCCTCGTCTACCTCGACGCCCCGGTCTCCGGCACCAGGCAGCCCGCGGAGCAGGGCACGCTGACCGTCTTCGTCTCCGGACCGTCCGCCGCACGCGAGGTGACCCGGCCCGTGCTCGACGCGATCGGGCAGCGCACCCACTGGGTGGCCGAGGAGCCGGGAGCCGCCTCGCGGCTCAAGCTCGTGGTCAACACCTGGGTGATCAACATGGTGGGCGGCGTCGCGGAATGCCTCAACCTCGCCGAGGGACTGGGCGTGGACCCGCAGTCGTTCCTCGACGTCATGAAGGGCGGACCGCTCGACTCCGCCTATCTGCACGGCAAGTCCGCCGCGGTCCTCTCCGGAGACCTCACCCCGAGCTTCGCCCTGTCCACGGCCCTCAAGGACACCCGCCTCATTCTCGACGCCGCCGAACACTCCGGCGTCCGGCTGGACCTGACCGAGGCGTCGGCCGCCCGCTTCGAGCGCGCCGAAGCGGCGGGGCACGGCGACGACGACATGATCGCCACCTACTACGCCGGCCGGCCCGCGGAGAAGGACCAGGCCTGACCCTTGTCCTCCCGCCGGGTGCCGGAGCGCTCTGATGCTCCGGCACCCGGGCCCGGCCACTGCGTCAGACGACCTGCACCTCGTGCCGGACCACCGCGTCGAACAGGTAGCCCTGCGTGTTGTGGACGGTGGCCTCCGGCTGGGTGCGGCCCGAGCGGTCCGTCGCCCGTGCCAGCAGGACGGCAGGTCCAGGATCCTCCGGCAGCCAGTCGGCCGACCAGCGCACCCAGCTCCCGCTCCGCGGCTCGTCGCGCAGCCGGGCGCGCCGCCACCGCACGCCCCCGTCGGTGCTGACCTCGACCGTACGCACGGGCGCTCCGCCCGACCACGACCGCCCCGTCAGAACCTGGCGCCGGCGGGCGGGGAACGTCGCGCCCGGCGCCAGCTCGAAGGCGCTCTTCAGCGTTTGGCGGGTCAGCGGTGCGCTGCCTTCCGCCGGGTAGCCGGGGCCGAAGAGCCGGTAGAGACCGGTGTTCCACGGGGAGACCAGCGGCTGTGCGCTCACCTCGATGTCGCCGAGCCACTTGATGTTCGCGATCCCGATCCAGGACGGCACGATCAGCCGCACCGGATAGCCGTGGTCGGGAGGCAGCGGTTCGCCGTTCATCTCGTACGCGAGCAGGACGTCGTCCAGCGCCTTGGCCACCGGCAGCGGCCTGCGCACATGTCCGAGATTGATCCCGTCGCTGACCACCTCGTCGTCCAGACCGCGCGGCAGCACGTCGACCGCGTGCCGGGCGATGCCCGCGCGGTGCAGCACATCGGCCAGCCGCACCCCGCGCCAGCGGGCCGTGCCGATCGCCCCCAGGGTCCAGGCGGTCCCGCTGACCTGCTGGCCCTGCTGCGTGGTGTAGTAACTGCGGGCGTTGCCCGCGCACTCGACGAACGAGGTACGGGTGACGGAGGGCAGGGCCCGCAGGTCGTCGTACGTGAACTCCACCGCCGGGCCCTTCAGCCCGTCGCCCCATATCCTCAGCCGCCAGGTGGACGCGTCGATCCGCGGAGTGACGGTGTGGTTGCGCACGAAGAAGCGGTCGGCCGGTGTGAGCAGCCCCGTGTCGCGCAGCGCCGCGAAGTTCGTCTCCGCGTTGGTGCCGCGCACCGTGAACACCTCGGGCGGCAGCGGCTTCACGATTCCCGGGGCGGCGGACGCGGTCCCGGACGCCGCGTGCGCGGGAGCGGCGAGCCCGGCCAGTGGGCCTGCCACCGAAGCCGCGGCGACCAGCCGGAGCAGATCACGGCGCTCGATCCCCGCGGAGCGCGCGGCGCCGCGCGACCACTGGCGCAGCCGCATTCCGTCGTAGGCGGCCTCGGACGGCGGAACGGATCTCATGGACATCTCCAGGGGGCTAGTGGATGGGGACAGCAGGGGTGGATTCAGCGGTCCGGCTCCGGGTCCGGCCGGGCCGGCAGCAACTCCCGTACGAGCGCGCCCACCTGACCCGTCTCGATCAGGAAGCCGTCGTGGCCGTGCGGGGACTCCACGGTCCTGACCCGGTCGGCTCCGGGCAACAGCGCAGCCAGCTCCGCCTGCTGTGCCGGCGGATAGAGCCGGTCGGAGTCGATCGCGGCGACGAGCGCGGGCATCCCGGCCCGGCGCAGCGCCTGGGGCACACCACCACGCCCGCGCCCGACATCGTGCCCGTTCATCGCCCCGGTCAGGGTCACATAGCTGCCCGCGTCGAAGCGGTGCACCAACTTGGCGGCGTGATGGTCGAGATACGACTCCACCCGGTACCGTCCGCCGTGCCACGGCTGCTCACCGGGCTGCGGATCACCGCCGAACCGGGCGGCGAGCTCCGGCTCGCTGCGGTAGGTGACATGGGCGATCCTGCGCGCCAGACCGAGGCCGCGATGCGGTCCCTCGCCCGGGGCTGCATCGTGGTAATGGCCGCCGCGCCACCCCGGGTCGGAGCGGATCGCGGAGATCTGCAGCGATCCCCAGGCGATCTGCTCCGCCGACGCCGCGGCGGGCGCGGCCAGCACCAGCAGTGCTCCGGTACGCTCCGGCCGGCCCACCGCCCATTCGAGGGCGCGCATGCCGCCCATCGATCCGCCGATCACCGCCGCCCATCGCCCGATACCGAGCGCGTCGGCCAGGGTCACCTCGGCGGCGACCTGGTCACGGACCGTCAGATACGGGAAGTCGCCGCCCCAGCGAGCCCCTTCGGGCCGCCGGGAGGACGGACCGGTGCTGCCCTGGCAGCCACCGAGCACGTTCGGCGCGACGACGAACCACCGGTCGGTGTCCAGTGCCCGGCCGGGGCCGACCAGTGCGTCCCACCAGCCCGCCGTGGGGTGCCCGGGCTCCGCCGCCCCGGCCACATGGCTGTCACCGGTCAGGGCGTGCAGCACCAGCACGGCGTTGGAGCCGTCGGGTGCCGGGCGGCCCCACGTCTCGTACGCCAGCCGGACACCGGGCAGCACGCCGCCGGACTCCAGGGACAGTGGCCGCTCGGGACGGAGCCAGGAGCGGCGGCCGGGCGGATCCCCCTCCCGCCGGCCTCCGGTGGCCGGCGGGAGGGGGAGCGTGAGCGAGGGGGCAGTCCGGTTCAGGACGCCGCCTTCGCGGCCCGGAACCCCGCGTCCAGGTCCGCCTTGAGATCGTCCACGTTCTCCAGCCCGACGGAGAGGCGGACCAGCCCGGCGGTGGCCCCGGTGGCGGCCAGCTGCTCCTCGGTCAGCTGGCTGTGCGTGGTCGAAGCCGGATGGATGATCAGGCTCCGTACGTCACCGATGTTGGCGAGGTGGCTGAACAGCTCGACCGCGTCCACGAACCGCTTCCCCGCCTCCACCCCGTCGCGCAGTTCGAAGGCGAGCACCGCTCCCGCGCCGCGCGGGAGGTAGCGGCGCCCCGCCTCGTACCACTTGCTCGACCGGAGGCCCGCGTAGTGGACGGCCGACACCTCGTCGCGCCCCTCCAGCCATTCGGCCAGCGCCAGGGCATTCGCGGTGTGCCGTTCCAGGCGCAGGCTCAACGTCTCCACCCCCTGCAACAGCAGGAACGCGGAGTGCGGGGAGAGTGCGGGGCCGAGATCGCGCAGCAGTTGGACCCGCAGTTTGACGGCGAAGGCGCTGGGACCGAGGTCCGGCCAGTAGCGCAGACCGTGGTAGCTCGGGTCGGGGGAGCTGAAGTCCGGGAACCGTTCGGCGTGCGCCCCGAAGTCGAAGGTACCGCCGTCGACCACCACACCGCCGATCGTGGTGCCGTGGCCGCCGAGGAACTTCGTCGCCGAGTGGATGACGACATCCGCTCCGTGCTCGATCGGACGCAGCAGGAACGGGGTGGGCACCGTGTTGTCCACGATCAGCGGCACCCCGGAGGCGTGCGCGGCGTCGGCGACCGCCCGGATGTCGAGGACGTCACCGCGCGGGTTGCCCAGCGTCTCCGCGAACAGCGCCTTCGTGTTCGGCCGGATGGCCGCCGTCCACGCCTCGATGTCGTCCGGGTCGTCGACGAACGACACCTCGATGCCGAACCGGGGGAGCGTGTGACGCAGGAGGTTGTACGTGCCGCCGTACAGCGAGGTGGACGAGACGATGTGGTCGCCCGCACCGGCCAGCGTCAGCAGGGCAAGGGTCTCGGCCGCCTGCCCGGAGGCGAGCGCCACCGCAGCGACTCCGCCCTCGAGCGCGGCGATCCGCTGCTCCAGCACGTCCTGGGTGGGGTTGTGGATCCGGGTGTAGATATTGCCGGGCTCGGCCAGCGAGAACAGATCCGCGGCGTGCTGGGTGTCGCGGAAGACGAACGAGGTCGTCTGGTAGATCGGCACCGCGCGGGCGCCGGTCGCCGCGTCGGGCGTGGCCCCCGAATGGATCTGCTTGGTCTCGAAGGACCAGGCGGCCGAAGGTTCCTGACGGTCGGTGTCCTCGGGAGTGTGGCCTGCGGTGACGGAGTCGACGGGCTGGCTCATGGCGGTCCTCTGCGGTTCTCGGTACGGAGGGGGACCGGGCGGCGGGCCGGGGCGCCGTCGGGATCCGGAGCCGGACCCGTCCGGGCGCCCCTCGTGGCAGGCGCGCGGGAATCGTCGTCGCGCCGGCGCCGGAGCGGGTCAGCCGCTCGACGGTACGGGGGCGCGGCAATGGCCGCGACGACACGCGGCGGACGCGAGGCGTCCCAGATCGACGTGGCGCCGCGAGAAGAGAACCGGAGTCGCGGGCATGCGGGAGAGCGTGTCAGTGGCTCAGGTGGGCGTCAACAGCGCCCCGTACGGCCGGAGTGCCTGCCGGGAAGGCGGGAGGGCCGGGCCGGCCACCGCGCATGTCGCCGCCTCCTGCCCGTTCGGCCTGCTCAGGTGTGCCGTCGGTGGGGTCGCGTGCCGGTCGGCTGGGCGGGAGGCCGACGGGTTGGCGACGGGGGCCGGGCCCGCGGCGATTTCATCGGGCCGCAATGTTCGGGTACCGGGGAACGGCGAGGGGACTCGTCGGGGAACGGGGGACTCGTCGGGAAACGGCGAGGGGGGCTCCCGGCCACTTCGGCCGGGAGCCCCCCTCGCCCCGCTCACTCCTCGACGAACATGCCGTCGCGCAGCTTGTGCAGAATCCGGCTGATCAGCCGGGAGACGTGCATCTGCGAGATGCCGAGCTCCGCGCCGATCTGCGACTGCGTCATCTCCTGGCCGAACCGCATGTCGATGATGCGGCGTTCACGCTCGTCCAGGTCCCCCAGCAACGGAGCCAGCGTGTGCAGGTTCTCCACTGTCTCCATGGCGGGATCCGGGCTGCCCAGCACATCGGCGAACGTGCGCCCGGCCGCGCTGTGCTGTCCCGCGTCGGCCGGAGCGGCCGGCATGTCCAGCGAGCCCGCGGTGTAGCCGTTGGCCGCCACGATGCCTTCGGTGATCTCGTCCTCGCTCAGCCCCAGGTGCTCGGCGAGCTCGGCGACGGTGGGGTCCCGGTCGAGCTCGGTGGCCAGGGTCTCCTTGGTCTTGGCGATGTCGACGCGCAGCTCCTGGAGCCGGCGCGGGACATGGACCGCCCAGCTGGTGTCGCGGAAGAACCGCTTGATCTCCCCGGTGATGTACGGGACCGCGAATGAGGTGAACTCGACCTCGCGGGACAGGTCGAACCGGTCGATGGCCTTGATCAGCCCGATGGTGCCGACCTGGACGATGTCCTCCATGTCGCCGCTGCCCCGGTTCCTGAACCGGCCGGCGGCGAACCGGACGAGGGAGAGGTTCATCTCGATGAGCGTGTTGCGTGCGTACTGATGGGCGTGCGTGCCCTCTTCCAGGACCTGGAGCCGGTCGAAGAACAGCCGGGACAGTTCCCGCGCGTCGGTGGGCGCGACCTTGCCCGCGTCCTCGATCCACGGCAGATCGCCGAGGTCCGCGGGCTGCAGAGCGGAGCCCATGAGCTCCTCGTGTTCGGCGACGGCAGCCGAGGCCGCGCCGTTGTCGGCCGGTGCCGGCCGTGCACGCTCCGCTCGCTCCGCATGGGCAGTCTGCGCAGTGTGCGCCGTCATCTCGTCACGCTCCCCTGGTGGTAGGCCATGAGGTGTAAGCGTCTGCCCCGTCAGGAGGCTCCCATGCACACAAGCGGAAGTTGATCACGTCACAGTGCCTCAATGACCGGAATGTGACGTGATCCGATGTCACATCCCTGCCGAATCGGGCGTACTGACGCGAAGAACCGCCCCACCGGTACGGGGGAGCCCGGTGGGGCGGTCGGCACCAGAGTGCCACAGACGGGGGCAGCAGGGGGGCCGGGCGACGCATATCCGGCGGTAGTTGAGTCAAAATCGACGGTGCTCCGAGCGGGTCCCGGCCACGACGGCTCAGTCGCGCGGGTAGCCGACGACCGTGTGCGTGACCGCGGGCGAGTCCTCGGTGGTGTAGTAGTGGCTGCTCTGCGCCGAGAACCGGGCGGTGTCCCCCGCCTCCAGGAGGTACGGGACGTCGTTCACCACCAGCGTCACCTGGCCGGACATCACGAGCACGTACTCCACCGAGTCGGTGCCGTGTGAGCTGACCTGGCTCTGGGCGTGCGGGTGCAGCCGTGTCCGGTAGATCTCCATGCGGGCCTGCTCGTGACCGGAGTACAGCAGGTTCACCGAGGTCTCGTCCTCGGGTTCGTCCAGCGAGGCGGCACGGATGATCTCCGGCTCCAGCAGCGGCTGGCGCAGCAGATCCGTGCAGTTGGTACCCAGCACATCGGCGATCCGGACCAGCACGTCGACGGTCGGATTGGCTTCGGCCCGCTCTATCTGGGACAGCAGCCCCTTGCTGACGCCGGTCGCCGCCGACAACTCGCGCAGGCTCCAACCGCGGGCGAGCCGACGGCGGTTGAGGTTCCCGGCCAGGGAAACCCGTACACCCAGGGCGCCGGACTCCTGGGCCTGCGGCGGGCGCGCGGGCGCGGGCGCCCCGGCGGCGGTGGTCGGTTCGGACACCGTTCCTCCTCGCTCTCGGTGGTACGCGCAGGTCAGCGGCACACTCTACCCGCGTGGGCGCGGACCGGTCAGGTGGTGCGGCCGATGTCCGCGGCGCGAGGGAGGGCGTCGATCATGCGCCGGGTCCAGGCGTGTTGCGGCGCGTCCAGGACCGCGGCGGCCGTGCCCTGTTCGACGATCCGTCCCCGGTGCATCACCGCCACCAGGTCGGCGATCTGCCGCACCACACCCAGGTCGTGGGTGATGAACAGCACCGCGAAGCCCTCGGTGCGCTGGAGCGTGACGAGCAGGTTGAGCAACTGGGCCTGGACCGACACATCGAGCGCCGCCACCGCCTCGTCACAGATCAGCAGCCGGGGCCGGGCGGCCAGCGCCCGTGCCAGGGCCACCCGTTGACGCTCACCGCCGGAGAGCGCGGCCGGGCGGCGCGAGGCGTACGAGCCGGGCAGCCCGACCTGCGCGAGCAGGGCGTCCACGCCGGACGCGTCACCCCGCCCCCGCCCGCCCGCGGCGGCCGCCAGGGCCTCGCGCAGCGTCGCGCCCACGGTGCGGAGCGGGTTGAGCGAGGAGTACGGGTCCTGGAACACGATCTGCGCCTGCTCCGCCAGACGCCGCCGGTCCGCTGTCGTGGGGCGGCGCCCCGAAGGCAGCGAGATCCCGCCCACGGACACCGTCCCGCCGTCGAACGTCTCCAGGCCGACCGCGATCCTGGCCAGCGTCGTCTTGCCCGAGCCCGACTCACCGACCAGGGCGACGACCGAGTTCCGCGGAACCGTCAGACTCACGTCGAGCAAGGCGGCGTGGTCCCCGGCCGGCGAGCGGAACGTGCGGTCGACGGACGTGGCCACGAGCGCCGGATCCCGGTCCTGCTGCTCGCCGGAGGTCTGACCGGGTACCGTCGCGGGTTCGGCGGCCCTGCGCGCCGACGGTGCCACGAGCGCGCCACCGATCTCGGCGATCCGCACACAGGCGGACAGCCGGTCCGCACCGTCCGCCGGTGCCCCCGCCCTCACCGGCAGCAGCAGGGCCGGTTCGCTGCGGCACACCTGAGCCGCGTGGGCGCAGCGGTCGGCGAACGGGCAGCCCGGCCCCCGGGACCCCGGAGCGGGCACGGCACCGGGAATGGCCGGAAGTTCCGCGAACCGCTCGCGCACGGACGGCTCGGAGGCCAGCAGACCCGCGGTGTACGGATGCAGCGGGCCGGACTCCAGCTCCTGCGAGTGGCCGTGCTCCAGCACCTGGCCCGCGTACAGCACGTACACCCGGTCGCAGGCGGAGAACGCGACCCGCAGATCGTGCGTGATGAGGACCAGGCCCATCTGCCGGCTCTGCTGCAGGCCGCGCAGCAGCTCCAGCACGGCATGCTGGTTGGCGGCGTCCAGCGCGGTCGTCGGTTCGTCCGCGATCAGCAGTTCGGGGTCGCCCGCCAGCGCCGCGGCCGCCGCCACACGCTGCCGCATCCCTCCCGACAGTTCGTGCGGATAGCGGTCGGCGACATCGGGTCCGAGCCCGACCTCGGCGAGCCGCCGCTCCACTTCCGCGCGCCGGGCCGCCTTCGCCGCGCGCCGGCCCTGTCCGCCGTCGGCGTCGCGGAGACCGTCCGCGATCTGACGCCCGCAGGTGAGCTGCGGGTGCAGCATGGTGAACGGGTCCTACATCAGCAGCGTGACGCTCCGGCCGCGCATCGCGTGGCGTTCGCGCGGCGAAAGCGTGAGGACCTCCCGGCCGTCGATGCGTACGGAGCCTCCCGTCACCCCGGTCCCGGAGGGCAGCAGACCCGCCACGGCCCGCATGGCCAGGGACTTGCCGCTGCCGGACTCACCGACGATGCCAATGCACTCGCCCCGGCCGACCTCCAGCGAGATGCCGTCCAGGATCGGTACCGGGCCGGCCGGCCCGGCGGTCGCCGCCACCCGCAGACCGTCGACGGCGAGCAGTGGCCCGGCGGCCGGTGCGGCGGGGGCGGTGCGGCTGTCCGTCGCCGACTGCGCTGTCATCAGGACCTCCCACGGTCGGAGAACGCCTCGAACAGCCGGTCGCCGAGGAGGTTGAGGGCCACGGCCGCCGCGACGATGAGTACGGCCGGCGCGAGTGCGGCCGACGGGTTGTCGTACAGCAGGGTGCGGTTCTCGGAGAGCATCCGGCCCCAGTCCGGGGCGCCCGGCGGCACACCGAGGCCCAGGAAGGACAGGGAGCTCAGCGCGACGATAGCCCCGGCGAAGTTCAGCAGCGTGTTGGCCACCACGACGGGCAGCACATTGGGCCAGATGTGCCGCGTCATCACCGTGAAAGGGGAGAGCCCCAGGGTCTGGGCCGCCTCGACGTACGCGCGGTGCCGCTGCTCCAGCACGGCGGACCGCACCAGCCGGATGTCGGCGGGCGACGTCAGCACGACGAGCACGCCGACGGCCAGTGCGTAACCGCCACCGCCGATGCCGGCGACGACGATCGTCACGAGGAGGGCGGGCAGCGCCAGCAGCAGATCGGCCCAGCGCCGCACGACGGTGTCGATCCAGCCGCTCCGGTATCCGGCGAGGAGACCGAGAACATTGCCGATGATCATCGACCCGATCGCGACCAGAGCCGCACCGACCAGCGTGCTCCGGGCGCCGGCGACCACCATCCGGGCGATGTCGCGGCCGAGTTCGTCGGTGCCGAGCAGATGCCCGCCGCCCGGCATGGCCGCGCCGGTCGCGAGATCCTGCGCGTCCCAGCCCGGCAGAACCAGCTGGCCTACGGCCGCGGCCAGCGCGAACAGCACCAGCAGAACCGTGCAGCAGACGGTGAGCGGGGAGAACCTGCGGGCGGTGCGGGTCTTCATGCGTTCTCCTCCTCACGGACGCCGGACGGTACAACCGCGGCGGACTCCTTCGGCACGGGCTCCGTCCTTGCCACGGGTGCGGTCCGCAGCTGCGGATCCAGCAGCGGTTGTACGAGATCGGTGACGAGGTTCGCCAGACAGACCAGAGCGGCGATGAGCAGCGCCTCGGCCTGCACGACGGGCACGTCCCGGAAGGTGACCGAGTCGACGAGCAGGGAGCCGAGTCCGGGCAGCGCGAAGACCTGCTCCACCATGACCGTTCCCGCCAGGAGGTAAGCGAGGATCAGCCCGATCCCGGTGAGGACGGGGACGACGGTGCCCCGCAGCACGTACCGCAGCAGGATGTCCCGTTCCCGCACACCCCGGGCGCGGGCGAACGTGACGTGCTCCCGGTCGAGCTCCCGGATCACCGCCGCCCGGGTCAGTTTCAGCAGAACGGCGGTGACGGCGAGTCCGAGGGCCAGGGCCGGCAGCACCAGATGCAACAGCCGGTCGGTGCCCGGGCCCTCGCCCGGTCCGTACGCGGGGAACCAGCCGAGCATCAGCGAGAACACGTAGATGAGCACCAGCCCGCCCGCGAAGGCGGGGGTGGACAGCGCCACCACACCGAGGCTCTGCACCGCGCGGTCGGTGGCGCGCCGGTTGCGCAGGCCCGCCAGGACGCCCAGCGGCACCCCGAGGAGCAGCGCCACGGCGAAGCCCAGGCCGACCAGTTGCCCGGTGAGCACCAGACGGTCGCCGAGCGCGGCGGCGACACTCTCACCGGTGCGGATCGACGTGCCGAGATCGAGCCGGACGGCATCACTCAGCCAGTACCAGTACTGCACGGCCATCGGGCTGTCGAGGTGGTAGCGGGCCCGGACGGCGGTCAGCGCCTCGGGGGTGGCGCTGCGCGGGCCCAGCAGAGTCTGGGCCGGGTCGCCCGGTGCGGCCTGGAGCAGGGCGAAGACGGCGACGGACAGGACGACGAGGAGTCCCAGCGTGCCGGCGAGGCGGCGCACCACGAGCCCGGCGGGGAGCGCGGCGCGCAGCCGCGACCGGGTGGTGGACTTCATCGCTCGCCTCCGTCCTGGCCGGCGGAAGCGGCGCGGAGGGTGGCAGGGCCGGACGGTTCCAGGGGGGTGTCACCGTCCGGCCCTGCCGGGGAAGCCGTGCCGGGGATCGGCTCGGGGGAAGCGTCCCCCGGCACGGCGGTCTGGTGGGCTGCCGCGGGGCGCGGCGCCAGGTGGGTGGCGAGCCACTGTTCGACCCGGGCCGCGGCATCGAGGAGATGGCCGCCGTCGGTGAACTCATGGCCCTCGCCGGGGTACACGTACAGCTCGACGGGCGCGCTGCCGGTCCGCAGCAGTGACCGGTACAGCTCGTGGGCCTGGCCGACCGGCGTGACCCGGTCCGCGGACCCGTGCACGATGAGTGTCGGGGTGCCGCTGCCGCCGCGGGCGAAGACCGGCGAGCGCCGGATCAACTCCTGCGGAGCGTCCGGGGCCCCGATCGCGTACGTCCGGTCGTAGCCGCCGCCGATGTTGCTGGTGTGAGTGAAACTGAGCCAGTCGGTCGGCGCCGAGACGACGACCGCGGCCCGGAACACATCGGTGCGCGCCGCGGCCTGGGCGGCGAGGAAGCCGCCGTAGCTGTGGCCCAGGACGGCGGTGCGGTCCGGGTCGGCGAGTCCGGCGTCGACGAGGTGGCGCACGCCGGACAGTACGTCGTCCAGGTCGGCGCCGCCGACGTCGCCGACCACGGCACGGGCATGTTCGAGACCTCGGCCGCTGCTGCCGCGGGGGTTGGGCAGCAGCACCAGGTATCCGGCGGCGGCCAGGGCGGGCGCGAGTCCCAGTACGTCGCCCGGCGCGTATCCGGCGGACCAGAGCCAGGCGGGGCCGCCGTGCACGAGGACGGCGAGGGGACGGGGCCCGGTGTTCTCGCCGTTCTCGCCGTTGGAGAGGACGAGCCCCTGCACGGTGCGCCCGTCGGGTGCGGACCAGAGGGTCTGTTCGGTACGGACACCCGCGAGTTCGGGGGCCGCGGGTGCGTTGAGCGCGGTGACCGGCGTCCAGTCCCAGGCGCCCGGTCCTTCGGTACGGGTGACGACGGCCTCGGGGGGACGGCCCGGTGCGTCGAGCACGGTCGCGGCCAGCAGCCCGTCGCCACTGAGTGACAGTTCGGGCTGGTAGCCGGCCCCGCCGAGGGTCGCCGGCCCCGACCAGCGGGTGCCCGCGGGTTGCCCGGTGTGTCCGACGCGGGAGCCCGTACCGTCCCAGCCCGCGAACCACAGTGTGCCTGGCGCGGAGTCGTCGAACCGCAGCCAGGTGGCGTCCTCGACGCCGGGCACCCCGGCGGTGTCTCCCGTCGTCAGGTCGGCCACGACCGGGCGTCCGGCGACGATGGAGATGCCTTCGCAGACCGCCGCGGACCGGCCGTCAGCGGCGAGCGCAGGGGCGCCCAGCTGCCCCTGGGGCGTGTACACGGTCCTGGCGGTACGGTCGTCGAGGTCCAGGGCGGCGAACCGGGCGCCGTAGTACCCGGCAGGCAGCGTGTCCTCGCAGACCGTCGCGGCCGCGGTCGTCCCGCCGCGCCAGGCCACGTTCCACACCGTGAGCCCCGCGGGCCCGACCTCCCGCACCGATCCGTCGGCGAGGCCGACGAGATGCAGCGAACGGCGGCCGGTACCCGGGGCGAAGCGCTCCGGCGCCGGTACGGATCCCAGCCGCACCGGCAGACCGAGGTGCATGCCGTCACGCTCGGCGCCGTCCGCCGCGCAGAGCAGCAGCGCCTGGCTGCCGTCGTCGGAGACCAGCAGCTCCTCCACCGCACCGGGTGCTCGTACGACGGTGCGTACGGTGCCGGAAACCGTGTCCAGCGCCGCAAGCCGCACCTCGGTCCCGGCCGGGCCGGCGCTCTCGGCGATGTGCAGCAGGGTTCGGGAGTCAGGCAGCCAGCGCGGGCTGTGACGGTCCGTCGGGGCATCCGGACCGGCCGGTGCGCGGAGCGCGGGCGGCTGCGCGTCCGTGCTCCCGCCGGACAGCCCGGCGGGTACCGGGGCGAGGACCAGCTCGGCCTGCCCGGGACCGGCCGCCGCCACGGCGACGGCGCGGCCGTCCGGGCTGATCCGGGCCTCGACCGGGTGGACCAGGCGCAGCATCGCCTCGCGGACGCGCCGCACGACGGTCGCAGCGGTACTGGGCATGGGTGTCCGTTCCTTGAAGATGGAGGAAGAGGTGGCGGCGGGACTGGTCAGGCAGACCTGCGGATACGGGTCGCCCACGGTCCGATGAACGCGAACGGCCCCTGGTCAAGCAGCACGAACTCCTTGGAGAACGCGGACGCGGTCTGCGCCCACCACAGCGGCAGGTACGGCAGATCTGTGCCGGCCGTCTGCACGGCCTTCATCAGCTCCCGGGCGCGGACATCCTTGTCCGTGGCGGACTTCGCCGTGTCCAGCGCGGTGTTGACCGTGCTGTTGTCGTAGTGCGCGATGTCCGTCGCGGTCGCTGCCGCGTTGAGGTACGGGTCGGCCAGTTCGGCCGGGTCGCCGGTGACGGGGAAGTACCACAGGAACTGCAGCGGCTGCTTGCCGGAGCCGAGCTCCGCCACCCACTGCTCCAGGGTGATCTCCTTGACGTTCAGCGTGATGCCGATCTTCTTGAGCGAAGAGGCGAGCGCGAGCGCCGCCTTGCCCAGCTGAGGACCGCTGTTGGGGTAGTGCAGTTCGGTCGTGAAGCCGCCCTTCGCCGAGGACCTGGCCAGTTCGGCCCGCGCGGCGTCCAGGTCGAAGGCCAGGGCGGGGATCGCGTCGTAGCCCGAGCGGACCTCGTCCGCCGGCATCAGATCGCCCCACATCTCGCGGGAGGGCAGCGCGTCGGCGACCTCGGCCCGGCCGTGCAGGATGCCCTTCACCATGCCCTCGCGGTCCGTCGCGTGGGCGATGGCACGGCGGACGTGCCCGTCGTCGAAGGGTGCCTCGGCGGTGTCGAAGGCCAGCGACACCACGGAGCGGTCGCCGGTGTACGTGACGCGCGCGCTCGACTCCCAGCCGCGGGCCTCGTCCGATGCGAGGCCCAGGGCGCCGTCCACCGCACCGGACTTCATCGCGACCAGCCGCGTACCCGCGTCGGGGACGAAGGAGAGCTTCAGCTTCCGGACGGCGGGCTTCTCCCCCCACCAGGCGTCGTTGCGTTCCAGCAGGACATGGTCGTCGGCCGCGAACTCGGTGATCCGGTACGGGCCGGTGCCGAGCAGCAGCGTCTTCGCCGTGCCGATCCTTCCCCTGTTCCGGGTGAGGAAGGCGCGACTGCTGACGAGGAGTCCGCCGGCGGTCGTCGTCCAGGCGAACATGGCGTCCGGCGCCTTCAGCCGGATGGTGACCTCATGGTCGCCGGTGGACTTCACGGACTCGACGCCTGCGTACGCGTAACCGAGGGCGGAGCCGTTCTTGGGGTCCCGGATCGCGTCGATGGACGCCACCACGTCGTCCGCCGTGAACGGGGTGCCGTCGGTGAACGTGACACCGCGGCGCAGTGTGTACACATACGTCCTGGCGTCGGGCTGCTTCCAGGACGACGCCAGTCCGGGACCCAGCTTCCCGGACGGGTCGACCGCGAGCAGGGACTCCTGGGCCAGCACCGCGACCAGGTAGTTGAGGACGCCGGACTCACGGCCCACGTCAAGGCTGGAGAGGGAGGAGGGCAGGGCGAGGGTGAGCGTGCTGATCGGCACGTCCGCGCCCTGCGCACCGCTCCCCGAGCCCGCCGCGCTGTCACCGGGGTCCTTCGCGGGAGGGGGCGCACACGCGGCGAGCACACCGGACGCGGCGAGGACGCCCATACCGGCGCCGGCGAGGCGCAGCAGTCGGCGTCGGCTGAGGTTGCCACCCGGTTCCGAGGTCATCGGGAACCACCCATCTCACTTTGTCCACTGAAACTGCCCAACTGGGCGTGGACAGTAGCCGAACGCTTTGGGGGCGTCAAAGGGTGGCTAATAACCGTCCAAGGAGTGGACGATTGGTGAGGATCTATGCGGCGCAAGGGGGTAAAAGGTGCGGCTGGTTCTCGATGGGTGGATTCCCTGCCGGCGGGCGATCGGCGGGGTCGGGTACGGGTGCCCGGCGATCGGGACGGCACCGAAAATGACGTGCGTACCGGCCGGTGACGCTGAGAGGCTGCGCCGGTGAACCGTGACCAGATCTCCGCCCTCGCCCATGCCGGCCACCCGATCAAGGCGCCGCTCGACGACGGCTCGGTGAGGAAGCTCCTGGACCATGCCGTCCCGCGCGGCGATGCGAGAGCGCTCGACCTGGGCTGCGGTGGAGGGGAGTGGCTGCTGCGTGCCCTGAGCGGCCATTCGGGCCTGCGGGCCGAAGGCGTCGACATCTCGGAGGGCTCTCTCCGGGAGGCCGCTGAGGCGGCGGACCGCCTCGGCGTGCGCGAGCGCCTGGTACTGCACCACCAGGACGGCGCCGCATTCGCCTCCGCGGACCCGTTCGACCTCGTGCTCAGCGTCGGGGCCGCGCACGTGTTCGGCGGACTGCTGCCGACCCTCGCGGCAGCCCGCAGGCACCTGGCTCCCGGCGGCCGCGTCCTGATCGGTGACGGCTTCTGGGAACGCGAGCCGACGCCGGAGGCCGTCGAGATGCTCGGCGACTTCGCCGACCTCGCGACCACCCTGGACCGGGTCGCCGCCGACGGATGGACGCCCGTGCACGGACACGTCAGCTCGCGCGGTGAACTGGACGACTACGAGTGGTCCTGCTGGGGTTCGCTGGCCTCCTGGGCCCTGGACCACCCGGCCGACCCGGAGAGCGCGGAGGTGCTGGAGACCGCGGCGACCCGCCGCACCGAGTGGCTGCGGGTGTACCGGGAGACGTGGGGCTTCGTGACTCTGGTGCTGCGCCCGACAGCCGGCTGACTCCGCCCGGGGCCTCATCGCTCCGCACCGGAACATTGCGGCCCGGTGAACGCTCCGGCCCCGGGGGAATACGTGCGCGGCGGCAGGACTTCCTGCTGCTGGGGCAACCGGCGCCCGGCCCGGGTGCCTGTGCTGTGATCAGAGAGGGAGCCGATGTCCAAGGCGTACGTGTTCACCCGAAACGGCGGGCCTGAGGTGGAGGCCCTCGTCGACCGGGACAGGCCGGTGCCCGGTCCCGGGGAACTCCTCGTCGCCGTCCGGGTGGCCGGGGTCAATCCGGTGGACTGGAAACTGCGCACGGGATACAGCAGGCCCGGCAGTGAGCCGCAGCCGTTTCCCACCGTCCTCGGCAGCGAGGCCGCGGGTGTCGTCGAGGCGGTCGGCCCGGGAGTCGAGGGCTTCGCCGTCGGGGACGAGGTCTTCGGCAACCCGGTGACCGGGGGGTATGCCGAGCACACTCTGCTGCCCGTCGCGGTGACCGCACACAAGCCGGCCGGGCTCTCGTTCACCGACGCGGCCGTGCTGCCGGTCGCGGCGGCCACCGCGTACGACGGAGTGCAGCAGCTCGGCCTCGCCCCGGGTGCCACACTCCTGGTCACCGGAGCCGGGGGCGGTGTGGGAACCGCCGCCCTTCAGATCGCACGGCACGCGGGTGTCCATGTCATCGGCGCGGCGAGCGCGGCCAAGAAGGACTTCGTCGAGTCGCTCGGTGCGGTGCACGTCGCGTCCGGCGCCGGACTCGCCGACCGGGTACGGGCAGCGGCACCCGACGGGATCGACGCGGTCTTCGACCTGGTCGGCGGCGACACGCTGCGCGAGGCAGCCACGTTGCTCGACGACCCCGCCAAGCTGATCAGCGCCGGCGGCAAGCAGCTCGCGGCCGAGCTCGGCGGGGCGCCCGTCGAACGGGCCCGCACCGCCGCGGTGCTCGACGCGGTGGCGGACCTCGTCGTCGCCGGCGTCCTGCGCACGCATGTCACCCGGACCTTCCCGCTCGCCGGGGCGGGCGAGGCGCTTCGCGCGGTGGAGGACGGCCACGCCCTCGGGAAGTCCGTGATCGAGGTGACCGCATGACCGGGCCCGGGATCCCCGCCGGTGGTGTGCACCCCCTCGACGACCCGGTGGGCGCCTCGCTGAGGGGGCCGCACGCCCACTTCGCCGAGCGCCGCGGCCGCATCCTGCGCTATCCGCCGGAGGTCACTCCCTGGGTCGCCCTTCCGGACAGGCCGCAGGCCGCTGACTGGGCCGATGTCGCAGCGCTCGCCGGACCCGGTGGTGCCGTCACGATCACCGCCTTCCGCGAGCCGCCGCCGGACGACTGGGAGGTTTTCTTCCACGCCGAGGGCGTGCAGCTCGTCGACGTGGGAGTCGAGGCGGCCCCGTATCCGGAGGCCGTCCGGCTCGGCCCCGCCGATGTGCCGGAGATGCTGGAACTGGTCCGACGCACTCGGCCCGGCCCCTTCGAGCCCCGCACGGTCGAGCTCGGCACCTACCTCGGTGTGCGGCGTGACGGGGTCCTCGTCGCCATGGCCGGCGAGCGCATGCACCCGCCCGGCTGGAGCGAGATCAGCGGCGTCTGCACGGACGAGTCGGTACGTGGACAGGGGCTCGCGGGCGGACTCGTGCGGGCCGTCGCGCACGAGATCCGGGAGCGCGGCGAGACTCCGTTCCTGCACGCCGCCGCCTCCAACACCAACGCTGTCCGGCTCTACGAATCACTGGGCTTCGCACTCCGCCGCCGTACGCCGTTCCTCTCTGCAGTCGTCCCGGACAACCCGCCGATACGCGTGCCGGGAACCGTCCGGGGCGACGCACGTGAGGCGGCCACCCGCTGACCGCAGGGCCCGGGGCCGCCGGGCCGGTGCCTTCGGCCCCCGGCAGGCGGGCCGAAGGCACCGGCCGTGGCTGTTTCCGGGACCTTCGGCGCGGTGTGTGAGGCCGTAAGCCTCGTGTGCCGCCCGTCGCTGCTCGGGTGCACTGGTACGGAACGCCGGCGCCGGGCCGGCAGGCCCCGGGAGGAGACGGCCGTGACGATCGGGCTTCAGCACCTGTCGACGACGCGTGGAACAGCGCTCACGGGTACGGAGGCGGGCGAGGCGGCCGTCCGGGCGCCCAGGGTCGGCAACGGGGCGCTGTTCGGCGGTCTGGCTCTGCTGACCGCCGCGATCGTCCTCCTCGACATGGGGTCCGGCGACGATCTGCGTATCGTGCCGCTGCTGGTCGTCGTGCCCGCACTCGTCTCGGTCTTCGGGACGATCCGGCAGACTGTGGGCGTGGCCTCGTGGATCATGGTGGTGGCCGTCACCTCGCGGCTGGTGACCGGTGGGACGTTCTGGGACATCACCAGCAGTGTCGTCTTCACGGTGCTCGCCTGTTTCCTCGGCGTCGGTGCCTGCGCGCTGCGCATCCGTCATGCCACCGAGATAGCCCGGCTGCGCTCCGCGGCCGTCGCGCTCCAGCGTCAGATCCTGCGCCCGCTGCCCATCGTGACCGACCAGGTCGTCGCCCACGGCACCTATGCGCCGATCGAGGAGGACCGACTGGTCGGCGGTGACATCTACGAGGTCGTCCAGTCGCCCTACGGAACCCGGGTGATCATCGGTGACGTCCAGGGCAAGGGGCTCGCCGCGATCGGGGCGGGCTTCGCCGTCCTCGGTGCGTTCCGTGAGGCCGCCATCCGCGAGCCCTCCCTGACCGGGGTCGTCGACGCCCTGGAGGACGCGGTCGCCCGGCACAACGCCTTCTCCGCCCAGACCGGCGAGATCGAGCGCTTCGTCACCGCGCTGGTGCTCGGTTTCGACGGCGACGGGAGTGTCCAGGCCGTCAACTGCGGCCATCTGCCGCCCCGGTTGCTGCACGAGAACGTGGCCTGCCCCGTCCCGCTGCGCCGTACGTCGGTTCCGCTGGGTATGGCGGAGCTCAGCAGCGAGGCGCGTGTCACCGAACAGCTGAACTTCCCGACCGGTGCGACGCTGCTGATGTTCACCGACGGAGTGACCGAGGCCCGTGCCGCCGCCGGAACCTTCTACCCGCTGGACACGCGGCTGGGCCGCTGGGCGCATCTGGCCCCCCGGGAGCTGCTCGACGCACTCCATCGCGACCTGGAGGAGTTCTCCGGCGGTGTGCGGCGCGACGACATCGCGGTGCTCGCAGTGCGGCGGACGCCGTCAGGCACCTCCTGCCGGCCCGCGCCTACGGGCCATGGCGCGATGCGGGCTGCGGAGGCGTTCAGCGGGCGGTAGGGCCATGCCGCGTACCGCGGCCGCATCGGGCGCCGCAGGCACCGAGGCGGACCATTTATGTCCCGGAGAGACTTGTGTCGCGCCGGGACATTTTTGGGTGTACGGTGCAGTTATGAACCGGGAACGGAAGACCCCGGAGAGGCGGAGCCGCAAGGCGCGCCGGACCCGGGACACACTGGCCCAGGCCGCGTTCGAGCTCGTGCTCGACCGGGGTCTGAGGGACGTGACGGTCGAGGAGATCGCGGAACGCGCGGACGTCGACCGGCGCACGTTCAGCCGGTACTTCACGAGCAAGGAAGCCGCCGTCCTGGACTCGGTCCGGGGTGACGGCGACCGGATCAACGACGCCCTGCGGGCCCGACCCGCCGGTGAGCGCCCGCTCACCGCGTACCGCCGGGCCGTTCTGGACTGGCTGGCGGACCCCGAGGCGGAGGCCTGGCACCGCCGCCCGAGGATCTTCGAGCTGCTGGTCCTCGCCGAGCAGGAACCGACCCTCTACGCGGCGTTCCACCACATCCGGGTGGACGCCCAGGAGGACTCGGTCGCCATCGTCGCCGAGCGGCTCGGCGTCGACCCGCGGCAGGACATCCGCCCCGCCGTCACGGTCGCCGCCGGAGCCGGCGCGCTCCTCGCCGCCCAGGCGGCGTGGGTGCGCGGAGGCTGCCCCGACGAGTTGCCCCGACTCGTCGAGCAGGCATTCGACGCCCTTGCGGGAGAACTGCTCACGCAGCCTCCGGCCGGACCGGCGTCACACAGCACCACGGAAGGAAACGGAACACCATGAGCACCACCCCCACCCCCGCCGACCAGGAATTCACCGGCCGCACCGCCCTCGTCACCGGAGGCGCCTCCGGCATCGGCCTCGCCCTCGTGCACCGGCTGGCCGCCGCCGGCGCGTCCGTCGTCGTGGCCGACTACGACGAGGAAAGTGCCCGCAAGGCGGTTGCCGCCCTGGAGGGAACCGGCGCCAAGGCCGCCGCGGTGGCCATGGACGTCACCGACCCGGCCTCCGTGGAAGCCGGCGTGCGGTTCGCCGTCGACACCTTCGGCGCCCTGCACCTCGCCGTGAACAACGCCGGCATCGGCGGCCCGAGCAACCCGACCGGCGACTACGCCGTCGAGGACTGGAACCGGGTCGTCGCCACCAACCTGAGCGGCGTCTTCTACTCGATGCGCTACGAGCTCCCGGCCATCGTCGCCGCGGGCGGCGGCGCCGTCGTCAACATGTCGTCGATCCTCGGCACCAACGGTTTCGCCGGCTCGCCCGCGTACGTCGCCGCCAAGCACGGAGTCGTCGGCCTCACCAAGACGGCCGCCCTCGAGTACGCAGCGCAGAACGTCCGCGTCAACGCCGTGGGCCCCGGCTTCATCGACACCCCGCTGCTTCGCAACACCGATGGACCTGCCCGCGACCACCTGATCTCGCTGCACCCGGCGGGACGCCTCGGCACGGCGGAGGAAGTGGCGGAGCTCGCCGCCTTCCTGCTCTCCGACCGCGCGTCCTTCATCCACGGCAGCTACCACCTGGTGGACGGCGGCTACTCCGCCGCCTGACTGGCGGACGGGGGACAGGGGGGCGAGAAATAGAGCAGCAGAGGTCAAGGAGGACCCCATGAAAGCCGTTCAGTACCGCGAAGTCGGAGCCGCACCCGAGGTCGTCACCATTCCCGACCCGGAACCCGGCCCCGGGCAGGTGCTGCTGAAGGTCACCGCCGCAGGCGTCTGTCACTCGGACATCGCGGTGATGAGCTGGCCCGCGGACCAGTTCCCCTACCCGCTGCCGCTGACCCTCGGCCATGAGGGTGTCGGCACCGTCGCCGGACTCGGCGACGGCGTCGGCGGGCTCTCGGTCGGCGAGTCCGTCGCGGTCTACGGCCCCTGGGGCTGCGGTACGTGCATCAAGTGCGCAGAGGGCAAGGAGAACTACTGCCTGCGCGCCAAGGAACTCGGCATCAACCCGCCCGGACTGGGATCGCCCGGCGCCATGGCCGAGTACATGATCGTCGACGACCCGCGCCACCTGGTACCCCTCGGCGACCTCGACCCGGTGCAGGCCGTGCCGCTCACCGACGCCGGCCTCACCCCGTACCACGCGATCAAGCGCTCCCTGCCGAAGCTGGTGCCCGGGGCGACCGCCGTCGTCATCGGCACCGGCGGTCTCGGCCACGTAGCCATCCAACTGCTGCGCGCCATGACGGCCGTCCGGGTCATCGCCCTCGACGTCACGGAGGACAAGCTCGCCCTGGCCCGCACGGTCGGGGCGCACGAGACCGTCCTGTCCGACCAGCACGCCGCGGACCGGATCCGCGAACTGACCGGCGGTATCGGCGCCCAGGTCGTCCTCGACTTCGTCGGAGCGCCGCCGACCGTCGCCACGGCCGGTGCCGCGGCCGCGATCGACTCCGACGTCACGATCGTCGGCATCGGCGGCGGAGCACTGCCGGTCGGCTTCGGCTCACTGCCGTTCAGCACGACGGTGACCGCCCCGTACTGGGGATCCCGCTCCGAGCTTGCCGAGGTGCTCGACCTGGCCCACGCGGGCGCGGTGAAGGTCCACGTCGAGACGTACTCGCTGGACGAGGCGCCGCTGGCGTACGAGCGGCTGCACGACGGCAGGATCAACGGCCGAGCGGTCATCCTCCCCAACGGCTGACCGGGCCAGGCCCCGCCCTCACGACCCTGCGGGCCGTCGCACTGTGCGCCGGCCCGCATCGTCATGCCCCCGGCTGATGCACACCGCACCACTTCGGACGGATACTCCCCGCATGGAATTCGCTGCCCTGATGACGCTGCCCGTACTGGTGATCGGTCTGACCGTCGTCGCCTTCCTGGACCAGCTGTTGCTCCGCGCGGGGCGGGCCGGTCTGCTGCCGTGGCGCAACAGTGCCCGGCAGGGCCAGATCTCGGCGACCGGATTCGAGCAGCTGCACGCGACGTTCTCACCCGGCAAGCAGAGCGAGCTCAAGGAACGTCAGAGCGCCCTGCTGCTGCGCGACGACGAGGAGGACGGCGCCCCGCCCCACCGCACCACCGTCGACCTCGACGGCGGGCTCGCAGTCATCCGCCTGCCGGGGGAGTGAAGGGGCAGCATCTGCTGGCGGCTCCATGTCGCCACCCGCCTCGCGCGCGGATCGTCGCCGCTCTGCTCGGCCGGGCCGCAGCGCGCCCACGCGTCGGCAGGGTCGCCGCCGCGACCCTGCCGGCCTGCCTGGCGGTGTCGGGTGCAGCCGCTCTCGATGCCACGTACGGCCTGCACAGCAGCATCGAGATCGCGCAGGACGAGCACCCGTAGGCAACGGTCCACAGCAGGGCTCCACTGTCGCCCTCAGGAAGTCGCCCCCCAGGAAAAGATCTGACAGCCGGCGCAGTGCCCCGGCTACACTGCCCTCATGGGCTCGTACTACTTCTTCCGCTGATTCCGGGCAGGGACGCCACCGCGCGACGCCGAGCCGTCACCTCCTGACGCCAGGCCGCGCCGCGTGCCGCCCTCCCCTCGGACCGTCCGGAAGCCCCGCCCGCCGCGCCCTGCCATGGGCCGCCGAGGCATGTACCCCCCAGGGAAAAAGCAACCATGCCCCTCCCGTACGACCGCGCCCAGCTGACCATGAAAGACGTCTCCAAGGCCTACGGAGACCGAGCAGTCCTCGACCAGGTGTCACTCACAGTCCGCCCCGGCGACCACGTCGGTGTCATCGGCGAGAACGGATCCGGGAAGTCCACGCTCCTGCGGCTGATCGCCGGTGCCGAGACGCCGGACAGCGGCGAGATCACCGTCCGCTTCCACGGTGGCACCGGCTACCTCACCCAGACGCACGCCCTCGACCCCGCCCGCACCGTCCAGGACGCCGTCGACGCCGCCCTCGCCGGACTGCGCGCACTGGAGCGGCGGATCCGCGCCGTCGAAGAGGCACTTGCCGCGCCCGGAGGCGTCGACGACGCACAACTGGCCGTGTACGGAGACCTGCTGACGGAGTACGAGGAGCGCGGCGGATACCAGGCCGATGCCCGGGTCGACGCCGCACTGCACGGCCTCGGACTCGTGCAGATCACCAGGGAGCGCACGCTCGGCAGCCTCTCCGGGGGCGAACAGTCCAGGCTCGCGCTCGCCTGCGTGCTGGCGTCAGGACCCGAACTGCTGCTCCTCGACGAGCCGACCAACCACCTCGACCTCCGGGCCACCACCTGGCTGGAGGACCATCTGCGCGCCCACCGGGGCACCCTCGTCGTGATCACCCACGACCGTGCCTTCCTGGAACGGACCACCACCGTCATCGTCGAGGTCGACCGCGATCTGCGCAGCGTCGTCCGGTACGGGGACGGCTGGGACGGCTACCGCACGGCGAAGGCCGCGGCACGCCGCCGCTGGGCGCAGGACCACCAGGAGTGGCTGGACGACCTGGCCCGCACCGAAGAGCTCGTGAACGCCGCGGGCCA
This sequence comes from Streptomyces sp. LN549, assembly GCF_043203805.1. Classification (NCBI taxonomy): domain Bacteria; kingdom Bacillati; phylum Actinomycetota; class Actinomycetes; order Kitasatosporales; family Streptomycetaceae; genus Streptomyces; species Streptomyces sp. LN549. Next base: position 497,420 of record NZ_JAZHRI010000002.1, on the reverse strand, counting down.
GCGGCTCGCCGCCACCGGAAAGGACCCGGGGGAGGGCTGGGGCAAGCACCGCCGCTCGCACGAGGCGAAGCTGTCCGGTCAGGTCAGAGCTGCCAGAACGCGGTTGGAAGGGCTGCGCAGGGCGCCCGTTCCGGCTCCTCCCCAGCCGTTGCGTTTCTCCCCCGGACTGACCCTGGCCACCGACGGCCACCGGGAGTCGGGGCCACTCGTGGAACTCGCGGCCGTCTCGGTGGGCGACCGGCTGAGCATGCCGGCGCTGCGCGTGTACAGCGGGCAGCGCCTGCTGGTCACCGGGGCGAACGGGGCCGGAAAGTCGACCCTCCTGAGGGTTCTGGCGGGCGACCTCGCCCCCGAATCGGGCACCGTGCGCCGCCGGGCCCGGATCGGCTATCTCCCGCAGGAACTCCCCGCCCGGCCCACCCGCCGCACCCTGCTGGACACCTTCGCGGCCGGACGGCCCGGTCACGCCGACGAGTACACCGACATGCTCCTCGCGCTCGGCCTCTTCCGCCCGGAGGACCTGTCCGTCCCGGTCGCCGCGCTCTCCGTCGGACAGCAGCGCAGACTGGCGCTGGCCCGGCTGGTCACCCGTCCCGCCGATCTGCTGGTGCTGGACGAACCGACCAACCACATCGCCCTGGCCCTGGTGGAGGAACTGGAAGCGGCTCTGGCGGCATACGAGGGAGCCATCGTGGTCGTCTCGCACGACCGCAGCTTCCGAGGCCGCTTCACCGGCGACCGGCTGGAGCTCCACGCCGGCAGGCCCGTCGCCCGCACCTGACACGGCGACGCACGACGACGGGGCGGATACGGGCTCAGGCCCCGTCGTCGTGCGCGGCAGGGCCGCCCTGCCCGCCCGACAGACGATCATGCAGCCGGTCCACGAAGACCCGCTGCCCCTTGACGAGCCGCTCGGCCGCTACCTCCGGCGCGCACCAGGCGAACCGGTCGATCTCCGGGAACTCCCGCTGCACTCCGGACCCCCGCGGCCACTCCATGGTGAACGTCCCCGGAACCGCCGTGGCCGGATCGAGGTCGGCCTCCACGGCCCACACCGTCACGGTCTTGCCGCCTGCCTGACGCGACTCGCCCAGCGGCACCCATACGCCGGCCGGCACCGGGTGGCCGAACTCCTCCTCGAACTCCCGTCGTGCCGCAGCCTCCGCTCCCTCCTCGGGGCCGTACTCGCCCTTGGGGACCGACCACGCCGCACTCTCCCGGCGCGCCCAGAACGGGCCGCCCATGTGCCCGATGAGGAGTTCGAAGCCCGTGCCGCGGCGGCGGAACAGGAGGAGACCGGCGCTGCGTCCGGGGGGCGTGTGGGGTGCCATGCCGTCAAGTGTGGGCGCCAGGCCCGGCACCGTACGGACGACTGGCCGCTACACCTTGCGGTAGTCGTACGCCTCCGAGGCCGCGGCCGCCACCGCGTCGAGGTCGCCGCCGGCCGACGCCGTGACCACGGCGGCCACCGCACCCTCCACGAAGGGCGCGTCCACCAGGCGTGCCCCGTCCGGGAGCTCGTCGCCCTCGGCCACCATCGCCTTCACCGTGAGCACCGCGCTGCCCAGGTCGACGAGCACCGCGACCCCCGCACCGCCGTCGACGGACCGGGCCGCCTCGGCGATGAGTTCCGCGCTGTCCCGAGCCCGCCGGCGGGCGTACCGCCGGCCGCGGCCACCGGTGCCGTCGCCCCGCCTGCCGCGAGTCCCCTCGCCAGTTCGGCGACCGCCTCGGCCACCGGACCGCTGTGCGACACCAGCACGATCCCGACCTGCCTGTCCGCGCTCACGCGCCACCTCCAGTTTCGGCGGCGGTCTCCGAGAGCGCGGCGATCAGCAGCGCGGCCGACGTCGCCCCCGGATCCTGATGCCCGATACTCCGCTCACCCAGATAGCTCGCGCGGCCCTTGCGCGCCTGCAGGGGAACGGTCGCCAGTGCGCCCGCCCGGGCCGCGTCCCGTCCCGCCTCGAAGGACGTTCCGAGCGCCTCGGCCGCCGGCAGCAGCGCATCGAGCATCGTCTTGTCACCGGCCTGCGCACCGCCCAGTTGGGCTACCGCCGCCACGCCCGCCCCGAGCGCCCGCGCCAGCTCCTCGGCGCTGACAGCGGATTCATCACCCAGTTCCTTGCCCGTGCGCCGCAGCAACGTCCCGTACAGCGGCCCCGATGCCCCGCCGACGGTCGAGATCAACTGCCGCCCGGCAAGCATCAGTACGCCCCCCGGTGTCTGCGGCGGCTCCTTGTCCAGGGCGACCGAGACCGCGGTGAAACCGCGCTGGAGATTGCTGCCGTGGTCGGCGTCCCCGATCGCGGAGTCGAGTTCGGTCAGATGCGCCGCCTCACGGTCGACCGAGGCGGCGGTCGCGGTCATCCAGCGGTGGAAGAAATCTGCGTCGAGCACATGCTCTCCTCGGTACGTCGAACGAAACGGCATGCCCGCGCGGCGGACACGCGGGTCAGCGGCCCCAGCGCAGCGCGGGAGTCTGCACCGGAGCGTCCCAGAGCCGTACCAGCTCCTCGTCCACCTGACAGAGCGTCACCGAACAGCCCGCCATGTCGAGCGAGGTCACGTAGTTCCCCACGAGCGTACGGGCCACCACCACTCCGCGCTCGGAGAGCACCCGCTGGACCTCGGCGTTGAATCCGTAGAGCTCCAGCAGCGGTGTCGCCCCCATCCCGTTGACGAGCGCGATGACCGGCCCCTGCGGCCGCAGATCCTCCAGCACCGCGTCCACCGCGAAGTCGGCGATCTCCCGCGAGGTCATCATCGGGCGCCGCTCCCGTCCCGGCTCTCCGTGGATCCCCACGCCGAGTTCGAGTTCGCCGGGTGGCAGATCGAAGGTGGGGGAGCCCTTGGCGGGTGTGGTGACCGAGGTCAGTGCGACCCCGAAACTCCGCGACGCGTCGTTGACCTGGCGCGCGAGGGCCGCCACCCGGTCCAGCGGTGCCCCCTCCTCTGCCGCCGCCCCGGCGATCTTCTCGACGAACAGCGTCGCGCCCGTGCCCCGTCGCCCCGCCGTGAAGAGGCTGTCGGTCACCGCCACGTCGTCGTTGACGAGGACCTGGGCAACCCGCACCCCTTCCTCGTCGGCGAGTTCGGCGGCCATCTCGAAGTTGAGGACGTCACCGGTGTAGTTCTTCACGACGAACAGCACGCCCGCGCCACTGTCGACGGCGGCGGCGGCCCGCACCATCTGATCCGGCACGGGGGACGTGAACACCTCACCCGGGCACGCGGCCGACAGCATGCCGGGGCCGACGAACCCGGCATGGAGCGGCTCGTGCCCGGACCCGCCGCCGGAGACCAGGGCTACCTTCCCGGCCACGGGGGCGTCGCGTCGTACGACGACACGGTTCTCGACGTCAACGGTCAGTTCGGGATGGGCGGCGGCCATGCCGCGCAACCCGTCGGCGACCACGGATTCAGGGACGTTGATCAGCATGCGCAACGGAATCTCCCAGGAAGGCTGTCGACGCTGGACCACCACCGTAGGACGCCGGAGGTCCCGTGCGAAGAACCGTAGGTGTCCGCTCGCTCGCGATGTCCCCGGTGCGGCCGGAAAATGACGGGCCCCGCCAGCACCCTGGCACATAACGTCGAGGCCGGGCCACCGAGGAGGGTACGCAGTGGGTGCAGGTGAACCGTCGCAGAAGGAGCCGACGACGGCGGCGGGTGAACCCGTTCCCCTCTCACTCAGGAGGAACCCCGCCTACCGCATGTTCCTGGTGATCCAGGCCCTGTCCGCCCTCGGCGACTCGTTCTCGTACGTGGCGATTCCGCTCCTGGTGCTGCACAGCACGGGGTCGGTGGTCCAGATGGGGGTCGTCACCGGCCTCACGGGAGTCGCGTCGATCGTCACGGGTGTGTTCGCCGGTGTGATCGCGGACCGGTTCGACCGCAGGCGGCTCCTGATGATCAGTGACGGTGCCCGCTCTCTGCTCTACGCACTCATCCCGCTGGTCTGGTTGTTCGCGACGCCGATCTGGCTCGTCTACACCATCGTGCCGGTCGTGGGCGTCTTCTCCATGCTCTTCCAGGTCACCTACGTGACCGTGGTCCCGGCCATCGTGGCGCCGGACCAGATCGCGAGAGCCAACGGGCATCTCTTCGCCACCTTCGCCGTCGCCGGAGTCGCCGGCCCGGCACTCGCGGGCTTCGTCGCCGCGGCCGCCGGTCCGGCCGCGGCCATCGGCATCGATTCCGTCACCTTCGCGGTCTCCGCCATCGGCGTGCTGTTCGTCAGGATCCGTACGACTCCGCGCGTCGACTCGGACAGGGCCGGACGGGGCTCGGTGCGGCGGGAGTTCCTGGCGGGTGCGCGGTTCCTCTGGGCGCATCCGGTGCTCCGGCCGCTGACCGTGCTGCTGTCCCTGCTGACCTTCCTCACCTACGGGATGACGGACCTCGTCATCTATCTGCTGAAGCACGATCTCGGCCACCGCGACACCACGGTCGGCTATGTGCTGGCGGCCGGCACGGTCGGCACGTTCATCGCCTCCGCCGTGGTCGCCCGGGTCCGTGCGCGGATGGGGTTCGGGGCGAGCTGGATCACGGCCTTCGCGCTGGCCGGGGTGGCCGTCGCCTGTATGGGGCTCTCGCGGAGCGTGCCGGTGATCGCCGTCCTGATGACGGTCAACGTCATGTGCACCGGTGTCGCCGGCATTTCCTCCATGTCACTGCGTCAGGAGGTGACGCCGAGCCGGCTGCTGGGACGGGTCACCTCCACGTTCTGGACCATCCACTCGGCCCTGGGCCCACTGGGTGCGGCCGCTGCCACGGCGGCCGCGGCGGGCCTCGGGGTCACCGCGGTCTTCGTCGTCGTCGGCATCGCCGTGCTCTGCATCGCGCTGGTGGGCACGGTGACCGGGATCGCGCAGTCCTCGCCCGCCGAGCGGCCGTTGGGGGATGCCGCGTGACCCGGCCGCGAATCCGCCGGAACGCGCGGACCTGCTGTCCGCCCGGCCGGCGGCCCACGGGCTACTCTGTCGGACGCCGGTTGTGGCTCCCCTCCTCTTGCGTACTTCTCCTTGCGGACAGGTGATCTGATTTGCTGTACATCGCGTTCCTGCGCGGGATGAACGTGCCGGGCCGCTCGGTGAAGATGGAGTATCTGCGCCGTCTGTTCACGGACATGGGGTTCGACTCCGTACGCAGCTACATCCAGAGCGGCAACGTCTTCTTCGAGTCCGACGAGTCGGACCGGGCCGTGCTCGCCGCCCGGATCGGTGAGCACCTCGAACGGGAGCTCGGCTACGAGGTCGCGGTCTGTCTGCGTACGGTGCCGGAACTGGAGGCGCTGATCGCGCTCGACCCGTTCAAGGACGTCACGATCACCGACGACCTGCGCTGCTGCGTGGTGTTCACGACCGAGCGGATCGATCCGGAGCTCTCTTTGCCGATGCTCTCTCCGAAGAAGGACATGGAGATCATCGGCAGCACCGGGTACGACGCCTTCGTCGTCTGGTATCTGATCAACAGCAAGGCGCCCGCTGCGAAGGGCTTCCAGGAGCGCGTCCTGGGCCACGACGCGACGACGCGCTTCTTCCACACCGTGGTGAAGATCCTCGGCGCGGCCAAGAAGGGCGCGGCCTGAGGGACGGGCCGTCAGGCTCCGGTGTCCGGGGCGATCTCCTCGACGAGGCTCTCGACGAGCGCCCTGATCTCGTCGCGGACGGTGCGCACGGCCTCGATCCCCAAGCCGGCCGGGTCGTCCAGTTTCCAGTCGAGGTAGCGCTTGCCGGGGAAGACGGGGCAGGTGTCGCCGCAGCCCATGGTGACGCACACGTCCGACTCCCGGACCGCGTCGGCCGTCAGGACCTTCGGGGTCTCGGCGGAGATGTCGATCCCGGCCTCCGCCATCGCCTGGACGGCGGCGGGGTTGACGTGGGCGCCAGGCGCCGAGCCGGCGGACCGGACCTCGACACGGTCCCCGGCCAGATGGGCCAGCCAGGCCGCGGCCATCTGGGACCGGCCCGCGTTGTGCACGCAGACGAACAGGACGGACGGCTTGCCGCCGGGCTCGGTCATGGTGATCGTGCTCCCTCGTCGCATGACGGAACCAGCCGTCGATGAATCAGTCCCAGCTGGTATCAGTGGGCGGTGATGTGACAGTATCAGTGCATGCTGACTTCAGTCGATGCTGATCTGATGCGGGTGCTGGGCGACCCGCTCCGCCTCCGGATCGTGACCCTGCTGGCGCGTGAGACGCTCTGCACGACGCACCTGGTCGAGGAGACCGGCGCGAAGCAGACCAACCTCTCGAACCATATGAAGGTGCTGCGGGAGGCCGGTGTGGTGGAGACCGAGCCATGCGGCCGCTTCACCTACTACAAGCTGCGCCCCGACGTCCTCGCCGGGCTCTCCGCGCAGTTCGCGGCGCTCGCCGAGTCGGCCAGGACCGCCGACGCGAGGAAGAGGGTCTGTCCGTGACCTCCACCGAGTCCGCCGCCCCGCCGGTCCGGCCTGCCGCGGACGGGTCCGTCGTCCGGAAGCTCTCCACCCTCGACCGCTTTCTCGCGGTGTGGATCCTGCTGGCCATGGCTGTCGGCCTCGGCCTGGGGCGCCTCGTTCCCGGGATGGGCGACGCCCTGGCGAAGATCGAGGTCGGCGGCATCTCGCTGCCGATCGCGCTCGGCCTGCTGGTCATGATGTATCCGGTGCTGGCCAAGGTCCGCTACGACAGGCTCGACGCCGTCACCGGCGACCGGAAGCTGATGGTGTCCTCGCTGGTCATCAACTGGATCATCGGTCCGGCCGTGATGTTCGCCCTGGCGTGGATCTTCCTGCCCGACCTGCCCGAGTACCGCACCGGCCTGATCGTCGTCGGCCTCGCACGCTGTATCGCCATGGTCATCATCTGGAACGACCTCGCCTGCGGCGACCGCGAAGCCGCGGCCGTCCTCGTCGCGCTGAACTCGGTCTTCCAGGTGATCGCGTTCGGCGTGCTGGGCTGGTTCTACCTGGACCTGCTGCCGCGGTGGCTGGGCCTCGGGGACGGACAGGGCCTCGACGTACCCGTCTGGCACATCGCGCTGAACGTCGTCGTCTTCCTGGGCATCCCGCTGCTCGCCGGCTTCCTCACCCGCCGCATCGGCGAGAAGAAGATGGGCCGCGAGTCGTACGAGGCGACGTTCCTGCCGAGGATCGGTCCCTGGGCCCTGTACGGGCTGCTCTTCACGATCGTGATCCTCTTCGCACTCCAGGGGAAGACCATCACCTCGCAGCCGCTGGACGTCGTACGCATCTCGCTGCCGCTCCTCGTGTACTTCGCGATCATGTTCTTCGGAACGTTCGCGCTCGGCAAGGCCCTCGGGCTGGCCTACGACCGCACCGCGACGCTGGCGTTCACCGCGGCGGGCAACAACTTCGAGCTGGCCATCGCCGTCGCCGTCGCCACCTTCGGCGTCACCTCCGGCCAGGCGCTGTCGGGTGTCGTCGGCCCGCTGATCGAGGTCCCGGTACTGATCGGGCTGGTGTACGTCGCACTGGCCTGGCGCAACAGGTTCGCGTCGCCCGTCACGGTGGGGCGGGAGGGCTGACTTTGCGCCGATGCCCCGCCCGCACGTGCTGCGGGCGGGGCATCGGCGCACCATCAGGTGCGGAGAACCGGCACTTCTGCGGCACCGTCTACCCGCACGGCCACCGCGAACTGGCCCACCCCGAGCCGGGCTTCCACCTGGTCGGCATGAAGTCCTACGGCCGTGCCCCGGCCTTCCTCGCCATGACCGGTCACGAGCAGGTCCGCTCCGGCACGGCCGCCCTCGCCGGTGACACCGAAGCCGCCGACCGCGTCGAACTCACCCTCCCCGAGGCCGGGGTCTGCGGCGGCGCCGGACTCTTCGACGACTCCGCCGCAGGCCAGGCCGACGACGTTGGCTGCTGCGCCGCTCCCGCCCCGGCGCTGGTGCAGATCGCCGGCGTCGCTCCGGCCGGCCCGCCGAAGTGGCGGGGGAGTCCCCGGCCGGCGGCTGCTGCGGAACCTGAGGTCTCCGGATCAGCGGTACAGGCGCACGTCCGCGAGGCTCCACCAGCTGTCGGAGGTGCCCGTCTGCGTCACGCGGAGGAAGCGGGCGCTGGTGCGCGGCAGGTCGACGGTGGTGAGCTGGCCGGTGCCCGTACCGCTGCCCACGGTCCGCCAGCGCTTGCCGTCGTCGCTGACCGACAGCTGCCAGCCGCGCGCGTAGTCGCCGAGGTTGTCCCCGCTGTCGATAGCGACCCGGCGGAACGTGGTGCGCCGGGCGAGGTCGAGCTGAACGTACTGCCCCGGGGCCTGCGCCGTACCGGCGCTCCAGCGGGTGGACCCGTCGGCGTCGGCGGCGAGCCGGGCCGCGCCCTCACCGGCGGGCTGTGCCGTGGCGGTGGCGTCGTCCAGCGGCACCGCATGCAGCAGACCGCGGGGCGTCGCCGACTTCGGCCAGGTGAACGTCGCCAGCGCTCCGCCCGGCAGGGTGTAGTCGAACGACCGGTCGCCGACGGCCACCGTGAAGGACCGGGGGGCATCGTTCTCGTTGTGGACGACCAGTGCGGTGGATCCGTCCGGATTGCGGAAGGCGACATCGGTCAGCTGCCCGTTCCAGCCCGTGGTGCCGTAGTTGGTGCTGGCGATGCGGGTGGCTCCGGGCTTCACGAACTTCGACAGATGGCCGATGGTGAACAGCTCGGCGTTGGGCGTCACGGTGCCGTCGTCCTGCACGGTGAGCAGTGCGGTGCAGGTGTCGCAGCCGCCGTTGTGCGGACCGCCGTCGGCCTCCAGTACGAGATTCCAGTCGGCGACGGACCTGGCCCAGTTGCGCGTGGTGCCGACCGTGATCGTGCGGGCGTGCCAGGTGAGGGTGGAGCGGAAGAACTGGGCGGGTGTGTCGGCGGCGCCGTGCGAGCCCGAGCACTCGGTGAACCAGATGCCCTTGTCCGGATGTGCGTCGTGCAGCGCGGTCTGCGCGCTGGGGTCCCCGGAGTAGCAGTGGTAGGCGGTCCCCGCGATCCACTTGGCTGCGGGGTCGTCCAGGAGCTGGTACGGGTAGTCGGTCTCCGGATCCTCGCCGAGCCGCTCGGCGGTGGCGATGTCGTCCGGGTGGGTGCTCCAGTTGTGGTCGTACGCGAGGATCTTGGTGCGTGGGCTGGCCCGGTGCAGCAGCGGGCCGAGAGCCTCGATGATCCGCGCCTCCTGCCGGACGGGCATGTCGGTGCCGGGATAGGCGCTGGGGGCGCGGTTCTGCGGCTCGTTCTGCACGGTCAGATAGTCGATGGGCACGCCCGCGTCGGCGTAGGCCTGCACGAATTTCACCAGGTAGCGGGCATAGGCCCGGTAGACGGCCGGATCGTCCTTGAGATGGCCTCCCACGAGCGAACCATTGTCCTTCATCCACGCTGGCGGACTCCACGGCGTGGCCATCACGGTCAGCTGCGGATTCAGCTTCCTGGCCTGGCGGAGCAGGGGAAGCACCTGCTGCTCGTCGTGGGCGATGCTGAAGTGCCTGAGCGCGAAGTCGGTCTGTCCTGCGGGCATGTCGTCGTACGTGTAGTGCTCGGGCGAAGCCGTGAAGTCGGAGGAGCCGACCGGCTGACGCAGGAAACTCACGCCGATGCCCTGCTCCGGGTCGAAGAGCTGCCGCATCGCGGCGTCCCGGTCCTTGGCCGGCAGTCTGCTCAGCACCGCGGCCGAGGAGTCGGTGAGCGCGCCGCCGAAACCGTCCATCCGCTGGTAGCTCCGGGTCGGGTCGACGGTGATCGTGGTCCGGTCGGACCCGCCGGCGTGGAAGGCGACCGGCGTCCGCCGCTGCATGTGCTCGGCGCCGTCGGCCGAGGTCACCCACACCTGCGCCTGCGCAGCGGTGTGCGGCGAGGGTGTGTGGGCCGGCGACGCGGTGGCCGGCAGGCAGGTCAGGCAGAGTGCGGCGGCCGTGACGGCCGACGCGCCGAGGGCACGTCTCATGGTGGTTCTCCTCGCTGACGGTTCGCTTGCGGCGGCACCGGAATCCACCATTCATGAAACAGAATGAAACGAATTGGAAACGCGGCGCCTCACAGGAAAGCCCCGCTCTGCGTCGTTGTCAATACATAGCTCCGGCGGTCAGGGAAGCGCGATAGGCTGCATGTATGAAACGGAATTCTGTAACGCGTGGCTAGGCCGGTGGGGTCCCAGGTGACGGTGCGGATGATCGCGGCCGAGGCGGGCGTTTCGATCGCGACCGTGTCGCGCGTGATGAGCGGGCAGGCCCGGGTGGCGCCCGGCACGCAGGAGCGTGTCCGCTCGGCAGCGGAACGGCTGGGGGCCACGCCGCCCGCGCGGCGCGGCAGCGCGGAGGGTGCCGTCTTCGTGCGCTGCCCCTATGTGCTCACCGACTACTTCGGGGTGATCGTCTCCTCGATCGCCGAGGCCCTGGACGTGCACGGAAGACGGCTGGTGCTCAGTGCGGGCGACGCCGCCCGGGAGCGGTCCGTGCTGCCCGGACTGGCGGCGGACCCGGCCGTCGGCGGCGCCCTGCTGATCCTGCCGCCGGAACCCGGGCCGGAGCTGGAGGCGCTGCGTGGGCAGGGTCTGCCGTTCGTGGTGGTGGACCCGCGGACGCCGCTGCCCGGCGACATCGCCTCCGTCTCCGCGGCGCACCTGGCGGGCGCCAGGGACGTGACCGCGCACCTGGCCGGCCTAGGTCACCGGCGGATCGGGGTCATCGGGGGCCCGGCCGAATGGCTGGCCTGCCAGGCGCGACTCGCCGGCCACCGCTCGGCGCTGGCCGACGTCGGCGTGCTGCACGCCCCGGAGTTGCTGCGTAGCATCGAGCCGACCGCCGACTGGGGGTATGTGGCGGCGCGCGAGCTGCTCGAACTGCCCGAACGCCCGACCGCGCTGGTCGCGTTCAACGACAAGGCGGCGGTCGGCGCGCTGCGCGCGGCCTACGAACGCGGGCTACGGGTGCCGGAGGATCTGTCGATCACCGGCTTCGACGACACGGACCTGGGCCGCAGCACCGTGCCCCGGCTGACGACGGTCCGTCAGCCGGTGCAGGAGATGGGGCGGATGGCGGTGTCCCTGCTGATGCGGCTGCTGGACGGGCAGGCGGTGGACACCCTGCACGTGGAGCTGGCCACCCAGCTGGTGGTCCGGGACTCCACCGGGCCCGCGCCGGGCTGAGCGCGGCCGGTGCCGCCCGTGCGACTCGGAGCATCGCGGGGGGCCGCGCCGGGGTGACGGGTGTGCGGGGGCCCGCGGAGATGCTTCTCCGTGGATCGCCGGGCCGCGGCGGACGGGTTTCCGTCGCCCGCGGCGCACGTGCGGTGGCGGACGTGCGCCCGCGGGCGGAGGGCGGACCGCGGGCGGACGGGTGTGTCAGGTGCGGTCGATGTGCACGCTGGTCGACTTCACGCGGGCGGTCGCCGTCATGCCGACCTCAAGCCCGAGCTCCTCGACGGCCTCCCGGGTCAGCAGTGACACGAGCCGGTGCGGACCGGCCTGGATCTCCACCTGTGCCGCCACGTCCCCGAGCTTGACCGCGGTGACGATGCCCGGAAAGGCGTTGCGCGCGGAGGTGTAGGAGACCTCCTCCTCGGCCGTGCCGTTCTGTGCGACCTCGACGGAGAACGCGGCCAGATCGCGGCCGTCGATGAGGCGGCGACCGCTCTCCTCGCGGTGGGTGGCGACCCGGCCGGCATCCGCCCAGCGCCGCGCGGTGTCCGGGCTGACGCCGAGCAAGCGGGCGGCCTGTCCGATGGTGTAAGACTGCATATGTTGGACTCTAAGCTCATTGGAGCTGCAAATGCAAGCATGTTCTCGAAAAATGCTAGCAGATGCGATTCTGTCACCCGGTCGGTGGGCCGGGTGGCCCTGCCGGGATGAGGAATCGGGGCGTGCGACCTAGTGTGCGAGCCATGGCAGAGAGCGCGGCGTACCGGGGTTCTGCGGGGCGGGATGCGGGCTCCGCCGCCGGACCGGACACCCCCGACCCCCGGCGGTGGCAGGCGCTCGCGGTCTGTCTGGTGGCGGGCTTCATGACCCTCCTGGACGTGTCCATCGTCAACGTGGCCCTGCCGTCCATCCGGGAAGGGCTGCACACCCCGGAGTCCGATCTGCAGTGGGTGCTCTCGGGGTACTCGCTCGCCTTCGGTCTCTTCCTGATTCCCGCCGGGCGCCTCGGCGACGCCCGTGGGCGCCGCGAGGTCTTCATGACCGGGCTGGTGCTCTTCACCCTGTCGTCCGCCGCTTGCGGCGCCGCCCAGTCCAGCACCTGGCTGGTGATCGCCCGACTGGTCCAAGGACTGGCGGGCGGTATGGTCTCGCCGCAGATCTCCGCCCTCATCCAGCAGATGTTCTCGGGGCGGGAGCGGGGCCGGGCGTTCGGCATGTTCGGCACGGTGGTCGGCATCTCCACCGCGGTCGGCCCGCTGCTGGGCGGACTGCTCATCCAGGCCGCCGGGGCCGAGGAGGGCTGGCGCTGGGTGTTCTACGTCAACCTGCCGCTCGGGCTCGTCTGCCTCCTGCTGGCGCGGCGGCTGCTGCCGGACACCCCCTCCGCGGGCCCGGTGCGGCTGCGGGATCTCGACCCCCTCGGGATCCTGCTGCTGGGGGCGGGGGTGCTGGCCCTGCTGCTGCCGTTCGTCCAGGCCCATCAGTGGCCGGGCAACGGGAAGTGGCTGCTCCTGCTGGTCGCCGCGGTACTGCTCGCCGCGTTCGTCGGCTGGGAGTCCCGGTGCGGGCGCCGCGGCACGCAGCCGGTCGTCGACCTCCGGCTCTTCCGCGTCCGTTCCTACTGGCTGGGCTGCCTGCTGATCCTGCTGTACTTCGCCGGATTCACCTCGATCTTCTTCATCACCACGCTCTACCTGCAGAGCGGCCTGCACTACACCGCCCTGCAGGCGGGCCTGGCGATCACCCCGTTCGCCCTGGGCTCCGCCGTCGCCGCAGGCCCCGGCGGCAGAATGGTCGGCCGGTACGGGCGCCCCCTCGTCGTCCTCGGCATGGCCACTGTCGCGGTGGGGCTGGCAGCCACCGCGCTCGCCGTCCACCTGGTGCCCGGCAGGGGTGCCGGATGGGCGATGGCCGCCCCGCTGCTGCTGGCCGGCCTGGGCAGCGGCCTGGTCATCGCACCCAACCAGACCCTGACCCTGTCGCAGGTGCCGGTGGCCACCGCGGGAAGCGCCGGCGGCACCCTGCAGACCGGCCAGCGCGTCGGCTCCGCGATCGGGATCGCCGCCGTGGGCTCGGTGTTCTTCGCCCAGGTGGGCCCCGCCGCCTGGTCCACCGCCTACGACCACGGACTCATCGTCTCCGTCGCCTTCGTGATCGCCGGACTCGTCGTGGCGCTGGCCGACGTGGGCGGGGCCCGGCGGGGCAGAAGCCGTACACAGCAGTCCGCATCCTCCACGGCGGACCTCTAAGGAGACGCGAATGAAGGACCCCGACGGCACCGCGCAGGACGGCAACAGTTCGTACGGACACAAGCCCTTCAAACGGTCCCGGAGTCATTTCGCCGACCGCATCACTGCCGACGGCCAGGGCGGCTGGCCCGTCGAGGCCGGTCGCTACCGCCTCGTCGTCAGCCGCGCCTGCCCCTGGGCGAGCCGCGCCCTGGTCTCCCGCAGGCTGCTCGGTCTGGAGAGCGCCCTCTCGCTCGCCGTCGCCGACCCGCTGCAGGACGACCGAAGCTGGCGCTTCACCCTGGACCCGGACGGCCGGGACCCGGTACTCGGCATCCGCTACCTGAGCGAGGCGTACGACGCCAGGGAGCGCGGGTACCCCGGCGGCGTCAGCGTCCCCGCGATCGTCGACGTCCCCAGCGGCAGGCTCGTCACCAACGACTACCAGCAGATCACCCTGGATCTCGCCACCGAATGGACCGCACTGCACCGCCCAGGGGCGCCCGACCTCTACCCGGAGCCGTTGCGCGAAGAGATCGACGAGGTGATGGCAGGGGTCTACCGCGACATCAACAACGGCGTGTACCAGGCCGGGTTCGCGGACGACCAGAGCACGTACGAGAGCGCCTACGAGGCCCTCTTCCGCCGCCTGGACCAGGTGTCGGAAGGACTGAGGGAGCGGCGCTACCTCGTCGGCGACACGATCACCGAGGCCGACATCCGTCTCTTCACCACCCTGGTGCGCTTCGACGCCGTCTATCACGGCCACTTCAAGTGCAACCGCTCGAAACTGGCCGAGGACCCGGTCCTGTGGGCGTACACCAGGGACCTCTACCAGACCCCCGGGTTCGGGGACACCGTCGACTTCCACCACATCAAGCAGCACTACTACCGCGTCCACACGGGCATCAATCCCACCGGCATCGTGCCCGCCGGGCCCGACCTGTCGGGATTCCTGACCCCGCACCACCGCGAGCAGCTCGGCGGCCGGCCGTTCGGCGACGGCACTCCGCCCGGTCCCGTACCGGCAGGTGAAAAGGTCCCACCACGGCACCGGCCCTGAGCAGCCCTACTCCGTCTCGTCCAGGTGATCGGCGTAGTACTCGATCGCCGGACGGTACGCCCGGACCTGCGGATCCTCGCTGGTGGCGGCCGACACCAGCAGGAGCGTCCGTACAGCCTCGCGGGATTCGCCCAGGTTGTACAGCGTCATGGCCAGGAACGTCCGCAGGGCGGCATCGTGGGTGAACTCGCCCAGACCCCGCCCCAGTACCTCGCGCGCCTCCTCGTAGCGGCCCAGCACCCGCAGCGTGCTGCCGAGGCCGAGGAAGGCCCCGTGGCGGTCCTGCGCCGAAAGGCCTGTCCCGTTCAGCGCGCGCTCGTAGAACGGCACGGCCTCGGCCTCGAGGCCCAGGGAATCGTGCGACCAGGCGGCCTGGTAGGCGATGGCGGCATCGCGCGGATGGCGTGCCGCCAGGGTCACCAGCTCCTCGTGTGCCTGCGCGGTCTTCCGCTCGCGCAGGCGCACCGCCCGTGCGAGAGCCGCGTCCGCCGTCTCGTGCTCATTGTCGGTGCTCATGCAGCCGCACGCTGTCAGGCCGACGGGCACAGCGCAAAACCATGTGGAGCAGGGCCCTGTCGAGACAGCGGCGATCACGAGATATCTTGATGTCAAGCAATGTTGCAGACGTGGAGCGGAGCACAGGGTGACTGACTCGACCATCATCTATACACACACCGACGAGGCCCCGGCCCTGGCGACGTATTCGTTCCTGCCCGTGGTCGAGGCGTATGCCTCGAAGGCCGGGGTCACCGTGGAGAGCCGTGACATCTCCCTGGCGGGCCGGATCATCGCCAGTTTCCCCGATCGCCTCCAGGAGAGCCAGCGCATCGACGACGCTCTTGCCGAGCTGGGCGCGCTGGCCACCACTCCCGGTGCGAACATCATCAAGCTGCCGAACATCTCGGCCTCGATCCCGCAGCTGAAGGCCGCGATCGCCGAGCTCCAGGAGCAGGGCTACGCGCTTCCGGACTACCCGGACGACCCGCAGAGCGACGAGGACAAGGACGTCCGCGCACGCTACGACAAGGTCAAGGGCAGCGCGGTCAACCCCGTCCTGCGCGAGGGCAACTCCGACCGCCGCGCCCCCGCGTCGGTCAAGAACTACGCCAAGAACCACCCGCACCGCATGGGCGCATGGTCGGCCGACTCGAAGACGAACGTCGCCACCATGGGCGTCGACGACTTCCGCTCCACCGAGAAGTCCGCCGTGATCGCCGAGCCCGGCTCGCTGCGCATCGAGCTGGTGGGCGACGACGGCACCACCACGGTGCTGCGCGAGTCCGTACCCGTGCTCGCCGGCGAGGTCGTGGACGCCGCCGTCATGCGTGTCGCAGCACTGCGTGAGTTCTTCACCGCGCAGATCGCCCGGGCCAAGTCCGAGGACGTGCTGTTCTCTGTGCACCTCAAGGCCACGATGATGAAGGTCTCCGACCCGATCATCTTCGGCCACGTGGTCCGCGCCTTCTTCCCGAACACCTTCGCCAAGTACGGCGACGTCCTCGCCGCCGCGGGCCTGACCCCGAACGACGGCCTCGGCGGGATCCTCAAGGGCCTCGACTCCGTGCCTCACGTCGGCGCCGAGATCAAGGCGTCCTTCGAGGCCGAGCTCGCCGAGGGCCCCGCCCTGGCGATGGTCGACTCCGACAAGGGCATCACCAACCTGCACGTCCCCAGCGACGTCATCGTGGACGCCTCCATGCCGGCCATGATCCGCACCTCCGGCCACATGTGGGGCCCGGACGGCCAGGAGGCCGACACCGTCGCCGTCCTGCCGGACAGCAGCTACGCCGGTGTCTACCAGGTCGTGATCGACGACTGCCGTGCGAACGGCGCCTTCGACCCGTCCACCATGGGCTCGGTGCCCAACGTCGGTCTGATGGCGCAGAAGGCCGAGGAGTACGGCAGCCACGACAAGACCTTCGAGATCCCCGCCACGGGCACGGTGCGGGTCGTCGACACCGCCGGCACCACCGTCCTGGAGCAGGCCGTCGGCGCCGGTGACATCTTCCGGATGTGCCAGACCAAGGACCTGCCGATCCAGGACTGGGTCAAGCTCGCCGTCACCCGCGCCCGCGCGACCGGCAACCCGGCCGTGTTCTGGCTCGACGAGGACCGCGCCCACGACGCGCAGCTCATCACCAAGGTCAAGACCTACCTGGCCGACCACGACACCGACGGTCTCCAGATCGAGATCCTGACCCCGGAGAAGGCCACCGCCTTCTCGCTGGAGCGCATCCGCCGCGGTGAGGACACCATCTCGGTGACCGGCAACGTGCTGCGCGACTACCTCACCGACCTGTTCCCGATCCTGGAACTCGGCACCAGCGCGAAGATGCTCTCCGTCGTGCCGCTGATGAACGGTGGCGGTCTGTTCGAGACGGGCGCCGGCGGCTCCGCGCCCAAGCACGTCCAGCAGCTCGTCAAGGAGGACTACCTGCGCTGGGACAGCCTGGGCGAGTTCCTCGCCCTCGCGGTCAGCTTCGAGCACCTCGCGCAGACCACGGACAACGCGCGCGCCCAGGTCCTCGCCGACACGCTGGACCGTGCGACCGCCACGTTCCTCAACGAGGACAAGTCCCCGAGCCGCAAGCTCGGCGGCATCGACAACCGCGGCAGCCACTTCTACCTGTCGCTGTACTGGGCCCAGGAGCTGGCGCAGCAGAGCACCGACGCCGACCTCGCGACGGCGTTCGCCCCGCTCGCCAAGACGCTGGCCGAGCAGGAGCAGACCATCGTCGGCGAACTGATCGCGGTCCAGGGCAAGCCGGCCGACATCGGTGGCTACTACCAGCCCGACCCGGCCAAGGCCGCGGCCGTCATGCGCCCGTCGGCGACGTTCAACCAGGCGATCGCGAGCCTCGCCTGATGTAACAGGGCGATGGGGGACAGGCGCCCGCACTTCTGCCCCCCCAGCCCGTACAGCCCTGTTGCTGCTCCGCCCCGGCCGACCTTCCGTCGAGCCGGGGCGGAGCTGTTCCCGCACCGCTCCCCGCGCGGACCGGTCGGCTCGGCCGCCGGGGCCCCGGGGGACGCCCTGACGAGTGAAAGTGGAGCCGTGGCGGGCGCCGGGCCGCCTTCGGTGGGGCCGTGACTGGTTTGCTGCAACCGGAAACACGCGCGACGCGCGGGGAGGGCCGTTCGGCCCACCCGCTGGAAGCGGCGCCACGCCGGGTGCGCATTCCACCCGCGGATGACAACCGAAGGAGCGTCCCAGTGACGACGACGGGCACAGCAGAGCCGACGGACGAAGAGGAGTCGTACGCCAACGAGCTTCCGGTACACAGCAAGGAGCCGGGAAACGTCGTCATCAAGTGGCTGACCACCACTGACCACAAGACGATCGGCTCGCTGTACCTGGTCACGTCTTTCGCGTTCTTCCTCCTCGGTGGCGTGCTCGCGCTCGTCATGCGCGCCGAGCTGGCGCGTCCGGGCACGCAGCTCGTGTCGAACGAGCAGTTCAACCAGGCGTTCACCATCCACGGCACGATCATGCTGCTGATGTTCGCGACGCCGCTGTTCGCCGGATTCACCAACTGGATCATGCCGTTGCAGATCGGCGCGCCCGACGTGGCGTTCCCGCGGCTGAACATGTTCGCGTACTGGCTGTACCTCTTCGGCTCGCTCCTCGTGGTGGCCGGCTTCCTCACCCCGAACGGCGCGGCCGACTTCGGCTGGTTCGCCTACTCCCCGCTGACGGACGCCATTCGCTCGCCGGGGATCGGCGGAGACATGTGGATCATGGGTCTGGCCTTCTCCGGCTTCGGCACGATCCTCGGCTCGGTCAACTTCATCACCACGATCATCTGCATGCGCGCGCCCGGCATGACGATGTTCCGCATGCCGATCTTCGTCTGGAACGTCCTGCTGACCGGTGTCCTGGTCCTGCTGGCCTTCCCGGTGCTCGCCGCGGCGCTCCTGGCCCTGGAGGCGGACCGGAAGTTCGGTGCCCACGTCTTCGACGCGACCAACGGCGGCGCGCTGCTCTGGCAGCACCTCTTCTGGTTCTTCGGCCACCCGGAGGTGTACATCATCGCGCTCCCCTTCTTCGGGATCGTCAGTGAGATCATCCCCGTCTTCAGCCGCAAACCGATCTTCGGTTACATCGGCCTCGTGGCCGCGACGATCTCGATCGCCGGTCTCTCGGCGACGGTGTGGGCGCACCACATGTACGTCACCGGCGGCGTGCTGCTGCCGTTCTTCTCCTTCATGACGTTCCTCATCGCGGTGCCCACCGGGGTGAAGTTCTTCAACTGGATCGGCACGATGTGGAAGGGCTCGCTGTCCTTCGAGACACCGATGCTCTGGTCCATCGGCTTCCTCGTCACGTTCCTTTTCGGCGGTCTGACCGGCGTCATCCTGGCCTCGCCGCCGATGGACTTCCACGTCTCGGACTCGTACTTCGTGGTCGCGCACTTCCACTACGTCGTCTTCGGCACCGTGGTGTTCGCGATGTTCGCCGGATTCCACTTCTGGTGGCCGAAGTTCACCGGCAGGATGCTGGACGAGCGGCTCGGCAAGATCACCTTCTGGACGCTGTTCGTCGGGTTCCACGGCACGTTCCTGGTGCAGCACTGGCTGGGCGCGGAGGGCATGCCGCGTCGTTACGCCGACTACCTGGCCGCGGACGGTTTCACCGCTCTCAACACGATCTCGACGGTTTCCTCGTTCCTGCTCGGCCTGTCGATGCTGCCGTTCCTCTACAACGTGTGGAAGACCGCCAAGTACGGCAAGAAGGTCGAGGCCGACGATCCTTGGGGCTACGGCCGTTCGCTGGAGTGGGCGACCTCCTGCCCGCCGCCGCGGCACAACTTCGTCACGCTGCCCCGGATCCGTTCCGAATCCCCGGCGTTCGACCTGCACCACCCCGCCGTACGTGAGCTCGACGAGACCGCCAACCGCGGTGACCAATCCGTGACGGTGGCGCCGGGGGACAGGCAGGCGTGAGCAGGAGGGCCGGGCGAGAGGAGAGACGCATGGGTCCCGATCCCGAGAAGGACAGCGCCCGCGGCCTGGCCCAGATGGAGGGCTACCTGCTGTGGAACGCCGAGATCGAGGAGGCGCGCCGGCGCGCCCGCCGCTTCACCGACGAGCTGCCGTGGCTCACGACGGCCCAGCGCGAGGACGTGGAGCGGGTCTACGCGGCCGACCGGGCCGCCGCCTCGCGGGCGATGCTCGTACGCGTCTCGGCCCGCGCCGCCGAACTGCGCGGCGAGTACAACGAGCGTTACCGCAGGCTCAGAACGCGCTGCGTCGCCACCGCGGTGGTCTGCGCGGGCACAGCCGGCGGGGCCTGCACGGTCGCGGCATACCTGGCCAGATGACCCGCTGAGGTCGTCCGTTCTGCCGCCCCAGCAGGCGGACTCGCGCCCGTCTCGTAAAGATGAGAGGTGACGGGCGCGTGTGACGGGGCAGGCGAACGGACGACGTGCAGACCCCGAGAAGGGACGAACACTGTGGCACGACCCAGGATTCTCGTTGTCGGAGCCGGATTTGCCGGGGTCGAGTGCGTACGCCGTCTGGAGCGCGGGCTCCGCCCGGGCGAAGCGGACATCGCGCTCGTCGCACCGTTCTCGTACCAGCTCTACCTGCCCCTGCTGCCGCAGGTCGCCTCCGGCGTCCTCACCCCGCAGTCCGTCGCGGTGTCACTGCGACGGAGTAGCCGGCACCGCACGCGCATCATTCCCGGCGGGGCCATCGGCGTGGACCCGAAGGCGAAGATCTGCGTCATCCGCAAGATCACCGACGAGGTCGTCTACGAGCCGTACGACTACATCGTGCTCAGCCCGGGCAGCGTCACCCGCACCTTCGACATTCCCGGACTGCTCGACAACGCCCGCGGCATGAAGACGCTGGCCGAGGCGGCGTACGTACGAGACCACGTGATCGCCCAGCTCGACCTCGCGGACGCCAGCAGCGACGAGGAGGAGCGGGCCTCCCGGCTGCAGTTCGTGGTGGTCGGCGGTGGGTACGCGGGCACCGAGACGGCCGCCTGTCTGCAACGGCTCACCAGCAACGCGGTCAGGCACTATCCCCGGCTCGACCCGAAGCTGATCAAGTGGCATCTGATCGACATCGCTCCGAAGCTGATGCCCGAGCTGGGCGACAAGCTCGGCGAGAGCGCGCTGAAGGTCCTGCGGGAACGCGGCATCGAGGTGTCGCTCGGTGTCTCCGTCGCCGAGGCCGGCGCCGACAAGGTGACGTTCACCGACGGCCGGGTACTGCCCTGCCGCACGCTCATCTGGACGGCCGGTGTCACCGCGAGCCCGCTCGTCACCACCTTCGACGCGGAGACGGTGCGCGGCAGGCTGGCGGTGACTCCCGAGATGACCCTGCCCGGCTACGACGGCATGTTCGCGCTCGGCGACGTGGCGGCCGTGCCGGACCTGGTCAAGGGCGACGGCGCGGTCTGCCCGCCGACGGCCCAGCACGCGATGCGTCAGGGCCGCAGGCTCGCCGACAACCTGCTGGCGACGCTCCGGCACCAGCCGCTGCGGCCGTACGTCCACAAGGATCTCGGGCTCGTCGTGGACCTCGGCGGCAAGGACGCCGTCTCCAAGCCCCTTGGCATCGAGATGCACGGGATCACGGCCCAGGCCGTGGCCCGGGGCTACCACTGGTCGGCGCTGCGGACCAACGTGGCCAAGGCACGCGTCATGACCAACTGGCTGATCAACGCGGCGGCGGGCGACGACTTCGTCCGGACCGGATTCCAGTCCCGCAAGCCCGCGACACTGCGGGACTTCGAGTACACGGACAGCTACCTCACCCCGGAACAGGTGCGGGAGCACACCGCCTCGCTGAACGCCCGGATGAAGTGATCCTGCACCGGGACCCGTCAGGCCGACGGCACGGTGGTGCGGATCAGGCGCAGGAAGGCGGCGTTGTCCGCGGTGCGCCGGATCCGGTCCAGCAACGTCTCCAGAGAGGTCTGCGCGTCCCGGGAGTGCAGGGCCCGGCGCAGGTCTCGTACGGCGGTCAACTCATCGGCAGGTACGAGGAGTTCATCGCGGCGGGTGCCGGAGGCGGCGATGTTCACCGCCGGGTGGATGCGCTTCTCGGCCAGTGAGCGGTCGAGCCGGAGTTCCATGTTGCCGGTTCCCTTCAGCTCCTCGAAGAAGTACTCGTCCGCCCGGGAGCCGGTGTCGACGAGTGCCGTGGCCAGGATGGTCAGTGAACCGCCCTCCTCGGTGAGGCGGGCGGCGCCGAAGAGCCGCTTGGGGCCGAGCAGCGCGGCTGCGTCCACACCACCGCTGAGGGTGCGTCCGCCGTTGCCTGCGGCGTTGTTGTGGGCCCGGCAGAGCCGGGTGAGCGAGTCCACCAGCATGACGACGTCCCGGCCCTGCTCGACGAGCCGCTTGGCGCGTTCGAGCGCGAGTTCCGCGAGGGCGATGTGTTCCCTGGCCGGCCGGTCGAAGGTCGAGGCGTAGACCTCGCCGCGCACCGAGCGGCGCATGTCGGTGACCTCCTCGGGCCGTTCGTCGAGGAGCACCACCATCAGATGGGACTCGGGGTGGTTCTCCGCGACGGCCGCCGCGACCTGCTGGAGGAGGACCGTCTTCCCGGTCCTGGGCGGGGCGACGATCAGGCCGCGCTGCCCCTTGCCGATCGGGGCGACGAGATCGACGATCCGCGTCGAGGGGCCGCCGGACGGCGTCTCCAGGCGCAGTCGCTGCCGGGGGTGGAGCGGGGTGAGGTCGCGGAAGTGCGGGCGGCCCCGCAGTGCTTGGGGCGGCAGTCCGTTGACCCGTGCGACGGCGCTCAGGGCGCGGGGCCGCTCGCAGGCGCCCTCGACGACATCTCCCTTGCGCAGGCCGTACCTGCGGATGAGTGCCGCGGGGACCTGTACGTCCCCGGGGGCGGGGTGGCCGCCGGCGGAGCGCAGGGAACCGTGCCCCTGCTGTGCGATGTCGAGGATGCCGGCTGCTGCGGTGGTGGCCGCGGGCCGGGTGGTGGTGGATACGGGGTGTTCGAGTGTGGTGGTCATGCGGGGTGGTCCTTTCGCGGACATGCGAATGAAGGGGCCCGGCTGAGACGGGGGCGGAGATCTCACGCCCCGGACGACGGGCAGGAAAGGCCGGTGGGTGAACCCGTACCGGACTGAGGGAATCAATGCGATGAAGCTGGATCGCCGGCCGGAAAGGACGGGCGCATCAGCGTGGTGAAGGTGAATCGGTACCGGAGCCTGAATGGGAGGCATGCACATGTACCGATTGCAATGTAGCACGGATGTCCGGCGCCGATGGCGGCTTTGGTGCGGGTAACCCCGTTGCGGCGGGGGAGCCGGGGTGGTTTCGTACTCCGGTCCGTTCCTCCGACTACGGAGTCACCTTGCCGATACACCTCACCGCTCTGACCGATCCCGACCGCGGCGCCCACGACTTCCGCCTGGCGTGGCTGGCGTCCGACGAGGCGGGAGCGCCCGTCGGATCGGCGTTCCTCCGGGTCTTCACCCGGGAGGGCCAGGACCACCTCGCCGAACTGGAACTTCATGTGCACCCGTCGGAACGCCGCAAGGGCACCGGCTCGCAGCTGCTCGAAGCGGCCGTCCTGGCCGCCAGGGAGCACGGCCGCCGCTCCGTGGTGGCGCAGACCGAGGCCGGGACCCCGGGAGACGGGTTCCTGCGGGCCAGGGGACTGCGCAGGGTCCTCACCCTCACCTACGCCCGGCTGTCACTGGAGGCGGTGGACACCGCGGCCCTGACCGCCGTCACCCGGGAGCCGCACCCGGGCTACCGGCTGGAGTCCTGGGACGGCACCGTCCCCGGTCCACTGGCACAGACGTTCGCAGCGTCGCGCCGCGCCATGGACGACATGCCCATGGACGACACCGACTACGGCGCCGTCGTGTGGGACGTCGACCGGGTCATTGCCGTGGCACGGGCCGTCGAGGACCGCGGCGACCGCCTTCACACCGTGGCCGCAGTCGACGTGACCGACGGCACGATCGCCGGCTTCACCGAACTCGTCGTGCCGGGCGACGGACAGGGCGACGGCCAGCACTACGGGACGGGCGTACTGCCCGAGCACCGGGGCCACGGCCTCGCACGCTGGATGAAGGCGGCGTCCATCCTGCGGGCCCGCGAGCGCCACCCGGACCTGGGCGGCCTGCTCGCGGACACCGCCGACAGCAACACGTACATGCGGCGCATCAACGACGCGTTCGGATACGAGGCGACGCACCGCTCGATCGAGTACCAGCTCGATCTCTAGAGAGTGTCTCCTCGATGGGTTGGCCAGTTGATCGGATGTGTCAGTCCGGTCAGTGATCACTGACGCGATGCGGGACCGGATCGAGCCGCTGAAGCCGTCCGATCCGGTCCGTGGCGCCCGGTGAGCCTGCGTCTGACCCTGCCGCCGCTCGGCCACCGTGTGGTGCGCCGGGCCTGACGTGTACGCGGCGTTCTATAGTCACCCGGGTCGACCGTTTTCGTGAGGGGTCCGGAACGCATGCAGTCCAGTAGATCACTGGCCGGCATTCTGCTGAGCACCGTCGCCGTGCTGCTGCTCAGTGCCTGCGGGACGCAGCAGGTCGGGGCCGGGGCGCCGACGACGACGGAATCGCCGCACTGGCAGACGTTTGCGCCGTTCCGCGTGACTGCCGCCCGGCTCTCCGACGGCGGGCGCGCGCTCAGCGTCGACGCAGAGGTGCCCGGCAAGGGGAAGACCTGCGCGCGCGAGCTGAAGGCGGTCGTGTCCTCCACGTCTGAGCGCACCGTGTGGGTGCAGGTCACCTTCTCCGCCCTGACCGGCGACGCGCACGCCGACTGCTCGAAGACCGCGACCGGCACGGCGAAGGTGCGGCTGCCGTCCGGGCTCGGCCACCGCGAACTGGTCGTGGACAACGACACGACGTTCACCGCGGACGACGCCGACCTGCCCGACCTGCGCCTGTGCGGCGACCGCGGCTGCCACCCGGCACCCACCGGCTGCACCCCCGCCTCCTACGACCAGGCGGTGGCGGCGCTCGACGTGCCGAACCACACCTCCCGCGGCCAGGAGCACTGCGACGGGAAGTGGCTGGTGTTCGATGTGTCCTCGCGCATGGGCCCGGCCTGCGCCGAGGGTGAGGCGCCGGGCTGTGGGGCGAGCCTCGGCGACCGGTGGTTCTTCCGGGCCGAGAAGTCGGGGTGGGTGCCCCTCGCACGCGGCACGAAGGCGGGCTGCTCCGACGTGCACCGCGTCGAGCCCGCCTTCCCGGCCGCCCTGTGCGCCGACCTGCCCGCCCTGCGGCGCTCGAACTGAGCACCGCGCCAGGCCTGTTGCACTACGCGGGCCTGCAGCCCGGGCACACGCGGTGCCTCATGCCGGACGGCCACCGCGTGTGCCCGAGCAGAAATCCCCGCGACTCGATGCCGCAGACGGCCGTGACGCCGTCGTCCCGGAACGGCCGGCCAGGCCGTGCACCTCAGCGGGGAGCGCCCCGGGGGCGTGGAAGATCTGCCGGACGTCGGCGGGACCGCCGATCCACCGGAAGCGTTCGAGGGTCGCGAGTCTGCGGACGGTCTGGCAATCCAGGCCACCGGATTCCTGTTCGGGGAACGCGGACTGGTGGGTGACACACCACATTCGCTGCGATCCTGATTCGGACCGACGCTGACCAATGAGACAGGACCCAGGGCCGTCGATCTCCACGGGCGGCTCGATCTCCAGGGTCAGCTCGATCTCCGAGGTCGGCCGTGGTCCTCGTCGCGTCCGGCCGCCGGTCCCGGCGCCCGGAACACCTCCAGGATCTGCTCGGCGGCCAGCGTGGCGGGCAACGAGCCCTCCCGCACGCGCAGTTCGAGCTCCGGCGCGAGCGCGCGCACCCCGGGATGGCTGCGCAGGCTGTCCAGCAGGTCGTCCCGCACCATGGTCCAGGTCCAGTCGACCTGCTGCTCACTCCGCTTGGCCACGAGCCGGCCCGTCGATTCGAGCAGCTCCCGGTGCTGCTCCAGCCGCTCCCACAAGGTGTCCAGACCGCTGGACTCCCGGGCGCTGCACGTCAGCACCGGCGGAGTCCACGCCGCGTCCACGGGGTGCATCAGCCGCAGTGCGCCCGCGAGTTCACGTGCGGCGGAGCGGGCATCGCGCTCGTGCGGGCCGTCGGCCTTGTTCACCGCGATGGCGTCCGCCAGCTCCAGCACACCCTTCTTGATGCCCTGGAGCTGGTCACCGGTGCGGGCCAGCGTCAGCAGCAGAAACGTGTCGACCATGTTGGCGACCGCCGTCTCCGACTGGCCGACGCCGACCGTCTCCACCAGCACCACGTCGTAGCCCGCCGCCTCCATCACCACGATCGACTCGCGGGTCGCCTTCGCCACCCCGCCCAGAGTGCCGGCAGTGGGGGAGGGGCGCACGAAAGCGGCCGGATCCACCGCGAGCCGCTCCATCCTGGTCTTGTCGCCCAGGATGGAGCCGCCGGTGCGGCTGGAGGACGGGTCCACGGCGAGCACCGCTACCCGGTGCCCGAGCCCGGTGAGCATCGTGCCGAGGGCGTCGATGAACGTGGACTTGCCGACCCCGGGCACACCGCTGATGCCGATGCGCCGGGCGTTGCCCGAGTGCGGCAGCAGTTCGCGCAGCAACTGCTGCGCCAGCGCCCGGTGATCGGGCCGGGTGGACTCGACGAGGGTGATGGCGCGCGCGATGTGCGCCCGCCTCCCGTCGAGTACCCCCTTCACATAGCTGTCGAGATCGATCTTCGGAGCCATCGGTTCAGCGGCTCACAGCTCGTGACCGAGCGAGGCACCGAGCCGCGTCACCAGATCGTGGGCGGCGTCCGGAATCACCGTTCCCGGCGGGAACACGGCAGCCGCGCCCGCCTCGTGCAGCGCGTCGATGTCCTGCGGCGGAATGACCCCGCCCACCACGATCATGATGTCCTCGCGGCCCTCGGCAGCGAGCTCCTCACGCAGCGCCGGTACGAGCGTGAGGTGGCCGGCGGCCAGGGACGAGACGCCCACGATGTGCACGTCCGCCTCGACCGCCTGCCGGGCGACCTCGCCCGGCGTCTGGAACAGCGGGCCGACGTCCACGTCGAAGCCCAGGTCCGCGAAGGCGGTCGCGATCACCTTCTGGCCGCGGTCGTGCCCGTCCTGGCCCATCTTGGCGACCAGGATGCGCGGACGGCGCCCTTCCGCCTCCTCGAACGCGTCGACCAGTGCGCGGGTGCGGTCCACGGACGGCGACTCCCCTGCCTCGTTGCGATACACACCGGAGATCGTACGGATCTGGCCCGCGTGCCGTCCGTACACCTTCTCCAGGGCGTCCGAGATCTCGCCCACGGTGGCCATCGCGCGCGCCGCGTCGACCGCCAGCGCCAGCAGATTGCCCTCCAGCCCGGGACCCGGGTCGCGCCCTGCCGCCGCCGTCAGGGCGTGCAGCGCGTCCTGGCAGGCCTGCTCGTCGCGCTCCTCACGCAGCCGCCGAAGCTTCTCCAACTGCTGGGTGCGGACCGAGGAGTTGTCGACCTTGAGAACGTCGATCTTCTCGTCGGTCTCGACCCGGTACTTGTTGACGCCGATGACGGGCTGGCGCCCGGAGTCGATGCGCGCCTGGGTGCGGGCGGCGGCTTCCTCGATGCGGAGCTTGGGGATGCCGGCGTCGATGGCCTTGGCCATGCCGCCCGCCGCCTCGACCTCCTCGATGTGCTGCCAGGCCCGCCGCGCCAGGTCGTACGTCAGCTTTTCCACGTACGCGCTGCCGCCCCACGGGTCGATGACCCGTCCCGTGCCGGACTCCTGCTGGAGCAGCAGCTGGGTGTTGCGGGCGATGCGGGCCGAGAAGTCGGTGGGCAGGGCGAGGGCTTCGTCGAGGGCGTTGGTGTGCAGGGACTGGGTGTGGCCCTGGGTGGCGGCCATGGCCTCGACACAGGTGCGGGTGACGTTGTTGAACACGTCCTGTGCGGTCAGCGACCATCCGGAGGTCTGCGAATGGGTGCGCAGGGACAGGGACTTGGCGTTCTTCGGCTCGAACTCCTTGACCAGCTTGGCCCACAGCAGCCGGGCCGCCCGCAGCTTGGCGACCTCCATGAAGAAGTTCATGCCGATCGCCCAGAAGAACGACAGCCGCGGGGCGAACGCGTCGACGTCGAGTCCGGCGTCCCGTCCGGCGCGCAGGTACTCCACCCCGTCGGCCAGGGTGTAGGCCAGTTCCAGGTCGGCCGTGGCTCCGGCTTCCTGGATGTGGTAGCCGGAGATGGAGATCGAGTTGTAGCGCGGCATCTTCTGCGAGGTGTACGAGAAGATGTCGGAGATGATCCGCATCGAGGGCTTCGGCGGGTAGATGTAGGTGTTGCGGACCATGAACTCCTTCAGAATGTCGTTCTGAATGGTCCCGGCCAGCTTCTCGGGCGCAACACCCTGTTCCTCGGCGGCCACGATGTACAACGCCAGTACCGGCAGTACGGCGCCGTTCATCGTCATCGACACGGACATCTTGTCGAGCGGGATGCCGTCGAACAGCTGCCGCATGTCGTAGATCGAGTCGATCGCCACGCCCGCCATGCCGACGTCACCGGTCACCCGCGGGTGGTCGCTGTCGTAGCCGCGGTGGGTCGGCAGGTCGAAGGCGACCGAGAGACCCTTCTGCCCGGCCGCGAGGTTGCGGCGGTAGAAGGCGTTGGACTCCTCCGCGGTGGAGAAACCCGCGTACTGCCGGATGGTCCAGGGCTGGTTGACGTACATCGTCGGGTACGGGCCGCGCAGATACGGTGCCACCCCCGGGTACGTTCCGAGGAAGTCGATGCCCTCCAGGTCCCGGCCGGTGTACAGCGGCTTGACCGCGATGCCCTCCGGGGTCTCCCACAGAAGGTCGTCGTCGGAGGTGCCGGAGGACTCCTTGACCGCGGTACGCCACTGGTCCTCGGTCACCTCGGCGCCGCCGCCCGGCCCGAGCTCGATGTCGGAGAAGTCGGGGATCCGCATTACGCCACACCCATACGGTCGAGAACGGAAGAGAGAACGGCCACCACGTCACAGCCGGCGAAGACGTACTCGTCGACGCCCGTGTACGTACCGGGCCGTCCGGCCAGGTACACCCGCTGCGCACCGGCCGCGACGAGCACCTCGGCGACGTCGCCGGCCTGTTCGGCGTAGAGCGCGTCACTGGAACACAGGCAGACCACGTCCGTTCCCGCCGCCGCGAACGCTGCGGCGGCCGACGAGGCGTCCACCTGGACCGGCTCGTGGACGGGTTCGATGCCACCCGCCTGGAACAGGTTCGCCGCGAACGAGGCCCGCGCGGTGTGCGCCGCGGCGGGACCGAGCGCGGCGATGAAGACCCGCGGCCGGGCGCCGGTCGCCGCCAGGTGGGCGTCCGAACGGGCGCGCAGCGCCTCGAAGGCCTCGTCACGGCGGACCACCGGAAGGCCGCCACGCGCCGCGGCGGACGGGAGCGGCTCGCGCTCCACCGTGCGTTCCGCCAGTTGCGGGAACTCGCTGACGCCGGTGATCGGCTCCTTGCGCCGTGCCAGATCCTTGCTGCGGGCGGCCCAGGTGGCCGCGATGCGTTCCGCGACCATGCCGGAGCCGAGCGCCGCGGCCTGACCGCCGGCCCGCTCGATCTCCTGGAAGAACGCCCAGGCGGCGTCCGCGAGTTCGTCGGTGAGCCGTTCCACGTACCAGGAGCCGCCCGCCGGGTCGATGACCCGGGCCAGATGGGACTCCTCCAGCAGGATCGTCGACGTGTTGCGCGCGATGCGCCGGGCGAACGCGTCAGGCAGGCCCAGCGCATGGTCGAAGGGCAGCACGGTCACGGCATCCGCACCGCCGACTCCCGCACCCAGACAGGCCAGCGTGGTCCGCAGCATGTTCACCCACGGATCGCGACGGGTCATCATCACCGGCGACGTCACCGCGTGCTGGCGCTGTGCCCCGGCCTCCGGCGCCCCGCAGACCTCGGCGACCCGCGCCCACAGCCGGCGCGCGGCCCGCAGCTTGGCGATCGTCAGGAACTGGTCTGCGGTGGCCGCGTACCGGAATTCCAGCTGGGCGCAGGCCTCTTCGACACCGAGCCCGGACTCGGTCAGCGCCCGCAGATAGGCGACGCCCGTGGCCAGCGAACTGCCCAGCTCCTGGGCAGCCGAGCCGCCGGCCTCGTGGTACGGCAGGGCGTCGACGGTCAGCGCCCGCAGCCCTGGGAACCCGGCCGCGCAGTGCTTCGCCCAGTGGACGGCGGACGTCAGATCCGCCTCGCCGCCGGTGCGGGCGGCCTGACCCAGCGGGTCGGCGCCGAGGCTGCCGCGCACCGAGTCCGCCGGTACGCCACGCTCCGAGTGGAGCCTGAGCAACTCTGTGGCCGCGGCGTCGAGTTCGTCCCCCGCGTCGAGCACGAGCGGTGCCAGATCGAGATGGACGCCCTCCAGTGCTCTCGCCAGACCGGAGACCGGCACGCCGCCGGCGCCTCCGACGGTCAGCCACAGCGAGGTGGCACCGTTCTCCAGATCCCCGAGCACGGCTTCGTTGAGCCGGGCGGGATCCGTCGACGCGTGCCGCTGCCGTACCCCCCAGCCGCCCGCCGTACCGCCCTGCGGTGTACTGCCGCGGGTGAAGGGGGCGAAGCCCGGGAGACCGGCATCGGGCGCGTCGTCGCGCGAGGTGTAGAGGGGGCGGGTGATGAGCCCGTCCTCCACCGTGGTGGACAGCGCTTCCTCGGCGGCCGAACCCGAAACGTCCTTGCCCGACTTGCGCAGCACACCTTCGACGAGGCTCTGCCACTGCTCGTGGGCGGGATCAGGGAATTCGGCGGCCAACGAAAGCCCGTCGGCAGGCAGGACCGTCATGCCCAGATGCTAGGACAGGTCTCAGATGGGCAGCAGAGGCTCGGCCTGTGACCTTGCCCTCTCCGAGCGCACTTGATCCTTCACTTACGGTCGCGTCACTCGCCGGGAGGCTCGGCGCTTCCTCCATGGGTTCCGGCATTTGCTCCATGGATCGATGCGAAACATCGCAGATGCCTGCCCGACATGAATGCCGTATGGCACGTGCGGGTGAGTGTGATCTGGAGGCCGGTGCGGTTCGTGCTTCTCACGCCTCGACGGCGCCCCTGATCCGCGCAACACGTCCAGGGGGCGTGCGGCCCTCACCCCTCATTGGATGCTCCGCCGCCGCATTCGGGTCCGCTGTCCCGACACTCCTCCGGCTGGTAGTGATTTGCCATAATGCAGCAATAAATGTCCGAAGTTATGCTGCTGGCAATTCATCCTTCCGGAGAGGACACGCTCGTGGCTGTGGGACCTGTGGAGTACCTCGTCGTCGCCTTCCCCGGCAGCCGGTTCACCGGTGCCATCGCCCCGGCGCTGGCTGAAGCGGTCGCGTCCAAGGCGGTGCGCATCATCGACCTGACCTTTGTGTACCGGGCGGAGGACGGCGCGATCGACATCGTCGAGTTGGACGACCTCGACCCCGACGACCTCGTCTCCTTCGAGCCGGTCGAGGGCGAGGTCACCGGCATGCTGAACAGCGACGACATCGAGGCGCTGGCCGAGAGGGTGCCGCCGGGCAGTTCCGCGGCGCTGATCGTGTGGGAGGACCTGTGGGCGCTGCCGCTCACCGAGGCGGTCCGCGCCTCGGGCGGTCAGCTCGTCGCCCATGAGCGGATTCCCGCCGAGGTTGCGGAGGCCGCTGTCTCTGCCGCAGCCTCCGCACGCTGATCCCGCACGGCACCGCACTGGAAAGGCCTATGACATGCCGATCTTTCGAGGACCTGGAATGAACCGTCGCGGACCCGGTCTGCTCGGGGCGGTGGCGCGTACGGCCGTTGTCGCGGGTACCGCCTCGGCGGTCAGCGGCCGCGTCCAGCGGCACCAACAGGCGAAGTTCGCCGAGAACGACGCCGAGCAGATGGCCGCGGAGCAGCCGCGTCAGGAGACGCAGGCACAGCCTGCGCAGCAGCAGGCGGCCGAGCCGCCCGTCGACGATCTGATCAGCCGGCTGGAACGGCTGGCCGAGCTGAAGAAGCAGGGCATCCTGACCGATGCCGAGTTCGAAGCGCAGAAGACAAGACTTCTGGCGGAGTGATGTTCCGCCCGGCGGCAGCCGCCCGCCCGGCGGAATCATGGGGCGTGACCCCGTTCTGCCCAGGGGGCATGACCGGCCGGCCGCGGTGCCTGCATGCTCGAGTGGCGCAGTGGTGCGTTCCGTACGCCGGATCAGCGGCCCCGTTACGTTCCGGCGGGCGGCGCGAATCCGGATCCGGGGGCTTCCCGGCGTCGGGCGGACATGCGACGTCCCAGGCCAGAAGCCCTGAGCGGCGCATCCCCTCTTCCTTTCGCCTGCCCGGCACGCCCGATCGATGATCACCGGCGTTTTACTTTGTCGATTTCCCGACATCATGCGACTTTTGATCCGGCCAGGCCGAAATCAATTTCGGATACGTGTCGGGAAAAGAGGAAGTTCATCGTGCAGACCGCCAGGGCCGTCCCGGCAGCCTCTGTTCTCAACCTGCGGGACCTGGGTGGCATCGCCGTGGGGCCCGGCCGGCAGGTACGGCCGGGCGTGGTGCTGCGCTCCGGTCAGCTCAGTGGCCTGGACCCGGTGCATGACGGGGCGGTGGCCGAACTGGGCATCCGCACCGTCGTCGATCTGCGGACCGCGGACGAGCGGGCCTCGGCTCCCGACCGTCTGCCGCCCGGAGCCCGCCTGTTCGTCGCCGACGTGCTCGGGGACGACCCGGGCGTGGCACCGGCCCGGCTCCGTGCCCTGCTCGCCGATCCGGTCGAGGCGGAGAGGCTGCTCGGCGGCGGCAAGGCCGAGGAGATGTTCGCGGAGACGTACCGGCAGATGGTGCTCTCGCCGCGTGCCGCTGCCGCCTACCGGGCCTTCGTCGAGACGGCCGCCGACGCGGCGGCGCGCCCCGTGCTCTTCCACTGCACGGCGGGCAAGGACCGCACGGGCTGGGCGGCGGCCGTGCTGCTGCTGCTCCTCGGCGCTTCCCGGGACGTCGTGAGGACGGAGTTCCTCGCGGTGAACCCGGTGGTGCGCGTCGCCTTCCGGCCGTACGTGCAGAGCTTCCTCGATGCGGGCGGCGACCCCGAGATCGCCTCCGCGATCATCGAGGTCCGGCCCCGCTACCTCGACACGGCCCTGGACGCCATGGACGAACGCTGGGGAGGGCTTGACGGGTACGCGCGCGACGGGCTGCGGATTCCCGTCCCTGTGCTGCGGCGGTTGCGCGGCGAACTCGTGATGACCGCCCAGTGACTTCTCCGCGAGAGCCCCCGAGACGACACAGGTCCGACCGGCTGCAGGGGCAACCGGTCGGGACGAGCGGCCGGCGCGGCGGACTGCCGGTGCACGGCCACTGATCACGGCATGCCTTCTGCCGCCCGCGCGTGCGCGCCGGCGGCAGAAGGCATGCCTGCAGGACAGACTAAGGCCGGAGTCATGTGTGAATCGTCTGCTCGCAGGCCCGTAGTGGGTGACGGTGTACCTCACACGTTCAGCAGCCGCTCGGTGAGGTCGCGGTAGTGCTGCAAGGTGACCCGCAACTCCTCGGTTCGCATCCCGGGATCGCCGTCCCGTCCTGCGGTGCCGAGCGTGCGCCGGTACTCCCTGAGCGCGTCCGTCAGGCCGTCGACAGCGGTGTCGAACGTGCTCGCGGCTTCCTCGACCGCCCGGTGCGGGCTCTCGACGAACTCGCTCACCGCGTGCTGGAGCCGCTCGGAGAGCCGGTCGTGGTCACCGTCCGGGAAGAGGGGGTGGGTTGTGCCGGGTGTGCTTTCCCTGGTGGCCGGCCGGCTGCCGGTCACCGGTTCCCCCGGCATGCCGTCGCCGGGCAGGGCCGCCGCGGCGGGGGCGGCCTTCGTGTGCGGCATCCCGGTCGGCGGGGCATCCTGCTTCCGTGCGGCACCTGTTGCTCCGGCGCCCGTGGGGCCATGGTCCCCGGCGTGGGTGCCCGTGGGGCCGTGGTCCGTTGCACGGTCGGGGGCGGCGGCCCGGGGCTTCTTGGCCGTTTCGGGGACCTCGGTGGGGATGCGAGGTGTGGATCCCGTGTCGTGATTCATGCCTTGCCACTTCCTTCCGCGTGGTGCGGGTGCCGGCGAGCCGGCCGGTCCGTGCCGTTCGCGACGAGCACGTCGAACAGGCCGCGGGCCTCCAGCAGTGCCTCGCGCATCTCCTCAGTGCCGCCGTCGCCCTGTTTGGCGGCGTGCACCAGGCGATAGCCGTTGACGTGTTCGGCGTGGTGAACGGAGAGTGCGGCGCTCTGCTCGCCGAAGTCCCTGCCGTCGGGGAAGCCCAGGTCTCGGGCCAGTTCGGCCAGCAGGGCGTCCGCCTCGGCGACTGCCTGCTGGGGCGCGTCCACGAAGCCGGCCTCGATCCGCGTCCAGCGGTCCGCGTACTGCGCGCGCGCCTCGGTCGTCAACGGACGCTCGTGCAGGGACCGGTGCCGCTTCAGCCGCTCGTGCAGCTCGCGGTCGGCGGCCTTGGCGTCGCCGTGGTGGCGTTCGACGGTCCGGTCGTACTCGGGTCCGAAGCGGCGCCGCATCCCGTGCCCGCCGGTCTGTCGTGCGTAGCGGAAGGCCAGTGCGCAGGCCGCCACGAAGGCGACCGCGACGATGATCACTACGGTCGTCATGGTCACCACTCCTGCCGGTTCTCGGTCCGCTTGTCGCTGTGTTCCACTCTCACCATCCCTTTCGGATCGTGCCCCGGCGCAGTGTCGGCCGGGCGTGCTGCTCGTGTACCCCGCCGTCCGCGTTCAAGGCCCGGAACCTGCCCGCCGACTGTGTTCCGGGCGGGCTCCGGCCGCTGCTGTACGGCCCCTGGGTATCGTGAAGGGGCTGCATCACACGCATCTCCGAGAGGGGCATCACGGTGACCGAGCGCAAACCCGCGGGCGTCAGCTTCGAGTCGTGGGTCGACAAACAGATTCGTGAATCCGAACAGCGTGGTGACTTCGCCCAGCTGCCGGGGTTCGGCAAGCCCCTCGAAGGACTTGACCGCCCGTACGACGAGGCGTGGTGGATCAAGGCGAAGATGCAGCGCGAGGGCGTATCCGTGCTCCCGCCTTCGCTGGCCCTGCGCAAGGAGGCGGAGGACACCCTCGCCGCCGTGCCCGGGACGCGGACCGAGGCCGAGGTGCGACGGATGCTGAACGAGATGAACGAGAAGATCGCCGAGGCCGTCAGGCGCCCGCCGCAGGGGCCGCTCCTGAAGCTGAAGCCGTTCGACGTCGAGGCCCTGGTCGAGGAGTGGCGCACCACACGACGCTCCCCCTGAGGCTGTCGGCGGCTCCTTTCCCATCCTGGATGCGTAATACTCGATGTATGAGATCAGGTATTACGTCACGCGGCCGCCGGGCTCTGGGTGAAGAGGTGGGGATCAGACGGGCCGATGCCCGGGACGCGAAGCGGCTGACCCGTCTGGTCCGGACCTCCCGTGCTTACGGGGGGCCGTACGCCCCCATGGTCGCCGGATACCGGGTGGGGCACGAATACGTCGAGACGCACAGGGTCTTCGCAGCCGTGGGCGAAACCAGTGACCGGCTGCTCGGCTTCTACGCCCTGATCCTCGACCCGCCCGAACTCGATCTCATGTTCGTCGCCGACGATGCGCAGGGCGCAGGCATCGGACGCGTGCTCATCGGGCACCTGAGGGACGAGGCGTACGAGGCCGGACTCACCGAGGTGCGCATCGTGTCGCATCCGCCGGCCGAGGGTTTCTACACGAGCGTGGGAGCCCGGCGGACCGGCACAGTGAGGGCCGCACCGCCGGCAGTGATGTGGGACCGTCCCGAACTGATGCTGCCGATCGCCTGACAGCAGGAGAGCGGGAGGGGAGCCGGAGCCCTTGCGGCATGGGCCGGCCCCCGCTCACCGGACGGGCCCGGGCCCACCCGGAGGTCTACCGTGTCAGAACAGGCGCATTCAGGCGCTGCGCGTACCGGACGGAGGTCCACGGTGAGCCCACCCGGGGAGGAGCACGGCATGGACCGCGGGTGGGGGCGCAAGGAGACGGCGGAGGAGCGGGCCGACCGCCGGTGGACCGACTTGCTCCAGGAGCTGCGCGTAGCCCAGACGGGCGTGCAGATCCTCTTCGGCTTCCTGCTCGCCGTCGTCTTCCAGCCGCGCTTCGTGGATCTCTCCGACACCGACCGCACGATCTACGTAGTCACGGTGATGTTCGGCTCCGCCACGGCAGGTGCGCTCATCGGCCCGGTGTCGTACCACCGACTGCTCACCGGCCGGCGACTGAAGCCCCAGACGGTCACCTGGGCGTCACGCCTGACCGTGATCGGGCTGCTCCTGCTGTTCTGCACGATGTGCTCGGCGCTCCTGCTCATCCTGCGCGTGGCGTTGCACAACGCCCTCGCCCTCTGGCTGGTCGGCGGGATGGCGCTGTGGTTCCTGGTCTGCTGGTTCGTCTTCCCGGCCTGGGCGCTGGCCCGGTCCCACGGCCGTCACGAGAGATGACGGTGCCCGTGGTCACGCCGCGCCGGCGGCCCCGGCCTTGTGGACGTCCGTGAGTGTGAAGAGCCCGCCGTCCGGATCGATCAGCGTAGCCTCGCGCCCCTCGGGCCGGGACAGCTCCTCGACCAGAGAACCGCCGTGCGCATGCGCCGAAGCGATGGCGGCGCTGACGTCGTCGACCGGGAAATTGACCTGCCAGTGCGGACGGACCAGCGGCTCGGGGGCCGCCTCGACCGCCCCCGAGCTGATTCGGGCCAGCTGGCGTCCACCGCACTGCACGATCACCTCGTCCTTCGCGTACGCCACCTCGCAGGAGCCGGGCCGGCCGCTGGCCCAGTCCAGGACCTCGCCGTAGAAGATCGCGGCGTCGAAGGCGTTCCGCGTGCGCAGCCGCAGCCAGGCGTGCGCATGGCCGTCCGGGGCGGGCGGTGAGGTCGCGGGCGCGGTCCGCTCCCAGATGCCGAACCCCGCGCCGTCCCGGTCGGCGGCCAGGGCGCCGCGCCCCTTGCCCAGCGCCAGCGGGCCCACCGCCACGGTGCCGCTGCGCTCCCGGATCCGGGCAGCGGTCACATCGGCATCCTGGACGGCGAAGTACGGCGTCCACGCCACCGCGACGCTGAAGGTGGTCGCCACAGCGCCGATCCCGGCGACGGGTACGTCACCGCGGCGGGCGACCGAGAACTCCTGACCGAGCTTGCCCGGCCGGAACGTCCAGCCCATCACCGGGCCGTAGAACTCCTGGGCGGACTCCAGGTCCCGGGTCATCAGGTTGACCCAGCAGGGCGCCGCCGGCCCGGTCAGCGGTGCGGGCGCGGATGCCGTGCCAGGGGTGCTTCCGGTCATGTTCCTACTGCCTTCATGGGGAGTGCGGCAGGTGTGTGCCGGTGGTCTTCGGGACTTCACCAGCCTCACCGCGTGCGGGCGGTCCCGCAACACGCGGCCCCGCCGCCCGGGGCGGCCACCGCGCGGGCGGGGGGCCGGGCGGCAGGTGTTCCGGGACGGTGGCGGAAGCAGTCCCCGGAACCGCGGGGAGGCCCCTCAGTTCAGTCGCGCCGCTCGTCGTTGTCCCGGTGGATGGTCTCGTTCCCGTGGTCGCCGAGCTCGTAGGGCGACAGCCCCCGGCCGTCGGCGGGGAAGTCGTCGTCCCCGTGGACGTCGAGCTTCTCGACGTGGGTGCGGTGGTCCGGTGCCATCGGCTGCTCCTCGGGCCGGGGCGGTGGCAATTCCTCGGCGCGCCGACGCCTGCCCAGCCAGACGGCGCCGATCAGCACAGCCACCAGGATCACGCCGACAACGCCCAGCACCGCCCCGGTCGCGCCCCGTCCGTCCGCGAGGGTGAGGGCCAGGGAATTCAGGGCTCCATCCGATACGTCCATGCTTGCCGGATACCCCAGGGCGGGGCCGTCACTCGGCTCTGACGCCTAATTCATGTTTTAAGTGGATATCACCACCCAAAGTGTTTGGGATGTCGCGAGGCCGTTCGCCGTGGGGCCCGCTGGGTGCCCGGGTCGCCCGTGTCGCAGGCCTCCGCCCGCGGGGTGAGCCTGGAGGTAACCCCTTGGGAAGGAACCGCGGTGAACAGCACACAGGACAAGCAGCAGTCCGAGGAAAGCCGGGACGGCCGTGAGGTGTCGGTCGTCGTCAGCGGGTGCGAGAAGGACGACGCACGCACGGTCTTCGACGTGCTGCGGGCCGCTTTCGTCACCGACCGGGCCTCGGTCGACGTACCGCAGGACGTCACCGGCAAGCGGCCCACGGCATGGGTCGTGACCGTAGACGTCACCGAGGCCCGGGTAGTGTCCGGGCCGGTGCGGCTCGGTGCGCCCGTCACCGCCGACGTGCAGGGCGGCTACTGGGCGGTCGACCGGCTCCGGCAGAGCCTGGCGGGCGCCTTCGCCGTGCGGGTCGTGGGCACCGTGTCCGGCGACCAGGAGGAGGAGGTCCGCCTGCGGCTGGAGAACAAGCAGGCCGAACGCTCCGCAGGCCCGGGCTCATGACGCGGAGCCGCCGCCCGCCCCGTGGAGCAGGCGGAACGAGCTCTCGGTAGGGGGTGCAGTCACGTCGGCCCGGCCAGCGTGATGAGGGCAACGAGGGGGAGGAGCGGCCCTTGTCAGAGCAGTACGCTTCACTGTCCGCCATGAAGCTCACGCAGACGACTGTGAACGATCTGCTGGCTCAGCTCGGCCCGGCAGGCGGCTACATGTACCTGCCCGGTGATCTGGACCCGCAAGCTCTGACCGACCTGCTCGCCGGCAGGTACGGAGCCTCACGCACCCTCGTCCTCGACGGCTTCGCCGATCCGACGGTCGATGATTCCAGGGGCGCGGCTCTCCTTGTCCCCTTCGAGGACCGGGCGGTGAAGATACGCGCGTGGGCGTACGGGAATCAGTGGGTCGGGACGGGTACGGCGCGAGACGACGAAGGCGTCGAGCGGCCAGTGCTGGTGGTCGCTCAGAGGCAGGTGCCCGAACCCCTGGCTGTCGCTCCGGACGAGGACGTCGACTGGATGGAGCGGCTCATACGGATCACCGGCCGGACGCAGTCCGCCCGGCGGGCGGACGTGCACTGGGCGGAGGTGGAGTCGCGCCTGGGAACTGGGCTCCCGACCGACTACAAGCGCATGGTCGAAACGTTCGGCGAGGGCGCCTTCGACGCATATCTGAGCCTGAACCAGGAGCCGTGGACGGATCTCAGGGAGGACGGACTGCTCATCTGGGCGGGCACCGAGCACGAGGACCTTTACTGCTGGCGGGCCGACGGCGACGACCCCGACCGTTGGCCCGTCGTTGTCCGGTCCTTCGATGGCGAGGACGTCCCCTTCGGCTACCAGGCCGCGCAGTTCGTCTGTCGCATCCTCGTCGACCCGCACCACCCGTTCACGATGGCCCGCTATTTCGACACCCACTGGTTCATGAACTACCGGGAGAGCGACTGACCGA
The DNA here is from genome assembly GCF_043203805.1 of Streptomyces sp. LN549. Lineage (NCBI taxonomy): Bacteria > Bacillati > Actinomycetota > Actinomycetes > Kitasatosporales > Streptomycetaceae > Streptomyces > Streptomyces sp. LN549. The sequence goes on along the minus strand of NZ_JAZHRI010000002.1, from coordinate 458,680 downwards.
ACCCCACCGCCAACGGCATCCGCAGCCCGGTTGTGGGAGCCTTCGGACAACAGGGCGGGAAAGCTCGTCTGCCACGGCAGGCTCACCCATTGAAGTGAGATCTGACGCTGAACCTCGGACTCAGGTCATAGTGCCTGTGTTCCGACCAGGTACGGGCGTGCCAGGCGCGGACCTGTAGGCTCCGCGCCCGTGGACGACATACGGCAGACGACCATCACCTTCAGCGGAATCCTGACGCGGGAGGAGTTCGACGAGGCCCTGGCGGCAGCCGGCTGGTTCCGACGCCTGCGGTGGCTCGTTGTCGTGGCCGCGGCCCTGATGGCGACGCTGAGCCTGAGGCCCGTTACTCACGGCGGCCCGATCAATGTTGGTCTGCTGATGCTCGCTCTTGTTTACGGTGTGCTCGGCCTGTGCCTGCCCCGGCTGAAAGCCGGCCGCATGTTCCGTGCCGACCAGGCCACGGGGGAGAAGCAGGCCGTCATCGACGACGCCGGCTTCGTCCTCTCGCGAGGCTCCGAGGAACTCATGCGGGTGCCGTGGCGCACCATGCACCGCTCCTACGAGGCGGAGCGGGTCTACGTGGTGACCGGACGCCTCGGCTGGAAGGCCTGCCTGTTGATCGTGCCCAAGCGGCTCCTCACCACGACCAGCGAGACCGAACTGGCGGGCGTTCTGCTGGCGGCCCCGTTCCGCCGCTCCAAGGGCATGCGGACACAGGGCCGTTAGCCTCTCCCGGTCAGCGCCGGGTTGCTGAGACCCGCATGTGCATGTGGGTCACTGGCGGGCCATGTGCATGCGCATCTCGCTCTCGGCGTCGAGGATGAGGTCGCCGGACAGGTCGACGGTGACGCTGTGGAGGGTGCCGGTGAAGCGGAACGGCGCCCGGTAGTCGGGGGTGACGGCAGAACCGGGGTTGGCGCCGCAGGCCATGCCGCCCGGATTGAAGGTGATCGGGGTGGTGATCGGCATGTCGCTCTCGCCGACCAGGCGGCCGTCGATGTAGAGCTGGGCGCGGCCGGGTGGGCTCGAACTCGAAACGCAAGGCGTGCCGCCCCTCGGGGAGTGTCTCGCTGGATGCGACGTGGTGCAGGGCCCGTTGGACGTAGTTGTGGGCGGACCATGTCGATGATGTGCGCGAACTGGTCGCGGACCTCACCGCGGGCTCGGATACCGGCCGGCCAGTGGACGAGGAAGGGGTAGCTGACGCCGCCGCGGTAGGTCTCCCGCTTCCACCGCCGGAACGGGGTGTTGCCCGCCCACGTCCATCCCCACGGGTAGTGGTTGAACGTGGCCGGGCCGCCGATCTCCTAGATGGCGCCAGGCTCTCCTCCAGCGTCTCGGGCGCGTTGTTGAAGGCCTGCAGCTCGTTGGTGGTCCCGGTCACCCCGCCCTCGGCGCTCGCACCGTTGTCGGAGACCACCGTGATCAGCGTGTTGTCGAACTCGCCGGTCTCCTTCAGGGAGTCGAGCAGCCGCCCGAGGTGGTGGTCGGTGTGGGAGAGGAACCCGGCGTAGACCTCCATCATCCGCGCGGTCAGGCGCCGCGCGTCGGGCGTGAGCGACTCCCACGCGGGCGCGCGACGGCGAGCACAGCGCCGTGGCAGCTCCGTGATCGCCGCCATGCCGTTGGCATGGTGGTTGCGGCCCGTGATGATGCAGGAGTGCGTCCGGCTCGGTGCGGAGAGCGACGGCACCCTCTCCCCGGTGGCCCTGAGGTCATCACCCGTACGCCTCGCATCAGCTGCCGACGAACTCGCCTCGGCTGTCTGCCGGGCTCGACCCCGACGAACCGCGGCTGTGCAGCGATCCGCTTCGCGCGCTTCCGCTCACTGCGGACCGGCTGCTGCCGTATCCGTCCTGAGATCCGGCATGGGGCCGTCGGCGCATGGGCGCTGGTCACCGGGGGTGCGCGGCCGGATGTGTTGCGCAACCGGCTCTGCGGCCTCACCCTAAGGAGTGACCCAGAAGTGACATCTGCTCACTCTTCGTATTCGGGGGTCGTTGGTTGAACGGGGCGAAGCATGTGGGCCTCGATGTGAGGAGCCTCGACGATGACCGTTCCACTCGACCGGCACTATCTGGTCGAACTCCAGGTATCGGCAGAGCGTGTGTCCCAGCTGCGACGAATCGTGGCCGCACATCTCCGCCACTGGAGTCTCGAACTCCACATCCGGCCCGTGTGCCGTGCTGTGGAGGAGCTGCTGACCAACGTCCAGCGGCACGTCGGTGACGACAACACCTGTGTCCTCGAACTCCGCTGGTCCGGACGGCACCTCACGGTCTCCGTCGCCGACAACGGATCCGATATGCCGCGACTGCTCCACGAGGGCGGCGGCCTGAGCCGCGTCATGGCCCTCAGTGACAGCTGGGGCACCTGCCGGACCACCGAGGGCAAGGTCGTCTGGTTCACCCGGTACGCGCAGGAGCCCCAGCACATCGAGCTGGTGCCGCTGCCGCCGCTGCCCGGAGTCCGCGAGTTCCGCCGGCCGCCTGCCGTGGTCACGGAATTTCCCACGGCCGCCCCGGTGCGGACCGACGTACCCGCCCTCGTCTGAGGCGCGGCACGGACCGGCCCCACGCACCCGTCCGAACCCACAGCCCTTCCCGGCGCGGATCGCATGCCTCAGGCATGCATGGTCCGCGCCGGTCGGGTATGCGGATGGCGGGGCCCGCGTTGCGCCGCCACGTGCGGCGCGGCACGGTCGAAGTACCGATGCAAGGAGGCCACAGCCATGCCCATCGCGACGGTCAACCCCGCGAACGGCGAAACGCTCAGAACGTTCGACGCACTGGGAACGGACGAGATCGAGCGGCGGCTCGCCGCGGCGGACGCCGCCTTCCGGGAGTACCGCACCACCGGATTCGGCGAACGGTCCCGTCTGCTGAACCGGGCCGCCGACCTCCTCGACGAGGACCAGGAGGACATCGCCCGCACCATGACCCTGGAGATGGGCAAGCCCGTCAAGGCATCCCGTGCCGAGGCCGCGAAGTGCGCCAAGGCCATGCGCTGGTACGCGGCCCACGCCGAGGAACTCCTCGGCGACGAGCACCCCTCGCCCGCCGACGTGGAGGACTCCGGTGCGTCCCGTGCCTACGTCCACTACCGGCCGCTGGGCACCGTGCTCGCCGTGATGCCGTGGAACTTCCCCCTCTGGCAGGTCGTGCGGTTCGCGGCCCCCGCACTCATGGCCGGCAACACCGGGCTGCTGAAGCACGCCTCGAACGTGCCGCAGACCGCGTTGTACCTGGGCGACCTGTTCCACCGGGCCGGCTTCCCGGCCGGCTGTTTCCAGACCCTTCTGGTGGGCTCCGGAGCGGTCGAGGCGATCCTGCGCGACCGCCGGGTGGCCGCGGCCACCCTGACCGGCAGCGAACCGGCCGGCCGCGCCGTCGCGGCCGTCGCGGGCGACGAGGTCAAGCACACCGTCCTGGAACTCGGCGGCAGCGACCCCTACCTCGTGCTGCCCTCGGCCGACGTCGCCAAGGCAGCGCGCACCGCCGTCACCGCCCGCGTCCAGAACAACGGGCAGTCCTGCATCGCCGCCAAGCGGTTCATCGTGCACACGGAGGTGTACGAGGAGTTCGCCGAACGCTTCACCGTGGGCATGCGCGACCTGACCGTGGGCGACCCACTGGAGGAGTCCACGGACATCGGCCCGCTCGCCAGCGAACAGGGGCGCACCGACCTGGAGGAGCTCGTCGACGACGCCGTGCGACAGGGTGCGAACGCCCTGTGCGGCGGCGGCCGGCCCGAGGGCCTGACCGGCGGACTGGAGCGGGGCTGGTTCTACACCCCCACCGTCCTCGCCGGGATCACTCCCGCCATGCGCATCCACCACGAGGAGACCTTCGGCCCCGTCGCCACGCTCTACCGGGCAGACAGCCTCGACGAGGCCGTGGAGCTGGCCAACGACACGCCCTTCGGACTCAGTTCCAACGTGTGGACCCGCGACGCCGAGGAAAGCCGCCGCTGTATCCGCGACCTGGAGGCGGGCGGCGTCTTCTTCAACGGCATGACGGCCTCGCACCCCGCGCTGCCGTTCGGCGGGGTGAAGCGCTCCGGATACGGACGTGAGCTCGCCGGTCACGGTATCCGCGAGTTCTGCAACGCCACCACCGTCTGGTACGGCCCCGAGCCTCGGTAGCCGGCCACCGCACACGCCCGCTGAGAGGTGACCATGAGCGACGCTCCGCCGTCCTCATCGACGACCTGCCCGACCGACGAAGAGGTGGCCGCGCTCGACGCGCACTGGCGGGCCGCCAACTATCTGGCCGTCGGGCAGATCTACCTGATGGCCAATCCGCTGCTGACCCGCCCACTCGTCCCCGAGGACATCAAGCCCCGACTCCTCGGCCACTGGGGCACATCGCCGGGGCTCAACCTCGTGTACACCCACCTCAACCGCGTGATCAAATCGCGTGGCACCCCCGCGCTGTGCGTCTGGGGCCCCGGTCACGGCGGCCCTGCCGTCCTCGCCAACTCCTGGCTGGAGGGCAGCTACTCACAGACGTACCCCGACGTCAGCAGGGATGCGGCGGGCATGGGCCTGCTGTTCAGGCAGTTCTCCTTCCCCGGCGGCGTCCCCAGCCACGTAGCGCCGGAGACGCCCGGCTCCATCCACGAGGGCGGCGAACTGGGCTACGCCCTCGCCCATGCCTACGGCGCCGCACTCGACCACCCCGACCTGCTGGTCACCTGCGTCATCGGCGACGGCGAGGCGGAGACCGGACCGCTCGCCGGCTCCTGGCACGCCAACAAGTTCCTCGACCCCGTCCACGACGGAGCCGTCCTCCCGGTCCTTCACCTCAACGGCTACAAGATCGCCAATCCGGCCGTGCTCGCCCGCCTCCCCGAGACGGAACTCGACGCCCTGCTGCGCGGCTACGGACATGAGCCGCTGTACGTGGCGGGGGACGACCCCCTCACGGTGCACCGGGCGATGGCCACCGCGATGGACAGCGCCGTCGACCGCATCCGGGAGCTCCAGGACGCCGCCCGGACCGGCGGCGACTCCCGGCGCCCGCGCTGGCCGATGATCGTGCTGCGTACCCCGAAGGGATGGACCGGACCGGCCGAGGTCGACGGAGTGCCCGTCGAGGGCACCTGGCGCGCCCACCAGGTCCCGCTGCCCGGGGTCCGCGACAACCCCGAGCACCTGCGACAGCTGGAGCGCTGGCTGCGCTCCTACCGGCCCGAGGAACTCTTCGACGCCACGGGAGGCCCCTCGGACCAGGTCCTCGCCTGCGTGCCCGAGGGAACGGCGCGGCTCGGCGCCACCCCGTACGCCAACGGTGGGCTGCTCCTGCGCGACCTGCCGGTCCCGGCCCTCGACGAGCACGCGGTGCAGGTGGAACGGCCCGGGACGGGGCTCCACGAGCCGACGCGGGTCCTCGGCGGTCTGCTGGAGGCCGTCATGGCGGCCACCGCCGACCGTCGCGACTTCCGGGTCGTCGGGCCCGACGAGACGGCGTCCAACCGCCTCGACGCCCTGTACGAGGCCACCGGAAAGGCCTGGCAGGCGGGGACCCTTCCGACCGACGAGCATCTCTCCCGTGACGGCCGTGTCATGGAGGTCCTCTCCGAGCACCTGTGCCAGGGCTGGCTGGAGGGGTACCTGCTCACCGGCCGTCACGGCCTGTTCTCCTGCTACGAGGCGTTCGCCCACATCGTCGACTCGATGGTCAACCAGCACATCAAGTGGCTGCGGACCTCCAGGCGGCTGCCCTGGCGCCGCCCCATCGCCTCCCTCAACTATCTGCTCACCTCGCACGTCTGGCGCCAGGACCACAACGGCTTCTCGCATCAGGATCCGGGCTTCGTCGACCACATCCTGAACAAAAGCCCCGAGGTCGTACGCGTCTATCTGCCCCCGGACACGAACACCCTGCTGTCCGTGGCCGACCACGTGCTGCGCAGCCGCGACTACGTGAACGTGATCGTGGCCGGCAAGCAGCCGAGCTTCGACTGGCTCACCCTCGACCAGGCCCGGGCACACTGCGCGCGCGGAGCGGGCGTCTGGGAATGGGCGGGTACCGAGGACGGCAGCCGCGAACCCGATGTCGTGCTCGCCTGCGCCGGAGACGTACCCACCCTGGAGACCCTGGCGGCTGCCGGTCTGCTGCGGCGCCATTTGCCGGAGCTGTCCGTGCGGGTGGTGAACGTCGTCGACATGGCCCGGCTCATGCCGCACGGTGAGCATCCGCACGGGATGCCGGACTCCGAGTACGACGCGCTCTTCACCCGCGACAAGCCGGTGATCTTCGCCTATCACGGCTATCCCTGGCTGATCCACCGGCTGGCCTACCGCCGTGCCGGCCACGCCCAGCTGCACGTCAGGGGATACAAGGAGGAGGGCACGACCACCACGCCCTTCGACATGGTGGTCCGCAACGACCTCGACCGCTACCGCCTCGTCATGGACGTCATCGACCGTGTCCCGGGTCTGGGCGTCCGCGCGGTGGTGGTGCGTCAGGCGATGGCGGACACCCGGACCCGCCACCACGACTGGATCCGCGAGCACGGCACGGACCTGCCGGAGGTGGCCGAGTGGACCTGGGAGGGGTGAGTGCAGGGCGGGGGCCCGGACGGATGAACCGTCCGGGCCCCCGCGGTGCGCGAGTCAGCGGCCGACCGCGCGGGCCAGCTCGGCCTTCGTCATCGACGAACGCCCCTTGACGTTCTTGTGCTTCGCCTCTTCGTAGAGCTGGTCGCGGGTGGGTCCCTGAGCGCCGCTGTGCGAGCGCAGCCCGCCGCGCCGCGAGGACGGGATGTCCTCGGTCGACGTACGGCTCGCGGTCCTCGACTCACCGGCGCGGGCGCGCGCCTTGTTGACCGTCCTGGCGGCGATCTCCTCCGCCCGGTCCTCCCCGACGCCGCGCTCCTGGGCGCTCTCCTTGATGTGCTCGTACTGCCGTTCCCGCTTCGGATTCGATCCGCGTGGCATGGTGCGTTCTCCTCTCGGGGCTACGGCCCGGGACCTCTCCAGTGTCACAAGAGAGGCAGGACCACAGCCACCGCTCAGTAGCGCAGCGCCGCCGCGATCCGGCCGTGCTCCTTGAGCGATTCGTCCGCGACGAAGACGACGTCGGCGCCGCCGTCCAGCGCCGCCTCGACCAACTCGTCGACGATGTCCTCACGGACCTTCTCGTCCGCCGGGTCCGCGGCGTCCCCGCTGACCGGCACCAGGTGCTCCTGGTCGACCCGGACCGTCTGCTGGTAGTGCTCCTCCACTGCCACCAGTCCGGCGCGTCCCTCCCGTACGGCGGCCCACACCTCGTCGAGGCCCCCGGCGAAGGCGCGCCGCCCGCGGGCTTCGTCCAGCTTGCCGTCGATCTCCGCGGCGAACCGCTTCTGCCGGGCCTCCAGCGCGGGCCGCAGTTCGGTCAGCAGATCGCTGGGCGAGGTGTCGGCCGGTGCGCCCTTGGTGACCCGGCCGGCCGCACCCTTGGCGCTCTCGCCGACCTCGTCGAGCAGTGCGAGCGCCGGAGCGAGGCCGACCAGGTACAGCGGGCGAGGATCGGTGGCCAGCACCCTGCGCAGCTTCTCGTCCACCGTGCGCAGGAACTGCCGGGTCTCCTCGTCGCTGAAGGTGCTCGGGGTGTCGCCGATCCGCTCTTCGCGCTGCGGGTTGGGCGCCTCGCGCGGAGCCGTCAGCGGGAAGCCGCCGATGTGCTCCTCGTGCGCGGCATCGGACGTCCCGCTGAACAGGGTGGCGTGGTCCGCCGACACCGTGAGCGCCCAGAACGGCTGCGCCTGGGCCTTCGCGGCGACCAGGTTGCGGGTCAGATAGGTGTCGCTGAGCACCACCCGTTCGGGCGCGGTGCGCGGCAGCTGCCAGATCTGGTGGTCGTCCGCCGTCGCGAGGACGACCAGCGCGTCCAGGGCCCGGCGCGGATCGATCTCGGCGACCGCCCGGTCGAGCTGCTGCTTGACCGCGGCGCGCACCTCGCGGGTGACCCCGGGGTCGGCGTCGAGCCGGTTGCCGGCCTCGGACACCAGGTTGCGCAGCCTTACGGCGTCCTGGGCGTTGTCCGGGGCGCGCCGATGGGTCGGCATGGTCAGGGACAGGGCCGGATAGGGCTTGGCCGCGCGGAGCTCTTGCAACAGACCGGCGGTCAGGGCATCCGTATCCATCAGTTCCCTCCCGGGGGGACTTACGCGCACTGGGGTGCGGAGCGGGTGATTCGACGAGTCAATTCATACCTTTTGATCCTAATATGGGCGAGTTGGCTATTCCGGGTTCGGGAGGTATGCGCGATGTCCACGCTCACCGTGTGGAAATTCCAGTCGGCCGAAGGCGCGGAGGACGTGGAGACGACGCTGAAGTCCCTTCAGAAGGAGGGGCTGATCAAGATCCTGGACGCCGCTCTCGTGAGCTGGCCCGCCGACCGCGCCAAGCCGCGCACGAAGCAGCTGCTCAACCTCGTCGGCGCGGGCGCCCTGAGCGGCACCTTCTGGGGCATGCTCTTCGGGCTCATCTTCCTGATGCCGCTGCTGGGCGCCGCCATCGGCGCGGCCGCCGGAGCGCTCGGCGGCAAGCTGGCCGACATCGGCATCGACGACGACTTCATCGCCGAGGTCAAGGAGAAGATCACGCCCGGCACTTCGGCCCTGTTCCTGCTCACCATGAACGAGGTGCCCGACCGGATCAGTGACGCGCTCCCGGGCGGCGGCGCCGAACTGCTCCACAGCAATCTGGACACCCGGAGCGAGGAGCGGCTCCGCGAGATCTTCGGCGAGGACGCGGCATGACCTCCCGGGAGCCGGCCCCGCGACGGGGCCCCGTCTCACCGGCACCCACTTCCTTTCGTACTTCCGAGCAGACGGAGCGTCCGTGAACCAGACCAGTCCCGTGCGGCGCGCCCTCGGCGGCCGCGCAGCCCGCAGCCTGACCCCCGCCGTGCTCGCCGCGGTGCTCGTCGCCGGAACCGCGGCCTGCGACAGCTCCGACACCTCGTCGCAGGGCACGGCCAGAAGCACCCGTACGGTGTCCGCGGAGCCGGACGCCTCTCCCACGGCCACCGAGAGCCAGCGCACCCAGGAGGACTTCGCGGCCTCGGTCTCCGCCGATGTGGAACGCAACCGGCAGAAGGCCGTGGCGACGCTCAAGGGCGTCGAGGGGAAGGGCAACGCGGTCGAGGACGTCTCCGTCAACGGTCTCCCGGTCGCGGCGTCGGAACAGTTCCGCAGCGCCCTCGTGCGGGTGACCAACCGCACCGACGAGGCTGCCTTCTACGCCGTGCGCGTGGAGTTCGTGGACGCGTCCGGAAAGGTGCTGGACTCCGTGGTGCTCGGCTTCGCCGACGCCCCGCCGAACCGGACGGTCAGTCAGCACGCCAACAGCCGCAAGGCCGCCGGCGTGAAGTCGTTCCCCCGGATCGCCCAGGCCGAGCGCAGCTGACGGCCGGGACCACGGTGAGCGCCGCCACCGGTGCGGTCACGGACGCACTGCGAGAGCTGCACATCAGGTACGCCGGCGTCGACGACGGCGAACTCGCCGACTACATTCCGCAACTGGCGCTCGCCGACCCGGGCGCCTTCGGGCTGGCCCTGATCAGCATGGACGGTCACCGGTACAGCACGGGCGATGCCGACGTGCCGTTCACCGTCCAGTCCGTGTCGAAGCCGTTCGTCTACGCCCTGGCCCTGTCGCTCCTCGGCCTCGACGAGGTGTCCCGCTGGGTGAACGCCGAACCCAGCGGTGAGGGGTTCAACGCCATCAGCCTGGAACGCGGCACCGGCCGCCCGGCCAACGCCATGGTCAACGCGGGCGCCATCGTCACCACCGCCCTGATCCCCGACACTTCCGACGCACCGAGGTTCGGACGCATCCTCGACTGCCTGAGCCGGTTCGCCGGCCGGAGGCTCGACGTCGACGAGGAGGTGTACGCATCCGAGGCGGCCACCGGGGACCGCAATCGCGCCCTCGCCTATCTCATCCGCAGCACCGGGCCCCTGCCGGTGGACCCGGTGGCGGCGGTGGAGACGTACTTCCGCCAGTGCGCGGTACGGGTCACGGCCCTGGATCTCGCCGCCATGGCGGCGACCCTGGCGCACGGCGGCGTCAATCCGCTCACCGGGGACAGAGTGGTGCCCGAGCCCGTCGCCGCCCAGGTGCTCGCCGTGATGGCGACCTGCGGCATGTACGACGCCTCGGGCGCCTGGCTGCTCAGAGTGGGGCTGCCGGCCAAGAGCGGGGTGTCCGGCGGTGTGATCGCCGCAGGGCCCGCACGGTTCGGACTGGCGACGTACAGCCCGCTGCTCGACCCGACCGGCACCTCCGTGCGGGGACACCTGGCGATCGGGACACTCTCGCAGCGGCTCGGCCTGCATCTCATGCACAACCCGGCACTGGCGGGCTCCACCGTCACTCTGGTCACGACCGCCGACGACCTGCCGACCGCTCCGGCGGGCGAGCGGGAGCGCGCCCGCCGTGAACGGGTGGCGGTCGTCGCAGCCCAGGGCGCTCTGGACTTCACCGCGGCGGAACGCGTGCTGTACGCGCTCGACGAGGCGGAGCCCGGACGATCCGTCGCCGTGGTGCTCGACCTGCTGCGGGTGACGGACATCGACACCGTGGCCCGGGCGATGCTGCGCAGCGGACTGGCCCGGCTCACCGCTGACGGCAGGCGTACCGCCGTGGCCGACCCGGACGGCCGCCTGCGGGAGCCGGGCGACGAGGCCGGGGCCCCGCGCTGCTTCGCCTCCCGCGAGGAGGCCGTGGCCTGGTGCACGGAGACGGCCGCCGGCTGAGCCGCCCTACAGGGGCCAGACCAGCGGCACGACGAGCAGGGCCACCGCCATGAACCAGAGCAGCACGGGCAGCCCGAACTTCCAGTAGTCGCCGAAGCGGTAGCCGCCCGGTCCCATCACCATCAGGTTGGCGGGGGTCGCCACCGGGGTGAGCAGCGCGGCCGCCGCGGCGACGGCTACACACATCAGCACCGGCCGGACGGAGATCCCGACATCGGCCGCCGCGGAGACGGCGATCGGGATCACGATCAGCGCGGTCGCCATGTTGCTGATCAGCTGACCGAGCACCGCGGTCACCAGGAAGAGCCCGGCGAGCAGCAGATAGCCGTTGCCGCCCGCAGCCGAGACCACGAGGTCGGCGATGTGGCCGGCGGCGCCCGACTGCTGAATGGCCGCCGACATCGGGAACATGCCGCCCGCGATGACGAGCGTGGTCCAGGCGACGCCGTCGTACGCGTCCGCCATCGACAGCACCCGCATCAGGATCATGGCGCCACCTGCGAGCAGGGCCGCCACCGCGGGCGGTACCGCGCCGGACGCGAGCAGCCCCACCATCGCGACGAGCGCGAGGATGGCGCGCCGTCCGTCCGCGCCCAGCGTCGGCACCTGGCGCCGCATCTCCGCGGGTGAGTCGACCACCAGCACGTCCGGGGACAGCTCGGTGCGGCGCTTCAGCGCCTGCCACGGACCGCGCAGCAGCAGGGTGTCCCCGGCGGCGAGCACGCAGGGTTCCGGCCCGAGGTCGTGCCCCTTGCGCTGGACGGCCAGGATGACGAGGTCGCCGCTGTCGGTCGCCATCCCGGGGAAGACCTCCGCGCCGATGAGTGCGGAGCGCGGGCTGATCACCGTCTCAGCCACGCCCAGTTCCTGGTCGACCAGGGCCCCGACCAGGTACGGGCGGACGGGACCGGCCAGCGGTTGCAGCCCGAACCGATCGCCGAACTCCTCGACGGCTTCCGGCGGACCGTGCACGATCAGCACGTCGTCGGCCCGCAGTGGCACACTGCCGCGGGGTGAGCCGGACGCGGCGACCACACCGACGATGGTCAGCTTCGGCGGCGCGGCCACCGCCAGCGCGTCGGCCGTACTGCCGAGCGCCGTTGCCCCCGGTGGCACCAGCAGCCGGACCGCGTCCTGTTCCAGACCGTAGTGAGTGACCATCGTCCGTGCGTGCCTGCTGAGGTCCGGCGGCAGGCTGCTGGGAGTACGGCTGGGCAGCAGCCGGTCGCCGAACAGGACGGCGACGGCGACCGTGCCCGCCACCAGTGGCAGCCCGACGAGGGCGAAGGAGAAGAATCCGAAACCGTCGGCGCCCGCGTCGGCCGCAGCCTCCGAGACGAGCACATTGATCGGGGTTCCCGTGAGGACCAGCAGCGATCCCGCGTGAGCGGCGAACGCCAGCGGCATCACCAGACGGGACGGCGGCAGCTTGCTCCGTACCGCGAGCATCACCACCATCGGCAACAGTGCCGCGACCGCCCCGTTGACCGTGATCAGGGCGGCGATGGCGGCGGCCAGCACCATCGTGAGCACCAGCAGCCGCCGGGACCCGCTCCCTGCCCGGGCCGCCAACTGCTGCCCGGCCCAGGTGGTGACCCCGGCGGCTGTCAGCCCCGTACTGACGACGAACAGACCGGCGATGAACAGGACGACGGGGTCACCGAATCCGGAGAAGACCTGCTCGGCCGAGATGACCCCGGTCGCGTACAGCACGATCGCCGAGCCGAGCGCGACGACCTCGACGGGCAGCCGGTTCCAGACGAAGAGAACGATCACCACGCCCAGCACCGTCAGGGACAGGGTGGCATCACTCATGCCTGTCAGGTCTCCACCGGTGCGCCGGGCCCCAGAGGGATGCCGAGCAGGTACCACGCGATGAAGAACAGGATCCAGGCGACGGCGACGATCAGGGTGTACGGCAGCATCAGGGACACCACCGTGCCCATGCCGGCCTCCTTCTTGTACTTCTGCACCAGCAGCACGATGAACGGCAGGTACACCATGAGCGGGGTGACGACGTTGACGGGGGAGTCACCGACCCGGTAAGCGGCGAGAACCGTCTGCGGTGCCACGTCGAGCCGGATGAACAGCGGCACGAACACCGGGGCGAAGATGGCCCACTTGGGGATCACACCCGGGATGATGATGTCGAGAATGAGCGTCACGACGATCAGCCCGACCAGCAGCCACAGCGCCCCGACGTTCGCGCTCTCCAGCGCGTCGGACATCTTCACGGCCGCGACGGTCGCCATGTTGCTGTAATTGAAGTACGAGATGAACTGGGCGATGATCAGCAGCAGGAAGATCAGCCCGCCGAGGCCGGAGAACGTCTTGGTGATGGCCTCCATCGCGGCGGCGCTGCCCCGCAGGGTCCTGGCGCCGTAGCCGTAGCAGAGACCGGCCACCAGGAAGATCAGCATGATGATGAAGATCAGGCTGTCCATGAACGGCGAGTCGTCGAAGACGCTGCCGGTGTCGGGGTTGCGCAGGGGCGCGTTCGGCAGCGCGGTCAGCAGCACGATCAGCAGGGCCACCGCGAAGAAACCCAGTGCGGCGAACCGCAGCCCCCTGGCCTCGCCCTCCGGGCCCCCGTCGGTCTCCTGTGTGTGCTCCTGCTCCACCGTGCCCTCGAACTTCCCGAGCCGGGGTTCGATGATCTTGTCGGAGACGAAGGTGATCACCAGCGCGAGGAAGATCGACGAGCCGATCCCGAAGTAGAGGTTGGCCGTGAGGTCGATCGAGAGATCGGGATCGACCAGTTGGATGGCCTCGTTGGTGACCTCGGTGACGATGCCGTCGGTCGGCGTGATGAGGAAGTTGACGCCGAAGGTGGCACCGACACCGGCGAAGGCGGCGGCGAGTCCGGCCAGCGGATGCCGGCCCACACTCATGAACGCCACCGCGCCCAGCGGGATCAGCACCAGATAGCCGGCGTCCGACGCGATGCTGGAGATGATGCCGAGCAGCACGATGATGAAGGTCAGCGCACCCGCGGGGGCCACCTTCACCAGCTTGCGGATCAGCGCGCCGATCAGGCCCGCCTCCTCGGCGAGACCGACGCCGACCATGGCGACGAGGATGACCGCGACGACACCGAAGTTGTTGAAGTTGTCGACGGCCGACGTGAAGATGAACCGGATTCCGTCACCCGTCAGCAGGGATTCGATGCCCGTCGTCTCGGTCTTGACGCCGTAGTCGTGGACGTAGAGCTCGGACGGCGGGTACTCGATCGACGGTTCGCTCGTCCCGCCGTTGTAGGTCTCCTCCGCAACGATCGGTTCCGGGACGGTGGTCTCGTAGGTGACGGAGACGTCCAGGGCGGACAGGATCGCCGAGAGGACGATGACCAGACCGCACAGGACGAGGAAGATGACGGCCGGGTGCGGGACCTTGTTGCCGATGCGCTCGATGAAGTCGAGGACGCGCTGCGAGCGGGTCCGCTCGTCGGCGGCGGCATCGTTGCCGGAGACAGTGCTCATGTCAGCTGCTCCTCACCGGGCGGAAGTTGAGCGCCAGCTCGGTGAGCAGTCGCGCGCCGAAGCCGGTGCAGCCACGGGGCCGCCAGGAGGCCGCCTTGTCGTTCTGGGCCGGACCGGCGATGTCGATGTGGGCCCAGGGGACACCGGCCACGAAGTCCTCCAGGAAGAGCGCCGCGTGGATGGCCGCGCCGTTGGGGCCGCCCATGTTCTTGATGTCGGCGACGTCCGAGTCGAGTTCGGCGCGGTAGCGGCGGGCCAGCGGCAGTTGCCAGGCGGGCTCGCCGGTGTCGCGGGCAGCCGCGAGGACCTGGGTGACCAGCGGCTGGTCGTTGCCGAAGACACCGGCGATCTCGGCGCCCAGGGCCCGCAGGCAGGCTCCCGTCAGAGTGGCGATGTCGACGATGGCGTCGGTGGGCTCCTCGGTGGCGAGCACCAGCGCGTCAGCCATCACGAGACGGCCCTCGGCATCGGTGTTGAGCACCTCCACCGTGGTGCCTCCGCGGATGGACAGTACGTCCCCGAGCTTCGTCGCCGTGCCGGACGGCATGTTGTCCGTGCACATCAGATACGCGGTGACCGCCGTCGGGCAGGCCAGCGCCGGCAGAGCGGTCATCGCGGCCAGGATCGCGCCCGCACCCGACATGTCGTTCTTCATCGTCGCGTGGACCGCGTCGCTCGGCTTGAGGCTGATGCCGCCGGAGTCGTACATGATGCCCTTGCCGACCAGCGTCAGACGCGCGGCGTCGGGGTCCGCGGGGGTGTAGCTCAGCTTGATCATGCGGGGCGGCTCGGTGCTGCCCGCGTTGACGCCGAGGAGTCCGCCGCAGCCCAGTTCGGTGAGCGCCTCCTTGTCGAAGACCTCGATCCGGAATCCGGACTCGGCGGCCAGCCGGGCCGCGCACTCGGCCATCCCGACAGCGGTCAGCATGTTGGGCGGGGCGTTGGCCAGATCCCGGGCGAGCGCAGTGGCCCGGGCATAGACCACGCCGCGCTCCGCTCCCTGCCGCGCAGCTTCGACGGACGCGTCGTCCACCAGCAGCGTCAGGGAACCGACAGGCGTCACGGAGGGTGTGGCCTTGAGCGGTTCGTACCCGTACCGGGCGAGCAGGACCCCCTCGACGGCGGCCTGTGCCGCTGCCTCCGGCGTCAGCAGCGGGCTCTCGGGCAGCACCAGTTCAAGCCGCGCGGGGTGTGCGGCATGGGCGAACGCCGCCACCGCGTCGCGCAGCGTGGACGCGTCGAGCGCGCCGGGGTCGCCGATTCCGTACAGGACCACGGGAGAGCCGGAAGCGTCGGTGCAGACCAGGGTCTGGCCCACCGCTCCGGTCATTCCGACGGCCTGCGCCGCCTGCGTGCCGAAGGTCACGTCGTCGGGCAGTTCGCCCGACGACGTGACCGGGATACCGGTCGGAATCCCGGTGCCGGCCTGTGGCGGGGCCGACCGCGCTGTCACCTCGATGTCGGGGTGTCGGCTCCGTGACGGGATGGGAGACGGCAAGGCGGAAGGACTCATCTGAAAACACGCTCCCCGACGCAGTAGGCAAGACGTTGCGCAGTAAATCACCCGTTCTGGGGCAACTGCTCAGTTCTGCCCGGAGTGTCGCTTTTTTGGGGAGGTGTGTCAGAGGGGCCCGTTCACCAGATGGCTTCCACCCACTCGGGGTGGTCGATGAACGGGTTCCGGTTGTGCTGGTACTGGTCGAATATGACGTCGTTGCGCCGCTGCTCGAAGGTGTCCGGCGGGTCCTGCTCGCTCCACGTCTTCAGCACGGAGAGCCGGCCGATGTTCGGCGCGGAGCCGTTCGACACGCTGTCGTTGGGTTCGAGGTCGGCGAAGGAGTCGTCGCCCTCGTAGCGCACCGCCATGTAGAGGATCATGCGGGCCACGTCGCCCTTGACCTCGTCGCGCGGCTCGAAGGAGTCGCTGTCGGTGTAGTTGCCGGGTGCCTCGCTCAGCTCGGTGCCGCCGTTGTCGAAGTCCTTGTTGCCGCGGGTGGAGTTGACCGAGACGTCTTCCGGGCGCAGGTGGTGGATGTCGGTGCCCGGGCCGGTCGCCGTGCCGAAGTCGCCGTGGGACTTGGCCCAGACGTGCTCGCGGTTCCACTGGTCGACGTTGCCGCCGTTGTCGCTCTTGGGCTCGGAGCGCCCGGTGTACAGAAGGATCACGTTCGAGGAGTTGGCCGGGTCCTCGTCGGTGTCCTTGAGTGCGTCCCAGACCTGGCTGTAGGTGAGCTTGGACTGGTCGCTGATGATCGTGTGCAGGGCGGCCTTGAGTGCGGTGCCGGTCTTGCCGGTCGCGTCCTGGTAGTACGTGTCGTCCAGTGCGCCGAGCGGGGTGACGGATTCCGTCGGTGCCGGTGGTGTCGCGGCGGGCGCGGCGGCCGCGGTGCCCGCGAGCACCGCGAAGGCGGCGAGCGTGGCCAGCAGCGGGCGTCGGCAGGAGTGGTGACGACGGGACATGTGGGGTGTCCTCTCCGGAAATACGGGCACCGCAGCGCCGTCGCAGGGTGGGGAGCGGCTCCGCGGTGGTCGTGTTACTAGGTGGTCAGCGGGAGCCTTCCACACGCACCGTGACCGAGGTGTGAACACTGCGTACCTATCATGTGCAGGTCAAGTGAGGGTCGGGGCCGGGCTGCCACGGGCGTACCGCGGGGTCTCGGATGCGCCGCCGTCGGAGCGGGGCGAGAATTGCCGCAAGGACGAGGAGGCGGCATGAGCGACGAGCCCGAATCCATATCCGTGCGGGGCGTGACCCCCGACAGCCTTCTGCACACAGGTGCCACCGACAATCCGTCTGCGGAGGACGTGGTGCTTGCCTCCGGGCGGGACCTGACACCCCGGAATCTCGAGTGGGCGGAGCGCCGGCTGGCCAGGGAGGGCCGGGCGGCCATCGACAAGCAGCTGCCGTAGTCACCGCGGCCGGGCGCACCGGGCCACCGGCATCCGGCGGTGGCCCGGTGTGCCCGACCGCAGGGCGGCCGTGTGGCGCCGCGGTGCGGGGGCACGGGGGCCGCAGATTGTGCGGGCGTACGGCGCTGCTCGGTTAGCCTGAACGCAATATGAACCGTTTGACGACGTCAGGGGCTGGTTACGACCTCGCCCGATTCCCCGAGAACCCCCGCGACCCTTTCCAGGCCTGGGACGCGGCCGACGAATACCTGCTCCGGCACCTGGAGGGGGGCGAAGGAGCCGAGCCGGTCGTCCTCGCCGGACGCGTCGTGATCGTCGGCGACCGCTGGGGCGCGCTGAGTACGGCGCTGGCCGCGCACCGCCCCGCGCAGATCACCGACTCCTACCTCGCGCAGCGGGCGACGGCGGCGAATCTGGAGCGCAACGGCGCCGACCCCGATGCCGTACACCTGCTGTCCGCCCGAGACACGCCGCCGGACCGTATCGACGTCCTGCTCGTCCGCGTGCCCAAGAGCCTCGCGTTCCTCGAGGATCAGCTGCACCGGCTCGCCCCCGCCGTCCACGCCGGCACCGTCGTCATCGGCGCCGGCATGGTGAAGGAGATCCACACCTCCACCCTCAAACTGTTCGAGCGGATCATCGGCCCCACCCGCACCTCGCTCGCGGTCAAGAAGGCCCGGCTCATCCACTGCACGCCGGACCCCTCCCTGGCCCGCACCCCCAGCCCCTGGCCGCACCGCTACGAGGTGCCCGACGACGTCGGAACGGTCGCCGGCCGCACCGTCGTCAACCACGCAGGGATCTTCTGCGCGGAGCGGCTCGACATCGGCACCCGCTTCTTCCTGAAGCACCTGCCGGTGCGCAGTGGCCCCGACCGGGTCGTCGACCTCGGCTGCGGCAACGGGGTCCTCGGCCTGGCCGCCGCACTCGCCAACCCCGAGGCCGAACTCACCTTCGTCGACGAGTCCTACCAGGCCCTCGCCTCGGCCGAGGCGACCTTCCGGGCCAACGCGGGGCCGGACGCCGAAGCCCGCTTCGTGGTCGGCGACGGGCTGGCCGGCGCCGAGCCCGGTGGCGCGGACCTGGTCCTCAACAACCCGCCGTTCCACTCGCACCAGGCCACCACGGACGCGACCGCCCGGAACATGTTCCACGGGGCTCGCACCGCTCTGCGCCAGGGCGGCGAACTGTGGGTGGTGGGCAACCGGCACCTGGGCTACCACACCCAGTTGCGCCGGATCTTCGGAAACTGCACCACAGTGGCCGGCGACCCCAAATTCGTCGTGCTGCGCGCCGTCAAGCGCTGAGCGGCACGCCCCGGGTGTCCGCGCCCCTTCCGGATTCTTGCAACACGTTCTACTGTGTGCGCCGCCGCACAAGGGCGACGCGAAGCGAGACTCCTGGAGGGGCCGTGCACCTCGAATACACGCCTGAACAGCAGCAGTTGCGCGCCGAACTGCATACGTACTTCGCCGCCCTGGTCCCCGACAACGCCTACGCGCGCTACGCCGACCCCGCCGCGCAGAAGCGCTTCTACCGGGAGACGATCAGACGTCTGGGCGCCGACGGCTGGCTCGGCGTCGGCTGGCCCAAGGAGTACGGGGGGCGCGGTCTTTCGCCCATGGAACAGTTCATCTTCTTCGACGAGGCGGCGCAGGCGGGCGTCCCGCTGCCGCTGATGGCCCTCAACACCGTCGGCCCGACGATCATGCAGTTCGGCACCGACGAGCAGAAGGCCTACTTCCTGCCGAAGGTCCTTGCCGGGGAGATCGACTTCGCGATCGGCTACAGCGAACCCGACGCGGGCACCGACCTCGCCGCCCTCAAGACCCGGGCGGTGCGAGACGGCGACACGTACGTCGTCAACGGGCAGAAGATCTGGACGACCAACGGCGACACCGCGGACTGGGTCTGGCTCGCCGCCCGTACCGATCCGGACGCCCCGCCCCACAAAGGGATCACCATGCTCCTTGTCCCTACCTCCGACCCCGGCTACTCCTGCACCCTCATCAACACCCTTGCCTCGCACGACACCACGGCCAGCTACTACGAGAACATCCGTGTTCCCGTCTCCCGCCGGGTCGGCGAGGAGAACAAGGGCTGGCGGCTCATCACCAACCAGCTGAACCACGAACGCGTCACCCTCGCCGCTCACGGCACCATGGCCATCCGCGCCCTGCACAACGTCCGCCGCTGGGCCGCCGACACCCGCCTCGCCGACGGCCGCCGCGTGATCGACCTCGGCTGGGTCCGCGCCCGTCTCGCCCGCACGCACACCCGGCTCGACGCGATGAAGCTCCTGAACTGGCAGATGGTGTCCGCCGTGCAGCACGCCACCCTCACCCCGCAGGATGCCTCCGCCGTCAAGGTCTACGGCTCCGAGGCGCGCCGCGACGCCTACGCCTGGCTCATGGAGGTCGTCGGCTCGGCGGGCCCGCTCAAGGAGGGCTCGGCGGGGGCCGTCCTGCACGGCGAGCTCGAACGCGGATACCGGTCCGCCGTCATCTTCACCTTCGGTGGCGGCAACAACGAGATCCAGCGGGAGATCATCTCGTGGATCGGGCTCGGGATGCCGCGTGTACGCCGCTGAGTCCCTGTCAGGTATCGCCGAACCCCGATCCGGAGATGCATAAAGGATTCATATAAAACTGCTATGCTTCTGGCATGAGTCGCCGAGACGCCGCGCACGGCGCTTCCGATGCCATCGGGTCAGCTCTCTACGGTCTGGCCACCACGGCCGTGAGACGCCTTCCCCGCGACATGAGCCTGACGTCCGCCGCCACCTTGGCCACCCTGGACAAGACCGGCCCGCGACGGATCACCGATCTGGCGGTGGCCGAGGGCGTCACCCAGCCCGCGATGACCGTCCTGGTCCGGGTGATGGAGGAATCCGGGCTGGTCGAGCGGAAGGGCGATCCGTCCGACAAGCGGGTCACGCTGGTGTGCCTGACCGAGGCCGGCGCGTCGTACGTCCGGACGCGACGCCGGGCGGGCGTCGACGCGTACGCGCGGTTGATCGACGAACTCACCGGTGACGAGGTCGAGGCCTTGGCAGCAGCCCTTCCGGCGCTGCTGCATCTGGCGGAGCTCGAAAGCCACGCCCGAGAGGGGTCGGACCGGTGACCGCGGCCCAGGCTCATGACCAGCCCATGAGCACTGCCCTGAGACGTTCCGAGGCACGTCTGCTGGTCCCCGCCCTGATGTTCATCGCCCTGGTCGTGGCGGCGGTCGCCAGCCTCGGGACGCCGCTCATCACCAGCGTGGCGACCACGTTCCACGTCTCCCTCGACAGCGCTCAGTGGACGCTGACCATCGCCCTGCTCAGCGGCGCCGTCGCCACACCCGTCCTCGGCCGGCTCGGAGCCGGTCCGCACCGGCGGGCCACGATTCTCGCCACGCTGGCGATCGTCGTCGTCGGCAGCGCGCTCACCGTGCTGCCGCTGCCGTTCGCCTGGCTGCTCGTGGGCAGAGCGGCCCAAGGCGTCGGACTCGGTCTCACGGCGCTGCTGATGGGCGTGGCCCGTGACCATCTTCCCGAGGAGCGCAGCGCGGCCACGATCGCCCTGATCTCAGTGGTCTCCATCATCGGAGCCGGCGTCGGCTACCCGCTGGCCGCGCTGCTCGCCGAGTTCGGCGGACTGCGGGCCGCCTACGGCCTCGGTCTGCTCGTCACCGCCATCGCCTTCGTGACCGCGTGGCGCTCCATGCCCGCAGCTCCCGAAGGCCGCTCCGCTCACGTGAACGTGGCCGGTGCCCTCGTCCTGGCGGGTGGACTGCTCCTCGTCCTGTTCCTGGCCGGCGAGAGGAGCCTGTGGAGCCGACACCTCGCCGTGGCGGTGACCCTTGCCGTCGCCGCCGTACTCCTGCTCTGCGTCTGGACCGTTTCCGAACTGCGAACCAAGACGCCCCTGGTCGACGTCCGAGCGGTACGGCACCCGGCGGTCGCCGGGGCGAACATCGTCATGTTCGTCGGCGGGAGCGGCATGTACCTCCTGCTCACGCTCATCACCCGCTACGCGCAGACGCCGCACAGCGCCGGCTACGGCTTCGGACTGACCACCTTCGTGGCGGGGCTGGTCCTCATCCCGTTCTCCGTGCTGGGGTTCGTCGCCGGCAAGCTCACGCCGCGGGTCCGCGAACGAATCGACGGCCCCCTCCTCCTGGCCGGCAGCGCCGCCATCGTCGGCGGCGGGTTCGTCCTGTTCGCCACCGCCCGGTCCAACCTGGCCGAACTGCTCGCGGCCATGGGCGTGCTGGGCTTCGGCGTCGGCAGCTTCTCGGCAGCCATGCCCGGCGTCATCCTGGCCGTCACCCCCAAGGGCGAGACGTCGAGCGCCATGAGCTTCAACTACGTCGTCCGCAGCGTCGGGTACTCCCTGGGCAGCGCCATCGGCGGTCTGGTCCTGGCCGCCGGCACCGCCACGGGCCGCCTCTTCCCGAACGACGACGCCTACACGACCGCGGCGATGGTCGGCGTCGCCGCGATGGCGATCACGACGATGGCCAGTCTCGCCCTCGCCCGCCGACGCTCACCCGAGACCAATCCGATCACAACCCCAGTCGGTGTGCCGGGCCCGGGCCGGTCGAGTCGAACCGGAAGCTGAGGATCGAAGCCGTCCCACTTCGACGCCGTCTCCGTCGGCTCGCTGACCCACAGCGCGCCGGCCATGGATCTGAGCATGCTTCTGATCATCAATTCCGAACACAGGAGGTACCGTGGTCAAGGGCTACTGGGTCAGCGTCTACCGCACCGTCGCAGACCCTGAGAGGCTTGCTGCCTACGACAAGCTGGCCGGTCCAGCCGTCAGGGCCGCGGGCGGGCGGCTGCTCTCCCGCGGCAGCCGGGTCGTCGCACACGACGCCGGAATCGCCGAGCGCACCGTCCTGATCGAGTTCGACAGCTTCGAACAGGCGGTCGCCGCACGCGCGAGTGCGGCCTACCAGGAGGCGCTGGCCGTACTTGCTGACGGCGTCGAGCGCGACTTCCGCATCATCGAAGGCCTCGACTGACGATCGAGGCCGACGCCTCGGCGACGAACACGAAGCCGACTGCGGGGATCACCCCGGCTCGTCAGCGCGCCGCACCGTCGCGAACAGCGTCAGGTCAGTGCCATCGGCGGTGGTCGGCGTGCCGCCGGACGGCGAGACGGACGGCGACCCAGCTGTCCTGGGCCAGCTCTTCCCGGTCGTCACCGAGCCCGGCAGAGCGGTCACTGTGTTCACTCCCTGACATCCAGCCCCGGCTGGATCGTCCGCGCGCCCCGCTGTCATCTCTCGCGAGCGGCACGACACGCCCTCTCAGTGGCTGACAGGCACCCCGGTGCCCGGGGACTCAGGTACGCCGAGGCGCAGGGCGTCTCGTTCAGGCCGCATGAACAGGGCCGCCAGGATGCCGGTGACCAGCAACAGGGCCGCAGTGGCGAGCCAGCCCTTCTCGTAGCCGGACGTGGCCGACTCCGCGCTGTCCACGATCCAGCCGAGGAGCAGCGGCGACACGATGCCGCCCAGGGCGAAGACCGCCACCAGCGCGCCGAGTACGACGCCGCGCTGGGAGGGCGGCGTGATGCGGGCGATAGCCGTCTGCGCGACAGTGATCATCACGAGGGCGACCGCCGTCGGGCCGAGCATCATCAGGACCTTGATCCATAGCGCGTCGACGGTGGCGAACACGGCCACCGCACCCGCCGAGGCCACCAGCAGCAGACCGGCACCGGCGCCGGCCGGCAGCCTTCCTCCGGTGCCGCGCAGGGCGGCCCGGCGGGCCAGCAGCCCGTGCGCCAGCAGGACCACGCCGTTGGCCACAGCACCCCCGCCCACCGCGGCGCTGGCCTGCCCGAGGTCCCAGCCCACCACCGTCCGGAGATAGTCCGGCAGCCAGGTGAGCTTTGCGCTCATCACCCAGTAGGCCGCGAACGCGCCCAGTGCCGCCGTGATGAATGTGCCGGAAAGGAACACGGCGCGCAGCGCTACCTCCGGGGACCCGGCTCCGCCGTCCGCGATGCGTGCGCTAAGGCCCACGGGCGGGGCCAGCGGCCCCTCTTTGCCTTTCACCCTCCACGCCGCTGCCCACAGCAGTCCCGCGATGCCCGCCGCCCCGAAGGCCCAGCGCCAGCCGAAGTGGGAGATCACCGCCCCGAGGGTGGGCGCCGCCACCGCGACCCCCGCCGCGGCGCCCACCATGAGGATTGCCGTGGGCAGGGTGCGTTCCCGCTGCTCGAACCAGCCGTGCACATGGTGGACCGCCACGGGCGCCGCGGGCCCCTCGGCGATGCCGAGCAGCACCCTCGTAACGATCAGTGTCCCGAAGCCCGCCGCACCCCAGAGCATCGGCAGCTGGGTGGCCGACCACAGCAGGCCCATCACCAGGAGCAGCACCGATGTGCGCACCTTGCGGGTCAGGAACGAAACGCCCAGTGCGGACAGTGAGAAGAGACTGAAGAACGCGGCCTGGGCCGTGCCGAACTCCTGGCGGCTGAGACCGAATTCCTTCATGATCTCCGGTCCGGCGAGTCCCAGGACGGCCTTGTCGGCGAAGTTCACCAGCATGAATGCCAGCAAGAGCCAGGTGGTCGTCCATGCCTGCCGGCCGCCGGCCGGTGGGCCTGTCGGCCCTGTACGCCCCGTCGCGGCAGTTACTGCTCCCACGGGCGCACCCCTTGCTGTGCGCTGTCGTCCATGGGCGCGCCGCATCCGCAGCTGTCGTCGTCGACGACGCCCACGCTGATGGCTCCTGCGGCCCGTCGCCGCCCCTCGTCACTGCGCGTCAGTTCGGTGGCGACGTCCGTGCCCGCCGCCACGGCGGCAGATTCCGCGGCCGCCCAGTTGAAGACGCCGCGCGCCATCGTCGAGGTCTCGCGCTCGGCCCGGCGGGCGAAGACCTCGGCCCGGATCCGGGCGACTTCGCGGTCGGCCGGTGCGGCCAGCGCGGCGGTCTCGGCCAGGTGCGCCGCCAGACGCAGTTCCCCGCGGCCGAGCAACTGCTCCGCCCGGTCCGCCAGCGTTCGCGCACCGCCGGCCGCGTCGGCGAGTTCGGCGGCCAGCGCGGTTTCGGGGGCGGGCTTGAGGTTCGCCGGGTTCTGGTCGTACCAGCCGCCCCACAGCCGCCACAGGTTCCGTACGACGAACTCCGGCTCGTCGTACGCCGGGTGAAGATACGGCTTCTCCAGGAGGCCAGGCGGAACCTGCACACCGTGCAGCACCTCGTCGAGACGCGCGCCGGCGTTCATCAGGTCGCGCGTCTGGTTGCACAGGGACTCGAGCAGCTCGGCCGTGTCGCCGAGGGCCTGCTGGATCCGTTCGGAGCCGAGGATCGGCACGCCGTGCCCGGGGAGCAGCACCTCCGCTCCGAGGTCCTGCATGTCGCGCAGCGCCTGCGCCCACTCGACCGGGTAGCGCTGCACCTTCTGCGGGTTGCCGGCGTTGGGCGAGTTCCAGATGAACAGATCGCCCGTGCACAGGGTCCGTAGCTCCGGGATCCACACATACGTGTGGTCGTCCGTCTCCCCGCGGGCGTGCACCAGCTCGAAGGTCAGCTCTCCCCGGCGCACGGCCAGCCGGTCGCGGTAGGTCGTGTCCGGGTAGCGGTACTCCGTCGGCCACTCCAGGGAGGGCACGCCGAACTGCCGCCGGTTGATCCACGTGTTGTAACCGGCCGTCTCCCGGTAGCGGTCGAAGCGCGCCGCCACCGCCTCGTGCGCGACGACCTCGGGGCGCCCCGTACCGGCGTCGGCGGCCTCCCTGTCGAAGGGCCCCACACCGAAGACGTGATCCACATGGCCATGGGTGTACACGATCGCGCTCACCGGAGCCGGCGAGTAGCTGCGCACCGACTCGTGCAGCTGGGACGCGGTACGGAAGTCGCCCGAGTCGACCAGCACCAAGCCGTCCCCGGTGTCGAACACCGCGACATTCGCGAAGGCCGGGAAGAACCCGGTCCGATCGCCGACGTGCACAAGACCGCCGTCGGCGAACTGCCCGGTGAAGTGGGCCAGCAGCGACTCCTCCCCGGACCAGACCCGGTCCGCGTACCCGATGTAGCTGGAATTGTCTTCCGTCATAATGTCCGGCTCCTCGTGCGTCACACTGGGGACCATCGCTCTGCCCGCTGCGGTGGCCCGCTGATGTCCGTAGAGTCTGCGTCGGAGCCCGACCGGGAGACACCCTCCGCCCTCACAGTCGAAGCCGACGTACTCTGTGATGTGTCACAACCTCAGGGAGGGGCTGCCCGGTGCCGAACAATCTGCCGCCCGAAGGTCACGGCGCGCATCCGGCACTGTCACCGGCCGCTCAGGCGCTCGCCGCCCGGTGCGAGAGCCGCGTCAACGAGCTCGCCCGCCACATGGCCCGCGAGACCTTCGAACGGTTGCCCGGATACGCCGAGCTCCCCGCCGATGTGAAGGACGTGGAGATCGCCGCGACGGTCCGCAACGGGCTGCGCCTCTTCCTGCGCCGCGTACGCGACACCCAGGGCCGCGCGGGGGACTACAGCCTCTTCCGCGAACGCGCCGCCCAGCGCGCCGACGAAGGCATGCCCCTGCACACGCTTCTGCGCAGCCACTCCACGGGCGTCTACGTCCTGTGGCAAGCGCTCAGGGACGAGGCCGCCGACGGAGAGGAAGGCGCGCTCATCGAACTCGTCGACTTCCTCCTGCGCGGCCACGAAGCCATCATCGGGGCCGTGGCCGAGACCTACCTCGATGAGCAGGCCGCACTCTTCGCCGAACGCCGCGAGCACCACCGCTCCCTGGTACGCGGGCTGCTGGACGGCTCCTTGCCTCCCGCCCGTGCCTTCGAGGAGCTGGGCCTCGAAGGCCGCTCTCTCGTCATTCACCTGCATGTCGCACAGGAGCAGGGCACGGCGGCATCGGACGTCGCAGGCCGCCGCCAGGTCCGCCGCGTCCAGACCGCTCTCGACCGTTCACTCGGCACCGAGGCGGTGTCGTTGCTCGGCGTCGGCGGAGGTCACGTGATCGCGCCGCAGCGGGCCGACGACGTCGACGGCGTCCGTACCTGCGAGGAGCTGTCCACCCGGCTCCGGCAGGTCTGCGGGGGCAACGTCCGGCTGGCCGCGGTCACGGCCGCCACTCCCCAGGACGTACCGGCTGCCGCCCGCACCGCCACCGACATCGTCCGGGTCGCCCGCGCCTGCGGACGACCCGCCGGCCTGCACCGCATGGACGACGTCCTGCTGGAGTACCACCTCTCCCGCCGCGACGAGAGCAGCGACCGCATCGCCGCCCTCCTCGACCCTGTCGGCGACCGGCCCGACCTCATCGAGACCTTGCGCGTCCACCTCGAACACCGGCACGACCGGCGCAGCACCGCACGCCATCTCGGGCTGCACCCCAACACCGTGGACAACCGACTGGCCAGAATCACCGAACTCACCGGCCTCGACATCGCCTCCGCGCGCGGAAGCGCCCTGGCACTGGCCGCCCTGCTGCTGCGTGGCAACGTGCCCGGGGGGACCGGCGTCTCTCATCCAGATCAAACAGACGATGGCGCACGGCGGAGGCCGTAGCAGCCGCCTCGGTGTCAACAGCCCCTGCTACCGACGTTCCTGTCCGTCTTCCCTGCCGACTGCCGGTGGTTGCCCCTCGAATCCGTTCGCCCAGTACCGTCCCCTCAGCGACAGGTCGAGAAGCATCTCGGTGACCGCCTCGGGTGACAGCGGGCGCGGGTCGGTCTCCAGCCACCACTGGAGTACGGAGATCTGCTCGCCGACCCAGGCGCGGGCGAGCACCTCGACGTCGATGCGGGGTGTCACTCCAAAGTGCTCGGCGCGGGCAGTGAACACCGCGGCCGCCGCCTGTGTCCGCGCCTCCACGAGCCGGCGCAGCGCCCGGCCGTCGCCCTCACCGCGCAGCACGACCCGGTAGGCGTCTCGCTCTTCGTCGGCGTGGCGGAACATCTCCAGGACCGGTTTGCCGGTGAATCCCTGCGCGTCGGCGGGCACGAGTGGCCGGAGCCGACGGTCCAGCTCCTCCTGGAGATCGGCCACGACTTGGCCGAGCAGGTCGTCCTTGTCCGTGAAATGGCTGTAGAACGTCGCGCGTCCCAGGTCGGCTCGCTCGGTGATGTCCTCGACCTTGACGTCCGCGTAGCCCCGTTCCAGGACCAGTGACACCAGCGCGTCTCTGAGCAGACGCCGGCTGCGTCGTACGCGGCGGTCCCCCACCTCTGGCGACATCGGCCCTCCTCACAGTCTTGATCGAACTGCAGGTTACACCCCCATTGACACTCGGACAGTTTCTGGACACGCTGTCCAGCATTGGCCACCAAGGCAAATAACTGCCAGGCCGAATGAGTGCACCGAGTGCAGAGAGGGATGTGATTCGCCAGTGAATCTGGGCAGCTATCTCAGCCGCAGCAGCACCTTCTGGCCCGACCATGAGGCTCTGGTCTGCGAAGAACAGCGATGGACCTACCGGGAGTTGGAGGACTCCACCAACCGGCTCGCGTCCGCCCTGCTCATGCGTGGCGTTCTGCCGGGGCAGGCCGTCGCGACCTTCGCGGGTAACTCCGGGCAGCTCGTCGAGACGGAGATGGCCCTGTGCAAGGGCGGCTTCCTGCGCGTGCCGGTCAACTCGCGCCTCGCCGCCGAGGAAGTCGAGCACATCCTCGGCTACGCCTCCGTACGCGTCCTGTTCACCGATAGCGCGCACGCCGAGACCGCTCGTCGTGCCGTCGCCCGCGCCGGCGCCGACTGCCTGGTCGTCGACTACGACAACGCCGTCGAAGGTGTCACGCACTACAGCGCCCTGCTGGCCGAGGGCGCGGCCTCCGAGCCCGTCGCCGTCGACGTGAGCGAGGACGATCCCGCCGTACTGAACTTCACCTCGGGCTCCACCGGCAAGCTCAAGGCCGCCGTGCAGACCCAGGGCAACCGGCTCGCCAACATGCGCAAGCTCCTGATGACCCCGGGCGGCGGTCCCTCCACGGCCGAGCGTTATCTCGCCGCCGGCCCCATCACGCACGCCACCGGCATGGGGCTGCTCGCGTCCCTGTCGCGTGGCTCGACCGTCGTCGTACTGCCCAGGTGGGACGCGGAGCTGTTCCTGCGCAACATCGAGGCCGAACGGATCACGACGACCTTCCTCGTGCCCACCATGCTGAACATGGTCCTGGCCCACCCGAACCTCGCCGGGCACGACCTGTCGTCCCTCGCCTCCGTGCGCGTCGGGGGCGCACCGGTGTCACCGCAGCGGCTGCGTCAGGCGGTCAAGGCGTTCGGGCCAGTCCTCATGCAGGGGTACGGACTCGGGGAGACGACCAGCGGCATCACCGTGCTGACCCCCGAGGACGTGGCGGCAGGTGTCACCACCGACCCCGACCTGCTGATGTCGTGCGGGCGTCCCGTCTTCGACACGGAGGTGCGGGTCGTCGACGACAGCGGCAAGCCCGTACCGGCCGGGAGCCATGGCGAGATCGTCGCGCGCGGACCGGACTGCGTGCGCGCGTACTGGAAAGAGCCGGAGCTGTCCGCCGAGACCTTCCGCGACGGCTGGGTACACACCGGCGACATCGGCTATCTGCGCGAAGACGGCTACCTGTTCATCGTCGACCGCAAGAAGGACATGATCATTTCCGGCGGTTTCAACATCTACTGCAGCGAGGTCGAGGCCACGCTCTACGAGCACCCGGCCGTAGCCGAGGCATGCGTGGTGGGTGTGCCGGACGAGGAGTGGGGCGAGGCCGTCAAGGCGGTCGTCGTACGGCGCGAGGGCGCGGCGCTGTCCGAGGGCGAACTCATCGAGTTCTGCGTCGAGCGACTGGCCCGTATCAAGAAGCCCAAGTCGGTCGACTTCGTGGACTCTCTCCCCGTCAACCGCAACGGCAAGACCGACCGCCGCGCCGTACGCGACCGCTACTGGTCCGGCAGCGCCCGCAACGTCCACTGACCCATCGACGGAGCCCGATCACTCATGCCTTTCTCCCTGACCCCCGCCTACGACGGCAATCCCCGCCTGGCCGATCTCGTCGGCCGTCTGCGCGAATACCTCGACGGTGAACTCGCCGCCTACGAATCCGACATGGGCCTGACCCACGAGTCCCTCTACACCCGCTCGGTGCTCGAACCCGTCTGGAAGCGCAGCCGCGAGCTCGGCTTCTACGGCATCCATCTGCCGCCGGAACATGGCGGCCAGGGTCTGACCTTCACCGAACTCGCCGCTCTCAAGGAGGAGGTGGGCGCCTCCGGGCGAGTGCTTCAGCACAGCGTGCTCGGCGATATGGGCGGGCCGCTCCGGGCCGGATCCATCCTCCAGTACGCCACCGACGAGCAGTTGGCGAAGTACCTGCTGCCGGTCATCCGCGGTGAGCGAGCCTGCTGCTTCTCGCTCACCGAGACCGACGCGGGCTCCGACGTACGCGCCATGCGCACCACCGCCACCCCGGACGGCGAGGGCTGGCGCATCACCGGCCACAAGGTGTTCTCCTCCGCGGGGCCCTTCGCCGACTTCTCCGTCCTCATCGCGCGCATGGCCGAGCCGGAGGCCGAGGACGGCACCCCGCCGGTCAAGCCGAGGTTCTCCGCGTTCCTCGTCGACCTCGACGCGCCCGGCGTCACCGTCGAAGCGGGCGAGACCCCGATGTCCGGCGAGCACATCGAGAGCGACATCATCCTCGACGACTGCTACGTCGGCCCCGGACAACTCCTCGGCAACGTCGGCGACGGCCTGCGCATCGGTTTGGGCCGCGTCACCACCAACCGCCTCCTGCACTGCCCGACCGCCCTCGGCGGCGCCCGCCGTGCCCTCGCCCTCAGCGTCGACTTCGCCCGGACCCGGCAGGTCTTCGGTGCCCCGCTCGGCGCCCTGCAGTCCATCCAGCACAAGCTCGCCGACATGGCCACCGCCTATTACGCGGCGCGCTCCATGACGTACGACGCGCTGGCCGCCCTGGATGCCGGCGCCGAACCGCGCACAGAGGCGTTCATGTGCAAGCTGCAGGTCGCCGAGAGCGCCTTCCGGATCGCGGACGAGGCCGTACAGATCCACGGCAAGGCCGGACTCGTCCGCGGCTCCGAAGTCGAGCTTCTGTTCCGGCAGTTGCGGATGTTCCGGATCCTCACCGGGTCCTCCGAGATCCAGCGGAACGCCATCGCGGGCTCGCTGCTTCTCGGCGACCGGCCACGTGGCTGACTTCCTGTCTCCCGACCGGCCCGGCTCCTGTACGTGAAAGGCCCGATCCACCCAGCTCCGTCCTCACACCACCCCGCCCCCGCCGCACCGGAGGTCAGCACACCGTGGACAGTGTCGTCCCCACCCTGAGCGTGGGAGACCGGCTCGACCGGCTCCCCCTCACCTCGTTCCACCGCAGACTCGTCATCGCGCTGGCCGGAATGATCCTCTTCGAGTGGATCGAAACCCACTCCTTCGCATTCGCCGCACCCATTCTGCGCGAACAGTGGGACCTGCCGATCTCCGGGCTCGCGGCAGTCGTCGCGGTCAGCTCACTCGGAGCGTTCACCGGCGGCGTCCTGGGCGGCTGGCTGGCCGACCGGGCCGGGCGACGGCGTACGCTCCTCGCCTTCGCCGTCGTCTACTGCCTGGCCGCCCTGTCGGCCACCCTGGTGCAGTCGCCGGAACAGCTCCTGGTGGCACGCACCGCAGTGCAGTTCGGCGCGCAGGGCACAGCTGTCGTCGCCATCGTCGTCCTCTCCGAGTTCGTGCCCGCAACCGCCCGCGGACGTATGCAGACCTACAAGGTGGCTCTCGGGTCACTCGGCATCCCGATCGCCGCCTGGTCGGGGTATTTGCTGCTGCCCCAATGGAGCTGGGGATGGCGTCTACTGTTCGGTCTTGGAGCGCTCGGGGCCGTCTTCGCCGTGCTCGTGTGGCGGTGGGTGCCGGAGAGCCCGCGCTGGCTGGCCGCTCAAGGACAGACGGAGCGCGCCCATGAGATCGTCTGCTCCATCGAACGCGCCTGTGGGGTGACACCGTCCGGCCCGGCGCCCTCACTGCCCCCGGACGGAGCCCTATCCGCTGCCGGAGCGAGGCCCCGCGTCCGCGCGGTCAGCCTGATCACCGGGGCGTACCGGCGCAGGTTCCTCGTCGTGACGACCCTGTGGACCACCGGACTTCTCGCGTATTCCTCCTTCAACACCTGGACCCCCACCCTCCTCAAGGACAACGGCCTCACACTCGACGACACTCTGCTGCTGTCCGCCGTCCTCGCCACGGCGGCCCCCATCGGTGCGCTCATAGCCGCACCGCTCATCGACCGCTGGGACCGGCGCACGACCCAGCTGGTCGTCGGCGCCCTGTGCGCGACTGTGCTGCTGCTGTTCAGCGTGGCACGATCCCACGCGACGATCCTCGTCTTCGGATTCGCCGTCAGCATGCTGTTCCAGATGGCCGTGCCCTTCATGCAGGTCTACTCCGCCGAGGTGTTCCCCACCCGGATCCGCGCCGTCGGGTCCGGCACCGCCAACGCGCTCTCCCGGATCGTCAACTTCGCAAGCCCCGTTCTGGTGACCGCCGTCTACGGAGGTTTCGGCTACACGGCTGTCTTCGTTCTCCTGGCCGCCCTGGCCGCCACGGGTGGATGTGCCGTGTACCTCTTCGGGCCGCGCTCCACGGGCGTCAGCCTGGAGGACGCCGCCTCCGGCGGGAACACGACACCAGCTCCGGCCACACGCACTACTCGTCCCGACACCCCGATGGAGAACGTATGACCGCCTCGGCAGCCAGTGCCGACGCCTGGAAGCACGTCGGCCCCGCCGGCCTCTTCGACCTCGGCGAGCTGTACGACACCGAGAGTCTCGACGTGGTGATCGAGAAGGACACGGTCGAGGAGAGCACGGCCCGGCCCGGCGCCCGCGTACGGAAAATCGTTCTCACCTTCACCAGCCAGCGGTGGCACGGCATGACCTGGCGTCACCCCGTCCACGTCTACGCCCCCGCCCACACCCTTGAGTACCCGCCGGCCCACGGGATCGCGGGCATCATCGGCACCGAGGCCGACTTCTGGAACGATCCCGGCCACGAGCGCCGCGTCATCCCCGAGACGGGCCGGGAGACGGAGAAGGAGTACGCGGAAGGTGTCGCCGTCGATCTCGGCATTCCGGTCATGATCTTCGCGACGCCTCCCGAACTCCCCATCGACATGAACGAGTCGGACCTCAACGGCTACAGCAACCGAAAGTTCTTCGAGACGGGCGACTTCACCTGGTACGGCTACTACCCCGTCGCCACTTCCTATCTGCGCGCCATCACCCTCCTGACGACCCTCCCGGGACTCGGCGTCCGCAAAGCCGTGCTGTTCGGCCACTCCAAACGCGGCATCGGCTCGAGCATCGCAACAGGCGTGGACCCCGACCGCCTCGCCGGCATCGTGACGACGGGCACCAACGGGATGAACATGCTGGAGGCCACCGCCCGCAAGGTCGGCCAACTCGGCATGGACGTCGCAGGCCCCCCGATGCGCAGGGAGGGCCTCGGATTCCTCTCCGCCGAAACGCAGTTGAGCATGTTCAACACGCCGCTCGGCTTCGAGGCGCTCAAGCGATTCGACCCGTACTTCTGGCGCGACTCAATCACGACACCATGGCTCGTCGTCAACGGCACGAACGATCCGTTCTTCGCCGTGGACGTCGCACAGAGCATGCGGCACGCGAAGGGACCGACCACACTCCTCGCCGTCGACAACCTCACCCACACCTGGACCTCGCAGAAGATCCTCGCTGCCTGGCGCATGTGGCTGGACCACCTCGCCCACGGGCAGCCCCTCCCCACCTTCGACGACGTGAAGGTCGACCGGTCTCCCGAGCACCTCACCGTGACCACCCGCACAGACATCCCGATCACGGCGGCGCACCTCGCCGCCGCAGGCGTCCCCGGCACGGACTGGCGCCACGCCAAGTGGACCCTGACCGCCATGGCACCGACAGCCGACGGGACATACCGCGCCGACGTCCCCTTCCCTGCGGACACGAGCATGGCCTGGTACGTGGAGCTGCGGCACGGAACCCCGTCGGACCCCGGGTTCGTCACCTCAGCGGTCAAGGTCGAAGGGCCTGGGGCCTGACGTGCCGGCGCTTTCGTTGAGCTGAGGTGGCGATGTGCGTCAGGCTGCGGGGGTGAGGGTGACGTCGTGCATCCTGAGACGGACCCGCCCCCGGGGTGGCCCGGGTTGCCTGCATCCTCCGCCTTGAGCGAAAGGCATGCAGGGCCTTGTGATGCGACATCGCAGGACCCGAGTTGATCCCGGCCCCGTTGCCGAGCGCCGTCGCTCCGGGGACAGTGCTCCGCATCGGCAGACGCAGTGCTGCCTGAAGCACCCATGGACCCCTTCGCATGCCACGCTCTGCCCAGAGAAGCCCGAGCCTTCCGAAGGCCGTTGCCTTACGCGAAGTGGCTCGCACCGGCCGGCGCGCCAATGTCGCGCTTGTTCATACTCAGCTGGATGAGGTTGGGGTACCTGGAGGGTCGCAGGAGGCGGCCACACGACCGACGAACCCTCAATTTCGCGGCCCGCCCCGCCCCGCACCGTTGCCTGCCGGCTGGGCGGCTGGGACTGTGGTCGCATGGTCGATACTCACTCGCGCGGGTACCTGCTTGCCGCACGCCGGATGGTCTGGTGCGGCATCCTGCTCTTCGTGCTCGGTTTGGTTGGCGTCGCTGGTTCGCAGAGCGACGGGGCGATGTCGTGGGAGTGCGAATCGACTTGCCGACGCGTGGAGAGCGGGCTGTGGAACACCGTTGAGATGGCTGGCGCACTGAGTGCCGGGACAGGGGTGGTGCTGCTGGTCGCAGCGTTCCTCATGGTCATGCTTCGTCGGCCTCGCTCCGAATCGGAGAGCGATGGACGATGAGTGGCGCTGCTGCCTGATGCGGCACTACATCACCGCATGGCGGAGCCTCGGACCTCCTGGTCCGGGGCTTTCGTCGCGGGTACCGCGCGTGCGATCCATCCGCGGCCGGGTCGATCGGCCTGGTCGTGGGCACTGCACCGAGCAGCCGGCACAGGTCATCCAACGCCTGCTGGCCTTCCTGCTGGGTCGTGCCGTGCACCGTGTACCTCGCGCCCATGGGGGCATTCTGCCGGTGGAGCAGGGGAGGTGGGGGGTGAACTCCCGTATGGGCTCTAGCGGTCCGGCCCGAGCCGGGGCTACGCTCGTTCCCCAACTCAGGGGGGTGGGGCAGCATGGCGAAGAAGAAGCCAAAGAAGCCCAAGGGCTGGTGGGTGGAACAGCGCATCCAAAATGCCGAGTTGGCAAAGCGAAGGACTGCCGAGCAGGCGCGCTGGCACAGGGTCTACGGGCGGGTCGATGAGACGCCGCCACGCCAGTCGTCGAACTCGGTGTACTCCACGTCGAGCGGGGCTTACCGGTGAGCGAACCCGGCCCCGTCTGACGCGCGATGAAGCCCCCGCACCGCTCTGGTGCGGGGGCTTCATCGTGGGCGCCGCAGCAGCCATTTGGCAGTGGACCCGAGTAAGCGGCAGGCCTCTAGGCCCTGTCCTGGCGATCATCCGGTAAGGCGCCTCGGTGATATTTTGACCGGAATCGTGGGAAGGGGCGGGCGAATCCGTGGACAGTGACCTGCGGCGTGCGGTGGTCGTGACGCTTGGCGAACTCGGGCGAAGCGATGACTGGCGTGACCGGGCGGATGCCGGTCACAGCCTGGCAGGGTTCGCCGAGATGCCGGAGGCCGTAGAGCTACTGCTGGGCCTTGTGCTCGACCGTGGTGACACCTTTGTCACCCGGCGGACCGCAGAGGGCTTGCTTCGACGAAAGGACAGGGTCGGACTGACGATAGTCGCGTCCGCACTGGCAGTCGCCAACGACAACCACGCCGATTACCTCCACACCGCGATCGTCGATGTCTTCAGCATCTTCTCGGACGATCTGGACGAGGCGCTACGGATCTGCGACGAGATGTCGGGCGACACCGACGATCGTGTTGCCCAGGGGGCCCGTCGGTTGCATGCGAGCCTGGCAGAGATCGATCCCGTTCTTCGCCCCGCGTAGCGGCGGTTCGATCGCTGTTGTGAGGTGCAGACCCTCGACTACGGCAGCGCGGCACATTGCCGGATCAGTGACACGGAGCATTCCCGTCGATCATGTGCGGAGCCAGATCGTGAGAGTTGCCGCAGTGGCGGTGCCGAGGTAGACGTAATGGCGCCTGTCGTAGCGGGTGGCTACCGCCCGGTGTTGCTTCAACCGGTTGATAGCCCGTTCGACGGTGTATCGCTTCGTGTACCGCTCCTCATCGAAGCCAGGTGGCCTCCCGCCGTGTGAGCCTTTGCGCAGGCGGGCGGCCTGGCTGTCGGTCTTCTCCGGGATCGTGTGCCGGATGCCCCGGTGTCGCAGGTGCTCGTGGCACGGTCCGTTGCTGTATGCCTTGTCGGCGGCGACGCTGTCCGGCTTCTTGCGGGGCCCTGCCCGGCCCGGACCTCGGGACGCGGATCTTCTCCAGCACCGGTTTGAACTGCGTGCAGTCCGCCCGCTGGCCGGGTGTGACGATCAAGGAAAGTGGGCGGCAGCGGCCGTCCGCGCTCAAGTGGATTTTTTGTGGTGAAGCCGCCGCGCGAGCGGCCAAGGCCTCTCCTCCCGCACCACCTCCACCAGGCGGCCTTGCAGGCTCTGCCACGGCGTCTCGGCCTGGTGTTCTGGCCTTTCGGCCCCCTTTGAGCCGGGCGCCGGCGGCGGGTCGGTGCGGGCGCCCGCCGCATGCTGATGCGCACGAACGATGGTTGAGTCGACTG
Source organism: Streptomyces sp. LN549 (assembly GCF_043203805.1). Taxonomy (NCBI): domain Bacteria; kingdom Bacillati; phylum Actinomycetota; class Actinomycetes; order Kitasatosporales; family Streptomycetaceae; genus Streptomyces; species Streptomyces sp. LN549. The sequence continues at coordinate 422,828 of NZ_JAZHRI010000002.1, read as the reverse complement.
AGATGTCCCAGTCGATCTCACCTGCTGCGTCGGCTGCGGCCTACCTGCTGGAGCAGACACTCCCACGTCCCGTCGGCCGACCACAGCCGGTGGCGTTCATAGACGGTCTTCCAGGGCGCGAACCGTTCGGGCAGGTCACGCCACTGCACGCCGGTCCGCACTCGGTGCAGAATCCCGTCGATCACCTGCCGGTGGTCCCGCCACCTGCCACAACGACCGTTACTGACCGGCAGGAACGGCCGCAACCGTTCCCACTCGGCATCCGTGAGATCACCCCGCCCCATGTCCACATCAACGACACGGGCGCGGAGTAGTCACATGATCGACCGGACAGGTCCTGGACGCGCGGATAGTCCTGGTGTTCGACGTAGGGCGCGGCAAGGAGACGGAGCTGAAACTCGGCGTTCTTGTTCCGTCGCACCGAAGATTGAGCATTCTCAACGATTCCTCATGTCGTTTGTCAAGCCGTCGACACCTTGGGCCGGTGGTTGCGGCGACGAGTAGGACACCACTCCTGCTGCACCATGCGGCCTCGCCAGGTCGGGACGTCGTTGATTCGCTCTATGGGTTGAACGCGTTCAAATCTTGTGGGAGCATCATGCTCACTCGGGAGGGCGAGGATGGTGAGCAAGACGGCATGTCAGGGAGGGACGACTGTGGGGGGCTCCACTGGGCTCGTCTCAGCGTCCATGTTGTGGGCGACGGTGATTACTGTCAGCCCTTGGCTGCCATGGACCGCGGGCATCGTGGATCTGACCGGCGTTACTGTCATTCTGAGCATGCTGGTCTGCGGCTTTGTGCCCTCCTTGTTGTTGGGAGGGCTCCTGGGGCGTGCTCGCGCCTGCTGGGCGCTGGCTACGTGTGCCGCCTTGGGCCCGTTCCTTTGGATTCTCGACTTCACGGTCCTCAGCGATCCAGATGTCCATTCATCCGACGCGGTGGCAATCGCATTCGCGGGCGCTTTGGCCCTGGGGCTCGTTAGTGTCCCTCTCCTGGGGGGTGCGATTGCGGGTCGGTGGTGCGCCAGCCGTCGCCATGCAGCTCGATGAAGTGGGGGCGGCACCTCCGCACACGGTTCACGGTCGTCGAATGCGGGCTACGGCGCGACGTCGTCTACGGCGATCACAAGGAGCTCGTGGATGAGTTCCGGGCGCGGGCCAAGGCGCAGAACTTCACTCCGCAGGTCGTCCAGAACATGGCCGACGAGAACATCGTGCTGCGCAAAGCCCTGACGAAGATCAAGGCGGATCTCGCAGCGGAGCGAGAACGGGTTCACGCCCTGGTACGCGCCGCCACCGAGCTGTCCCTGGAGTTGGAGCAGACCCGCGAAGAACTCGCAGCGGGTCTGCAGGTCACCAGGCTTCCGGGACCGAGAGGAACTGGACGAACTCCCGGCGGGAGCTCGGCACATTCCGCGCTGCTGTTGTCAGTCGAACTGCTCAACCGTGCTTTGCAGCGGCAGCGCCTCCACGCTGCCACATTTCATAGTTCCCACATTCTGCCGTGATCTCGGCCGCCGTCTGAGCCGCGGTGAAGAAGTCGTCGACCAGCGGCGAGATGCGCGATGTCGGCACCGCGAGGCACACCTGGTCGGGCGCCAGATCCGGGATGGGCACATAGATGACGTCCGGATGTGAGTAGAACACGGTCGCCGAACGGGCCAGGAATGAGATGCCCCGGCCGGCCGCGACATGCTCGAGCGTTTCGTCCACCCCGCGCGCCAGGTACCCGGCGTTGGGGTGCGGGTGCCTGGTGGGCTGCGTGCTCGTGTCGGCATGCCAGACCAGCGGCTCGCCAGCCAGGTCGGCCTCGGTGACTTCATCCTTGCCGGCCAGTCGGTGGCCGACGGGCAGCACCGCCACCCGTGGCTCGGTGTAGAGCGGGGCGACGCGCAGGCCGGCCTCGTCGATGGGCAGCCTCACATAGCCGATGTCGATGCGACCGTCGAGCAGCATCGGGGCCTGGTCGTCCCATTCGATCCGTTGCACGTCCACCAGAACGTCCGGGTGCTGGGTGGCGAAAAGTTGTACCGCCGGGGCGACCGCGATGCCTGCCCGGAAGCCGACCATGAGCCGCCGGCTGCCCCGCGCGGCCACGGTCACCCGGCGGCGGGCCGCGTGCGCGGAGGCCAGCAGCGGGCCGGCGTCGGTCAGCAGCTGCCTGCCGGCGTCGGTCAGCGCCACGCCGTGGCTGTCCCTTGTCAGCAGCGGGGTGCCGAGATCCTTTTCCAGCGCGCGGATCTGCCGGCTGAGTACTGGCTGCGCGATGTGCAGCTCATCGGCGGCGCGGCCGAAGTGGAGCTTGTCGGCGACGGCGACGAAGTAGCGCAACGTCGCACCCACCACGTCGGCCACCAGGTCCACCGTCGACTGGCGGCCGATGACCTCCTAGGGGGCCAGACGCGCCGCCTCCAGGAGGGACTCGGCGGCACCCTCTTTGCGGCGTGTCAAGAGCAGACTGCGTGCCATCGTGATGAGGCGCTGGGCAGCCGCTCCTTCGACAGCCCGCCGATCGCCTCAACGCCCAGAGGTTCCCCGGCTTCGAGGGCGGACCAGCCGTCCTCGAAGCGGGCCAGCACGTCCACCCGGTGCAGGACGACGTTCGTGGGCCCGAACTTGGTGTGGTCCTCGTCCAGATCAGCGCCCTGACGGTCAGCCACCTCTGCGGCCTCATCCACGTGCTCGACCGCCTCCCGCACCGCCGCCGTCGACCGCTCCAGCGTGGCGGCGGCGATCGCTGCGTTCAGGTCGAGCATGCCGAGCGTCGACAGCCCGAGCGAACCAGACGCCTCCAGGTCGGAGGACAGTCGGCGTGCAGCCCCTATGGCGAAGTCCACGGCCGCCTGCGGCTGCTGCTGGTAGCTGAGCGACTTCGCGACCCGGCGGGATGCCGCCCCTATCGCCACCGCATCCCCCGACCGCTCAGCTGCGGCAAGGGCACGGTCGGCAGCCACGGCGGCTTGGACCGCGGTCGAAGGCCCGTATTTGTGGAGGAACGAGGCGGCCAGCTGTAGCACCCGGGACAGCAGCTCATACGCCTCGCCAGAGTCCGCGCTCCCCCTGCTGGCGGCTTGCTGGGACTTCACGATCAGGGAGGGCAGGTCACGGCCCAGCGCACCGTAGTGGCAGGCCTGGAACGCCTCGCAGCAGTACGTCAGCCGGTGCCGCAGGTCAGCAGGCCGACCGGTACGTCGACGAACACCGCAACAGCGCCCGTCTCGTCGGCCTCGACCCGGCCGGCGTACCGGCGACGGCCGCCCAGCTGGCCGCGTACTTCGCGCGCGTGCGGCCGCAACTCGCCTGCTCCTGGGAGGCGCTGGACGTCGACGACTTCCTGCGCAGGCCGCCGGTCCACCCCCTGCTGCTGCCGGCCCGCGCCGTGCTGTGGCGACGCGTCGCGACAATGGCCTACCAGTCGCCGCCCCCGTTCGCCCACGAGCTGTACGGCAGACCGGTGCCGCCGGCGGCCACCGTCGACCGTCGCCTGCGCACCACCGGAACCGTCCTGCGCACCATTCCGTCGAAGCTGCGCTGGCAACTCCCGCCCGGTCACATCGTGAACGCGATGGCGCGACTCGGACCCGGTAGCCGCCCCACCCCGTACAAACTGAAGAGGCAGGCAGCCATACTGGACGGGCCGGGGAGGGCGCAGCAACAGTAGGCGGAATGACGGGGGCGACAGCAGGAATGGCGGAAACCAGGCTGATCCAGAGCCGGTACCGACTGCTCGATCTGATCGGGCGCGGCGGCATGGGCGAGGTGTGGCGTGCCCGCGACGAATCCCTCGGCCGGCAGGTCGCCGTCAAATGCCTCAAGCCGATGGGCCCGCAGCACGACCAGGACTTCACCCGCATCCTGCGCGAACGCTTCCGCCGGGAGGCCCGGGTCGCCGCCGCCCTCCAGCACCGGGGCGTCACCGTCGTCCACGACTTCGGCGAACACGAAGGCGTGCTCTACCTGGTGATGGAACTGCTGGACGGGCGCAACCTCAGCCAGCTCCTGGAGGACAACAAGCAGCACCCGCTGCCCGTCGACGACGTCGTCGACATCGCCGAACAGGTCGCCGACGCCCTCGGCTACACCCATCAGCAGGGGATCATCCACCGCGACCTCAAGCCCGCCAACATCATGCGGCTCGCCGACGGGACGGTGAAGATCTGCGACTTCGGCATCGCCAGGCTCGGCCACGACATCTCGGTCACCTCCCGCCTCACCGGTGTCGGCATCGCCATGGGCACCCCGCACTACATGTCGCCGGAGCAGATCAGCGGCGGCCAGGTCGACCACCGCAGCGACCTCTACTCGCTGGGCTGCGTGCTGTACGAGATCGCCACCGGGGCCCCGCCGTTCGACCTCGACGACGCCTGGGGCGTGCTCGTCGGCCACCGCGACACCCCGCCCGAACCCCTGCGGACCCACCGGGCGGAACTGCCCGGGTTCTTCGACCGCGTCGTCCTGGATCTGCTGGCCAAGGCCCCGGACCAGCGGCCGGCCGACGCGAGCGACCTGCGCCGCCGCATCGCCGTCGGCCGCACCGGCGAACAGCCGCACCTGGAACCCACCGGCCGGGTGCTCCTCGCGCCGCCCGTCCCGGTCGCGCTTCCCGGCGCACCGGCCGCCCCCGCACCGCACCTGCCGGCCTGGACCCACGGCATGACCACCGGGCACAAGGCGACCGGCAGCGCGACCGTCCCGCCGTACTCGTTCGACCATTCGGCGGGTCTGACCGGCGCATGGACCACCGGCATCAGCGGGCCGCCCGGGGCCGAGCGGCCCACCCCGGACCCGGAGATCCTCTCGGCACTCGCCAACCGCCACAGCGCCGGCCTCAACCTCGGCCGGCTCGGCCACTGGGACGAGGCCGCCGAGGTCCACCGCGCGGTCGCCGCCGAACGCGAGAGCGCCCTCGGCCCCGACCACCCCGACACGCTCTCCAGCCGGTACGAGGTGGGGTTCACCCTCAGCCGCACCGGACACGCGGCGGACGCCCTGCGGGAGTTCAGCCGCGTGGCCCGGGGCCGCGAACGCATCCTGGGGCCCGACCACCCGGAGACCCTCGCAGCCCGCCAGGAGATGGGTTACGTACTGGGCCAGCTCGGCCGTCACTTCGAGGCACACCAGCTGTATGCCGCCGTCCTCGCCTCCCGGGAACGCTCCATGGGGTCCGACCACCCCGACACCCTGCGCTGCCGCCACAACCTGGCGTTCAACCTGAGCAGGCTCGGCCGGCTGGAGGAGTCGTACGCCATGGCCCGGGACGTGGCGACGGCGCGCGCCCGGCTCCTCGGCGCCGCTCACCCCGACACCCTCGTCACCCGCTACGAGGTCGGCTACACCCTGGGCCGGCTCGGCCGCTGGACGGAGGCCCTGCAGACCTACCGGGAAGTCGTCCAGGCCCGGTCGCAGGCACTGGGCGCCGACCACCCCGACACCCTCGCGGCCCGCTACGAGGTGGGGATCAGCCTCGGCAGGCTGGGCCGCAGCGCCGAGGCCCTGGAGCTCTACCGCGGGCTCGTCGAGGACCGGACCAGGGTCAGTGGCCCCGCCGACCCCGAGACCCTTCGAGCCCGCCACGGGCTGGGCGTCAACCTGGGCAGGCTGGCCCGCTGGGAGGAGGCGCTGGCCGAATCCCGCGAGGTGTGCGCGCACCGCGAACGCACCCTGGGAGCCGACCATCCCGACACCCTGGTGAGCCGCCGTGAGGTCGCCGTCGGCCTCGGCTGGCTGGGGCGGTGGGCCGATGCCCTCGCCGTCTACCGGCGGGTCGCCGAGGCACGGACCCGGATCCTCGGGGCCGACCACCCCGACACCCTCGCCGGCCGCAACGACGAGGCGCACTGCCTCGAACAGCTCGGCCGCGGCCCGGAGGCCGTCGATCTCTATCGGCAGGTGGCGGCGCTGCGGCAGCAACGCGGCATCCCGCTGCACTGAGCGACGCCCCGGCGGGAGCTCTGGTCCGGACCGCTCGTCCGTGTTACCAAGGGGCATGCCCGTACGAGACAGCTATGACGCAGTGATCGTGGGCGGCGGCCACAACGGCCTGGTCGCCGCCGCCTACCTCGCCCGCGCCGGACAGTCCGTCCTGGTCCTGGAACGGCTGGCCACCACCGGCGGAGCGGCAGTCTCGACCCGCCCCTTCGCCGGGGTCGACGCACGGCTGTCGCGCTACTCCTACCTGGTGTCACTGCTCCCTCCGAAGATCGTCCGCGATCTCGGCCTGGACTTCGCCGTACGCAAGCGGACGGTCTCCTCGTACACCCCCGCCGTCCGCGACGGACACGCCACCGGACTGCTCGTCAGCGGCGACCGCACCCGTGACTCCTTCGCCGCGCTCACCGGATCGGACCGGGAGTACGAGGCGTGGCAGCGGTTCTACGGACTCACCGGGCAGGTAGCCGAGCGGGTCTTCCCCACGCTCACCGAGCCGCTGCCCACCCGTGACGCACTGCGGGAGCGGATCGGCGACGCGGACGCCTGGCGGATGCTGTTCGAGGAGCCCATCGGCGTCGCCGTCGAGGAGAACTTCGCCGACGACCTCGTCCGCGGCGTCGTGCTCACCGACGCCCTGATCGGCACGTTCGCGGACGCGCACGATCCCTCACTGCTCCAGAACCGCTGTTTCCTCTACCACGTGATCGGCGGCGGCACCGGTGACTGGGACGTCCCGGTCGGCGGCATGGGCGCGCTCACCGACGCCCTCGCCGGGGCCGCGCTCGCCGCCGGTGCGCAGATCCGGACCGGGCACGAGGCCGTCCGCATCGACACCGACGGGACGCACGCCGAGGTGACGGTACGGACGGACAGCGCAGAGACGGCCGTCGGCGCACGCCGCGTCCTGGTCAATGCCTCGCCCGAGGCGCTCGCCGCCCTCCTCGGTGACGAGCCGCCCGTATCCGCCGAAGGGGCCCAGCTGAAGGTGAACATGCTGCTCACCCGGCTGCCCCGGCTCAGGGACCGGTCCGTGGACCCGCGCGAGGCGTTCGCCGGGACCTTCCACATCGCCGAGGGGTACGGGCAACTGGCCGACGCCTACCGGGACGCGGCCGCGGGGCGGCTGCCCGCCGCGCCGCCCTCCGAGATCTACTGCCACTCCCTGACCGACCCCTCGATCCTCGGCGCGGATCTCGCGGCCCGTGGCTACCAGACCCTGACCCTGTTCGGCCTGCACACCCCGGCCCGCCTGTTCGCCGCGGACAACGACGCCGCCCGCGCCACCCTGCTCAAGGCCACGCTCGCCGAGCTCGACGCCCACCTGGAGGAGCCGCTCGCCGGCTGCCTGGCGCTCGACGAGAACGGCGCGCCGTGCATCGAGGCGAAGACGCCGCTCGACCTCGAACGGGACCTGCGGCTGCCCGGCGGCCACATCTTCCACCGGGACCTCGCCTTCCCGTACGCCACACCGGAGACCGGCCGGTGGGGCGTGGAGACCGCGCACGCCAACGTCCTGCTCTGCGGGGCGGGCGCGGTGCGCGGCGGAGGTGTGAGCGGGGTCCCCGGCCACAACGCCGCGATGGCGGCGCTGGGCCGGTGACCGGCACCCGCTACCGACCGAGCACGCCCCGCAGCGCGGCGATCTTGCGCGGCAGGTCGTACTCCGCGCCGCCCTCGTGCCCGTTGTACGTGAAGACCTCGATCTGCGCCGGACCGGCGTAGCGGTGGTAGGCGGCGAACACGGTGGAGGACGGGCAGACCTTGTCCATCAGTCCCACCGAGAACCACGCGGGAGCCGTCGCCCGCGCCGCGAAGTTGACGCCGTCGAAGTAGGACAGGGTCTCCATCGCCTCGTCGATCCGGAATCGGTGTCCGGACAGCCAGCGGGCGATCTCCGCGTAGGGCCCCGCGTCCGTGATCTGCGAGGCACGCCGGTAGTGGCAGAGGAACGGCACATCGGCGACGACCGCCGCGACGTCGTCCCGCAGCCCCGCCGCGGCGAGCGCGAGGCCGCCGCCCTGGCTGCCGCCGAGCACCGCGACCCGCGAGGCGTCCACCGCGTCATGGGCCTTCGCCGCGTCGACGGCCCGCACCGCGTCCGTGATCAGCCGGCGGTAGTAGTGCCGGTACGGGTCCTCGATGCCCCGGGTGAGGAAGCCGGGGGAGGAGGAGCCGTTTCCGTCGGGGCCGATGTCCACGGTGTCGGCGGTGTTCTTGCCGCCGCCGCCCTGCCCGCGGTTGTCCATCACCAGATGGGCGTAGCCCAGAGCGCTCCAGGTGAGCCAGGAGTAGGGGATGCCGCGGCCGCCGTTGTACCCGATGTACTGCACGACGGCGGGCAGCGGACCCGAGCGTTCCCGGGGGAGCATCAGCCACGCCTTCACCGGCTGGCCGCCCCAGCCGCGGAACGTCACGTCGAACACGTCGACGGTGGCGAATCCGGCGTCGTACGGGACGAACTCGGCGTCCAGGCCGTGGCGGGTGCTCTCGGTGAGCGTCTTCTCCCAGAAGGCATCGAAGTCGGCCGGCTCCTCCGGCTCCGGCCGGTAGTCGCGCAGCCGTTCCAGGGGCATGTCGAACAGCAAGGGTCTAGCTCCTCTTCAGGGTGAGGTTGAGGGTTGCACCGTGGTGTTCAGCGGTGTCGGCGGTGATCCTGATCCCGGTGCCGGTCGGGGCCACCGTGATGCCCGGGTCGGCGGAGACGACGCTCAGATTGCGACGGGCCAGGTCCAGCACGACGGAGGACCGCAGCTGGGTCGGGTCGGACAACGAGACGGTGACCGTCTTCCCTTCCGGCCGGACCAGGACCGAGGCCGGTCCGTCCGCGGTGAGTTCCTGCGCTGTTCCGGCGGTCCAGAAGTTCGCGGCGAGCAGCCCGTCCGCGCAGCGGCGTACCGCGTGCACGGCGGTGGTGTCCGCGACGAGCTCCACCGGAGGCGCGGACGACCACTGCTTCGTACGCTCGGCAGAGGCCATCGGTGCCTGCAGCCAGAAGTAGCCCGCCCCCTCCGGCGTCGTCCCGTGGTCCTGCCACAGCGTCAGATACGGGCGGGTGACGGAGGTGTCCGTGCCGTACTTGAGGTTGATCTCGCGCCAGGTCGCCGTCCGGTCCTCGCGCAGACCGTGCAGGGTCACGGCCTCGGGGAAGACGTAGCCGCCGGTTCCGGCGACATGCAGCCATCGCACCCTGTCCAGCGTCGCCGACCAGCCGGTGTCCGCGGGGGCGGCCTGTCCGTTGACGAGCAGCGCCGCCGCGGGGTCCCGCAGCTTCCGGTTCTCCACGATCGTCTCGGCCCTACCCGCGTCGGCGCTGATCCCGGAGCCGACGCAGGCGATGACGTCGTCCAGGCAGAACCAGCTCTTGAGGCCCTGCAGCGAGCTGCCGAACGCCCGCAGTTCCATGCCGTACGCGCCGAGCGTCGTCCCCGGCAGCGCGGCGCCGCCCGCCCAGTCGGTGGTGCTGGTGGTGCGCTGCCCCGCCGCGTCGGCGGGCCGGCCCGCGAGGACGGTGGTGCCGGGCAGCCGGGTGGGGTCGACCGTGGGCCAGTAGTCCTCGCTGTAGTGGCCGAGGTCGTTCGTGTAGAGGAGGACCATGCCGTCGGAGAGGTGCCAGGCGTGCAGGTTCTCGTTCTGGATCGACTCGTAGTTGTAGATCCGGGACGAGTACGCGGAGATGCCCAGGGCGAACGAGGGCCGGTGGTGGGCCGCCTTGTCCATCCGGGGGTGCTGCTTGTGGGCGACCAGCGGGCCGCGGGCCGGCACCGGTGACGCGATGACGTTCCGGGCCGCGACGAGGGAGGCGAGGTCGGTGACGGCGAGGAAGTCCCGGTAGGTGTCCTCGGCGATCCACTGCTTGACCAGGGAGGTGAACCGGTCGGCGGTCTCCCCGGGGAAGCTCGGGATCAGCCGCACCACCGCCTCGATGACCGTCTGCGCCGAGACGTGGCCCTGCTTGCTCGGCCGGGCGATCTCGCGCCCGCAGACCGACGCCATCACATCGCCGCGTGCCAGCAGCGGGTCGAAGCCCTCGTCGACCCAGAGCCGTACGTTGTCGAGGTCGGGATCGGTCACCGTCCACGCCGTACCCGCGAGCAGGTTCAGGAGCCGGGAGAGGTTGTTCAACAGCTCCTTGCCGTAGCCGCCGTTGTACGGGTGCTTGTAGTGCTGGAGGAACGAACCGTCGGAGTAGAAGCCCTCGCCCGTGCCCTCGGCCGCCGCGCTCGCGTCGTTGAAGGCGAGGACGCTGTTGGCGCCCGAACCCTCGACGTCCGAAAGAGCGTCACGCACCCGGACGAGGTCGTCGCCGCTGTCGCGGAGCACCGCGTTCACGGCGACGACGGTGGAGATCCACACCCGGTTGGCGCCGGTCGCGATCTGCCGGTCGGCCCGCCAGAGGTTCGGGTCGGGGGTGTAGCTGCGGACGGCCTCGTTGATCCGGCCGAGCCGCTCCGTACCGAGCGCGTCGTACAGCAGCACGGTCGCGTCGTTGAGCGCGAGCGCGGAGCCGATCTCCCAGTCCCAGTCGTTGTCGAACCGGGTGTGCCCGGGCCCGTACCGGTTCGTGAGCATCCAGTCGATGCCCGCCAGGAGCAGGTCGCGCAGCGCGGTGTCGCCGTACTGGACGGTGCCGGGGACGGCCCACGCGGTCGCGACCGTGGCGAGCCGCTTGAACGACGTCGTGACGTGGTTGGAGAGCGTGGTGCTGGTCAGGTCGGGGAAGAGCCCGTCGGTACGGGACGGGTCCAGGCCCTTCGCGGACGTCGTCGCGGCCTTGCCGATCCTCGCCACGGCCGCGGCGATCTGCGGGTCCGTGAGGTCGAGGCCGGGGCCGCCGGTGAGCAGGGTGTGCCACCGGGTACGCAGGGAGGCGGCGTCGTCGACCGGGTCCGCGGCGTGCGCGGTGCCTGCCGTGAGCGTGAGGGGCAGGGCGGCGGTCGCGCCGAGCGCTGCCGCACCGGCGAGCACGGTGCGGCGGGTGGTGCCCCTGGTGGTGCCTGGGTTCATGGTGCGGCCCTCACAGAAGGTGTCGGCGGTCGACGGCCGCGGCGAGCGCCGCATGGCCGGAAGGGTTGGGGTGGAGCCCGTCGCCGCTGTCGTACGCGGGCAGCATCCGCTCCGGGTGGTCCGGATCGCGCAGGGCGGCGTCGAAGTCGACGACGGTGTCGAAGACCCGGCCGGTCCGCACGGCCGCGTTGATCCGCTGCCGTACCGTCTCCAGCTCGGGCGTCCAGCGGGTCCAGCCGCCGAACGGCGCGATGGTCGCGCCGACCACGCGCAGTCCGGCGTCACGGGCGCGCAGCACCAGCTGCCGGTAGCCGGCCAGGACGAGCGCCGGGTCGGTCTGGCTGGGCGGCTGCTGGAGGTCGTTGACCCCGAGGTGGATCAGGACGGTCCGCAGCCCGGGCAGGGACAGCACATCGCGGTCGAAGCGGGCCTGTCCGCCCGGCCCGAACCGGGCGTCGTCGAGCAGCACCCGGTTGCCGCTGATCCCGAGATCGGCGACCGCCGCGCCGGGCAGTCGCCTGGCCAGCTGGTCGGGCCAGCGCAGATCGGAGTCGTCGGGTGTCCCGACGCCCTCCGCGATGGAGTCGCCAAGCACCGCGATCACCGGCCCGTGCGCGCCCGTCACCTCGACGCCCGTCAGCAGGAACACCGAGGCGGTGCGCTCCCCGTCGACGTCGTGCGAGGCATGGGTGTTGCGGTGGAAGGACAACGGTCCGGTGGGGCCCGGCAGTTCGGTGCGGACCGTCAGCAGGGAGGCTTCGGCGGCCCGCAGACCCGCGAGCGCGTCACTGGTCAGCGAGGCGCCCGCGGCGATCCAGGCCCGCCGCTTCCCGCCGAACGTCACGGGCCTGCCGCCCGCGGTCACCGGGCCGACCAGGACCGGCACCGTGCCGAAGGCGTGCCCGTAGCGCAGCCGGACCTGTCCGCCGGCCGACAGGCGTACGTGCGCGGTGAACGTGCCCTGCGTCAGCCCGGCGCTCGCCACCGTGTCGGTGGGCGTCGGCGCGGTCTGCGCGGTCGCCCACGACGCCGTCCAGCGCGAGCGGCGCGCACCGGTGCCCGGTCCTGCGGCGGCCTGCGCGCCGGGGGCCGCCGCCACGACCGCTGCCAGCCCGGCCGCCGCCGTCAGTACCCCGCGTCTCGCGGGTCCCTGCCCGCTCACTGGGGGCACGCACCGGTCGGGGCGTACTCGCCGCCGTAGGTTCCCACGGCGTCGCCGCCGGTGTTCCCGCTCATCGTGTTGGTGCAGACGGGGCCCTGCGGGGTGCGCATGAACTTGATGCCGCCGCCGGCGTTCCCGGTGATCGTGTTGCCGTAGACGCTGGTGTCGATGCCGTCGGTCTCGGTGTCGCCACCGAGCCGGATGCCCGCACCGACGTTGTCGTGGATGGTGTTGTAGCGGAAGATGTTGCCGCTGCCGCGCGCGTCGAGCCCGCCGGAGCTGGAGTCCTTCTGCTGGCTGCAGTCGTTGTACTCGACGTAGTTGTTGGTCGAGTTCTCCTTCACGTCGACGCACTCGTTGCCGCGGGTGGCGATCGTGTTGTGGTGGATGCGGTTGTTCCTGCTGATGTCGGGAGCCGCGTCCGGGGCGCCGTTCGCACCCTGCTGCTCGGGTGCGGTGCCGAGGTAGATGCCCTCGCCGTTCTTGCCCCCGCCGCCGAACTTGAAGTCGGCGACACCGCAGTCGCTGATGGTGTTGCCGGAGATGTCGGCGCCGGTCACCAGATAGCGCACCCGCAGACATTCGTCGGCGGCGTTCTTCAGTGTCATGCCGGTGATGCGCAGACCACCCACACCGTTACCGGGAGTTGTGCTCATGACATATACGAGCTTGAGGCGGTACCCCGCCACATCGGTGGACGACCCGTGCAGCCCGTCGACGGTGAAGCCGTTCAGCGTCGTCGAGTCGTGCTGCACCTGAATGATCCGGGCGTCGCCCGCCCCCTTCACCACGGCGTTCGCCGGGCCGGTGATCGTGACGCCGGCGCGCTTGGTCACGACATCCTGCTTGTACGTACCCGCGGCGAGGTTGACCACCGCACCCGTCGGCGCCAGATCGACCGCCTTCTGGATCGTGGCGAGCGGGGAGCCGGCCGACGTACCGGAGTTGCTGTCGCTGCCGGTCGGCGACACGTAGTAGGCGGTGGCGGCGGCAGCGGCCACCGACGGCGGGGGGAAGGCGAGCGGGGCGCCGACGGCGAGCGCGGCGACGAGAGTGGTGCGCAGTGCGTGGCTCATGGGGTGTGCCTCCTGGGATCAGCGAAGGACAGAGCGAGCAGTACGGGAATGCTCGGGCCGAGAAGCAGTGGCCCCAGCGGTACGACGAGGGAGAGGAGCACGGAGGAGACCACCGCGCCGAGCAGGGCGGTGCCCCGGGCGGCCGAACCGAAGCCGAGCGCCAGCGCGCCCCGGGTCCAGGTACGGACGGTGCCGTCCGGCGCCCGGCCGGCCTCGGCCGCGAGCGCCACATGGTGGATGACCAGGGCGGCCGCGATGCCCACCTGGGCCGCCAGCAGCACGAAGGTCCACGGCTCCGAACGGCCCAGCAGATGAACGATGTTGGCGGCCAGCACGCCCCCGGCCGCCGTCGAGACGAGCGAGTGCCGCCACAGGGCCCGCCAGTACTGCGGGAAGGCCCTGAACGTGTGGACGACGCACCGGCTGTCCCCCTCGGCCCTCCAGCGCTGGAGCCCGTGCGCCATCGCGGCGAGCGCGGGAAGCCAGGTCACCACCCCCAGCGACAGCACGGCGCACGCGGCCCCGGCGGCGGCCGGGTAGGCCACGAACTCCAGCCGCCGCAGCAGCGTCGGCCAGCCGGACGAGAGAGTTGCCTGCATGATCAGCCGACCTTTCCTGTGTACGGTTCCGCCACATCGAGCAGCACGACGCCGTCCAGCTCCAGCCGGGTCGCCGCCACGACACAGGGGGCGTCGATCTCGGTGAGCAGCACGGCCGCGGCATCGGCGAGGACTCCGGCGGTACGGATCCGCCGGGTGACGGGGGAGAGCAGCACGGTCTCGGTTCCGAAGGCCACGCCCTGGCCCTCCGTGCAGGCAACCCGGGTGGCGTCCGTCCCGGTTCCCGGGGCGATCGTGGTGAGGAACAGCCCCTCGGCCGAACGCGTCGTGGTGGAGCGCAGGGTGTGCAGGGTGCGGGTGAGGCGCAGTTCCGGCGTGCTCGACGTCGGATTGGCCTCCACCTCGGTCACCTCCCCGACGACGCGGCCGTCGACGGGGGCGAACTGCCGCAACCGGGCCGAGGCCGCCCGGGCGCGGATCAGCCGGCTGCCGTCCTGCTGGGGCTCCGTGGGCCGGTCGGTCTGGAGCAGGAACGTCCACTCCCGTGCCGTCTCCGCCTCGGCGAGGTCCAGCAGCACCAGGCGTCCCGAGGGCGTGAACACCAGCGTCCGGTCGAGCCGCCGCACCCCCAGCGCGGGGTCGTACATCGCGGCGATCTCGGCCGTGGAGTGCGCCCATCCGCAGTCGGGGGAGACGAGCACATCGCGTTGCCGGGCCTGCCGCTCGAAGGGGATGTCCCGGTACACGTGGTACCGGTCCTCGTCCGCGTACCCCTGCCCGTCCACCAGCAGCAGATTGTGGTGCGCGGCCCGCTTGCGGTTGCTGTAGCCCTCGTCGACCGCGAGGAACGCGCCCTGCGAGACGAACACGAAGGAACCCGAATCGGGGTGGTGGTGCCCCTGGTTGAGCGTGTCCCAGCCCTTGTCCGCCCGGTGCTTCTCCGCGGTCTCCCACGCCCGGTGGCCCCCGCCCGGACTGGCCTTGAACGACACCAGAGTGGCGTCGTCGTCCCAGCCCGTGCGCGCGGCCAGCAGCCCGAGGTCGGGGAAGAACGCCCGCGTTTCGGTGGGCCGGGCGGCAGGGACGGACGGGTCGTACCAGAGGTACTCCAGATAGGCCTCCGGCAGGATCCCCGGCCGCACCCCGCTCTCGGCCGCCTCCGGCCACAGCAGTTCGCCCGACGCCAGATCGCCCATCCACTGCGCCTCGGGGATCGCGTACTGGGCGGCCAGCCGGTAGTAGAGACCGGCACTGTGGCCGCTGCGCCGGTCGTGGCAGTCGCCGTGGTCGACGTTGAACGCGAACCCGGGCGCCGTCTGGTGCAGCCGGTAGCGGAACGTGCGGGACATGAAACCGCCGCGGTCCCACCAGTCGATGCCCTCCGCCTCCTGGAGCAGATCCAGGTGGATGGCGAGGAACGGCACGCCGTAGCGCCAGTAGACGACGCCCTCGGCATGCGATCCGTCCTCGGGCATCAGGTCCAGGACGGTTGCGAGGTTGTCCCTGGCAC
Organism: Streptomyces sp. LN549; assembly: GCF_043203805.1. NCBI lineage: Bacteria > Bacillati > Actinomycetota > Actinomycetes > Kitasatosporales > Streptomycetaceae > Streptomyces > Streptomyces sp. LN549. The sequence continues at coordinate 407,586 of NZ_JAZHRI010000002.1, read as the reverse complement.
GCTCGGTCCACTCCTCCTTGCCCAGCACGTACCCGGCCGTCGCCAGGCCCGCGTAACAGATCCAGTTGTGGTTCTGCCAGTACGACGACGACCACCAACGGCCCTCGCTCGCCACCGCGAACTCGTACATCCGCCGCCCCTGGAGCAGCAGTTTGTACCGCAGCAGCGCCTGTACCCCGTCCGGCAGGTCGTCGCCGAGCCACCGGTAGGCGAGGGAGAGATGGTGCAGCAGCCAGCCGGCATCCAGGTCGTGGTCCGGCATATGGGCCCTGCCCCAGTGCGGCAGCCGCACCGCCGCCTCGATCCAGCGCAGGCTCTCCGCCAGGTGCGAGGGGTCGCCGGAGACCCGGTAGGCGAGGGCCGGGTTGGAGGCGGCGGGGCCGAGCCAGGTGATGCTGGCCAGGGGGTGCGTACGGGGCGGGGTCAGCCCGCGGTGGCGGGTGGCCTCCTCGTACAGCCGCTTCTCCTGCGCGGGACGCGGTCCTGGCGGCGGGGTCGCCGAGAGCAACAAGGGTCAGTCCTCCGTCCGGAACCGTGCGGTGCTGCCGTCGGCCAGGCAGACCGTCAGCCCGTCGCCGTCCAGCTGTACGTCGGTCACCGCGGGCCCGGCCGACGCGGCCTGGTACACCGAGGCGAACGTGACCCGGTCGGTGTCGGCGGTGAAGTCCACCCGGGTCCGTACGCGTTGCGGGTCGTCGGCCGGCCCGGGGCCCGGCCGGCTCACCGGGCGCACCGGCACGTCGGCCCGGTGCGTGTGCCAGCCGTGCAGGGTCTCGTCGCCGTACCAGGTGGTCCGCGTCGCGCCCGCCGCCTGCACCTGCACGTCCAGCGCGGTACCGGGCCGCAACTGGGCGGTGATGTGCCGGGACTCCGTGGCCGTCACGGTCAGCATGTCCACCAGATAGCCGGCGCCCGCGGCGATCCGGCGGACGCCGCGCACCCCCTCGTACGCCGTGGTCACCTCGGCGGTGACGGAGCGGTCGTCCGAGCCGAGCAGGGCTCCCGCGCACTCCGCCTGTTCGAGGCCGTCCACCCGGAACGCCGGATGGGCCTCGGTCGAGGCGTACAGATCACGGAACTCGGCGTGGGCGTAGGGGACCTGGCCCGGATCGGGCTGCCACGGCGTGGTGTCGCCATAGAGATAGAGAGACAACTTGTCCCGGTGGCCGTGCGAACCGCCGTGCGGACCGAAGTCCAGCAGGGCGTGGATGCCCGCGACCCGCAGCACCGCATAGCCGGCCGTGCCGAACAAGGTGAGCGCGCCGGGCGCAGGGCGCTCCGGCAGCGGCGGGCCGGTGAACCAGCCGCCCAGCTCCCGGTCCAGCCCGTCGTCGGCAGGGCCCAGTTCGGCACGGGCCCGGACGGCCACCGCGGCCAGCGCGGCCGAAGGAACCAACTGCTGGGCAAGAGCCACCAGTTCGAGCCACTCCAGAGCCAGCGGGGCACGTAGATACGGGCCGTCGTGCAGCGCGGGCAGAATGCCGCCCGGCGTGGCGATCGCCGCCAGCACGTCCGTCATCCCGGCCAGCACACCCACCACGTCCGACGGGAGGGCCACCGGATCGGTGCCCCGCAGCGCCAGCAGCGCCGCCCGCAGGACGAACCCGTGGTAGTAGGTGCTGCCCTCCCACTCCCAGCCGTCCCCGGCGACCGCGACCCGCAGATGCGCGTACAGCCCGCTGTCGCCCTCCAGCCACTCCTTGGAGCCGTCCCACTCCTGCCCGCGCACCGCCGCGGCGCCCCGCCCGGCGGCGGCGCCCGCGGCGTTGAGCCACGCGGTGTAGTTGGAGGCGAGCTGGCCCTTGCCGATCAGCACCGAGCGGGCATCGAGAGCTGCCCGCTCCAGGGAGTCGAGCAGCGGCAGCACCCCGGTCAGGTCGTCCGTGCCCTGCTCGGCGAGTGTGATGACGGTGTGCCCGATGTTCACCGCCCAGATCGCGTCGGTCAGCGCCTGGTGGAAGAGCCGGCCGCGCAGCATCCAGCCCTGTGCCTCGCCGTGCTGCGCGGTGGCCAACTCCTCGTACAGAGCGGTGTACTCGACGAGACGGGACACCGCCTCGGCACGCTCCCCGCGGTGGGCGAGCACCCGCAGGTGCCGCGCCCACGCCTGGTGCGACAGCACCGTCCAGGCACCGCGCACCGCCTCGTTGTCCACCCGGCAGCCGTACGCACAGCGCGCACCGCCCTCGGGAAACACCCCGGCGAGTACATCACCGTGGTCCAGCTCCACCCCGTGCGCGGGGCAGACGTACGCGTGCCACCAGCCGCCGCGCTCCCGCGCGATCCGCCTCAACGCGGCCACACGCCACCGTCGATGTCCACGGTGGTCGCGGTGAGGAAGCCGGACGAGGGCGATGCGAGGTGGACGACGGCCGCGGCCACGTCCTGCGGCGTGCCGGCCCGGCCCACCGGGATGCCCGCCTCCATCGCCTGCTGCGCCGCGGGCGCGGTGAACGTGTCATGGAAGGCGGTGCCCTTGATGAAGCCGGGGGCGACGGTGTTGACCGTGATGCCGCTGCCGCCGAGTTCCTTGGCCAGACCCTTGGTGAAGCCGCGGATCCCGGCCTTGGCGGCCGCGTAGGCGACCGATCCGGGACCGCCGCCGTTGTGCGCGGCGAGCGACGACATCGTGATGATGCGCCCGGCGGACGACTCCTTCAGCTGCGGCAGCGCCGCCCGTACCGTACGGAACGTCGAGGTCAGATTGGTGTCGATGACCTGGTCGAAGTGGTCGTCGGACATCTCGGCGATGGTGGCCCGCCCGATCAGATGACCGGCGTTGCAGACCAGGACGTCCAGCCCGCCGAGGAACCCGGTGGCCTCCTCGACGAAGCGGTCCACCTCGGCCGTCACCGTCGCATCGGCCTGGAACGCCTTGGCCCGCCGGCCGAGCGCCTCGATCGCGGAGACCGTCTTCGCGGCTTCGTCCGCGGAGGAGTGGTAGTGGACGGCTACATCGGCGCCGGCCTCGGCCAGGGCGACGGCGATGGCGCGGCCGATGCCGTGGCCCGCCCCGGTCACCAGCGCGCGGGAACCTTGGAGATCAGCAGACATGGGGGGTAACCCTTTCGATAACCGGCCGTCGAGGACCGGGACCGGTCACTTGAGACCGGCGGTTGCGAAGCCCTGCACGAAGTAGCGCTGGCCGATCAGGAAGAGAACGACCATGGGCAGGGTGGCGAGCGTGGTGCCCGCCATCAGGAAGTGCCACTGGGGACCGTTCTCCGTCCTGAAGACGGAGAGCCCCACTTGGATGACCCGCAGACTGTCCGTCCGGGTCACCAGCAGCGGCCAGAGGAAGTTGTTCCAGGAGGACTCGAAGGTCAGCAGCGCCACCGTGATGAGGGCGGGCTTGACCTGCGGCGTCATGATCCGGGCGTAGATCCGGAACTCGCCCAGACCGTCCAGCCGGGCGGCCTCTTCCAGCTCCACGGGCAGGTCCAGATAGAACTGCCGGAAGAGGAAGACCGCGAACGGGGTGACCGCGCCGGGCACGATCAGCGCCCACCATGTGTCGAGCCAGCCGCTGCCGCCCTGACCGAACAGGTCGTTCCCGCCGGCCAGCGGCATGAAGCGGACGATCAGGAACTCGGGCAGCACCTTCGTGTACGTCGGGATCATCAGCGCCGCGATGAAGAGGTAGAAGATGACCTCGCTGCCGCGGAACTTGATCCGGGCCAGCGCGTACCCGGCCATCGAGGCGATCACCAGGTTCAGCACGGTGTGGCTGGTCGCGATGATGAAGCTGTTGCGGGCGTACGTGGCGAAGGGCGCGGCCTTCAGCGCCTCGGCGTAGTTGCCGAAATCCCAGTGCTCCGGCAGCAGTCCGGCATCCTGCGACGCGATCTCCACCGGTGTTTTGAGCGAGGTCAGCACCATCCAGACGAACGGCACCACCATCAGCAGCGACACGGCGGACAGCGTCACATAGAGCGCGATCCGCCCGAAAGTGACCGGCTTCCCCTTGGCCGTGGGCCGGGGCGGGCGAGCGACGCCGGGCTTGTGCAGCTCAGTTGTGGCCACGGGTACCTCCCATGATCCGCCGGTTGACCAGGGTGAAGCCCATCAGCAGGACGAACAGCACCAGGGACTGGGCGCAGGCGTAGCCGACGCGGAACTCCCGGAAGGCGGACTTGTAGATCTCGTACGTCATCATCGTGGTGCTGTTGGCCGGCCCGCCCTCGGTGAGGATGTAGATCTGGTCGAACGACTGGAAGGCGGTGATCATCGAGGTGATGAGCACGAAGAACGTCGCGGGCTTCAGCAGCGGCAGCGTGATGGAGAAGAACTGCCGCGCCTTGGACGCGCCGTCCACCGACGCCGCTTCATACAGCTCCTTCGGCAGGGACTGGAGCGCGGCCAGGTAGATGAGCATCTTCATGCCGATGCCCTGCCAGATGCCGACCAGGATCACCGAGGGCAACGCCCAGGTGGTCGACGAGAGCCAGGCCGGGCCGTCGATCCCTACGAACGAGAGCAGGGCGTTGAGCAGCCCGTTGCTCGGGTTGTAGATCCACAGCCAGACCAGGGCGATCGCCACCGTGGCAGTGACCTGCGGCAGGAAGATCGCGGTACGGAAGATGCCGCGCGCCTTCAGGCCCGTGTGCAGGGCGAGCGCCACCAGCAGCCCCAGCATCATGCCGAACGGCACGGTGAAGAAGGTGTAGACGACGGTGTTGACGATGGACTTGCGGAACACCGCGTCGTCCATCATCTCCTTGAAGTTGTCCAGCCCCACGAACTGCGGCGGCGTCAGCACGTCGTACTTCGTGAAGGCCAGGACGACCGAGGCGACGACCGGCAGGCCGATCCAGAGCGCCGCGTGCAGCAGGGCGGGGGCCACCATCAGCATGCCGGCCCGTTGCCGGCGGCGCCCCGGACCCGTCGGGGTCCTGCCGGTCCGCCGCTTGGCGGGCCGGGTCTCCTCAGGCGGGGAAGGCGGCCGCGCGGGCCGTGCCTTCAGTACGGATACAGCTCCCACAGTGGCGCCTCACATCCGGCCGATGGCGGCTTCGGCGAGACGGCCGAGTTCCGCGATGGCGTCCTTCGCGGACTGGTTGCCCACGATCGCGGGCTCCAGCGTCGGCTTGATCTTCTCGCGGATCTCCATCCAGGCAGGGGAGCCGCCTTCGGAGCAGGCGGCGCTCATGTTCTGCAGGGAGAGGTCGACGAACTTGTTCTCCTTCACATAGCCGGATTCGTTGAGGTCCTTGAGCCCCGGCACCGAGCCGCGCTGCTTCGCGGCGCCCAGGATCGACTCCGGGGTCGCGAGATACTGGACCAGTGCGCGGGCGGCGGCCGGGTGCTTGGAGCTGGCCGACTGGGTGACGAGAGTGCCGCCCTGGAGCATCGCCGGCTTGCGGTTGGCCAGCACGAACGCGCCGAGCTTGTCCTCCTTCAGGAGCTCGGGGTTCTGCAGGCGGACCTGCTCCCACAGGGCGCTGCTCGTCATCATCATCGACGCCTTGCCCGTCTGGACGTTCGCCGGCTCACCGAGTGCCGTCTTCTTGGCGTAGCTGGCGGAGCCGTCCTTGATGAGGTCCTTGAAGAACTGCAGAGCCTCGACCCCCCGGTTGTCGGTGAAGAGCACCTTCTTGCCGTCCGCGCTGAACAGCTGACCGCCGTTGGCGAACAGGAAGGTCTCCCAGCACTGGCGCAGATCGATGGAGAACGGGTCGAAACCGATCCGCCCGTCCTTCGTCAGCTGCTTCGCCACGGCCCGCAGCTCGGCCCAGTTGGCGGGCGTCTTCTTGATGCCCGCCTCGGCGAAGTGGTCCTTGCGGTAGACGACGATGCGGGTGTCCAGCACCACCGGCAGCGCGTACAGCTTGCCGTCGTAGCGCGACGGCTCCAGCACCCGCTTCTCGTAGTCGTGCGCGGTGGCGAACTTCTCCGGCAGCGGGGCGATCGCCTTCTTGGCGGCGAACGGCGGGATCCAGCCGACGCCCATCATCAGCACATCGGGCAGCAGACCGCCGGCCATACCCGTGGTGATCTTCTCGTTGAGCTGCGTGTACGTGGTGTAGTCCACGTTCACCTTGACGTCCGGATACTTCTTCCGGAAGCCGCCGAGGATCTCCTTCTCCAACAGCGTCTTGCCGTTGGCGTTCTCGTAGATCGGGGTGAGCAGCGTGATCTCGCCCTCGGCGGGACCATCGGCGGAGCCTGCGGCCGTGGAGCCGGTGCCGCAGCCGCTGAGCGCGGCCGCAGCGGTACCGGCACCGATGGCAGCGAGCAGCGACCGTCGTTTGAGTTCCATGTGGCACCCCTTTTGAGGTGGAGGCGGTGGATCGATCCAGCGATACGCATCCCGGCCATGGCTGGGAAGCGCTGGTAAATCGATGCACTGAGACTAAGAACGCCTCGAGAGGCGCGTCAACAGCTGATGCACAACAATTTTCCGGGAAGTTAACGGGTGTACCGGTGAAGCGAGTTCAGTAAATCGGTACACTAGTCTGGCGAACACATTCCGAACCGGAGGTGGCATGAGCGGGGTAACGATCCATCAGGTCGCGGAGGCTGCGGGTGTCTCCGCCAGCACCGTGTCGAACGTCCTCAACGGACGTACGGACCGTATGCAGGCGGCCACCCTGGCCCGCGTGGAGCAGGTGATCGAGCAGCTCAGCTACCGGCCCAACCGTGCGGCGCGCATGCTGCGCACCGGCCGGATCAAGGTCATCGGCCTGATCGTGCCGTCCGTCGCCAACCCCTTCTGGGGTGCGCTCGCCCGGGAGCTGGAGGCCATAGCGCTGGCCGAGGGGTATCACGTACTGCTCTGCAACAGCGAGCGCGATCCGGCCCGTGAGCTCAAGTACGGGGAGGAGTTGCTGGCCGACGGGGTGAGCGGGGTGGTGCTCTGCTCCTCGCTGCCCTCGCTCGACCATGTGGCCCCGCTGCTCAGCCGCGGTCTGAAGATGGTCGCCTTCGACCGCACCGCCCAGGCGGGCGATCCGCCGTCACTGGCCTCCATCAGCGTCGACAACGCGATGGGAGCCGAGCTCGCCACCCGGCATCTGCTCGAACTGGGCCACCGCCGACTGGCATTCGTCTCCGGCTCGGTCAACAGTGTCAACCGTCGCGAGCGGCTGCGCGGATTCCGGGCCGCCCTGGAGTCGGCGGGCCTGGACCCGGCGGACGCGATCGTGTGGCCCGGCGCCGACACCGCGGAGTTCGGTGACAAGGACGCGGCCGAGCTGGGGCGCAAAGCCGCCCGGGAGCTGCTGTGCGGGCCGCGTCCGCCCACGGCGTTCGTCGCGATCAACGACATGTGCGCGATCGGGATCTGCCGGGGCGCGAAGGACGCCGGCCGCAGCGCCGGGCAGGACGTGTCCGTGGTCGGGTTCGACGACATCCTGCTGGCCGACCTCTTCGAGCCGCCGCTGACCACCGTGCGCCAGCCGCTGCCGGAGATGGCCGCCGAGACGTTCCAGCAGCTGAAGGCCCGTATCGACTCCGCCCCGGTCGCCGGACGTTCGCTCCTGATCAGGCCGAGACTGGTGGTCCGGGAGTCGACCGCGCCCGCCCCTGCCGAGGTGGCGTCACCGGGCGAGGTCTATGCGCGGCGGTGAGGAACCGGTGCGCACCAGGGATGTCTGCCGGCCGGTGAACGGAGCAGCGAGGACACCGCCTGGGTAGGGGTGCCCTCGCGCCGATGGTCACCGGACGTCGGTGGGTGCCACCGCGCCCCGCGTCCGCCCGTGGGTCAGGAGGCGGTGCAGGCGCCGATGGAGGGCGCCGAGGTGTTGCCGTTCGTCATGACGGTGAACCCGAAGGATGTCGAGGCCCCGGCGGCCAGACTGCCGTTGCCGTTGGGCTTCATCGTCATCACATTGCCGCTGCTGTCCCAGGACGGAGTGCCGTTCCAGGTGGTGGTGATCTTCTGCGGCGACGTCACCGTCACCGGAACCGTCCAGGTGCTGATCGCCGAACTGCCCGCCTTGACCGTCACCTGCCCGTTGAAGCGGTCTCCCCAGGTGTCGGTCTTCGTGTACGTGACCGTGCACGAGCCGGTCCCGCCGCCGTTGTCCCCGCCGCCGCTGGTGCCGCCCAGTGCCGCGAGTACGGCGGTGTACGCGGGCTTCTTGCCGTAGTTGTCGTCGAACAGCAGCGGGGTGCCGCTGCTGCGCCACGAGTACTTGTCCGGGATGCCCCACACGGTGATGCCGTTGCAGCGCGACACGGCCAGACAGGCGTTCACGACCTTGGTGTAACTCGCGGCCTGCGCCGATCCCGAGCCTTCGATGTCAAGCTCGGTGACCTGCACGTCGACCCCGAGGTCGGCGAAGCGCTGGAGATTGGCCTGGTAGTCCGAGGGGACGGGGGAGTTGCTGTTGAAGTGCGACTGGAAGCCGACGCAGTCGATCGGCACACCGCGCTGCTTGAAGTCCTTCACCATGGCGTAGACCGCGTTGCTCTTCGCGTTCTGACCGTCGGTGTTGTAGTCGTTGTAACAGAGCTTGGCTCCGGAGTCGGCGGCCCGGGCGGTGCGGAAGGCCTCCTCGATGAAGCCGTTGCCGAGCTTGTCCTGGAAGGGCGAGCTGCGCCTGGCCCCGCTGCTGCCGTCCTGGAAGGCCTCGTTGACGACGTCCCAGGCGTAGATCTTGCCCTTGTAGTGCGCCATGACCTGGTTGATGTGGTTGTTCATCGCCGAGCGCAGGTCGGTGGCCCCGAGCCCGCTGACCCAGCCGGGCAGCTGGGAGTGCCACACCAGCGTGTGACCGCGAAGCTTCATTCCCTTGCCCTGGGCATGGCTGACGATCTGGTCCGCGGAGCCGAAGTTGAAGCTGTTGCGGGAGGCCTCGACGGCATCCCACTTCATCTCGTTCTCCGGGGTCACCATGTTGAACTCGGTGTCCAGGGTGGAGGCGTACGCGGACTCGCCCAGGTGGTTGGCGGCGACCGCGGTGCCGAAGTAGCGGCCCTTGGCGGCGGCGGAAGCCCCGAGGGTCGTCGCGGCGTCTGCGGTGCCCGCGAGCGAGAGGACTCCTGCCGCGGCGAGCACGCCGGCCGTGGCGAGCACGCCGGCCCTTCGTGCCCGTGAGAGCAACTGCGGACGTGCGGCTTCGCCGCTGTGCGGTGAATTGACGATCACTTTCCAACACCTTCTTCCGGTCGCCGGGCGGCATGAGCGGGCCGCCCGGACGCGTGAGTGGACCGTGTGCTGAGCGGTTCGTCGGCCACGGGGGGATCCGCCGTCCAACGACGGTTCCGTGGCGCGAAGTTGATCGGTGATGCAGGGAGCGAGGGAGAGTATGCGCGCGCCTGGATCGCTCGTCAACGCCACATTTCCGAAACATTTCGAAGAGGTTAACCACCTCGGTGGCGCCATGTATAGCTTTGACCTGCTGTTTTGTTCTCCTATTCATGCACGCCATGGGATGCGAGGGGACGCATGCGTACATTCAACCCTCAGCGTTACGAAAGGATTCCGAATGTTCAGCGGATTGAGCGTGTGAGTCGTCATGGCAAGTGCAAAACGAGTTGCAGGGCCACCCCGGCTGATCTGGGGTTCTTTAGCTCGCATCGGCGAATCGGATGGCTGGTGAATCGATATCGAAGACGCAATCGATCGAAATGTTTCGACAGAAAAAGAATCTTGAATCGAATCGACTGCGCGCACCCCGCGCAACTGGCGGAGTTCTGGGCGCTCGCCCCGGGATACGCGCAGAAGCCGGCGCCGAAGGGCTTCGGCAGCTGGGGGGAGTGGTTCGCGCACTACGACGTCCCGGCGGAGGAGTGGGACGACGGCGCCTGCCTGGCGGACCCGGGGGCAACGAGTTCTGCCTGTTGTGACGTCTGCACGCCGAAGGCATGCTTCGGTTGGCCATTGAGTACTTCAGTCGGCCAGGCCGGCCTCGCCCCGCCGGGCCCCGGAATCCGAGGACGCCGACAGCCTGGGGCCAACGAGGACGGCAAGCAGCCTGTGACAGCCGGGCCGGCTCGGCGAGGCGGAGCCGGCCGGCACGTCTCACGCGCTGTTCGGGGCCGGGGCGGTGGCTTGGAGGAGGCGAGTTTCGGTGACGGTGCGCCGGGCGTTGACTGTCAGATGCAGGGCCGGCGTCCGAACTCCGGCCAGAGCACGGTTCGTTGGCGCGAACCACTGGTGTTTCAGCCGTGCCACGCGCTGATGGGTGGTGCTGAGCGGGCGCAGGCGGGCTTTCCATGCGGTCAGTGCGGCGGCGAGGTCGTCGGGGTGCTCCGCGAGGACGCGGCCGAGTTCCGCTCCGCCCGTCAAAGCGGCTGTGGTGCCCATGCCCGAGAACAGGTTCAGGCACCACGCCGCATCGCCGGCGAGCATGACCCGTCCGGTGTTCCACCGATCCATCCTCACCTGGTGCACCGAGTCGAACAGGCAGTCCGTCGTGGTGGGCAGCGCGTCCAGGACGTGGCGCACGGCGGGATGGTCCATGTAGTCGAACACGGCGCGCAGCCGCTCGGTGCGGTCTCCGGTGAACTGGGCGTCGATGTCTCGGGTGCAGTAGGTCAACAGCGCGGTGGGTGCCCTGTCCGCCAGGCCGAACACCCACACTGCGCGCCCGGAGCGGGCGCTGATGAGACTGTCCTGCGCGCCGAGCGACGGCGCCTGCTCGGACAGTGGGAAGGCGCAGATCATCGCGTTCCAGGTGGTCATGAAGCGCTCGTGAGGGCCGAATGCGCGGCGCCGTACGGTCGAGCGCATTCCGTCCGCGCCGACGACCAGGCCGAAGGGCTCGCGGTAGCGCCGGCCGGTGGCGTCCTCCAGCAGTACCTCCGCCGCGGAGCCGTCTTCGACGATCTCCATCGGTGCCGTCGAGAAGCGGACCTCGACACCGTCACCGCTGTGCGGCTGGACTTGCTGCCAGAGCGCGGCCTCCATGTCGCCCCGGCCCATCGCGGTGGGGCGGGCCGGCTGGTCCAGCCAGCCCAGGGCGGGCCTGCGGTGGCCCCGGCGGTTTGGTGGGATGCATGGTTCCCGACGACTCCACGGACGCCCTGGTCGACGGCCTGGTCCGCAGTGCCTTCCAGGTCATGGGCGTGCTCACCCGCATCGGTGCTGAGCACGACCTGTCCCTCACCCAGCTGCGCGTGCTCGGCATCTTGCGCGACCGACACCCCCGCATGAGCGACCTTGCGGCGTTCCTGGGACTGGACAAGTCCACCATGTCCGGCCTCATCGCCCGCGCCGAACGGCGTGGGCTGCTGACACGCGGTACGAGCTCCGAGGACAAGCGCGCCGTCGTCGTCCTGATCACCGACGCCGGACGCGACCTCACCCAACGCATGTACGAGGAAGCCAAGAACGCCCTCGCGCCGGCCACCGGCCGACTCGGTCCGGAGCAGCTCGAGCAACTGGCGCGGCTGCTCGAGCCCCTGCTCTCCCCGCCCCTGCCGGCAACGCCGCGTCCCGAGCGCCCGGTGCGCGGCACGCCCTGAGCCCGGGACCGCCTGCCGGCACCGGCCCGGCGCGCCGAGGCCGGCGGCGGTCGGGGACTCGCGCGGAGGCTGCGCCGCGCTCGCAGATGATCTCCACCGCCTCGCGCGCGGCGGCCCCGCAAGGTCGCCCGCGCGCCGGGCGGCCGCCGCCCCGAGCGAGGCCGTCGCCACCTTCAGCCGCGCCCTGGAGACTCGTGAACGCGCTCTGTGTCCGGGCTACCCGTCACTCCTCGGCTGCCCGGCCGGGCCCGGCTGGGGCGGTGTCCCCTGGGTGCCGGTCAGTCCGCCGAAGCGGCCCAGCCGTTCGCCGAGATGCGCCGGGCGTCTCCTGGACGCCCCTCGTCGAAGACCGCACGTCCGCCGTCCTCGACCCTGATGGCGTCCACGTACACCCCGCGGCCGACGTACAGCTGGTCCGTGGTGTAACGCCAGCGCAGCCGCAACTCCCCGCCGCGCCACTGCGCGAGGTCCGCCTCCAGCCGGTGCCAGACCCGGCCCGACCAGCCGGAGACGGCGCCCGTCGGATGCGGTTCGGGCTGCTCCGGCCCGTTCGGCGAGGCCGGTCCCGTGCTGAAGGGGACCGGCTGCCACGTGGCCCCCGCGTCCGCCGAGGCCTCCAGGAACAGGAAGTCGGAACCGGGCTCGGTGTCCCACCACAGGGCGCAGTTCAGCCGGGCACGCGAGGAGGTGAGGGCGAGCGGCGGGAGGGCGAGGGTGGCCGACGAGGCGCTTGCCAGACCGGAGAACCATGCCGTACGGCCCCGTGCCGGCCGGACCGCGACCGCCCGGGCCATCTGGTTGGCGGTGGCGACACGCGGCGCGCTGCCGGAGCGCCAGCTGCGCACCGGGTGGACCGAGTTGCCCAGAACGATCAGGAACGAGTCGGTGGTCGGGTCGAGGACCAGGCTGGTGCCCGTGAAGCCGGTGTGGCCCGCCGTGCGCGGAGTGGCCATCGCCCCCATGTACCAGTGCTGGTAGAGCTCGAAGCCGAGACCGTGCGCGTCACCCGGGAACGCCGTGTTGAAGTCGGTGAAGAGCAGGTCCACCGACGCGGCAGAGAGGATCCGCGCCCGGCCGTAGACCCCGCTGTTGAGCAGGGTACGGGCGAGGATCGCCAGGTCCCAGGCGCAACTGAAGACTCCGGCGTGGCCGGCGACCCCGTCCAGGCTGTACGCGTTCTCGTCGTGGACCTCGCCCCAGACCAGCCCGCGTTCCAGCCCGGACCAGGGGAGCCGGGCGTCCTCGGTCGCGGCGATCTTCGGCTTCCAGGAGGCCGGCGGGTTGTAACGGGTGCGGTGCATCCCGAGTGGAGCGGTGATCTGTTCGCGGAGCAGTACGTCCTCGGTGCGGCCGGTGATCTTCTCCAGCACCAGCTGGAGCGAGATCAGATTGAGGTCGGAGTAGAGGTAGACCGTGCCGGGCGGGTTCGCAGGCACCTCGTTCCAGATGAGTTCCAGCTTCCCTTCCCGGGTGGGCGCCTTGTAGAGCGGGATCCAGGCGCGGAAACCCGAGGTGTGCGTGAGCAGTTGACGAATCGTGATGTCCTGCTTGCCACCGCCGGCGAAGTCGGGGAGATACGAGGCGACGGTCGCCTCCAGCTCCAGCGCGCCGCGCTCGATCTGCTGCACGGCCAGGATCGAGGTGAACAGCTTCGACACCGACGCCAGGTCGAAGACCGTGTCCTCGGCCATGGGGATCTGCTGGTCCGCCGGGAACTCCACACCGGTGTCGGTCTTCTCGTCGTACGCCGCATAGCGCACCGCCTTGCCGATCGGCCGGTGCAGTGCCACCGTCCCGCCCCGTCCCGCGAGCAGTACGGCGCCCGCGTACCAAGGGTGCTTGGGCGAGTCGGCGAGGTATCTCTCCGCCTCGGTGACCAGTCGGTCGAGCGGCTCCTGCAACAGCCCCGCGCGGGCGGCCGATCCGCGCCGCAGCGTCGGCCTGTCCCGACCCGGCTGCGTCCCCGCCGCGGTCCCTGTGCTCATGTCCGACGACCCCGCCCCCGACTCCGTGGCAGACGCCGCCGCCGCGAACGGAATGGGCGCCAGGGCGAGTGCTCCGCCCAGGGCCAGCATCCCACCGCCCAGCCTCCGCCGGCTGATGCCCCCGCCCGCCGTGTCCTCGGTCATACGGAACCCCTTCCCCATGCCTGAAAGTAACTTTCGAAATATGTTCCGAGCGTGAAACTTCCTGCCGAAGCAGAGGGTACTGTCACCCTCCGCCGTCCCGTAGGCCCCGGAGTCACAAAGAATCTGACACTGCATCAGAAAATCTCTTCCCTCGTCCGTCTGACTGCGGCATCCTGCCGCCCATGGAGACGGAGCTGAGTCAAAAACTGGGGATCGAGCACGCCATCTTCGGCTTCACGCCGTTCCCGGCGGTGGCCGCGGCCATCACCCGGGCCGGTGGATTCGGCGTACTCGGCGCGGTTCGCTACACCGCCCCCGACGACCTCGCACGCGACCTCGACTGGATGCAGGAACACACGGACGGCAAGCCCTACGGCCTCGACGTCGTCATGCCCGCCAAGAAGGTGGAGGGCGTGAGCGAGGCCGATGTGGAGGCGATGATCCCGCCCGGTCACCGGCAGTTCGTCCAGGAGACCCTCGCCAAACACGGCGTCCCCGAACTCGCCGAGGGTGAGGCATCGGGCTGGCGCATCACGGGCTGGATGGAGGAAGTCGCCCGCAACCAGCTCGACGTGGCCTTCGGCTACCCCATCAAGCTCCTCGCCAACGCGCTGGGCTCACCGCCCGCCGATGTCATCGCCCGCGCCCACGACCGGGACGTCCTCGTCGCCGCCCTCGCCGGAAGCGCCCGGCACGCCCGGCACCACGCGGACGCGGGTATCGACGTCGTCGTCGCCCAGGGATACGAGGCGGGCGGCCACACCGGGGAGATCGCCTCCATGGTGCTGGTCCCGGACGTCGTCGACGCCGTCGGCCCGCTGCCCGTCCTTGCCGCGGGCGGCATCGGCAGCGGCGAACAGGTCGCCGCCGGCCTCGCCCTGGGCGCCCAGGGCGTCTGGCTCGGTTCCCTCTGGCTCACCACCGAGGAAGCCGATATGCACTCCCGGGCGCTGACCGCCAAACTCCTTGCCGCCGGCTCCGGCGACACCGTCCGCTCCCGCGCCCTCACCGGCAAACCCGCGCGACAGCTCCGTACCGAATGGACCGACGCCTGGGACGACCCCTCGGGACCCGGCACCCTGCCCATGCCCCTCCAGGGACTCCTGGTCGCCGAGGCCGTCTCCCGTATCCAGAAGTACGAGACGGGCGCGCTGCTCGGCACCCCCGTCGGCCAGATCGTCGGCCGGATGAACACCGAACGCAGCGTGCAGGCAGTCTTCGACGACCTGACCCGTGGCTTCGAACGGGCCGTCGACCGGATCAACCGCATCGCCGGACGGAGCGCCTCATGAACCAGCCGCCCAACGGCTTCTGGGCCCAGGCCACCGCAGACCCCGACCGTACGGTCCTGATCGCACCCGACGGCGAGACGTGGACGGCGGGACGGCTGCACGCCGAGGCCAATCGCATGGTCCACGGACTGCGTGCGGCCGGACTCGAAGAGGGCGACGCCTTCGCCGTCGTCCTGCCCAACGGCGTCGAGTTCCTCACCGCCTACCTCGCCGCCTCGCAGGCCGGCTTCTACCTCGTCCCCGTCAACCACCACTTGGTCGGGCCCGAGATCGCCTGGATCGTCTCCGACTCCGGCGCCAAGGTGCTCATCGCCCACGAGCGCTTCACCCAGGCCGCGACCGCCGCCGCCGACGAGGCGGAACTGCCCCCGAGCCATCGCTACGGGGTCGGTGCCGTCGACGGCTTCCGCCCGTACGCCGAACTGCTGGAGAACCGGCCGGTATCGCCCCCGGAGGGCCGCACGCTCGGCTGGGTCATGAACTACACCTCCGGCACCACCGGCCGCCCACGCGGCATTCGCCGGCCGCTGCCCGGCAAGCTCCCCGAGGAGAGCTACCTCGGCGGCTTCCTCGGCATCTTCGGCATCAAGCCGTTCGACGGCAACGTCCACCTTGTCTGCTCGCCGCTCTACCACACCGCCGTGCTGCAGTTCGCGGGCGCCGCCCTGCACATAGGCCATCCGCTCGTCCTGATGGACAAGTGGTCGCCCGAGGAGATGCTGCGGGCGATGGACACCCACCGCTGCACCCACACGCACATGGTCCCGACCCAGTTCCACCGCCTCCTCGCCCTCCCCGACGAGGTCCGGCAGCGGTACGACGTCTCGGCGATGCGCCACGCCATCCACGGCGCCGCCCCCTGCCCCGACCACGTCAAACGAGCCATGATCGACTGGTGGGGCCGGTGCGTCGAGGAGTACTACGCGGCCAGCGAGGGCGGTGGCGCCTTCGCCACCGCCGACGACTGGCTGAAGAAACCGGGCACGGTGGGCCGGGCCTGGCCGATCAGTGAACTCGCGGTCTTCGACGACGACGGAAACCGGCTCGGGCCGGGCGAGCTGGGCACCGTGTACATGAAGATGAGCACCGGCGGCTTCAGCTACCACAAGGACGAGGGCAAGACGAAGAAGAACCGCATCGGCGACTTCTTCACCGTCGGTGACCTCGGCGTCCTGGACGAGGACGGTTACCTCTTCCTCCGCGACCGCAAGATCGACATGATCATCTCCGGCGGGGTGAACATCTATCCCGCCGAGATCGAGAGCGCCCTGCTCAGCCACCCCGCGGTCGCCGACGCCGCCGTATTCGGTATTCCGCACGCCGACTGGGGCGAGGAGGTCAGAGCCGTCGTCGAAGCCGCCGAGGGGCATGCGGCGGGCGACGAACTCGCCGCGGAGATCCTCGGCCACTGCGCCGGGCTGCTCGCCGGGTACAAGCGACCCAAGACTCTCGGCTTCATCACGACTATGCCCCGCGACCCCAACGGCAAGCTGTACAAACGGCGGTTGCGCGAACCGTACTGGGAGGGACACAGCTGAAGACCCGCTCCGGGCGTCCCTCCCGGCGAGCGGGCACCGGCCCGCTCTGGCAGCGTGTGGCCCATGAACACGAGCGCGACGATCCGGTCACTGGCGGCCCGGTGGACCGTGGTCGTGCCGTTGGTCGCCGCGCTCGCGCTGGTGTTCAGCTGGGGGCGTGAGCTGCCGCCGTTCGCCGTCGCGGTGGTCGCCCTCTGCCTGGCAGGCGCCGTCCTGGCCGCCGTGCACCATGCAGAGGTGATCGCCCACCGCGTCGGTGAGCCGTTCGGCTCGCTCGTCCTGGCCGTCGCCGTGACCGTGATCGAGGTGGCGCTCATCGTCACCCTCATGGTGGACGGCGGTCCCAAGACGTCCGCGCTGGCGCGGGACACCGTGTTCGCAGCGGTGATGATCACATGTAACGGCATCGTCGGCCTCTCCCTGCTGGTGGGAGCGGTCCGTACCCGCGTGGTCGTCTTCAACGCGGAAGGCTCCGGCGCCGCCCTCGCGACCGTGGCGACGCTCGCCACGCTCAGCCTGGTGCTGCCCACCTTCACCATCGGCAAGGAGGGCCCCGAGTTCTCCTCCGCCCAGCTCGCCTTCGCCGCCGTCGCCTCCCTGTTCCTGTACGGCCTGTTCGTCGCCATGCAGACCGTCAGGCACCGCGAGTACTTCCTCCCGCTCACCCAGGACGGACAGCTCAAACAGGAGGAGCGCCGGGCGCCGCTGCCCGGAAGGGGAGCCACCGCGCTGAGCCTGACCATGCTGCTCGTGGCCCTGGTCGCCGTCGTCGGCGAC
Source organism: Streptomyces sp. LN549 (assembly GCF_043203805.1). Lineage (NCBI taxonomy): Bacteria > Bacillati > Actinomycetota > Actinomycetes > Kitasatosporales > Streptomycetaceae > Streptomyces > Streptomyces sp. LN549. Next base: position 390,438 of record NZ_JAZHRI010000002.1, on the reverse strand, counting down.
GCGAAGGCCGTCTCGCCGGCCATCGAGTCCGGGGTGGAGGCCGCCGGAATGCCGCAGGCCGTCGTCGGTGTCGTCATCGCGTTGCTGGTGCTCCTGCCGGAGACCCTGGCCGCCGTACGGGCGGCACGCCGCGAACGCATCCAGACCAGCCTCAACCTGGCGCTCGGATCGGCGATGGCCAGCATCGGCCTGACGATCCCGGCCATCGCCCTTGCCTCGATCTGGCTGTCCGGACCGCTCCACCTGGGGCTGAGCGCCACCCATATGGTGCTGCTCGCGCTGACCGTGGTGGTCGGCGCGCTCACCGTCGTACCGGGGCGCGCCACCCTGCTCCAGGGCGGCGTGCACCTGTCGATCTTCGCCGCGTTCGTCTTCCTCGCGATCAGCCCCTGACCGGTATACGGGCAGGGGCCGATCGCGGGCCGGAGGGCTCTACCGGCGCTCGTGCACCCGCACCACCTTCAGTGCGGGCGAACGCGCGATGTCCTTCTCGCAGAACCGTGAGGTCACCCAGCGCTCGCCCGAGTACAGCTCGGTCTGATCGCTGTAGTGCGGCGACGCCGGATTCGACGACTGCGCGTACGTGAGCAGGGTGCGCGCCACCGGACAGGGACCGCCGTCCCAGCCGACCGCCTGGATGTAGCTGGAGCCGGTCGAGACGTCCGTGTACCCGCCCGCTGCCGCGTCCCACACGCCCTCGGTCTTGTTCCAGATGCCCAGGGACTCCGTACCGCCGCCGATCGGGATGCGCCGCTCGCCCCGCAGCACCGACTGGTGCTCGCCCAGCGGCGCGTCCAGCGCGATGCCCCGGCCCCTCAGCTCGGCGACCGCGTCGGCGAGGGCCGCGAGGACGCGCGGCGCCGAGGTGTTGAGCGTGTTCGGCGTACCCACCGGGTCGGCGGGGGAGAACGGCACCTTCCACAGCTCGGCCGCCGGCACTGCCACCGCCCTGCGCCAGAACCGGTCGAAGAGCAGCGCGCCCCGGCTTCCCGTGTCGACTTTCCGGTCCCAGCCGCGCAGCACCGGGCAGGCCGCCGAAACGTCGACCGGTGTGCCGGTGCTCCCGGGCGTCGTGCCACCGGGCAGCGCCGCGCAGGCACGTGCCAGGTCGGTTGCGGCCAGGTCACCGGCCGGCGCCCGGTTCGCGAACTGCTGACGCTGCAGATCGGCGACGGTCAGCCCGCCGCCGTCCGCCATCGCGGACACGTCCTCGACGGCGCCCCGGGTCCGCATGGAGCGCGGTGTGGCGACCGTCCCGAAGACGCGTTCGTAGCCGGTCAGCGGAGCATCGGCGTTCGTCAGCCAGGCGCTGTCGTTGGAGTTCTCGACGTACGGTGCGTTCTCCACGGTCGGCATCCGGCCCGGGCCGAAGATCCCGGGCTGAACCGCGTCCGGGTCCGACCCCGGTGCGCAGTCGCTCCGCGAGCCGTCCAGTACTGCGAGTCCGGACGTGGGGTACGTGGCCTTGCCCAGCGGCGTCGAGCACCGCTGCGCGAGCTCGTCCGTGATCCTCGGCAGCACCTGCGACTGCGAGAACAGCGTGTGCCCGGAGGAGTCCGCGGCGATCGTGTTGACCCACGGCAGACCCTGCGTACGGCGCAGCGACTCCTTGATCCCGGCCGTACTGCGCGCCTTGCTGAAGCCGAGTGCGGTGTCGCCCGAGCGCAGGTTCACGGCGTTGGGATCGCCCAGCGCGTACGCGGTCGTCCGCGTCCACGGCAGTGGCAGCCCCGCACCGAGCGAGGTGACGACCGGTCCGTAGCGGGTCCACCACTGGGTGCGCGTCACGTTCCCGCCGCCCTCGACCGCGACGGAGACCGTGCGCTTCGTCATGCGATGCGGACTTCCGTCCACCAGATAGACGGTCGGATCGGCCGGATCGAGGGTCAGCTGATGCAGATCGAGGGTGACGCCCGTGGCCACCGTGTGGCTCCACGCGACATTGGCGTTGTGCCCGATCGACATGGTCGCCGAGCCCAGCAGCGAACCGCCCGCCACGTTCAGCTCACCGGGGATCGTCTGCTGGGACTGCCAGAACCGGCGCCCGCCCTGCCAGGGATAGTGCGGGTTGCCGAGCAGCAGCCCGCGGCCGCCCGCGGTCGTACTGCCGCGGAACGCCACGGCGTTGGACCCCATGTCCGCGTTCTGCGTAGACAGCAGCCGTGCCGCCGCCTCCGCCGCTTCGTCGGGGGACGGTGAGGGTGCCGGGGGCGCGGGTGCCGGTGCGGCGGCGGGTGGCTGCGCGGCCGTGATGCCGTCGATGCCGCGCCCCTGACCGCCGAGTACGGAGAGGGCGAAGGCGCGCTCCACGACATCGAGCGTGGTCACCGGGCGTACCCAGCCGGCGCCCCGGCAGGCCGGGTCGGTGATCCGGTTCTGCTTCAGCCAGGCGTTGTAGCCCGCCGCCCAGCCGCGCTGCAGCTCCTTCACCGCGCGACCGGGTCCGGCCGGGGCCGGCACCTTCAGCAGCTTCTCCACGGTGTGGCTGTCGCGAATCCCTCGGAAGTACAGGTCGCTGGAGAGGTTCTTCGCCGCCGAGGACAGTGAACCGTCCGGCGCCGCCTCCGGACCGAAGTACCGGGACCGCTCCCCGCGCAGCGTGACGAAGCCGTCGGCGAGCGTGCACACCTGGTCGGCGGCCTGCGCCCAGCCGTTGCCGAAGCCCAGGTTCGCGTAGTCCTTCGCCACGATGTGCGGAATGCCGTACTCGGTGTAGCGGATCACGGCGGAGAGCCCGCCGCCCGACGGATGGTGGGTGCGGGTGGTGAGCGCCGAGGCCGGCGGCAGTGACGCCGACACGGTGAACAGCGCAAGACCGGATACGGCGAGAATCCTCAGACGGTTCCGGAGGGGCAACGGTCCTCCCAACTCTGCGGGTGCGAAAGACGGTTACTCAGGAGTTCGAGATGTCATGGGCAACTCAGCCAGCACTCCTGTACGTCTGTCAACATCCCGGCCGGTATCCGGACCCTTGACCGTGGGGCCCCGGCCGCACAGGATCACGCCATGACCGGTGTACGCAGCAGCACAGTCGACGGCGTCGTGACCCGCAGCGCACGGCGCACCCCCGAGCGCACCGCCCTGCGGTACGCCGACCGGGCCTGGACCTACCGCGGGCTCGACGAGGCGGTCAGCACTGCGGCCGCCGTCCTCATGGACGGCCACGGACTGCACCCGGGGGACCGGGTCGCCTCCTACGCCCACAACTCCGACGCGTACCTGATCGCCTATCTCGCCTGCGCCCGCGCGGGGCTGGTCCATGTGCCGGTCAACCAGAACCTCACGGGCGAGGACCTCGCGTACATCCTGCGCCAGTCCGGCAGCTCCCTCGTCCTCGCCGACCCGGACCTTGCCGGCCGCGTCCCGCAGGGATACGCCGTACGGCCGCTCCGTGACGCCGCCGGCTCCCTCCTGGCCGAACTCGACTCCCCGCGCCCCTTCGCGTCCGCGCACGAACCGGCCGCGGACGACCTCGTCCAGCTGCTGTACACCTCCGGCACCACCGCCCTGCCCAAGGGCGCGATGATGACGCACGGCGCCCTCGTCCACGAGTACGTCAGCGCCGTCACAGCCCTCGATCTGCGCGCCACCGACCGCCCCGTGCACGCCCTGCCGCTCTACCACTCCGCGCAGATGCACGTCTTCCTGCTGCCCTACCTCGCGGTCGGCGCCGAGAGCACGATTCTCGACGCCCCGGACGCGGCCCGGATCTTCGACCTCGTCGAGTCGGGGCAGGCCGACAGCCTCTTCGCCCCGCCCACCGTCTGGATCGGCCTCGCCAACCATCCGGACTTCGCGGTCCGCGACCTCGGCGGCCTGCGCAAGGCGTACTACGGGGCGTCGATCATGCCCGTCCCGGTGCTGGAGCGTCTGCGCGCACGCCTGCCCGGACTCGCCTTCTACAACTGCTTCGGCCAGAGCGAGATCGGCCCGCTCGCCACCGTCCTGGGACCCGACGAGCACGAGGGCCGGATGGACTCCTGCGGCCGGCCCGTCCTCTTCGTCGAGGCCAAGATCGTCGACGAGAACGGCAAGGACGTCCCCGACGGCACGGCCGGCGAGGTGGTCTACCGCTCGCCCCAGCTGTGCAGCGGCTACTGGGAGAAGCCGCAGGAGAGCGCCGAGGCGTTCCGTGACGGCTGGTTCCACTCCGGAGATCTCGCTGTACGCGACCCGGATGGATACTTCACGGTCGTCGACCGGGTGAAGGACGTCATCAATTCGGGCGGTGTCCTCGTCGCCTCCCGCCAGGTCGAGGATGCCCTGTACACCCACCCCGCCGTCGCCGAAGTGGCGGTCATCGGGCTGCCCGACGACCGCTGGATCGAGGCCGTCACCGCGGTGGTTGTCCTGCGCGGGGTGGCGACCGAGGCCGAACTGATGGGCCACGCCCGCGAGAAGCTCGCCCACTTCAAGGCCCCGAAGAAGGTCGTGTTCGTGGACGGGCTTCCCCGCAACGCCAGCGGAAAGATCCTCAAGAGGGAGCTCCGCGACCGCTTCGCCTGAGTTCGCCGGTGCCCCACGACCTCCCACGCGACAGGGAGCGCGCTCCACTCCCCGTCGCACGGAGGATCGTTACCGGCGGACGCGGGCGACCCCGGCGTGGAAGCTGTCGGTGGCACCCCTGCTCCCCGGGACAGCCGCGCCCTGGTGCCAGCGAGGGGCCGTGACGAGGCCCGGATCAACCAGGTCGAGCCCGTCGAAGAACCGTGCGACCTCCGACCGTGTCCGGGGCCGCAGGGCGATGCCGCTCGACCGGTACTCGTCGGTCTTGTCCTGCTCGGCGGAGAGGAAGTCCTTGGTGAAGTGCGAAAGCACCAGGCAGCTGCCGGAGGGCAGCGCGTCGAGGAGGGTGCGGGTGATGCCGTAGGGATCGTCCTCGTCGGGAACGAAGTGCATGAGGGCGATCAGGGACAGCACGACGGGCCGGTCGAAGTCGAGCACGGTCCTGGCGTGGCCGAGGATCTTCCCCGGCTCGCGCACATCCGCTTCGAGGTAGTCGGTGGTGCCTTCCGGTGTGCTGACGAGCAGCGCCTCGGCGTGCCGCAGCACGATCGGGTCGTTGTCCGTGTAGACCACCCGGGCCGCCGGGTTGATCTCCTGGACGACCTGATGGAGGTTCGGCTGGGTCGGAATGCCCGTCCCGATGTCGAGGAACTGGTCGATGCCCGTACGCGCGGCCCAGCCGGCCGCCCGGTGCATGAAGGCCCGGTTCTGCGCGACGGCGTCCTTCGCCTCGGGCGGCATCTGCTCGCCGAGCGCCTGGTCGACGGGGTAGTGGTCCTTGCCGCCCAGGAGGTAGTCGTAGACGCGCGCCGGGTGCGGCCTGCTGGTGTCGATCCGAGCCTCGGCCGGGCCTGGCGTCATGGCGAACTCCAAGTCTTCGGTACGGGAGAACAATCAGAACGGGGTGGCACGCGGCCGGACACATCCCTTCTGCGCCCCATGGCCACCCCGACGCATTTTGGCACAGCAACCCAGGTGACCTCAGAGCCAGTTGATGCCGCCAGCCGTCGGCCGACGGTCAACTCCCGTGCCGTTCACGCTCGTCCACGATCCGTCGGAACTTCCCGACCGACCTCTCCAGCGTCTCCGGATCGAGGATCTCCACCCCGACCGAGACCCCGATCCCGTCCTTGACGGCTGCCGCGACCGACGCGGCCGCCGCCGCCCGCTGCTCCGGAGTCGCCCCGGCCCGTGCCTCCGCACGCACCGTCAGTACGTCCAGCCGGCCCTCGCGGGTCAGCCGGAGCTGGAAGTGCGGCGACACCCCCGCCGTACGGAGCACGATCTCCTCGATCTGGGTCGGGAAGAGGTTCACCCCGCGCAGGATCACCAGATCGTCGCTGCGCCCGGTGACCTTCTCCATACGCCGGAAGACGCGGGCCGTGCCCGGCAGCAGCCGGGTCAGATCCCGGGTCCGGTAACGGATCACCGGCATGGCCTCCTTGGTGAGCGAGGTGAACACCAGCTCACCCTCCGCCCCCTCCGGCAGCACCTCACCGGTGAACGGGTCGACCACCTCGGGATAGAAGTGGTCCTCCCAGATGTGCAGCCCGTCCTTGGTCTCCACGCACTCCTGCGCGACGCCCGGGCCCATCACCTCGGACAGCCCGTAGATGTCGACCGCGTCGATCGCGAACCGCTCCTCGATCTCGCGGCGCATCTCCTCCGTCCACGGCTCGGCCCCGAAGATGCCCACCTTCAGCGACGTCGTCCGCGGATCGACGCCCTGCCGCTCGAACTCGTCGAGCAGCGTCAGCATGTACGACGGCGTCACCATGATGACCTCGGGCCGGAAGTCCTGGATCAGCTGGACCTGCCGGGCCGTCATGCCACCCGAGGCCGGGATGACGGTGCAACCGAGCCGTTCCGCCCCGTAGTGGGCGCCCAGCCCGCCGGTGAACAGCCCATACCCGTACGCGACATGGACCTTCTGCCCGGGGCGTCCGCCGGCCGCCCTGATCGAGCGGGCCACCACGTCCGCCCAGGTGTCCAGATCCTTCTCGGTGTAGCCGACGACTGTCGGGCGGCCGGTCGTCCCACTGGAGGCGTGAATCCGCCGCACCTGCTCCTCGGGTACCGCGAACATCCCGAACGGATAGTTGTCGCGCAGATCGGCCTTGGTGGTGAACGGGAACCGGGCCAGGTCGGCGAGGGAACGGCAGTCGTCCGGACGCAGCCCCGCCCGGTCGAACGCCTTCCGGTAGTGGCCGACCCGCTCGTACGCATGGTGCAGGGTGGCCCGCAGCCGCTCCAGCTGCAGCGCCTCCAGCTCCTCGCGGCCCATCCGTTCCGCTGCGTCCAGCAGAGCCGTCATGCGGATCTCCTTCTTCCCATGCGCACCGTGCAGGCGACCGATCATTCGGTCGTTCCTTCCGGGAGCAGTAATTCAGGATCTTCCACCAGGTGGCAAGAGGGGCGACGCATGTCGTGCGCGCCGCCGCCGGGAGCACCGCTCGCCACGCCCCAGCCGCCTCGTGCCGTACGGCCGCCCCGGCTCGAAGGCCGTCATGTCCACTCCACTCGACGCACCGCACCCGCCGGGCACCGTCCCGCATCGTGGATACGCCCGTACCGAACACAGCTGCATCACCTGGTCGGCCCTGTTTGGATGGGTCCATGCCGACTTTCCATACGTACGACGGGACCGAGCTCGCCTATCACGTCATGGGGGAGGGTGCGCCGCTGATCTGCCTCCCGGGCGGCGCGATGAGAGCCGGTGCCTACCTCGGAGACCTCGGCGGACTCTCTGCCGTACGGCAACTGGTCGTCCTCGATCTGCGCGGGACGGGGGACTCCGCCGTACCGGACGACGTCTCCACCTACCGCTGCGACCGACTTGTCGAGGACGTCGAGGCGCTGCGCCGCCACCTCGGCCTCGAACGCATCGATCTGCTCGCCCACTCGGCGGCCGGGAACCTGGCCGCGCTCTACGCCGCGCGCCACCCGTGGGCCCTGCGCAGCCTTGTCCTTGTCGCCCCCGGCATGCAAGCCACCGGATTCGCCTTCGTCGAACGCGAGGCCCGGGAGGCCGCCGCCCTGCGCAGCTCGGAACCCTGGTACGCGAAGGCGCTACCGGCTCTGGAGGAGATCTGGGCGGGACGTCTCACGGACGAACTGCGCGCCGCCGCACGGCCGTTCCTCTACGGACGCTGGGACGCGGCCGCGCAGGCGCATGCCGCCCTCTCCGCGGTGCAGATCAACGCCGACGCGGCACGGGGCTATTACGGGCCGGGAGCATTCGATCCGCCCGCGACGGTCGCGGCCCTGCGTGAGTGCCCGGCCCCGGTGCTCGTCCTGGCCGGTGAGTACGACGGCCTGACCACGCCCGACCGCTCTGCCGAACTGGCAGCGCTCTTCCCGGAGTCGGAATTCGCCGTGCAGCGCGGTGCCGGGCACTTCCCCTGGCTGGACGACCCGGGGGCGTTCGTCCGTACCGTCACCGCGTTCCTGGACCCCGACGTGCACAGTGTCCAGGCCGGCGGGATCCGGCTCGCCTACCGGGTGTGGGGGGACCCGTCCGCGCCGCCCGTCGTCCTCACCCACGGACGCTGCGGCGACAGCACCACCTGGACCACCGTCGCCGAACGCCTCGCCGCCCGGCACCGGGTGTACGCCTTCGACTTCCGCGGCCACGGGCTCAGCGACTGGACCGGCCGCTACTCCTTCGAGCTGTTCCGCGACGACCTGCACGCCTTCCTGGAGGCCCGCAACCTTTCCGGTGCCACGGTCGTCGGGCACTCCATGGGCGGCGCCGCGGCCTATCTGCTCGCCGAGCGGCAGCCCGGACTCATCGGCCGCCTCGTCATCGAGGAGGCGCCGCCGCCGTTCCCGCTCGACCCGCCCCGCGCACCCGTCGAACACCCCGGCGGGGAGCTGGACTTCGACTGGCCCGTCGTGCCGTCCACCAACGCACAGCTCAACGAACCCGACCCGGAGGGCCGCGAACGCCTCGGCGAGATCACCGCGCCCACGCTCGTCATCGGCGGCGGGCCCAGGAGTCAGATCGCCCAGGAGGACCTCGCCCGGATGGCACGGCGGATACCCGGCGCCAGGCTCGTCACCATCGACGCCGGCCACCTCGTGCACACCGAACGGCCGGAGGAGTTCCTCGCGGCCCTCCGGTCGTTCGGCGTGGGCTGACCCGGTACACGGGCGCGGCATCAGTCCCGGCGCAGCAGCGCCACCATGACCTCGTACAGTGCCGCCTCGGCGTCCTCGACGCCCGACTCCGCACGCCAGGCGACGAACCCGTCGGGACGCACCAGCACCGCACCATCGGCGCTCGTCCCGTGTGCCTCGGCCCAGTCGGCACCGGCCTCCGGCTCCAGATCTCCGCCCGGGCCGGTGCCGATCCCGAAGGCGTCGAGCCGCGCCCCCAGCCGGTCACCGACCCGCGCTGCCGCCTGCCGCCACGCCACGTCCGCCGCGTCGGTCAGCAGCACGAACGACCGCTCGTACAGATCCAGCGTGGAGATCCGCTCACCGGCCCGGCGCACCCACAAGTGCGGTGCCCTGCTGCCCGGTTCACCCGTCAGCTGCACACCCTCGGGTACCACGGGCCGGTCCGGGCCGATACCCAGCACGGCGCCGTCCACATAGCGGTAGCCCAGCGCCACGTTCAGCATCCCGCCGCGCTTCCCGCCACCCACGGTCGGCGGCGCCGCGTACCCCGGGTGGCTGTGCTCTCCGGAACGCGCCGAGGCCCGCTCGCTCGTCGCCCGCGCCACCGGCCGCCGCTCCGCCTCGTACGTGTCCAGCAGGCCCGGACCCGCCTCACCGCGCAGCACTGCCGCGAGCTTCCACGCCAGGTTGTGCGCGTCCTGGATGCCGGTGTTGGATCCGAACGCCCCCGTGGGCGACATCTCGTGCGCCGAGTCGCCGGCGAGGAACACCCGGCCCCGGGCGTAGCGGTCGGCCACCCGCTCGGCCGCATGCCACGGCGCCTTTCCGGTGATCTCGACGTCGATGTCGGGCGCCCCGACGGCCTTGCGGATGTGCGCCGCGCACCGTTCGTCGGTGAAGTCCTCCAGGGTCTCGCCCCGGCCCGGCTGCCACGGCGCGTGGAACACCCACTCCCGCTCGTTGTCCACCGGCAGCAGAGCGCCGTCCGCCTCCGGATTGGTCAGGTAGCACACGATGAAGCGCCGGTCGCCCAGCACCTCGGCCAGCCCGCGGGAGCGGAAGGTGATGCTCACGTTGTGGAAGAGGTCACCCGCACCCGAACGGCCGATGCGCAGCTGCTCGCGGACCGGGCTGCGCGGACCGTCGGCGGCGATCAGATAGTCCGCCCGCACCGTGGTGTGCTCACCCGTCTGCCGGTTCTTCAGGGCCGCGGTGACACCTGAGCCGTCCGGGTCGAACGACATCAGTTCGGTGGAGAACCTCAGGTCGCCGCCCTGCTCCCGGGCCCGGTCCAGGAGAACCGGCTCCAGGTCGTTCTGACTGCACAGGCACCAGCCGCTCGGGCTGAAGCGGGCGAGTGCGCCACCCGGGTCAATTTCCTTGAACAGCCACTCCTGGTCGTCGCCGGTCAGTGAACCGGCTTGCAGAATGCCGTGGTTCTCCGCCAGGACCGAAGCCGCCGCACGGATCTGCGGCTCCACCCCGGCCCGGCGGAAGATCTCCATCGTGCGGACGTTGTTGCCACGGCCGCGCGGATGTGTCGAGGTTGCGGCGTGCTTCTCGACCAGCAGGTGCTCGACGCCGAGCCGACCGAGGAAGAGGGACGCGGACAGGCCCACCAGGGAGCCGCCCACGATGAGGACCGGTACTTGGACGTCGACGTTCTCGTTCATGAGTTGCTCCAGCTCGGACGCCGTACAGATGCAGTGTCCATGCCCTTGTCGGAGCCTCGTCGGAGCGCTTCGGGCGCCCGCTCACCTGAACGGTTCATAAATCTCGCGTCAGGCGGACCAGCGTTTCACGATCGGTCACGGAGACGTCGCCCACGGTCCGGGCGGACTGTGCGCATCCGCCGGGAGATTCCCCGCTCCGACCCCACTCGACGGTTCCCCACCGGCCCGGCCGGTTCTCCCCTCGTCTCGAAGGAGTTCGCAATATGACCACCACCCTCTCGGAACGGACCTCCCAGTCCGCCTTCGACGGATCAAGGCTGCGGGTCATCCTGCTCCTTGACCTGCACGACGGCGCCCAGAAGCAGTTCCTGGAGGCGTACGAGCACATGCGCAACCAGGTCGCCTCGATCCCCGGCCACATCAGCGACCAGCTGTGCCAGTCCATCGAGAACCCGTCCCAGTGGCTCATCACCAGCGAGTGGGAGAGCGCGCCGCCCTTCCTCGCCTGGGTCAACAGCGAGGACCACGTCGCCACGGTCCAGCCCCTGCACAGCTGCGTGCGCGACACCCGCTCCCTGCGCTTCAGCGTCCTGCGCGAGACCGGCGCAGCCTTCGAGGAGAGCTTCGAGCCCGTCAAGGGCGGTCTCCAGGCCGCGCCCCGCCTCGGGGACGGGGTGGTGCGCCACGCGCTGACCTTCACCGTCAAGCCGGGCACCGAGGAGATCGTCGCGAAGATCCTCGCCGACTACGACTCCCCGCAGGCCCGGGTCGACGAGCACACCCGACTGCGCCGCACCTCGCTCTTCATGCACGGCAACCGCGTGGTGCGCGCGGTCGAGGTCGAGGGCGACCTCCTCGCGGCCCTGCGCCACGTCTCCCGGCAGCCCGAGGTCCGGGCCGTCGAGGAAGCGATCAACCCCTACCTGGAGCAGGACCGCGACCTGGCCGATCCCGACTCCGCCCGGATGTTCTTCACCCGGGCGGCCCTGCCCACCGTCCACCACGTGACGACGGGCCGCCACGCAGCCGGGGAGCACAAGCGCCACGCGCTGTTCTACCAGGCCAAGGAGGGCTGCGGAATGGCGCTGGCCCGCCTCCTGGCCGAGCACGACGAGGAGGAGGCCGACAACACCGGCAGCCCCATCGAGAGCAGCACGATCTTCCAGCGCGACGACGTCGTGGTCCGCCTCCTCGAGGTGAGCGGCCCGCTCGACGCACAGCCCGCCCAGGCGCTCGGGATCCACGGGCCCGGCAAGGCGGCCCGGCTCGCCCGTCTCCTCGACGGTGACGCGAACGCCGTGCCGACCACCGACCAGGACGCCGCCCGCTTCCTCGCCCGGTCCGAGATGCGGCTCATCACAGACCGGCGGGCCGCGGAGTCCTGAGCCGCGCAGCAGCACCCTGGGGGGTTCTCGCTCAACCCGTCGTTACAACGCGCAATGCGCCAGGAGGAAAGCAGTCATGACCATGCACCGGCCACGCATCGTGGACCTCAGCGAGACCCAGCCCAACCGCAGGCGCGGAGGTGACCTGCGCGCACTGCTCACCCCAACGGCCGTGGGCGCCACCAGCGGCTTCATGGGACTGGCCATCGTTCAGCCCGGCGACCGCATCGGCGAGCACTACCACCCGTACTCCGAGGAGTTCGTCTACGTGGTGAACGGGCTCCTGGAGGTCGACCTGGACGGCGAACCGCATGCGATGCGGCCCGACCAGGGACTGCTGATCCCCCCGCACGTCCGGCACCGCTTCCGCAACGTGGGCGACACCGAGGCGCGCATGGTCTTCCATCTCGGACCGCTCGCCCCGCGCCCGGAACTCGGACACGTCGACACCGAGGTCACCGAGTCGGCCGAGCGGGGCGCGCCGCCAGAACGAACCGAGGCCGCCTCATGACCCGGCGCGTGGCCGTCACCGGTGTCGGCGTCGTCGCCCCGGGCGGCATCGGCACCCCTGCCTTCTGGGACCTCCTCTCCAACGGCCGCACCGCGACCCGGGGTATCACCCTCTTCGACCCGGCCGGCTTCCGGTCCCGGATCGCCGCCGAGTGCGACTTCGACCCGGCGGCGTACGGACTCGACGAGGAGGAGGTCGCCCGCGCGGACCGCTACGTGCAGTTCGCGATGGTGGCCGCCCGCGAGGCACTCGCCGACGCGGGCCTCGACGTGGAGCGGACCGATCCGTGGCGCATGGGCGTCTCGCTCGGCACCGCGGTCGGCGGAACCACCCGGCTGGAGCACGACTACGTCGCCGTCAGCGGCAGCGGAGCACGCTGGGACGTCGACCACCGCCCGGCCGGACCCCATCTGGAACGTGCCTTCTCACCCAGTTCGCTGGCCGCGGCCGTGGCCGAACAGGTCGGTGCGCACGGACCGGTGCAGACCGTCTCCACCGGCTGCACCTCCGGCCTCGACGCGATCGGCTACGCCTTCCACTCCATCGAGGACGGCCGCGTCGACGTGTGCATCGCCGGGGCCTCGGACTCGCCGATCACCCCCATCACGGTGGCGTGCTTCGACGCGATCAAGGCGACCTCGGCCAACAACGAGGACCCGGAACACGCCTCCCGGCCCTTCGACTCCCGCCGCGACGGCTTCGTGATGGGTGAGGGCGGAGCCGTACTCGTCCTGGAGGAACTGGAGCATGCCCGCGCCCGCGGCGCGACGGTGTACTGCGAGATCGCGGGCTACGCGACCTTCGGCAACGCCTACCACATGACCGGGCTGACCCCGGAGGGCCTGGAGATGGCCGAGGCCATCAACCGGGCGCTCGGGCACGCCGGGATCGCCGCCTCGGACATCGACTACGTCAACGCGCACGGCTCGGGCACCAAGCAGAACGACCGGCACGAGACCGCCGCCGTGAAGCGGGCGCTCGGCGCACACGCCCATGACGTGCCGATGAGCTCCATCAAGTCGATGGTGGGCCACTCGCTCGGGGCCATCGGTGCGATAGAGATCGCAGCCTGCGTACTCGCCCTGGTCCACCAGACGGTGCCGCCGACGGCGAACTACGAGTCCCCGGACCCCGAGTGCGATCTCGACTACGTGCCCCGCACCGCACGTCCGCTGAAACTGCGCAGCGTCCTGTCGGTCGGCAGCGGATTCGGCGGATTCCAGTCCGCGGTGGCCCTGACCAGAAGCGGTGGGAGGACACCATGAGCACCCGCAAGGCCCGGCGAACCGTTGTCACCGGCATCGGCGTCGTCGCCCCCAACGGCACGAACACCGAAGCCTTCTGGAAGCGGACGCAGGAAGGCATGAGCGTCCTGGACCGGGTCACCCGTGAAGGGTGCGAGGAGCTGCCGCTGCACGTGGCCGGTGAGGTCAGGGGCTTCGACCCGGTCTCGCTGATCGAGGAGCGCTACCTCGTGCAGACCGACCGGTTCACGCACTTCGCGATGGCCGCGGCCGACATGGCGCTGGACGACGCCCGGCTGGGCCGCGCCGACTACGAGGACGCGCCGTACAGCGTGGGCGTGGTGACCGCCGCCGGTTCGGGCGGCGGCGAGTTCGGTCAGCGCGAACTGCAACGGCTGTGGGGCCAGGGCTCCAAGTACGTCGGCCCCTACCAGTCGATCGCCTGGTTCTACGCGGCCAGCACCGGCCAGATCTCCATCCGCGGCGGCTTCAAGGGGCCGTGTGCGGTGGTGGCCAGTGATGAGGCCGGCGGCCTCGACGCCCTGGCGCACGCCGACCGGTCCGTCCGGCGCGGCACCGACGCGGTGGTGGTCGGCGCGGCCGAGGCCCCGCTCGCGCCCTACTCCGTCGTCTGCCAGCTCGGCTACCGCGACCTGAGCGCGGCCGAGGACCCGGCGCGGGCCTACCGCCCGTTCACCTCGGACGCCTGCGGATTCGTGCCCGCCGAGGGCGGCGCGATGTTCGTGGTCGAGGAAGAAGGGGCGGCCCGCAAGCGCGGCGCCCGGGTCCGGGCCGAAATCGCCGGGCACGCAGCCACCTTCACCACCGCGATGCGCTGGGAGGAGTCCCGCGAAGGGCTCTCCCACGCCATCGAGGGCGCACTGCGGGAGGCCGGCTGCGCGCCCGAGGAGATCGACGTGGTCTTCGCGGACGCCCTCGGAGTCCCCGCCGCCGACCGGGCCGAGGCGCTGGCACTGTCGGACGCGCTCGGCCCGCACGGCCGGCGCGTCCCGGTGACCGCACCCAAGACCGGTATCGGACGGGCCTACTGCGGAGCGCCCGTCCTCGACACGGCCGCCGCCGTCCTCGCCATGGAGAACGGCCTGATCCCACCCACGCCCAACGTGTTCGAGGTGTGCCACGACCTCGACCTGGTCATGGGCCGTGCCCGCCCCGCCGAACTGCGCACGGCCCTCGTGCTCAGCCGCGGCCTCATGGGCTCGAACGCGGCGATGGTGCTCCGGCGCCCTGCGTGATCCCCAACCCCACACCCTTGTGAGAAGGAGAGTTCCTCATGACCGAACGGCTGACATACGAAGAGCTGGCCGCCCTGATGAAGAAGGGCGCCGGACTGACCGTCGACCCCAAGGAGATGGAGAACCGGTCCGGCACCGCCTTCGACGAGTTCGGCCTCGACTCGCTGGGGCTCCTCGGCATCGTCGGCGTCCTGGAGAACCGGCACGGGCAGCCGCTCCCGGCCGACGCCGACCGGTGCAAGACGCCCCGAGAGTTCCTCGACCTCGTCAACAACAGCCTCATGACAGGAGCCTGACGTGTCCGGACACACCGAGAACGAGATCGTCATCGCCGCCCCCCTGGACCTGGTCTGGGACATGACGAACGACCTGGAGAACTGGCCCCAGCTGTTCAGCGAGTACGCCTCGGTCGAGGTCATCGAGCGCGACGGCGAGCGGACCACCTTCCGCCTGACCATGCACCCGGACGACAACGACAAGGTGTGGAGCTGGGTCTCCGAGCGCACCACGGACCGCCCCGGACGCACCGTCCGGGCCCGCCGTGTCGAGCCCGGCCCGTTCCAGCACATGGACATCCGGTGGGAGTACTCCGAGGTTCCCGGCGGCACCCGCATGCACTGGGCGCAGGACTTCGCGATGCGCCCCGACGCCCCGGTCGACGACGCGTGGATGACCGACAACATCAACCGCAACTCGCGTGTCCAGATGGAACTCATCCGGGACAAGATCGAGCAGCGCGACCGCGAGCGCCGCACGGCCGCGGTCCCGGCCAACTGAGACACCGTCCGCCGACGGCCGGCAGCCCGGCCCTCCCCGCCGGGCCCGGACCGGGTACCAGAAAGGCATCACCCGATGCACCACGCCCTGATCGTCGCGCGGATGGCGCCGGAGTCCGCGCCGGACATCGCCGAGCTGTTCGCCGCCTCCGACAGCAGTGAACTGCCGCACCTGGTCGGCGTCACCCGGCGCAAGCTGTTCCAGTTCGGCGACGTCTATCTGCACCTGATCGAGTCCGAGCGGCCGCCGGGCCCGGAGATCGCCAAAGTGACGGGCCATCCGGCGTTCAAGGACATCAGCGACCGTCTCACGGCCTTCGTCAGCCCCTACGACCCGAAGACGTGGCGGGGACCGAAGGACGCGATGGCGCAGGAGTTCTACCGCTGGGAGCGCGACACCAGCGCCTGACGACGAGGACCGCCCCGGGTCCGGCCACCAGGCCGGACCCGGGGCGGTCCTCGTGCTGCCCGGGAAGCGGGAGTCAGTCCGGCACCACGCACTCGAACGCGTGGAGGTACGGGTTGACCGGCCGGATCTCGCCGATCCTCAGCCCGGCTTCGGACAGCCGGTCGACCAGGCTCTGCCGGGTGTGCTTGGCACCGCCCACGTTCAGGAGCAGCAGCAGGTCCATGGCGGTGGTGAACCGCATCGACGGGGTGTCGTCGACGAGGTTCTCGATGACGACGACCCGGGCCCCGGGACGGGCGGCCGCGATGACAGCGCGCAGCGCCCGGCGGGTGCTGTCGTCGTCCCATTCCAGGATGTTCTTGATGATGTAGAGATCGGCCGCCACCGGAATGCCCTGGCGGCAGTCACCGGCCACGATGGTCGCCCGGCCGGCGAGCGGACCGCCGTCCCGCAGCCGTTCGTCGGCCCGTGCCACCACACCCGGCAGGTCCATCAGAGTGCCGCTGACCGACGGGTGCTTCTCCAGCAGGCTCGCCAGTACATGCCCCTGACCGCCGCCGATGTCGGCGACGGCCGACACCCCGGTGAGGTCGAGCAGTGCGGCGACGTCCAGTGCGGACTGCATGCTGGACGTCGTCATGGCCCGGTTGAACACCTGGGCCGACTCATGGGCGTCCTGGTGGAGGTAGTCGAAGAACTCCTTGCCGAACACGCCCTCGAAGACATTGCCGCCGGAGCGCACCGCGTCGTCCAGCCGGGGCCAGACCTCCCACGTCCACGGCTCCGTGCACCACAGCGAGATGTCCCGCAGGCTGTTCGGGTCGTCCTCGCGCAGCAGCCGCGACATATCGGTGTGGGCGAAGGTGCCGTCGGCGTTCTCCGTGAAGATGCCGTAGCAGGACAGGGCGCGCAGCAGCCGCCGCAGCGGACCGGGTTCGGTCTTCACCACAGCGGCGAGCTCGGCCGCGGTGGCCGGCGTCTCACCCAGCGCGTCCGCGACGCGCAGCCGCGCCGCAGCGCGCACGGCAGCGGATCGCGCCGCGCCGAAAACGATCTCGCGCAGCCGCATCGCGGGCTGCGGGGTGGGAACGGGCTGGACGGGAGTGGTGGTGGGGGTGGTGCTCACGGTGGTCATACCGTCTCGCTTCTCCTTGTGCGGGGGGACACCGGTCAGCACATCCCGGCCGGTGCGGAGGTGGTGCAGACATTGCCGGTGAAGCGGTTGCCCGTGCCGGTGTCCTGGTTGGCCAGGTCCGCCGGCTGGTTGCCCTGGACCAGGTTGCCGCTGATGGTGTTGTCGGTGTTCTTCGCACCCACGAAGCTCTTGAACAGCACGACGCCGCCAGAGAGCGGGGTGGCGCCCACGTTGTCGCGGATCACGTTGGACCGCACCTCGGTGGACTCGGTGCCGGTGAGGACGATCCCGGAACCCTGGATCGCGGGCAGCCGCTCGGTGGCGGCGCAGAACTTGTTGTTGCCGCTGATCCGGTTGGACCGGATGGTCATGGCGCCGGCCCGCGGCGTTCCCTCGTCGCCCACGACGAACACGCCGCTGCAGTTGGCGGTGAAGGTGTTGTGGTTCACCGTCAGGTTCCGCACGCGCCGTGCGGTGAACCCGATCCGGTTGTCGGTGAGGGTGTTGCCCCGGACCCGGGTGCCGCCGGTGTCGGTGGCGCCACCCTCCTCGTCGACGCTGTTGGCGACGAAGATGCCTGCGTCCCCGTTGGAGCGGGCAGTGTTGTCCCGGATGTCGGAGCGGGTGGACCGCTGCTGCGCGATGCCCCAGACGCCGTTGGACGCGGATGTCACCGAGCGGACCTTCAGTCCGTCCGTCCAGGACGCCCAGACTCCGCTCCGGGTGAAGCCGGAGACGGTCAGGGACCTGATGGACACGTCGTCTACGGTGTGCCCCGCCGTGCCCAGTACGCAGACCCCGTTGCCGGCCTTCGCACAGGCGTTGTCCGGCTGGGTCCCGCTCGCGCCGGGCTCGATGACGGTACGGTCCCCGGAGCCGCGCAGGGTCAGTCCGGGCGTGGTGATCAGCACGCTCTCCCGGTAGGTGCCGGGCCGGACGACGATGGTGTCACCGGGCTGTGCGGCGTCCACCGCTGCCTGGATGGACTGGCCCGGACGTACCACGTGGCCGCCCGCGGCGACGGCCGGGACGGACGGCGCGACGACGCCCAGTCCGGCGGCCGAGGCGGCTGCGATGCTCACGAGGCCCTTGATGTGTCGTTTTCTCATGAGCCGAAGCTATGGGCGATCACCCCTCGATGCCACGCAGGGTACCCGGATGGGCACGGGGCGTGCCCGAATGGCTTACGTCTCCGAGGAGGCCCCGCGTCCGCCGTGGACGCGGGGCCGTGCACTCGGGTGATTCGTCCTTGTGGCGGGGCCCGCGTCAGTCGGTGGCCGGGCGGGCGGGTGCGACGACGGAGCGGGCCCACCGGTAGTCGGCCTTGCCGCTGGGGGAGCGCTGGATCTGGGGGGCGATCACCAGATGGCGCGGGATCTTGTAGCCGGCCAGCCGGGTGCGGCAGTGCGCCTGGACGTCGTCGAGCGAGGGGGCGTCGGCGCCCTCGCGCACCTGCACCACGGCGGCGACCTGACTGCCCCAGCGCGGGTCGGGGGCACCCGCGACCAGCGCGTCGTACACATCCGGGTGGGACTTGAGCGCCTGCTCGACCTCCTCCGGATACACCTTCTCGCCCCCGGTGTTGATGCACTGCGAGCCCCGGCCGAGCACCGTGACGATCCCTTCGGCGTCGACCGTCGCCATGTCGCCGAGCAGTACCCACCGTTCGTCGCCCTTGCGGAAGAACGTCTCGGCGGTCTTCGCCGGGTCGTTGTAGTAGCCGAGCGGTACGTGACCGCGCTGGGCGATCCGTCCCGGTTCGCCCGGAGCCACCGGTTCGTACGTCGCCGGGTCGACGACCGCCGTACGGGAGTTGACCCGGAGCCGGAAGCCGTTCTCGGGGCTGGAGTCGGCGGTCGCGGTGCCGTTGAAGCCGGACTCGGAGGAGCCGAAGTTGTTCAGCAGCATCACGTGCGGCACCAGCGCCTGGAACTCCGCCCGCACCGAATCGGACATGATCGCGCCCGAACTGGAGACCGAGAACATCGCCGAACAGTCGGTGCCCTTCAGCGGCCCCTTCAGTGCGTCGATCAGTGGCCGCAGCATCGCGTCGCCCACCAGCGACACGCTGGTGACCTTCTCCTTCTCGATGGTGCGGAGCACCTCGTGCGGCACGTACTTGCGGTGCACCACGACCCGCTGTCCGAAGTTGAAGCCGATGAACGCGGTGAGCGTCGAGGTGCCGTGCATCAGCGGGGGAGTCGGGAAGAAGGTGATGCCCTCCCCGCCGGCGGCCACCCGCTCGGCCAGCTCATGCGGGGTCTTCACCGGGTCGCCCGTCGGTGCGCCGCCGCCGAGGCCGGAGAAGAACAGGTCCTCCTGGCGCCACATCACACCCTTGGGCATGCCCGTGGTGCCGCCCGTGTAGATGATGAACTGGTCGTCGGCCGAGCGGGGCGCGAAGCCGCGCCCCGGATCCCCGGCGGCTTCCGCCGTGGTGAACGCGACGGCGTCGGGCCCGGGCGTGCCGTCCGCGGACGTGCCCACCCGGACGAGGTGGCGGAGCTTCGGCGCCTGCGGCGCGGCGGCCGCGACGCGCTCGTCGAACTCGGCGTCGAAGACGAGGGCCGCCAGATCCGCGTCGCGGTAGAGATAGACCAGCTCCTCCTCCACGTAACGGTAGTTGACGTTGACCGGGACGATGCGCGCCTTCAGGCAGGCCAGCACGGTCTGGAGGTATTCGATGCCGTTGTAGAGGTGGAGCCCGAGGTGCTCGCCCGGGCCGATGCCCGCCTCGATCAGATGATGGGCGATGCGATTGGCCGCCGCGTCGAGCTCCGCGTACGTGAGCCGGCGCTCGGCACCTGTTCCGGGATGGTCGAGGTAGACGAGCGCCTCCCGTTCCGGGACAGCGTCGACGACCGATTCGAACAGGTCGGCAAGGTTGTACTCCACCGTTCCTCCTGACCCCGGTTGCTGAGTGGCCCGGCGGTCATTAGAGCGCCCACCGCCACAAGTGGGAAGAGGGCTCGGGAAGAAATCTGACTGACTGTCAGCAAACTATTGAACTGCTCCTCCGTCTACTGCAACCTGTTCTAGCCTTGAGACGGGAGACAGACCATGGGCGGTACGGAACACCTCACCGTGCAGCGCGAAGGCGCCACACTGGTGCTCACCTTGAACAGGCCCGAGAGCAAGAACGCGCTCTCGCTGCCGATGCTGGTCGGCCTGTACGACGGCTGGCTCGCCGCGGACGACGACGAGGAGGTCCGCTCCGTCGTCCTCACCGGAGCCGGCGGCTGCTTCTGCGCCGGAATGGACCTCAAGGCCCTTGCCGGCAAGGGAATGGAGGGCGAGCAGTACCGGGACCGGATGAAGGCCGACCCCGATCTGCACTGGAAGGCCATGTTGCGTCACCACCGCCCCCGCAAGCCGGTCATCGCCGCCGTCGAGGGCCACTGCGTGGCAGGCGGCACCGAGATCCTCCAGGGCACCGACATCCGCATCGCCGGCGAGAGCGCGACCTTCGGGCTCTTCGAGGTCAGGCGCGGTCTCTTCCCCATCGGCGGCTCGACCGTACGGCTGCCGCGCCAGATCGCCCGCACCCATGCGCTGGAGATGCTGCTCACCGGCCGTCCCTACACAGCCGACGAAGCGGCCCGCATCGGGCTGATCGGCCGGGTCGTCCCCGACGGCACCGCACTGGAGGCGGCCCTGGCCGTCGCCGAACAGATCAACGCCTGCGGCCCGCTGGCCGTCGAAGAGGTCAAGGCATCGGTCTACGAGACCGCGGAGATGACCGAGACGGACGGCCTGGCAGCCGAACTCGAGCGCGGCTGGCCCGTCTTCGCCACCGCAGACGCCAAGGAGGGCGCCCGCGCCTTCGCCGAGAAGCGCCCGCCCGTCTACCGGCGGGCCTGACCAAAGGAGCCAACCGTGCCCGAAGTCCTCAGCGCACCGCTGGTGGTCGAATTCCCCTTCACCCGCTCCCTCGGCCCCGTACAGAGCGCCTTCCTCACCGGACTGCGCGAACGCACCGTGCTCGGCGTACGGACCGGCGACGGCAAGGTCCTGGTCCCGCCCGTCGAGTACGACCCCGTCACCGCCGAGGAGATCCGCGACCTGGTCGAGGTCGCGGGCACCGGCACCGTCACCACCTGGGCCTGGAATCCGCACCCCCGCCGCGACCAGCCGCTGGACACCCCCTTCGCCTGGGTGCTCGTCCGCCTCGACGGCGCCGACACCGCCCTCCTGCACGTCCTGGACGCGCCCGGGCCCGAGGCGGTCCGCTCCGGCATGCGTGTCCGCATCCGCTGGGCCGAGGCCCGCACCGGAGCCATCACGGACATCGCCTGCTTCGAACCGTACGAGAGCGAGTCCGGCGCATCCGCCCCGCACGACGGCCGGTTCGCGGACGCCGTCACCGGCATCGTCACTCCGGCCCGCCTCGACTACACCTACTCGCCGGGCCGCGCACAGAGCGCCTACCTCGAAGCGCTCGCGAGCCGGCGCGTCGTCGGTGAACGCTGCCCGTCCTGCCACAAGGTGTACGTCCCGCCCCGCGGCGCCTGCCCCACCTGCGGCGTCGCCACCGACGAACAGGTCGAGGTCGGGCCGCGCGGCACGGTCACCACCTTCTGCGTCGTCAACATCAAGGCGAAGAACCTCGACATCGAGGTGCCCTACGTCTACGCGCACATCGCCCTCGACGGCGCGGACCTGGCGCTGCACGCCCGGATCGGCGGCATCCCGTACGACCAGGTGCGGATGGGACTGCGTGTCGAGCCCGTCTGGTCCGAGGGCAGCCGCCACCCCGACCACTACCGGCCGACCGGCGAGCCCGACGCCGACTACGACGCGTACAAGGAGCTGGTCTAGATGCGAGACGTAGCGATCGTCGCCTTCGCGCAGACCGATCACCTGCGGCGCACCGACGAACTCTCCGAAGTCGAGATGCTGATGCCCGTCCTGCATCAGGTCCTCGACGCCACGGGCCTCAGGACCAGCGACATCGGCTTCACCTGCTCCGGCTCCAGCGACTACCTCGCCGGCCGCGCCTTCTCCTTCACCATGGCGCTCGACGGCGTCGGCGCGCACCCGCCGATCTCCGAGTCCCATGTCGAGATGGACGGCGCCTGGGCCCTGTACGAGGCCTGGGTGAAGATCCAGACGGGCGAGGCGGACACCGCGCTCGTCTACGCGTACGGGAAGTCCTCGCCCGGACAGGTGCGCGACGTCCTCACCCGGCAGCTCGACCCGTACTACACCGGCCCGCTGTGGCCCGACTCCGTCGCGCTCGCCGCCCTCCAGGCCCAGGCGCTGATCGACGCGGGCGACACGGACGAGGCCGCGCTCGCGGCCATCGCCGTCCGCAGTCGCGCGGATGCGTCGGACAACCCGCACGCGCAGCTCAGCTGGGCGGTCCCGGCCGGCGACTACCTCGTCCGGCCGCTGCGGACCGGCGACTGCCCGCCCATCGGTGACGGCGCCGCCGCCGTGATCCTCGCCGCCGGGGACACCGCCCGGTCCCTCTGCGCCAGGCCCGCCTGGATCCGCGGCATCGACCACCGCATCGAGGCTCATGGTCTCGGCGTGCGCCAGCTGACCGAATCGCCGTCGACCCGCCTCGCCGCCGAACGGGCCGGGGCCTTCGAGCGCCCCGTCGACACCGCCGAACTGCACGCCCCGTTCACCTCCCAGGAAGTGGTGCTGCGCAAGGCACTCGGCCTCGGCGACGAGGTCCGGGTCAACCCGTCCGGCGGCGCGCTGGCCGCCAATCCACTGATGGCCGCCGGGCTGATCCGGCTCGGCGAGGCCGCCGCCCGCATCCACCGCGGCGAGTCCGACCGGGCACTCGCCCACGCCACGTCCGGGCCCTGCCTCCAGCAGAACCTGGTCGCCGTTCTCGAAGGGGAGAGTGCTCATGGCTAAGGAGCCCGTGGCCGTCGTCGGCATCGGCCAGACCAAGCACGTCTCCGCCCGCCGCGACGTCTCCCTCGCCGGCCTCGTCCGCGAGGCAGCCGTGGCCGCCCTCCAGGACGCCGGACTCACCTGGGCGGACATCGACGCCGTCGTCATCGGCAAGGCACCCGACTTCTTCGAGGGGGTGATGATGCCTGAGCTCTATCTCGCCGACGCACTGGGTGCGGTCGGCAAACCGATGCTCCGGGTCCACACCGCGGGCTCGGTCGGCGGCTCGACCGCACTCGTCGCCGCGAACCTCGTCGCGGCCCGCGTGCACCGGACCGTTCTCACGCTCGCCTTCGAGAAGCAGTCGGAGTCCAACGCGATGTGGGGCCTCTCGCTCCCCATTCCGTTCCAGCAGCCGCTGCTGGCCGGCGCGGGCGGCTTCTTCGCCCCGCACGTGCGCGCCTACATGCGGCGGACCGGGGCGCCGGACACCGTGGGCTCCCTCGTCGCGTACAAGGACCGGCGCAACGCGCTGAAGAACCCGTACGCGCACATCCACGACCCGGACATCACCCTGGAGAAGGTCCAGGCCGCGCCCATGCTCTGGGACCCCATCCGCTACTCGGAGACGTGCCCGTCCTCCGACGGGGCCTGCGCGATGATCCTCACCGACCGCGCGGGCGCGGACCGTTCACCGCATCCGTCCGCCTGGGTGCACGGCGGCGCGATGCGCAGCGAACCGACCCTCTTCGCCGGCAAGGACTTCGTCTCGCCGCAGGCGGGCAAGGACTGCGCCGCCGATGTGTACCGGCAGGCCGGGATCAGCGACCCGCGCCGGGAGATCGACGCCGTCGAGATGTACGTGCCGTTCTCCTGGTACGAGCCGATGTGGCTGGAGAACCTCGGCTTCGCCGACGAGGGTGAGGGCTGGAAGCTCACCGAGGCCGGAGTCACCGAGCTCGACGGCGACCTGCCGGTCAACCCCTCGGGCGGGGTGCTCTCCACCAATCCCATCGGCGCCTCCGGAATGATCCGCTTCGCCGAGGCCGCGCTCCAGGTCCGGGGGCAGGCGGGTGAGCACCAGGTGGACGGTGCCCGGCGGGCCCTCGGCCACGCCTACGGCGGCGGCGCCCAGTTCTTCTCCATGTGGCTCGTCGGCGCCGAACCCCCCACGGGCTGACCGCGAGCCTTCCCGGACAGGCCGCACCCACCGCGTTCCGTGGCCTGTTCGGGACCGTCCGCGGTGGCTAGGCTTGCCCCGGCCGCAACGACGAGCGGGAGGAGCCGACGTGGCACGGAGCACGACGCCCCAGCAGCCCATGGCCGGCTGGGACAAGCCGGATGTCGACCTGGGCAACGCCCGTTGGCGGTCCGGCAGTCAGGGCATCGGCGACGTCCAGATCGCCTTCGTCGAGGGATTCATCGCGATGCGCAACGCAGGGCGCCCCGGCAGCCCGCCGCTGGTCTTCGCCCCGGCGGAATGGCGCGCCTTCGTCGTGAAAGCCCGCGACGGCGAGTTCGACCCGACGTGACGGCTGCGGTCAGGACCGCAGCGGCCCCGAGCCCGCCCGGACCGGAGGCGGGACGGCGAACCCCGTCCTGCGGCATCCGCGTCGGCCGGCGGGGAGCGTCATGCGAAGCGCTGGCTTGGCGGGCCCGGCCCCGATGGTGAGGGTGAGGCCGCAGGCCGGTGTGTTGATCGGCTCGTGCGCCTTGATCACTTCTGAGGATGCTGGCTATGTTGGCCGGCATGACTGCCCCCAGAGCCCTCGCCTGGCCACCTGCCCCGATCAAGACCGAGCGGCTCGTACTCCGCGAGTCCGAACCCCGGGACCGTGCGACGGTCATCGAGCTGAACGCCTCTCCCGAGGTGGGCACTTACCTCGGCGGACCACAACCGCGTGCCGAACTCGAACGCACGGTGCCCGAGGTGCCCGGGCGGCGCCCCGGCTTCTTCGTGATCGATCTCGACGGGGCGATGATCGGCACGGTCATGCTCGATCCGCACGCAGAGCGTCCGGGGCATGTCCGTCCGGACGTCGGCAGCACCGAGCTCGGCTTCCTGTTCCTGCCGCAGGCGTGGGGGTACGGGTACGCCACCGAGGCGTGCGCAGCGGCACTCGACTGGTTCGCCCAAGCGCTTCCCGGCCAGGCGGTGGTGCTCCGCACCCAGACCGCCAACGAGCGCTCGATGCGCCTCGCGGCAAAGTTGGGGTTCACCGAGGTGGAGCGGTACGAGGACTTCGGCGCCGAGCAGTGGTTCGGCGTGTGGACTTCGGTCACGCCGCTTTCCACAGGTGGCTACGGCGCGGGTTCGTAGGTGACGCTGGTAGGGGGCAGTCCTCCGCCCGGCCCAGTAGCGCTTCGCGCTCGGCATGGTTCGACCGAGACCAGATGTCCCGGCTCCATCTGAACGAGCTACTGCCCCCAGGTCACCGCCATGCCTGGCCGTTCCTCATTGATGCGCCCGAAGCAACTCCGCCCACTTCGTGCCGCACGCCACGACGAGCGGCACCGCACACCGTAGGTAGCGTGGTGGGCGTGACAGGTGAGAGTGATCTTCGCGTCCTGCTGAGCGACCTGCGTCCGGAGCTGCACCCGGGGCGCTACGTCTACGTGACCGTGCCCGACGGCGTCGTGCCCGACCGGGCCGCCCCCGTCGTCACGGTCCGTGAGGCCGAAGGCCTCACACTGGTACTCCCGGAAGCGGAGGCCACGGCGGCCGGGCTGCCCTTCTCCTACGCGGCTGGTTGGATCACGTTCCGTGTGCACTCGGCTCTGGAGGCCGTCGGGCTGACCGCCGCCGTCGCGCTGGCCCTCACCGATGCGGGGATCAGCTGCAACGTGGTGGCCGGATTCCACCACGATCACCTCTTCGTGCCGTTCGGCCGGGCCGCCGAGGCCGTCGCCGTGCTGGAGGCGCTCGCCGCGGAGTCGGGCACCGGGTGACCGGGGACGTCGGGGCGGCACCGGCCTGCCCGGGCCCGGCTCGGCGAGGCGGCCCAGGCCACGTAACATGTCTGCATGTCCTTCCTCCGCCGCCGTAGCGCCGCCACACCCGCGGGCCCCGACTTCGACGTCCTGGCCATGGACCCGGGCGACTGGCCCGGAAACCTCGGCGCCGGTCTGCTGCCCGCCCCCGACGGCAGCTGTCAGGGCGTTTTCCTGCGCTACGACCTGTTCGGCGGCCGCGGCCCCGCGATGATCATCGGCAACCTCCCGGAGGGCTCGCCCGCCCGCGAGACCGAGGAGGGCCAGGTCCCCTTCGAGGTGGCCCAGCTGCTGCTCGCGCTGGAGAACGACGAGCCGGTCGAGGTGACCGGTACCGAGGACATGCCCGTGATGCAGGGCGACAACCTGCTGATCGTCCGCCGGGTGAAGCTCTCCGAGAGCCGCATCTCCTGCGTCCAGTTCGACCGCAGCGACGGCGTGCTCGTCACCATCGCCAGCTGGGACCGGCCGATCACCGACGACCTGTACACCCTCCTGAAGCCGCTGCCCGCCGAGCTCTTCCAGCAGGGCTGAGCCGGCCCGGGCCGGCTCAGCACGCCCGGCCCGGTAGCGGCACTTCCGTCCAAGTACACGCGGCCTCCGTCCAAGAGGCCGCTTTGTCGTGCCTCTTGTTCGGGTAGTCATCGGACCTCTAGCGTCGTTCGGTATGACATCCGGGATGACGCGACGTACCACTGTGAAGACAGCGATCGGCGTAACGGGCGCTCTGGCGCTGGGGGTTCCCGCCCTCAACGGCACGGCCGTCGCCGCCGGGACCTCCGATGAATCGGCGACGGGAAAGCAGAAGGCGGAGCTGCCGAACCCGGTGCTCCACTACCGTGCCCCCGCCGTCGGCTGGGAGCGCGAGTCCCTGCCCATCGGCGGCGGGGCTCTTGGCGCGAGCGTCCATGGAACGCTCGCCTCCGAGCTCCTGACCTTCAACGAGAAGACCCTCTGGTCCGGCGGCCCAGGCTCGGCCCAGGGCTACGACTTCGGCAACTGGACCACCCCCAGACCGGGCGCCCTCGCCGGGGTGCAGGAGCGCCTCGACAGCGAAGGCAGCCTCGGCCCCGACGCCGTGGCTGCCGAACTCGGACAGCCCCGGCGGGGCTACGGCGCCTACCAGGTCTTCGGGGAACTGCACCTCGACGTGCCCGGCGCTCCGGCCGCCCCCGACTCCTCCTACCGGCGTGGCCTGGACCTGCGGACCGCCCTCGCGACCGTCGCGTACACGCACGAAGGCGTCGCCCACAGCCGGGAGTTCTTCGTCTCCCATCCTGGTTCCGTCATCGCCGGACGGCTGACGGCGGACCGCCCGGGACAGGTGGCCTTCACTCTGCGCTACACCTCGCCACGCACCGACTTCACCGCATCCGCCGCCGGTGACCGCCTCACCGTCAGGGGAGCCCTCGAGGACAACGGCCTGCGCTTCGAGGCCCAGATCCGCGTCCGCACCACCGGTGGCAAGGTCACCGCCGGGGCCGACGGCAGTCTCACCGTCACCGGCGCGGACAGTGCGTGGTTCTTCCTCGCCGCCGGCACCGACTATGCGGACACCTTTCCCGCCTACCGCGGACAGGACCCGCACGCCAAGGTCACGGCCGCCGTCGACACCGCGGCGGCCACCTCGTACGAGCGTGTCCGCGACGCCCACGTGAACGACCACCGCACTCTCTTCGACCGGGTCGCCCTCGACATCGGTCAGCAACTGCCCGACCTGCCCACCGACCAGCTGCTGAGCGCCTACACAGGCGGAACGAGCGCCGCGGACCGGGCTCTGGAGGCGCTCTTCTTCCAGTACGGCCGCTACCTGCTGATCGCCTCCTCGCGAGCCGGCTCGCTGCCCGCCAACCTCCAGGGCGTCTGGAACAACTCCACCACCCCGCCCTGGTCCGCCGACTACCACACCAACATCAACCTCCAGATGAACTACTGGCTCGCCGAGGTCACCAACCTCGCCGAGACCACCGCCCCCTACGACCGCTACATCGAGGCCATGCGTGAGCCCGGCCGCAGGACGGCGAAGGAGATGTTCGGCACCGACGGCTGGGTCGTGCACAACGAGACCAACCCGTTCGGCTTCACCGGAGTCCACGACTGGTCCACCGCCTTCTGGTTCCCCGAGGCCGCCGCCTGGCTCACCCAGCAGATGTACGAGCACTACCGCTTCAGCGGCTCCACCGACTATCTGCGCTCCACCGCCTACCCGGCGATGAAGGAAGCCGCCGAATTCTGGCTGGCCAACCTGCGCACCGACCCCCGCGACGGACTCCTCGTCGTCACCCCGAGCTACTCGCCCGAGCACGGGGACTTCACCGCCGGGGCCGCGATGTCCCAGCAGATCGTCCACGACCTCCTCACCAGCACCCTGGAGGCCGCCCGTACCCTCGGTGACGCACCCGCCTTCCGCGGTCGTCTCGAAACGGCCCTCGACCGCCTCGACCCCGGCCTGCGCATCGGCTCCTGGGGCCAGCTCCAGGAGTGGAAGACCGACCGCGACGACCCTGCCGACGACCACCGCCATGTCTCCCATCTCTTCGGCCTCCACCCAGGCCGCCAGATCGAGGCCGGGAGTTCCTGGGCCGAAGCCGCCAAGGTCTCCCTGGGTGCCCGCGGGGACGGTGGCACCGGCTGGTCCAAGGCCTGGAAGATCAACTTCTGGGCGCGGCTGCGGGACGGCAGCCACGCCCACAAGATGCTCTCCGAGCAGCTGAAGAGCTCCACCCTGCCCAACCTCTGGGACACCCACCCGCCGTTCCAGATCGACGGGAACTTCGGCGCTACCTCGGGTATCGCGGAGATGCTGCTGCAGAGCCAGCACGACGCCGTCGAGATCCTCCCCGCCCTCCCCGCCGCCTGGCCGGCCGGGTCGGTGCGCGGGCTGCGCGCCCGCGGCGGATTCACCGTCGACATCGAATGGGCCGCGGGACAGGCCCGCCGTGTGGTGATCACGGCGGGCCGGACCCGCGAAGTGACCGTCCGCAGCACGCTGTTCAGCAGTGGCGAGAAGGTCATCAGGGCCCGCGCCGGTAAGCGCTACACGCTGACCCCGGAGAGCTGAGCGAACAGCGAGGTCACCTGCGCCGCCGATGTGCCGAGCCCCGTGGGACCGCCCAGGTGCCACGGGGCCGCGGTACCCCGCCGCAGGTCCTCCTCGCGGTAGCGCCTGCAGTCCCGGTGCCAGATCAGGATGCCCGCGATCCAGTGCTTCAGCTCCTGGACGTAACCGGCGAGGATCTCCCTCGCCTCGGCGTCCAGAGCGAAGTCGTCATACAGGACCGGGAGTTCGTTCTCCGCGACGTGCAGGAACTGGCGCAGCCGCGACTTCATCAGATCGTGCAGGATCGCCACCCCCGTCGGATAGTCCACCCCGAAGAAGTTCTGCACCACCAGGACACCGTTGTGTACCTCACCCTCGTACTCGATCTCCTTCTGGTACGAGAACAGGTCGTTGAGCAGCGCGGCGTAGTCGGCCGCCGCGTTCTCCAGGGAGCGGAGCGGGCCGCTCTCGTAGATCTCCGGCGGTACCTTCCTGCCGTGCCCGAGCCGGCACAGACTCATCGTCAGATCCGAGCCGAACGTCATGCGTCGCATCTCGACGTAGTCCACCGGGTCGGGAATCCGGTTCTGCGCCTGATTCGCCAGCTCCCACAGCCAGCTGGCGGTCATGTCCTCGATGGACGTGCGGAACGCACGCCTGCCGCTGTCGTCCATCGGTGCGCTGGTGCGCTGCCAGAGATCGCCCAGGCCGCGTTCCAGCGCGTTGACGGGCTCGGGCGTCGCGGCCCCGTCCAGTGGCATGAAGAGCGACAGCCGCTCGTTGGCGAGGCGGGCCCCCGCCAGATCACGGGCGCGACCGTGCACCACCGGGAACCAGTCGTCCCCGTACGTCCCCCACGCCAGCCACTGAGAGGACAGGTCGAGTTCGTCCGGGGTGGCGTCCGGATGCAGCCCCGCCGCGCACAGCGGGAGGTCGATCGCCAGCAGCCGCTCCTCGTCCCAGATGTGTGAGCCCGGAACCCCCGGCTGCGCCTGAAGGATGCCCATCCGGTTCGCCCAGTCGACGATCCGGACCCGGGCCCCGTCCAGATGCGGACTGAGCGTCGTGCCGAACGGAAGATCGAAGTCGGGCAGCAGGGACGGGCCTACATGCTGGTACGGCAGATGGGTGTGGCTGCGCAGCCTGGCGGATTCCGAGCGGGGGGTGAAGCGGATCGACGCGGCGGCCATCCCGAAGCCCGGCGCGGCCTGCGCGGCCCCGCCGTCGTTCATGTAGCGGCTGGAGCGCATATGCCATTCATGGCCGCCGGACTGCCAGTCCTGCAACCCCTTGACGTACGCGAGCACGGCCGCCGTCTGCGCCGCGTCGAGGCCCTTCCCCACGCAGAGCGGGCCCAGTTCGGTCAGCGCGGTGTTCTCGAACTGCTGGAGGCGTGACGTCAGCAGATCGTTCACCGCCTCGGCGGCCTCCTGCGTCGAGCAGTCGAGGAAGCGCTCAAGGACCAGGACGCCATTGCTGTTCTCGCCCTCGTCCTCGACCTCGCGCTGGTACGAGAACAGGTCGTTGCGCAGATGGACCCCGTCGGAGAACGCGTCGCGCAGCACGCGCAACGCCCGTTCGCCGGCCACCGCCTCGGGCACCTCGGCGCCGGCCGCGTACTCCACCAGACCCGCCGACCAGGGGGCGCCGCCCACCTTGCGGCGCATCTCGATGTACTCCACGGGGTTGGCGATGCGGCCCTCATTGATGTTGGCGAGCTCCCACAGCGACTCGTTCAGCAGGTTCTTCGTCGCCTCGGCGAACCTCACCCGCCACGCGTCCGACATGCCGGGCACCGTCCGCGCCCACAGATCCGCCAGCCCCGCCTCGACAGGATTGGTCGGCTCCGGCGTCGGCGCACCCCGCTCCATCGGCATGAACGCCGGCAGCCGGTCCAGGTACGCCTTGCCCCCCTCGCGGTCCGGGGTCCGTTTGAACAGTTCCAGGAAGTGGTCGTCGAAGAAGAAGACCCACACGTACCAGTCGGTGACCAGGGACAGGGCCTCGGCCGAGCAGTCGGGGTGGGTGTAGGCACACAGCAGCGCGTAGTCGTGCGAGTCGAGGTCCTTCTCCTCCCAGATGCCGGACCCCTCCAGCATCCCTATGGCCCGCGCCCACGTCTTCGTGTGCTGCCGCGCCTCCTCGACATGTGGATTGAGGCGCGCCGGATACGGAACATAGAAGTCCGGCAGGGTGAAGGGCTGTGCCATGTGCGTCCGGCCTTTCGATGAGCCTCCGCGTGAGCGTCACGCGGTTCGGTCGTGTCCGCGCGAGCCCTACCCCTCGGCCGTTCGAGGCACGCACAGCCGGCATTAGTCACACAAGGAGTGCGCTCGTTCGAGGGACGACACCCGGCCGCGCCGGCCGGCCCGCCCCTGCGTAAAACTCAGGTAACGCGGCATCGCCAGAAACCCGTTGCTCCTTTCCGGCCGCAGGTCAGAGCACCTGCCAGTGGTCTGGTCCACTGGCTCGACCCGCGGTCCCCACAACACCCTTGACGCGCCATCACCTCAGGTCAGAGAGTGTGCGCGCACGAAGCAACACGAGATCGGCACGAAGACCTCTCGACACGTACGGCTCGGGAGACGCCCAGCTCCAAGAAGGGTTGTCATGACGTCCAAGCAGAGGACCGGACGCGCACTCGCGCTGACCACCGCCGGCGCGCTGAGTCTCGCGCTGCTCAGTCCCGCGGCGCACGCCGGCGCGGACGGGGTGCGGCCGGAGTGCCCGCGCGGTCTCGCATGCGACTGGGTCCCGGCCGCCTACCAGCAGACCGGCGACCCGGCCGACAAGGAGACGTACGGCAACTACGACACCGCGGACCGGCCGCACAGCAACAAGATCAAGTTCATCGTCCTCCATGACACCGAGGAGGACTTCGACACCACCCTGAAGATCTTCCAGAACCCGCTGAAGCAGACCTCCGCCCACTACGTGGTGCGTTCCGGCGACGGTCACGTCACGCAGATGGTGAAGAACAAGGACGTCGCCTGGCAGGCCGGGAACTGGTACCTCAACACCCACTCGATCGGCATCGAGCAGGAGGGCGTCGCCACCGAGGGCGCGAAGTGGTACACCCCCGAGATGTACCGCTCCACCGCGGCACTTGTGCGCTATCTCGCCGCCAAGTACGACATCCCGCTCGACCGCCAGCACATCATCGGCCACGACGGGGTGCCGCCCACCAGCGCCGCCGGCACCAAGAACATGCACTGGGACCCGGGCACCTACTGGGACTGGAACCGCTTCATGGCCCTCCTCGGCAAGCCCACTGTGCCGACGGCCCGAAAGAGCAGCGAACTCATCACCGTCAGCCCGCGGTTCAAGGACAACCAGCAGGCGTTCCGCGACTGCGAGAAGGGCGTCGACCTGCCCGTACAGGGCTCCAGTGCGGTGCCGCTCCACACGGAACCCGCCGACGACGCACCGCTCTTCTCCGACCCGGGGCTGCATACGGACGGCTCGCCCGGCACCAACTGCGCCGCCGACTGGGGCAGTAAGATCAGCGCCACCCAGCAGGCCGTCGTCGCCGACCACGCACCCGGCTGGACGGCGATCTGGTGGTACGGCAAGAAGGCGTGGCTCCGCACCCCGGACCATGCCCGCACCACCACCCCCACCGCCGGGTACGTCGTCAGGCCCAAGGAGGGCAGGACGGAGGTCCCGGTGTACGGCGTGGCGTATCCGGAGAAGTCGGAATACCCGGCCGACTTCGCGGACCAGCGAGTGGGCACGGCCCTGCAGTACACCATCAAGGCAGGTCAGTCCTACCCCGGCGGCGGAGAGGCCCCCACCGGCTTCTTCTACGCGCCGACCATCGACTCCTCCTACCCCCTGGACCACGCGTACTTCCGGGGCAAGGAGAAGTACGTGACGGTCCAGATCGGCCACCGCATCGCCTTCGTGAAGGCAGCCGACGTGGACATCGTCCGCGCACACTGAGGCCGGCTGGGCTCAGGCCTCGGCCCGAGGGGCGGCACAACAGCGCGCTGCGGGTCCGGTGTGTCGGCACCGGACCCGCAGCGCGCATCCCCATCGGCAGGTCAGCGAGTGCCGACTGCGGCTCGAACGGCACTCCGCGCCATGGCGCAGTCGTCGTGCAGGCGGCGCAGCAGCAGTCGCTGCTCCTCACCCGACGAAAGCGCACCCGGACGGTCCTGCCCCGTCCTGGCCGGCGCGGTGGTGTCCCGCATGGCCCGCTGAAGGGCAGTCTCGTACGTACGGATCTCCCGGGTGAGTACGAGCATCAGGTTCACCAGGAACGAGTCCCGCGCCGCCGGACCCGCGACCTGGGCCAGCTGGCTGATCTGACGCCGCGCCACCGGCGCGTCACCCAGAACCGCCCAGAGCGTCGCGAGGTCGTAGCCCGGCAGATACCACCCGGCGTGTTCCCAGTCCACCAGCACCGGACCGGTGGGCGACAGGAGGATGTTGGAGAGCAATGCGTCACCGTGGCAGAACTGCCCCATGCCTTGGCGGCCCCCGGCGTGGGCCAGGCCGTGCAGCAGCTTCTGAAGGTCTCCCAGATCACGGTCGGTGAACAGGCCGAGCTCGTGATAGCGCGCGATGCGTGCCGCGTAGTCCAGCGGGGCGTCGAACAGACCGGCCGGTGGACGCCAGGCGTTGACCCGGCTGACCGCACCGAGCACGGCCCGCAGATCAGCGCGCGGCGGGGCCTCCGACGGGTGCCTGGTCAACGCCGCCACCCGGCCGGGCATCCGCTCGATGACCAGAGTGCAGTTCTCCGGGTCCGCCGCGATGAGCCGGGGAACCCGGACCGGCGGGCGGTGCCGGACGAACGCCCGGTATGCCGCTATTTCATGGCGGAACCGCTCCGACCATGCGGGGGAGTGGTCCAGTAAACACTTGGCGACAGCGGTCGCGCGGCCGGTGGAACCGACGAGGAGCACCGAACGGCCGCTGCGTCGCAGCACCTGTACCGGATTGAACTCCGGGCAGATCCGGTGCACCGAGGCGATCGCCATTCTCAGCTGAGCACCCTGCGGGCCGGAAAGGTCCAGTCTTCCGCTGAGCGAGGGGGCACCCGGCCCTGCCACGCGCCGGGTCCGGCCGATGCCGGGCGCGGGGACGACGGCGCGGGGGTCGAGATACGGTCCGCCACCCACTCCCAGGGGACGCAGCGGCCGGGGCGGGGCGGGCACGGAGGACGATGCTGTGTACATGGGCGAGACAGATCCCTTCGTGCGCCGACAAGTTGCGTGCGCCGCCCCGGCCGGCGGCCGTTCGGCACCCTGGGGAGTACCTAGGGCTGCCGGGCGGGGTGGCGCTTTCCTACCTGACACCGGCGCGCGGGTGGCAGACCATGTGGCGGACCCTGGCGAACCCTGGCGAATAGTCGCAAGGCATCTGACAGGGGGTTACTGTCAACACAGCCGAGAACCTGGGGGCTTGACGTGACCGGAGAACCCAACACCCGCCTGTCGGACCTGTTCGGCCTTGCCGGCTGGTCCAAGGGCGAGCTCGCGAGAATGGTGAACAGGCAGGCGGCGGCCATGGGCCACCCCCAACTTGCCACCGATACCTCGCGCGTGAGGCGCTGGATCGACATGGGGGAGTCCCCGCGCGATCCCGTGCCCAAGGTGCTGGCAGCCCTGTTCACCGAGCGGCTCGGTCGTGTCGTGACCATCGAGGACCTCGGGTTCGGCCGACGCGGGCGTGTGGGGAAACGGCGAGAGACCGGGACGGAACACAATCCCGACCAACTCCCGTGGGCGCCCGAGCGGACGGCAGCGGTCCTCACCGAATTCACGGGAATGGACCTCATGCTCAACCGACGCGGCTTGGTGAGCGCGGGCGCCGCGCTCGCCGCCGGCTCCACGATCACCGGCCCCATGCACGACTGGCTGCACACCGACCCCGTACTGGCGGCCGACGCCCCACGCATCGACGACCCCGTGTACGCGGACCCGGCCGGCTACGACCGGTACGAGGCCGCGCCCATCGGCTCGGAGGAGATCGAGGCACTGGAACGCTCCGTGGAGGTGTTCCGCGCCTGGGACGCCTCCCGTGGTGGCGGCCTCCAGCGCAAGGCCGTGGTGGGCCAGCTCAACGAGGTGGGAGGCATGCTCGCCTACCGCCACCCCGACCATCTGCAGCGCCGTCTCTGGGGCGTCGCCGCCAACCTCGCCGTCCTCGCGGGCTGGATGTCCCACGACATCGGCCTCGAACCCACGGCCCAGAAGTACTTCGTCATCGCCGCACACGCCGCGCGCGAGGGCGGTGACCGGCCGCGGGCGGGCGAGGCGCTCTCCAGGGCGGCCCGCCAGATGGTCCACCTGGGCCGTCCCGACGACGCGCTCGACCTCATGAAACTCGCCAAGTCCGGCTCGGGCGACATGGTTCTGCCGCGCACCCAGGCGATGCTGCACACCATCGAGGCGTGGGCACAGGCCTCCATGGGGCGGGGGCAGGCCATGCGGCGCACCCTCGGCCGGGCCGAGGAGCTCTTCATCTCCGACAAGGGTGATGTGCCACCGCCCAGTTGGATGCAGATGTTCGACGAGGCCGATCTGCACGGCATGCAGGCCCTGGCGTTCCGTACGCTGGCCGAGCACGACCCCTCGGCGGCCATCACTGCCCAGCGCCATGCGAAACAGGCGCTGGAACTGCGGGTCAACGGACGCCAGCGGTCCAAGATCTTCGACTACATCTCGCTGGCTTCGGCCTGCTTCATCGCCGACGACCCCGAGCAAGCCGACCGTTACGCCCGGCTCGCTCTGGTGACCATGGGGGAGACCTCATCGCACCGCACCTGGGACCGGCTGCGCGAGATGTACCGGCTTACGGGTCAGTTTGCGGGCTACGCGAAGATCGAGGACCTGCGCGAGGAGATCCAGCTCTCGCTGCCGCAGAGCTCCGTCATCAAGAGGCCCAGGAGTTCAGAGATCTGATCATCGGGTGCGGTGACGAAGAGCTGTCGCGACGAAGAGTTGTCGCGACGTGAAGACGCCGTTCCTCAACACCCGTCCGGGCGCAGCACCGTGGGGGCCGCCAGGCCTCCGGCGTATCCGTGCCGTGCCCTGAGTTCCGTGAGCCGGCCCCCGTGCGTGGTGTGCCCCTACTGTTCCTACGCCCCGACGCGTGCGATCAGTACACACGCGTCGTCCAGTCGCTCGGTGCCACCGAACTCCTCGACGACGGTCCGTACGCATTCCTGCGCCGTGCGGGCCTCGGTGAAGCGCGGCGCGAGTCCGAGGAGTGTTTCGGTCCCCGGGCGGAGACCGTTGTGCGCGCTCCCCGTGCCCCGGGCCAACCCGTCGGTGTGGAGTACCAGCACATCACCGGGCAGCAGGTGTACTTCGTCCTGCTCGTAGGCGACCCCGGACGCCGCTCCGAGGAGCACCCCGTCCGGCGGGGGAATCGGGCGCCCGGCTCCATTGCGGAAAAGCAGTGGTGCCGGGTGTCCGGCCTGCGCCCAGTCCAGCCTGCGAGTGGCGGGGTCGAACCGGCAGCACACCGCGCTGCCCAGGGCGGGCTGGATGGATGTCTCCAGTAACTGGTTGAGATACCGCATCAGTGCTCCGGGCTCGATCCCGGCCACCGCCATGCCCCGCAGCGCACCCAGGATCATCGCCATGGCGGAGGTGGCCTGGATACCGTGACCGGTCAGATCGCCGACCGTGAGCAGAGTCCGGCCGTCCGGCAGCTCCATCGCGTCATACCAGCCACCGCCGATCAGAGCGCTCGAATCCGACGGCAGGTAGTGGGCCGCGATGTCCAGCGACCCGGGCCCCTGGTCCGGAAGGCTGAGCGAGCCCCGCCACGGGGGGAGCACGGCCTCCTGCAGTTCCACGGCCAGCCGGCGTTCGGTCCTGGCGACGTGCTGCTGGTGGCGGAGGGACTCCTGGGTCCGGCGCACTACCTGCTGGCTGCGGCGCAGCGCGCTGACATCGCGCAGGACTGCCCACATGGATGCGGTGCAGCCGTCCGCGTCGAGGACGGGCTCGCCCATCATGTGCAAGGTCCTGATCCGCCCGTCCGTGCGCAGGATGCGGAACTCGCCGTCTATCGGCTTGCCGTCGACCAGGCAGTCCGTCACCAGCGCGGTGAGCAGGGACTGGTCCTCGGGCAGGAGTACGGAGGGCAGGTCGTCGAGCGAAAGCGGCCCCGCCTCGGGCGTGCGGCCGAAGATCTGGAGGAGTTCGTCGGACCAGCTGACCTCGTCGGTCAGCAGATTCCATTCGGCACTGCCGACCCGGCCGATGAGGGAACCCTGCTGCTCGCCGACAGGTGAATCCTGGCCCGCGAGCTGCGCCGTCCCGGCTGTGAACTGCTCCGCGGCCTCCGACGGCAGTCCCTGCTTGAGCTGTCCCAGATGCGCGCCGAGGTCGTCGAGCTGATGGACCGCCAGGTCGCACAGTGCGCGCTGCCAGCGCAGTTGAGGATCGTCCTCGTCGACGAGGACGGTGTCGCGCCGCACCGCGTCCACGTCGCCGCGCAGCCGCTGTGTCCGGTTGATCAACGCGTCGACGGCATCGCGCTCGGGCGGCTGGGTGGCGGAACGGTCCGCGGACGGATGGGGCGGCATGTCGTACTCCGATACAGGCGCGGTACAACCAGGTCTGAGGGTGGACCGAATACGACTGTTGCACAGCCCGCAGGCGCCCGTAAGGGGTTTGGCAACACTCGACGCGTTCTTGCGTCCGGCATATGCCAGCGGCTGGCCGGAACTCTGATTCGTCGAACACCCTTGCTGAATCCGGGTGTTGATGCAAGTCATCAGGCATCCGACCCCTGATGTGAGCCTGTGTGTGCCGTTTCGCGCGGTGTCCGTGGACCCGTGCCGGGGCATATGCGGGCCGGAGCCCCCGCCGGGGGCGAGGGCTCCGGGGTTGCGTGGGCCGGGCCACGGGGGCCGTGGTGGCCCGCGGTGTCAGCAGAGTGCGATGCGGCCGTACGAGCCCATCTTCCACTTCCACTCGAGGGTCTCGCCGGGGGAGGTGGTCCAGCACGACCTGTCGGGGCCGTTGTTGATCACCAGTTGGATGTGCATGTTCCGGCCGCAGTTGTTCGTCGTCCAGGCGGTCTTGTTCTGCTTGATGACGTCGCGTGCCACGCAGGCGGGTGCGGTGTCCCCGGCGGCGACCGCCGGGCCGGCCGCCGTCATCGAACAGGCGGCGATCATCGCGGTGGCCGCAAGGGTGGTCAGGGTGTTCTTCAGGCGCATGGCTCACGTTCCTCGGGAAGTCGGCTGCAATGCCGGGCTCAGCGATCAACGAGCGCAGCGTCTCCGCGTGACGGTTCGCCGGAGCGTGTGCGGTTCGTTCGGGTGAAGCGCTTGGGCGGCCGGTGAGGGGGTGTCCGGGGGGCCGGGAATGGCCGCGGGTGTGCTCGCGTTACACGACCAGAACGAAAACGAATCCCGTTCCCATCAAGGGTTCGGGATCGGTACAGGAGTCCGGAGGTGCCCATGGCCCGCAGTGAGGCCCGTCCCGTCGTCACCCTCCGCTCGACCGCCGGAACCGGTCAGAGCTATGTGACGCGCAAGAGCCGTCGCAACAACCCCGACCGTCTGGTCCTGCGCAAGTACGACCCCGCGGCCGGGCAGCACGTTCTGTTCCGCGAGGAACGCTGACCGCAGCCCCGGCCACCGCCGGGGGGCCCGCGTCGTCCGTCCGCTCTCGCACCAGGGAAGGAATGCCCATGAAGTCCCGTATCCACCCCGTCTCCCGTCCGGTGGTCTTCCGTGACCGCGCTGCGGGGGCGGCCTTCCTCACCCGTTCCACCGCGGATTCCGATCGGCGGGTGACGTGGGAGGACGGCCGGAGCTATCCCGTCATCGACGTCGAGACCTCGTCGGCGAGCCACCCGTTCTACACGGGGACCCGGCAGGTGCTGGACACGGCCGGCCGGATCGAACAGTTCCACCGCCGTTACGGCACCGAGGCGCCCGCAGCCGGGGCGTGACGCCGCGTCCCCGGGTCGGCGGTCCGTGCCCTGGATCACAGTCCGGGGTGCGGATTCCCGGGAACAAGGCTGGATGATTTATCGTTCACCTATATGTGGATGACGCGCTGAGCGCCCACACGAGAGCCGCCCCGGCTGGATTCCCCCGATCCGGCCGGGGCTTCCCCTTGTCCGTGGCCTACGACCGGGCCATTGCCGGGACGGCCCGCCGTCCGGCGGCTTCGACGAACAGCGCGGCGGCCGCCAGACCCGCAGCGGTCACGGCGCCCGACGCAGGCCACAGGCGCACCGTCAGCGCTGCAAGTGCCGCGCCCGCCACGACGGCGAGCAGCCGGCCGGCGACCCAGACGTCATCGCGGCGCCACGATGCCCGGGCCAGCCGTGCGACGAGAGACGTCAGCGTTCCGGTGAAGTAGTTCGTGGGGGTGGCCCGGACACGGCCCTGAATCCCCATCGCGAGCCCCATGACGACCAGCAACCCCAGCCGGTCCGCGTCCGACGTGATCAGGCCGCACGCCCACAGCACGGCGCCGGCAGCGAGCAGCACCACCTCGAACGACAGCATGACGGGCAGCCGCCACCACATTCGCTCGCCGGCCACCGCGCCCCAGGCCACCCCGCATCCGTACGAGACCAGCGCCGTGACCACACGCAGCGCGACCCCCTCCTCGCCGGCCCCCGCTGCTGCGGCGCCCAGCAGCACCAGATTGCCCGTCATCACACCGGCGAAGACCTGGCCGACACAGATGAAGACGAAGGCGTCCGCCGCCCCGGAGGCCGCCGACAGCAGCAGGAGCGCCGTATGAGCACGGGAACCGTCCGTGGTGTCGCGGCCGGCCGGTTCGGTGGATGCGGTGGGAGTCGGCACGTCAGCATCCTCGTCGCCGCCCGGCCGGCAGGGCGGCGTTGCCCCCGGCGCGGCGCGGCGGACGCGGCGCCTGGGCATTCCCTGGGGGTGCGCGCCGCGTTCACCGGATTCGGCTCCGGCGCGCGTGTGGTGCTCAGTCCAGGCCTCGTGCCCGCCGGAAGCGGGACAGCCCGTCGGCCAGTTCCACCACCGGCCGGGGATAGTCCGGTCGGTCGCCCCCCGCCCCTCGGAGCTTCCACGGCTCGTGCACGGCGGACCCGGACACCGCCGCCAGTTCCGGCACCCAGCGGCGGACGTAGCTGCCGTCCGGGTCGTATCGCTTGCCCTGGGTCACGGGGTTGAGCACCCGGTTGGGGCGGCTGTCCGTACCGGTCCCGGCCATCCACTGCCAGTTCAGCTGGTTGTCGGCGACGTCGCCGTCGACCAGCAGGTCCAGGAAGTGCCGGGCGCCGATGCGCCAGTCCACGTACAGCGTCTTGGTCAGGAAGCCCGCGGTGAGCAGCCGTCCACGGTTGTGCATCCAGCCCTCGTGGCGCAGCTGGCGCATCGCCGCGTCGACCACGGGGTAGCCGGTGCGCCCCCGTCGCCAGGCCTCGATGTCGTCGGCGGCGTCCGCCTCGGACCGCCAGTGGTCGTGCCGGGTGCGGTAGTCCTGCCGGGACGCGTCCGGCCGGGCCGCGAGGACCTGGTGATGGAACTCGCGCCAGCACAGCTGCCGGACGAAGGCCTCGGCCCCGGGCCCCTTGGCGGTGCGGGCCCGGTGGACGAGTTCGACGGGGGACAGGGTGCCGAAGTGCAGATGCGGTGAGAGCCGGGACGTGCCGTCGCCGGACAGATCGTCGTGACGTTCCTCGTACGCAGCGAGCCCGCGGCGGAGCCATGCGGCGAGCCGGGTACGGCCCTGCTGCTCCCCGCCCTCTGCCAGCCCCTCCGACACACCGGTCACCTCGCCGCGGGCCGGTACCGCCTCGGACTCCGGACCGTCCGGGACCCGCACGGCACGTGGTGCGGCGAAGGCGTCCCGCACCCGTTCCGCGGACCAGCGCCTGAAGTACGGCGTGAACACGGCGAAGTGGTCCGATGCCGCCGGCGTCACGGCACCGGGCACGACCGCGGTGATCACGCCGTCATGGACGTGCAGCCGTTGGCCGCCGGACTCGAGCGCCGCCCGCAGCCGCTCCTCACGGCGGCGGGCGTAGGCACTGACACCGGCCGCGAGGTGGACGTCCGCCGCGCCGGTCTCGGCGACGATCCGGCCCACCTCCTCGACGACATCGCCCGAACGGACCACCAGCCGGCCGCCCCGCTCACGCAGCCCGGCGTCGAGATCCCGCAGACAGTCGGCGAGGAAGGCCAAGCGGTTCGGGGCGCCGAACCCGGCCGCCTCGATCGCGCTGTCACGGACGAACAGGGGCACGACCTCGTCCGACGAAGCGAGCGCCGCCCGCAGCGGCGGATGGTCGTGCAGCCGGAGATCGGCAGTGAACAGGACGACCGCTACGGTCATGGCGCAACTCCTGGGGAGGCCGGGGACCTGTCATGCTGCCGTCCGCGGGCGGACCGGTCAGGGCGACACCGTGGCACTCGCCGGTTCGGGTGACTTTGCGGCTGCTGCCGAACGGGCGATGTTGCGGGCCATCCCGCCGAACACGATCGAGTGGAAGGGCCGCACGCTCCACCAGTACGCGTGGCCGAACAGCCCGCGCGGATGGAACAGCGCGCGCTGGCGGTAGCGCGAGCGGCCCCGGCCGTCGGACTCCGCGTACATCTCCAGCCAGGCCAGGCCCGGCAGCCGCATCTCGGCGCGCAGCCGCAGCAGCCGCCCCGGCTCGATCTCCTCGACCCGCCAGAAGTCCAGCGAATCGCCCACACGCAGCCGGTCGGTGTCCCGCCGTCCACGCCGCAGTCCCACGCCTCCCACCAGTCGGTCGAGCCACCCGCGCACCGCCCAGGCGAGCGGGAACGAATACCAGCCGTGATCGCCGCCGATCCCCTCGACGACCCGCCACAGAGCCTCCGGGGACGCGTCGACGTCGAGTCCGCGCACATCCGTGTACAGGCTGCCGCCGGCCCAGTGGGGGTCGGTGGGCAGTGGGTCGCTGGGCACCCCGGGCACCGATGCGGAGGACCACCGGGTGGTGACCCGTGCCTCCCGGACCCGTTGCAGTGCCAGCCGCAGCGCCTTGTCGAGGCCGAACGGCTGCCCGGGTCCGTCGGGGACGTACTGGGCGATGTCGTGTTCCCGGCACACCACCTCGTACCGCAGCGACTCGGCGAGCGGGCGCGCGATCGACCTCGGCACGGGTGTGACCAGTCCGATCCAGTGGCTGGACAGCCGTGGGGTCAGCATCGGAACGGGCAGGATGAGCCGGTGCGGAAGGTCCGCGACCTCCGCGTACTGCTGCATCATGACCCGGTAGGTGACGATGTCGGGCCCGCCGATGTCGAAGGTGCGGCTCACCTCCCGCTCCATCCGGGCACTGCCCACCAGATAGCGCAGCACGTCCCGTACGGCGATCGGCTGGATCCGCGTGGACACCCAGCTCGGCGTCACCATGACGGGCAGTCGCTCCGTGAGATAGCGCAGCATCTCGAAGGAGGCCGACCCGGATCCGATGATGACCGCGGCCCGCAGAGCGGTGGTCGGGACGCCGGAGGCCAGCAGGATCCTGCCGACCTCCGCCCGCGACCGCAGGTGTGGTGACAGCTCCTGTTCGGGGACGTCGGAAGGAGTGAGGCCGCCGAGGTAGACGATCCGGCCGACCCCCGCCGCGTGTGCCTGCTCGCCGAAGACCGTGGCGGCCCTGCGGTCCGTCTCCTCGAAGCCGCCGCCGGCCGTCAGGGCGTGCACCAGGTAATAGGCCACGTCGATGCCCTGCATCGCCGGGGCCAGCGACTTGGCGTCCGTGACGTCGCCGCGGACGACCTCCACCTCACGGGCCCACGGGTAGTCCCGCAGTTTCTCCGGGCTGCGGGCCAGGCAGCGCACCCGGTACCCCGCCGCAAGAAGTTCCGGGACCAGCCGCCCACCGATGTAGCCGGTGGCGCCGGTGACCAGGCAGTGCGGAGGCTGATCCCCGCGGTCGCTCGTCATGAGACCTCCGCATCGGTTCGTCCTGCCGGGTGCACCGGGCCGTCGGCGCACCCGACCGCTCCGACCAGTCTGGTCTCGGTTCCCGCACGCCGCACCATGTGGGTGCGGCGCCCCAGGTGTGGCACGGCCGGTCGGGGGCACCTGTCGCCCATGAACGTGGAGGCTGGAAGAAGCGCGCGCAACGCAACGCCCAAAAGGGCATGGGGCCGGATTTTCCTGCAGGTCACCATCCTGGTACTTGCCTTCCTGGCCATGGTCGGATTCTCCGTCGTGCTGGCGAGGGTGACGCTCACGCCGTCGCCCGCCTCGGAGGATCTCGTCACGTCGAACCTGCACCCGGGGCGCTCGCTCCGGCAGTACGCCGAGGACTACACCTTCCTGGCCGCCTGTAAACAGGCCGGCGGCAACCTCGTGCTGGGCATGCCGTTCGGCGTTCTGCTGCCGATTCTCGTGCCACGGCGGCTGCGCATGGTCCGCATGGTCCTGCTGACCGTCCTGGTCATCGTCGTGGTCGAACTGGTGCAGGGAGCGCTGGTCACGGGGCGGGCCTTCGACATCGACGACGTCATTCTCAACACGACGGGTGCGCTGCTCGGCTATCTGTTGCTGGGGCGGCGTCTGAGTCACCGTTACCACGTGCTCGCGGCCGAACCCGGGCGCGAGACCACTCGCGAGACCACTGAGGCGCGGACCAGGCGGCCGAAGGCCGTCCGCCCCCGGACCAAGAAGCGGGCCGGGCGGGCGGCCACGCCCTGGACTCGGGTCCGGCAGGGAGTACGGGCGGGCCTCACCCGCAAACGCGTCCGCAAGGGCTGATGGGGAACCGGGGCCGGCGAGGGGAGAGCCGACCGGCCCCGGCGGGCACCCGATCGGCCCGTGGCCGATTGCAGGCGGCCCCCGGTGGTCCCAGCGTGGGGTGACGCCGCATGTGCAGCAGGCGCACGGATCACCCGCCGAAGGGGAGCGATATGGCCGACGCCCAGTGGAGCCCGGGGCGAAGGGCAGGAGACGCGGACGAATTCCTGCCCGTGCTGGACATCATCGAGCCCCCGCGCCAGCGCCGGCTCACCGTTCTGTTCCGTCTCCTCCTGCTGATTCCGCACTTCATCGTGCTGTTCTTCCTGGAGATCGCGGCCTTCTTCACCGTGGTGTTCGGCTGGTTCGCCGCACTCGTCCTGGGACGGTTGCCCGAACCCGTCTTCCGCTTCCTCGCCGAGGTTCTCGCCTACCGTACGAGGGTCTCCGCAAGCAGCATGCTCCTCGTCGACCGGTATCCGCCGTTCACGCTGGTCCAGCCGCCGGACTATCCGGTCAGGATCGAGGTC
Organism: Streptomyces sp. LN549; assembly: GCF_043203805.1. NCBI lineage: Bacteria > Bacillati > Actinomycetota > Actinomycetes > Kitasatosporales > Streptomycetaceae > Streptomyces > Streptomyces sp. LN549. Next base: position 346,326 of record NZ_JAZHRI010000002.1, on the reverse strand, counting down.
CGTCCGACACAGCTCAACCGGCTGGCCGTCTTCTTCCGCTTGATCCTGGTGATTCCCGCTGCGGTCGTGCAGAGTCTCGCCACGTACGGCTGGTGGGCCGTGGCGATCGTGTGGTGGCTGATCACGCTGATCCTGGGCCGCATGCCCCGCCCCCTCTTCGAAGCCACCGCGGCCACGCTGCGCTACGAGATGCGCGTGTCCGCCTATGTGACGATGCTCAGCCCCGCCTACCCCAAGGGCTTCTTCGGCGAGGACGCCCTGTCCGTACCGGAACAGCAGGGGCGCTCCGCGACCCGGCCCCTGGTCATGAGTACCGCCGGCAAGGCGCTGCTGGTCCTGTTCCTGGTCGTCGGGCTCATCGGCAGCATCACGACGTCCGTGACCCGCTCGTCGTCGGACGACACCGACTATCACATGCAGGCGTAAAGGACTCGTGCGAACCACCTGCCGACCGGCATGATCGTCCGATGACATGGACAGCACCTGAAGCCACACGTACCGAAGGTTCGCTCGTCGCCGCAGAGCGGGAGATGCTCACCGGATACCTCGGATGGTTCCGCGGCACCCTTCTCCAGAAGTGCGCCGGCCTGACCGGCGAGCAGCTCGCCGAGCGGACCACGCCACCGTCGAACCTCTCGCTCCTCGGACTCGTCCGCCACATGGCCAAGGTCGAACGCACCTGGTTCCGGCAGCGGTTCGCCGGTCAGGACCTCGCCCCGATGTACGACCCGCAGAAGGGCAAGGACGCGGACTTCGAGGACCTCGATCCGGCCCTGGCCGCCGAGGACTACGCCCGCCTGGTCGAGGAGTGCCGCCTGGCGGACGAGATCGTCGCCGGTGCGTCGTTCGACGACACGTTCGTCCACAACGGCGAGGTCTTCTCGCTGCGGCTCGTGCACGTCCACATGATCGGCGAGTACGCGCGTCACATCGGCCACGCCGATCTGGTGCGCGAGCGGCTGGACGGAGTCACCGGGGACTGAGGGAGGCCCGCGAACGCCGACGGTCCGGCCGAGGCGTCTGCGCCGAGGTACGGCAGCCGGCGCAATCGTGCCGGCCGGCGGTGTGAATCCCCCGGACCGGGTCACACGGAGAGCATGAAGTCCACCGGTACACCCACGGACCTGTCCCACCGGCCCGACGACGCCGGAGCCACCGGCCGCGTCCGGGACCGCCGCCCACACCGATGGGGGAGAGCGGTGGCCGTCTGCGCGGCCGCTCTCGTCCTGCTGCTCCTCGGTACCCGTCTCAGTCTGCTCCCGGGACTCTCCGACCTCTTCGGTGAGCAGACCCGGGACCGCTCGGGTCCCGCCGTGCTCAAGTCGATCCAGGACATGAGCAGGTACGAGGCTGCAGCGGGCAACTTCCAGGTCGTCGTCGACCTGGAGAAGGACGCGAAGTTCCTCCCGGACGCGATCCGCGGCTCCCGCACGCTGTACGTCGGCGCCGGTACGGTCGGGGCCTCCGTGGACCTGGGCAAGGCGGTGAGCAGCGGGGTCGTCGTCAACGACGACCGTACCGAGGCTGACATACGGCTGCCGCACGCCGTCCTGGGCAGGGCGGCACTCGACCCGAGCCACTCCTACGCGGTGTCCAAACAGCGTGGCCTCCTCGACCGGATCGGGGACTTCTTCTCCGACAACCCGGGCAGCGAGCAGGCGGTCAACGAACTGGCAGCCCGGCACATCGGCGAAGCGGCGAAGGAGAGCGGGCTGACGCAGCGCGCCGAGAAGAACACCACCGCGATGCTTCAGGGCCTGCTCGGCTCACTCGGCTTCGAGAGGGTCACGGTCAAGTACGGTGACGCGCACCCGTAGCCGTCCCGAGCGGCTTCTCGCGCCGAACTCCCTTTCGCTGCGGCACTCTTGACGGTCACGCTCCGATGGGCATGGTCTAGGCCAAGTGCAGGGCCGGCGTCGGACGCCCGCAATCTCGGGGTGTGTCCGGCCACGAATCCTGCCGTGCCCTTCGCGCCTCTTGGCCCCACACCTGAGAGGCCGGCCTGCCGCTTCCGGGCTCCCCACAGTCCGCCCGCGTGCAGCGACGCCTCATGTGAAGGAGAACCATGCACGCGAAAAGGAAGACCGCAGCAGCCATCGGTGCCTTACTCGCACCGGTGCTCGCCCTGAGCCTGCCGGCAAGCTCGGCCGACGCCCACGGTTACATCTCGTCACCCCCCAGCAGGCAGGCCCAGTGTGCCGCCGGGACCGTCAGCTGCGGCGACATCAAGTACGAGCCCCAGAGCGTGGAGGGCCCCAAGGGTCTGACCAGCTGCAGTGGCGGCAACAGCAGGTTCGCCGAACTCGACGACGACTCCAAGGGCTGGCAGGTCACCCCGGTGAGCCGGAGCACCTCCTTCCAGTGGGTGCTGACCGCCCGTCACTCCACCAGCACCTGGCAGTACTTCGCAGGCGGGCAGAAGATCGCCGAGTTCAACGACAACGGCGCCCAGCCCGGCGCGACCGTCACCCACCAAGTGGACTTCGGCAGCCACACCGGCAGGCAGAAGGTCCTCGCGGTGTGGAACATCGCCGACACGTCCAACGCCTTCTACGCGTGCATCGACGTCGACGTCAGCTGACCGCACGCACCACCCGTCGCGCCGGCCACCGGTAGCCGGCCGCTGTTCGTCATACGTACACCCGTACGAACGGGGGCCCCCGCCATTGCCTAGGGTGGGGGCTCCGGCGCGGCGCCGCTCCGCGGCCCGTGAACCGGAGTGCGCGACGGACGGAGGACGGATCATGGCTGACCAATGGGTGAGGCTCGAACTCGACCTGACCACATTCGATACCGAACGGTTCGAGCGGTACGTGGCCAGGTGCCGTGACGAAGGCATCCACCTGACCACGCTCGCCGAGCTGGGCGACAGCCCGGAGCACCGGCGTGCGTTGTACGAACTCAACAAGGAGTGCTCGGCCGACATCCCGGAACGGGGCGAGTTCTTCTCGTACGAGGAATTCTGTACGCGCCGGTTCGACACGCCTTCGTACGACCCGCGTGGCGTCGTGATCGCACTGGACGGCGACGACTGGATCGGCATGGCGGCCACGTCCCGCCACGCGGACTTCCTCTTCAATGAGATGACCGGGGTGAGGGCGTCCTACCGGGGCCGGGGCGTCTCCATCGCGATGAAGACGCTCGGCATGCGATTCGCCGTGACGTGCGGTGTGCGCAGGATCCGTACCTTCCACCATCCGGCGAACGCCGGCGCCATCGGCATGAACCGGACCATGGGCTACGCCGACACCGAGTGACCCGAAACGGGCCGGCCGCACGAAGCAGGGGGCGTCGCGACCGTTTCGCCCGCCGAGCACGACACGTCGGCCGTACCGGGATTTTTCGGTGGCCGGTGCTGTTGAAGTCATGATGAGGGTCCGCGGCCGACAAGTTGCTGCGGACGGACGTCGACGACGGGACAGCTGCCATGCCGCTTCACGGCGAGTACGAGCCGAGCCCCACCCCTTGGGTTCGTGACCAGGTCGAGCAGTACGAGAGTTCGGGCGGGACGGAAGGGACGACCATGCGGGACATGCCGGTGATCGTCCTGACGACACTGGGGGCCAGGAGCGGGAAGATCCGAAAGACGCCCCTGATGCGGGTCGAGCACAACGGCTCGTACGCGGTGGTCGCCTCACTGGGCGGGGCTCCGAAGCACCCGGTCTGGTACCACAACCTCACCGCCGACCCGCGCGCCGAGCTGCAGGACGGCCCGGTGCGCCGGGACATGACCGCCCGTGAGGTGACCGGGGACGAGAAGGCCCTCTGGTGGGAGCGCGCCGTCGAGGCGTATCCGGACTACGCCGACTACCAGAAGAAGACCGACCGGCAGATCCCGGTCCTCGTCCTGGAGCCCGTGGACGGCGGTCACTGAGCAACACGGACACGTGCGGACGGGCCGGAGGCGACCGGGTACGGGTGTGGTCGGTCCGTCAGGCTGCGCGGCGCCGGCCGGGACGTCACGGTCTCGGGCCGGCCGTTGCGCACGAGTGCGGACAGCGCGACGGGATACTCTCCAGCACGGCTCCTGAGGCGTGGGGCCGAGCGGAAGGATGCACAACCAGATGACAGACAACTCCGAGCTGGTCGCGTTCGTCCGGGCGCGCCTCGACGAGGAAGAAGGGGTCGCACGCGCGGCCGGCGGCGAAGGGTGGCGGTGCCCGGCCGAGGTACCCGGCGAGATCCACGACCGGACCGGTGCCATCGCGTTCACCCTGAGGACGCACGGATACGACCACCACATCGCTCTGCAGGATCCCGCGCGAACCCTCCAGCGCATCGAGACCAGCCGGGTGCTCCTGGACGAGTACGCGGAGGTCGCCGCCCTGGACGTCGACCGCCCCCAGCGGGACTTCCCCTCGGGCCGGGCCTTCGGCCTGGGGTTCGTGGTCCGGCAGATGGCCGCGGAACACGCGGGGCACCCCGGCTACCAGGTGAAGTGGCTGCCCCGGTTCACGCAGTAGGACCACCGTTCCGGGGGAGGGTCAACCTCCCCCGGACCCCGGCCACCCGCACGGACGGGCCGGCTGCCCCTCCTGCCACGACTAGGGGCCACCTTCCGGCGGGCACCGTGGCCGGTCAGAGCGGGTTCGTGCCGCCTTCACCCTTGGTGGAGACCTGATCGCTCCGCTCCTGCAGTCGGCGCGCCTTGTCCTCGAGACGCCGGCGCTCCTGCGGATCGGAGACACGCTCGGCTGCTTCCTTCATTTCCTGCGCCTTGGCCCGGATACGTTCCGCGCGGCCGCCGGTTTCATCCGCAACACTCATGATCACTCCTGGGTCTCGGGGGAGAGCCGACCACACCAGCGAATCAGCGCGTCCCCACACCTGCATCTCGAACGGTCACCCGCCGCTACAGAACGCGCGGAAATCCGTCGTGTCCCCGTCTCGCGGTTGCCTATGCTCTGCGGGTCGGGACCGCGCGGTCCCGTAGGTTGCGAGGCCGTGGCAGAGCGGCCCATTGCGATCGTCGTGGGGGAGGTCCCCCTCACGACGACTGACGGGGTGCGGGCGGACCTGCCCCTGCCTGTCCGCGGGTTCGAATCCCGTCGGCCTCGCAACCGTGCCACCGCACCGGGACCGCCGGAAGCGGGCACAGCCGGGAGAAGAGGGAAAGCGGACCCATGCAGTACGTACGCGCGGCGTCTCGCCGCAGCTCTGTTCGCGTTGTCATGCCTCGCTCCGGTGGCTGCCTGCGGTGATGCCGCCACACCGTCCCGTCCGCCGGAGCGAGCGCCGTCCCGGGCCGTGTCCCCCGGCACCGGACCGACGCCGTCGGCGGATCAGTGGCGCAAGCTCGAGCGCAGGTTCGATGCCAGGGTCGGTGTCCATGCCGTCGACACCGGCACGGGACGCGAGGTCACGTACAACGACGGGGAGCGCTTCGCCTACGCCTCGTCCTTCAAGGCGCTGGCTGTCGGTGCCGTGCTGCGCACGCACACGGCGAAGGAGAGGGAGATGACGATCCGCTTCTCCCGCGAGGACCTCGTGAGCCACTCACCGAGGACCGAGCAGCGCACCGGTTCGGGCATGAGTCTGAACGAGCTCTGCCAGGCGGCCATCCGCCTCAGCGACAACACCGCTGCCAACCTGCTGGTCGACCGGCTCGGCGGGCCCGAGGGCCTTGAGGCCGAGCTCCGCGAGCTGGGTGACGACGAGACGCAAGTGGACCGCAAGGAGCCGTACCTGAACGACTGGGTGCCGGGGGAGACGCGTGACACCAGCACACCGCGGGCCCTCGCCACCGGGCTTCGTGCGTACGTCCTCGGTGACGCCCTCGGCAAGGGCGAGCGCGCCTTGCTCACGCAGTGGCTGAGGAACGGCACCACCGGAGCGGGCATCAGGGCGGGTGTGCCCGAAGGCTGGCTGGTCGGGGACAAGTCCGGGGCCGGTGGTACGTACGGCACCCGCAACGACATCGCCGTGCTGTGGCGGCCGCGTGCGGCGCCGATCGTGGTGGCGATCATGTCGAATCGCCTGGACGAGGACGCCTCGTACGATGACGCGCTGATCGCCGAGGCGGCATCGATCGTGGCCGACGCGATGTCGTAGACATCAGCACTTCAGATTCTGTCACGTCGTGCCGATCTGCTCCGTCAGAGAGTCCATTCATCCACGACGGCACAGGAGCGCACCATGGATGCTCGCTTGAACCTCTTCGGCAACGCGGTCGGGGGCAAGTTCCTGAGGTACATCAACTCCGCAGGCAAGGTGGTCGCGGACTCGACGCTGCCGGCCGCCACCCAGGAGCTGGTGAAGATCCGCGCAAGCCAGATCAACGGCTGCGGCTTCTGCACCGACATGCACACCAAGGACGCGACGCACGCCGGGGAGACCGCGATCCGCCTCAACATGGTCGCGGCCTGGCGGGAGGCGACGGTGTTCACCGATGCCGAGCGCGCCGCGCTGGAGCTGGCTGAGCAGGGCACCCGCATCGCGGACGCGGCCGGAGGCGTCTCGGACGAGGCATGGGCGAACGCCGCCCGGTACTACGACGAGGACCAGCTTGCCGCGCTGGTGGTCCTCATCGGCCTCATCAATACGTACAACCGAGTGAACGTCATCGTCCGGCAGCCCGCCGGTGACTACCAGCCCGGCCAGTTCGGATAGCCCGGACGGCCACGAGTGCCCGGCCCGAAACCGTCTGCCGTGGACCCTGGTGCGACCCGGGCCGCCCCCTCTGGCAGGATCGTGCGCCTGAACCGATAGCCCGGTCGGGGGAGTCGTATGTCCCCGCCGGGTGCACGAAGTTGTTGAACGGGGAACGAGGAAGCTATGCGTACGTGGACTCGAGCGGTACCTGCGGCGATGGGCGCTCTGGCGCTGGCCGTGGTGCTGAGCGGCTGCAACGGCACGGATTCGGCCAAGGGCAGGAAGGGGCTGGGGTCCGGCTCCGAGGCGTCGGACAGCGAGAAGGTCTACAGCCTGGGTGAGGCCAGCCCGCCGCAGAAGAGCACCATGAAGGAGTCGAAGGACAGCACGTACACGGTCACGCCCACGAAGGTGGAGACGGGGACGAAGGCCGACCTGGACAAGTCCGGCCTGGACACGGACAAGGACAAGAGTCCCAGGGTCCCGGTGTACGTGTGGGCGACCGTCACGCACAAGAGTGGCAAGGCCATGGAAGTCGGCGACATGGACGACGACCTGGTCGTGGAGACGGACAAGGGCCAGCGCACGAGGGCCCTCATCGTCATCATGGGCGAGGCCAAATGGCCCAACTGCCCGGCGCCCGACTCGGTCAAGAAGCTGAGCGCGGGGCAGTCGGAGAAGATCTGCAAGGCCTTCCTGATCCCCGAGGGCCAGAAGGCCGCCGCGGTCCAGCTGAGCCAGGGCTTCACCGCCGAGCCGCTGGAATGGCCGGTCAAGAGCTGACGGCCGGCCGGGCCCATCGCGGCCCGCGCCCGTGACCCGAGCACGGACGGAGCGCACGTACCCGAGGAGAGGGGACGTGCGCTCCTCCGCGTTCAGGCGGTCGCGCCCGCAGCAGGACGCGTCAGGCGGCGGTGCGGTTGCCCGTGGTCTGACTTACGGCTGAACCGTGGCATGGTCCACAGCATCCACCCGTCCGCAATGTGCGTCCGCTGAGGCATCATGTCGTCGGTGATCACCATTCATCTGAAGTACGAGATCGACCCCGACCGCATCGAGGACTTCGAGGAGTACGGCCGGCGATGGGTCGTACTCGTCAACCGGTTCGGCGGCACCCACCACGGCTACTTCCTGCCCAGTGAGGGTGACAGCGACATCGCCTACGCGCTCTTCTCGTTCCCCGGTTTCGCGGAGTACGAGCGCTACCGGGCCGACAGCACCACCGACCCCGAGTGCCAGGCCGCATTCGAGCTGGCGCGCCGCACGCGATGCATCCGACGGTACGAACGCCGCTTCCTGCGTCCCCTCGACGTGAGTGAGAAGTGAGCACCACCACGGCGCGCGTGACCGCTGTGAGCAGTAACGGGACGTACTCGTTCAGCAAGCCGAACCGGGCGGGCATCACACTGCTCGCCGGTCTCGGCGTCGAGGACGATGTCCACGCCGGGGAGACCATCAAGCACCAGTTCCGCATGACCTACGAACCGGAGCTGCTCAATCTGCGCCAGGTGCACCTCATGCACGAGGAGCTCTTCGACGAGCTCGCCGGAAAGGGTTACGCTGTTGCCCCGGGTGAGCTCGGCGAGAACATCTCCACCCGGGGGATCGACCTGCTCGGCCTGCCCACAGGAACGCTGCTGAACCTGGGTGAGCAAGCGATCGTGGAAGTCACAGGGCTGCGCAACCCGTGCTCGAAGATCAACACGTTTCGGCCGGGCCTGCTGAACGAGATGTTCGAGATCGACCTCGCGACCGGGGACTTCACTTTCAAGTCCGGGATCATGGGCGTGGTCCGGCAGGGAGGCCGGGTGCGTCCCGGTGACGCGATCGGCGTGGATCTGCCCGCAGGCCCGCACCGACCGCTGGAGCGCGTCTAGGGGCTGTCCCGCCAGGAACTGCGGGACAGCCCTTCGGGCCAAAAGGCCCTAGGGGGTGCGGGTGGGCGGACCGGCTCTGCGAGGACGGCGCTACTTGCCCAGCTTCTCGGCGACGGCAGCCCGCCGGGCGAACATCTCGTCCTTGGACGCCGCCATCTCACGCAGGGCCGCCTTTCGGTCCCGCTGGGCCAGCCGGTCCAGATACAGCTGACCGCGAAGGTGGTCGGTCTCGTGCTGAAGACATCGCGCGAAGTACCCGCGGCCCTCGATCACCAGCGGTGCGCCGTTCCTGTCCCGGCCTCGCACGACGGCACGGTCGAGGCGGGGCACCATCCGGTAGGGACCCGGAACGGACAGACACCCTTCGGATTCCTCGACCAGGCGGCGCTCCCCGGCCGGAACCTCCACCAGGACCGGGTTGGCGATGTGCCCGACATGACGTACTCCCCACTCGTCCGTGATGTCCCACACGAACAACTGGAGATCCACGTCGACCTGGTTGGCCGCAAGTCCCGCGCCTTCCGCCACCTGGTTCGTGGCGAACATGTCGTCGATCAGCTGCGACAACTCCGGCGTGCCGAACCGGGTGACCTCCAGACACCGGCGCCGAAGGATCTCCTCCCCGACGACGGTGATGCGGCGCACCGCACCCCGTTCGACCTCCGGCGCGAGCCGCGGATAGGAATCCACCGGTACTCCCAGCACACGCACCCGGCGGTCCTGCGCAGTGTTGTCGAGCCGAACCGTCATGGAGCACCAACGCCTTCCGCACATGCCTCGGACGGCCGGAGCCGTTGGCCGCGGCCGGCCCGCGCAGCAGCTTGACCGAATGCTTTGCAAAGTAGCACCCTTTGCAAAATGAGCGACGAGAACCGCCAACTTCCCTGCGTGGACCCCTTGCTGCACCGCGCCCGTCGGCAACTCCCCGATCATCCCGTGCGCGTTGCCCTCCTGGACCTGCTTGCCGAGGTCGGCACGGTCACCTCCACCCAGGCCGCCGCCCGTCTCGGTCACAGCTCCGGTCTGTGCTCCTTCCATCTGCGCCAGCTCGCCCGGCACGGCCTCATCGAGGAAGTGCCGCACAGCGGTGGCCGGGCGCGGCCGTGGCGGCTTCGCTGGACGGCTGCCGAGGTGCCGGACGGGCTGGACACGGACGCGGCGGGAGAGTTCGCCGGGCCGGCACGCGGACTGGAGGACGAGAGCTATCAGTACTGGCTGGACCACCGGGAGCAGGCGCCGGGCGAGTGGCAGCACGACGAGTCGTTCAGCGCCGTCGTCCACCTCACCCCGGAGGAGATGGCCGAACTCGGCGCCTCGATCCGCCGCCTGCTGGCCGAATACCGCGACCGGGACGGGCGGCCCGCCGGCACGGTGGCCGTGGCCGCGGTCACCCGCCTGTTCCCGCTCCTCGGCCGATGAGGCGCCCGCCGGCCCGAGCGTGCGGACCGAATGGCCGGGACGATCGGCGGACGGGGGTGCGCTATGCCCTACCGGTCGTCTCAGGCACCGCCCAGATCGGCGCTGAGCCAGTGCTGGGGCCGCATGTGGATGACCACCTGCTCACCGTGTTCCCGCCAGGCGAAGTCGACGTAGCCGTCGACCTTCTCCGGGGGGAGATAGCGTGACGAGATCTCCACCAGCAGCTCGCGAGTGGCTGCACGGGTCGCGATGACCGGGCCTTCGACGGAGACGTATCGAACGGTCGGCCTGACCCGTTCGACCATCATGGAGAACCGCCCCGCCGCGGCGATCGAGGTCCCCTTGCGGGAGTGTCGCCCCGTCATGATCCACAGATCGCCGCCCGGTTCGTACGAGTACCAGATCGGCACGACGAGGGGGGCGCGGCCCTCCTCCGCAGCGGCCACGGCCAGTGCGGCCACATGCGGCTCGGACAGGAACTGCTCGCGCTCTTCACGGGTCAATGGCATGGATGACTCCTGGGGTTCGCTGTCAGGGATTCCAGGTGTCGCATTATGCAACGTTCGCCCTGCTTGCTGCCGGTGGCCCGCGTGTGACACCCGTTGTCAGTGGCGCGGTGGAGAATCGCCTCATCGGCTCTTCGGAGGAGTGGGGATTCATCATGTCGATCGCAAACCAGCAGGTGAAGGCGTACGCGTTTCTGCAAGGGCTGTACGAGGACGCGTACTTCCCGGATCACGTCGTGGACATGGGCAGAAGGATCTTCCTGGGTCTGTGCGAGCGGATAGAGGCGGAGCGGCCTTCGGACCTGACGGCGCTGTACGCGCTCACGGAGGTGGCGACGGAGGCGTTCAACGAGCTGGAGGCCGAGTTCGAGGCGGCGGGAAGCGAGATCGAGACCGTCGCGCGCGAGGAGATATCCGAGGACTTCTGGTTCGTGGCCAAGGCCTATGGGTTCGATGACGCCGATACGGAGGAACTCGTCGCCGCCCGTGAGTGGTGAGCTTCTGCCTGGCGCTGCCGGCGCCGGAAGGACCGAGCGGAAGACGTGGGCGCACCGGGGTCGCGAGTCCCCGCGGCCCCGGCGCGCGCCGGTCCGCACTCCGGTCTACGCAGGCTCCGCGGGAGCGCGGCCTGCTGCCGTGTCGATGACCTCGTCCAGGACGTCGCGGGAGCGGAGCAGGTCGGTGATCATGCGGTCGATGCGGTCCCGCTCCGTGGTGAGCTCGGAGACCAGTGCCGGGGTGGCGCGCAGTGACGGCCCGCCGTCCTCGTCACGCATGCAGGGCAGAATCCGTGCGATCTTCGAGCTGTGGAGACCGGCCGCGTAGAGCTCCTGGATGCGGATGACCCGGTCGACGGCTCTCTCTGGATAGTCACGGTGACCGCCTGGTGTCCGGTCTGCCGCCAGCAGCCCCTGTTCCTCGTAGTAGCGCAACGAACGCTCGCCGACACCGGTGCGAGCCGCCAGTTCACCGATTCGCATGTCCACCCCACGACTTGAATCTGACATCAATGTCAGGTTCTACGGTACCGGCATGACGCACACACAGCAGGTACCCGCCGTATCCCGTCTCTTCGAGTCCGCCCGCCTCGGTGGCCTCGGACTCGCCAACCGTCTGGTCATGGCACCGCTGACACGTAACCGCGCAGGGGTCGACGGTGTCCCGGGCGAGCTGATGGCCACCCACTACGCAGAACGCGCCTCGGCCGGTCTGATCGTCGCCGAGGCCACGACCCCCAACGCCGACGGGCAGACCTACCCCCATATCCCGGGCATCCACAGTCCCGCGCAGATCGCCGGATGGCGCCGGGTCACCGAAGCGGTACGTGCGACTTCCGGCAGGAGCCCGATGTTCCTCCAGCTGCAGCACGGCGGCAGGGTGGGGCACCCCGACACCAGCGGTCGGATCCCGCTGGCACCGTCCGCCGTGCGCTTCCCGGAGACGCTGCCGACACCGCGTGGGCTCCAGGACGCCGTCGTGCCCCGTGAGATGTCCTCGCAGGACATCAGCTCCACCATCGCCGACTTCGCCGCTGCCGCCCGCAACGCCGTCGAGGCAGGCTTCGATGGTGTGGAGGTGCACTCGGCCAACGGCCACCTGCTGCACCAGTTCCTGGCCGAGAACACCAACCGCCGGACCGACGAGTGGGGCGGCCCGGCAGCGAACCGGATCCGTTTCACCGTCGAGGTGGTGCGGGCCGTCGCGGAGGCCATCGGCCCGGAACGGGTCGGCGTACGCATCTCGCCCGGAGCAGATGTCAACAGCGTCGAAGAGGGCGACACCGAGGCCATCTACACGGCGCTCCTGCCCGCCCTCGCGCGCATCGCCCCGGTCTATCTGCATCTGGTCAGGGCCGATCCGGACCAGCCTCTGTTCGCGGAGATCCGCAATGCCTGGCCGGGCACGCTGATCGCCAACCCGGCGCTGTCACGCGAGGAGGCAGCGGCCGACGGCGGCATGAGGAGGGGGGAGCGACTGCTGGCCGAGGGCGCCGACCTGATCGCGCTGGGCCGCGGCTTCCTCGCCAACCCCGACCTCGTGGAGAGACTGCGCACAGGCGCACCGCTCAACGAGATCCGCCCGGAGTTCCTGATGCACGTACACGGGGAGGAGGGGTACAACGACTATCCCGCACTCGGACGCGCGGGGCGCGCCGGCGACCGTCAGCCCTCTGAGGACGGCGGCGCATCGGTTCCGAGCACTTCCCCCGTGGGGGCCGGGCGATGATGTCGCCGGCGCGGACCTCGCCGGTCAGCTGCACATGCCGGGCACCAGGCTCTGGGGGCCGGCCGCGGTACGCAGCAGATCGCGCAGTTCCAGGGCGGCCGGGAGCGGGGCGGTGGGCAGCGCGACGTGCACGGTCCGGCGCAGATCCGGGTCGGTGAGCCGGCACAGGACCAGTGTGCCGGGGACGGCCCGGGCGGCCAGCGAGGGGACGAGCGCCACCCCCAGTCCCGCGGCGACGTAGCCGAACTTGCCGGTCCATTCCGCGATGCGAATGACCTTCCTGGGGGTGAAGCCCGCGCGGGCGCAGGCGTCCGCGAGCATCGTCGGGCGGTCGCCGTAAGCGCTCTGAAGCCAGGCCTCGTCGCGCAGTTCACGCAGGTCGAACGTACCGGCTTCGGCCAGCCGGTGGCCCTGGGGGAGTACGACGCACAACTCGTCCTCGCACAGCACCGTCGTGGTGACGCCGTCGGCCTGCGGCAGGCCGGACGGGTAGTCGCTGACGACGGCCAGGTCGAGGGCGCCGTCCATGAGCCGCCGCATGAGCAGGTCGGTCGGGCCCTCGGATGCCGCGACCTCGACGCCGGGCCGGGTGTCGCTGAGCGACCGCAGGGCGCCGGGTACCAGGGAGATGTTGGCCGTGGCGAACGCGCCGACGTGCAGCAGCCCGCCCTGCCCTGCGTGGAGCACGGCCAGTTCGCGCTCCGCCCTGGCCAGCCGGTCCAGCACCTCGATGGCGTGCCGGTGCAGCGCGCGGCCGGCGGGATTGAGTCGTACGCCCCTGGGCAGCCGGTCGAACAAGGGGCCGCCCGCCTGCTTTTCCAGCGCGGCGATCCGCCGGGACACCCCGGACTGCGTGTAGTTGAGCCGGATCGCCGCCTGCGTGAACGAACCGCACTTCGCCACGGCCACAAGCAGCCGAAGCGCATCGTTCTCGAACACCCGCTCACCACCTTCCGGTTGTCGATGACCTCGCCCGCCATTCTCGCCCCTCCCATCCCTGGTGCGCATGGCTTCCATACGATCCAGTCGCTGGTGGTATGCCGGGCTCCGCCCTAACGTCGTTCGCACGGCGGTGTTGCAGCACGGATACGCGTTCCGCCACTTCATCCATGGACCAAGAAGCCCAAGGGGGACGTGTGTTGTCACCAAGGCAAGCGATGACGAGGCGGACCCGGTGACGGGGGAGGGGGTCCTCTCCCTGCCGGCGATGCTGACCGATCTGGAGGAGCTCGTCCGGTGCGAGTCCTTCTCGTCCGACATGGTGGCGGTGGCGCGGAGCGCGAAGGTGGTCGGAGCTCTCGGGGCAAGACTGCTGGGGGTCGCGCCGGACCGGATCGTGATCGGGGGAGTGAGCCACCTGAGGTGGTGCTTCGGCACCCCGAAGGTTCTGCTGGTCGGACATCACGACACGGTGTGGCCCATGGGCTCGATCCGCAGGATCCCCTGGTCGGTGGCGCATGGCAGGGCGTGGGGGCCCGGGGTTCTCGACATGAAGGCTGGGCTGGTGCAGATGTTCCACGCGCTGGCGTCCCTCTCCTCGCCGGAAGGGGTGTGCGTGATCGTCAACGGGGACGAGGAGGTGGGCTCCACGACCTCCCGGCAGCTGATCGAGCAGTCCACCGCCGGGTGTGCCGCCGCGTTCGTGCTGGAGGCGTCGGCCGACGACGGGGGCGCGCTCAAGACCGCACGCAAGGGCACGTCCCGCTACGAGATCGTGGTGCACGGCAAGGCCGCACACGCGGGCCAGGAACCCGAGAAGGGGGTCAACGCCACCATCGAGGCTGCTCACCAGGTGCTGTCCGTCGCCGGCCTGGGAGCCTCGGCTGCCGCGGCCGTGGACGGCGGCCCCCTGGGCGCGGCAACCATCACGCCCACCCTCCTGTCGGCGGGAAGCGCACGCAACACCGTCCCCGCACTCGCGCGGCTGACGGTCGACGTAAGGGCGCCCAGCGCGGCGGCGCAGGAGACGATTGACGCGCTGGTACGAGGGATGACACCCCGGATCCCCGGCGCGCGACTGGAAGTGCGGGGCGGCCGACAGCGGCCGCCCATGGGCCCGGAGTCCTCCGCCGCCCTGTTCGCCCTGGCGACCCGGATCGCCGCCGAACTGGGGCAGGAACCGCTGAGGGGGGTGTCCGTCGGAGGTGCATCCGATGCCAACTACACCGCGGCGATGGGCTGTCCGACGCTGGACGGCCTCGGGGCCGTGGGCGCCGGAGCGCACGCCGACTCCGAGTATGTCGATGTCACCCGGATGGTTCCCCGCGCCCGGCTGCTCGCCGAACTCATCGCGCGGACGAGGCGATGACGTGCTCCTCCGTACCGGGCAAGTGGACCGTGACACATCCTCCAAGGAGACGATTCGGATGAGACCGGCCGTGAACGGATTCGGATTGGGCGAGGCGTGCGGCGACTACGCCGTCGCGGGAGTGGGTGGCGCGCTCATGCAGACGGGACGGCGGATACTCATGACGCTGTGCCTGGTGCTGCTCGTCCTCCTGGTCGTCAAGCAGCCCACGGCTGCGTTGACCAAGGGCGTTGTCGTCACCGGGATCGCGCTCGTCGCGTGGGGGCTCACCCGCGCATGGGGCCTCGTGTCCGCCAGGCTGGGGCTCCGCAGGTGCTACCTGTTCCCGGGCGGCCTGGTTGTCACCGGCCTGTTCGGCCGGCCGCGAGGAGTCGTGGCATGGAGCGAAGTGACGGCGCTCAACGTGATGGTCACGGTGTCGCTCCTCATGGCCTTCCACCGGTTCGAGGTCGACAGACGAGGGGCCGGACGCCTGGCGTTCCTGGTCATGGGCGTGCAACCGGCCCTGGTCGAACCTCTGTTGAGCCGGGCGGCAGCGAACGGCGTGGGGCGCTGACCCGGTCTCGACCGCGGTCACGCGCCCCGTCCGGGCACCGTAGTCGGCTCAGCGGGCCAGGTTGCGAAGGAACCGTGCCGCGACCGGGCCCGCGTCGGCGCCGCCGGACCCCCCGTCCTCCAGGAGGACGGCCCATGCGAGGTCGGAGTCGCCCTGGTAACCGATCATCCAGGCGTGGGTGCGGGGCGGCTTCCCGGTTCCGAACTCAGCCGTTCCGGTCTTCGCGTGGGGGCTGCCGGGGAGCTCCCGCAACGCATGGGCGGAACCCGAGGTCACCGTGGCGCGCATCAGCTCGCGGAGCTGACCGGTGACCTCGGCACCGAGCGCAGCCGGCGCGGTGAACTTCTTCTTGACCGCGTCAGGGACCAGCACCGGCTGGCTGAACGTGCCGTTCTTGACGGTGGCCGCGATCGACGCCATGACCAGCGGAGACGCCTGGACACGTGCCTGACCGATGGTGGCGGCGGCCTTGTCGTTGTCGCTCGTCGTGGCAGGGACACTGCCGTCGTACGTGGTCGTGCCGACGTCCCAGCTGCCCCCGATCCCGAACGCCTGGGCCGCATCCCGCAGATCGGTGCTGGAGAGCCGGCTGCGTGCGTTGACGAAGTATGTGTTGCAGGACTGGGCGAAGACATCGGTGAAGGTCGAGCCGGCAGGGAGGGAGAACTGCCCCTGGTTCTCGAAGCGCTGACCGTCGACGTGCGCGAACTTCGGGCAGGCCGCGGCATCCGTGGGCCGGGTGCCGCCCTTCAGCAGAGCCGCTGTGGTGACGACCTTGAAAGTGGAGCCGGGCGGGTAGCGTCCTTCGAGAGCGCGATTGAGACCACCGGGCCGGTTGACGGCGGCGAGGATGTGACCATTGCGCGGGTTGATGGCGACGATCGCCGCGTTGTCCTTGACCTCGGCCACGGCATCGGCTGCCGCTGTCTGGATGCGCGGGTCGATGGTGGTACGTACCGGACGTCCTTCGGCCGGCCCGGCTGAGCCGAGGTTCTTGACCGCACGCCCGCTCTGCCGGTCCGCGACGACGAGGGACTTGCCGGCTTTCCTGCCACCGGACAGCACCTTGTCGTACCGGGCTTCGAGCCCCGACGTGCCCTTGCCGCTGACCGGGTCGACGATGCCTACGAGTGACGCGGCCTGAAGCGGCCGGCCCCGGCTGTCGAGCACCTTGGCCCGGGTGTCGTCCGTCTTGAGCGCTAGTGTCTGCCCCGGGCTCAGTTCCGGGTGGATCATCGGCGAGGTGAATTCGACCTTCCACGTCCCGGACGTGCGGTTCACCTCGGCCCGGGAGCGCCAGGTGATCTCGCCCGCACCAGGAACCTCCATGGCCACGGAGAAGGGGAAGAGCACTTTCCCGTCCTCCTTCTTCTGGCCGTCGCCGCTCACAAGGGTGGTCCTGGAAGGCTTGAGGTTGGTCAGTACCGACGTGAGGAGCGACGCGGCGTTGTCGGGTGTGTCGGTATGGCGCGCGGCCCCTGTCGCGTCGTGCCCCGCCCATGCTGCGAGGAATGCCGTCAAGGGCTTCCGGGCGGCTGTCACCTGCGGATCGTCTTCCTCCGCGCCGCCGCCCCCGAGACTGAAGACGGCGTACCCGCCGCCGGCCAGCAGGAGAAGGGCCGTGAAGATGCCGAGCAGCCGCCTTCCGCGGCGTCGCGGCCCGTATCCCGGGTGAGTGTTCCGGCTGCCGGCACGCGTCAAGGTGCTCTCCGTTCTGGGTCCGGCCTGATCGGCCTGCCGGAGACGACCCCCGGCGTCCACGGGGGCGCAGCCGTGCGGGCAGGCCTTCGACTGCCCCCGAGGGCAACCCCCGCCGGGAGTCAAACTCGTTGCCCGACCGCATGTCGAATACGCTCTCGGCATCAAGGGGATTCGTAAGTCATATCGCTGCATGTCAGGGGGCACGGTGCTGACCGAACGGCACTTGGAAATCTTTGTCGCGCTGGCGGAGGAGGAACACTTCGGCACGGCTGCCCAGCGGGTGGGCATCACCCAGCCACCGCTCTCGCAAGGCCTGCGCAGGCTGGAGGCACTGCTCGGGGTTCGCCTGTTCGATCGCGAGCGCGGGGTGTTTCTCACCGAGGAGGGGGCCCTGCTGCTTCCGCACGCCCGCCGGGCACTGGCGGCGCTCGCGGAACTCCGGGAGACCGGCGCCCGCGAGCACGCGGACGGCCGTCGGCTGCGACTAGGGCTGACCCCCGAGGTGCCGGCGTCGCTCGCAGCCGATGTGGCAGCCGCGCCGGTCCGGGCCGGCGAGCGGACCAGGACCGGCATGGTGACGGCGTCAACGGCCGCGCTGCTCAGCGACGTCGAGACCGGGCGCCTCGACCTGGCGGTGATCCGGCATCCGTCGGTGCTGCACGGTCTGGCCGCAGGCCGCGTGATCCTTCTGCCGACCTGGGCCCTCGTCCCCGCAGGCCTCCAACAGGCTGGTGGCGCTGTGCCGTTGGGGCTCCCCGTCGCTGTGCGCCCGCGCGCCGAGGCGCCGGCGGCCCATGACCTGTTCATCGACACCCTGGCCGGCCGCGGCCGCCGGGTGGAGACCGTGGTCGTCGCCGATGAGCGCGCCGGCCTCGCCCTGGTTGCGTCAGGTCAGGCAGTGCTGGTCACGGCGGACGGCGCGTTGACGGCCTCCGGAGTCGTGCGCCGCGCGGCGACGGAGCCCCCGCTGCCCCTGCGGCTGCGAGTGGCGTGGAACCCGCGGCGTCCGGGTTCGAAGGAGACGGCGAGGACGGCGCAACTGCTGGAGGACGCACTGGCCCGGAAGGCGGCGCTGTGAAGGGGATGCGGCGAGGCGTCGGTGTGGAGCGCACCATCCGCGGCATGTTCGACGACGCGGGTGTCCGGGGCTGGCTCCACGTGGCGGGGCTGCACCGCCCTTCGGCCCAAGTGGTCATCGACCCCGACGAACAACTGCCGATGGGTTCGGTCTACAAGGTGCCGCTCATGGTCGCCTTCTGCCGGCTCGCGGATGCGGGGCTGATCGATCCGTGCCGTCGGCTGACCCTGGAACCCGCGGACCGCGTCCCCGGTCCGACCGGTGTTTCCATCCTCAGCGACCCCGTCACCATGTCACTGCGCGACCTGGTGACCCAGATGATGAGTATCTCCGACAACACTGCAGCCGCCGCCGTTCTCCGGGCAGTCGGCGCGGACGTGGTCGACGCCGTGTGCCGGGACCTGGACATGCCTGACACTCGCATCCACGGGGGAGTCGTCAGCACGCTCCGCCGGCTCGTCGCCGAAACGGGTGCCCGATCGCTGGACGCGGCGATGGCACGCGTGAACGACAACGACGTCGTCGTGCCGGTGGACGTGTACGACCCTGCGTTCAAGGCGTCCAGCACGGCGTCGGACATGGCCCGACTTCTGCGCGCGATCTGGACCGGCCGGGCCGCCTCCGAAGAGCGCTGCGCCTACATGCGCGAGGTCATGCGCAGCCAGCCGTGGACGCACCGGCTCGCCTCCGGCTTCCCCTACGACGACGTCACCGTCTACGGGAAGACCGGCAGCTTCGGTGCGTTGCGCCACGAGGCGGGTGTCGTCGAACTCGCGGACGGAAGCACCTATACGGCGGTGGTGTTCACCCAAGCCGCCCGGGCCGACAGCAAGTTGCCCCGTGCCGACGCTGTGATCGGGGCGGCGGCGCGGGCCGCTGTGGAGGAACTGCAGGGAACCCTGGACACCTGAGAGGGCTCCTTGTCGCGGCTGCGCCGAAGAAGCGTGGGTGAGGAGCCGTCGCCGGCCCGCCGCGGACACGGCGCGGCGCGGCGCGGCTTCGTGTGCCGTCAGGCGAACAGCCGGCTGGGATGGGAAGCGCGACGGGCGGCTGTGAGCAGGGCGTGGATCCGGTTGCCGGCCTGGTTCATCTCGGTCAGGGGCGTCGCGAACGGCAGCCGCACGTCGCGCCGGGTGCGGCGGTACTCCAGGCGCAGGGTGACGCCGTACCGGTCCAGGGCCACGGGCAGGGCGCGCAGCATGGTCCTGTCAGGCCTGGGGCGTACGAGGCGCAGCAGCAGCGGTACGAGTTCTGCGTGACTGTCCACGAGGTGGGTCAGCATGTCCGCCTCGTGTGTGGTGACCGGATCGGGGGTCGCCGCCAGGAGCGCGGGCAGTGTGACGAATGTGCGGCCTTCGCCGTCGTCGAGAACCGCCTGGCCGAACTCCATGCAGATGCTGTCCGTGGCATCCGCGTCGTAGCGGGCGGCCAGCAGCCCGGTCATCGTGACGCGGGCGCGCAGCCGGTCGCGTACGGGCGTGGGTGCGATGTCCGTGAACTCCAGCCGGACCGGGACGGGCGCGGCCGGATGCGCGGGGCCTGTCCCGGACGGTTCGTGGAGGTGGATGTGGCCCATGGCGCCCGTTCCGTCGAGGCGGTGGACCTCGATGGGGTCGAGGCCGTCACTCACCACCGTCATCGAATGGGCTGCGACGAGAATCGACCGCATGCGTTCGGCGGGAGTCGGCTGCGTGTTGCGGGCGCTGAAAGGGCGCATCCAAGGTCTCCTGAGGGGAGGGCGGCGAGATCCGATGGCGACTACTTAGGCAAGCCTAACCTAATCTACGGTTCGAGCGTGGTGGGGCATGGGCGGGGTGTGGTCCGAACGCGCCGCCGCCTGTCGGCCGCCAGAACCACCGGCGGGCAGGACTCTCGGCTCCGCCACCTCGAAGTCCCGTCGATGCAAAGGCGTTCCGGCGCCGCTCGCTTCGACAGGCTCGGCCGCCGGCGGGTGGCTGGGTTACGGAATGGACGTGCGGCCGCACGGGGTATGCCGCCGATCCGTGCGCGTCACGGCGGCGCTGCTCCATTCGGCGCCGCCCCGCCACGGTCGACTGGCGAGCCCCTTGGAGGGGACCTAGCGTCGCCCAAGTCGAGGGGCATTGCTCGCTTGTGTGTACAAAAGGTCCACAGCTGCTTCTCGAGAATCCGGAGAACCATCATGCGCGTGATACGTGCTGCTTCTGTTGCCCTGCTCGGTGCCGCCGCATTCGGAGTCGCTGCTCCGGCGGCCCTTGCCGACGACGGGAACCACAACATCACGTCGTTCGGCTTCACCGTCTCCCCGTCGACGGTGGCCCCCGGCGGCACCGTGACCCTCAACGCCACCGGGTGCGAGGTCCCGTCCGTGACCGTCACCTCGGGCGTGTTCGACACCGTCACCCTTGAGGCGGGGCGTTCGGCCACCGCGCGCGTCGATGACGACGCCAAGCCCGGTGCCGAGTACGAGGTCACCTTCGACTGCAAGGGGGAGAAGGGGACCACGCCGCTGACCATTCGTGAGGGCTCCGGCCACGACGACCACACGGGCTCGGTGATGCCGGGCAACGGCGTCCGGGCCGGCGCCGGTGGCAGCCTCTCCGGCATGAGCCCGGGAGAGATCGGTGCGGGAGCCGCACTCGTCGCGGGCGCGCTCGGATTCGGTGTCCACAAGATGCGCCGCCGTTCCGGCAGCGACGCCTGACCGCGAGAGCGCCGACGGACCGGGCCCTTTCGCGGGCCCGGTCCTGGCACCACAGGACCGAAATGCGGTGAAGACGTGCACAAAGCCGTGTGGCACGAGTGGATCGAGCCCGCCGAACCTCCGGAACGGGAACGTCGGGGCCTGTTCGGCCGCCGCGCCGCCGCCGATGGCCGGGACGGAAGGAAAAGGGCTGGGGCCCGCCGCGGCCCGGGCTGGGGCACGCTCGTCGTCGCCCTGCTGCTCGGTGTGTCCCTGATCCGGCAGGGCGTCGGAGGCGACGACGGCCCTCCGCAACCCGCGTCGGCCATGGGCGACCGGTCCGGCGCCTCGGGTGCCGGCACCTGGCCGAAGGAGCCACCCCCCGAACCCCTCACCCGCTCGCTGCCCGAACGGATCACGATCCCCTTCCTCGACGTCGCCGCCCCGGTCGGAAAGGTCGGTCTGGGCGCGGACGACTGGATCGACGCACCACCGCTGACGGACAACAACCTGGCCGCCTGGTACGACGGTTCCGTCACTCCCGGGGAACGTGGCACCTCCGTGCTCGTGGGCCATGTGGACAACAAGGCCGGCCCCGCCGTCTTCTACGGCCTCGGCGCACTGGAGAAGGGGCGCCGCATCGAGATCCGCCGCAGCGACGGCACCACCGCCGTCTTCTCCGTCTATGCCGTAGAGGTCGTCAGCAAGGCCGCGTTCCCGGCCGACCGCGTCTATGCGAACACCTCCGACCCGGAGCTGCGCGTGCTCACCTGCGGCGGCGGCTTCTCCCGGAAGACGGGCTACGACGGCAACGTCGTCGCGTACGCGCGCCTCACGGCCGTCCTCTGAGCGGGACAGCCGGGGTTCCAGGAGCCGTTGAGCCGCATGCGTGTCACGGGCTCTGAGGTCCCCGGCGAACATCGTCGGGGAGGCCGGCCAGGATCAGGGCGACGGCCTCCACCGCACCGTTCACCTCCTGCTGCCGCCCGTCCGCGTATGCGACCAGATAGCCTCCGCTCCTCATCGGCCTGACACGCGGCAGGTCGTGGCAGATGGGGGGTGCTGCACGGCGGCTGAAGGTGAGCCAGTACATGCTCCGCCCCGGCGAAAGAGTCCGAAGCAGCGGCTCCTCGTAGGCGGCCTCGACGAGCTGATGCAGCATGGTGTCCTGTCGGCGCGCGGTGGACTCACGCAGTTGGCGCCAGCGCGCCGGTACGGCTTCGCCGCGCTCATGCGCCTCGGCCAGC
This sequence comes from Streptomyces sp. LN549, assembly GCF_043203805.1. Classification (NCBI taxonomy): domain Bacteria; kingdom Bacillati; phylum Actinomycetota; class Actinomycetes; order Kitasatosporales; family Streptomycetaceae; genus Streptomyces; species Streptomyces sp. LN549. The sequence goes on along the minus strand of NZ_JAZHRI010000002.1, from coordinate 324,155 downwards.
TCCCAGGTCCGCATGAAAGGCCATGCGGCCACGAGATCGCGAACGCCGGATGGGCGCAGCCAGGAGCTCATCGCACCGGCAACCTCGGACAGGTCGTCCGTGGAACCCGTAGCCATGTGCACTCCACCCGCCCAGCACTCGACGGAGAAGCTGCGGACCTCCAGTGCCATGAGGGAATTGGCCGAGCGGTCCCCGGCGGCCACCGTCGCCGCCGAGTGGCGCCAACCGGGCGCGGACGTCAACCCGACCGTGAGCCCGTGGCCCGCGCGGTCAGACTCGGCTTGCAGGGCGTTCTGCAGGGATCCCGACCGCACTACATCTGGAGAATGTGCCGCGAAGACGTGCAGGCGACCGTTCGGTGCTGTGTCTTGATGCTGCTCGGCCATGTGCCCGAGTGTTCCAGGCCGCGGCGGCGATATGACCGGCTCCGAGGGCCTCGCGCAATGGACTGTGTCCGTTTTCTTCAAGAGAATGACGGAAACAGTCGATATTCTCGCCGCCATGAACAGCACCGGAAGAGAATCGCGCCATATCGGCATCCGCATCGACCGCCCCGTCGAGGCCGTCTACGCCTACGCCTCGGATCCCGCCCATCTCCCGGCGTGGGCCAAGGGGCTGGGAGGGTCCATCGAGAAGATCGACGGTCAATGGGTCGCGGATTCGTCCCCCCTGGGGCGCGTCGTCGTTTCCTTCGCCCCTCACAACGAGCTGGGCGTGCTCGACCACGACGTCACGCTGCCCTCCGGGGAAACCGTCCACAACCCGGTTCGCGTCATCGCGGACGGCACGGGAAGCGAGGTGGTATTCACCCTGCGGCGGCAGCCGGGGATGAGTGACGCAGACTTCCGGCGGGACGCCGACATGGTCGCCGCCGACCTGGCGCGGCTCAAGGGGCTGACGGAGTCCGCCTGAAGGGCCATCGGCCTCGGGGGTGATCGAGCCGGCCCGGAGCTCGTTTCATGAGAGGGGCTCCGAAAGGTTGGGTTCGACGCACGCCCTGTGTTCCTGATCCGGAAGAAGGAGGCCGCCTGCGACTCCGGAGCCTCCGCCGGGGCCCAGCAGCGCCACTGACAGGAGAGCGGCCGGGTGGGGCCGCCTTGTCACGCCCGAGGGATCCAGGCTGTGACCAGGTCGAGCAGCCCGGGGAAGCGCGTGTTGAGGTCGTCGACGCGCACGTGACTTCGGCGCTCGAGCCCGTACTGGCGCTGGCGCGTGATTCCCGCCTCCCGCAGCGCCTTGAAGTGGTGTGTGAGAGAGGACTTGGGCCGGTCGAAGCCGAACCAGCCGCAGGGGTGATCGAACTGTTCCGACTCCAGCAGGAGCTTCTGGACGATCGTCAGCCTCAAGGGGTCGCTGAGCGCGGCGAGAACCGTCTCCAGGCGAAGGTCCTCGACCGCCGGCTCCGGCAGCGGATCAGGCAGGCCGGGCGGCTCCGGGAACACCTTGTCGGCGGCGGGCGCGGTGCGCGCTGTCGGAGGCACGGTCACTCCTCATGGCTCGATTCCTATGTACGACTCCGATCGTACTGCATGCTAAGTTCGACTTAATTCGTACTGCAGGATGTCGGGAGGAACAGCCATGCCCAGAACCCGGACCGCATCAGTCGGTGCCGTCGGCCGCCCAGGGCGGCAAGGCGTCCCCGAGCAGGCCGATGGGCGGAGTGCCGCTCCGCTGTGGTGGGTATGGCTCGCCGCGTGGCCGGTCACGGCCGTCTTCGTTCTCTCGAACGCCGCAACCCCGTTGTACGTGTTGTGGCAGCGGGACCTCGGTTTCTCCAAAGGCACCCTGACCATCGTGTTCGCGTTCTACATCGTCGGTCTCATCGGCTCACTCCTCGTCTCCGGTGTGGTCTCCGACCGGATCGGGCGCAAGCCGGTCCTGCTGCCGGCCCTGGCGCTTGCCCTGGTCGCATGTCTGATCTTCGCGACTGCCGCCGGTGTAGCCGCCCTGATCGTGGCCCGGCTGCTCACCGGCGTCGCTGTTGGTGCCGTGGTCTCGGCCGGTATGGCTGCGGTGACCGACGTGGCCGGTCCCGAGCGCAATCGGACCGCCGCCCTGCTCGCCTCGTGTGCGATGGTCTTCGGCGCCGGTCTCGGCCCGTTCCTGGCCGGGGTCCTCTCCGAGACCCTGCCCGCGCCGACCGTCACCGTCTTCGTCGTCGAGGCCGCGCTGCTCGTCACCGCGGTGCTTGTGGTGCTGCGCATGCCGGTCCGGCGTCCCACATCGCCCGCGAAGGGTCCCTGGGTGCGCGTGCCCGCCGTGCCGCGAGGCAGCGGCCGTCAACTCGGCCGGGGTGTCGCCGTGTTCGCGCCCGGGCTCACCGCCACCTCCTTCGTGCTTTCGCTCGGTCCCTCGCTCCTCTCGGGGCTGCTGGGCACCACCAGCCGGATCGTCGCCGGCGGCATGGCGTTCGCCATGTTCCTCACTGCCACCGGGGTGCAGTTCGCCGTCCGGCATCTGCGCCGGCACGCCATCCTCGCGGCCGGTGCGACCAGCACCGCGGCGAGCATGGTCATACTGATCATCGCGGTGCACGCGTCGTCGGCGCCGATCCTCGTCATCTCGGCGCTGCTCGCCGGGGCCGGTCAGGGCATGGGGCAGCTCGGTGGCCTGTCGCTGCTCAATGCCGCTGTGCCACCCCAGCGCCTCGCTGAGGCCAACGCCGCCCTCAATGTGGGGGGTTACGTCCTTGCGGGTGTCCTGCCCGTGTCCGCCGGCTACCTCAGCGACGTCATGGGCCTGACCGGCGGTGCCACAGTGTTCGGCGTGGTCCTCATGAGCCTCGCGGTCATCGGAGGGCTGGTGGTTCCGGCCGGCCGGGGCAAGGCGGCGGAACCGGCCTGAGGGCCCCGACGGGACCTGAGCCGCGATGCGTCGGATCCCGCCTGGAACGCTGAGGATGCGTGCCTTGACCCCGGGAGCACAGGGGCGGTCGCGGCCGACCACAACTGCCTTGTCCGCATGCCTCCGGGGCCCGGCTGTGCGAGGCGCTGAACCGTTCCGACCTTGCTGAACTGCTGGGCACACCGGGCGAGATCGCGAAGTCCGCGAGCGGCAGGGACGGTTCCGTCATGCTTGCCGGCGGCAAGGAGACCGCCACCCCCTCGGCCCGCGTCGAGTTCGGGACGTACACCGTGACACTGACGCCACCTACGACCGTATGCCGATGGCGGCGTACGCCACGCTGCTGCGCGAGGCCGCGCAGCAGCAGAACGTTCCGGGCCGGCCGGTAGTCCTCCACTCGGACCGGACCATCAGCATCGGTTTCCGTCTCGACGGGGGGCGACACCAGGAGCGGTCCCCGGTGTCCAGGCCCGCGCACTCGCCGTGGCCCGGGACGCGAAGGACAGCGGCGGCTCCTTCGAACCGGTGCTGTGGCGCGAGGACGGAAGGGTGCCGGACGACGCGGCGGTGCTCCGCGTCGCCGAGACGATCCTGCCGACGGTTCCGGGGTGGGCTGCCGGGAGGTGACCGGTCCAGGGCCCGTCGGCCCTGTTCTCGTTTGGCTGCCGTCAGGTGGCGTGCAGTGCTGTGTGACTGACGCGGTCCGCGCTTCCCTGGGCTGGCCTGCCTCGTTGAGCTGAGCCGGCGACGGGGAAGGGGGCCGTCAGGCTCGTGCGTCCGACCATGGTTCGGGCAGGAGCGGCACGATGTCGTACTGCGGGCACGGCGTCGTGATGCACTGCTTGGGGGCGGGGACACAGCCGTACCCGGTGGGTACGGCGACGGACGCGCAGGGGTCCGCCCGCGACGGGGCGGAGCCGTCCGCGGCGTGCGCCGGGCCGGCCAGGGCGGGAGACAGGGCGGTCAACGCGACTGCCGCAGCAGTGCGCATCAGGTTCTTGATCACGAACGTCAGGCATAGCTGCCGTGTCGCCCGGGCGGCAGTCCCTGGCAGCCCAAGTCACCCGCCTGGGCCGACGAATTCCCCACAGAAGGGGACACCTTGCCGACAGCTGCTCTCTCTGCTTGTTGCTTTGCTCCGTCTGTCGTGCCGGTGTGCGACGGGACAGGTTCAAACGGCGCAGAATCGAGCAGGTGAGAGGGATGAGTTCACTCTCGCGTACCACTCCACCACCGTCCGAGCGATTGCGCCGGCCGCGGAGCGGGAGGACAGCCCGGAGGGCTCGCATGCTCCGTCGGCATGTCCTTGTCCCGGTCGCGATCGCGTCGTTCACCCTTGTCGCAGCCGGCTGCGGCGGTACCCCGGCCTCAGCTGGACCGCCCGGGGCGACGGGCTCCGCGCCCGGTGGTTCCGCACAGGGTGCCGACCGCCCTTCCGACGGGACCTCCTCCGCCCCTGCCTCGGCAACCGTCGCCCCTGAAGAATCCACTGCCAAGGATCCGTCCACCGGCAGTGCCACCGCCGGGGCCGGTCCGGCTGCCCGGCGCTGTACGGCCGACGGCCTGACCATGAGTTTGGGCCGTGCCGACGCGGGTGCGGGGCAGATCTACTACCGGCTCACGTTCGCGAACAAGTCCACAACCGCGTGTACGCTGCGTGGCTTTCCCGGTGTCTCACTGATCAGGCGGGACGGCAGTGCGATCGGCGTGCCGGCCCAGCGCGAGGGCGCCATGCGGGAGCGGACGTTGATCGGTCCCGGAAAGACCGCAGAGGTGACCCTGCACACCCTGAACCAGGGCATCACGGACTCCGGCTGCTGGAGCCGGCCCGACTACCTGCGGGTCTACCCGCCCGGCTCCAAGGAGGCCATGACCCTGCGGGCCTCCCAGCTCCACATCTGCGGCGACCGCTTCACGACCACGGCAGTGGACCGCTGACACGGCGTACGAGGCACCTCGGCCCGGCTCCAGGTCCCGGTCAAGGGACCCGGGCCGGTGGCCTCGACGGCGGGGTGGTCGGTCCGCCTCTGTCGCCGGGAAGCCGCGGCCACACCTGCGACATGATCAGACGAAGGCCGCCTCGACGTCCCGCAATTGCCCAGGTGAGCGACCGAGTTCGAAGCCCCGTTTCGAGACCGTCCCCACACGCCCGACCTGCCGGTAGCGTGATCGACATGACAGCTGAGGGCGATGAGACAGAGGGCGAAGCACTGGCCGGCGGCATGGTGAACGCGGGCGCGGTGTTCCGCCGCGGTGCCCTGGTGGAACGCCCGGCGCCGCGCACCGCACGCGCCCTCCACAGACACCTCCTCGCGCTCGGGGAGCACGGCTTCGACGCCGCTCCGACGCCCGTACGTCTCACAGCCGATGGCCGTGAGCAGCTGACTTTCATCCCTGGCGACGTCGCCCTGCCGCCGTTTCCGCGCTGGGTGATGACGGAGACAGCGCTGAGATCGGTGGGAAGCCTGCTGCGGCGCCTGCACGACGCCAGTGAGTCCATCGCGGTCGACACATGCGTCGAATGGCCCCGGGACCTGGCCGATCCGGAGGGGGGAACGATGCTGTGTCACAACGATGTGTGCCCGGACAACGTCGTTTTCCGCGACGGCCGTGCCGCGGCCGTGATCGATTTCGACCTGGCGGCACCCGGCCGACCACTGTGGGATGTCGCCATGACCGCCCGCTACTGGGTTCCCATGCTCGATCCCGTGTCCGCGGCAGCTCTCTATCCCGAAGGGCTGGATGTTCCGACCCGACTGCGGATCCTCGCCGAGAGCTACGGCCTCTCCGCTCAGGAATGCGCTGAACTGCCCCGCGTCATCGAACAGGCCACCGCATCCAGCCGGGCCTTCGTCGCCGACCGGGTGGCCGACGGTGACCCCGTCTACACCCAGGTGCTGTCCGAGCGCGGTGGGTGGCAGCGCTGGGACCGCATGCAGGGATGGCTGGTTGCTCACCATGAGACGTTCACCGCTGCCCTGCTGGACTGATGGGCCAGCGGCTGAGGAACAAGCGCAGGGAGTACTCGGCCTTCGGCCGCGGCTCGGGTACACCTCACGACGAACGAGCCCGTCTTCCATGTGCCGCCGGTGCTGGATCGGCGTCTTCTCGCTGACACCGGCGGACCGCGTGCTGTCCGGGGGGCAGCAGCCGTCCGACGAGCAGCACCGTGCACGCGCCGACGGTCAGCAGCCCGCCGGCGAGGAAGGTTCCGCGCACGCCGGCGAGCGGCAGGATCAGCCCCCCGAGTGCCGCGCCGGCCGCGATCCCGGCGTTGTAGCAACCGGAGTTGCCCGCGAGCGCCATATCCGTACGGCCCGGTGCACTGAGCAGCATCGCGTTCTGGGTGGTCATGAACACCGGACCGAGCGCACCGCCCATCAGCATCAGGAACACCACTGCCGCCACCGGGTCGGTTCCGGCCGCGTACAGGCCGGACATGCCCACCGCCTGCGTGGTCACGGCCGCGGTCAGCGCGGAGTCCGGAAAGCGGTCCAGCAACGCCCCGGTGATGCTCACCCCGGCCAGACACGCCGTCCCGAAGGCCACGAACAGGGCGCTGACCGTGTCTGGCGGGAACCCGCTCACGTCGCCCAGGAACTTCACGATGTACGTGAATCCGGCGAACGCCCCGGTGGCGGCCAGGGTCCCGGCCGCCAGCACGATCCCGAACCGGCGGGCATCGGGCCTGACCCCGTAGGCGGCGTGCTCCTCCTCCGGACGGGAGGTCGGCAGCAGAGCGGCGATCGTCACCAGGGAGACGAGCCCCAGCGCCGCCAGCACGGCGACCGGAACCGGCCAGCCGCTCTGCCGGCCCAGCCAGGTCCCGGCGGGAACACCGAGCACGAGGGCGAGCGAACCGGCGACGGACAGCGCCCCGACCACCCGGCCACGGACCCCGGGCGCGAACAGGCCCACCGCGACCGGCCCCATCACGGCCCAGAACAGCGCCTGGGCGAGCGCGGTCAGCAGCCGGGCCACGAGGAGCGGGCCGTAGGAGGTCGCCAGCGCCGCTGCCAGACTGGACACGACCAGGGCGGTCAGCAACCCCGTGAGCACATGGCGCCGGGGCACAGCCCGCATGAAGTGGGCGAGCGGCAGAGATGCCACCGCCACCGTCACGCCGTAGCCGGTGACGAGGAGACCGACCGCTGACACCGGCACCCGCAGACTTCCGGAGATGATCTCCAGAAGACCGATCGGCAGGTTCTCCGCCGTGTTGAAGGTGAAGGCAGCCAGCATCAGGGCCACGAGCACCGCCACTCTGCGCCATGGAGCCGCGCGCGGTGTACCCGTACGGTCGCTCCCCGTCCTCGCCCGATGCACCTGCTCCGCGCCACCGCCCATGGAATGACCTCACCTGGCTCGACGGCCCCGCCGCAACCGAATTCATCCGCCCTGCGGCGGACACATGCGGTAGCGGGGCGCGTCCCGCCGCACGCCGCATGAGCGCCCTGACGCCGGCGGAGCGGGCGGGCGGGTCAGTGCGTGCGGAGCTTGAGAGCTCGCACTCCGGCGTAGAGGGCGGCGACGTCGGACGGGCGGAGCAGGGAGCGCCCGGTGAGGCGGGAGACGCGGTCGAGCCGGTTGCGGACGGTGTTGCGGTGGCAGTACAGGGTCTCCGCGATTTCGGTGGTGGAGCCGGTATCGGAGTCCAGCCATGCCGTGAGCGTCTCCATGAGGTCCTTGCGGTCCGGAGCGGCCAGGACCGGGTCGAGCAGGGCGATGCCCAGCCGCAACGCCAGGTCGTGCCCGGCCGCGACCAGGGCCGCGGCCGGGTCGTGATCGAGCGTGACCGCCCGGTGCGTCCCGGCAGGCAGCGAGGCCCGGGCCAGCGTGGCGAGGCGAAGCGCGTCGGCGCTCTCCCGCAGCCGCGGGTACACAGGGCTCAGACCCGCGCGCCCGGTGACCGCGGCGCCGACAGCCTCCAGGACGAGCGCAGCTTGCGGAACACGTGCGGAACCGGAGGTGAGTGCGGGGTCGGGCAGCGCGACGATGCCCGCCAGGCCGTCGGGACGGGGTCGCCAGGCGGAGCGCAGTCCACTGCGCAGCAGGGCCTGTTCCATCGCGGTGACGTCGCTGTGCTCGGCGACCACGCAGATGTACGGACCCTGCTCGGGCAGACCGAGGGAGGCGGCGGTGCCCCCGAGCCTCGCCCAGTCGGCCGTCTTGCCGGTGAGGAGCGCGTCGAGCAGCAACAGCCGCTGCAGCTCGTCGGCCCGTGCCAGACCCACGAGGGTCTCCCGGTAGACATCGTTGACCGTCTGCGATGCGGCATCCAACAGGGACCAGATCGACATCGACGCCTGGGCGATGTCGTCCATCGTCGTGCCGGGCTGCTCCGAGGCGCGCTCGATGAGGGCGTGGGCCAACAAGCGGTAGCCGATGCGGAAGGCATGCAGGACCGCGTCGAGAGGAACGCCCTGCGTGGCCCGACGGCGTACACACTGCCGGGTGGAGTCAGTGCGCACCGGCCGGTGGTCGGCCATGCACGTCAGCTGCTCGTGCAGGTTGCGTCCGTTGAAGTCGCGTACGTCGGCCTGGACCTCCTCGCTCAACAGTGCGTAGGGGGCGATCTCGGCGGTGATCGCACGGAACAGATCGTCAGCGAGGGCATCGACCCCCTCCAACAGCTCCGCCGCACACACGGACAACAGCGGAGGAACGATCAGACCGCCATCGGCGTGCTGCTCTGACATGCCGGTCAGCATACGGTTCACCCCCTGGACCGCAATTGTGCAGTCGCACAAGGTGGCTGCCGGATCCGAGGTCGGCCGCCCACCGTGAACGGAGCGTGTTGTGCCTCAGCATTTCCTCACGAGCCGCTGAGGAGAACTGATGCTGAACCTGTCGTCCCTGCTGGAACACAGCGCCCAGGAGCACCCCGAGCGAACCGCGCTGGTCCTCGGTGACACCCGCCTGACCTACGCCGAGTTGCTCTCACGGTCCCAGGACATCGCCGACGCACTGAGGCACCGCGGTGTGGGCAAGGGCGACAAGGTGGCGCTGTCCTGTCCGAACGTGCCGGACTTCCCGGCCGCCTACTTCGGCATACTCCGGGTCGGAGCGGTCGTGGTGCCTCTCAACGTGCTGCTGCGTCCGCAGGAGGTCGCGTACCACCTCTCCGACTCCCGCGCCAAAGCTCTGCTCTGCTTCGAGGGCACACCTCAGCTGCCCCTGGCCGAGGTGGCGAAGGCAGGCTTCGACCAGGCGCCCGCCTGCGAGCACTTCCTTCTGCTGCACCGGATCGAGCACACGAGTTCCGGGAGTGCCGGGCCCGCTGAGGTGGTGGCCACCGCGGCGGAGGACACCGCGGTGATCCTTTACACGAGCGGCACGACGGGGCGGCCCAAGGGAGCCGAACTCACCCACCGCAACATGGCGATGAACGCCATGGTCGCCGACCGGCTGTTCACGGCAGCGGAGGACGAGGTGATGCTGGCCTCGCTCCCGCTGTTCCACGCCTTCGGCCAGAGCGCGGTGATGAACATGGGCCTGCTCCGAGGCGCCACCCTCGTCCTGCAGCCCCGTTTCGACGCGGCGGAGGCCCTCCGGCTGATGCACCGTGAAGGCGTCACGTTCTTCGCGGGGGTCCCGACGATGTACTGGGCCCTGCTCGGCGCGCTCGGCGACCTCGACGAACAGGCACCGCCCGCGCACCTGCGCACCGCGGTCTCCGGGGGAGCCGCTCTGCCCGTCGAAGTGCTGCGGCAGTTCGGGAAGGCCTTCGGCGTGGGTGTTCAGGAAGGCTACGGTCTGTCGGAGACCTCGCCCGTCGCCTGCTTCAACCCGCCCGGACTGCCGCCGCGGCCCGGCTCCATCGGCCGGCCCGTGTGGGGCGTGCAGATGAAGCTCGTCGACGACTCCTGGCAGGCCGTCCCGGGTGACGGCCGGGGCGAGATCGCGATCCGCGGCCACAACGTCATGAAGGGCTACTACCGTCGGCCCGAGGACACGGCCGCGGTGATACGTGACGGCTGGTTCCGTACCGGAGACATCGCCCGGCGCGACGCGGACGGCTATTACTACATCGTGGACCGGGTCAAGGACCTGATCATCCGCGGCGGCTTCAACGTCTACCCGCGCGAGATCGAAGAGGTCCTGATCACGCATCCGTCCGTGAGCATGGCCGCCGTGGTGGGAGTACCCCACGCCACGCACGGTGAAGACGTCAAGGCGTTCGTCATCCGCGTGCCCGGCGCGCCGCTGAGCGAGGAGGAACTGATCGCCTGGTGTCGTGAACGCATGGCGGCCTACAAGTACCCCCGCAGCGTGGAGTTCCGCGACAGCCTGCCCCTGACGTCCACCGGCAAGATCCTCAAGCGTGAACTGACCGCGGAGGCCGGTGGGGGAGCCCGGCCCGCCTGACCGCCCGCCGAGGCACGCGACAACCGCCCGCGAGGCCAGCCGGCGTCCGGTCTCCGCCGGAATCGGCGACGGCCGGACAAGGCGCGGCTCCACCGCCCAGCCCGCGTCCGTCGGCAGGTTGCACAAACTCCGCCGTCGGTGATTGCCGCGATTGCGCAGAGACGACCGCCGATCGCTCCCACAGGATGTGCCATCAGGCACCGATGTGATCCGGATGAATCATTCAGCTCGCCCTGACGTCAGGAGTCGCCGTGTTGTGGAGAAGGAAACTGCTCGTCCCGTTGGCCGCACTCACCCTCGTTCTGTCCGCGTCGGCCGGCGCGGGCGCAGCGCCGCCGCCCGCCCCCACCAGCGCCCCCACGGTGTCGGCCGCCGGCGACTTCGGCGCCCCCGGGCCCTACGCCACCGCTGTGGAAGTCGGCGCGATCACCACCCTGTACTACCCGCGTGACATCGCGAGCAGCGACCGCCGCCACCCCGTGATCGTGTGGGGCAACGGCACGTTCGCCTTCCCCGTCGTCTACCGGGACCTGCTGCTGCACTGGGCCAGCCAGGGCTTCATCGTCGCCGCGGCGAACACCCCGCAGTCCAACCTCGGCATCTCCATGCGAGCGGGCATCGACATGCTCACCCGCAGGAACGCCGACCCGGACAGCATCTTCCGCAACCACGTCGACCTGGAGCACATCGGCGCATCGGGTCACTCGCAGGGGGGCGCTGCCGCCATCGTCGTCGGCGCGGACCCCCGCATCGACACCATCCTGCCGATCCAGCCCGGCCCCCTCGCCAACATCAACTCCGTGCACGTCCCCGCACTCCTGCTGGCCGGTGAGAAGGACAGCATCGTCTTTCCCTTCCTGGTCAAGGCCTTCTACGACGCCGCCGACCACATCCCCGCCCTGTACGGCGAGGTGCGCGGGGCCGACCACTTCACGGTCGTGGGCGACGCCGGCCCGTTCGCCGCGCCGACCACCGCGTGGTTCCGTGCACAGCTCATGGGTGACCAGACGGCCCGTGCCCAGTTCTTCGGCCCCGCGTGCGGCATCTGCACCGACACCACCACCTGGTCCGACGTCCGCCGCAACGACCTGGCCCTGAGCATCCCGGCCGGCACCCCGTAACCGGCATCCACCGCATGAAGGCACCACGATTCCCGTGATGCCCGAGTTCTCTCGTATCCGTCTCCCCTGCGCGCTCCCGCGGCGGGGGAGGCGGTCACATCTCGTGAAAGGACCGACATGGACGCCATCGCGACCACGTGCCAAGGCAAGGTCCGGGGCCGCGTCCGGGAAGGAATCGCCACCTTCCTGGGAATCCCCTACGCCGCCGCACCGTTCGGCGCCCACCGCTTTCGCGCCCCTGCGCCCGTCGAGCCCTGGGAAGGACTGCGCGATGCGGTGGACTACGGGCCGACCGCGCCGCAGCGCCCCTATCGGCCGCCTCTCGACGAGCTGATTCCCGACGTGGACATCCCCGGGGAGGAATGCCTGAACCTCAACATCTGGGCCCCGGAAGCCGGTGGAGGACCGCTGCCTGTGATGGTGTGGATCCATGGAGGATCCCTGCGCAACGGCTCGGGTGCCGTGCCGTTGTACGACGGCCGGGCCTTCGCACGCGACGGCGTGGTCCTGGTCACCGTCAACTACCGGCTCGGTGTCGAGGGATTCGGAGTGTTCCCCGACGCACCCGACAACCGGGGCCTGCTGGACCAGATCGCGGCCCTGGCCTGGGTGCGGGAGAACATCGCGGCCTTCGGCGGCGACCCGGACAACGTCACGGTGTGCGGAGAGTCCGCCGGGGCCATCAGCATCGCCGCCCTGATGACCAGCCCTCGCGCGGCCGGCCTGTTCCACCGGGCGATCCTGCAGAGCGGGCCTCCGCAGACGGTGCCGCGCAGCCGGGGCGCGAAGACCGTACAGGCCATGGCGAAGGCGCTGCGGGTGCCCGCAACGGCGGCGGCGTTCGCGGCGGTGGACCGCGCGGTGCTGCTGGACGTGCAGAACGAGGTCATCGGCAAAGCCGATCCGATCAGTGGCGGTCCCGGTTTCCACCTCGTGGTCGACGACGACGTGGTTCCGGCAGAACCTTCGCTGCCCACGGTCGACCTGCTGATGGGCGCCAACCGGGAGGAGTACCGGTTGTGGTTCGTGCCAAGCGGGGCGGTGGACCGCGTCAGCGGATTGTCGTTGCGACTGGCCCTGCTGAAGTTCCGGATCCCAGGACGTGTCGCCCGGCTGTACAAGGCGGCCAGACCGGGCGCGAAGCCCGGGGTGATCCTCGGCGAGATGGCCACTGACCTGTTGCTGCGAGGGCCGCTCAACCGTCTTGCCGACTCGCGGCCGGCACGGACGTTTCTGTACGAGTTCGCCTGGCGCTCGCCCACCCTGGGACTGGGCGCGTGTCATGCACTGGAGATCGGTTTCGTCTTCGACAACCTTCGCCACGGTGAAGGGCTCACCGGACCGGATGCGCCCCAGCCGCTTGCCGACATGATGCACCGGGCCTGGGTCGCCTTCGCTTCCTCCGGAGACCCGGGCTGGTCCGCCTGGGACGCGCGCCGGCCGGTCATGGTCTTCGACCACCCCGACACGGGTGTGGTCCTCGCGCCACGCCAGGAGGAACTGCAGGCCTGGCTCTAGCCACCCGGATCGCCGACAACCGCCCCGGCCCATCGCGGCCCGAGGGGAACCGTATCCTCGCCGGGGAGGGCGCGGTGTCGGACCCGGTACCGGTCCGTGGTGGCCCGGCCCGCCGCAGGCCCGGTCCGATTCGGCCACCTGTCAGGCGAGATCCCTGGCGACGAGCGCCGCTTGGAGCAGCCGCGCCTCGGCAGGGACCGCGAGGTCCAGCCCGGTCAGCGTGCTCACCCGGTGCAACCTGTAGTCCAGGGTGTTGCGGTGGACGCACAGCTCCAAGGCGCTCTGGCGGCGGTTGTGGCCACGGTCGACGAACACCCGCAGCGTCTCCAGCAGGTACGGATGCTCCTCCAGCGGGTCCAGCTTGGCGGCCAGCCGCAGCAGGGCGTCACCGGGGCGTGCGAGTTGGTACTCCAGCAGTACGTCATCGAGCCGGTACAGCCCGGGTGGGCGGTCCAACCGCTGTACGAGTTCCAGTACGCGCCCCGCCTCTGCGGCGGCTGCGGGAACGGCCGCAGGATCAACAGCCGGGGCGGCAGCGGCGAACACACGCTGTCCCACCTCCTTCCCGAGCGAAGCCGGCAGCCCGACCACGTCGCAGCCGCCCGGCAGCAGCGCGATCCCGGCGACGTGATCCATCAGTACCGGGACACCGGCGCGGGCCTCCAGGGACGACTGGACCAGCCTGGCCGGCGGATTCGACTCGAACGACAAGGCGACCACCTCGTGTTCGCCGGTCACCGTCACCCCTGCCGCCTCCGCCAGCTCTTCGTACGGCCGACCGGCGAGCAGGGCGGTCAGCAAGGCCCGCCGTACCCGCTTGTGCTCGCTGTGGATGTCCTCCTGGGCGTTGCGGTGAGCGAGCACGACGGCGGGCATGGCCGCGTGCAGCCAAGCCAGCAGCCCGGCACCCGCCCCGGTCAGCTCCTCGGGCTGAGCCGTCTCGGCCAGGACCTGCCACCACACCTCGGCACCGATGAGATAGGCGGCGATCACCGCCTCAAGGGGGACGCGCTCCTCGGCCCGGCGCCCCGACCACTCGATGAGCCGGGTCAGGTCGCCCGAGTCCATGGCGCCGCCGTCACGAAGTGCCCGCAGCAGCAGCCCGTGCACCGCCGTGATCGACCGTGTCACCTCACCGTCGAGCGTGCGACGCGGTAGTTCCCCATAGAACGGCACTTCCGCAGCACAGCGAGCGACCACGGTCGCGGTGAAATCGCCGCTGCGAACAGCCATCCGTGCATGTAGGCCAAGCATCGGCGCATCGTCACACTGCCCCATGCTTCCGTCAATCACCACTCAACCCGATGAGGCGACCGGGGCACACGGGGTGCTCGGAAAGAATGCGCTTGCTTTCTCTGGATCATCCGGTGTGACGCGAGATCCATGGCCTCGGGGCTCGTCGGCCGTGCCGTGAATTCACCTCTAAATCCAGCGATCGTAGGGCAGTTGGTGCATGAGTTGGGGCAGTTGCCACGGCGAGGGTGTCCAGAGCCTTGCCAGCCCAGCTGAAGCGGTCCTATTCTCACGACGAGAAAGCGCTTTCCCTTTTTCTCTGAACTCCGTTCCGGTGACAGTGAAGCCACGGCAGCCGCCGCGACTTCACGAGCGAGCCGCCATCGATCCGGCGCGGGGCTGTACCCACGGTGCCGACATGTCATGGGGTCGAGGACGCGCCATGACGACGACGCATCGCGTCATCCTGCACGGTTTCGAAAGCGGCGGCTTCCTGTAGCGGCGGTAGCGGTGATCCCGCGGCCGGCGCCGACGTACGCGCAGCTCCAGGCCGCAATGGCGCGGCCCGTCCGATCGCACCGAAGAAGAGCACCCGCAACCACGCCGATCAGGGCTTGTCCAGCCAGGAGTCGGCAGCCGGCAGACGTGTCGGCTGCTGAATGACATGGGCATGCCATTTTGCGGTCCGGCCCAGAAGACGAACAGGGAGAAACCATCATGAAACGACGAGTCGCACTGCGACTGTATGCGGCGCTGACCACGGCCGCTCTTGCCGCCGCGACCGGTGTCGTCGTGTCGATGCCCTCGGCATCGGCCGCGACCGGTGGGGCTACCGGCTATGCAACCCAGAACGGCGGCACCACCGGCGGTGCAGGCGGACAGACGGTCCGGGCCACTACGGGCACCGCGATCCACCAGGCCCTTTGCGGCCGGGCCAGCAGCAGCACCCCCATCATCATCGAGGTGGAGGGGACCATCAACCACGCCAACACGGCCAAGGTCTCCGGTGACAGCTGCAACACCGCCGACGGAGTGATCGAGCTCAAGCAGATCAGCAACGTCACGATCGTCGGTGTGGGCAGCGGCGCCGTCTTCGATCAACTGGGCATCCACATACGCCAGTCCAGCAACATCATCATCCAGAACGTGACCGTCAAGAACGTCAAGAAGTCCGGCTCGCCCACGTCCAACGGCGGCGACGCCATCGGCATGGAGAGCGACGTCCGCAATGTCTGGGTCGATCACGCCAGCCTGGAGGCGTCCGGAGGGGAGTCGGAGGGGTTCGACGGCCTCTTCGACATGAAGGACAACACGCAGTACGTGACGCTGTCCTACAGCACACTGCGCAACTCCGGCCGTGGTGGCCTCATCGGGTCGAGTGAGACCGAACTGTCGAACGGCTTCGTCACGTTCCATCACAACCTGTACGAGAACCTGGACTCCCGCACCCCCCTGCTGCGCGGTGGCATCGCCCACATCTACAACAACTACTACGTGAAGCTCAACGAGTCCGGAATCAACTCCCGGGCCGGGGCCCGCGCCAAGGTGGACAACAACTACTTCAAGGACTCCAAGGACGTCCTGGGCACTTTCTACACCGACGCGGTCGGATACTGGCAGGTCAGCGGCAACACCTTCGACAACGTGACGTGGTCCGCCCCCGGTAGTGAGAACAACCCGGCCGGGCCCGACCCGAAGTCCAACACCACCGTCAGCATCCCCTACGCGTACAGCCTCGACGCGGCATCCTGCGTGCCCGGCATCGTGGCCCAGACGGCCGGCGCCAACAAGGGGCTGAAGGTGTCGGACGG
The DNA here is from genome assembly GCF_043203805.1 of Streptomyces sp. LN549. Lineage (NCBI taxonomy): Bacteria > Bacillati > Actinomycetota > Actinomycetes > Kitasatosporales > Streptomycetaceae > Streptomyces > Streptomyces sp. LN549. Next base: position 308,260 of record NZ_JAZHRI010000002.1, on the reverse strand, counting down.
CAACTGCTCGACGCAGACGCCGACCCCGGACCCGACCGACCCGACCCCGGACCCGACCGACCCCACTCCGGACCCGACCGACCCGACTGACCCCGCCGGAACCAACCTCAGCATCGGCGCAGGCTCCGACGGGACCAGCAAGGCCGACGGGACGAGCTACGGCAATGTGCGGGACGGTAACCTGAGCACCTACTGGTCGCCCGCCGGAGCCACCGGCTCGGTCTCGGTCAAGTGGGCCTCGGCGACCGCCGTTTCCTCGGTCAACATCCGGGAGGCGTCGGGCTCCGCCGGCAGCATCGGATCCTGGAAGGTGCTCAACGGCGACACCGGGGCCGTGCTGACCACCGGCAGCGGCGCGGGCGCCATCACGATTCCGAAGACCTCGTTGCGCAAGATCACCTTCGAGATCACCGGCTCGACCGGCACCCCGAAGATCGCCGAGTTCGAGACCTACGCCGGGTAGCGGCAGCCTCGCACCGCCTGTCCGGATCCGGCAGCGCCGGATCCGGACGGACGGCGGGAAGCGACACACGCGGGTGCGACGCCGGCATGACCGCCATCGCGGTCATGCCGGCGCGCGTCACGAACTCGTGAGGATGACGAGTTGCTGCGTCGCCCGGGTCATCGCGACATAGCGGTCGACCGCTCCTTCGATGCCCTCGCCGAATCCCTCCGGGTCGATGAGGACGACCAGGTCGAATTCGAGCCCCTTCGACAGCTCCGGGGTCAGGGAACGGACCCTGGGAGTCGCCCTGAACGTGGGATCGCCGATGACGCAGGCGATTCCGTCGGCATGCTCGGCGAGCCAGGTGTCGAGGACGAGGTCGCGTTCGGCAGCGGATCCGCGGACGACGGGAATGCCGCTGCTGCGGATGGAGGCAGGCACGTTGGCGTCGGGGAGTGCGGCCCTGATGACCGGCTCGGCCTCCGTCATGACCTCTTCCGGTGTCCGGTAGTTGATGCTCAGGGAGGCCTGGTTGATCCGGTCGAGACCGACCCGCTCCAGCCGTTCCTGCCAGGACTCCGTGAAGCCGTGCCTGGCCTGGGCGCGGTCCCCGACGATGGTGAAGCTCCGCGAGGGGCAGCGGAGCAGGAGCATCTGCCATTCGGCATCGGTCAGTTCCTGAGCCTCGTCCACGACGATGTGCGCGAACGGCCCGGCGAGCAGGTCCGGTTCCCCGCCGGGCAGGGCGGATCCGTCGACCAGAGTGTCCTTGAGGTCCTGTCCGTGCAGCATCGTGACCGCACCTTCGCCGTCGGCATCGGCCTCCAGCAGGGCGTCGATGACGTGGGACATGTGCTCACGCTCGGCGGCGACGGAGGCGTTGTGCCGACGCCTGCGCAGCGACGTCTCCGGGTCACCGAGCCGCTGGCGTGCCGCGTCCAGGAGAGGCAGATCGGACACCGTCCAGGCCTGGGCGTCCGCGCGCTGCAGTCGTGACACGTCGTCGCGGCTCAGCCAGGGGGCGCATATTCGCAGGTAGGCGGGTACCGACCACAGGTCTCCGACGAGGTCGGCCGCTTCGATCAGCGGCCACGCACCGTCGAGGGCCGCGAGCAACTCCCGGTTCTGCAAAAGGGACTTGCGGAGCAGATCGTCCGGAACGTCACCGTCGTGCTTGTCCACCAGGATCGTGACCAGCTCCTCCAGGATCTGATCACGCGCCTCGTTGTGCGGAGTGCCGGGTGCCGCTTCGAACGCCACAGCCCAGTCGCCGGCGCTCAGCCGGATGTCGGACCACTGGGTCGTGACCGTCATCCCCTTGGCGGGGGGCTCTTCGTAGAACCTGGCGGCCGCCTCGATCGCCTTCACCAGATCCGCGGACGACTTCAGGCGGGCCACGTCCGGGTCCGCCTCGACCGCTGCTGCGGCACCCTCGGCGACGAGGTCGCGCAGGGTGCAGGTCTGCACTCCCTCCTCGCCGAGGCTGGGCAGCACATCGGCCACGTAGCCCAGGTAGGGCTCGTGCGGACCGACGAACAACACGCCACCGCGGTGATGGCCGAGGCGGGGATCGGAGTAGAGGAGGTACGCGGAACGGTGCAGAGCGACGACGGTCTTTCCGGTCCCGGGACCACCGTCGACAACGAGCGCGCCACGGGATCCCGCTCGGATGACGGCGTCCTGATCGGCCTGGATGGTGCTGAGCACATCGCGCATCCGTGCCGACCGGTTGCCGCCCAGGGTGGCGATGAAGGCGGACTGGTCGTCGAGCGCCGCGTGCCCGGCGCCCCCGCCGGGGGTGAACACCTCGTCCCAGTAGTCACTGACCCGGCCGCGGGTCCAGCGATACCTGCGGCGGCTTTCCAGGCCCATCGGGTTGGCATGGGTTGCTCCGAAGAACGGCTCGGCTGCGGGGGAGCGCCAGTCGAGCAGCAGCCGACGGCCCGTGCTGTCCGTAAGCCCGAGCCGTCCGACGTATACGGGCTCCGGGGCGTCCGTGCCGACCATGTGCCCGAGACACAGATCCAGGCCGAACCGGCGCAGCGTACGCAGCCGGGCGGTCAGCCGGTGGATCTCGATGTCCCGGTCCATCGCCTGGCGGCCCGTACCGCCGGGCGACCTGCGCTCGGCGTCGAGGCGTGCGGACAGTTCGGCGATCGACTGCTCAAGGCACTCGGCGATGGCCGCGAAGTGCTTGTCGTCGCCGGCGGTCAGCCTCGGGTCGGCCTTGGGGGAGAGGCGGTCAGGAAGGTCGAACGCACTGGTGGTCAGGGGGTTCATGCCATCAGCTCCGATCCGAGGTCGAGTCCGGGAAGTCCGTCGGCGCGTACTCCCGCACCTCGTTGCGCGGCGCCCGCCACCACACGGTGAGCCCCACCACCGGGTCGCCGTCGCCGCGCAACCCGTGAACCGGCAAAGACATACGCACTTCGTGAATCTCCCATTTCCGCAGCTTCTGGCCTCGACGAGTGATTCTGCGGCATGACCGGGGCCTTGCCGCAAGCCCCCCACTGCGCTATAAGTTAAGAGTGGCGAGAGGTGGTTACTCCCTCTCGCCTTTGGTGATACCGGCCGCGTCCCTGCCGAACAGGCGGGCGGGGCGAGAAGAACCACCTCGCTCAGAATCCCGATGGCGGGGCAGAACGCTGTTCCCTCACGCCGGCGGCCTGCCGCCCGTCGCAGAGACGCGCGATCCGGGGGCTGAGCGCAGGGGCCGGCAGGCCGGGGTGGACGATGAGGGCATGACCACATCGAGCAGACGAGCCGAGATATTCGCCGGTCCCGGGCCCGACCATCGGTTCAGCGGGTCCGGAACCGGCGACGAACGGAGCATGCTGGTCGACTTCCTCCGGGATCAGCGCGCGACACTGGAGCTGAAGTGCGCCGGCCTTGAGGAGGAGCTGACCCGGCGGTCCGTGGAGCCGTCCACGCTGTCGCTGCTCGGCCTGGTCCGGCACCTGGCGGAGGTGGAACGCCGCTGGTTCCGCCAGGTACTGGCCGGGCAGGATGTCCCGCCCCTCTTCTGCTCCGAGGACAACGCCGACGGTGACTTCGACACGGTGGCTTCCGGCCCTGAGCCGGTCGCGGCGTCCTGGGCGGCCTGGCGGGCCGAGGTGGCGTTCGCCGATCGCCTGGTCAGGGAGGCGCCGCACCTCGACATCCACGGCCATGACTCCTGGCGCGGAGCGGTGTCGCTGCGCTGGGTGCTGATCCACATGATCGAGGAGTACGCCCGGCACAACGGGCACGCGGACCTGCTTCGCGAACGGATCGACGGTGCCAGGGGGGTGTGAGGCCTGCCGGGACGCCGCTGCACCGGAGGTCACGGGCCGAGGACACGACCCGCGGTCAGCCGAGCCAGTGGCCGTCGCGCATGAGGTCACGTCCCCGCAGCTCGTTCGCCTCACGCCATGCCTGGATGCGTCGCGGCCGGATCAGGAAGTACTGGTACGTCCCGCCGAGAGCGCGCGGGTCGAAGCCGGTCCTCGTCGCGAACGAGTCGCCCGCCTCGGGTGCGAGACCGGCGATGTCCACCGGCTCGGCGGTTCCGTCGACGACGACGACGTCGCGGGTCGGTCCGATGCTGAGCCGTACCTGACCGTCCGCCAGCAGATTGCGTCCGGTGACGGAAGTGCGCGGCGTCGAGATGAGGAAGGTGGTTCCGTCCCAGAGATAGGACAGCGGGATGAGGTGGACGCCGCCCGGGGAACCCGACGTTGCGGCCCAGAGATCGATCTCGCTCTCCAGCCGCGCCCGGGTGTCCCGCAGCCTTGCCTCAAGTCCACGTGGTGGTGCATCCGTCATGAATCCTCCAGTCACTCCGAGCACAACCCCGCTCATGTAAAGGCCGGTTCCGGTCCGACGGCCGGAACTTCCCGCCGCCCGACGGATGGCGTCGCCTGGTGCGGCACCCGCGGCGTCGTCCCCGCGGCGGCGCCCGTTGCGCGGCGCCGATAGACATGGGGTGGTACGCCGACGAGCTCGGTGAAGCGTGTACGGAAGATGGCCGGCGATGGGCAACCGACCGCGCGGCGGGTCTCGGCGACGCTGTGGTCACCGTGCCGCAGCAGGGCAGCCGCGCGCTCGATGCGACGGGCCATCAGGTACGCGTACGGCGATCGTCCGTAGGCCAGCCGGAACTGGCGGCTGAGGTGTCCGGCCGGTACGTTCGCGCCGCGGGCGAGCGTCTCCACGTTCAGTGGCTGCGCGTACTCCCGGTCGATGCGGTCGCGTACGCGACGCAGTCGTGCGAGGTCGCTCAGGTGCTGCGCCGCGATGCGTGCGCGCCCCCACGCGGGGTGACACATGCGAGCTCCGTTTCGTCGTCGTCCGTGCATACCCGGAGTGCGGCGGTCGGCCATGGCGCATGGGCGGGTGCGGGCCGTCCACCGAACTCCTTGCCGGCGGTCGCGGTACCGGCCGTCGCGGCCGGACAGATGACCGGACGGTTCAGCGAAGCTCCTGGATGCGGACCAGGTTGCCCGCGGGATCGCGGAAGGCGCAGTCGCGGATGCCGTAGGGCTGCTCGGTCGGCTCCTGGACGACTTCGGTGTTGCCTGCCTGCACCTTCTCGAACGTGGCGTCGAGGTCCGGGGTGGCCAGCAGGATCCATCCGTAGGTGCCCTTGGCCATCATTTCGGTGATGGTGCGGCGCTCGTCCTCGGTGATGCCGGGGTCGACGGCAGGCGGCGCCAGCAGGATGGACGTGCTGGGCTGCCCGGCGGGGCCGACTGTGATCCACCGCATCTTGCCCTGCCCGACGTCGCTGCGGACCTCGAAGCCGAGAACGTCGCGGTAGAAGGCCACGGATGCGTCCGGGTCGTCGTGCGGCAGGAAGCTGGTGTGAATGCTGATGTCCATGACGATCAGGCTAAGGCCGCCCCTGCGGCCCGCGCTTCTTGATTCCTGACCGATCCCGCCGGTTCTTCTGCCTTCCCACTGCGCGACGCCGCTGCGTGCTGGATGCCCGCCCGGGGCGTCGCAGGCCAGTGGCGACCGACGACAACGCCGCAGATGTGCGTGCCGGGCCCCGCGAGCCCGGCACGGTCCAAACGCTAGAGGTGCACCGGCTCATGGTGGATCACAGCAGTTCGCCCCTCCGGGCGCAGCGGTACGCGAGCAGTGCGTCACGGGCGGCGCCCCCACGCGGAGATCATGGGAGCGGTGGCGAGGTCGAGGAGGCCGGTGGCGACGTTGGCCAGGTGGCGCTCGATCTCCTCGTCGGTGGCGAGCCCCTCCGACACCAGAAGGCCGCGGATCTGCCGCACGGTCGCGGCCTCGAGGACGGAACACGCCGGTGAGGTGATGGGGAAGTACGCGTCGGCCTGTACGTCCTCCAGACCGGCTTCGCGCAGCAGCCTGGGCAGGGTCCGTCCGTACGTGAGGTCCGCGCCGCGAGCCGCCATCAACGCGCGGAAGCCGGAGCGCAGCCGGTTGGCGAGCCGCTGTTCGGGGCCTGACTCGTCCGGGCACAGCAGCGGCTGCAACCCCGGGTCGGCATCCTCCAGGAGCAGCCGGCCGCCCGGCCGCAGTGCCTGGATCATCCGGCGCAGCGCCTCGGCCCGATCGGTGACGTGCACCAGGACCAAGCGGGCGTGGACGAGGTCGAAACCGCCGGGCGGCGGCGGGTCGGCGGCCACGTCGTGGCGCAGCACCTCGATCACGCCGCCGGTGACGCCCTGCGTCCACGACACATCGATGTCGGTGGCGACCACCGCTCCTGTCGGTCCGACCCGCTCGGCCAGCCCCAGGGGGACGGAGGGGGAGCCGGCGCCCACCTCCCAGCACCGCATGCCGGTGGTGATCCCGAGCCGGTCGACATGCCGGAACGTCACTGGATCGAACAGTTCGCTGAGAGCTCCGAAGCGGATTCCCGCCTCCGACTGCTGGTTGTCCAGAAGATAACCGCGCTCCGTGTCGTGTTCAGCCATGGCGCGATCCTGCCAGAAGCCGCAGAACGGGTGCGGACACGCGGCCCGCGCCTGGCGGCCGTCCAGTCCGGGCGGGGACGCGGCGGTTGGACGTCGAAGAACCGCCAGACCCCTCAGTCCTCCATGAGCCGCCGACGCCACCAGCCGCACGCACCCCACGGGCTTGCCGGCACGAGGTGAGGACTGAGCCCCGGCCGCAACCGGCCCTCTTCCAACTTCCGGACCGCTACCCGAGTCGCCGCGGGAACGCCGCCGATCCTGCGAACCGCAGTACCTCTTCCGGGACGCCAACGCCTCGTGCGCAGCCCCTTCGGACGCCTACGCGGCATCAGCCTTTCGGATCAACATCCTGTCAACCTTGCACGGACCGGTCCGCGTCCGCACGTGGTCACCGAGATCCCGCACCAGCGCAGGTGCTCCTGCTTCTCGCCGACGTTCACGCGTCTCCGGAGGAACAGCGCTGCCGGAGCCGGTCCATCAGTCCAGCCGGGTCAGATCCGGCCGCAGCCGTTGCCAGACCGGATGGCGCAGACGGCCGGCCCTGGTCCATTCCGTCGCGGTGACCTCGGCGACCAGCCGTGGTTCCACCCAGTGCGCGCCGGTCACGTCGACCGGGTCCGTGAACGGGGACGTCGATCGTGCGATGACCGTGAAGTACGCCATGAGTTGGCTCTGTTCACGCTCGGACATTCCCGATCCCACCGATCCCGCGTACCGCAGCCCGGCGGGACCGGCCACGCCGACGAGCACGGCTCCCGGCACACCTGCGGCGGTGCCTCGTCGCTGGGTCCAGCCCCCGATGACCACGTCCAGGGTCTCCACCCGCTTGGTCTTGCGCCAGTGAGCCGATCGGGTGCCCGGCGTGTACGGCGAGGAGAGCCTCTTGGCCACCACGCCCTCCAGGCCTTCACGGACCACCGCTTCCCACACCTGTGTCCCGCGGCCGTGCACGTATGAGGGTGCCGACCAGTGCGCTCCGGCCGGCCCCAGGACGGACAGGACCTCGCGGCGCTCGACGTACGAGGCGCCGAGCAGGGCATGGCCGTCGATGTACATGACGTCGAAGATCATCAAATGGGCCGGACAGTCCAGCGCGAGGCGGCCGGCGCGGCGCGAGTTGACCACACCCATCCGGCTCTGGAGAAGGCCGAAGTCGGACCGTCCGGAAGCATCGAGGACCACGAGTTCACCGTCCAGGACCACACCGCGGCCGCGCAGCTCGCTGCCCAATGCCTGCAGTTCCGGATAGGCCACGGTGATGTCGTTGCCCGCCCGCGAGGTCAGCCGCACCGATCCGTCGCCCGTGGTGCTCAGGATGCAGCGGACACCGTCCCACTTGGTCTCGAACGCCCAGTCCGAATCGGGCACGGGCAGCGGACCCGGCACGGCCAGCATGGGTGCGATCGGCGGCGGCGACCACAGGGCGCCGGAAGGATTCGGAACCATAGCCCTGATGATCGGACGTCCGACGGTTCTGCGCAGACCGGCGGCGGACGCACGCACGGGCTGCCGTGCACCGCGCAACCGGGTACGGGGGGAACTTCGGCTTCGCCACCGACGGCAGCACCGAGCTCTCGAACCCGGCGGCCTCCGGCTCCACGAGACGGACATGGTCCCGCAGTGCCTCGCGAACCTGCACAATTCTGTGGTGATCACTGATGACCCATACCTGTGGCTGGAAGACGTCGAGGGCGAAGCCGCGCTCGCCTGGGTGGCTGAACGGAACGCCGAGACGGAGGCCGCGCTGGCGGTCGGCGGCGGTTTCGCCACGCTGAAGGAGCGCCTGCTGGAGGTGCTGGACGCGCCGGACCGGATCCCCTACGCCTCGCGGCACGGGGAGTTCCTCTACAACTTCTGGCGGGACGCGGGGCACGCGCGGGGTGTGTGGCGGCGTACGACACTGGAGGAGTACCGCACGGACGCTCCCCGATGGGAGGTCCTCCTCGACGTCGACGAGCTCGCCGCCACGGAGGGTACGAAGTGGATGTGGGCCGGCGCACGGGTCCGCCACCCCGACTGCGGCCGCGCCCTGGTCTGCCTCTCGCGCGACGGCGGTGATGCCGTGGTGGTCCGCGAGTTCGACCTCGGCACCCGGACCTTCGTCGAGGACGGGTTCCAGGTGCCGGAGGCGAAGACACAGATCGGTTGGATCGACGCCGACACCGTCTTCATCGGCACGGACTTCGGGCCCGGCACCCTCACCGAATCCGGCTATCCGCGGACGGTTCGCAGATGGCGTCGCGGTACACCACTCGAAGCGGCCGACCTGGTCTTCGAGGGCGAGATGCGGGACGTGGCGGCCGGGGGCCGGCATGACTCCACACCTGGTTTCGAACGGGACTTCGTCTTCCGGTCGATCGACTTCCACCACAGCGAGATGTATCTGCTCGCCCCGACTCCTCGCTCATCAGGATCGATGTCCCGGACGACGCCAGAGCGTATGCCCATCGAGAGCATCTGATCGTCATCCTGAAGTCCGACTGGCTCGGACAGCGGGCGGGCTCCATGCTGGCCTTCGGCTTCGACTCCTTCCTGGCGGGCGACCGCACCCCGGAGGTGCTGTTCACCCCGGACGCGCGGACCGCTCTGGCCGGGCACTCGTGGACCCGTCACCATCTGATCCTGGAGACGATGCGCGACGTCAGCACCCGCATCGAGGTACTCACACCCACCCCCGGCGCCGGATGGGCACGCGAGCCGCTCGCGGACATCCCTGCCCTGTCCGCCGTCACCGTGGTGGACACGGACCCGGACGTCTCCGACGAGTTCTTCCTGGACGTGTCGGGGTTCCTGCAACCGTCCACGCTCCACCACGGGAGGATCGGGAGCCGTACGGAGATCCTCAAGCAGGCCCCGGCACGCTTCGACGCGGCCGGCCTGACAGTGGAGCAGTTCTTCGCGATCTCCAAGGACGGCACACAGGTGCCGTACTTCGTGATCGGCCCCGACCACACATCCCAGGGCCCCGGCCCCGCACTGCTCCACGGATACGGCGGCTTCGAGGTCTCGCTCACCCCCTACTACGGTGCGGTGACGGGCCGGGCGTGGCTGGAGCGCGGCGGCACCCACGTGATCGCGAATATCCGGGGCGGCGGTGAGTACGGGCCGGGATGGCACCGGGCCGCGCTCGGCGCGGGCCGGGCACGGGCCTTTGAGGACTTCGCGGCCGTCGCCGCCGACCTCGTCACGCGGGGGATCACCACCCCGGCGATGCTGGGCGCCACGGGCGGCAGCAACGGCGGACTGCTCATGGGCGCCATGGTCACCGGCTACCCGGAACTGTTCGGCGCGATCGTCGCGCAAGTCCCGCTGCTGGACATGCTCCGCTTCCATGAGCTCCTGGCGGGTGCCTCCTGGATCGCTGAGTACGGCGACCCGGACAACCAGGACGACCGCGAGCATCTGCGCGAGCTGTCCCCCTACCACCGGCTTGCCGCGGGCCAGACGTACCCGCCGCTGCTCCTGACGACCTCCACCCGTGACGACCGCGTCCACCCGGGCCACGCCCGCAAAGCGGCCGCGCGGATGCGCGAACTCGGCCACCGGGTCCTGCTCCACGAGAACACCGGCGGTGGCCACGCGGGCGCCGGCGACAACGAACAGTCCGCCCACAACAACGCTCTGATGCACACGTTCCTGTGGCAGCACCTTTCCCCACAGGCTCCGCCGGCTCTTGGCTGACCCGGCAGCCGGGCGCGCCCGGGCCTTTACGGGGTGCAGGCCCCGGCGATCGACAGGCTGTTCTCGTAGAGGTGGTGCCGGGTGACGCGGCCGTCTTCCACGGTGAGGTGGAGTGCGAACGGGCCTTCGAAGGACTTGCCCGTCGACCGTACGGTTCCTGACAAGTGCCCCATCAGGACGGCGTCGGCGCCGTCGACGAGGAAGGTGTCGACGGAGGCGCGCGCGTCCTCGGGCACAGTATGCGCCGCCAACTCCGCGGACTGGGCAGCGCATTCGGCGGCGGTGGACCGTGGCCGGATCCACGGGACCACGGGGTTCTCGGCCAGCAGCCAGTCGACCTCGTCGGCGAAGAACGCGACGATCCGCTCGGTGTCCCCTGCCAGCCGGGCGGCGAGGAACTCCTGCACGACAGCCCGGGTGGCCTCGGCGGTGGAATCCGCGATCGGGGCCGAACCAGGCTTGGTGGTAACGGGCTTGACGGTCATGGTGGCTCCTTGCGGCTGGGGCCGACTTCCGGCGGGGGTTCCCGTCGCTGTGCTCGATCCTGCCGGGAGAGGGGAGAGCCGTCGATTACCCCGGAGGTAGTCGGCGGCCGGGATCACGGCGCATACGCGTCGGCGGCGGTCAGGAAGAGGGGGCGCGTACGCCGGCCCGCGTCGCAGAATCGGCGTGCAGGCTCCGTCCGAGGCGCCACTCGAGCTCCTGCGGGTGCGGACAGACGGCAACCGCTCGGCGCACGGCCTGCCACTTCGGCTTGTTCCCGGCTCTTCGCGCTGCTTCACGCGACTTCACGCGACCTCCGTTCCCAACAGCTCCCGGAAGGCCCCGGCCCCCACCGCCGTCACCTTCACCGCTCGTCCGGAGCCGATCCGCCGCACCCACTGCCTCTCCAGCGCGGTTGCGCACAGGGCCGCTCCCACCGCCCCGGCCAGATGTGACCGGCGCTCGGTCCAGTCCAGGCAACTCCGCACCAGGGGCCGGCGCGCGGCCGCGGGGTGCCGGTAGTCCAGGGCGTCGGCCAGCCAGGCCACGCCTGCCGGAGTGACGGCCAGCCCGGCGACGTCGGAGACCAGACCCCGGGAGACCATGGCATCAGCCAGGGTCACCCCCAGTTCACCGGCGAGGTGGTCGTAGCAGGTCCTGGCGCGCGCCTCGGCACCTGCCTGCACCGATTGGCGCAGGTTCCGCGGGCGGGGGGTGCCGGGGGCGAATGAGGCGACGGCCTCGATCAGGGCGGCCGCCTCCGGGCCGGCCAGCCGCACATAGCGGTGCCGGCCCTGTCGCTCCTCGGCCAGGAGACCGCCCTCGATGAGACGGGAGAGCTGCTCGCTCGCGGTGGACGCGCTGACCCCGGCGCTCCGGGCCAGCTCGCCCGCGGTCCAGGCGCGGCCGTCGAGCAGGGCCTGACAGAAGGTGGCCCGGGTGTGGTCGGCGAGCAGCGCGGCGGTCTCGGAGAGTGAGGACATGCAGCCATGATGCCGCGGCGACGGTTCGGGCTGTGCCGAACCGTGCCGGCCCTAGCGTCGGAGCCATGACGCACACGATGGATGAGTTCGATCCCCTCGAGGACGTACGGTCGACGCCTGCCGACCCGGCCCTCACCCCGTTCGCCCGCCTGCACCGCCGGACCGGCCCACTACTGCTCCCCAACGCCTGGGACTACGCCTCCGCCGCAGCACTGGCAGCCGAGGGCTTTGCTGCCGTGGGCACCACGAGCCTGGGCGTCGCCGCTGCCGCCGGCCTGCCGGACGGGGCGGGCGCTACGTTCGAGGCGACCTTGGCGCTGGCCCGCCGCCTGGGAGAGGGCCGTTTCCTGTTCACCGTCGACGCCGAAGGCGGGTTCAGCGACGACGCGGAGGAAGTGGCGGAGCTGGCCCGGAGCTTGTACGAGGCGGGCGCGGCCGGCATCAACCTCGAGGACGGCCGCGCGGACGGCACGCTCGCACCGATGGGGGTGCACGCGGCGAAGATCACCGCGGTCAAACGCGCGGTGCCTGCGCTGTTCGTCAACGCACGTACCGACACCCACTGGGTGGCCCGCCAGGAGGACGAGACCGCGACGCGCCTCGCCCTGTACGAACAGTCCGGCGCCGATGGGGTGTTCGTGCCGGGGTTGTCGGATCCGGACGGCATCGCCGAGCTGACCGCGGCGCTCGTCGTGCCGCTGAACATCCTGTACACACCGACCGGCCCCACCCTCCGCGAACTGACCGCGCTGGGTGTGCGCAGGGTCAGCCTCGGCTCGCTGCTCTACCGAAGGGCGCTCGCGGCGGCCGTGACCACGGCGACCGCCATCCGGGACGGACGGCCGGCGGATCCGAGTGCCCCGTCCTATGCCGAGGTTCAGGCACTGGCACGCGGCGGGCGCGGGCCCGTGTGACGTCGTCAGTCCCTTCGCCATGCGATCCGACTGCCCGGAAGGTACGGTGCCCGGACCGGCACGGAGGAGGGCGATCAGGGAGCCCGTGACGCGACGTCCGGCCCGCTCAGACGGACTCCGAATGCGCCCCTTCGGGCTCCGGCGACGCGAACTGCGTCCGGTAAAGCTCCTCGTACCGGCCACCCTCGGCCAGCAGCTCGGTGTGGGTTCCGCGCTCGACCACCCGGCCCTCCTCCACGACGAGGATCAGGTCGGCCGCCCGCACGGTCGACAGCCGGTGCGCGATCACCACAGCGGTGCGCCCCTCCAGCGCCTCGGCCAGGGCCTCCTGCACCGCTGCCTCCGACGTGGAGTCGAGGTGGGCGGTCGCCTCGTCAAGGATGACCACGCGCTGGCGTGCCAGCAGCAGCCGGGCGATCGTCAGCCGCTGGCGCTCACCACCGGAGAGCCGGTATCCGCGCTCGCCCACCACCGTGTCGAGCCCGTCGGGCAGCGAGGCCACAAGACCGTCGAGGCGGGAGCGCCGCAGCGCGTCCCAGATGTCGTCCTCGGTGGCCCCGGGCCTGGCCAGGGTCAGATTGGCACGGACCGACTCATGGAAGAGGTGCCCGTCCTGGGTGACCATCCCGAGCGTCTCGCGGATCGACTCAGCCGTCAGGTCGCGGACGTCGATCCCGCTCAGCCGTACGGCACCCGAGTCGGCGTCGTACAGCCGGGGGAGCAGCTGCGCGATCGTCGACTTGCCCGCGCCGGACGAGCCGACCAGGGCGATCATCCGGCCGGGTTCGGCACGGAAGGACACCTCGTGCAGGACCTCCGTACCGCCGCGGGTGTCGAGCGTCGCGACCTCTTCGAGCGAGGCGAGCGAGACCTTGTCGGCCGACGGATAGCCGAAGGAGACACGGTCGAACTCCACCGACACCGGCCCGTCCGGCACCCTGCGCGCATCCGGCTTCTCGGCGATCAGCGGCTTCAGATCGAGGATCTCGAAGACCCGCTCGAAGCTCACCAGCGCGCTCATCACCTCGACCCGGGCACCGGCCAGCGCCGTCAGCGGGGCGTAGAGCCGGGTCAGCAGAAGAGCCAGGGCGACGACGGCGCCGGGTTCCAGGCTGCCGTGCAGCGCGTAGTAGCCGCCGAGTCCGTAGACGAGCGCCAGCGCCAGCGCGGAAACCAGGGTGAGCGCCGTGATGAACGTGGACTGCGCCATGGCCGTACGGATGCCGATGTCACGGACCCGGCTCGCACGGGCGGCGAACTCGGCGGACTCGTCATCGGGGCGGCCGAACAGCTTGACGAGTGTGGCTCCGGGGGCGGAGAAGCGCTCGGTCATCTGCGTGCCCATGGCCGCGTTGTGAGCGGCAGCCTCACGCTGCAGCCGCGCCATGCGGGAGCCCATCCGGCGGGCCGGCACGACGAACACCGGCAGCAGGACGAGCGCGAGCAGGGTGATCTGCCAGGAGATGGTCAGCATCACCGTAAGAGTCAGCAGCAGGGTCACCAGGTTGGAGACCACCCCGGACAGGGTGTTGCTGAACGCCCGCTGCGCCCCGATCACGTCGTTGTTGAGCCGGCTCACCAGGGCGCCGGTACGGGTCCGGGTGAAGAAGGCCACCGGCATCCGCTGGACATGGTCGAAGACGGCCGTACGCAGGTCCAGGATCAGGCCCTCACCGAGCGTGGCCGACAGCAGACGGGTCAGCAGGCCGAGCCCCGCCTCGGCCACCGCGATCACGGCGATCAACAGCGCGAGCCGCGTGACGGTGCCGTTCTCCTTGCCCTGGACGATCGTGTCGACCACCTTGCCGGCCAGTACCGGCGTGGCCACGGCCAGCAGAGCCATGACGACGCTCAGCAGCAGGAAGCGGTAGAGCTCACGACGGCGTGGCCGGGCGAAGGAGGCGATCCGGCGCACGGTGGCCCGGGAGAAGGGTCTGCGGTCCTGTTGGGCGTTCATCGCGCTGTGCAGCGATGACCAAGCGGTGACTTCCATACTCATGCGGTGCCTCCGGGGTGCAAAAAAGCCTGCGTGCCTCCCGGACACGGACCGGGGCGCAGAGAGAACGCTATGACCTCAAGCGCACTTGAGGTCAACGGATTCCTCCGTGAGGGCGGGGAAAGTGCGGTCCGGAAGACCGAATAGTGCGACAAGAGCGCAGGTCGGCCGCTTGGACGCCCAATCCTCGGTGCCGTCTGCGGCAGCGTATGCGGACCACGTAGAATCGGCCCCTGTTTCCGGCCGAACGATGGCAAACACAACCGATTGAGGCAGTGCGACGTGAGTTTCACAGACAGTACCGATGCACCGATCTACGCCGGACTCGTGGAAGAGCACGGGGATGTGCCGGCCGAGGTGCGCCGGGTGGCTGAGGAGACGCTGCGCGAGGCCGACCGGGCCATCGACTTCAGTGACGTGCGCAGGGCGGCCGCCTACCGGTAGCAGCCGGGGACCGGTCTCGTGGGGGCGTATCCACCCCGGCGGCGGGCGGTGGGTCGCGGCGACCGAGGTACCCCCTTCGAAGCCGCGATCGCGCCCCGGCCGGTGTCCTGATCGCCCGCCTCACAGTGGGGCGCAGCACCGTGCGCCCCACTGCCGTCACGACGTCTCGCACTGCGGACCGGGCTCTCCCGTCGGAGCATGGAACGAACAGTCGCCGACGACATCGGGACGAAGGGATGCCGGATGGGTGGTGAACGGCATGAGCCGCCACCGGACGGATTCGAGGCGGAGCGGGACCAGATCGACGCCCTGAACCACTGGGAGGCGCCCCGCCCCGGCCCCCCGGACCCGCAGGTACCGGCCGACGGCACGGGGGACGAGGGCAGGCGCCGCGACTCCCGGCTGCTCTCCGCCGGGCATGCCCTGGCCGAGGCGGACTCCCTCGAAGAGGCGCTGAAGCTGGTGGCCGCCCTGTACACCCCCGACTTCACGCTGGACGGCCAGTGTGTGTTCGGTATCGGCGAGGGAACCCTGACTGCCCTCGGGCAGTACGGCTTCCGGCCGGGGGGAGCCGACCAGGGGTTCCGGATGCCGATGACGACCGGATATCCGGCCGCCGAGGTGGCCAGAACCGGGCGAGCCGTCTACCTCGCCTCCCAGGCGGAGTACCGTCGCCGTTTCCCGGCGACCTGGCACATGTCCGCCCGCAAGAACCGCGAGGCGTGGGCCTTCGTGCCACTCGTGACCGCCGGACGGATCACCGGAGTCTGGCTGACCGCCTTCCGCGCACCCGTGGCGTTCACGGCTGCCGAGCGTGCCCTGCTGACCACGACGGGGCGGATGATCGCCCAGGTGCTCGAACGGGCCCGGGCCAGCAGAGCCGAGCTGGAGCTCTCCCGCGGCCTGCGCCGCAGCATGCGCACCGACGGCCCGGCCCTGACCGGGCTGAGTGTGGCGACGCGCTACGTGCCGACCGGGGGAGGCCTCATGGTCGGCGGGGACTGGTACGACAGCATCGACCTGCCCAACGGCCGCCTCGCCCTGGTCATCGGCGACGTCCAGGGGCACGATGTGCACGCAGCGGGGCTGATGGCCCAGCTGCGTACCGCCGTGCACGCCTACGCCGCGGAAGGGCACGGGCCGGATGCCGTACTGGCGCGGGCCTCGCGCTTCCTGACCACCCTCGACGAGGACCGGTTCGCCACCTGCCTCTACATCGAGGCCGATCCGTCCACGGGCGACCTGCACATCGCGCGGGCCGGACATCCGCACCCGGTCCTGCGCACTCCGGACGGCACCTGTCTGATCAAGCACATCAGCGGCGGACTGCCGCTGGGACTGATGCCCGGCGAGGAGGACTACCCCGTCGACATCGTCCGCCTGCACGACGACGAGATCCTGATGCTGTGCACGGACGGGCTGATCGAGAACGGCGGCCACGACATGTACACCGGCTGGGTCCGGGTACGTGACGCGTTCTCGCCCGGCCCCGTAGAGGACCTCGAAGGGATGGCCGACCGGCTCATGGGGGCCGTGCTCAGCCCCGAACCCGGGGACCGGGAGGGCGACACCGCGCGCGACGGTGACGACATCGCCCTCCTGCTCCTGCGCCGGGACCCCGGACAGGTGCGAGCGGAAGTCAGCCGGCGCCGGCTGATGCTGACCGTGGGCCAGGACCAGGGCGAGGGACTCTCCGAGGCCCGGGCCGAACTGAAGGCGCTGCTGCACGACTGGGCGCGGCCGGACCAGGTGGACACCGCGGTGCTCCTGGCCACCGAACTCCTCGGCAACGTACTCGTCCACACCGACCAGGACGGCGCCCTCAACGCGTACGTCACCGGCGAGACCGGCCATCGCCGACTGCTCGTCGAGGTCATGGACCGCGGCGACGAACTGCCCCACCAGCGGACCCCCGGCGAGCTCGCCTCGTCGGGCCGCGGTCTGATGCTGCTCGACATCCTGGCCGACCAGTGGGGCGTGCGCCCCGAACCCGAGGGCAAGACAGCCTGGTTCGCGCTCGCCGAAGCGCCGGCGGATCCCGGCGACACCGTCACGGGCTGACCTCGGCCCGTGCGGCGACACCGCCGCAGCCCGGCAACTCCCCGCCCTCCCGGGGGAACACGACGGCACGGCGTGAAGCCTCAGGGTGATCATGTGGATACCCTGGGTCACCTCCCGTTTGATCGTCAGTACCCGAGGGGACCCCTGAATGCACCGCATGCGCACCGTACTTGCCGCACTCGGCATCACTGCCGGGCTGATCACGGCCCCCGCGGCCTCCGCCTCCGCGAAGCCGGAGAGCCCGAAGGCCGACACCACGGCCATGCACGAGCCCTGCACCGGCGAGTTCCACGACGACGCGCGGCTCGGCCCGAAGTGGCTGCCGAACAGGAACCTGGCCCCGGTCGGCCCGCTTCTCAAGGGCTACAAGCGCACCGGCGCCCTGTCCCCGCAGGCCTTCCTGAAGAAGTACTGGGAAGGGCCCGCCGACTCCGGCAGCTGGAAGTACCCGCCCAACGACGGTTTCGGCGAGGTCAACGGCGAGATCGACAAGGAGCCCACGAAACTGCGCCCCGGCCAGCGCCTGGACCGCTTCGGCTCGGAGTTCGGCGGCTACCTGGCCCCGGCCGGTGACGCGTACGCGGAGCGCGCACTGCCCCCACAGAACCTCAACACCCGTGACGCGGCCGTCGCCTGCGACTACCGCGTCTACAAGGTCGCCAAGCCGTTCTGGGTGTGGCAGGGCAGCATCGCCCCGTGGTTCGAGCAGCCCGGCGGAGGCCAGCAGATCAAGCTCGACGCCGTCTTCCTCGACCCGGGCCAGGGCCAGCGCCTGAACGTCAAGTGGCTGCTGGAGCACGACTACCTCACCCCCGCGGGCGCGTAACCCCGACGTGGACCGCCGGGAACTGCGGGGCGCGCTGAGCGCCGCGGGCGTGGCCGATGGCTACTACCGCATCGAGGGGGTCCACGAACCGGCCCCCACCCCCACCGACTTCCTCTTCCTGCGGCGGGCAGCCGACGGGGAGTGGGAGACCGGTGCGTACGAACGGGGCAGGTACGAGGTGATCGCCCGTCACCCGGACGAAGCAGTGGCGTGCGCACACCTCTTCCAACTGCTCGTTCCGTAAGCCGGCAAGGGGCCGCACCGCGCAGGCTGACCTGACGTACCCCGTCGGGTCAGCCAGGGCGGCCGGGCCAGGAAGCCGGCCAGGGCGTCGCGCCCGTCCTCCGGCACGACGCCCGCCACCCGGCTCAGCGGAGCGTCATCGCGAACTGGCACCACACCGCCAGGAAGCCGAGCGGCTTGGAGAGCCCCTCGCTCACCCAGCGGTACACACCGCCCGGCCAGCCCGACGCCGGCTCGGCCGAGACCAGTGCGGTGGGCAGCAGGAACACGATCGCGGGGATGAGGCAGAGGAAGACACAGGCCAGTCCGTAGACGGCCATCGTGGGCGCCGCCCGGAGGCTCGCCACCGACGCCGTCGTCATCAGGGCCGGCGTCAGCCAGCTGAGTCTCGGTGCAGCCGGCCGGGCCCTGGCCATGGGCCGCACCGATTCCTTCGGCAGTTCAGCCGGCATCTACATCGCGCTCATGCATACCTCCGGTCGCAACGCCACAGGTGCGGGGCGTTCAGGCCGCCAGCCTCCGGCGAACGGCCCCGGTTCGCGCGCGGGGTCACCCGGACGGGGGGTTGCGCCACCGCTGCCGGCTGGAGCCCGCGCATCCCTGAGAGCCGTTGCGTGATGTGTTCCTGCCAGAACTATTGACAGGCTCCCTCGGTAGCTGGCTTCATGAGCAACGCCTATGGGAGCGCTCCCATGCAGGTTGCGGTTCCGCGCCCCCACCGACGTACGGAAGGGAATGTTCCGTTGCGCTCGCTCACTCTCCCCACCCTGCGAAGGCGACACCGACGGGCCGGCGGCGGCCCGCCCGCACAGCGGTCCGCCCGTCCCGGTGCCATCGCGCTGGCGCTCGCTCTCGGCGCCGGTCTGCTGCTTCCGCTGTCGCTGTCCGGCAACGCGGCCGCCGCACCGGCCTTCGACTACGGTGAGGCGCTGCAGAAGTCGGTTCTGTTCTACGAGGCGCAGCAGTCCGGCACACTCCCCGACAGCAACCGGGTCGGCTGGCGCGGTGACTCGGCCCTCGACGACGGCAAGGACGTCGGTCTGGATCTGACGGGCGGCTGGTACGACGCCGGCGACCACGTCAAGTTCGGCCTGCCGATGGCCTTCTCCACCACCATGCTCGCCTGGGGAGGTGTCGAGCAGGAGGACGCGTACGCAGCCTCGGGCCAGCTTCCGTACCTGAGGAACAACCTTCGTTTCGTCAACGACTACTTCCTCAAGGCGCACCCGTCACCCAACGTCCTCTACGGGCAGGTGGGCAACGGCGGGGACGACCACAAGTGGTGGGGACCGGCCGAGGTGATGCCGATGAAGCGGCCCGCCTACAAGATCGATACATCCTGTCCCGGTACCGACCTGGCCGGCCAGACGGCCGCGGCCATGGCCTCGTCGTCGATGGTGTTCGCCGGAAGCGACCCGGCGTACGCCGCGAAGCTGATCACCCACGCGAAGCAGCTGTACACCTTCGCCGACACCTACCGCGGCAAGTACAGCGACTGCATCACCGACGCGCAGGCGTACTACAACTCCTGGAGCGGGTACAACGACGAACTCGTCTGGGGTGCGATCTGGCTGTACAAGGCCACCGGTGACGCCTCGTACCTCGCCAAGGCCGAGTCGTACTACGACAACCTCTCGACCGAGCCGCAGAGCACCACACGGTCCTACCGCTGGACGCTCTCCTGGGACGACAGTTCCTACGGGGCGTATGTGCTGCTCGCGCAATTGACGGGGAAGCAGAAGTACGTCGACGACGCGAACCGCTGGCTGGACTGGTGGACGGTCGGCGTCAACGGGCAGCGGGTGGCCTACTCACCAGGCGGCCAGGCCGTGCTGGACAGTTGGGGATCGCTGCGGTATGCGGCGAACACCGCTTATGTGGCGCTGAGTTACTCCGACTGGCTGACCGCGGACGCCACCCGCAAGGCCCGATACCACGACTTCGCGGTCCGGCAGATCGACTACGCGCTCGGCGACAACCCGCGCAAGTCGAGTTACGTGGTCGGCTTCGGCAGCAACCCGCCGACCAAGCCGCACCACCGCACCGCCCACGGCTCGTGGACCGACCAGATCAACAGCCCCGTGGAGAGCCGGCACACGCTGTACGGAGCGCTGGTCGGCGGGCCCAGCGCGGCGGACGACACGTACACCGACGACCGGTCCAACTACGTGAGCAACGAGGTCGCCACCGACTACAACGCGGCCTTCACCGGGGCTCTGGCCCGGCTCTACGGCGAGTACGGCGGCGCCCCGCTCGCGGACTTCCCGCAGCAGGAGACACCGGACGTGCCCGAGATGTCCGTCCAGGCGTCGGTCAACGCGGCGGGCAGCAACTTCACCGAGATCAAGGCCTATGTGGTGAACCGGTCCGCGTGGCCGGCACGCGCCCTCACCGACGCGTTCGTTCGCTACTACTTCACCCTGGAGCCCGGGGTCACGCCCGAACAGATCAGCTTCACCACCAACTACAACCAGTGCGGTCAGGTGACCGGCCCCACGCACGAGGCGGGCGACGTCTACTACGTGACCGTGGACTGCTCCGGTACGGACATCGCACCGTCCGGCCAGTCCGCGTACCGCAAGGAGGTGCAGTTCCGGATCACCTCGGCCGGGGTCTGGGATCCGTCGAACGACTGGTCCTACCCGTCGACGGCCACGACCCCCGGCACCACGCCGGTGGACGCGCCGCACATGGTGCTGCTGGAAGGCGCGGCGCCGCAGTGGGGGACCGCGCCGGACGGCACGGACCCGACGCCCGACCCCGATCCGACCACGACACCCGACCCGACGCCGACGCCCGACCCCACGGGGACGCCCGGCCCGGCCGGATCCTGCGCCGTCACGTACCGGGTCAGCCAGTCCTGGGGCAGCGGATTCACGGCCGACGTCGCGGTACGGAACACCGGGAAGGCCCCGGTAGACGGCTGGCAGCTGGGCTTCGCCTTCGGCGGGGCCGAGACGGTCACCAACGCCTGGAACGCGACCGCGACCCAGACCGGCTCCCGCGTCACGGTGAAGAACGCCGGGCACAACGCGGTCATACCGGCGGGCGGCACCGTCTCCTTCGGGTTCCAGGCCACCGGTGCGCCCACACAGGATCCGGCCTCCTTCACCCTCAGCGGGAGCGAGTGCGACTGATCCACGAAGGGGGCTGTCCCGGCGCGGCCGGGACAGCCCCCTCAGGCCGGCCGCCGAGGGCTCACCCGGGGATCCAGGCCCGCCACTTCTTCTCGTTCCCGGCCACCCACTTCTCGGCCGCGTCCTGCGGCGACATCTTCTGATCGGCGATCATCATGGCGACCTCGTTCTGGTCCGCCGTGTCCCACGAGAAGTTCTTGAGGAACGAGGCCGCCTTGCCGCCGGTGCCGGCGAAGCGCGCGTTGAGGTACTTCTTCAGCGGCGTGTGCGGATAGGCGCATGCCACCTTCTCCGGCTCGGCGTCGCAGCCCTCCTTGTACGCCGGGAGCTTCACCTCCGTCATCGGCACCTGCTCGAACAGCCACTGCGGCTTGTACCAGTAGGTGAGGAACGGCTTCCTCCCCTTGGCGAACTGCTTGATCTGGGTGATCTGCGCCGCCTCGGACCCCGAGAACACGACCTGGTAGTCCAGGCCGAGATTCTGTACGAGTGCCTTGTCATTGGTGACATACGACGGCGAGCCGTCCAGCAGTTGGCCCTTGCCACCGCTCTCGGCCGTGCGGAAGCTGTCGGCGTACTTGTCGAGGTTGCGCCAGTCGGTGACATCGGGATGCGCCTTCGCGAAGTACGTCGGCACGAACCAGCCGATGTGGCCGGTCACCCCGAGCTCACCGCCGGACCGAATGGTCTTCTTGTCCCGGACGTACCGGGCCTCCTGGTCCGGGTGGCCCCAGTCCTCCAGGATCGCGTCCACCCGGCCCTGGCTGAGGGCGTCCCAGGCCGGCACCTCGTCGATCTGCACGGTGTCGACCCGGTAGCCCAGCTCGTGTTCGAGGAGGTACTCGGCCACGGCGACATTGGCCTGGGCACCCACCCACGACTGCACGGACAGGGTCACGGTCCCAGCCCCCCGCGCGTTGGCGAACGGGGAGGCCTGTTGTGTCATGTCCGCCGCGCCGCAGCCGGCCACGGCGACCAGGACCGTGGCGGATGCGAGCGTGACGAGAGGAGTACGCGTACGAGCCATGTCAGGCCCCCTTTCCGGAGCGGCGCCGGGTCGGCTGGGTGACCCGGTCGAGCATCAGGCCGAGGAGGACGATCGCACCGCCGGCCACCAGACCGGTCGCCAGGTCTCCCTGGGCGAGACCGAACACGGCGGCGTAGCCGAGCGAACCTCCGCCGACGAGGCCGCCGATCACCACGACGGCCAGGACCAGGACGACGCCCTGGTTGACGGCGAGGAGCAGCGCCGGGCGGGCCAGCGGCAGCTGGACCTTGAGCAGTTGCTGGATGCCCGTCGCTCCGAGCGAGCGGGAGGACTCCATGGTGACGGCGTCGACGCCGTTCATGCCCTGTGTGGTGATCCGTACGACGGCGGGCAGCGCGTAGACGACGGCAGCGGCCACCGCCGGTGCGCGGCCGACGCCGAACAGGGCGACGACCGGGATGAGATAGACGAACTGCGGCATCGTCTGGAACACGTCCAGCACCGGCCGAAGCAGCCGTTCCACCCGTTCACTGCGGGAGGCGGCGATCCCGACGGCGAAACCGGCCACCAGGGTCACCGCGACACCGGCCAGCACCTGGGACAGCGTGTCGAGCGCCGGGTCCCAGACCCCGAGGACACCGATGGCGGCCATCGCGAGGACAGCGGTCAGCATGGTGCGCCAGGTGCCGATCAGCAGGGCGAGCACGGCGATCAGCAGGAGCACAGCCCACCAGGGCAGCCACTGCAGTCCGTCGCGCACCGGGTCCAGGACCCAGGTGGTGAACCGGCCGGCCCAGTCCGCCGTGCCCCCGATCACGGGCACACCGGAGTACAGGTGGTCGGTCATCCAGCCGACGGCCGTGTTGACGGGACGGGCGATGTCGGCCGTCCATCCGTCCGGCCAGCCCGTCCCGGAGACCAGACGGGCCACGACGGCGGCAGCAACGGTGCCGGCCGCGGCGACGGCCAAGCCGAACCGGGCGGAGCCGGCGCGGGGCGCCGCGCCCAGGCGGTGGCCGGCTGCTGCGGTGACCCGGTCGAGCACCACGGCGAGCAGGACGATCGGGATCCCGGCCGCGAGCGCGGCGCCCACGTCGACGGAGGCGAGCGCCTGGTAGACGCGGTCACCGAGCCCGCCGGCGCCGATCACCGAGGCGATCACGGCCATCGACAGAGCCATCATGATCGTCTGGTTGAGACCGAGCAGCAGCTCCCTGCGGGCCAGCGGAAGACGGGCGGTGAGCAGCCGCTGCCGTCCCGTGGCACCGAGCGAGGCAGCCGCCTCCAGCACTCCCGCGTCGGCGTCGCGCAGCCCGAGCGCCGTCAGCCGGGCCATCGCAGGCGCCGCGTAGACGACGGTCGCGAGGACGGCGGCGGGGACACCGATGCCGAACACGAGCACCACCGGCAGCAGATACGCGAAGGCCGGCATGACCTGCATGGTGTCGAGCAGCGGCCGCAGGATGCGGAAGACGCGGTCCGAGAGCCCCGCGGCGAGGCCGAGGACCGCCCCGAACACCACCGATGCCAGGACCGCGATGACCATCAGCGCAAGAGTCTGCATGGTGGGCACCCACATGCCGAGCGCGGCGCAGACGAGGAAGGCGACGACGGCGGTCAGCGCGAGCCTGACCCCCGCGACCCGCCAGGCGATCAGTCCGGCCGCCGCGGTGACACCGGCCCAGCCGGCGGCGAGCAGGACCAGGTAGACCCCGCGGACCGAGAGCACCACGGCGTTGCTGAGGTGCCCGAAGAAGTAGAGGAACAGTGGATGCGTGTCGCGGTTGTCGATGATCCAGTCGCTGACGTCACCGAGCGGTCCGGTGAGGTCCACGGTGAGCCGCGCAGGCCACGCACCGTGGCCGACGAGGACGGTGCCGATCACCAGCAGCACGGCAGCGCCGGCCAGCAGGAGCCCGGTGCGGTGCCGGGCGAGAGGGGCGGCCTGCCCGGCCGCGCCGAGCGGGGCAGCAGGCGTCGCGGTCGCTGTCATATCGCCCACCTCCCGCCGACGGTCTCCTCGGTGGCCTGGCGGTGGGCGACGCCTTCGTGCGTACGGCCCGGTGGTCCCGACGCGTTGTCCACTCGCATCACGCGGCCTCCTTCACGGACGGGACCCCGGCCACGACGCCGAGCAGGCACGCGTGGTCGACCACGCCCAGACAGCGCCCGTCCTCGACCACACGTGCCGTCTCCCCGGTGCGGACGACCGCCTCGATCGCCTCGGAGACGGTGGCTCCCGGGGCCAGCGCAGGACCGGAGACGCTCTCCGCACCGTCCGCGGGGCGCATGGCGGCCCGCACGGTCACCACCTGTTCGCGCGGCACGTCCCGTACGAAGTCGCGGACGTAGTCGTCGGCGGGCGAGCCCACGATCTCCTCCGGCGTGCCGAGCTGCACGATCCGGCCGTCGCGCATCAGTGCGATGCGGTCGCCGAGCTTCAGCGCCTCGTTCAGGTCATGGGTGATGAAGACCATCGTGCGGCCCTCCTCACGGTGCAGCCGCACGACCTCCTCCTGCATATCGCGGCGGATCAGCGGGTCGAGCGCGCTGAACGGCTCGTCGAACAGCAGCACTTCGGGGTCGACGGCGAGTGCGCGCGCCAGCCCGACCCGCTGCTGCTGACCGCCCGACAGCTGCCCGGGGCGGCGGCTCTCCAGCCCGTCGAGCCCGACCTTGGCGATGAACCCGGCCGCGCGGTCGCGGCGTTCGGACCGGCCCATGCCCTGGATCTCCAGGCCGTAGGCGACGTTGTCGAGGACCGAGCGGTGCGGCAGCAGACCGAAGTGCTGGAAGACCATGGCGGCCCGGTGGCGGCGCAGTTCGCGCAGCCGTCCGGTGTTCATCGACAGCACGTCCTCGCCGTCCATGGTGATCTCGCCGGAGGTCGGCTCGATGAGCCGGGTGAGGCAGCGTACGAGCGTGGACTTGCCCGAACCGGACAGCCCCATCACGACGAACACCTCGCCCTTGCGGACATCGAAGGAGACGTCACGCACGGCGGCGGTGCAGCCGGTGCGTGCGCGCAGCTCCGCGGCGTCGAGCGCACCGAGTTCGGCATCACCGGGCACGCGTTCGGCCTTCGGGCCGAACACCTTCCAGAGGTTGCGTACGGAGAAGACGTGCGGTGGCGTGTTCATCAGACATGACTCCCATGGGTGGCGCCGAGCAGATCCGCACATTTCTCGCCGACCATCAGGACTCCGATCATCGGGTTGACGGTCGTCATCGTCGGGAAGACCGACGCGTCGGCTATCCGGATGGCGTCGAGGCCCCGGACGCGCAGGTCCGGTGCGACCACGGCGAGCGCGTCGTCGGGCGCGCCCATGCGGCACGTTCCGGCCGGGTGATAGACGGTGTGCGCGACCTTGCGCGCGTATTCGCTCAGATCCTCGTCGGAGGTGACCTCCGGCCCCGGACAGACCTCACGCTTCAGCCAGCCGGCCAGCGGCTCCTGAGCGGCGATCTCCCGGGCGATCCTGATCCCGTCGACGAGGGTGCGTCCGTCGTAGTCGTCCGAATCGGTGAAGTAGCGGAAGTCCAGGGCCGGTTTGACATCCGGGTCGGGGCTCGTCAGGTAGAGCCTGCCGCGACTGCGGGGCTTGGGGATGTTCGGGGTCATCGACACCCCGTGCGGCGGGCGTTCGTAGCCGAGCCGCTCCGGATTGTCCGTGAACGGGATCTGGTAGAAGTGGAACATCAGGTCGGGTCCCGGACTGTCCGGATCCCGCCGGACGAAGAGCCCGGCGTCGCTGTCCATGGCGGAGTTCTCCGGGATCGGCCCGTGCGTCTCCCAGACGATGACCGACTCCGGGTGGTCGAGCAGGTTCTCGCCGACCCCCGGCAGGTCGTGCAGCACCGGAATGCCGAGCTTCTCCAGCTCCGCGCGGTGACCGACGCCGGAGTGCATCAGCAACCGAGGCGTGTCCACCGCGCCCGCGCACACCACCACTTCGCGCCGGGCCCGCACCACCCGCTCCTCGCCGTCCGGGGTCCGCACCCGCACACCGGTGGCCCGGCTGCCGTCGAACTCCAGGCGGAACGCCCAGGTCTCCAGGGCGATATGGAGGTTCGGCCGGTCGAGGAAGGGATGCAGATACGCGACCGAGGCCGAGGAGCGCTTGTTGTTCTCCGGGTGGTAGGCGAGGTCGAAGAACCCCACACCGTCCTGGAAGGCCTGCTTGTTGAAGCCCTCGACGCGCGGCACCCCGAGTGCCGACTGCGCCGCGTCGACGAAGTCGCGTGCGATGGCGTTCCGGTCGGCCTCGTCGACGGGGACGATGTTGTTGCGCAGCCGGTCGAAGTACGGGTCCATCGAAGAGGCGTCCCACCCCGCCGCACCGGCGGCCGCCCACTCGTCCCAGTCGGACGGCAGCGGCTTGAACGCGATCAGGGTGTTGTGGGACGAGCACCCGCCGAGTACCCGGGCCCTGCTGTGGCGGATGTACGAATTGCCGCGGGGCTGCTCGGTGGTGGGGTAGTCGTAGTCCAGGTCACCGCCGAGAAGACCCATCCAGCGGCGCAGGGTCAGCACGTCGTCGCGCCCCACGTCGCTCGGTCCGCCCTCGATGAGGGCGACGGTGACGTCGGGATTCTCGGTCAGCCGGGACGCGATCACCGAACCGGCGGTGCCGCCGCCGACGATGACGTAGTCGTACATGGTCATGTCGTTCTCCATCGCCTCTGCTCCCCGTTCAGCCCGCGAACCAGCGCACCGGGCGAGGGGCGAGGTTCTGGTAGATGTGCTTGGCCTCGCGGTACTCGGCCAGGCCCGTCGGGCCCAGCTCCCGGCCGATGCCGGACTTGCCGAACCCGCCCCACTCCGCCTGCGGAAGGTAGGGGTGGAAGTCGTTGATCCAGACCGTCCCGTGCCGCAGCCGTGCCGCCATCCGGCGCCCGCGGCCCGCGTCCGCCGTCCACACGCCGCCTGCCAGTCCGTACTCGGTGTCGTTGGCGAGAGCCACGGCCTCGTCCTCCGTACGGAAGGTCTCGACGGTCAGCACCGGGCCGAACACCTCCTCGCGCACGACGCGCATGGAGCGGTCACAGCGGTCCAGGACCGTCGGCCGGTAGAAGTAGCCGGCTCCCTCCGGACGCTCGCCGCCCGCCCGCAGCACCGCGCCCTCCTTGAGCGCGGAGGCGACGAACTCCTCGGTCCTGGCGAGCTGCGCGGCGGAGACGAGCGGACCGCACTCGACACCGTCGTCCGTGCCGCGGCCGATGCGGATCCTCTCCGCGCGCCGCGCGAGCTCGGCCACGAACCGTTCCCGCACCGACTCCTCGACGATCAGCCTGGATCCGGCCGAGCAGACCTGGCCGCTGTGGATGAACGCGGCGTTCAGTGCCTGGTCGACGGCGGTGTCGAAACCCGTCTCGGTGGCGCACGCGTCGGCGAACACCACGTTGGGGTTCTTGCCGCCGAGCTCCAGTGCGACCTTCTTGACCGTGTCCGCTGCGGCCCGCATCACCTTCGTACCGCTGGCGAGTCCACCGGTGAAGGACACCAGGTCGACATCGGGATGGTCCGCCAGCCGGGCGCCGACCGTGGCGCCCGCACCCGTCACGATGTTGGCCACACCGGGCGGCAGTCCCGCCTCGGCGAGCAGCGCGACCAGGGCGACGGTGGTGAGCGGGGTGATCTCACTGGGCTTGATCACGAAGGTGTTGCCGGCGGCGAGCGCCGGAGCGATCTTCCAACTCGCTTGGAGCAGTGGATAGTTCCACGGTGTGATGAGCCCGCAGACACCCACGGGTTCGTGCACCACGACGCTGTGGATCTCCTCGGATCCGGCGTCCACGACCCGTCCGCCGCTCTCGTTCATGACGAGGTCGGCGAAATAGCGGAAGGCGTCGCGCACGCAGTCCACGTCCACCCGGCCCTCGTCGAGGGTCTTGCCCGCGTCGCGGCACTCCAGCGCGCCGAGCCGCTCCCGGTCGCGCTCCAGCAGGTCCGCCACCCGCCTGAGCAGTGCGGCGCGCTCCGCGACGGGTGTGTGCGGCCAGGGCCCCGCGTCGAAGGCGGCCCTGGCGGCGGCGACCGCGGCGTCCGCGTCCACGACATCGCCCTCCGACACGACGGCGAAGGCGGTCGCGTCGACGGGGTCGAGGATCTCGCGCGTGGCGCCGGAGGCGGCCGCTCGCCACTCTCCCGCTACCTGGATGGTGTGTTGTGCCGACACGTCGTGTGCTGCCCTTTCGATGGCCATGGGTTCGACGCCGGGTGATTCCCGGCGGTCTGGCCATCTGCCCCGCAAGGGGGAAGGCATGCGCGGCGGCTGCCGGGAAGTGACCCGGCTCACGCGGACGGCGACGGGCCGTGGCGCGAGCGGCCGAACTGGGGCTCGGGGCCGACGGGTCCCCGAGCCCCTGTCCCGTACGGCAGCCGGTCTTCGACGAGGTCAGGGCTGCAGCGAGCGCCAGATCCGTCGGGCAGGATCCGTTCCGTCTCGGCGAGATCCATGTCGTACGTGGCGGCCGGACATCGGTACGCGGCCTCGGCGAACCAGAGGATTCTTCTGGGAAGCCACTCCGTGAAGCGGATGCCCAACGGGCAGTGCCATCGGAAGAGTGGCGTGTCTGTGGTTGGCTGAGGAGACGGTACGAAGGGGGAGTGCGGCACGTGGTGTTGAACGTGGACGGAGAGCGGTTCACCGTGACCCGCCGGGCGGGGAGTCGCGGGGTGTACGACTTCGACTGGGAATCCGGTCCGAACCCGGGGTACGGATTCACGGCGGCCGTTCATGGCGCCGCGGCCATGCGACGGGAGGAGCTCGAGGACGCCGCCCGGGGATTCTTGAAGCAGGTGGATCCGGCGACGGGTTACATCGGGGACTGAAGGGCCTGAAGGGGCGGAGGGGGCTGATAGGGAGGGGTCGAAGGGGCTGGGACCAGGACCCCCCACGCCCCGCCGGTCCGCCGGACAGGTCAGGCGCCGACCATGCGCACGCACCCGGCCGTGCTCTTTTGGACCGGAGAGTCGATCACGGCAGTCTCTCCTTCGCGCACCACCCGCGGTGAGAACAGGCTTGGTAGCTTGATCGTCATGACAGTGGCACTGATCGACTCCGGACTTGGTCTCCTCTCCACCGCCGGCTGGCTGCGGCACCTCTCCCCGGAACTCGATCTGTTGCTGCTCCTGGATCCGGAGGGTGCCCCCTGGGGGCCGAAGGGCACGTCCTTCATCACCGATCGTCTGGTCACCGCCGCTCGCACGGCGGTCGGGCAGGGCGCGGAGGCGATCGTCGTGCCTTGCAACACCGCGACCGTCACTGCGATCGACGCCCTGCGCCAGGAGTTCGAACCCCATGTGCCGGTGATCGGCACCGTTCCCGCAGTGAAGCCGGCCGCGGCCGGCGGCACGAGCGTCGCGGTCTGGGCGACTGTGCGGACCACGGCGAGTGATTATCAGGCCCGTTTGATCGCCGACTTCGCGAACGGCAAGCCCGTCGTGCGGATCGCCTGTCCCGGTCTGGCCGAAGCCATCGACCGCGGGGACCCGGCGGCCGTGTCGCAGGCGATCGCCGATGCCGCCGGGCGTACCCCGCAGCACTGCGACGCCGTGGTGCTGGGGTGCACGCACTACCCCCTGGTGGCACGGCAGATTCTGGAGCGGCTGCCTGCCGGCACCACCCTGTACGACAGTGCGGAGGCGGTCGCCCGGCAGACGTTGCGGCGTCTGGACCGGACCACGGAGCCGGACGGCGCGACGGGCGGAGTCGACGTGATCCTCAGCGGCAGCCGCGGAATCCTCCCGGCAAGTGCCCACGCCTCCTCCGTGGGCCGGGCGCTCGCCACCGGGACGCGCGTGTCCCGCGACGCCCTCATGCCCGAGGCAACCAGTCTTCCGATGCTGCTCGCTTCGGCCGGGCAGGGTTCGTTTCCGGAGGCCGCAGGCTCGCTTCCGGACCACTGACTCGCCGTGGACCTCAGCCGCGAACTCCCTGCTGGTGGCCCGGGCACGGGGCGATGCGTGTGTGCTGTGGCTGAGCGAATCGACGGACGTGTACGGACCTCCGGTGCAGCTGCCGACCGGTGTGAGCTCATGTCCCGGCGCTCCGGTGTCCGCCCGTCCCGGAGTTGACCACGCGGGCCGTTCCGCAGGGACCCGCTCGGTACCCCCACAGCGCAGGCGTGGCCAGGTTCCCTGGGCACGTCGGTGCACACAACCCCCTGGCGTTCTGCCCGTTCCCTCCCGAAAGAGAGTCCATGGAGATCACCGACGCGAAGGTCGTCGTCACCAGCCCGGGACGCAACTTCGTCACCCTGAGACTGACGACCGACGAAGGCATCACCGGGCTCGGCGACGCCACGCTCAACGGACGGGAGCTGGCCGTCGTCAGCTACCTCGCCGACCATGTGGTGCCCCTGCTCATCGGACTCGACCCGCACAGGATCGAGGACACCTGGCAGTACCTCTACCGCGGCGCCTACTGGCGGCGCGGGCCGGTGACCATGGCTGCGATCGCCGCCGTGGACGTGGCGCTGTGGGACATCAAGGCGAAGGCCGCCGGCCTGCCGCTCTACCAGCTGCTGGGCGGCGCCGGCCGGGAGCGCATCGGCACCTACGGCCACGCCAACGGCCGCGACATCCCCGAACTCCTCGACTCCGTACGGGCCAGGCTGGCCGAGGGCTATCCAGCCGTCCGGATCCAGACGGGCATCCCCGGACTCAAGGCCGTGTACGGCGTGCACAGCCAGGACGACGACGGCACGACGGTTGCCCACCAGCAGGCACGCCCCCTGGTGGAGGACTGGGACACGGACGCCTACCTGCGTCACACGCCGGCCGTGTTCGAGGCGGTACGTGCGGAGTTCGGCGCCGAGCTGCCGTTGCTCCACGACGCCCACCACCGGCTCACCCCCATCCAGGCGGCTCGGCTCGGCAGGGACCTGGAGCCGTTCCGGCCGTTCTGGCTGGAGGACTGCACTCCGGCCGAGAACCAGGAGGCGCTGCGTCTGGTCCGCCGCCACACCACCACGCCCCTGGCCGTCGGCGAGGTCTTCAACACCGTGTACGACTACCAGGCGCTGATCACCGAGCAGCTGATCGACTACGCACGTTCGGCTGTCACCCACTTCGGCGGGGTCACGCCGCTGCGCAAGCTCTTCGACTTCGCCGCTCAGTACCAGGTGAAGAGCGCCGTCCACGGGCCGGAGGACATCTCGCCGGTCGGGATGGCCGCGGCCGTCCACCTCGATCTCGCCGTTCACAACTTCGGCATCCAGGAGTACTCGGGCCACAGCCCTCTCACCGAGGAGGTGTTCCGGCACGCGTACACCTTCACCGACGGGTACCTGCACCC
Organism: Streptomyces sp. LN549; assembly: GCF_043203805.1. NCBI lineage: Bacteria > Bacillati > Actinomycetota > Actinomycetes > Kitasatosporales > Streptomycetaceae > Streptomyces > Streptomyces sp. LN549. The sequence continues at coordinate 276,827 of NZ_JAZHRI010000002.1, read as the reverse complement.
GGGCGAGGCGCCGGGTATCGGTGTGGAGCTGGACGAGGAGGCGGCGGCCGCGCATCCGTACGTGCAGGCCTATCTTCCGGTCAACCGCCTGCGGGACGGCAGCGTCCACGACTGGTGATCCGCGTGGCGCCGCCGTCCGGCGGCGCCACGCCAGGCCGCTACGGGTAGGCGGGCTGAAGGCCCGCGTACACCCCTTCCCGGCCGATCAGTTCGTCGTGCGTCCCCACCTCGGCGATCCGGCCGCCCTTCATCGCCACGATGCGGTCGGCGCCCTGGATCGTGGAGAGCCGGTGGGCGACGACGAAGACCGTACGGCCGTGCACGAGCCGGGAGAGGGCTTCCTGCACGAGGGCCTCGGAGCGGTTGTCCAGCGCGGAGGTGGCCTCGTCGAGCACCAGCACCCTGGGGTCGCGGATCAGCGCCCGCGCGATGGCGAGTCGCTGCTTCTGGCCGCCCGAGAGCCGCGCTCCCCGCTCGCCGACGACCGTGTCGAGGCCGAGCGGCAGGTCCTTGACGAACTCCAGCGCGTTGGCGTCCGCCAGCGCCTGTATCAGCGTGGCTTCGTCGGTGTCTCCCATTCCGTACGTCACGTTGTCGCGGATGCTGCCCTCGAAGAGGATCGACTCCTGCGGCACCACGGACAGGAACCGCCGGTAGCTGCGCAGATCGAGGCCCGCCATGTCGGTCCCGTCGAGCATGATGCGGCCCGAGGTGGGCCGGATGAATCCGATGAGGAGGTTCAGCACGGTCGACTTGCCCGCGCCCGACGCGCCGACCAGCGCGATCGTCTCGCCCGGCCGTGCCGAGAGGGTGAACCCGTCGACGGCGGGGGCCGCGTCGTCGTAGGCGAAGCCGACGTCCTCGAAGTCGATCCGGCCGGTGACGCGGTCGACCTGTGCCTTGCCGGCGTTGTGTTCGAGGTCGGGTGCCTGGAGTACCTCACCTGCCGAACGCACCGACTCCAGGCCCTTGGTGAGGATGGGAGCCAGCCCCAGCAGCGTGGTGACGGAACCCGTCAGGACGGTGAAGAAGGCGCTGAGCATGACGACGTCGCCGGGGGTGATGGGCATCCAGCCGTGGTAGGCGACCAGGGCGGACCCGGTCAGGCACAGCACGCCCAGCGTGTTGAGGATGACCCAGGCCAGCGAGCCGAAGCGGCCGTTGATCACGTCCAGGCGCAGACCGGCCGCGAAGACCTGGCGCAGCGAACCGTCGACCCGCCCGAGCGCGGTGCGCTCCAGCCCGTGGGCGCGGGTGATGGGGATGAGCGTGGTCATCTCGCCGACGCGGGAGGAGAGCTGTTCGACCTCGCGCCGGAAGGACTCGTTGTGACTGCGCAGTCGGGCGCGCAGCTTCATCACGAGGAAGCCCGCCGCGGGCACCACGATCAGGAAGACGGGAAGGAAGGCGGGCACGCGCACGCCGATGACCACGAGACCGCCGACCAGCGTCACGACGGCGCCCAGTCCCATGTCGGCGCTCTGCTGCATCATCTGCTCCACCGACTCCACGTCGCGGACCACCTTGGCCTGCAGGACACTCGAACTGATCCGTGAGTGATAGCCGATGGACAACTGCTGCATCCGGCGGCAGAGCGCAGAGCGAAGGGTCGTGCCCATGCGCCGGATGCTGCCGCCGAGGCAGCGTACGTACCACTGGTGGAGCGGGTAGTTGATCACGAGGATGAACAACAGGACGCCGGTGGACTTCCAGAGCCTGGATTCCGGGCCGTGCTGGACGACCACGTCCAGGACCGTGGCGGTGATCAGGGGCAGCAGCCAGATGGGGCTGTGCTTCACGACGAAGAAGACGACCGCGAGGGCCAGCCGCCCACGGTCTGGCCGGAAGAGGTGGCCGAGGGTGCGGAACGGGTTCTCGCCGCGGTAGCGGTGGTCGAGGTGGTCGAAGGGCGCCAGGGGTTCGGCGGAGGGTTGGGAAACCGCTTTCTGCATGGTGGCCATCCCACCCCGCTCGCGCTCTCCGCGGCAACCCCGTCCCACGGACGGGGCACGAGGGCCCCGGAATCCGCCGTGGGACCCGGCGGGCCTCAGCGGACGCGGACTTCGTCCGGCCGGGGGTCGGGCGCGGGCTCCTTGCGGCGCGGGCGGCCCGCCGAGGCGATCACGCCGGTGACCAGGCCGGCCAGCAGGCCCCAGAACGCGGAGCCGATCCCCAGCAGCGTCACGCCGGAGGCGGTGGCGAGGAACGTCACCACGGCCGCCTCCCTGGACGCCTTGTCGGCCAGTGCCGTGGACAGGGAGGCCTCGATGGTGGCGAGCAGGCCGATCCCGGCGATCGTCAGGACGAGTTCCTGCGGCATCGCGGTGAGGAGCGAGGCGACGGTGGCGCCGAGAAGGCCGACACAGAGGTAGAAGACGCCCGCCCACACGGCGGCAAGGAAGCGTCTGTCGCGGTCGGGGTGTGCTTCCTCGCCCGTGCAGATGGCGGCCGTGATCGCGGCCAGGTTGAGGCCGAACGCCCCGAAGGGTGCCAGGACGGCATTGGCCGCCCCGGTCCACGTCATCAGGGGCGAGACCGGCACGTCGTAGCCGGCACCGCGGATCACGGCGACGCCGGGCAGGTTCTGCGAGGCCATCGTGACGACGAAGAGGGGCGCACCGACGCTGACGAGGACCTTCCAGTCGAACTCCGGCGCGGTGAAGGCGGGGGTGGCCAGGGCGAGCCGGACCTTGCCCAGCTGCCAGCCGCCGGTGAACACGGTGGCCACCACGCCTGCGGCGAGCGCCAGCAGCACCGCGTACCGGGGCAGCAGGCGCCGGCCCAGCAGGTAGATCACGAACATGGGGAACGCGACCGCGAATCCGCCGTCCATCGTGCTGAACAGCCCTGTGCCGAACCGCAGCAGCACCCCGGCGAGAAGTGCGGCCGCCAGCGGCACCGGGATCCGGCCCATGAGACGGCTGAACCAGCCCGTCACACCGCTCACAAGGATGAGCAGGGCCGAGAAGACGAACGCCCCGACCGCCTGAGCCATCGACACACCGCTCAGGCCGGTCGTGAGCAACGCGGCTCCCGGCGTCGACCAGGCGGTCACGACGGGCGCCCGGTAACGCAGCGACAGCCCGATGCAGGTGCAGGCCAGTCCGACGCCGAGCGCCAGCATCCAGGAGGAGATCTCGCGTGAGTCCGCCCCCGCCGCCTGCGCGGCCGTGAAGACCAGCGCCGCCGAACTGGTGACCCCGACCATGACGGCGATCAGTCCGGCGACCACGGCCGAGGGCGGCGCGGCCGAGCGTATGCGGGTGATCGTGAACATGAGTGAGTCACTTTCCTGTGCTGTGCCCGACCGGGTGCGGTGCCGGCCTGCGCCGATGGCCGGCGGCTGACCCGGCGCGCCGCGGTGTGTTCCGTATACGGAACGTTCTGTATGTGGAACACTAGAGAGGCGGGCCGACGCCCGTCAACCAGGACAGCGGAGCGGGTGCACGGCCGATGGGGCTGAACGAGGACGTGGGGCGCAGGCTGCGAGCGCTGCGGCGCGAGCGGGACCTGTCGCTGTCGGAGCTGTCCAGGCGCTCCCGCGTGGGCAAGGGCACGCTCTCGGAGCTGGAGAGCGGCACGCGCAACCCCACCCTGGAGACGTTGTACGCCCTCACCACCGCACTCGGCCTGCCGCTCAGCGCCGTACTGAGCGACCTGCGCCCGAGAGGCGGCTCCGGCCCGGCACTTCCCGGGGTCTCGGGAAGTGCCGTCACCGCCGTTCTTCTGGAGCGGTACGAGGACGGGTCCGCGGTCACCGACGTGTTCCGCATCAGCATCACGGCGGGTGCCGTACAGGAGTCGCAAGGGCACGTCCCGGGTACGCAGGAGAGCCTGATGGTCCTGACCGGCACCGCCGTTGTCGGCCCGCCGGACGGCATCAGCACGGCCGGCCCCGGCGCCTGCGCGCACTGGCGGGCCGACGTGCCCCACGTCTACAGCGCGCCCGACGGGGATGTGCAGGGCATCCTCTTCGTCCGCTATCCCTCGGCGGGGGAGCCTGCCGGTGGAGCCGGTCGGACAACCGCGCGCGACGACGGCTGAGCGCCGGGGCTCACGCCGCGTCGGACGCCACGTCGTTCGCGGACGGGAAGGCGGGGTGGTCGCCGAGGCGGCGGACGAAGTCCTGGAGCAGGGGGTACGGGCGCAGGAAGTTGGCGCCGGGCTGGACGAGCGCCACCCACAGGTCCACATCGGCGGCCGTCAGCTCCGTACCCAGCGCATAGGGATGCAAGGAGAGCCGGCGCTCCATCAGGTCGAGCGCCGCCGAGCGCTCCGAGGGCGTTGCGGACGGAGTGACCTTCCGGTCGAGCAGCTCACGCAGGGCTTCGATGTCCGCGGCGAGCTCCGGCGGGTGCAGTGCGGAGGGGCAGGCCTCGTTGTGCCCGGACAGCAGACCCGCCAGGTCGCGGAGAATGTCGGGCGTGTGGTTGCTGACGATGCGGCCACTCCAGCGGTCGCACAGGGCGGGAGCCGTCAGCGGTCCGTCGTAGTGGTGCACCGTTGCCTCGTACGCACTGCGCAGCGAGGCGAAGGCCTCGGGTGTCCCGGACGGGTGGGTCAGGAGCGTGGTGGCGACCGAGTCCTGCAGACCGAGGAGGCCGAGAGTGATGGAGATGCGCTGCGAGCGCGGACAACTCGCCGACAGGAACAGCTCGTAGCGGTGCGGCGCCGGATAGAAGCCGCCGGCGAGACCGACGCCGATCCGGCTGTCGAAGCGGGGGGACGGAACACCCGAAGGAGAGCGGAGGCCTGCGGCGCGTGAAGCGGAGGCGGAGGAAACGGGGCCGCACTGCGGCGAGTTGTCTGTACTGGAACCGCGCGATGCTGTCTCGGGCATGACTCTCCCTATGGGGATCCCTGGGGGAACGACGAAGCCACCGCCGCCATGGTGGCACCGGCGGCCGGATACGGAGCGACTGCGCTTGCGTACCGGTCCGGACCGAGGGGACCCGTCCGGCCCGGTGCGAGCGCACCGGGACGAGGAGTCCGGCCGATCGGACGGGGACGGGTCCGATGCGGACTAGTAAGCGCTGGAGACGCGCAGGAGATCGATGTGCAGGCGCCTCGTCAAGCCGTTCCTGGGCAATTCCCACCGGTCCTGCCATTGGGGCTCGCGAGACGCGAGACCGCGCTTGTCCTGTTGCTCCAACAGGACCCGGTCGTCACCCGGGGCACCCCATCGCGGTGGAAGGGTTGCCTGTCAGCGGGCCGGGGCCGATGACCGCACAGGCGGGAGATCCCGCACGGGCAGCGCTGACAATCGTGACCGTCCACGTCAGTTTCGGTGCGTCCGGTGGCGCCGTCAAGAAGGCGGGACGAGCCGTCTCGCCTGGTGGTCACCGGCGTTGGCAGCCATTTCGCTGCGGCCCGCACCTCCGGCGCAGACCGGAACGGTCACGAGTGCCGGCGGATCTGCCCTGGCTTGCCGGCCGGCGACCCTCGCACGCAGCGGGGCGCCCCAGGTGACGACCGGACCGGACGACGCCCCGACCGGCGAACGGGTGAGCCCGCCGGCCCGGACGCGGGACGCCCGGGACCCGGAGATCCCGCCGGCCCGTGCGCGGCTCAGCCCGCGCCCAGGAGGTTGACCATACGGATGTAGCGGACCCAGTCCCAGTGGGGTCCCGGGTCCGTGTGGTCCGTACCCGGGACCTGTACGTGGCCGAGGATGTGCGCGCGGTCCTTGGGGATGCCGTAGCGGTCGCACACCGAGGCGGTCAGCAGCGCCGACTTCTCGTACATGGCGTTGGTGAAGTAGGAGGGCTGGTCCACATAGCCCTCGTGCTCGATGCCGATGCTACGGGTGTTGTAGTCCCAGTTCCCCGCGTGCCAGGCGATGTTCTTCTCCCGCACACACTGGTCGATGTACCCGTCGGCGGAGCGCACCACATAGTGCGCGGACACCTGCTTCGCCGGATTCTGGAAGATCGCCACGGCGTCCGAGAACGTCTCCTGGGTGACATGGATGATCACGTACTGCACCGGATAAGCCGAAGGCCGCGTCGAGACGGTGTAGTTGGACGTCGAGGCCGGTACCCAGTGGGCCGCCGGGTAGTCCGTTTCGCCGGCCGTCGCCGCAGCGGCGCGGACGGAGGCGGGAAGCAGTGCCCCCGCGGCCGTCGCCGCGGCGCCCTGAAGGATCCTTCTGCGGTCCATGCGTACTCCTGGGTGGTGGGGGAGAGTAACAGGTGGGGATGATCGGTCAGTTGTCCGGTTCAGGTGCCCGGGCCGGCGGGTCCTCGTCCAGGTGGATTCTGCCCATCTGGGCCACCCGTTCCGGATGTCTGCGCAGTAGTACCGCCAGGACGATGATCCCGAGCACCATCCAGATGCCGACGACGGGACCCGCACAGGAGACGGGGGCGCTGAGTTCGGAGACGAAGTCGAACGCCGGGATCCCTGCGGCCGTCAGCAGGGCAGGCGCGAACGCCGCGATGCCCAGCACCGGGAACAGGAGGTGCAGCACCGGATTGAACGCGTCCCGGCGCCGCCGCAGGAAATAGCCGGCGCAGGCCAGGTTCACGATGATGTACACCCCGATGATCACCGTGACGATCACGGTGGCCAGCAGGACGAAGGCGGTCACGGGGTCGTAGGCGAATCCGAGCCCGAGCGCCGCGCCGGCCGCGATCACGAACTGCACGGCGACCCCGGTGACGGGGGAGCGCCGACGGGGGTGGAGCTGTGCAAATGCCCGGGGAAACACCCCGGTGCGGCCGAGCGCGAACGCCGTACGGGTGGACACGTTCGCGCACGCATTCGCGTTGGCCACGGTCGAGTTGACGACAGCGAGGAAGAGCAGTACCCAGAACAGGCCGAACGACGCACGGGCCACGCCCTCCCATGACGCCGCCCCCGAGGCGCCGAAGCCTGCGAACCGGTCGGGCCCGAAGTACACGGACATCGCGTACGTGGTGAGGACGTACACCAGGCCTATGGAGAGCGCGGCGCCCAGCACCGCTCGCCTCATGGTGCGACGCGGGTTCTTCGTCTCCTCGGCGAGGGGGGCCGCTGCCTCGAATCCGGCGAAGGCCAGCACGGTGTAGACGGAACCGGCGAAGATGCCGCTGATCCCGTCGAAGCCCTCGGCGGTGTGCGACGGGCCGAACACCGACAGGGTGTTGTCCGAGCCGGCCTGCCCGATCAGCAGGATGGCGAAGGCCACGAACACCAGCACTTCGAAGATGCCGAGGACGGTGCCGAAACGGGCGGAGGCCCGGACGCCGAGGAAGCCGGCCAGCGCGATGACGACCGCGCCCAGGAGCGACCACGGCCACCAGAGGTCCGCCGGGTAGGAAGCCCACTCCTGATGCAGGGTGCCCGCTGTCGTGAAGCCGAGCTGGAGCAGCAACAGCGACGGCACCAGAGCCTCGACGAACACATAGCCCCAACCGACGAGAAAGCCCACCGTCGGATGCAGCCCCTGCGCCGAGTACGTGGCGACCGATCCTGCGGCCGGCAGGTGACGGGCCAGCTCCGCCACGCACGAGGCGGTGAACAGACAGGCCACCAGTGCCACGAGTACCGACAGCGGCAGACTTCCTCCCGCGAACGCGGCTCCCGCGGGTATGGACGCGGCAATGGCAGCTGCCGGCGCCATCGCCGTGATGCTCTGGAACAGGACCTCGCGCAGCCCTACGGCATTGCGCAGGAGTCCGGTACCCGATTCCCCCGACATCCCGTGACTCCCTCTTGTCCGATGACCGGAATGTGATGTCCGATGTACGGCCGAGCAGCGTGCGCGCACCACCGTACGGGCGTCACGCGGGTGGCGGAAGACGGCGGCAGCCCGAAATCGGTCTGCAGCAGCGGGAGTTGGCGGTGGCATGGGTGCCGTGCCCGGGCCGCCGGACGGTGAGGTCCGGTGGCCCTGGAGCTTCGGCCCGTCAGCGGGTCAGCGGGCGCGGCAGTTTCAGCAGCGTCACGGATGTCTCGATGCCGGAGTCGACCAGCCGGCCGTCCGCGTCGAAGGCGCCCGTCCCGTCGGTCATCCCGAAGTCGTTGTCGTTGATCAGGGCGAGCGTGTCCCGGCCCGTCACTGCCACGCCCTCGATCTTCCCGGGCACGCCCTCGACCGTGCCCAGGTCGACGACGAGACTCTTGCGCAGGACCGGGACCCCCGAGGCCGCCGGGTCCGCCAGTTCCTCGTACGAGGGCGAAGCGGCCGGGGCGTCCCAGCGGGAACCCAGGATGCCGGCGCCGCGGGGGAGCGTGATGCGGTGCAGGCGCGCCGCCCGGTCCGTGCGCTCCTCGATCAGGAGGTCGTTGCCGCCGATCGCGACGACCGAGGAGACCTTCAGCTCGGACGTGTCGTCCTCACCCGGATCCACGACACCCACCGCGTCGAAGCGGTAGGCGTACTCCGCCGTGACCGCGCGCTTCTTCGTGGAGAAGCGCAACAGCCGCACATTGCGCGAGGCCTCGCCCGCGTCCTGGTCGGGCAGTGAGAGCGGGCTCTGGACGGCGAGCACCAGATCGCCGCCCGGCAGCAGCGCCAGGCCCTCGAAACCGCGGTTGATCTTCCGGTGGAGCAGGACGCCCGGCAGGGACTCCACGACGGGGTAGTCCGCGCCCTTGAGGTTCAGGCCCTCAGGGACGTAACGGGCCAGTACCCGGCCGTGTTCGGAGACGTGCACCAGCGACGGACCGTACTCGTCGACCAGCCAGAACGAGCCGTCCGCGCTGCGGACGATGCCTTCCGTGTCCAGACCGTTCGGGTTGTACGCGAGAGGCGTCTTCGCGTCGTAGGCGTACGGGGCCTCGTCCCGGCCCGCCTGGTTCGACAGACCGCTGACGGGGGCGCCGGAACGCGTGGTCAGCGGGATGGCGCGCAGCACCTCGACGCGCTCGCCGCGCACCCGTACCTTGACGATCGCCGGGTCGAAGCCGGGGACGGGGAAGGTGCGCCGCTTGGTGCCGTCGACCTTGATCTGGCCGTTCGGGCCGCGGTCCGTGACGGTCCAGAACTCGCCCTCGCGGCCGGCCGGGTAGATGTCGCTGCCGATGCCGCCGAGCATCACGCCGCGGTCGTCACCGACGGTCCCCGGCAGCAGCCCGTTGCTGAAGCCGGCCAGAGGGACGTCCCCGAGCACGGCGCTCGCGGTGACCCGTGCGGTGCCCGCGCGGCGGTGGTGCCGGTCCTGCGCGCCGGTTGCGGTGCCTGCGACACACACGGTGCCGAGCAGAGCGAGCGGCAGCCCGACGGCAAGGGATCGACGGACGACACGCGCGGACATGGGGCCTCCTGAGGACATAAGGATCTGACGGCCGTCACGTTCCGCCGCGCTCCTCAACGACCGGTGACATCGAGTTGAACTCCGGGGCAGAACGCGGCGGCGGGCAGGGGTGATGTGCCCCTGCCCGCCGCCGGTGAGCCGTCGTCAGCTGTCGGCGGGGGTCGTAGCGTCCGCCCAGGCCGCCGTCGGATCCTCGTCACAAGGCCCCACCGGAGTCCACCGGCCGCCCTCCTTGCGGTACGGATACCAGCGCCCGTCCCGCCCGTACCGCAGCTGAACCGTGCCGTCCGCCGAAGTCCAGCGGTTGCGCTCGGCGCGCAGCCGGGGGGCCTCGTCCTCCTCCCAGGCTCCGGCGAGCCGCGCTCTGGCGCGGGCGAGGGCGTCGGCGTCAGGCGCCCACTCCTCGTCGAGGACGGCGAGCGCGGCCGTGCCGCCGTACTGCCAGGCGCGCACCGCGGCCGGCAGGCCGGCGCGCTGACGGCCCGATCCGGTCGCCAGCCGGTTCGCGATCCACGGTTCGGGGTGCGCCTCGGCTGCCAGCCGTACCGCGTCCTGCTCGGGTGTCAGCCCGGCCGGGACAGGCTGCTGTCCGTGACCGGGTGACAGCGCCTCCGCCAGCATCCGGTGAGCGCGCGCTGCGCTGTCCGTTGCCAGCATCTCCAGGGCAGTCGGGTCCACGCCCGGTTCGGGGTCGGTCTCCGTGTCCAGGGAGGGGGCCGGTCCCGGTTCGCCGGGGAGCACCGGGACCGGTGGCAGTGGCGGGAGGCCGCCGGCCGCCGCGTAGGCCTCTGCCGCCACCACCCCGCGCACGGCGGCCTGGTCCTCCGCCTCCTCGGCGGGCTCATCCGCGGTGTCAGACGGCCCGTGGCCCGCCGCCCTGGCGGCGATCCGCACCTGGAGCTCGTCCAGCAGCCGCCGCTCCCCGCGGCCCCGCATCAGCAGCAGGACGAACGGATCCTGGTCCAGCAGCCGCGCCACCTGATAGCAGAGCGCGGCGGTGTGCGGGCAGTGATCCCACGCCTCGCAGGTGCACTCCGGGTCGAGGTCGCCGATTCCCGGCAGCAGATCCACCCCGGCCGCCGCCGCGTCCTCGACCAGATGCGGCGGCATCTCCCGGTCGAGCAGCGCGGCGATGTGCCCGGCCCGGTCGACGGCCATGTCCAGGAAGCGGTCCCATTCCCCGTCGGTCAGCTCCTGGAGCAGTACGTCGCTGCGGTAGCCGCTGTCGTCCCGGTCGCGGACCACGGCGGTGATCCGCCCCGGCCGCACGGACACCGCACCGACCCGGCCCTCACGGGCGAACCGGCGGCCCTTCTTGAGCTGTTGTCCGTCCAGCGCGGTGTCCTCCAACGCCTTCAGCCACGCCCGGCCCCACCAGGACTCCGCGAAGCCGTGTCCCTGGGAGGGAGGCAGCGCGGCGAAAGTGCGCTCCTGCCCGGGCGCCGTGTCGTCCCCGTCCCCGTCGTACCGGTCGCCGAACGCGTCCGACTCGTATCCGTCGCTCATCGTGTGCCCCCTCGCAGCTCCACCAGATCGGCCAGCTCCGCGTCGCTGAGCTCGGTCAGGGCGCTCTCGCCCGAACCGAGCACCGCATCCGCAAGCCCCTGCTTGCGGACGAGCATCTCCGCGATCCGGTCCTCGATCGTGCCCTCGGCGATCAGCCGGTGGACCTGTACCGGCTGGGTCTGCCCGATGCGGTACGCACGGTCCGTGGCCTGCGCCTCGACGGCCGGGTTCCACCAGCGGTCGAAGTGCACCACATGGCCCGCCCGGGTGAGATTGAGCCCCGTTCCTGCGGCCTTGAGCGACAGCAGGAAGACCGGCGCCCCGCCCGACTGGAACCTGCTGACCATCGCCTCACGCTGGGCCACAGGCGTCCCTCCGTGCAGGAACTGGGTGCCGATCCCGCGCGCCGCCAGATGCCGTTCGAGCAGCCGGGCCATCTGCACGTACTGGGTGAAGACGAGGACGCCCGCGCCCTCCGCGAGAATCGTGTCCAGCAGCTCGTCGAGCAGTTCCACCTTGCCCGAACGGTCCGCGACCTGCGGGTCCTCCTCCTTGAGGTACTGCGCGGGATGGTTGCAGATCTGCTTGAGCGCCGTCAGCAGCTTCACCACCAGGCCGCGCCGGGCCATCCCGTCGGCTTCGGAGATGGCCGCCAGAGTCTCCCGCACCACGGCCTCGTACAGCCCCGCCTGTTCGGCCGTCAGCGACACCGCGCGGTCCGTCTCCGTCTTGGGCGGGAGCTCCGGGGCGATGCCCGGATCGGACTTGCGCCGGCGCAGCAGGAAGGGGCGCACCAGAGCGCCGAGGCGCTCGGCCGCCGCCGGGTCGCCGCCGCCCTCCACCGCTCGCGCGTACCGGGTGCGGAAGGTGCCGAGCCTGCCGAGCAGGCCGGGGGTCGTCCAGTCGAGGATGGCCCACAGCTCGGAGAGGTTGTTCTCCACGGGCGTGCCGGTGAGTGCGACCCGTGCCTGCGCCCCGATCGTGCGCAGCTGCCTGGCCGTTGCCGAGTACGGATTCTTCACGTGCTGTGCCTCGTCGGCGACGACCATGCCCCACCGCACGGTCGCGAGCCGGGGCGCGTCCAGCCGCATCGTGCCGTACGTGGTGAGGACGAACTCGCCTTCCGCCAGGTCCTCCAGGCTGCGCGATGCGCCGTGGAAGCGGCGGACCGGGGTGCCCGGGGCGAACTTCTCGATCTCCCGCTGCCAGTTGCCCATCAGCGAGGTCGGGCAGACCACCAGGGTGGGCCCGGCGGCCCCTGCGAGGGTCTGGCGGTGGAGATGCAGAGCGATCAGCGTGATGGTCTTGCCGAGCCCCATGTCGTCGGCGAGACAGCCGCCGAGCCCGAGCGAGGTCATCGTGTGCAGCCAGTTCAGGCCCCGGAGCTGGTAGTCCCGCAACGTCGCGGTGAGTGCGGCCGGCTGACCGACCGCAGGCTCGTCGCCCTGCCGGGACTCCGGGTCGGCGACCCGCTGCCGCAGACGCTCCAGCCAGCCCGTCGCCCGGACGTCGACCCGGTGGCCGTCGACCTCCGTGGAACCCGTCAGCACGGCGCCCAGCGCGTCGATGGGGGTGACCTTGCGGTCCTGCGTCTGCCGGGCGCGACGCGCCTCTTCGGGATCGATCAGCACCCACTGGTCGCGCAGCCGCACCAGCGGTCGCCCCGCCTCGGCGAGCCGGTCGAGCTCGGTGCGGCTGAGCTGCTGGTCACCGAGGGCGAACGACCAGTTGAACGTCAGCAGGGAGTCGGCCGACAGCAGGGGCACGGTGTCCGACGCGTTGCGCGCGGGGTCCCGGCTGCCGTCCGGCTCGCCTCCGCCGTCCCCCTGGTCCGGGGGGCCGACCACCGCGCGCGCAGTCAGCTTGCGCGCCAGTTCCCGCGGCCAGTGCACCTGAACACCGGTGGCGGCGAGGGCCCGTGAGGCGGGTCCGAGGAGTTCGGCGATCTCCTCGTCGGCCGGCTCCACGGCATCCGGCACGGCCGCCGACAGGAGTGGCGTCAGGGGCGGCCAGGCGCGGGCGGCCCGGCGCAGCATGAGAAGGGTGTCCATCCGGGCCCGCGGCCCGAGGGCCGCTGCTGCCGGTCCCGAGCCGGCCCAGATCTCGGCGGCGTCGGCGACCAGCGTCGGATCGCTCACGCCGTGGATCTGCGGAACGACGCGGAAGGACGGGCCGGACGACTGCCCCGCGGGCGCCTCTTCGGTCCGCTCGAGGCCCGACACCTCCACGCGCAGCGAGAGCCGGACGCCCGCGTCGTGTCCCGCGGCGACGTCGGTGACCCAGGCGCGCTGAACCGGCAGGTGCTGCGGCGTGTCCGCGGTGAACGCCGGGACGCCCGCGGCGATCGGGGCACCGGGTGTGCGCGGCAGCCCGTCCGCGACCGCGTCGAGGAACTCCCGTACCAGCCACTCCGGATCGGGCAGCAGGAGGGGCTGCGCCAATGCGTCGACCGGCACCGCGTGGGCGGTCGGCGGCATGGACGCGGCAAGGGTGCGGATCCGCGTCCGGTCGTCCGCCGTGAGCGGGCCGGCCCGCCACGCGTCGTGATCCGTGGCGCTCAGCCCCGGCAGCAGGAGTCCTCGCGCGGCGAACTGCAGGGCCAGCAGCCCCGCCGCGCCCCAGAACAGGGCCGCGGCGGAGGCGTGCGCCGCGGTCCGGGCACGTGTGAGCACCGGGAGCGCGTCCCGCACCGGGAGGATCCGGGCCGGTACCCCGCAGGGCAGGGCATCGGCGCCGGCGACGGTGAGTTCCTCGACGCTTCCCGGGGCGTCGGGGGGACTGCTGCCGTCCGGATACCAGAAGGCGACCCGTCCCGTCCTGGAGGGATCCGAGGGAAGGAAGGCCACGGAACAGCCGGCGAGCGCGGAGATCTCGGAGAGCGATGCTGCGGGGAGGCGGTGCACAGCGATGTCAGAGTCCTCAAATTTGACTAGTGGGCCAAGGTCGCCGAGGGTACTCCATTGCGGTCGGTGACGGGAGCGTCGAGTGCGTGATTCAAATCACTTGTAAATATCCCTTATGTCTGCCCGGTGGTGCCAGCACCCCCTCGGAATGAGGGGGTTGGCACCAGGAAACCGCGGGTGGTGGCTCCATGGCTGCTATACATCTGCGACCCGTACGTTTCATCAGGTCAGCGCACCTAGTAAGACCGGAGACATCATGCCTCAGGCCGCAACCACCGTCGCGGAACGAACCCGCGACAGTGCCGGAAGTGCCGGAAGTACAGGAAGTGACTTCGCGCCACTGCTGCGGGCCGTCAAGGGGCAAGGACTCCTCGAACGGCGCACCGGCTGGTACGCGGCAGGCATTGCCGTCAATCTGCTCGCACTGGGAGCGGTGGTCACCGCAGTGGTCCTTCTCGGGAACACCTGGTGGACCCTGCTGCTCACACTGCCCCTGGCCATCATCTGGTCCCGTACCGCGTTCGTCGGACACGACGCCGGCCATGCCCAGATAACCGGTGACCGGCGGGCGAGCCGGACCATCGGCCTGTTCCACGCCAACCTTCTGCTCGGCATGAACGAGGCGTGGTGGAACGACAAGCACGTACGTCACCACGCCAACCCGAACCACATCGACAAGGACCCGGACGTCGGCGTCGGCGCTCTCGTCTGGACCCAGAAGCAGGCGGCGCAGCGCGAGGGCTTCGCCCGCTGGCTCACCCGTAACCAGGCCCGGCTGTTCTTCCCGATGCTGCTCCTCGAAGGCATCGCCCTGAAGATCTCCGGCTTCCAGTACCTGCGACAGCAGCCCGTCAGGGAGCGGGCCCTGTCCGCCCTGCTCCTGGTCGCCCACCTCGGCCTCTACGCCACGCTGCTGCTCACCGTCATGTCCCCCGGAAAGGCCGTCGTCTTCGCACTCGTGCACCATGCGCTCTTCGGCCTCCACCTGGGCATGGCCTTCGCCCCGAACCACAAGGGCATGGAGATGCCCGATCCGGACGGGGACCGCTGGGGACACCTGCAGCGGCAGGTGCTCACCTCGCGCAACGTGCGGGGAGCCGTCCTCACCGACTGGTTCCTCGGTGGGCTGAACTACCAGATCGAACACCACCTCTTCCCGAGCATGCCGCGACCGCATCTGCGGCTGGCCCAGCCCCTGGTCAAGGCCCACTGCGAGGCTCTCGGCATGCCGTACGCCGAGACCGGACTCATCGAGTCCTACCGGCAGGCCCTGGAGCACATGCACGAGGTCGGCGCGCCTCTGAGGTGACCGGCGCGGACGCACCCGCGGCGGCTGGAACCGATGGGCGCCCACAGGCGTTCTCACAACAGGAGCGGCCCATGGCCGCGAAGGAGGCGTGGACGATGTCGAACAGCGCAAAGATCGCCATCGGGGGAGTTGTCGTCGCGGTCGTCCTGATGCCGTTCATCGGGTTCTGGCTGTCACTGCTGGTGCTCATCGGAGTTCCCGCGATCGCTTACCTGGCCTTGGATCCGAGCCAGCGGCGCAGGCTCCGTAGGATCACGCGTAAGGAAATAGGCCGCTGAGACTGAGAGGGGACCTGCGCAGTGAGCGGGAGAGTCACCGTCGTGAGCAGCAATGAGGAGTACAGCTTCACCAAGCCGAACCGGGACAGCGTGACGCTGTTGACCGGGCTGGGCGTGGAGGGAGACGTACACGCGGGGGTGACGGTAAGGCATCGCTCCAGGGTCGCGCAGGATCCCACCCAGCCGAATCTGCGGCAGGTCCATCTCATCCAGGAAGAGCTGTTCGACGAGCTGCGTGAGGCGGGCTTCGACGTCACCCCCGGTGATCTCGGGGAGAACGTCACCACCAGGGGTGTCGATCTGCTGGCGCTCCCCGTAGGCACCCGGCTGCACCTCGGTGACGAGGCCGTCGTCGAGGTCACCGGGCTGCGCAACCCGTGCCTCCAGATCGATAACTTCCAGGACGGGCTGCTCAAGCAGGTCGTCGGCCGGGACGAGGCGGGCAACATCGTCCGCAAGGCCGGGATCATGAGCGTGGTCGCCGTGGGCGGCCTGGTCCGGCCCGGGGACCCGGTCAAGGTCGAGCTCCCCGCGGAGCCCCACCGGCCGCTGGAGCGGGTCTGACAGCCTGACGCCTGACGTGCCGGAGCCCCGGGATCGGATGATCCCGGGGCTCCCGCACGCGCTGGTCGGCCGCCGCCGAGGTCAGGACGGCCGAACGGCCATCGCGTCCAGGGCCTTGAGCAGTTTGGGGAGCTCAGTCCCTCGCCCCACGGTCAGGATCTCCCCCGGCACCTCGTCGAGCAGCAGGAAGGCGATGTCGTCGGTCCTGGCGACCATGGACCAGCCGGGGCCGTCGGCCCGGATCATCCGGGCGTCGCCGGGGGCGAAGGAGGAGCGGACTCGGCCAGGGGGCGGCGGGGTGTCGACATAGGCGTGCGCGTCGGCCAGAGCCCGCCGTACGCCGGGATGCGTTACGGAGCGGGGGATGCCGTCGTCCGCGGGCCGCGGGGGCACTGCTCCGGTCTCCGACTCCTCCGTGGCCCCGGCCGTCTGTTCGGAAGCGGAGCCGGAGCCCGTCTCCTCCGAACCGGAACCCGTCCCGGAAGCAGAGCCCGTGCCCGCATCGGCAGCGGTCTCGGCGCCGGTGTCCGTGTCCGTGTCCGTGTCCGAGCCGTCCGCATCCTCGCCATCCGCCGGCGGGAAGGCCGTCTCGTCGTCGATCTGTTCCCGCCAGACCGCCCACTGGAGCGCGATCGCGTCCGCGCCCAGCCGGCGCTGGGCGGGCCCCCACGCATCGGTGTCGGGCGGGGACAGCGGTGGCAGGTCCTCTCCGTCCGCATCCGGGTCAGGCGCAGGATCGTGCGGGGCGGCCACTCCGGGAGCGGCGACCGCCACGGCGAGCGGCCAGCCGGGAAGCGCACAGACCACCGAGCGGTCGTCCGGCGACAGGTCGTACTCCATCCCGCAGTCCCAGGACGCTATCGCCACGGCCACCAGGGACACGTCGTCGACGACCACGGTCCACCGGGCCCCGTCGGAGTCCTGGCCCAGGACCAGGCCGTATCCCTCGGCGTACGGCTCCAGGCCCAGGGCCGTACAGGCTGCCGGGTAGTCGTCGCCGAGGACGCTCGGGAACTGCGCAGGGGTCAGCAGGACCGCAGTCAGCACATACAGTGCGTCGTCGTCGGCGACTGTGTTGTCCGTCCCGGCCACTGCACCCTCCTCTTCCGTCATGCTTGTCGTCGGCGCACCTTAACCAGTGGGTAACCCGCTCGTCGAGGCCCTGACAAGGCCGGACACAGGCTTGCGCAGCGAACCGGACGCCCCCGCTCAGCCGTCCGCGAGGCCGAGCAGCGTACGGGCCACCGTCTCCGGCGACTCGTCGCGCTCACGGGCGAGCGCTATGACGGCCCGGCAGGCCAGTTCCCCGACGCCGAACGAGAGTGCCTCCGGCGACACCCAGCCGCTCGCCTCGTCCATCCGGTCCTGGTCGTCCTCCACCGATGCCGCGACAAACGTGGCGGCCGCCTCGAAGAGGTTGTGCTGCCGGCGCCCCGGCGCCCGTGTCGGCGCCGTGGACGGGCTGTCCTTGTGCCCGGGGGTCACGGCTCTGCGCAGGATGCCGAACATGCTGGCCATGGGGACCGCCTTTCGTCGGTGCGTGTGCGGGGCCGTGCGTCGCACACGCGTGAGGGGTGCGTGCCGTGCGTACGTGCCGTCCCTGTCCGGCGTACGTACTCACCGTCCTGCCCCCGCACGTAGGCTTGGACACTCGACCCGGACAAGGGGGATGGTGCGGTGAAGCGTTATGACCGGCTGAAGGACATCCAACGCCTCGATCCGGAGCGGGACTTCCTCGAGATCTACCGGATCACGGCGACGTACGAGTTCCCCTGGGACATCGCCCGCGCCCTCGAACTGGCCCTGTACCGCACCTATGCCGTCCCCAGCATCGGGCGGCTCCTGGCGGAGACAGCCGAGCTGACGGACCGTTCACAGAAGCGGTACGACGACACCGCGCTGCTCCTGGACGCGGTCGTCGAGCACGGATTCGACAGCGACCCGGGACGGACGGCCCTCCGCCGGATCAACCGGATGCACAACAGCTACGACATCAGCAACGACGACATGCGCTACGTGCTGTGCACCTTCGTCGTCACCCCGAAGCGGTGGCTCGACGCCTACGGCTGGCGCCGGCTGTCCGACCACGAACTGCGGGCGTGTGCCGCCTACTACCGGACCCTGGGCACCCACATGGGGATCAGGGACCTGCCGCAGACGTACGAGGACTTCGAGCGCACCCTCGACACCTACGAGGCCGCACAGTTCGGCTGGGACGCAGGGGCGCGCTCGGTGTCGGACGCGACCCTGGAGCTGATGGCCTCCTGGTATCCGCGTCCCCTCGCGCCGATCGTGCGCGGCGCGAGCCTCGCCCTTCTCGACGACTCGCTGCTGCGGGCCTTCCGTTACGCACAGCCGAGCGCCGCAGCCCGCTCACTCACCCGGGGCGCCCTGCGTCTGAGAGCTCGCGCGGTCCGGCTGCTGCCGCCGCGCACCAAGCCGCACTACGCCCGGCAGAACCCGGAGATCAGGGGATACCCGAACGGATACGAGGTGGCCGCGCTCGGCACGTTCCCCACACCAGGCGTCGGAGGCTGCCCGGTTCCGCACCGCCGCCCGGACACCCGGGCCCAGTGACCCGGCAGGCGAGCAGACCCGCCGCCTGAGCCGCCCGGGGCGGCCCGTCACCCGGTCCGTTCGGCCAGGCAGAGGAACCGGCTGTCCTCATCGACGTACGAGGTGAGGCGCCAGCCCGCACGGGCCAGCAGCGGGCCCAGGTTCGGCTCGGCCCGCAGATCGCCGTCCGTGATCTGCCGGCCGTGCCGCGCGGCCAGCGCCGCCCGGCCGATGGGGTGGAACAGCGCCAGCAGCCCGCCCGGCCGCACCACCCGGGCGAGTTCGGCCAGGCCGGGACCCGGCTGAGCCAGGTGCGAGATCAGCCCGGCCGCGAACACCGCGTCGAGCGTCCCCGACCGCAGCGGCAGCCGGGCGGCATCAGCCTGGACCAGCAGCCCGTTGCTGCCGCGCCCCGCGCGCGCCGCCGACTCCAGCATGGCCAGGGTCAGGTCGGCGCCCAGCACGGTACCCCGGGGCCCGACCGCCGCCCGCAGGGCCGGCATCGCCCGCCCCGTACCGCAACCCGCATCGAGCACGGCATCGCCGGGGCGGAGCCCCAGTGCGGTGACGGCGGCGGTGAAGGCCGGAGCGTCGTCGGGAAAACGTGCGTCCCAGTCCGCGGCACGAGCGGTGAAGAACTCCTGGACGTGTGTGTGGTCATCGGCCATACGGACATGATCGCGCAGCGCCCGCCCGAACGGAACGTCGTGAATCGACGCGCATGTTCGACCACGCTGCGATCGTTGGGGAACATCTCTCTGTCATATTTCGGCAGCTTTCGAATGTGCCCCAGGCGCGCGCCCCGGCGCGACTAGCGTCCCCGAGTCATGGGACACCTGGACCACGCCACCTTCGGCTGGCTGACACCTCTGCTGTCGTACGCGATGGCCTGCATCGGCGCCGCGCTCGGCCTGAGCTGCACCGTGCGCGCACTCGACACGACCGGGCGCTCGCGCCGCAACTGGCTCATCACGGCCGCGTCGGCCATCGGCTCGGGCATCTGGACCATGCACTTCGTCGCCATGCTCGGCTTCGGCGTGTACGGGACCGACATCCGGTACAACGTGCCGCTGACCTTCCTCAGCCTCCTCGGCGCCATGGTGGTGGTCGGCGGGGGCGTCTTCGCCGTCGGCTACAGCCGTGACCGGACCAGGGCGCTGCTGCTCGGGGGTTTCGCCACCGGGCTCGGCGTCGCCAGCATGCACTACCTCGGCATGGCGGCCCTCCGCCTGCACGGCACCATCCACTACGACCCGCTGCGGGTCGTCCTCTCCGTCGTCATCGCGGTCATCGCCGCGACGGCCGCTCTCTGGGCCGCGCTCAACATCAGATCGACCCGTGCCGTCGCCCTCGCCTCCCTCGTCATGGGAGCGGCGGTCAGCAGCATGCACTACACCGGAATGCTGGCCGTGACCGTGCAGGTGACTCCCTCGGGCGGCGCACTCCACGGGGCCACCGCGATGCAGTTCATCTTCCCCCTCGCGGTCGGGCTCGGCTCCTACCTCTTCCTCACCTCGGCGTTCGTGGCCCTCTCACCGACCGCACCGGAACGTGCGGCGTACGTCCACGCCGAGGGCGCGCAGGCACCCGCCGACGGGGCCGTCACGGTCGGCCGCGGTCCGGACCTCCGATCGCGGCGCGCCGCCCGCAGCTCCGATACGCCACCCGTCGGCACCGGTTCCCCCGCCGGCATCCGTTGACGAGCGGCCCGGCCCGCCGCACCGCCACCCACCCAGCTCCGACCCGGATCGAGGAGTCCATGCGCCCACCCCGCACGACCCCGGACCCCGGTGCCTCTGATGCCCGGCACGGCATCCCGTCGGTGCCGCCGGCCCGAGGCCGCCGCGCGCACGCAGGACCGCCGGCCGACGAAAGCGCCGAGCACGACGGTCTGCTGCCCGCGTACGGCATATCCGCCTCGCGCGGACGCCGGACGCTGCGCCCCAGGACCGTGCGCGCGAAGATCATCTCGCTGCTCATGCTGCCCGTCGTCTCCCTGCTGGCCCTATGGGGCTTCGCCACTGTGTCCACGGCCCAGGACGTGGCACGGCTGCGTCAGTTGCAACGCGTCGACGAAGAGGTAAGGGCTCCGGTGGCGGTGGCGGTCTCCGCGCTCCAGAACGAACGCAAGGCGGCCATGCTCCAGGCCGCCGAACCCAGCAGCGCACACGCCTCGGCCATGGACGAGCGCGCCGGGCGCACCGACACGGCCCTCGACGAGCTGCGGCTCGACGACGGTCACACCATCGCCGACACCGGCAACCTCCCCGGCGGAGTGGCCGGCCGGCTCGACCGCTTCCTCAGCCTCGCGCAGGACCTGCGGGCGGACAACGGGACCCGGAAGGGTGCCGGGTCCGACGAGGCCGCTGTGTACGACCGCTACACCTCGGCGGTCAGCGCCGCCTTCGCCGTCTCCGGAGCCCTCACCGGCATCCAGGACGACGCCCTCGGCTCCGACGCCCGCGTCCTGCTCGAACTCGCCCGCGCCGACGAGATGCTGGCCCGTGAGGACGCCCTGCTGGCCACCGCGGCACGCGTCGGCACCCTGAAGGACCGGTCGCTGCGGCTGTTCACCGGCGCGGTCGACACCCGGCGCAGCCTCACCGAGACGGCCGGCGTCGACCTGCCCGCCACCGAGCGCACCGCCTGGCGGGAGTTCACCGCCCGGCCCGCCTACCGCGGCATCCAGGCAGCCGAGGACAAGGTGCTCGCAGCGGCGCCCGGCCGTGAGGCCGCTCTGGCGGTGCCCGCCACCGACTGGCAGCGCGCCGCCGACGACGTCCGCGGCGAACTGCACAGCATCGGCACCGGTGCCGGTGAGCGTGCCGCCGACCGCGCGGACCCCCTCGCCCACGGACTGCTCAGCCCGTCCGGAGCCGCCGTGATCTTCGGCTGCGTCGCCGTCGCCGCGTCCCTGGTGATCTCCGTACGCATCGGGCGCGCGCTGGTCGTGGAACTCGTCAGCCTCCGCAACAGCGCCCTGGAGATCGCCCGGCGCAAACTGCCCCTCGCCATGCAACGGCTGCGCGCGGGCGAAGAGCTCGACATCCGGGCCGAGGCGCCGCCGGGCCTCGCCTCCCAGGACGAGATCGGCCAGGTCGGCGAGGCCCTCGGCACGGTCCACCGGGCCGCCCTCAGCGCCGCGGTCGAACGGGCCGAGCTCGCGGACGGGATCTCCGGCGTCTTCGTCAACCTCGCCCGGCGCAGCCAGGTGCTGGTCCACCGTCAGCTCAACCTCCTGGACAGCATGGAGCGTCGCGCCGACGACCCGGACGAGCTGAGCGATCTTTTCCGCCTCGACCACCTCACCACCCGGATGCGCAGGCACGCCGAGAGCCTGATCATCCTGTCCGGCGCGGCCCCCGGCAGGGCCTGGCGCATGCCCGTGTCCCTGACCAACGTCGTGCGCGCCGCCGTCTCCGAGATCGAGGACTACGCCCGGGTGGAGGTCAGCAGGCTGCCCGACGCCGCGGTGAAGGGCACGGCTGTCGCCGACCTCACCCACCTGCTCGCCGAACTGGTCGAGAACGCCGCACAGTTCTCACCCCCGCACACCAAGGTGCGCATCACCGGCGAACCCGTGGGCAACGGCTACGCACTGGAGATCGAGGACCGGGGCCTCGGCATGGGGGCCGAACTGCTCGGCGATGCCAACCGCCGCATCGAGCAGGCGGAGGCACTCGACCTGTTCGACAGCGACCGGCTCGGCCTGTTCGTCGTCAGCCGGCTCGCCGTACGGCACCGGATCAAGGTCCAGCTCCGCACCTCCCCGTACGGCGGCACGACGGCGGTGGTCCTGCTGCCGACGGCGCTGCTGCAGACCGCGCTGCCGCCGGCCGAGGAACAGCCGGCGCCGCAGAAGGCCTCCGTCGAGCGCCGGGACGCGTCCGAACGCACCTCGTTCGGACCAGGTCCCCGGGCCGTACGTCCCCAGAACACGGCCTTTCCCGCGCCCGTTCCGGTTCCGGCGCTGGAGTCCCGCACGGGCCCCGCCGCACAGGTCACCTCGCTGCGCCCCCGCCGGGCCGACGACAAGGACGAGACCCGGCCGGCACCCCGGCCGCCGGCCGGGGAACAGGACGACGACACCCTGCCCCGCCGGGTGCGGCAGGCCAGCCTCGTACCGCAACTGCGCGAAGAACCACGGCCCGAACCGCCGCGGGCCGACGGACCGGCCGAGGACACGGCCGCGCAACGCACCCCGGAGCAGGCCAGGGACCGTATGGCCGCCTACCGGGCCGGCTGGGTACGCGGCGGCGGAGCCGCTCCGGGGGCCCCGGCAGCAGTCCCGAGCACCACCGAACCCAGCCCGCTCAGCGAAGGAGATCCTGCATGATCGCGAACGAGAGGCCCGGGGTGCCCCGCCGATCCGGTGAACTCGACTGGCTGCTGGACGATCTGGTGACCCGCGTCGGCGAGGTCCGGCACGCGGTCGTGCTCTCCGGTGACGGGCTTGCGGTCGGCGCGTCCAGCGCGCTGAGCCGCGAGGACGCCGAGCACCTGGCCGCGGTCGCCTCCGGCTTCCACAGCCTCGCCAAGGGGGCGGGACGGCACTTCCGGGCGGGAGACGTGCGCCAGACGATGGTCGAGATGGACGACGGATTCCTGTTCGTCGCCGCCGCGGGGGAGGGGTCGTGCCTTGCCGTGCTCAGCACGGCGTTCGCCGACATCGGCCTGGTCGCCTACGAGATGGCCCGACTCGTCAAGCGGGTCGGGGAGCACCTGCGTACCCCGGCGCGCTTCGCCGAGCACCCGTCGGCAGCCGGCTGAAGGGGGCTGGGAGATCAGTGTCCAGCACCAGGGGCCCGGAGGCCCCCGACCCGTACGAGCTGCCGGGCAGCCAGTGGTACGACGCCGACGCGGGCCCGCTCGTCCGTCCGTACGCCATGACCGGTGGCCGGACCGAACCGGGTCCCGGTGGCGCGCGCTTCGATCTGATCGCGCTCGTCACCTTCGACGACACCGTGACCGGGAGCTCCGAGGACACACTGCTGGGGCCGGAGCACCGGACGCTGCTGACCCTCTGCCGGACCGAGACACAGTCGGTCGCCGAGCTCTCCGCCGACGCCGATCTGCCGGTCGGCGTGGTGCGCGTTCTGCTCGGAGACCTGCTCGAATCGGGGTACGTGACGGTCAGCCGCCCGGTGCCGCCTGCCCAGCTGCCCGATGAACGCATCCTCCGGGAGGTGATCAACGGCCTTCGCGCGCTCTGAGGGCGGCCGGTCCCCGGGCGGCCCTCTGCCTACGGCTGCCGCTTGCTGCCCCTCAGCTGCGTGAGCTCGTCGTTCATGGCCTCCAGGAAGCGGATGACGACGTGCAGTTCGTCCTCGTCGAACTGGCCACGGGCCGCATCGGTGCTTGCCGCCAGCGGCCTGAAGAAGTCGCGGGCGACCAGCTTGGCCGCGGCGGCGTAATGCAGACGCACCACCCTGCGGTCGCCGCCGTCCCTGACACGGTGGATGTGACCCGCACGCTCCAGCCGGTCCAGACACGCCGTCACCGCACCCGAGGTGAGGTCCAGCTGCTCGCGCAGCCGTCCGGGGGTCATGACCGAGCCCTCCTCGCCGTGATCGGCGTCCAAGATGGCGATGAGGGCCTGCACATCCGTCGGGTGGAGGCCCTGGTTCTGGGCGAACTCATGGGTGATGCGATTGAACTCGCCGTTCATACGGCGCAGCAGCACAGCGAACGACTGGAGCCCGGTGGGACCGTCGCTCATGTCTCTGTCCGGGCCTCTGTCTGCGGTGCGCATACCCCCAGAGTAATATCTCTCACTCATTGAGATAATCAATGGCCGAGAAGTATCTGTCGTGCGTCGACCCATGGGGAAGCAATGAAGCCCGCACCGCGGCACCGCATCGTCCGATGGCTGGTGCCCGTAGCCCTGCTCGTCGTCTGGCTCGGCATCGGAGGGACGCTGGGTCCCTACGCCGGAAAGCTCGGCGAGGTGGCCACCAACGATCAGGCGGCCTTCCTGCCGCGCAGCGCCGAGTCGACCAAGGTGTCCGAGGCGCAGAAGGCGTTCCAGAAGTCGGGGACTGTACCCGCGATCGTCGTGTGGACCGGCGGGGCGAGCGGGATCCCCGCCGACGGGCAGGAGGCCGCCACCCGGGCGCTCGCCTCCCTGGCCGGCCAACCCGGTGTGGTCGGCGCGCCGTCGGCCGCGAGGCCCTCCGCGGACGGTGAGGCGCTCTCCGGCGTCGTGCAACTGCGCTCGGATCTGGGTGACGCGCTGCCGGACACCCTCGACCGGGTACGCGCCGCGGCCGGTTCCGTGCCGGGTACGAAGGCGGAGATCGCCGGGCCCGCCGCCAGTCAGGCAGACCTCAAGGACGCGTTCGCGGGGATCGACGGGCTCCTCCTGGGTGTGGCGCTGGCCGCCGTGCTGGTGATCCTCCTGCTCGTCTACCGCAGCCTGCTGCTGCCCTTCCTGATCATCCTCAGCTCCGTTCTCGCCCTCGGCCTCGCCTGCGCCGTCGTGTACGTCCTCGCGGACCAGGACGTCGTCCGCGTGGACGGGCAGGTCCAGGGCATCCTGTCCATTCTCGTGATCGGGGCGGCCACCGACTACGCCCTGCTCCTCACCGCCCGCTTCCGGGAGGAACTCGCCCGGCACGGCGACCGGACGGCGGCAGCCCTCGCCGCGCTCCGCCGCTCCTTCGGCGCGATCACCGCCAGCGCCGCCACCGTGGCACTGGGTCTCCTCGCCCTGCTGCTCAGCGATCTGACGAACAACCGGGCCCTGGGGCCGGTGGGAGCCATCGGCATCGTCTGCGCGGTGCTCAGCACGCTGACGTTCCTTCCCGCGGTGCTGGTCCTGTGCGGCCGGGCCGCCTACTGGCCGGCCGGGCCGCGTCCGGCGGACGCGGAGTCGGGCGGGCGCGGCATCTGGCGCCGGGTCGCCACTCGCGTCGACCGGTCCCCGCGCAGGGTGTGGGTCTCCACGACCCTGGTCCTCGTCGCCTGCGCGGCGTTCGCACCCACACTCAAGTCGCAGGGCGTGCCCCTGGACGAGATCTTCGTGAACGATGCCCCGTCCGTCTCGGCCCAGGCCACGCTGGGCAGACATTTCCCCGGCGGCTCCGGCAATCCCGCCGTGGTCGTCGCGGCGGCCGACCGCGTCGACGAGGTGACCGCCGCGGCCGCGGGAACCCGGGGTGTCGCCGCCGCGGCACCCGTCACCGCTTCCGGCGCCCCGGGCGGGGGGCCGCCCCTGGTGGTCGACGGCCGGGTACGCATCGACGCGACCCTGGACGATGCCGCGGACAGCGACGCGGCCAAGGCGACCGTGCAGCGTCTGCGTACCGCCGTGCACGGCGTCGGGGGAGCCGAGGCGCTCGTCGGGGGCTACACGGCGCAGCAGTACGACACGCAGCAGACCGCCGAGCGCGACCGCGGCATCATCGTGCCGGTGGTGCTCGTGATCATTCTGCTGATCCTGATGGGGTTGCTGCGGTCGGTGCTGGTCCCCGTCCTGCTGGTGGCCACGGTGGGCCTCAACTTCCTCGCGACCCTCGGGGTCTCGTCGCTGGTCTTCAAACACGTCCTGGGATTCAGCGGCACGGACGCGTCCGTGCCGCTGTACGGATTCGTCTTCCTGGTGGCCCTCGGCGTCGACTACAACATCTTCCTGATGTCCCGCGTCCGGGAGGAGGCGCTGGAGCACGGGGCCCGGCAGGGAGTGCTGAGGGGGCTGGTCAGCACGGGCGGGGTCATCACGTCGGCCGGAGTGGTGCTGGCCGCCACCTTCGCGGCGCTCATCGTGATTCCCCTGGCGTTCCTCGCTCAGATCGCGTTCATCGTGGCCTTCGGCGTGCTGCTGGACACGCTGGTGGTCCGTTCGCTCCTGGCCCCCGCCCTGGTCGTGGACATCGGCCCCAGGGCCTGGTGGCCGAGCAGGATCAGCCGGATCCCGGCCGGAGCGGGGCAGGGCGGCGAAGGCGGGTGACGCGGCCGGGCCCCGGTCCGCCTCCGGAAGTCCGGGGCGGGGCCGGGGCCCGGGAGTGCTGCGAGATGTCGTGCCGGACGGTCACACGTTGACGCCGTAGTCCGACGCGATTCCGGCCAGTCCGGAGGCGTAACCCTGGCCCACTGCGCGGAACTTCCACTCCGCACCGTGCCGGTACAGCTCGCCGAACACCATCGCGGTCTCCGTCGAGGCGTCCTCGCTGAGGTCGTAGCGGGCGAGCTCCACGCCGTTGGCCCGGTTCACCACGCGGATGAACGCGTTGCGCACCTGGCCGAAACTCTGCCCACGGCTCTGCGCGTCATGGATGGAGACCGGGAAGACGATCTTGGCGACATCCGCGGGGACGCCCGCCAGGTCCACGTTGATGGACTCGTCGTCGCCCTCGCCCTCGCCGGTCAGGTTGTCACCGGTGTGCTGGACGGAACCGTCCGGGCTGTTGAGGTTGTTGTAGAAGACGAAGTGCTGGTCCGAGAGCACCTTGCCGGCGTCCGAGCACAGCAGCGCGCTGGCGTCGAGGTCGTGATCGGCGCCCGTCGTCGTCCGTACGTCCCAGCCCAGGCCCACCGTCACCGCGGTCAGGCCGGGTGCCTCCTTCGACAAGGAGACGTTGCCACCCTTGGCCAGGGTCACACCCATGAGCTTCCTCCAATGATCCGGTGATCCGTTGATCGGCGTTCCTTCGGCCGCCACCGAAGAGGACGGCGGCCCTTCCCCCATGGTTCCCTGATTGCGCAAGTCATGAAGTGGTGGCGTGGTCGCGGGAGTCGCTGCCGGCCACCTGCGGTGGTGCGTCCTCCTTCATGGCCTTGGCCTCACTCTTCAGGATTCGCATGGATTTGCCCAGAGCGCGGGCGGTGTCCGGCAGTTTCTTCGAACTGAACAGCACGAGCACGACGATCGCCACGATCAACAGGTGCCATGGTTCGAGGCCGTTGCGCAGCATGTGCGGTACGCCCTTTCCTGAGACGTCTTCCGGTCAATGTTTCCAGCAGGCGTTATTGGACAGGGGATCGGACCGACGATGGACGGGGCCGTTGATCCACGCGGACACCAACACTTGCTACATTGCGCAACTGTACAACCATGTGAGGCCGGTGCCGGTCCTCCTCCATGGCAGCCGGACGAACGGGGTGGTCGATGACGGGCAGTCACAAGGGGGCAGCCGGCAACAGCAGGGGAGGCCGCCTGCGGCGGACGGCTCTGATCGGGCTGTCCTTCCTCGTCCTGCTGGTCGCCGGAGTCGGCTGGGGCTACCTCAAACTCACCGGCAGCATCGATACGTTCAGTGCCGACGGGATCTCCGGTGACCGGCCGCCCGACACATCCGCAGGGCAGAACGTTCTCGTCATCGGGTCGGACTCCCGGTCGGGCGACAACAGCGGACTCGGCGGCGGCACGGGTACGGTCGGCCGTTCCGACACCGCGTTCCTGCTGCACGTCTACGCCGACCACAGACACGCCGTGGCCGTCTCCATCCCCCGTGACTCGCTGGTCGACATTCCGGCCTGCAAGAAGCCCGACGGCGACTGGACGACCCCTCAGCACCACGTCATGTTCAACGGGGCGTTCTCCGTGGGGGAGACCGCCGAGGGCAACCCGGCCTGCACCCAGAACACCGTCGAGCACCTCACCGGTCTGCGCGTCGACCACACGGTCGTGGTCGACTTCGCCGGCTTCTCCGCGCTGACCTCGGCAGTCGGCGGAGTGCCCGTGTGCCTTCCGCAGGACATCTACCAGCGGGACCTGAACCCCAAGCGCCCCACCCGCGGCGAACTGGTCTTCGGCAAGGGGCCCCAGACGGTCTCCGGACAGCGTGCACTGGACTACGTACGGATCCGGCACGGCATCGGCGACGGCTCCGACATAGGCCGGATCAAGAGGCAACAGGCGTTCGTCGGCTCCCTCGTCAAGAAGGTGAAGTCCCGTGGCCTGAACCCCACCACCCTGTTGCCGCTGGCCAACGCGGCGACCGACGCGATGACCGTCGACCCCGGCCTCGGCTCGGCCGACAAACTCCTGTCGTTCGCCATGTCGATGAAGAACATCGATCTCCACAACACCAAGTTCGTCACTGTTCCCTGGCGTTACGAGGGAGCCCGCGTCGCCATCGTGGAACCGGAGGCCGACGCGCTGTGGGCGGCGCTGAAGGCCGACCGCACGATCGACGGCCAGGACGCCGCGGGCACGTCCGAGGCAAAGCGCTCCACGCCCGCACCCGGCGCGTCACCCTCACTCACGGGTCCCGTCTCGGGCGAGGGCATCGACGTGGCCGTCTACAACGGCACCACGGTGACCGGGCTCGCTGCCCGGGCCGCCGAACTCCTGCGTACACACGGGTTCACCGTCACCGGCACGGCCACCGCGAACTCCCAGGACCAGGCACGGACCGTCGTCACCTACGGCCCCGGCCTGCAGGGCGCGGCGGGGACCACGGCCCGGCTGTTCGGGGGCGCGCGGACCACGGAGTCCGGTCAGCCCGGGATCCAGGTGATCGTGGGCAGCGACTTCGCCGCGAACCCCTCGGCCGCCCCCGTGTCACCGAAGCCCGACACCGTGCCGTCCACCGTCGCCGACGAGGCGCGCTCCGCCGACGACGACCCGTGCAGTGACCTTTCCTACGGCTGAGACCGGCGTGGACGGCTCAGCGCTGTGGCAGGGCCGTCCGCAGCTGCAACGAAGGGTGGCGGGGCGGCGCGAACCCGAACGACTCGTACAACCCGGCCCCGTCCCCCGTGGCGTTGAGATTGACGACCGTCACCCGCGTCTCCTGGTGGAACCAGGCGAGCAGTGCCTCGACGCAGGCGCGGGCATGCCCGCGCCTGCGCCGCCGCGGATCCGTGGCCACATTGGACACGTGCCCGTGCAGCCCGCTCGGATTGGCCGGACTCGGCGCATGCGCGTCGCACGCCCCCACCGCGCACGCCACCACGCCCAGTTCCGCATCCTCGACGAGGAATGCGGCGAA
The DNA here is from genome assembly GCF_043203805.1 of Streptomyces sp. LN549. NCBI lineage: Bacteria > Bacillati > Actinomycetota > Actinomycetes > Kitasatosporales > Streptomycetaceae > Streptomyces > Streptomyces sp. LN549. The sequence goes on along the minus strand of NZ_JAZHRI010000002.1, from coordinate 247,538 downwards.
CTCGTCGGTCAGGGGCATCCGGTCGGTGAACCATCGCGCCGCGTCCGCGCGCCAGGGAGCGCGGTCGTCCCCGACGTCCATCCCCATGTCGGCGAGCATCAGGGCCCGCATGCGCACCAGCTCGCCGACATCGGCGAGCGTGGCCCGGCGCACCCGCACCGGGCTGCCGTCGGCGGATCCGGCGGCGGTGCGGCCCGTACTCACCGTCATGAGCTCCTCCGGTTCCGTTCGTAGCGCTTGCGCGCCCATCCGAGACCACATGCGTACAACGCGAGGACGGTGGCGAGCAACAGGAAATAGACCGGAGGCAGGGCGCCCATCCCCAGCAGCGGCCCGAGCGCGGTGAGCGGCAGGAGCACACCGACGGCCGCCAGACCGGCCGCCGCTGCCCGCAGGGGCCCGCCGCCGCGCCGTTGCGCGGTTCGCCGGCCGGTGCGCAGGAGCAGCATCACCAGGGCCTGTGTGAGGAGGTTCTCGGTGAACCAACCGGCGTGGAAGGCTGCCTGGCCGTCCGTCGCCGAACCGTGCAGGGCCAGGGCGAGCACGCCGAAGGTGGCCAGGTCGGCGGCGGCGTTCAGCAGCCCGAAGGCCGTGATGAAGCGGAGGAAGTCCCGGGGGCGCAGCACCGTCGGACGGCTCAGGACCGAGGGTGCGGGCCGGTCGAAGGCGAACGCGAGCTGTGCCGCGTCGAAGCACAGGTTCTGGACCAGTACCTGCGCCGGCAGCATGGGGAGGAAGGGCAGCAGCAGACCGGCGGCGAGCATCGCGATGACATTGCCGAGGTTCGACGAGAGTGTGATGCGCAGGTACGTGGCGATGGTGCCGCTGCTGCGGCGGCCCGCTGTGATCGCGTGATCGATGGCGCCGAGGTCCTTCTCGGCGAGAACGACGTCGGAGGCTTCCCGTGCCACATCCACCGCGTTGCGCGGGCAGATGCCCACATCAGCTGCGTAGAGGGCCGGCAGGTCGTTGACACCGTCGCCGAGGAACCCGACGGTGTGCCCCGAGGAACGCAGCGCGTCGACGATCCTGGCCTTGTGCGCAGGGGTGCAGCGCGCGAAGACCATCGCCCGTCCGGCCGCGCCGGCGAGCTCTTCGTCGCACAGACCGTCGATCTCCCCGGCGGACAGGACCTGCCCCGGGTCGAGGCCGAGATCCCGGCAGGCACGGGCCGCGGTGCCCGGGTGGTCGCCGGTCAGGACCTTCACCGCGACACCCCGGCGGGCCAGTACGTCAAGGGCGTCGGCGGCGCTCGGAGTGAGCGCGTCGCGCAGCGCGACGAACCCGAGAAAGGTCAGCCCGCGCTCGTCGGCCGGCGTGTACGGACCGAGCCGGGCAGGCCGCTCGGTGCGGGCGACGGCGAGCAGCCGCAGACCGTCCGCGGCCTCGCGCGCCGCCAGCGCACCCAGACGGTTCCGTTCGGCCGGGTCCAGATCGCAACGCTCCAGGACGGCCTCCACCGCGCCCTTCGTCACCAGGACGTGGGTTGCGAACCGGCCGGGAGGACGGACGACCGCCGTGGAGAGACGACGTACTGGATCGAACGGCAGCGCGGCCACCGCGTCGTACTCCTCGACAGGCAGGAGCGCCACCGCATCCGGCCCGGCCTGTTGGTCCCAGGCGTCCAGCACGGCCTCGTCGAGGGCGTCCGGCGCCGGCAGTTCGGCGAGCTGCAGCGTCCACAGCGCATTGACGGCCGCCCAGTGCAGCACGAGGGGATCGGGCTCTTCCGTGGGACCGACCGTCCGGTCAAGGACCGGGCGGTCCTGGGTGAGGGTGCCGGTCTTGTCCAGACAGAGCACATCGATCGCGCCCAGGTCGTGCAGCGCGGGCAGCCGTCTCACGATCACCGCATGGTCGCCGGCGAGCAGCGAGGCGCCCCGGGCGAGCACCGTGGTGACGATGACCGGCAGCATCTCGGGCGTCAGCCCTACCGCGACCGCGACAGCGAACGGCAAGGTCTCCAGACCGCGTCCGCGCAGCGCGGCGTTGGCCATCAGGACCAGCGGCGGAGTGATGAGCATGAACCGGATCAGTGTCCAGGAGATACCCCGCACGGAGCGGTCGAACGCACTCGCACCACGGCGGCGCGCCGACCGGTCGTATGCGGCGGCGAACCGGGTGCCGCCACCGGTCGCCACCACCACCGCCGTACCGCTGCCCGACGCCACACTGCTGCCCTGGAAACACAACTGACGCTGCGCGAACAGGTCGTCCCCGGTGTCGGGCGCGCCTGGCGGCCCGGTCCCGGCCGCACACCGGGCCTGTGCGTCGACGGGCTGCTTCACGACCGGCGCGGACTCCCCGGTGAGGGCCGACTGGTGCACGGTCAGGCCGCTCGCCCGCAGCAGGTGCACGTCGGCGGGGACGAGATCGCCCGGGGCCAGCCGGATCACATCACCCGGCACGAGTTCCCCGACCGGCAGTTCGCGGGCCTGCGCCACCGCGTCGGAGCCGTGGCGGCGCAGCACCGTCGCGGTCGTCGCCACCAGCTCGTGCAGCGCGGCCGTTGCCCGGTCGGCCCGGTGTTCCTCCGTGGAACGCAGCAGACAGCTGACGATCACGAGCGCCGAGGTGACGGCAGCTGTGCCCCATGCGCTCACCAGGGCCGAGACCAGCCCCAGGCAGAGCAGTACCGAAGTGAAGGGGTCCCGCAGGGTCCGCAGGAACCGCCGCGGCCAGGGGACCGGGCGCCGGGCAGGGAGGGTGTTCTCGCCGAACCGTGTCAGCCGCTTCTGCGCTTCCCGTTCCAGGAGTCCCCGAGGCCCGCTGTCCAGCGAGCGGAGCACCTGGAGCGAAGTCGGTGGGGTGGGCCGCCGTGCGGCAGCGGAAGCGGCGCCGGGCAAGGGTACGGCCACGGACGACGGCTCGCCGGTCTGCCCGGATCCCGCAGCGGCAGCCTTCTCAGGCACCGAGTTCACGGAGATGCACGGGGTGCGAGGCCTGGTGCCCGGACCGCTCCGCGAGCTGGCCGACCATCAACCGCACCACCGTCACGACAATGGGGTCATCGACCAGGTACACCTGGCGGCGGCCCTCGCGTCGGGAGCGGACGAGACCGGCGAGCTTCAGCTTCGTCAGATGCTGGCTGACCGAGGGGAGCGTGCCGCCGACCCGCTCAGCCAGACCGGTCACATCGCTCTCGCCCTGGTCCAGAGCCCAGATGATGTGCAGCCGGGCCGGGGTGGCCAGGAGACCGAAGGCGGCAGCTGCCTGGGCCAGCACATCCGCGGGCGGATCCTGGAAACCGCCGCCGGCACCTGTCGACACTTCTGCTCTCCTGTCCGCGTGGGCCGACTCCTCGCACCCGAGACGACCAGTGTAGGCGCCGGACACGAAGCCCCCCGGGCCCGCTCGCAGCCGTACGGTCAGCGTGCCGCCGGCAGCGGAACCGGCCGGGTCCATATGTCCGGCGGCACGGTGCGGGTCCGGCGGCCGTCGGGGCCGAGCACCTGCGCGGCGAACTTGTGGCAGTGCGGGACGACTGACGAGTCCGCGATCCTGAGTCCTGGCATCCGCCGCATGAGGGTGGACGCACAGGCCGGCAGGTCTTCGAGCGAGCGCAGCGTGAGGGCGATCGCGAGGCCGTGCGGTCCGGTGATCGACATGAACTCGACCGTCTCGCGCAGGTGGACGATGGGGGAGCCGCCGCGAGGTCCGCCGTCGGAGGCGCTGCTCGCGCTGGCCCTCGTCCAGGCGCCGAGCCCGAAGCGGCCGTGGATGGGCTTGCGACCTCAGGGGAGTGGACTCCGACCGCCCCCGACGCCCAGGCCGACGCGTGGACCCGCTTCGTACTGGCGGAGATCAGCCGGTGGGAGGCCGATCCGTTCCGTGCCCGTCGTTACGCGGCGCAGGCTGTCCGCCTGATGCCCGGTCTCCGCGACGACCGGTCGGCCGCGGTCGCGGGCGAACTCGTCGCGACATAGAGCTCGGCCTCGGAATGCTGGGTGAGGAGCAACTGCGACGGGAGCAGGAACACGGCCGCCAGGGAAGGGCTGCACGTGGTGATCGGCCAAGAATAATCGAATGGCTGACAATCACACTGAAATTCGTACCGTTCCAGGCGTAGAGCGGCCCGAAACAGTCACATCCCCAAAAATGCGATCGCACCCCACGAGGCAGGGGCTGATTTGCCATGCTGTCGCCGTACGCCTGCCGCTGATTCACTGAATCCGAGACCACTCAAGATGGCTCTGACCTGCGCAGTCGGCGTCTTGAGGCTCACTGGTGAGAGAAGTGATCGATGTCGACCGAGCACGCTGACAGCACCCGGGACGAGACCGCCGGGGCCGCCCCGACCGAAGCCCTGGCCCTGAAGATCCTGGTCGCGGGCGGGTTCGGGGTCGGCAAGACGACGCTCGTCGGCGCGGTGAGCGAGATCAGGCCCCTGCGTACGGAAGAACTCCTCAGTGAGGCCGGACAGTCGGTGGACGACACCGACGGCGTCGCCCAGAAGACCACCACCACCGTGGCCATGGACTTCGGACGCATCACCATCAGATCCGGACTCTCCCTGTACCTGTTCGGCACCCCGGGGCAGGACAGGTTCTGGTTCCTCTGGGACGAGCTCTCCCAAGGTGCACTCGGCGCGGTCGTCCTGGCGGACACCCGGCGGCTGGAGGACTGCTTCCCGGCAGTCGACTACTTCGAGCACCGTCGCATCCCCTTCGTCGTCGCTGTCAACTGCTTCGCGGGGGTGCGTTCGTACGGCGAACGGGACGTGTCGCGCGCCCTCGACCTCGATCCCGGAACGCCCGTGGTGCTGTGCGACGCGAGAGACCGGGATTCCGGCAAGGAGGTCCTGATTCGGATGGTCGAGTACGCGGGCCGGATGCACACTGCACGGCTCCTCGACTCGGTGGGCTGAGCCGCCATGGCCTGATCCCGCCGCGCTGTTGCGCAGCTGGGCGCTTGCCCGTACGTGACCGGTGCGTAAGGCTTGCGCACAAGTGGGGCACGGGGAACGTATGAGCGGGGAGGAACAGAATGGCGCTGGACAGGGGACTCGACTGGCTGCTTGACGATCTCACCAGCCGGGTGGAGCACATACGGCACGCCCTGGTGCTGTCGAACGACGGCCTGGTGACGGGAGCGAGCACGGGGCTTGCACGTGAGGACGCGGAACACCTGGCCGCCGTCTCGTCGGGACTGCACAGCCTCGCCCGTGGCTCGGGACGGCACTTCCGTGCCGGAAAGGCCCGGCAGACGATGGTGGAGTTCGACGAGGCATTGCTCTTCGTGACGGCCGCCGGAGACGGTAGCTGCCTGTGTGTGCTGAGCGAGGCCGAGGCCGACGTGGGTCAGGTGGCGTACGAGATGACGCTGCTGGTCAACAGAGTCGGGGAGCATCTCGGAGTGGCCGCACGGCAGGACGGGGGCATGGGGGTCAAGCGGGTCTGACGGCCCGGTCGGTGCTGCCGCCCGGCCCTGGAGTTATCCACAGGGCGGGCGGCAGTTGCCTTTCCAGGGCTACCGTGGTCACGGAGAGTATCCGAGTCTCACGGGGGAGAATCATCATGCCGATGACGGAAGCGGTGCGCGATGACGGCGCTCGCATGGTCACCGTAAGCAGGGCCGCCGCGGAACTGGAGCTGAAGCGCGGAGAGTTCGGCCTGGCGGTGCACCTCGGCATCGTCCGGGTGGACGTGCCGCAAGCAGGCGGGCGGGCCAGGGTCTGTCCGGAGGAGATCGACCGCCTCAAGTCGGAGGACGGATTCCCGGAGACGCTGCGGGAGCGGGTGCGCACGGTGGGGACGGCGGAAGGGGCGAGGCTGCTCGGGATCAGTCCGGTCCGCTTCACTCGGCTGGCGCGCGCGGGCTGTGTCACGCCGGTCGCGTTCTACCTCAATCGATACCGTGCCGTGGTGTGGCTCTACCTCGTGCAGGAGCTGGGCGGACTGGCCGCCCGGTCACCCGAGCTTCTGGTGGGCAACAGCCCGTCCTGGATGCGCAGCCGACTGGACGCGGGCACGGACTGCCGGGCGCGCAACTGGCGCTCGCGCCGGATCGAGCGGCTGCTGACCCTTACCGAGGACCCCTGGGCCCGTGCGGCCGTCGTCGCGGAAACACTGGACCCGGTCCAGCTGGGCGAGGTGGTCGATGATCCGTACGAGCGCTCCTACTTCGGCCGGATCCGGCCCGAACCGGTCTTCGGTCAACGGGGGTCGGCTGCCGGGCGCGAGGCCATGGCCCAGCTGATGCTCGCCGATGAACCGGACGAGATCCTCTGGCGGAGGGTCACCCTCGGGATGGAGCTGGACAGCGCACGCGAACTGCGGCCGGCCCCGCGCCCAGGAGAGGAGCGTTGGCCCGGAGCGGCCGACGAGCCGGACGGAGTGGCTGCGGGCGAATCAGGGGCCTTGGTCGAACCAGCGGTGTCGGTGGCCCCGGTGGCCCCGGTGGCCCCGGTGGGGTCAGTGAGATCGGGGGACACACAGGCCGAACCCGCGGGGCCGCCGGGATCGGGGGACAATGCCGCCGAACGACCGGAGTCGGTCATGCCGGAGCACGGCGGGCAGGGCGGCGCGGGCAGCGGCCGTGGCGGGCCAGGTCTGCTGACCCGGCTCCGCCTACGCAGGACACCTGGGCGCCGACGTCCTCGCCGGACAGGCGGCCGCACGGGGAACCGGCTCGCCACCGCCACCCGGGCCAGGCATTCTTTGCACCATGCTGATCAGGGAAGCAACCGCTGAGGACTGGCCTGTCATCTGGCCCTTCTTCCACGAAATCGTCGCCGCAGGCGAGACGTTCACCTACCCCCTCGATCTCGGAGAGACCGACGCCCTCGACTGGTGGCTCTTGGAGCGCCCGAACCGCACGGTGGTCGCGGTCGACGAAGACGGCAGCGTCCTGGGCACGGCGAAGATGAACAACAACCAGATGGGCAACGGCTCGCACGTTGCCAGTGCCAGCTACATGGTCGATCCCCGGCACTCAGGGAAGGGCGTGGGGCGGGCTCTGTGTGAGTACACGATCGACTGGGCTCGCACGGCCGGGTTCCGCGCCATGCAGTTCAATGCGGTCGTGGAGGGCAACACCGCCGCGGTCGGGCTCTACCGCTCGCTCGGCTTCCAGGTTCTGGGGACCCTGCCGGAGGGCTTCAACCACCCGAAGAAGGGGTTCGTGGGACTGCACATCATGCACCGGCCGCTCTGACGGACCCGGGTGGGGTCGTGGCTGCGGATCGTCCCCATGGACACGGTCCGGCGCCGGACGTTCACTTCGCGCCACGGCCGGGCGGACCGGGCGTCGGCATCAGTGTCCGTGTTGCCCCAAGCAGCGACGAAGTGCGGCTAGTTGTGACGCCGAATGGTATGTGGGGCGGGTGCACACATGGGGGACGGGGGCAGTACTGTGCGCCCCACCGCCATTCGGGCGATGAAACATTTGCGGAGGAAGAATCCATGACCATACCCAGGAGATCGTGGCGTGCTGCGGGAACCCTCGCCGCCGCTGCGGTTGTCGGCCTGACCGGTGCGGTTCTCACCGCCGGTCCGGCCGCAGCTCACACCCCCACCTGGGACGTGACCTGTACTGAAGTGAACCTGCACCTGACCGCGTACAACGACAACGTCACCAACCAGGTGACCGTCACCGTCGACGGAAAGGACCTCCTGCCGACGGAGACCTTCGGCAGGGGGATCGACAAGACGCTCACCCTGCCCGAGCACGACAAGGCGCTGACGGTCCGTCTGGTCGTCAAGGCAGGCGACGGCGACCAGTACTCGCGCGACGAGAGCAAGCAGGCGCCGGTGTGCGAGGAGAAGCCGCCGACGCCCACGCCTACGCCGACCGAGACGAAGCCGTCCGAGACGCCCACCACGGCGACGCCCACGCCGACCGCCACTCCCAGTGAGACCGCTTCGTCGTCTGCGCCTGCCGCAGCCACGCCGAGCCCCAGCTCGCCGGATCTGGCCGAGACCGGTTCGTCGTCCGCCACGCCGATCATCGGTGGTGCGGCTGTTGCCGTGCTGCTGGCCGGTGGCGGCATCATGTGGTCCGTGCGCAAGCGTCGCACCGCCCAGCACTGACGCAGTCCGGTCGCCCGGGCGCGCACTCAGCGCGCCCGGGTTCCGGCCGAGGGGCGTGCCGTGTCCTGCGGGACGAGACGGCACGCCCCTCGCTGCTGTCCGCTCAGCGCTTCCCGCCCGCGGAGCCGGCACGGTCCGTGGAGTCATCGCCGGGACGGTCCGAGCCGGCTGGGCCGGCGGGCTCTGCGGGTTCTGCGGCGTTCCTGCGGACCGCGGCGGACTCGGGCGGCGCCGCCGCCGGACCGATCTCGCACCAGACGGCCTTGCCCTCGCCGCGGGGCTCGATGCCCCAGCGGGTGGCGACGGCGTCCAGGAGCAGCAGCCCCCGGCCCGAGGTCGCGGTCTCACCGGGTGTGCGGCGCCGGGGCCATGCGCTGGAGCGGTCCTGCACCGACAGCCGGACCCGTCGCACCGGTTCCGGAAGCACCTCCAGGGTGAGTACGGCGCCGCCCTCCGTGTGCAGGAGCACGTTCACCAGCAGTTCACCGGTCACCAGCTCGGCGTCGTCCGCGAGTTCGGCCATGTCCCAGTCGGTGAGGGCCTGACGCACGATCGTCCGCGCGTCGGAGAGCCCCTCGGGATCGGCCTGGTGGATGTACTGATGCAGCCGGGGTGCCCGTGGTGACCCCGGGTCGGGGCTGCGCCGAAGCACCAGCAACGCGACGTCGTCGCCCGAGCCCCAGCGCTCCCACAGCCGGTCCGACAGATGATCCGCCAGCGCCTCGGCAGCCGCCGGCCCCGCGCTGACCTCGTTGATGAGCGTGCGCACCCCTGCGTCGATGTCGGCGCCCGGCTCCTCCACCAGTCCGTCGGTGTACAGGACAAGTGTCTCGCCCGGCACCAGATCCAGCCGGGTCTCCGGGAACTCCTCGTCGCCGAAGTCGGTGGCGATACCCAGCGGTATGCCGCCGCGCACCTGCGGCGTGCCGACGCGTCCGTCCATGTGCCGGATCAGCGGACCGAAGTGGCCGGCCCGAACCACCCGCACGGTGCCGGTGCCCAGATCGACCTGGGCGTACGTACAGGTGGCGAACCGGTCCGTGTCCAGCTCGGCGAGGAACCGCGAGGCCCGTGCCAGCACCGTCGAGGGCGGATGACCCTCGGCGGCGTACGCCCGAAGCGCGATGCGCAGCTGGCCCATGATCGCCGCCGCGTGCGTGTCGTGGCCCTGCACGTCACCGACCACGATCCCGAACCGGTCCTTGGGGAGCGCGATCACGTCGTACCAGTCACCGCCGACCTGACGGCCGCTCCACGCCGCGTGGTAGCGGACGGCGATCTCGCCGCCCTCGATGTCCTGGATCCGGCGGGGCAGCATCGCGGACTGGAGCCCTGTGGCGAATTCGCGTTCCTCGTCGAACAGCGTTGCCCGCTGGAGGGACTGGGCGACAATGGCGGCCAGCCCCAGGCACAGGTTGCGTTCGTCGGCCGTGAAGGCCGTGCGTTCGCGGTAGAAGAGGGCCAGGCCGCCGAGGGTGCGGGCCTGGGCGATGAGGGGCAGATAGGCCGCAGCCTGGAACTTGAGCTGTCCCACGAACGGCTCCAGCACCGGATAGCGCCGAGTGAGCGCGCCGAGTGAGCTCACGAACCGTGGTCGTCCGCTGAGGACGGTGTCGGCCAGGGGGAATTTCGGGTCGAGCCGGCCCGAGCCCAGCTCGTCGACGACCTCGAGCGACTCGCCGCTCAGTGCGATGACGTTGAGCGTGGTGTTGTCCAGCAGGCCGAGCGCGAGCCCGTCGGCGCCCAGCCGCGCCAGTCCGCCCGGTCCGGTCAGCGCAGCCGTCACATCGTCCACGGTGACCGCGCGCGACAACGCACTGGTTGTTCGCTCAACTATGTCGGTCTGTCGTTGGCGGCGCTTTTCCAGTTCCAGTACGAAGGCCGAATGGGTGACTTCCGCCGTCGCGTCCCGCACCAGGCCGATCACGCGGTGCGCCCGGCCGTCGGCGCTGCGCAGGATCCGTGCCTGGACGTGGGTCCACTGATCGCTGTCGTCCTCGAGCGGAACCCGGAAATGGATGCTGTAGGAGGAGCTCCCACCCTTGATGGCCTCATCGATGGCCACATCGAGGCGGATGCGTTCCGATGGCTCGAGCCGCTCCATGAGGGACTCGGGCCGTGAGTCGAACACGGCCGGATCCAGGCCGAAGACCAGCAGTCCCGCCTCGTCGATGTCCAGCGTCCGGGCGTCCAGGTCCCACTCGAAACTGCCGGTGCGGTTCATGGCAAGCCGCTCCGCCGTCGCCGTCTCGCTGCTGTGTGTCTTCTCGACCAACAGGCGGGGCGGGACGGGGATGAATGGCGGCCGGTCGTGATCGGTCATTCGTGCTCCGAGGATCGTCCGGCTGGGCTGCCGTACGGCGTGACTCAATTGTCTGGCGGGTTCGGTACGTCTGCCACAGCGGGAACCCCGCCGTACGGCGCTCCGCCCGGAGTTCCCGGGCGCCCCCCTGCCACACCCCCCGGACCGCCGCGCACAATGGGAGGGGAAGATCGTCCGTGACCGGCGGACGGTATGGCACTGGGGCTGACCGGAGCGCACGCATGAACCACGAGGATTCCGTCCTGCTGCACACCGAGGGACGCATCCGCCACGTCACGCTGAACCGGCCGCGCGCCCTGAACGCCCTGAACCACGCCATGGTGCTGCGCATGAGGGAGGCACTCCACGCCGCGGAACACGACGGCTCGGTCGTCGCGGTGCTGCTCACCGGTGCGGGGGAGCGGGGACTGTGCGCGGGCGGCGACATCCGCTCCATCCGCGACGACGCCCTGGCCGGCGGCCGGACCTCACTGGACTTCTGGCGTGACGAGTACCGGCTCAACGCCCGGATCGCCCGCTTTCCCAAGCCGTACGTCGCCCTCATGGACGGCATCGTGATGGGCGGCGGGGTCGGCGTGTCGGCCCACGGGTCGCTCCGTATCGTCACGGAGCGCTCCCGCATCGCCATGCCCGAGACCGGCATCGGATTCGTCCCGGACGTCGGCGGCACCCACCTGCTCGGCGCCGCCCCCGGTGAACTCGGCACCCACCTGGCGCTCACCGGCGACGCGGTCGGCGCGGCCGACGCGCTCGCGTGCGGCCTCGCCGACCACTTCGTACCGTCGGAGGACGTTCCCGCCTTCATCTCAGCGCTCGACACGTGCACCACGCCCGAGGCCGTTGTCGCGACGGCGGAGCGGTTCGCGGGCACCGCACCCGGCGGAGAGCTGACCGGGCACCGCGACTGGATCGACGCCTGCTACGCGGCGGACACGGTCGAGGAGATCATCGAGCGCCTCGACGACTGCGGGGTGCCTGCTGCGAAGCAGGCCACGACGACGATCCTGGCCAAGTCGCCCACGGCACTCAAAGTGACGCTCGCGGCCATCCGCCGCGCGCGCCGTCTCGACAGCCTGGAAGCAGTCCTGGACCAGGAGTTCCGCGTCTCGTCCACCGCTTTCACCCGGCCCGATCTGATCGAGGGGGTGCGCGCCCAGATCGTCGACAAGGACCGGAACCCTCGGTGGAGCCCGGCAGAACTGGCCGAGGTCACCGACGAGGACGTGGCACGCCATTTCGCACCGCTGGGGGACGGCGAACTCGGTCTCGGTCCAGGCGTGGGCCCCGCCACGACGGTGACCGGCTGAGGCCGGTGGGACCCGGTACTGCGCCGACGGGATCGAAGGCCGCGCCGACGGAACCACTGCTGCGCCGAATGCTCCGGACCGCGCCGGGCCACGGCCGGACATCCGTGGACTCCGCCGCGACAGCGGTCGGACGCCCACGGTCCCGGCCGGGGCACGGTCAGACCTTTCCGTCCTTCGGCCCGGGCGTCGCTCCCGCGTCCACGCCACCGGCCGAGGGCCCGAGCCGCGCCTCCGCGCGGTCCCAGGCACGCCGGTCCCCCCGCGGCTCGTAGTGCCGCAGTTCCTGGGTACGGGCGACCAGCCGTCGCAGACCGGCGAGGTCACCCACCAGGCCGTGGGCGCGGGCCTGGAGCAGGATGTTGCCGAGCGCCGTGGCCTCCGCGGGTCCCGCCGTCACCGGAAGGCCGCTCGCGTCGGCCGTCCACTGACACAGCAGTTCGTTGCGCGAACCGCCGCCGACCAGGTGGATCCGTACCGGGTCGCGCCCGGCGAGCTCGGCTGCCCTGCGCAGCGTCCTGCGGTGTGCCAGCGCCAGACTCTCCAGCACACAGCGCACGTACCCGCCTGGCGTCCGCGGCGGCGCCTGCCCCGTCCGCAGCAGATACGCGTCGATCCGGGCCGGCATGTCACCCGGTGCGAGGAACGACGCGTCGTCCGGGTCGATCACCGCGGCGAACGGCTCCGACGCGGCCGCGTCGGCAAGCAGACCCGCCAGTCCGAGGGACAGGCCCGCGCGGTCCCACGCCCTGCGGCACTCCTCCAGCAGCCACATGCCCATGATGTTGCGGAGATAGCGGACCGTGCCGTCCACCCCGCGCTCATTGGTGAAGTTCGCCTCCCGGGACTCCTCGGAGAGCACCGGAGCATCCAGTTCCAGCCCGGCCAGCGACCAGGTGCCGCAGGAGATGTATGCGAACTCCGCTGCCGGGGCCGGGACTGCCGCGACCGCCGACGCCGTGTCGTGCGAGGCGACCGTCGTCACCGGGGTGCCCGTCGGCAGACCGGTGAAATCGGCCACGTGCGGCAGCAGCGTCCCCGCCGGATCGCCGGGCTCACGCAGCGGCGGGAAGAGCGATCGCTCCAGCCCCAACTGCCTGATCAACACATCGGACCAGTCACCGCTGCGTGCGTCGAACAGACCGGTCGTCGACGCGTTCGTGATCTCCGCGCCCACCGATCCGGTCAGCCAGTGCACCAGCAGATCCGGCATGAGCAGCAGCGTCCGAGCCGCCCCCCACTGGGCCGTCGCCCGGTGCGCGAGAAGCTGGAACACAGTGTTGAACGGCAGGTGCTGCAATCCGCTGACCGCATACAGCTCCCGCACACCGCAGCCGTCCGGCAGCCGATCCGACGCCCGGCTGTTGCGCTCGTCCCGGTAGTGGAACGGCAGCCCCAGCAGCGCTCCGTCGGCGTCCAGCAGCCCGTAGTCCACCGCCCAGGTGTCGACGCCCACGGAGGCGACCGGACCCGAGCGCGCGGCAGCCCGAAGCCCGTCCAGCATGCCCTGGTACAGGGCGAGTACGTCCCAGCGCAGACCGTCCGGCAGGCGCACCGGTGTGTTGGCGAACCTGTGCGCCTCGGTCAGTTCGAGCGTTCCCGGCCCGACCCGGCCGGTGATCACCCGGCCGCTGGTCGCGCCGAGATCCACGGCGGCGAAGACGGCTTCGCCGGGTGCGGTGTCGATGGAGTTCACAGCCACGGGGATCGTGTCCGGGTCATCGCAGGAAGGCGGCTGCCACGCCGGCGTCGACCGGAATGTGCAGACCGGTGGTGTGGGTGAGGTCGCCGCCTGTCAGGGCGAACACGGCGTTGGCGACGTGCTCGGGCAGCACCTCGCGCTTGAGCAGCGTCCGCTGGGCGTAGAACTCGCCGAGCTTCTCCTCCTCGATGCCGTACGTCGCCGCCCGCTGGGCGCCCCAGCCCGCGGCGAAGATCCCCGAACCCCGCACCACGCCGTCCGGGTTGATGCCGTTGACGCGGATGCCGTGCTCGCCGAGCTCGGCTGCCAGCAGCCGTACCTGATGGGCCTGGTCGGCCTTGGTCGCCGAGTACGCGATGTTGTTGGGGCCGGCGAACACGGCGTTCTTGGAAGCGATGTAGATGATGTCTCCGCCGAGGTTCTGCGCCTGCATGACCCGGGCGGCCTCGCGCGCCACGAGGAACGAGCCGCGCGCCATGATGTCGTGCTGCAGATCCCAGTCACGCGCCGTGGTCTCCAGCAGAGGCTTCGAGATGGAGATACCCGCGTTGTTCACGACGAGATCCACACCGCCGAACGCGAGCACGGCGGCCCGGAACGCCTCTTCGATCTGCTCCTCGCTCGTGACATCGACGGTAACGGCCACGGCCCGGTCCGGTCCGCCGAGGTCCTCAGCGACCGCGGCCGCGTTCTCGGCGTTCAGGTCCGCCACGACCACGCAGGCACCCTCGGCCACCAGCCGGTGCGCGATGGCGCGCCCGATCCCCGAACCCGCTCCGGTCACCAGCGCGACCCGGGTGGCCAGCGGCTTCGCCTTCGGCATCCGGCGCAGCTTGGCCTCCTCCAGCTCCCAGTACTCGATCCGGAACTTCTCGGACTCCTCGATCGGCGCATAGGTGGAGACGGCCTCGGCGCCACGCATCACATTGATGGCGTTGAGGTAGAACTCCCCGGCGACGCGGGCGGTCTGCTTGTCCTTGCCGAACGAGAACATCCCGACTCCGGGCACCAGCACGATCGCCGGATCCGCGCCGCGCATGGCGGGGGAGCCGGGGACGGCGTGCCGCTCGTAGTACGCGCGATACGCCTCGCGGTACTCACTGTGCAGCGTCCTGAGCCGTTCCACGGCGTCGACGACCGGTGCGTCCGCGGGAAGGTCGAGCACCAGTGGGCTGACCTTCGTACGGAGGAAGTGGTCCGGGCACGAGGTGCCCAGGGCGGCGAGCCGCGGGTGCTCGGCGCGGGACAGGAAGTCCAGCACCGGTTCGGCGTCGGTGAAGTGGCCGACCACGGGGCGGTCGGTGGACGCCAGGCCGCGGATCACCGGCGCGAGCGCCGCCGCCCGCTCCCGGCGCTCCTGCGCGGACAGCGCTGCCCGGCCGGGGAGCACGGCTCCGAACGGCTCCGGCCGGCCGTGCTCCTGGAGGAAGGTCTCGGCCGTACGGATCATCCACAGGGCGTTCTGCTCGCACTCGTCCGACGTCTCGCCCCAGGCGGTGATTCCGTGACCGCCCAGCACGACGCCGACGGCCTGTGGGTTGGCCTCCTTGACGGCGGCGATGTCCAGCCCGAGCTGGAAGCCGGGCCGGCGCCAGCCCACCCAGGCCACCTTGTCACCGAAGCAGTCGGCGGTCAGCTTCTCCCCGTCGGCCGCGCACGCCAGGGCGATCCCCGAATCCGGATGCAGATGGTCGACGTGCGCCGCCTCGACGAGAGCGTGCATGGCGGTGTCGATCGACGGTGCGGCGCCGCCCTTGCCGTGCAGGCAGTAGTCGAAGGCCGCCACCATCTCGTCCTCGCGCTCCACTCCCGGGTACACGTCCTTGAGGGCGCGGACCCGGTCCAGGCGCAGCACGGCGAGGCCCTCCTCCTTGAGGGTGCCGAGGTCACCCCCGGATCCCTTGACCCAGAGGAGTTCGGTCTCGCCACCGGAGACCGGGTCGGTGCCGGCGGCCTTCACAGAGGTGTTGCCGCCTGCGTAGTTGGTGTTGCGGGGATCGGATCCGATCCGGTGCGCGCGCTCCAGGAGCGCGGCGACTTCGGCGTGCGTCGGGGACGTCATGGCAATTCCTTCGGGACGAGAAGTGCGTGGTCGACGGACAGCGGCCTATGGGCGCAACCGGGGTCAGGCGCCCCAGCCGGCCTGGGTGCCCCCGACCCGGGCGGCGGCGATGCGCTCCTGGTTGCCGGAGGCGAGGTAGGCGGCGAACGGGTCGCCTGCCAGCCCCTGTTCCTCCCGCACCTGGGCCAGCAGCGGCCGCACGTCGGTGTTGTAGGCGTCCATCAGCACGGCGTTCGAGGCGAGCACATCACCCGACGTCTGCGCGGCGACGAGCGCGGCGGTGTCGACCAGCAGCGCCTTGGCCGTCGCCTCCTGGACATTGGCGACCGACCGGATCACCGCAGGGATCTTCGCCTCGATGTTGTGGCACTGGTCGAGCATGAAGTTGACGTTGGTCTCTGAGCGGAGACCGCCGTTCTTGACGACCTCGTGCATGATCCGGAAGAGCTGGAAGGGATCGGCGGCCCCGACCATCAGATCGTCGTCCGCGTAGAAGCGGGAGTTGAAGTCGAACGCGCCGAGCCGTCCTTCCCGGAGCAGCAGGGCCACGATGAACTCGATGTTCGTGCCGGGGGCGTGGTGCCCGGTGTCCACGACGACCTGGGCCTTCGGGCCGAGCTTGAGACAGTGTGCGTACGCCGTGCCCCAGTCGGGCACGTCCGTCGTGTAGAAGGCCGGCTCGAAGAGCTTGTACTCCAGCAGCATCCGCTGGTCGTCTCCGAGGCGCTCGTACACCTCTGCCAGTGCTTCGGACAGCCGGTCCTGACGGGCAACGATGTCATCCTGCCCCGGGTAGTTCGTGCCGTCGGAGAACCACAGTTTGAGATCGGGTGACCCTGTTGCGTCCATGACGTCGACGCACTCCAGCAGATGGTCCGTCGCCTTGCGCCGCACAGCCGCGTCGGGGTGGGTGACCGAGCCCAGCTTGTAGTCGTCGTCCTGGAAGACATTGGAGTTGATGGCGCCGATCCGCAGCCCGAGTCCCTCGGCGTGGCGGGTCAGGGCGGCATAGTCCGCGACCCTGTCCCAGGGGATGTGCAACGACACCTTCGGGGCGACGCCGGTGAACGCGTGCACCTGCGCGGCGTCCTCCATCTTCTCGAACGGGTCGCGCGGCACCCCCGGCTGCGCGAACACCTTGAACCGGGTCCCGGAATTGCCGTAGCCCCATGACGGGGTCTCGATCACCTGGGACTTCAGGGCTGCCTTGACGGCCGACACATCAGACATGAACACCTCGTAAGCAGAGTCATCCGACGATCGTGATTGTCAGAATGAAGTGAATCGTTTCATCTGAACGTACGCTAGGTATGACGCCGCTCACTAGTCAAGCCGTCAGTCTCTCTTCATCTGGGATGGAGTGGAGTTGAATCAATTCACCACGGATCGGGGCGTCCCGGCCGAAGACGGGCCCGGCCCGCCCCGGAGATCAGGGGCGGCCTGGGCCCGTGAGTTGCGGTGGACAGATTTCCGGAAGCCGGTGGGGACGCCGCTGCGCGCCTCCCGGGATGAGAGGGCAGGTGCGGAGACCGGCCCGCCGTGCGGCCGTGTTCCGGACGGCGCAGTTCAGCGCCCGCTGTCCGACATACTGGGCTGGAGCGAGCGTACGAGGTCGAAGAAACGGGACTCATTGCCCGAGAGCCCCGCCCGCCGCAGCGCGCCGTCCGCCTCCTCGATCGGTGAGGCGAGCAACGGCATGTACAGCGGGGTGTCCTCCGGATCGGAGAGCGCCGCCCGCGTCGCCTCCAGTAAACGGACGTACGCCTGCGCCGCGGCGAGTTCGTCATTGCGCATCTCAGCATCTCCCGGTCAGAGGTGTCGGACCCACAAGCATCCCTCATGGGTCTGACAACGGCCCTCGGCGACGGCTGTGGCACGCCTCCTACCGGCCGACCGGCCGGGCCGTACCCACCGGGGGTTCCACCTCCAGGAACCGGCGGCGGCGCGGCCCGCGGTACAGCAGGGCGGTCCAGCCCAACTCCCGCAGGACCGCCGCACACCGAGTCAGCTCACCCTCCTCCTCGTGCGCCGCCCCACTGCCTGGCGCACCGAGCCACTCCACCCGTGCGGTGCCCGGCAAATCGCCCGCAGCCACCCGGTAACCCGTCGTCGTGCGCCTGCCCGACGCGTCAACGGCCGACGAGGCCAGTCCCGATGCCTCCAGCGCGAGGGCAACGGCCCGTACCGTCCTGTGCAGTTCCCATGCCGCAGGCACCGCTTCCGGCTCGGAGCACCCGGTGTTCGTCAGGCGCCGGATCTGGAGCATCCCGGCGAAAGCGGTCCGCACCGAGGCGGCCCGCTGCTCGGCCGGCGCCGAGGACGGCGGGCCGTCCCCGGTGGCCGGTTCGAAACCGGTCTCTTCCTCGGCGCTCATCCGATTCCCCTTCGCCGTACCGCATGAGTGCCAGTGTGCGCCGCCCCACTGACAACCGGGTCAGGCGGCCCCGAGCACCTTGCCCGGGTTGAGGATGCCGTGCGGATCGAGCGCCGCCTTCACCGCGTGGTGCATCCCGAGCGCCGCCGGGCCCAGTTCCTTGTTCATGCCGCGCATCTTCAGCAGCCCCACCCCGTGTTCACCGGTGACCGTGCCGCCGAGCGCGATCGCGTCGTCCAGGATGTCCTCGAAGGCGAGCTGGGCGCGGGCGCGCGCGGCTTCGTCCCCGGGCGGCGTAATGATCAGCGGATGGAGATTGCCGTCTCCCGCGTGCGCGATGTTGGCCACGAGAATGTCGTGCCGGGCAGCCGTCCGTTCGATCCGGGCCAGCATCTCCGGCACCGCGGTACGCGGCACACAGACGTCCTCGGTCAGCACCGGACCGAGCCGCTCCAGCGCCGGATAGGCCAGCCGCCGGGCCTGGAACAGCGCGTCCGCCTCCTGCTGGTCCGTGGAGACCGCGGCCCAGGTCGCCCCGGCGCGGTCGAAGCACTCGCGGACCAGTTCGGCCTCGGCGTCGCCCTCGGCGCCAGGGGTGTCGACGCGAGCGAGCAGCACCACGTCGGCGTCCGCGGAGAGGCCCATCTTCTTCCAGGCGTCGACCGCGGCCAGGCAGTGGCGGTCGACGAGTTCGAGCGCCGAGGGGATGACACCGGACGCGGTCACGGCGCTCACCGCCTCACCGGCGGCGACGACGGAGGAGAAGTACCCCGCCACCGTCCGCTCCTGGAGCCGCGCCGGCCGCAGGCGCACCGTGATCTCGGTGATCACCCCGAGCGTGCCCTCGGAACCCACCATCAGTCCGGCCAGGTCGTATCCCGCCACGCCCTTCGCGGTCCTGCGCCCGAGCGAGACGACTTCGCCGAGTCCGTTGACGACTTCCAGACCCAGCACGTAGTCGCGTGTCACGCCGTACTTGACGCAGCACATGCCCCCGGCGTTGGTCGCAACGTTCCCGCCGATGGTGGACCAGGGCGAACTGGCCGGATCCGGCGGGTACCACAGCCCGTGCTCAGCGCTCGCCGCGCGCAGATCGTCGTTGACCACACCGGGCTGGACGACGGCCAGCCGCTCCGCGCGGTCGATGGTGACGATGCGGTTCATGTCCTCGAAGGACAGGACGATCGCACCGTCGACGGCGTTCGCGCCCCCGGACAGACCGGTGCCCGCACCACGCGGAACCAACGGGATGCGATGGGTGATGCAGTGACGCACCACGTCCCGCACCTCGTCGGTGCTCTGCGGTCGCACCACGGCCAGCGGAGTCCCGTACGGAGCCCACTCGGCCTCGTCGTGCTGGTACCGGGTCAGGCCCGCCGGATCGGTCAGCACCCGCTGGGCCGGAATGCTGTCGACTGGTGCGTTCGCCACGATGGTGGCCACCTCCCAAAAGATGTATTACCCATCATTATGGTCTGCGGTGTCGCCGGGCGGCGTGGGCGGTCCCGGTCCGAGGGGGCCGGGAGCCGGGGCGCCGTCGGATGCGGGCACCTCGCGGCCGGGTGGACCACCGAACCTCGGTAGGCTCGACCGCTCATGGACCTCGCACACCAAAGGACCCCACGTACCGTGCCCGACAACGACCGAGTCCCCGGCACCGACCGCGTGGACGCCACCGGCCTTGCCGTTCTGCGCGCCGACTGCGGGAACTGCTTCGGACTGTGCTGCGTCGCGCTGACCCTCACCCGGTCCGCGGACTTCGCCATCAACAAGGACGCCGGCAAGCCCTGCCGCAACCTCCAGGACGACTTCCGCTGCGGCATCCACACCCGGCTGCGCACCGAGGGCTTCGCCGGCTGCACCGTGTACGACTGCTTCGGGGCGGGCCAGAAGGTGTCGGGGGAGACCTTCGGCGGCAGGGACTGGCGTACGGCACCGGAGAGCGCCCAGCAGATGTTCCAGGTCTTTCCGGTCGTGCGACAGCTCCACGAACTCCTCTGGTACCTCACGGAGGCGGCGACCCTGGCACCGGCCCGCTCCCTCCACGGCGAGATCCGGCGCACCCTGGAGGCGACCGAACGCCTCACCCACCTCGACGCCGACGCCTTCGCCGGACTGGACGTGGCAGCGCACCGGGACGAGGTCGCCGCCCTGCTGGCGCGTACCAGTGAACTCGTGCGCGCCACCGCGCCCCGCAAGAAGAAGCGCAACCACCGCGGTGCGGATCTGATCGCCGCCCGCCTCGGGGGAGCGGATCTTCGGGGCGCCGATCTGCGCGGCGCCTACCTCATCGCGGCGGACCTCTCCGGCGCCGACCTGCGCCTCGCCGATCTCATCGGCGCCGACTTCCGGGACGCGGACCTGTCCGGCGCCGACCTGACCGGAGCGCTCTTCCTGACGCAGTCCCAGCTCAACGCCGCCAGGGGCAACGGCGCCACCCGGCTGCCTCCCTCGCTCGGCCGCCCCGCGCACTGGGAGAAGTGACCGGCAGCCACCACGTCACGCCCGGGGGGCCTCGTCGTCCACCGGGGCCTCCAGTGCTGCCTTGAGGCGCTGGAGCGTGGTACGGATGTTGCCGCGCTGGAACTCGCCGAAGGTGTGCCCCCGGGTCGCCGCCCGGTCGAAGGCGTTGGCCAGGAAGTCCGGCCAGGCGCGGCGGTCGTCGGTCCATATCTCGGTGACCCTGGTGCCGCCGTCCACGGCTTCGAAGCGGTACTCCCAGGTGGCGATCGCGCCCGGCAGCAGCGGCCGCTTGGCCCCGATGGCGTGGACGCGGAAGGCGAACCGCTCACCCGGATCGGCCACCGTCACCGTGCACCGGGTCGTCCAGCGCATGGCCCCTCGCTTGTTCCGGCCCTCGAAGACCATCCCGACGTACGCGCCCCGACGCTCCCCGAGCACCTTCGCACCCCGGTTCTCCGGACTCCAGCGCCCCATCGCCGTGGGGTCGCTCAACTGCTCGTACACGAACGAGGGTTCGGCGAGAACCACGATGCTGTCAGACACGGACATGGTGCGGGGCATGAGGCACTTCCGTTCCGCGGCCGACTGCGGCAACCACCGGGGCGTCGGAACGGCCGCACGGCCGACGGGCTCCCGGGCCCCACACCCTACTCACCGGTCACATAGAGTCCTGCGGCGGGTTCCGGCCGTTCCGGCGGGCCGGAGCGCGAACGCTTCACCCGTCTGGTTCGTTGGACAGGACGGCTTGCCCGCATCACCTTCGACGACCGGATCCAGGAGCCCGCACATGCTCAGCCGTACCGACCCCGGCAGTACCGACACGAGCCGCACCCGACTGATCGAGCGGCTCATGGAGCAGTTCCCGCACGTACCGCGGGAGGCCGTCATCAAGGAGGACCTGCTGCGCGGCGGCGTCGCCTTCGACGAGTCCGCGCTCAGCGACAACGAGGACGGGGACGTCAAGCCCAAGTCGTACTTCATCTTCTCCTTCGACCACGGCACCCTCCCCGAGCTGGGCGCGGCGGCGCTGCGCCGGCCACCCGAAGAGATCGTCCTCACCGGCGGCCCGTACGAACTGCGGCGCACCGTCGTCTCCGTGCGGGTCAACCCGGCATCCCCCTACCGCGTGGCGGCCGACGACGACGGCGTGCTCGGGCTGTATCTCGACGGCCGGCGGATCTCCGACGTCGGTCTGCCCCCGATGCCGGACTACTACCGCCACACCCTCGGCAACGGCAAGTCGGTCATGGAGGTCGCGCCCACCATCCAGTGGGGATACCTGGTCTACCTCACGGTCTTCCGTGTCTGCCAGTACTTCGGCGCGAAGGAGGAGTGCCAGTACTGCGACATCAACCACAACTGGCGCCAGCACAAGGCGGCGGGACGCCCGTACACCGGAGTGAAGCCCGTCGAGGAGGTCCTGGAGGCACTGGCCATCATCGACCGGTACGACACGGCGAAGACCTCCACGGCCTACACCCTCACCGGCGGCGCCATCACCTCCCACATCGGCGGACGCGACGAGGCCGACTTCTACGGCCAGTACGCCAAAGCCATCGAGGAACGCTTCCCCGGCCGCTGGATCGGCAAGGTCGTCGCCCAGGCCCTGCCCAAGTCCGACGTCCAGCGCTTCCACGACTACGGCGTGCAGATCTACCACCCCAACTACGAGGTGTGGGACCGTCGGCTGTTCGAGCTCTACTGCCCCGGCAAGGAGCGCTACGTCGGCCGCGACGAATGGCACCGCCGCATCCTCGACTCCGCCGACGTCTTCGGCGCCCGCAACGTCATCCCCAACTTCGTCGCGGGTGTGGAGATGGCCGAGCCGTTCGGCTTCACCACGGTGAAGGAGGCGATCGACTCCACCACCGAAGGACTGCGGTTCTTCATGTCGCACGGCATCACCCCGCGCTTCACCACCTGGTGCCCCGAACCGACGACACCGCTCGGCAAGACCAACCCGGACGGTGCGCCGCTGGAGTACCACATCCGGCTGTTGGAGGCTTACCGCGCGACGATGGAGGAGTACGGACTCAGCTCGCCTCCCGGCTACGGCCCGCCCGGCCCCGGTCAGGCGGTGTTCTCCGTCAGCTCGTTCATGGACAGCCTGCCGGCCCGTCAGGAGGACCCGGTCCAGGACGTTTCTCCTTGATGCTCCGGGAAGCCCCGGCCCCCGACGGAACCGAACGCCGCCCGCTCGCCCGGGAGGTTGTCCACGAGCCACCGGGATTCCTCACCCGGTTCGGTCACCGGTGCCCGCGTCTCAGGGAAGGAGCGGTCCTGCCCGGCCACGGCGGTGTACCGCGCCGCCGTCGGTGCGTCCAGGTGTCGCAGGTCGACCGTGTCCCCGTGCCCCGTACCCGGCGCCACGGATCGTGGCCCGGGGGCAACCGTCCTGCCCCGCCGCTCCGGAGGCGCTGACCTCGTGCCATGTCACTCACTCGTCGGCCCGGAGGCGGCGGCCAGTTCCCGCACCACGCCGGTGAAACCCCGGACCAGTTCGTTTTCCGTGCCGGCCACCCAGGCGAGTACGACGCGCAGCGGCTCCACGTCCGTCAGCGGGACCCAGGAGAGATCCGGCCGCGCGTAGTACCGCGCCATGCTCAGGGGAGCGAAGCAGATCGCGGCTCCCTCCGCCACCTGCTCCAACATCTCCTCGACGTTGTCGTTGGTCGGACCCCATCGTGGACTCGAGCCGTCGGGACGGGGGTTGACGGCCCACCAGTCCACCCACTCCCGAGGCGCCCGCTCCGTCCACAGCAACGGCTCGTCCCCGACCTCGAGCACCGAGACGCCGGATCGGGACGCGAGCGCATGGCCGACCGGCAGACCCACGACGCGGGGCTCGGTGTGCACCGGCTCACTGTGCAGGCCGGTGAGATCGTTGGGCAGCCAGACGAAGGCGACGTCGGTCAGGCCGTCCCGGAGCGCGGCGGCCTCCTGCCCCCAGTCGTAGCGCCTGGGCACCACCCGCACCCCGGGGTGAAGCCGGGAGAACTCCGCCCGTGCCCGGGTGGTCAGTTCGCCCGCGCCACTCGCCTCGAAACCCACCCGCAGTACGCCTGTCTCCCCTCGGGTGTGCCGCTCGGCAGCGGCCGTCACGCGCTCGGACTGACGGACGGTGAGCAGCGCCTCGGCGATCACGTCCCGGCCGGCGGCGGTGGCGGACACACCACCGGCGTGACGGTCGAAGAGCCGCACCCCCAGCTCGGACTCAAGACTCTTGAGCGCGTACGACAGGGCCGGCTGACTGACGAACAGCCGCCTGGCGGCGCGTCCCAGGTTCTCCTCTTCGGCGATCACGGTGAGGTAGTGCAGCTGACGCAGCTCCATGCAGCGATCATAAGGCGCGCTTATCGAACCGACGAGTCTCCGTCTTGGACCGTCCCGGGAGTCGGATGACATAACTGAGTCACCGCAACACCACTGTGAACGGCAGGAGTTGAATGTGACCACCGCACACGAAGCAGACGAGGCAGCAACCGCCCGTGACCACACGCCGGGCCGCGTCTGGCTGATCACCGGCGCTTCCTCCGGCTTCGGACGTGCCATCGCCGCAGCCGCTCTGGCAGCCGGGGACACCGTCGTCGCCACGGCCCGCAAGCCGGAGGCGCTCGACGACCTGGTCGCCGAACACCCCGACCGGGCCGTCGCCGTACAGCTGGACGTCACCGACACGGCGCGCATCGCGGATGTCGTCGCGGACGCCGTGCTCTGGTACGGCCGGATGGACGTGCTGGTCAACAATGCGGGGATGGGGCTGATCGGCGCAGTCGAGGAGACCGGCGACCGCGAGCTGCGCGAGCTCATGGACCTGCACTTCTTCGGGCCCGCCGCGCTGGTGCGGGCCGTGCTGCCGCACATGCGGCGCAATGGTTCGGGTGCCGTGGTCCAGATGAGCAGCATGGGCGGCCGGCTCTCGTTCCCCGGCGTCGGCGCCTACTCGGCAACGAAGTTCGCCCTGGAAGGTCTGTCGGAGGCGCTGGCGGCCGAGGTGGCCCCGCACGGGATCAAGGTCCTGATCGTCGAGCCCGGATCGTTCCGGACGGGCTTCGCCGGCGGCGGTGCCCTGCGCCAGTCCGCGGCCCTTCCGGCCTACGAGGAGACGGTGGGCCCGGTCCGCGGCGACCTGCCGGATTCTGACGGAAGGCAGGAGGGCGACCCGGACAAGGCGGCGGCCGCCATCCTGGCCGCGCTCGCTGCCCAGGACACGCCGCTGCGGCTGCCGCTCGGCAATGACGCGACGGACGCGGTCCTCGCAAGCCTCGACGCCTCCCGCACCGAAGCGCTGGCCTGGGAGAAGGTCAGCCGTAGCACCGGCTTCGACGACTGACGACGCTGTGGGTGCGATGGTGTGTGCACCCTGTCGACGCAGCGGGTGCGACGGGGTCCGCGCCCCGTCGCACCCGCGCCGCACCGGATCTCAGGCCCGCCACTGGGCGGTCCGCTCGGCGGACGCCGCGGCCAGAGCCTTCTCGATCGCTGCGACATCACCCCGGTTGCCGTACACCGGTGTGCCCGGCTGCTGGCGCCACGACTCGTCCAGCTGGCCGGCGTCCACGGTGTCGAAGCCCAGCTCGTCGATCAGGTCACGGACCACCTGCTTCGCCGCGGCGTCGTCCCCGGCCACCGGCAGGGCCTGACGGTCCGCGCTGCCCTTCGGCAGGCCGTTGGACAGAATGTCCTGCGCGTACGTCCCGTTGAACGCCTTGATGACCGGGTGGCCGATCTGCCCCTGCGTCCACAGGCTCTCGGGCTGCCCGTCCTCGATCGCCGCGATGCGGCCGTCGCGCTCGCGCGGGTAGTAGTTACCGGTGTCGATGACCGCGACGCCCTCCGCGGCCCCGTCGAGGAGGCCGTCGGGCAGGGCCGGGACGGCCTTGAGCGGAACCGTGACGACCACGACCTGCGCGCCCTTCGCCGCCTCGGCGGCGGTGACGGCGGTTGCTCCGGTCTCCTCCACGAGTGCGGTGAGCGTCTGCGGACCACGCGAGTTGGCGACGGACACCTCATGTCCGAGTGCGGTGAGACGCCTGGTGAGGTTGCCGCCGATATTCCCTGCCCCGATGATGCCGATCTTCATGGATGCGACCTTCCGATGGTGCGTTCGGTACGTGAAAAGGCTCTCGCCGCTTCACCAACTCCGCCCTCCCGGAAGCTATTCCGTGCGGTGGCACATTGTTTTCCCGGCGCGTCGGACGGATGGGACCCGCAGGCTGCGGGCACGTAACAGAGAAGGAAGCGGAATCACCCGGACCATGTGTGAGGCGGTACCCATGCTGCACGGTGTCGACGTCAGCGCCTATCAGTCGTCCTTCGACACGGACGGGCTGGATTTTGTCCTCATCAAGGCCACCGAGGGTCGTTCGTACGTCAATCCGCGTCTGGCCGCCCAGGCGAAGCGTGCCCGCGACGCGGAATGTGTGGTCGGCTTCTACCACTTCCTGTGGCCGGGGAATATCACGGCGCAGGCGGAATACTTCCTGAGCAGGGCGCCCGAAAAGGCGGGCGAACTGCTGGCCGTCGACTGGGAGCAGAACGGCGAGGGCACCCATGCGAGCAATGCCGAGAAGGACCGTTTCATCCGGGAGGTCAAACGGCTGCGGCCGCACCACAAGGTCCTGCTCTACTGCAACCGCTACTTCTGGCTGAATCACGACACCACGTCGTACGCCGGGGACGGCCTCTGGATCGCCGACTACGTCACTTCCGGAAAGCCGCGCATCAAGGCTTCCTGGCGCATCCACCAGTACACCGATCAGCCACTCGACAAAGATGTCGCCGCCTTCTCCTCGCGGGCGGCCATGCGTACCTGGGCTCGGGGGTAGCGACCCGGCGGGGCAGGGACGGCGGGAGGGAAGGCGAGAACCGGCTATCCGAAATATCCTGTTTCGAAGCTTGTGCACCCCGGGCTGTGCGAGAGGCGCCGGCCGGGCGCGTGCATCGAAGCGGAGGAGCACCCATGAGAGCCGCCGTCGTCCGCAGCTTCACCGAGCCCCTCGTCGTCGAGGACAGGCCGGTACCCATCCCGGCCGCACATCAGGTCCTGGTCCGGATGGAGGCCTCCGGGCTGTGCCACACCGACATCCACGCGGCCCAGGGGGACTGGCCGGTCAGGCCGAGTCCGCCTTTCGTCCCCGGCCATGAGGGCATCGGCATCGTCGAGGCGGCAGGTGACCAGGTCGGTCATCTCGCGGTGGGGGACCGGGTGGCCATCCCGTGGCTCGGTGAGGCCTGCGGACACTGTGACCACTGCGTCTCCGGCTGGGAGACGCTCTGCCTGGAACAGCGGAACAGCGGCTATTCGGTCGACGGCAGCCATGCCGAGTACGCCCTCGCCCACGGCACGTACGTCGTGCCCGTGCCCGACGGCATCGACCCGCTGGACGCGGCGCCCCTCACGTGCGCGGGCGTCACCACGTACAAGGCGGTCAAGCTCTCCGGGGCGCGGCCCGGGACCCGCGTCCTCGTCTCCGGAATCGGCGGCCTGGGGCATCTCGCCCTGCAGTACGCGCGGATCTTCGGTGCGGAGACGATCGCCGTCGACGTGACCGACGAGAAGCTGGCCCTCGCCCGGGAGCTGGGCGCCGACCATGTGATCGACGCCCGCGTCCAGGACGTCGCCGATGAGGCACGCCGTCTCGGTGGCGCCGACGCCGCCGTCTCACTGGCCGTGAGCAACGAGTCGTTCGCGGCCGCGTACGGGGCGCTGCGGCGGGGCGGCACGCTCGTTCTGGTGGCCCTCCCGGCGGAGGGCAGGCTGGAGATCCCTGTCTTCGACACCGTTCTGAACGGCACGAAGATCGTCGGTTCGATCGTCGGCACCCGTCAGGACCTGGCCGAGGTCTTCCGGCTGCACCGCCTCGGCCGTACCCGTGTGGTGCGCGAGAGCCGGGACCTGGCGGACATCAACGCCTCGATCGACGAGGTCCTCAAGGGCAAGGTGTCGGGCCGCCTCGTCTTCGACCTGAGCGGCACGCCGCCGGTATGACGCCAAGCGGCACGCCGGTATGACGCACTCCTCAATGGTGGGTAAGCACCCATAATTGGTGTTCGCCTACGATATGCATGTGAACGAGAACGAGATCCCGCCCCGTCTCCTGGGCTTCACCACCTACCTCATGTCCAGGACCGGCAAGGCGGCGCGGAGCCGGCTTGCCGATCGGCTGGCCGACCGTGGCCTGCGGCTCCGGCACATGGCGGTGCTGGCCGCGCTCGTGGACTTCGGCCCCCATGTGCAAAGGCAACTGGCAGCACGACTGGCCATCGACCGCAGCGACATGGTGAAGATCGTCGACGATCTGGGCGCGGCCGGACTGGTGGAGCGAGCGCGCGACGCGGCCGACCGGCGGCGAGTCACGGTCACCGTCAGCCCGGCCGGCCGCGCGCTGCTAGACAGTCTCCAGGCCGACGCGACGGCCGTGCAGGACGACATTCTGGCGCCGCTGAACACGCGCGAACGTGCCCAGCTGACAGCCCTGTTGACGCGAGTTCACGGTCATCTCCAGGGCGGATCCGGGATGCGGCGGTCAAGTCGCTGACCCATTCCGCGCCCAGGGTGCGGCAGACTTTCCCGGTGACCACTGCCGCGGCTCAGCCGCCTCGTGACCGTGCACTCGGGCGCGGAATCTCCACCCTCATTCCGCAGGCCGCGACTGCGACGCCTGCCGAACAGGCGGCGGCCGTGCTGACGGCCATGCAGAGCGTTCCGGTGCGGGTGGGCGTGCTCCAGGCGGCCGTCGTGCTGCTGGAGGAGCGGGTGCGCGCCACGGGCGACGAGGCGGAACGTGCCGCGGCGGCCACCACCGTGGCCATGCTCCGCAGTGCGATCGGTCAGGCCGGCTGACCACCTGCACGCCGGACGGGCCCGCTCGCGGTAACGGGTGGCGGCGCGGAGAGCGGGCGGGTTTCCGCAACGAGGGGTGATGCGGGGCGCCGGCGCGTCCGGCGTGGGTGCGGTTCTGTGTCGTGCCGGGCCGGCGCTGTCCGCCCTCCGGCCGGGAGGGGCGCGAAGATCGAGGGCCCGGCGGCCGAAACCACCTCTTGTCGGTGCGAGTTGGCCCGACGGTGCCTGCGTGAACCATTGACAGCCTCCCCGCTTCCTCACTACCGTCACGCCCATATTTCGAACGCGTGACGAAATTTCGAACAGTGCGACTCAACTGCCTTGTCGCGCGGGGAGGATGCCCGGAGGCGGTCTTCGAGTGCCCTCACCCGTCGTGCATACCGAACCATGTCCGAAATACCGAACAGTCGATGAGGGTGGCGCGGCCCGCCCAGCCGCTCCCCCCGCACCCGGAGGACCGACCATGCGCACCTCACGAACCGCGTCCACCCCGCGCGTCGCCCGGACCGCAACGGTCCTCACCGCGCTCGCCCTCTCCGTGACCCTCGCCGCCTGCGGACAGAGCAGCGAAGGCGGCAGCAAGGACAAGAAGACGGGCGGCAAGGGCGCGACCATCGGAATCGCCATGCCGACCAAGTCGTCGGAGCGCTGGATAGCCGACGGCAAGAACATGGCCGCCGAGTTCGAGAAGCTCGGATACAAGACGGACCTGCAGTACGGCGAGGACGACGTCGACCAGCAGGTCTCCCAGGTCGAGAACATGATCACCAAGGGTGTGGACGTCCTCGTGATCGCCGCCAT
This sequence comes from Streptomyces sp. LN549, assembly GCF_043203805.1. Taxonomy (NCBI): domain Bacteria; kingdom Bacillati; phylum Actinomycetota; class Actinomycetes; order Kitasatosporales; family Streptomycetaceae; genus Streptomyces; species Streptomyces sp. LN549. The sequence continues at coordinate 218,633 of NZ_JAZHRI010000002.1, read as the reverse complement.
CGACGGCCGCGCCCTCAGCGATGTGCTGCACCAGGCAGGGGAGCAGGGCATCAGGGTCATCTCCTACGACCGGCTCATCCTCGGCAGCCCGGACGTCGACTACTACGCCTCCTTCGACAACGAGAAGGTCGGCGAGCTCCAGGCCGGATACATCCTCGACAAGCTGGGGCTGAAGTCCGGTGCCGAGAAGGGGCCGTTCAACATCGAGCTGTTCGCCGGATCGCCCGACGACAACAACACGCGCTACTTCTTCCAGGGCGCCTGGAAGACGCTCAAGCCGTACATCGACAAGAAGCAACTGGTCGTTCGCAGCAAGCAGACGAAGCTCAACCAGATCACCACGCTCCGCTGGGACGGCGGCACCGCACAGAAGCGCATGGACAACGTGTTGACCAGCGCCTACTCATCCGCAGACGTCGATGCCGTGCTCTCCCCGTACGACGGCATCTCGATCGGCATCATCTCGGCCCTGAAATCGGACGGATACGGGACCGGCTCCAAGCCGTACCCCGTCGTCACCGGTCAGGACGCGGAGGTCGCCTCCGTGAAGTCGATCATGGCGGGACAGCAGACGCAGACCGTCTACAAGGACACCCGCGCCCTCGCCAAGCAGGTCGTCCAGATGGCCGACGCCGTACTGAACGACAAGAAGCCCGAGGTCAACGACACCACGACGTACGACAACGAGAAGAAGGTCGTGCCGTCGTTCCTGCTCGACCCGGTGAGCGTCGACAAGACGAACTACCGCGCGGAGCTGGTCGATTCCGGCTACATCAAGGAGAGCGACCTCCGATGAAGTCCCCGACGGCGGACCCGGTGGCCGCCGCCGTACCCGTCCTGGAGATGCGGTCCATCGTCAAGACGTTTCCCGGTGTCAAGGCGCTCTCCGACGTCTCCCTGACCGTCGCCCAGGGTGAGGTGCACGCCGTCTGCGGGGAGAACGGTGCCGGGAAGTCGACCCTGATGAAGGTCCTCAGCGGGGTGCACCCGCACGGCAGCTACGAGGGCGAGATCCGGTTCAGGGGCGAGGACTGCGCGTTCAAGGACATCCGGGCAAGCGAGGCACGCGGCATCGTGATCATCCACCAGGAACTCGCCCTGGTGCCGTACCTCTCCATCGCCGAGAACATCTTCCTCGGCAACGAACACGCCACGCGCGGCTTCATCAGCTGGAACGAGACCCTGCGCCACGCGGCCGTCCTCCTCGACCGGGTCGGTCTGCGGGAGCACCCACAGACCAGGGTCGCGGACATCGGCGTCGGAAAGCAGCAACTGGTCGAGATCGCCAAGGCCCTCTCCAAGAAGGTCGAACTGCTGATCCTCGACGAGCCGACCGCCGCCCTCAACGACGAGGACAGCGCCAAACTCCTCACTCTCATCAAGGAGCTGAAAGGCCAGGGCATCTCGTCGATCATCATCTCGCACAAGCTCGGCGAGATCACGGCGGTCGCCGACTCCGTCACCGTCCTGCGCGACGGCAGGACCGTCGAAACCCTTGACGTGAGCGCCGGATCGGCCACCGAGGACCGCATCATCCGCGGCATGGTCGGCCGCGACCTCGACCACCGCTTCCCCGAACGCACCCCGTACGCAGGCGACCCGGGAGCACACCCGGCCCTGGAGATCCGTGACTGGACCGTCCACCACCCGATCGACCAGCACCGCAAGGTCGTCGACCGCGTCTCCGTCCTGGCCCGGCGCGGAGAGATCGTCGGCATCGCCGGGCTGATGGGCGCAGGCCGCACCGAACTCGCCATGAGCGTCTTCGGCCGCAGCTACGGCCGCAACATCAGCGGCACGGTCCTCAAGGACGGCAAGGAGATCCGCACCCGCACCGTCTCCGAAGCGGTCCGCCACAAGATCGCGTATGTCACCGAGGACCGCAAGCAGTACGGCCTCAACCTCATCGACACCATCGGCCGCAACATCAGCCTCGGCGCCCTGGACAAGGTGTCGCGGCGCGGGATCGTCGACGAGCACGAGGAGACCCGTGTCGCCGAGTCCTACCGCACCTCCATGAACATCAAGACGCCCACGGTCTTCGAGCAGGTGGGCCGCCTGTCCGGCGGCAACCAGCAGAAGGTCGTCCTCGGTAAATGGATCTTCGCCGGTCCCGACGTCCTCATCCTCGACGAGCCGACCCGCGGGATCGACGTCGGCGCGAAGTACGAGATCTACTCCGTCATCGACCGGCTGGCCGCCCAGGGCAAGGCCGTTGTGCTCATCTCCTCCGAACTTCCCGAGCTGCTCGGCATGTGCGACCGCATCTACACCATGGCCGCCGGCCGGCTCACCGGCGAAGTCCCGCGCGCACAGGCCACCCAGGAGGTCCTCATGCGCCATATGACCAGCGACAAGAGGTAGCAGGAATGCCCCAGGCCCCCACCGACACCCCGCAGCGCACCGACAAGCAAGCCCTGGCCGCGCCTCCCACGACCGGCACCCTCCTCCTGGACGCGGTCCGCCGCAACATGCGCCAGTACGGGATGCTCATCGCCCTCGGGCTGATCGTCGTCCTCTTCGAGATATGGACCGACGGAGTCCTGCTCAAGCCGAACAACGTCACCAACCTCGTCCTCCAGAACAGCTACATCCTGGTCCTCGCCATCGGGATGATGATCGTCATCATCGCCGGTCACATCGACCTCTCCGTCGGCTCACTCGCCGCATTCGTCTCCGCGGCCGCCGCGGTCATGATGGTCCAGCACGACATGCCCTGGGTCCTCGCTCTCGTACTCTCGCTGATCGTCGGAGCGGTCGCCGGCGCCTGGCAGGGCTTCTGGATCGCGTACGTCGGCATCCCCTCGTTCATCGTCACGCTGGCCGGAATGCTGCTCTTCCGCGGCGGAACGCAGATCCTCCTGGGCAGCCGTTCGCTCGGCCCGTTCCCCGAGGGCTTCCAGAAGATCTCCACCGGGTACCTCCCGGAGATCGGGCCGGAGACCAACTACCACAATCTGACCCTCCTCCTGGGCTGCGCGCTGCTGGCCTTCGCTCTCCTCCAGGAGGTCCGCGACCGGCGGCGCCAGCAGCGCTACGAACTCGACGTCCTGCCCCGGAACATCTTCCTCGCCAAGTGCGTGGCCATGGCCGCGGCCGTACTCGCCTTCACCATGACCCTGGCCAGCTACCGCGGCGTCCCCGTCGTGCTCCTCCTGCTCGCCGTTCTGCTCATCGGCTTCGGCTACGTCATGCGCAACGCGATCATCGGACGCCACGTGTACGCGCTCGGCGGCAACCGCGCCGCGGCGAAGCTCTCCGGCGTCAAGGACCAGCGCGTCACGTTCCTCGTCTTCGTGAACATGGGCGTACTGGCGGCGCTCGCCGGCATCGTCTACGCGGCGCGCCTCAACGCCGGCGTACCCCAGGCCGGAACCAACTTCGAACTGGAGGCCATCGCCGCCGCGTTCATCGGCGGAGCCTCCATGAGCGGTGGAGTCGGCACGGTCTTCGGCGCCATCATCGGTGGCCTCGTGCTCGGCGTACTCAACAACGGCATGTCGCTCGTGGGGATCGGCACCGACTACCAGCAGGTCATCAAGGGTCTGGTGCTGCTCGCGGCCGTCGGCTTCGACGTCTACAACAAACGCAAGGTCGGCTCGTGACCCTCCGCCCCTCAAGGAGTCACCCATGCCCAGTAGCACCAGACGCACCGTGCTGACGGCCGCGGCCGCCGCGGGCATCACCGCCACCGCTGCAGGAACCGCCCGCGCCACCGACGGCCGTCGCGGCACACCCGGCCACGCGCCCGCCAAGGAGCTCTTCGGCCGGCTCGCCGACGGCACGGCGGTGCACCGCTGGACCCTGAGCAACGGCGGGACAACCCTCAAGGCTCTCTCCTACGGCGGTGTCATCCAGTCCCTGGAGACCGCCGACCGCCACGGCAGGGCCACCAATGTCGCCCTTGGCTTCGACAACCTCGACGACTACGTGGCCAAGTCGCCCTACTTCGGCGGACTGATCGGCCGTTACGGCAACCGCATCGCCGACGGACGGTTCACCCTCGACGGCACCACCTACCAACTACCCGTCAACGATGGCCCGAACAGCCTGCACGGCGGCGACCGGGGCTTCGACAAGCGGATCTGGGACGTCGAGCCGTTCACCCGAGGCGCCGACACGGGCCTGGTCCTCACGCGGACGAGCCCGGACGGCGAGGCCGGCTACCCCGGGACCCTGGCCGTCCGCATCACCTACACCCTCACCCCGCGCGGCGCATGGCGCATCGACTACGAGGCCACGACAGACCGGGCCACCGTCGTCAACCTCACCAGCCATACCTACTTCAACCTGGCGGGGGAGGGAAGCGGCACGATCGACGGCCATCTGCTGGAACTCGCCGCCGCCCGTTACACCCCGGTCGGCTCCACGCTCATCCCGACCGGCGAACTCGCCCCCGTCGCCCGCACCTCCTTCGACTTCCGTCGGGCCACAAGCATCGGCACGCAGGACCGCACCCCGCACGAGCAGAGCGTGATCGCGCAGGGGATCGACCACAACTACGTGCTGGACAAAGGCCTCACGTCCCGGCCGGAGTACGTCCTGACGGTCAACCACCCCGAATCCGGCCGGGTCATGAAGATGTACACAACCGAACCCGGCATGCAGCTCTACACCGGGAACTTCCTCGACGGGACCCTCACCGGCACCTCCGGCCGCCTCTACCGGCAGGGCGACGCCTTCTGCCTGGAGGCCCAGCACTTCCCCGACTCACCCAACCAGCCGTCCTTCCCCTCCACCGTGCTGCGCCCCGGCCGGACCTATCGGACGACGACCGTGCACGCGTTCTCCACCTGTTGACGCACCCCGTGCGGTGCCGGTCATCTCGTTCGCGCAACGACCGGCTGCTCTGCCATTCTGATCTTCGTGCCGCCCGGCCGGGGCGGGGGAGTGAAGGACGGCGGAGCAGCCCTTGATGAGTGTTTTCGACACGGTGAGCGGCCGGGTACGCGGACGCGCCCCCAACCGGGGCGTCGTCGCCGTACTCGGCATTCCGTACGCCGAACCGCCCTTCGGAGCCGACCGGTTCAAGGAGCCGCGCCCGCGGCGAGCCTGGGCGGGCATCCGCGACTGCCTGGAGTTCGGCCCCGTTTCGCCGCAGTCGGCGGAGCTGCCGGGCGCTCCGCGGTGGTCGTCCGGTGACGAGGACATCCTCACTCTCAATGTCTGGACCCCCGAACGCGGGAACGAGGCCGAGGACCGCCCGTTGCCGGTGCTGGTCTGGATCCACGGCGGGGCCTACACCTTCGGGTCGAGCGCCCAGCCGGACTTCGACGGTACGGCGCTCGCCCGTGCCGGCCTGGTAGTGGTGACTCTCAACTACCGGGTCGGATTCGAGGGCTTCGGCCATGTCCCAGCCGACGGCGAGGACGCCGGCCCGCCGAACCGCGGGCTGCTCGACCAGACCGCAGCACTGGAGTGGGTACGCGACAACATCGCGTCGTTCGGTGGGGCGCCGGACAACGTCACTGTGGCCGGTCAGTCCGCCGGGGCGACAGCGGTGGCCTGCCTGATGACCATGGACGGGGCACAGGGACTGTTCCGGCGGGCCATCGCGCACAGCGCGGTCGGCCCGGTCTTCGCACCGGAACTCGCCGAGCACCTCATGCGGAAGGTGGCCGCCGAGGCGGAGGTCCCCGCGACGCACGCCGGCCTGGCAGCCACGTCTCCACAAGCCCTGGTGCAGGCAGCCGACGCGGTCTCCGACGGATACCGGCAGGACCCGCACTCCGGACACCTCTCCTGGGACCCCGTCATCTTCGGCCCGGTCGCCGACGGGCGCCTCCTGCGCGCCGACCCGCTGGCCCTCATGGCGGCAGGGGAGGCCTCGGACGTCGACCTCCTCGTCTGCCACACCACCCAGGAGTGCTGGCTGTTCGATGCCGTCGGCAGCTGCGCCGAGGTCACGACGGAGTCCGAAATGGCCCTTTTCGCCAAGGACTTCGGCCTCCCGGACTCCGTTCCAGAGGGCTATCGCCGCAGTGTGCCCGAGGCGTCCGTGCGCGAGATCCACCTCGCGATGTACGGGGACCTGATGTACGGCGAGTACAGCAACCGGCTCGCCGCCGCGCATGCGCGGAGCGGCGGGCGCACCTTCCTGTCGCGATTCGCCCGGCAGCGGGGCGGATCGGAGCCGGGGGTGTACGCCTGGCACTGCGCGGACGTTCCCTTCGCTTTCGGGAACCTCGCCGACGAGAACGTCCAGTTCCTGATCGGTGGTCCGCCCACTCCGGCGGACCACCGTCTCTCGGCCCGGCTGGTCGCGGCCTGGGCCGGATTCGCTGCCACCGGTGATCCGGGGTGGCAGCCGCTCGGTGACGTCTCGCGGGACGTGATCAGGATCTGGGGAGCGGCGGAACCTGCCGCGGGGCCCGACTTCTGGCGTGACGGCGACGCTCTGCGCGAACTGTGGAGCTCGTTCACCTATCGCCCGGCGCGACCCTGAGCGGCTCGCCCGGTGCCGCCCCTCGGTTGGTCATTGGCATGGACCTGCTAACGGCTCTCGGCTACAGTCCGGATCGGCACACTCTGAGAGCGCTCTCAGGCGAGACGTCTCCCGGACGCCTGCTGTTCCTCCCCCACGTCCCCGGAACAACAGAAGGGCCAACACCATGAGACGCACCACGGCTTTACGCACCGCCCTGTCCGCCGTACTCCTCGTCGGAGCCTGGGCGGGAGCAGGCTTCCCGTCCGCTTCGGCGGCGGACGCCCCCACCGCTGAATCCCGCACCGGCACGCGGCAGGCGTCCGCCGGTCTGCTGGCCGCCATGCAGAAGGACCTCGGCCTGACGGAGAGCCAGGCCAGGGCGCGGCTCTCCGCGGAGAAGGCGGCGACCGCGATACAGCCCGACGCGCAACGCGCCGCCGGGGCGTCGTACGGCGGTTCCTGGTTCGACCCGTCGACGGGCGGCCTCACGGTCGCCGTCACCAGCGAGAAGCAGGCAGCTGCCGTACGGGCGACGGGCGCCGCCGTTCGTCTGGTGACGCACACCGCGCGCAGTCTCGACGCTGCCAAGGCGAAGATCGACCGGCTCCCGGCACCCGCTGGTGTCAGCAGCTGGCACGTCGACCCCGAGGCCAACAAGGTCGTCGTCGACGTCGTCTCCTCGGCACGGTCCGACAACGATGTCCGGAAGTTCGTCGAGCGGGCCCGGGAAGCCGGCCCCGTCGCCGTCGAGCAGACCGCCGAGGCGCCGCGGACCTTCTCCGCGGGGACCGTCGGCGGCGACCCCTACTACACGGGCAACGTCCGGTGTTCCATCGGCTTCTCCGTGTACGGCGGCTTCGTCACCGCCGGACACTGCGGACAGGCGGGTGCCGGGGTCAGCGGCTGGGACGGATCGGGGATAGGCAGCTTCCAGGGATCCTCCTTCCCGGACAACGACTACGCCTGGGTCAGCGTGGGCAACGGCTGGTGGACCGTCCCCGTGGTCCTGGGCTGGGGCACCGTCTCCGATCAGCTGGTCCGTGGCTCTGCCGTGGCCCCGGTCGGCGCGTCGATCTGCCGCTCCGGCTCCACCTCGCACTGGCACTGCGGGAACGTACTCGCCACCAACGAGACGGTGAACTACAGCCAGGGCGCGGTCCACGAGATGACCAAGACCAGTGTCTGCGCCGAACCGGGCGACTCGGGCGGATCCTTCATAAGCGGGGACCAGGCACAGGGCGTCACCTCGGGCGGGTGGGGCAACTGCAGTTCCGGCGGTGAGACCTGGCACCAGCCGATCAACGAGATCCTGAACAGGTACGGGCTGACGCTGCACACGGCCTGATACAGGCAGACCGGCCCCGGGGGCCTGTCGCGCGGAGCACACCGCTCCCGCGTGGCAGGCCCTCGGCGCGTGATCCGGGTGGCCACCGGGACCGGCCGGGGCAGCCGCGTCACCGCCCCGCAGCCCCACCTGGGCAACAGCTGCCCATGGCCAGGAAGGTGACCGGGATCCGGCACGGTCCACGGGACGTACACTCCACTCATGGGTCACACAGATGCGGTGAGGGAGTGCCTGCGACAGGTGCCCCACCTGCTGGGCCCCGCAGCTCCCCAGGCGCGCTGCCGCGCCCTGCACGGTCACGGCTGACCAGGACCCCACCGCAGCCGGCCGCACCACGACGCCCTTCCCGTCCCGGCCGCGCTTTCCCGCTCCGCCACCGGAGCCGTTTCACCCCCTTCGCTGCGCAGACCGCAGCACCCCGCACCATGCGCAGCTCCCGCGGCGCGCCGTCGGCAACCCCACGGCGACCGACGGGCAGAGCCGCATTCTCGAGAGGACCCCTGCATGAATCTGAGGGAGTTGCTGGCCGGTCACGATCACGAGGTCCTCCTCGGTGATCCGGAGACCCCGATCACCGCAGGAGCCTGCTTCGACGCCCATCGCGTCACGCCCGGTTCGCTGTACATCGCCGTGCCCGATCACCGTGAGGGCGGTCCCGAGGCCGTCGGCCCGGCACTGGCCCGCGGAGCCGTCGCCGTGCTCCTGGAGTGCGAGGCGCCGGGGATCCTCGCGGCCGTGCAGGCCGCGGCCACCGGTGCGTGCGTGGTGCGGGTGGCGGATGCGCGGACCGCGGCGGCGGTCGTCACATCCCGGTACTTCGGAGAACCCGGCCGGGCCATGGACATGGTCGCCGTCACCGGTACCAACGGGAAGACCTCGGTCTCGTACATGGTGGAGTCCGTGCTGAGGATCGCCGAGGGCGCGAAAGTCGGCGTGATCGGCACGGCCGGCAGCCGGATCGGTGACGAACTCATCCCGATGCCCCGCTCGGTCCTGACCACGCCGGAGTCACCCGACTTCCAGTACCTCCTCGGCCACATGCGCGACCAGGACGTCGGCACCGTGGTTCTGGAGGCCACGTCGATGGGCCTTCTCCACCACAGGGTGGACCGTGCCTTCCTCGACGTGGGCATCTTCACCAACCTCACCCAGGACCACCTGGACGACCACGGCACCATGGAGCACTACCGCGACGCCAAACTCCGGCTCTTCCAGGGGCTGTGCCGCAGCGCCGTGGTCAACGCGGACGACCCGGTGGGGGCCGCGATCGTGCCGACGATGCCGGGCATGGTCACCACGTACGGAATCGACGCGCCGGCCGACTACCGCGCCACGGACCTGAGCATGAACGCCTTCGGTACCCGCTTCACGCTCCACCACGAAGGCAGCAAGTATCCGGCGGCCATCCCGGTGCCGGGGCGCTTCTCCGTGTCCAACGCACTCGCCTCCTTGGCGGCCTGCCACCTCCTGGGACACGACCTCGCCGGGCTTGTGGCAGCGCTCGACCGGATGCCCCCGGTCCCCGGGCGGCTCGAACGGTTCGAGACGCCGAGCGGCACAGCGGTGATCGTGGACTACGCCCATTCCCCGGACTCCCTCGACAAGGTGCTCAGCGCCGTACGGGACTTCGCCCGGGGCCGGGTCATCACCGTGTTCGGCTGCGGGGGAGACCGGGACGTGACCAAGCGGGCCCGGATGGGCGAGATCGCCGGGTCCCGATCCGACCTGTGCGTCCTGACGTCCGACAATCCCCGGTACGAGGACCCCGAGGCGATCATGGACCAGATCGCTCCGGGCCTCAGGGCCACGGGAACGAGGTTCGAACGCCACGCGGACCGGCGTGAGGCGATCGCCTTCGCCCTGTCGGCCGCCGGCCCCGACGACATCGTCCTGGTGGCGGGGAAGGGCAGCGAGCCCTACCAGACAGTCGGCGAACAGCTCATCCCCTTCAGCGACATGGCGACGGTGCGCGAACTCGCCGCCCTGCAGGACTGACAGCCGGCGCTCTGCGACCGCCGCAGAGCGCCGCCTTCCGCAGGAGCGAGATCAGGCCAGCCTCAGATCGATGAAGGGCACGCTGTCACCCGGCAGGACGTACCGCTCGGTCTCGACGAATCCACGGCCGAGCGCGAAGCGCAGTCCCTCCGGGTTGGACTCCAGCACACAGGTCTCGATCACCTCGGCGCCGACCGCGCGCGCCGCCGCCAGGCCGCTCTCGTACAACTGCCCGCCGAACCCCCTGCCGCGGTGGTCCGGCAGCACCCGTGCGATCACGGTGGCGGTGGCAGCTCCGTCGGCAGGCGGCCGCACGGTCGAGCAGCCCACCGGGACGCCACCGAGATACGCCACGGCGAGCCGGTTGCGACCGGCGCGTTCGCGTACATCCGCGAGCGACAGCACAGCCGTGGGGATGATCGCGTTGTGGATGGACCGCCAGTCCTGCAGCATGGCGTCGCCGTCCACACGCTCGATACTCAGTTCAGTCATCGCAGCAGGAAACCGCGAGGGCGCCCGAGCGTCAACTCGTGCGCCCCTCGGCAGGGATGGAACAGCCGGCGGCCCATCGCCGCAGCTCGGGCCGGATCCCCGGAAGAAACATGTTGCAGCGTGCCGGATCCGGCTGAGAGGCTCCGGGCCATGCCCGACAACCGATCAAGCTCCAGTCACGGCGTGGCCGCCCTCTTCTCCCAGGGGCGACTGACGACGATCCCACGCAAGACCGCCCGTCGCGAACAGCTCCTCGAACACCTCGCGGAAACGCTGTTCCTGCCCGACCGGACGTACACCGAACGCGAAGTGAACGACGCCCTTCTCACCGTTCATGAGGACTGTGCCGCGCTTCGCCGCTACATGGTCATCGGCGGCCTGCTGGCGCGGACAAAGGATGGCGTCAGCTACCGGCGTCTTGAGCGCGCGGTGGTGTGACGGCCCGGCCGAAGGCTCCCTCGTGCGGCCGCGAGACGGGGTGGTCGATGTTCCGTTCCTTCCGGACCCGTGTCAGACGCCGAGCGCCCACGCGTGGAAACCCGCCCGCTTCGCGAGTGCGGTCAGCTCCTCGACCCGCGCGGCGCGCAGACACACCACGGGGTAGCAGTCCGACTCGATGTCGAGTACGACGAGCGCCGCACCGACATCGCCGTGGTGCCGCCCGCAGGCATTCAGGAACTCATCGGTCGGCAGGAGCATCTCGTCCTCCTCGACCAGCACCCAAGGATCCACGGAAGGCCGCGAGTCGAGCCCATTCAACTGGGACCGGACCTCCTGGGCGTCCTCCTTCCAGTCGAACTCCGCGAGCAGCCGGTGGTCGGCCAGGGTGTCGATGAGCGCTATCCAGGCGAGATCGGGCACCGGTTCGTCGATACCCCGGTCCGCCAGTCGGTCGGCGTGGTCGCGCACATAGGCCTCGGGGTGGTCGAACGCGTGCAGCACCCGCTCGGTGACGGCCTGGTGGGCGGGCGCGAGCAGCGCAGCCGCAGCTGCGAGCAACGAACGGGCGTCGTCGGGTCCGGACATGGAGAACGCTCCTTCGGCAGCCGTGAGACCGCGTCCGACAGTGAGAACAGGACACCTGGCCCGGCGCCCTGAGAAGACCCTGCCACAGGGGTATGACAACGGGTCGTATGACAACGGGTCGGGGAGCGGGCCCGGGCCGACTTCGACGACGTGTCGACGACCGGGCCCCGAGCCGTATCAGTCGTCGAGGACGCCGATGTCGAACCCGCCGAGCCGTTCCGGGTCCGCGACGACGTCGATCTCGGCGATCAGGCCGTCCACGATGGTGAAGCCGAGAACCAGACGAAGCCGTCCCTGCGGCGCCATTGCCAGCGCGACCGCTCCATCGACGAGCGCGACCCCGGTGAACAGCGCGCGTCCCGTGGCCGCCATCGCACCCTTCGCCACGGTGTGAGCACCCTGGACCACCACGGGCTCAAGGGTGGGAATGACGGACCGGTCGGCGTGCAGCACCACATCCGGGTGCAGCAACGCGACCAGTGCGTCGAAGTCCCCACCACGGGAGGCGGACAGAAAGGCCTCGACGACCCGTCGGCGACGGGACAGATCCGCATCCGGCGACGTGGCGCCACCCTTCACCCGGCGACGGGCACGGCTCGCGAGCTGCCGGGCGGTGTCCGCGGAACGGTCGATCAGCGGGCCGATCTCGCCGAACGGCACCGCGAACATGTCGTGCAGCACGAAGGCGAGGCGCTCCGCCGGAGTCAGCCTGTCGAGCACCACGAGGAGGGCCAGCCCGACGGAGTCGGCGAGCAGGGCCTCCCGCTCCGGGGCGTTCCCCTCGTCCTGGTCAGGGGTCCGGTCGTACGCGTCGAGAGGGTCCTCGCGCCGAGTCCGGCGAGTGCGGAGCATGTTCAGGCAGACGCGGCCCACCACCGTGGTCAACCACCCGGTGAGGTTCTGCACCTCACTGACGTCGGTCTGAGCGGCCCTCAGCCAGGATTCCTGAACCGCGTCATCGGCCTCACTCGCCGAACCCAGCATCCGGTACGCCACCGCCTTCAGGTGGCTCCTGTCCGCCTCGAACCGTTCGGCCAGCGCAGTACGGTCGTCCATCGTTCACGTTCCTCCGTCGGCGGGTTTCCGCTGAAGCTGCCCCTGAGAAACTACTGGTGCGCCGGTGCCGACCTGGCAGCGGACCCGCAGGGCGCTGCTCAGACCCCGGCTGCCCGTGCCGTCTCGTACACCTCGGTCGCCACGTCGACGAGCTGCGAGGCGTCACGGAGCGTGCCCTGGAGATCGATCATGATCTCGGGAACCCCCGTGGCGGCGTGTGCGACGAGATCCTCGACGATCTGCGTGGCATTGCCGTGGAAGGGCCGCCGGCCGGCGCCGGGCACCGCCGTCGCGCTGTACCGCGCGTTGGCGCGGGCGCAGACAGCGAGCGCACGCGTGCGGCCCCGTTCGGCGGCGACGTCACGCACCCGCTGCCACTGCTCGGACAGCTGAGAGGCGCCCATGGCGACGGGCATCCACCCGTCGGCCCGGTCGACCAGACGGCGCGTGGCCCGGGGGCTGTTCGCGGGCAGGTAGACGGGGATGGGACGAGCCGGCTTCGGCCCCACCTCGGAGGGGACGATCGTGGTCAGATTCCCCTTGTACGAGACGGGGTCCGGCCCCCAGACGGCTGCGCACACGTCCAGCAGCTCGTCCAGGACGGCGCCGCGCCTCTCGAAGGGGGCGACGGAGGCGGCCGCGTACTCGTCCAGGGACCACCCCGTCCCGAGTCCGGCGATCACGCGGCCCCCGCTGGCGGCGTCGAGCGAGGCCAGTGAACGGGCGAGCTGGAAGGGCACGTGGAGAGGGGCGACGAGAACACTGGTGCCGAGCCGGGCCCGCTCCGTCGCCGCGGCGGCCAGCGTCAGCGTGACCAGCGGATCGGCGACACTGCGGTAGTGATCGGGCCAGGCCAGCCCCGGAATGCCGTAGAGACCCTGGGCCGCGGGCTCGGGGAACAGAACCCGCTCGAACACCCAGAGGCTCTCGTACCCGACTGCTTCCGCGGCGCGCGCCACGACGGCGACGTCGCGGCCGATGGCGTACTGCTTCATCTGCGGCAGACCAAGACCGAGCGCGGCCGGCATACGTGTACTCCCTCTGGGTGGCGTGATCAGGCAACTACCCTACGGCAGAGGATCTTTGACGCCACGATCGAGAGTGCGCAGCGCCGGACCGGAGGGAGGGCGCCGGAATCTTCGTCCGTATGGCGCGCCTGGGCCCCGACGGCCCACCGGAGGCTTCCTCTCCGCCTGGGGCCCGCTTCCGGGGTGACGATCTCCGTGGCGACGAGCCCGGGAACACCACGCGGTTGACCGGGCACGCCGGGTCCACGCGACACAAGTGGTCACGGGACCCGCTGTGATGGCATACGGTAGGGATCACAACGACGCGGGGTGGAGCAGCTCGGTAGCTCGCTGGGCTCATAACCCAGAGGTCGCAGGTTCAAATCCTGTCCCCGCTACTGTCGAGGCAGGGCCCGGAACCTTCAGGTTCCGGGCCCTGCCTCATTTGGGTCGTGGAATGCGCCGGCCCATGACCCCGAAGAGATCGGCTACGTGCTCCGCGGTATGGCCGACGTATCGGCCGGAACCTTCCGGTACCTGACCCTGCGGCGGCGAGAGAGCATCTGCAGGCAGCCGGTCATGCCGGATACTCGTCGCCCGCGCGCTGCCGGATCGACCGCTCAGCCTTGTACCTCGGACAGGTCCTCCTCGCTGAGAACGAGGTCGTCCGCCGCGAGGTTCTCCTCCAGATGATCGAGCGAACCGGTGCCCGGAATCGCCAGCACCGCCGGCGACGGCGCCATCAGCGCGGCGATTCGCACCTGGGCGGCAGTGGCGCCCAGGCGCGCCGCGACCCTGCTGAGCCGTTCGGTTTCGAGTGGGGTGGTGCCACCGCCGAGCGGGAAGTACGGCACGTACGCGATCCCCGACTCCTCACATTCCGCGAGCAGCCCCATCTCGTCGGTGTGCCGGTTCTGCACCGCGGTGACGGGCGCGATCGCCCGGGCCTCGGCGAACTGGGCGGCGTCGACATTGCTGACCCCCAGGTGACGGATCAGCCCCTCCGCCCGGAGCCCGGCCAAGACCGCGAAGCGTTCCGCGATCGACTCGCCGCCCGGTCCGGTCATGCCACCCACCCGCAGGTAGACCAGGTCGAGCCGGTCCAGCCCGAGGGCGCGCAGATCCGCCTCTACCAGGGAGCGCAGTTGACCGGGCGCCGCCTGCCCGCTCGGCACACCATTCGGTCCGGGCAGCGGCCCGACCTTCGTCGCGATCACCAGATCGTCACGGTAGGGAGCCAGCGCCGTACGGATCAGCTCGTTCGCCCGCACCGCCCCTCTGCCGTAGAAGCCTGCCGTGTCGATGTGGTCCACTCCCAGCTCCACCGCGCGCCGCAGTACGGCGACACCGGTCTCCGGGGCTCGCGGCGGACCGTCGAAGGTGCCCATCGCCAGCCGCATCGCGCCGAATCCGAGGCGGTTGACGGTCAGGTCCCCGCCGAGAGAGAAAGTCTTGATCGTCATGGGGTTCATGGTGTCCGCAGGCAGGAACACCGGCGAGCTCGTGGCAGGTTGCTGCCAGACTGGCGAGGTGCGGAATGAACAGATGTTCTCAGTCCAGGGGGACGTGGAACTGATCGCGCGTGCCGGCCATCTCTTCGCGTCCGCGTCCACCGAGTTCCTGTGTGCTGCCCGGGACCTCGACACCTGGTCGCAGCCGGAGGCCAGGGCCGCGATCCAGCTCCGGATGCGTGCTGCGAACTCCCCGGCCTTCACTTCCCGCAAGCTGCTCAGCCCGGTGGCGCTCGTCGACGAGGAGGCCCGCGCGCACCTGCGGCTGGTGCAGAGCAAGGGGGCTCTCGTCCGGATCAGCGGTGCACCGCTGCCGCACGAGACGATCATCATCGACCGGCGGGTGATGATCCTTGCCGGACGGGAGACGCCTGCGGGCCGCGAGTACAGCGTGACGACATCGCAGACCATGGTCGACGGGGTGCACTCGCTGCTCTCGGCGGTCTGGGACAACTCCGCTGAGCTCGATGCCTATCTGCGCAGCGACGTCCCCCATCTCGATGACGAAGGCCGCGCGATCCTCAGAGCCCTTGGCTCCGGACTCACCGACGAATCGGCAGCCAGACGGCTCGGCGTCTCGCTGCGTACCTACCGTCGGCGCGTGGCCGAGCTGATGGCCGCCCTCGAGGCCGGATCACGCTTCCAGGCCGGGCTGCGAGCGGGGGAGCTGAGGCTGCCCCGCTGACAGCGCTGCAGCGGGTGCCGCTGCCGTAGCTGGGTGCGCAGCGTGCGCCGGTGCCGGCTGCACGATGGCGTGCGCGCTCCTGGCCGACGACCGACATGGGTTCCGAACCGCGCTCCTGGGCGCCGACCGACGTGTGCGGAGCCAACCTCGGTGCCCGGGCTGGGTAGAGGCGGCACCCTCGTGTGCGTTCGGCGCGTTCGGCGCGTTCGGCGAGCGCGGCCCGCGTCGGCTCCCCGCGAGCCGTTGGCGCGGGCGCTCTCTACCGGGGTATCAGATCCGACATCACGGCCGGCGGCAGCGACGGATTGGCTGCCGCCGCCTCCGCCACCTGCGGGTCGGGGTCGGCGAGCAACTCGACGATGACGTGCGGCGGGAGTTGCGGATGCCCGGCGGCAGCCTGCCGAGCCCTGCTGTCCGAGAAGCAGGCCAGGAGTGCAGGGGCGGTCGCATGGGGATGCCTGGCGATCACGCGGAGGGTCCTCTTCGCCGGCGAATCGTGCCGGGCCAGGCTCTCCAGCAATGGGGGAGTCGCGTCCGGATTGGCTGCCACCCCGGACGCGACCTGAGCTCCGTGACGGTCGGCCATGGCCTGTAGCTGTGCTTCGGAGAGACCCGGGTGCGGAGCGACGGCTCTGACCACTTTCGCGTCGGGGTCGGCGGCCAGAGCGTCGCGGATCCCGGCCGGCAGATCGCGGCGCAGAGCGAGCAGCATCCGTGCGGCGGGCACCGCCGACCGGGCCAGCTCCTCGACCTCGCCGGGAGATGCGGCGACGATACGAGGCAGCAGAGTGGGGCCGATCCGTGTGGCACCGGCCAGATGGACGAGTACGTCGAGCGGCACGTTCGGGTTGTGGGCCAGCCGGCGCTGTACGTCGTGGCCGCGGTCGCTCGCCAGGGCCCGCATCAGGGCGTGGTCGATCGCGGGATTCTCTGCGAGGTCCGCCCGCACCCCCGGGACCGGATCCTCGGCGAGCCGTCCGCCCACCTCCCCGGGCAGGTCGGGGCGAGCGGCAAGGGCCCAGCGCAGCAGCATCGAAGGATGCTCGGCAAAGCCGACGAGGACTTCGACGGGCGTTGACGGGTTGCGTAGCGCCGCCTGACGCATGTCGTGCACCGTCGACTCGTGGGAGCCGTCGCACGACGCTCCCGGCAACAGATCGCAGTCGAGACGCCCGCATTGCCGGTCGTGCACGAACGGCGTCTCCTCCCGGTCGCACACGAGGCACCGTTGCGCGGGAGGCAACCCCTCACCGGTGACCAGCGCTGTCAGCACCGTCGGAGGTGTCGCCTCGTTGACCGCCACTGCCCGGCGCACCTCGGCGTGCGGATGCGCCGCGAGCCCGGCGGCGACGTCCGATGGGGACCACAGGGCAAGTTCCGCTACGACCCGCGCGTCCGGGTCCACGGTCAGCATCCCCACCACATCGGGCGGCAGACCGGGACAGGCTGCCAGCCTCTCCCGATGTTCACGGACCGGATCCGCCGCGAACCGGCGCGCCCATTCCGGGGTGCCGGAACCCTCGTCGAGCAGGGCGAGGGCGGCGTCCGGCCGGGCCAGGGGATCGATGTCGACGACGGTCAACCGGCCCGCACGGACGAGCTCGACGACGCTCTCCGCGACGCGGGAGGCCAAGGTGACCGCCTGCGCATGGCTGAGGTCCGGGCGACGGGCGAGTCCCGTGGCGACGTCGGCGTCCGCGACCGTGATCAGCCGGTCCACCAGCTCGGGCGGGAGAGCGGCATTGGAGGCGAGGCCGTGCAGAACATGGTTCACGGACGGCATCATTCCTGGGCTGTGGGTCCACGGCTCGTGGATTTCGACTGTGAGGGAGGCCCCGAAGGCCATTCGTGAACAGGGGACGGCACCAGGCCCGTTAGAGGGGCTTGCTCCGGTGTGCCGAAGCCCTCGACGCGTGAGGGGCAAGAGACGGTCCTCGAGGGCGATGCGGCACCGTACGACGCCGGCCGCCTGCCGCCCGGCCGAGATTGCCGGCCAGTACGGATCCGTGGCCGCGGAGGTGTCGAACTCCAGCCGGGCGTCGGCCTGTTGCAGCGAGCCCACGACTTCCCGCCGACGGCCCCGCTGCTCCTCATCACCGACGGCCGGTGCGACACCTGCGGGATCAGGCGCGAGCACGCCTTCCTGATCCCGCAGGGTGCCCCGTTGCCGTTCACACCGCGCGGGCCGGTGTCCAGGCTGAGCTGAGCGACGGCACGCCCGGCCCGCCCGCAGACGTACAGGCGGGCCCGTGGCGTCAGGCGATCTCGATGAGCAGATCACCGGCCTCGACCTGCTGCACCTTGCCGATCGCCAGCCGCCGTACCACTCCTGCGGCCTGCGCGGTGATGGACGCCTCCATCTTCATCGCCTCGATGGTCGCGACCGTCTGACCGGCCGACACCGACGCGCCCTCCTCCACCTGCAGCGTCACGACCCCGGCGAACGGCGCGGCGACATGGCCCTGGTTGCCGCGGTCCGCCTTCTCCGCCGCCTTCACGTCGGTCGCCACGGCCTTGTCCCGTACCGAAACCGGCCGCAACTGCCCGTTGAGGGTGGCCAGTACGCTCCGGAAGCCGCGCTCGTCCGCCTCGGAGATGGCCTCCAGCTCGATCAGCAGCGTGACACCGGGATCGAGCGTGACGGTGTGCTCGGTCTCCGTCTCCAGGCCGTACAGGAAGTCCTGCGTCGGCAGCACGGACGTGTCCCCGTACGCCTCGCGGTGGGCGTTGAACTCCTTGGTCGGGCCGGGGAACAGGAGCCGGTTCAGGGTCGCGCGCGGCGACTCCCGCAGCGCTTCGAGGTCCTCCTCGGACAGGTGCGGCGTCTGAGCCTTGGCGGGCCGGCCCTGCAGCGCACGGGTACGGAAGGGCTCCGGCCATCCGCCGGGCGGGTCGCCCAGCTCACCCCGCAGGAACCCGATCACGGAGTCCGGTACGTCGAACTTGCCGGGGTCCGACTCGAAGTCCGATGCCTCGACCCCCGCGCCCACCAGATGCAGCGCCAGGTCGCCGACCACCTTCGATGACGGCGTCACCTTCACCAGCCGGCCGAGCATGCGGTCGGCCGCGGCGTAGCAGTCCTCGATGAGTTCGAAGCGGTCGCCCAGACCGAGGGCGATGGCCTGCTGGCGCAGGTTGGACAACTGTCCGCCGGGGATCTCGTGGTGGTAGATCCGGCCGGTCGGCGAGGCGAGTCCGGACTCGAAGGGGGCGTACACCTTGCGGGTCGCCTCCCAGTAGGGCTCCAGGTCGCCGACCGCCTGGAGGGAGAGGCCGGTCGCGCGCTCCGTGTGGTCGGTGGCGGCCACCAACGCCGACAGCGGGGGCTGGCTGGTGGTCCCGGCCATGGAGGCTACCGCCGCGTCCACCGCGTCCGCGCCCGCGTCGATCGCGGCGATCAGCGTGCCGAGCTGCCCGCCCGCGGTGTCGTGGGTGTGCAGGTGGACCGGCAGGTCGAACCGTTCGCGCAGCGCGGTGACGAGGGTGCGGGCCGCGGGCGGGCGCAAGAGCCCGGCCATGTCCTTGATGGCCAGGACATGGGCACCCGCCTCCACGATCTGCTCGGCGAGACGCAGGTAGTAGTCCAGCGTGTACAGGGTCTCGGCGGGGTTCGAGAGGTCGGCGGTGTAGCAGAGGGCCACCTCGGCGACCGAGGTGCCTGTGGCGCGGACGGCGTCGATTGCCGGGCGCATCTGGGACACGTCGTTGAGAGCGTCGAAGATCCGGAAGATGTCCATTCCGGTGGCCGCGGCCTCGGCGACGAACGCCTCGGTGACCTCGGTGGGGTACGGCGTGTAGCCCACCGTGTTTCGACCGCGCAGCAGCATCTGCGTACAGATGTTGGGCACGGCCTCACGCAGCTTGGCCAGCCGCTCCCACGGGTCCTCGGCCAGGAAGCGCAGCGCCACGTCGTAGGTGGCCCCGCCCCAGCACTCGATGCTCAGCAGCTGTGGCACGGTCTGGGCCACGTGCGGCGCGACGGCCAGCAGGTCGCGGGTACGGACCCGGGTGGCCAGCAGTGACTGATGGGCGTCACGGAACGTGGTGTCGGTGACGGCGACGGCCGACTGGGCCCGGAGTTCGGCGGCGAAGGCTTCGGGACCGATGGCCGCGAGGCGCTGCCGCGACCCGGCCTGTGGTGTCCCGGTCGGCAGGGCGGGCAGCTTCTCGGCGGGGTCGATCACGGCGGGCCGGGGACCGTACGGCCGGTTGACGGTGGTCTCCGCGAGATAGCCCAGCATGCGGCTGCCCCGGTCGGCCGACGGGCGGGCCCGGATCAGCTCCGGGTGCTCCTCGATGAAACTGGTCGTGATGTGTCCCGCCCGGAAGTCGGGCTGGTCCAGCACGGCCCCCAGGAACGGCAGGTTGGTCGCCACCCCGCGGATGCGGAACTCCGCGATGGCCCGGCGCGCCCGGCGGGCCGCGTTGGTGAAGTCATGCCCGTGACAGGTCAGTTTGACCAGCATCGAGTCGAAGTGGGCCGACACCTCGGCGCCGGTGTGTACGGTCCCGCCGTCCAGCCGGACGCCGGGCCCGCCGGGGGAGCGGTAGGCGGAGATGGTGCCGGTGTCCGGCCGGAACCCGTTGGCCGGGTCCTCCGTCGTGATGCGGCACTGCAGGGCGGTGCCGTTGAGGCTGATGTCGTCCTGCGTGAGATGGAGATCGGGCAGCGTCATGCCGGCGGCGATGCGCAGCTGTGCGATCACCAGGTCGCGTCCGGTGACCTGTTCGGTGACGGTGTGCTCGACCTGGATGCGCGGGTTCATCTCGATGAAGACGTGGTTGCCGCGCTCGTCGACGAGGAACTCGACGGTGCCCGCGTTCACGTATCCGATGTGGCGCGCGAAGGCGACGGCGTCTGCGCAGATCCGGTCCCGCAGGTCCGGGTCCAGATTCGGGGCGGGCGCGATCTCGACGACCTTCTGGTGGCGGCGCTGCAACGAGCAGTCCCGCTCGTAGAGATGGACGACATTGCCCTCGGCGTCGGCGAGGATCTGCACCTCGATGTGGCGGGGATTGATCACCGCCTGCTCCAGGAAGACCGTCGCGTCGCCGAACGAGGAGCGGGCCTCGCGCATGGCCGCGTCGATCGCCTCGCGCAGCTCACCCGGCTCCGCGACCCGGCGCATCCCCCGCCCGCCGCCACCGGCGACGGCCTTCACGAAGACAGGGAAGCCGATGTCGTCGGAGGCCGCGACGAGTGCGTCGACGTCCTCCGAGGGCTCGGACGACTTCAGCACCGGTACGCCGGCCGCCTTGGCGGCCGCGACCGCCCGGGACTTGTTCCCCGTCAGGTTCAGTACCGGTGCCGGCGGTCCGACGAACGTGATCCCGGCCTCGGAACACGCGGCCGCGAGGTCTGGATTCTCCGACAGGAAGCCGTACCCCGGGTAGATCGCGTCCGCCCCCGCCTTCCGGGCGGCCTTGATCACCTCGTCGACCGAGAGATAGGCCCGTACAGGATGTCCGGGTTCCCCGATCCGGTAGGCCTCGTCGGCCTTGGCCCGGTGCAGGGAGTTGCGGTCCTCGTAGGGGTACACGGCCACGGTGGAGATTCCGAGCTCGAACGCCGCACGAAACGCGCGGATCGCGATCTCCCCGCGGTTGGCGACCAAAACCTTGTCGAACATCAAACTCCCCAGTCGTGTCGCGGGCGCGTGGCCTCAGGACAGGCGATGTCGCACGGGATGCGCGTGTCGGCATCCGGTGGTCACGTGGCGGTGGCGAAGTGCTCCGTGGTTCTCGGGCCCGGAGCGTTCGACACCGTACCGGAGACCTTCCCAGAGATCGCGGGCGCAAAGGATGGCGTGCGTCACGTGCCGCGACACCGGATCGTCGGCAACTCCGAGGCGGCCCGGCGTGCTCTGATGCGGCGACGGAGAACGGCAGCCCTCCGCACCGGCGAAACGCCCGGTGAAAGGAGACCTTCGCCGACCAGCCCGCACTCGAACGGCCCCGAGGGGGGAATCCCCGGCATCACCTGCCCGTCACTCGCCCTTCACCCGCCCGACTCCGCTGCCGTGATGCCGAACATGGACAGGAAGGCCGTGGTGGCGGGGGACGGCCGGAAGCTGCTCCAGACGAGGTGCTCCACCCGGGCCGGTGCGTCCCGGAGGCGAACGAAGGGCAGGTCGGGGAACTCGGACATGTAGGCGGCGGGCAGCATTCCGATCCCGAGCCCCTGCCGGATCAGACGGGCCAGGGGGTCAGGGGCTGACACCTCGAAGGCGACGTCGCGCCGTACCCCCGCCGCGGCGAAGGCGTCGTCCGACTGCGCCCGCCCGGCCGTGCCCGCGGGGAAGTCGACGAACGGCTCGTCCGCGAGCCGCGCCAGGTCCACCTCATCCTGGTCCGCCAGCGGGTGACCGGGCGGAACCACGGCGACGAGGTGACCGCGGGCCAGCTCCCGGCCGCGGACACCCTTGGGCTGCTGACCGAGGGGAAGCCCCAGGAAGGCGGCGTCCAGAGTGCCCTGCCGCACCCGGTCGACCAGTTCCTCGCTCGCGCCCGCGCGCAGGCCGATACGCACTTCCCGGTGGCGCAGGTGGAACTGCTTCAGCGCAGCGGGCAGATCGACCGCCGTCACCGTGGGAATGGCGCCGATGGCGAGCCTACCCCGGATCTCCCCGGCCGCGGCCGCCACTTCCGCGCGCGCTCGCTCGGCGGCGGCCAGAGCCTGGCGGGCTGCGGGGACAAACGCCTCGCCGGCGGCCGTGAGCCGGACCCGGCGGCTGGTGCGCTCGAACAGCCTGGCACCCAGCTCGCGTTCCAGACGGGCGATCTGGTGACTCAGCGCGGACTGGACGACCAGGCACTGCTCGGCGGCACGGGTGAAGTTGTTCGTCTCGGCGACTGCCACGACGTACCGCATCTGCTGAAGGTCCATGGACCAATCGTGATTCACGATCGGTCCGATGACAAACATGCGTTGGACTCATTGATGGCTCGTCACCCAGGCTGAACGCATGAAGTCGATGAGATCTGGCACGGACGGCGGATTGTCACGCGGGCTGCTCCTGCTCATGTCGGTGGCGACAGGTCTGGCGGTCTCCGGCAACTACTTCGCCCAGCCGCTGCTCGGCCTGATCGGCCGGGAGCTGGGACTCGGGCCCACATCGGCGGCGCTGGTCGTGACGGTGGCCCAGGGCGGGTACGCGCTGGGCCTGATCCTGCTGGTGCCGCTCGGCGATCTGATGGAGCGCCGGCGACTGGCAGTGTTGCTCTACGCGGCGACGGCGGTGTTCCTGCTGGTGTCGGCGACCGCTGCCGACGGCACGGTGCTGCTGGTGGGGACGGCCCTGACCGCGCTGGCCTCGGTGGGGGCGCAGGTGATGGTGCCGTTCGCGGTGTCACTGGCGGCCCCGGCCGAACGCGGCAAGGTGGTCGGCACGGTGATGACGGGTCTGCTGCTCGGCCTCCTGCTGGCCCGCACCGTGGCGGGAGCGCTGTCGGAGGTGGGCGGCTGGCGGACGGTCTACTGGGTGAACGCGGTCCTGATGGCACTGATGGCCGTACTGCTGCGTCTCTTCCTGCCCCGGCTGGGCGGGGACGGCGGAGGCCTGTCCTATCCCGGGCTGTTGCGCTCGACGGTGGCGATGTTCCGGTACGAGCCGTTGCTGCGGTGGCGCGCGGGTATCGGCGCTCTGAGCCTGGCTTCGTTCAGCGTGCTGTGGACGGCCCTGACGTTCCTGCTGGTGCAATCCCCGTACGGCTGGTCGGAGTCGGCCATCGGCCTCTTCGGCCTGGTCGGTGCCGCGGGCGCGCTGACTGCCGCGGTCGCGGGGCGGCTGGCGGACCGCGGGCACGTCCAGATCGTGACCGGCGTCGGGACGGTCCTGCTGGTGGCATCCTGGGCGGCTGTCGCGGCCGGCGCCCGATCCCTCGTCTGGCTCCTCATCGGCGTCATCGTGCTGGACCTGGCTCATCAGGCGGTACTCAACAGCACCCAGAACGTCATCTACGCGCTCCGTCCCGAGGCCCGGAACCGGATCAACTCCGCCTTCATGACCTCCTTCTTCATCGGCGGTGCGGTGGGGTCCGCGCTGACCTCGGTGGTCTGGGTGCGCGACGGCTGGACCGGCGTGTGCATCCTTGGCGCCTCGCTCTCGGCCGGGACCGTTCTGCTCTGGTCCCTGGAGCGCATCACCGTCGGACGGACGGCGAACAAGTCCCCGGAGCCCCCGGCCCACCGAGGTCACGACTCGCGATCGGCCACTGCGGCCAACTGATCCGAGGAGCTGAAGTCATACGCCATCACCGCTTTCGCAGCGGCCGGCAACGCGGAAGGCCGCGTGGTGACCGAAGCGCTCGCACGTGGCCGTCACGTCACCGCCGTGGTACGCGATCCGGCCCGGGGGCACGCACTGCCCGGGGCTGCCGAGGGCCGTGCCGGGGACGCGGCACACGTCGAGGGCGTGGCCGAGTCGAGTTCCGGCCAGGACGTCGTGATCAGCGCCACCCGCCCCGCACCCGGCCGTGAGCAGGAGCTCGTCACGACCACCGTGGCGCTGCCGGCCGGACTTGGACCTTCCGGCCGGCCTCCGGCCACCCCCCGGGAGCGGGCGCGCTCGGTGGGGTGGCCGGTGCGGGGAGTCAGGCCGCGTACTGATGGGCCGGGTAGGTCAGGTAGCCGGTATCGCCGCCCTGGTAGTACGTGGTCTCGTCGACGGGGGCGATCGGAAGCCCGACGCGGAGCCGCTCGACGAGGTCGGGGTTGGCGATGAAGGCGCGGCCGAAGCTGATGAGGTCGGCCCCCAGCGAGAGCCAGTGGTCGGCGTCGTCCCGGCCGGTCTGCTTGGGCCCCATCGGAAGCGTGGGGTTGATGATCAGGGCGCTCGGCCATGCGCGGCGCAGGGTGAGGAGTGCGTCTTCGTCGACGGTGGCCTCAAGATGTACGTACGCCACGTCGAGGCGGGCCAGTTCGGCCAGCAGCGCGGTGTAGAGCTCGACGGTGTCGGTGTCCTCGACGCCCCAGAACGTCCCGCCCGGCGAGAGCCGGATGCCGGTCCTGGCACCGCCGATCGCGTCGACGGTGGCGGCGACGGCCTCGACGGCGAAGCGGATCCGGTTGGCGACCGGACCGCCGTAGCGGTCCGTGCGCAGGTTGGCGTTGGACGAGAGGAACTGCGAGATCAGATAGCCGTTGGCGCCGTGCAGTTCCACACCGTCGAAGCCGGCGTCGACGGCGCGGCGGGCCGCCAGGGCGTACGACTGCGCGTGCTCGGGCACCTCGGCGGTGTCCAGGGCGCGGGGTGTCGGTGCGGGCTGGGGGCCGGTCGGAGTGAACACGTCACCGACAGCGGGGACGGCCGAGGGCCCGACCGGCTGCACGCCGGTGGTGTCGGGATGCGAGACCCGGCCGCCGTGCATGACCTGGGCGAAGATCCGCCCGCCGTTGGCGTGGACGGCGGCGGTCACGGGGCGCCAGGAGGCGACCTGCTCATCGGTGTGCAGCCCCGGCGTCCCGGGATTGGACTGCCCGACCGCGCTCGGCTGGATCCCCTCGCTCACGATCAGTCCGGCGGTGGCCCGCTGGGCGTAGTAGGCGGCCATGGACGGCGTCGCCAGCCCGCCGGCGGCGGCCCGGACCCGCGTCATCGGCGCCATGACCACTCGGTTGGGCAGTGTCAGGCCGGCGAGCCCGTAGCCGGTGAAAAGGGAAGTCACGTCGCGACTCCTTCGCGTTCAGCGGTGCCCGTACCTCGGGCGTGCAGTTACGCTAAAACCTCACATCAATGTCAGAGGCAAGCGTTGTGACACAGGACACAGCCGGGAGGGTTTCGTGCGCATCGGGGAGCTCGCGTCACGGGCCGGGGTCAGTATCCGGTCCGTGCGCTACTACGAGGAGCAGGGGCTGCTGGCCAGCACCCGTAGCCCCAGTGGGCAGCGGCACTACACGGACGAGGAGGTCGAACGGGTCGCGTTCATCCAGCGCCTCTACGCCGCAGGTCTGTCCAGCCGCACCATCGTCGAGCTGCTGCCCTGCGTCGATGCGCCCAGCCGGGAGAACTCCGACTCCGCGCTCGAGCGGATGGCACAGGAACGCGACCGGCTCTCCACACACATCGACGACCTCCTGCGGACCAGGGACACGCTCGACGCACTGGTGGCGACGGCCCGGGCGCACCGGGAGCAACTGGGGACCGCGGTAGCCGGCTGACCGGCGGGCCCGGCCGACGGGCGATCAGGATTCGCCGCCTCGGCCGGGTGTCGGCAGGGGCGCCTCAAGGCGCACGGCGGACCGGCGGAATCCTGTGCTTCCTCGACCGTGACGGACGGTGCACCCGCCTCCACCCGGCTCAGAGAGCAACAACACGTAAGGTTCGGCGAGAAGGGCGGTGTGAGTCACGGCCCAGCTCATCAGCCCAGGCAGAAGCCCTCGTCCTGCTCGTCTGGCTGCAGCGGTGCAAACTGCCGCAGTTCGCTTTCCCGGATCATCCACATGCCGAAGAACCCTTCCTCCTGATCCATCACCAGGAGTTGGACCAGATTCGGTTCGCGCCACGACGTCTCAAACACTCGCTGCTTGAGAGCGTCGAGGTCGGCATGGTTCAAGGCACCCGCCCACACTTCGCACTCAGGGTGCTTCCAGCCACCCCATTGGTTCGCCTCGGGGCTGGTGAGCAGCTTCAAGAAGCCGACCCCATGGACCTGCGGTTGGGTGCGACGAGGGGCGTCCGACCGCAACCACTCGCTCAACGCCTTCACGCCCGCGCTGTCGGCCACGTCAACCGACATCATCACGTTCGCCACCCAGCTCATACAGATCGTTGTACTGCAACAGCCGGCATCCATGCCTGGCCTTTTCCTCGCAGGTCGAGGCGCCTGCCCGCACTCTCACCGTCCTGCGTTTCTCATTCCGAAACGACCAGTTAGGCGCCTCGACGCCCGTGGGAGAGCTTCCCTCGTGGATCCCGGGTGTGGGTGGCTCAATGGGCGACGAGGCGCACGGCAATATAGCGCGCTTGCATGTAACCCGCGTGTGCAAGTAATGTCGGGACGTAGGCACCGGCGTCCGGACGGCGCCGGCACTCACTCCCTCGTGCGCCTCCGCCGTACGCGCTACCGCGTCATCGCTGTTCCGCGCGGCACCCCCCACCATCAGCACCTGATTGAGGTCCCCCATGACCATTCGTTCCCTGCTGCCCGGCCGCATAGGTTTCGGCACCGCTCCCCTCGGCAACATGTTCCGCGCCATCCCCGACGACGAGGCCGCGGCCACGGTTCAGGCCGCGTGGGACCAGGGCATTCGCTACTTCGACACCGCACCTCTGTACGGAGCGGGCCTTGCGGAGATCCGTCTGGGTGAGGTTCTCGCACAGCAGCCCCGCGACGAGTTCGTCCTGTCGACCAAGGTCGGGCGGGTCATCCTCGACGAGGTCGAGGATCCCGCGAGCCGTGAACTCGGTGAGAAGGGGGCGCTGTTCGAGCACGGGCGTCCCAACAAGATCGTGAACGACTACAGCGCCGACGCCACCCTGCGCTCCGTCGAGGACAGCCTCAAGCGGCTGAGGACGGACCGGCTCGACATCGTCTGGGTCCACGACGTCGCCCAGGACTTCTACGGCGACGAGTGGGTCAACGTCTACGAGAGCGCCCGTACCGGCGCCTTCCGCGCGCTGACACGGCTGAAGGACGAGGGCGTCATCAAGGCATGGGGTCTCGGCGTCAACAAGGTCGAGCCGCTGGAGATGACGCTGGACCTGGACGAGCCGCAGCCCGACGCGTTCCTGCTGGCCGGACGCTACACGCTGCTCGACCACGAACGAGCCTTGCAGCGACTGCTCCCCGCCGCGGCCGCGCAGGACGTCGACATTGTCGTCGGCGGGCCCTACAGTTCCGGAATCCTCGCGGGCGGCAGTCACTTCGAGTACGCCGAAGCGCCTGCCGCCGTCATCGACAAGGTCGGCCGTATCAAGGCACTCGCCGACGAGAGCGGCATCGGCATCAAGGCCGCCGCCCTCCAGTTCGTGCTGGCCCATCCCGCCGTCGCCGCGGCCATCCCCGGCGCCACCCGGCCCAGCCGCATCGCCGAGGACCTCGGCGCTCTCGCCCAGGACGTTCCGTACGCCTTCTGGAAGGCCCTGCGCGACCAGAAGATCATCGCTCGCGACGCGCCCGTGCCGACCAGCTGAACCGACCTCATCCACCCCGCAAGGAGGCATCATGGCTTCCCTCGCCGTCACTCTCGACATTCCTCATTCCGCCGGACGGATCTGGCAGCTCATCGGGGGCTTCGGCTCCCTTCCCGACTGGCTGCCGTACATCACAAACAGCCGGCTCAGCGGCGGCGGACGGCTGCGCACGCTGACGAACGCCGATGGCGGCGTCATCGTCGAACGTCTCGAAGCCTTTGACGAGGCCGCCCGCACGTATCGGTACTCCATCGCGCAGGCGCCGCTTCCCGTCACCGGCTATCTCTCCACGCTGCGGGTCATCGACCTGGGGCCGGAAGGAGCCCGGGTGGAATGGTCGGGCACGTTCACTCCGGCCGGCACGAGCGAGAGCGAGGCGACCGCTCTGTTCGAGGGCATCTACCGGGACGGTCTCGCAGCTCTGGCCGGGACGCTCGACGCCTGACCGAACGCCGGGCGCAGCCAAGGGAGTCGGACGGTCGGCCGGTGCGGAATGCGGGGCGGACCGGCCCCGGTGCGCTCCTGCTTCAGCAGGAACCGCTCTGCGGAACAGGACCCGCCGACTCCGCGTGTGGCATCGGGGGCAGCATACAGTGACCGTACGATCGCTGCATGCAGCCGACCGGGCACCTCGTGCGCCTGCTGACCGCCGGCGCTGTCGCCGCCATCTTCCTCGCAGGCTCGAATGCGGCTCCTGCCCCGTTGCCGGTGGCCCCCGCTGCCGGAGCGAGCCGGAGCGGATTCGACCGGCTCCACCTGCTCGCCGAGCTTTCGGCCCGGCGACTTGCCACTGCGGCTCTCGTCGTCGCCGCCAAGTGGGGGACGGGCAGCCCCGTCGAGGATCCGGACCGTGAGCGGGAGGTCCTCGACGCGGTGGCAAGGCAGGCGCGCGGGGCCGGGGGCGAACCGGAGGAGGCCGTACGGATCTTCCGGGAGCAGATCGAGGCGAACAAGCGGGTGCAGCGCGCGATGCGCAGTCGCTGGGACGCCGATCCCTCCGGGGCGCCGGCGTTTCGGCCGGACCTCGCGGAGGTGCGCGAAGAGATCAACCGGGTCAACGGCGAACTGGTGCGCGCGATCGCTGACTCGGTCTCCCCACGGACGGCCGCTTCCTGCGATGGCACCCTGACTGCCGCCGAGGGGAGCGTACGGCACCACCGCCACCTCGATCGCCTCCACGCGACGGCGCTGACATACGCACTGCGATCCGTCTGCAGGCCTGCCCTGTCGGCCGAGTGCACATCGAACCTTGGTGGCTTCCTCGGGTGTGAACGTTGCCGAGGTTCGGTCTGTCGGCGGCCTGTATGGGGTACCGCACCAGGTTCCGGCTCGGTGAGGACGACCGCCGCGTCCGGCCGGGCTTGCAGGCCGAGGCGCATTGACATCGCTCGGGTCCAGGCCGGGCGGGCCCAGCTGTTGCGGGACACGAGGTTGTCGACGTCTGATCAAGTCTGGTCTGCGTCGCGACGATTGCTGGAAGACAGCGGCACGCCTGGACGTTGACTCCAGGTATGAAGATCAGCGAAGCCTCCAGAGTCAGCGGCGTGAGCGCGCGATCGTTGCGGCACTACGAAGATGAGGGCTTGATCGTCCCCGGTCGTTTCAGCAATGGGTTCCGCGACTACTGCCAGTCCACTGTCGACCGCGTGCTCGTCATACGCTCGCTGCTGGAGTCCGGGCTGCCCGTGCGGTTGATCAGGGAAGCTCTGCCGGGCCTCACCGACGCATCTGATGGCGGCACGGATGTGGTGCAGGCGGAGTTCCTGCACGAGGTGCAGCGCCATCGCGACCGCCTCGCTGCGCGTATCGCGATTCTCAGCGATCAGCAAGCGGCACTCGACGCCTACCTGCGGGAGGCTCGTCGCGCCGGCCTCTGACCGCCACTTGACCTTGACGCAAGTGTGAGACTCCTACGTTTCGTGCATGGAGATCAACGAGCAGCAGAAAAGCGCCGGTCGGACGACACGGGTACTGGTCCAGCAGTCGCACCGAGGGCCGAAGGACCTGACCCTCACGACCGGCCCGCGCCGTCTCGCCCCGGGACCCGGTGAGTACCTGATCCGTGTGGGCGCCGCCGGGGTCAACTTCGCTGACGTCATGCAGACCCATGGCACGTACGAGGGAGGCCCGCAGGCGCCCTATGTGGCGGGCTTCGAAGCCGCCGGCGAGATCGTGGGCGTCGGCCCGGACGTCGAGAGCCCGCTTCCGCTCGGCACTCACGTCGTCGGAACCGGACCGGGCGCCTTCGCGCAGTACATGACGATGCCGGCCGCTGGTGTACTCACCGTGCCTTCCGGCTGGAGCGACGCCGAAGCCCTCGGCCTGGTGCTGAACTGGGCCACCGCCCTGGCGGCACTGAAGCCGTTGGGCGAGATCAAGACGGGTGAGGTGGTGCTCGTTCATGCCGCGGCCGGAGGTGTGGGGCAGGCCGCCGTCCGCCTCGCCCGCCACTACGGTGCACGCGTGATCGCCACGGCGTCACCGGCCAAGCACGACACCGTCGAAGCGCTCGGCGCCGACGAAGTCCTGGACAGCACACGCCCCGATCTGGCCGCGGAGATCAGCCGCCTGACGGGCGGGGTCGACCTGGTCCTGGAATCGGTGGGACAGGCCACCTTCGAGGCCAGCCTGTCGGTCACCAAACCCTTCACCGGACGCGTCGTCGTGTTCGGTGCGGCTTCCGGCGACGCCACTGTGACCACGCACGACCTGGTCTTCACCCACCAGGTCCAGCTCAAGGGCCTGCACATCGGTGCGCTGGCGGTCGCAGCGCCCTCCCTCTACCGGTCGTTGCTCGTCGAGATCGAGGCACTGATCGCACACGGCGTGTACCCGCCCGGGACCCCTCAGGTTCACCCCCTGATCGAGGGGGCGTCAGTGCTGCGGCAACTCGAAGCCGGCCAGACCCGCGGCAAGCACGCGCTCGATCCCTGGCGCTAGGAGTGCCTGTGACTCACCGCAGTGCACCGCTGTCCCCAGAGAGGCGACTGCGCCTCGTGAAACGTTGCCGGGACCGCCCGATCGCGACCGCCGGCATGGCGACTGCCCACAGGCGCAGCCAACGCCTGGTCTCCGGCCTGGCCTCATGAACCGCGTCGGTCGTTGGAAGGCTGTCGACCGGCAAAGGAGAGGGATCGGCCCCGGTGCGGTTCGCCCGATCCAATATATTCCTTGACAGGAATATTCGCCATGGGGAATGCTTGCGCCATGGACGCACTCCTCACTGCACTGGCCGACCCGGCCCGCTGGCGGCTCGTGGGCCTGCTGGCCGAGCGACCCCGCTCGGTCGGCGTCCTCGCCCAGCTCGCCGAGGCGCGCCAGCCGCAGACGACCAAACATCTGCAGACCCTTGAGCGCGCCGGCGTCGTCACCTCCCAGCGCACCGGCCAGCGCCGCATCTACGCACTGCGCCCCGGCCCGCTTCGGGACCTCGCGGCAGCGCTGGGCACGCTCGCCGACATCGCGGAACAGGCCGGCGGCCCGCGCGCGACCTACGACCGGTACGGGCTCAGCGTCCGCGCGGAGCGGCTGGCCGCGGACGACTCGGGGTGGGCCGACGGCCGCTCGTTCCGGTTCCGTCGTTCGCTGAAGGGGCACCCCGGGCTCGCCTGGCGCCACGTGACCGACGCCTCGCTTCTCGCGCGCTGGTGGACCCCCGACGACCTGCGCGTCTCCGAGATCATCTTCGAGGCGCGACCGGGTGGACGGGTCGTCCAGGAGTACCGCGACGCCGAGGACACCGACGGCTCCGACGTGATCGCCGGGCGTGCGGAGGGAGTCGTCGACGATGTGCGCCCCGGCGAACGCCTCGCCTATCGGCTCTCTCCGCTGCTGCCCGACGGCAGCCTTGCCTTCACCGCCCACGTGGAGATGGATCTGCGGCCCACCGATGGCGGCACGGACCTCGACGTCCACTGGCGGATCACCGACAGCACGGTCGGCTCCGCGGACTTCGTCGCGGGCATCGAGATCGGCTTCGGCCAGAGCCTCGACAAGCTCGCGGCGAACCTTGCTGCGGAACCGCACGACGGAGACATCAGCGACATCGACACAAGGAGCACGGGATGACCAGCTCGACCGGCCGCAAGGTGACCGCGAACCTGAGTCTCACCCTGGACGGGCGCTACAACGGCCCCGGCGGGCCCAGCGATTTTGGCATGTTCGCTCCGTACGTGACCACCGAGGTCGCGCGAGGCCACCTGACCCGCATCTGGGAAGGCGCGACGACGGCGATGCTCGGCCGGATCAACGCCGAGGGTTTCCTGGGGTACTGGCCCTCGGTGGCCGAGGACGAGAGCGCCGATCCGCGTGACCGCGGATACGCGAAGTGGCTGGTGGGTGCCGAGAAGGTGGTCTTCTCGACCACGTTGACCGAAGCGCCCTGGGAACGCACCCGTCTGGTGAATGCACCCGCCGCGGACGTCGTCGCCGAACTCAAGACCACCGGCGAGGGAGACATCCTCGTCAACAGCAGCGCGAGCGTCATCAAGGCCCTCCTCTCGGCCGACCTGATCGACCGGCTCTACCTCATGATCTTTCCCGAGATCGCTGGTGGCGGGCAGCGACTGTTCGACGACGGTCTGCCGGCTTCGGTATGGACGCTCACGCACCAGGAGACCGGAAAGCTGGGGGAGATGGCCATGGTCTACGACCGGGTTCGCTGAGCCGGCTGACGGGCGAGCGTATGGTCGAACGCCTGCGGCTGTTCTTCAGGATCCTGCTCCCCCGATGGCGAGACGGCACTCGCCGTCGGCCGAGCCATGGCCTGCGTATCCGTCGACGTCTCCAGCGTCCTCGCGACCGCCGGCATCCGCATGGCCCTGGTCGGCCTGCCTGCTTCGGTGGTGGCGCCGACGTCGTCCACGGCACTGTCGCCGCTACCGACACCGATCCGCCGATGCCGTGGGCGACGTCGGCGGAAATCCCCTACCGCCGTGGCCGGAAATGGCGGAGACTCGTCCCGTGGCTGACATGGGGTTGTTCCAGGAGGCTGTCACCGCGTGGGCGGCTGGTGGCTCCGGTGACTCCGCGCGCGAACTGGCCGCGCAGTTGTCCGTACGCACCGTCGTCCTGCTGGAAGGACCGAGCGATGCCGCAGCCGTCAATGCCCTGGCGGCGAGCCGCGGCCGGAACCTGCCGGCCGAAGGAGTCTGCGTCCTGCCGATGGGCGGCGCGATGAGCGTCGCGCGCTTCGCCGCCCTCCTCGGTCCACCCGGCCTCGGTCTTCGTCTCACGGGACTGTGCGACGAAGCGGAACGCCCCTATTACATCCGCGGCTTGGAGCGGGCTGGTGCGGCAGGGCAGCGGTTCTTCGTATGCGCGGCGGATCTGGAGGAAGAGCTCATCCGCGCACTGGGCGTGACACGGGTGGAGGCGCTCATCGAGGCCGAGGGCGACCTGCGGGCCCTGCAGACCTTCCAGCGCCAGCCCGCCCAGCAGGGCCGTACGGCACCGCAGCAGTTGCGGCGGTTCCTCGGCACGAAGAAGGGGCGCAAGATCCAATACGGTCGTGTCCTCGTCGAGGCCCTCGATCCCGGCCGCGTCCCCGCCCCGCTCGACGGCCTGCTCGCCGGCCTCTGACTGCCGGGCATCGTCGGCCCCGTGGCGACCGCCGCCCTTCGGATGCCTGCCGGCCATGGGCCGGTGCCGGACGCCCGGTCAGTTGTGATGGGGGAGCGGGCCGGGCTGTCGGAACGGGCCGTCGAGGGCGGCCCATTGGAGCAGCATGATGGTCTTCGCGTCCACGATCGCGCCGTTGCGCACCATGGCCAGTGCCTCGTCGAACGGGAGCTCGACGGTGGTGATGTCCTCGCCCTCGGCCGCCACTCCGGTCGACCCGGCCGGATTGTCCGCCGGGTTGTACGGGGCGGCGTAGAAGTGCAGGCGCTCGGTGACGGAACCCGGGCTCATGTAGACGGCAAAGACGTGCTCGGGCGTGCCGATCACGTGTCCGGTCTCCTCGGCGGCTTCGCGGCGGATCGCCGCGTGCGGGCTGTCACCGTCGAGAAGCCCGGCCGCGGTCTCCAGGAGCATGCCGTCGGCGTGTCCATTGACGTAGGCGGGCAGGCGGAACTGACGGGTGAGCAGCACGGTGCGGTGGTCCGCGTTGTGGAGCAGGATGGTCGCTCCGTCGCCGCGGTCGTACGTCTCCCGCTGCTCCCGGCTGACGTGCCCGTCGGTGTGCTCGTAGTCGAAGGTGGTCTTGCGCAGGACGTACCAGTCGCAGGAGAGCACCTCCACATTGCCGATCCGCACGCGGGGGTTGCCGGTCAAGTCGAGGCCGTGCCGGTCCAGTCCGGTGCGGCCACGGCGGTCGGGGGTGTCGACGCCGGCGGTCATCGGGCGTCCGGTACGTGGGCGGGGTCGCTGTAGACGGGTTTGCCCAGGGCGCAGGCCTGGGCGACCATGCGGTCCGCTCCCTCGGACGGGCCGCCGATCCGCAGAACAGCGTCACACCGGGAGAGCAACTGCTCGGCGACCGGGTGGAATATCTCGTCGAACAGCGGGTCGCCCGGCCGGGTGCTTCCCGCGGTGTTCAGGAGCGGCAGGGCGAGGGCCTCGCCGGTGACGGGCAGGTGCCCGGCGCGGAAGAGGCGGAGGGCCGACTCGTTCATCGCGCGGACGTTGGCCTCCAGCTTGTGCGGGTCGTCGCCGGTGCCCGATCGGTAGGGGCCGGCGACGAGAATCATCAGTGAACGGGGATCGGTGGCCATGACGGCACACTCCTCAATGGGGGGTGGGATGGCGGCGGGGTTCAGGCCAGGACGGTCTCGACACCTGCTTCACGCAGGGCGTCCAGGGTCTGCGGACCGCTGGGGTGTGTGCCGGCGCTGCCGGCGGCCCGGTCGGTGACGAAGCAGTGCACGGCGTCGAGGGGGGCCACCCGGCTGAAGGCCCGCACGCCGAGTTTGGTCGCGTCCGCCACCGCGATGGTGCGGTCGGCCCGGGCGAGCCCGGCCTGCTTGACGGCGGCGTCGTCCAGGGAGAACTCCGACCAGCCGTGCTCGGCGTGCACACCGCCGATGGACATGACGAAGCAGTCGAAAGCCAGGGACTCCAGCGTGCGCAGCGCCAGTGGACCGACGAAGGACCGCTCACCGGGCCGGGAGCGCCCACCCACGACCAGGAGATCGATCCCGGGCCGGTCGGCCAGGCACACCGCGGCCTGAAGACTCAGCACGGCGACTGTCAGCGGGGCCCGGGTCGCCAGGTGCTCGGCAACGTGCACCGTCGTGGTCCCCGCATCCAGCAGCACCCGTGATCCCGGCTCCACCAACGCGGCCACAGCGCCGCCCAGTCGGTCCTTGGTGGCGGCCTGCCACGGTTCTCGTGCCGAGAATCCGGCGTCCTCGGCCCGGGAGCGCGTAGCCACGGCTCCGCCGTGAACGCGCCGCACCAGCCCCTGACTCTCCAGGGCGTCCAGGTCCCTGCGCACGGTCATCTCCGACACGCCCAGGCGCTGGGAGAGCTCCGATACGGAGACCCGGGCGGAGCCCTGCACCAGTCGCAGGGTCAGGTCCAAACGGTTGGCGACACTCATGACAACTTTCTACCATTGATGCGTTCAAATGAACAAACAGATGAGCGAACTGCGGTGCTGCGAGCTGTCGTGCAACTCACGGGTTGCGCTAAGTGTCGCATCGTGCAACTCTGGAGTTGCAAGTCAATGGCAGCGATGAAGCGGAGTCATTTCATGAGCGAGGACCGGATCGAACGCGAAACCTTGATCGAGGCATCCCTGGAGCGGGTCTGGTCGCTGGTGGCCCAACCCGGTTTCTGGGTGGCCGACAAGGCGAGCCTGCCCGGCACCGTGGCGAGGGAAGGCGAATCAATGGTGGCGAAGCATGCCGAGCACGGGGACTTCCCGGTGCGTGTGGAGAAGGTCCAGCCGCCGACGTACCTGGCGTACCGCTGGACCAGCGCGTTCCCGGGAGAAGACCTGCGCGAGGACAACAGCACCCTCGTGGAGTTCACGTTGACCCAGGAAGGCGACCGGACGCGGCTGCGCGTCGTCGAGAGCGGGTTCGCGGCGCTGGCGGGATCCGAGGAACTGCGCAGTCAGAACCTCAAGGACCACAGCGGGGGCTGGCCCCTGGAGCTCGACGCGCTCAAGGTGCGCGCCGAACAGCCCTCCGCGTGACGGAGGAACAGCCAGGCGCAGCCGAGGCCGTCGGCACCGTCCTCGGCGCGCTCGCCGACCCGACGCGACGGCAGTTGCTGGATCTGCTCGCCTCGCGGGGCGAGGCCACCGCGACGACGCTCGCCGAGCAGCTTCCCGTCTCGCGACAGGCGGTGGTCAAGCACCTTGCCGTCCTGGACGCCGCCGAGTTGGTCTCCGGCACCCGGGTCGGACGCGAGGTGCGGTACGCGGTACGGCCCGCGGCACTCGACGCGACGGCGCGGTGGATGGCCTCCCTCGCGGCCGACTGGGACCGGCGGCTGGCGCACATCAAACGCGTTGCCGAGGGGCCGGAGGGGGACGCGCGTACAACGCGCCCCGGCTGAAGCGGAATGCATGCCCGGTCCGACGCTGCCGAAAGGCAACGGACGAGCCGAACACGGACAGGACGGCGGCACTTCGCGGCGCCCACGACGCCTTTCGACGTGGCGGCCCTCCCTGTCGTGGGCGTCCCGTGCCGCAGGCGACGATGGCTGACAAGGGTCGGCAGCGGCCATCGCGGCAGGTCCTGGAGCGCCAGTCGTTGAAGCGGCCGAACGGCGGGTGGCGTTGACGGCAGGTGGCGTTGACCGGTACGCGCGGACCGGGCCGGGGTGCTCGGTGGAGAACGACCCGCCCCGCGGGTGGGTGGGGAAGGCGCACAAGCCGTCCGTCGGCACCCGTGGCGTCTGCCTGGCCGACCCGAGCCCGGCAGTCTCGGTGACCTGCGCTGCTGGGCAATCACGCGCATGGACGCCCGCATGCACGCATGGCAGTGGGTGTTCATGTGTGTGTTCTCATTTCATATATATGTCATTGACGTGAACATGTCTTGAGTCTATCGTCCGTAGAAAGCGCTTGTGCGGGGCGCGTGGAGTCCCTCTTCGTGCGACCCGTTCATGGACTCGAACAGACACGTCGTCACGACTGAGGCCGTGTCAGAAGAGGAGCGTCCTGCTTCCCTCCTGATACGGCCGCGGTCGCGCCGTATCGAAATCGTCATCAACGCAGCACAGTTGCCCGATCCGCCGCCCCACCCAGAGGCGGACCGAGCCGCGTGACCTCGCTGCGTCCCGTCGAACGAACTCGTCGAACGAACCAACCCCACCTGGAGTCGAACGATGCAGATCAAACCCGTCTTCGCGTGTGTCAGCCTGCTGGCCGGCTCGCTTGCCGCCGTGTCAGGCACGACCGCTCAGGCCGCGCCCACCCTGCACCGGGCAGGAGGATCGCCGGCCGTTTGCGCCAGTTCCGTCGCGGGCGGTGAGTCCTGCCTGTCCGGCGGCAGCGCCTTCGGCAGCGAGGCGGCGGTCGCCTCCGTGCCGCTGGACGCCACTGCCCTCTACGTGGCACCCGACGGCACCGACGACGCAGCCGGTACGGAGGCGGACCCCACGACGCTGGCCTCCGCGATCAGCCGCGTCACCTCCGGCGGGACGGTCTACCTGCGCGGCGGGACGTACCACTACGCACAGACGGTCACCATTCCGCCGGGCAACGACGGCACGGCGAGTGCCCGCACGACCCTGGCCGCCTACCCGGGCGAGGCCCCGGTGCTGAACTTCTCGGAGATGAGCGAGGACCCGGCCAACCGGGGACTCGCCGTGAACGGGACCTTCTGGCACATCAACGGGATCACCGTCGAGCACGCCGGCGACAACGGGATCTTCGTAGGGGGCAGCAACAACGTCATCGAACGCGTCGTGACGCGCTTCAACCATGACTCGGGGCTGCAGATCTCACGGATCGCCTCGACCACTCCGGACGACGAGTGGCCCGCCGACAACCTGATCCTGAGTTCGGAGTCGCACGACAACGCCGACTCCGACGGCGAGGACGCCGACGGCTTCGCCTCCAAGCTCACCTCCGGCCCCGGAAACGTCTTCCGCTACACCGTGTCCCACAACAACATCGACGACGGCTGGGACCTCTACACCAAGAACGAAACGGGCCCCATCGGCCCGGTGACCATCGAGGACTCCCTCTCCTACAGCAATGGCACGCTCTCGGACGGGACCGTGAACGCCGACGGAGACCGCAACGGCTTCAAGCTCGGCGGCGACGACATCGAGGTCGACCACATCGTGCGCCGTAACATCGCCTACGGCAACGGCCATCACGGATTCACGTACAACAGCAACCCCGGCTCGATGACGGTGTCCGACAACGTCGGCATAGACAACGAGGAACGCAACTTCTCCTTCGACAAGGGCACTTCCGTGTACCGGAACAACACCTCCTGCCGCAGCGGCAGCGGGTCGAACGACAAGACGGTCGGTGACGCCGACAGTTCGAACCAGTTCTGGACGGGTTCGAACGGTTCCCGGTGCTCCTCGTACGACGGCGCCCTGGGCTGGTCGTTCGCCGCGGACGGCCGCCTCGTCGTGACGTTCGGCGGCACCGTGGTGACGCCGTAGCCGACCGACGGTCGGTGACGCCCGCTCAGGGACGGGTGCCCCGGGGCCGGAGAACGCACGTGCGGGACGGACGACCCGCACGTGCGCCGGCCACCGGCGGCGCGCGTTCAGCGCAGGATGCCGAGCTGCCGGGCAGCCGTCAGCCAGGACGGGAACTCCGACAGGAGCCGGTCGTACAGCTCCGCGTCAGGGACCTTCTCGATGTCGTCCGCGGCGAAGAAGCCGACGTTGTCGACCCGGCGGCCGGGCAGGGTGTCGAAGCGTTCCAGCACGCCGTACTGCGACCGGCCGAGTCCGATGAACTGCCAGAACACCGGCTCCTCCACCGCGGCACGCAGCTCCCGCTCGATCTCGTCATTGCGGTACACACCTCCGTCCGAGAAGAACAGGACCAGGGTCGGGTCGGGCACCGGATGGTCGCGCACGAACGCGCGCACTTCGGCGATGACCTTCTGCTCCTCGTTCTGGATCCCGACCGCTCGCATGTCGACCTGCCCGGGGCGGAGCCCCTTCGGCGGCTTCTTGCGGCCGAAGAGGCTGACCTGTCCCACACGCACGTGCAGGGCCAGCCATTCGGGCAGTTCACCGACCACCAGGTCGGGCAACCGGGCTGGGTTGCTGGCGAACGTCCAGGCCTGCATCTCCCCGTCGTCGTCGAGCTGTGCCGCGACGGCCGCCATCCGCTCGGTTACGCCCGCCACGGTGCCGCGTGTGTAGAGGCCGCTCATCGATCCGGACGCGTCGAGGACGAGGATGACCCGCGCGGTCAGCTTGGCCAGACCGTGCTTGGTCAGGCTGACCGCGATCTGTTGTTTGCGCAGCGACAGGCGCTTGCGCATGTCGACCGGCAGGTTCTCCTCGCCCTTCGTGAGCCGGATCGAGGGCTCGTCCCGGCCGGCCGCGGAGCCGACGGCAGAGGTGGGCCGGACTGTGGACGGGGCGGGAGCGGGGTGCGGCGACACCCGGTCCGGGACGGGCGGGGGAGCAGCCGAAGGCTGCTCCGCGTCGACGCTGATGCCGAAGTCCGTTGCCAGCCCGGCCAGCCCGTCCGCATACCCCTGGCCGACAGCCCGGAACTTCCATGAGCCGTCGCGTCGGTAGAGCTCACCGCTCACATACGCGGTCTCCGGGCCGGCTTCCATGTCGAAGCGGGCCAACTCGGCACCGGACGCGGCATCGAACAGCCGAAGATGAAGCCCGGGCACTTGCCCGAAGGTCCCACTGTCGACCGAAGCGCACAGGGCGACCCGTTCGATGTCCCGTCCCAGCGTGTTGAGATCGACGTCCAACGAGTCGGATCCGGACTGCTTGCCCAGGTGACGCACGGCGCCGGATGCATGCTGCGGCTGGTTGTAGAAGACGAAGTCGCCGTCGGAACGGACTCGTCCGCTGCTGGTCAGCAGCAGCGCGGAAGCGTCCACATCCGGCGCGCCGGTCCCGGGGGACCAGCCCAGGACAGCTCTGATGGTGGATGCCGTCACCGCCATGTTGGCGCCCTTGCTCAGATTCGTCACAAGCACAGTCTGCCTGCCGCCGGTGCGCATGGCCCCTGAAGCCCGGGACCTCATGGGCCGACGGCGCTCGGCCCGTCAGATCCCGATGCCGTTGTGCGCTGCCGGTGAGGCGTGAAGTGGCTGCGAGCCGCTCGGCGACGGCAGTCCGGCGACATGGCTCAGCGTGGTGCGACCCCGCCACCGTAAACGTTTCCAGGCGTGACGACTTGGGTGATTGCACGGGCGAGCAGCGTGGACGGCTCCTGGACCCCGCGGCCCTGGCCCTGGCCCGGTCGGGAGTACCGACCGGGCCGGCACCGTGCGTCTCATCCGGGCCGCAGGCTCGTGATCAGGTCGCGTGGCAGCCCGTGGGTGTCGTGAAGGTAGTGGAGGTCCTCCTCGGTGAGCCGGCCTCGGAACCGGGGGCGGGCGAGCACCTGCCGACCGCGCTCCATGAGGCGATCGAACCGTTGCTCCTCGTCATGCACCACATGGCGTACGCCGGCCGGTGACATGTTCTGCCGGAAGTGGTCCAGGGTGTGCTGGATCAGGTCGTCCGGCAGGTCGCCGAGGCTGTACGAGGGGTCCTCCCGCCACAGCACGGTGAGGACCCGTCGTAGCAGGCGGCGCAGTACGTAGCCCCGTCCGGTGTTGGCCGGGCGCACACCGTCGCCCAGCACCACGACGGCTGAGCGCAGATGGTCGCAGACCAGACGCAGGGACGGTTCGTCCAGATGCCACAGGAGCGGAACCAGTCGGCGCCAGGGATCGAAGACGTCGCACTCGAACACGGACGACTTGCCCTGGAGCAGGGAGGCCAGCCGCTCCAGGCCGAGTCCGGTGTCGACGTTGCGCTGGGGAAGAGGCACGAGGGAGCCGTCGTCGAGCCGGCGGTGCCTCATCATGACGTGGTTCCACACCTCCACCCAGCGGTCGTCCTGTGTGGGTGTCGACTCGGGCGGGCAGTCACCGCTCCACAGGAAGATCTCCGAGTCGGGACCACACGGTCCGACAGGACCGTTGGACCACCAGTTGTCCTCGACGGTGAGCTCGACGGGGACGCCGCGGTCCTGCCACAGCTCAAGGGAGTCATGGTCCGGCTCGCACTGACCGTCACCGGCGTAGACGGTGGCGTGCAGCAGGCCGGGATCGACACCCAGACCGTCGGTGAGCAGGCCGTACCCCCAGTCGAGACTGAGCGGGCCTCCGTAGTCGCCCAGTGACCAGGTGCCGAGCATCTCGAAGACCGTCAGGTGAGTGGCGTCGCCGACCTCCTCCAGATCCGTGGTGCGCAGGCAGCGCTGAACGTTGACCAGCCGCCTGCCCAGCGGATGGGGGATGCCTTCCAGG
Source organism: Streptomyces sp. LN549 (assembly GCF_043203805.1). Lineage (NCBI taxonomy): Bacteria > Bacillati > Actinomycetota > Actinomycetes > Kitasatosporales > Streptomycetaceae > Streptomyces > Streptomyces sp. LN549. Next base: position 177,537 of record NZ_JAZHRI010000002.1, on the reverse strand, counting down.
TACGGGGTGAGCGGGTGCATCCCGGAGGTGGTGAACAGGACGGGGTCGCCCGGTGGCGGCAGCAGCGTCGATCCGACGATCCGGCGATGGCCGCGCTCGTGGAAGTACTCGACGAACGTGCTGACCAGTTGTTCCGTATTCATGGGATGGCTCCTTCGCGTTACAGCGGGGGAGGCACCGGAGAACGGGACCGTTCAGTCGTCCGGCCGGGGCGAGAGGCTCCACGGCACTACCGACGGACCGTTTCCGGTCGCCGGGGGAGGGAAGGTCAGACGGCGGCAACCGGCGAGCTGGTCGCTCGCGCGGTCGCGGTGGTGTTTGGGCCGGTGACGTTCATGCCAACGACTGTATCGTCGCCGGCGAACCGCGGCACATGAATTTGGCCCCGATGACACGCAGCGCCGTTCTGCACCGGCTCGGTCCGCCGTTCGGTACCGGCTCGTCGGCCAAGGACCCGGCAGGAGTACTCGCACGGGCCCGGACTCCGGGATCAGGGGTGTCCGGAAGCCGCTGGTTGCGGAGACGGCCGGGATGGGGAAAAGCGCGTGGCCGCAGAGTCTGCCGTCCCGGTATGGTCCGGTCTCCCACCCCGCGTGACAGCGGCTACGTTCAGAGAGCGACGCAGATGACCAGCAGGCAAGCAACGACGACCCTTTGGCGCCCCACCGGACCCAAGGAGCTGGATCTGGTCCGGGAACTGAACTGGCGTGCCTGGCCGCCCCGGCTGCCCGAGCAGCCGATCTTCTACCCGGTCCTCAACGAGGACTATGCGGTCAGGATCGCGCGGGACTGGAACGTGAAGCACGACGGCGCCGGATTTGTCACTCGTTTCGAAGTCGAGTCGGAGTTCTTGAGCCGGTATCCCATCCAGCAGGCCGGCGGCCGCACGATCCTCGAACTCTGGGTTCCGGCCGAGGAACTGGACGACTTCAACGCTCACATCGTCGGCGAGATCCAGGTGGTCCATGAGTTCCGCGGGGGCGGGGAGGCTCGCTGACGAGCCGGGCCGTTCTCTCGGCGGAGAACGTGAAGGTGCCCGGCCGCTGGTTCACATCAGCCTGGCAGGTGGGTCAGTGTCCCGGGGCGGATCAGTGATCATCCGTCATGGGAGGTGCCGGCGGGCGGGCCCGCCGAACAGCACCGGCCCGCAGCCGACCGAGGCGTCGAGGACCCGTCCCCGGAGTCCCCGGAGCCGAGGGGCCACGCCGTGATGTCGCGATAGCGGATCGGCCCACGGCTCCGACCGGCGTTGCTGCCGACCAGGTGCAGACGCTCGGCAGCCCATCGACGGCCGGTGAATCCGGCGAGCCCCGCCGCGATTTCCCCTGCCGAGGACCGATCGCCGCGGCGGGCACGGGCCAGTGTCAGATGCGGTCGCAGGGGCCGCTCCTCGAACGCGATCCCGCAGCCCCTGACCGCGGTACGCACGTCGGTGGCGAGCCGGTGCAACTCGTCCAGGTCCCCGTCGATTCCGGTCCAGAGCACTCGGTCGTCGAAGTCCCCGCTGCCCCGCAGCGCCAGGCGAGGTGGCTGATGTGCCGCTGCGAGGCCGGCGAGGGGCGGGCGCAGGAGGGGAACCGCTGCGGCCGGCAGCTCGCCGAGGAACGCAAGGGTGATGTGCCAGTCCTCGATGCGGTTCCACCGCATGTCCGGGTGTGTGCCGTAGGCGGGGCGGAGTTCCCGGGCCAGCTCTTCCTTTGCCGGGTCGGGCGGGGCGAGGGCGATGAACACGCGAATGGTCGCGGGCTGTGCCGGGTCGTTCACATCGGACTCCGTACCGGATCCAGGCTGCTTGGCGCAATGGCGGGGGAAGGCGGGCAAGGAGGCGTCGCACCGGGCCGTGGGGCACGAACTGCCGGACGGCTGCCGGTCATCCAGCGGGTCCGGTTCGACGCGCTTGCCGCCCGAAGTCAGGAGGAAGGCGCATCCGTGCGGTAATGAAGGCCGTTGACGAGCAGGGTGATCATGCGCTGGGTGTAACCCTGGTCGTCCGGTGAGACGAGATCGCTGACCCCGCGCAGCAGATCGTACGGGGGGATGTCGGCGCGGATCCCGCCGGATGCGGTGGCACTGTCCAGCAGCTCCGTCACGACGGGGAGGAAGCGCTGCTGGAAGTAGGCGGGCAGGCTTTCGTAAGCGGGGTCGCCGGAGTGCAGGGCTGCCTTGAGACCACGTTTGGCCGCGACGAACCGAGCGAAGCGCTGCAGCCACCGGGTGAGGGCCTCGACCGGCTCGTACTGCTCCGCCAGGGCCGGGGCCGCCTCGGCGCAGGCGTCGACTTCGTGGCGGAAGACGGCGGTGATGAGGTCGGAGCGTTGCGGGAAGTGGCGGTAGAGGGTCCCCGCTCCCACTCCGGCCTTTGCCGTGATCCGCCGCACAGGGGCGTCCACGCCGTCCGACGCGAAGACCTCGGCGGCCGCGGTCAGCAGGGCGTCGAGGTTGCGTTGGACATCGGGCCGCACGCGGCGGGCAACCGGCTCCTCGGCGGGGCGATCAGGCATGGAGTGTCTTCCCTTTTGCGCTCCGGAACGATGTTCCGTATTGTGATTGCTGAACGGTGTTCCGGTTTCATTCTAGCCGGACCCGTGACCAGCAGCCCACGGTTGGAGGAGAGCCATGCGGTACCGCACGCCGGGCCGGGCCGGCATCAAGGCCGGCCCCTGCCGCCTCGGCGCCACCCTCGCCCCGGTGACCGGCATCGGCACCCTCGGCATGGCCTGCCCGGCCGCACTCACCGTGACCGCACGACGTCGACGCCCCGCCGTCAGCCACGGCATGGCCTGACCCCGCACCACCCGGAGCCTGCGGACGCAGCTCCGGAGGACCGGCCCCGATCCATGGAAACGGCGCAGCGCGGCGCCGTTCACCCGTCTTGAGTTCCGAATTGAGTCCCGAAGTGAGTACCCCCATGTCCGAAACAGTTCTGTCCGCCGGGAAAGTCGACACCGGCCCCGACCCGAAGCGCTGGAGAGCGCTGATCTTCATAGCCCTGGCGCAGCTGATGGTCGTGCTCGACGCGACCATCGTGAACATCGCGCTGCCTTCCGCCCAGCAGGACCTGGGGATCTCGGACGGCAACCGGCAGTGGGTCATCACCGCCTACGCCCTGGCCTTCGGCGGTCTCCTGCTCTTCGGCGGCCGTATCGCCGACCTCTGGGGCCGCAAGCGGGCCTTCCTCGTCGGCCTGACCGGCTTCGCCACCGCCTCCGTGCTCGGCGGCGCCGCCCAGGGCGAGGCCATGATGCTCGGAGCCCGTGCGCTGCAGGGAGCTTTCGGCGCGCTGCTCGCACCTGCCGCGCTCTCGCTGCTCGCGGTGACGTTCACCGAGGCCAGGGAGCGTGCCAAGGCGTTCGGCATCTACGGTGCGATCGCCGGTGGCGGCGGTGCTGTGGGCTTCATCCTCGGCGGCACCCTGACCGAGTACCTGAACTGGCGCTGGACCTTCTTCGTCAACGTTCCCTTCGCGATCGTCGCGGCCCTGGGCGCGTACTTCGTGATCCGTGAGCCGGCCGGTGGCCGCAACCGCTCGCCGCTCGACCTCCCCGGCGTCGTGCTCTCCAGCCTCGGTCTGGTCGCCCTGGTCTACGGCTTCACCCGCGCCGAGTCGGCCGGCTGGTCGGACTCGCTGACGATCGGCACGTTCGTCGCCTCCGCGGTGCTGCTCGGCGCGTTCCTGGCCACGGAGGCCAGGGTCAAGGCGCCGCTGCTGCCGCTGCGCGTACCGGCCAACCGGAACCGTGGCGGTGTCTACCTTTCGCTCGGTCTCGCGGTCATCGCGATGTTCGGCACCTTCCTCTTCCTCACCTACTACCTGCAGATCGTCCAGGGCTACTCGCCGATCAGGACGGGACTGGCCTTCCTGCCGATGGTCGCCGGAATGATCACGGGCTCCACCCAGATCGGCGCCCGGCTGATGACCAGGATTCCCCCGCGACTGCTCATGGGTCCGGGCTTCCTGACTGCCGCGGCCGGCATGCTGTTCCTGACCCAGATGGACATCGGCAGCTCGTATGCCGGCCTGGTGCTGCCCGGGCTGCTGCTGCTCGGCCTCGGCATGGGTACGGCGTTCATGCCCGCGATGTCGCTCGCCACCCATGGCGTCGAGCCGCGTGACGCCGGTGTCGCCTCCGCGATGGTCAACACCTCGCAGCAGGTGGGCGGTGCCATCGGTACAGCGCTCCTGAACACCATCGCCGCCTCGGCCACGACGGCCTACCTCGCCGCGCACGCCGCGGATGCGGCCACTCCGGCCGCACGGAAACTGGTCCAGGCACGGGCCATGGTGGACGGCTACTCCAGCGCCACCTGGTGGGCCGTCGGCATCCTGGTCCTCGCCGCCGGCATCGCGCTGACCATGATCAACGCCGGTCACCAGGGCGGACCCGCAGCCACGTCACGCACCACGGACGGAAGCCAGGACGAGGTGAAGATCCCGGTCGCCACACACTGAACCGCCGGACGATTCCGCGGAGTCAACCGCCGGAAGGCCGCGGTCAGCTTGCTGACCGCGGCCTTCCGGCTATGTCTGCGGCGGCGGCTTGAGAGCCGCATAGGTGCCCGCGCAGCCCGCCAGCAGAATGACGCAGCCCGTAAAGATCAGCCCGGCCTCGCGCAGCCCGAGCCACGTGGCCATGGCCCCGACCCCGACCACGGGCACCGAGATCCCGGTGTACGCCACGACGAAGAAGGCCGAAATGGTGCCGCCCCGGTGCGTGGCCGGAGCGACGTCGCTGACCAGAGTGAGTGCCGCGCGAAAGGACAGACCCTGGCCCGTGCCCCCGCACAGAGCGCCGAGGACGAGCAGCGGCAGGGATTCCGCGATCAGCGACGACGCCACCAGCAGCAGGCCGGCGACGAGTGCACCGCACCCTACGGGCAGCGCAAGGCGCGCACCGATCCGCTGCGTCAGCGACTGCCCGGCAGTCGAGGCCAGAAAGACGGAGAACACGACGGCTCCGGTGACGGCCAGGTTGTCCACGCCCAGCGTCTGCGTAGCGAAGCTCGGCGCGACCGCGGTGAACAGTCCGAGCAGCGCGAAGCCGGCGAACGCAGCCAGGGAAGCGCGTACGAACACACCCTTCACCTCGTCCGGCACCGCTACGCCCTGCGGTGCCGGACGCGGCCAGCGCTGAGGCCGGGGCACGGTCTCCGGCAGACACCAGGTGATCCCGCACGCCACGGTCACCAGGCCCAGGTGAACCCAGAAGGGCAGCATCAGCGGCCACGGCGAGTACTCGGCGAGGAAGCCGGAGAGCAGCGGCCCGCAGCCCAGCCCTCCCATGTTCGCGGCCGTGGCGGCGAACCCGGCCCGCGCCCTCTGCCCGGGACGGGCGAGCTCCAGGACCGCCGCCGTCGCCGCGCCGCTCAGCAGGCCGGCCGCGCCGCCGGACAGGAGGCGGCCGGCGAAGAGCAGCGGCAGCCCGCTCTCCAGCAGGAAGCATCCCGCGCTCGCTGCCGAAAGCGCCATGGCGCACAGGATTACGGGTTTGCGGCCGACCTTGTCGGAGTAGTTGCCCACCAGCATCAGTACGGTGATCACCGACAGGGCATAGGCGGCGAACACGACGGTCACCATCAGCTCGGAGAAGCCGATCTGCCGCTGATAGAGCCCGTACAGGGGAGTGGGCAATGTAGTTCCGGCCATCCCGATGGCGAACACCACAGCCGCCGCCAGATAGCCGGGCCGCCGCCCGCCGCCTGTTCTCACCGCACCCTCACGAACGATCACCCACGTCACCCTACGATCGGCCCCCGCACGGATGGTGCTTGGCGCGAGGTGCTGCCGGGGCGAGTCGTGGCTGGTAGCGGGGAGTGGCTGCGGGGAGCGGCTGCGGGCACAGGCCCCCGCGTACGTGTCCCGGCGGTCATTCATATCTGTTTGAGCGGGACGGCAGGACGGACGACCTCGCCGGGCCGGCCGTTCAGCGGCCGGCTCGCAAGGCGTGGAGCAGCATCGGCAGTGAGGAGTGCAACTCACGCTGCCAGTACGCCCAGCCGTGGGTTCCGGGTCCGTAGAAGTGGGTGGTCACCTGCTGTGCGCCACTGCGTTCGAGCTCGTCCGCAAGGGCCTGGTTCTGCCTGTTGAAGTCCGCTTCGAGCGCGCTCGTGGCGCCGGGCGGGTCCAGGGGGCCGGTGGTGCCGTCACCGCAGGACAGGTACACGGGGATCGACTTGAGGCGCTTGGCCAGGTGGAACGGGTCGTGGGCTGCCCAGACATCGCGTTGCGCCACAGGGTCGCCCCAGACCCTCAGCGGGTCGTTGCCCTGACCGGCGAAGAACCCCAGGATGCGGTTCACCGACTCGTCGTTGAGCAGCGGGTGCACGGAGCCCGAGTACGCTGCTGCCGCCTTGAACATCCCTGGGTGCCTGGCGGCGTACAGCAGAGCGCCCTGGCCTCCCATCGAAAGCCCCGCCACGACGCGATTACTGCTCGCTCCCCAGCCGTGTTCGAGGAGGAGACGCAACTCCTTGGTGTGGAAGGTCTCCCATGCCGGGGCACCGCCCTGGCCGTAGTTCCACCAGTCGCTGTACCAGCCGTTCCAGCCGGCCTCGGGCATGACCACGAGGACATCGCGCAGACTCTCGGTCCGCGCGACGTCGGTCTGACCGGTCCATGACGTGTAGTCCCCGCAGCAGCCGTGCAGCAGCCACAGAGTGGGCCAGTGCCGGCTCCGGTCACCCGGGTCCCAGCCATCGGGCGTGAGCAGGCGCACGTTCACCGTCCGGCCGCCGAGGGCCGGTGAACGGACCGACAGGTCGACCTGCCGGTCGGCGACCTGGGTGAGTGCGACGACCTCGGCCCCCTGGGACGAGGCGATCCCGCTCGCTTCCGCGGCCGGTGACACCGCCGAGGCGGCGGCAGGAGCCGCCGGGGTCGACACCAGTGTGAGCAGTAGTGCGGCAACGACGAGCAGGAGGCGGGCTCGTCGGATCGGGACGGCGCTCATGGCGACTTCTGGCAGTGAGTGAACGCGGGCTCGGGCCTTCACGGGCTCGACCTGGTCAGTGCGGGTCGGGCAGGATCAGCAGCGCGTCCCCGACGGGGCGTTCACCGGCTGCGTCGGACGGGTCGTTGATCACTTCTCCGTCGATCACCATGGTGGTCGACCCGCCTCCGTCGAGATTGACCGCGTCGCGCAGGCCGAGTGCCCGGGCGACGGCGGCGCTCTCGGGGATGCTCAGCCCGAGCGCGTCCGTGCTGCGCCCGTCGGCCGTCACCAGTACGGTCCTGCCGGCGGCGTCCACCCCGGCCAGCGTGCGGGGATTGCGCTTGTGTACCCAGCCGTAGTAGAAGCTGGCGTTGCCGGGCTGCACCATCCCGTCGGTCGCAGGCGTGACGTGCAGCCTTCCGTCGCGGACCAGTTCGGGGCCCCCGTTGAGGATGCTGGTCGCCGGTGACGGGGAGACCTGGTGGCCGTGGCCGTCCTGCAACGTCATCTCGACGCGCAGGGGTCGGCCGACCCCTGCCAGAGCGGTCAGCTCGGCGACGTGGCTGCCGGTCGCCTGCACGGAACTGCCGCCGGCCGGCAGCGGTCCGCCGCGCGGTGAGCGGATCTCCAGCACTCGGCCGCGGGCGTCCAGTACGGCCTCGAGGCCGTCGCCATGCGGCGTCTGACTGCCGTATTGAGGAGTGAAGGCAACGAGCTCGTCGCCGTCGGTGCAGGTCACGTCGTGCAGGGGGAGGGAGGTCGGAGTGTCGTCGTCGGTGCCACCGCAGTTCCTGATCAAGCCCGGAACACGGTCGATCCCGTCCAGCGGCTGCGACGCGTCCCGGCCGACGACTCGCCCCTTCCAGGTGAGCCGGGCGACACCGCTGTGCCGGCCGTCGTCGCGTATCACCAGGCCGGGGCGCCCGTTGACCGGCTCGCTCAGCAGCCGGCCGTCGTAGACGCCGACGCCGGCCGGATCACCCGGCGCTCCGGCTTTCGGGTCGAGGACGAAGAACCCGGCGTTGATCCCTGCGGTCGCGCCGGCCGCGGCCGCCAGTTCGCTGGTCTTCTCGCGGTTCTCCAGATCGGGACCGTACGACGCCTTGAGCCCGCCGCGGAACCGGCCCGGGTCGATGGTGAGCACGTCGATCCGCCACGGGCCGCGGTCTGCGGGGTTGCCGTCCCATCCGGTGTACACGGCGGATCCGGCGTACCCGGCCTTTTTCAGCCGCGTGAGTTCGGCCGACGCGGCCGACTGCGAGTCGAACCGTCCGACCCGGACCCGCCACCCAAGTGATCCGCCGGCGTAGTCGGCGACAGCCGGAGTCGTGACGTGCTCCGCCCGGGCGTCGAAGCCCTTTCCCTGCACGGCGGCAGTGAGCTCGTCGGCGCTCGCCCGGTCTTTCAGCGCAGTCGGCGGCGCATCGGGGTCCGGCGAGGTGGCACCGCCTGGGATGGAGACCTCGACCGTCCACGCAAGCGCCGGGGCGTCGGCGCCGCGCACGATGCGTGTGAGCGTGACACCGGGCTGCAGCGTCCGCGTACTTCGGGTCTCGGTCAATCCGGTGGCACCCAGCGGCAGGGCTCGCGTCGGCCCGGGGCGCGGCGCGGATGAGGCCGGTGCCGGCAAGGCCCCCACCAGGGCCAACAAGGCCAGGACCGTGGACGCGCCGAGGACCTTGCTGTTCATGTACCCCCCTGGGAAAGATCCGCCCAGCAAAGGTGCGTGCACAGGCACCCATCAGTCAAGACGTGTTCACGTCAATTGGGGCTGTCGAACACAAGCAGGCCGGGCGGCACAGTGCGGTGAACAACCGCCTCAACCACGCCGGCTGCCTGTGGGCCGGCGCCCCTCGCTCACGCACCTGGCGTCCATGTGCACCACCAAGACGACGCGGGACCGGTGACTCGTACGCCCGACCTCATCCGACGCCGGCGTCGGATGCCTGCTTCCCGAGCCGTTCGAGACCTTCTTCGGGCTGGCAGCAGACATCGTTGATTGCGACGTCGAGTTGATCGCCTGTGTCATCGTCCGCGTCAATGAGCGCCGCGAGGACGATGCGCAAACTGCACACGTCCGACTGCTTGAGCAGAGCTTCCGCCGGCTCTTGAGTGACGGCAGCGTTGATGCGGCAACCGGCCGACATCCCGTCTTCAGGCCGATGAGCGATTACGGTTCAATGAGCCGGGTGAATGAGACTGCTGTGCTGCGACTTCACCACGCTGTTCGTCGTACGCGGGAGGTTACCCGTGAACGTGCCGCCACGGGGTGCGGCCCGGAGGAAGCCAATGACGTTGCCGGCACCTTCGCCACGGACGGTGCGCTCGGCTTCGACCCGTTGCCCCTTCTTCGGGCTCTGCACGACGCTGGCTCGCGCGCGGTGGTCATAGGTCAGGTCGCCGGCATCATGCACGGCTCGACAGAGCTGACGGGTGACCTCGACCTCCTGTGGGACGGCTCGCCGGAGCAGGCGCGCGCCCTGAACGATGCCCTGGCCGCCACGGGTTGCACGGCCCTGCCCGAACTGGACCGGCCGCAGGTGGCCTACCAGGTGACCGGTGTCAGCGGCGACCTGTGCACACCTGCACTTCCCTGGGGTGACATGGATGTCATGCCCTGCCTTACCCGGGCCGTGAGCACCCATGATCCGGCCGGTTTCGACATTTGGTACGCCGATCTGGACGATCTGATCCTCATGAGGCGCTCCCTCGGCCGCCCCAAAGATCTTCGTCGCGCGAACGAACTTGAGGCCCTGCGTTCCTGAGGAGCTTCGCCCCCGGGCTTCGTTCAGTTTCCACATCCCTGGCGCGGCGGGGCCGCCCGGCTGGAGGCGCTTGCGGACCGGTGCCGGCAGCTCCTGGTCACATACGGCGGGATGGAAACGGTGCAGGGACTACTGAGAACCTGTGTGCTATGAACAGGGATGGCATTGAAGATCGAGCGAACTGACGCGCGTACGTGGCCTGACGAGCAGCTGACGGAGCTTTTCAGTGAGGGCTTTCCGGAGTTCATCACCGCTGACCGGCTGGTGAAGGAGTACATAGGCAGGGTCGGTGAGTGGTTCGCCGGTCTGGACCTGACGCTGGTGGATGAGCACGAGGCGCCGGTCGCATCGGGCTGGGGTGTACCAATCCACTGGGACGGCCTGACCGAGACGCTCCCCACCGGGTACACCCAGGCTCTTGTCCGTGCGGTCGAAGGTCGTGAGCAGGGGACCGAAGCCAACACTCTGGTCATCTGCGGAGCTGTCGTCACCCCGTCGCTCAAGGGGCGCGGGCTCGCAGGAGAGACACTCAGAGCTTTGCGTCAGACAGCCGAGAAAGCCGGCTTGGGCAACGTCATCGCGCCGGTCCGCCCGACGACGAAGGCCCAGTATCCGTTGACGCCCATCGAGACCTTCATGAGGTGGTGCCGTGAGGACGGGATGGCCCTCGACCCGTGGATACGGACCCATCAGCGGCTCGGTGCCGAGATCATTTCGGCAGCTCCCGCTTCGCAAACGATGACCGGCACGGTCGCCGAGTGGGAACACTGGACGGGCATGGCCTTCCCCGAGTCGGGCGACTACGTGATTCCAGGAGGACTGAGTCTCCTTCGGGTCGACCGATCCGCCGATCATGGCGTGTATCGAGAGCCCAACATCTGGATGCGGCACAGCTGAACAAGACCAGCACGTGTAGCGGGGCAAAGCCGGGAGAGAGCTGCCGCGGCACTGGTCAACACCCTGGCCAGGGCAGTGTTACCCGGACGAAGAGAGCAGGCGCCGGACCGTTCCTGGCTCGTAGGTCGGGAAAGGCGCGGTCGGCGAGGTGTATGACCCCGGTGTATGACGGCCGGGCCGTGATCCGTCGGTAAGCCGAGTCCCGGACCTCCTCGAACCGGTCGAGGCCAGTTCTTCGGGGCCCATGATGACGAAGTCTGAACCCTCTCACGGGACGGCGAAGACGATCTTTCCTTGGGCTTGGTGGGAGCGGAGCCGTGTGGCAGCCTCGGCGGCGGTGTCGAAGGAGAGGGTCCTGTCCACGAGGGGGCGTACGCGTCCGTCGGCGACGGCGGGCAGCAGATCCCGGCCGGCGGCTGCGATGACAGCGCCGAGTTCCGCGGCGCGGGTGAAGCCGAAGGACACTCCGTGCAGGCGCAGGTGGCGGTAGGACAGGGCGTCGAGGTCGATGGTGGAGGCAGCCTGGCCGAGGCGGCCGATGTTGACCACCGCGCCGTCCACCTTGGTGGCCGGCAGGCAGGCGGCGAAGGTCTGGCCGCCGACGTGATCCAGGGCCAGGCAGACGCCTTCGCCGGCGGTCGCGTCGAGTACTGACCGGGTGAGGTCCTGTTCACCGGTGATGACGACGGTGTCGGCTCCGGCCTGCTTGAGCAGGTCGTGCTTGGCAGCGCTGCGGGTGGTGGCGATGATCCTGCCGGCGTTGAGGGCGCGGGCGATCTGAAGGCCGATGAGGCCGATGCTGGAGGTGGCGCCAGTGATCAGCACTGACTGGCCGGGGCGGAATCCGCCGGTCGTGAGGGCGCCGTGCTCGGTGAGCAGTCCGGTGGGCAGCGCGCTGGCTTCGGAATAGCCGAGCCCGTCAGGGATGGGCAGGACGTGCCGGTGGTCGGCCAGTACGTACTGGGCGAAGGCCGCGGGGGCCGTGCCCATCACATGACGGCCCACGGTGGCGGTGCCGACGCCGTCGCCGACTGCTGAGACTTGACCGGCGAACTCGTAGCCGGCCCGGTATTCCTTGCCGCTACCGCCCGTGCTGGGGTCGGCGGCGGCAAGCATGACGGCGTCGGTGTTGTTCAGCGCCACCGCGTGTGTACGCACCACGATCTGACCGGGGCCCGGCTCGGGGACGGCTACCTGGCGGGGGGCCCAGTGGGGTCCGGTGCCGCCGAAGAGGGCGGTCATCGTGGTGGTCATGGTCGGGTGCTCCTTCGCCGGCGCGGCTGAGGTCAGTGACTGTTGCGGGTACGGGGGGCCTGGTACTGGGCGTCGGTGACGTGCTCCAGCCAGGTGGTCTCCGGGCGGTCGTCGTCCGGTGCGGTGCCGTCCCACAGCGCGAGGTGCTGCATGAAGCGGCTTTCGGCGGCACCGTGCCAGTGCTCTTCTCCTGGCGGGCAGGTGACGGTCTCGCCGGGCTGGGCGGCGTGGACGGTGCCGTCGCGAGTACCGATCAGGGCGATACCTGCGACGACGTGCAGGGTCTGCCCGACGGCGTGGTGGTGCCAGGCGGTACGGGCGCCGGGGGCGAAGCGCACCATGTTGGCGCGGATGCGGGAGGGCTCGGTGCCGGCGTGGATGACGTCGAACCAGACGTCCCCGTTGAACCAGTTCTCGGGACCCCTACCGGTGGGCTGCGGCGTGACGAATTCCATGACGTGCTCCTTGGTGTGCATCGGGTGCTGGATCAGCGGGCGTCGGTGTGGGCGAGGCCGCTGCCCAGCGCGCGGGAGGCAGTGGCCTGCGCGGTGATCTCCTGGCCCTTGGCTTCGGCGGTGGGGATGGCGTCGTCGCCTGCGACGAAGCGCAGCGGCGGATCGTCCAGGCCGATGACCTTCAGCAGGGCGTCGGCGAGCCTGGCCGGGTCGCCGGCCTGCTGACCGTTCATCGACTGCCACATCGCCTTGGTGGTCCTGGTGCGCTCGGCGTAGTCGTCGATGGACAGCTCCGCCCAGCTGGTGGAGGCGTCCACGAGCAGCTCGGTACGGAAGAAGCCGGGCTCGACGATGGTGGTGCGGATGCCGTACGGCTCGACGTCGTAGCGCAGGGACTCCATCCAGCCCTCGACGGCGAACTTGGAGGCGGCATAGGCGACGCAGAACTCCTGGCCGGCCAGCCCGGCGATCGAGGAGATCGTGACGATGTGCCCGGAGCTCTGGGCGCGCATGACGGGCAGGACGGCGCGGGTGATGTTCATCGGGCCGAACAGGTTCGTCTCGATCTGGGCCCGCATCTGGGCGTCGGAGATCTCCTCGAAGTACCCGGCCTGGAAGGCGGCGGCGTTGTTGATCAGTACGTCGATACGGCCGAACTGGGTCACGGCGGCGTCGAGGGCCGCTTGGGCGGCGTCGGCACTGGTGATGTCCAGGGCGGTGACCAGGAGGTTTCCCTGCTCGCCGCCGAGGGCGTCAAGCACGTTCGCGGGGCGGCGGCCGGTGGCGACGACCTGGTGGCCGGCGGCCAGGGCCTGGCGGGCGATGTCGGTTCCCAGGCCGCGCCCGGCACCGGTGACGAAGATGACCTTGCTCATGAGAAAGCGTGCTCCTGTGTAAAGGGGGGTGTCAGTGGTCCTGGGGGGCGTCGGCGGACGCCAGGACAGCCTTCAGCTGGCCGGCGGCGCCCATGGCGTTGGGCCAGCCGGCGTAGAACGCCAGGTGGGTGAAGGCCTCGGCCAGCTCATCCTTGGTCACCCCGTTCTCCAGGGCCAGCCTGAGGTGGAAGCCGAGCTGGTCGGTGCGATACAGGGCGATCAGTGCGGTAACGGTGACCAGGCTGCGATCCCGCGGGGAGAGCCCTTCGCGCTCCCAGACGTCGCCGAAAAGCACCTGGTCGGTGAGGCCGGCGAGCTTGGGGGCGGCGTCGCCGATGGCCTGCTGTGCTGCGGACTTCTTTTCGGACACGATGCTCTTTCCTTCCCATGCCCTGGCTGGCGGAATTCCAGGTTGGCACTTCTGCGCGCGCACGTGCAGAGGAGAATTTGTTCCTGGGAAGGAAGCATCCTGGGAAGAATCCTTCCCCCTCACGCCGCGCCCGTCCGCTGCCAGACTGGGGGCATGAGTCCGACACCGCATTTGAACGAGCTGGGCGAGTTCCTCAAGGCCCGCCGGGCCGAGCTGAGCCCCCGCGCCGCGGGCCTGCCCGACAGCGGCGGGCCGCGCCGCGTCTCCGGGCTGCGCAGGGAAGAGGTCGCTCAGCTCGCGGTGATCTCCACGGACTACTACACCCGCCTGGAGCAGGGCCGGCTGCCTCCATCGGCGCCGGTGCTGGAGGCGGTGGCCCAGGCCCTGCGTCTGGACGACGACCAGCGACGCTACCTCTTCGGCCTGGCTGGGAAAGAGACGGCAAAGCCGCGCCGCCGGGCCCGACAGAAGGTCCAGCCGCAGCTACGCAGGGTCCTGGACGACCTCACCGCCACGCCCGCCATCGTGATGGGCCGCCGGATGGACGTCATCGCCTGGAACCCCCTCGCGGCGGCCCTCATCACCGACTTTGCCACTGTCACGGAAAAGCACCGGAATTATGTGCGCATTCTCTTCATCGACCCGAAAATGCGCACCCTGTATGCCGACTGGAAAAGCGTTGCCCGTACCGCCGTTGCGCAATTGCGGATGGAGGCGGCGAAGTACCCGGACGATCCCCGCCTCACCGCTCTGGTCGGCGAACTGTCCGTTCAGGACGAGGACTTCCGCCAGTGGTGGGCCGCACACCATGTCGCCACTCTCAGTGTGGGAACGAAGGTCCTCAACCACCCCATCGCCGGCGAGCTCTCCTTGGACTGGGACACGCTCACCGCCAGCACCGACCCCGACCAGCAACTCGTCGTATGGACTGCCGAAGTGGGCTCCTCCACCTACGACGGACTGCGCATCCTCGCCTCGTGGGCGGCCGACCAGCACCGCACCACCGCAGAACCCGCCGGCTGAACTCCATGTGTGGTCATTTGCGGCAGGGCTGCTGACCCAAGGCCTTCCGGGCGGGCGCAGGACGTTCCGTCGGCCGCCGCGCGGTCATCTCGAGCAGGAGCAGGAGCAGGAGCAGGAGCAGGAGCAGGAGCAGGAGCAGGAGCAGGAGCAGAAGCAGGAGCAGGAGCAGAAGCAGGAGCACGCCGGGGGTTTCCGGCTCGGCGGCGCCGACACGCGGCGATCAGCACGAAGTGCCGTCGTCGGAGTGCACTCGGTCGGGTAGGCCCGGTCGGCACGGTCCCCGCATCCCAGCGAGGCCGTCGAGCTGACCGCCCGTGGCACGTGAGTGCTTGTCAGGGAGGCGTGAGATGTGTTGTCGTGGACGCGATCACGTGCGCGGACGAGGGGACTTCGATGACCGGCGGTACCGGGCAACTGCTGGCCATCAGCGACCTGCACATCAGTTATCCCGAGAACCGGGCCCTGGTGGAGCAGATGGTGCCCGGCTCCGATGACGACTGGCTGCTCGTGGCCGGGGACGTCGCGGAGACGGTGGACGACATCGGATGGGCCCTCAGAACCCTGTCGAGCCGCTTTCGCAAGGTTGTCTGGGCTCCCGGCAACCACGAACTGTGGACGCACCCGACGGATGCCGTCACCCTCCGCGGCGCCGCCCGCTACGAGCACCTCGTCGAGATGTGCCGCGAGCTGGGCGTGAGCACTCCCGAGGACCCCTATCCGGTCTGGAACGGTCCCACCGGCCCAGTCGCCGTCGCACCGCTGTTCCTGCTGTACGACTACAGCTTCCTGCCGGCCGGCTGCTCCACCAAGGCCGAAGGGCTCGCCTACGCAAACAAGACCGGCGTCATCTGCAGCGACGAGTACCTGCTGCACCCCGACCCCTACCCGAGCCGTGAGGCCTGGTGCCGGGACCGGGTGGCCGAGACCGAGCGCCGGCTGACGGCGCTCGACGAGGACCTGCCCACGGTCCTCGTCAACCACTATCCGTTGGATCGACACCCCACAGACATCCTGCGGTACCCCGAGTTCGCCATGTGGTGCGGCACCCGGCTGACCGCCGACTGGCACCACAGATTCAGGGTGACCGCCATGGTCTACGGCCATCTCCACATCCCCCGGACCACCTGGCACGAAGGCGTCCGCTTCGAAGAGGTGTCGGTGGGATATCCCCGTGAGTGGCGCGCCCGCCCGGGGGCGCCCGGCAGACTGCGCCGCATTCTGCCGACCGCAGGAGACAGCCAGTGATCGAGGAAGTACTCCCGGACTCGGTGGTGGCCGTGGAGAGCCGAGGGGACGACGAGGCCTGCCACGCCGCGCTCCACCCCGAGGAAGAGGTGGTGGTGGCGAGGGCGGTGGAAAAGCGCCGCCGTGAGTTCACCGCGGTGCGTGCCTGCGCCCGCCGGGCCATGGCGAGGCTCGGCGTCCCGCCGCAGCCCATCCTGCCGGGTGAGCGCGGCGCCCCGCGCTGGCCGGAGGGCCTGCGCGGAAGCATGACCCACTGCGACGGATACCGCGCCGCCGCCCTCGTCCGCGCAACCGACCTGGCCTCCCTCGGCATCGACGCCGAACCGCACGGTCCGCTTCCGGACGGCGTCCTGAATTCCGTGGCGCTCCCGGCCGAGCGGGAGCGGCTGGCCGTGCTTGCCGCCGGGCAGCCCGCCGTCCACTGGGACCGGCTGCTGTTCAGCGCGAAGGAGTGCGTCTACAAGGCATGGTTCCCGCTGACCGGCAAATGGCTGGACTTCGAGGACGCGGACATCGGGTTTCACCAGGACCCCGGAACGTCGCCGCAGGGCCGCTTTCGCGCCGAACTGCTCGTCCCGGGACCGCTGGTCGGAGGACGACGGATAGGGATCTTCGAGGGGCGGTGGATAATCCGCCACGGCCTGGTCGTCACTGCGCTCACGGTTCCGCACCCCTGAGAGTGCTTTCCCTCGCGCTGGGGCGGGCCGTGGACGATGCCGGGCGGCGGGCCACTTCACCACCGCTGCCGAACTCGCGGCCAGGTCACACAGGGCCGTGATCGAGGGCCGCCGGAATACCGGCACGCGGTTCGTCTCGCTGGCCCGAGGTGCTGATCAGCGACGATCCAGGCTGTCTGCCGCTGCCCGCGGACGGTGCGACGCACTGCTCCAGGTGATCAACCAGCGGCCCAACTGCCAGCCTGGCCATGACGATTCGGCTTGCCTTGCGGCCGGAAGTCAGGGCTGACTGCTGATCTGTTGAGAGAGCCCCTCGAAGAATTCCTGAAGACTGGCCGCAGCGAGATCGAACTGATCGAACCACGAGGCGGTGGTCGACCTCCAGACCCGCCCGGAGCCTGCCAGCGCGAACAGATGGCCACCGCCGTCGCTGGCGAAGACCAGGGCAGGCTCTTCCCCGTCGATCCGGACGGTCCCGTACTCGCGGAAGTGGTCCGCGACCAGCGAGGCCGGATGGACGAAGTAGCCGTTCTCGACATCGGACAGGGAGACCTCGTCGATCACCCAGTACATAGTCGTCAGGTCCGAGGCAATCGGCGTCAGCTCCACGAGCGCGGCGGTGGCCTGATGGCTCGCCTCCGTGGCGAGCACGACCACGTTGTTGCCAGGTTCGAAGCCATACCGTGACTGAAACGGCTGCATGAGCCTCGCGAGCGCCGCATCCGTCTGTTCACACCAGCTGCGAAGCCACTCGGCATCAAGCCGTTCGTGAGCCACGGACACTCCCTGTCGCCTCCACCGAGACCCGCCCACGCGAGTTCGGAAGAAACTACAGGACCACTCACTCAGATCTGGTCAGAGCCTTGAAGTTCCCCAGGTGACGCTCGGAGGAGGACCAGACTGCTCGCCCTGGTTCCTCGCACGCGTGCCCGGTGCAAAGGGGCGAGTCGTAGGGTGGCTGGATGGCTGCCCCCAGCGGGACCTTTCGGGTCGATGCGCTGCAGAACCTCTTGACCGACGTCTGCGCCTCGCCGGTCGCCGTAGACCGCCTGGAGCGACTGGATCCGTGGGCCGTAGCCCGGGTCTGGCTCCAAAGTACTTCCGCGCTTCCGCGCTCCGTCGTCGTCAAGTGGATACCGGACGGGTATCGCGAGGCTCGTTCTGCTCCATGGCGGCTGCGTAACGAGCTGGCCGCGCTCCAGTTCCTCAGCGAGGATGTCGGGATCAACCTCGCGCCTCGCGTCATCGCCGCCGACACCGTTGCCCGATTCCTCGTCTTGGAAGACCTCGCTCCCCGCGTCTCCCTGGACCAACTGCTTCGACGGGACGGAGCGGCAACGCACGGCGACCGACTGACCGCGTTCGCCCGCGCCCGCGGTGAGCTCAGTGCGGCCACTGCGGGGAGGGCCGAGACCTACTACACCCGCCGGGCCGAGCTGGGACCGATTGATGCTGCGGCCGATCGGGGAGGACGGCTCTCCCCTCTCCGGGCGGCAGCGATCGAGCACGCCTCGTCGCTCGGTGTACCCCTGGACACCCGATCGGCGCACGAACTCTCCTCAGCCTTGGAGGAGTTGGCTGGTCCAGGCCCCTTCGTTGCCCTGAGTAACGGGGACGCGGAAGTCAACAACATCCTGCTCCACGCCTCCGGCCCGGCCGAGGCCCGCCTCATCGACTTCGAATTCGCCGGCTACACGCACGCGCTGACCGATGCCGTGTGCCTCTACGTGCCCGGCCCGGCCTGGCTGGCAGTGGGCAATCCGACTGCCACAGGCCTCGCCGACCAGTACCGCTGCGCTCTGGCCCGCGGCATCCCGGCGGCCGAGGACGACCGGCGATATGGAGACGGCCTCGCCGCTGCCTGCGTGTCCTGGATGCTGGTCCGTCTGCAGAGATTCGCCCTGCTCGACACCCGCTCGCCAGGTGACCACAGCCGACTCCAGCTCATCGCCACGCTGGAAGCAGCCGCCCGCACCGCCCAGACCTACAGGACTATGCCCCATCTCACCTCCTGGATCAGCCGTATCGCCGCTGAGCTACGCCACCGATGGCCCGACGCGGACCAGGACTTCGCCGACTCGGCAAGGTTCCCGCCCTACCGGGCCCGGCACTGAACCCGAGCGTCCACCTCACCGCTAACCGCGCACGAGCTCGTAGGGCGTGTTGCTAAAGCCTTGCTGCACGCGTGAGCGCCCGGAAGACTGCGGCGATCCCTGAATCCGCCCCGCACAGCCGGGAGACGCCGATCAGGTCTGGCCCTTGTCCCGCGACTTCGCGAGGTTGTTCGCTCCAGAACGCGGAGCGTTCGACGTGACATGGCAGAGGCTCGGAGAGGCGCCCGGCACGCTGGTCGCTGTCGCCGAGTCGGGTCGCAAGGTCGTGGGCTACCTGCTGGCCAACTGCCACCTGTCGTGGCGATGCCACGCTTGCGTGGCCAGGCCCGGTTCGCGTTGGACGGGTAGCCCTTGTCCGCGAGCAGGCGGTCCGGGCGCTTGCTCGCGGACGCCCCGTCGCACCGGCGACGCGTATCTCGTCGAGCGTGTCGGGCAGCATGGTTGTGTCCGCGGCCAGGCCGCCGGTAAGGATGAACGCCAGTACCCGTCCCTAAGGGCTGTCCCGCAATTCCTGGCGGGCGCGCGACGACAGCTACGGCACCTCGCGGCGTTGTCGGAACGCCCGAATACATCCAGTATTCGGGCGTCCCTCCGCCTTGCGATGCACCGCATCTGACGCCGCGCGCTGATCCACCAGGAATTGCAGGACAGCCCTTAGCCGTCCGCGACCAGGTACGACTTGGCCGTCAGTCCGCCGCGGGAGCGGCCGATCGCGTGATCAGCGGGTTCATCACCGAACTTCTTGTAGGTCGACCTCGCCCTTGTGTCCCGTGGCAGGGTCGCGCCGCGCTGATGGACGCGCACGATCGTGGAGTCGATCGACGCGACCCACTCGACGTCGCCGCCCCGGTGGGCCATCTCCTGGACCCCTGCTCGAGCACCCGCGCCCACACCCCAGCCTTCGACCACCGGTCGAAGTTCTTGTAGATCGTGTTCCAGTTCCCGAACCGCTCCGGCAGATCCCGCCACGGCGCCCCGGTGCGGAACCGCCACGCCGCCGCCTCGACGACCGTGCGTCGATCGACAGGCGGGCGGCCCCTGGCCTTCACGCCCGGGAACAACGGCCCGAGCACGGCCGACGTCTCATCCGAGATCACGTCACGCGATACGAGCACAAGGCTGCGCCCGACGAATTCGAAGACCCTCCAGCAACACGCTCCAAGGCTGACCGAGACTCGTTGCCCGCGCGCACCACGAGGCGTCTACTGGTCAGAAGGGATCGGTGAACGAGATGGGCTTGCCGGTGGCGTGGGCGTATGCGATCTCCCTGCTCGTGGACTCGCCGATATACCCGCCTGGGTTGACGACCAGAACCCTGTCAGCCAGGTCGATCTTGCGCAGGTGGAGGGCGTCCAGCGCGGTCTTCTGCTCGTTGGTGATCAACTCGTCTGCTTCGTGATCCTCGGCGCGCAGGAAGACGCCTGGCGCGACGACGATGACACCTGCGAAGGTCAGATCACGGTTCGCCGCGCTCATCTCGTCCACGAACCGGGTGGAGCCGCAGATGCAGACAATCTCAGGTCGGTCGGGCACGGCTCAGTCCTTCGGGTCGAACGGGAAACCGTCAGCGCGCGCGTAGCCATCACAGACGGGCATACGAGCCAACAGTTTACGTAGCGAGATGGACACCACGCGGCTGCACCGTCGCAGGCGGGAGGCGTGGCCCGTGCTGGGAATGATGCTGCTCGAGAGTTCTACACGTTCGACGGCCGGATCCTGGAGGTCTTCGGCAGCTATCCGAAGCGGTTCCACATCCGGAACATGGACCTGCGGGTCACGGGCCCCTGCGACGCCGGGGCTTCGGGCGAACCGGCGACGATCTCGACGGTCCGCCTCCCCTTCCGGTCGGCGCTGCTCGCGGCCGGCCGGGAGAACGGTCCGGCCGCGATCCTGGGGCACACATGGCACCACTCTGCCGAGGAATGGCAGCGGGCACAGGGCCTGGAAGCCCTGCTGGAAGCGGTACGGGCGGGTATCGCGTCGGCCCGGGAGCACGGAGCCCAAGGGGTTTCCCGCAACTGCGGTTGAGGACGGCCACAGCCGTGTCAGGCGCTGCCGGGGAGAGGAGCCGAACGGGGCTGAGGAGCGCGCACGGGGGTGTTGGACCCGGCTGGGCGTCTGCCGCTCACCTAACACCAGTCGATCCATCCACCGGTTGATCCATGATTCCTGGCTGCCCGCGACCGAAGGGAAGCACAGACCTTCCCGTTGGCCGCTCTTTGCTCGCACTTGGCTTCGACGTCGACCCGACCGTGCAGTGGGAAGTTGACGCCCTGGAACCGACGGAACCGCAGCGGCTGGTCCTCGGTGACGCCGCCGGGCGAAGGGTCGCCGAGCTGGGGGCGGGCGCAGGCCATCAGGCCGCCGGTGTTGCCGGGCATCCGGCACGGCCTTCTCCGCCCCACATTCCTTGGCAAAGCTGAAGAGTCAGGCTGCTCCCGTACAGAGCGCACGGCCTTGCATGGTCTCGAAGTCAGCAGCCGGTCATCGGGGACGTGCTCGTCGCTGTCGGCGACCAGGACCGTGCGCGCCAGTCGCCGGTCCCTGGCCTGCATCGCCTTGAAGATCGCCGGGAAGAACGGGTTGGAGATGTCCGGGTCGATCAGCCCGGGCGTCCCCGTGTCGCCGCCCCGCAGGCTGCGCGCCGCCGGGTTGGGGGAGTGGCACGGCTCGGCCGCCGCGCCGAGGACGCGCTGCCGGGTTGTCGTCCGGGTCTGTCGGGTGCGTTGGACGCACGGAACACCGCCGACACCGAGACGCCCGCGGCGCTCGCCTCCTCCCGAATCGTGGCTGCCACGCGCGGCCTCCTCGTCGTCCTGAGCCGGGGGCACCGGCCGGCCCGCATCCTGGATCCTGCCAATGCGGTTGATGCTTGCGAACGTTCCCAGGGCATGTCAAGGCGTGCGGCAGGGCCACTTCACCGAATAAATCCTTCTGGATGCACGGGTCTTGCGGTTCGGCTCGACTGCTGTCGATGATGTGCCTCCAGAACATCACTGAATTTGCGGGAACGTTTTCATCAAGGAGTGGCATGGCTTTCGCAGGGCAGCAAGCAGCTGATCGGGGCCCAACTGAAGTCCCTCGGCGGCTTCGTGGGCAGGCATCGCCCGTTCGCTGAACCGCGGTGTCACGCCCATGCTGTTGGCACGGCGACCCGCACACCTTGACATCGGGACACTCGCATCACCGTCCCCGGCGGGCCCGCAGCCCGCTTCTACGCACTGAGTACGATCTCCGACTCCAGGAAATGAGGCGAGTTCCGTCGTGTTGTTCAGAGGACCCGCGAGGCCGGTCGAAATCGGTCTGGCCGGCATAGCGTTCATGGGCGTGTTGGTAGGTGCGTCAGCGACGCCGGCCGGTGGTCAGGAACGCGCGAAGCTGCAGGTGACGGCCGTATCGTCGCGGCCGGGCACGGTTTCGGGAGGTGACGCCCTGATACGTGTCGAGGTGCCCGCAGCCATCGCCGCCGACACGGTCCGGGTCGAGCTGGAAGGCCGGGACGTGACCTCGAGCTTCCGGCCGTCCGGTGATGCGCTGATGGGCGTGGTGAAGGAGCTGTCCAAGGGCGACAACAGGCTCACGGCCAGGGCTCAGGGCGCGGACACCGGACAACTGACCCTGAAGAACCACCCCATCACCGGGCCGGTGTTCGCCGGTCCGCAGGAGCAGCCCTTCATCTGTGACACCGCCGAGTTCAAGACGGTGACCGGCGGCACGCTCGGGCAGCCGATCGACAAGGACTGCTCGGTCAGGACCCGCGTCGACTACATGTATCGCACCACGGCCGGCAAGTTCGTTCCGTTGCCCGATGAGAACGTCCGCCCCGCAGACCTGGCGACCGCCACGACGAGCATGGGCAAGGCGGTGCCGTACATCGTCCGAGTCGAGACCGGCACCATCAACCGCGGCATCTACGAGACGGCCGTGCTGCACGACCCGAAATCCGGTGCACCCGACCCGCTGCAGCGTGGACCGGGCTGGAACGGGCGCCTCGTGTACGGCTTCGGCGGGGGCTGTTCCAGCGGCTGGTACGTCCAGGGCCGCAACACCGTCGGCATCATGAATGACACGTACCTGAGCAAGGGCTACGGCGTCGCATCGTCCACGCTGAACGTCTTCGGCAACAACTGCAACGATCTGCTGGCCGCCGAGACCACCAGCATGGTCAAGGAACGCTTCGTGGAGACGTACGGCGACCCGGCCTTCACCATCGGAAACGGCTGCTCCGGCGGCTCGTACCAGACCCACCAGATCGCGGACAACTACCCGGGCCTGCTGGACGGCATCCTCTCCGGCTGCAGTTTCCCCGACGTCGGCTTCGGGACGATACAGACCCTCAGTGACGCCCAGCTCCTGAACCACTACTTCAGGGAAGTCGCGCCGGACGCATTCACCAAGGAGCAGCAGAAGGCGGTCTCCGGGTTCGGTAAGTGGGAGAGCATCGGCAGCCTGGCCCGGGCCGGCGGCCGAATCGACCCCACGGTGTTCTGCCCGCCCCAACTGCCCGAGGAGCAGCGCTACGACCCCGTAACCAATCCGAATGGTGCCCGCTGTGACGTCTACAGCCACACCGTGAACGTCTACGGCAAGGAACCGGAAACCGGGAAGGTGCGCAGGCCGCTCGACAACACCGGAATCCAGTACGGACTCGAGGCTCTGGACAAGGGGGTCATCGACATGGACCAGTTCATCGACCTGAACCGGCGCATAGGCGGCCTGGACGATGATGCCAAGCCCGCCGCGGAGCGCACCGTAGCCGATCCCCGTGCGGTACGGACGGCCTACCGCACGGGCCGCATGCTGAACGGCGGTGGCGGCCTCGCCGACGTTCCGATCATTGACTACCGTGACTACACGGACGATGCGTCGGCCGGCGACATGCACATGCGGTTCCACTCCTTCTCCACTCGGGCGCGCCTGGACAAGGCCAACGGCACCCACGCGAATCAGGTCATGCTCACCCGCGCGAACGGCCACGGGTTCACTCTCGCCGGGATGTTGTCCGACATGGACCAGTGGCTCACCGGCATCAAGGGAGACTCCGGCGCCGACGCCCCCATCGAGAAGATCGTCCGTCACCAGCCGCAGGGTCTCACGGACGCCTGCTGGACCCGTGGCATCGGCGCGAAGAAGATCACGGAGCCCCAGGTCGAGGGCATCGACAACACCGAGTGCAACACCCTCTACCCGGTGTGGACATCACCGCGGATGGTCGCGGGAGCCGATGTGGCCAACGACATCGTCAAGTGCCGCAAGCGTTCCGTGATCCGTTCCGACTACCGCGGGCCAGTGACCGACGGCCAGTTCAACGATCTGAAGGCGATCTTCCGGGACGGTGTCTGCGATTGGTCCAAGCCTGGGGTGGGCCAGCAGGGCCTTGCCGGTACATGGCTCTCCTTCGACCGGAAGTGACAGGATCGCGGCAGGCGAGCCCGAACTGAGGCACTCGCGCATGTGCGGGCATCGCCAGTCACGGCAGAGGCGCCCAGCCTTCGCATCCGGCTGCTCGGGGGGCCACAGGACCCCTGAGGCGCGCCCCAGGACCTGCGCCGCGTTCACGAAGGCGACCTGTGGCGAGGTCAGCCTGTCAGTCGTCCGTACCCGGCGCCGGTACTGGCCGGCCAGTACCGGCGCTGACCAATTCGGATCACAGCCTGACGACGTTGCAGGGGCCGTGTCCGACGGGATAGCGGCGCACGGTCCGTATACGCGGGCCCGGGACCGCTCCTCGTGGGCGCCCCCAGGACGGGGCTCACACGGTGAGGTGCCGCTTCGCGCCGGATCCGTCGGCAGCGGCCCCGGGGATGGTGCCGTGCTGCTCTTCCTCGGGGCGGCCCTGCTTGGGCAGCAGGTAGGTGATCGCGAGGAACGCCACCAGCAGACACGCCTGGACGATCAGCGCGTGCTGGAAGCCCCTGGTGAAGTCACCGGTCTCGGCCCGGGCGAAGAACACCGAGCCGAAGACCGCGACGCCGATGGAGCCGCCGACCGCCTGGACCGCCGTCAGCACACCGGAGGCGGATCCGATCTCGTCGTCGTCGACTGCGGCGAGGATGAAGCTGAACAGGGCGGCGATCACCATGCCTGCGCCGACGCCCGCCACCGCAGTGCCGGGCACGATGTCCCGGATCGAGAACGAGCCGGTGTCGAGGCCGTCGAGCTCGAGCCACAGCACGGCCGCGCCGGCCAGCTGGACCAGCGGTCCGATCTGCAGCACCTTGCGGCCGATCCTGTCCGCGAGGAACGCGCCGCTGACAGCACCGCCGATCGCGGTTCCCACCGCGAGCGGCAGGTTGGCGAGTCCTGCGTCACCGGCGGTGAACTCCTGGCCGATCTGGAGGAACAGGGTCAGCACGAGCTGCGTGCCGATCAGCCCGCCGAAGAACAGGGCGATGCCGCCGAGCCCGACACTGAAGGCCGGCTTGCGCAACAGGCCCGGCGTCACCAGCGCCTCACGGCCCGCGGTGGCCGTTCGGCGCTGTTGGACGGCGAACAGGACGAAACCGATCACCGAGGCGGCCATGCACAGCCACGTCCACAGCGGCCAGTTGTCCTCCTGCCCCTGGTTCAGAGGCAGTACCAGCAGCGCGCAGGACACCACCACCAGGGCCGCGCCGGCCATGTCGACCCGCACCGTGCGGTCGCCCGCCTTGTTGGGTACGCACTTCGCGGCGACGACCAGCGCCGCGATTCCGATGGGCAGGTTGATCAGGAACACCGACCGCCGGCCCAGGCCGAAGAAGTCGCCCTCGATGAGGAAGCCGCCCAGGACCGGGCCGATGATGCCGCCCAGGCCGAGGACGGGTCCGAAGATCGCGAAGACCTTGGTGAGTTCGGGGCCGGAGAAGTTCGCCGGGGACGCGCGCCGTGGTGGGCCACGGGTCCACAGGGCCCAGCATCCAGGTGCTCTGCCGACGGTCGTCACCCGGTCGCAGCCACGCAAGCCTCCTGGCCGGTGGCGATCGCCATGAACGATGCACGCGACGATATGGTCTTGGTCCCACTCGCTCCCGGGATCGCGGACGCGGCGGCCGGCTGGACCGCTCGTGCTGGTTCAGCAGGTCCTCCACCTGGAAGGAGGACAGGTTCTCGCCGCGCAGGAGGATCCGGTCACCGAGCCGCCGGCGAAGTCGGACACGCCGTGGGGCTGGAGCACCACGGCGTCACCGGTGTGAAACCAGAGGTTGCGTCACGCAGCGATCGTGGTCTCGGGCTTGCTCAGGCCGGCCGGATCGGAAGAGCTGATCCGGCCGGCCCCGGCCCGGCGCGCCGCCGCCGGTGCCGTCAGTCGCTGTAGACGCCGACCTCCCGGAGCGAGTAGCCCCACTTGGTGCCGCGCTCCAGGCCGTGGATTCGTACGTAGCGGGCCTGAGCCCGGGCGAACCACGCTGTGTCCAGGCCGCCGTCACCGGCGGTCGTGGACCATGCCGTCTGCCAGCTCTCGCCGTCCTGCGACAGCTCGATCCGGTACGACTTCGCGTATGCCTCCTCCCAGTCGAGGGTGACGCGCTTGACCGGCTTCGCGGATCCGAGGTCGATCTTCAGCCACTCGTCGTTCTTCCACTCGCTGGCCCAGCGGGTGCCCTTGTCTCCGTCCACGGCCTGGCCGGGAGCGAAGTTGACGGCCGGGTTCCACCACTGGGACGTGGACGCCGAGGCGGCCGCACCCGAGGCCAGATTCGCCCCGGACTGGTGCTTCTCGGCGTTCCCCCAGGTGCGCAGGTAGGACTCGGCACCCGCGAAGAGGTCGTCCACGACCTTCTGGCCGCCGACGATGCGGATGTCCTCGATCCAGTCCGGGACCACGCCGTAGTGCGCCGCGCCGTCGGTGTTGAAGTCCCACGTGCGCTCGCCGGTGGTCTGCTTGTCGATCACCGAGCCGCCGTCCGTGCTGCGGAAGGGGTACTTCACCGGGTTGGGGGTGTCCCCGCCCCGCGGGGCCGGCCAGCCGCCGACGCCGTTCATGTCGGTGCCGTAGCCGTAGCCGACCTGGTACTTCTCGCGCAGCGCGTCCGTGCGGTCGGCCTCCGAACTGAACGCCGCGGAGCCGCTCATGTACTGGGCGGCGAACCCGCCGAGCTTGTAGAGCCGCTCGGTCCACCCCAGGTCCATCCAGCTGTGCGACGAGATGACGCCCGGGTACGACTCGGACTCGAGGACGTCAAAGGCCTGACCTGCGGCCTTGACGCTCATGTGGTCGACCTCCAGCATCATGTGGCGCTTCATCATCCCGCGCACCGCGTACTCACCCAGGCTGGTCAGCCCGCGGGTGTTGCACTGCGCGTCCGAGGCGTACGAGGGGACGGCCACCCCGCTCGGCAGCAGCTTCTGCGCCTCCGCCGCCACCGCGTTGCCGATGGGGTTGTCGTGCTGCGGACCGCGGCAGGTCTCCGTCTTCCAGAAGGTGCCGGTCGACAGGAACTGGCCCACGTTGATCGCCGTACCGAGGGCGCCGGAGTCGTAGCGCACCCCGCACAGGGCGTTGTCGAACTTGTGGCACAGGAACATGCTGCTCACGCCCAGTTCGTGCAGCTCGTCCAGGCCGCGGTCGATGTCCTCCTTGCTGCACTGCGCGATGTCCAGGATCTGCTTGCAGCCGAACGGCTCGGACGTCTCCACCCCCAGGACGACAGCCAGCTTGCCCTGCTCGATGACCTCGCGGGCCTGCGCACTGCTGGTGACGATCCGGAACCAGCCCTTGCCCGGGCCGCCGTACATCTTGTCGATGAAGGCCTGCATGTCGTACGACTTCTTCGCCTCAAGACGGATGGCGGTCATCTCGTCACAGCTGCGGTCCTTGAAGAAGTAGACCGAGCAGATCACTCCGTTGGTGACCAGGTCGTTGACCAGCACCCGCTGGCCGCCTCGCCAGGCCCGCTCGATCTCGGCGTAGTAGTTCTGCTGGTGGGTCAGCGAGTCGTGGGCGGGCCAGTCCTTGAAGGTGGGCCACCCATCGGGGTCGTGCCTGCCGTCGCCGCCCTTGGTGACGAAGTCGAAGACCGCGAGCGAGCCGTCGGGGTAGTGCTCGGGGCAGTCCTTGAGCGCATCGGCGACGCCCTGCTCCGAGAACGGCTTGCCGCAGATAAGCCGGCCGCCGAAGCCCTCGTTGGCCATGATGTGGTCGTGGGCGTCGACGAAGCCTCTCACGCGGCCCTGGGAGTCGGTGCCCTTGAAGGGCTCGCCCGTGACGTTGATCTGCGCGTCGGGCGCGGGCCGCGCGGTCGGGTTCCACCACCCGGGGTCGGGCTCCGCCGCGGAGGTGGGCATCGGGCCGAGTACCAGCGACATCACGGCGATGAGCAGTGACACCACCGTGAGGGATCTGATTCTGCGGCGTGGAGGTTGAGCCATGGTCATCACTCACTTCGATTGGCATGCTCATTCAAGTTACTGACGGGTTATCAGAATCGCGACCACTGTCGGCGGAGTCAACGGTCCGGGCAGGTAAACATGAGAAATTCTCATCTTTGGTGAACCCGTGTTCGGATGCGGCCAGTTGCGCGTTGCACGAGTGCCGAGAGTCGAATGACCGGACGGCCGGACAGGCCTGCCCGGCCATTCGTCAGGCCACGCTGCGGATGCGGTTGACGAGGAGACCGCCGATGAGGATGACCATGGCCGCGGTGGCGTAGAGGCCGGTGTAGCCGCCGAGGTGGGTGATGATCGGCGAGGCGAGGGCGGGGGCGAGGACCTGCGGGCCGGAGTTGGCGATATTGATGACACCGAGGTCCTTGGCGCGGTCGGCGGCCTCGGGCAGCACCTGGGTGACCAGGGCCTGGTCGACGGCGAGGTAGATGCCGTATCCCGCGCCGAGGACGGCCGCGGCGGCGACGGCGGACGGCCAGGTGTGCAGCAGGGAGAGCAGTACTGCCGCCGCGGCCATGACCAGCGAACAGAGGACGACGAATACCTTGCGGCGTCCAATGCGGTCGGACAGGACGCCGGCGGGGACGGCCGTGAGTGCGGCGCAGAGGGTGTAGACCACCGTGAGGATCAGTACGCCGGTACCGGGGTCGCCGTAGTGGACGGCGTCGGCGAGGAAGTAGAACAGGTAGAGGGTGCCGAGGGCGTTGCCGAGGTTGATCAGGAACCGGGTGAGCCAGGCCCAGCCGAAGTCGGGGTGCTGCTGGGGACTCACCCAGAGCGAGCGGGCGAAGGCGCGGGCATCGAAGGCGGGACGCAGCGCCCGGGGCAGAGGTGGCTCGGAGTGGCGCAGCACGAAAGGGAGGGCGAGTGCGACGGTGAGCACGGCGAGGGTGACGTAGCCGGAGCGGACTCCGGTGATCAACAGGGTGGTGATCAGCGCGCCGAGGACGAGGCCCACAGACTGCATGAGGCCGGTCCAGCCGGAGACCTGAGCGCGTTGGGTGAGCGGCACACGGTCGGCGATCGGGGTGGTGACCCCGGCCAGCATCGCGTTGAGCCCTGCCTGCGCGAGGCACCAGCCGACGGCGACCCCGGCCACGGTGTGCTGGGTGGCGGTGACCGACAACCCCACTGCCCCGGCGAGGGCGCCGCCGAGAATCCAGGGCCGTCGGCGGCCGAACCGGCTCGTGGTGCGGTCCGACCATGCGCCGGCGAGAGGGTTGGCAAGCACCGCGACGAGTGCGCCGAGACCGGTGACGAGCGAGAGCGCATCGTTCTTGTCGTGCGGGTCGATGTCCTCCAGCTGGAGTGGCAGCAGGATCTGGATGGGGGTCATGAATGCCATGAAGACAGCCAGCGTGGCCAGTGAGAGGTTCACCGTCCACTCGGTCCTGACCGGAGCGGTGGGCTCGGCGAAGACGGCGGCGTCGTCCGCAGTGAAGGCGTGGGACATGGCGGCTCCGTCGCTCAGGACCGCTGGGAGGCGATCAGGTCGCGGTACCACTCGAAGCTCGCCCTGGGCGTGCGGCGCCGGGTGGTGAAGTCGACCTCGACCAGACCGAAGCGCTGGTGATAGCCCTCGGCCCACTCGAAGTTGTCGAGCAGCGACCAGGTGAAGTAGCCGCGCACGTCCACCCCGTGGGACACGGCGCGAGCAATCGCGGTGATGTGTCCGGCGAGGTACTCGATGCGCGCCCGGTCGTGCAGCCCGGCCGGCTGCGAGCAGCCGTTCTCGGTGATCCACACCGGTGGAAGGCCGTCGCCGTAGCGGGCCTTGAGGCCGGTGAGCAGCTCCGTGAGGCCGTCGGGCACCACCGGCCAGCCGAACGCGGTTCGCTCGTACGGCTCCGTGGGCTCGGCCAGGTCGAAGGGCAGCGCGGCGGCAGGATCGGCCGGGGCGGTGACCCAGGTGGGGTTGTAGTAGTTGACGCCCAGACCGTCCAGGGGTGCGGCGATCGTGGCGAGATCGCCGTCGCGCACCACTCCTCCCCAGCTCGGGTCCGTCATGCCGTAGGCCGACAGGTCGGGATAACTCCCCAGCAGCAGCGGGTCGTTGAAGAGCCGGTTGTGCAGGACGTCGTAGGCGGAGGCCGCGGCCACGTCCTCGTCCTGCCGGGCGTCCTGCCGCAGACGGACGGGCGTGCAGTTGTTGGCGATAAGTATCTGCCCACCTGGAACGGTGGCTCGCAGCGCCGCGGTCGCGAGGCCATGGCCGAGCAGTTGGTGATGTGCGACGGGCAGCGCGTCCAGCATCAGTGCACGGCCTGGGGCGTGGACGCCGAAGCCGTAGCCGAAAGACATGTGAACGAAGGGCTCGTTCAGGGTGATCCACCGCTTGACCCGGTCGCCCAGCCGTTCCCCGACCACAGCCGCGTACTCGGCGAACCGATGGGCGGTCCCGCGGTTCAGCCATCCGCCCTCGTCCTCCAGGGCCTGCGGCAGGTCCCAGTGGAACAGTGTGGGCGTGGGCTCGATCCCGGCGTCGAGCAGCGCGTCGACCAGGCGGTCGTAGAAGTCCAGCCCTCGCGGCTCGACCTTGCCCGCGCCGGTGGGCAGGATGCGAGGCCAGGAGACCGAGAAGCGGTACGCGTCGAGCCCGAGCCGGCGCATCAGCGTGACGTCCTCGTCGAACCTGTGATGGTGGTCGCAGGCGATGTCGCCGGTGTGGCCGTCGCGTACAACCCCGGGGCGCCGTACGAAGGTGTCCCAGATGGACGCTCCCTTGCCGTCCTCGTCGGCGGCGCCCTCGATCTGGTACGCGGCGGTCGAGGCGCCCCAGGCGAAGCCGGCCGGGAGCCGGGGGAGTCGGGTGGCATCGGTGGGGCTCGTCGTCACTGGCGCCTGCCTTCATGGGTGATGCGCGAGGCGCCCAGTTTCGGCCGCCCGCGCGCGGATCCGGGATTCCGCCGACGGGCTCCAACGCGCCCCAACGGCAGCTTGGGGGGCGGCTGTTCGCGACCGGGGCACGCCGTCCAAGGTGGGCCGCACCATAACATGAACATTCGTTCATGTTCTATGGGTCGGGCCTGGCCACGACATGGTCCGCGGAGAGAGGAGAGGCACGGCTCGGGCAGGAGCAGCGTGGGTCGGGACGGCCGGCGGCCAGGTCGAAAACCGCGGTCCGCGGCGGTGTACCTCGGACGGTGGAAGACCTCGTGGCCGGCTTGGCCGGCCCCCGGAGTCAGCCCCGTCACGGGACCTCGGGTGGCCGGGCCCGGCGGGCACGACTTGCCGGGTGCAGGGCCTGGCCGGGAAGATTCCCGCGTCACGACGCCCGGAATGCGGGCCGGTCAACTGCGGTCCCGGTCGGCCCGACAGCCCGTGCCCGAGGCCCGGCGAGCTGCTGAACGCCTCGGCTCACCCTTCCGCGGCCGTCAGCCTGCCGCGCAGGTCCTCCCAGTAGGCGTTCAGCATCCGCTTGAGCTCGTCCACGGTTTCCAGGTCCGGCTCGCTGTCGCTCTTGAACACTTCGTGCAGCACGGCGTTGGCGGCCCACACCACCATCCGCGTTGCCCGCTGCGCCCGGTGACCGCCGGGCCCGTCGGTCAGCTGCTCCACGATGCGCTGCAGCCCTTCGGCGATGTACGCGTTGCTCGCCTCGTCGGCCCGTGCGAGCTCGGGACTGAGGTGCCGCCCGGCCCAGAGAGCCATGCCGCCCGCCTGGGACCGGAAGAGCTCGGCGTAGACGCCGACCATCATGCCGACCGGGTCGGACAGTTCGCCCTTGACCGTACGCTCGACGAGTTCGTCGATGGCGGCCTTGAAGACATCGAGGTAACGCTGGCCCAGCGCGTCCACGACGGCGCTCTTGTCCGCGTAGAACTGGTAAATGCTGCCAACCGGCGTGCCCGCCCCCTCGGCGATCCGCCGCATCGTCAGGGCCTCGTACCCCTCCTGAGACAGGATCCGGTCGGCCGCGGCGAGGATGGCCTTGACCCGGGCCCGGCTGCGTGCCTGCTGAGGCTCCCTCCGCAGCCGCGCCCGCGACGGCGGCTGCGACGTCCCTGCTTCCGTCACCACGTGCCCCCGGTCGTCCGATGTCGCGAACGTAGCACGCGGCCACGGGGCGGGGGCCGGTCATGCTGCGCCCCCGCTCCATGGGCGACTGCAAGCCTCCTGAGTGTTCGGATACCGGGCCGGTCCAGCTGAGCCGTCGAGCGGGTTGGTCTCATCCGGGCCTGCCCGGCGACGGGGGGTGCGGTGGTGATGCTGCAAAGGCGGCTGCGACACCCCTCGAGGTCGCTCAGGGACAGGGGCGCATTGATGCCGGGCGGCAACACCGTAGCCAGTTCCCACGTCCTGGCGAGGACAGGGCGGTGAGGCCGAGGTCGACCGCGCGGCGCATGTAGAGGAAACTGCGGACCGCGAGCGCGGACAGAACCCGGATGCGGGCGGCGCGGGGGTCGCCCTGCGTGCAGTCGCGGATCGCGTCCTCGTCGAGCTGCGCCCAGCACGGGAAGGAAGTCCTGTAGTCCGCGCGGAGCCTGGGCCGGACGACCAGGAGCAGCAGCACGGCGGCCGCGCAAAAGGCAAGAACTGCCGTCGAGCCGAACACCTTGGCCGGCAGCGGCAGATTCTTGTCCTCGAGGACGCCAGGCCAGCCAGGACGGCGCAGTTGAAGGCGGGCGGTAAGGACGACTTGCCGTCCGTGCGGCTGGAAGCGCGCGGGTTCGCGGATTCCTGAACGGGGAGCGTGAGGGAACCTGCGCGCAGGATGGCCATTGAGAACCCTTGGTGAGTGGGGTCGGTGTGTCGACGCGGATGGTCCGCGATGGCCAGTTCGGACCGGAGGCGCTCTGAGGGCTGGAGGGTGTAGAGACCGAGGCCATCAGCGGTTGTGCGGCATGCCGCACCGCCTGGGCCCGGTGCCGGTCCTATAACCCTTTGACTGGCGCGCCGCCCAGCCCCGACGATCAGGCGCGTGTCTGCCGCCCTGGCGCCTCTGCGCCACCGCCCGTTCCTTCACCTCTTCATCGGTACGACGGCCAACCTGCTCGGCAACGGGGTGGCGCCGATCGCCTTGGCGTTCGCCGTTCTCGATGCCACTGGCTCAGTCGGCTCGCTCGGGTTGGTGGTCGGCGCCCACTCCCTCACCAGCATCCTCTTCCTGCTGTACGGCGGGGTGCTGGCGGACCGGTTGCCGCGTGGCCCGCTACTGGTCGGCAGCAGCGTGGTGAGCGCCGCGAGCCAGGCGGTGACCGCCGCCCTGGTCCTCACCCACAACGCCGCCATCCCCCTGGTCATGGTGCTCGCCGCGGTCAACGGCGCGTCAAGTTCCTGCTACCAGCCGGCAGCCCAGGCTCTGCTGCCGCAGACCGTGCCGGCCGAGTCCCGCCGCGCCGCGCTCGCGCTCTCTCGGATCGCGGGCAGCAGCGCGATGACCGCGGGCGCCTCGCTGGGCGGCGTACTGGTCGCCGCGGTCGGCCCCGGGTGGGGCCTGGCCATCGACGCGCTCAGCTTCGCGCTCGCCGCCACGTCCTTCGCACTGGTCCGCGTCCAGGTCGCGCCGCCCGCGCCCAGCCCCGGCCTGGTGCATGAACTGCGCGTCGGCTGGCGAGAGTTCACTTCCCGCAGCTGGGTGTGGGTGATCGTGGTGGCGTTCTGCTTCCTGAACGCCGGCCTCACCGCCTCATTCACCGTCCTCGGCCCGGCTGTCGCCGACAGCACCGGGATCGGCCGCAGCGGCTGGGGCCTGGCCCTCGCCGCGGGCTCGCTCGGCGCGGTCGCCGGCGGCGTCCTGTCGCTGCGCTGGCGGCCCCGGCGCGCGATCCTGGTCGGCTGCGCCCTGATGGGCCTCACGGCGACGATCCCGCTGCTGCTCGCGCTCGCCCCGTACACCTGGCTGCTGGTCGTGGCCAACTTCGTGGCGGGTGTGGGGGTCGAACAAGCTGGCGTCGCCTGGTACTCGACCCTCAACGAGCAGATCCCCGAGGACCGCCTCGCCCGCGTCTACGCCTACGACGACCTCGGCGCCTACCTCGCGCTCCCGCTCGCCCAGCTCGCTGCCGGACCCGTCGTACTCCTCCTCGGGCTCCATGCCACCCTCTACGCGGCCGCCGCGCTCATCCTCCTCGCCACCCTCACCATGGTCGCCACCCCCTCCATCCGCGCGCTGGTCCCGAAGACCGCAGAGCCGCTGCCCGCCTCCGAAGATCCGGTGCCTCGCTGAGTTCGACTCTGACGCGTGTGAGGGCCGTGCCCACGTGAACGCGCTGTTTAGTCTGTGCGCGTCATCTGGTCAGCTTCGCGGTGCGCTCAGGGCGAGCGGCGGTGATCTAGCGCATGGCGGTTCCCTCGGTGATGCCGAAGAGCCTCATGAGCTTGAGCGGGTCGCCGGTGGCGAAGGCTTCATCGAGAATCCGGTCCTGGCGCAGCCTGTCGAGGGTCAGGCCCTTGGGCAAGATCAGTTGCATGGTGCTCCTGTCCTTTGACAGCGAAGACAGTCGGGCGCAGGATGCTGACCTGCGGCGACTAAGTTGCGTGTCCGACTGGACCTCGGTCAGTCGATGCCTTCGACGATGCGGAAGTCGCGCTCGACGCCGTCGGAGAGGGCGACCAACGCCTCCTGGTAGGCCGGGCTCTCGCGCGCCGCGACGGCCTGCTCGAAGCTGTCGAACTCGATCAGGACGGTGCGCTCGGCGATTCCGGCGTCATGCGCCACGACCCGACCGCCACGGGCGAAGGTGCGACCGCCCCCGGCCTTGACGGCCGGAGCGGCCAGTTTGTTGTAAGCAGCCAGCTTCTCAGGGTCTGAAATGGTGCGGTAGACGCTGACCCAGTAGCCCTTGGGCATGGAACCTCCAGTGTTGGGATGAGTGCATCTGACTTACGGGTTGGTCTCGGACGAGCGTCGGCGGGCGAGAGCGAGGCTTGTCAGCGTCGTGATCGCCATGGCGCCGATGCCGACCAGCGCCGCGGTGGTGTAGGCGCCATCACTCGGGAAGAGGTGGTCGGTGTCGGTGCCGGCGGCGAGGATCAGGCCGCCGATGGCGCTGCCCAGGGAGTATCCGACGCTGCGGACGACGTAGTTGAAGCTCATGGCGCTCGACGTCTCGCTCTTGGGGGTGACGGCCAGGATGACGCCGGGCATGGCTGCCGAGAAGCTGCCGACGCCGAAGCCCAGCACGCCCATGGCTATGAACAGTTCGGCCACGTTGGGCCGGGCCGCTGCAAAGAGGGCGAACCCGCCACCGACGACGGCGGCGCTGCCGGCCAAGAGCATGGGCGCGTCGATCCGCATCCCAACCCGAGGCGTGAGCTTGCCGGCGACGAACCCCAGCACGGAGAACGGAACGAGGACCAGCCCGGCGACGAAGATGGTCAGCCCGAAGCCGTAGCCTGCGTCGCGCGGTGTCTGCGCGTACCGGGTGATGAGCGTGAGCAGGAGGTACATGCCGATCCCGCCGACGAACATGACGATGTTCGCCCCGGCGACCGCCGGATGCCGTACTGCCCGGATATCGACCAGGGGCGTCGTGCTGCGCAGCTCGGAGGCGGTCCAGGCGCAGAGTAGGAGCACGGTGACGATGGCCAGACTCACCGCCAGGGCGAGGTGATGGCTCCATGGAGTCGTCTGGCCTGCGAGGAACAGGACGAGGAACAGTCCACCCGCCAGGACGAGTGCGCCCGCTAGGTCCGTGAGGGGAGCGGCCTTCGGGAGCTACGGGCATGGAGCGCCAGGCGGCCAGGAAGGCAACAGCGGTGACGAACAGGCCGAGGCCGTAGGTGGCGCGCACCCCGCCGAACTCGGTGAGCAGGCCGGCGAGGGGGTAGCCGACGCCGATCCCGATGATGGAGACCACCGAGATCAGGGCGATCGTGGCCGCGCTGCGTCCCTCGGGGAGGTGGTCCCGGGCCACGCCCATCATCAGCGCCGTCAGCCCGAGCCCGACGCCTTGGGCTGCCCTGGCGGCCAGTAGCCACGCGAACGGCAGTGGTAACACGGTGAGCGCGCTGCCGGCGACGACGACCGCCAGCGTGGCGAGGATCGTGGCTCGTCGGTGCGGGCCGGCTCCGATCCGGCCGAGGACGGGTGTGGCGACGGCGCCGCTGAGCAGCGCGATGGTCAGCGTCCACTGCGCGCTGTCGAGCGAGACGTGGAACGTGGTCGCCACGCTGGTGATGAGCGGTGCCCCGAGGCTGGCGACTGCCGCCACGACCGGAGCGATGAACATCAGGGCGGGGACCAGCAGCCGCGCCTCTGAGTGCTCCCGGGTACTGCTCACCGGTTGGTTCCGGTCGTGCTGGGGAGGAAGTCGGCGAAGCGAGGCGCGCCGGGCTCGTGCGGCATGCGCGTGGCGCGCGCGGCGAAGCTGACGGCGTGGTACCACCCGCACAGCAGAAGCAGATCGAGCAGCTGGAGCTCGTCGAAGACCGACACGAGTTGTGTCCACAGCGCGTCATCGATGTCGGAACGCTCGTGCAGCGCGTCGACGGCGAGGATGAGCAGCCGTTCCCGCTCGGACGTCCAGCACTCGTCAGCGGGGCCGCCGTGCACCAGGGATGCCGCCTGCTCGCGGGTGAGCCCGACCCGTTCGGCGAACGTCATCATGTGCACGCCCCACTCGTACTCGCAGCCGCACAGCGCGCACGTCCGGTCGATGGCGATCTCGCGTTCCCTCATGCTCAGGGTCAGCTGTCGGCCCAGCTCATAGCGCCCCCATCCGTGCATGGCGCCGGCCATCGGGAGGTTCCTGGCGAACATCCGGAACAGCCCGATCGGCGGCACGTCCCCGGGCATCATGCGCGCGAGCAGAGCGCCGGCCTGGTCGGCGTACGGCGGTTCCAGCAGGGCAATTCGCGACATCGGCGCTCCCGTTGAAGTTGTTTCGAAATTCGAAACACGGGACGGATGCTAGTGTTTCGAATAACGAAACACAAGGAGGGTCATGCCGACACCGCGCCCAGGAACACCGGTTCGTGGATCGACGACAGGCCGTCCGATCATGGCCGCGATGGACCTCTTCGGCCGTCGGTGGGCGCTGCGCATTCTCTGGGAGCTGCGTGCGGGTCCGCTCGGCGCCCGCACGCTGCTGGCACATTGCGAAGGACTGTCATCCAGCGTCCTCTACCAGCGGCTTCGCGAACTCACGGCAGGCGGGATCATCGCCCCCTCAGCCGACGGCTACGAGCTCACTCGCCTGGGGGTAGCCCTCAGTCACGCCCTACGACCGCTCAACGAATGGGCGATCACCTGGGCGCAGGCGCAAGAACAGAACGACCCTGCGGAGGTATGAAGGTGGAGCCGACGGTGGGCGGGGGCAGCGGACGCCAGTCCGGCACAAGGATCACGGCACTGCGATGAGCGGGCACCGTCTGCCCGTCACGATCGTCCGCGCGTGTCTGCGCGACGGCCAAGGCGGTAGTCCCACCGCGGTGCTGGACGAGGTGCAGTTGAGTGACGATGAGCGCCGTCGTGTGCCGGTCCTGACGGGAACGTCGCACGCCGTTTTCGTGTCGGTGCGCGACAGCCGACGGGGTGGCCCGGTCGTTTCCCTCCGCTTTTTCACCGCCGAGGGGGAATTACCCGCGTGCGGTCATGGGACGGTTGCCGCTCTGGCCTTCCTGGCCGAGCGCGCCGGGGGCCGGGAGTATCGAGCCACCATCCATGCGGCAGGGCGTGTCTTCCCTGGTTGGTCCGTACGGGAGGAGACGCATGTCAATGCCGCCTTCGACCCGGGTCCCGTAGACCTCCGCAGGCCCACAGCGATCGAGTGCGACCTTGTCCTGCCCGCACTCGGTGTCACCTCGGGGACACTCGCTCCTGGTATCCGCGTCGCCTCAGTGGGGCGGCCGCGGTTACTGGTTCCCCTTACTACGCGGTCCGCTCTCACCACCCTCAGCCCGGACTTCGAACGGCTCCGTGCCGCCTGCGACCGTCTCGGTTTCCTGGGCTGCTACGCATACTCGGTGCCGATGCCCACGGGCCGCGTCGCGGCCCGCATGTTCGCCCCGTCGATCGGCGTCGCGGAAGACATCGCCAACGCCAACAGCACCGCCTGCCTCGCTGCGCACCTGGCCGGCCAGGGCAGCAGCGACATCGCCGTCGACATGGGTGAATCCCTCGGCAGTCCCTCCACGATCACCGCCAGCGCACGGCACGACGCGTCGGGGCTGCTGGTCCACTTGGGCGGCGCCGCGGAAGTCACACGTAGCATCCGCATGCCATAACCGGTCCGTAGCTCATCAGCGGCCGGCACGTATCGCCCAGGCGCCATGGGTGGGTGGCGTCGTCCGGTCCGTGCAGGGCATCCGGCAGGCGGTAGCTGGCGAGACCGAGCCCGCACCCGCCCCGGCCCGACGTCCGCTCGCCCCCGGCGGCCTCACCTTCTCAGACCCGGACCGCCATATCTAAGCGCTACCACCACGGGTTGCGCCACATCGAGGACCAGCTCACCACCTAGCCCCACCGCCCGGTGTGCCAGCGCCTCCACCTGGACAGTGGTCGTAGCCGGCCCGGCTCCCGCCTCGGATACCGTGTTCCTCTACGGGGTGCCATAACGGATGTGACGCCCCCCACCGGAGGTAGTCAGCGTATGAGTTCGAAGCGCAGCAAGAATCCAGCCCTGCCCGTACTTGACGACGCATTCCGACTCGCGTCGGTCAAGGACGCCGAAGAGTCCACCCGTGACTTGGCCGCGCGGCTGGCCACCACCGAGCTGCGCCGCGTTTCCCACCCGGGCCGGGTAACCTGGGAGCCTACCGATCAGGCCGAGCCCGTACCGGTCCCGCCGACTGTGGTCGACGGTGACGGGGACCTGTGGCTGCGGGACCGGGGCACTGGCACCTGGACCATGCCCGAGTTCAACCCGAAGGAGTTCCCGGCCCGCTGTGGCGAGGTTCTGACGTGGAACCAGCTTGCCAGTGAGTTCGGCCCGCTTACCGGACTGGCCGACGACCGCCGCATCGGCGGCGGCCGGCGCTGACCGCGCAGCCTGCTGGGATGACCGTGCCCCTGAAGCGCCCGTTACGGGTAGCTGGGAGCTCCAGCTCGCTGCCGAGCGCGACGATGGCGGCGAGCAGGTGAGCGTGGTGGTCGGTCACGATGTCTCCATGTTGCAGCCGGATACGTCGTCGCTGTCCGTGGGGTCGGGGTGGAAGAGGCCGTCGAGGCGGGGGGCTGACCAGCGGTTCGCTCTCGCCACCGGGATTGGCCACTCCCGAGCCGATCCGGTCAGTCAGCGTGGCTGCACCACAGAACCTGAGCCAGAACCCGAGAACGGGTTCCGGCTCGCTTTCTGTGAATCGAGCACGCTCGGTGATGGCTGATCTTGGTGTGTCTGGCCTAGGTTCCCGCGTGCTGGGAACCACCAGCCGCCGAGAGGTGCGGTTGGCCTGGGATACTTCCGTCCTGTGACTTCCTCAGAGATTGCTCTGCAGATCCATGCTGCTTCCCACCTGAAGGGTGACTTTGTTCTCCGCTCTGGCCGTAGAGCCTCGGAGTACTTCGACAAGTACCGCTTCGAGAGCGACCCCGTTCTCCTCGATTCCATCGCCCAGGCGATGGCTACGCTCGTGCCGACGGACACGGAGGTGCTGGCCGGCCTTGAGATGGGTGGCATCCCGGTGGTCACCGCGCTCAGCCGGCACACCGGCCTTCCGTGCGCTTTTGTCCGCAAGCAGGCCAAGTCGTATGGAACGTGTCGTCTGGCTGAAGGCGCGGACATCGCCGGGCGGCGGGTGCTGGTCGTGGAAGACGTGGTCACCAGCGGTGGGCAGATCGTGCTCTCCACTGCCGACTTGCGTGATCTGGGCGCAGACGTTCGAGAAGCGCTCTGCGTCATCGACCGCCAGCAGGGTGGGGCCGAGGCGCTTGCGTCGGAGCGAATCCAACTGCTGTCACTGCTGACTGCGGATGATCTGAGATCTGCTGCCTGAGGCAGAAAAGATCCGTCTGGGCCCGTCAGGCAAGGAGGACTCGTTTCCGAAGGAGAGAGAAACCCGCTCGGCCGAACATCTGGCGCTTGAGCATCTTGATGCGGCTGACGTGTCCTTCGACGACGCCGGAGCCCCAGGGCAGTGTGAGGCCGGCGATGACGGCGTCGCGGTCGCGGCCGATGCCTGCGGCCAGGGAGTGCAGGCTGGGCAAGTCGTCTTGGCGGACGGCTTGGAGCCACTGTGGGAGCCGTTCGCCCTGGCGCTCGGTGAGCATCTGGGCGAAGGACCGGACGTGGCCGGTGAGGGCGTCGAGTTCAGGGCAGTCGTCCAGGACAGCTTTGAGCCGGAGTTGTTCGATCTCGGTGAGGGATTCCGGCCGGCTGAGGATCCACCTGGTCACTACGCGGGGTGCTGGCGGCTGCGCGTGACCGGGCGGGGTGAGGTGCGCTTCTTCCTGATGTAGGCGCTGACAATGCCGTAACTGCCCAGGTAACCGAGCGGGACGATCTCCTCCCAGAGCCTCCAGGCGTTGGTGCAGCCATCGTTCCAGCGGCCGTCCAGGTAGGGCTTGTACTCGTCCAAGGCGGAGGTCCGGTTGTGCTGCCACTGCCCCGGAAGGGTTCTTCGGGCTGGACGGCGTCGGCGAGTCTCTTGACGGTGCGATGGGTCATGTGGAGCCGGCGGCCGATCGAGCGGCGGCTGTGGCCAGCTTCCAGCAGTGCGTGGACGGTCGCGTGCCTGGCTCGGATGCGGTTGGCGAACCGGTGGCTCTGCCACGGCGAGACCGGTGTCTCTTCGGGAGGCGCGGGCTCGTCGTCCTCTTCCCCGGCCGGTTCGGGGACGAGGACGCGAAGACACTGGCGGTGGCGGGCGACGGCCCGCTCGGCCGCATCGCCGAGGTTGTTCCGAAGGTGCCAGCGGTCAGCAACCTGGGTTGCTTGGGGTGCTCCGGCCGTGGCGCCTATGGCGAAGAACGGAGCTCGGTCTCGGCAGACCACTTCCATCCCTGGCCGCTTCGCCAGCCGCTTCGCCAGGCTGGATGCCTCTCGGTCGGGCAGCAGGTCCACCGGTCGACGGGTCTCGACATCGACCAGGACCGTGCCGTAGACACGGCCCTTACGCGTCGCGTACTCACGAGACATGGCTCTGGCTCGGGTTCTGTGGTCAGTGCCGCACAGTCACGGACCACAGAACCCGAGCCAGAACCTGCTGAAAGTGAACGAAGCCATCGGGGCGATATCTTCACGGAAGACCCTGGCCGACCGGCCGCATTCTGGTGGAGAAGGGGTCGGCAGGCTCAGCGCCAGGGAATATTCCGCCACGGGCTGCCTTCGCTCTCCGTCAGCAGACGGTGCGCCGTGACATTGCTCCGGTAGTAGTCGCCGAAGTCCTCGCCGTCGAAGCGCAGCACACGGCTCAGCGCGTACCCCGCCGAGAAATCCTCCCAGGATCGGTAGGCCGATCTGCTCAGCGCACCGGCGTGGACGACGGCCTGCTCCGCCTCGTGCGGAACGCAGAATCGGGCGGACAGCCCCCACCTGGCCAGATTCACAGCGCGCCCATAGTCGTAGGCGACGGTCGTGGTCACCCGGCCGTCCGGCGGCAGCAGCCCGTCGGCGCGGAACCGGGCCTCGTACCTGACGATGCGCCGTACGAGTTCCTCGATGTCCCTGACCGTGTCGTGGCCCACCCCGATGTCCTGGGCGTGCCCGGCGGCCGTTTCGCGCCACAGGTCCGCAGACGGCTGCTCGCCCAGCCCGGCCCTGAGCTGTTCACGTACCCGGAGTACGAAATCAGGCTCGGCCGGACTGTTGCGGGCATCCAGCAGAGCGTCCAACTGCAGCCGCCAGCCGGTCGGTTCGGTGATGCCCCATGAGTCGCGGAGCTGCTCCCGCTCGCACGAGTAGTCGTGGTAGGCGGTGCCCACCTCGTTCCAGGGCACGCCGTTGCCGACCGCCAGATGCGCCCCGCACGCCAGCCCGTAGGCCAGTGGACCGTGCAGTGCCCCGTGGCGCAACGCGATCAGGCGGTCGTTCCTCGGGCGGTCGTTCTCCGCGTGGTAGCGCCGCCACATCGCGCGGTGCGGGGGCGTGGCAGGGAAGAGTATCTGGGCGGGAGTGCCCGTATTGACGGACAGCAGTTGATAAGGATCGCGCCAGTCGAACTCCGCCACCCACCTGAGGGAGACAGCGTGGAACACCCACTCCGGATGCCACGGCGGCAGCATCCCGCGGGTGAGCACCGGCCGGCAGCTCCGACCGGCCTCGTCCCGGTGCGAGCGCCATGTGACCATGTCGGGAGCGGCGTCCACCTCGGACTTCGGCGCGGCGATGTACAGCTCCTCGCCGGCCAACACACGCAGTTGAGCCTCCGAGTCACCGCGTACTCCCGCCTCGTACAGCAGATGTTCCGTCACCGACGGCGACATCCAGGGGACACCGTGGGCAGGATGGCCGGGGTAGGAGGGCAGTGGATTCATGACCATGCGATGTTCCGGTAGGGGCTGTTGGGGTCCTGCGTCAGGACGCTGTGCTGTGCAAGTGACTGCTCGTACTTCACCCCGGACTGATCGTCCGCGTCGAAGTGCATCACGCGGGCCAGCGAGTAGCCGAGCGAGAACTGCGCCCAGGAGCCGTATTCCTGCCCGGCCAGGGCGCCGATCCGCAGCACGGTCTGTTCGGCCTCGCGCGGATCGCAGAGGCGGGCGCCCAGCGCGAGCCGTACGACGTTGACGGCCCGCCCGTAGTCGAAGGCGGCCAGCGTGTCGACCCGTTCGTCAGCTCCGAGAGCGCCATCCGCGCGGAGCCTGCCCTCGTACGTGACGGCCAGCCGCAGTGCCTCATGGGCCTCGGCTGCCTCGGACGGTGTGGACCGGCGGCGCGCCAGCGCATCGGCGAGCGCGGCGGACCACTCCGGGATCGTGGGGGTCCGGCCCAGGCGCCCGGCGAGGGTGCGACGGATCCGAAGCACCGACTCGTAGGTACGGCCGACGAGCCGAGTGGTCAGCAGTGCTTCGAGAGTCTCCCGGTAGGCCGCGCGGTCCAGCACTCCCCAGGGGTTGCGAAGCCGGGCACGATCCGTTGAGTACCCCTCGTAGGCGGCGCCCAGGTCGTTCCAGACGAGGCCGTTGTGCACGGCGAGATGGGCTCCGAGTGCCAGTCCGTGCGCGAGCGGTCCGTGCAGCGGACCAGCCCGATGGGTCAGCAGCAGGCCGGTCTGCGGCCCCCCGGACCGTGCGTGGGCCCTCTGCCACGCCCGGCGACGTCCCGGGCCGGCCTCGAGAGTGACGGCATATGGCGTGCCTGGATTGATTGCCAGCCACCGCGCTCCGTCCGGCCAGCGTCGCGCGAGCTCGTCGAGGCCGGTCGCCTCGAACACCCAGTCCGGGTGCCAGGGCGGCAATGTGCCGGAGGTCAGCGCGGTGACACACATCCGGCCCGGCGTCACGGGATCCGGCTGTGCGGTGAGCGGGGGAATGAAGCCGGGAGTGTCCGCGTGCAGCCGGGCGACGAGCACGAAGAGCCTGCTCCTGGCCAGGGTGTCCAGCATCGTGTCCCGGTTGCCGGCCGCCGCCGTCTCGTGGTGCAGCCGTTCGGTCTCGGTCGGCGGCCCCCACCCGGACCCCGGCGCCCCTGTCCCCGGCACACCTGCCCCCGTCGTCCCTGTTCCCGTCGTCACGGTCGGATCCTACGGAACGCCTCCGGCGGCCGGTGCGGTGACCTGGGAGATGCCCCCTACGAACCGCCCTCGGGCCGGTGGAACAGGGGGAGCGGTCGGCGGTCGGCCGCAGACCGCTCCGGTTCCTCGTGCGCAGCGGGTCCGTGTTGGGCAGAGTGTGGAGGAGGTCATGCCATCAGCGTGGCGGCGTCTGCGGTGAAGACGACCCGCCCGACGGTGATCCGGCGGTCCCGGTAGGAGCCAGGGCGCATCAGCCGGACCAGCGAGGTGAGCAGCGCTTCTTGGGACGCCTAACACAATAAGCTACTGGGAATGACTGCCTGTCAGCTTGTGTCTTCCTCGCATTGGTATCGGCGAGCTGTGGGGGTGTGCGACGGCTTCTGGGGCGATGAAGCACAAGCCGTGGGAGGTCGAGGACGGGCGGTGGGAGCGGATTGAACCGCTGCTGCCGGTAGTGAAGCGGCGCTACCGCTATCCCGGACGTAAACGGCTTGAGCGGCGCAGAGCCATGTGCGGGATCCTGTTCGAGCTGTACACGGGGATCCGGCGGGAGTTCCTGCCGCAGGAGCTGGCCTTCGACTCCGGGATGACCTGCCGGCGGCGACTGCGCGACTGGAAGGAGGCCGGCGTGTGGCAGCAGTTGCGCGAACTCCTGCTCGCCGAACTCCGAGCCGGCGACGCCTTGGACCACATTGTCGACGTCCACGGCATACCCCTGGCCGTCACCGTGACCGGTGGCAACCGCAACGACGTCACCCAGCTCCTGCCCCAGATCCACGCCGTACCGCCCATCCGCGGCCAGCGAGGACGACTCCGTCAGCGCCCCGACGTCCGCTGCGCCGACCGCGGTTAAGACCACAACGTCTACCGCCGCCAGGTCCGTGAGCTGGTCATCCGCCCGCTCATCGCCCAGCGCGGCACCGAGCACGGAAGCGGCCTGGGCAAGAACCGCTGGGCCGTCGAAGCGGCCTTCGTACTTCTGCGCCGCCGACTGCGTATCCGCTGGGAATCCGCGCCGACATCCACCAGGCCTTCCTCACCCTCGGCTGCGCAATCATCTGCTGGCGGCGCCTCGAAAGCAGTGCTGATCTGATCCCTCAGCCCGTACCGCCTACCAGTGCCTCGCCGAGCGGGGTGCGCCGGTAGAGCACCGACCGTCCGGACCGGGCGCGGACGAGCAGTCCCGCGCCTCGCAGGATGGC
Organism: Streptomyces sp. LN549; assembly: GCF_043203805.1. Classification (NCBI taxonomy): domain Bacteria; kingdom Bacillati; phylum Actinomycetota; class Actinomycetes; order Kitasatosporales; family Streptomycetaceae; genus Streptomyces; species Streptomyces sp. LN549. Next base: position 132,810 of record NZ_JAZHRI010000002.1, on the reverse strand, counting down.
GAGGTGGTCTCCTACCGCGCCGGGTGTCATGGCGAGGCTTCGGGCGAGGTGGCTGGTACTGGCCGGGGCGTCCAGCGCCACCAGCAGCCGGGCTCGGGACCGGCCGACCAGAGCGGTCAGGGCGTCCGGTCGGTGGACGCTCTCCTGTTCGCCCCACAGGGCGGCGGTGCCGCGGGCACGATAGATCAAGGTCCTGGGCCAGGGGTCTTCCAGGTGGGCGGCGATATTCGCGACGAAGACAGAAGGGATCAGCAGGAGCCCGTCGCCGGCGAGGCGGACTGTTCCGACTTGGGGGAAGTGGCCGATCTCGATACCGCCGGCTTGCCAGGCGATGCTCGGGTGCAGGCTCTCGATGGTCGTGACCCATCCGTGTTCGCCGATCACACCCACCCGGTGCACGACATCGCGCTCACAGATCGCGCGCAGTTGCGGCCAGTCCGTGGCGAGCAGCTCGTGCCACGCCTGGTCCATCGCCTCGGCGATTCTGGAGACGGCGTCCGTCGAGTCCAGCACTGCGCGTACGCGGGGATCACGGGCGGACGGGCCGGTCGCGGTGGTGGCGAATTCGTGGCGGGCCGCTTCCAGCGGTGTGGCCCGGATCATGGCCAGGTCGTCTGCCCAGGTCTGGTTGAGGCCGCGCGGGGGCGGGGCGACGAAGTTCGGTCCGGATTGCGGGGTGTGCAGGGCGAGGGCGGCGTTCAGTTCGGTCTCGCGGCGAAGCCGTTCGAAGGCCGGCAGGAGCCGGGTGGCCCAGGCTCGCGGCAGTGGCCGGTCTTGGCCGGCGAGCGAGCGCAGCAGGAAGCAGAGGTCCATCGCGGGGGAGAGTGCGAAGCGGCTGCGCAGCAGGGCTTCGACGGAGACTTCCAAGCGGAGCACCCTGCGACGTTACCGCAGGACGTCCGTTCCGATTCGTCGAGCGACGAATCATTGTTGGGTGGGGCGCGCGCACGGCGAGGCTGGGCGTCATGACCCCAACCGCCGAACCCGCGCAGGGCAACCACCGTGCCACCTACCGGGAGGTGCTGGCCGAGCCACGATTCCGGCTGCTCTTCTCAACCCGCACCGTCGCGATCACTGCGGACGCGCTGCGGATCACCACGTTCTCGGTGCTGGTCTTCTCGGCCACCGGCTCCCCGCTGCTGAGCGCACTGGCCTTCGGCATCGGCTTCATCCCGCAGCTGTTCGGCTCGCTGCTGCTGGGCTCACTGGCCGACCGACTGCCGCCCCGCGCGCTCATCACCGGCGGCTACGCCTTGACGTGCGCCGCCGCCCTGCTGCTCGCCCTGGTGCGGATGCCGATCGCGGCAAGCCTCGGTGTCGTGGCGCTGGTCTCCCTCGCCACACCGGTGTTCCACGGCGCGTCGAGTCGGCTGGTCGCGCAGTCGCTGGAGGGCGACGCCTATGTACTGGGCCGGTCACTGAACAACATCGCTGCCTCCGGCGCGCAATTGTTCGGTCTGGCGTTGGGAGGTGCGGCCGTCGCGGCACTCGGCCCGCACCGGGCGCTCGCGGTCAGCGCCGTCCTCTACCTCGGCTGCGCGCTCGCTGTCCGCATCCGGCTACCCCGGCTGCAGCCGGGAGAGTTCGGCGGCACTCCTGGCAGCGCTCGGGGCGATGACGGGGCCGTCCGGGCAAGCCTGCACGGTGCCGGCCTGCTGCTGCGCGGACACACGGTGCGACGACTGATGCTGGCCCAGTGGCTACCGCCCGCGTTCGTAGCGGGCGCGGAAGGCCTGATCGTCGCCTACGCGGGAGAACGCCACTTCGCGCCCGGCTGGTACGCGGCGCTGATGGGCTGTCTGCCGGTCGGCATGCTTGTCGGTGACCTGCTGGTGGGTCGCCTCCTACGGCCACCCACCCGGGAGCGACTGGTAGTCCCGCTGATCATGCTGATGGGGCTGCCGCTGGTCGGCTTCGCCGCCGGACCCGGAGTGGGCGTCTCGTCCTGCCTGCTGCTGGTCAGCGGCCTCGGATTCGCCTACGGTCTCGGCCTGCAACGGCCGTTCCTGGGCGCCCTGCCGCAGGATGGCCAGGGCCAGGCCTTCGGTCTGCTCGGCTCCGGCAGCATGACGCTGCAGGGCCTCGGGCCGGCCTGCTTCGGCTCGGTGGCCGCAGGCATCGGAACAGGCGGCGCAATCGCCCTGGCCGGCGGCGCGGCGGCGCTTACCGCCGGCTGGATGCTCACCTGGCACCCGCCCACCTCCCCGGTCCCCGTCCCGAACTGCTCAACGGGGTCAGAGAACGGCACCGAACAGTATGTGTGTGGCTCTCCTGCGCAGTAACCGTCGCAGGTCGGGTCGGCCGCGAGCCGTCACGCACCCCACCCCACCCCACGCCTCTCTGACAGACAGTCATTCCCGGTAGCTCATCACGGTTCCTACCTGCGGTTTCCTGCGGATGTTCCGAGTGCGGGACGAAGTGTCCTACTCCAGCTGCGGGTTCGCCGGTTCACCTGCCGGAACGCCGCATGCGGACGTCGCACGTTCGTCGAGCAGATACGTGGCCTGACCCGAAGGAACGGCCGGCGGACCGAGCGGCTGCGCTCGACCGTGGCCGCGATCGGTCTCGCCCTCGCGGGCCGGGCCGACTCGCGCCAGGCCGGCATTGTCGGCACACTTCTTCCTCCGCCATGAGCCGTCCCGGATGACAGCCCGTGGCTTGCCCATCCGCTGTCGGCAGCGCGGGAGCGCCTGGTGCCATGAAGTCCAAGCCGCCGTCGTCACCCGGCTCCGCTCGGCGCGGCGGGTAAGAGGCGGGGCGCGTGACCGGCGCACGGGGGCTCGGCGAGATCTGTTCATGTCAGAGAGTCTGCGGGCGCACGCCGGCGGCTATCCGGATTTGCTCGGGTCGTATTCAGTGATACTTGCACAATAGGGGCATGGGGTGGCCGAATGTTTCCGTTGAGGGTGGGTTGGCATATGTCTCGGGCGACCCGCTTCCCAGTTGTTCCATTGGGTACTTGTAAGCAGTCGGCTGGATTTGCATCTTTGGCCGTTGAGGGTCATCTATTGTGATTGAGGTGGACGGGGGAAGCCGGGAGAAACCTGGCGGGCCCGTTGGTGTGACGCCGATATCTCAAGGCGTAACGTATTTCCGCCATGCGTGGCCGAGAGTGCACCGCAAGGGGTGGGTGGCTCGGTGGTGTGGGTGCAGAGAATTGATCTCCGCAAGCATGCTGCTGATGAACATGTCGTGGAAAGTGTGAGAACAAGTCAGGGGGCAGTCGTGATCAATCCTTTTGATGACGAGTCGGGGCGGTTCGTGACGCTGGTGAATGGTGAGGGTCAGTACTCGCTGTGGCCGGCGCACATCGATATCCCGGGTGGTTGGAGTGTGGGCGGGCCGGAGGGGTCGCGCCAGGAGTGCCTGGCTGCGATCGAGGCCGCATGGACTGACATGCGGCCCACCAGTCTGGTGCGGGCGATGGAGTCCGGCGCCGGATAGGGGCCTCCGGGTCGTCGAGGTGTCGCTTGCCTCGGGGCCGTGTCTGCAGAGTCTCGCCTGGTCTGCGGGCGGGCGACGACACTTCGCGGACGCTCCCTAGTGGGCCGGGCGGGTTCCGGCGCTCCTCCCTGATCGAGTTTGCTCGAATTCGAGCGAAACGGATCAGGGGGGAGCGGTAATCGGTCATGTCGTGCCCGCATGTTTTCATATCGCTTTCATATGGCTGTCGTGAATCATCGGTGGACTGCCGCGTGGTTCGTCTCTGATTCGTGAAGAAAGCCAAGTGCCTTGCCGGGTGCCTGAGTCGGCAAGGATCCCGGCGCTGCCTAATGCCATGGGTGCCGCGATGCACCCCTGGGATTTCACCAGCCCGTTGTCGGCGATGGCTGCTGCACCGGCGTGCTCGGCTTCAGCCTGCCTTCTTCGTCCCCCCGAAAAACTCTCCCCAAAGGTGTGACTCGGCATGCGTGAAAACAGCTCTATCCCCTCGCACACGGATCCCGAAGAGTCCTTTGGGATTACTGCGGCTCAACAGGGCGTCTGGTACGGACAACTGGTCGATCCGGACAGTCCGAAGTACAACATCGCGGAGTGCTTCGAGATTCGTGGAGGCCTCGACGAGCTGTTGTTCGCCGCAGCGCTCGACCGGGCTGTGGCCTTGTGCGACAGCCTCAACGTGGAGTTCGTTGTCAGTGACGAGGCAGTCCGCCAGCGTGTAGTCCGTCGCTCCCCGGCCGGGATCAGCCGGCTCCGCGTGGTCGACCTGTCCGACGCCGAGGATCCGGTCGGGGAGGCCGAGCGCTACCTGGTCGACGACATGGCCGCCGCCCACGGGCTCGACGCCCCGCACCACCACTTCGCGTTGCTGCGTCTCGGTCCCCGACTGCACTACTGGTACGTGCGCTTCCACCACATAGTCGTCGATGGCCTCGGCGGTTCCGTCTTCGCCCGCACCGTGGCCGACCTCTACGGGCGTGCCGTGCGAGGCGAGAAGCTCGCCGAAGCCGAGCTGCCCACCGCACCCCTGCGCGATCTCGTTGCCGACGAGATGGCCTATCTCGGCTCGGAGCGGTACGAGGCCGACCGTGTCTACTGGACCGACCGGTTCGCGGACCTGGTCACCGACCGCACCGTGGGTCCGGCCGGTGCCGGGGGCGAAGCGGACCCGCACGGTGGCCGGGTGCTCATCCGCCGACGCACCGATGCTCCGCCACCGACGGTCCTCGACGGGCCGGACATCCGGCTGCACACCGGCGAGACGCTGCCCGTCACCGTCTTCGACAGCCTGCGCCGACTCGCCTCCGCCAACCGCACCACCTGGAGCGCCGTCCTCGTCAGCGCGGTCGCCGCATACGTCGGCCGGGTCACCGGAATGCAGGAAGTCACCCTGGGCCTCGCCTCCAACGGCCGGCCCGGCGGAATGCGGCACATCGTCGGCATGACCGCCAACATCCTGCCTCTGCGCCTGACCGTGGCAGCCGACATGACAGTCGGCGATCTCGTCCGGGCCGTCGCCGCCGAAATGCGCGGCGCCCTGCGGCACCGCCGATTCTCCCGTGAACAACTCGCCCGTGAACTGAACATGGCCGACGACGCGGCCCGCCTCGCGGGTGTCGTCGTCAACATCATGGGCTACGACTACGACCTCGACTTCGCCGGCAGCCCCGGCGCCTCCCGCGTGCTGTCCATCGGGCCGGTCGACGACCTGTCCCTGTTCGTCTCCGAACGGGCCGTCGGCAAAGGGCCGCTGATCGGGTTCGACGCCAACCCGGAGCTGTACCGTCCCGAGGACGTGCGGCTGCACCAGCAGGCTGTCGTCTCCTTCTTGTCGGCTCTGGCCGACGCCGATGCCGACACCCCCCTGCACGACCTGCCGTTCGTGGATGAGACCGCCGCCGAGACCCTGCTTGCGCAGGGGCGCGGCACCGCGCTGTCCGCGGAAGCCGTGGCCGCGAGCCTGCCGGAGGCGTTCGGCGCACAGGCACGCCGGACGCCGGACGCGCCGGCGATGGTGGACGGCACCGTCACGCTCTCGTACCGGGAGCTGGCGCAGTCGGCGGAGGGGCTGGCGAGTGCCCTGGTGGGCTGGGGCGTCGGTGCCGAAGACGGCGTCGGCGTCCTCGTGGGCCGTTCGGCGGCCGTGGTGTCCGCCACGCTCGGCGCCGTCGGCGCGGGAGCGGCGTATGTACCGATGGACCCTGCCTGGCCGGCCGAGCGGCTCGCCCGCGTTGCCGAGGCCGCCCACGTCCGTGCCCTGGTGGTCGACGAGGCCACCGCCGATCACCCCTGGGTGCAGGAGACGGCCGACCTGCCGCTGATCGTCGTCGACGCTCTCGGCGGCATTTTACGAGGCGCTCCGCCAGGACCGGCCCCACTGCCGCGCCTGACCCGCGGCGACCGACTGGCCTACGTGATGTTCACCTCCGGCTCAACCGGCCTGCCCAAGGGCGTCGGCGTCACCCATGCCGATGTGCTCGCGCTGGCGGCCGACAACACCTGGAAGGACGGCGTGTGCGACGCGGTGCTGCTGCACTCCGCGTACGTCTTCGACGCCTCCACGTTCGAGATCTGGGTGCCGCTGCTGAACGGCGGCTGCGTGGTTGTCGCACCCAGTGGTGTCGTGGAGGCACGGGTGCTCCACGACATGGTGCACCGGCACGGTGTCACCGCGCTCTTCCTGACGACGGCGCTGTTCAACGTGGTGGCCGAGGCGGATCCGACGGCGTTCGTCGGGCTGCGCATGGTCGCCGCGGGGGGAGAGGCCGCGACCCCGGACCTGATGCAGCGGGTGGCCGCCGCGGCGCCCGCGACGCTCGTCCTGCATGTGTACGGCCCGACGGAGACCACGACCTTCACCGCCCGCCACCCCGTTGCTGCCGGCACCGCGGGCGTGCCGCCCATCGGCCGGGCCCTCGACGGGATGAGTCTGTACGTGCTGGACAACTCGCTCGGCATGGTGCCGCCCGGCGTCGTGGGGGAGCTGTACGTGAGCGGTCACGGCGTCGCTCGCGGCTACCAGAGGAGTCCCGCGCCGACTGCCACCCGGTTCGTCGCCGATCCCTACGACACACGCGGTGGCCGCATGTACCGCACCGGCGACCTCGTGCGCTGGACCGCGAGCGGCGACATCGAGTACGTCGGGCGCGCGGACGGTCAGATCAAACTCCGCGGGTTCCGCATCGAACCGGCCGAGACGGAGAACGTCCTGCTCACCGATCCGGATGTGCACGGCGCCTGCGTCGTCGTCCGCGAGGACATACCCGGCGACCGCCGACTCGTGGCCTACGTCGTGCCCGCCCCCGGCGCCCGGCCGGACGATTCCGCCCTTGCCCGCCGTGTCGGGCGCGCCCTGCCCGCGTACATGGTGCCCTCCGCGTTCGTAGCCCTTGACGCGCTGCCCCTCAACACCAACGGCAAGGTCGATCGCGCCGCCCTGCCTGCCCCCCGCGCCGTCGCCACCACGGGCCGCGCACCGCGTACCGCCTACGAGGAGGTCCTGGCCGGCCTGTTCGCCGATGTCCTGGGTGTGACCGAGGTCGGAACCGACGACAACTTCTTCTCCCTGGGCGGCCACTCGCTTCTCGCAACCCGCCTCACCGGCCGGGTGCGGACCGCCCTGGGCGCCGAACTCGGCCTGGGCACGCTCTTCGACCACCCCACCGTCACCTCCCTGGCCGCGGCTTTGGACTCCACCGCGGCGGCCCGGCCCGCCCTCTCCCCGCAGCCACGGCCCGAAGCAGTACCCCTGTCCTTCGCGCAGCAGCGCCTCTGGTTCCTCAACCGGGTGGAGGGCCCCGGTGACACCTACAACATTCCGCTCGTCCTCGAACTCGACGGTCCTCTGGACACGGACGCCCTGCGCGGTGCCCTCGCGGACGTGGTCGTGCGCCACGAGAGCCTGCGCACCGTCTTCGCCGAACACGACGGCATCGCCCGTCAGGAAGTCCTTGCTGCGGACGCTGCCGCAACCCTCGTCCCTCTCGTCGTCGAGCACCCCCCGGCTGAGGAGACCGCAGACGTCTGGGCTGACGAAACGCTGCGCCGCCTGACCACCACGCCCTTCGACCTCACGGCCGACACCGCCGTCCGCGCCCATCTGCTCCGCCTGGGCCCCGCCCGCCACCTCTTGGTCCTCGTCCTCCACCATGTCGTCGCCGACGGCTGGTCCCTCGCCCCGCTCAGCCGTGACCTGGGCACCGCCTACCGCGCCAGGAGCGAGCGCACGGGCACGCCCGACTGGGCCCCGCTGCGCGTGCAGTACGCCGACTACGCCCTCTGGCAGCGCCGGCTGCTCGGTGACGACGGCGACCCGGACAGCCTGGCCGCCTCCCAGCTCTCCTTCTGGAAGGGCGCGCTGCAGGGCGCCCCCGAACTGCTGGACCTGCCTCTCGACCGGCCCCGTCCGGTCGTGCCCAGCCATCGGGGCGGCGCCGTTCCTTTCGAGCTGCCCGCCCCCGCGCATGCCGCACTCATCCGGCTCGCCCGTGCTGCCGGCTGCACCCCCTTCATGGTGCTCCAGGCGGCTCTCGCCGTGACACTGCAGGCGCACGGCGCGGGCTCCGACATCCCGCTGGGCACCGCGGTGGCCGGACGCACCGAAGAGGCACTCGACGATCTGGTCGGGTTCTTCGTCAACACAGTCGTGCTGCGTGCTGACCTGTCCGGGGACCCGACGTTCCGCGAACTGCTCGACCGGGTCAAGGAATTCGACATCGCCGCCCTCAACCACGGCGACCTACCCTTCGAGCGGATAGTGGAGGCACTCAATCCTGAGCGGTCCGGCGACCACCACCCCCTCTTCCAGACCATGCTGGTCCTTCAGAACCAGGAGCGGGCGGCCCTCGATCTGCCGGGCGTCACTGTTCGTGACAGGTCCCGGCACCGCGGGGGCAGCAAGTTCGACCTGACGTTCTCGCTCACCGAAGTCACCGAAGTCACCGAAGTCACCGAGATCACCGAAGCCGCAGAGAGACCGGTCGGGAGACCCGCCGAGGCTCCCGGGCCCGGTGGATCCACCGACCCGGCAGGACGCGCAGCCGCGGCCCCCCGGCACGGCGCCGGAGGCATCGGCGGTTACCTGGAATACGCCACCGACCTCTTCGACGCCGCCACCGCCCGCGCCTTGTGCGCCCGGTTCGCCCGCGTCCTCACCCTGGCCGTGACCGAACCCGGCCTGGCCGTCAGCGATCTGGACCCGCTGGCCCCGGGGGAGCGGGACCGTCTCCTCGCCCAGGGGTGCGGCGCGAAGCAGCCGCTGCCCACCCGAACCGCCCCAGAAGCGGTCCGGGAGCAGGCCGTGCGTACGCCGCATGCCGTCGCTGTGCGCGACGCGCACACGCGCCTCACCTATGCCGAACTCGACGCCCGCGCCGACGCTCTCGCCCACGTCCTGCGTGAGCGCGGCGCGGGCCGCGAGAACAGGGTGGCCATTGCCGCACCGCCGTCCGTGGACACTGTCGTCGCCCTGCTGGCCGTGCTGCGGGCCGGCGCCGCCTACCTGCCCGTCGACCCGCAGTATCCGCCCGCCCGCATCAGCCACATGCTCGACGATGCCCGCCCCGTCCTGCTGCTCACCACCAGGGACGTTCAAGCGGGCCTGCCCACCTGCGACATTCCGTGGCTTGCCCTCGACGGCCAGGAGGCCCGGCCCACGCGCCCCACCGGGCCCCTCCCGGCCCCACCCGGTCCGGCGGACCCCGCGTACGTCATCTACACCTCGGGCTCCACCGGCCGCCCCAAGGGTGTGGTCGTGTCGCATGCAGCCCTGGCCAATCACATGGCCTGGATGGCACGGCACCTGGCGATCACTTCGGACGACCGGGTCCTCTCACGCACCTCCTCCAGCTTTGACGCCTCCGTGTGGGAGTTGTGGCTCCCGCTGATGAACGGCGCCGAAGTCTGTGTGCTGCCGGACGGCGCGAACACGGAACCCCGCACCCTGGTCTCCTGGATGAGCCGGTTCGGTGTCACCGTCGCGCAGTTCGTGCCGTCCCACCTGACCCTCGTCCTCACCGAGGCGGCACACGCCGCGCCGCTGCCCGGCCTGCGCGCTGTGCTGTGCGGCGGCGAGCCGTTGCCGCGCACCCTCGCCGACGACGTCGCCGAGCTGTGGCGGGCCGAGGTGCACAACCTCTACGGGCCGACCGAGGCGACCATCGACGCGGCCGCCCACCGCGTGGCCGGCCGGGAGCCCAGTGGGCAGGGGGAAGGCACGCCGTACGAGACCGTGCCGATCGGCCGCCCCGTCGACACCATGCGCGCCTACGTTCTGGATGGCCGGCTGCGACCCGTACCACCCGGTGTCACCGGCGAGCTGTACCTGTCGGGTCCCAACCTCGCCCGCGGTTACCTGGACCGCCCGGGCCTGACCGCCGCACGCTTCGTCGCCGACCCGTTCGACGGCACGGGCGCACGGATGTACCGCACGGGCGACCTCGTGCGGTGGAACCGCCACGGTCTGCTCGACTTCGTGGCACGCAGCGACGACCAGGTCAAACTCCGCGGATTCCGGATCGAGCTGGGCGAGGTCGAGGCCGCGCTTCTTGCGTGCCCCGGCGTCACGGCCGCCTGCGCCGTGGTCCATGAGGACATGGCCGGCGGGCGACTTCTCGTCGCCTATGCCGTCACCGGCGACCCGGCCCTGCGGCCCGTCGCCCTGCGCGATGCCCTCGCAGAGACTCTGCCCCATTACACGGTGCCCGGCGCCGTCGTCATCCTGGACGACCTTCCGCTCCTGCCCAACGGGAAGGTGGACCGGCGAGCCCTGCCGGAGCCGTCGGCGGGGTCCGACCCCGCCGACGGAGCGGGGCTGCGCACCCTCCAGGAGGGACTGCTCGCCGGCATCTTCGCCGATGTCCTGCAACGGCCCCTCGTGAACCCGCACGACAGCTTCTTCGACCTCGGCGGGCACTCGCTCCTCGCCATGCGAGTCGTGAGCCGCGCCCGGGCCGTCCTGGGTGCCGAGATCGCCGTCCGCACCCTCTTCGAGCACCCGACCGTCGCGGGCCTGGCCCGCGTCCTCGACCTGCAGGGCCGCGCCCACCCGCCGGTGGTGCCCGCCGCAGAGCGGCCCGATCCGCTGCCGCTCTCCTTCGCCCAGCAACGCCTGTGGTTCCTGAACCGGCTCGAAGGCCCCAGCTCCGCCTACAACATCCCGCTCGTCCTCGAACTCGACGGCGCCCTGGACACGGACGCCCTGCGCGCCGCCCTGCGCGACGTCGTGGAGCGGCACGAGGCGCTGCGCACCCTGTTCCCCGAACGCGACGGCGTACCGCATCAACTGGTCCTTCCGGCCGACGCGGTGACACCCCACCTGCCTGTCGTGAGCACGGCGCCCGCAGACCTGGAGGCGGCCGTCCTGGCCGCCGTGCGTGAACCGTTCGACGTCGTCACGGACCCGCCGCTGCGGGCCCTGCTGCTGCGCTCCGCCCCCGGCCATCACGTCCTGGTGCTCGTCCTGCACCACATCGCGGGCGACGGCTGGTCCCTCGCCCCGCTCGCCCGTCACCTCGGCGAGGCCTACGCGGCCCGTCTCACGGGCCGTGAGCCCGAACCCGCGGCCGGCACCCCGCTCCAGTACGCCGACTACACCCTCTGGCAGCATGCCGCCCTGGGCGACGGCATCGCACCGCGGAGCGTCCTGCGTCGGCAGCTCGACCACTGGCACACCGCCCTCGCGGGCCTTCCCGGGCTGATCGACCTGCCACTGGACCGGCCGCGCCCGGCCACCACCGACCCGAGGGGAGCCGTCCACACCTTCGACGTACCGCCTCCTTTGTACGCTCAACTCCTGCGTCTGGCACGTGAGTCCGGCAGCAGCCTGTTCATGGTGCTCCAGGCGGCGGTGGCCGCCCTGCTGCACCGCCACGGCGCGGGCGACGACATCCCCCTCGGCTCGCCCGTCGCCGGCCGCACGGACGAGGCGCTGGAGGACCTGGTCGGCTTCTTCGTCAACACGCTCGTCCTGCGCACGGACCTGTCCGGCAACCCGACCTTCCTCGAACTGCTCCAGCGCGTCAGGGAGTTCGACCTCGCCGCTTATGCGCACCAGGAGGTTCCCTTCGAGCGCCTCGTGGAGAGCGTCAACCCCGTCCGGGCACGCAACCACCATCCGCTGTTCCAGACCATGCTGGTCCTCCAGAACCAGGAGACCGCCCGCCCCGACCTGCCCGGTCTCACGGTCGTGGACCGGCTCGTCCACAACGGCCTGAGCAAGTTCGACCTCACCTTCGCCTTCAACGAGGAGCGGGGCGAGGCAGGCCTCACCGCCGGAATCGAGTACGCCACGGCACTCTTCGACCGCTCCACCGTCGCAGCACTCGCGGACCGCCTGATCCGGCTCCTGGAGCGGGCGGCCGCCGAGCCCGCACTGCCCGTCGCGAGCCACGACCTCATGACGCAGAGCGAGTACGCTCGTGTCACCCGATGGGGAACCGGCCGCGGCCTGCCCGCCTCCGACACCGCCACCCTGCCCGCCCTCTTCGCGGCACAGGCGCACCGCACACCGGACGCAGTGGCCGTCGCCGGCGACGGCACGACCCTCACGTACGCCGAACTCGACCGGATCTCCGCCGATCTCGCCGGCGCCCTGGCGGGCCTCGGCATCGCCCCGGAGTCAGGGATCGGTGTGCTGCTCACCCGGTCGCCGGCCGTGGTGTCCGTGTCGCTCGGCGCGGTCCGTGCGGCCGGCGCCTACGTCCCGTTGGACGCGCGCTGGCCCGGGGAGCGGCTCGAACAGGTCGCCGGGGTAGCGGCCGTGCGCGTCCTCATCGTCGACGAGGACGCCTTCACCTCCCCATGGGTGGCCGCAATGGCCCAGCAGGTACCGGTCGTCGTCGTGGACCGGCTCGGCCGGATCCTCCGGGGCGCGCCGGAGCAGCCGGGCCGCCCCGCTGCCGTGCCGGGCCCCGGAACCCTCGCCTACGTGATGTTCACCTCCGGCTCGACCGGTCTGCCCAAGGGTGTCGGGGTCACGCACGCCGACGTGGTGGCCCTGACGGCCGACTCGGCCTGGCAGGGCGGCGCCGCCGACGCGGTACTCATGCACTCGGCGTACGTCTTCGACGCCTCCACGTTCGAGATCTGGGCCCCGCTGCTGCGTGGCGGCAGGGTCGTGATCGCACCGGAGGGCGTCCTGGAGGCCGCCGTCCTCGGCGATGCCGTCCATGAGCACGGAGTGACCGCCGTCTTCCTGACGACGGCCCTGTTCAACGTGATCGCCGAGACCGATCCGGGCGCCTTCGCCGGTCTCCGGCTCGTCTGCGCCGGTGGCGAACTGGCCTCCCCGGACGCGATGCAACGAGTGGCCGGCACAGCGCCGGGCGTGCGCGTCCTCCACGTGTACGGACCCACCGAGACGACCACCTTCGCCACCCGCTACGACGTGGCGGCCGGCCTGCCGTCGGGCCCGCCGCCCATCGGACGGTCCCTGGACGGCATGCGCAGTTACGTCCTCGACGGCTCCCTGGGCCCGGTCCCACCTGGCGTGGTGGGCGAGCTGTACCTCGCCGGCCGCGGCGTGGCGCGCGGATACACCGGGCTTCCGGGCCTGACAGCCGCACGCTTCGTTGCCGACCCGTTCGACGCGAGGGGCGGGCGCATGTACCGCACCGGAGACCTCGTCAGGTGGACCGATGACGGGCAGATCGCCTACGTCGCCCGCGCGGACAACCAGGTGAAACTGCGCGGTTACCGTATCGAACTCGGCGAGATCGAGGGCGTGCTGGCCTGCTGCGACGGCGTCGCCGACTCGTTCGCCGTCGTCCGCGAAGATGCGCCCGGTGACCGACGGCTCGTGGCGTACGTGGTGCCCGCCACCGGGGCACGTCCCGACTCCGCCGATCTCGCCCGGGCCGTGGGCCGGTCCCTGCCCGCATACATGGTGCCCTCCGCGTTCGTCCTGATCGAGGCGCTTCCGCTGACCCTCAACGGCAAGGTGGACCAGCGGGCCCTGCCGGTGCCCGCGCACGATGCTCCGGTCCGCGGGCGCGCCGCCCGCACCGCGCGCGAGGAGATCCTCTGTGCACTCTTCGCTGACGTGCTCGGCCTCGACGCGGCGGGCGCGGACGACGACTTCTTCGACCTGGGCGGCCATTCCCTGCTCGCTACCCGGCTCGCCGCACGCATCCGTACCGCGCTCGCCGTGGAGATCCAGGTCAGGTCAGTCTTCGAGCACCCCACTCCCGCCGCCCTCGCCTCCGCTCTGAACGGCGCCGAAGAAGCCAGGGCCCCGCTGGAGCGGGCCCGGCGGCGACCGGAGCCGCTGCCGCTGTCCTTCGCCCAGCAGCGCCTGTGGTTCCTCAACCGGCTCGAAGGTCCCTCCGCCACGTACAACGTGCCGATGGTGCTCCGCCTGGACGGCCCGCTCGACGCGGACGCCCTGCAGAACGCCCTCGCGGACGTCGTCGAACGCCACGAGAGCCTGCGTACCGTGTTCCCCGAGACCGACGGCGTGGCGCGCCAACTGGTCCTCGACGCCAGTGGCGCCGACCTCGACCTGACGCCCCGGGACACCGACCCCGACTGCCTCGACGAAGTCCTGACCGCCGAGGTGGCGCACACCTTCGACGTGAGTGCCGAACTGCCCGTACGGGCCCGGCTGCTGCGGCTCGGCGCCGAGACCCATGTTCTCGTGCTGCTCGTCCACCACATCGCGGGCGACGGCTGGTCCCTCGCCCCGCTCGCCCGCGACCTCGGCGACGCCTACCGGGCACGCGCCGAGGGCGAGGAGCCGTCCTGGACGGAACTCGGCGTCCAGTACGCCGACTACACCCTGTGGCAGCGCGCCCTGCTCGGAGCCGAGGACGACCCCACCAGCCAGGCCGCCCGCCAGCTGGACTTCTGGCGCACCGCACTCGCCGACGCCCCCGACCTGCTCGCTCTGCCGTACGACCGGCCGCGCCCTGCCGTCACCACGTACCGCGGCGACGCGTTCGCCTTCCCCGTCGACGCGGATACTCACCGGGCACTCGCGGATCTCGCCCGAGCCCGCGGATGCAGCCTCTTCATGGTGCTCCAGGCGGCCCTGTCGGTGTTCCTGTCCCGGCACGGCGCCGGTGAGGACATCCCGCTCGGCACGGCCGTCGCCGGACGCACCGACGAAGCCCTCGACGACCTGGTCGGCTTCTTCGTCAACACCCTCGTCCTGCGCACCGACCTGACCGGAGACCCCACCTTCGCCGAAGTGATCGACCGGGCACGAGAGTTCGCACTGGCTGCCTACGCCCACCAGGACGTGCCGTTCGAGCGGCTCGTGGATGCCCTCAGCCCGGCACGGGCGCAGAACCACCACCCGCTGTTCCAGACCATGCTTGTCCTCCAGAACCAGGCGGACACCGCCGTCGGCCTCCGCGGTCTCACGGTGACGCAGCAGCCCGTGCACACCGGAATCAGCAAGTTCGACCTGACCTTCACCTTCACCGAGACACACGACGGCGCAGGCCGACCCGCCGGCCTCGGCGGAGTCCTGGAGTTCTCCACCGAACTGTTCGCCCACACCACCGCCCACGCCCTGGCCGCGCGCCTCACCCGTCTGCTTGCCCTGCTCGCAGCCGACCCCGGTCTGCGTGTCCACTCGGTCGGCGTTCTGGACACGGCGGAGCAGGAGAGCCTGGAGCGGGCCTCGCACGGCCCGGTCCGGCCCCTGGCGGCGCGCACGGCGTCCGCGGCGTTCCGCGCACAGTCCGCCAGAACCCCCGAGGCGATCGCTGTACGGGATGGCTCGCACCGGCTCACCTTCGGTGAACTGGACGCACTATCCGACGACTTGGCGAACCACCTGCACGACCGGGGCATCGGTCGCGGTGACCTCGTCGCCCTTGCCCTGGAAGGCACCGCCGACCAGGTCGTCGCGATGCTGGGGGTGGTCAAGGCGGGGGCCGCCTACCTGCCGGTCGACCTCGAATACCCCGAGGCCCGGATCACCTACATGCTCGACGACGCCCGCCCGGCGCTGCTCCTCACCCACGGCACCGCCCGCGCCGCCCGGTACGTCCCGTCCGTGCCCTGCCTCGCACTCGACGACCGGGCCGCATGGTCCACCGGGCGCGCGGCACCGCCGGCCGCCGCGCCGGACCCGCTCGACGCCGCGTACGTCATCTACACCTCGGGTTCCACCGGCCGCCCCAAGGGTGTCGTCGTCACCCACGCGTCCCTGGTCAACCACATGGCGTGGATGGCCGGCCACCTCGGCCTCACCGACGAGGACCGGGTCCTGGCACGTACCTCGCCGAGCTTCGATGCCTCGGTCTGGGAGACCTGGCTGCCGCTGCTGCACGGCGGCTCCACCTGCCCCGTGCCGCCGGCGCTCAACCACGACCCGGCCGGACTGCTGGCCCGCATGAGCGAAGCGGGCGCGACCCTGGTGCAGTTCGTGCCCTCGCACCTCTCGCTCGTCCTCACCGAGACCGGTCCCGACGAGGCGCCGACGACCCTGCGGGCCGTCCTGTGCGGCGGTGAACCCCTGCCCCGGTCCCTGGCGGCGCGCGTGGGGCAGGCCTGGCGGGTCGAGGTGCACAACCTGTACGGCCCCACCGAGACGACGATCGACGCCACCGCCCACCTTGACAGCGGCGGGGAGGCGGACACCGTCGCGGTGGAGGGGGGCGTGCCGCTCGGCCGCCCTGTCGACAACACCCGGGCCTATGTCCTGGACACGGGGCTCCGGCCGGTGCCGCCGGGTGTCACCGGTGAGCTTCACATCGCGGGCGACGGACTCGCGCGTGGCTACCTGGGGCGCCCCGGCCTGACCGCCGTGCGATTCGTCGCCGATCCGTACGGCCCCGCCGGGAGCCGCATGTATCGCACGGGCGACCTCGTCCGACGGGGCGCCGACGGCCTGCTCACCTACGTCTCCCGCGCAGACGACCAGGTCAAGCTGCACGGCTTCCGTATCGAACTCGGCGAGATCGAAGCCGCGCTCACAGCGCTCGACGGCATCACCGCCGCCTGCGCCCTCGTCCGCGAGGACCGGCCGGGCGAGCGGCGCCTGGTTGCCTACACCGTTCCCGACAGGCGCGGCGGCGCCGCGAGTCCGGACGCCGGTGAACTGCGCACCCGACTGGCATCGGCCCTGCCGCCCTACATGGTGCCGGCCGTCTTCGTCACCCTCGACGCGCTGCCGCTCCTGCCCAACGGCAAGACCGACCGCCAAGCTCTGCCCGTCCCGGAGCGCCCTGCCGCCACCAGGCCGGGCGGGCAGCCGCGCACCGCGCAGGAACGCGTCCTGTGCGACGTGTTCACCTCCGTCCTGCGTAGCCCGTCCGTCCGCACGGACGACGACTTCTTCGCGCTCGGCGGCGACAGCATCCTCTCCATCCAACTCGTCAGCCGCGTCCGCGAGGCCGGGCTCGGGATCACCCCTCGCGACGTGTTCGTCCACCGCACCCCCGAGGCCATCGCGGCCGTCGCCACCGCACTCGGTCAGGACGCCGCCGCACCGGCCGAAATGGGCACCGGAGAAATGCCGCCGACGCCCATCGCCGCCTGGCTCCTGGAGCGGCCCGGCAACACGGACGGCTACAACCAGTCCGGGGTGCTGCGGACGCCCGCGGGCGCCGAAGAGGACACGCTCGTCGCCGCCCTCCAACTGCTCATCGACCACCACGACATGCTCCGTCTGCGAGTCAGCCGTCCGGCCGGAGGCGAACCCGTCCTCGAAGCCCTGCCACCCGGCGCCGTGCAGGCCCGCCGCCACTTCACCCGGGTCGACACAGCCGGCCTCGACATGGAAGCCGCCCGCGCCGCCGTCACCGAGGCGGGCGAACAGGCGCGCAGCCGTCTGCGGCCCGCGCACGGGGACGTGATCGAGGCCGTCTGGGGCGATGCCGGGCCGCACGCCCGCGGGCGTCTGCTGCTCGTCGTGCACCACCTGGCCGTCGACGCGGTCTCCTGGCGCATCCTCGCCACCGACCTGGCCCGCGCATGGCAGACGGTCACGGAAGCCGCGGACAGGGGCGAGCACCCCGTTCCGGCCACGGCGCTGCCCGCCGTCACCACGCCCTACAGGGCCTGGGCGCACCTTCTCGCTTCCCAGGCGCGCGGGGCCGGCCGGGAAGCCGAACTCCCGCTGTGGCAGAGCGTGCTCAGCACGCCGGACCCGCAGCTGGGATACCGGCCGCTCGACCCCCACCTGGACACCGCTGACGGGACCCGCACCCTGGTCACACACCTGCCCGCCACCTGGGCGAAGTCCCTGCTCACCACCGTCCCCGGCGCGTTCCATGCCGGAGTGGACGACGTCCTGCTCACCGGCCTTGCCCTGGCCGTCTGCTCCTGGCGGGCGGACCGGGCCACCCGCCTCGGCGGACCCCGGCCGGAAGGCACCACCGTCCTCCTCGACCTGGAGGGGCACGGCCGCGAGCAGATCGCCGACCACCTCGACCTGTCCCGTACGGTCGGCTGGTTCACCAGTCTCTACCCGGTCCGGCTCGATCCCGGACCCGTCGACGCCCGCGACCCCGGACGCTTCGACGGCGCACTCGTCGAACGCGCCGTCAAGCGCGTCAAGGAACAACTGCGGACCGTGCCCGACCACGGCGTCGGCTACGGAATGCTGCGCCACCTCAACACGGCGACGCGCTCCCGTCTGGCCATCGCGGCCGAACCCCAGATCGGCTTCAACTACCTCGGACGGTACGCCGCTTCGCCGGAACCCGCGGATAACACCGAAGGCGCCGACTGGGACGTCCTGCTCGACGGCGGCGGGCCACGAAGCCAGGACCCGGACATGCCCGTGCACCACGTCATCGACATCAACGCACACACCGAGGACCTGCCCGACGGCCCGCGCCTGGTGACCCGCTGGACCTGGCCCAGCGACCTTCTCAAGGAGGAGGACGTGGGCGCTCTCTCCGAGGCGTTCGTCCGCGCGCTGCGCGCCATCGCGGAACACGCACAACGACCCGACGCGGGCGGCTACACGCCGTCCGACCTTCCCCTGGTCTCGCTCGACCAGGCACAGATCGACCGACTGCAGAACAAATGGGGTGGCCGCAAGTGACCGGGTTCCGACTCGAAGACGTACTTCCGCTGACGCCGCTCCAGGCCGGCATGCACTTCCACGCCCTGTACGACTCGCACGCCGTCGACGTCTACACCGCGCAGTTCGTCTTCGACCTCGAAGGCCCCGTCGGCGTTCCCGCGTTGCGCGCCGCCATCGGCACCCTGCTGCGCCGGCACGCCAACCTACGGGTCGGATTCCTCCACGAGGACCTGGACGAGGCGGTACAGGCTGTCGCCGCCGAGGTTCCCGTGCCGCTGGAGGAACGGGACCTGACCGCTGCGGGAGGCACCGGCACGACGGAGGAACGCCTCACCGCCTTCCTCGCCGCCGACCGCACCCGCCGCTTCGACCTGACCACTCCGCCGCTGATGCGGTTCACACTGCTGCGCACCGCGCCACAGAGCCACCGCCTCGTCATGACGAGCCATCACATCCTCTTCGACGGCTGGTCGATGCCCCTCATCGTGCGGGAACTGTTCCAGCTGTACGCCTCGGAGGGCGACGACAGCGCCCTGCCGCGCGTCACCCCTTATCGCACCTACCTCCACTGGCTGGCGCAGCAGGACCGCACCGCCGCTCTGGAGGCCTGGTCCACAGCCCTGGCCGGAATCGAGGTTCCGACCCTGCTTGCGGGGCCCCGCGGCGCGGGTGCGCCCGACTCCGCAGAACTGCCCGAAACGCTTGTCCTCGACCTGGACGCGGCCACGACGAACCGGCTCCGCGAGACTGCCCGCGCCCACCGGCTCACTCTCAACACTCTGGTCCAGGGTGCCTGGGGTCTTGTGCTCGGGCACCTCACCGGACGGCCCGACGTCGTGTTCGGCGCCACTGTGTCCGGTCGGCCGCCGGAGATTCCCGGCATCGAGTCGATGGTCGGCCTGTTCATCAACACCGTGCCGGTACGGCTGCGCACCACGCCCGGCGAAACCCTGGCCGCACTCCTGGCCCGGCTTCAGGAGGAACAGGGCCGCCTCCTCGGCAGCCAGCACCTGGGACTGACCGAGATGCAGGGTGTCACCGGCCTGGACGAACTCTTCGACACCCTGACCGTGTTCGAGAACTACCCTATGGACGACGAGGCCCTGCGCACCGCGCAACAGGGACTGCCCGGGCTGGTCGTCACCGGATTCAGCGGCACGGACGCGGCCCACTACCCCCTCACTCTCACCATCGCGCCGGGTGACGCCCTGAGGATCACCTTCGGATACCGGGCTGCCGTCCTGGACCGCGAAGAGGTGGCCCGCACAGTCGCCCGCATGCGACGCCTGCTGACGGTGATGGCCCAAGGGCTCGACTGCCGCGCCGACGCCGTTCCCCTCCTCCTGGACGGCGAGCGCGAGACACTGCTCTCCCAGGGAATCGGCGCCGGACTGCGCCGCGAAGCGGGGGAGCTGAGCATCCCGGACGCCGTGGCCGAGCGCGCGGCCCGGCACCCGGACGCGGTGGCCGTGTCCGGCGCGGGCGAGCAGTTGACCTACCGGCAGCTCTGTGACCTCTCGGACGATCTGGCCGGCGCCCTGACCGGGCGCGGGACCAAATTCGAGGACGGCGTCGGCATCCTCGTGGCCCGCTCGACCGCCACGGTCACCTCCTCCCTGGGCGTCCTGCGCGCAGGTGCCACCTACGTGCCACTCGACCCGCGCTGGCCCACCGAACGGCTCAACCGTGTGGCCGAGGTGGCAGCCCTGCGGGTCCTGATCGTCGACGAGAGCGCCCGTACACACCCCTGGGCACGTCAACTGGACCCGGACATAACCGTGCTGACCGTCGACGCCGCAGGCCGCGTACGGCACGGAGGCCCGGACACCCCCGGAGCCCTCCCGACTGTCACGGGCGGCACCCGGCTCGCGTACATGATGTTCACCTCCGGTTCCACCGGACTGCCCAAGGGCGTGGGCGTCACCCACGCCGACGTGACAGCCCTCGCGGCCGACCGGAACTGGGCCGAAGGCACGGCCGACGCCGTCCTGCTGCACTCGGCGTACGTCTTCGATGCCTCCACCTTCGAGATCTGGGCCCCCCTCCTCAACGGCGGCCGCGTCGTCGTGGCGCCCGAGGGCACGCTCCAGCCCACCGTGCTCCGGGACCTCGTCGCCCGGCACGGCGTGACAGCGGCGTTCCTGACGACAGCCCTGTTCAACGTAATGGCCGAAACCGACACGGATGCCCTCGGCCTGCTGCGTCTGGTCGCCACCGGAGGCGAGGCCGCCGCGCCCGGCGTCCTGCAGCGCCTCGCCACCGCCCACCCGGACGCGGTCGTCCTCCACGTCTACGGACCCACCGAGACCACCACCTTCGCCACTGCCCACCGCGTGCGCCCCGACGACGTCCCCGGCGGCGCGGCTCCGATCGGCCGACCGCTCGACGGCATGCGCGCCTACGTCCTGGACGCGGCGATGAGGCCCGTGCCGCCGGGCGCCGAAGGGGAGTTGTACGTCGCGGGCGCCGGTGTCGCCCGCGGATACCTGGGCCGGCCCGGCCTCACCGCCACCCGGTTCGTCGCCGACCCGTTCGCCGGCACCGGGGCACGCATGTACCGCACCGGCGACCTGGTGCGCTGGGGCATCGACGGCACCCTGCACTACCTGGCCCGGGCGGACCAGCAGATCAAACTGCGCGGCCACCGCATCGAACCCGCCGAGATCGAGACGGTGCTCCGCGCCGACCCGTCCGTGGGTGACGCCTGCGTACTGGTCCGCGAGGACCTGCCCGGCGACAGGACCCTCACCGCCTACGTCGTCCCCGCCCCGGGACAGACCCCGGAACCCGGGCCGCTCGCCGCGTACGTCGCACTCCACCTGCCCGCCTACATGGTGCCGGCCGTCATTCAGCCCGTCGACGCGCTGCCGCTGACCCCCAACGGCAAGCTCGACCGGGCCGCCCTGCCCGCACCCGCCACCCCGTCCGGCACAACGGGCCGGACGCCGCGCAGCGCACTTGAGGAGATCCTCGCCGGACTCTTCGCCGACGTGCTCGGCGTGCCACGCGTCGGCGTCGACGACAGCTTCTTCGCCCTGGGCGGCCATTCCCTCCTTGCCACCCGGCTCGTGGGCCGCGTCCGCACCGTCCTGGACACCGAGACCGAGATCCGCACCCTCTTCGAGAACCCCACCGTCGCCGCACTCGCCACCGCCCTGGAGAACGAGAACCGCCCTGCCCGCCCCGCACTCGTCCCCCAGGAGCGCCCTGCCACGATCCCGCTGTCGTACGCCCAGCAGCGCCTGTGGTTCCTCCACCGGCTCGAAGGCCCCTCCGCCACGTACAACATCCCCTTCGCCGTACGCATCGACGGACCGCTCGACACGGACGCCCTGCACCGGGCCCTGGGCGACGTCGTCCGCCGGCACGCAGCCCTGCGCACCGTCTTCCCCGAGCACGACCACGGACCGCACCAGCACATCACCGCCCCGGACGACGTCCGCCTTCCGTTCGCGCTGGAAACCGTCGATGAGCACAAGGCCGCCGACCGGATCAGAGCCGCCATGGCCGAACCGATCGACATCGAGCACCGCCTCCCGCTCAGGGCGACCCTGCTTCGCCTGGCCGACGACGCCCACGTCCTGGTGCTCGTGATCCATCACATAGCCGCCGACGGCTCGTCCCTGGCACCCCTGGCACAGGACCTGCGCGCCGCCTACCGAGCCCGGGTCCGCGCACAGGACCCCGCGTTGACCGCGCCGCCCGTCGACTACGCCGACCACACTCTCTGGCAGCGCCGCCTGCTCGGCGACGAGCACGACCCCGAAAGCGTCGTCTCACGTCAACTCGCATACTGGAAAGACGCGTTACGCGGTCTTCCGGAGATCATCGAGCTGCCTTGGGACCGGTCCCGGCCGGCCGTGCCCCGGCACACGGGAGCCACCTACGACTTCGCCGTCGACCGCACCACCTCGCGACAGCTCGCGGACCTCGCCCGTACCAGCGGATGCAGCCTCTTCATGGTGCTCCAGGCCGCCCTGTCGACCGTGCTGTCCCGGCACGGCGCCGGCGACGACATCCCGCTCGGCACGGCCGTCGCCGGGCGCACCGACGAGGCGGCTTCGGACCTCGTGGGCTTCTTCGTGAACACGCTCGTGCTGCGCACGGACCTGACGGGTGACCCGACGTTCCGCGAACTGCTGGCCCGCGTGCGGGAGTTCGACCTCTCCGCGTACGCGCATCAGGACGTTCCGTTCGAGCGTCTGGTGGAGCTGCTCAACCCCGCACGCTCGCAGAGCCACCATCCGCTCTTCCAGACCATGCTCATCCTTCAGAACCACACCGCTGCCGCCGCCATCGACCTGCCCGGCCTCGCGGTCAGCGGCGTGGCGGTCGACGCCGGGGTGAGCAAGTTCGACCTGTCGTTCACCTTCACCGAGACGTACGACGACAACGGCGCCCTCAGCGGCATGCGGGCCGCCGTCGACTACGCCACGGAACTCTTCGACGCGACAACGGTCCACGCCCTCGCCGACCGGCTGGTTCTGCTTCTCGGCACCGTCGGCGCAGACCCGGATCGCCCGCTGCACACGTACGACGTGCTCACACCCGCCGAGCGCACCCGCCTCGCCGACTGGGGGACCGGGCCTGTCGAGGAGCTGCCCGGGTCGACGCTTCCCGAGCTCTTCGAGCAGTGGGTACGGCGCACCCCCGGGGCCCCGGCGGTCCGCGACGCGGACACCACCCTCACCTACGACGAACTCGACGCCCTCGCAAGCACCCTCGCCGACCACCTCGCCGCACAGGGCATCGGCCCCGAAGACCGGGTGGCCGTCGCGCTGCCCCGCACGCACCACCTCGTTGTTGCCCTGCTCGCCGTCCTCAGGACGGGTGCGGCATACGTGCCCCTCGACCCCGACTACCCGGCCCAGCGCCTGTCCTACATGCTCGATGACGCCCGGCCGCGTCTGCTGCTCACCACCCCCGCCATCCACCGCCGCCTCCCCGCATCCCCTGTGCCGCACCTCTACGCCAACGAGCTCGGGAACAGCTCCACGACGGGCGCGCACTCCGCTGCCCGCACCGCTCCCGCTCCGTCCCCGGACCCGGCGAACCCGGCGTACGTCATCTACACGTCGGGTTCCACCGGCCGCCCGAAGGGCGTCGTGGTCACCCATCGGGGCGTCGGTGCCATGGCCAGGACCCAGAGTGACCGGCTGCGCGTCACCCCGGGCAGCCGCGTGCTGCACATGGCGTCCGTCAGCTTCGACGCGGCGTTCTGGGAGCTGTGCATGGGCCTGCTCTCCGGGGCCTGCCTGGAGATCGACGAACGCGAAGCTCTGCTGCCCGGCCCCACCCTCGCCGCTCTGGTCCGCGAGCGGGGCATCACCCACCTCACCCTGCCGCCTGCCGCACTCGCGGTGATGCCGCCCGGATCGCTGCCCGCCGGCACCACGATGGTCCTGGCCGGCGAGGCGTGTGCACCGGCCCTGGTGCACGCCTGGGCGCGGGACCGTTTCCTCGTCAATGCGTACGGCCCGACGGAGACCACCGTCTGCGCCACCATGAGCACGTTCCAGCACGCGGACGGTCCGCTCGCCCCCGACCGCACGGTCCCCATCGGCGCCCCCGTCAACGGCACTCGGGTCCATGTCCTGGACCACCGGCTCGAACCCGTGCCGCCCGGCGTGGTCGGTGAGCTGTACGTGTCCGGTGACGGAGTCGCCCGCGGGTACCACGACCGTCCCGCTCTGACCGCGTCCCGTTTCCTGGCCGACCCGTTCGACCGCGCGGGGGGCCGCATGTACCGCACCGGCGACCTGGTGCGCTGGACGACGGACGGGGAAATCGTCTACGTCTCCCGAGTCGACGACCAGGTCAAACTCCGCGGGTTCCGCATCGAACCCGGTGAGATCGAAGCGGCGCTCAATACCATGCCCGGTGTGGCCGCGGCCTGCGCCGCCGTCCGGGAGGACCGCCCCGGCGACCGGCGCCTGGTCGTGTACACCGTGCCCGCGGACGGTGCGCGGGGACCGGACGAGGGCGAGGTGCGCGCGCACCTGGCCGCTACCCTGCCCGACCACATGATCCCCGCCGCCCACGTCAGTCTCGCGGCTCTGCCCGTCACCCCCAACGGCAAGACGGACCGCCGCGCTCTGCCTGCGCCCCACCACGCAGCACCGGCAGGAGGCCGTAAGCCCGGCACCGCGCGCGAACGCGCCCTGTGCGAGGTGTTCGCGGAGACGCTCGGTGTGCCCGAGGTAGGTGTCACGGACGACTTCTTCACCCTGGGCGGTCACTCGCTGCTGGCCGTGACTCTGGCCCGGCGGATCGGGGAACGGTGCGGCCGGCGCCCCTCCCTGAGGGCCCTGTTCGCTGCGCCCACCGTCGAAGGCGTTGCCCGGTTGCTGGGAAGCGAGGCGGGGGAGGAGCCCCGGCAGGAAGCGGCTACCCCGGACCTCGCTGCCGAAGTCCGGCTGGCATCGGACATCTCCAGGACGGGGCGTGAAACCACGGCCCCCGCACGCAGGCCCTTGCGCCCCTCCGCCCGCCCTCTTCTGACCGGCGCCTCCGGCTTCCTCGGCGCCTTCCTCCTGCGCGACCTCATCGAGACGACCGGCGGCCCCGTCGACTGCCTCGTACGGGCCGAGGACGACCATCGCGCGGCACACCGGCTGCGGGCCAACCTGGAGCGTTACGGCCTGTGGCGCCCCCGGTACGCGGACCTGATCCGCCCCGTCCCGGGCGACCTCGCCGCCCCGGGCCTCGGGCTCTCACCCGCGGACCGCACCGCCCTGGTCCGCCGCCTCGGCCCCGTCCTCCACAACGGTGCACGCGTGAACTTCGCCGCCGCATACGGTGATCTGCGCGCCCCCAACGTCGCCGGCACCGAGGAGCTGCTGCGCCTGCTCGCCGACTCGGCCTCACCCGGGATGCACTACATCTCGACCACCGGCGTGTACGCCCCGGCCTCCGGCCCCCGCCCCGTCACGATCACGGAGTCGACCCCGACGGGCCCCTCTCCCGCCCTGCCGGACGGGTACGCACAAAGCAAGTGGGTCGCCGAGCAACTCATCGGCCTGGCCCATGAACGCGGGCTGCCGGTCACCATCCACCGGCCCGGCCGCATCAGCGGCGACACCGCCACCGGCGCTTGCCAGGACCGCGACCTCCTCTGGCAGCTCGTCAAGGGCTGCCTCCAAGCGAGCGCGGTCCCGGACCTGCCGTACGGGTCGACCGACTGGGTCCCCGTGGACTACGTCAGTGCCGCGGTCGTGGCCCTCTCCCTATCCGGCCGGACCGGTGCGGAGACGTACCACCTCACCAACCCGAATGCGCCGGGCCTGGACCAGGTCTTCGAAGCGGCCGCCCTCCTCGGGCATGACCTGCGAACCGTTCCCGCGGCGCAGTGGCGGGCCCGTGTGGCGTCGCAACCCGACAACGCGGCGCAGCTGTTCCTCGGCGATGAGGGACAGACCCGGCACGAGGCGACGGACCGGCGCCTCTTCGACTCCCAGCGGACAGCCGCGGCCGCAGCGGCCGTGGGCGTCCGTCAGCCACCGTTGACCGACGAGATCCTGATCCGTTATCTGACGTACTTCCACGGATCAGGCTTCCTGCCTACTCCGGGGGTACCGGCCACGTCCTAGCCTGCGGTATCCCGCCTCCTCGGTTCCCGGTTCCGCGGCGGTGCCGGCTGCGGGGGCAGTCACCGACCGCAGCGGCAACCTGCGAGCACCACTCCGGTGACCCGACCATGCCTTCCGGATGTCGGCATACAGGACCCTCGTGAGCTCGGGCGGCTCCGCGGGCAGCGGCACGGCGAAAACAGCCTCGTGCTGTACGTGCCCTGCATGCAGCGGGAAGTTGGAGGGCCCGCAGCGCCTGGGCGGTGGGCCCTCCAACTGCTGCAGAGAGGATCGGACATGACCTCGGACCACGACATGCTGTGGCGTTGCTGCGTGTACCTGGGTCGCGTCCTGCTGCCACTACTGGACCAGGAGCCGTGGCGTCACGATCGCCGCCAAGAGCGGCTGCAGTCCTGGGGCATCGACACGGCGGTGGGGCAACGGCTCATTGAGGTCTTCGCGGCCTTGGCCGCCCACGCTGTCGCGGTCGACGCTTCCTTGTCCGCAGCAGAATTCGGGACTCTGCCCCTCAGCGCCGCGGCCGACGCGGCGACCGGCAAGCGCGACTTCGAACTACTTGCCGGGCTCCCGGACGCTTTCGCCGACGGCCACGACGAAATCGCTGTCAAAGTCTTCCGCCTAAACGCCTACAAGGGAGGCCGGACCAGTCTCCAGTCCATCGGCTGAGCACGGAAGTGCGCCATACGCTGACCATCCTCGCCGCTCGTGAGCCGGTGCCGTCCCCCACGTGCGCAGACATCTTCCGCCTGGCGGACAGGGCCAACCTGCCGCAGTGAGCACACCAGCCCCCTGCCCGGCGCCCCCGCCCTCCGGCTGCCCGAGATCGACCGTCGTGCGGGAACCCGTCGCACGTACTTGCCACGAATCGAGGGGGCCTCAACGCGAACCGGATCACGAACCACGTCCGGATCCGGCCGGCTGTCACCCAGGTGCGCTCCGGCGAGGAGAGGCTGATCACGAAGGGGCGGTCAGTCGATTCGCCTATCGTCAGCTGGATGGATCAAGGTGAACTGATAGCAGAGTTGGAACGGGCGGGTCGCGACCAGGAGTTGACCGCGCGAGTTGTTCGTCGCCTGGCCGAGCCCGGTGCTGCCGCCGCCCCCGGCCTGGTTGCCGCGCTGGGCACGGTGAGCCGCCAGGCGATGTGGGGCCTCCGGGATGCCCTGCGCCTCATCGGTCCCGCTGCCTTCGACGCAGCGGTGGCGGCACGCGCCAGGGCCGAGAAGGTGCCCGATTGGTGGGAACTCGGGCATGTGCTGCGCGGCTTCGACGAGCGGTGCTTTCCGCAGTATGTGGCCGCGCTGTCGCACCCCATGAAGGAGATACGGCAGCAGGCGCTGTGGGGTCTGCAGAATCTCGGCGAGTCAGCCGCCTCTGCCGTTGTGGATGTCATCCCGTTCCTCGACGACGCCGACCGCTACACGCGCTACCAGGCCGAAAAGACAATCCGGGCCATCGGCGGACAGGCGGGCCCGGTGCTGCGGGGCATCCGCCGTGAAGGCCCCGCCCACCTGCGGAGACACGCACTGAACGCGCTGGCCCTCATCGGCGGCGAGGCCGAGATCGATGAGCGGGACCGACGCGCCCTGGAGCGGCTCGTCCGGATCAAAACAGCCCAGGACATCCCGGAAAGCCTCCCCGAGCACCGCTGGCTGGCCGTCCCCGGCGAGACATACGAGGGCCTCTTCGCTGCCATGGGGCTGCACGACAGAAGGCCCTGCACGATCTCGATGGGCTTGGCCGCGATGGAGGACGACGTAGCCCTGGTGGCAGGCCCCGACGGCACGAAGCGGCCGGTGTACCGGGTGTTCGTCACACCGGAACTGGACGGCTGGCGGCTGGTCTACGCCGACACACCGCTGTGGGAGATGCACTGGGACGTCGACGGCCTGCTCGGCAGGGTAAGCGCCGCATGCGGTCAGGCGCAGTTCTTCTTCCAGGACGACCACAGCGACTCGATGGTCTGGGCCCTCGCCGTCGACGGCGTGGTGCGCCGCAGGTACTGGCGCTACGGAGAGCCGGAATGGCTCGGCGAGCCGCTGGACTGGGAGGACCCCCTCGGTGCGGACCCGGACTTCGACCCCGATGACGACCACGAACCGAATGCCACCCAGGCGTCCAGCGTCGACCGTGCCGCTCGCAAGCTTTCCCTCGACCCGACCGGGGTCGGCGAGCACACACCCACGCGCGGCCACGGCTGGCTGGCGGTCACGGAGGAGGGCGTGGGTCACGGACCGTTCACCGGAGCGCTGCGCATCTAGTGCTGTGAAAGAGCTGTGTCGTCAGATGGCCAGGGGCAAGGGTGGACCTCGTCCGCCCGGTGGCCCGCACATCCATGTAGGCGCTGGACCGCTTCGGCCGAAGGCGCCTCGGAGAGGCAGTACACGGTGCCGGATGCCGGATCCGCCCATGCCTTCTCGATCGCGATGTCGGCCTGATGGACCTGCATCAGTTGGCCGGCCGTGATGTTCTTCATCCCGTGGCGGACGTACATGAACTGAGGCATGGTGTCGCACTCCCTCTCGGTATACGGGGTGGGAGGCTCAGAGGTGGCAAGGTACGGGTCAGCTCTCGTTCCGCTGTCGAGGCGTTCCGGAGAGCGAGAACAGTTCAGCCTGCCGCCTCAGTACTGTGACTCAGCATGACCGATACCGAGATCGAGATCACCGCAGACCTGGTCCGCGACCTGCTGCAGGAGCAACATCCAGACCTTGCCGGGCTGGCCATCCGCGAGGTGGCGGGCGGCTGGGGCAACCAAATGTGGCGCCTCGGGGACGAGTTGGCCGTACGCATGCAGCGCATGGACACCACCCCGGGGCCCCAGCTCAAGGAGCGGCGGTGGCTCCCCGTGCTGGCCCCGCGTCTGCCGCTACCGGTGCCGACCCCGGTGCGGTTCGGGGAACCGTCCGAGCGCTTTCCCAAGCACTGGACGGTGATGACGTGGGTTCCCGGCGAGCCGCTGGACCACGGCTCGATCAGCCGCGGCAACCACGCGGCCGACACGCTCGCGGGCTTCCTCCAGGCGCTCCACGTGGAGGCGCCCTCCGAGGCACCGAACGCTACGGACCGCGGTGCCCATCCCAGGAACTGCACGGACGGCTTCGAGAACTTCTTCCAGGCCGTTGCCCCCGACGACGTCGCTGCCGACGTCCGGGCCGTCTGGGACGACGCCGTTGCGGCCCACGCATGGGAGGGCCCGCCGGTGTGGGTGCACGGCGACCTCCATCCTGCGAACGTCGTCGTCTCGGACGGAACGCTCTCGGGCATCGTCGACTTCGGCGACATGTTCGCCGGTGATCCGGCGTGGGACCTCGCCGCCGCATGGGTGCTGCTACCCGCGGGCACGGCCTCACGGTTCTTCGACACATACGCGCATGCTGACGAGGCGGCGATCCGGCGCGCCCGCGGGCTGGCCGCCATGAAGAGCCTCTTCCTGATGCTCATGGGGCAGAACGGAGATCGGGGTCTTCCCGGCGGCAAGCCGAACTGGGGACCTGCGGGTCGGATGGCACTTGACCGTGTTCTCAAGGGTGTTTGAGGCACGCTTCTTCGAACCTGTTCTCGATCTTGGTCGAGGGCCATGCGGCAGCCACGTCTTCGTGGGTTCATCGATCACGACGCGTGGTGGGGATACCAAGGTCCACGGCCGTACGCTGCCCGTGGCCCCGATCGAGCCGGCGGAGCTTCTCCTCGGCGCCAGCCAGCTGCCGGTGCACTACAACGGGTAGGACCACGGCTTCCGCGGCTATGTCGACCAGCCCGTGACCGCCCGCCACGCGTTCGGCCACGGGCTGAGCTGCACGACGGTCGAGTAGGGAGGGGTGGGGCAGTGGCCCCCAGCGCAATGGAGCACGGCCACGGCGGTGGTGGCGGTGGCCGTGCCCCATGAAGAGGAGCCGGGTCGACAGCAGGTCAGACCCGGTCGGCGGCGATGAGGAGGTACTGGAAGGAACCGTCCCTGTAGGAGTTGATGAAGGCGTCCTCGATGCCCGTCACCAGCGAAGACGTGGCCCGCAGCTCCCAGTAGGGCAGGGTGTCGGGAGTGAGGTCGATGACGGCTTGGGGCACGAGGCGGTTGTCGGCCATGGCCCGCAGGTACTCCCGGCGTGAGTGGATGTTGCACTCGAAGTGCGCGTTGATCTGCGAGACCCACTTCGAGGGCTGGCCGTACCGCGGATTCCAGCAGCCGGTGATGGTCACGTAGCGACCGCCGACCGAGAGAACACGAGAGTGTTCGGCGAAGAGGTCGTCCAGGTCGACGTACATGCTCGACTCGTTGTTCCACGAGGCGGCGGCCGACCCGGTCTCGAAGGGCGTGGCGAGCATGTTGCAGACACGGGCGCGGACGTGATCCTGGATGCGCAGTTCCCGGGCGCGGCCGTTGGCGAATTCGGCCTGTTTGGCCGACAGCGTGACACCTTCGACCTTGCACCCGAAGCGCTGGTGCGCCATCACCATCGAACCGCCGCGGCCGCAGCCGGCGTCCACCAGGGTGTCGTCCCGCCCGATGTCACCGAGATGCCCCAGCAGGACGTCTGCCTGGGCCGACTCCAGTCGGTGGAGCTCGGCGATCAGCCTCTTCTCGCTCGCGCTGTCCGCGGTGTTGCCGAGCGCCTCGTGGTCGACTTCACCGATGCCGTAGTGGTGGTGGTAGAGGCCGTCGACATCGCCGAGACGCAGGTTCACGGGCCTGGCCTCCCCGTCCCAGTAGCGGGCGATGTCCCCCTGGTAGGGCGTCGTCGGACCGGGAATGCGCAGGGTGGTGGCGGTGAGTTCGGTGTGGGTCACAGATGAGTCCATTCTCTTACCAGAAGTCGGGCAGGCTGTAGCGGTAGGTGTTGGACCGGTGCCAGTGGTGGTTGCCGTCGACCCAGGCGGCCACGCCCCGGAGGAAGCGCTGCACGCTGGGCACGGGGCACGCGATGGCAAGCGCCGCAGCTTCGGTCTCGAAGTCGTGCATGAGGTCGTTGTGGACCTCGACCGACTTCAGATAGGCGTCCCGGTCGGACAGACCCTCACGCTCGGCGATGACGACGGGAAGGTTCAAGTGCTGGCCGGGAGCGTCGAGTTCCTTGGTGTACGAGTACAGGTCGTTCACGATCGTCGTCGCGTTTCCCGCGAGAGCGATGACCTTCTGCATACCCGCCAGGGCATGCAGGTCCGCGGGCAGTTCGTACCCGCCGACGGTGTCGGTGATGGTGGGGCAGGGACGGAAGTTGTTGAACTGGCGCATCGCCAGGTACTCCCACACCTCCGGGACACGGTCCAACTGGGCCCAGGCCGCTTCGGCGAGGTACCCCATGTGCAGCCGCGCCATGTCGTGCCGTAGCCGGTCGGCCTGGGAAGGGCCGGCCTCCCGGACGAAGTACTCCATGGCCGAGCGGTAGGCGCGTCGAGGAGCGTCCGCGTGGAGCGACTTCGACCACTGCGGCTGGTACTCCTCCGTCGTGTACAGGGGGTCGAGGGCGGTGTGCGCCAGCAGCAACCGTTCACCGAGGCCGACGGGCGAGCCGCCATGGTCCTCGCAGTAGCAGTCGTCCACCGCGTTCTCCGCCACCATCAGCCGTGTGGCGAGCATCAGATGGTCGACGGTGGGCGCGTCCGGATGACAGCCGACCATGTACCGCCCCACGGAGAAGCCGTCGAACTGGTCCTCCCACTCCTCGGGATACAGGGCGACCTCGTCCAACGCCCATGCCTTGATCCTTCGGCTGACTTCCTCGACCCGCACCGGGTCGGGCTCCGGGATCGGGTGGTAGTACAGGCCCGGGACCGGCCGGCCCTCCGCCGTGTCCACGGATGGCTCCGAAGGCGTCGGCGGCTCCTCCCGCCGGAAGAGACGGAGGCCGGCCGTTCCCAGGCCGCTGGGACCGCGCAGGATCCGTTCCAAGCCGGTGTCCGTCGCAGGTACCCCGCGCGGCGGGGCGTCGGGAGGAACCGGCGCGGGTGTGGAGACCGAAGGCGGTGCGGGCGGAAGAGACGCACCGGGCGCGCCGTTGACGGCAGCTTTGATGTCGCCGGCCCGGCTCGCGACATCGGACAGTACGTGCGCCCCGAAGTGGGAAGCGGCCTCCGACAGGTGCGATTGCGGAGGTGTCAGCTCAGGTGCGGGCATCCATGGCTCCTCGGTGGGTGGGCGGCTGTCCTGAAGCCCTCCGGGCACATGTGACCGGCTCAAACGGCTTCGAGGGCGTCACACATGTCTAGGCGGGCCGGAACCGCTATTTGGGCCAGCGCGCGATCTGAACGTTCTCCAGCACGCCGACCGCGTCCGGCACGAGGATGGCGGCGGAGTAGTAGGTGCTGACGAGGTAGGACATGATCGCCTTCTCGTCGACGCCCATGAAGCGGACGGACAGACCCGGTTCGTACTCGTCCGGGAGTCCGGTCTGATGCAGACCGATGACGCCCTGGTTCTCCTCCCCGGTACGCATGACGAGGATCGAGCTGGTCTTCTCCTTGGTGATGGGGATCTTGTTGCAGGGGAGGATCGGGACCCCGCGCCACGCAGGCACCTGCTGGCCGCCGAGATCGACGTGGTCCGGGTACAGGCCGCGCGAGTTGAACTCACGCCCGATCGCCGCGATGGTCCGGGGGTGTGCGAGGAAGAACTTGGAGCCTCGGCGGCGACACAGCAGTTCGTCCATGTCGTCCGGGGTCGGCGGGCCGGAGTGCGGCTGGATGCGCTGCTTGAAGTCGGCGTTGTGGAGCAGGCCGAACTCCCTGTTGTTGATCAGCTCGTGCTCCTGGCGCTCGCGCAGCGCCTCGATGGTGAGCCTGAGCTGCTCCTCGGTCTGGTTCATCGGCCCGTTGTAGAGGTCGGCGACCCTGGTGTGGATACGCAAAATGGTCTGGGCGACCGAGAGCTCGTACTCGCGCGGATTGAGCTCGTAGTCGGCGAACGCGCCGGGAAGTTCGTGCTCGCCGACGTGGCCGGCCGACATCGCGATCTCCGCCTCGCCGCGATGGTTCTGCCGGTGGCGGGAATGCGATGCGAACTCTTCGATGTGGTCCCGCAGACCTGGAGCGGTGGACAGCACGGCTGCGAAGTCGGCGCGCGACAGGGTGAGCAGGGTGCCCGAGGTCTCGGCGGTGGCTGTCTGCTCCCACCGGGCGTCCTCGTCCAGCAGCGCGTTCTCCCCGAACCGGTCGCCGTCGGCGAGTACGTCCAGAACGACTTCGTCGCCATAACTGCCGACGGTGGTCTGGCCGATGCGCCCGTGAGCGATCAGGTGGAGCTCGTCCGCAGGCGTCCCGCGCTCGACCAGCGTCTCTCCCGTACGGAAGTCTCGTTGGACGCACCGATCGGCAAGGGCTGTCAGCACCTCCACGTCGTCGAAGCCGCGCAGCAGGGCGAGTTCGCCGAGCTCACGGGGGATCACCCGGACTCCGGCACCGTCCTGGACGAACTCCACGATCCCGTCGCCCACGGTGTACGTGAGGCGGCGGTTCACCCTGTAGGCGCCGCCCTTGGTCTCCACCCAGGGGAGCATCCGCAGCAGCCAGCGAGAGGTGATCTCCTGCATCTGCGGGGCGGACTTGGTCGTGGTGGCGAGGTTGCGGGCCGCAGCCGTGCCCAGACTGGACTGCTGGGGCAGTTCCAGTCGTACGTCCGAACTCGGTTCAACAGTCATCGGGCAAGCTCTCCTTGGTCAGGGCGGCGACGTGCGTATACGGACGCGGCCGGGCAAGAGGAGGAAAAGGGTTGTAAGGACGGGAATCCGTCCAGATCCACGAGAACCCTAGAGGCCGTCCACTGCCCGGGACCAAGGAAATTCGGCGACATTAACTCGATACGATGATCGCGTCCGCGCGATGTTTGGCCGGGTACCCACGGGATTGAGCCGCGCTCCACGGTGCGTCCTCGTGAGCGACTGGAGAGGTTCCCGCGCGGGGCCGGTGAGCCGAGGGATGGCGCAAGCGCCGCACAGCCGGACTGTCGCGGGACAGTCGGGGCCGGTCGGGGCGACTATCCGTGGCCGTCACCCTCCGCAGCTATCACGAACGGCCTCGCTGCACTACGTCGGAAACGCGACAGCGATCATTCCGACGACCTGACCAGGTGTGAGATCCGCGATTGCGCGGCGGACACCGTCCTGGGTGGGTCCTGTCGTGATCGCTTCGGCGCCGCCCGATGATCGGGCTGCGCGGATGCGCGAACTGCAGGACAGCCCCGGTTCCGCTCCGCGTTCGCCCCCGCAGCCCACCGCCCTCGCCGGTACAAGGGGAGGTGTTGCGCGCGGGGGCACGGCGAGTGCGGTGGCCTCCGGTGTGGAAGCGGGCTTGAGAGCATCGAGGTGGTGGGGGAGCGGTGGCGCCGTGCACCGTACTGGTCGAGGTCGAGAGCGTCCTCGTCGTGGCTGAGGTGGAACGCCTGCCGGGCCATGCACTGGAGGATGTGAGGCCCGAGTGCTTTGTCGTCGACTTCGGCTGCGGCGTGCAAGCGGTGACGAAGAGTCTCGCCGCGACGGAGCCGAGGTCGGCGACTGCGGAGAACAGCAACCTGCCTGTCTCGGCTGTGAGCGTTAGTCGGGCAGGGGCACGCGGATAACAGGATCGAAGGGGCGTTTGTTGAACCCGCTGCGCACGTTGCGGCAGCTTGGCGCCTTGCACATGAAGAATTCGTCGACGTTCTTCCGGCCCGTGCGGTTCTTGAGCCAGGCCTTTTCGTTCCCGGTGAGGGGGCGGTGCGGTTCGTCGGAGTCGCAGGTGTAGCAGAACTTGACCGCTGGTGGCACGACACCTCCTGGAACAGGGCGGATGAGCCGAGACTGGAGCATATGAGGGCGTGGTGGGTTTCTGACAGAGGCCAGCCGGTCGACTCCCGGGTGGCGACGTGCCCAAGGGGACGCCAGCAGGCGAACCTGCAGACCACGCCCTCGGCCGGTCCCGTGGCGGACTGACCACAAAGATTCACACCCTGGCTCAGATGCCCGCTGCCGACCCTTGGCCTTCGTGCTCACCGTCGGACAGGCCGGCGACGCACCCGCCTTCGCACACGTTATGGCCCGCCTTCGCGTTCCTCGGCGGCGCCGGATGTGGTGCTGGCCGACAAGACATCCCACGCGGTAGGCGTCGAGCTGCCGCTGCGATATGTCCGACTGGGGGCTGCGGGAAGGCGATTGCTTCGTCAGAGGTGTGACCGTTCTGGAGGCAGTGAAACAGCATGCCCATGCGGTTGAAGAGGTTCCGCTGTGCCGCGACGTGTCGTTCGCAGGCTGCTCGTCGGCGGCAATCGGCGCACGCTACGGTGCCGGCGCCCGGCACCGCTCGAAGTGATGCCGCCACGAGATCCAGGTACCTCATGTGCCCCATGCAACTCGTCACATAACCTCGTGCGGGGAGACCTCACATGATGGCGTGTGATTCCACTTCGAGGAGGCGAAGGTGACCGGAACCGGCGTGCGGTGGCGTGCGGGCGCGCTGATCGTGGCCTGCGTGCTGCTCGTCGGTCCCAGCGCGTCGAACGGTGCCTGCGTCGCCAAGCCGTTGCCGGCTGACGCCCCCAAGGAGGTCGTGCCGAACCGCGTCATGACGTGGAACATCTGCAATCCCTGCAAGGGGAGCGGCCAGAACGTCGGCCGGGCGGCGGAGATCGCCACGTACGCGCCTCAGGTCATCGGCCTGCAGGAAGCGTGCGTGGGTGATGTCGAGAGGATCAGGGATCATCTGCAGTATCTGTACGGGCTGGTCTACCACGTCGAGTACGGATCAGTTCTGCAGAGTTGGAGCCGCTGCGGGGGAGTGCCGTGGAGTCCGGGGGGCTTTGGCCAGGCAATCCTCTCGGCCGCTCCCATGACCGACCATGTGAACGTGGAGTACCCCGACGGCGGTTCCGAGGACCGGGGGTACATGGCCGTCACCACCCTCGTGGACGGCCGGCCCGTCCGGGTCTTCAACACGCACCTGGCCCAGCGGAGTCAGGAATCAGTCCGCGCGAAGCAGACCGGCGTACTGGCGAAGGCGGTCGCCCGGCATGACCGCACGATCGTTCTCGGTGACTTCAACGCGGTGCCGGATGCCGCCGAACTCAACGGGATGTGGGGCCTGGCCGCGGACGCGGACCCCGAGTGCGGTCCCTCGGCGGCCGGTATGTGCGATCCGACCACCGATTGGCGCAGCAAGTTCGACTACATCTTCCTGCGCGGCTTCGCCCCGCTCGAGCAACGCGTGCATCTCACTCCGTACTCCGACCACGATCTGGTGCGGGCCGATCTGAGGCGGGCGTAGCGAGGTCCAGCGCTGTCAGCGGGTTCTGGAGAGGACGAGCACCTACAGGCAACCCGCGCAGCCTCGGCCTTTCTGTCCCGGAGGCGCGGTTGCGCTTCGAGACGGAACGGCACGAGATCGGTGTCGGGCCGCGGCGCCGCCTGCTCATGGTCGACGACAGGCCTGCCTTCGAGCTCAGCTTCTATTGTGGAACGTGCCCGTTCAACCTGGTCCGGCGGGGCCTGTATCGCCTTCACCGTGACGTGTTCTCCCTCCTGATCGTCGGACATGGCGCCGTTCTTGTGGGTGAGGTAGTCGGCGCGCCTGCCAATTGCCACTACCGACTCATTGCGTTCTCAGCTTGCGGCTCCTGGCTCGGTTCTTCGCGATGTTTCGAGTCTTCCTTCTGCGGCCTGACTCGGCGAGCAGGGCGAGTACCGCCAGCGACGTCGCCTCCTCGGCGAGGAAGCGCTGCATCCAGTCCGAGACCTTCGCCAACTCGACCGGTGTCGGCACGTGACCATCCTCGATGGACAGATGGAACAGCCAGTCGTGGATGCGGCGGCGGATAAACTTGCGATACCCCTCCGTTTTGAGCTCGTCGATCTCTGGCAGTAGTTCGGCCGACCACTGCCAGAACTCGCCAGGTCCGGTCACCTTCATCGCGACCCTGTCCACGAGGGCGACCACCGCCGACTTGGACACGATCTCGATGGGGTCGCGCAGGATCGTGGCCACGATCGCGCGGTCTCGGTCGCGGCTCCGCGAGGAAGCGGTCATCAAGACGACGCGTCGGTACGCGGACCATCGGACATGCTCGTCCGCGACTGCATCGTCGACGTCCACGTCGAGGATGCCGGCCCCCGCTAGCAACTCGGCCACATCGGAATGCAATGTCATCGCTTCTTCCTTTCTTGCAGAGCCGGACTCCACATCGCGGGCATCGTCCTCCGGTCCGCACGCTGATCCAAACGAACCGGCCTGAGCGAACTACGCTGGCACCCCCTTCCCACCGCCCAGGGAGCAGCGTGCCGCCGTACTTCGCTCATCGGATAACCAAATACAACCCCGCCGACCGCGACGAGCACGGCCGTTACAACGGCGCCGAGGACACGATGAGCGACCACGGGCCGGTTGAAGCGGCCTACTTGGATCACCGTGCCCGCGGTTGAGCGGGTCATCGATCATCGTGGTGTCCCCGGTCATCTGAAGAGAGCACAGATCACAGCCTCGTCCTGCCCACACTCGTCTGGGACAGGACACGTGTCGTCGATGTCGTCGCCGTATGTCTCGACGAGCTGCTGGTAGTCAGCGCGCAGTCCTGTAACCCATGGCGCGTTCGGGCCTGCATCCAGTTCCACCGCGGGCGGCAGACAAGCGAGTTGGGTGCACCGGAGCAGGAACAATGCGGCTCCCGCAGCTCACTTCGGCGCTTATCAGGGTGTTGCGCGGGTCGTGCTGGGCGTGTGGGACGGCAGCGGTGTCGACGGGGAAACAGGCGCGGTAGTGTGTGGGAAGCGTCGCGTGCCGGTGGCAGACCGTGTCAGGCATGGAGGCGCCGGATCGAAGGAGGACGACGATGTACTCGTTGCACCCTTCCCTCTCGCGTGGCTGAGCGCGAGACGACCAGGCTCGTCGCCTGGAGTCAAGAACTCCGCCAGGTGCACCGCCGACTACGGGAAGCGTTGTCCGTGACCCGCGCCTCCCTTGCCGACGGCACTCCCGGTGAGGCGGCCACACGGGAACTGCTGCTGTATTGCCACGGCTTCTGCACGGCTCTCGACGGTCACCACCAGGGCGAGGACCGTACCCTGTTCCCGGCCATCGCGGCTGCGCACCCCGAGCTGCGCCCGGTGCTGCGGTCGCTTGAGCAGGATCACTCGATGATCGGCCACCTGCTCGGCGGTCTTCGTGCCGCGGTCGACCGGGCCGCGCCGCCTGAGGAGCTTGACCATCACCTCGAAGGCATCGCCGCGCTCATGGAGAACCACTTCCGCTACGAGGAGCGGCAGCTGCTTACTGTGCTCGAAACCCTTGAGTTGGCAGCCGCACCCAGTGAGGTGCTGGGCCCGATATGACCCTGGACCGGTTCGGCCTGCGCGGCAGGCCCGTGGTCACCTTCGCAGCGACATGGTCGTCGCGGGTCAGTCCTCAACGACGCGGACCTTGTCCTCCTGCTTGACCTGGGCCACCACCGTCGGCCGCCGCAACAGGTCGCTGGTGACGGGGGCCGCGACATTCTCGTCGGTCGCGAGGTGGTGACTCGCGCCGACCTTCTCCAACGGGGTGACGGGCTTGACGACCTGCCGGCCGGTCCGGCGGTTCGCCTCGTCCAGCGTCCACCGATTCTTGCCCTCGGGCGGGGTGAGGATCTGGCGAGACGCTCCTCCTCGTCCGAGATCCCCGCAGGGATCTTGTGGACGGTGAGGGACACCCCCGACACCCGGCGGTCCTTCGGCCATCTCGATTCGGTCCACCTGGCGTCCTTGATGCGAGTACGACACTCCGATGTCCTCGGCCAGGCGGAACATTGAGTCCTTGACCGTGACAAGCTCGTCGGCTCGCTCCTGGCCCCGCATTCACGGACCGGCTCCACTTCGAGTGCGTAGTCACCGATCGGGAACTGGATGCGGCTGGCGGTGTCTCGACCATTTTCCGCAGTTCAGCCACGATCTCCGCATGACACACCGCCGCGAGCAGTGAACGGCGTTCGACCGCCGGTCCACCCCGCCCCCCCACATGGCCCCGCACTCGGCCCGGCCGGCGGCTCGCGGCGGAGGGCGCGCTGGGGGTCGACCCTCGATTGGGGTCTGGCATGATCGCGCGGTGAGTGATGCGAAGCTGCTGGCCGTGGAGGCCGTTGAGTCACATGTCCGGGCGTTCTTCGAGGGGCATTCCGTGGAGGTCGTCGTCCACGACCTGGGGCCGGAACGGCGCGAGGTCGTGCCAGACTTGCGGGTTCTCGTTGTCGGCCCCGGTCCACGCAGCGATAGCTGGGCCTATGTGACCGCCGGGTGCTGGGCCGCCATGGAGAAGGACGGTCATGGGCTTGAGTTCGTCATGACCGCCCACGTCCGCGACCACCGGTTTATCGACCTCATGGCCATGATCACGTACTACCACTGCGGTGGGCATCAGCTCGACCTGGAGCACAGCATGCCGATCGGTGAACCATGGGTGCCGGGCTCGACCTGCGACCACCTGCTGATCAGCCTGCCCTATCTCCACGGACCTGACCTTGAACACTGTCCGCTGCCCGGGGGGCATGCCCGCATCCTGTGGACCTTGCCTGTGACGGCCGCCGAAATCGGGTTCCGCAGGCAGCAGGGTCATGAGGCGTTGGAGCAGCTCTTCGACGAGGCGGAGATCATTCCCACTGATCCTTTCCGGGCATCGGTCGTGTGAGGCGACGGCCGAATCACTTGTCGAAGTACGCAGTGGCTCTACGGCCTGAGCGAAGGACAAAGCCACCGTCAGGTGGGAAGCAGCATGGATCTGCAGGGCCATTCCTGAGGGAGTCACAGGACAGAAGCGGCCGGGCCAACCGAACGTCTCGTCGGCTGTTGGTTCCCAGCACGCGGAGACCTAGGCCAGACACACACCAAGATCAGCCATCACCGAGCGCGCGACTCACGGGGGAGCGAGCCAGAGCCACTGGTCATCAACGAAGCAATGGTTTTCCCTCGACCTCGCTCGTGTCGAACCGCGGGAACGCCTTCTCGGACTTCGTGAGCCGGTACGTCTGCGTGCTACACCCTGCTCCGTGATTGATGTTGCCGACAGCGCCCTTCCGGTTGAGCATGATGAGCAGGGCGTCGCACCAGCCTCGAAGGCCTCACCGCCGCGTGGATTTGCTATCGGAGTCACCGCTCGGCGCCATCCTGTCGCACGGCTGTCCTTGCCAGAATCCATCGCAGAGCAACGCAGCATGGCCCGGGTCACCGACCTGCGGGGCCTGCCATCCGGCGAAGGAGAAGCCCATGTCCGACCGTCAGCAGACCCTTCGAGGCCGCGTGGCCGTAGTGACCGGTGCGGCGCGGGGTATCGGGGCACATGTGGCGGAACAGCTGGCTCGCAAGGGGGTACGAGTTGCTCTGCTGGGTCTGGAAGGGGAAGCCCTTCGCGAAGTGTCTCAGTCCCTGCCCATCGAGGGGCGCTGCTGGGAAGTCGACGTCGCCGATGAGGGCGCCATGGCGCTCGCTGCCGCTGAGATCCGCCAACAGCTCGGGTCGCCGTCGATCGTCGTCGCCAATGCCGGCATTGCGGAGGGCGGTCCTTTCGTCGGTTCCGACCCTGCCACCTGGCGACGAGTCGTCGAAGTCAACCTCATCGGAAGTGCTGTCACCGCACGAGCCTTCCTCCCTGACCTGCTGACTACCCACGGTTACTACCTGCAGATCGCCTCGCTCGCGTCCATCGGCGCCGCTCCGATGATGAGCGCCTATTGCGCCTCCAAGGCCGGTGTGGAGTCCTTTGCCCACGCGTTGCGCGCTGAAGTGGCCCCTCGCGGGGTCGCCGTAGGGATCGCATATCTGAACTGGACCGATACCGACCTGATCCGCGACGCCGACCAGCACGCCGTCCTGCGTGAACTGCGGGCGCACATGCCTCGGCCCGCACGCAAGGTCTATCCTGCCGCCGACGTGGCCGCTCGCCTCGCCGCCGGCGTCGAAAAGCGATCGGCCACCGTGTACGTACCGTCATGGCTACGTGGCGTACAAGCGGTGCGGGCGGGGCTGCCCCCCGTCGTCGGCCTCTGGTCCCGTCGCACCGTGCTCGGCACCGAGTTCTCCTCCACCGGGCTCCTGGGGGCCGGCGGGCGCGCAAGTGGCGCCGCCGGTGCCTAAGGGCTGTCCCGCAATTCCTGGCGGGCGCACGACGACAGCTACGGCACCTCGCCGCGTTGTCGAAACACCCGAATACATCCAGTATGCGGGCGCCTCTCCGCCTTGCGATGCACCGCATCTGACGCCGCGCGCTGATCCACCAGGAATTGCGGGACAGCCCTTAGCGGCTCTCCCTGCGCTTCACCGAATGTGCCTCACTCCCTGGCCGGTCTGAGGAGAGCACTGGCTTCGCGGGGCCTCAGCCAGCCCCCGTGTGCCCGGTTCACCGGCCGACGAGCGGCGAATCCGTCGTAGACCTGCCACAGTGGGAAGGAGGGGTGGTTCCGCGGAGGGCGGGCACGCGGACTGCTGTGAGTGAATCCGTGCTTCGGAAGGAGGATTCATGGCTGTACGTCACCGACTGATCGAACGTCCTCCGCAGGACGTCTGGGCGGTACTCGCAGACGGCACGCGGTACGGCGACTGGGTGGTCGGCACATCCGAGACACGGCCCCACTCCGGTGCGTGGCCCCAGGTCGGCTCGAGCATCGCTTACACCGTGCGGCTCGGACCGTGGACAGGGTCGGGGAGCACGATCGTCCGGCGTTGCGAGGCACCTTTCGTGCTGGAACTAGAGGTCGACAGCGGATGGCTCGGCACCGCGCGAATCGCCGTGGAGGTACGACCCTGGGGTGAGGCCGCCCTCGTCCTCATCGACGAACACCCCCTGCGAGGACCGGGCGGGAAGCTGCACAACACGGCTGTCGACGCCCTGATCCAGCTGCGCCACCGCTCCATGCTCGCCCGGCTGGCCGAAGTCGTCGAGCACTCCCCGCGACGCGCATCCGCGGAGATCTGACCCCCATCCCTGCGGGCACCTGTCCCCCGTGCGCCGCCGCAGGCAAGAGGAGGCAGCGATGCCGGACGCGGTTGTCATAGGAGCAGGCCCCAACGGTCTCGTCGCAGCAAATCTCCTCGCCGACGCGGGCTGGAGCGTCGAGGTCCTGGAGGAGCAGCCGGAGCCGGGCGGCGCCGTCCGCAGCGACCGTGGCGTCCACCCCGAGTACATCAGCGACATCTTCAGTGCGTTCTACCCTCTGGCGGCCGCTTCCCCGGTGCTGGCGGACCTGGAGTTGCAGCAGGAGGGACTGATCTGGAGTCACGCCCCTCGCGTCCTGGCCCATCCGCTGGCCGACGGGCGGTGCGGGCTTCTCGAACGCGGGGGTGAGGAAACGGCCGCTGGCCTGGACATGTTCGCCGCGGGTGATGGGGCAGTCTGGCTCGCCCTGTGCGAGACGTGGAACCGTATGGGTCCCGATATCGTCAACGCGCTCTTCACTCCGTTCCCGCCCATCCGCCCGGCAGTCCGCCTCGCCGCAAGGCTCCGGACCGCCGGCGGCCTGCGCTTGGCCCGCTCCCTTCTGTTGCCGGCTCGGCGCCTGGGAGAGGAGCAGTTTCGCGGAGAGGCAGGCAGGCTGCTGATTGCGGGCAACGCGCTGCACGCGGACCTGGCCCCCGAGTCGGCCGGCAGCGGCGGCTTCGGCTGGCTGATGTCCATGCTCGGCCAGGCCTACGGCTTTCCCGTCCCGGTCGGCGGAGCCGGTTCGCTTACGTCGGCTTTGGTGACGCGGCTCGAGCGCCGAGGCGGCGTGGTCCGCTGCAATGAGCGCGTGAGCGAAGTCGTGGTGCGGGCCGGCCGAGCCGTCGCCGCACGCACGGTGGGGGGCGAGTCCGTCCCGGCATCCCGTGCTGTCCTCGCCGATGTTTCCGCGCCCGCGCTGTACGGCGGGCTGGTCGACGCGCGGTATCTGCCGGGCACGTTGTTGGACGATCTCGTGCGGTTTCAATGGGACTTCGCCACGTACAAGGTGGACTGGGCGCTGAGCGGCCCCGTGCCCTGGACCGCCCAAGAGGCCTCGACGGCGGGCACGGTCCATCTGGCCGACGGTGTCGACGGCCTCACCCGCTTTGCCGCGCAGATCGTGACCGGCCACGTACCCGACCGCCCCTTCCTCCTGTTCGGCCAGATGACCACGGCCGACGGCACACGCTCCCCGGCCGGCACCGAATCCGCATGGGCGTACACCCACGTCCCGCACCGGATCAGGGGCGACGCGGGAGAGGACGGCCTGACCGGAGTCTGGGACCTGCGGGAACAAGAGGCCATGGCAGATCGCATGGAGAACGAGGTGGAGCGCTGGGCGCCGGGATTCCGCTCCCGGATCAGGGCCCGCCGCCTGCTGGCACCACCCACGCTCCAGACTATGGATGCGAACCTGCACGGCGGGGCGATCAACAACGGCACCACGGCCATCCACCAGCAACTGGTGTTCCGCCCCACGCCCGGCGCCGGCCGGCCGGAAACGCCCGTAAAGGGCCTTTTCCTCGCCTCTGCCGCCGCTCACCCCGGCGGCGGCGTGCACGGCGCCCCCGGTGCCAACGCCGCCCGCGCCGCGCTGCGAGGGCGGATGTCATCCGCACTGCTCAGCCGCGCACACGGCGCCCTGAACCGACGAGACAGAAACACTGCGTGACAAGTCCCGGCCACCGGAGCATGTGCACTTCGGTTCTGCACCCGGCATTGCCGGAGAACGGACACCACGCAACATCGGAACGAACAGCACCGCGGTAGGAAGGACGCACCATCATGAGGGCTCTCACCTGGCACGGAAAGCGTGACGTCCGTATCGATACGGTCCCCGACCCCAAGATCCAGGACCCGACCGACATCATCGTCAAGATCACCTCGTCCGGTATCTGCGGCTCCGATCTGCACCTCTACGAGGTACTCGGCCCCTACCTCGACCCGGGCGACATCCTCGGCCATGAGCCGATGGGCATCGTGGAGGAGACCGGTCCTGAGGTCACCGCCCTGACGACCGGCGACCGGGTCGTGGTGCCGTTCAACATCTCGTGCGGAACCTGCTGGATGTGCGACCAGGGCCTGCAGTCGCAGTGCGAGACGACCCAGGTCACCGAGCGCGGCACCGGTGCGTCGCTCTTCGGCTTCTCCAAGCTCTACGGCCAGGTGCCGGGCGGCCAAGCGGAATTCCTTCGCGTGCCGTTCGGGAACACCCTGCCGGTGAAGGTGCCGCACGGGCCGCCTGACGACCGGTTCGTCTACCTCTCCGACGTGCTGCCCACCGCCTGGCAGGCCGTGCAGTACGCGGACATCCCCCAGGGGGGCAGCGTCACCGTACTGGGACTGGGACCGATCGGGGACATGGCCACCCGCATCGCCCTTCACCAGGGCGCTGAGCTGGTCATCGGTGTGGACATGGTCCCCGAACGCCTCGCCAGGGCCCGGGCCAACGGGGTGCACACCCTGGACCTGAACGAGTACGGCAAGGACGTCGGCGACGAAGTCCGGCGGCTCACCCAAGGGCGCGGCACCGACGCAGTGATCGAGGCAGTCGGGATGGAAGCCCATGGGGCACCGGTCACCAAGGCCGTTCAGCAGTTCGCCACCCTGCTGCCCGATGCCCTCGGCGAGAAGCTGATGGGGCGCGCCGGGGTGGACAGCATGGTGGCGTTCAATCTGGCAGTCGACGCGGTGCGCCGCGGTGGCACGGTCTCCGTCATCGGCGTCTACGGCGGCGCGATCGACCCGGTGCCGATGCTCACGCTCTTCGACAAGCAGATCCAACTGCGCATGGGCCAGGCCAACGTCAAGCGGTGGGTCGACGACATCCTCCCGCTCCTGAATGATGCCGACACGCTCGGCGTGGACGACTTCGCCACGCACCGGCTGCCCCTCGAAGAAGGCCCACAGGCGTACAAGACCTTCCAGGCCAAGCAGGACGGCATGATCAAAACCCTGCTCACCCCCTGATTCACCCCGCCCCGCAGGCGTCCGTTCACGCGCCTGCACGTAAGAGGTTTCACATGGTCAGCGCCGTGGCGCTCGTCTGCACCCTTACGCCGTCACC
This sequence comes from Streptomyces sp. LN549, assembly GCF_043203805.1. Taxonomy (NCBI): domain Bacteria; kingdom Bacillati; phylum Actinomycetota; class Actinomycetes; order Kitasatosporales; family Streptomycetaceae; genus Streptomyces; species Streptomyces sp. LN549. The sequence continues at coordinate 87,833 of NZ_JAZHRI010000002.1, read as the reverse complement.
CGACTGTTCCAGGGCCTCAACGATCTCGGGTTCACTCTCTCGCCGGGCGCAGTCACCTACTGGATCGTCGAGGCCCAGCCGGGCACCGACTACCAGGACCTGGAAGTGACGCCGGAGAGCGTGGCCTCGACGACGAAGACACTGGCGGCCAACGCCACGCACCTGGCGAACCTGCTTCAGCACTCGCCCTTCCCTCCGAGCTGACGGCATCACCCGCCCCCGGGCCCGCTGAACGCGCGCTGTCACCCGGCCGGGTCACTTCGTGCACCGAGGTCGCGTGTTCGCGCCGTGGTTGCGCGCGAACCTGCAGCCTGTCGTGTTCCTCTCGGACGACCAGCCGTTCGCCCCGCTGGAAGGCAGTCGTGCAGCGCATCCAATCGGGACGCAGGCTCGGAAAGGGGGCGACATGCGCTGAACACCGCGACTGGAGGAAGTTGTGATGCTCCGCAGCCGGGCCGATGACCAGCCACTCTCCCCCGGCCAGCCGGATCCGGAAGGCCCGATGTCGGTGGACGAGGATGTGTCCGGAGCCTTTCTGGGCAAGGCACAGGCTGTTCTGCGGGAAAGGATCGATCAGGCTGCCTCGATCGACTCCGACTTCTCCCGAGAAGTCGCCGAACGTGTTGCCGACTTCACTCTCGGCGGGGGTAAACGCATGCGTCCCCAGTTCCTGTGGTGGGGCATGCGCGCATGCGGTGCGGGTTCCCAAGCGGCGGACATCGATGCGGCTCTGCGCCTCGGGGTGGCCGTCGAACTCATCCAGACTTGTGCGTTGGTCCATGACGACGTGATGGACGGCTCACCATTGCGCCGAGGTCGCCCCGCCGTGCACGTCGAATTCGCCAGAAGCCATGGCCTGCCCTGCGACTCGGTGCTGAGCGACTCGTTCGGGAAGTCCGCTGCGGTGCTGGCAGGAGATCTCGCCCTTGCCTGGGCCGACGACACCGTCGCGGAGACGGCTATGGCTCCGGCCGTCTTGCAGCGGGTGCGAAGCATCTGGCGAGCGATGAGAACCGAGATGGTGGCCGGACAGTACCTCGACCTGCGCGGTCAGATCACCGGATCACGTTCCGCGGCCCGTGCCCTGCGAACGGCTTACCTGAAAAGTGCTCTGTACTCGGTGGCGCGTCCGCTGACGCTGGGAGCCACTCTGGCGGGCGCCGCGGAGAGCACCACCCGTGCGCTGACGTCGGCCGGCCGCTGCGCCGGCCTCGCTTTCCAACTCCGCGACGACCTGCTTGGGGTTTTCGGCGACCCTGCAGTGACCGGCAAACCGTCGGGTGGTGACGTCCAAGAGGGCAAACCGACCTACCTGATGGCCGTGGCGCGATCGCGCGCGGGAGCGCGTGAAGGCGTCCGGGCCGTACTCGACGCCGCCGTGGGCCGGGCCGAACTCAGCGACAAAGCCCTGGCCGAAGTCCGCGATGTACTCGTGGACACCGGGGCGCGCGCCGAGGTGGAGAACAGGGCTGACCGGCTCATGCAGCACGCCGCCCGACACCTGGCCCGGGCTGCCGTCGAGCCCGGTGCCGGGCACCGGCTCCTCGGACTGCTGCAGAGCGTCGGCGGCGCGCGCGCGACCCCGCCGTCGTCCGGAACGGCAGCCCCCGTTGCGGATACCGCCGGGCCGATTGCGGTCGGGCCCGCGTCCGCTCCGCACCCGCCGGAACAGGTACTCCCATCCGCACCGCCCTCGCTGACCGGCCCTCCTGAAGGAGGCACCGTCCGGTGATGACCGTGAAGGGCCCCACCGACCACGTGGTGGTCGTCGGCGCCGGGCTGGCGGGCCTGTCCGCCACGCTTCATCTGCTCGGTGCCGGACGCCGAGTCACCGTGGTGGAGCGAGACTCCTCGCCCGGCGGAAGAGCCGGGCTGCTGGAGCGAGGCGGCTACCGCATGGACACCGGGCCGACCGTGCTGACCATGCCGGATCTGGTCGAGGAGGCCTTCGCAGCAGTCGGCCACAGTCTGACCGGCCGGCTGGAACTGATCCCTCTGCACCCCGCCTACCGGGCGCGGTTCGCCGACGGAACTCAACTGGACGTCCACACGGACGCGGTGGCGATGGAAGCCGCGGTCGAGCAGTTCGCGGGTGCCAGGGAAGCGGTCGGCTACCGCAGACTGCGGGCCTGGCTGGCGCGCCTCTACGCGGTGCAGATGCGCCGGTTCATCGATACGAACTTCGACTCTCCGCTCCAACTCCTCCACCCCGACCTGGCCCGGCTCGCCGCCCTCGGAGGCTTCGGACGGCTCGACGCACGCGTCGGACACTTCATCAAGGACGAGCGGCTGCGCCGCGTCTTCACCTTCCAGGCCCTGTACGCGGGTGTACCCCCGGCCCGCGCGCTCGCCGCCTACGCCGTCATCGCCTACATGGACACCATCGCAGGGGTCTATTTCCCGCGGGGAGGCATGCACGCCCTGCCGAAGGCGATGGCCGGTTCGGCCATCGAGGCGGGTGCCGAATTCCGCTACGGACACACTGTCACCGGTTTGGAGCGTCGCGGAGAACGGATCACTGCCGTCGTCACAGACCAGCAGCGCATCCCATGCGATGCAGTCGTCCTGACCCCGGACCTGCCGGTCAGCTACCGACTGCTCGGCCGCAGCCCCCGGCGACCGCTTGCTCTGCGCCACTCGCCGTCCGCGGTGATCCTGCACGCGGGAACCGACCGCACCTGGCCCGGCCTCGCCCACCACACCATCGCGTTCGGCGCGGCCTGGAAGGAGACCTTCCGCGAACTCACCCACGGATCCCTGATGTCGGATCCGTCGCTGCTCATCACCCGCCCCACCGACACGGATCCGGATCTCGCACCGCCCGGCAAACACCTCCACTACATCCTGGCGCCGTGCCCGAACACCGACGTCGGACCCGGCACCCGCGAATGGCAGCAGCTGGCACCGCGCTATCGCGACACCTTGCTCACCACCCTCGACGAGCGCGGCATGGCCGGGCTTGGTTCCGCGATCGAGGAGGAGTGTCTGGTCACACCGGTCGACTGGGCCGCTCAGGGACACGCGGCTGGCACGCCCTTCTCCGCCGCGCACACCTTTCCCCAGACCGGTCCCTTTCGCCCGCGCAACCTCGTACGCGGCACGGAGAACGCCGTGCTCGCCGGCTGCGGCACCACCCCCGGCGTCGGCGTGCCGACCGTCCTCATCTCCGGAAGGCTGGCCGCGGAGAGAATCACCGGTCCGCGGTCCGCACGTCCCCGTCCACGTCCCGTGCCGAGAGGCGGCCCCGCATGACCACCCGTGAACTTGACGCGGCCGGCATCCACGAGCCTGCCCTGCGAGCCGCGTACACGGCGTGCCGCCGACTCAACGCGCGGCACGGCAAGACGTACTTCCTCGCGACCCGGCTGCTCCCGGTCGAGCGCCGCCCGGCCGTGCACGCTCTGTACGGCTTCGCCCGGTGGGCCGACGACATCGTGGACGACCTCGACAGCGGTGCCACCCCCGACGAACGCGCCCACGCGCTGCGCGGTCTCCAGGAACGCCTCGACAACGGCCTGCGCACCGGCGCCTCCACGCAACCGGTCATCCGCTCGCTCATCCACACAGCCGCGGTCTACGGCATCGACCACCGTCACTTCGCCGCCTTCATGACCTCCATGCGCAGCGACCTGACCGTGACCGGATACGCCTCCTACGAGGAACTCGGCCGCTACATGCACGGGTCAGCCGCCGTGATCGGCCTGCAGATGCTGCCTGTGCTGGGAACCGTCGGTCCGCTGGACGAGGCGGCACCGTACGCGGCCGCACTGGGCGTCGCCTTCCAGCTCTCCAACTTCCTCCGGGATGTGGGGGAGGACCTCGACCGCGGCCGGCTCTATCTGCCGGCCGATCTGCTGGCCGCGCACGGAGTGGACCGCGACTACCTCGAATGGAGCAGGGCCACCGGTCGGCGCGACGCCCGCATCACCCGTGCGATGCAGGCTGCCGCGGCTCACAACCGCTGCGTCTACCGCACCGCACTCCCTGGCCTCGCCCTGCTCGCGCCCGTCTCACGCCCCTGTATCCGGACCGCGTTCGTCCTCTACAGCGGCATCCTCGACGCGATCGAGGACGACGGCTACGCCGTCCTGCACCGGCGGGCAGTGGTCCCTCACGGGCGCCGGGCCGCCGTGGCCCTCGACGGACTGGTTCGTGCCCTGGCCGCCAGGGCCGCAGCGGATGGCGGCCGCGCCCGGCCGACGCGGCCCGCCACGACCGCTGCACCGGCACCCGGAGACCTGGCCCGACCGGTGCGCGAGGAGGTGGCATGACACGCGACGACCGAAAAGGACGCGGCCGGATGCCCTTGCGGCTGCGCCGCGCCCCCGTCCCGTGGGACCGGCAACCACCGACCTGGCGCGATGCCAAGCCCGGCCTCATCGCCGACGCGCTGAAACGCGCGCTGGGACGGCCTTCCGGCAACTGGTACGTCCTGGGGGCGTCCCGCGCCGTCACGGCCGAGCGGTCGGTCGGACGTACCGTCGGCGGCAGCGAAGTGGTGGCCTGGCGCGATGCGCTGGGCCGGCTGCGCGCGGGTCCAGGCATGTGCCCGCACCTCGGAGCGCCGCTGCGCGACAGCCCTGTCCGGTGTGGCACGCTGGTCTGTCACTGGCACGGACTCGCGCTGAACGGTGAGCCGTTCGCCGGGTGGGAGCCCTATCCGGCCTTCGACGACGGGGTCCTCGCCTGGGTGCGTCTCGACCACGTCGGCGGCGAGGCGCCGCTGGAGCGGCCGGTCGTTCCGCCCCGCCCGCGGGTGCGGGACTCCGTCGAATCCGTGTACGAGGGCGTCGGCGTCTGCGAGCCGGAGGACGTGGTGGCCAACCGGCTCGACCCGTGGCACGGCGCGTGGTTTCACCCGTACTCATTCGTCGATCTGACGGTGACCGGCACGCCCTCCGGTGCGAAGGACGGTGAGCAGGACAGTTTCGCCGTCGATGTCGCCTTCAAGATCGTGGGCCGCGTCGTGGTTCCGGTGCGTGCGCGCTTCACCGCGCCGGAACCCCGTACCGTCGTCATGCACATCACGCACGGCGAGGGCCGGGGTTCCGTGGTCGAGTCCCATGCCACACCCCTGGGACCCGACCGCACCGGCATGCCCCGGACCGCGGTGACGGAGGCGCTCCTGGCCACCTCCGACCGCCGCGGGTTCGCCGTTGCCCGCGCCGCCGCCCCGCTGCTGCGCCCGCTCATGCGGGCCTCCGCCGGTCGGCTGTGGCGGGACGATCTCGCGTACGCGGAGCGGCGATGGGAACTGCGCAGCAGCGGGCGCTTGCCTGGCTGAACCGCGCCGACCGTCCGGCCCGGGTCCTGCTGGGCGCACCGGCTCACGGTCCGACGCCGCTTCGCCGTGTTCCCCTCAGCCGGTGCCCAGCCCGGCCAGCCCACGCAGCACCGCCGAGCGTCCGGCGCGTGGCACCGTCCACAGCGTCTGACCGCGCACCCCCCAGCGCTCCAACAGCGCGTTGGCAGCGAGGAATCCGCTTGTCGCGGCCCGTTCCATCAGCGCCACCGGAAGCTCCGTGCGGACCAGGTCTCCCGCCACCGTCACGGTGGGGTCGGGTGTGCGGACCGTGGGCCGGTGTGGGTAGCCGCCGACCGAGAAAAGCGGGCAGTCCGCGCGCCATTCGTGCCGCACGTCCACGATCCGGGCACTTCGTGTCTCCGGGTAGACCCGGTACAACTGTTCGACCGCTCTGGTCTGCACTTCGGCGCGGTCCGCGTCCGGTGCGACTGCGTAGGCGTGCAATTCGAGCACCGCTCCCCGGTGGCGGCGTGCCCAGCGCGCGGCCTCGCCCTCCCAACGGTCCAGCACACTGACGTTGTCCAGCGGCGGGTAACCGCTGGTGCCGAGGAAGCCGGGGCGCTCCCGCGCCACCGGACGGTCCAGCCAGAGCCGCGAGACCAGGAACGGCGGCGCGGTCCTGAGACCCTCCACCTTCGCGCGCCAGGCCATGTCGCCCAGCCCGGGCGAGGCTGCCACGACATTCCGGAGTCCGTCGGTGTCCAGGGCCAGGACCAGTGCGTCATGACGCCTCGTCCCGCCGTCGGCGCTGACCTCGTGCCCGCCGCTCGGAACGGGTGTCACGTTCTCCACCGCCGCTCCGGTGCGCACCTGCGCGCCATGCCCCTCCAGATAGCGCGACAACGGTTCCCAGAGTGCCTGCGGGAATGGCTCGTCCGGCACATCGAACAGGAGCCCCTCGCTGGAGCCCAGAAAGTAGATGTGGAACATAAGCACCAGCTCCGCCGCGGACAGTTCCCGCGGATCGGCGAAGAAGCTCCGCGAGAACACTTCGAAGGCCAGATGATGGGCGGCCTCCGGAAACCGGATGTGTAGCAGGAAGTCATGCGCGCTCACCCCGTCCAGCTGCTCGTAGACGTCGGGCACCCGCACGTCCAGCAGCGGCAGCGCGGCCCGCGGCCTCATCCGGAGCAGGTCGCGCCAGCTGAAGGTGGGACTGAGCGCGACGAAACCCACAGCGCTGAAGGGAGGAGTGCGCGGCACCCGAGCAAAGCTGTCGTACAGACCCGTGCTGTGCCGCAGCGGATAGTCGGGGAGCCCGGTCAGCGTGAGCAGTCCCGGGTCAACCCGGCGCAACAAGCCGCGCAGGTTGTAGTACTGACGGAAGAAGGCGTGAAAGCCGCGGCTCATGGTGACCGTGGTGCCGTCCGCGATCTCGGTGGGCCAGCCCGCAAGCCGCCCGCCCAGACCCGGCTCCCGCTCGTACAACGTCACATGCGCACCGCGCTCGGCCAGCACCGTGGCTGCGGACAGTCCCGCGATGCCACCGCCGATCACGGCCACGGAGGGCGCACTGCCGGTGAAGCGTTCACGGCCGCCGGGTCCGCGGAGCACAGCGGCCCTTCGGTCCCGGCCCCGCCGGTGGCCGTCGGACCCGGCCCCTGCGTGCCTCATGTCCGCCCCCGTACGGCGCCCGGTGCCTGAGCGACGAACGTATGGGTGATGCCCGTCTGCCAGCCGGGCAGCGGCAGGACCCGCACGTGTCCGAATCCGGCGCGTCGCACCCTGTCCGCGAAGGCGGTGGCCGTGTCGAACTCGAGCACGCTGCGGCGCAGGTGACGGTAGAGGGCCTCGTCTCCGGTGAGCCGCCCGGCCGGGAGCACCACGGCGCCGCAGACCGCCAACCACACCGCCCGGTGAAAGTGGCCGGAGCCCAGCGTGTATTCGTGGACGGCGAGCCGCCCGGCCGGGACGAGCAGCTCACGTACCAGGCAGAGGACTTGATCCGGGTCGCTGACGTTACGGAAGAGGTACGCGGCGAACGCGGCGTCAAAGCGGCCGCGGACCTGCGCCGGATCCATGGCCTCCGCCGCCGCGTGCACGAAGGTGACGTTGGCCGGCCAGCGCTTGGCCGAGGCACGCTCCAGCATGCCCGCGGACGCGTCCACGGCCACGATCTCCGCTTCCGGGGCCACGGCCAGGAGCGCGGCCGTGGATGCCCCCGTTCCACAGCCGAGGTCCAGCAGGCGCCGGCCTCGGCCGCCGTCCGTCAGTCCGAGTCTGCGCGCCGAGCGCCGCAAGTCGCGTCGGTAGCCGGGATTGACCGCAGTGAGCCGGTCGTAGGCGAGGGCGCCGTGGTCGAACGCGGCGAACAGGTCGTCGTCGCGCAGCAGGGTCATGGCTCGCTCTTTTCCTGATCAGGAGGCGTCTGGAACGGGTGTGGCGGGGGGTTGAAGAGGGGCGACGGCGCTCCCACAGGTGCCCGCCGCTTCGGCCTGAAAGGGAGTTCGACAACGGTGCGAAGCATCGGGGCGACCGGTGTTCGCAGTCCGACCAGGACGTCCTCGTACCTGTGTGAAGTGCCGTCCAGGAATCGCAGCAGCCGTTCGCCCGGAACCGTGCGGAAGAGCCCGGAGAAGAACTCCGCGCCGTCCACCCGGCCGCTGTCCAGCGCCCGCAGCATCACGGCGTCCAGGGCGCGCTGCCACGCACCGTAGGCCGGCGCCACCCGCAGCCGCCCGCCGCCGCGTAGCTGCGCAGCGATGGTCCTGGTTTGGCGCTGGACGGCGGCGAACGTGTAGCCGGTGGACGGGCGGGTGGCCCCTCCCGCCGTTCCGATGCGGAACACCGAGTTGCCGACCCGCAACGGGAAGCGGCCGTCGGTCATCGGAATGACGCCCCTCTCCGCCGCTGTCACCCGATGGGTCCCGATGCCCAACACGGCGCCGGTGTAATGACGCAGCGCCCCCTCGTACCCTTGCGCGTCCAGAACGTTTCGGGAGAACTCCGTGTACTCGACCAGGGCGCTGCGCGGCCCCAGCGGAAGCACATAGCCGAACGACAGGCCGTGCGATGGCTGCGGAGTACGGAAGTCCATCAGATCCGCCGTCGCGGGATCGAAAACCGGCCGGTCTGCCTCCACGAACCAGCCCGTGAAGTGCTGCAACAGGGTGGTGCGCGCCGCTGGCAGCCGGGTGGGCGGCCGCGAATCGAAGATGTACCTCCCGTGCAACAGAATCCGCTCGCCCCGGGCATCACGTGCGACGACCCGGCCGCCGCCTCCTGGTTCGTCCCCGACCCCGGTCACCGTCGCCTCCACCCGGCGAAGGTTGGCGGACTTCGACAGCCGTCGCTGGACCAGTGACTCGAACACGTCCGAGCGGAGCATCTTGTAGCGAAAAGGAGCAGGGCACGTTACGGTTTCCGCCCCGTCAGGGCCCGTGACCCGCAACCGTTCCCAGGATGCGGACAGCACGTCGTCGTACGCACCACCGTCGGGCTCCCAGAAGCACCACGTGCGAGGCGGAGGCCGTAACGGACCTGGCGGAGCGTCGACGAGGACGACCGACACGGGGGTGCCGTCCGTCGGTGCGCATAGTTCGTGGGCCAAGGCCAGCCCAGCCGCCCCTGCGCCCACGATGACGACGTCCGGCTGAGGCACGGGCTACCTTTCTGCCGCAAGGGGGTCGGAACAGCAATCCGGCGGTCCCGGAATTCCGCCCGCTTGGTGGCGATACTTCCGTAGGGAACGGTCCCGCGGATGCGTGCGACGCGCGGACAGCGTGGAATTGTGCGTACCCGTCTGCGGCTGTCAACCTCCCCTCGGCTCTCGGCGATGCATACGGAGCGGCCTGGCACCCGGGCGAATTCACCCATCAGGCCTACCGCGCTGCGTGGGGCCCTGTGAACGAACGGTTCTGGATCGACGCCGACGAAACCGAACGGCACCGACGCCGAGACCGGCGAGCGGATCGACGTACTACCCAACCGCAGTGCGGACACGCTCGAGACGTGGCTGCGCGAATCCTGGTGTCGAGGTCGTGTGCCGGGACGGCTCGGCCACCTACGCCGAGGCCGTCCGACGCGCCCTGCCCGACGTGGTACAGGTCAGCGACCGATGGCGCCTCTGGCGCAATTTCTGCGACAAGGTCCAGCTCGAGGTCCGTGCCCATGCCGGCTGCCGGCCACCATCAACCCGCCCCGCCCTGGCGGTATAGTGCCGGTCTCACTCTTCCCTCAGGGGCAGGATGCGACGGCGTCCTATGGCGCCGAGCCAGGCTGCCGAGGGCTTTGGTGTGCGGGTGAAGGTCTCGCGGTCGACGGCGATCAGCCCGAATGTGGGTGCATAGCGACCCCATTCGTAGTTGTCCAGGGCGCTCCAGTGGAAGTAGCCACGGACGTCGATGCCGTCGTCCATGGCGCTGGTGAGGGAGTCCAGAGCCTCTGAGGTGTACTGGATGCGGCGGGTGTCGTCGGCGGTGGCGATGCCGTTCTCCGTGACGATCAGCGGGACGCCGGGGGCCAGCCCGGCACTGTCACGCACGGCTTGGCCCAGGGCCTGTGGGTAGAACTCCCATCCCGAGAGGGTGACTTCGGCGTCCTCGGTGACGGGCTGGACACCGTCCGCGCCGATGAAGGCGCGAGTGTAGGACTGCACGCCGAGCCAGTCGTCGCCGCGTGCCGCCTCCAGGAAGACGTCCTCCGACTGGCGCCGGATGGCCGCGGCGGCATCTTCCGCCCCGGGGAGGGTCTGGTATGCCTGATTGGCTACAGACCATCCTGTACGAACATGCGGGGCACAGGACTTGACCGTTTCGACGGCGCGCGCGTGGGCCCGTATCAACGCCTCGGATGTGGCACCGTCCGGCAGTGGCATCCCGGTCGCAGGCAGTGGGTCGCCGGAGAGATGGGCGCGGTGGACGGCGGCCATCACCGCAACCATGTTCGGCTCATTGATGGTGCACACGTGTTCCACGCCGGTGGCGTAGACGGGCGCTGCTGCCGTGAGATAGCGGGCGAAGAGGCCGTCCGAGCCGGCGGCTGCCCAGCCGCCGCGTTCCATGAACCACCGAGGTGCGGTGAAGTGGTGCAGCGTTACCAGGGGCCGCAGTCCTCGTTCGTGTGCGCCCTCGACCATGCGACGGTAGTGGGCGATCGCGGCCTGGGAGAATTCCCCGGGCGAGGGTTCGATGCGCGCCCACTCGATGCTGAACCGGTAGTCGGTGAAACCCAGCTCGGACAGCAGGTCCATGTCCTCGCGCCAGCGGTGGTAGCTGTCGCAGGCGTCGCCGCTTGGCTCCTTGATGAACGGGGTCTGCATGTGCTCGTACTGCCACCAGTCACTGTTGGTGTTTCCGCCCTCGATCTGGTGCGCGGAGGTGGAGGCGCCCCAGAGGAAGCTGGCGGGCAGGTGGCGTGCGTGGGCCATGGGGTTGACTCGCATTTCGTCGAGAGAACAGGAGGGGAGTGGCAGGAGTGCGGGCGTGGTGGGGCTTCGGGGAGTGGGTCAGCGCGGGTGGGCCAGGACGTCCCTGCGGCGAGCATCCAGTTCTTCTTGGACACGTGCCGTGTCCGCCGCGTACGGCCGGTAGAGCAGCGTGAGGAACAGGCCGTTCACCAGCATCAGTACGACGAGGACCCACAGGAACACCATGCGCAGGCCGACCGCGTCGGCGAGGAAGCCCGCGCCGAGGCTGTAGCCGGCCCAGGCGATCGCCTCGGCGATGGAGGCGTACAACGCGAACGCAGCGCCTCGGAGTTCGGGTGGGGTGATGGCCATGACCATCGGCCGGTTGATGCTGGGATTCATCCCTTGCGCGGTGCCGATCAGGGCGAAAAGGGCGCCGAACACGAGGATGCTGTCGTATCGGAACTGGGTGCCGAAGAAGGCGAAGACGGCGAAGACGAACTGGGCTGCTTGGAGGACCGCGACCGGTCCGGAGCGAGGGTTGCGGCGGGACACCCGGTCGACGGCGAAGCCGCCCAGAAGGGTGCCGAGGAAGTAGCCGACGCCGAACGGAAGAATGACGAGCGAGGCCCGCTGCGTACTGAAGCCGTACACGTCCACCAGGAACACCACGCCGAACGTGCCCATCAGGAGGTGTCCGGAGAGCAGACGCGAGACGAGCAGGATGACCAGGCTGCGGATCCGGAGAAGCGAGAACGCCTTGGCCCAGGAGAGCTTCGAGACGGCCTCCCTGGTCGTCCGGTCGAGGTCGGCAAGCTGCTGCTCGGAGGCTCCCCGACCCGGGTCGCGGAACCAGATCAGCAGGGCGATCCCCAGCAGGATGTTGAAACCGCCAATACCCCACAGCCCCCAGCGCCACCCCTCTTCCACCCCGGCGAGCTGCCCCTTGAGCGGACCGATCACCGCGCCGGCCAGAGAGATCGCCCCGTACACGAACCCGATCGCGCGGCCTCGGGACGAGCTGCCGAACAGGTCGCCGATGAGCTCGGTGATGATCGGGTTCGCGGCGGCGTAGCCGGCCGCCAATATGGTGTAGAGGATCAGGAGTTGGGTGAAGTTCTGCGAGAAGCCGGCTGCCAGGCCCCACAGGCCCCATAGCCCGGTGGCCACGACAAGCACGCTCTTGCGTGACCAGCGCTGAGCCGCCCACACCCAGAACGGTCCGGTGAACACTCCCACGATCTTGCTGGCCGCGGTGAGTATGCCCAGGGCGCCGAGCGAGACGCCAAGTGACTGCCTGATAAGTGGGAACAGGCTGCTGACCAGGCTGGCCTCTGTGCTGTCGACCAGCATGGTGCCGCCGAGCAGGGAGAGCTGGCGCCAGCGTCCCTTGACCTGCACGGGTGTTTCTGGAGGGTTCGCGACGGGTTGCGCGGGGCTTCTGCTGAGCTCGGGCATCGTGCTTTCTCGATTCTCTGCGGTCAAGCAGCGAGCAGACGGAGGCAGCCCGCCCACCGGAGAGGGCGCCGCGACCTTGGCGGGCGGGGGAGGCAGTAAGGGGCGACGACAGGCTGCAGACGTCCACGACAGGGGTCGGGCGAGGGCCGGCCGGAAATGGAGGCCGGGGCGGGAGGGCCGATGGGGCAGGTGTCCCGCCAGCGGCGTGGCGTGCCGGAGCCGCAAGGTTGATGCACGAGGTGGGTCCGCTCGCCGCGTATTACCCGGCGTCCCACCCGGCTCGTGTCAGAGTTTCGCGAGGTCCTCGGCGATCCGGCGCAGTGCGTCGGTGGGGATCATCGCGCCCGCCATCGCGGCGACATCGATCAGCGGGGTCGCTCCGACCATCTGGAGCATTTCGGAGTCGGCGACACCGGGCAGATGGGTGCGTAGGACTTCGATGCCGAAGGGGTCGGAGACCAGGGCCTGGATCGGAGTGCGAAGTGAGAGGCGGCCTTGCGGGTAGTCCTCGGCACGCGGCAGCGGCTCAGCCGCCCGTGCCGCCTGGTCGCGCTGCGACCTGACCAGCAGATGGGCGTCGGTCACCGGCCCCTCTGCGGGCAGCCCGAGGCGTTCGTACTGGCTGGGCGGTGCGTCGTTGGCTCGCATCAGGTCGACCATCAGGATGGCCATGCGCAGTTCCGCGGCGTCGTCGACGAGTGGGGTGTGTTGCTCGGGGTCGTTCTCCAGGTCGAAGAGGAGCGTGCCGTGGTGATACGGATTGAGGAGGGCCCGGCCCGGTACGCGTACGGTGCGGACGTTCTTGGTGAAGGAGAACGGGTCGGCCAGTTCCATGTCGGCGAGCTCGGAGGGGGAGAACCGGCCGCGCATGTGCGTGGGCATCAAAGTGTGTTCGTGCAGAGGAGAGTTGGAGGGTGCCGCGGGTGCGCGCATGTACACGTAACGGCCGTCGGTGACGTTGACGTGCCCGCCGTAGATACCGAAGAGCCCGGCCTCTCGAGCGGGCAGGTCCTCAGCCATGGGGAGGGGCGAGCCCTGCATGTCGCCGGGGCGGTCGATGCCGAAGAACTCCAGGAAGGTCGGCGCCAGGTCGACGGTCTGTACAAGTGCCTCGCGGCGGGCACCGGAGGCTGCCGTGCGCGGGTCCCAGGCGAAGAGCGGAAGGTGGACGAGCTCGTTGAACCAGGGCTGGACACTCTTGCCCCACCAGCCCTTCTCCCCGAGCAGCAGTCCGTGGTCCGTGTTGACGACGAGCAGGGTGTCCTCCCACAGACCCAGTTCGTCCATGGTGTCCAGGACGCGGCCCAGCGAGTGGTCGCACATGGACAGCAGTGCCGCGTATTCCAGCCGCCCATGGTCGACCTGTTCGTCCGTCTCCACGACGCGTTTGTAGTCGGGCCAGTCGAAATGCGGGCCTTCGTAGTCGTGCGGGTAGAGATCCTTGTACCTCTGGGGGCTGAAGAAGGGCTCGTGCGGGTCGAAGGTCTCGATCTGGACGAACCACCGGTCGGCGTCCCGGTTGGTGCGGACGAACTCAAGGCCCGCGTCGAAGGTGAGGGTCTGGGAATGCCGGTCCTCGGTTGCCATGTGCGGCCTGTTGACCCAGTACTGCCGGTAGCCCTCGCCCAACCGCACTTTCTTGAGGTCCTCGGGTATGGAAGGCTCTGCGACCTGCCCCTTCCAGGGGTCGCCCTCCTGGCCGCGGAAGAACTCCCAGGTGTGGTAGCGGCCGTGGTAGGTCGCACCGCCGTCCTCCCAGTAGTGCGGGTGGTCGCTGACCAGGTGGGTGTAGACGCCGTTCTGCTTGAGCAGTTCGGGCATGGAGTCGTCGAATGGCTCCAGCGGGCCCCAACTGCGGTGCAGGAAGTTGTGGCGCCCGGTGTGCAGTTCCCGGCGGGCCGGCATGCAGGGCATGGAGCCGGCGTACGCGTTGTCGAACGTCACGGCCCGTGCGGCGAGCCGGGCGAAGTTCGGGGCGTGCGTCCAGTCACCGCCGTACGGCGGCAGCATGTGCCGGTTGAGACTGTCGAACATCACCATGATGGCCTTCATCCGGTGGTCTTCCCTTCTGTGAGTCGGTGCAGAGACTTCTCCAGCCAGTCGACCCAGTAGTCCATCGCTCCCGCCCCCAGCCGGTGCAGGGACTCGTGGACCTCCCGGTCGACCGCCTGGTCGAGGCCGGGCGCCGGGTCCTCGTAGAGGAGGGTGCGGTCCCGGTTGCGGTTCTTGGCGATCTGGTCCCGGCGATACGTGAGCTCTGTCCTGAGCAGTTCGACGGCGGCCTCCCGGTCGAGTGGCGCCGTCACGCTGAAGCGGGCGGTGAAGTCGATGTCCTGGAGTCGGGTCGAAGGCTCGTACGGTGTACGAATCCACTCCAGTAGGGCCTGGTGGCCGCGCTCCGTGAGCCGGTACACCTTGGCGTCCGGGCGGCCCTCACGTACGTCTGTCTCGTGCCGGACCCACCCCTGGGTCTCCAGCTGGGCGAGTTTTCGGTAGATCTGGCTGTGATGTGCCTTGGCCCACAGAAACTGGCCCTCTGTCTCCAGCCACTTGCGCAGCTCGTAGCCGTCGTAGGGGCGGCGAGCCAGCAGACCCAGCAGTACGTACTCGAACTTCATGTGCCCGACTTCCTATGTGCGTTCTCACCTATGTGTGAATTCATATACTCGGGAGATGGAGACGTCAATGGATTGCTGCACATCGACATCCCGGCTTGTCCCCGCCGGCCCGCCACCCGAGCCGGCCGCGCACCAGCCTGCACACCCCGAGGTGCGGCTGGCCGGAGGCGCCTTCCGGATGGGGGACGCCTTCGGTGAGGGGTATCCGGCGGACGGGGAACGACCTGTCCACGCAGTACACGTCGCCCCGTTCGCCATCGACGCCACCACGGTCACCGTGGCGATGTTCCGCCACTTCGTGGAGGACAGCGGGTACGTCACCGGGGCCGAACGGGAAGGGAGCTCGGCCGTCTTCCATCTCGCGGTGGCAGCGAGCCGGGGGGACGTCGCGGTGGCCGATCCTGCCGTCCCGTGGTGGCTCGACGTCCGGGGCGCCGACTGGCGGCATCCGCACGGCCCCCTGTCCGACGCGGAGGACGACCACCCCGTGGTGCACGTCACCTGGGACGACGCCGCGGCCTACTGCACGTGGGCGGGACGGCGCCTGCCGACGGAGGCCGAGTGGGAGTACGCGGCCCGCGGGGGCCTCGAAGGCAGGCGGTTCCCCTGGGGTGACGAACTGCTGCCGGACGGCGAGTGGCGTTGCAACATCTGGCAGGGCCGCTTCCCGTACGTGAACACCGGGGCCGACGGCTGGCTCGCCACCGCGCCCGTACGCACCTATCCGCCCAACGGATTTGGCCTCCACGAGGTCGCCGGGAACGTCTGGGAGTGGTGCGCCGACTGGTTCGACCCGCACTACTACGCGCAGTCACCCGAGGCCGACCCCCGCGGCCCGCGGAGCGGGAGTCGAAGGGTGATGCGGGGCGGCTCCTACCTATGCCACCACTCCTACTGCCATCGCTATCGCGTGGCCGCCCGGTCGGCCAACACGCCGGCTTCCAGCAGCGGGAACTGTGGATTCAGAACGGCCTCGGCCAGGTGAAGCGGACACTCAGCCGGTGAGCGCCCGCCAGATGCGGCGGACGTGGCCGGCCATGTCGACCGCCGGGTCGCTCAGCCACTGGAGCATGATGCCGTCGGACGAGGCGATGAGTGCGGAGGCGGTGAAGTCCGGATCGACGTCGGCGCCGACACGGCCTTCGTCCGCCTCGGCCGCCAGGTGCTTGGCGATGGCCGTTCGCAGCAGGTGGAAGCGTTCCTTGAAGTAGGTGTGCGCCGGGTGAGCCGCGTCCGTCGCGGCGGCAGCCAGAGTGACGTACAGCCGGGCGCGGGCGGCGTTGGCCGCGGTCGCCGTCAGTGCCCGGGCCAGGAATTCGCCCGGGTCCTGAACGGTGGCAGGGGAGTAGAAGCGGATCTTCGCTGCTCGGTCGCTGGCGCGCAGGACCTCCGTGAGCAGGTGGTCCTTGGAGTCGAAGTAGTGCATCAGACCTGTGAGGCTGATGCCGCTCTCCACGGCGACCGCCCGTAGTGTCGTGTTCCGTTCGCCCTCCCGGCCGAAGATCTCCAGCGTGACCTGGAGGATCTCCTCCCGCTTGGCCGCGCCCTTGGCGTACGAGTTCTTCGCTGTCACCGGGCCAGCCTATGGGCCGTGCCGGATCGGAGGGCCGCCCCTTGCCAGCAAAAACAGTACGGCGTACTGTTTCTCGGCATCGGACCACTCGCGGCCAACGGAACCCGAGCGGTCAACCCCCGGAAGGCCACGTGCCGGGCAGGACCCGTCGAGCGTCCCGGCACCCTGCCGGGACGGGCCCAGCACTTGACCGCCGGTTCGGGCATCCGGGGGAGAACTCCGCCGGTGAGCATCGTGGGGGCTGCCTTCCCTCCCGCGTAGCCCGCTGCTCGGATCTCCCCTCGTCCACGACCAGAGCGCCATCAGCACCGCAACCGCGCTGCCGCAAGCACGTACACCGGCTCTTGCGGTGGCCGGGGCGACGAACGGGGCAGCCACCGGGCGCCTCTCCATCACTTCCCCCGACCTTCCAGCGGGTCCCCCCTCCGCACCACCAAGGAGCTCAAAGTGACCGACGCGCCGAAGCCGATCTCCGCCACTCCTGGAGCCGCGCAGGAAGCTGCGGCCCGGCTGACCCTGGACGAGAAGGCCGCCCTGACAACCGGCGCGAGCTGGTGGGACACCGAATCCTTCCCACATGCCGGGATCCCGGGGATACGCCTCTCTGACGGGCCGCACGGACTGCGCCTGCAGGATGACGAGAGGGCCGACCACCTCGGCATCAACGGCAGCGCCCCCGCAACCTGCTTCCCGCCCGCCGTCACGCTGGCGAGCAGCTGGGACGCCGACCTGGCCGAGCGCGTCGGTCGCGCGCTCGGCCGCGAGTGTCTCGCGCACGGCGTGCACGTCCTGCTAGGCCCTGGAATCAACATCAAGCGCAGCCCCCTGTGCGGCCGCAACTTCGAGTACTTCTCCGAAGACCCGCTCCTCAGCGGCGTACTGGGCACAGCCTGGGTCAAGGGCCTGCAGGCCCAGGGCGTCGGCGCCTCCCTCAAGCACTTCGCCGCCAACAACCAGGAGAACGGCCGCATGTCCGTCAGCTCCGACATCGACCCCCGCACGCTGCGCGAGATCTACCTGCCCGCCTTCCGCCGCGTGGTCACCGAGGCCCAACCCTGGACGGTGATGTGCGCCTACAACCGCCTCAACGGCGGCCACTCCTCGGAGAATCACTGGCTCCTCACCGACCTGCTGCGCGACGAATGGGGATACGAAGGCGTCGTCGTCTCGGACTGGGGCGCCGTCCTCGACCGCGCCCGCTCTCTCGCAGCCGGCCTCGACCTGGAGATGCCCTCCTCCTCGGGCCTGGGTCCCGCCCGGCTGGTCGATGCGGTCAACTCCGGTGAACTCGACGAGAAGACCCTGGACGTGAGCACCGCCCGCGTCGCCGAACTGGCTCTGAAGGCAACGGCCCACGCCGTTCCCGATGCCTATTACGACCGGGACGCCCACCACGCCCTGGCCCGCGAGGCAGCCACCCGCGGAGCTGTACTACTGAAGAACGACAACGAATTGCTGCCGCTGGACCCCAGGGCGGACACCCGTATCGCGGTGCTCGGTGAGTTCGCCCGCACACCCCGCTACCAGGGCGCAGGCAGCTCGGAGGTCACCCCCACCCAGCTGGACGACGCACTCACCGCGCTGGCCCTCGCCGCACCCTCCGCCCGAATCGACTTCGCTCCCGGGTTCCCGGTCGACGACCCGGAGGGCGACGTGGCAGCCCTGCAGGAGGAAGCCGTGCGCACCGCGCGGGCAGCAGACGTGGTCCTCCTCTTCCTCGGACTTCCGCCGAGCTTCGAATCCGAGGGCTACGACCGCGATCACCTCGAACTTCCATCCGAACAGACCGAGTTGCTGGCTGCCGTGACAGGGGCCAACCCGAACACGGTCGTGATCCTCGCCAACGGCGGTGTCGTCCGCCTTGCCGACTGGATCGACCGCGTGCCCGCCGTCCTGGAGGGCTGGCTACTCGGCCAGGCCGGCGGCACCGCCACCGCCGACCTCCTCTTCGGAACGGCCAACCCGTCAGGACGCTTGGCCGAAACCATCCCGCTGCGCCTCACCGACACCCCCGCCTACGCCGACTGGCCGGGAGAGAGGGGGCACGCGCGATATGGAGAGGGGATCTTCGTCGGATACCGCCACTACGACACACGCGATCTGGAAGTCTCCTACCCCTTCGGCCACGGGCTTTCGTACACCACCTTCGAGTACACCAATCTGCGGGTGACCCAAGGAGACGCCGGTCTCGACGTCACTGTGTCGATCACCAACACGGGCCCGCGCGCGGGCCACGAAGTCGTGCAGGCATACACGCGTGCTCCCGGCTCACAAATACGTCGACCTGTCAGGGAGTTGCGGGCATTCGCCGCCGTGCTCCTCGCTCCGGCCGAGACCCGCGACGTCACCCTTCACATCGCCCGCTCGGACCTCGCCTACTTCGACATCGGCGCCGACGCCTGGCTCGTCGAAGGACTCGAATACACCATCGAGGTGGGCGCCTCCAGCCGGGACATCCGTGTCACCACGTCCGTCACGATCGAGGGGGACGCGCACGCAGACGCCCTGAACGCCGACTCAACCGTCGGCGAGTGGCGCGCGCACGCCGTCGGTGGGCCCGCCATCGAGCGTCTTCTGGACCGAGTGCGGAAGACCATGGGTGACGCGTACCCGCAGGAGGGCAGTCCCCGGTACCGGATGATCGCCGGAATGAGGCTCAGTCAGCTCGCCAAACTGCCGATCGTGCCGTTGGGCTTTGACGACATCGAAGCTCTCCTCGCGGTCGTTCGGCAGGAGCCTGTGGGGTCCTGGCGCGAAGCCTGACGAGTACGGGGCAGGGGCTGTGAGCTGATCTGCTGCGGTGCGGAGGGCGGTGCCGTCGGTGACCATTGCACCCGTGTTCGTCGACGAGGGGGCCCGGCCGGAGTCACGTGCGTTCCATCGTGTCCGAGGCTGGGGACCGCCGACGAAGAGGGGCCGTGATCGACGCTCCGACCGGTACCTGTCCGACCATGAGCCAGCGTTCACCGCGCCGTGCCTTTGTCAGCCCAGCCTCCTCTGCCAGTGGTGCCCTTGGCGTGCTCCGACGGGACCGGGCACCGCCCCCGAGGAATCACGTGTTGTCTGCTCGAAGCGACGACGAGGTATCCATGGTGCGCGGGAACGCCGGTTTGGCCATCCGGGAAGCGGCCTGGCGCCGTGCACGCACAGGTGACCAGCCCAGGCGGCAGCAGTTCCACCACGGCGGCCGTCCAGTACACCTGCATCGCCTCGCACCGCCGGCCTCGACGTGAACGTCGCCGCGCAGCCGCACCTGGGCATCCTGGTCCCCTACCTCGCCTGCACCGGCCCGAGTGCGGTCACCTCCGCCACCGCGAAGGCATCCCAGCCCGTGTGCCCCTGCGCGACGAACCTGCCCGCCGGGTGAGCCGCCAGTAACGGGACGGAGATCACCCACGGGCTTCAGCAGGTCGGCAGGAGTCAAGGGAGGGTTTCCGGACTGTTCCATGGCTTGGTTGGGTGCTTTGCCGAATTGGCTTCTTCTATCGCTCCTAGCCTTGATCTGCTGCGGTCGAGTGGCCGCGGTGCGTCGCAGCTCCGGGAGGTATCGGTGCCGGGCCGAAAGGGCGGGTCAACGGAGCTGGACCGGTCAGAGCGGCTATGGAGTCTGTTGTCGGGGACGCCCGCGTTGGGTAGCGGGTGCGCTCTGCGCTTTCTGGTACGGGGCTGCTGCCGCGTCTCGTCACCAGTTACCGGCCACACCCCGAAAAGAACACATCCACACACCCACCTGGACAGCTGCCGCTGAGACGAACGGTGCGTCCACCACATCGTAAGCAAGAGGACCACCATGATTGCTTTGGTTGACCCCCTTTCCAGCGGTGTCTTCCTCTCCTCCGCCCTCAGGGAACGCGGCCAGGCCTGCGTGCACCTGTACGAGAAGCGGTTCTCAAAAACGGCCAGAAGCGACGCGAGTGCGCCTGTCCTGATCGCGAGTGAAAACATGGCGGACACGGTAGCCGCCCTGCGCCACCGGGGTATCCAACACATCCTTCCTGCAAGCGAGTTCGGCGTCGCGTTGGCCCATGACCTTGCGGCAGCCCTTGGCCTGGCGCGCAACGAAGACGATACGGCTGCCGCGCGGCGGGACAAGGCTCTGATGGGCGAAGCTCTGCGGAAGGCCGGCGTGCCCTGCGCGGGGCAGGCCGCAGTGGGAACGGTGGAAGACCTGACCAGGGCTCTTCGGCACCTTGGGTTTCCCGTGGTCGTAAAGCCCAGCCAAAGCTCCGGCAGCGACGGTTGCAGGGTGTGCTGGACGGAAACAGAGGCGGTGACACACTTCCTGGACATTCACCAACAGATGAACCTCGTGGGCCTGCCGAACGATAGAACTCTCGTACAGCAATACCTGCAGGGTGAGCAGTACGTGGTGACGACGGTGAGTCTGGACGGCCAGCACGTGGTGTGTGAGGTGGCACGAAATGTCATCGCCGAACTCGACGGCCTTCCGGTGCGCCGGTACAACGTCAGCTGCCCTAGCCTTGGGGCAGCCGAGCGGGAGGTGGTGTCCTACATCCTCGCTTGCCTGGACGCTCTGGGTATCCGTAATGGCGCGGCCAATGCGGACGTGCGCCTCACCCCTGACGGCCCGCGCCTCATCGAGGTCAATGCACGCATCCTGGGACCAGTGCTTCACCCCGATCCCTACTTCGCCGCGTTCGGCAACAGCCAGCAGCACTTACTGGCAGAGAGCCTCGACGACCCAGCGTCGTTCAAGGCCCGTTTCTCCGACGCCTACGCCCCGCCGCAGGTGATGGGCAAGGCGTTCGTGCGTTGCTGGGAGTCCGGAATTCTGGCAGCGGTGCCAGGTCTGTCATCCGTACGTCGGCTCCCGGGATTCCACAGTGTGCAGGGACTGCCGTACGTCGGGCAACCGATCCAGAAGAGCACCCTGACCAAGGGCAAGACAGGGATCGTCTACTTCGTCCATCCCGAGGAGTCCGTGGTCCGGCAGTCTCTCGAGGTGCTGAGCAGGCTGGAGGACGAAGCGGGCCTTTTCCGCGTCGAGCCTGCACAGACCACGGGAAGTGACCGTTCATGAACGACGACGTGTTCTCCTCGCTGGCCACGTGTGATCGCGAGACCACGCAACAGATTGCATCAGTACTGCACTCCCGCAGGCAGGACCCGGATCAGTACCAGATGCTGCAGCGTTTCCTCACGGCCGTCGATGTCACCTCCGGGCCACTGCTGGAGATCGGCTGTGGTTCCGGTGAGCTTCTCGCCGACCTCTGCGACCGGGCGCCCGGCGCCACAGTTGTCGGCATCGACCACAGCGTCGACCTGTTGAGGATGGCCGGCCAATCGAGCGGAACGGCCGGGAACCTCAAGCTCCTGGCAGCCGACGCGTATCGGCTGCCGTTCGCCGATGAGTCGTTCTCGACGGTCCTCATGTACACGTTGCTCAGCCACACTCCGGACATCCGCTCGGTGCTCCAAGAGGCATACAGGGTGTGCCGTCCAGCAGGGCAGATCGCCGTGCTGGACGGCGACTACGCATCGACGGACTTCTCGCTGGGCCCGCATGATCCGTTGAACGCTTGCGTGGCCGCCTGGCGTGCGCAGTACGTCGTGAACACGCACGACCTGCGATGCCTTCCCCGCCTGCTGGAGGCGGCAGGCTTCCAGCTCGTGCAGGCAGGTGCCCACGACTACACCGCTGCGCACTCGGCCTACGCCTACACCATCATCGACCGAGGCGTGGACACGATGCTCGACAGCGGGACGATCGGTAAAGACCTCGCCCGCTCGCTGAAGGACGAAGCACGGCGCAGGGCACACGAGGAAGGGTTCCTCGGCAGCATCACCTACCGCTTCGCGCTGGCTCGCAGGCGCCCATCCGCCGGCACAGCGCCCCCGAAAGCCTAGGAGCTGCGCATGCGTATCTGCATCGTGGGCGGGGGCACGGCCGCGGCCTGTCTCGTCATGGCGCTCGCCCGCGCACTCGGCTCTCGAAACGTTGACCTCGTGATAGTGGAGCCCTCGGACCACCTGTGGCGCGGCAGGGCGTACCGGATGGACCGGGACGAGATCGTGGTGAACGCCCCACCCACCATGATGACGCTGGACCCGAACGATCCAGAGCACGCCCAGCGGTGGCTCGCCCGTCACCCCGGCGAGAGCTGTTCCTCCAACTTGTGGACGCAGGAGAGCTTCCCGCCTCGGCATGTCTACGGCCGCTACCTCGAGGAAACTCTCTCTCAGACCCTGGACGACCTGACGGCCTCCGGCTGGCGTGTCGAATGGCTGCGCCAACGCGTCGTGAGTGTCGCGCTCGACGGTGACAAGACACTGGTCGGCTTGGAGGACGGGGCCACCGTCCCGTGCGACTACGCGGTGCTGTGCGTCGGAGAACCGTCCGGTTACGACCCCTACAAACTCGCGGGTCACCCTTCCTACATCAGCCGTCCCTATCCCGTGGCCTCCACTCTGGACACCATTCATCCGTCGGCCTCCGTGGCCGTCATCGGCTGCGGGCTCACCGCTGTCGACGCCGTCCTGGGACTGCGCGCCCAAAGACATCAGGGGCGGATCACACTGCTCTCCCGTGACGGCATCCTGGCTGCCGTACGCCGCCCACGACAGGTCGGGCGGCCGTCACTGATGACCCCAGAAACCCTTCGGGACCGCCTTGAGCGCTCGTCCTCACCTCTTCGGCTGTCGTCGGTGGCTGCTCTGGCTCGGGCAGAAGCACTTCGCGCCGGGGCCACGCCAAGGCAAATCGCCTCCGAGATGTCCATGGCGGACTGGGGGTTGAGCCGTGTACGCCGACAACTCGCCGACCGGGAACACGTACCCGACGTCGACTGGCTTCAGGTGACCACCTGGGCTCTGATCACCACCGTGCACTATTGGTGGCCGACTCTGCCCCGCAGCGATCGGCAGCAGTTCTTTCGCCGCTACCACCGACTGTGGGCCAGCTTCACCTCCCCCATGCCCGCGGCGACAGCCGGCACACTCGTTGAGATGGCGGACGGTTGTCAGTTGCAAGTCCTGCGCGGCCTTGAGAAGGTCACGCCGGCGAAGCAGGGGTTCCGGGTCACAGCGCTGCACCACATGGTGGAAGCCGACGTTGTGATCGCCGCCGCTACCGCACCACCGGCGGCCCACCCAGCCACGCCCGATGAACTGATGGACTCGCTGATCCGTAACGGGTGCGGACAACAGCACCCGGACGGCGGCTTGCGCGTGCAGCCGGAAACCGGACGGCTCGTCGACCGGAACGGCAGGCCCCAGCCATCGCTTCTTGCCCTGGGCCACCTCACCAGCGGCACCCACTACTACCTGTCCGGCATACCGATGCTCGTATGGCGCAGCGAAGCACTCGCCGCGGCGATCGCCGCCGATTCCTCAACCAGCATGGCATCGTCCCCACCAAGTCTACTTACCCCCTGACCGCACGACTCAGCTTGTCATGCGGTTCTGGCGCGGGCCCACGCCAGTCATTCGCAGCATCGGCGAGTCCGAGGGCTCCGGGTATGGCAGAGAGCTTGTCGCCGCTTGATGGCTGAAAGGACTTGGCCGCTGGTCGCCCACGACGGTCGCAACGGCTCATCGGGATAAGTGACTTGCTCCGGAGCAGCTTCGACAGCGAAGTTGGTCCGCGCAGGTCAGCGGCTCCGGCCGGACCAACTTCGCTGTCAAAGGACAGGTCATTCGAGTCTGTTGCACATTGAGGTGTCGGATACCCAGCGTCTCCGGTCATGCACATGAGCAGCTTCACTTCCGAAGGGGTGGGAGTCCTGGAATGTGTCCCGTCAGCCGCTCATCCGGACCGGGATGCCGATCCTCATCGACGACGACCTGGACTTCGAGGACGCCCTCGGCTCACCTCGCCCCGCCGTGTACGCCAACCAGTGGCTGAGGGAGCTTCCCCTCGAAGGAGCTTCAGCTGTTCGTACGTGGGAGAACAACGCGGGCTGCCTATGCGAGTGGATGACCTTCCTCAAGGAACGCGGCGTCCATCCGCTGCGTGACCGCAAGGAGCTCCGAGCCGCCCTGAGCATGTACGCCGAGTACCGCTTCAACGGGCCCTTGAAGCAGCGATGGGATCACACCACCTGGAACCTGCATGTCGGGATCCTGTCGAGGTCTTATCGGTGAGCTCAAGGCGAGGGCCTGTGCACAGCGGTCCCGTTCAGCTACCGCGCCGGCAAGCAGATCGCGGATTGCGTGCTCGTCGACGTGCAGATCAACCTCGCACGAGAGCGACAGCCCCGGCCGCACGACGATCAAGTACCTCGAGGAGGACTTTGCTGAACTCTTCGTGCGAGCGATCGCAGGCCTGGGGCCGGACGGCGAGCCGGACCGGCGGTACCGGCGGCCCCGTGAAGGGGCACGACGCGAGGTGAACGTCCTCGCCATGGTCTCCCCGGTCGAGGTCAAAGTCGCCAGGCCAGGCCAGGAAGCGGGCAGCGTCGGCGTGTTCGTGGATGTCGGTGATCAGCGATTGCATGCGCCGCCGCACCTTAGTGGTCGGCTCCGAAAGTCCTGCGGGGGTTGACTCCGGAGCCGTTGCCGCGAGGAGCGATTGGTCAGATTTCAGCCATGGCGAGGTAGAGGCTGCAGGCACGGTTCAGGGTTCCCTCTCGGTCACCGGCGAAGCCGCCCGTGGGCAGGATGGTGTCTTCGTACCTGTCGCTGCTGGTGAGGTAAGGGACGAAGCCCCAGGTGCTGGTGGGTTCGGCCCCTCCTTTCGTCGAGGTCTTGGAACCCGCTTGCTCGCGGTGACAGGTGGTGGCGGGCGGAGCGGTATCAGCTTTCAGGCCGCGCCTGCCCCGTTGGGACGGTCGCGGAGAGGGCGTGCAGATCGTCGAAGGCTTGGAGGAGGTGTGCGTCCAAGCTCTGTGAGGGGTCGTCGATCCAGGCTTGGGCGGCGTGGTGGAAGGTGGCCCAGCCGGTTTGTGCGGCCAGGCTGGCCAGCCGGTCGGGGACATCACGCTGACGTAGCGCCTCTGCTACGGCTTCGGTGAGGGCTGCGGCCTTCGCCAAGTCACGTTCTCGCAGGGCTGGCGTCTTGGCGATGACCGCTAGCCGTGGCTCGGAGAACGGGCGGTTGTCCTCAAGGATTCGTCCGGCTTTCCGGAAGGCGCACAGCAGAATGCCGAGTGGCTGCAGGCCATCGGGGGCGTCAGCAACCTCCTGCATCAGCGCGGCGCGCAGGTCGGCTTCGCCGCCGAAGAGCACCTCGCGCTTGTCCGGAAAGTGCCGGAAGAACGTGCGCTCGTTGACGCCTGCCCGGGCGGCGATCTCAGCCGTGGTGGTCCGGTCGAACCCGCGCTCCCGGTACAGCTCCAGAGCCGCCTGCTGAAGGCGGCGGCGCGCTTCTGCTCCGCTTCGTGGCACCCCTTGAAGATACCGCATACGCCAGCGGCTGGCACCACTTGACGCCAGTTACTGGCGCTACATAATGTCAGTCACTGGCGCTACTTAGCGCCAGTGACTGTCGTTGAGTGGGAGGGTTTCGTCGCTGGTGGCAGCGACCCCGACCTTTCGGTCCGAACGCCGTCGAGGCGATCAAGGTCTCCGTTCCGCCTCGCAGGCCCTGACGAGGCGCATGCGACAGGTCGCTGCGCTGCTGCCCTCGAAGGCAGGCCAATCCCGCCTCACCCGCACCGGACCCGTTCAGCGCCCCGGTGCACACACCCACAGAAAGAGCGTTTCATGCATATCTTTGTCACTGGTGGTTCCGGCCAGACCGGCCCCACCGTCGTCGCCGAGCTCCTCGCGGCCGGCCACAACGTCACTGGTCTGGCGCGCTCGGATGCCGCAGCCACCCGGCTGGAGTCGCTGGGCGCCACACCACGCCGCGGCTCCCTGGACGACCACGACAGCCTGCGCCGCGGCGCCAAAGCCGCCGACGGCGTCCTGCACATGGCCTACGGCGGCGACTTCTCCGACCTCGACGACATGATGAGGCGCGACCGGACCGCGATCGAGGCCCTCGGCCAGCCGTTGGAACACTCGGGCAAGCCGCTCGTCATCACCTCAGGCACGCTGGTCATGCCCGCCGGCCGGGAGACCACCGAGAAGGACGAACCCGACGCGGCCGGGATCGCCGCCTTCCGCATCGCGGGCGAGCGAGCCTGTCTGGACTTCGCCGCCCGGGCAGTACGCGCGAGCGTGGTCCGCCTCGCTCCTACCGTCCACGGCCCCGGAGATCACGGCTTCATCCCCATGCTCATCGCCACCGCGCGAAAGACCGGCGTCTCGGCCTACGTCGGCGACGGCACCAACCGGTGGCCCGCAGTACACCGGCTCGACGCCGCGGTCCTGTTCCGCCTGGCCCTGGAGAAGGCCCCTGCGGGGAGCGTGCTGCACGGAGTTGCCGAAAGCGGCGTCACCATGAAGAGCATCGCGCAGACCATCGCCCGGGCCCTGGACCTGCCCACGGTCTCGCTGACCCCCGACGAGGCCGCCGGGCACTACGTCAGCCCATTCATGGCCAGGGTCTACGGCTTCGACGCGCCCGTCTCCAGTGCCCACACACAGGAGCTGCTCGGCTGGTCTCCCACCCATCCGACACTTCTCGATGACCTGGAGCACGGCGACTACTTGGCCACGTCGGCCTCCTGACCCCCTCACACCCATCCGAACTCCCGTCGTCGGTGTCCTTGGGGGCGTCCGGGTCGTGCAGAGGCCGCAGTCCCTGACGGGGACCGACGCTCTGTCCGACAGCCAGTTCGCCGTCACACAGGCCAACCGCCGCGGTGACGGACGCCCAGACCTGCGAGCTGGGGCAGCAGGCGCGGGCGCGGGCGGTCAGCTGGGCGAAGGAGGGACTTGATCGGCTCCGGCACGGGTGGGCATGCGTCCAACCCGCCCGGTCGTCGTGGCGGGGGCACTGCAAGCTCCCGCAGGTAAGATCCACTCCTGCTGATCGGCTTGCCTGCCTTGCCCGTTGCCGCCGCCTGCCCGATATCCCTGACCGCCTCGCAAAGGCAGCGCCTGAAAAAGGCGGCCTTCGGTCACAAGACCCCTCACCAGGCCCGGATCCGGGCGCAGGTGGTGCTGCACGCGGCGCGGGGCCACTCCAACGCCCGGATCGCCCGGGAGACGGGCCTGCACCTGGACACGGTACGTCGGTGGCGAGGCCGGTTCTCCCAGGGCGGCCTGCCGGCCCTGGCCGACGCCAGACGCTCTGGGCGCCCCGCCCGGTTCGCCCCGGTGCAGGTCGCCGAGACCAAGGCCCTGGCCTGCCAGTTACCAGCCGAGACCGGCATCCCGCTGTCGCGCTGGTCATGTCCCGAGCTGGCCGCCGAACTGACCGCACGCGGCATTACCGGCCCCGTCTCTGCGTCCACGTTCGAGGGTGTTCCACTGGGCGCGCAGGAGTACGTCGTCAGCTCTGACGAAAAGACCTCCATCCAGGCCAGCTGCCGCTGCCACCCCACCCTGTCCCCCGGAGCGGCCCGCGCCATGCGGGTGAACCACACCTACGGGCGGGGCGGCGCGCTGGCCTACCTGGCTGCCTACGACGTCCACCGCGCGAAGGTCTTCGGCCGCACCGGCATCGAGCCGTTCATGGCCCTGGTCGCCCAGGTCATGAGCCAGGAGCCCTACGCCAGTGCGAAACGGGTGTTCTGGATCGTCGACAACGGCTCTTCCCACCGCGGCACGAAAGCCGCCGACCGGCTGGCCACGGCGTTCCCGAACGCAGTCCTGGTGCACACCCCCGTCCACGCCTCATGGCTGAACCAGGTGGAGATCTACTTCTCCGTGGTGCAGCGCAAGGTCGTCTCACCCAACGACTTCACCAACCTGACCCAGGTCAGGGACCGGCTCCGAGACTTCGAAGACCGCTACAACGCCACGGCACAGCCGTTCCAGTGGAGGTTCACCACCTCCGAACTGGACGATCTGCTGGCCAGACTCGACCGGCGCACCACCGATCACCAGGAAGAATTCTCCGCCGCCCAGTCAGCCTGATCAACCCCCGACGGACTTCCGGAGCCGACCACTTAGCGACCGGGAACGACACTCACGCGCTCGCCGGCGACCGGGAAAATAATGCCGGTGAGGATCAAGACAGCAAGCGGATGTCGGGGGACTGTGCGCTGGTGGCGAGAGGGTGAGCACAGTGGATGCAGGCTTGGCTCACAGGGCGAACCATGTTGCTCTGGATGCTGAGCGCTTCGGCCTTCTGCGATTCCGGGCAGCGGTATCCCAGGTGCAGCCGAACCCATGGCGTGCGCGTCAACGCGGCCGCCGGCTGGTCCCGCTTGATGTCATGGAACGGCGCCCACCAGTAGTCGACGACAGCCCGGAGCACCGTCCGTTCCCGTTCATCGGTGACGTCGAAGGCGGCAACACGAGCCGCAGCCGGATGCTCCGCTCTCTCACTACCTGAACAAACCGCGCATTCCTCGCCATATCGGAAGTGAGTAGTGCGCCCGCTGCGCTCACAGGTGAAGCAGTCCAAGCTCAGGTCCAGCTTCTTTTGCCAGTGGAGGTTGTGGAAGACCTCACCTCGGAGGGGCACTGTCAGTTCGGCAGTGATCTCAACGGTTCGCAGCACTGTGCGATCCTCGCAGATGGTCGGCTGAGGGGCGCCGAGGCATCGTTCCGGTCTCGCCCAACGGAGCAGCATCGCGGAGCGGTCCGGGCAGGCTCTGTCCGGCGGATCAAGGCGGCATACGCTCCAGAACATGCACAGCACCCTGACGGAGCACGCCTGGTGTCTCTACGGGGACGAGTACCGACCTACGCCGAAGTGCGACGGCGACCGCCAAGAGCACTACTTCGTCGAAGAACTGACCTTCGCTGACGCAGATTCGATCCGCGCCATGCTGCGTGAGCTGAGCCCGCACATGGTCGACGGGCATCTGCCGGTCTGGGTTCGCAACCTGGCCCACCGCCTGGTGCTCCTGCAGCAGCCGGACGAGCCGGCACTGTTGCGAGAGGCCGCCGCCCCCCCCCGGAACCGCGTCAACGGGCCGGGATCGGCTGAGTGAGGTTCACCGGGTTGCCGTCGGGATCCTTAATGTGGGCGACGCGCTGTCCCCACGGCATGTCATTGGGGCCTCCGCCGACCGAGCCGCCGAGCGCCTCCACCCGGGCGAGCGTCTCGTCGACGTCGTCGACACCGATGCTGAGCAGGATCCGCGGCGCCGCCCCGGTACCCGGGTTCTCCTTGGCCACCAGCCCGAGGTCGGTGTCGCCGATGCGCAGGCCGAGGTAGAAGGTGGGGCCTTCCTCCGGCACCCGGAAGATCTCCTCAGCGCCGAACAATTCTTTATAGAAGCCGAGCAGAACCTCCTGGTTGGCAGTCAGGATCACGGGCTGGATGGTGGACATGGCACTCCTGTCGAGAACGGTCGTGTCGCTGGGTAGACCGTTCGAGGACGGGGATCTCATCGGCAAAACCACACCCGCCGGACGATCTGCAACACAGACTGCCGCCCACGGCCAGCACGAGCACCCCGAAACGAGGTCACGCCACCCCGCTGACCAGCCACTTCAAGATGGCGGAGCTCAGTGATTCTCATCGAAGGCTGAGCGATGTTGCGCTGGACCTTGGCGCCCTATTTGGCTTCGCTCGGCTGCTCGGCAGAGCGGGAGCGCCGATGGGCTGCGACTCGTTCGCGGGTCGCGCATCGGCGGGAGCAGTAGCGACGCTCCGGGCCGCTGCCTTGGGTGATGAAGACGTTCTGGCAGGTGGGGGATGCGCAGATCCTGCCTGGCGGACGTTGGCGGTCCCAGACGAGAACGGTCAGGGCCATGCAGGACGAGGCGAGGAGCCACTCGTCCCAGGGGGCGTTGTCCTCGCGGTCGAGGTGAGGGTGCCAGGGAGTGCTGCCGCTGTGTGAGGTCAGGCGGAGCGGTCCGGTGCGGTCCGTCAAAAGCTGGTTGAGGGTGGCCGCGGCGTCACCGGCATGCTCGGCGGCGAAGACTAGCCGCAGCAGGGACGCAGCCGCCTGCATCTCTGCGATATCGCGGGTGGTGAGGTCGACGGGGTCGGTCTCACCGTATGCGCGGAGCACGTCGGCGACGTCAGCTGGGTCGGGGCAGCTGTCAGCCAGGACGTTGATCAGGGCGGCGGTGCGCCGGGCTGTGGTCAACACGGAGTGCCGGGTGGACCAATCGTCGCTGTGGAATGACACCTGTGGAATGTAACGCATCTTGCGAAGGTTCCAGTTACCTTCGTAACGTCCTGATGATGGGAAAGCGTTACTCACTCCGCTTCTATCTCGTCGGAGCAGTGGCAGCCCGTGCCGGGGACGAGATGTCAGGACCGGCGTTGATGCTGGCAGCATTTGCTTTGACCGGATCGACCATCGCCGCGTCGTCGCTGCTCTCGGGCCTCACGATCTCTGCCGCGGTAGGGGGGCCGATGCTCGGGGCGCTCCTTGACAGAGCAGATCGGCCGGGACGCCTGCTGGCTGGGGTCCTCGTCACATATGCGGTGGGGCTGGGGATGATTCTTGGGGGACTAGGGCGGTGGCCGTTCGCTGTCACGATCTTGATCGCAGCGGTGACAGGGCTGCTGGGGCCCGCCCTGTCGGGCGGATGGACGGCCCAACTTCCGCGTGTGGTGGTGGGTGACCACCTGCCTCGGGCGAATGCGCTCGATGCCATGACGTTCAATATGGCGAGTCTGGCTGGTCCGGCTCTCGCTGGCGGCGTGGCAGAGGCGCTGGGCGCCCCGATGGCCGTGGTGGTCTCTGTAGTGCTCATCGCCTTGGCGCTGCCCGCCGCGTGGATGTTGCCCGCCCGTCCCGATCGAGTGCTGGGAGTGCAGGCAACTTCGGTGACCAGCGACCTTGTTGCCGGAGTTCGGGTCATCATCGGAAGACCGTCCTTGGCCCGAGCCACTCTCACCTCGACCGTCTCCTGCATCGCCCAGGGAATGCTGATGGCGTGCATCCCGCTCCTCGGCGAACGTGTTCTGGGCGGGGCCAGTCGCGGCGCGGTGCTGCTCTCCTGCGTGGCGATCTCAGCTTTGGTGGCCAACGTCGCACTCGCTCGGTTTCCGCGTTCGGTCGCCCCCGACACGATCATCTGGGCCAGCGCCCTTGTCCAGGCTGCCGCGCTGGCGTTGGCCGCGTGGGGTGAACCAGTCGTACTCATCGTGGCCGTACTCATAGCGGGGGTCGGTGAGGGACCTCAGTTGGCCGCCTTGTTCGCAGTCCGCCACCGAGATGCCCCAGATCACCTGCGAGGCCAAATCTTCACCACCGGCGCCAGCCTGAAGATCACCGGATTCGCCCTGGGGTCAGCAGTCGCCGGACCAGTCGCGTCTTGGTCTCTTCCAGACACTTTGGCACTCGCAGCGAGCGTGGCGGTCCTCGCAGCACTGGTCTTCTTCGTGATCCCGTCGGCAACCGCCAACTCGTCCGAGGACAGCACGATGTCGAAGTTGTGCGATTCTCAGCGAAGGTGGAGTGATTGCTTTCGGCTGCTACACGAGGATCGAAGTACGGGCGGCGGTCAGGTGCGCCCATCTCTGGGCGCACCGGCCCTTCCGGCCCGCTGTAGGTTCGCGCGGTTCGTGTCCTGTTCAGAGGCTGTGAGCTGCGGCTGGCCCGAAGGAGGCGATCCATAGGACATCGCCGCTCTCCCTGGAATCTGACGTCCGCGCCTGGGCAAAGCCGGTGGAACGAGAACTCGACCCCCGCTCACCTGGACCGAAACAGCCGGACAGATCCTCGACTCCCTCGCCGGCTCCTGCCAACGGCTCTCCGGCGCAGGAGACCAGCAGGACCCTGTCAGGTCGCTCCGGCTCTTGAGTTTTGGATGGTGGTGGGTGGTGACGTCATGGGGCAGCCCCGTGCTGCCGTAGCCGCACGGGGCTGCCCGGGCGCTTCAGCTGAGTTGTGCCTCAGCGAAAAGCGGCGATGTTACGGGCGACCCAGTCGTTGAAACGGCGCGGAGCGCGACCGAGGACTCGTTCCACGTCCGAGCTGATCCGCAGTTCGGCGGGGTTCGGGGCGGAGATGATGTCCAGGGTGTCGTCGGCGAGCTCCGGCGGCACGAACCGGGTCATCGCGGCCTTGGCCTCCTCACGGGTGAGTTCATGGAACCGCACCGGCGAGCCGAGCGCGGCGGCGATGGCCTCCGCCTGCTGACGGGGCGTGATTACCTCGGGCCCGGTCAGCTCGAAGATTCCGCCGGTGTGCCGGTCGTCCAGCAGGCAGGCCGCCGCAACCTCGGCGATGTCCGCCGGGTCGACGATCGGAACCCCGACATCGCCGAAGGGTGCGGCGACTGTCCCTTCCGTGCGGACGGACTCCGCCCACGCCACGGCGTTGGAGGCGAAGCCGCCCGGTCGTAGGACGGCCCAGTCCAGGCCGGACTCTCTCAGCGCGTCCTCCACCGCGCGCATCGCGATCCGCGACGGGCCGAGCGGCCTGGTCGCCACGCCCTGCGAAGACAGCAGGACGACTCGGCGGACCCCGCTGGCAGCGGCCAGGTCGATGATGTCGGTCGGCATGGCTTCGGGGGCGTGCAGGTCGCCGGACAGTAGGAGGAACAGCGCCTTCGCCCCGTCCAAAGCGGGGGTGAGGCCCTGCGGCTCGGCCAAGTCCGCGGGCACGTGCCGGACCCCGTCCGGCATTGCTGCCGCGTGCCGTGAAACTGCCGTCACCTGCTCGCCCGCGTTGGCCAGGGCCTGCGTCAAAGGCCGGCCCACATTTCCCGTAGCTCCGGTCACCACGATCATGTTCAGCTCCTAGTCCGTTGTGCACTGCGGCAATTGACGCTAGGAGGCAGGCTTACTTTTCGTAAGAACATACCCAGAGGTAAGCTCCGGACATGAGGGAAGGCGCGCAGCTGACGCAGGCCGAGGCGGGCAATCGGTATGAGGTGTTTCACACCGACTGCCCTGCGCGCGACGTGGTCGACCACGTGACCAGCAGGTGGGGTATCTGGGTGCTGATCTCCTTGCGGAGCACCGACCTTCGGTTCTACGAGCTGCGCGACAGCATCCAGGGCATCAGCGAGAAGATGCTCGCTCAGACACTGCGCGCACTGGTCCAGGACGACCTGGTCTGGCGGAAGGTCGAGCCGACGACGCCACCCCAAGTCACCTACGGGCTGACTGAGTTCGGCAGGGACGTCGGTGCGCCACTGACGGACTTGTTCGACCGGATCACACAGCGGCTCGCAGCCGGCGGGGCGTCCGCCACGGAGCGGCTGAGCGCAACAGGTCAAGCGAAGCGGCTGACCACCCCAGGCCCTCAACGGCTTCGTCATCTCGACGACGAACACTGACCGTGTGAGCAGGAAGGGTTCATGCGTACCCCCAGCACGGACCAGTGGCAGAAAGGCCGCGCCACCAAGACACTGTCCATGGAGGACCTGTCCTACGTGTGGCCGCGCGACCGCCACCCGCTACGACAGAACCCGCGAGTCCTACGAGGCAGCGGTGCACGTTGGGTGGGACCAGCACCTCTATGGCGGCAGCAGCCGGCCCTGCCACCCGACGGAGCAGAGGTGTCGATGGACACCGAGGTAGAGCTGCTGCGGCTCATGCTGCGGGACAGTGGTGCCTGGTTGGCGCCTGGTGCCGACTGGAGGCGGAGGGGGCGTTCGCTGGCGTCGTGGCCGTGCCGAAGTCCCAGCAGGTCCACGGCCCGCGCATCGACCACCGCCGCGCATCGACCACCTCATCGGCCAGGCCCCGCCCGATGCCAGGCAGCGGCTTTCCGCAGGAGACGGCGCCAAGGGCGAGCGCTTCTACGACTGGGCCGCAGCCCGCCTGCCAGCTGTGCGAGTTCGACGGCGACGAGCCCAGCCACAACGCTGGATGCTGGCCCGCCGCAGCATCGCCGGCCCGACGAACTCGCCTACTACTTCGCCAGCGCACCCCTGGACGCCACCGTCGCCGACCTCGTACGTATCGCCGGCTGCCGCTGAAAGGTCGAGGAATGCTTCCAGAGCGCGAAGAACGAATGCGGCCTGGACCGAGGTGCGCTTCTTGGCGATCTTCCCGTCGATCACGTCGACCAGCTCGACGACGGTCATCGACCACGGGTTTCCGGCAAGGTCGGTGCCGTCGTTCGTGGCCTCGACGACGACGCGGGTCGGGCCGTCCGCGTAGAACTTGAACGATGAGTGGTCGGCGGAGGTGTAGCCGCACAGCTCGTGGAGGCGATGACGACCTACCGCGATCTCCGTGGGCCCCACATAGGCCCCGCCGTGTGGCGCGTCCAGGTTCAGCTGGATTTCCCTTTCGTCCTTGAAAGGACGTCGCTGAGCGTGACGTCGGTGCCGGACACGCGGCGCTGCACCGTCTGCAGGTGTTCGAGGGTGGGCTGCTGCGATCGGCCGAAGGCGCCGCAGTCGCGATGTCAGCGGCCGGGGTGGGGCGTTGGCCGAAGCCGCGCGCAGGGTGGCGATGTGGGCGCGGACCATCTGGTAGGTGACGGGTACGTTGTCGGCGAGGAGTTCTCGGTGGAGGTGGATGGCGCTGGTGCATCCTGCGGCGAAACGGCGCTCACGGTAGGGCTTGTAGGGGGCCAGCCTGCTGGGGCGGGGCCGGTTGTCGCGCATGGTGTCCTGCCAGCGTGCGGCGTTTACGTACCGGAGCACAGTGTCGATCTCCCAGCCCAGGTGCCGGGAGATCGCCCGGCGTGAGTGACCTTGAGTAAAGAGCTCGTGGACCAGGGCATGCGCTGCCTTCGTCCGCTCGGCCCGCCGGCGGGCACCGAGTCGCCCTGCGGCCGACGGGAGGCCGGTCCGGCGGCCTCCCGGCACCATGCCGCTGGGCGAAGGATTGCTCAGGCAGTCGCGGTGGGCGGCGACGCACGTCTCCACGGCTCGGCCGAGGCCAGCCACAGATGGAAGCGGTCGGTGACCTGCAGAGCTAGGCGCCCGCTCGGTCCCGGCAGATGATCTCTCACGCCGGGGTGACCGGCCAGCCAGACGGCCAGTGGCCCGGCTTCACGCGTCGGGAGTACCCGGTATCGACCACGCGTTGGTCTTCGACGCTGGTCAAGACGGTGGAGTAGATCTGACCGCGACGGATCGCGAAGTCGTCCACGCCCAGCACACGCGGTGCACTGAATTGCGGATGAGGCAGTGCCATGACATGGGGACGGCTCCTCACAGGGGTTTCGACGGAGCGCGGAGATTCGGCGGGGCCTGTCATACGGGGGTGCCGGTGGGGTCAGACGGTCTGGCCGCCGTCGACGACGAGGGCGGCGCCGGTGGTGAAGGCGGCGTCGGTAGAGCACAGCCAGAGCACGGCGGAGGCGATCTCTTCGGGTTTGCCGAGACGGCCGACGGGTTCGTCGGCGATGAGTCCTTCCCTGCCGCCGGGCCGGGTGTCGCCGAAGCGGCGGATCATCTCGGTGTCGATGATGCCCGGACAGACGGCGTTGACTCGGATGCCCTGGGCGGCGTGGTCGAGCGCGGCAGAGCGGGTGAAGCCGATGATCCCGTGCTTGGCGGCGGCGTAGGCGGCCTGGCCCTTGAAGCCCTTGACGCCGGCGCCGGAGGAGACGTTGACGATCGCGCCGCCGCCGTCCTGCCGGAGCATCTGCCGGATCTGGGCGCGGGTGCACAGGAACGCTCCGGTGAGGCTGACGCCGAGAATGCGGTCCCAGTCCTCCTTGGCGGTGTCGGCGGCCGGCTGGACGGGCTGCTCGACACCGGCATTGTTGAAGGCCGCGTCCAGGCTCCCGAAGCGTTCGACGGTCTGGTCGACCGCGGCCTGGACGTCTTCCTCGCGGGTGACGTCGCAGGTGAGGGCGAGGGCTTCGCCGCCGTTTGCCTCGATGAGGCGGGCGGTCTCTCGCAGGCCGTCGGCGGACAGGTCGGCGAGGGCGACCCGTGCGCCCGCGCGGGCGAAGGCGAGGGCGGTGGCCCGGCCGATACCGGAGGCAGCGCCGGTGACGAACGCGGTCCTGTCGTGGAAGTCGTAGGTGGTGCTCACGCGTGTTCTCCCATCGGAAGGCGGGCCGCCGAGGAGGGGCCCGGTGGGTGGGTCAGCGCCGTGAGGGCGCCGGTGCGGTGGTGCCGTCTGGTACGCGGGCAGGGCACTGGGCCACGCCCCGGTTCGCATTGCGGATACGGGCAGGAGGCTTGGGTATTCGCCCAAGTCAGGGGTCAGGAGGCGGCTTCGATGGTGATGCGCGTCGCCCGGCCGAGCTGGTCGGCGCTGACGTCGAGGTGGCCGAGGATGAGCAGGTGGGCGGAGGGGGCGGGCCCGTCCTGGTAGAAGAGGGCCAGGTTGCCCCAGGGCGCGTAGTAGGCGATGTCGCCGACCTTGGCCGCGGCCGGTTCGGGGGCGCCGGAGGTGTCCAGCTTGCGCGGCAGGTCGGCGACCCGCTCCGTGCTGTGGAAGCCCTTCAGGTCCAGGGTGAGCGGGAGCAGTTCGGTGAAGTCGCGGGCGGCAGGGCTGTTGTTCATGGTGGCCTCGACCGGGTGGCCGTCAAGGGTGACCCGGATGCCCATGGCAGTGCTCCTCTCGGAGGTGGATGGCGGGGTGGTGGCTGCCGTCTCCTGCTGACCTGGGGACGCGGAAGTGGAAGACGCGAAGACGGAGGACGTGGCGGCCGAGGTGGCTTCCTGCGCGTCGCTGGAGCAGGCGGTCACGTCCAGCAGCAGGGCGGCTGTCGGAGCGACGCGGACCAGACGGCGGCGAACTGCCCTGTTCATGAGGGGCGTCCCGGAGTGATCAGGTGGGCATGGGTTCGGCGTAATGCCGGAAGGTGCCGCGTTCGGTGTGGATGCCGTACAGCCGTTCGGCCAGTGCGTCGGGGCTGGAGTGCTGAGCGCCCGGGCGGATCGCACCGGGAACGATCAGCTGTGCGACGTGGATGTTCTCGGGCGCGAGCGCGTCGTGGAGCATCGCCGCGTAGGCGCTCTCGGCGGCGAATGCGATCGAGGTACCGGCCACCTTCGGGTTCGGGCGTACGGCGCTGCCGCCGTTGACGAACAGCAGCGTGCCCCGGCCCAGCTCACGCATTCCGGGCAGGACGGCGTTCACGCTGGTCACCGGGCCCTTCACGGAGAAGGCCACCGGGTCGTCCAGGTCGGCGGCAGTCGTGTCGAGGACCGGCTTCATGAAGTCGCCGCGGGGCACGGGGCTGAACTGAAGGATCTCGACGGGCCCCAGCGTGTTGGCGGCTTCGTGCAGGGCCGCGGTGAGGGAGGCGGGGTCGAGGACGTCCGCGGTGAACCCGCGGGCGTGGACGTCGTCCCGGGCCAGTTCGGCGGCCAGGGCGTCCTGGTGCTGGGCGGTACGCGAGATGAGGGCGACGCGGTGGCCTGCGGTCCCGAAGCGGCGGGCGGCGGCCAGGCCAAGGCCGGGGCCGGCGCCGATGAGGGCGAAGGTGGTCACGGTGTTCCTCCTCGTTCAGGCGTGGCCGGGGTGGCGTGGTACTCCTCGTCGGTGACGGGGGCCAGCCAGTGCACGACGTCGTGGTCGTCGTCGCCCTCGTTGATGGCCAGGTGGACCATCAGCCGGTTCGGTGCGGCACCGTGCCAGTGCTCCTCGTCGGCCTCGAACAGCACGCGGTCACCGGGCCGAATGACCTCCACCGGCCCGCCCCGGCGCTGGCACAGGCCGATCCCCTCGGTGACGAAGACGGTCTGCCCCAGCGGGTGCCGGTGCCAGTGGGTACGGGCGCCGGGCATGAAGTGGACCAGGTTCGCGGTGACGCGGGACGGGGCCGGGGCGGCGGCGACGGCGTCGATGTAGACGTCGCCGGTGAACCAGTCGGCCGGTCCCTTGGCGGTGTCGATCGAGCTGTGGGTGATCTGCACGGTTGCTCCTTCGGGCGGTGGGAGGGTCAGGGCTTGAGGAGGGTCTTAATGGCGCGGCGCTCGTCCATCGCCCTGTAGCCCTCGGCGACCTGGTCCAGGGGCAGGGTCTGGTCGAAGACCTTGCCCGGGTCGATCCGGCGGGTGAGAACGCGGTCGATGAGGTCGGGGAGGTAGCGGCGCACGGGGGCGGGGCCGCCCCGCAGGCCGACGTGGGAGAAGAACAGCTCCTGCCCGTCGATCGCAACCTCGTGGGGGACGCCGACGAAGCCGACGTTGCCGCCGGGCCGGGCCGCGTGCAGGGCCTGCCGCATGGCCTCGGCGGTGCCGACGCACTCCAGCACGCTGTCCGCGCCGATCCCGCCGGTCAGTTCCTTGATCCGTTCGACGCCCTCCTCGCCGCGCTCGGTGACGATGTCGGTGGCGCCGAACTTCAGCGCGAGCTTCTGACGGGGCTCGTGCCGGGACATGGCGATGATCCGCTGCGCGCCCATCTCCTTCGCGGCGATCACCCCGCACAGGCCGACCGCGCCGTCGCCGACGACCACGACGGTCGAGCCGGGCTTGACCTCGGCGGCGTCGGCGGCCCACCAGCCGGTACCCATCACGTCGGACACGGCCAGCAGACCCGGCCAGAACCCCTCATCCGGCACCTCGTCGGTGGCGACCAGAGTGCCCTGGGCGTTGGGGATGCGCACGTACTCGGCCTGGCAGGTCGACATGAACTCGCGGTGCAGGCAGTTCGACTGGAAGCCGTTTCGGCAGTTCACACAGGTGTTGTCCGAGGTCGCGAAGGAGCCGACGACGAACTGGCCCGGCTTCACCGAGGTGACCTCGGGGCCGACCTCCTCCACGAAGCCGACGTATTCGTGGCCCATGGGGTGCGGGTCGCCGATCGGCTCCGCGCCGCGATAGGGCCACAGGTCCGAGCCGCATACACAGGTCACGGCCGTCCGGATGACCGCGTCGGTCGGGCGAAGGATCCTGGGGTCGTCCACGGTCTCGAACCGGACGTCGCCGGGAGCGTGGATCACTGCGCCGCGCATGAGTAGGACTTCCTTTGCGTGCCGAGGCGTACGGCCGCCAGATGACCGGGACCGTCGCCGTGTACAGAGCGGGGTACACGCCCGTCGTGACGGGACGGGCGGAAAGCGCCACGTCATCCAGGTAACCCGTACTTCGCGCCCGTAGCGAGACACCATCAAGGGGTGTACTGCCAGTACACCCCTATGGACGCGGGCAGGACGTACCGTCGAAGGCGTGGACAACCAGGCAGAGGTCCGCGAGTTCCTGACCTCGCGGCGCGCGAAGATCAGCCCCGAGCAGGCGGGACTGCCCGCAGGCAGCCGCCGGCGAGTGCCCGGCCTGCGCCGCAGCGAGGTCGCCGCGCTGGCCGATGTGAGCGTGGAGTACTACGCCAAGCTGGAGCGCGGAAACCTCGCCGGAGCCTCGCCGGCCGTCCTCGAAGCCGTCGCCCGCGCCCTCCAGCTCGACGACGCCGAACGCGCTCACCTCATGAACCTGGCACATGCCGCCGACGGCTCCGACGCCCTCACCCGGCCCCGCCGCCGCGCCACCCGGGCCTGGACCGCGCACCGGAGCCTGCAGTGGGCGCTGGACGCCGTCACCGCCAGCCCGGCCTTCGTCCGCAACGGCCGCATGGACATCCTCGCCACCAACCAGCTCGCCCGCGCCTTCTACGACGACGTCTATGCCACGGCCGGCAACCAGGCCAACCTGGCCCGGTTCCAGTTCCTCGACCCCTCGTCACGCCGCTTCTACCCCGACTGGGACCTGGCCGCCGACATCGCCGTGGCCATCCTGCGCACCGAAGCCGGCCGCAACCCCCACGACAAGGACCTGCACGACCTGGTCGGCGAGCTGTCCACCCGCAGCGACGACTTCCGCACCCGCTGGGGCGCCCACAACGTCCGCCACCACGGCACCGGCACCAAACGCTTCCACCACCACACCGTCGGCGACCTCACCCTCGCCTACGAGGGCCTGGAAATGGCCGCCGAACCCGGCCTCACCCTCACCATCTACACGGCCGAACCCGGCTCACCCTCCGAAGAGGGCCTACGCCTGCTCTCCTCCTGGGCCGCCACGCCCCAGGCCCTCGCACCACACCCAAGCGACTGACGATCCCCGGCCAACCGTGACATGCTCACCATGAACGCCCCTGTCGTTGAACGATCGAATGACGCCAGGCGCGGCGGGCGTCCAATGAACCCGGGCGTTCCGGGCGCTGGAGCGGCGCTGATCCAATCGGATCCGTTGGTGATTGATGACAGGGTTTGGTGACAGACAGGGTCCGATCCTCCGTGCGGAAGGCGCCCGGGATGGCGAACCTGGTCTGCAAGCGGGTCTCGACCGACCAGCAGTCGACCGCCCGGCAGAATCTGGTCCTGGACGAGGGGGATCGAGGACCCGATCCCGTTCGAAGAGAAGGCCGGCACCTCCATCCGCTCCAACGTCCGAAGTTCACCGCGCACCGGAGAGCTGCTGTCCACCGTGAAGTTCATGGTGCAGCCCCTCGCAGCGCCGGCGAACTCCAGCGCGACCTCCAGCGGGAACTGACCTACGACGGACTGCGGGCCGCCGGGGCCAAGGGCAACCGGTCACCACGGCCGCTGGCACGGCGGCCGCCGAGGAGCGTGTCGAGGGAGTGGAGAGGCCTGTGCCTCCCGAACCTGTCGTGCCGCCGCGACCGGCGCAGCCACCCCAGCCCTCGTCGCCACCCCTTCCTGCCGCGTTCCGTCGTCGTCGGCTGCCCGGCCGGCTCGGCCGCCGGAGCAAACGTCGCTGAACCTCTCGGTCCCGAACGCCGGCTGGGGGACAGGCGCACGGACGCAGCTTCTTCGCCCCGACGGGTCGTGCGCGGGTTCGATCCAGCCAAGCAGTCACTTTCCGTCAACATCGTGTGACTGGGCGGCGCGGCGGTCGGGTCCTGGGTAGACAAGGGGGTCGGGACGAGGCCGAGGGTGATCCGGGGGAGCGGGCGTTGAAACTGACGATCAACTTGGGGGTACTGCTCGCCGTGATCGTCTTCCTGCGTCTGCGTCGCCGTACGGAGGCCCGCAGCCGGAACGACGAGAAGCTGACCGTGATCATCGTGCTCGCCCTTGGCGTGGTCATCGCGCCGACCCCGGTCGGCGAGGGCATTCTCGACTTCCTAGGCCAACTCGCCTCCGGCATCACCGACTCCAGCCGCTGACCACCCGGAGCCCCTTGATGGCCACCCGC
The DNA here is from genome assembly GCF_043203805.1 of Streptomyces sp. LN549. Classification (NCBI taxonomy): domain Bacteria; kingdom Bacillati; phylum Actinomycetota; class Actinomycetes; order Kitasatosporales; family Streptomycetaceae; genus Streptomyces; species Streptomyces sp. LN549. Next base: position 46,578 of record NZ_JAZHRI010000002.1, on the reverse strand, counting down.
CGCGCGCAACGCCGCCGCCCCGTACGCCGAACGGCACCGCGCCGCCGCTCGGTCCGCTCCCGCCGGCAGCGGCAGCGCGACCGCCAGGTGCTCCTGCTCGCCGCCGGCGTCCTGGCCGCAGCAGCAGCCTGGGCGGTGATCTCGTGGCTCGCGACGCACTGGTGGGTCCTGATCGTCCTGGGCGCCGTCGCAGCGGTGGGCGGGGCATGGTGGGCCCACCGCTACCGGCAGCAGCGGGCATGGGACCGGGTACGCCAGCAGGCGCTGCGCTACGGACTCCCGCAGTTGGACTCCCTGCACCACCGCGACTTCGAGTACGCGGTCCGTGACCTGATGCGCCGCGACGGATGCACCGACGCCCGCCAGATCGGCGGAGCCGGCGACAACGGAGCCGACGTCCTGGCCACCGACCCCCACGGTCGCACCTGGGTCATCCAGTGCAAACACCGCAGAGACGGCGACCGGGGCTCGGCCGTCGGCACTCCCGACCTCCAGCGCGTCAACGGAACCGCCCGCCAGCTCTACGGCGCCGACATCGTCCTGGTCGTCACCAACGGCCGCTTCTCCACCCGCTGTGCACCGCTCGCCGCCCAACTGCACATGCACCTGGCCGATCGGCGGACCCTCGCCGCCTGGGCCGGCGGCGGACGTCCCCTATGGGAGCTCCTGCCGAAGATCCCCGCGCCCCGCACGAGCCGGTAGAACGCCATCAGCCGTTGCCGAAGCGGTAGCAGCACCGAGGCGCAGGAGGCCACACACGCGCCGTTTTGAGCGGCGATCATGTGAGACAGGGCCCCTGCGGCCGTCCGGGTGTGGAGACTGTCGAGCGCGAACCCATCCGGCGCCCTGGGGTCGGGCGTGGGCAATCCCAGTCTGACCTGCGGCTGATTGTCAGTGCTGCCGCTTCAGGATCCCGCCGTGGCGAAACCGAGCGATGAACAGGACTGTGCGGGGTGCGGGGGTTGGCGGGGCAGGGCCTTGACCCCTGATGTTGGACACGGTCCCAGTGACGGCGCCGCAGCGTGCGCTGGGCCTTGGCCACGATCTGCGGACGCTCGATCAGAAGGTAGGGGTCGAGCAGTTCCGGGAGCCGGGCTGCCCGGATCCCGTGTCGTACGGTCTGACGTCGCGGCCGCCCACCGTCCGCAACGGATCTCACCGAACCCGGCGGTGCCGCCAGTGCCGCCGGTACGGCCGAGAGATCTGAACCGGGAATCAGGCGGCGACGAGCTCCTGCTCACGGTCCGGCGTCTTGACCTTGGGCTTCTTGTTCGGCAGCGAGAGTCGGAAGACCTTGCGCCACGCGGAGAACACCTGCTTGGGCAGCGGGCCGGTGACGTACTCCAGCTCGTACTTGTCGAACAGCGCGCGCACCTTCACCGCAACCTCGGCGTACCGGTTGCTCGGCAGGTCCGGGAACAGGTGGTGCTCGATCTGGTGCGACAGATTGCCGGTCATGAAGTGCATGGCCCTGCTGCCGCTGATGTTCGCCGAGCCCATCATCTGGCGCAGGTACCACTGGCCGCGCGTCTCGCCCTTGATCGACCGGCGCTCGAAGACCTGCACGCCTTCGGGGAAGTGCCCGCACATGATCACCGAGTGGGACCAGAGGTTGCGGATCAGGTTCGCGGTGAACGTGGCGGCGAGCGTGGTGAGGAACGACGGGCCCGACAGCAGCGGGTGGATCACGTAGTCCTTGAGCACCTGCTTGCGGATCTTGCGGCCCACGGCCTTGGCCCGCGCGCGGAACTCCGGGTTCTTGCGGCGGCGCTTGTGCAGGTTCGTGCCGAGCTCCAGGTCGTACGCTGCGATGCCGTACTCGAAGAAGCAGGCGTTGATGAAGTTCCACAGCGGCTGGCCGAGGTGGAACGGGTGCCACTTCTGGTCTTCGTCGACGCGCATGATGCCGTAGCCGAGGTCGTTGTCCTTGCCGATCACGTTGGTGTACGTGTGGTGCAGCTCGTTGTGCGAGTGCTTCCACTGTTCGGACGGCGAGACGTGATCCCACTCCCAGGTGGTGGAGTGAATCTTCGGGTCTCGCATCCAGTCCCACTGGCCGTGCAGGACGTTGTGGCCGATCTCCATGTTGTCCATGATCTTCGCCACGGACAGACCGGCGGTGCCGAGCAGCCACGCGGGCGGGAAGATCGAGAACAGCAGCACGCCCCTGCTGACCAGCTCGAGCTTGCGCTGCGCCGAGATGACCTTACGGATGTAGGCGGCGTCTTTCTCGCCGCGGCTGGCGATCACCTCGTCGCGGATCGCGTCCAGCTCACGGCCAAGCTCCTCGATCTGCTCCGCAGTCAGGTGGGCGGTGGGGTCGATGGCGGTCAAGATGCTCCTACCGTTCGATGTCGCAGGGGCCCGCCGCGGCGGACACGCAGGTCTGGATGAGGACGCCCGGCTCGGCCTCGGTGATCTCTCCGGTGCGCAGGTCGCGGACGGCGCCCGCCTTGAGCGGCGTGATGCAGCCGAAGCAGATGCCCATGCGGCACCCGGAGGGCATGAGCACGCCGGCCTCCTCGCCGATGTCCAGCAACGGCGTGGCGCCGTCCGCGTCGACGGTCTTGCCGGTGGCGCTGAACGTGACCTCGCCGCCGTCTCCGGCGACGACGATGCTGGGGCGGAAGCGTTCGGTGTGCAGGCGCTCTTGTACGCCGTGCTCGGCCCAGTGCTCTGCGGCGGCGTCGAGCAGGCCCGCGGGCCCGCAAGCCCAGGTCTCGCGCTCGGCCCAGTCGGGCACGAGTTCGTCGAGACGGCCGATGTCGAGCATGCCGTCTGTGTCGGTGTGCACTTCGGTGAGCCGCAGCTTCTTGTCCGCGACCAGGTCGTGCAGTTCGTTGCGGAAGATCACGTCCCGCGGCTGTGGCGCGCAGTGGACCATGACGACGTCGTCCAACTCGATGTCGCGCAGCATGCCCATCACGGGCGTGATGCCGCTGCCGGCCGTCAGGTAGAGCACCTTGGCGGGCTTGGCCTGCGGCAGCACGAAGTCACCGGTCGGCTGGTCGAGCTGGATCAGCGTGCCCGGTTTCGCCCTGCGGACCAGGTGGTTGCTGACCTTGCCGTCCGGGATCGCCTTCACGGTGATTGTGACGCGGCCGTCCTGGCGGTTTGTCGGCGAGGTGACGGAGTAGGCACGCCACAGGCGCACCCCGTCGACGTCGACCCCGATCCGCACGTACTGACCGGCTGTGTGGCCGCGCCAGCCCCGTCCCGGCTTGATCACGACAGTCGCGGCGTCACCCGTCTCGGGGTGCACGGCCTCGATGCGCCCACGCAGGTCAGCGCTCGCACGCAGCGGGCTGACCAGGTCGAGGTAGTCCGACGGCAGCAGCGGCGTCGTGACCATCTCCAGCAGTTTCCACGCCCTGCTGCGGAGGGCTGCACTCGTCATGACTCCAGCTTGCTGCGCCTCAAGGCGTAAAGTCCTGACCGCAGGATGTAAATCTGGTCGGCTGAATTGTGCGCAGGGAACAAAACGTGAGCCATGCAATCCGGAGGGCCAGCGAACTGGCCCTCAATGAGACGACGGTCACCGCACTTCGGTCCGCGCTGAAGACCACCGCCGACGAGGTCGTCCAAGCGATCATCGACGAGGTCCCTCCCTACGCCAACGCCCTCTCGGGCCGCATGGGCGGCACCATCCGCCGAGCCGTCCGCACCGCCCTGGGGCACTACTTGGACCTCGCGAGCGGGAACGCCACAGGCGGCGACGCCGGTGACGCAGCCTACGAGCTGGGCCGCGGCGAGGTGCGTGACGGCCGTTCGATGGACGCCCTACTCAGCGCCTACCGCGTCGGCGCCCGCGTGGCCTGGCGATGCCTGGCAGCGGGTGCCGTACCCGCAGGTCTGCCCGCCGCCCAGGTCGCCAAGTTCGCCGAGCTGACCTTCGCCTACATCGACGAGCTCTCCGCCGCGAGCGCCGCGGGCCACGCCGACGAACTGGCCGCCAGAGGCAGGGCCCACGAGCGCCACCTGGAACACCTGGCCCGCGACCTCCTCGCCGGCGCGAGCCCGGACGTGCTGCTGGCCTCTGTTCAACGGGCCGGGTGGCAGCCTCCGGTTTCGCTGACCGCGGTCCTGCTGCCCGCCGCCCAGGCCCGGCCTGCCTACCGCGCGCTCGACCCGAGCACCCTCGTCCTCGACGATCTGCCGGACGCCACCGGTGTGCTGCTCGTCCCCGATGCCAACCGATCACATCTCTTGCGGCAGCTAACCGACCGCACCGCAGTGGCCGGCCCGGCCCGGCCATGGACTCGTGCGTCCGCCTCGTACGCACGAGCCATACGCGCGCGCTCCCTCTCCTCTGATATTCGCGACACCGAGGACCACCTGCCCGAGCTGGTGCTGAGCGCCGACGTGGACGCGTTCGCAGACCTGCGTGCCCGAGTCCTCGCGCCGTTGCGGACCTTGCCTGTCGCGACCGCGCGGCGGCTGGAGGAGACGTTGCGGGCGTGGCTGCTGCACCAGGGCAGGCGGGACGAGGTGGCGGCGGCGCTGTTCGTCCATCCCCAGACAGTCCGGTACCGGATGTCGCAGCTGCGGGAGGTGTTTCCGGATCTCGCATCGCCACACCGGGTCCTTGAACTGACGCTGGCGGTCGGTATTCGGGTCACCTGACGCTTACTTCGACCGTCCACGAACGCGTCCGCGAGCAGTCCAGGAACCGTGTCTGGTTCGCGGTGCCATCAGCTGGCTCATGCGGCCCGGGGAAGAGCGGTATGAGCCAGCTGAGACCAGGGGTTGATGTGAAGACCAGACGATGCCTCGGAAAGCCCGTCGGGGCGTTGTCTCTGAGAAGCGCGGTGGCGGATACGGTTCGACTGGATCCGGTGGACGATGCGCACCGGCCCGCTCGTCGACGCGCTCATCGAGTATCTGGTCGGCGATCTGGGCCGCTATGCCATGGAAAACGGCTTTCATATCGTCTTGGAGAGCGCTGTCCTGGCACGAGCTCACCCACGGGCGAGCGGCGGGCTGCAACTGGGTGACCGGCGGGGCGGCCTGGCGCACCGCGCAAGGGATGATGGGGATGGAACGACGGAACGTGAGGTCAGGAGATTCCATGACGAAGCGGGTTCACCGACCCCGTGAGGATGCGGAGTTCGAATTCATCCTCGGGATGAGCGGAGTTCCGGTCCTCGCATACTTCACCGGGACATGGCCCAAGGCAATCGAGCCCTGCCGGGTGATGGACCTCGTCGTGGGTGGCATCGCCGACGACTACACGGGCCGCCTGACGGCCGTCCGCGCCGACATCACGCGTTGTCCGGCCGCAACCGAGCGATACGGGATCACCGGAGCCCCGTCCTACGTCCTGCTGAAGGAGGGAGAGGCGGTGGCGCACGGCACGGGGCCTATGACCATCACCGAGATACGGAAGTTCCTGGACGGCCACCTCTGAGCGGCCGCTGCGGCACGTGGCCGCGACGCCCGTCACGTCTCGTCTTGGGAGCTGCGCCGCCTGGGACACCTTGGGGCTGAGGCACCCCCACAGGTCACATAACCCCGTCGAGTCCCACGTCCACGGGGAGTGCGGCGGCCGCTGCGGTGACCTCTGGAAACGCCATGGTCGTGTCCGTTCCCCGCCGGGAACGGATCATCACCCGCCCGTCCGCATACCGGGCCAAGAGCGCCCGGTAGCCGTCCCACTTCGGCTCCGCAGGTGCTGGGCGGGCAGGACTGGTCTGTCCACCGCGGCAGCGAGCATCGGCTCCGGCAGCGTCCAGTCCATGACTGACACCTATCACCGCGTGGGCGGAGTTCGTTGGTGCCTCGCCCGCAGCGCACCGTCATGCCCCATACCAGCAAGATGGGCCCAGGTCACAGCTGTGCTCTCCTTCGACAGAGTCCGATGGCGCCGGGCTCCGCCATCAGCCCGGGCGGTGGGCGGCTGCGGTTCCGGTGATGCCAGGTCGATCGCGGGCGTGGGCGCGGTCGAGGGCGGCTTCAAGGGCATGGGCTTTGTCGTCGTGGGTGTTGACGTGAGCTGACGCACGGCTTGTTCGGCCGGGAGCAGCCGTTCGGCACGCAGCGAGATGGTGCGGACACGGGCTCGCTGAAGGCCGAGGAGTCCAAGGAGGTCGAGTGCGGTGTGGGCGAGCTGCGCGGTGTGGGCGGTTGTTTCGGTCAGGGTACGGGCGCAGGTGGTACTGGTCCGGTCGGCATAGGTGACGGTCAGGGTGAGTGCCTGGGTAATGCTGCGCTCTTCGCGAAGGCGGGCGCCGAGTTCATTGGCGAGGCCGAGAAGGGCAGCGTGATGCCGGGCGGGGTCGAGCTCGTCGCGGTCGTAGGAGTGGGCAGTGCTGATCGAGCGGGGTGCGAACGCGTTTCCGCGATCAACCATCCGCTCGAATGCGGTTCTGCTGTGCGGACTTGGGGGGAGGGGACTGTCAGTGCCCGGCGCCAGCATGCTTACCTGGGTCATGCCCCAGATCCTCCGTCACGGGCAGGCACTCGGCGAGCAGGTCGACGACGTCGCGCCAGGCTCGCTGCGCGTGCCGTGGGTGGTAGCCGACGCCGGGGACCACAGGGTGGCCGACCGGCGGGTGGTGGAAGGCGTGCAAGGCGCCGCCGTAGACCGCGAGGCGCCAGTCGACGCCCGCGGCCTGCATCTCAGCAGTGAACGCGTTCCGTTGCGCGGGCGGCATGATCGGGTCTTCCGACCCGACCCCGGCCCACACCGGGCAGCGAATGCGCGCCGCCTCGCCCGGTCGGCCCGTGGTCAGTGCGTTGACTGTCCCGATCGCGCGCAGGCTGACGCCGCCGCGCCCGAGTTCCAGCCCGACGGCGCCTCCGGTGCCATAGCCGACGGCGGCGATCCGGTCGGGGTCGGTCCGCGGTTCGGCGCGCAACACGTCGAGCGCCGCATGGCCGATGCCCCGCATCCGGTCGGGATCAGCGAGCAGCGGCAGGCAACGGGCCAGCATCTCCTCGGGGTCGCCCAAATAGCGCCCGCCGTGAAGGTCGAAGGCCAGCGCTACATATCCCAGTTCGGCGAGGGCATCGGCCCGGCGGCGCTCGACGTCGCTGAGCCCCATGCCCTCCGGTCCGAGCAGCACCGCGGGCCGGCGGTCGACACCGGCCGGGAGAGCGAGGTGCCCGATCATCGTCAAACCGTCCGCCGGGTACTCGACCGTACGCGTCGTAATCTTCGTCATGAGACTGGACTGTAGTGATCGTCGAGCCCGGTCCGGCTGCTGTTCTGCCGCTGGCAGAACAGCGCGGGTGTCCCTCTGAAATACGGGACGGGCCGGGCGCTCAGGGCTTCAAGATCATCCCAATGCCCCTTTGGCGCGTGTCTCGGTCACACCCCCACAGGGGCACTACTTTCGGGAGGGGCGGTGCTTGCCTACCGCGGCTGGTCGGCGCCGGCGACCGGTGCGAGCGCATCACGCAGCTGTTGGATCCGTTGGAAGTGCAGCCCGGTCATGCCGACTGCGGTCGCCGCGGTGACGTTCGTGAGGGTGTCGTCGATGAACAGACACCGCGACGTGGGAACCCCGGCCCGTTGGGCGGCGATCTGATAGACACGCGGGTCGGGCTTGGCCACGCCGATCCGCGCGGTGTTCACGACGGCGTCCACCGCGTCGGTCAGCCCCAGCTGGGCGAGGTCGGCTTCCAGCCGGGTGGTGGCGTTGGAGACAAGCACGACAGGAACCCGCCGACGCGCCGCTGAAAGCAGGGCCAGGACGTCCCCGTCAACCCGGCCGATCAGCACCCCCCAGGCGGCGGAAATGGCATGCGCTCTCTCCGCTGATCCGCATGCCTCGGCAAGATCCTCTGCTACGGCCGAACGCCACTCTTCGTCCGTGATCTCTCCCGTGACCGCCGGCACGAGGCGCTCGGGCCGAAAGGCTGCCGTCGCAAGCGTTCCACCCGGAAGCCCGTACTCATGATCGAGGCCGGACATCCCGTCTGGATCCCACAGGCGAAGGACTCCATCGAGGTCGCACAGCACTGCGTCGAAGGGCATGGAGCTCATGGACAAGATCTTGCCAGGGGACGGCACATTCACCGGCGTCGGCCCCAGGACGGCGCCGGGGACCACCGTCGCGGCCTGACGATCCTTCCTGGGCCGCACGCAGAGCCGGGTCGCTATGGCCGACGTGTCGGAAGCAGGGGCACAGAGGGACACACATTTCGGAAACCGCTCGTGTTCTTCCCGCACCGGAGCGACACGGCCGGCCAAATCCCCGGGACACAGCCTGCGACGTGACCTCGCCACAACGAGACACGACCAGCGCGGGACACAGCGAGTGCGGAAACAATACCGGGCCGTGCCGGAACAGGGGGATGTCGGCGATGACGTCCTGGGGGTCGCGGGGCTGGAGCCGGCCGACGAGGTCCTGCTGGCCGGGTGAATCCAGCTGGAACATGCCTACGGTGTCGGAGTCCTGGATCAGTGCGAACGCGAACTGGTCGTCCAGGGGACGGGGTTGTCCAGGTCGATCTGCCGGCCGGTGGTACGTCGGATCTCGGTGACGGCGTGCGCCATCGCCGACTGCATCCGCACCCCCAGCACATCAAGCTTGAGCAGGGCGAGGTCTTCGATGTCTTCCTTGTCGGCCTGACCATCGGGTAGCCGCCTGGCGTCGGCTGGATGGGCAGCCGGTCCAGCAGGGTGTTGTTGGAGAGGATGACTCCGCAGGGGTGCATCGCCATGCCGCGCGGCAGCTTGTCGAGCCCCTCCGCGCGCTCCCACAGGGCGCCGTAGGCATCCGCGTCAGCGGCCAGGTGCCGCAGCTCGGGCAGCTGGTGCAATGCGTCGCGGATGTCGCACGCCCTGATGTGTGCGTGTGTCGCCCACATCGAGGGTGTTCGCGCCGTCTGCCCACTGGCCGGGGTCGAAGGCGGCCAGGTCGATGGAGTCGAGGGACGTGGTATCCACGGAAGGAACCTCTCTGCGGGACGCGAGTGGGGCGTCGTTGCGGTTGGCTGCCGCGCCTCGGGGACGCTGGCCGACGGCTTCCTGCCGGCCGGAGGTTTCCCCCCGGCCGGAGGTTTCCTGGCGGCTCAGGCGGACTGGGGCGTGAGGGAGTGGAAGGGCTGTCCGTCGAGCGTCCAGTGCAGGTCGGGCGTGATACCCAGGGCGGCGTAGACGTGGGCGGCGACATCGGCGTGGCGGAGGCTGTCCGGTGGGGTGGTGGAGTCGATGCCGGGGCCGTTCGCAACGATCCAGGCGGTGCGCTCCAGTGTGCTGCGACCGCCGTGGCCGCCTTCGTCGCGGTGGCCGTGGTCGGTCACCACGATGACGGTCCACTCCTCGGACCCGGCGTCGGGACGCTCACGTATGGCGGTGAGCAGCTGTCCGAGTTGCCGGTCGGCGGTCTCGATCGCGTTTCGGTACTCGGCTCCGCAGGCGAGGAAGTGGGCGGTCTCGTCAACAGCGCCGAGGTAGACGAAGGAGGCGTCGAGGTCTTCGCCGGAGCTGAGAATTCTTGCGGCTTCGTCGGCCACGCTCTGGTCGCACTCGTCCCAGCCCTGCGGGGTGTCCTCGCGCGGAGCGATATAGGCGAGCCTGCTCGGGGCCGCGAAGACCGGGCCGCCCTGCCGGGCCAGGAACAGGGGTTCCCAACCGCCGGCCGCGAAGGTCCGCTTCCCGCGCTCGGCGGCCAGCCGGGTGGTGAAGTCGGGGAACACCCCGAGCCGGTTCCCGGAGAAGTTGTTGCCCCAGACTCCGTGCTTGGCCACGCCGACACCGGTGACGATCGTGGTCCAGCAGGGGCCCGACATGGTCGGTGTGTCGTCGTCGATGTGGACGGGCGCGAAGAAGCCGGCGTTCGCGACTTCGTCGAGGTTGGGCGTTTCCAGCATCGGCAGCAGATCGAGGCGGACGCCGTCGATTCCGACGACCAGGACGCGGGGTGTGGGCATGTTCTCGGTTCTTTCGTGGGGCGGGCGGAGAAGGGACGGGGGATGCTCTTACCGGTGTCAGACGGTGCGGCGCAGCCGGATCAGGCGGCTGGCGTAGTCGCCGGCGGGCAGCCGCAGGTCGATGCCCTGGCGGGTCAGGACGGCGCCGCTGTGGGTGATGCCCTCGTCGATGTCGAGGTAGTGGGCCGCGGGGTCCAGGGCCGGCAGGGGGAGACCGGGGGTCGGGTGGCCGAAGCGGGTTGCGGGGCGCCAGGCGAGGACGGCGTGTTCGGTGTCGTCCTGGGACGCGTAATGCACGGCTGTGAGTCCGGCGGGGCCGTGGAGGCGGTACTGGCGGCCGTGCTGGACCAGACGACGGATCTGCTTGTAGCGGACGACGAGCGCGGTGGCTTCGTCGAGTTCCGCCTCGGACCAGTCGGTGAGGTCCCCGCCGAGTCCGAGCGCCCCGGCCATGGCGACGTGGAAGCGGAACCGCAGAGGCGTGGTGCGGCCGGTCGCGACGTTGGGGGTGTCGGTCACCCAGGCAGCCATGGCCTGGGCGGGGAAGAGCTGGCTGAAGCCGTGCTGGATGCCGATCCGGTCGACGGGATCGGTGTTGTCGGAGGTCCATGCCTGGTCGGTACGGGCAAGGATGCCGAGGTCGGCCCGTCCGCCGCCGCCCGCGCATGCCTCGATCCGAAGACCCGGGTGATCGGCGCGGAGGCGGTCCATGATCCGGTAGACGGCGCGGGTGTGATCGATCCACAGCCGGTCGGGGTCCGGACAGCCGGCCCACCCCGCCTCGGTGACCACCCGGTTGGCATCCCACTTGAACCAGTCGATGTCGTGGTCGCGCACCAGCTGGTCCAGGGTCCGGTGGGCCCAGGTCTCGACTTCGGGGCGGGCGAAGTTCAGCATGAGCTGGTTGCGCTGTTCGGTGGCATCCCGGGTCGCCGCGTGGACGACCCAGTCGGGATGCGCACGGTAGAGGTCGCTGTCGCGGTTGACCATCTCCGGCTCGACCCACAGCCCGAACGCCATGCCCAGGCGGTGCACCTCGTCGGCCAGCGGGCGCAGCCCGTCGGGGAACGCCTCCGGCCGGGGTGTCCAGTCACCGAGGCCCGCCCGGTCGCTGGTACGGCTGCCGAACCAGCCGTCGTCGAGGACGAAGAGTTCGGCGCCCAGACGTGCGGCCAGCTCGGCCAGACGCAGCTGGCCTGGTCCGTCCACGTCGAAGCCGGTGGCTTCCCACGAGTTGTAGACGACGGGACGGTCGCGGTCGGCGTCGGGCAGGACGGTGGTGCGGATGTGGGTGTGCCAGGCCCGGCTGGCGGCGCCGAAACCGTCGCGGGAGTAGAGACCGGCGAAGACGGGTGTGTGCAGGCCCTGGCCGGGCTCAATGGTCCAGCTGAGTCCTTCGTGGCCGAAGCCGCCGGTCCAGGTGGTCCGGCCGACCGGGTCGCGGTGCACGGTGATGCGCCAGCTCCCGCTCCAGGCCAGGGCGGAGCTCCAGACCTCGCCGTGTTCCTCGCCGGCGGTGCCGTCGTCGAGGGCGAGCCAGGGGTTGGCGTGGTGGCTGGTGAGACCGCGGCGGCTGGTGAGTACGGTCTCGGCGACGGGGAGGCGGTCACGGTTCAGCTGGAACTCGCTGTTCCAGCCGCCCACGAGGTGGCTGAGCCGGTAGTCGGGCAGGGCCGGCAGCGTCCAGGAGGCCGAGTCCAGCCGGTCGACGGCGATCGGGCCCGAGCCGTCGGCTCCGGTGTGGGTGAGTTCCGTCCAGCGCTCGATGACGTCACTGCCGGGGCGGACGCGATAGCAGAGCTCGGCGGCCAGCGGATAACGGCGGTCGGCCAGTTGGAGGCGGAGCTCGCCGTCCCGGACCGTGTGTCCGGTAAAGGTCCACTGGGCGCCGCGGGTGCCGTCGGCGAACCGTACCTGGAGTCCGGCGGGCCCGAAGCGCGCACCTGACTGCGGGGCCAGTTCGTCCGGGGCGGGGTCCGACTCGAAGCTGCTCGCGGCAGGTGAGTCGGCCACGAGCAGCTCGCCGAGGGCGTCGGTGCCGATCTCGTTCCCCCAGTGCAGATGCCGGGGACTGCCGTCTGCGCCGATGCGTACGGCGTAGACGCTGTTCGGGGTACGGAGGACCGCCAGCCCGCGGGCGGCGTCGAAGAGTACGGATGAGGGCGTGGGAGGCACAGGAGATCCTGAGGGGTTTCGAGCGGCAGCCAGGGCCGGGCAACTGTCCGCGGCAAACAACTTTCCAACTGGCTGGAGTTGGGCCAGAGCGTAGGACCGCACGATCGAGAAAATCAATACTGGACGAAGTTATTTATTTACCGGTAGGTTGCCGCCGTGTTTCCAAACCAATCGCGGCCGCTGGTTTCCGCACCGGCCGAAATCGCCGTCCTCACGCTGCTGTTGGCCGAGAGCCCGCTCAGCCGGGTGGAGCTGGCCCGCCGGACGGGGCTGTCCTCGACCGCTGTGACCAAGGCCGCGCGACCACTCATCGACGACGGCTACCTGCACGAGCTCCCACCGGAGCGCACCGCGCCGGGGGCCGGACGCCCGGTGAACCCGCTGGCCGTCACTCCCGACCGGGAGTTCTTCGTCGGTGTGAAGATCAGTGTCGACACCCTCTTCGGTGCGGTCTGCGACCTGCGGGCGCACATGCGGACCACTGCCAGCCGGCCCTTGGGCGACCGCGACCCGGCCGCCGTGTGTGCGCTGCTGGCCGACCTCGTCTCGGAACTTCTCGACGTGAAGCCCGAGTACCGCGCCCGCACCCGGCACTTGGGCATCGCGGTCTCCGGCGACGTGGACCGCTCCTGCGGACGTGTCCGCTACTCTGCGCTCCCCAGTTGGCGCGATGTGCCGCTGGCCGACAACCTCGCCGCGGCCACCGGTCTGACCGTCACCGTCGAGAACGACGTCAAGGCCATCACCGCCGCCGAGCACTGGTTCGGCGAGGGCATCGGCACCGAGTACTTCGCGCTGGTCACCATCGGATCCGGGATCGGTTCGGCGATCGTCATCAACGGTCAACTGGTCCCCGGCGCGTACGGAGTCGCGGGCGAGGTCGGACACATCAGCATCGACCCGGCCGGGCCGCGGTGCCACTGCGGCCAGGTCGGCTGCGTCGAGGCCTTCGCCTCCACCAACGCCGTGCTCGCGGTCATCCGCCGCGACACCGATCGCCCGGACCTGGACTTCGACGGAGCGGTTCAGCTCGCCCGCGGTGGAGACCCCACCGCGCAGGGCGCCTTCGCGAGGGCGGGCCACGCCATCGGCGTCGGCATCGCCACGCTGGTGAACCTCGTAGGTCCCGAGCGCGTCGTCGTCAGCGGCGAGGGGCTCGACACCTTCGACCTCTTCGGAACGCACATCAGGGACGCCTACGCCGCGCACACCTTCAAAGCGGCGGCGAAATGCCCGCTCACCCTGCGCCCCCTCCCCTGGGAGGAGTGGGCCCGCGGTGCTGCTGTCGCCGGCATCCAGGCCCTCTTCCCCTGAACGAGCACCACTGCCACGAGCACCACTGTCACGTTCGCCGGTCCACGTTGCCGGCGCACCCGATGTCCGTCACCGTCTGCCAACCGTGAATCCCGGACACCGGCTGTGCCGGCCAACCACACGTACGCCCAACCCTCTTTCAACCCGAAGGACACGAAGTGAGCGCACAGAAAGCCCAGCTTAGCCGCAGAGGATTCCTCGGCGGGTCCCTCCTGTTCGTCGCCGGTGCGGCGGTCGCCTGCAGCACCGACCCGGCCGGCGGTGGCTCCGGCGGGGCGAAGACCACGCTGAACGTCTGGTCCCACGCCTACGGCGAGGCCGGCACCCAGCAGGCCCTCACCCGTTATGCCAAGGCGTTCACCAAGGCCAACCCGGACATCGCGGTCAAGGTCACCTGGACCCCGGGCGACTACACCGGCAAGCTCAACGCGACGCTGCTCACCGACTCCGCCCCGGACGTCTTCGAGATCGGCGACTTCAGCGAGAGCCTCGCCAGGCAGGGCCAGATAGCCCCGCTGGACGACATCTACGGCAGCGCCAAGTCCGACTTCAACCCGGGCGCCCGCGAGATGGTGACCGTCGACGGCAAGCTCTACGGCGTCAAGACGCTCGACGACGTCATGATGCTCTACTTCCGCAAGAGCGTGCTGTCCAAGGCCGGCATCACCCCGCCCACCACCTTCGACGCGCTCGCCGACGCGGCCAAGGCCCTGTCCTCCAAGAAGACCAGGGGTCTGTTCGTCGGCCAGGACGGCCTCGGCGACAGCGCCATCCTGGCCGTGTTCGCCAACGGCGGCGACCTCGTCGCCGACGGCAAGGCGGCCTTCGGCTCCCCCCAGGCCGCCGAGGCCGTGGCCGGGCTCAAGCGCCTGCACGACGACAAGTCCCTGCTGCTCGGCTTCACCACCGACTGGTGGGACCCCGCCGCCCTCAACCAGAACGTCGTCCCGATGCAGTGGGGCGGCCTCTGGTCGATGCCCGCCATCAAGACCGCGCTCGGCGACGACTTCGGCGTCCTGCCCTGGCCCGCCTTCAAGGCCGGCGTCAAGCCCGCGGTGCGCGTCGGTGGCTGGAGCACCTGCGTCAACGCCAAGGGCAAGAACGTGGAAGCGGCCAAGAAGTTCGTCCAGTGGCTCTGGATCGAGCAGACCGACCTCCAGACCGACTGGTCGCAGAGCTACGGCCTCCACATCCCGCCGCGCACCTCCGTCGCCGCCACCGCCGACAAGCTGACCCAGGGCCCCGCCAAGGAGACCGTGGAACTGGCCGCCAAGTACGGCAGGAACAACCCCAGCACCTGGAACAGTGCCGTGAGCTCCCTCTTCTCGGCGGCTGCGATGAAGGTCGTCCGGGGACAGGGCGATGCGGGCAAGCTCCTGGCCGACGCGGCCAAGAAGGCCCAGGGCGAGATCGACAAGCAGCGCGCGTGATGACGTCCGTACCCTCACCCACGCTTCACCCCGAGCGTGTGGGGTGCCCCGCAGCCGAGCCGCGGGGCACCGCCCCCCTCCGCCGTTCCCGCCCGGACCTGCGTGCCTGGGGAGCGTTCGCGCTGCTCGCCGGGCCCCTGCTGATCGGCCTGGGCCTCTTCAAGTACGTCGCCATCGGCTGGAGCTTCCTGCTCAGCCTCAGTGAGGCCCGCGGCTCCATCGCCCTGGGGCACTGGGTCGGCCTGGACAACTACCAGGCGCTGCTCTCCGATGCGGTGTTCCGCAAGTCGCTTGGGCAGATCCTGCTGTTCACGGTGGTCATCGTGCCGGTGACGTTCGCTGCCTCGCTGGGGCTGGCACTGCTGGTGCACCGCATCCGGCGCGGCCGGGCCGTACTGCGCACCGCCTTCCTGATCCCGGCCGCGGTCTCGTACGTCGCAGCCTCCCTGCTGTGGAAGATGAGCTTGTTCAACGGGCTGCCGAGCGGAATCGCCAACACGATCGGCGGTTGGTTCGGCATGGAGGCCGAACCATGGCTGCAGACCACCTCGCCGCCGCTGTACTGGGTCGTCCTGATCACCCTGCGCCTCTGGCTCCAGGTCGGCTTCTACATGGTGCTCTTCCTGGCCGGGCTCCAGGCCATCCCCAAGGAGATGTACGAGGCCGCCGCCCTCGACGGCGCCACCGGCGTGCGCCTGTTGCGCAGGATCACCCTGCCGATGCTGCGCAACACCTCGGTGGCCGTCCTGATGCTTCAGTTCATCGCCGCCTTCCAGGCGTTCGACGAGTTCTACAACCTGTTCAACAGCGGACAGTCCGGGGTGGCCACAGCGCCCGTCCGATCCCCGCTGGGCTACCTCTACGACACCGCGATGGGCGCCCAGAACTACGGCCTCGGGTCGGCCGGAGCCTTCGTACTGACCGCCCTGATCGTCGGTGTGACCCTGATCCAGGGCCGGTTCACCGGCTTCGGCAAGGGTGAGGAGTGAGCACTGTGACAACCACCCGACAACTGCCCCGGGTCATGCGCCGGTCCATGCGCGGGGTGCTGGCCGGCCTGCTGACGGCAGTGTTCCTGGCGCCCTTCTACCTGATGCTGCGCAACGCGCTGATGGACACGCAGGGCCTGACGTCACCGGACTGGACCTGGTGGCCGTCGCCGATGCACTGGGAGAACTTCACCTCGCTCTTCAGTGATCCCTCCCTGCACATGGGCCAGGCCCTCGGCAATTCCCTGCTGATCGCCGCGATCACCGCCCCGGTGTCGACGCTCCTCGCCTCGGCCGCCGGGTACGCCCTCGCACGGATCCCGGTCCCCGGACGCGGCGTCATGCTCGCCCTGGTGGTGGCCACGCTGATGATCCCCGGCTCGGTGACGTTCGTCCCCACCTTCGTCGTCGTGGGCTCCATGGGCGGGGTGAACACCCTGTGGGGAATCATCGCGCCCGGGCTGTTCAACCCCTTCGCCGTCCTGCTCTTTCGCAACTTCTACCTCCAGTTCCCCAGCGAGATCGAGGAAGCCGGACGCCTGGACGGGCTCGGCTGGCTCGGCCTCTACCGCCGGATCGCGTTGCCGTCCTCCGGGGCGATGCTCGCCTCGCTCGGCGCGCTCGCCTTCATCGACAGCTGGAACGCCTTCCTGTGGCCTCTGGTCATCGGTCAGGACCCGTCCACCTGGACGGCCCAGATCGCCCTGTCGACGTTCCTCACCTCACAGACCATCAACCTGCCCGGCCTGTTCGCCGGCGCCGTCGTGACCATCGCACCACTGGTGGCCATGTTCCTGGTCGCCCAGCGCTACATCGTCGAAGGCATCGCCTCCAGCGGTCTCAAGGGCTGAGCCGCACCTGACTCCGGACCACCCGTCCGGGCCGCACCACCTGAAGATCCAACCCCAACCCCACCCTTTGAGGGGACCATCATGAGATCCGATAGGTCGGCTCCCGCCGTCAGGAAATTCTTCTCCCGGATCCTGCCTGCCACGGCAGCAGCGATCACACTCCTTCTCGCCGGAACCTCCGGTTCTGTCGCAGCTCCCACCGACGCCACGCCCACCGCCACCCCCACCGTCATGACCGGGCCGCAGCTGGCCGCCTCATGGAAGGGCCCGCTCAGCACCCGTGGGCGGTACATCGTCGATGCCAACGGCAACCGCTTCAAGCTGAAGTCCGGCAACTGGGCCGGCGCCCAGGGCACCTATGAGGGCAGCGGCGACGTCAACGACCCCGCGAACCACCAGGCGGACCAGATGTCGCACAACCTGCCGCTGGGCCTGGACCGCGCGCCCATGCAGCAGATCATGGACGACTTCCACGCGCTCGGGCTGAACAGCATCCGACTGCCCTTCGCCAACGCGATGATGAGTGACACCACGATCGTCCCGGATTCCGCGATCGCGGCCAATCCGGAGCTGAAGGGCAAGACTCCGCTGCAGGTGTTCGACGCGGTGGTGGCGTCCCTGACCGCCGAGGGATTCGCGGTCATCCTCAACAACCACACCACGACCTACCGCTTCTGCTGTGGCCTCGACGGCAACGAGCGCTGGAACAGCAGCCAGTCCGCTGAGCAGTGGCAGAACGACTGGCTCTTCCTGGTGAACCGCTACAAGGCGAACAAGCGGGTGGTCGGGGCCGACCTGCGCAACGAGATCCGCCGCGACACCTGGGACGACCCCAACTGGGGCTGGGGTGACGACCACGACACCTACGCGGCCTTCGAGCTTGCGGGCACCCGCATCCTGGGGGCCGACCCCGACATGCTGGTGATCATGGAGGGCATCAACTGGTACGGCATCCCGCTGGACGGCCTGGACTACGGCAGGCCGATGCTGACCCCGGTCCGCGAACTCTCCAACACCCTGACCACCTCGGGCAAACTGGTCTACGCCGCGCACTTCTACGGCTACACCGGTCCGAACTACACGGGCGCCGACAGCGGACCGGGCCACACCAACGACTGGCCGTACGAGAACTTCCCGCTCGACAAGCTGAAGCAACTGGTCCACGACGAGGCCCTGTTCGTCACCGAGTCCGGGCAGCACTTCACCGCCCCCGTCTGGATCAGCGAGTTCGGCGCCGGCGGACGCGGGTCCACCGACACGAAGGAACAGACCTGGTTCAGCAACTTCACCGACATCCTGGTCGAGAACGACACCGATTTCGCCATCTGGCCGCTGGTCGGCTGGACCGGCGCCAACGGCGCTCCGCAGGACACCTGGGCCCTGGTCTCCTACGACACCGCAGGCAACCGGCAGAGCCTCAACGACTCCGGTGACTGGCGGACCTCCGACTGGAACAAGCTGGTCAACGCCCCCGGCCGCTCCGGTCCGGTCGACCGGGTTGACCACTGGAACATGCTCAACCTCGACTTCCGCGACCACAACGTCTCCACCCGGATGCTCGCCCAGGGCGACTGGAGCCCCGGCTACCGCAAGGGCAACTGCCCCGACAGCCAGCGCCTGACCGGGCTCGGCCGCAGCGACAAGCGCGGCCTGTGCACCGACGCGAACCAGCCCGCCAAGGGCGCCGGCGACTGGGTGGCCGTCCATGACGAGCGTTACGTCACCCACGGCGACTGGGCCTCGGGCTACAACAAGCTCCAGTGCCCCGACAACACCTTCGCCGTCGGCTACAGCGTCAGCGGCAACGCCATGGCCGGCCTGCTCTGCGCACCGTCAGCGGCTCCGCTGCCGCTGACCGGCCGCAACGTCTGGTTCGACCAGGGAGACAACCGCCCCGCCACGGGCGGCTCGGTCGGGAGCGACTGGGCTCCCGGCTACTACAAGGGCCAGTGCACCGACAACGAGTACATCGCCGGTGTCGCGTTCACCTGGAAGTGGAACCACGGCGGTGTGCCCGACGCACTGCTCTGCCGTCCGCTGAGCTGACCCACCGCCGGCAGTTCCATCAGCCCCATCATCAAGGAGACAACGGCCATGCCACGACTTGAGGTTGCCGCAGACGGATTCCGTCTCGACGACCGGCCCCTGCGGATCATTTCCGGTGGGCTGCACTACTTCCGGATCCATCCGGAGCAGTGGGCCGACCGGCTCCGCAAGGCACGTCTGATGGGGCTGAACACGGTCGAGACCTACGTCCCATGGAATCTCCACGCGCCCCGTCCGGGTGAGTTCCGGCTGGACGAAGGTCTCGATCTCTGCCGGTTCCTCGATCTGGCCGCCGCCGAGGGCCTGCACGTGCTCCTGCGCCCCGGCCCCTACATCTGCGCCGAGTGGGACGGCGGTGGTCTGCCCTCCTGGCTGCTGGCCGAAGAGGGCATCGAACTGCGCAGCCGCGACCCGCGCTATCTGAAGGCGGTGGACGACTACCTCGGCGCCCTGTTCCCGGCCGTCCTTCCTCACCTCTCCACGCGCGGCGGCCCGGTCATCGCCGTACAACTGGAGAACGAGTACGGCGCGTACGGCGACGACTCCGGTTATCTGGAGAACCTGGCGGAGCTGCTGCACCGGCACGGAGTCGACGTGCCGCTGTTCACCTGCGACCAGCCCACAGACCTGGAGCGCGGCGGCCTCGACGGCATCCTGCGCACGGTGAATCTGGGCAGCCGGGTGGACGCCGGGCTCGCCGCCCTGCGCACGCAGCAGCCGTCCGGGCCGCTGATGTGCAGCGAGTTCTGGATCGGCTGGTTCGACCGCTGGGGCTCCATCCATGCCACCCGCGACGCGGGAGACGCCGCGGCCGACCTCGACCGGCTGCTCGCGGCCGGCGCCTCGGTCAACATCTACATGTTCCACGGCGGCACCAACTTCGGTTTCACCAATGGCGCCAACGACAAGGGCACGTACCGCCCCACCGTCACGTCGTACGACTACGACGCGCCCCTGGACGAGGCCGGCGACCCCAGCCCCAAGTACGCCGCCTTCCGCGAGGTCATCGCCCGGTACGCGCCGGTCCCCGAGGAGCCGGCACCCGCCCCCGCGCCCAAGCTCTCCCCTGCGGTCGCCGAACTCACCGCATACGCAAGCCTCCTGGACCAGTGCGAGCGGCTCGGCAGCGCGGTGCGCGCCGACCGCCCGCAGCTCATGGAGCAGCTCGGCCAGTCCTTCGGATTCGTCCTGTACGAGACGGCGCTCCCGGAGGCCGGACCGGCCGTCCTGCGCATCGCCGAGGTGCACGACCGCGCCCAGGTCTTCGTCGACGGCCAGCCGGTCGGCGTCCTGGAACGCGAGAACCATGAGCACAGCCTCGCCTTCCACGTCCCCCGGCGCGGCGCGCAATTGGCCGTGCTGGTGGAGAACCAGGGCAGGGTGAACTACGGGCAGGCCATGCACGACCGCAAGGGACTGCTCGGCGAGGTGACCGTCAACGCACTTGCCCCGGAGGTCTGGTACAGCAGGCCGCTGCCCCTCGACGATCCGGACCGGATGTCCTTCACCGCATTCGATCCCGCCTCGCCCCCGGTCGGCCCCGCGTTCCACCGCGGACACCTGGACATCGAGCGGCCGGCCGACGGCTGGATCGCCCTGGACGGCTGGACCAAGGGTCAGGTCTGGATCAACGGCTTCGCACTCGGCCGGTACTGGTCCCGCGGACCGCAGACCGCGCTCTACGTCCCCGCGCCGGTCCTGAGGGCCGGCCGGAACGAGATCACGGTCCTCGAACTGCACAGCTCCACCACGCACACGGTGGAACTGCGGGGCACCCCCGGTCTGGGCCCCGTCGAGGACTGACGTCCGTGACACCGGTCGGTACGCCTCAGCCGGCGGACCGACCGGCTCAGGTGTGCCGGCCCGACGACGAAGGAATCCATGCACAGCAAGCGACGTCTCACCGAGCAGCGGCTCGACCGGGTGCTGAACGAGCGCATCAGGCCCGCGGTCCATGCGCGTTCCGTCCCGGTCGAGATCGCGATCTGGAACGTGCCGGGCGAACCGGTCCCCGTGTCCGACGGCCTGGCCGCACCGTACGAACCCGTGGCGCTCGGGCACCGGTGGGGGCCGCCGTGGTCCACAAGCTGGTTCAGGATCAGCGGCAGGGTTCCGCAGGAGTGGGCCGGCCTGCGGGTCGAGGCGGTCATCGACCTCGGCTTCAACGTCACCGGTGCGGGCTTCTCCGCCGAGGGCCTGGTCCACCGTGCGGACGGCAGCGTGGTGAAGGCCCTCAACCCCCGCAACGCTTATATTCCGGTCGCCGACCCGGCGGCGGGCGGCGAGAACTTCACCTACTACGTGGAGGCTGCCGCCAATCCCAACCTGAACGATGACCACATCCCGTCCCGGACCGGGGACAGGCCCCCGTGGATGACGGGAGCCGAATCGGGAATCGGCCCCCTGTACCAGCTGCTCCGACTGGACCTGGCGGTCTTCGACGCACAGGTGTGGGAACTCGCCCAGGACCTGGACGTCCTCGGGGGCCTCATGCACGAACTGCCCGAGGCCGACCCACGCCGCTGGCAGCTCCTGAACACCATCGAGCAGGCCCTGGACGGAATCGACCTGCAGGACATCGCCGGCAGTGCCACCACCGCCCGCGAGGTGCTGCGCCCGGCGTTCGCCGCCCCCGCGGCCGCCAGCGCCCACCGCATGTCCGCCGTCGGACACGCCCACATCGACACCGCCTGGCTGTGGCCGCTGCGCGAGACCGTCCGCAAGGTCGCCAGGACGCTCTCCAACGTCACCCATCTCATGGACGAACACCCGGGCTTCCTCTTCGCCATGTCCCAGGCCCAGCAACTGGCCTGGCTCAAGGAGCACCGCCCCGAGGTCTACACCCGGGTCCAGGAGAAGGCGGACAAGGGGCAGTTCCTGCCGGTCGGCAGCCTGTGGGTGGAACCCGACACCAACATCACCGGCGGCGAGTCCCTCGCCCGGCAGCTGATCCATGGGAAGCGCTTCTACCTCGACGAGTTCGGCGTCGAGACCGAGGAGATGTGGCTGCCCGACACCTTCGGGTACAACGCGGCCATGCCGCAGCTGATGAAGCTGGCGGGAATCCGCTGGTTCCTCACCCAGAAGATCTCCTGGAACACCACCAACAAGTTCCCGCACCACACCTTCTGGTGGGAAGGCATCGACGGCACCAGGATCTTCAGCCACTTCCCGCCGGTCGACACCTACAACGCCGAGATCACCGGCGCCGAACTCGCCCATGCCGTCCGCAACTTCCAGGACAAGGAGGCAGCCAACAGCTCACTGCTCCCGTTCGGCTACGGGGACGGCGGCGGCGGCCCCACCAGGGAGATGCTGGCACGGGCGGAGCGTCTCGCCGACCTGGAGGGCTCGGCCAGGGTCTTCATCGAGAGCCCCGCGGACTTCTTCGAGCGGGCACACGCCGAATACCCCGACGCGCCGGTGTGGCAGGGGGAGCTGTACCTGGAGTTCCACCGCGGCACACTGACCAGCCAGCTGAGGACCAAGCAGGGCAACCGTCGCAGCGAGCACCTGCTGCGAGAGGCCGAGCTGTGGTCGGCGACCGCCACCTCGCGCACCGGACTCGCGTACCCCTACCAGGCCCTGGACCGACTCTGGAAGACGGTCCTGCTGCACCAGTTCCACGACATCCTGCCCGGCTCCTCCATCGCCTGGGTCCACCGGGAGGCGGAGCAGACCTACGCCGCCGTCACCGCCGAGTTGCGCGCGATCACGGACGCCGCCCAGCGCGCCCTGGCCGGCGAAGGCGATCTGCCCGTGGTCTTCAACGCCGCTCCGTTCGCCCGCGACAGTGTCCCCGCCCTCGGCGCCACGCTCCGCACCCGGCCGCAGGGCCGGCCCGTCGCCCCGGTCCCCTGCGGGGACGGTTTCGCGCTGGACAACGGCCTGGTACGCGTCCGGGTCGATGCCCAGGGCCTGGTGACCTCGGCGTACGACATCGCGGACGGGCGCGAAGCGCTGGCCCCCGGTGCCGTCGCCAACCTCCTCCAGCTGCACCAGGACTTCCCCAACGAGTACGACGCCTGGGACATCGACGCCTTCTACCGCAACACCGTTCACAACCTCCTCGACGCCGAATCGGTCGAGGCACAGGAAGACGGTGTCCGGATCGTGCGGACCTTCGGTGACTCCCGCATCGAACAGCTGGTCTCCCTGTCCGAAGGCTCCCGACGCCTGGACATCGACACCGAGATCGACTGGTACGAGAAGGAGAAGCTCCTCAAGGCGGCCTTCCCGCTCGATGTGCGGGCCGACCACTCCAGCGCGGACATCCCCTTCGGACACGTCCGGCGCCCCACTCACACCAACACCAGCTGGGACGCCGCCAAGTTCGAGATCTGCGCCCACCGCTTCCTGCACCTGGGCGAACGGGGGTGGGGCGCGGCCGTGGTCAATGACTCGACCTACGGGCACGAGGTCACCCGGGACGTCCGCACGGACGGCGGTACCACCACGACCGTCCGGCTCTCCCTGCTCCGCGCTCCCCGCTACCCCGACCCGGACGCCGACCAGGGCCACCACCATCTGCGATACGGGTTCGTCATCGGCGCGGACATCGCCGACGCCGTCCGCGAGGGCTACGTGTTCAACCAGCCCGAGCGCAGCCTCCTCGGCTCGGCCGAGGTCGAGCCGCTCGTCACCGTGGACAACGAGACCGTGGTCATCGAGGTGGTCAAACTCGCCGATGACCGCTCCGGCGACATCGTCGTACGTCTCTACGAGGCATGCGGGGGACGCGCCCGAACCGTTCTGACCGCCGGATTCCCGCTGGCCTCCACGGTCGAGACCGATCTGCTGGAGCGTGAACTCGACCCCTGCCGGAACACGGACGCCGTACAGACGGACGGCCGAGGAGTGCACCTGGCACTGCGCCCGTTCCAGATCCTCACTCTCCGGCTGAGGCCCCGGAAGAGTGGCTGACCGACGCTCTCCGGTAAGGGAACTCCGGAGCCACCGACCTCACGAGTGATCAGCCAAGCCATGACCGAAGAAGGTAGGACCGCTGTGCCCGTACTCCCCGCCGCCGTCCTGTTCGACATGGACGGCACGCTGGTCGACACCGAGCGACTCTGGCTCCGGACCACGGCCGAACTCGCCGCCGATCTCGGCCACACCCTCACCGAGGAGGATCTGCCCGAGGTGCTCGGCCGCGCTGTCGACCACACCGCCGCCCACCTGGGCCGTATCACCCGGACCAGCCTCACTGCGGACGCACTGGCCGAGATCCTCAGTGACACGTTCAGCAGCAAGGTCGCCGCCGAGGTCGTCCCCCAGCCCGGCGCACTGGCGCTGCTCGCCGAGCTGAGCGAGGCGGCCGTGCCCACCGCGCTGGTCTCGGCCTCACCCCGCCGCGTGGTGGACCTGGTCCTCGGCAGCCTCGGCGCTCACTGGTTCACCGTCACGCTTGCCGCCGAGGACACCGAGCGCACCAAGCCCGACCCCGCCCCCTACCTGGCCGCCGCCCACCGACTCGGGTTGGACCCTGCGGCCTGCGTGGCCGTCGAGGACTCTCCGACCGGGGTCGCCTCCGCGCACGCGGCGCGCTGCTCGGTGCTGGCCGTTCCCTCCACCGTGCCGATCGCCGAGGCCGACCGGATCACCTTGCTGGACAGCCTCGAACAGGCCGACCTGGCGTTGCTGTCCACACTGACCGTGGCGACGACACTGAAGTTCCCCCTTTGACCTGGACAGCTTTTCTCGGACGGGATGGTCCCGGAGGAAGCAGCCACAGGTAGTGAGCAATAAGAGCAATATGAGTAGGCGGTACACGTCCGAGTTCAAGCGGGACGTGGTCGCTTTGGCGCTGTCCTCGGGCAAGACCGTCACGGAGGTCGCCAGGGACCTGGGCGTGAGTCCGGAAGGGCTGCGCGGGTGGGTGAAACAGGCGAAGATCGACCGCGGCGAGGAACCGACTGGGGCCCTGGCCACTGCGGAGCGTGATGAACTGGTCCGGCTGCGGCGGAAGCTCCGTGAGCAGGAGGCCACGATCGAGGTCCTGGGGAAAGCGACCGCTTTCTTCGCGCGGGACAAGATGAGGTAGGCGCCGCCGCACGGTGCCGTTTCATCGACGTGGAGAAGGCGTCCGAGGGTAATCCTCCAGGTCACAGCGTGACGTTTCTGTGCCGCGTGCTGGGAGTACCCCGCTCCACCTTGTGGGGGATCGATAAGTCATCGGCGCAGGTCAAGCGGCGTACCGGTACTCGTTGATAGCACCGCCGAAGATGCGGGTGTGCAGGAGTCTGCGGCCGTCGAGGCCGTGGACGGTGGCTGGCTGCCCGGAGGTGTGAGGGGGCCGTTGATCTCGGGCCCTATGAGATCGATGCGTGTTGTAGTGCCGTTCGAAGTCGGCAAGAACTTGACGGGCGTGGGCCTCATTCATGAGCAAGAGGTGGTCGAGCGCCTCGCGGCGGACGGTGCCGATCACCCGCTCGCAGTGCGCGTTCATCAGAGGCGCCCGTGGCGCGCTGAGCAGCACCTCCATGTCCTCGGCTTCGAAGACGGCGTCGAAGGACTGGTCGTACTTGGCGTCGCGGTCGCGCAGCACGAAGCGCAGGGACTCCATGCGCGTGTCGAGTTGGTCGGCGAGATTGCGTGGATGGTGCGATCGGATGGCCCAGCCGGGCCAGTTCGCCCTGGATCCTTCGGTGCCCCCAGCAGGGATTCTCGCTGGCCAGCCCCACGCACCTCACGCCCGAGCAGCTGGAGCACCTGGAGGAGCTCGTCACCGCGAGCCGGCTGCGCGCGGCGCGATCCCCGTCCCCGAAGCCGCCGCCGACCCGGCGCCGCTCCCGGCAGTACCCCGGCGGCCGGCCGAACCCGTGGCGGGTCGCGCGTCTGCGCCGACGGCACGGGTGAGCCCCACACGGCAGACCCCACCGCGCGCCCGGGTGGCCCGCCCACCAGGACGGTGCGGAAGCGGACCGAGGCCGGGGCCCGACGATGCACCCCCGGAGAGTGGAGCCCATCGTGGGGCGCCGCCCAGGGAGGTGGGCTCCACTGAGCGCTCACGGTGGAGCGCAGTAGTGGGTGGCCTCCACTCGGTGCGCTCCATCCGGCGCGCGGTGCGGTGCATCAGGCGCACTGGTGCACCGGTCGACGATGCACGACACTCCCGCCGGCCGCACCGCACGGGAGTAGCCGCCACTCCGCTCACCCACCCAATGCGCGCGCAGAGGGTGACGGCGCATCGGATGGGGTGCACTCGATGCACCCCCTTGACCAGGTGTGCCGCCGGTTTCCACCCAGGCCATCGGATGGAATGCAACCCTTGTCCACCCGCCCTGGACGCCAGGCTGCCAGCCGAGGTCGCCGGCGAGCTGGGTGAGGGTTCGCGGCGGTCGCCATTGCGGACGCTGCGGAGTGGGCGCCGGGCCGTCTGGCGGGGCTGCTGGGGCTGGTTCTTGGTGCTGGCCTCGTACTGGGCGAGGGCGAGCCGGGCGAGGTCCAGGCCGGAAGCGTCGGTCGTCACAGCCGAACCTCCCCCGAAGCGGACTCCGTGAGCGCGGCCTCGCTGCCCGGAACCTCGCACTTCCTGTCCCGGTACAGCCACACAGCCCCGGGCATGGTGCAGTCAGCGCCGATGGGGTGCCGGTCGTCGTACACCCACTGCTGCTGAATCACGGTCATGTGCTCGTCGCAGGTGACGCTGTTGTCGAGCTTGTCCCACCTGATGTGCCAGGCACCGGGCATCCCGCACCGGCCAGAAGCGGTGCGGGGGAAGTACCCGCAGGTCTGTCCACTGAGGGGGCGCAGCTTGCCCTTCGGGACGAAGGGGTCCGGATCGGTCATCGTGTCCTCCTCAGAACGCCGGGGTGATGGTGCGGGTGTTGCGGGCAATGACGAGGGCCTGGTCGACAAGCCGGTTCGTCAGGAGGCGGCGGGTGTCGTGCTCGCCGAGGGTGATGAGCATCGCCACGGAGACGACCCGCACTGGTTCCTTGATGTCTGGTGCGGGAAGGGGGAGATCCCTCCCGGCACGCCGCGCACCGTCACTGTGTGTAGAACCGGTGCGTGGCGCGGACGATGCCGTGCACTCCCGTATCGCGGTGTGTTCCACCAGGTGGAAGTGCACGACATCGCCCGCACCGAGTGGGGAGTAAAAGCCATCGTGTGGCGCACCGGGTGCGGGTGGAGTCCACCCGGTGCGTTCCACCGGGTGGGAAGGTGCGTTACATCGTGGGCAACTCAACGCACCGTGCGCGCGCCGCCGCCCCGGACCTCCGGTGCGTGCGGCGCTCTACAGGTGCGGGCGGCGCAGGTTCTCCTTGGCCGACAGGAGCCCGAGCACGGCGTGCTCCTGGTGGTGGGCGTGCCAACGCTCCGCCAGGGCGCGGTTGGCCGACACCTGGCAGCGCCTCGCCCCGATGGCGGCCCTGTCCCGAAGCAGAACCCGCGCCCGGGCCGCTTCCACGTGGTCCAGCAGGGCGACATCCACGAGACAAGCCGGTCAGGAAGTTCGTCTCGAGACGTGTTCCGAGATCAGGAAATGGCACTGCCGTGCACGCTCGCCCACTCCGTTTGGCAGCCCGAAAAACTCGACGAGGTAGCTCAGGACATCTACGATTTCGCCATGCCCCGGGTGTGTGGTGAGTAGCCTCGCTGTTGCCTCTCGCACACGGTCTTCCGGTTCGATGAGCAGTGCTTGTAAGAGGTTCAAGAATATGGCGTGAGCTTCTTCCAGTGGCGTAATTGGGGACGAAAATAGTTGATTCCATTGCTCCGTATATTCCTCAAGCCGCCCTTCCACAGTTTCGAGCATGAGGATTTCGAGCCTGACCGAGTGATTGTCGGGGTGCGCTTCGGCGGCTTGTTCCAGGTCCATTCGCGCCTTGTCGCGGAGGCCCGCCTTTCGGTGTGTTCGGCCGCGGCATGCGAGTGCCCAGGCGTATGTGGGGTCTTGTTCGAGTGCAGCGGTGAAGTCGGCGATGGCCTGGTCGTACTGGCTGGCTTGTTGGTGTGTTCGGCCGCGGCATGCGAGTGCCCAGGCGTATGTGGGGTCTTGTTCGAGTGCAGCGGTGAAGTCGGCGATGGCTTTCCTGTACAGTCCCATTCGACTGTGTGTTTGGCCGCGGATTGCTAGTGCCCACGTGTAGGTGGGGTTGATTTGCAAGGCGGCCGTGAAGTCAGCTACGGCCTGTGTGTATTGCTTCGCGCCGCAATATGCATGGCCGCGGGAACCATGTGCCCATGCGTAGGAGGGGTCGAGCTTGAGTGCGGTGGTGCAGTCGGCAATGGATTGTTCAAAGCGTCCTGTCTTGCGGCGGACTTCTCCGCGCTCAACGAGTGCCCAGACAAACGTGGGATTGTGTTCGAGTGCGACTGTGAGGTCAATTTCAGCCTGGTCATACCGTGCCGCGGAAAAGTGCACCCCGCCGCGGGAGCCGAGCGCCCACGCGTATGTCGGGTCGAGTTCGAGTGCGGTGTTGAGGTCCGAGATGGCTTCCTCGTGTTGGCCCAACCAACGACGGGCTTCTCCCCTGCAGGCCCAGGCGAACGTGTTGTGGTCATCGAATGACAGGGCGCAGTCCAATTCACTAAGGGAGGATTCCGCCCGGCCGGAGAGATAAAGGAGATAGCCGCGGTAGGTGTAGGCCTCACTCGTGACTGTATTGCTGAGTTGGCCATGAGAAATCAAAACACTAAGACAGGTGAGCGCGGATTCTTCATTGCCGAGAGCGTCCCGGAGCCGCTTGGACCAGGTTAGCAGTGAGTCATTCGCAGTGTCGTATGCGGCTTGCTCAAGTGTTTCCACCCATTGCCGCAGCACTGACGTGTCCCGACTTGCGGCGCGCACCACGTTCTCAAGGGCGGGTTTCAGGAATGATTCTGGATGCCCACACAACCGATGGTAGGTTTCATCCAGCTGGTGCCGTCGCCATTTCGAGTCTTTCCAGCGCTTGACCTCGGGAATGCGTTCCTCGGCCGCGATCCGCCAGGCGGCATGTTGATCGGCCAAGCGGAGTTGTGCCGCAGTCCATTTCTGCGGTGACTGAGTGCGCTGCTGCCGGATCATGCTGGCGCGCACCACGGCGTGATAGTGGTTGTAGTCGCCCCGGCCGCTGACGAACGGTTGTCTGCACAGCCACTCCCACAACCCCTCTGCCTCAGGTCCCGTCGCGGCGACGAAGATGTCCTCATTCAGTTGCAACGGCAACGCGCACGCCCGTACGGCTTTACGTCGTGCTGGGTCCGTGATCCATTGCACGAAGCGCTCGACAGCCACATCGGTGAGGTTCCCGCCGTCGTCTACGTCCTCGGCTGTCTGTGGGCGGGCCAGAGCGAGAAGCTCGACGAGTAGCGGCAGCCCCATCGATAATTGCAGCACCGCTTCCACCACCCCCGGATCGCTCACTCCCCGCGAGGCCAACAGCGAGCGTGTCTCCGCCTCGGTGAAGACTTCCAGCGGTACGTCTGCGACCTGATTCCGCAGCGGCGCCCACTCGCGCTCCGTCAGCTCGTCCCGGCCCGCCAGCACGATGATGACGTTCGCCGGCACAGGACCGAACTCCTCGTCCAGCAACCGCAGTAGCCACCCATCCAGATACTGAGCGGTCTGCTCCCACGTGTCGAAGAACAGCACCACCCACCGCTGGCGACGACATAGCCGCTCCAGCTCCGCGACGAAAGCACGGCTCAGCCCCGACTCGTCCCCCCGGCCACCGCGCCGCTGGGCACGGGACCGCGAGCCCGACCGAAGCCGGTCCAAGCCTTGCGCCGCCGTATCCGGATTTGCCATCGCCGCCACGACACCGGCTCCCGGGATGAATGAGGCCGCTCCCAGCGCGGCCTGCGTGACCACCCGGCTCGACACCGACGCCTCACCCTCCACGGGCACCGGCTCCGCCTGCGCCTCCTGCTCACGCCGGAACTGCTCGACTGCCCTGTCGAACTCCTTGCACGGCCCGTTCTGCTCCGCGAGTTGCCGGGCGAGCTCGACCAAGGCCTGCTGCACCCCATGGACGTCGTTCTCGTCTACCACGGCCGTCACCGCGTCTGCGCGCCTGGCCGCGTCCTGCCACTGACGCAACAGGGTGGACTTCCCCACACCGCCCACCCCACGCACATGGAACAAGAACTCCGCCGGAGCATCCTCAGAGAAGGGGTCTTTCGACAAGTTCTCCATGAAGAGCGCCAACTGCGCGTGCCGACCCACAAACCGCGCCGTCGCACGCTGCCGGATCAATGCACCCCGCGAGAGACCCCGCGTACCTGACCCCGGCATAGCCGCCATCCCGTTACTCATCCACTTCGCTCTTGAAGGCAGCGTCACATCTGCCCGCGCCTACTTGCATCAGTGCAGGTCTTCAGTGTCCAGTCCAGTCCTAACACCTGTCTGCCAAGCCCAGGAAAACCGTCAGCATCCTGGCCAATCCCCTGCCTACGCGGCCCTGTGCCAGGAGACCGCCGGGCGGCCCATCCGTCACGTCGCGAACAACGGCCACGGCCCGATCGCCTGGGTCACCGCCCGCCTCGTTCCTCCCCGTGAGGGCCGCCGTTCGTCGCCGCGACCCCCGCTTCCTGCCTGCGACCCCCGACCTGGCTGCCGCGCTCGCAGCGGCCGACGGCGATGGCCGCGACGTGTTCGAGCACCTCCCCACCGAGTGGAAGGACATCCGCACATGGGCCAGGAACCTCCCCCTCCCCCCTCGGGTGCCCAGAGGGGACCCTGGCCATCGGCTGGCAATGCCTCCTCGGCAAGCGGGCTGCGGCCTCCCTCTCCAATCGCGGCTGCCACTACTTCCGCGCCATCGATCCGGAAAGACAACTGGGCAGCCCATCGGGGGCCTGGCGGCAACACACTGATCTCAAGCCGATTGAACACCCAAGCACCCTACGGGAGCACTGGGCCTCAGTTCCGTTCCTACGGTCGGAGGCGGGCATCTGGCCGACCATCAGGCAACGTCCGAAGAGGCGAACGTTGCCTGGTGCGGCACTCGTGGGCAAGCTCAAGCGGCCCCGCCAGGACCTGCGAGGCCGCCTGGAGCGCGAGGTCAAGAAGCGGTGGCAGCCGCAGATCCGCGCGAAGGCGAGGAACAAGGCGGCGTCCACGGACGGGCTGGTCGTCTCCACCCGCGCCCGCTTCGGATTCGAAGCCGCCGGGGGCACAACCGACGACGCCCGGATCCGGGACATCACCCAGGCCCTGCCGCCCGAGTACGCCGACAAGCTGTTCAGCGCACGGGAGGAGGGCAAGACCGAGGACCAGCTCCGGCAGATCGCGGCCGACGGTCTGGCCCGGATGTACTTCCGCGCCAACAACAGCAGGGCCCACGGCTTGGGCGTGGAGTTCACCGACGTGGAGTGGCTCGACATCGAGCTGTGATCACCCGCCCACAGCAGGGGCCCTGAATCGCGCGCCGGTCCGGGGCCCCTGCCACATGCCGCCGCCGGATCAGCCAGCGGCGGCCTTCTCCTCGGCAGGCTTCTGCCTCGCCTGCTGGTAGTCCTCGTACGTCACGGCGTTCAGCGCCTCGATCCGGGCGAGCGTTTCCACCGTGTCGCGGTGTCTATGAACTTCAGCAGCAGCTCCACGTGGATCTGAACGGCCGCGCATTCTCTCCGGGGGCATGCCGGAGGGCGAGCCCGGCGGTGTGCCCCAGGTCAGAGATGGTGTGGCGCAGATCACAGAGAAGGCTGCAAGATTTATTGCCGGACCAGGGCGCTCCCGGGCCTAGGTGGAGAAGCCTCATTCACCTTGACGCCGCTGGAGTCCCACGTGAACACGCCGCCCCGACCAGATCCAACTTCCTTGCAGGACCGCATTCGTACGGCCTCTGACTCTTTGGAGCAGACTCTCGAGTCGTTCCTCGCAGAGACGGACGGTGCCGACGGCACCAGGATCTGCCATCGCGAGCACCTGATCCATCTGGCAGTCCAAGTGATCGAGGAGTTCCGCAAGTACAAGCACGAGCTAACAGCTGTGCTGGCAGAGCTGCCGCCGGAGGAAGGAGAGGCGCAGTCCTCAGCTGAGGACCTGGCGAAGAATGTCTTCGGCCCCCGTGACGGTGCCGAATTCCTCGCAATCATTCTGCTGCAGCTGGATGCCGTGCTCAGGCGGCCGTCCGTGCTGGTCGCGTTCCATCCACATGTGCATGAAGCGTTCCTCGCACGGAACGCCGCACTTGAGGGCGACGCTGGGGTTGTCGACGCGTTCACCAAAGACGTACTGGGCCGGTACCCCGGCCGCTGGCGCGAAGCCGTGGAGATGGCCCTGTTAGGGGACTGGGTCGACCTGTTGGCATGCAGACACGGTGCCTTTTACGTCAGGGACGTGCTCGAGCGTGAGGCGGAGGAGCACCACAGCCAGCTGCAGCCGCTGTGGGAGCGGAAGGCAAGAGGGAAGCGGACCCTCCTGCTGGGGCAGCCGATTGACGCGACCCGAACCGTCGAAGACCTACTGGTCGATCACCGCACCCCCGAACAGAAACTGCTGTCCAACGAGCTCGACACGCGACTCGCTTCGGTGCTGAAGGCAATGCGACCTGCCGAGCAGGCCCTCGCCCTGGAGTGGTCAGCGGCCCACGACTCCTGGGGTTCGGTAGCCAGGGAACTCAGCTTCGAGCGGCAGTTCGGAGACAGAGTGCGGCGCAAACTCAAGAGACTGGGCGACCGACACATGGACCGTGCCGCGGCGGCAGACCACACCGCACGGAGACTGAAGTGAACGCACTCTCCGCCGCGCTGCCCGAATTTCTCGGGAGCCTGGGCGCCACACTCATCGTGGCGCTGGCCGGCTGGATGAAACGCCGCTGGCGCCGACAGGCCCGCACGCAGGACACCACACTGAGTCCTGCGACCGGTGAGACCGGCCGGGCCGGGGCCATGGACCTCCCCGGCCCGGCCGCTGACCAACGTCAGCCGGCCGATCCGACATCCAGGACTTCGACGACTCCGCCCGCCACGCTGCGCGTGCCCCAGCACGAAGCGCCGAACGCCGCGACCGGCGCGCAGCGCTGTCCAGGGGCGGGGCCTCGGCCACGGCGTCGATGACGGTGAGCACCTCCTCGTGAAGGCGGCCATTGGGCAGCTCCGCCATGACGCAGAAGTCACCCAGTCCGGCTACCGCGTCGCCGAGTCCACCAGGACTGCTGCGGCGCGGTGGCCGCGTTGACGGCCCGGCCGAATGCCTCCAGGGCGGCCTCCAGACGCGCCGTGTCCTCCACGGCGACCAGAGCAGCGAGCAGCTGCTCGGTGGCAGTGACGACGGCGGGGTCGGAGCAGCGCATGAGCGGGGCGGCAGCAGTCCCAGCCCGGGTGAGCGGTTCCCGCACGGCGGCCACGATCTGCTTGCTCCCCACCCTCTCCCGGCTCAGCAGCTCAGCCGCGCGCCCGAGGCCCACCAGTCCGCTCTGTGCGTCCGTTCCGCCAGCGATCCGGGCACGGGCGGCACCACCGGAAAAAGCGAGCAGGGTCAGCAGGAACGTCCGCCCGCGCTCTGCCCGGCCCTCCCACAGCAGACGGTTGGCGACGGCCGCACCCTGCAGTTCCATCACCGCCACGGTCAATGCATCCGCCTGCACGCGCAGGGCCCCGATCTCGGCCTGCTGCTCCTGCTTGTTGTGGGAGCGCGTGGTCAGCCACGCCGCCAGGACGGCGATGAACGCCCCGGAGGCAAGAGTGCTGGCCAACTCGATCAACTTGTTCATCCCCGCAGGTTGGATGTCCACCGGCTCGCAGTCCGGCTCGTTGCCCACTTGACGCACAACCCGAACGCTTCCGTTGCCGATGAGGATCACCTCGAGGAAGGGGCCGCTGACCTGGTGCATGAGCTCTCGGGCATGAGTGAGGAGAGCCTGCACGAGATTCTGGGCGAGATCGAGGGGTCGGTCCGCGATCTCACCAGCGCCGAAGCCGTCCTCGCGGAAGCCGAGCAGCGGCGCGACCACACGCGGCAGAGCGTGCTGGAGCAGGTGGAACGACTGCGTGACAAGGTGGACGCCGTCCACGCTCCGGAGCTGATCGGCGTGCTCAGGCACCTGTACTGGCAGCAGCCCGGAATCCACGGCCGCCCGCTGACTGCTCCTCCTCCCCGCACCCCAGGTTCGAGGAGCCGCCTGTCTCTGCCTGGGGCAGAGGGCCGGCGAAACCGGCATAGGCCACCCGCTCCTGCGGCGTCCCGTACGCCGCGAGCCACCCCCGCGCCCAGTCCGACTTCGGGCCGATCTCCTGGCCGTAGGGGTGGGCGTGAGACCACAGCTCCAAGTTCCCTGACCGCCACCGCCCCTGCTCGTCCTCAACGAGAGGCCCGTCCGTGCGGTTGTCCGCCTTGACGCCATTGACATGGTGGACGGTCTCCGTCGCCAGCAACGGTCTACCCAGCAGCTCCTGCACGAAATGCCGGTGTTCCATCACACTCCTGCCGTTGACCCGGATTACCCGATAGCCGCCGCCGTTCACGTAGCCCGCGCCGGCGGGGGCGTACTTCTTCTTCTCGCCCAAGGGCTGCCCCAAGGCGAGCCGCCGGTAGTGGCCGGCGCACATGTTCTTCGCCCGACCGGGATCTGTGCACCCAGGGGCGTGGCACCCACCGGTCTGCTTCATCTTGGCCTGGAGCTCCGCCCCGCCGGGGTCACCCGTGGCCCGGAAGCGGAGGTAGTGCCCTCCGCAGTAGCCCTGGGCCTGATGCGGACGCGTGCAGCCCTCGTGGCATCCCCGTACCGCGGGCGGTACCGCGACCGTGATCGGCGTGACCAGGGCCGCCTCGCCGTGCTTCTTGAAGCGCTGGTAGTGAGCTAGGCACAGCCCTTTGGTGCGGCGGGGACGGTCACAGACCGGCGACCTGCAGATATTCGAGTCGTAGCGCTCGCGGATCCGGCGCTCGCCTGCGACGTTCCCCTCCTTGCGCCAGCGGGCGT
Source organism: Streptomyces sp. LN549 (assembly GCF_043203805.1). Classification (NCBI taxonomy): domain Bacteria; kingdom Bacillati; phylum Actinomycetota; class Actinomycetes; order Kitasatosporales; family Streptomycetaceae; genus Streptomyces; species Streptomyces sp. LN549. The sequence continues at coordinate 12,037 of NZ_JAZHRI010000002.1, read as the reverse complement.
AGTGCGTACCACACCACTCCTTCGTCCGCCGTGGCCGCTCGCACCCCGAGACCGTGCATTGCCGCGTCCCCAACGCCGGTGCCGCAGTGGAATACACCCGCACCGGAGTATCCGGGTCGCCGTACTTCTTCCACCTCCAGTAGTGCTTCGGGCACCACCCCCGCGATTCCGCGGCGTTCTGGCACGCCTCCACGCCACCCAACTTCCAGGGGGCATCCGTCGTCATGCCCGCATCGTTGTCTGCCCACCGACTTCGGCAGGCACCACGTGCCCGTACGCATGCTCGAGTCACTCTTCTGGCCTGGCAGCGGCACAGAAGCCAAACGGCAGTTGGCCAGTCACGGTCCAGGTACCGCTTCCCAGCGGAGCAACCGCAGGCCGAACGATCTATAGCCGGGGCTGCTGGCCAACTACGAATCAATGTGGCCATCCGCCGACACAACGTCACAGATCAGGTCAGACCGGCCGTGCGGCGCCACGTCTCCGGCCTCTGTCCGCAGGCCCGGTCGGGCGGAAATGATCACATGACTGATGACGACGTGAAGCGCGCGGCCCGGACCCGCGCCAAGATCCTGGACGGTCTCGCCCGCGCGGAGCGGGCCCTGTTCACCCAGCCCGCACCTAAAAGAGCGTTTTGTCCTGGCAGGAGTGTTTGGCAACGCAGTGCTGCCGTGGATGATTGCGGGGTGTTGGTTCACGTGGAAGCGGTGGGGCAGGTCGCCGACGGGCGCGCGACGGTTCGGGTGCGCTCGGAGGTGGGTGCCGCTGCGGCGTTCTGGTGCGGCGATCCGACGGGAGTGGGCCGCGAACATCATGTGGAGTGGACCGTTGAAGAGGACGTGGCCTGGGGCGGCAACACTCGACCGGCCACTTCATCTTCACCCGGGGTGGATGAGGAGGAAGGCGGTCGGATCGTCTTTCGGGGGCGGCTGGGCCTGACGGGCGATGGCGGAGCCATGCTGGAAGTAGCTGGAACCCGCATCCTGTTCGACCTCGCCGACCCGCCGCCATCGACTGCTGTCGATGGAACGTGGGTCGAGATCAGTGTGGAGCGGAACAGCGTCAGCCTGTGGCCCTACCTGCTGTGATTCGCAGGAGCCCGACGCTGCCGCCGTTCAACTGTCGCGCCAGTTGTGGGTCGATTCGCGTGTGAGTCTGCGGCTCATGAGGTCGATCATCGCTATGTTGATCATGGCTTCGGAGCGGTGTGGGTGGGTTTCGTAGTCGCGGGCGAGGCGGCGGTGGTGCATCAGCCAGCCGAAGGTCCGCTCGACGACCCAGCGCCGCGGAATCACCTTGAAGCCCTTCTGGGCGGGGTCGCGGCGGGTGACTTCGACGTCGATGCCCAGGCGGGCGCCGTGGTCGATGGCCTTGGTGCGGTAGCCGCTGTCGGCCCACGCCTTCGTGACGCGAGGGTGGCCTTCGGCAATGTTCGAGAGCAGGCGGATTCCGCCGGCGTTGTCGGAGACGCTGGCGGCGGTGACCAGCACGGCCAGCAGGAGGCTGACGGTGTCGACGCCGATGTGCCGTTTGCGGCCCGCGATCTTCTTGCCCGCGTCGATGCCCTGGCCGGCCGCGGGCACGTTGGCCGAGGTCTTGATGCTCTGGGCGTCGAGGATGCAGGCGCTGGGCTCGGCGTCTCGGCCCTCGGCCTTCCGGACCAGCCGTCGCAGGAGTCCGTTGAGCTGGTCGAAGACGCCGTCCTTCTGCCAGGCGGCGAAGTATCCGTAGACGGTTTCCCACGGGGCGAAGTCGCGTGGCAGGTACCGCCATGGGATCCCGGTCCGGTCGACGTAGAGAATGGCGTCCATGATCCGGCGCAGGTCGTGTTCGGGCGGCCGCCCGATGTCCAGGCCCTTCCCTCTGCGTTCCACTCGCCAGGCTGTCAGGGTTGGTTCGAGCAGTTCCCAACGGGCATTGGACAGGTCACTGGGGTACGGCCGCTGTCGGCTAGGCATGTTTCCGTAGTACCGATGGCAGTCGTCCCGCCACAGGGCGCAAACGGGCCGACCGGGGGCGTGTTGGGATCAGACAGGAGCGAAGGGACCGAAACGGACCCTCGAAGGCCGTCACCCGCCCCATCTGCCACAACAAGCGTCTACCACCTCAGCCGGCCCGAAGCGGTCCGCCATCTGAACTGCAATGAAGCACCCCCGCCGGGACAAAACGCTCTTTTAGCCTGCGCCCGCTCAGCCTGCCGACGCTCCTTATCCTCTGCGGCCTCGAGCTCGCGGATCCTCTGGTCCGCGCACCGCAGCTGCCACGCGAGGTACTCGCGCGTCGCCCGCCACTTGTCGAGGCTGGATATCGCACCAGAGCCGGCGCCGGACATCGCTCTCAGCCCGCCTCACCGGCCGGCTGCTCATGGGCGTGCTGCAGCGCCATGCGGGCCGCGACCACGTTCTCGCTCAGCCCCTCCCAGTACGGGTGCGTCATCACCGTGGTGCTCAGCTCCAGGAGCTGCGCCCGGTAGGCCGCGAGCTGTTCGCGTTGCTCGTCGGTGTAGCCGGGGCTGTCGGGCTTGGCGGAGCGGTAGCCGGAGTGCAGCTGCTTGTCCGCCTCCCATCCGGGCATCGGTTCGGCCGACCACGCCAGCGTCTTGGCGTACTGCTCCATGGCGGCACGGGTGCGGTGGAGGGCGAGCTGGGCGTCGCGCAGGTCCTGGGGGAAGTCGTACGTGGGCACACCTGAATAGTACGACTGTTCGAATGTGGTTTGCGAGGACACGCCGGTCACCGTTCCCGCGCTCACCCGGGCGGCCCCGCCCCACTCCGGCCGCATCCTCAACGAAGCAACCGAAACCGCCGACCCCTCAGGCTGATGAGGCTCTTCGGGATCACGGAGAAGACCGCCATGCACTACGTCACCGCCGCCCACCCCGAGAAGACCGCTCGCCTTCCTCGCTGAACACCTGGGGCTGATCCGTGGACCAGGATGGCTGGCCCCCGCCAACCTCAGCGGGAGCCAGCCAGTAGCTGCTTAGCGCTCGACGAAGGTTCGGATGGCCCAGTCAGTCACGGCGCGGGCCGCGCCCGAGAAGACGCCGCGCACAGCTGAGCAGAGCACTAGGCACTGTTTCTCGGATCATGTTCTGAGCCAGATGACGAGGGCTGCGAGGGTGACAGTGCCGAGGTAGATGTAGGCGCGTTTCTCGTAGCGGGTGGCGACGGCGCGGAAGCCTTTCAGGCGGTTGATTGCGCGTTCGACGGTGTTGCGCTTCTTGTATCGCTCGCTGTCGAAACCGGTGGGACGGCCGCCTCGGGAACCGCGATTCTTGCGGTGTCTCTGCTGGTCGAGGCGTTCGGGGATCGTGTGCCGGATGCCGCGTCGCCGCAGGTAATGACGGTTCTTCCGAGAGGTGTAGGCCTTGTCCGCCAGGACATGGTCGGGCCGGGTCCGGGGTCGGCCGACTCCGATGCGGGGCACGGAGACCTGCTCCAGCACTCGCTCGAACTGGGGGCCGTCACCGTAGTGTCCGGGTGTCAGGACGAGGGCGAGGGGCCGGCATCGCCCGTCGGCGGCAAGGTGGATCTTGGTGGTGAATCCGCCGCGGGAACGTCCCAGACACTCGCCGATCTGACCACTTCCTCCAGCCGGACCGTCAGTTTCCTCAACACCGGATCGACCTGGTTCGTCCCCCCAGCGATCCCCTTTTGAGGGGCCGCGACCGCCGTCGCCTTGCGCGCGCCCGCGGCGTGCTGGTGGGCCCGCACAGCTGTCGAGTCCACCGAGACGTCCCAGTCGATCTGGCCCGCAGCGTCCTCGGCCGCCTGGATCCGCGACAGCAGCATCGTCCAAGTTTCATCCGCTGACCAGCGGCGATGGCGTTTGTAGACGGTCTCCCACGGCCCGAACCGCTCCGGTAGATCCCTCCACTGCACGCCCGTCCGGACCCGGTAGAGCACCCCGTTGATCACCCGACGGTGGTCACTCCACCGGCCCCCGCGGGCCCCACCAGGAGGCAAGAACGACTCCAGCCTGTCCCACTCCGCATTCGTCAGATCACCACGGCCCATACAAACAGCCTGACCCCAACACCCCACGCACGTCAGGAGATCCGAGAAACAGTGCCTAGCAGCTTGCCCGCCGGGGCGGGTTCAGGACACGTACCGTTGGACATTAGGGTCCCTTCTCTCAGGTTGGTGATCCGAGGCCCGCCGGCTTGGTTGGACGCCGTCCGGCGGGCCGCTTTTATGTCAGCACCCAAGTCCCAGTCTGTTCAGATTCTGAGATCAAGCAGGATCATGTGAGACTTCATGAGACTTTGTGGTGTGCTGCGGAGGGGACTCGATGCCGAACAGACGACGATCGATCGATGCTTCTACTCCACTGGGCGGCTTCGCGTTGAAGTTGTTGGACCTGAAACGGAAGGCACTTGCGCAGGCGGGCTCGTCTTCCCGCGCCCGCGCGATCAGCATCGACAAGATTGCCGCCCCGGACGGCTTGTGGAAGACCAGCAGAGCCTCGATCTACGCGGCGCTGAACGGCACTCGGCTACCGTCGACGGACACGCTGTGCGCGATGGTGACGGCGTGGGACGAGGACAGCGCTGAGGCAAGGGGAAGGTGGCTGCGGCTTCGGTCCGACGTGGAGGACGCGCTCATGGGCACGGAGCCCGCCTCGTCACCGGGGAACGTCGACGCCGCCATGGAGAAGCCGCTGCCCGGGCCGCAGGACCAGCTGGGCGAGGCAGAGTTCACGGGGTCGTCCAAGGTGGTGCCCGATGTGGCCTCCCACATCGAGCTGAAGCAGATGCTCAGGGATGCTCTGGAGAGGTCGGGACTGACCAAGTCCCAGGTCGCTGCGCGCACAGAACTTGGCCGCACGACGGTGTCCCAGGCATTCAACACGGAAGGCTCATCTCCGTCTGCGAATACCCTGTACGCCTTGTCCAGAGCCCTGCGCCTGGACAAAACGGAGCAGGCTCGGCTCTTGGCTTTGCGGGAGCTGGCCGTCACTGGGCGCGGCCCGCGGAACATCGGCCACGTCTAAGACGGGGCGCGTCCCGACTCCGGCTTGCGGCAGAGGCAGCCCATTACGCCTGCGTGAGGCGACTCCAGGTAGGACCCAGCTACTCACCACGAGCACGAACCCGCGCGGGAGACCCCCCGAACTGGCGCGTCTCGCGCGAGTTCCGCTCTCGCCACGTCCAGGAATCCGCGAACTCGCGCGTTTCCCGTAACCCGGGGCGGAACTGGCGGCCGGTGCGCAAGTCCGGCACGAAGGCGTCCAGCACGACCCGGCGGAAGAGCCGGCGCTGGGCGGGAGCGAGGTGCTGGAAGTCGGCGGTGAAGCGGGGGAGGGTCTCGAAGGTGGGCACGGTGGTCTCCTCCGGGCAGCACGACGAAGCCCCCGGCGGGCGCCGGGGGCTTCCTTGGCGGTGCTCGTTCCTTGGAGCGTGGTGATGCTCAGCGGTGTTTGTCGGTCCCGTTCGGGTCGTGATGTGCCTGCGGCCGGAGAGCGATGACATTCGCATTCGGCCCGGGGCCGCTTCCCGCCTGACGGCCAGTTGGGAAGAAAGTTCGGCCGCTGCTCCCGCCTGGCGGGACGTACGACTGTCCGGCCTTTTCTTGCAGGTCAGGGCCGTGTGGCGTGGTCTTCATGATGGATATCGCGATCATTCGAGCTGGTCAGATGTACCGGTACTACCTGCGCCAGGTCGTTGTCGGCGACGGCCGCCGCCCGGCGCGTACGCCGCTGCGCGAGGCTCAGGAGGAGGCCGGCGTCCCGGCCGGGCGATGGATGGGCCGCGGCCTGGCCGCGCTCGGGCTGAGCGAGGGTGAGGAAGTCACCGAGGCGCAACTGCGGAACCTGTTCGGCGAGCGGGGCCGGCACCCGTACGCGGACCGGATCGAGGCCGAAGAGCTTGCCGCGGGGAAGTCCCCGAAGCAGGCGTTCAAGGCCGGCGCTCTGGGGCGTCGGGTGACGGTTACCGGGTTCGATCTCGTGTTCCGGCCGCAGCCGACGATCTACCTGTTGTGGGCGCTGGGTGATGAGGAGACTCGGCGGGTGATCGAGGCCGCGCACGAGCGGGCGATCGAGCGGGTCCTGGAGTGGATTGAGGTCGAGTCGGCGGTGATCCGGTACGGCAAGGACGGCATCTGCAAGGTCCGGCCGCCCGGCGGCCTGGTCGCGGCTCGCTTCCGCCACTACGAGGCACGCTCCGGTATGCCGCTGCTTCATGACCATGTGCTGCTGTCGGTGAAGGGGCAGCGCCTGGACGGGAAGTGGGGGTCGGTCCACTCGGAGGTCGTGTTGGAGAACACGGTCGCCGCGTCCGCGCTCTACAACGAGATCGTGGCTGCTGAGGTCTGTGAGGAGTTGGGCCTGGCTACCGAGCCGCGCGTGGTGAGCACCGGGCGGCGTCCGGTCATGGACATCGCGGGCGTGCCCCACGAGCTGATCCGCTGGACCGCCAGCCGCGGGGAGCAGATCGACGCCTGCCTGGCGGACCTGGAGTACGAGTACGTCACCGCCGTCGACGACGAGGGCGAGCTGAAGTACCTGCCCGCGGTCTCCGAGCGGGCCCGGGTGGAACTGATGCAGCTGGCCTCCCACAAGACCCGGCCGCCCAAGCAGAAGAAGGCCCGGTCACTCGCGCAACTGCGCGCTGAGTGGAAGCAGAGCGCGATCGACACCTCGAAGGTGGCCGCTGACGTCATCAACTCGCTCCTCGAGCGCGCCCGCGCCGCAGCCGCCGCGATCCGGGCCCGGGTCGCCGCCGTGGTCGACGTCGCCCTGGCGGCCGTCGACGTCGCCGCGGTGGTGATCGTGATGAACGGCGGCGGCCGGTTCCACCGCCGGCATCTGCTCGCCGAATCCCGCCGCCACCTCGCTCTGGTCCTGCGCGGCCGGCGCCGCGACCCCCGCCTGGACGAGACCATTGTGCGTGCCGCCATCTCCACTTACTGCCTGGACATCAGCGAGCCGAAGACCAGACGCGGCCTGCTCTCGGACTACCGCCTCTACACCGCCCGGTGGGCGCTGTCCGATCTCGGATCTCCCCGGCGCCCGCCGACCGCTGTCCCTGACCCGGACCGACTGCCCCCGGCCGACCCCGGCGCATCGGCCCCGGCGGCTCCCCAACTGCCGGGCCAGAGGGCGAGGGAGTGGGAGATACCCCGCGTCCCGTTGAGCTACGACCGTGCCGTCCTCGCCGGCGCGGCCGTACAGGAGAAGCTGCGCACCACCACCGTCACCGCCGTGCGGGGTCGGGCGTACGACGTCGTCGCGCACCAACAGGCGGCGATGCCCGAGCAGCTGCTCGCGCCCCCGGCCGCTGACCCCGAGGACGACGACCAGGAGCCGGAGGCCGGGCCACGGTCGGGGAGCGACCTGACAGCACTGCGCACGCTGAAGGCGTCGCGCACCGACGTGGAAGCCCTCGATCTCACCGACGAACGACTGCGCCATCTCCAGGACGCCTTCACCAAGTCGGCCGACCGCGCCCGCGAGACGATGAGCTGGTACGCCGATCCGGAGGACACCACCCCACCGCGCCCGGTGCGCGAGGACGACCAGCGCGCGCACCGCCCCCAGCAGCCGGACCGACACCGCGGGCCAGAAGCCGGCCGTTGAGTGCACCCGGCGCGGCCCACTCGATGCACACCGACGATGTCGTGCCAGTGGACACCACCGTGTTCGGTATCGACTCCACTGGGCGGAGCCTAGTGGGTGGAGTGGCCGACATCTTGTGGGACGGTGCCGCGCATCCACTCGGTGCGCTCAGCTCAGGTCAAGGAGAACGCGCCGCCTCCACTCGCCCACTCCCCGCACCGAGTCCACCCGATGCGCATGGGGCGTGGTTACGGGCGCGCGGTCATGGACTGCACGGTGCGGGCCCACTCCAAGTGTTCGTCGCGCATGGTCTCCAGGGTGGCGGCGGTGTCTTTGTGGCTGTCGGGGTCGGGGATGACGTTCTCGACGAAGCGGATGATGCTGCGGGCGATGCTCAGCACGGCCGTAGTGGGGGAGTCGCGCGTCCATTCCCGCAGGGCGGACAGCAAGATGCATCCGACCTCGTCCAGGGCGAAGGAGTCCGCGTGCGGCTCCCTGTCGCCCAGGACCCCCGTGACGGGGAAGACGATGTTCTCGGCGAGCCGCAGCAACAGGAAGGCCAGCTCTGGGAGTGGCCGACGTGCGGCCGGAGGCGTAGTTCTCCCCCTCGCTAACCGTACAGATCACCGGGCACCTAAAATGAGACGGTGATCGTGCAGGTCGCGGTCCCCCGCTACTCATGATCGTGTCTGTTCGTTGAGGGATCCCCTAACGAACAACCCCTGTGCGGCGCCCTGAGGTTGATCACGTTGGTGCCTATCGCGGGACGTGCGGAATCTCAGTCCGCGCGAGTGCCCCCTCAGCCCTCATGTCGGACGTAGCTGTCGAGAGCGGGGTCGGTGACGACCAGGGCGAGAAGGCGGGCCGCTCTTTCTGCGTGTCCCCCGAACTCGGCAAGGGCTATGGCGGCATACGCGCGCGTGTTGACCCAAACGGTGCTGTCTGTGGCGAGCATGGCGAGAAGGCGGGCTGCTTCCTCGTCATGTTCGCCCACCTCGGCAAGTGCTTTGGCGGCCGAACAGCGGACATGATCTGGGTTGCCATCGGCGGCGAACGTGGCGAGGAAACAAGTCCCCTCCTCGGCGTGGCCGGGCATCTTCGCCAGACTCTGGGCCGCATAGATGCGACGGAAGGCGTCGACATTGGTGTCGGCCATGAACGTGGCGAGGAGAGGCGGGCGCCCTCGTCCCTCATATCCCTCCACTCCCGCTAGCGTCTGGGCCGCCCAGGCATGGTCAGAATTCTCAAGAGTTGTATTGGTGGCGAGCGCCGCGAGGAAACGAGCCCCTTCTCGGTGTGACCGACCAACCTTGGTCAAGCCGCCTCGGCCGCCTGGACGCGAGATGTGGGGTTGAAAGCCGTGTCCGAGTGGCGAGCGTTGTCAGGATGTTTGCCGCTCCCGTTGCACGGCGCCCCACTTCGAGTAGGCCTCGCATGGCGTTGGAGTGGGCGCCGTGCTCAAGGACGTCGGTGGCGAGCGTGCCGAGGAGGCGGAGCGCGAAGTCCTCGGCGTACCCGTCCATGCTGGCCAGTGTTCGCGCAGCGTCCCCACGGCTGAGGTCAGGAATGGCGGGATCGACGGCGATATTGGTGAGGAGCGTGGCTGTGGGTTGACCGGGGAGTCCGGTTCTCAGCCAGGATCTGGCTGGCCAAGAAGTCCAGAGCGGCTAGGTGGATCGTCCGTCATGCGCGTCATCCACAGGTGAGCAAACTGCGCGGGCGTCTGCACCGTGGAGGAGTTGGTCCAAGAGGAAGCCGACGTAGAACGTGGTTCGAGGCCAGGGGGCCACGGCTGGTCGCGACTCGGGGTCCAACGAAACAAGGATTGCCCGCGTGCGCGCGGGCATGGGTGTTTCGGGTGGCGTAGCGGGCGGCGTGATGCTCGAGGAGGGTCACGATGGGGGAAGCCGAGGCTGTCTGCATGGTGATACAGCAGGCCGCTGTGTCTGAGAAGGTCGTCCAGGAACAGCACGCCAACGCTTGGCCAGTACATCGTCAGGGGGGTGCACGGCCATGAGTGAGGCCACTGCCTCGGCTGCTGAGGTCGGTTGCCCGGTGAGCCATTGGTAAGCCAGGTAGTCGATCAGTTCGGGTAGCTGTTCGTGGATCTGCTTCGGCGGCGGCGGCGGCCTTCCGGACGCGCTTTCGCAGTCTGGAGATCTGTCAGCAGGTGATGCATCGCTAAGTTCGTGGCTGTCTGCGACCTTCCTCGCTCTTGTTGTGCAGGTAAAGTAGGCCGGTGAATTGCGTGTACACGGCGCTGCGGCCGGCGGGCAACGGCGGCTCCGGCTGAGCGAGGTAGAGCTGGCAGAGCATGAAGGCCATCAGCGGGGTGCGGGCTGGCTCGGCCCGGGAGGCGCCGCGCAACGCGCTGGTGAACTCCTCGGCGCGATGGGTAGCCTCGGTTGCGGCCAGCGGGTGTTGAAGTACTTTCCGACGTGGGCGTGCACGTCTTCGGGGGCGAAGGGCTGCAGTTCGTAGCGCGAGGCTGTGTCGCCGAGGACGCCCAGTTCATTGTGGGGCAGGGGGCGGGTGGCCACGACGCACCGGCACAGCGGGGATCTTCCGCGATGGCTGTCTCTCAGTTTTTCTAGAACAGCGCGGCGCTCGCTGGCGCTGGGCCGTTCGTCCAAGCTGTCGACGAGGAGTTGCAGTGTGCCCCGGCGCACGGCAACTGCAGGAAGCGCTCGGGAGGAGGGAGGGGTTACAGCCCGTGGTCGGGGAGAACGTCGCTTGCGGCGGCGAGGCTCCTCGTGTACGTGGGTGGTCTTTCCGACGAGGGTGCGGGCGTTCACCCAGACCGCATCGGAACGCGAGCGTTTCCCGGCGGAATGCTTGTCGGCGAGCCACTGGTCAGCGGCCTTGCGTACCTGTGCGCGCAGCAAGCGTGGGTTTCCCGACGCCTCGGACCGGCGATGACCACCGAGATGCGCGCGTCGTTACCGAGGTCGACTTCTGCACGGTTCGAGCGGGAAGTCGTCTCGGGAGCCCGGGGTGCGCATTCGGGGCTGCCGGAGCGGCTTTGCTGACGCACGTAAACTTCCGTCAACGGCGGCGGCGTATCTTCGGCATCGTCAAGGTCTCGGGTCGCGCAAGCCCAGGTACGGGTGTGCTGCGGCTGCAGCACGGGCGCCAGCGAGGTAGCGCAGCAGCCCCTCATCCAGGCTGGTGCGCCGGGGAGGGGTGAGCTTGGCCTCGCTCCCAGCGGATCTTCCACAGCTCGTGGTGGTATTGCCGCTCGCTGGCGGCCGGACCGCGGGTAGGGTCCCAGTGCGTGCCGGCTGGCGGCCTCCCAGCCCGCTCGCGCAGTGCTTCCACCAGCGCCCACAGGCTGCGGCGGTCTGTCTCAGGATCACCCCAGGTGAACCATTGGCTGACCGCTCCTGCTTTCAGCGGCCGTGCACACCCCGATCCGCTCCAGGCGGTCGTTCGCTTCCTTGACAGCCGGCGTGCGGTGGTTGCCTTTGTACGCTACGGCCTCCAGTTCGCGCAGTGCGTTGCGTAGCGCCGCGCGTTCAGCACTGAGGTCCGACGGGTCGTTCACCACTGCTCTCCTCTCCCGTGTCCCGGCATCTACTCGAATGCACTGCATCCCGCGCCGAAACGACGCTTAGAACGCCCGTAGGTGTGACCTGGCCTTTTATCAAACATGTCCACACGGTCCACCAGCTGCGGTGCGTCGCGGGCCCACGTGGTGCGCTTTCTCACGGTGTCGCTCGACGGACGGCGGCGCCGGAGGAGGAATTTCCGGACATCACTGCCTGGGTGTGGGTGCCCGTGGCCGCCATGCTGGTGGCGGCCACGGCCGCCGTGCTCATCGTCGCTATCGCACCCCAGGAAGTGCCGAGTCCTCGAGGACCGCGCCATCGTGATCAAGGCTGTGGCGGAGCTGATCCGTGCCGTGCGTGGCCGCCGTCGGTGACGACCCGCCTCGAAGGGCCCTGCGCGGGTGCCGAGGTCGAGGCGGACTTCACCGTCAGGGCGTACGTGGGGCCAGAACAGGGGAGTAAGGCCACGGCGGTCGGCGGGGCCGAGGAGGACGGACCAGGCGAAGACCGGTCGCGCTACCCTTCTCTGCTACGAGCTCCGCCTCGTCATCGAGCACCGTCCAGCACTCGACCAGCTCGCCCATCCCCACCGGCTCCCGCCCCATGACCGCATCATGCCGAACCACTCCAGACCAAGACACCCACTCGCAGTAACTCACCACCGCGGTTTGGGGCTGGTGACCCGTTCGCTAACGGCACCCGGATGACAGGCGGTGGCCATGAACTCGTCCGTCCAGAGGGTCATGCTCGCCCACCAAGGCGCGGGTTCCACTGACTCAGCGACCAGAAATCAGCGAACCAGCCCACTTCCGGCAACGGCGTGATCCCCTACTGGCACGTCGAGCGGAAGAACGTCTGCATTTACTCCCAGCTCAAAAGCTGTTCGTCATCTGAGGTCGCGGCGATGATCGAGGGCCTGCTGGCGGGAAATC
>NZ_JAZHRI010000001.1:0-12117 GCF_043203805.1 Streptomyces sp. LN549 | reverse complement strand
TACGGCAAGGACGGCATCTGCAAGGTCCGGCCGCCCGGCGGCCAGGTCGCGGCTCGCTTCCGCCACTACGAGGCACGCTCCGGTATGCCGCCGCTTCCGCGACCATGTGCCGCTGTCGGTGAAGGGCAGCGCCTGGACGGGGAAGTGGGGGTCGGTCCACTCGGAGGTCGCCGAGAACACGGTCGCCGCGTCCGCGCTCTACAACGAGATCGTGGCTGCTGAGGTCCGTGAGGACGCGGGCCCGGCTGGCCGAGCCGCGCGTGGTGGAGCACCGGGCGGCGTCCGGTCGCTGGACATCGCGGGCGTGCCCCACGAGCTGATCCGCTGGACCGCCAGCCGCGGGGAGCAGATCGACGCCCGCCTGGCGGACCTGGAGTACGAGTACGTCACCGCCGTCGACGACGAGGCGCGAGCTGAAGTACCTGCCCGCGGTCTCCGAGCGGGCTCCGGTGGCAGAACCGACGCAGCTGGCCTCCCACAAGACCCGGGCCGCCCAAGCAGAAGAAGGCCTCCGGCCACCGCGCAGCTGCGCGCCGAGTGGAAGCAGAGCGCGATCGACACCTCGAAGGTGGCCGCCGACGTCACCGACTCGCTCCTCGAGCGCGCCCGGCGCCGCAGCCGCCGCGATCCGGGCCCCGCGGGTCGCCGCCGTGGTCGACGTCGCCCTGGCGGCCGTCGACGTCGCCGCTGGTGGTGATCGTGATGAACGGCGGCGGGCCAGTCCCACCGCCGGCATCTTGCTCGCCGAGTCCCGCCGCCACCTCGCTCTGGTCCTGCGCGGCCCGAGCGCCGCGGCCCCCGCTCCGGACGAGACCATTGTGCGTGCCGCCATCTCCACTTACTGCCCGGACATCAGCGAGCCGAAGACCAGACGCGGCCTGCTCTCGGACTACCGCCTCTACACCGCCCGGTGGGCGCTGTCCGATCTCGGATCTCCCCGGCGCCCGCCGACCGCTGTCCCTGACCCGGACCGACTGCCCCCGGCCGACCCCGGCGCATCGGCCCCGGCGGCTCCCCAACTGCCGGGCCAGAGGGCGAGGGAGTGGGAGATACCCCGCGTCCCGTTGAGCTACGACCGTGCCGTCCTCGCCGGCGCGGCCGTACGGGAGAAGCTGCGCACCACCACCGTCACCGCCGTGCGGGGTCGGGCGTACGACGTCGTCGCGCACCAACAGGCGGCGATGCCCGAGCAGCTGCTCGCGCCCCCGGCCGCTGACCCCGAGGACGACGACCAGGAGCCGGAGGCCGGGCCACGGTCGGGGAGCGACCTGACAGCACTGCGCACGCTGAAGGCGTCGCGCACCGACGTGGAAGCCCTCGATCTCACCGACGAACGACTGCGCCATCTCCAGGACGCCTTCACCAAGTCGGCCGACCGCGCCCGCGAGACGATGAGCTGGTACGCCGATCCGGAGGACACCACCCCACCGCGCCCGGTGCGCGAGGACGACCAGCGCGCGCACCGCCCCCAGCAGCCGGACCGACACCGCGGGCCAGAAGCCGGCCGTTGAGTGCACCCGGCGCGGCCCACTCGATGCACACCGACGATGTCGTGCCAGTGGACACCACCGTGTTCGGTATCGACTCCACTGGGCGGAGCCTAGTGGGTGGAGTGGCCGACATCTTGTGGGACGGTGCCGCGCATCCACTCGGTGCGCTCAGCTCAGGTCAAGGAGAACGCGCCGCCTCCACTCGCCCACTCCCCGCACCGAGTCCACCCGATGCGCATGGCGCGCGGACACGGGCGCGCGCTCATGGACTGCACGGTGCGTGGCCCACTCCAAGTGTTCGTCGCGCATGGTCTCCAGGGTGGCGGCGGTGTCTTTGTGGCTGTCGGGGTCGGGGATGACGTTCTCGACGAAGCGGATGATGCTGCGGGCGATGCTCAGCACGGCCGTAGTGGGGGAGTCGCGCGTCCATTCCCGCAGGGCGGACAGCAAGATGCATCCGACCTCGTCCAGGGCGAAGGAGTCCGCGTGCGGCTCCCTGTCGCCCAGGACCCCCGTGACGGGGAAGACGATGTTCTCGGCGAGCCGCAGCAACAGGAAGGCCAGCTCTGGGAGTGGCCGACGTGCGGCCGGAGGCGTAGTTCCCGCCCTCGCTGACCGTACAGATCACCGGGCACCTAAAATGAGACGGTGATCGTGCAGGTCGCGGTCCCCCGCTACTCATGATCGTGTCTGTTCGTTGAGGGATCCCCTAACGAACAACCCCTGGCGCGGCGCCCTGAGGTTGATCACGTTGGTGCCTATGCGCGGGACGTGCGGAATCTCAGTCGCGCGAGTGCCCCCTCAGCCTCATGTCGGACGTAGCTGTCGAGAGCGGGGTCGGTGACGACCAGGGCGAGAAGGCGGGCCGCTCTTTCTGCGTGTCCCCCGAACTCGGCAAGGGCTATGGCGGCATACGCGCGCGTGTTGACCCAAACGGTGCTGTCTGTGGCGAGCATGGCGAGAAGGCGGGCTGCTTCCTCGTCATGTTCGCCCACCTCGGCAAGTGCTTTGGCGGCCGAACAGCGGACATGATCTGGGTTGCCATCGGCGGCGAACGTGGCGAGGAAACAAGTCCCCTCCTCGGCGTGGCCGGGCATCTTCGCCAGACTCTGGGCCGCATAGATGCGACGGAAGGCGTCGACATTGGTGTCGGCCATGAACGTGGCGAGGAGGCGGGCGCCCTCGTCCTCATATCCCTCCGCTCCCGCTAGCGTCTGGGCCGCCCAGACACGGTCAGAATTCTCAAGAGTTGTATTGGTGGCGAGCGCCGCGGGGAAGCGAGCCCCCTTCTCGGTGGGACCGACCAACCTGGTCAAGCCCTCGGCCGCCTGGACGCGAGATGTGGGGTTGAAAGCGGTGTCGGTGGCGAGCGTTGTCCAGGGATGTTTGCCGCTCCCGTTGCACGGCGCCCCACTTCGAGTAGGCCTCGCATGGCGTTGGAGTGGGCGCCGTGCTCAGAGACGTCGGTGGCGAGCGTGCCGAGGAGGCGGAGCGCGTCCTCGGCGTACCCGTCCATGCTGGCCAGTGTTCGCGCAGCGCTCCACGGCTGAGGTCAGAAGTGGCGGGATCGACGGCGAGTATTGGTGAGGAGCGTGGCTGTGGGTTGACCGGGGAGTCCGGTTCTCAGCCAGATCTGGCTGGCCAAGAAGTCGAGCGGCTAGTGGATCGTCCGTCATGCGCGTCATCCACTGGTCACAAACTGCGCGGGCGTCTGCACCGTGGAGGAGTTGGTCCAGAGGAAGCCGACGTAGGACGGTTCGAGGCCAGGGGGCCACGGCTGGTCGCGACTCGGGGTCCAACGAAACAAGGCCTGGCCCGCGTGCGCGCGGGCATGGGTGTTTCGGGTGGCGTAGCGGGCGGCGTGATACTCGAGGAAGGTCTGATGGGGGAAGCCGAGCCCGTCTGCATGGTGATACAGCAGGCCGCTGTGTCTGAGAAGGTCGTCCAGGAACGCTTGCCAACGCGTGGCCGGTACATCGTCAGGGCGGTGCACGGCCAGGAGGTAGAGGCCACTGCCTCGGCTGCTGAGGTCGGTTGCCCGGTGAGCCATTGGTAAGCCAGGTAGTCGATCAGTTCGGGTAGCTGTTCGTGGATCTGCTTGGCGGCGGCGGCGGCCTTCCGACGCGCTTTCGCAGTCTGGAGATCTGTCAGCAGGTGATGCATCGCTTGTTCGTGGCTGTCTGCGACTTCCCTGCTCTTGTTGTGCAGGTAAAGCAGGCCGGTGAATTGCGTGTACACGGCGCTGCGGCCGGCGGGCAACGGCCGCTCGGGCTGAGCGAGGTAGAGCTGGCAGAGCATGAAGGCCATCAGCGGGGTGCGGGCTGGCTCGGCCAGGGAGGCGCCGCGCAACGCGCTGGTGAACTCCTCGGCGCGATGGGTAGCCTCCGGTTGCGGCCAGCGGGTGTTGAAGTACTTTCCGACGTAGGCGTGCACGTCTTCGGGGGCGAAGGGCTGCAGTTCGTAGCGCGAGGCTGTGTCGCCGAGGACGCCCAGTTCGTTGTGGGGCAGGGGGCGGGTGGCCACGACGCACCGGTACAGCGGGGGATCTTCCGCGATGGCTGTCTTCAGTTTTTCTAGAACAGCGCGGCGCTCGCTGGCGTTGGGCAGTTCGTCCAAGCCGTCGACGAGGAGTTGCCAGTGTGCCCCGGCGCACGGCAACTGCAGGAAGCGCTCGGGGTGCGGGGAGGGGTTGCGCCCGTGGTCGGGGAGAACGTCGCTTGCGGCGGCGAGGCCCTCGTGTACGTGGGTGGTCTTTCCGACGAGGGTGCGGGCGCTCACCCAGACCGGAACGGGGCGCGAGCGTTTCCCGGCGGAATGCTTGTCGGCGAGCCACTGGTCAGCGGCCTTGCGTACCTGTGCGCGCAGCAGCGTGGATTTCCCGACGCCCGGACCGGCGATGACCACGGAGATGCGCGCGTCGTTGCCGAAAACGACTTCTGCAGGTTCGAGCGGGGAGTCGTCTCGGGGCCCGGGGTGCGCATCCGGGGCTGCCGGACGGCTTGCTGACGCGTAAACTTCCGTCAACGGCGGCGGCGGACTTCGGCATCGTCAAGGTCCGGGTCGTACAAGCCCAGGTACGGGTGTGCTGCAGCCGCAGCACGGGCGTCAGCGAGGTAGCGCAGCAGCCCCTCATCCAGGCTGGTGCGCCGGGGAGGGGTGAGCTTGGCCTGCTCCCAGCGGATCTTCCACAGCTCGTGGTGGTATTGCCACTCGCTGGCGGCCGGACCGCGGTAGGGCACCATGAGCGTGCCGGCTGGCGGCCTCCCAGACCGCTCGAGCAGTACTTGCACCAGCGCCCACAGGAAGCGGAAGTCTGTGGCGGGATCACCCCAGGTGAACCATTTGCTGACCGCTCCTGTTTTCAGCGGCCGTGCACACCCGATCCGCTCCAGGCGGTCGTTCGCTTCCTTGACAGCCGGCGTGCGGTGGTTGCCCTTGTACGCTACGGCCTCCAGTTCTTTTAGTGCGTTGCGTAGCGCCGCGCGTTCAGCACTGAGGTCCGACGGGTCGTTCACCACTGCTCTCCTCTCCCGTGTCCCGGCATCTACTGAATGCACTGCATCCCGCGCCGAAATGACGCTTAGAACGCCTGTGACCTGGCCTTTTATCAAACATGTCCACTCGGTCCACCAGCTGCGGTGCCGTCGCGGGGCCCTGTAGTGCGCTTTCTCCGTGTCGCTCGACGGACGGCGGCGCCGGAGGAGGAATCGCAATGGACATCACTGCCTGGGTGTGGGTGCCCGTGGCCGCCATGCTGGTGGCGGCCACGGCCGCCGTGCTCATCGTCGCTATCGCACTGCGGGGTACCGAGTCCTCGGACCGCGCCATCGTGATCAAGGCTGTGGCGGAGCTGATCCGTGCCGTGCGTGGCCGCCGTCGGTGACGACCCGCCTCCGGGCCCTGCGCGGGTGCCGAGGTCGAGGCGGACTTCACCGTCAGGGCGTACGTGGGGCCAGAACAGGGGAGTAAGGCCACGGCGGTCGGCGGGGCCGAGGAGGACGGACCAGGCGGGTTCGGTCGCGCCCCGCTTCTCTGCTACGAGCTCCGCCTCGTCATCGAGCACCGTCCAGCACTCGACCAGCTCGCCCATCCCCACCGGCTCCCGCCCCATGACCGCATCATGCCGGAGCACTCCAGACCAAGACACCCACTCGCAGTAACTCACCACCGCGGTTTGGGGCTGGTGACACGTTCGCTAACGGCACCCGGATGACAGGCGGTGGCCATGAACTCGTCCGTCCAGAGGGTCATGCTCGCCCACCAAGGCGCGGGTTCCCGCGACTCAGCGACCAGAAATCAGCGAACCCGCCCACTTCCGGCAACGGCGTGATGATCTACTGGCACGTCGAGCGGAAGAACGTCTGCATTTACTCCCAGCTCAAAAGCTGTTCGTCATCCGAGGTCGCGGCGATGATCGAGGGCCTGCTGGCGGAAATCCGCACCCAGCGCTGCCACTTTACCACCGCCCATACCGCACGCGCGCGCCGCCGCCCCTTTGCCCCCGCTGCTAGCCACCACCGCCCCCCCCCGCTAACGCACACCGCCCTTTGTAACTTTTTTAACTTCGCACATACTATGCACACACACCCCCCCCCCCCCCCCCCCCCCCCCACCCCCCCCCCCCCCCCCCCCCCCCCCCCCCCCCCCCCCCCCCCCCCCCCCCCCCCCCCCCCCCCCCCCCCCCCCCCCCCCCCCCCCCCCCCCCCCCCCCCCCCAAAAAAAAAAAAAAAAAAAAAAAAAAAAAAAAAAAAAAAAAAAAAAAAAAAAAAAAAAAAAAAAAAAAAAAAAAAAAAAAAAAAAAAAAAAAAAAAAAAAAAAAAAAAAAAAAAAAAAAAAAAAAAAAAAAAAAAAAAAAAAAAAAAAAAAAAAAAAAAAAAAAAAAAAAAAAAAAAAAAAAAAAAAAAAAAAAAAAAAAAAAAAAAAAAAAAAAAAAAAAAAAAAAAAAAAAAAAAAAAAAAAACACACACACACACACACACACACGGGGGGGGGGGGGGGGGGGGGGGGGGGGGGGGGGGGGGGGGGTCGGCGTGCCAGTAGATCATCACGCAGGGTAGGCGAAATTTCGCGATTTCTGTCGCTGGCAACATGTAGGACGGACGGTACCGCCTGTCGTCCGGCGCCAGCCGAGTGGTGGTGCGAGTGGGTGTGGGTGCTCCGGCTGTATTCGGTCGTGGGCGGGAGCCGGTGGGGGATGGGCGAGCGACTCGGCGCGGACATGCTCGGCTCGCGCCCGAGGAAGCGGGCACGGTCGGCCGCCTAGTTGGGCGCGCTTGTTCCACAGCCCACGTGCACCCGGTTGAGCGTGCCGACCTCGGCGCGGTCGTGGTCCGCGCGGGTCGCTGTCCACGATGGCATCCGGGGCTTCCCGCGACTGGGCTGGCACCAGGCCGGCCGTGCTCCGCCTGGCGGCGCGGCGACGCGCCCCCGCAGACCGCCTCCTCCGGCGCCGCCGTCCGTCGAGCGACACGGAGAAAGCGCACTACAGGGCCCCGCGACGGCACCGCAGCTGGTGGACCGAGTGGACATGTTTGATAAAAGGCCAGGTCACAGGCGTTCTAAGCGTCATTTCGGCGCGGGATGCAGTGCATTCAGTAGATGCCGGGACACGGGAGAGGAGAGCAGTGGTGAACGACCCGTCGGACCTCAGTGCTGAACGCGCGGCGCTACGCAACGCACTGCAAGAACTGGAGGCCGTAGCGTACAAGGGCAACCACCGCACGCCGGCTGTCAAGGAAGCGAACGACCGCCTGGAGCGGATCGGGTGTGCACGGCCGCTGAAAACAGGAGCGGTCAGCAAATGGTTCACCTGGGGTGATCCCGCCACAGACTTCCGCTTCCTGTGGGCGCTGGTGCAAGTACTGCGCGAGCGGGCTGGGAGGCCGCCAGCCGGCACGCTCATGGGGCCCTACCGCGGTCCGGCCGCCAGCGAGTGGCAATACCACCACGAGCTGTGGAAGATCCGCTGGGAGCAGGCCAAGCTCACCCCTCCCCGGCGCACCAGCCTGGATGAGGGGCTGCTGCGCTACCTCGCTGGCGCCCGTGCTGCGGCCGCAGCACACCCGTACCTGGGCTTGTACGACCCGGACCTTGACGATGCCGAAGGTACGCCGCCGCCGTTGACGGAAGTTTACGTGCGTCAGCAACGCCGCCTGGCAGGCCCCGGATGCGCACCCCGGCCCCCGAGACGACTCCCCGCTCGAACCCGCAGAAGTCGCTCCTGGCAACGACGCGCGCATCTCCGTGGTCATCGCCGGTCCGGGCGTCGGGAAATCCACACGCTGCTGCGCGCACAGGTACGCAAGGCCGCCGACCAGTGGCTCGCCGACAAGCATTCCGCCGGGAAACGCTCGCGCCCCGTTCCGGTCTGGGTGAGCGCGCCTCGCACCCCCGTCGGAAAGACCACCCACGTACACGAGTGCTTCGCCACAGCAAGCGACGTTCTCCCCGACCACGGGCGCAACCCCTCCCCGCCTCCTGAGCGCTTCCTGCAGCTACCCTGCGCCGGGGCACACTGGCAACTCCTCGTCGACGGCTTGGACGAACTGCCCAACGCCAGCGAGCGCCGCGCTGTTCTAGAAAAACTGAAGACAGCCATCGCGGAAGATCCCCCGCTGTACCGGTGCGTCGTGGCCACCCGCCCCCTGCCCCACAACGAACTGGGCGTCCTCGGCGACACAGCCTCGCGCTACGAACTGCAGCCCTTCGCCCCCGAAGACGTGCACGCCTACGTCGGAAAGTACTTCAACACCCGCTGGCCGCAACCGGAGGCTACCCATCGCGCCGAGGAGTTCACCCTCAGCGCGTTGTGCGGCGCCTCCCTGGCCGAGCCAGCCCGCACCCCGCTGATGGCCTTCATGCTCTGCCAGCTCTACCTCGCTCAGCCCGAGCGGCCGTTGCCCGCCGGCCGCAGCGCCGTGTACACGCAATTCACCGGCCTGCTTTACCTGCACAACAAGAGCAGGGAAGTCGCAGACAGCCACGAACAAGCGATGCATCACCTGCTGACAGATCTCCAGACTGCGAAAGCGCGTCGGAAGGCCGCCGCCGCCGCCAAGCAGATCCACGAACAGCTACCCGAACTGATCGACTACCTGGCTTACCAATGGCTCACCGGGCAACCGACCTCAGCAGCCGAGGCAGTGGCCTCACTCATGGCCGTGCACCGCCCTGACGATGTACCGGCCAAGCGTTGGCAAGCGTTCCTGGACGACCTTCTCAGACACAGCGGCCTGCTGTATCACCATGCAGACGGGCTCGGCTTCCCCCATCAGACCTTCCTCGAGTATCACGCCGCCCGCTACGCCACCCGAAACACCCATGCCCGCGCGCACGCGGGCCAGGCCTTGTTTCGTTGGACCCCGAGTCGCGACCAGCCGTGGCCCCCTGGCCTCGAACCGTCCTACGTCGGCTTCCTCTTGGACCAACTCCTCCACGGTGCAGACGCCCGCGCAGTTTGTGACCAGTGGATGACGCGCATGACGGACGATCCACTAGCCGCTCTGGACTTCTTGGCCAGCCAGATCTGGCTGAGAACCGGACTCCCCGGTCAACCCACAGCCACGCTCCTCACCAATATCGCCGTCGATCCCGCCATTCCTGACCTCAGCCGTGTGGACGCTGCGCGAACACTGGCCAGCATGGACGGGTACGCCGAGGACGCGCTCCGCCTCCTCGGCACGCTCGCCACCGACGTCCTTGAGCACGGCGCCCACTCCAACGCCATGCGAGGCCTACTCGAAGTGGGGCGCCGTGCAACGGGAGCGGCAAACATCCTGACAACGCTCGCCACCGACACCGCTTTCAACCCCACATCTCGCGTCCAGGCGGCCGAGGGCTTGACCAGGTTGGTCGGTCACACCGAGAAGGGGGCTCGTTTCCTCGCGGCGCTCGCCACCAATACAACTCTTGAGAATTCTGACCGTGTCTGGGCGGCCCAGACGCTAGCGGGAGTGGAGGGATATGAGGACGAGGGCGCCCGCCTCCTCGCCACGTTCATGGCCGACACCAATGTCGACGCCTTCCGTCGCATCTATGCGGCCCAGAGTCTGGCGAAGATGCCCGGCCACGCCGAGGAGGGGACTTGTTTCCTCGCCACGTTCGCCGCCGATGGCAACCCAGATCATGTCCGCTGTTCGGCCGCCAAAGCACTTGCCGAGGTGGGCGAACATGACGAGGAAGCAGCCCGCCTTCTCGCCATGCTCGCCACAGACAGCACCGTTTGGGTCAACACGCGCGCGTATGCCGCCATAGCCCTTGCCGAGTTCGGGGGACACGCCGAAGGAGGCGGCCACGCCTTCTCGCCCTGGTCGTCACCGACCCCGCTCTCGACAGCTACGTCTGACGCGGGGCTGAGGGCATAAGCGCGACTGAGATTCCGCCAGTCGCGCATGAGCACCAACGTGATCAACCTCCAGGGCGCCGCGCCAGGGGTTGTTCGTTGGGGATCCCTCGGCGAACAGACCCTGATCATCGTGTCTTTGAGGACCGCGACCTGCACGATCACCGTCTCATTTTAGGTGCCCGGTGATCTGTACGGTCATCGAGGGCAGGAACTACGCCTCCGGCCGCACGTCGGCCACTCCCGGAGCGGCCTTCCTGTTGCTGCGGCTCGCCGAGAACATCGTCTTCCCCGTCACGGGGTCCTGGGCGACAGGGAGCCGCACGCGGACTCCTTCGCCCTGGACGAGGTCGGATGCATCTTGCTGTCCGCCCTGCGGGAATGGACGCGCGACTCCCCCACTGCAGCCGTGCTGAGCATCGCCCGCGGCATCATCCGCTTCGTCGAGAACGTCATCCCCGACCCCGACAGCCACAAAGACACCGCCGCCACCCTGGAGACCATGCGCGACGAACACTTGGAGTGGGCCACCACCGTGCAGTCCATGACCGCGCGCCCGTAACCGCGCCCCATGCGCATCGGGTGGACTCGGTGCGGGGAGTGGGCGAGTGGAGGCGGCGCGTTCTCCTTGACCTGAGCTGAGCGCACCGAGTGGATGCGCGGCACCGTCCCACAAGATGTCGGCCACTCCACCCACTGGGCTCCGCCCAGTGGAGTCGATACCGAACACGGTGGTGTCCACTGGCACGACATCGTCGGTGTGCATCGAGTGGGCCGCGCCGGGTACCTGCACTCAACGGCCGGCTTCTGGCCCGCGGTGTCGGTCCGGCTGCTGGGGGCGGTGCGCGCGCTGGTCGTCCTCGCGCACCGGGCGCGGTGGGGTGGTGTCCTCCGGATCGGCGTACCAGCTCGTCGTCTCGCGGGCGCGGTCGGCCGACTTGGTGAAGGCGTCCTGGAGATGGCGCAGTCGTTCGTCGCGGTGAGATCGAAGGCTACCCAGTCGGTGCGCGACGCCTTCAGCGTGCGCAGTGCTGTCAGGTCGCTCCCCGACCGTGGCCTGAAGCCTCCGGCTCCTGGTCGTCATCCTCGGGGTCAGCGGCCGGGGGCGCGAGCAGCTGCTCGGGCATCGCCGCCTGTTGGTGCGCGACGACGTCGTACGCCACGACCCCGCACGGCGGTGACGGTGGTGGTGCGCAGCTTCTCCCGTACGGCCGCGCCGGCGAGGACGCGCGGTCGTAGCTCAACGGGACGCAGGGTATCTCCCACTCCCTCGCCCTCTGGCCCGGCAGTTGGGGAGCCGCCGGGGCCGATGCGCCGGGGTCGGCCGGGGGCAGTCGGTCCGGGTCAGGGACAGCGGGTCGGCGGGCGCCGGGGAGATCGAGATCGGACAGCGCCCACCGGGCGGTGTAGAGGCGGTAGTCCGAGAGCAGGCCGCGTCTGGTCTTCGGCTCGCTGATGTCCAGGCAGTAAGTGGAGATGGCGGCACGCACAATGGTCTCGTCCGGGCGGGGGTCGCGGCGCCGGCCGCGCAGGACCAGGCGAGGTGGCGGCGGGATTCGGCGAGCAGATGCCGGCGGTGGAACCGGCCGCCGCCGTTCATCACGATCACCACCGCGGCGACGTCGACGGCCGCCAGGGCGACGTCGACCACGGCGGCGACCCGGGGCCGGATCGCGGCGGCTGCGGCGCCGGGCGCGCTCGAGGAGCGAGTTGATGACGTCAGCGGCCACCTTCGAGGTGTCGATCGCGCTCTGCTTCCACTCGGCGCGCAGTTGCGCGGTGACCGGGCCTTCTTCTGCTTGGGCGGCCGGGTCTTGTGGGAGGCCAGCTGCATCAGTTCCACCGGGCCCGCTCGGAGACCGCGGGCAGGTACTTCAGCTCGCCCTCGTCGTCGACGGCGGTGACGTACTCGTACTCCAGGTCCGCCAGGCGGGCGTCGATCTGCTCCCCGCGGCTGGCGGTCCAGCGGATCAGCTCGTGGGGCACGCCCGCGATGTCCATGACCGGACGCCGCCCGGTGCTCCACCACGCGCGGCTCGGTAGCCGGGCCCAACTCCTCACAGACCTCAGCAGCCACGATCTCGTTGTAGAGCGCGGACGCGGCGACCGTGTTCTCAGCGACCTCCGAGTGGACCGACCCCCACTTCCCGTCCAGGCGCTGCCCTTCACCGACAGCAGCACATGGTCATGAAGCAGCGGCATACCGAGCGTGCCTCGTAGTGGCGGAAGCGAGCCGCGACCAGGCCGCCGGGCGGCCGGACCTTGCAGATGCCGTCCTTGCCGTAC